>NZ_KE159708.1:0-301089 GCF_000403435.2 Oscillibacter sp. 1-3
CCAATCGTCCGAAGCTGCCCGTAGCTCTGGATTTTGTCATTGATGGAGATACGGAAGATACTCTGGATCACAATATAGCCGCCGATCAGAACAATGGCAATCACGCCAGCCATCAGTGCAAAATTAAAGGACTTAGAAACATAAGTAAAATACCTGTTGTTCATGCGGAGATTAGGAAGCTGATATTCCTCTGTAATCTCCCTGCAATAAGAAGTTATCAGTTCTTCGCCCAACTGGTCGCTGTTTTTGAAATGGACATAGGCGCGATAGCCAGTCGGGTCAAACCCTTTCCATTCTGTCAGGGCAGCGTTGGAAAGAATGATAGCGCAGGTATTCGCTTCTTTTTCATTTACGCTGTCCATAATGCCGGTAACGACATAATCACCATGAAAACTCTCGGTATCTAAGGTCACAGTATCCCCGATCTTGGCATTGTTTCCATAGGTGGAAAGAAAGTATTCGCTTACGACAACTTCATTTGCTTTTTCAGGAACCCGGCCCTCTAACAACTTCATCTGTGCCTTGGTAATCTCCATCATTTGCGCGTCGCAATACACATAGGACGCATGATAGCCTTGTTCCGAAAGTTCCTCACCCAGCATATAGTAGCCGCCTACGCGCTCAAACTCCGGCAGTCCTTTCAGGGTTTCAATGTCGTTTTCCTCTACGCCCAGCCAGACCGCCTCATAAGTATCGACAACCTGATTACGCTGCATTTGTGTCAGGGAAGTAGATACAATTCCCGTAAAGCAGATCAGAAATGCCGCCAGCGCAACGGCGATCACCACCATCAGATTCCGGCGCTTCTCGCTTTGTAAACTTTTCTTTGCCAGCTTCTTTGTAATGGCGCTGGTATCATTTTCAAAAGGCCATGTCATAGCCTGCCACCTCCTTATTCCACAATCTTGCCATCCTCAATGCGGATAATCCGATCTGCAAGGCGGGCAATGTCATTGTTGTGGGTAATCATTACGACAGTTTGCCGGAACTCCGCACTGGTGCGTTTGATAAGCCCCAGCACCTCGGCGCTGGTCTTACTGTCAAGGTTGCCGGTCGGCTCGTCGGCCAGCACAATGGCCGGTTTGGTAATCAGGGCGCGGGCAATCGCCACACGCTGCTGCTGTCCGCCGGAAAGATTGTTTGGCATATTTTTCAGTTTATCTTCCAGCCCCAGCAGGTGAACGATCTCGTCCAAAAACTTCTGATCCACCGTGTCCCCGTCCAGCTCCACCGGCAGGACGATATTCTCATACACATTCAGGATGGGAACAAGGTTATAGTTCTGGAAGATAAAGCCGATGTTGCGGCGACGGAAGATGGTAAGCTGTTCGTCGTTCTTCTTTGCCAGTTCTTCGCCCCGGACAGTCACGGTTCCGCTGGTGGGGGTGTCCAGCCCGCCCATCATGTGAAGCAGGGTGGACTTGCCGCTGCCGGAAGTTCCCACAACGGCCACAAACGCGCCCTCGTTCACAGAGAAGTTCACGCCATCAAGGGCGCGGGTAATGTTCGGCTCTGTGCCGTAATACTTTTTCAGATCAATCGTCTGTAAAATGCTCATACTCAAAACCCCTTTCAAGGCTTTCTGCCTGTTGATAAGGTTATTGTAAAACCCAAATGTCCGCGAAATGTTACAGCGGCCAAAAAATTTCATTGAAAATCTGGGTGAAATGTTACAATACTCGGACATTTCAAAAAAATTTTCGGCGGGCAGCCGGGAATGGCCGTCCGCCGCATTCTATTATACTGAACTTGAAAGACAGCAGCAGTTCAAGGCAAGCTGCCTTCCAACCCCTTTTTGAAAACAATACGGTTTTTCTGTGCCCCAAAACAATATTGTAACAAGCCGATAACTTTGTTTTTCCATTTCCTCTATTTTTGTGTTGATTCTCTTAATTACATTTTTAACGGTAATTTTTTCTAATGATTCTGTACGATACATCATATTTTTACGTCCTTATACGGGCCTAATTAAGTCATGCTCAAGCAATGTTTCAAATGTATTAACGGAGCCGCCATGCTCTACTATTTTGCCGTTTATTACTTTGTCAATATTAACACCAGTAAATACCAGTTTTTTATGTGTCGGCTTTATTCCCATCCATTCCCCTTCATGTGTACCTTCCATAAGAATTTCAGATATTACATAATCGCCATCAGAAAATTGCCGTAATATTTTTATCGTATAATCCGGGTAAGTCTTTTTTATAGCAACAAGATGTTCTCTCATACCTTCTAATCCAAATGGTATTTTTTCATTACCAATATTAAGGCGGCAGTCTTTCGATATATACTGGTAGAGTTCTTGCAACGAGTTTTTTGATACAACCAATTCATAGAAATTCTTTACAATTTGTTTGTTTTCCATCTATATCCTAATCCTCCATTTTTGAATTGCAGTGCATCTTCTGTAAAAATATTATCAATTCAAACCACAGTTGGATTGCTTTTTCTCGTTTATTCATAATACAGACACCTCGCTCATTTACTTTCATTTTGTAGGCAACATAATGGAAAATTCCGAACCTCTGCCTGGCTCCGAAACCACTTTGATATAGCCGCCCTGCCGCGTTATGATCTCGCGGGCCAGATAAAGGCCAATGCCAACCCCCTGTTGTTCGTGTACTTCTTCCTCACGATAGAAGCGCCGGAAGATGGCGGCCTGATTGCTTTCCGAAATGCCCTTGCCGGTGTCGGCCACTTTGATCTCCACATACATTTCCCACAGTACCACCGACACAGCGATTTCCCCGCCTGCCGGGGTGTACTTCACCGCATTGTCCAGCAAGTTAAAGAGGGCTTCGGATGTCCACTTACTGTCATGGGAAACGGTCAAATCCTCCGGGCAGTCTACGGACACGGCGATTTCCTTTTTCTCGGCCGCATACACGATCCCACTCATGGCCTGTGCCACGGTATCAAAGAGGCGTCCCGGTTTCTTATCCAACTGGATCACGCCCGTTTCCAGCCGGGAGGTTTTCACAAGAGCTTGAAAGAGAAAGTCCAGCTTATCCGTCTGGCTGCGGATTCCCCGGATAAAGTCTGTGCGCTCTGCCTCTGTCATGGGCTTTTCCAGCAGGGTGTCCGTCGCCATTTTCAGATTGCTTACCGGCGTTTTTACCTGATGGGAAATATCCGATACAAGGGTCTGTAACTCCTGCCGTTCCTCGTCCACCTTGCGACGGTTCTCCTGCATGATCTGGTAAAGTCTTGCCAGCCGGTGTCCGATTCTGGCAAGCTGGGTTTCGCTGTCCTCCGGGCGCTTTGGCGCTTCATTCCCAGCAATCATGTGGTCTAAGGTTTGGCACAGGTCTGTGGTAAACTGCGACAGCCGTTTTCCAAACGCCTGCGTCAGTACAAAAATCCCCACAAGGGCGCACAGCAGCAGCGCCCCGCCCGTTAGCAGCACCGCCGTCTGTTTTGTTACAAGAGACATGGCTATGGTGATCCCGGACATGGAGAGGACAAGTCCTATTGCAACCCGGTCAAACAGCCGCTTTACCGAAAGGTTTTGAAACTTCATTTTGCCTCGCCTCCCGTCCATTGATAGCCCATACCGTAAACAGTCTTGATGTAGGGGGCGCCGCCGCCGGATTCGATCTTGCTGCGAATCCGGCTGATGGAGGTTGTCAGGGTGTGTTCGTCCACAAACCTTTCGTCTATATCCCACAGCTTTTCCAAAAGCTGCCCACGGGTCAGCACTTGCCGGGGATTTTTACGGAACAGGTTCAACATTTTATACTCCATCGGGGATAGGGTCAGGGGCTTGCCGTTTAGGGAAGCCGTCTGCTCCGAGAAGTCCAGAAACAGCCGCCCGTCGTCGTAAATGTCCTTGGCCGGTTTGTGGTGTTCCAGCATGGCAAACATGGCTTTGATTTTCCGCTGCAAGGCCCCGATCACAAAGGGCTTTGTGATGTAGTCCACCGCGCCCACCTCATAGCCCCGTATCTGGTCGCTCTCCTGATCGTTGGCGGTCAGGAAAATCACGATGGTGTCCGGGTGCTGGGGCTTTATCAGTTTGCACAGCTCAAAACCGTTCCCGTCTGGCAGGTTGATGTCCAGCAGCACTAAGTCAAATTCCCGCTGGCGGATGGCGTTGGCTGCGGTTCTGGCGTTTAGGGCAGAAGTCACGCCGTACCCGTCTGCGGTCAGGTTATAGGCCAACATCTTATTCAAAAAACTGTCGTCCTCGACAATTAAAATCTGCTTCATATCCTCACTTCCTTTGCTTTTTGCAGATAGTATAACAGGCAAATGTCCGCGAAATGTTACAGCGGACGGATTTTTTCAAAAAAATATCCACCTCTATTATAATTTGATTTGGTTAGTGATACAAGGATAGCGTTTATATCTCACTAAAAAAACAGCATAATCATACCTGTTAGTCGGCATAATAAGGTTATTCCTTTGTGTAAATCGGCACGATAGAATATATTCGAGGTGAATGATTATGCCGATTGATGATTTAACCGCTTTAGGGCAAAAAATGCGGGAAGCCCGAAAAGGAAAAAGCCTGACACAGCAGGAGCTTTCTGATTTGAGCCATGTATCTGTCAAGCAGATTGCCAAGATTGAAAAAGGGCAGATGAATCCGTCCTTTTTGATTTTGAAGGCACTGGCAAAGGTACTGCCGATTTCTCTGGATTCTTTAATCAATCCGGATGTTTCCCCGGAAGATGAGGGAGCCGGTCAGATGAAGATGCTGTATTGCAGCTGCCCGTCAGAAATGCGTGAAACCCTCTTGCACCATACGCAGGAAACCATGAAAGAACTAACCGAACTATCCGAGAAATTTGAAACGAATTGAGCCGGTGAGTGAATTTAACAAATTCCTCACCGGCTTTGTTCTTTTTCGAGAAAAAGAAGGTTATCCCGTTCCGGGATAACCGTGGCAAGCAATGCCCCAGGATAGCCATCCGGCTCCTGGCGCTGCTTGTTGGGGATTCCCCAAGCCCCTTTGAACACAGAATTTCATTCTGTGGCTGCGCGTTCCTGCGGAACGCTTTTTACCGGCCTGCGGCGGTGAGAAAATGCGAAAAAACAGGCGCGTCAGCGATCCTGCCCCTGTTCCTTTTCCCGGTCATTCTGGCGTTCCTCCCCATATCCCATCAGCCGGTCCACGTTGGCTTTTGCGGCCAGCAGTTCCCGCATTTCCTCGCGGGAACGCCGGTACTCGGCATAGTCTTTTTTCTTTCCTTCCAACAATGTTGCGTACTCGGCCTGCAAGCTCTTGACGGTGGGCAGCTTCTTGATACCCAAATCGTCAAATGCCTGTTTTGCCGCCTTGTGGAGCAGAATATCCGCTTCATGTTCCGCTAAAAATTTCTTGGAATATCCCGCCTTGCGGTAGGCCGCATAGACCTCGCGGGTCTTGGCGTAATTGATGATGTGGGTCCGCAGTACGGCTATCTCCGCCATGCGGGTTTCCGCCGCCTTGATCTGCGCCGACAGCTCATTGTGGCGGGTGGTAGCAGCCGCCGCTTTTTCTTCCAAGACTGCATATTCCAGCAGGCCATGCTCGGTGAGGTAGTTCATTGTCTGCGCCATCTGTTTCAGATTGAATACCTTTGCCCAGCGCGCGTAGCCAGCGCCTTTTCCGGCCTGCAATTTTGCCTGAATATCCACCAGAAGATTGACCTTGGGAGTGGGAGTTGAAACCGCGTCTTTTCTGCGGGGCGTATGCTGCTTTTCTCCGGCAAGGACCGCCCGTATTTCATCTTCGCTGTACCCTTGTCCCAGCTTTTCATCCATGCGGGCAACATTCTTCCAGCCGGGGGCTTTGAGCCGGATTGCCTGTCCCCGGCGTGACACCTCACAACCCATTTCCGCAAGCAGCTTTAACAGCCCGTCAAAGTCTGCCGGTTTCTGTTCTAATGCCTGGTCAATCATCACGCGGAGCTGTTCCCGGTGGGAGGGCTTCGCCTGATCCCCCAGCCACTTGTTATAGCTTTTTCCATGCGGTTTTGGGTCCTCTACAATGGAATAGCCGTTCTCAACACAGATGGTATCGTTGAGCCGCCGGACCGCGCGGGTACTGCCCCAAAAGTTTCGGAATTTCCGGTCACAGTTCAGATTGACCGCGTTCCAGATGATGTGGTTATGGATATGGGACTTGTCGATATGGGTACAGACCACAAAGGCGTGACTGCCCTTGGTGAACCGCTTTGCAAACTCCACGCCCAGCCGGTTGGCTTCTTCCGGGGTGATCTCACCGGGGACAAAGGACTGCCGGACATGGTAGGCCAGCACATCGTCCTCGCCGCGTACCCGTCCGGTGGTGGAAATGTACTCCCGTTTTGCCAGCAGAAACTCGGCGTCGGCTACCCGGCTGTCACACGCAAAGCCGGTGACGAGCCTGCCGTTATCTGTCTTTTGCGGGTTGGATACATAGTCGATAATGTCACTGACCGCCTGACTTTCGGTGCGGCCTTTGCCAATGTGCAGCGGCATGATGCGTGTGGTTGCCATGATGGAATCCTCCCTTCATAACAAAACGGCCTGCATATGCAGACCGCTTGTTTCTTTTTATTCAACATTTTTATATCGGATTATCCTGTTTCATGCCAAAAGTAAATCACCCAAAGCTATCTGGCGTTTCCTTTTTCCCACCTCTCCAAACGGGATTGGCACAGTGCGGCAATTTCGTTTTTATCTTCCTCCGTCACATTCCTGCGTCCCTTTGTCCGCTGGATTTCCAGATAGCTTTCATAATCGGAAAGCAGAAGGTCAAAAAGCTCCTTTGGGGTACGGCAGACCATGCCGCTGCAATAGCCGGGTAATTCCCCTGTCCCATGAAACTCCACCCGGATATACCCATACCGGCTTTTGCAGACTTCCATTTCTGTATCCAATGCCAGATAGTCCCCAAAAATGTCTATCACCTGTTCAAATGACATCATAGCAGTCCACTCCTTTCGTAAAACCCTGTTCTGCCGCTATTATCCATGATTCCGGCACATCCGGCAAGTTTACCGTCAAAAAGAAAAAACGGAGGAAGGCGCGGCGAAGAACGCCGTTCCTCCCTCCGCAGATGGAGCAAACTATCCGGTCAGGAGAGCTTGGAAAGCTGGGCCAGTATCTTCTGCACACCCTCCCAAAGCTGTTCCTGCCGCTGGGATATATCCTCCAGGTCAGCGTCATAAACCCGCCCGGTTTCATGCACTTTACGGGTCAGCTGGTTCAGGTTGTTGCTGGAATAGCGCATCAGGGACACCAGCTCCTTCAGTTCCGGCAAATCCAGCTTTACCACATACCCGTCCAGCGCCATTTTCCGCAGATAGGCTTCCCGGTTGACGGTTCCAAGCTGGGACATTTTCTGCTCGATCAGAGCAAGCTCCTCCGGGGAAACCCGGAAATTCACCTGTACCTCCCGTTTCCGCTTTGCCGCGCTCATCGTTCCGGTTCCCGTTTCTTAGGGGCAGCGGGTTTGCGTTCCGGCGGCTCCTGTTTGAGTTTTTCCAGGACGGAGCCTTTTTCCGGGGCTTGAAGGACTTTCCGCGCCTGCTTCACAAACAGATCGGTCAGGCCGGGGTTGACCTTATCCACCACCAGGGCATAACTGTGGCGGGGATCGCCGCCATCCTCCGGCATGGGGATTGTTTTCGCCCAGGCTTTGTTATCGCGGGAGATACGCCCGTCATGCTCCTTTTTCAGCACCGTATTGGCAAGGATAACCTGCACACGCTCCGGCCCGAACTGTTCCAGCACTTCTTTGACAGCGGCCTCGGTATTCAGGCGGTTATCCCCATAGTGGGCGCTGATGGCCTGCTCAATGGCTTCTTTGCAGGCAAGACTGACTTGCAGGGAGGCGCGGTACTGCGCCATCTCCCCATGCTCGGACGCATAGGCGGCGGAGTGGGGATAGACCGGGGCGGCTCTCTGTTCCTCTTTTTCCTTGCACATCTCATTGGCCCGTTCCTCAATGCTTTCCCGGATCACATCCATATAGCCGGTTTCCAGCTTTTCAAAATGCCGGTACACATCAGCCAGCGGGGAGGGGGAATCCAGAAGCGCCTGTGCCTGGTTATCGGAGAGTTCCAGTTCCTCCATCGCCATCACAATGTCCTCCCGGACGGTGTACTCATAGGCATGGTTTAAGACCTCCTCCGGGGACTGGCTTTTCAGCCAATCCCGGAAGGTATCCTGTTCAGCGGCCATCTTCTCATAAAGGGCCGTATTCTTTTCGTTGCTGTTCATATTATCTTGCCTCCTGTTCCTGTTGTTTGGGTTTCTTTTCCATGCTGCGGGGCGGGATGGGGCGTTTCAGCCCTTCCAGCACCGAGGGCCTTTCGCGCTTGGCAATCGCCGCTTCTGGACGGGACTGCCCCTTGCTGTCCATGTTCAGCTCCATATCCAGCTCCACCAGACGGGCGTTCTTGACCCGCAATTCCTCCTCATAGGGGAAGGCTTTGCCCACTTCCTCCTTTGCGGCGGCCTGCTGCTGGTAAAGGTTATCCAGCTGGACTTTGACGCTTTCCAACCGCTGGGGCATCTGGGAAAGCGCGTTGTCAATCCGGGTCAGGTTGCCGCGCGGGTCCGCGCCCAGGGCGGTACGGTGGGTCATCCTGCCTTTCAGTTGGAGCATATATTCCTTCTGGAAAGCGTCAAAGGTTACAAACATAGCAAATCCCCGGTAGCTGCCGACCTGCACCGGCTCGGAGCCTTTAACCTCCTTGCAGGCGTCCAAAAGGGCGGCTCCGGCGTTCTCTTTGTCGGTGAGCGTATCGCCCCGGACTTCCATGCCGGTAAATCCGTCTGTCGGGTGGGGGTGCGCCGCCAGGGTTTCCATATCCGTTTCCAAGCCCTGGATAAAGCCTTTGTGTTTCTCGATCTCCTCCGGGAAGTGCTTTAACAGCTGATCTTCCAGCCGGTACTGCTTGCTCTGGTGGTCGGCCTTCATCAGCTTTAAGCGGGATACCTCCACATCCAAATCCATACGCTCCTTGATGCGGGGGTCCCCGGCGCATAGGGCCTTGATCTCCGCAAAGGACAGGGCGGTTTCGTCCACATCGTCACAGCTGCGGACCGGGGATTTTGAGGTCATGATCTGGGAGATGAATTTCTGCTTGTTCTCCACCGTCTGCCAGAGGTATGCGTCGAAGGTCCCTTCGGTCACATAGCGGTAAACATGGACCAGCGGGTTCTGGTTGCCCTGGCGCTCGATCCGCCCTTTTCGCTGGGCCAGATCTCCGGGCCTCCAGGGGCAGTCCAGATCGTGAAGGGCCACCAGCAAATCCTGCACGTTGGTCCCGGCCCCCATCTTCTGGGTGGAGCCTAACAGGACGCGCACCTGGCCGGAGCGGACTTTGGAGAACAGCTCCTTTTTGCGGACTTCGGTATTGGCCTCATGGATAAACGCGATCTGGCTGGCGGGCATACCCTGTGCGATGAGTTTCTGCCGGATGTCCTCATAGACCGTAAAGGCCAGCGGGTTCTCCGGCTCTGGAATTGCTTGTTCCAGCGCATGAAGCATCGGGTTATCCAGCGTCTTGGCCACCTTTTTGGAGCCAGCCGCCTGGGGTGTGGAAATGTCGCAAAACACCAGCTGGGTCAGCTTTTCCGGCTGTCCGTCCCGCCAGATTTGCAGGATATTGTCCACGCACTGGTTGACTTTTGTGCCGGGTTCGTCCGGCAGCATGGGGTTGATAATGCGCTGGTCCAGCCCCAGCTTTCGGCCATCCGAGGTGATTTTCAGCATATTGTCGGTTGATGGGTCAACGGTCCCCGAATGGACTTTGGCGGCGCGCTCGGAGAGGGCCTTCACCATATCCTGCTGGTGTTCGGTGGGCTTTGCCACGACGTTGTGGTATTCCACCTCCGGGGTGGGCAGGTCCAGCTGGTCGGCGGTCTTGATGTCCGCCACCTCTTTGAACAGGTTCATCAGCTCCGGCAGGTTAAAGAACTTGGAAAATCTTGTCCGCGCCCGGTAGCCCGTCCCCTCCGGAGCCAGTTCCAGGGCTGTCACCGTTTCCCCGAACCGGCTGGCCCAGCAGTCGAAATGGGTCATGTTCAATTCCTGGAGCCGCTCATACTGGAGGTAGCGTTGGATGGTATAAAGTTCGGTCATACTGTTGCTGACCGGCGTTCCGGTGGCGAACACAACGCCCCGGCTGCCGGTGATCTCGTCCATGTAGCGGCATTTGGCAAACATATCGGAGGATTTCTGCGCGTCTGTGGTGGAAAGCCCCGCCACATTCCGCATTTTGGTGTATAAAAAGAGGTTCTTATAATTGTGGCTCTCGTCCACAAACAGCCGGTCCACGCCCAGCTGCTCAAAGGTAATCACATCGTCCTTGCGGCCCTCGGCCTGCAATTTTTCCAGCCTTGCCTCCAACGATTTTTTGGTGCGTTCCAGCTGCTTGACGGTAAAGCGTTCCCCGCCGCTGGCCTCCACCTCGGCAATCCCGTCGGTGATCTCGTTGATCTGCTCCCGCAGCAGGCGCTCCTGCCGTTCCCGGCTGATGGGAATACGCTCAAACTGGGAGTGTCCGATAATCACCGCGTCATAGTCCCCGGTGGCGATTCTGGCGCAGAATTTCTTGCGGTTGTGGCTTTCAAAATCCTTTTTGGTGGTGACAAGGATATTCGCGGAAGGGTAGAGCCGTAAAAACTCAGAGGCCCACTGCTCGGTCAGGTGGTTCGGCACCACAAAGAGGGATTTCTGGCACAGGCCCAGCCGCTTGGATTCCATCGCAGCGGCTACCATTTCAAAGGTCTTGCCCGCGCCCACCTCATGGGCCAGCAGGGTATTCCCGCCGTACAGCACATGGGCGATGGCGTTTTTCTGGTGTTCCCGTAACGTAATTTCCGGGTTCATGCCCGCAAACCGGATATGCTGCCCGTCATACTCGCGGGGGCGGATGCTGTTCATTTCCTCGTTGTACTGGCGCACCAGCGTCTGCCGCCGCTGTGGGTCCTTCCAAATCCAGTCCCGGAAGGCTTCCCGGATCGCCATCTGCTTCTGGGCGGCAAGGGTGGTTTCTTTGGCGTTGAGTACCCGGCGCTCCCGCCCCTCGGCGTCCTCAACGGTGTCATAGATGCGGACATCCCGCAGGTTTAAGCTGTCCTCCAGAATCTTGTAGGCGTTGGCCCGGTCGGTTCCGTAGGTGGTGTTGGCGGCTACATCGCCGTACCCAACGGCGTTTTTGCCGGTGATCTGCCACTCGGCGGTGTAGGAGGCATACTTGACCTCGATCTGCCTTTGCAGATAGTAGGGGGTGTGGAAGGTTTCGTACATGAATTGCTGGATGTAGTCTTTGTCAATCCAGGTAGCGCCCAGGCGCACCTCGATTTCCGATGCGTCCAAATCCTTGGGCTGGGCGGCGGTGAGCGCCTCCACATTGACAGAAAAGGCGGGGTCTTTGTCTGCCGCCCGCTGTGCCTGCCGCAGTTTCCGGCGCACGTTGCCGGAGAGGTATTCATCCGCTGTCACATAACGGGGCGTTTCCCCCTCCGCCAATGGTCCGGGCAGACGGAAGATCACGCCCCGCAGTTCCTGCGCCAATTCCTCCTGGGTTTTGCCGCTCAGTTCGGCCATGTACGCCATATCCACCTCGGCCTTTTCCGCGATGGAAACAGCCAGGGCTTCACTGGCGGTATCTACCGAGGTAACAGCCTGATGGGGCTTGATGGTGCGCTTGGTGAACATATCCGCCTTTTGCTTCAGATGTTTGTTATCGTCAATGACTTCCAGCGCGCAGAGCAGATAATAGCTGGAATCATCGGCAAAGGCCAGCCGGTTCCCCCGGTCATTGATAAGGCCGTATTTTGCGGAAAATGCGTCATAGAGCCGGTTCAATTCGGCCTGGGTTTCACGGATTGCCGCATCCGAAACAAAGCTGTCCATCTGCTGTGCGATGAGCTTCTGCACACAGTCCCGCAGTTCCACCAGCCCTTTTACGCGGGCCTCGGCGGTGGCGTTTAAGTCGGGGCGCACCATGCGGCTGTTTTCCCGATAGTACACCGCACCGTCCACAACGGTATAGGAATAGTTTTTTACATCAGGGTCAGCGGGGATAGAAGTATCAATTTCTTCCCCCTCGCCCAGCTCCGGCAGTTCGGCCTCCTGGTAGGTTCCGCGAATATATTTTATGGCGTCGTGCAGCTGGTCGGAAAGTTCCAATCCCTCAATGGGATTTACGGTGTAATCCATGCCATGAGCGGTGCTTTCCGGCTCCTGCCTGCCCAGCACCATTTCCGGGTGGTCCAGGAAATAGCGGTTGATGGTAAAATCATCTTCGGTCTGTCCGGTCTGCGTCCAGTCCGGGGCAATGTCAATCGGGCGGTCCCGTTTTTGCAGGAAAATGATGTCGGATACCACCTCTGTCCCGGCATTGGCCTTAAACGCATTGTTGGGCAGACGGATCGCGCCCAACAGCTCCGCCCGCTGCGCCAGATACCGGCGCACCGTAGAATCCTTGGAATCCATCGTGTAGCGGCTGGTGACAAAGGCCACGACGCCGCCTGGACGCACCTGGTCCAGCGATTTGGCGAAAAAGTAGTTGTGGATGTTGAAGTTCAGCTTGTTATAGGCCCGGTCATTGACGGAATACTGGCCAAACGGCACGTTTCCTACGGCTAAATCATAAAAATCCCGCCGGTCAGTGGTTTGAAAGCCCGCGATAGTGATGTCTGCTTTGGGATAGAGCTGTTTTGCGATGCGCCCGGTGATGGAATCCAGTTCCACGCCGTACAGTTTGCTGCCCCGCATTTCCTCCGGCAGCATACCGAAGAAATTGCCCACGCCGCAGGAGGGTTCCAGGATGTTGCCGGTCTGGAATCCCATTTTCCCCACCGCTTCATAAATGGCCTGGATAACGGTAGGGCTGGTGTAATGGGCGTTTAAGGTGGTCCCTTTGGCGGCTTCATATTCCTCCGGGGACAGCGTTGCGTAGAGTTCCGCAAACTCCTTTGCCCAGGTGGGCTTGTTCTCGTCAAAAGCGTCTGACAGACCGCCCCAGCCCACATACCGGGAGAGTGTTTCCTGTTCTTCCGGCGTGGCCTGCCGGTTTTCAAATTCCAGTTCTTTTAAGAGGCTGATAGCGTCCATATTGGCCCGGAATTTTGCTTTCGGCCCTCCTTCGCCCAGGTGAATGTCGGTGATACGGAAGTTCCCGGCTGTCGGCTGGGGTGGGGTGGGTTCCGGTTTCTCTATGTGCAGGGTATGAATCTCCACATCATAGGGCAGGTGGTTCTGTTCGCCCGGATAACGGGTGACAGGGGTGGTAGTCATTCGCGGCGCTGGTTCCGGTGCGGGAGGATTCCCCAAATCCGGCTGTTTCTCTGCTGGCTGTTCCTTTAGCTGTGCCGGTTCGTGGGAGAATCCGTCCAGTTCCTGCTGGTAGAGGGCGCGGAGTGCGGCGGCAACCGGTTCCCAGCTTTCATACAGCGCCGCCAGAACCGTTTCATCCTCCCGCAAAATCTCTACTTCCATGCCTTTGTCGGTTGTTCTGTAATCTGCCGTATCCCCGGTTTCCAGCTGCATGGTTTCCACTGTACCCGAAAACCGCTGGGAAAGATGCTGGGCAACAGCCGGATTGCCTGCGCCGCTTCGGAGCAGTACCGCTATATCCTCCTTTGCCAACCCATCCAGTAAACCGCCATCCCCGGTCAGAGCCTCCCGTAAATCCGGGGAAAACTGGTCCAGATCGGCGGGGAGATAGTCGGTGATGGCGCTGTTGCGCGGGTCCTGCCGGATGGCGCGTTCAAACTGTTCTTTGCTTTCTGTCCGGTAAACGGGGTAGGCCAGCGCGGGGTCATTCAGCTGGACATAGCCCTGCTGCAAATCGGTGATGCGGTACTCGGTATCTTCCAGAAAAACAAAATCCCCTACGCCATAGGCCGATGCCAGCGGGTCGCGGGGAAGTGTTCCCGGTTCGTCCGCAGCGGGTGCGGCTGTTTCCTGTGCCGGTTCCTCTTGCCGGTTCGCCTTTATCTCTTGTGGTTCCAGCCCGGCCAGGAATTGCTCCGCAGCTTCTTCTCTTGAAAATGTCCGTACCGTTCCATCAGAGGCGGTATAGTAATCATTGGTCTGATTATCCCAGACAGCAAACGCATCTTCCGGGTCGGGAAACGCATCGCTGGTCATAACAACGGAAAAGCGTGGTTCTGCTTCATCGGCGGCAATCTGTTCCACATCAGCCATGACCTGCTGAATAAAGGGGTCATTGTCCAGCTTCTCCGGTTCCACTACCTGCCCGTTTACAATGCCGCGCTGGGCCAGATTTTCCCGGATTGCGATAGGGTCTATATCGTCCAGATTATCCCGTTCTGCCTCTGTAAAAAAGCGGTCCTCTTTGATAAGCTGGGCGATCCGGCGCTGTACCTTGGGCCAGGGCAGTTCCATTTCTTCGAGGCTTCCGGCGCGGACAATAAACAGGTTTGTATGTTCAGGACCGCCGTACTCCCTGGACAGCCATGCGGCGGTATCTTTTTCCCGCCCATGCTCCTTCATATAGCGGACTACGGCCCGTTTGCTGTCCATATCGCCGTTCCATGCACAGAGGGCTTCGTCAATATCGTCCTGGGAGAGAGGGCGCAGAAGCTCATGGAGCTTTGGATAGGTTTCGGCAATCACCTCTTGATGCAGGCGGTGGCGGAACTCCGGCACATCCGAATACTGTTTGAGAAGCTGCAAATCACCGGAGCCAAGAACCGCGCGGCGTACAGCGGCGTTGCCCTCAATCACAGCGTTTTCATGGTCAGTATGGCCGCAGGCGTTGCGGTATGCCGTATCCTCCATGATGGCGGCGGTCACAACCGGCTTGTACTGTTCCAGCAATTCTTCCAGCGCGGGCTGGGGCGGTTCTGTTTCGGTTTCATGGACAGGAGCAGGCTGGCTCTGTGATTCTACAATGCCCGCCTCTGCCAGTTCCTTTTCTGCCTGGATTTTCTCATACTGTTCCCGTTCTGCTTCGGTCAGATAACGATCCTTTTGGATCAGGCCGGCAACCAGCTTCACGACCTTATCCCAGGTCAGGCGTACATCGTCACAGCCGTTTTTCTGGTAGCGCAGGCCCTTTCCATCGTGATCTTCGCCACTGTGCGTTGCACCGGACAGTGCGTGGGAGCGTCCGCCGGTTCCGTATTCCTGCCGGAGAAACGCGGTTTTTTCCTTGTCGGTATGGGGCTGCTGGAAAAAGGCATAAATGCGCCCTTTGCCCCCGGCAAAACCGCTGCCGCCAGAAAGGGCCGCGCCGATCTCATCCTCCGTAATAAACTGCTTAACCGCAGGAACCTCTGCCATTTCAGATGAAAAGGCTTTGCGGGGCAGTGACAGGTCTTTCAGGTTTTCCCAAATCTCCTTTGGCTTGTGGTAATGGAAACGCAGCAAGTTACGGTCTTGCGTATAGGCAGTCCAAAAGGCGGCGTATTCTTCTGTGAGGGGCTGGCGGAAAGCCGGGTCACGCAGCTGCTCAGTGAGCCATGCGGATTCTTCTGGAAACCCGTTGCCCTTGATTTCTGACAGACTGGGTAAATATCCGGCTTCTCTGGCTTCATCGCTCAAATCGTGATACAGGTTCCAGAGCTTGTTGGCAAGGAGGGAGCGTTCATAACCCTCCGCCTCGGCAAGCTCCACATTGGAAGCAAATTGACCGGATTCCAACAGCTCGCCAATACGCTCCGCCGCGCCCTCCCAGGAAATAACCTGTGCGGATTTATCATATCGGGCGGATTTTCCATGAGAGAGATGGATTCCGTCCTCACCATACCAGACTGTGATACGGCCTGCATCGGTGGTAAAACCGTTACCGCCATGATAGAGGGATTGCAGGGCGGCGGCAATCTCCGGGACCGGCTTCTGCTTTTCAAATTCAGCTGTCACGCGCTCCCGCAGACGGTCGGTATTGCCGCCCAGCCGCAGCACATGGTCAATGTCCTTTTGGGCAAAAGAAAAAGCAGAGGACGCTTTCACATTCTCTGCTTCATCAATATTCTGAATCTGTTCTGCTTCGGAAAGAAACAGGTTTAAGGTCAGCTGTTGATAAGTTCCGCCAGCAGAATCTCCTCCGCCTGGGCCTTGCAGTTGTTCATCAGACCCACCCACTGCATCTGATCGCGGGCTTTCAGTTCCTCCGTCACGCCCGCCGCCTGCGCCAGTTTGGGCATCAGCTGCTCCAACCGGCTGTTCGCGGTCCGGTCGATCTCCAACAGGTGCGGGTACAGCTTCTCGCTCATCAGCAGACGGTTGTAAAGGATGGGCCGGTGTTCCTTCAAGTAGGTTTTCCGCATCCTGCCGTACTTGCCCAGGGGCATTTCGGGCTGTTCTGTCAGTTGCAGGTCGGGAATCAGATAGTCCCCGTTCCGGCTGTAAGTCAGATTGTTCTTCATGTTCTGTTCTCCTTTCCTGAGCGGCCTGCCGCTCCGCATTTAAGATGGTGACGCCGATCTGCCGCAGCACCTGCTGGTTGATCTGGCTGACCGCCGTTCCCAGCGCCCCAACGGTGGCCGGTGTGTTGAAATCGAAAACCGGCATGAAATCCTCATGGGTGAAATACTGTTCCGGGGCCAGCCCACAGCGGGACATCAGGGAATAGGCGATGCTGACGGTGGCGGCGGCTTTGAATTGGACTTCGATGTTAAGTTCATCGTACTCCTCTAAAAAGGAATCGTCAACGATGTAAAGAAAGTCCCGCCCGTTGTCCGCCCAATATTCCCCGGCCAGCCTGCGGGCGATCTCGGTCAGCTGCCCGCCTAAATCATCGCCGCCCACCTCATACCGGTTTTCCAACATGGCGGAGATGGAATCTATATGCCGTTCCTCCATCTTCCAGAGCCAGGGTGTGCGGGAATGTTCGCGGGTTCCAGTGTCGGAGATGTCAAAGACATACCGCAGCCGGGTCCGGTCCCCGGAATCGTCCACCAGGGCGATGCCCTTGGAGCCGCGCCGGACATAGCGGCCCATCTTGTCATTCCACAGGTCATACTCCGCGCAGGCGGTAGCGTCCGGGCGCTGGGCGTAGATCATCAGCTGGTCGTGGAAGG
This sequence comes from Oscillibacter sp. 1-3, assembly GCF_000403435.2. GTDB lineage: Bacteria > Bacillota > Clostridia > Oscillospirales > Oscillospiraceae > Oscillibacter. Next base: position 16,981 of record NZ_KE159708.1, read on the forward strand.
GGTATTTGTAAAGCCTGGAGGCTGTGTCGAGAAACCGCATCCACTCATTCCAGCTGGAAGTGAGCTGCACCGCCGCATGGTCGGCCATCTGTGCGTACATCTGCGCTTTGGTTGCCATTGTTTTCGGCCCTCCTTTCGGGTTTTGGATAAAAGGAAGGGGCGGCACAGCGCCAGCCCCTCCGGTCTGTTGGTTCCTATTCGTCAAAGTCCGGGTACAGTTCCAGACTGTCAAACTCCGCGTCCGTCATGGCGCGCAGCTTATGAAGGGCGCTGTCGGTCAGTTCCATCAGCTCCGTTTCCTCCGGCGAGAGATAGCCGCGCATCTCGGTCAGGCTCTCCATCAGTCCGGCGCGGGTTCCGGTGTTGTAAATACACATCAGATTCATTTCTTCAAAGGTAAAGTGTCCCATATCAAAGCTCCCTTTCCGCGCTCTTTTTCGGCGCTGTCTTTTTGCTTTCCTGCTTCGGCTGCTGGTGGAGCTGTTCCACCACCGATTTCCGCTTGTCCCGTTCCTCCCGGTGGACCGCATCCGCCAAATCCATCAGGGAGATCGGCTGGCCGCTTCTGGCCTGCTGTTCCAGCTGGGCTACGGTCGGCTCTTTGGGGCCGTTGTTGATGATCCCGTCAATCATGCCGTAATCGTCCTCCATAGACATTTCCGCATTTTTCAGCGGGTTGTCCGGCAGGAATCCGGGAATCTCAGTAAAACCAACGCTGTCGCAGTAATGGCAGGATACCATGCCATCCCGTTTAACAGCAACAATGTCGCTGACACTCATGGAGGGGCTGTGAAAATCCACAGGCTTTTGCAGATTGAACTGCTCATATAGTTTTTCCAGCTGCTCCATTTTAGTGCCGGAGCCGCCCAGCGGGGCGGTGTAGATCAGGTCATAATTGCCCCGGTCCACGGGGATGTCATGGGATTTTAGCCAATCCAGATTCATAAACCGCACATTCTGCGGGTCCTCCCGGCTGACCTGATAAATGGCGAAGCAGTCCCCCTCATGGGAAAGAAACGCCTGCTCCCGTTCCTGCTGGCGGTTCAGCCGTTCCTGCACCAGTGCGTCAAAGGCTGGGCTTTCCTCCCATTCCTCGCGGGAAAGGGCGAACACCGTACCGGGCAGCTGGGATTCAAATTCCTCCCGGTCAAAGAGCATTTCCGCGCCGCCCCCGTCCACCACCGCGTACACCGTCAAATCCTGCTCAAACAGTTCCAGCGCCCGCTCTTTGGAGAGGGGCAGCAAGTCCCCGTCCTGATAGCCGCAGTTTTTCAGATCGTCCTCCCGCAGCAAAGGGTCCGGCATCGGGTATTCATCCAGCGCCTGCTCCGGCGCGTCGGGCAGCTGGGCGGCTTCTGCGGCATGGCCGATGGAATCCAGCGCCCGCAGGTTTTGGCTGGCGGGCAAAAGGGCGTATTCCCGTTCCTGTTCGGCGGTCAGCGGCTGGGGGTAGTCGATACAGCCAAAGGCAGTGATGGAATCCTGTTCCACCTTTACCGGCGCGGCCAGTTCAGTGATGGTTTTCCCGTCCATCAAAGGATAGGTTCCCACATTCAGAGATTCCTGGGTAATGTAATAGCGGAACATGGAGGGGTCCTGCTCCGGCAGTTCGGCGGGGATTTTCCAGGAGGGTTCCGGTTCAGGGGAAACCTCTTGATTCTCCGTATCGGCCTGCGGGTTTTCCGGCTGCATGGTTTCTTTTCCGGCGTCCTGCTCCGGCCCGGATTCCAGATCAATGCCGCGCTCCTTGCAGACCTCCTGAAAATGGCGGTCAATATCGGCAATCAGAGTACCGGCGGTCTTGTTGATGGTTTCCAGGCTGGCCCGCAGTTCCTTCAGCTCCTTGCCCTGGCTCCAGTTCGCAATGTACCCAAAGCTGTTTGCGCCGGTCTGAATCCCAAAATATTGGCAGACCGCGTAAGAGATGCTCTCGGCCTCCACCTCCTCGGTGCGCCGGTCCTTTTTATGGTCCTGCAAAAACCGCTGGGCGGTCTTTTCGCCGCCGTTAAAGTCCAGGCCGGATTCATCGGTCAGAGGGAGATACCCTTGCTCCGGCAGTTCCAGCGGCTTTGCGGTTATGACGGAACCGGCGTGGTTGACGATAACCTGTTCCTCTACGGCAACCGGCGCGCCGGGGTCATCATCGGAACCGCGCAGGTCATAACAAAACAGTCCGTCCGGCAGATCGTCTGGGGCAATCCGGTCATTGGAGAACAGGGCTGGCTGTCCAAACAGCTCCACTTCCTGATACAAGGGCGCGTCCGGGTTGTCCGGCACATCAAAATTGTGCAGCTTGCTGTGGGCGATCTCATGGACAGCGGCGGAAACCGTCTGCACCTCGCTCATGCCCTGGCGGATGGCGATGCGCTGCTCAATGGAAGAAAAATATCCGTCCGTATCTGCGTCCATTTCCTCAAACGCAAGGGGAACCGGGGCGGAGCGTTTCAGCGCCTCCATAAACGCCTCAAAGTGCCGGACATTCCCGAACAGGTCCGCCGCCAGGGAGGGCAGGGGCTTTCCGTCCGTCTGGCTCACATCAAAGACCTTGACCGGACGGAACAGCGGGATTTCCACCTCTTTTTCCTCCATGACCACCCTGCCGTTTGCGTCCAGCACCGGTGCATGGGTGTCCGGGTCCAGCTTCTGTTCCTCGATTTTCTTCTTATAGGGGGTGGGCGCGATGATGGTGATGCCGCGCTCGCCCTTCTTCACATGGCGCTCAAACTGGTTCTTCCACTTGTTATAGCCAGCCACAAGGGTCGCGTCCGGCTTCTGCATATAGATCAGCATGGTATTATTGACCGAGTAGCGGTGGAACCGGGACATCACCGACAGATAGCGCATATACTTTTCGCTCTCAAACAGTTCCTTGATGTTCTGCTCAATGCCCTCGGTGATTTCCCGCAATCGCTCCCGGTTGGTGGGTTTCTCTGCCATTTCCTTGTTTCTCCTTTCCAAATCCATGATTTTTGTTAGGTGTTCTGCAATCCATGTTTTTTGTTCCTCTCTGCCATCCTCCATCAGAAAGTCCAGAAGATACTCCACATAGTCCTTTTGGTGCAGCGCCTCCACAAAAAGGGGGTGCGGCTCATCCTCTGGGGTCAGGGGCGCAAGGCCGGTTTCCCAGCCCCGCAGCAGATGGGCGTAGTCTGCCAGCGCGCGGAAACACCGCTGCTTTGATTCCCGGAACTTCTGCGCTTCTGACTTTTGACGGACATAGGTTTTCTTCGGGGGCGCCTGGCTGTCATAGAGCAGGCCAAAATCCTGGGCCAGTTTTTCCGCCGCCTCTTTGGGGGAGAGGTTATAAAGTCTGGCGGCAAAGTCGATCACATCACCGTCCGCCCCGCAGCCGAAACAGTGAAAGCGGCGGTCTAATTTCAGGCTGGGCGTCCTGTCATCGTGGAAAGGACAGCAGGCCATGCCGTTCCGCTTTACCTCGATTCCATAGTGTTCCGCCGCTTCTCTGGTACTGATGGACTGCTTTACCGTTTCAAAGACATTCCCGCCCATGCTTATTGACCGGAGGAGGATTTCAACGGCGGCTTATAGCCTGCGGCCCTGGCCCGCTCACTGGCGGCTTTGCGCCGCTTTTCGCTGTACGGCTCCCGGACCGATACACAGCGTTTGGGGACAATGAAGTTGTGGGCGTCCTTCTTGATGATCTGCTCCGGGTATTTTTCCGCCAGCTGCTCCAGCTTCTTCATCAGCTTGGGGTCATGGGTATAGACCTCTGCCGCAGACTCGGCCTGGTTATAAAGGAGAACCGTTTCCTGTTCCAGCAGCGACAGCTTCATCACGAGCCTCCTTTCCGCTGGCCAAAGTCCAGCTTGAAGTTCACATACTCGCCGGTATCCTCCAAAAGCACATCCGCGTCATAGGTTTTTCCGGTTTTTTCCGAGTAGCAGCCGGTGAGCCTTGCCCGCCCGTCTTTTAAGAGGGCCGCGACAATGGCCTTGGTGGGCTGTTTCTTCTTGGCGCTCCACCACTTGCTGTCTTTCCAGATGGCAAATCTGCAAGTTTCACTTTGGCAGAAAAATCCCTTTTGCGATTCTGTAACCTCACCGCCGCACCGGGGGCATCTGCCTACTGCTTCGCGGGGCGGGGAGAACAGGTACTCGGTCCCCTTAACCACCTGATAGGTTGCCGCCAGCTCCCGCAGCATGGCGTAAATCCCGGACAGAAACTCCTCCGGGGAAAGCTCGCCGCGCTCAATCTCGCCCAGCCGGTACTCCCACTCGGCGGTGAGCAGCGGGGATTGCAGCTGCTCCGGCAGAACCGTAATGAGGGAACGCGCGTCGCGGGAGGGCATCAGCTGGACCGTCTTTTTGCTCTTTTTCCGTTCCAGAAAACCGGTGGAGGCCAGCTTTTCCAGAATCCCGGCGCGGGTGGCAGGCGTACCCAATCCCTTGCGCTCGGCGGTATCCGGCATATCTTCTTTACCGGCGTTCTCCATAGCCGACAGCAGAGTATCTTCGGTGAAATGCTTTGGCGGGCTGGTTTTCCCCTCCTTGACGGAGGCATTGGAAACGGACAAAGATTGTCCCTCGGAGAGTTCCGGCAGTGTCTTTTCCTCTGGTCTTTCCTCCGGCTCCGGGGCATTTTTCAGACCGGCGTGATAAGCGGAATCCAGCCTGCGCCAGCCGGGGCGCTGAATGGTTTTCCCTTTTGCGGCAAACTCCTGACCGGCGCAGACCAGCGTGGCGGCGGTTTCCTCGTAGAGATGGGGTTCCGCCACCGCGCACAGCAGCCTTGCGGCCACCAGCTCCAACACCGCTTTTTCCCCCACAGGGAGGGCAGACAAATCCGCATCCCGAAGATTGCGGGTGGGGATCACCGCATGGTGGTCGGTCACTTTCTTATCGTTGATGACCGCCTCCGGGTTGCAGGTAATGCCGATCCCCTTTCGGAACGGCATGGCATTGGCGGTGAGGTTGACCAGCACCGGCAGGCCCTCCGCCATATCCGAGGTCAGATACCGGCTGTCCGTCCGGGGATAAGTACACAACTTTTTCTCATAGAGGTTTTGCAGATAATCAAGCGTTTGCTGGGCGGTAAACCCCAGCAGGCGGTTGGCGTCCCGCTGTAAGGTGGTCAGGTCATAAAGGGCGGGCGGCTTTTCGGACTTCTCTTTCCGCTGCGCCTGCTTCACCACCGCAGAACCGCCCCGGCAGGCGGTTTGCAGCTCTTTCGCGGCGGTTTTGTCTTTCATCCGCGCCCCCACAGCGGTAAATCCGGGCAGTTCCAGCGCCACCGTATAGAACGGCTCCGGCTGGAAGGCTTCAATCTCTGCTTCCCGCTGGACGATAAGGGCCAGTGTAGGGGACATAACCCGCCCGATGTTGAGGGTCCGGCGGTACAGCACCGAAAACAGCCGGGTAGCGTTGATGCCCACCAGCCAGTCGGCTTTGGCGCGGCAGAGCGCCGCCTGATGCAGACCGTCATAGTCCGCGCCGGGGCGGAGGTTTTCAAAGCCCTCCCGGATTGCCGAATCCTCCATGCTGGAAATCCAGAGCCGCTTCATGGGCTTTTTGCAGCCCGTCAGCTCATAGACGTTGCGGAAAATCAGTTCGCCCTCCCGTCCCGCGTCACAGGCGTTTACCACCTCCGTCACATCCGGGGCGCACAGCAGCTTTTTGAGAATATCAAACTGTTTCTTCTTGTCCTGGCCCACGCTCATTTTCCAGTCCGAGGGCAGGATCGGCAGATCGTCATAGCGCCACTTGGCGTACTTGGGGTCATAGCTGTCCGCATCGGCAAGCCCGGCCAGATGCCCCACGCACCAGCTGACCCGCCAGCCGTTCCCTTCCAGATACCCGTCCTTGCGGGCATTGGCTCCGATCACAGCAGCCAGGCTTTGGGCCACCGACGGTTTTTCAGCAATCACAAGGCGCATAATCTTCATCCTCCCATTCTTCCCGCATAGATGTACGCAGCTTTTCCTCAATGCTGTTGTCCTCTGTCAGCATCAGGTCATAGCCGAACCGGTAATCATATCGGTACAGTTTTCCTACCAGATCATTGATGAGGATACGGCAGGCCAGAATGACACGTTTTTTATCCACCTGCATCAGCTGGTAGCGTTGATAATCGCTGTAATAGGACTCCTGCCGGTGCGCGCGGCTGTTGGCGTCCTCCAGCAGCCAGTCCACCGGGTCCTGGCAGCCTTCCTCTTTTTCCCCCTCCATATATTTCAGCAGTTCCATCACCATCGGAAAGCTCTGCTCGTCCATGCGGGCTTCTTCTTTCAGATAGCCGATCAGGGCGCATAAAAGCAGGCGGGCCGCTGTCTGTTCCCGTTCCGTTAAAGCCTCCATCGTCTTTGCGGCGTCCGGCAGAAGCCTTTCCCCTACAAAAGTTTCCACATCGCCGGAGTACAGCTGGCGGATGGAATCTATGGACAGCGGGGCAGTTGTGTCGCCATCCATAGAAAAGTCATAGAAGTCATCGCTCTGTGCAGGCTTTTTCCGAAGTTTGCGTATCAGGGCAGAAACAATGTCGCCGCCCAGATACACCGCCAGACAGCACAGGTCAAAAACAGCGATGATTTTGATAAATAAAATAAGATACTTCATTTCCGATCTCTCCTTTCTTTCAGCTGCTTTTCCAGTTCCCGGTGGCAGAATCCCACACAGGGCCTCCCGTAGTTGCCGCAGCCATAGCAGGGGTGGCTTTTGGGTAAAGAAGGAGGGCGGGAAGTTTTCTTCCTGCCCTCCGGTTTCTGTGTCATCATGCGCTCAAAGGGGCTGTCGGTGAAGCGGGTCATTCCGGTTCTTCCTCACTTTCCTCCGGTTCCTCCTCCGCGCCCTCCTCGGATTCCCACAGCTCATCTTCCTCATCGCCGTAGTCGTAATCGTCCAGATTGTCCGGGCCTTTGGTTTTCGGCTTGTTCTTTATAAACTTGAAGTAGTAGAGCGCGCCCCCGCCGCCTAACAGGGCCACAACCAAAAGCAGGACAGCCGGATTCATGCCGGACTTTTTCTCCGGTTCCGGCTCCATTGCAGGCGGCTCCTCCGGTTCCGCCGCCTTGCCGGTGCAGCTTGTCATGGTAAAGGCGCAGACCGGGCAGTTCCGGTTGATTGCGCCTGTCTGACATTTCTCGGTGCAGCTACAAACAGCGGGAGGCTCCTCGCTGTCCCCGTCCTCCATCAGCGCCATCAGGTCGGCTTCGTCTACCTGGTTGAGAAAATGGACGGTGTTTTCTCCCTCGTCATCCCGGTCCACCAGGATGTAAAAGTAGTTGCCGTTTTTGGTGGTAACGGTAATCAGCTGCTTGTTCCCGCCGTAATCGTCCACCAGGGTGGCGTTGCCATCCGGGGTGAGGGGAGGCGTTTCCTCCGGCTGCTCCACCTGTACGTTGGAATCGTTGGTTTCATCAGCCGGTTCCCCGCCGCCGCCCGCATAGGCAGGGACAGAAAAACCGCCCATGAGGACCAGGGCGGTGCAAAATGCGGCCAGTGTCCGCAATAACTGTTTAGATTTCATCGTGATTTTCCTCCTTTTCCTGGGTATCGGGTGCAGGCGTTCCCACGCCGGGAATCCCGCCGCCGGACAGCAGCGCGTTCAGCTCCTGCGGGGTCATGCGGACCGCCCGCACCAGCTGGACGATTTGCAGGTTCTCCGCCTCGGTTTTCTGCGCCTCCAATTCCCGCAGCTTGTTCTGGTATTCCGCCAGCTTTTCGCGGGTCTTTGCGATCTCCCGGTCAATCCGGTCGATTTTGTTCGTTGCCATCTGTAAACACTCCTTCCCATATGGTTTAGTTCCAGTTCATCAGGCCGTAGCCCTTGATACACTGGTAATTCAGGTCATAGCTTTTGATTTTGCAGGCATCGCCGGAATTGCCCTCCACCGTATAGACCCGGCTCCCGTCTGTGCCGATCACAATGCCGACATGGTCGGCGGAACCGTCCAAATCCCAGTCAAAGAAAATGGCGTCGCCGGGGGCGATGTTGGCATATCCGCGCCCGCCCCATTGTCCATGCGACTGGAACCAGGGTACGCCCTGGGACTGGCAGCCCGCAAAGCGCGGTTCGCTTTTCCCGGCCTGGTTATAGCACCAGCTCACGAAGCAGGCGCACCATTCCACCCGGCTGTTAAAGCCGTACCAGCTCCAATACGGATAGCCGCCCACGTTTCCCACCTGACGCTTCGCCAGATCCACCAGTCCCGGATTGCCGGGGCGGGTCCCGTTTATAAACTCCACGCCGCTCAAATCTTCGGAATTTCCCATATCCGGGGAACCGCCGCCAAACAGCAGCGGCTTGTTGCCCCTGGTGGCGATATAGACCTGGTACATCTCATATTCGTCCGGGGTGAGCAGCTCCGGCGCAAGGGCGGAAATCTGGGTGTTCACAAGCTCCACATGGAGGATGTAGTATTCATAGGGGACTTCCTCGCTGGTCGTTTCCCCGGTTTCCGGGTCGGTGCTGGTTTCGGTGCGGTAGCGGATTTCCACCTCCTCGGTCAGCGTCAGGACATATTGGAGGTCAAAGACCCGCTGTAACTGTGCCGCCGCGCTCTGGGGCGTGTATTCATGGAGCAGGGCGCTTAAATAAGCCGCCAGCTCATGGGGATTGTGGCCGATAGGGTCCAGATCGTACCGGTACTCGTCATAGCCTGGGTGCAGGCTCTCCATGTTGTCCAGTTCGGTTTGCAGTTGTGCCTCCTTTGCGGCATAGTCCGCTTCCGTCCCCAGCATATCCTCGTCTTTGGAGGGATAGGTGGAGCCGGACACCGCCGAGCCGACGCTCTGGGCCAGCATGGAGCAGGAGGACAGGGTATTCATCAGCAGGCAGACCAGCAGAAACAGCGCCAGCACGATCAGGAATCCCTTCTTGTGCCGCATGACAAACCGGCCCGCCTGTTCCGCTTTTTCTTTGACAGACTTTGCCGCCTTGCCGGTCTTGTGCGCGGTCTTGGTGGTATGGCCTGCGGCCTGTGCCGTATGCCCAGCCGTTTGACCGGCACGTTTGGCGGCGGCATATTCCTTTTTGATGGCCTGCTTTTGCTGCCAGCGGGAAAGGGGGTTGCTGGCAAGCTGGGGGTTCTCCGCCAGGGACTTTTGGTACAGGGCGTTGATGTTTGCTTTTTCCAGCTTTTGCTCCGCCTTTGCCGCTTCGCGGTAGGGTTTCAGTTTATGGCTGCGGTATCCCTCCCGCACCAGCCGCGCACTGACTTCAACAGCCTGCCCGGTCTTGTGCGCCCCTTCCACGCCCACATTGTCCTGTTCGGACTTGCGGATTTCCTTATGCGCCCCGGCAAGCAGCGCGTTGGCCGGAGCGCCCCGTACCGCATGGGACAGCTTGGAGGGCGGCTTTGCCTGTTCCTCAAAGGTCAGTTTCGTTGTTTTCTTTCCGGTATCGGGGTCAATAACGGTCTGCCGGACCTTCTTTTTGGGTATCCTGGCCTGCGCCTTGTCTGCCCGGACAGCTGCTTTCTGTGCGCGGCGGATCGGCTTTTCCAGCGCCGGGTCGGTCTGTTCCTCCCTCGTAAAGCGCAGGCGTGGCTCCTTAATCAAACCATTCCCCCAGCATCAGCGCCTCCATCATATAGAGCAGTTCCACATAGAGGCCCATGCCAGCCGGGGTGTGTAAAGGACGGAGGATCAGGCAGGCATAGACCTGTGCCAGCACATCGGCCAGAAGCTCCGCGCCCCGGCCCTCCAAAACCCTGCCGCCGGTGTCGGGGGAGAGGCAGCACCAGATTTCCGCAAGGCGGAGCAGGCCGGTTTCCCCGTCCCCGTTCAGTTCTGCCGCCATGCTCTCCGCAGTACGGCACTCGCTTACCGCGTCCGCCATCGCCAGAAGCAGCTGGCGGCGCTGAATCTCCATCGCCCGCTGCAAAAACAGCCGGGGATTGTGTTTGATTTTCTGTGCAGTCATGATTGCTTTCCCTCCTTTAATTCCTGTAATTTTGTGGTCATGATGCGGTACAGCTCGGTGTCCTTGGGGAACCGGTCGATAAAGGGCAGGATGATGTTGCCGTAGAACAGCAGCCCTTCGCCCTCGCCGGAGTGGGTCACATAGGACAGCTGGTGCGGGGAGATGCCCAGCTGCCTTGCCAGAATCTGCCGGTCCCCGCTTGCCTGGTTGAGCATATATACAAAGTCCGAGTTCTCAAAGATGTTCTCGATCTCCCGGCTGGCAAGCAGGTCCTTGATGTTCTGTGTGATGCCGGTGGGAATCCCGCCCCATTTCCGAAAGCGTTTCCAGATTTCAATGGTATAGGCGGCGGTCTGGTCCTCTTTGAGCAGAAGGTGCATCTCGTCAATGTAGTAACGGGTGGACTTGTGGGCGGCGCGGTTGATGGTGACGCGGTTCCATACCTGGTCCTGTACCACCAGCATACCGATTTTTTTCAGCTGCTTGCCTAACTCCTTGATGTCATAGCAGACAATGCGGTTGTCGATGTTTACATTGGTCCGGTGGTTGAACACATTCAGGGAGCCGGAAACATAGATTTCCAGTGCCGTAGCGATGTACTGCGCCTCTTTTTCCTCTTGGGTCAGCAGGAGGTTATACAAATCCTCCAATACCGGCATATTCTCCGGCCTGGGGTCGTTCAGGTAATCATGGTAGACCAGCCGCACACAGCGGTCGATGATGGTTTTCTGGACCGGCTGCAAGCCCTCCTTGCCGCCCACGATCAGCTCGCACAGCGACAGAATGAAGTCGGATTTCAAAGACAGCGGGCTTTCATCATCCGAGTAGTCCAGGTTTAGGTCCATCGGGTTAATGTAGTCCCCGGAGGTGGGCGAAATCTTGATAACCTGCCCATGCAGCCGCTCCACAAGGGGCGCGTACTCCGATTCCGGGTCGCACACGATGATGTCATCGGTGGTGAGCAGAAAACAGTTGGCGATTTCCCGCTTGGCGGAAAAGGACTTGCCGGAGCCGGGAGTGCCTAAAATCAGGCCGTTTGGGTTTTTCAGCTTCTTGCGGTCCACCATGATAAGGTTGTTGGACAGGGCGTTGATGCCGTAGTACAGCGCCTCTTTCCCGTTCTGGAAAAGCTCCTGGGTGGTGAAAGGAATAAAGATGGCGGTGCTGGAAGTGGTCAGCCCCCGCTGGATTTCCACCTGGTTTTGTCCCAAAGGCAGGCAGCTCATCAGCCCTTCCTCCTGCTGGAAGTCCAGCCTTGCCAGCTGGCAGTTGTACTTCTGCGCGATACTGGACGCCTGAAACACATTGTTGCCCAGCTGTCTGGCGGTGTCCGCCGTATTCAGGATCAGGAAGGTCACAAGGAACATTCTCTCGTTGCGGCTCTGTAAATCCTGCAACAGCTTTTTGGCCTCGTTTCCGTAGGTAGCCAGATCGCTGGGAATGATGTCCATATCGTACCCTGCCCGGACCGCCTTTTTCTGTTCCTCGATCTTGGCCCGGTCCAGGTCGGTGATTTTGCGCTTGACTGTCTTGATGGCCTTTACCTGATCCAAGGACTGCACATGGAGGCTGACAATCAGGGAGCTTTCCATATCCAGAAAATCCGCCAGCATCCGGTCGTTCAATTCCGGCGCGAGAATCTGCACAAAGCTGACCGCGCCGTACTTTTTCCCCATGCGGAACTGCCTGCCGGTGCGGAACTCAAAGGAAGTGGGGGCAATAAAATCCTTGGTGGAAAGGCCGGAGGGGGCCAGCCAGTCCCACGAAAAGGAAAAGGGAACCTGTTCGTCCATGTGGAATACGCCATGCAGCTGGGACAGCCGCGCCCGCCCGTCCAGCGGCTCCGCCACTACGCCCAGCCGCTTGAAGTTGTTGAGCAGGTCGGTTTCAATCCGTTCCAGCCGGGGCTTTGCCGCCCGGATGCTGTCCGCGTCAATGCCGAAGGTCAGGTATTTTGTCTTAATCAGGCCGTTGTTCCCCTTTGCCAGCTGGTTTTGCAGCATCTGGGTGTACTCGCCGCGGATGTTGTCAAAATCATCCCCCTGGGGCGGGATGGTGATGGACCGGGCAAAGGTTTCCTGGGACGCGGCCAGGTTGAGGAAGGACAGCTGGAACCGGATGGAGCTGTCAAAGTAGTTGAGGAAATCGCACCAGCCCTCGAAGATGGCGGTCTTATCCTCGTTTTGGGACAACTGGTAATTGATGTCCTGAAACTGAATGGTCTTGGTATAGTAGCAGCCGGTCACGCGGCAGATGCCGTCCGGCCACATCCGTTCATAGGGGATGCTGTCCTGTGCGGAAATCCCCTTCTGGTCAGTGCGGTTGGCGCGGGAAATGGCGGCTTCGATCTGCTTTCTTTCCGCGCGGGAGAGCTTCTTTTTCACCGGCGCTGGCCCTTCGCCCTCCGGCCCTTTGCCGTTGGTCCGGTTTTTCTTTGCCGTAAACAATGTCATACACCTCCTTGTCGAGTTTGTCCTGCCGCTCCAATACGGCATAGAAGTTGTTGGTCTGGTAGGGGCGCTGCCGGGGCCGGAGAAAGGATACCCGGAGCATATTTCCGATGATTTTTTCCAGCGGCTGGCCGTTCTTCTCGTACATCGCCAGCAGGAAAAAGGGCAGCATGACAAGCATCATGCACAGGGCGGCGGCGCTGTTCCCGGCTGGCCCCCGAAGCAGAAAGAAAAGCGGCACGCCAATCAGCGCCCCGCCGCCAAAGCAGACTAACTGCCGTTTGGTGAGGTTGAAGGCCACCTTTGTCTTGACCTTCGTTAAGTCTTTGGGTACGGGTACATAAGCCATTTTTGCACACTCCTTTCGTTAGTGGGCCTGGAAGATCGCCTTTGCCATGCTGCCGCTCTTAAAGAGGGTCAGGCAGAGCAGGACGGTATATCCCACACAGGACCAGATGGCGGCAATCGTATCTTCGTCAGTGGCGATGTTCTGCACCAGGACCGCGTAGATCGCCACGCATACCATGATAAGGAACGCCTGAAAGCCTAACGCCATCAGGGAACGCAGGTAATTCTGCCCCATGCCGCCCCATTCCCTGCCCATCATAGCGGCCATCGGGACCGGCGCGACCGAGGTGACGAGATATATTTCCAGCATACGGCCATAAATGACGATAAAAATACAGATGGTCAGCGCCCACATGGTAAGGCCGATAAACAGGGACTGGAACCACAGTCCGAACAGCGGCCCCAAATCCATCTCCATGAGCCTTGGCTCCAAATCCGCCATCGCGGAGGAAATGTCGATGGAAGCGTCCGCGCCGATGACGCCGGAAGCCTGCGCCACAATGCCCTGGGCCACATCAAACACGCCCATCACGATATTCCAGGTGTTGGTGACAATGAGGATGGCACAGGCGGTCTTGAATATCCACTTGAAAAACACAGCGGTTTCAATATCGTGAAAGTTGTTCTTGTCAGTGATGATCTGAATCAGCTCCAGCGTCATTACAAAGGCCAGAATCACGCCTGCTATGGGGAGAATGACCGTTTCCGAAAGGCTTTGGACCATGCTGAAAATACCCGCGTTCCAGCCCTGGGGCGTCTGCCCGATCTGCCCCGATATGTCCGCCACCTGGTTATTGACCGAATCGAACATACTGGAAAGGTTGCTCATAATGCCGCCCACCAGCATTTCTTTCAGCCAGGTGGTGATTGCATCCAGCAGAAAATCCATACAGTGCTACCTCCTTTCCGCCCCTCCCGCGTTTGCGGGAGGGGCAAAGGTATGGGTGTTTCTGGTGCGGGGATTAGCCGAACAGACCGGAGAGCAGCGGTACAAGCACCATGCCGATCAGGGCAACGCCGCCGCCCGCCATAAGCTGCTTCATGCCCTGGCTTTTCGCACCAGGGTTATCATTGCCGTAACCTTCCAGCAGGTTGATGACGCCCCAGATTCCAAGGCCGGCTCCGAGTGCGATCACGAGGGTCTGCAAAACGTCGATTGCGCTGTTGAAAAATTCCATACTTTAATTTAGCCGGAATCGCTTTGTGGTTAGTGTTGGTTCATAGGCATACAAAAGCCGGACAACAAAACCGCCCTGCGTTTTGGGCGGCTCGATTCCGGCTATCCTCCTTCTTCATTTTTTTGTTGAGCTGTCCGCTTTGTACGCCAATGGCCTCAACCGAGGCAGGTTTCAGGGACCCTGGCGGGTAGATAAGATCACTCCTTTCTCGCGGAACGGGATTATTCGCCCTCGGTGTCTACGTCAACTTCAAACACATCGTAGACCTCGTTGGGTTTTGGTTTGAGCCGGGTGGACAAAAACGCTTCAATGTCAAAGGCGTTCTTATCGTCCGCGTCGGCGGTGTACTGGAAATTGGGGTGCCTGGTGATGTCATACTTATCCGACAAAAACGGGCGGACGCCCCGCAGCTGGAGGATACATTTTCCCCCGTCCATCACCGCAAGCTCATCCTGGCTCATCAGCTCTTTCCCCAATTTCTGATAATTGAGAGAGTGGGAGGTTTCCCGCCCCCGGCTCTCCCCGGTGTTGTAGGTGTCAATGGTTTCTTTTCCCAGGGCGGCGGCTAACTCCTTTAAGGTGGTGGGTTCTTTGCCGCCCAGAAAGATGGAAGTGTCCATATTTCCGATAATGGTGTCGGCGTTGTCCTTGTAGATGGCCTTTAACTGGGACTGCGCCTGCAATACCAGACAGGCGGAAATCTCCCGGCTTCGGATGGTGGCTACCAGCTTTTCCAGCTTTGGAATCTGCCCGATGTTGGCGCACTCGTCAATCAGGCAGCGCACATGGACCGGGAGCCTGCCGCCGTACACATCGTCCGCTTTCTCGCACAGGAGGTTAAACAGCTGGGTATAGCACATGGAAATCAGGAAGTTAAAGCTGTCATCGGTATCGCTCATAATGAGAAACAGGGCGGTTTTCCGGTCCCCCAGGGTGTCCAGTTCCAGCTCGTCATAGGCTGTGACCTCCCGCAGCTCGGCAATATCGAATACCGCCAGCCGCGCGCCGCAGGAAATCAGAATCGACTTCGCGGTTTTGCCCGCCGCCAGCTTATATTTTTTGTACTGCCGCACCGCAAAATGGTTGGGCTTCTCGGATTCCAGCGCGTCAAACATCAGGTCAACGGGGTTTTTGTATTCCTCATCGTCCTCCCGGACCTCCATCGCGTTAATAAACTCAATCAGGGTGGAGAAGTTCTGTTCCTCCACCGGGGCCTCATAGTGGATATATCCAATCAGGGCGCAGTACAGCAGCGTTTCCGCTTTGACCCAGAAATCGTCACCGGCTTTCCCCTCGCCCTTGGTGTTGGCGATTAAGGTCGTCACCAGCTTCAAAATGTCCTTTTCGCTGTGGATATAGGCGAAAGGATTGTATTTCATGGATTTTTTGAAGTTGATGGTATTCAGCACCTTGATCCGGTACGGTTCATAGATAGTTTTGCCGTTCTTATCCTTCATGGGCTTTCCGTCCTTATCCAGCCTGGGCGCGCCCCGTTGGAGCAGCTTTCCACATTCGATCAGGATTGTACCTTTTGGGTCAGTAACCACATACGAGCTATGGAGCTGCATCAGGTTGGGCTTGAGCCAGAAGCGGGTCTTGCCGGAGCCGGAACCGCCGATGACCAGCACATTTTTGTTGCGGGCGGTCTTGGGGTCCTTGGGGCGGCTGCTCATGGTAAGGCGTTCCGTCTGGGTGAGGATTACATTGTTCTGGAATACCGGATCGACATAAGGGGCGATGTCCTGGGAATTTCCCCATCTCGCGGAACCGTACTCGATATTCGGGCGGTACTTCTTGGCGTTTTTGCCTTTCAGGTAAACAGCCAGCCGGAGCGCCGCGCCGCAGCACAGCCCGACCAGCAGGTCCAGCGGGTGAAAGCTGGGCCAGAAACTTCCAAGCGCCGCCGGAAGGACGGAGATCAAAGACAATACCTTTTCCGAAGCGTCCGCGCCCTGGGCCATCCGCCACGCCTCCCCGAAGTTGGTGGAAAACAGCCCCATCAGGATATAGGGCAGGTTCAGCAAAACGAGCTTCTTGATGTTCAATGGTCTTTTCATCGTTCCAGCTCCTTTCGCTTTGTGCGGTCCACCACCGCGTTTTTCACCAGCTCCTTGAACTGGTTCAGCTTCGCCAGCACAGACGGGCGGGACGCCTTGCGGACCTTCTTCTGGGTGTACTCGGTAAATGCCGAGGTCAGCGCGTCCGCATCGCGGGCCTTGAAAAAGACCAGGTACTTGGGCGGGGAGCAGCTGCGGTCCTTCTTTACCGCGTAATCCACGCCGTACTTCCGGGCAACCCGTTCAAACGCCTTGATGGAGGGGTCTGTGATCTCAAGATTGGACACGCCCTGGTTCTGCCCGATGAGCTGCTTCACCGTCTGCTTTCCCTGGGGCTTGACCTCCGCGCCCTTTTCCCGCTGTTTCTGCATCTTTTGCTCCTTCAGGTGCGCCAGATACTTCATAATCGCCGCTTTGAACAGCCTGCCGGTGAACTTTGTGCCGCTGACAATGAGCGTCAGGGTTTTGCTTTCCACTTCGTCCTGCATGGGTGTTTCGCCTCCTCTCTATGGATTTTCTGCATGGTTTCTCTATCGGAGCTGGTCTTGCCGGTCGTAGCGCAGATGTCCGTTTC
The DNA here is from genome assembly GCF_000403435.2 of Oscillibacter sp. 1-3. GTDB lineage: Bacteria > Bacillota > Clostridia > Oscillospirales > Oscillospiraceae > Oscillibacter. The sequence goes on from NZ_KE159708.1 coordinate 33,467, forward strand.
GGACCTTCGCATGGCTCACAATCTTGATATGCCCCTGTTCCTGGCGTTCCAGGGACTTTTTATATCCTTCCTCGGTGAGAAAGGCGCGGCTGCGTTCCCCTTTCCAGCCAACAGGGGAATCAGCGGTCAGGGTATCAAAAATAATCATGTGCCGGGTGTCCTCCGCGAACCGGTTTAAGTCCATGTAACTATGGCCGGAATACTCCCGCGCCCCGGCTTTAAGCCGCATTTCCTCCATCAGCTGGCCGATGGTCTTTTGCTCAGGCATGGTGTGCGCCCCCTTTCTCCCGGCCCTGGCCTTTCACCGTCAGAATCCCGTCCAGCGTGGTGGCGGTGATCCGCAGGCGTTCAGCGGTGGCAATATCGTTTTTGACCGTTTCATCGGTCGAGTGTCCACAGACCACCAGCACATGGGATCGGCGCAGGTAATCTCTGGCGATGTCGATTCCGTCCTTGTGTTCCTGGGGGATTTCATCTTTCAAAAACAGCGGCAGGAACAAAACAGGGCAGACCGGGGAATATCCGGCGTCATACACCTGGCGGCAGTAGCTGGCGGCGTTTGCCGCGTTTTCATGGGGGTTCTTGCTCCAGGGAGCGGTGATATACGCAAGCGGTCGTTTCATAACAGATTCCTTTCTCCCGGCAGTTCCGGGCAGACAAAAACGGCCAGCTTTCAGAAGCCGCCGTACATATCGTGGTTGACCTGTGAGGTGTAATGGTTGCTCATGGTGGTGGGCGCGTTGAACAGCACCGTCAAAAGGTATTGTTTCATGTTCCGTACCTCGGTGGTGTTCTTTTGCAGGCAGTCCATGACAAACTCGATGTGGGAGCTGTCCAGCTTCAGGAAGCGGGAACGCACCACCTCATGGGGGAAGTCCGCCCCGGCAATCCGGGTGGTCTTACGCTTCGCGCAGACGGTTTCCACCAGCAGCTCCACAATCTCGTCCAAATCCTCCCGGTAGGTTCCAAACCGCTGTTTGAGGCAGTCATACTCGATATTCTCCAAAATCAGCTCCCGATAACTTTCCATCTCTGTCAGTGACATCGTTTCCCTTCGCTTCGGTTCCGGTGGCTTTGCCGCCGTTCCCCGGAAGGGAAGGGAATCGGTAATTGATCCGTCAGTAATTGATTTTTGGGTATTTAATTTCTCTATATTTATTTGCGTTGGATTTTCCGTTGACGGTTTTCCCGTTGACGGATTATCCGTTGTCGGAAAACCCGACAACGGTTTTTCCAACAACGGTTGGGCGGGCGGTTCCTCTGTTACCGGACGCTCATAAATCACATACTCGTTGGCGCTGAACTTGCCGCCCGCGTCGGTGGTCTGGCGGCGCTTGATGTACCCCGCCTTTTCCAGCTCATTGACTGCGGAGCGGATCGCGTCCTTGCTTTCCCGGTTGATAACAGCCAGGCCGGAAAGGGTGTAGTCCCAATCCTCCGGCAGCGAGAGCATTTGGGACAGCAGGCCCTTTGCTTTCAGGCTCAGGCTCTTGTCCCGCAGATGATAGTTGCTCATAACGGTGTATCCCTGTGTGCGTTCTACGCGAAAAACGGCCATTTTCTGCACTCCTTTCGTTTCCCAGGGCATGAAAAAAGCCACAATCCCGTAAAAAGAATTGCGGCGTTCATTTGCTGGCTGACTTCTGCCTGTACCGGTGAAAAAACGGCGGCATGGGCGGTTTGTCAAACAGGCTCTCTAACTGCGGAAACGTCAGGGTTTGAAAAATCCGGTCGATCTCAATGGTTTCCATGTTTCGCTGGGAGCGGCAGTCCTCCCGGATGGCTTCTCTGATTTCCTTAACGGTACACATATTCATTCCTTCCTCTCAATTTGTCGGGTTTACGGGTGGCGTTTCTTTTTGGGCTTGAAGTCCAGGATATGCCCCTCAATGACGCGGGCATACCGTTTGATTTTGATGTCCCGGCGTTTCTGGCTGGCGAGAACGGCCTGGTAGCCGTCCTCGTCCAGAAACAGGCGCGTTTCATCGCCGGGTGCGCCGTAGGCGGTGCGGGGCCGCAGGACGGAAAACTCCACCATCCAGCGGGTCTTATCCTGAAACCGTTCCACAGCCAGTATGTTGTGGCCCTTTAACTCCCTGGCAACGTGATCTCTCATAGGCGCTCCTTTCAGCGTTCCTGATCTCTCTGACGCTTTTTCTGCCACTGTTCCAGCAGTTTGATGATGGTTTCCTGCATCCGGGCAGGGGTATAGCTTTTGGGAAAATACTTCCGCAGGGTGTCGGAGGTAAACGTCACCTTGTCCAGATCGCTTTTCTTTTCCTCGCCCATAATCGCCCGCATTACGTCTATGGACAGATGCCCCTCCTGACTGAATTTCTTGAGCCGCTGGGCTTGGGAAAGGGAGGGGGTGGCCTGTTCACTGTCCATAGCGTCCAAAAGCTGTGTCTGTTCTTCTTTTTTGAGAAAGGACAGCTCATAGGCCGGGTTCAGGGCAATTTTCTTTTCGTCCACCATGTTCAGCAGTTCGGGGATTAACTCGGTCAGACGGATGTAGCGCGAAATCTGATTGCGGCTTTGCCCAACCTGTTCCGCTAAAATTTCTCTGGATTCCTTGCCTTCAAAATTCCGCCCAAGTTGGGCGGAATTTTTAGAGGGGCGACCTGCCTGCCGTTTCATGGCCTCCAATTTCATTTTGTAGGCAAAAGCCCTTTCGCTGGGGAGAAGGCTTTCCCGCTGTAAATTGCTGTCAACCATGATAATCGTGGCGGCGTCATCGTCCAAATCCCGGACAATCACCGGCATGGTTTCTTTCTCTGCCAGTTCACTGGCCCGATGCCGCCTGTGTCCGGCTACCAGCTCATAGCCGCCCTCCGGGTCAGGACGGGCGATAGCAGGAACAAGAACGCCGTACTGCCGGATGCTGTCCGCTGTTTCCATCATGGCATCATCATCTTTGACCTTGAAGGGGTGTCCCTTGAACGAGTGCAGCTCGCTTAAAGGAATTTCTACCACCTTTTCCCGCCCCGCGTCGGCGCGGCTTTCCTCGGTGGAAAACAGATCATCGACCGATGCCAGCTCTACTTTTTTCGCGCTGCTTTTCAAGTTTCAACACCTCCTTGGTCAGATTTGCGTAGCCTTCGGCTACTTTGCCGCCTGGGTCATGGGCGAAAATGCTCCTGCCCTCCGCGCTGGTTTCCTTTGCCCGGACAGAATGGGGAATCTCAGTGCCAAACACCTTGATTTTGCTGCCGTAAGTTTCCCGCAGCAGGGCGGCAATCTCTTTGGCAAAGTTGGTGCGGTTGTCCACCATCGTCAGCAGGATACCGTCTATTTGCAGTTTCGGGTTGATCTGCCGCTTGACTTTGGCTACCGTAGAGAGCAGCTGTTCCAGCCCTTTGGCGGGCAGATACTCCGCCTGGACGGGGATTATGATCCGGTTGGCGGCGGCCAGCGCGTTGACGGTGAGCATACCCAGGGAGGGCTGGCAGTCTATGAGGATATGGGAATACTGCCCCTTTACACTGTCCAGATATTGCCGCAGAATCGTTTCCCGGCTCATAGCGTTTACCAGCGACACCTCCATGCCGGACAGCTGAATATCCGCCGGCATCAGGTCCACACCCTCCGGGTGGCGCAGAATCCCCTCGCCGGGGCGGACCGGCTGATCGGTCAGGATACGGCCCATCGCGTCAGAGAGGGTAAAGGGCAGCTTATCCGGCTGGGGATTGCCCAGGCTGATGGTCAGGCTCCCTTGCGGGTCCCCGTCAATGAGAAGCACTTTCTTTCCGGCCTGCGCCAGTCCTATCCCTAAGTTGGCACAGGTTGTGGTCTTGCCCACACCTCCCTTTTGGTTGGCGATGGCGATGATTTGCGTGTTCAAGATAATCACCTCGTTTCTTGGTATGAAAAAAGGGAGAATGTGACCGGAATCAACATTCTCCCTTAGAAACGATATGTGATTGTGCAATAATCTGTCTTTTGTGAGGTTAGCTTTTGAGAGCCATCTCGCCGCAAACCCGCATGAATACTGGATTTTTGCCTGTTTGCTTTCCCTTCCCCAATAACCTGTGTTCAACGAATACTACGCCCGCGATATTTCCAAGAAACGCCGGATCGTGAACAAAATGAAAGGTAATTCCGGCGTACCGCTGTCCCCGCCTCCCTATGGCTACATCAAAAACCCGGAGGATCCCCGCTTTTGGGTGATTGACCCGGAGGCCGCCACCGTTGTCCGTCGTATCTATCAAATGGCCCTGGACGGCTACGGGCTGGCGGAAACCGCCGCCGCGCTGGAGCGGGATGGGGTGTTCAATCCCACCTACTACTGGCGGAGCAAGGGGACCGGCCGGGGCGGGTCCAAGAGCACCGTGGAACCCACCAAATGGGGACATACCACCATCAAGAAAATCCTCACCTTGCAGGAGTATTGCGGGGACGTGATTAACTTCAAATCCTACTCCAAGTCCTACAAGATGAAAAAGCGGATTGAAAACCCGGAGGAGAACCGGGCGATCTTCCTCAACGTCCACGAGGCCATTATAGACCGGGCCACCTGGGAAAAGGTACAGAGCATGAAAAAGGGGACCCGCCGGAGGCGGCCCACCGTCACCCAGGAGCCCAGCGCCTTTTCCGGCGTTCTGAAATGCCCAGAGTGCGGCGGCAACCTCAATTTCCATTTCAACCAGGGCAACCACGATATTAAATTCTTTAGCTGCCAGAACCACAATTCCGGCCTGCGCAAGTGCTCCAAGACCCACTATATCCGGCTGGAATTTCTGGAGCGGGTGGTGCTGTATGAGGTAAACCGGCTGGCCTGTTTCGCCAATGAATATGAGAACGACTTTATCAAGGCCATGATGGGCCGTTCCGCGAAAGTGACGGAGGACGAGCGGGCCAGGAAGCAGCGGGAGCTGGATGGACTTCTGGCGAGGGATAAAGAGCTGGACGGGCTTTTCGAGAGGCTTTATGAGGATAACGTGAGCCAGAAGATCAGCGACGCCCGGTTTGCGAAGATGTCCCAGCGGTACGAGCAGGAGCAGGGGGAGAACGCCAAGCGGATCAAGGCGCTGCGGCTGGAACTGAAAAAGAGCGAGGGCCAGCGGATGGACGTTGACACGTTTCTTGAAACGGTCCGGCGGTACACCAACGCCACCGAGATCACCCAGCGCATGGTGGCGGAGCTGATTGACCATATCGACGTGTACCATGCGGAAAAGCAGGACGGCGTTACCACCCAGCACATCACCATCTATTACAACTGTATCGGCACTTTCTCCGTCCCTGACCGTCGGAAAATCCCGGCTGCGGAGATCACGATGGGGACGAGAAAGGGAGTAGCCGTCAGCTACTCCCCGGAGCGGATCGCCGTATAGGATTTTGAGCAAAAATAATGCGGAGTGTCCCACAAGGATACTCAAATCCTATAAGGACACTCCGCATGGTCCGAGTGGCGAGACTTGAATTTGAGAATAATACCGCTTCCGTTTTCCCGCCTAATCCCACCTAGTCCCAAAAGCCTTTATTTGCAACGGGTCCAGCGTTTTCCATGTGTTACCTAATCACAAGCGGTCCCGGCTTAAATCAAGCCATTAAGGGAAAAAATAAGGGAAACTCAAGGCCATGCGGACGTACAAAAAACAAAAGAGAACAGGAGGCCAAACCCGGCCCCCTGTCTCTTTTTGAATCTACACGTTCAAACCTCCGCCATAGGGACCAAGCAGTCCCCGCAAATAATGTTGACCTTTTTGGTAGCCCGGACCGACTGACCGCAACAGGGGCACATGACCTTTCTTGTGCTGGAAGTCCTGCCCGTAGCCGGAGGGGTGACGCCTCCTTTTGCTCCCGGTCCTCCCACGCCCCGCATGGAAAAGCCCGCTTTCCGGTTCATCATAATATCGTCCCAGCCCTGGGAGATGATGAACTCGATTAGCGCGTCCGTGGGTTCGGTAATGCTCCACCCGATACGGCTGTCATAGCTGATATGCAGATCCCTTGCCTCGGCGGCGTCACGAAATTTCTTGTTGTGGTAGGCCCCGCCCCGGCTGGTGTCCTGTACGCCGGTTTGCAAATTATAAAGATGGACCATTTCATGAAGAACGGTAGCCGTCACGTTTTCTATGGGTCTGTCGAGGGTTCCCGCTCCGATATTCAATTCATGGCGCTGTCCGCCGTCCGCCCTCTGCCATGCCTTAGCCACGGTGACATGCCCGTAGGCCCTGGGGGTGCTCTGGATGGTAATAACGGGTTCCTCGATAACCCCGCTGAAATAATGCTCATTTAGCGCCCTGAAAATTTTCTCCAGATACCCGGCTGTCCTGCTGGTCTTAATCGTCTGCTTCATAGCTGTATCCTCCCAAAATCAACGTTGTCGGCCTTGCCGAAATCGGCTGCGGCGATTTCGGTTGGCCTCCTTGCGCACAAAGAGCAGACAGGGTCAAGGGTGGAGCGAAGCGGAAAGTAAAAAAAATTTCCGGGCACTTACGCAACCCGGAAAATTTTTTTACGGCCCTTGAAGCTGGCTTCTCTCTGTGCTATCTGCCAGGGGTGTATTTCATTTTGGGGGGGATAAGACTTTATTTGAAAAAAACTGGCCCACACGCTTTGCAGCGTGTGGGCCATACGTTGGAAAATTAGTCGGGATATACGGTGTAGATGTCGTAGGTCCAGGGGTCGTTATACTCGATGGGGTCATAGCGGCCCAAGTCCCATGTCATGACGTTTGTACCACCACCATAGTTTGCGTCAGTGGTGCAGAGCATGTTCGGAATGCCATTGACAGTCTTTCTGGCACTGACGATGGCGACATGTGTTGCATAGCCTTGGTCATTTACGTCGATGAGAAGGTCGCCGATGCGAGCTTCGTCGTAGCTGACCTGTCGGAAGGTGACATTCTTGTCAAAGATATAGTCGAACACTCGGGCGGCCCATCCGCCGCAGCCGGAGCTGGTGCTGCAGGGAAGTCCGGTAAACGTATACGTGTTGATAATTTTGCGAATAGTCATCGGTCCGCCGCTGTATGTCCCAGCGTCGGTTTTGCTCGGATACTGGGCACGAAGCTCGTTCATGAGTTCCGTCACGTTCTCGACTGTGATGGGCTTGCCGTTGGTCAGAGTACCGGCAGCAGGAGTGCTGGGCGTTTCCGGCGCGGGGGCTTCCGGTGTCTCCGGTGCCGGGACAGCGGGGGTTTCCGGCGCGGGGGCTTCGACAGGAACGGCCTGTGTCATGCGGTAAATGACAGCGGCGGCTTGACCGCGGTTCATGATGCCGCCGCCGTTAAAAGAACCGTCGGAATAACCGCCGATGACGCCGAGGGCATACACGTTGGCTACGGCGTCGCGGTACTGGCCGGGGATGCTGGAATAGTCCGTAATCTTAGAGGCGGCGGCGTTCTTTTCGGCCTCTCCGGCGGCAAAGCCTCTGGCGTTCATAATGTTCGTCATGAGCTGGGCCATGTCGTACCGGGAGATACCGAGATTCATACTCTCGGCGAAGTCGGAGGTGTAAATATCATCGGTATCAAAGCTGACGTTGTTCCAGATGAAGTTGTTCGCAAGCGCGAGATAGTTGGGGTAGAACGAACCGAAAGATGTGGTGAAGTCGTTGGTATACCTGGTAATGTCGCTGGGATAGAACGCACGGGAGAGCATGACGCAGAAGTTGGAGCGGGTAACGGTGGCGGAGGGCCGGAACGTGCCGTCGGGGTAGCCGCCGACAATGCCCTTGGACGAACAGTCAGCGACGGCGGGATAGAAGTTGTGGGACGGGGGCACGTCGGAAAAATCCGCCGCCAGGGCAGGGACGGCAAGGCTGGTGCACAGGATCAGGGCCAGGACCAGGGACAATATTCGTTTCATATGACCTCTCCTTAAATATATAATGTGTTTGGTCCTCAGCGGTCCGGCCCCCGGGGAGCATGATCTGCCGCTCCCTGGGGGATTTGCCTGGGTGCCGCTGAGACAAACAAAAGCGGTGCGAGATATAAAATCCCACACCGCATATCAGACACAAACCCCAAACCCGGCCTTGTAAATTCATGAAAAGTCCGGTATAATGAGGCTGGCGCAGTTATACTGTTGTGTGGGAGGTGTAGCTCCCGCATAGGGGCGGGGGTGCTGCTAACACCCTTCGCCCTGCCTTTGTTTGTCGTAGTCATATTATAAACCTGCATATCCTGAAATGCAAGGTATATCAAGATATTTTTAGGGCCTCTGTCTATATCGGCAGAGGCCCTTTTTTTGATGTGTACTTTTCAAAGCCGCAGAAAAAGGGAGTTAAAATTTTCTTATATTTTTTGCTTCTTTCTTTCTCTTCTTCTGTTACCAATATATTCCGCCCGCTTTTTGTTGTGCAATATGCAGAATTCCACCGAGGTGAAACAGATGATTCTGATTTGAATTTTCCGCAATAATTTATCTATAAAACTGCGCTCGAGCTGGAACAAGTCGTGCTTGAATCGTTTTGTTAAAGTTGTAGAAATTCGGATAGACGGCAAATATATCTCGTTTTTTTGTTTACAAAATTCAGTTTTCGCGGTATAGTGATAGATGGCCAGGGAAACTGCTGTGTGCCGGAAAATAGTCAAATGCGCCACTGGCGAAATGACGAACCGGCGCTTTGTGAATGTTGCAAGGTCATGGACAGGCGTGGTACCACCTGTCTGTGCCGATAATTTAGCGTATCAATGGCCTAATCTATAGAAAGGACATGTCTATAATGAGATTCTTAAATCAATTTTTGAAGTTTGCGGCGGACCAGTTTTTCATGAACAAGGTCTTGACCGTCACTGGTTTGCGCGAGTGGCTGGACCATTCCACAAAGGCCAAGCTCGGTTGGATTGTCGATGCGGTGATTACCGTTGATGACACGCCGTACAAGTGCAAAGACGGTGTGGTTGCCAATAATCTTTACGAGAAGTTGGCGCTCAAGGTGGAGAAGAAGCCCGCTGTCTCCGTCGGTGATTGTGTCATGCCGGTCAATCCGGTCTGCACCGTCTATGGTGATTATCGCAATCAGTTGTCCGTCCGCTGTGATGATGTCGTGGCTGCGCCCGTGACCGGCGCGGATGGAAAGAAGGCTTGATTATGTTTGGGACGTATGACCCTGGAGCCTCGCGCCTCCGGTACGCCGCCCCCTACACAAAATTCTGTGTAGGGGGCGGGGTCCTACTGATTGTGTCGTGGATGCTGTTCTTGTTTAGGCGAGTGGTGCTTGCTGTTCCCTCTAATGTTTTTATTAGTGACCTTGTTCTTCAACGGGCTGCGTTTCACCTGGGGCTGGCTGGCGTGTTCCTCTCTCTCTTGGCTTGTATTATAATACTTGCGTCTGTCTACGCCTTTGGCTTGTGGCCGGATACTGCCAGGATTCGGCATTTCGTTCGCCGAGGCCTGTGCTGCCCCGCCTACGGTAATCCGCTTGGACTGCGGGACGGAGAACTTCTCCCCATAGTAGACTGCCAGGAAGTTAGCAGAGGCGTTTATGACATTAAGGTTACCGCGACTACAAAATCAGTGGATGATTTAGCCAAAATGGCCCCGCTTATCTCCGGGTATTTGCAGGGCCGGCTTTGGGCTTTTGCCATTACCGAGATAATCCCCTCCGAAGCTTGTAACTTTATCATTTTCCGCGCCGATGATGTTTTGGCAGATAAGAGCATTACATATCGTTCTGTGCGGAAAATGCGGCCTTTGAGTCCCTATAAACTGGCCGTCCAGTACGGCACAGATATTGACCTGACTACTTCCGGTTCCATGTTGATTGTCGGTAAAACGAGGGGCGGCAAAACGACCGGCGTGATTGCTCTGCTGCTGCAAGTCCTTTTGCAAGGCCCGGATGAATTTGGGAGCGAAGTTATGGTCGTTGACCCTAAACAGGCCGAGTTGAGCCGTTTCCCTCGTACGCGTACGCTGGACGAGGACGGCGAAGCCAGGGCAATTTTGGATGGGATGAAGCGATTTACCGCTTCCATCAAAGAGCGGCAGAAAGTCCTGAATGACCTGTCAGAAAAGACGGGCGATGCGGTCCATTGGTGGGATGCGGGTATGCACCCGTCCATACTGTTCATTGACGAGTATGTGGGTCTGCGGTCCGTTTTGCCAGCGAAAGCCGCCAAGGGTGATGACTACTGCCTTGAGACATTTGACCGTCTTGTTAAAGTGATTGTGACTACCGGAGCTTCTGCGGGATGCTATATGATTATCAGCATTGCCCAGGCTAGTGCCGGAGAGGGCGGCTTGCCGACTATGATTAAGTCGGCCATGACTACGCGGGTCCTGTTCAAGCCCACCCTGAATGAGGGCAGCTTCATCTGGGACCGGACCAGCCTGGAGGCTATCAGCCGCTTTCCTGCGGGCAAACAGGGTGACGCATGGTTTTCCTCGACCGATGGGGAGCATGAAACCGTGAGCCGTGTGCACTTTCCCCGCATGAAATTTCTGGTCTATAGGGAACTGGGACGGTTACTTAAAGAGTATTACGGCGACTGATACCTGATTTCACCGCCCCGCCGTGCGATAAGCAAAGGCGGGGCGGTGTCAGGTGCCAATTTCCTATATTACCTATAAAATTTGCCGCGCTGGGCTTGTTATAGCGCGGCAAAGATCCGGTGTCAAAGTGTCAAAAACCATCGAGGAGAACATGCGAAGCCATGAGCGACAACAACGCCATTCGATGCAAAAACATGATGTACACGCAGCAAATCGACCATTTACCTCCGGACATTAAGACGGCCAGTGATTTAGCGGCCCATATTGAAAACGTGCTGGCTCCAAAGGAATATGCGGTTATTTTACACGACCAGGATATAAGCGAGGACGGAACGCCCGCAGAGGCACATCTTCATGCAATGCTGTGCTTCAAAAACGCCCGTTATCTCTCCGCAGTAGCCAAAGCGCTGGGTGATAAGGAGCAATATGTCCAAAAGTGGGACGGGGAAGCCAACAACGGACATGCCTACTTGATACACGCGACCCGCAAGGCCCAAAAGGCGGGTAAACATCCGTATGACCCGTGTGCTGTGGTTGCCAATTTCAATTTCCCCGAGCGCATGAAAGCGATTGTTACAGAGATCGAGCAGGCCAAAGCCGGGCATAACGCCTGTAATGTGGATGCTCTTTTAGATTTATTGTACATTGGCGGAACGACCAAGGCTGAAATCGAAAAGCAGCTCTCCGGCTCCCAATATGCCAAGTACCGCCGTCAGATTGAGGACGTGGACGCCAAGCGGCTGATAAAAGAGGCCGAAAAATGGCGGGCGGAAATGAAAGCGAAAAACGCTCAAATCCGGGTTATATGGATTTACGGCCCCTCCGGTACGGGCAAGACCAGTCTTGCCAAAGAGTACGCCCAGAAGAAAGGCGAGCCTTATTTTGTTTCCGGTTCCAGCCGAGACATTTTTCAGGGCTATAACGGAGAGCACACCCTGATTTAGGACGAGCTTCGACCTAGAGTAATCGCCTACTCGGATTTGCTGCGCATCCTTGACCCGCATGGCATTGACAATCGGGTGATGGCCCCTTGCCGCTATAACGACAAGCCCCTTGCCTGTGACTTGATTATCATCACCACTCCCTATATGCCGTCGGAATTTTACGGTGTTCAATTCCCCGCTGTTTTGGGGCCTAATGTCATAGATAGCCTCGACCAGCTTGCGCGGCGGATTTCTCTTACAATTGAAATGTCAGGGCGGAAGATTAAGGCGATGCAATATCGCCCGCTCCCGTTCCAGACGACCAGTGGCTGGTACTGGGCCATTCCAGGTACGGAGCGTCCCAATCCATATTCTTCTCTGGCAAGACCCACGCCGCCTAATCAAGAGGAAGGTATTTACAATTCCATATTTGAAGATTGATTTTATAGGAGCCTTGAAGTGCATTTTTCAAAATCTGCGATTACCAGCACAGATGATCTGCCCCTTGTGCTGACGGTTTCTGATGTTTCAAAAATCCTCGGCATCGGAAAGAATACCGCCTATGACTTTATCCGCAGCGGGGCCATCAAGAGTGTTCGGGTGGGGCGTCAAATCCGCGTCCCAAAGTCTGCGTTTTTAGAATTTCTATCATAATATTATCCAGAAAAGTTGATTATCCGCCACGTATGATGTATAATAATCTTAGTTTTTAGTACGTCTGCGTGGCGGATAAGGAGGATATATGCCACGCACAAAATCTATGGGCCGTGCCGCCAACGGTAACGGCACCATCCGCAAAAAGACCGTTACGAAAAATGGCAAGAAATATACCTATTGGGAAGCCCGCTGCACGGTGGGCTATGACCCGGGAACCGGAAAGCAAATTCAACGTTCCATCAGCGGCAAGACCCAGAAAGAGGTTGCCCAGAAGTTAAAGCAAATGTCCCTGGATGTGGACAACGGGACCTATCAGGAATCGTCTAAAATGACCGTAGGCGAATGGCTGGATATTTGGCTGGAAACCTACCTTGGAGGCGTAAGACCTTACACAGTCCTGAACTATACCCAGCACGTCAACAACCACATCAAGCCCGCCCTTGGGAAAGTAAGGCTTGATAAGCTGAACACCCATACCATTCAGCAGTTTTACAATGAACTTGGGACTGCTCACGGAGATAAGCCCGGACTGTCACCCAAAACGATTAAGTGCGTCCATGGGATTTTCCACAAGGCTTTGCAACAGGCAATTGCGATAGGCTATCTGCACTCGAATCCTACGACTGCCTGTGAACTGCCGAAAGCAGAGCGGAAGGACATCAAGCCTCTGGATGATGATGCAATCCGGGCCTTTATGGAAGCTATCCAGGGACACCGCTTTGAAGTTCTCTATCTGGTAACGCTGTTCACTGGCTTGCGGCGCGGCGAGGTCTGCGGCTTGACCTGGGACTGTGTAGACCTGGACCGTGGGACCATCTTCATCAATAAGCAGCTTCAACAGATTCCGGGACACTCTGGGGAATTTTGCCTCACGCCTACGAAGAACGGCAAGGGCCGCATGATTACCCCCGCCGCTTTTGTAGTAGACGCTTTGAAGCGGCATAAGGTCCTCCAGACAGAGGCCCGATTAAAGGCCGGCCCTCTCTGGCAGGAAGAGGGCCTTGTGTTCACGGATGAAGTGGGACACCGGCTTTCTCCGAATACGGTCTATCACAATTACAAGCGGCTGGTGGCCTCTATTGGTCTGCCGGATGCCCGTCTGCACGACCTCCGGCATAGCTACGCCGTGGCCTCGCTCCGGGCCGGGGACGATATTAAGACGGTTCAAAGCAATCTCGGACACCATACCGCCGCCTTTACCCTGGACGTTTATGGGCATGTCACGGAGGAAATGAAGCGGGCCAGTGCTGACCGGATGGAAAAGTTTATTCAAAGCGTTTCCGGGGCTTAAAACGAATAAGGGAAAAAATAAGGGAAACCGTTCGGGGAAAAGGCGTGGAAAAAGCCTAGAACCATTGCGGCTCTAGGCTTTTTCACTGGTCCGAGTGGCGAGACTTGAACTCACGGCCTCTTGACCCCCAGTCAAGCGCGCTACCAACTGCGCCACACCCGGATATTTAATTACACAGACTTTGTTGTCAGCTTGTATATATTAGCATAGCTTTCCAGAAAAAGCAACCCCCAAAATGCTTTTTTGCAAAAAAAATTTTCAGCCCAAACACTCTCCACCAGATAGAGCGGGGGCCTTGCATGCAGCATCGCTGGTCCACGGCATCTGCGGTGCTTCTTAGATACGTAAGCATAAAATAGGAGAGCACCTATTCTCTCGTGGTAGAATGAAAAAACAAAAAGAGTAAGCCGCGCTTGCGCAGTCAAAGAAGCAGATTGGGAAGCAGCTCCACGGGAAACAGACCCTAGATGGTGTCGTCAATAAATGAGGAGCCAAATGGCAATACAACGAATTTGGACAGCCGCAACGAAAGAAGCAAGATTTTTTGCATAACGTGTAGCAGTACCGCGCCATCTCTTGAGAAGCAGAAAAGCATTCTCAACGAGATGACGGAGTTTGTAGAGATATTCATCGTATTCTCACTGGCGTTTCCGGTTTTTTCTCGGCGGAATGACCGGAATCATTCCCACCTCGGTGGCTTTGAGAAGGATTGCGTCTGTGTCATAGCTCCGGTCTGCCAGAAGATATTTCGCCCGGAAACCCTCCATCAGTTACGCTGCAAAAGAATCGCACCGGCATACCATGCGCATCCACGGCCAAATGTATCTGGGTATTATGCCCCCTTTTGTGCGGTCCATCGCCTGATTGCCGCTCCGTGCGCCAGCAGCGTCCGGATGCGCTTTGACATGGCTGGCATCTATCATCAACCACTCAAAGTCTGTGTCATCCACCAGCGCTTCCAGAATCCTTTCCCAAATTCCCTTATCTCGCTATCGACAAAACCGTCGGTGTACATTCTTCCAGTTTTCATAAGTTTCTGGCAAGTCCCGCCAAGGCGCTCCGGTGCGCAGAATCCAGAATACTCCGTCGATAAACTGCCGGGTGTCTCGAGCATTCCCTCCTTGTGTTCCCTTTTCGCCTATAGTGTATGGCTTGATTTTCTCCCAAGCTCTATCGCTTATACCGTGTCGCCGCTGTTCCTTTCCCATTTTTCAGCCCTCCTATTTCTTTGAGGATTATTTTATCATATGTTCATTGACGATACCATCTAAAGCAGCTTATGAAGCAGAACACGGGCATTTCCAATATTGAGATCAAAAAGGAAAATATCAAGGCGTTTGAGCATACCGCCAAAAAGTACGGTATCGACTTTGTGCTGAAAAAAGACCGTACGGAAACCCCGCCCCGCTATCATGTATTCTTCAAGGGCAGGGACGCGGATGCGCTGACCGCCGCTTTCAAGGAGTTTTCCGCAAAGAAGCTGACACAGGACAAATAGCCCTCAATCCAAAAGGCATTAGCCGCTTTTCGGGAAAAGGCAAAGGAGCTGAACGCCAGCCCAAAAATCTTACACTTGGGGGAGGGCTTCACCGCCGCCTTTGCTTTCGCTGCCCCCAACTTCCACCCCGCCGATTTACTGATCGGCATTGTGGGCGCGGTGATTATCCGGCTTGCCGTTTACATGAAAGACAAGAACGCGAAGAAATACCGCAAGGGCATTGAGTACAGTTCCGCCCGCTGAGGTGCATAATCTTAACTGTAAGCAACACATATATTGACGCAGGAGGGTATGCACATGAATGATTACAGCAAAATCACAGCCCTTTACTCCCGCCTATCAGTGGGGGACGAGGACAGGGACGGCGGCGAAAGCAACTCCATACAGAACCAGAAGAAATTTCTGGAAAGCTATGCCAGACAGCTAAAATTAACCAATATCCGGCACTACATTGACGATGACGAAAGCGGCAGATTTTTTGACCGCTCTGCCTACTCCCGCATGATTGAGGACGTGGAAAACGGCAAAATAGGCGTGTGCATTATGAAAGACATGACCCGCTGGGGGCGCGACTATCTCCAAGTGGGAAACGCCATGGAGATTTTCCGCAGAAACAACGTGCGCTTTATCGCGGTAAACAACGGGATAGACAGCGAGAAGCCCGACACGTTGGAGTTTGCGCCGTTCATCAACATCATGTCAGAATGGTACGCAAGGGACATCAGCAAGAAAGTAAAAACGGGTATCCGCACAAAGGGGACGAGCGGAAAACCAATCGCAACCGAAGCCCCATACGGATATGTCAAAGACCCCGACAACAAGGATTTTTGGTTGATTGACGAAGAAGCCGCCGAAGTTGTCCGCCTTATTTTCCGCCTGTTTCTGGACGGGAAAAACCGAAACCAGATTGCCGTATATCTGAAAAATGAGCAAATCCCAACGCCCACTTTTTACATGAAAGAACGCGGGCGGGGGACGTGCAAAAGCAAGACGCTGAACGAGGAAAACCGCTACAAATGGAACAAGACAACCTTGACAAAAATCCTTACGCGGCAGGAGTATTGCGGTGATGTAGTCAACTTCAAGACAGCAAAGCATTTCCGCGACAAGCGAAACCACTATGTAGACAGAAGCCAGTGGCAGATTACGGAAAACGTGCATGAGCCGATTGTTGACCGAGCCGACTTTGAGAACGTACAGCGGATTTTGGAGAACATTCCCGTCAAACGCCCCAACGGGGACGGGGAAATCCACCCTTTGTCGGGCTTGCTTTTCTGTAAGGACTGCGGCGCAAAAATGCACATACGGATAGATTACAGGAACGGCGGCAAGCGGCATATCGCCTATTGCAGCGAGTACCACAAGGGGAAAGCCAGAAATCCGAAGTGCCATTCCCCACACATCATGGACGCGGATTTACTTATGCAGACCGTTTCGGAGGTGCTGAAAAAAATCGCGGAATACTCTATCAGCAACCGGGCAGACTTTGAAGCCTTAGTGAAAAAGAGCCTTGACGTACAGCAGACTGACCGGACCAAGAAACAGCAGAAACGTGTCCCGCAGATTACAACGCGGCTTGAACAAATCGAAAAGGTTCTGGATAAGCTGTACGAGGATAATGCCCTCGGCACGATTGAACAAGACCGTTACGAGCAGATGTCGCAGAAGTATTCAGAAGAATACTATACACTGAAAACGGAACTTGCGGAAATCAAAGAACAGTTATCCGCTTTTGAAAATGCGGGAGGGCGGGCGCAGAGGTTTGTAAAACTGACAGAACGATACGCCGATTTTGCCGAACTCACCCCCGCCATTCTCAACGAGTTTATCAGCAAAATCGAAGTGCATGAGCGCGACCAGAAACGGGCAAGATACGCCATTCAGCATATCGGGATATACTTCAACCATATCGGCAGGTTTGAGAACGAACTGACACAGCTTACCGAGCCGACAGAGCAGGAAATCATACAAATGAGGGAGGAAATCGAAGAAGCAAAAAAGGAAAAGAGCCGCGCTTACCACCGGGAATATTCCAGAGCCTACCGCGCCAGAAACATTGAAAAGCAACGGGAGTATGACCGTATCAAAGCGAGGGAATACCGGGCAAGGAAAAAGGCGCAAGCCGCCGCGTCCGCACAGTAAAATAGCAAAAACTAAATAGCCGACAGCAGAGGGGGATTTTCCGATTACGGGAAATCCCTTTTCCGCGCCCAAAGAAAGGAGCAACCCATTGACAGAAAAGAGAGAAACGCCCACCCCGCCCCGAAAGCCGGACGGTATCATCACGACCCACAGGAACGGGCAGACCATTGTTGCGGAGTTGTTTTTCAACCACAGCGGCACAGAAACATTCCGCGACAAGCTGTTGAAAATGATACTTGCCGACAGGCAGGAATAAAACGGTTATCTATAAAAATCCATTCCTATCCTATCCATTCCTATCCATTCCACGCCAGACATGAAAGGAGCGATTGACGCATGGCAAAGACCAAAGCTGAAAAAATCACGAGCATTGAGGAAGAAATCCGACAGCTTGAAAACAGGCGCAGACAGCTTGTGCAGGAGCAAAAGGCACAGGAGCGCAGGGACAGGACGAAACGCCTATGCCGCCGCATGGGGCTTTTTGAAAGCCTTGTCCCCGACACGATACCGCTGACAGAGGAGCAATTCAAGACCTTTCTTGAAAAGACGGTAATGAGCGACCAAGCCCGCCGCATACTGGACGAATTGACCGCCCGGAACGCCCCCACAGCCCCCGCACAGGGCGCGGAAACGGCGGCACAGGGTAACACGCCACCCGCCGCTAAAACCGCCCATACAGCCCGCGAGGGCGGCGCAGGCGGGGACGCGGACGGGGGCGGTTTACAAGGGTAACGGGCTTGCGCCCATACCCTTGCTTAAAGCAAGGGCGCATTATCCGAGTAAATCAATAATCCGAGGAAATCGCTCAAACCCCCGATGGTATCAAGGTTTTTATCCAAAATTCCTCGGATTATTTTTTGCTTTGGCATAGCTACTCCACACAGCTATGGGTAAGCATATTCGGGAATATAGTTACCATAATTGCCTGAAAACTGTTTCTATCCGCCAATTTTGGACAGCAGGTAATATAGTCTCGATTTTCCCAGACAAAATCTTACTAAAAATAATCCGAGAAGTTTTTGCTGAGAACCTTGATTTTAAGGACTTTTCGCTCCACTTCTCGGATTATTTTTCTCCTCGGATAATGCGCCTTATCTGAGATCTCAGATAAGGCGCACTTATATACCACATGAATGTGGTATGTGCGGTCTTGCAGACGGCGTTTTGTGCCTGTCGGCACAAAAGGAAACGGCGGGAGTTACCCGCAGAAAGGAGCGCGGCGCGTGGCAATCTACCATTGCAGTATCAAAGTCATATCCCGCGGCAAGGGCAAATCCGCTGTTGCCGCCGCCGCTTACCGGGCGGGGGAGAAAATCACAAACCAGTTTGACGGAATGACCCACGACTACACCCACAAGGGCGGTGTCGTCCACACCGAGATTTTACTGCCCGACCACGCCCCCGCCGAATATACGGACAGGGCGGTTTTGTGGAACGAGGTTGAGAAAATCGAGAAAGCCAAAAACGCCCAGCTTGCGCGGGAGATTGAAATTTCCTTACCCCGCGAACTGACGAGGGAGAAAAGCATTTCCCTTGTCCGCGAGTATGTGAAACGGCATTTTGTGGCGGCGGGAATGTGCGCCGATGTATGTTTACATGACACAGGCGGCGGCAACCCCCACGCCCATATCATGCTGACAATGCGCCCTTTTGATGAGGGCGGCGAGTGGGGAGCGAAGCAGAAAAAGGAGTACATTCTTGACAAAGACGGGGATAAAATCTATGACCCGAAGAAGCGGCAGTACAAATGCAAACCCATTCCCGCTACCGACTGGAACGAGCAGACCAAAGCGGAGGAATGGAGGGCGGCATGGGCGCAGCTTTGTAATCAAGCGTTAGAACAGAACGGACACGCGGAGCGTATCGACCACCGCAGTTATGAGCGGCAGGGGATAGACCAGATACCCACCATCCATTTAGGCGTTGCCGCTTCTGCTATGGAGAAGCGCGGCATCCGCACCGAGCGCGGCGACCTTAACCGCGAAATCGAAGTGACAAACCAGAAGTTACGGCAGTTAAAGGCGCGTATCTCCAAACTGCAAAACTGGTTGAAAGAGGAAACCGAGAACACCGAGCCGCCTACCCTTGCCGACTACATTCAGGGCATACTGTCACGCAAGGCGCAGACGGGAAAACCGGGATATTCCCAATCCCTCTATAACCTTAAAGACGCGGCAAAAATGCTGAATTTCCTGCAAACCAACAACATCATGGATATGGCGGGGCTTGATGAAAAATTCAAGTCCATGATAGGGGAACAACTGGACATTCAAGGGAAACTGAAACCCGTTGAACGGCGGCTTGCCACTCTGAAAAAGCACTTAGAGCAAGCCGACATTTATTTCAAGTGTAAGGGAAAGAAGCCGCTGACCGAAGCCGAGCAAATCTTGTTCACAACAGCGAAAGATTATCTCAAAGGCGTGATGAACGGAAAGACCACAATCCCGACAAAGGCATGGAAAGAAGAATACACCAAGCTGACCGCCGAGAGGAAAACGCTCAATCAGCGGTATCTTGCATTGAAAGAGGAAGTGAAAGAAGCGGAGAAAATCAGAAAGAATGTTTACGGTATCTTGCGGCAGGAACAGAGGGAGCAACAGACCCAAAGAAAACAAGATATGGAACGATAACAGACAGGGCGGCGGGATAGTCAATGCCTGTCACCGCCGCCCTGTTTTTGACTTTTGTTAGAACAATAAACTGTATTTTGCCCTATACACTGTATTTAGTGTTACTGTTGCTTTTTGAATGTAATCACAAATGCTCCTTTAACTTGCATTGATGTTGCCATGTAATCGTATGTCACAAGTTCCCACCCATCGGTAGCCCTTTCATTGATTAACTGGTCTAATACTTCTATATCCTTTGCACTTGCTTTGTCGGAAAACCATTTGGTTCCTACCATCAAAATTTCTGTTTTGTAAGTGTACATGATTTGTTTCCTCCTGCTGTTAATTATAATTTTATCAAACAAATTCTGATTTATCGGTTTGTACTGGAGAAAATTATACCATACCCAATACCGGAAAGCAATACGCACTTTGTTCCGTTCCGACTATCCAGACCGTCAAGGGGCGAGTAGTATTTTTTCGCAAAGTGCGCGAAAAAATCTCCACTCTTAAACCCTTGACCGTCTGGATTTTTGCCGTTGCCATTTCGCCGCCGAAAACGGGGAACAGGATAAAAAAATCCTGCCCCCGCTTTCGTCCGCTTCATTCTAACGGCAAAACCGTCTGCACTACTTCGGCGGCGAGCGGTAGGTTATGCGGTGGCTCTGCCCCCGCGCCCCCGACCTCTTCCAAAGAACAGAATGGAATGTTACGCAATAGGGCTTGAAAAGGCTTGATTTTCAAGGCGTTTCAGACACGAAAACCCACCGGGTAAGGGTTTTATACTACCCACCCGCGAAAACGGCTTCTAAGCGTCCACAGGCGCGTTTTGCGCCCCGTTTCCCGTCGCACTAACAAGGGTTTGCGTCAATAACTAAAAAAAGCACTTGACAAAACGCTTCATGGGGGACAGCCGAGGATATAAAGCCATACATAGACCCAGTATTTGAAAACAATGTCCTGCTGACACAGACGGAACGGCTCACTATGAACAACCGCCCGAAGCAGCCAAAATACGCAAGGAACAAAAACATTCTTGTGATTGGCGGTTCCGGCGGCGGCAAGACGCGCTTTTTCGTCAAACCGTCACTTATGCAAATGCACAGCAGCTGTGTTGTCACAGACCCGAAAGGGTTAGTATTTTAGGGACGGAGAAATCCGCACAACAACAGGAGGTGGCGAACATGGCGCACAACACTAAGATTACGGCACTTTATGAGCGGTTAAGCCGCGACGATGAGTTACAAGGCCCCAGCAATTCCATTCTGAACCAGCAGGTATTTTTGGAGGACTTTTGCAAGCGGAACAGCTTCACCAATGTCCGCCATTTCACAGACGGTGGAGTGAGAGGCACGACCTTTGACCGGGACGGCTTCAAGGCCATGATTGCCGAGATGGAGGCCGGGAACGTGGCAACGATCATCGTCAAGGATATGAGCCGTTTCGGGCGGGACTATCTCAAGGTTGGCTTTTACACCGATGTCATGTTCAGAGACAAGGGTGTTCGGTTTATCGCCGTCAATAATGGTATCGACAGCGACAAGCAGGGAGATAACGATTTTACCCCGTTTTTGAACATTATGAGGAACACGAGGCATTTGGGAGGGGTAAACTGCTAATTTCTCTCCAATTCGACAAATCAGTGTGCAACAATCAAATATCGCTGCTGTTACAAAATGTTTTCGTCTGGCTGCTGATGCGGTCGGGCGCTTTTTTTGCCCGATCACACCAGCCCAACAAAGCGGTAGTAGATTTTAATGTCCTGGTGTCTTTACCCTGGCAAGCGAGAACATAGGCTTGACTTTTCTGCTGCTTTTAATTAAAATAAACTATGTATTGCTTCATGCGACTTCGTAATAATAATAGCTGGAGGTAGCCACATGAAAAAGCACATTTTAGTTGTCGATGACGACAGTATGAATTTGACCAGGACACAGATCATCCTTGGGAAGGAATATGATGTGCTCACGGCGGAATCAGGGATGGACGCGCTGATGAGGTTGAGGAACACGAAGGTAGACATGGTTCTTCTGGACATTGATATGCCGGAGATGAACGGCATTGAGACCTTTGAGCGCATGAAGGGTGTTGCCCCCGAGATCCCCGTGATCTTTTTGACGGCGTCGGGGCTGGAGGAGGATGTTGTCAGCGCCATCAAGCTGGGCGCGGTGAACTATCTTAAAAAACCCTACCGTCCCCAGGAGCTGCTAAAACGGATCTCCCAGGAGTTTGAGAAGCGATGAGGCCAGAGGAACAGACAAGCAGGCACCTTCTGCTGGCGGTCATTATTACGGTACTTAGCGGTATATTGAGTTTTGTCACATTGGTCATGTCATGGGAATTCTGGATGATTCTGCTGATAACAGCAGGATGTTTCAGCGTGTGGATTTTACACATTACGAAGCTTGGGTCGGATACGTTTTATGAGAATTTGTGCGCGGGAGTGATGCTGATCGAATTTTTTTTCTTCAGCGTACATGAATCCAGCCTTTATGATACACCAGCCATGGCCTGTATTCTTGTCCTTGCGCTATTTATGCTGAATAAGAAGTGGATATTGCATGCGGTAGCCGCCCTGTATGTGCTGGCGCTGCTGTACCACTGTTTGATCCTCCATACCATCTCAGCTCAAATGGGACTCCGGGACATCGTGCGCATAGGCCTTGGCGCTGTTGTGACCCTTGGCGGAACCGCGCTGGCGCGGTACTGGGTCAACCGGCGGAATGTGCAGCAGAAGTGGTATGAGCATATATTTGAAGAGCTGGAGACGGCGGGGAAGCAAAACGCCGTCTTTCTATCCAATGTATCCCATGAGCTTCGCACGCCGATCAATATGGTGATCGGCATCAGCGAGGTAGCCCTGGCGAAGGAGCTTTCCCCGGACATCCGCTCGGATATGTCGTCCATAAAGCTGGCGGGAAAGCGCCTGTCCAACCAGATTAACAATATGCTGGACTATACGGAGATCTTGGAAGGCACGCTGACCCCAGCCAAAAAAGAATATATGATCACCTCGGTGCTGAACGACGTGATCACAACGATTGCGCTGCAAACCAACCGGCAGCATTTGGAGTTGGTTTTTGATATCGATCCCAATGTGCCGGCAACCCTTGTCGGCGACGCGGAAAAGATTTCCCATGTACTCAAAATCCTGGTAGAAAATTCTATCAAGTTTACGGAAGAGGGCGGTGTGAATATCCGTATCAAGCACCGCCAGGAGAATTACGGCGCCAATCTGGTCATTGATATCTGTGACACCGGCATCGGCATGACCGATTCTCAGCTGACACAGATGTATGATGTCTTTTATCAGGCGGATACCGGAAGCAGCCGTCTTGCGGGAGGGCTCGGCCTTGGCCTCCCTATCGCGCAGGGACTTTTGACCGCCATGGGCGGTTTTATCCATTTCAACAGCGAGGAAAGGCAGGGACTGTCCGCCCATATCGTGATTCCCCAGGGGGTTGTGGATGAGCGGCCATGCATTGTGCTCAATCACCCGGAACAGCTGTGTATAGCCTGCTATTTCAGGCCGGAAAGATATGTCTGTGATGAGGTCCGGGGATATTACGACGGGCTGATCTATAATCTGATACATGGGCTTGGCATCAAAGGATACCAGGCGCATAATTTTGAGACTCTGCTCAAATTGCGGCGCAGCCACAAGCTGACCCATGTGTTCATTGCCCAGTCGGAGTATGATGAGAACCGGGAGTATTACGAGGAGCTGACGAATACGCTCCGTGTTATCGTGATCGCAGAGAAGGATTTCACGCTGAGCGCTGAAAGCCGTCTGCTTGTGATACATAAGCCGTTTTCCGCCCTTTCCGTGGCGAACCTTCTGAACGGTGAGATGGGGGAGCGCGGGTTCGCGGAGGACCAGGCCGCGGGCCGGAAGCCCTTTACCTGCGTTGGAGTTCGGGCCTTGGCGGTGGATGATGAAGAGATGAATCTCATGGTCGCAAAGGGAGTTTTGGGAAACTATGGGATCGAGGTGGACACCTGCCTGAGCGGAAAAGAGGCCATAGCCCAGTGCGGAACCACCGCCTACGACATCATCTTTCTGGATCATATGATGCCCGGCTTTGACGGCGTGGAGACGCTGAAGAGGATTCGGGAGCTTCGGAACGGAATGTACCAGGACCTGCCGGTGATCGCGCTGACCGCCAACACCGTCAGCGGCGCGAGGGAAATGTTCCGCAACGAGGGGTTCACTGAATTTGTCCCCAAACCAATCGAACGGATGGTGCTGGAGCGGGTGCTGCGGAAGGTTTTGCCCAAAAGCTGCATCCAGTACAGTGTAACGCCCGCAAACAGGGAAATGTCTGTGGAAGAACTTTCGGAAGCCGCGCGGAGCGTCCCGGCAGACAGCCCGGAGCAGCCCAGGCCGACTGAGCCTCCGGTGCGCCGGGCAGATGCCTCAGCGATCCCTTATGACCGGCTTGCCCAGTCCGGCGTCAACGTGGATGTGGGACTGGATTATTGTGCCGGGGACGAGGATTTTTATCAGGAAATGCTTCGGCTTTTCAGCGCCCAGGGCGAGGAAAAGCGGACGGAGATCGCCGCGTTATATGAGAGCGCCAACTGGACGGACTATGCCATCAAGGTCCACGCGCTGAAGAGCACGTCGCTGACCATCGGGGCGGAGGCGCTTTCCGCACAGGCAAAAGAGCTGGAGCTGGCGGGAAAGCGGGGCGATGTTGACTTTATCCGGGCACATCACCATGCGCTGCTGAGCGCGCATGAAGAACTCTGCGCGCAAATTACCGGGCTGTAGCTTTTTCCTTGTTTTCCTGGAAATATTACGATTTGAGGAGTGGGAAACCTCGTGATAAAAAAATGGTTTGAAATCATCACCGATCACAGGATCAGCCTGTACGAGCGTATGTTCCGCCTTGTCACGGGCATCTGCATGATTGCGCTGGTATTTACCATGCCCATGGGCCGAACGCTATGGAACATTCTTATCATGGTAGTGTACCTGATCGCCATGGCGTTGATTGTCAAATTCAGCATTCAAAAGAAATGTGTTCATACAGGGGCCACTATTATTGCGATACTACTTCTAACGCTTTTTCCCGTCTGCTTTTTTACAGCGGGCGGGTTTTACAGCGGAGTGCCGGAATGGTTTGTCTTTTGCTTTGTTTATGTCTGCATCACCCTGCAGGGGCGGCGCAGGAATGCGTTTTTTGTACTCTGTACGCTGGAAACTCTGGTATGCTACGGTATGGCTTTCTATCACCCGGAGCTGGTCGCTCAAAACGAGCAGCATCACGCCTTTTTCGACTCGGCGTTCTCTGTGATCATGGTCGGCCTGCTGACCTGTGTCCTGCTCATGTTCCTGAACAGGATGTATGAAGAGGAGAACGCCCTCACCCAGAAGCAAAAAAAAGAGATCGAGGAGCTGAACCGCGCGGAAAATCACTTCTTCTCCAGCATGAGCCATGAAATCCGCACGCCCATCAACACAATCATTGGGCTGAACGAGATTATTTTGCGGGAGAATACTTCCGAAGAGGTGGCGGAGAACGCCAGGAATATCCAAGGGGCCAGCAAACTGCTGCTCTCGCTGATCAATGACATCCTGGACATATCCAAGATCAAATCGGGGAAGATGGAAATCGTCAACGTCTCCTATGAGACAGGCGCTCTCTTTTCCGAGATCGTCAATATGATCTGGATCAAGGCAAAGGAAAAAGGGCTGGAGTTCAGGCTCCAGGTGGACTCATCCATCCCAAGTATGCTCTGCGGGGACGAGGTTCGTATCAAGCAGATTTTAATCAACCTGCTGAACAACGCGGTGAAGTATACCAGCGAAGGGTCTGTGACCCTCTCTGTCCGGTGCGAACGACAGGCGATTAACCGGGTGCGTGTCTGGTACTCCGTGGAGGATACCGGACAGGGCGTAAAAAAGGAGAACATCCCTTATATTTTTAACGCGTTCCGGCGGGTGGATGAAGAGCGGAACCGTTATATCGAGGGGACCGGGCTGGGCTTGAGCATCGTCCACCAACTGGTGGAGCTGATGGGCGGCGAGATCAGCGTGAACAGCGTCTATACGATAGGTTCAAAGTTTGTGGTCATGCTGGAGCAGGACATCGTTGACGACAGGGAGCTGGGAACGTTTACCCTTGCCTCCCGCACGAAGGTACACGAGAGTGAAACTTACCAGCAGAGCTTTGAGGCGCCGGATGCCCATATTCTTGTGGTGGACGATAACGATATGAATCTGCTGGTGGTAAAAAAGCTGCTTGCGGAGACGAAGATTCAGATCGATACAGCCTCCAGCGGCGCCGAATGCTTAAGCCTGACACAAAACTACCATTACGACTGCATCCTTATGGATCATTTGATGCCGGAGATGGATGGGATCGAATGCCTCCACGCACTGCGGGCACAGCCAACGGGATTATGTCAGAATGTCCCTGTGGTTGCTTTGACCGCCAACGCGGGCAGCGACAACCAGCTTCTCTACCGTAAAGAGGGATTCAGCGGATATCTTGCCAAGCCGGTCAGCGGCGCGCTGCTGGAGGCGGCTGTGCTGAGTATTCTTCCCAAGGAGCTGGTGCACCTGAATGAAAATGTCAGGCAGACGGATATTGAAAAAGATATCCTGATTTTTGAGCAGGCGCAAAGGCGCTCAGTGATGGTGACAACAGACAGTGTGTGCGATCTGCCGGAATCCTTCTTGAAGGAATATGACATTTCGGTTTGTCCCTACTATGTCTGCACAGATGAAGGGCGGTTCCTGGATGACCAGGAGATTGGGACGGATGAATTGCTGATGCATATTACGGAGGGCCGAAAGGGCGCTTCTCAGCCGCCTGATGTGGAGGATTACGAACGATTTTTTGCCCAGAAGCTGACGGAAGCGCAAAACGTCATTCACATTGCCATGGCAAAGCACGTCAGCAAGGGATACCAAAACGCTCTTGAGGCGGCAAAATCCTTTGAAAATGTTACGGTGGTCGACTCGGGGCATCTCTCCAGCAGCATGGGTCTTCTGGTATTGTGCGCAGCCCACATGGCAGAGCATCACGCGTCAAAGGAGGATATCGTGGAGTCTGTGAAACGAATGCGGCGGTTCATTTCTTCCGCGTTTATCATAGACACTACCCATATGATGTGCAGCTCCGGGCTGATATCCAAGAAGATACAGGTTCTCTGTGACGCGCTTCTGCTGCATCCGGTGCTTATGCTGAAAAAGAGTAAAATGGTAGTCAGGCGTGTGGAAATGGGCAGCTTTTCACACATGGCCAAAAGGTATATCAAGAAAACGCTGCAAGAATCCAGAAATATCGACCGCCGCATTCTGTTTATCACATATTCCGGGCTGGATAAGGAGAAGCTCCAGTACATCAAAAACTTAGTACAGCAATATTGTACATTTGAACGGGTCTACCTGCAAAAAGCGTCTTCCGCCATTGCCAGCAACTGCGGCCCCGGTTCCTTCGGCCTCCTATTTATGCGAAGGGACGACGTCACACACTCTTTTTTTGAGGTGCCCAACCAAAATGGAGTAGCCTAGAATTGTTTGCGTCCCGTTCCAGCATACCGCTTAAATAAGATTGGCAGCCATGTTCCCCAATATGCGCATCAAATGAAGGCGTGCCAGTCGTCTTATGGAATCTAGCGGTTTTCTATTCGATGATTGCTCCGATTGCCTCTTAGTGCCCTGCGACCTTGTTCGATTCATTATGAACAGCACGCCTTGATTATAAAATCAGGGTGTGCTGTTTTAGCTTTGTACATTTTCCTAAAATACCCTTGACAAAGTTTATCTGAGGATAATGTATCTGGAAAATTGAGGGATGAACGCTTTTGCAAAATGAGTGCAACTTACGAACAGGAACAGAAGGAATTGGAAGTTAGCACCAAAAAATTGCAGAGAGCAGTCGAGGTTTGGGAACAGTAGAAAGTCAACATCAAAAGTTTTTTGAAATTAGTCAAAAGCTATACCGAGCCGAACAGCTCACCCTGGAAATCCTGCGAATGTTCGTTGAGAAAGTCGTTGTCCATGCACCCGATAGGTCAAGCGGCCACCGCACCCAACAGATTGATATTCACTACAACTTTGTCGGACAGCTTGATATGTCCGTAGAAACGACCAAGGCCAGAAGAAGATCGAAAGCTGAAATGGATACACAGTTTTTGCCAAATCAGCAAAGTATTTAGTTCCTTATCAAAGTCAGCTTTTTTCCAAATTTATCAACCTGATGTAAAATATCCAACGCCATTTGTGCATCATCAACTTCTGGCGATTCTCCAGTTTCTTCCTTCTTCAGTTCGTCTAAATAATGAATTAGGCTGGCCATAATCGAACCAACTGCTGAAATCGACTCAACACGTATTTCTAGCATCAACTTCGCATTATTGTGGCCTTCAATTGCCAAATCATACTCAAATGTTTTTAAATTTGAAAAAATGCGACAACTTTTTGTCATATTCTCAAATTGGGAAATCAAATATAGTTGAGGGTTAAGTCCTTCAATTGGCTCATGTTTGGTGGGCTTCTGGTGCCCATCTAAAAACGGTTTCTTTTCCTGTCTCCGTATCAGTGCGTGTCTCAACAAGAAATGGTGGATCATTGTCTATAAGCACCGCACAACAGATGGGAAGTGCGAAAGTTTTTACATAGTCATTATCATTAAAGTGAGATTTTTCTCTAAGCTCTTTTAAACGATCTTCATAGTGGTTTTTAGACTTATCCTCTTGTCGAACAGGAATACATATTGAGTATCCATTGTAGAGCTGGGTAAAATACTGAAAATAAATTTCGTTCATATTTTTT
Organism: Oscillibacter sp. 1-3; assembly: GCF_000403435.2. Lineage (GTDB taxonomy): Bacteria > Bacillota > Clostridia > Oscillospirales > Oscillospiraceae > Oscillibacter. Next base: position 61,817 of record NZ_KE159708.1, read on the forward strand.
ACAAATATACCGGCATCTTCAAGAGACAAAATATCTATACTATGAATAACAGTATACTGTCTCAAATAAGCTTCAGCCAATTTAGGAATTAATATTGCTTCAGCAATAGCATAACAAAAATGTTTCCTTTGGAGAAAAACAGGGCGGATTTTGTAGTATCAAGCCGTCTTTTTAAAAATGCTTTTGCAGAATCCTCAATCCCACAGTCCTTGATTGGGACATCAAGGGACCATCCCTGGTTCGATGAACAGAAATAATTTGATTAATCGGGACAACTGCTACTAGGCCATGTTTGAAAAAAGTCAAAAGGCCCAAACGGTGGATCGTTATCCGCCACTCTGCGTTAATTTTTCTTGCCGGGCGTCAGCCCGCCTGCAAAAATTTGCCTTGATTGGCGAAAATATCTCTCGCCGTTGGGCATTCCGCCTTTTTTCAAACAAGGCCTAGTGTAGTTGAATGCGTTGTGATAATAACTTGAATGTCATAATCCGCAGCCTGCTGACTCAAATATTTCAGAAGTTTTATTTGCAATTGTGGGTGTAGCTGAGCTTCTAATTCTTCAACGAGCAGAATCCTTGGTGTTGTATACCTATCTTTCAGTCCTTCAAACTCTGCTAAGATGGTTGCAATATAGATAAGATTGTTATAACCTAACTATTTTCGGACAAGTTTCTAAAACTTTCGAGTTCAGTGCATCCGATACTTTTAGAAAATAGGATCTGGAGAGATTCGACAATTCGTTCAGAAGAAAGTTCATTAAACCGAATTCGAGTGCTTTGCCCAAATATCGTTCCAACAGCATTTTTTAAGCTGGAATTTATCAATTCGTTTGCTTGTTTAATGTATTCCTGTTCGGCAGCGGTTTGATTAAATTGCCCCACATCATCTTCCTGTGGCACTTTCTTGTGGTTCTTTCTCCGTTGGGCTAATTCATCCGCAGAAAGGTTGGTAATGAATCTTGAGAGCCAAGAACCGCGGCTAGACCTTAAACTGCGTTCAGCATTCCGAAGAGCTGGAAGATATACACACTGAATATCCTCCAATGGCTCCCAGTCAAATATGCTGTTGCAAGAACTGCCTCCCCATCTTTTGGGCTTGAATAACCTCCTTGAATCCGCATTATACTGATATTCCACGTTTAATTTTGCATTAAATTAAGGCGTTAACCATGTTAGATACTCAATCCTCTGCGTATCGTCCAAATCGGAAAAGATAGCCGAAACAGAGATTGGCAATGTTGGCAAAGCGCCTCCACTATACTCTTGATAGAAAGCTTCTTCACGGAGCCCTCTGTGAAAAAACTCAGATTTATTTAGCAAAATCCGAATAGCGTCAACTATGCTACTCTTTCCACACCCATTTTCTCCAACAAGCAGGTTTAACCCACGATATAATTCAACTGTCGCTGGATCTTTGAACAAGCGAAATCCCTTTACCTGCAATTCTGAAAAAACATTAGAGGGATCCCTCCTGACTTAGAAAAGATTATCTATGGTTCAAATTAAATTCCATTTTGCCACAATTTTCCCACCTTCGTCTACCACAACTTTATCAATGCAACTAACAATCTCGCTGAGCGGAACATCTTCACTATTGGCAGAAAGAAGTTTACGGAACTTGGAGTATTGCTTTTCATAGGCGGTCTTGTTCTCTGTAGCTTGAATAAGAGCCTCTTTTGCAAGATTTGCAATGTTTTGTACTGCACGAAATTCTTCTTTGCTGATTTCTCCCTGCACATACTTCTTATAGTGCTCCATTGCGTTGATCCATGCCGTTGTCTTGCGCTGTGTAAGATTAGCAATTTGTCCTGTATACTCTTGAATTTTCTGCTTATATTCCGAATTTGTAATATAGTTTTCGTTCACACAGACCTTTAACTGACGATAGATGGCCTTGAAAACATCTTCCTCTCAGGCATACATCCCAGTAGATTTATCAGCTCCCAAGCGATTCTTGGTGATGCAGGTAAAAAAGTGCCAATCGGCATGGCCGGTGCCGCGCTTGCGCTGCATCTTTCCGCCGCAGCACCCACATATCACCTTGCTCTTTAGAATATTATCTGCTGACTGTCCCTGCGGAACCACATTGTATGCTTTGGCTTGGAATACTTTTTGAATGGCATCAAATTTGGCGGAATCAATCAGTGGTCATGGGTGGCCTTCACTGCCTGCTTTTCCTTCCCTTGCACCAGCATCCCCATGTATGTGCGATTGGTAAACATCGCTTGACAAGGGCAAACACACCAGAGTATAAAGTGCTGGGGGTAAAAAATCAGATTTTTCACTCAAATGAAACGCGCTCGCCGGTGGTGTGGACCTGGGAGAGAATGATGTCGGCCACCTGCCGCCGGTCCTCAAAGTCGATATTGTCCCAGTTGCCCAGGTGGGCGGAGAGAAACTCGATCTTTTGCGTGGAGACTGGTTCAGCGTTCAGCGCGCCGATCTCCTTAATGAGCCTCTGCCGGTTGGCGTCCAGCTCCTCAATCTTCCCGTTGGCGTAGGACATCAAAAGCGCGCTGGCCCCGGTCAGGGTGTTCAGCAGCTTTTCAATCTCGTCCTCCACCTAGGCCAGCTCCACATTTAAGGCCGTCAGCTTGGGGGGTGACTGTCTCGGCCTTGGCGGTCAGCGTTTGGAATTTGGAGAGCTTCTGCACCATAGCCTCATAGACGAACTGCTCAAACTCCGCCGTCCGGAGCGTTCCGCAGCCCTCACAGCTCATGTTGTCCGCCCGCTTGGTACAATAGAGGTATTGGGTTCCTCTCCGGTTGCCCATGCTTTTCAGTGCCCGCCCACAGTGGTCGCACTTCATCTTTCCGACCAGCCAGGTATTTTTCGGCTTGCGTCCGCCCTGGAACGTGATATTTGCCATCAGCTTTTTCCGGCACTGCAGCCAGGTATCAGCGGAAACAATGCCCTCGCTGGGGGCCAGCACAAGGATTTGATTTTTCAAGTCCTTGTTTTTTCCTTCCTGCACGTCCCGGCCCTGGTAGAGATAGCAGCCGTTGGTCTCGGTGAAGTCCGCCGCCTCATTCACGACTACAGCCTCCTGGCCCTTGAAGAACTCGTACAGCTCCAGGTCGGCCTGGGCATAAATGGGATTGCGGAACATTTGAGAAATGAAGCCCCGGCTCAGCTCCTCATACACCAGGATGCCCTCCTGGGCAAAGGACCGGGCGATGTCCCCAAACGACGTAGAGGGCTCGGCGTACATCTCAAACATCAGCCGGGCGATATTCGCCGTGTCGGGGTCCGGGATCATCATTTTCGTGCGGATGCCCTGGATGGTGGTGGGCTCCAGCTCGAAGCCGTAGAGGGCCGCTCCGCTCATGTGGAAGCCTCTCTGACACTGGGAATAGTAGGCGTCGGTCACGCGCTTCTGGATTGTCTCGCGCTCCAACTGGGCGAACACGATGCAGATATTCAGAATCGCCCGGCCCATGGGCGTGGAGGTATCAAACTTTTCCGTGGAGGAGATAAACTCCACATTGAACTGCTGGAACAGCTCCATCATGGTTGCGAAGTCCAGAATGGAACGGCTGATACGGTCCAGCTTGTAGACTACTACCCGGCGGATCAGGCCCTGCTTAATGTCGGCCATCAACTCCTGGAAGCGGGGGCGGTCCGTGTTCTTGCCGGAAAAGCCCTTGTCCTTGTAGTCCTTGTAATTCCCTCCCCGCAGCTCGTACTTGCAGAACTCGATCTGGCTCTCAATGCTGATACTGTCCCTGCGGTCCACAGACTGCCTTGCGTAGATAGCGTCAATGCGATTTTCCATTGTCGGCTCCTTTCCTGTCAGGAAATGGAGCTGTCAACCGTTACAGGTATATTATACCAAAAGCAGCCCCAAATCACCAGGATGCTGCCGGTCAGTGCATCTCCGCCCGGCCCGGCGCGTACTTGCGGAACACGGTGTAAAGCCCCGCCTCGATCTCCCGCTTGCGCTTGTCCCGCACCTTGGGGGCGAGGATGGGGGTCAGGTTTTCCACGGTGATGGTCCGGCCCTGGAAAGAGGCCGTTTTGACTTCCTTATGGTAGCTGGTCCTTGTCTGTGCCATGATCTGCCCTCCTATGTAAACGGGGTCCCTATGCGTACATGTTTCCCGCTGGATGGTGGGGAAGCGCAGAAAGGCAGCACCCGGAAGTGCTGCCTTACAACTTTGCTCCACCTCTGGACAAATGTCCGGATGCTAGGCTTACTAACGTCCGGGCATTTGTGTTATGTTCAGATGTAAGCGGCGGGATAACCGGCTTCCTGCACCGCCATGCCGGAGCGCCGTCCCGCTGCACAGCCCGGGAACGCGGCGGAAGTTCCGCCGCCGCCCACAGCGGCCAACGGCCGCTTACCTGCGGCACCCCTCACAGGAACCGCAGTCGGGAAAATCCTTCGGACTGCAGGGGAGTCCCTGCCGCTCATAGTAGTCCTTCACCGCCGCCCGGATGGCCTCCTCCGCCAGGACGGAACAGTGGAGCTTGTGGGCGGGCAGACCGTCCAGAGCCTCGGCGACAGCTTTGTTTGTCAGCTGTAATACCTGCTCCAGAGGCTTTCCCTTGACCAGTTCAGTGGCCATGGAGCTGGAGGCAATGGCGGAGCCGCAGCCGAACGTCTCAAACTTCACATCAGCCACAATACCATCTTCAATTTTGAGATAGATCTTCATGATGTCTCCGCAGACAGCGTTACCCACCTCGCCCACGCCGTCCGCGTCCTCAATCACACCCACGTTCCGGGGATTCCGGAAATGGTCCATCACCTTTTCACTGTAAAGCGCCATAACAAATTCCTCCTCACAGGACAAATTCTCTCTTCCCGCTGATTTTATCCTTCCACAGCGGGGACATATTCCGCAGATACGCCACGATCTCCGGGACAGCCTTCAAAATCGCCGCCGCATCGGCTTCCGAGTTTTCCTCGCAGAGGGACAGCCGCAGGGAGCCGTGGGCCACTTCGTGGGGGCGCCCAATGGCCAGCAGCACGTGGCTGGGGTCCAGGGAGCCGGAGGTGCAGGCCGATCCGGAGGATGCGCAGATGCCCCTGTCATCCAGCAGCAGAAGCAGGCTCTCCCCCTCAACGCCCTCAAAGCAGAAGCTGACATTGCCCGGAAGCCGGTTCACCGGGTCGCCGTTCAGGGCGGAGTGCGGAATCTGAGATAGCCCCGCAATCAGCCGCTCACGCAGGGCGGAGACCTTAAAGGCATTCTCCTCCATATGAGCGCAGGTCTCCTCCAGCGCCGCCGCCATGCCCGCGGCCGCGGCGACATTCTCCGTTCCCGCCCGTCTGCCCCGCTCCTGGGCCCCGCCCTCAATGAGGCGGGTCAGCGGCACTCCCTGCCGGGCATACAGCACGCCGGCCCCCTTGGGACCATGGAATTTGTGGGCGGAAAGGGACAGCATATCAATATTTTGCGTCTTTACATCGACGGGCAGGTGGCCCGCCGCCTGCACCGCGTCCGTGTGGAAGAGGACCCCTCGCTCCCGGCAGACCGCACCGATTTCCGAAACGGGCAGGATGGAGCCGATTTCATTGTTGGCATACATGACGGTGACCAGGGCGGTATCCGTCCGAATGGCGTCCGCCACCTGTTGGGCTGTGACGGTTCCCAATTTGCCCACAGGCAGAAGCTCTATCTCAAAGCCCTCATCCTCCAGCTTTTTCAGCGTGTGCAGCACGGCATGATGCTCAAAGGCGGTGGAGATGATATGCCGTTTTCCCTTCCGCGCCCCCAGAAGGGCGGCAGAGCGGATGGCCTGGTTGTCCGCCTCGCTTCCCCCGGAGGTAAAGGTAATCTCTTTGGGGGAGGCGCCGATGCAGGCTGCAATCCGCTCTCTGGCGCTTTGCAGCGTCTCAGACGCCCTCTGCCCCAGTCCGTACAGGCTGGAGGGATTGCCCCAGCTCTCCTCCATGCAGTTCAGCATGGCGCTGATCGCGGCGGCACTCATTTTTGTTGTGGCCGCATTATCTGCGTAAATCATAGAAAAATCCTTTCCAAACGACAGCACGCCGGCGTTTTTACCGGCGTGCTCGCTCCATACTCAGTCCGCGAAAAGCGGTGTGGACAGATAGCGGTCGCCGGTGTCCGGGAGCAGGACCACAATGGTTTTCCCCGCGTTCCCGGGCCGCCTGGCTAGTTCAATGGCCGCGTGAAGCGCGGCGCCGGAGGAGATGCCCGCCAAAACGCCCTCCTTGCGGCCGATCAGCCGCCCGGCGGAAAAGGCGTCCTCGCTGGACACGGGGAGGATCTCGTCGTAAACGGCGGTATCCAGCACCTCGGGGACAAAGCCCGCGCCAATTCCCTGAATTTTATGCGGCCCGGAGCGGCCCTCGCTGAGGACAGGGGAGTCCTGAGGCTCCACCGCCACGATCTTCACCGCTGGATTTTGTTCCTTCAGATACTGTCCCACGCCGGTGATGGTCCCGCCGGTGCCCACGCCCGCCACGAAAATATCCACCTCTCCGCCGGTGTCCGCCCAGATCTCCGGGCCGGTGGAGGCTCTGTGGGCAGCGGGATTGGCGGGGTTGACGAATTGGCCGGGAATGAAGCTGTCCGGGATCTCCTTGGCCAGCTCCTCCGCCTTGGCGATGGCCCCCTTCATCCCCTGGCTCCCCTCGGTCAGCACCAGCTCCGCGCCGTAGGCCTTCATCAGCTGGCGGCGCTCCACGCTCATGGTCTCCGGCATGGTGATGATGATGCGGTAGCCCCTGGCAGCCGCCACGGAGGCCAGGCCGATGCCGGTGTTGCCGGAGGTGGGCTCAATGATGGTGGAGTGGGGTTTCAGCCTGCCGCCGGCCTCAGCCTCGTCGATCATCGCCCTGGCGATGCGGTCCTTTACCGATCCGGCGGGATTGAAATACTCCAGCTTTGCAAGAATGCGGGCCTTTACCCCGGTCTCTTTTTCAATGTGCGTCAGCTCCAGCAGGGGCGTCCTGCCGATGAGCTGGTCGGCGGATGTGTAGATGTTGGACATAATAAAATTCCTCCTGTTATTTCTGCGCTGTGGCCGCAAACCCCTTCTCCAGATCGGCGATGATGTCGTCAATATGCTCCGTGCCGATGGAAAGCCGGATGGTGTTGGGCTTGATCCCCTGGTCCAGCAGCTCCTCGGGGGAGAGTTGGGCGTGGGTGGTGGTGGCGGGATGAATCACCAGGGATTTTACGTCCGCTACGTTGGCCAGCAGGGAGAAGATCTCCAGATTGTCAATGAACTTGTGGGCTTCCGCCTGCCCTCCCTTGATCTCGAAGGTGAAAATGGAAGCGCCGCCGTTGGGGAAATACCTCTCATACAGGGCATGGTCGGGATGACCGGGCAGGGAGGGGTGGTTGACCTTCTCCACCTGGGGATGGGCAGCCAGAAATTCCACTACCCTTTTTGTGTTCTCAGCGTGGCGCTCCAGCCGCAGGGACAGTGTCTCCACCCCCTGGAGGAGCAAAAAGGCGTTGAAGGGGGAGATAGCCGCCCCGGTGTCCCGCAGGAGAATGGCGCGGACGCAGGTGACAAAGGCGGCGGGGCCGGCGGCGTCCGCAAAGCTGACCCCGTGGTAGCTGGGGTTGGGCGCGGCAATGGGGGCATATTTTCCCGAGGCCTTCCAGTCAAAGCTTCCGCCGTCCACGATGATGCCGCCCAAAGTGGTGCCGTGGCCCCCGATAAATTTGGTGGCGGAATGGACCACGATGTCCGCCCCGTGCTCAATGGGGCGAATCAGATAAGGGGTGGCGAACGTATTGTCGATGACCAGGGGCAGCCCGTGGGCATGGGCGATCTTTGCAATCGCGTCAATGTCCGGTATATCGCTGTTGGGGTTGCCCAGGGTCTCCAGATAGACGGCTTTGGTATTGGGCTGAATGGCGGCGGTCACCTGAGCCAGGTCGTGGGCGTCCACAAAGGTGGTCTGGATACCGTACTGGGGCAGGGTGTGGGCCAGCAGGTTGTAGCTGCCGCCGTAGATGGTCTTTTGGGCCACGATATGGTCCCCCGCCTGCGCCAGAGCCTGTATGGCATAGGTGATGGCCGCCGCGCCGGAGGCAACGGCCAGCGCCGCCGCGCCGCCCTCCAGGGCGGCGATCCGCTTTTCCAGCACATCCTGGGTGGAATTGGTCAGCCGTCCATAGATATTGCCGGCGTCCGCCAAGCCAAAGCGGGCGGCGGCGTGGGCGGAGTCCCGAAAGACATAGGAGGTGGTCTGATAGATCGGAACCGCCCGGGCATCGGTGGCGGGATCGGGCCGCTCCTGCCCAACATGGAGCTGTAAGGTCTCAAATCTGTATGTACTCATGGGAGAAATCCCCTTTCAGTGAAGGTAGCTCCATCATATCCCAATAAACCTACTTTGTCAATAGGTATATTTCGATGACTTAGAAAATGTACCGGCAGGCCGCCGCCTTCTCTCTCTGCAGACATTCCTGTTCCGGTGCGTATCTCTCTTTGCGGCAAAACCGTTTTTAGGACCTGTTTACATAAGCCCAAACGCACGGCCTTCGGCCATGTGGACTCCAAAGACCGACGTTATTTTCCAGTGCGCGCCGGCACTGAATTTGTCAAATCCCTTGTACCCGCTTCCGCCTTTTGATATAATGACAGCAATCTTCAAAAATCAGGAGGCGCGCATATGAAGACCATCGGACTGATCGGCGGAATGAGCTGGGAGAGTACCATTTCCTATTACAAAATCATCAACGAGGCTGTCAAAGCCAGGCTTGGCGGACTGCATTCTGCAAAGATTATCCTTTACAGTGTGGAATTTGACGAGATCGAGCGGTGCCAGTCCAGCGGCGACTGGGAGAAGAGCGGCAGCATCCTGGGCGGGGCCGCTCAGGCCCTGGAGGCCGCCGGTGCGGACTTCCTTCTGATCTGCACAAATACCATGCACAAGGTGGCGCCCCAGATCGCCTCCATGGTCCGGATTCCCATCGTACATATTGCGGACGCCACCGCCGGCGAGCTTGAAAAATCCCATATCCGGCGGGTGGGACTGCTGGGGACCAAATACACGATGACCCAGGATTTTTATAAGCAGAAGCTGACCGACAGAGGCATTGATGTCCTCATCCCGGATGAGGCGGACATTGAGCTGGTCAACGACGTGATCTTTCACGAGCTCTGTGTGGGCGAGATCAACGACGCCTCCCGGGAGCAGTTCCGGCGCATCATCGGCGGTCTGGGGGAAAAGGGCGCGGAGGGCGTCATTCTCGGCTGTACGGAGATCGGGCTTCTCATTCATCAGGCGGATTCTCCCCTGCCCGTCTTTGACACAACCCTGATTCACGCCGGCCGCGCGGCCGAGATAGCGCTGGACGGCTGATTTCATATCCGGCGGCCCGGCAGCTTGGACCGCCGTCCTGCCGCAATGGCTCTAAACAATTTTCTGCGAGGTGGATTACCGTGAAAAAAACTTTCCGCGCTCTGCGACTGGGAGCGATTCTGCTGGCCGCCTGCCTGACGCTGACACTCCCGGCCCAGGCGGCCGCCCGCTACCCGGAAAAAGAGCACCTGCCGGTGGACTTCGCCGACATGGAGTACACCGGATACGACGGTGCCGCCCTGCGGTCCGCCCTGTCCGCTCTGGAACAGATTGCCGCCTCCCCCGCCGCCCAAACGGAGGACGCAGAGATCCGGGCGGCGCTGGAGGCGCTGTATGGCCGGATTCTCTCAGAGGTGGACCAGCTGTCCACCCAGTCTGCCCTGATCGGCATCCGCTACGACGCCAACGGGGCGGACCAGGAGGCTGCGGACGAGTCCGCCGCCCTCTCCCAGTTGTCCGTCCAGCTCTTCGACGAGTGCTACCGGACATTGGGCCTGCTGGCGGACACCCCCTACCGGGATATTCTGGAGCGGGACGCGGGGCCGGAAATCCTGGACGAGCTCCGGAACTATCAGGCCCTGACGGCCCGGGAGGCCGCACTTTATGAGGAGGAGGAGCGGCTGGTACAGGCCTACGACCAGGCGATGGCCCAGCCGGTCCAGGCCGTCCGGGAGGGGCAGGTGTGGACGGAGGAATCCCTTGCCCAGGACCGGGAGCTGGACGACGAGACCTGGTGGGAGATCAGCGCCCAGCTGGAGCGGGAGCGGAACCGGGCCGCCGGAGAGATCTTCCTCCAGCTGGTGCGGGTGCGGACGGAGATTGCAAAGGAGAACGGCTATGACAGCTACGCCGACTACGCCTACCGGGAGAGCTACGGCCGGGACTACACCACAGAGGACATCGAGGCCGTCCGCCGGGCGGCGAAGCGGTACTGGGTCCCCCTGGAAGCCAGGCTGATGGACGCCCTCTCCCAGCGGGACCTGCGGGCCCTGGACGTGCGGACCCGGGCCTACGGAGACGACATCCTGGACGCCGTTGAGCCCTACATGGCGCGTATCGACCCGGAGCTGGCGGAGACCTTTGCCTTTATGCGGCAATACCACCTCTACGACATCGCCCCCAGCGACAGCAAGCTGCCCGTGGGCTACACTGTGGGCCTCCCGGCTTACGGAACCGCCTTTATCTTTGACGATCCCTACGGGGACCACCAGGATTACAGCACTGTCATTCACGAGTTCGGCCACTTCAACGAGACCTTTCACAGCGCGGAGCATGACCTGTGGTCCTCCTTCCACATCGACGTGGGGGAGATCCACTCCCAGGGGCTGGAGGTGCTGTTCACCGCCTATGCCGGCGAGATGTTCGGTCCGGAGGGCGGCAGGGCCTTTTACTGGGCCACCATCTCCAACATGGTCAGCTCCGTGCTGGAGGGCTGCATGTACGACGAATTTCAGACGGCGGTGTACGAGGACCCGGATATGACCCTGGAGGAGGTCAACCGCCTCTTCAAGGACATCTCGGAGGAGTACGGCTACTCCTACGAGGGAGACGGGGAGGAGAGCTATTTTTGGGTGGAGATCACTCACAACTTTCAGAGCCCCATGTACTACATCAGTTACGCCACCTCCGCCCTGTCCGCCCTGGATCTGTGGCTCATATCCCTGGAGGACTGGGACACGGCGGTGGACATCTATCTGGACCTTGCGGCCATGGGCTTGTCCCAGCCCTACCGGGAGACCGTGGAGGCCGTGGGCCTGCGGGACATCTTCCATGAGAGGACCATGCGGCTTCTGGCGGACGGCATCCAGGACCGTCTGTCGGAGGAGACCGGGGAGCGCGGCAGCTGGGAGCTTCCCGTTGTTCTTCTGGGCGCCGGCTTTGGCGGCGCGGTCATCCTGATCGCGGCGGGAGCTCTGCTGGTCTGCCGGAGACGGCGGCGGGCGGCGGCCCTGGCCCAGGCGGCGGAGACGCCCTGGGAACTGCCGTGAGGCACGGAGCTGTGGAAAATGCACAACACTTGCTCTTGTATACTTTGTATAAAAACGCCTTTGAAATCGCTCTGAAAATAGAATATACTACAAACATCAATGGCGGCCGCCATCTCAGCCGCCGCGATATTTGATACATTCTATTATTGGAGGGAGACCCATGAAACGTGTGAAAGCGGCGTGCATCTGCCAGACCCTGCACTTTATGCTCAGAGAGGATGCGGAGCACGCCTTGGCCGTGGAACAGGTGCAGGCGGAAGTTGCGCACTATAAACGGACCCTGGAGAAAAACGGCACCCAGTACAAGCTCCTGGACGAGACGGTCCAGCCGGACGGCTCCGTCATTGTCAAGGTCGTCAAGCAGTACAATGCCTGCCCGGTGGGCGATTATCTGGACAGCATCAAGTGAGCAGACAGCCCGTGGGCGGATTTCCGCCCACGGGCTGTGCATCTATTTTACAAAAAACCGCCAGGAGGTGGCCTCCCGGTACGCCTCCCCGGCCCGCAGGACGGGAGAGGGGAAGGAGGGGTGATTCACCGCGTCCGGAAAGCGCTGGGTCTCCAGGCACAGCCCGCTGGCCCGGCCGTACCGGGCCCCGCTCTTGCCGGGGCGGTCCGTCAGGAAGCCGGAGGTATAGAACTGCATTCCCTCCAGGGTGGTGCGCACCTCCAGGGCAATGCCGGTGGCGGGGCAGCAGACCTCCGCCGCCAGCCCTCCGCCGTCTAAGACAAAGTTGTGGTCATAGCCCCGGGTGGCCGCCAGGAAGGGGTCCCCCAGCCGCTCCTCCAGCAGAGCCCCCTGCCGCAGGTCCAGGGGCGTGCCGTCTACAGGGGCGATCTCCCCGGTGGGCACGTTGCCCGCTCCGCTGGGCGTGTAGCGCCCCGCCCCCAGAGTTACCCGGTGGCCCGCTATGGAGCCGGCGTCATGGCCCGCCAGGTTGAAATACGTGTGGTTGCTGAGATTTACCACTGTGTCCCGGTCGCAGGAGGCGCGGTACTCCATAGTCAAAACGCCGTTTTGCAGGGTGTATGTGACCTCTGCGTGGAGATTTCCGGGAAAGCCCTCCTCTCCGTCGGGAGAGTCCAGGAAGAAGGCGGCGGAGTGCTCCTCCACGGCGCAGCTCCACAGCTTCTTGTGGAAGCCCTCCGCCCCGCCGTGGAGGGTATTGGCCCCCTCGTTGGCGGTGAGGCGGTACTCCGCTCCGCCGATGGCGAACCGGGCGCCGCCGATGCGGTTGGCGCACCGGCCCAGGGTGCCTCCCAGGGCGGAGTTCCAATCCCGGTACTCCGCCGGGGTGTCGTAGCCCAGGCACACGTCCACGGTCCGCCCCTTCCGGTCCGGCACCCGGATGGCCCGCACCGCCGCCCCCAGGGGGATCAGCTCCACAGATACCGGTCCCTCCGTCAGCGTCAGCAGGGGGATCTCCCGGCCGTCCAAACGGCCAAAAATTTCTTGTGTTACCATGGCATATCCCTCACTTTACCGTCTCAATGAACCGCAGGAAGGCGGCCCGGCCCTCGCCTGTACACTTGTAGACACCGGCGTGCTCCAGTACCTGGGCAAAGACAATGCCAACCTCTTTTTTCAGGATGTCCAGGGCATTGTCCCGGGTAAAGGAATACCGCTTTTTCAGCTCCTCCGCCCAATCGGCGTGCTTGCTGAGCGTCTCATCGGCCCGGAGGTCTCCACCCTGGGACAGGGCGTCCGCCAAAAGCGTCAGCTCTCCCTTGAGGCGGGCGGGCAGCACCGCCAAGCCCATGACCTCGATGAGGCCGATATTCTCCTTTTTGATGTGGTGGAGCTCCTGGTGGGGGTGATACACGCCCAGGGGGTACTCCTCCGTGGTGATGTTGTTCCGCAGCACCAGATCCAGCTCAAACTTCCCCTCCCGCATCCGGGCGATGGGGGTGATGGTGTTGTGGGGCTCTCCTGCCGTCTCGGCGAGGATGAAGGCGGCCTCGTCGGTGTAGCCCCGCCAGGCCAGGAGGATTTTGTCCGCCAGCTCCACCAGCCGCGCATCGTCGCCGCAGCGCAGGCGGATGACGGACATGGGCCAGCGGACGATACCCGCCTCCACGTCCTCAAAGCCGGGGAAGGAGACCGCCCGCTCCAAGGGGGCCCGCTCCATGGCGAAGGTATACCGCCCGCCCTGGAAGTGGTCGTGGCTGAGGATGGAGCCGCCCACGATGGGCAGGTCCGCGTTGGAGCCCACAAAGTAGTGGGGGAACTGCCTGATGAAGTCCAGCTGCTTGCGGAAGGTGGAGCGGTCGATTTTCATGGGGGTGTGCTCAGCGCTGAATACGATGCAGTGCTCGTTGTAGTAGACATAGGGGGAGTACTGGAAGAACCAGTCCTTCCCGTCGATGGCGACGGGGATGATGCGGTGGTTCTGCCGGGCGGGGTGGTTCATGCGCCCGGCGTAGCCCTCGTTCTCCCGGCACAGCTGGCACTTGGGATAGCCGCTCTGGGGGGCCGCCTTGGCGGCGGCGATGGCCCGGGGGTCCTTCTCCGGCTTGGAGAGATTGATGGTGATGTCCAGATCGCCGTACTCCGTGGGGGCCACCCACTTCACGTCTCTGGCGATGCGGTAGCGGCGGATGTAGTCCGTGTCCTGGCTGAATTTGTAGTACCAGTCCGTGGCCGCCTGGGGGGACTGGGCGTATTTCTCCCGGAAGGTCCCGATCACCTGGGATGGCCGGGGGGTCAGAATTCCCATCAATGCGGTGTCAAAGAGGTCCCGGCTGGTGATGTCCTCCTGGATAATCCCCCGCGCCGCGGCGAAATCCGTCAGCATCCCCAGGATCTCCTCCAGCGAAGGCTCCCCTGTCCGGCGCCCCTCCGGCTCCTGGAAGTCCTCCAGCTTCATGGCGGCAAGCAAAGCGTTGACGGCCCATGTCCGGTCCGCCGCCTCGATCAGCCCTCTGGCAATGGCGTAGTCCGCCAGGGCGGCGGTGTAGGAATAGGTGTTGGCATCCATGATTCCGCGCTCCTCTCACATTGTTCTGTCCAGCCGGACGCCGCCCACCGGGCGGATGGCGACCACGTGGCAGCTGCCCGCGCCCAGCACGGCCTCGATCCCGGCCCGGAATTTCTCCAGACCCTCCTGCGGCACAAAGGCCTGGATGGTCCCCGCAAAGCCGCCGCCGTGGACCCGGCAGGCTCCCGCCGTATCCAGCAGACGCTCCGCCAGAGCAAGGGCAAAGGCCACATCCTGGTGCTCCGTATACCCGGCGGGGACCACATTCTGGAGATACCGCCAGCTGGAGAGGCCGGAATCCCTCACGTGCATCAAAAAGGCGTCAAAGTCCCCCCGGCGCAGGGCGCCCACCTGGCCGCTGACCCGGACGTTGTCGTCGTAGATGTGGATAGCCCGCAGCACCGCCCGGTCGCCGCACTCCCGCCGGAGCTCCGGCAAAGCGGCAAAGAATTCCTGCTCAGGCACCTCCCGCAGCACCTCTTTGCCAAAGCGGCGGCATATGGCCCGCAGCTCCTCCGGCACGGCGGCGTACTCCCCCGTCAGGTCCGCGTGGTCCGCGCCGCTGTCGATGATGCAAAGGGCGTGTCCCATGGCGGCCAGGTCCAGGCCAATCCTCTCCACAACCGGATTTTCACTGTCCGCGAAGTCGATGGCCACCACGCCGCCCACGGCGCAGGCTGCCTGGTCCAGCAGGCCGCAGGGCTTGCCGAAGAACACATTTTCCGCGTACTGCCCAATCTGGGCAATCTCCATCGGGGCGCACTTTCCGCCCCAGAAGAGATCGTTGAGCATGGTGCCCATCAAAACCTCAAAGGCGGCGGAGGAGCTGAGCCCGCTGCCGCCGGGAACAGTGGAGCTCATATAGGCGTCCAGTCCCGCCTCTGCCAGGGGACAGCCCAGCTCCGCCATTCTGGCGGCCACGCCCCGCACCAGGGCGGCAGTGGTGTTCTCCTCCTCCCGCCGGGGCTCCAGCTCTTTCAGATCCACCGTGATCTGGGGATAGCCCTCCGACTGAATCCGAATCACGCCGCTGCGGTTGGGGGCGGCGGCGGCCAGAATGTCCAGGTCCACGCTGCCTGCCAGCACCCGTCCCCGCTCGTGGTCCGTGTGGTTGCCCCCCAGCTCCGTGCGGCCGGGAGCGCTGAAAAGTGCCTCCGCCTCTTTGCCGAAGGTTTTGGCAAAGCCCTCCAGAACGCCGGCGCACCGGCTCCGGGCCGATTCCAGTTTTGCCGCGCCGTAGAGACGCTCCAGCGCCTCGTCCAGGCCGCCCTGCCGCAGCCTTGTCTCCAAAGTCTGTCCTTCCATAATAGTCTCTCCTTTTTCTCCAAGTCTTCCCGGCCCGCGCCCTGATCCGTCAGGGCGCCTCCGGCAGAAACTCCGCCAGATTCTCCCGGGTCACCGCCGCGTGCTGCCGCCAGCAGTATTTCTCATCCTCCAGCTCCACCGCCGCCCCCGGGTCCTCCCCCTGGGCCAGGGCGCAGCTGAGGGCCAGAATGTCCTCCGCCTGGCCGGCGGCATCGTTGAGGACGGTACCCCGCAGGGCGCCCTCCTCCAATGCCCGCAGGGCCGGGGCCGTGGCGTCCACTCCCACGATGAAGGGCATCTCCTCCGGTTCCATCCCCGCGTCCAGGCAGGCGTCGATGGCTCCCAGGGCCATGTCGTCGTTGTTGGCGAACACCACCTCGACGGCGTCCCCCAGCTCCTCCAGCCACCGCTGCATCCGCAGCCTCGCAGGGCCCCGCTGCCAGTCGGCGGCGTTGTTGGAGAGCTTTTCCATGGGCACCCCGGCGGCGGTCAGCGTGCGGACGCTGTGCTCTGTCCGCAGCAGCGAGTCCTGGTGGCCCGGCTCCCCCTCCAGCATCACATACTGCAAAACGCCGTCGCCGTTTCGGTCCAGGGCGGCAGGGTCCGCCCGCCAGGCGTCCAGCACCAGTCCGCCCTGGATGCGCCCCGCCTCGTCCGCCCGGGTGCCCACATAGTAGGCGTATTTCCAGCGGTTCAGGTCCTCCTCCACCGGCTCCCGGTTGAAAAACACCACCGGCACCCCGGCGCCCTGGGCCTTGTCGATGATTACCGCCGCCGCCGTCCGGTCCACAATGTTGACGCAGATCACATCGTATCCCTTGTCCAGGAACTGGTCCACCTGCTCGTTCTGGGTGGTCTGACTGCCCCGTCCGTCCACGATGTTCAGATTGATCTTCACGCCCCGGGCCTGCTCCTCCTCCAAAACCGCCTGCTGGAGGCACTGGGAGAGGCTGGTGATAAAGGTATCGTCCTGCCGGTACAGCGCCACGCCCACACGGATGGTATCATCCGGCTTTTCGCCGCAGGCGGTAACGAGCAGGAGCAGGCATGCCGCCAGCGCCGCGGCGCACCGTCTTTTCAGCATGGCACTCCCTCCTCACCACGTCACCGGAAACAGCAGCTTCTGATGCTCCGGCTCATACATATTCTCCCGCCGGACCGTAAAAAACGGCAGCGACTCCAGGGGCTCCGCCGTCTCCCGGCGGGCCGTCCGCGCCGCGGACTCCACCGCCAGATACCCGGTGGAAAAGGCGTTCTGGGCCAGGATGGACGTGATGCGCCCCTGCTCCAGTCCCGCAGTGATGGCCGCCGTGGACCCGGCGCCATAGAGCAGCGGCGGGTCCTCCAGGCGGGAGACCGCCGCAGCCGCCCGCTCCAGGCTGGAGGCCTCAAAGGCAATCACCGCCTGGGTGTCCCCCTGGGACAGCGCCTCCGTCAAAGCGTCCGCCGTTCCGGCGAAGTAGCGGACCTCCCGGCCCTCGGACCTCAGCACCGCCTCCGCTGCCGCCAGACGGTCTCCCACGCCGCTGCGCTGGGAGGCGGCCAGCACAAGCAGCACCGTGCCGCCTGGGGGGACGCCGTTCAGCGCCGCCCGGCCCAGAGCCTCCCCCAGGGCGGCGTTATCCACGCCCACATAGCCCGCCGTATCCTCCATGTCCGTCTCCAGCGTCACCAGCGCGGCCTTGGAGGACGCCGCCCGCACCTCCTCCGACAGGGCCTCCCGGTCCGCCGGGAAGAGCAAGATGGCGCTGGCGCCGCTCTCTACCTCCCGGCGGAGGAGCTGGCCCTGCTCCTGGGCGCTGTCGGACTGGCCGGGGTATAAAAACCGAAGCTCCACGTTCAGGTCCGCCGCCGCCTGCTCCATGCCCTGGCGGGCGGTGGCCCAGGCGGAGCCGTCCGCCTCCCGGGCGATGACCGACATCTCCAGCAGCTCCGGCCGCCGCTGGGTTCGGGCGGGATAGAGAATCAGCAGCAAAAGCAGCAGCAGCACCCCCAGCATCAGCAGGGGCAAAACCCACCAGGCAAACCGTCTTCCGCTCACTGTCCCCCCTCCTTTCGGTATCTCCGGCCGGCCTCCTCGTCCAGGGCGGGCAGGCGGATGCGCACAACCGTGCCGTCGTCCGGCTCGCTGAGGATGGAGAGCCCGTACGCCCTGCCAAAGGTCAGCTGAATCCGGCGATGGACGTTCCGCAGCCCAATGCCCGATCCCTTGGAGCCCGCCGCCGCGTAGACGCCGCTCTGGTCCAGCAGGCGCTCCACCACCTCCTCCGGCATCCCGGGGCCGTTGTCCGCAACCTCGATGACGACGTCCTCTCCCTCCCGGAAGGCCTGGACACAGATTTTTCCGTCGCCGTCGGCGTAGTCCATGCCATGGTAGATGGCGTTTTCCAGAATGGGCTGCACGATCAGCTTGATGGTGTAGAGTCCCTCTACACCATCCTCCGCCGACAGGTCGGCGGAGAACTTGTTCTTGTAGCGCATCTTCTGAATGGTGAGGTAGTGCCGGGCGTGCTCCAGCTCCTCGGCCACGGTGATGATGTTGCTGCCCCGGCTCAAAGAGATGCGGAACAGCCGCGCCAGGGAGGTGAGCATCACCACCGCGTCCTCCGTCCGGCCGTTCTCCGTCATCCAGATCACCGAGTCCAGGGTGTTGTACAAAAAGTGGGGGTTGATCTGGGACTGGAGCACGTCCAGCTCGCTGCGCCGCTTCTGCTCCTCCTGCTGGAGGATATCGTCCATCAGGTGGCGCATGGTGGAGACCATGGACTGGATGGACCGGCTCAGGTGCTCCACCTCATAGGGGCCGTCCACCTTGAGGTCCACCGTCTCCCTTCCCGCCTCCAGCTCCTTCACCGCCCGGTCCAGCTTCTTCATGGGGGCGGTGATCCAGGCGGAGAGGCGCAGATTCACAAGCACCAGCAAAAAGACGGAGAAAAAGACGATGAAGAGGAAGAACAAAAGCAGCTGGCCGTAGTTGTCCCACAGGTTCTCCGAGGGCACCACCCCCACCAGCTTCCAGCCGGTGTAGCCCACGGTCTTCACCGTCACCTGCCGCCGCTGGCCCTGAAAGACCTCGTTGTGGCTGCCGTCGGCATAGGCGGCGGCAGAGGCGTTGTTCTCCTCCAGCAGTCCGGCGTAGATCAGCTGCTGGCGGGGATGGTAGACGATCTCTCCCGCTCCGTCCATCAGGTAGAGGTATCCCCCCTGACCGGCTCCCAGGTCCACGTCCTTGCAAATCTGCTCGATGCCGCTGTAGCTCATATCCACCAGCAGCACGCCGCTCTCGATGGCGCCGTCCCTGGTCAGCTCCACATGGCGGCTCAGGGACACCACCCAGCGGTAGCGGTAATCCGGGTCCACGAAGAGGTTTTGCACGTGGGGCGTGGAGAAGTGGAGGTTTTCAATCCGCTCCTGGGCGGCGCTGAACCACCCCTCCCGCTCCGGGGAGACGCTGTTTTTCAGCACAGCCAGCGGGGCGGCGGCGATCAAATCGCCGCTGTCGGAAAACACGGCGATGGACACCAGGGACTCCCGGCTGGTGTAGTACAGCAGCTCCAGGTCCCGGGCGATGTCCTCCTCTGCCAGGTCCGCGTCCTTGATGACCCGGTAATAGGCGGCGTCCGAAACGCGCATCATCTCCCGCAGGCGGGCGTCCAGGTTCAGGTTCACCTGGGACAGCACCCGCTGGCTGTTCTCCACCAGAAGGGCGTTGTTGGAGGCGGAGAACCGCAAAAACAGCGTCAGTCCCAGAAAGACCATGCCCACCACGGCCACAGCGGTGAAAAACAGGGACAAAATCACCTGGATGCTGGAGCGGTGATAGAGCTCCCTCCAGCGCCGGCGCAGGGACACGGACAATCTCGCCACAGGCGGGCCTCCTCTCCGGAAATTTTCGTGTGCGGCTCAGCGGACCTTTACAGCGCCCCGGCGCGGTATTTGGTGGGCGTCACGCCGAAGTGCTTTTTGAACACATAGCTGAAATAGTTGGCGTCCTCATAGCCGCACCGGCGGGCGATGAGATAGGTCTTGTCCTCGCTGTTCCGCAGGGCCTCCGCCGCCGCCTCCATCCGGATGACGGTCACATGGGCGGTGAAGCTCATGCCCGTCTCCCGCTTGAAGAGGGTGGAGAAATAGGCGGGACTCAGGTGGAGATGGTCGCACAGCCGCTCCACGGAGAGGTCGCTCTCCCCGTAGTGCTCCCGGATATAGGCCTTGGCACGCTCCACGGTCTGGCCGGCGGAGTCTGTCCGCTGGCGGCGGAACAGGGCCTGAATCCGCAGGCACCGCTCCAAACACCACGCCCCCATGGCCGTGAAGGAGGAGAAGTCCGTGGCCTGCACCGCGCCGGTGAAACCGGTGCCGAACACCTCCTCCACCTCCAGCCCGGCTCCCCGGGCCAGCCGCAGCAGGCAGGTGAGCAGCTCCAGGAAAAAGAGATTGCACTGGCTGGCCGCCAGACCGGAGCGCCGGACCTTCTCCGTCAGGCGGTCCACCGCCTCCCGGACCTCCGCCTCACCGCCCAGCCGCACCGCCCCGGCCAGCTCCCGCTCATCGTTTTCGTCAAAGCTGATGCGCACCCCCGCCCCCGGCTCCAGGTCGCCGATGTAGATGGCCCGTCCGGCCCCCACCAGCCCCCGGTAGTCCAGGGCGGCCCGGGCGCCCGCCGCCGACTGGGCCAGCTCTCCCAGCCCGGCGCAGGGCGCGCCCACGCCCATGGTCAGCGTCAGCCCCAGATAGCTCTCCGCCAGGGCGCAGACCCGGTCCAGGGCCTGGATCAGGGCGTAGACGGAGCCGCCGTCCCGGGAGACCGCCAGCACCGCCGCCGCATCCCCGTACAAAAACGCCCGGCAGCTCCAGCCCTCCAGGGCCAGATTCTCATCCAGCAGCTGCTGGACGGACAGCGCCGCCAGCTCCCGGTCCGGCGCGCCGTCCACATGGGCCAGGGCCGCCGCCCAGGCGTCGCCGGTGACGTCCAGTTCCAGACGGGCCGCCCGCTCCGCCGCCTGGTCCGGCGGCACGCGGCCCTCCAGCAGGTGGGCGTAGAAGAGCTCCCGCAGCACCGGCAGACTCTCCTCATAGCGGCGGCGGAGCGCCTCTGTGTTCTGCCGCTCCGTGCGCTCCGTGTCCAGCCGGTCCTTCAGCCGCCGGAGCACGCCGCCCAGCTCCGCCGCGCTGATGGGCTTGAGGATGTACTCAAACACATTCATCCGGATGGCCCGCTTGGCGTACTCGAACTCGTCAAAGCCGGAGAACACCACGAATTTGGCGGCGGGAAGGCGCTCCGTGAGAATGCGGCACAGCTCCAACCCGTCCATAAAGGGCATCTTGATGTCCGTCAGCACCACGTCCGGCTCCAGAGCCTCCGCCAGATCCAGCGCCTCCAGGCCGTTTTCGGCCTCCCCCACCAAGGCGAAACCCAGGGCGGTCCAGTCCATCTTGCGGCCGATGCCAACCCGGATGTCCTCCTCGTCGTCCACCAGCAGTACCCGGTACTCCTCCATCCAAACGCGCCCCCCTTTCCGCAATTATAATACAGTTTGCCCCGTTTGAAAATAGGGACCGGCGCAGTCACGCCGGTCCCTATCGCTTTTTTCAAAAAACCTCTTATTTCTTGGCCAGGTACTTCCGCAGGTCCAGAGCGACGGCCACGATGATGACCAGACCCTGGGCGATGAAGGTGTAGGCCGGGTCGAAGCGGAGGAACTGGAGGCAGATCTTCAAAACCTCGAACACCAGCACGCCGATGAGGATGCCGGAGACCTTGCCCACGCCGCCGTTGACGGACACGCCGCCGATGGTGCAGGCCGCGATGGCCTCCAGCTCGTAGCCGGTGCCGGTGGCGGTGGAGGCGCCGCCGGCCTTGGAGCCGATGAGGAAGCCGGCCAGGGCGTACATGACGGAGGCCAGGATGTAGATGCGGATCAGGGAGGCGGGAACGTTGACGCCGGCCACCTGGGCGGCGTTCTCATTGCCGCCGATGGCGTACATATACTTGCCGTGACGGGTCTTGTTGTAAAGGAACCACATGAACAGGCCCACCAGCAGTGCGGGAAGCAGCAGATAGGGGAGCAGGCGGCTGTAGCGGCCCAGGTAGTCGCTGAAGAAGTTGCCGCTGGCCAGGGCCCGGTAGCTCTCCTTGAAGCCGCCGATGGGCTGGTTGCCGGTGATGATCTGGCAGGCGCCGTAGACCAGGGTCTGCATACCCAGGGTGGCGATGAAGGGGGGAACCTTCAAAAAGGCGATGACACAGCCGTTGACCGCGCCGAAGCAGGCCATGATAGCCACAGTGATCAGCAGGGCGGCGATCCAGGGCAAGTCGGGCATCCAATCGAACACCCGGGCGCTGTAGTCCAGCGTCTGCTGCATCATGGCGGCAAAGCACGCGGCCAGGCCCACCTGCCGGCCGGCGGACAGATCTGTGCCCTTGGTAATCAGGCACCCGGACACGCCGCAGGCGATGATAAACCGGGGGGCCACGTTGGAGATCAGGTTGCCCACGTTGTCAGCGCTCATAAAGTTCTGGCTGTTGGCCCAGGTGACCAGCGCCAGCAGGATAATCAGAAAAATGATCGCGTGATCGGAAACGAATTTGACGGCGCTCTTGGAGTTCAGCGTCTTTCCTTTTGTCTCTCCCATAGTTATCTCTTTCCTCCTTATTCAAACTGGGTGGCCAGGGCCATGATGTTCTCCTGATTGGCCTCCTGTCCGTCGATAAAGCCGGTGACCCGGCCGTCGCACATGACCATGATCCGGTCGGACATGCCGATGAGCTCGCTCATCTCGGAGGAGATCATGATGACGCTCTTGCCCTGCTTGGCAAGATCCGCGATGATGCAGTAGATTTCGTATTTGGCGCCCACGTCGATGCCGCGGGTGGGCTCATCCAGGATGAAGACATCCGGATCGTTGGCAAGCCAGCGGCTGATGAGCACCTTCTGCTGGTTGCCGCCGGAGAGGGACTGGATCTGGGTCTTGGAGGAGGGCGTCTTGATGGAGAGCTTGGCCACGTTGTCCTGCACCAGCTGCTCGATCTTCCCGTCGTCCAGCATGATGCCGCCGATCAGGTACTGGTTCAGCGAGGCGATGGACACGTTGTCCGCGATGGACAGCACCCCCAGGATACCGGTGGCCCGGCGGTCCTCCGTCAGCATGGCAATGCCGCTGTTGATGGCGTCTCTTGGCTGGGTGATTTTCAGCTCCTTGCCCTGGTATGTGATCTTGCCCGCCGTGTGGCTCCGAAGGCCGAAGAGACCCTCCATGAGCTCAGTCCGCTGGGCGCCCACGAGGCCCGCGACGCCCAGGATTTCGCCTTTGCGGACGGTGAAGGAGGCGTGGCGGAAGCTCTTGGGGTTGATGGAGGTGAAGTCCTCCACCTCAAAGACCACCTCGCCGGGCACGTTCTCCCGCTTGGGGTAGAGGTTGCTGAGCTCCCGGCCCACCATCTTGGTGATGATGAAGTCGGTGGTGAGGCCCTTGGCGTCCCAGGTGCCGATGTACTGGCCGTCCCGCATGATGGTGACCTCGTCGCTGATGCGGAGGATCTCGTCCATCTTGTGGGAGATGTAGACAATGGACACGCCTTTGGCCCTCAGCTCATTGACGATGGTGAAGAGGGCCTCCACCTCCGCCGCGGTCAGGGAGGAGGTGGGCTCATCCAGAATGAGCACCTTGCAGTCTGCGGAGACGGCCTTGGCGATCTCCACCAGCTGCATCTGGGACACGCTGAGGCTGCCCAGCTTGGCCCTGGGGTCGAAGTTCAGGTGAACCTCTTTCAGCACCGCCGCGGCGTCCTCGTACATTTTCGCGTGATCGATGACCGTCACCGGGCCGTACTTTTTGGTCGGATAGCGGCCCACGTAGATATTCTCGCCGATGCTCCGCTCCGGGATGGGCTGGAGCTCCTGGTGCACCATGGCGATGCCCCGGTTCAGGGCGTCCAGCGGGCCCTTGATCTGGACCTTTTCGCCCTCGTAGATCACCTCGCCCTCGTCCATGTGATAGATGCCGAACATGCACTTCATCAGCGTGGACTTTCCGGCGCCGTTCTCTCCCATCAACGCGTGGACGGTGCCGGGGCGGAGATTGAGCTGCGCGTGGTCCAGCGCCTTGACGCCGGGGAAGGTCTTAACGACACCACGCATTTCCAAACGATACTCTGACAATTCTCGGTCCCCCCCTTTGATTGTTTCCATCGGTTGACAAGGGACAGCACGCCCGCTGCCGTTTCCATGGCCGTATTGCCTCTTGTCAATCGATGGTGGATCACACTTTCCCATCCGCGGCCGGCACAGGCTGCCGCGGCGCCAGGGTCTGTTCACAGAGGACAAGCATGCGGATTTCCGGGGAAATTTTTCGGCAAGCCCTGCTTTGGGCTTTTTGTGAGCAGACCCTGGGAAAGGGGTGCGTGCGCACCTGCGCACGCACCCCTTTGCCGGTCTTGCTTTTTCTCTAACAGCGGAATCAGCCCATGAAGTCGGCCACGTTGTCGGGAGTGACCTTCACGTAGTCAACGTACACGCTCTGCTCGCCGGCGGCAAAGGTCTTGCCGCCCAGCAGGGCCTCCATCTGCTCCACAGCGGCGGTGGCCTGGCCCACGGCGTCGTTCAGCACGGTGCCGGTCATGTTGCCGTTGCTGACCTCGTTCAGAGCGGCGTCCAGAGCGTCAACGCCCACCAGGTAGATGTCCTCGTTGACCTTGCGGCCGGCAGCCTGGATGGACTGCAGGGCGCCGATGGCCATATCGTCGTTGTTGCAGAAGACGACCTCCACCTGGGCGCCGAACTGGGCCAGGTCGTTGGCCACGATCTCCTGGCCGCGCTCACGCATCCAGTCGCCGCGGGTGAGGTTCAGCTGCTCGACTTCCACGCCGGCGTCGGTCAGAGCCTTGACGGAGTACTCGGTGCGCAGCTGGGCGTCAATGTTCTCGGGGTCGCCCTGGACCATGATGTAGGAGACCTTGCCGTCGCCGTTGATGTCGCCGCCGTTGGGGGTCTCCAGGATCAGCTCGCCCTGGAAGGTGCCGGACTGGGCGGCGTCGCAGCCGACGTAGACCAGCTTGTCATACACGGCCATCTGCTCGGCGGAGGGCTCGCGGTTGATGAGCACGGTGGGGATGCCGGCGGCCTGCACGGTGGAGATGATCTGGTCGGCGGCGGAGGTCATGACGGGGTTGATAATCAGAGCGTCCACACCCTGGGTGATGAAGGTGTTGATCTGCTCGTTCTGCTTGGCCTGGTCGTTGGCGCCGTCCACCACGGTGACGGTGTAGCCCTTGCCTTCCAGGATCTCCTGCAGGGCGTTCCGGTAGGTGGTCATGAAGGCGTCGGTGAACTGGTAGATGCACACGCCGATGGTGCCGCCGGCCTCGGGAGCCGGAGCGGCGTCAGGGGTGGCGGCGGGCTCGTTCTGTGCGGGGGTGTTGTCAGCGGGAGCGTCGGATTTGCCGCCGCAGCCGGCCAGAACGGACAGCATCATGACGGCGCACAGGGCAAGAGCGAAAATCTTCTTCATCGTTGTTCCTCCTAGTAAATTTTAGGTCGTATGCCTCGGGCATGTTCCCGAAAGCGATTTCTATTTTATCGGCTGCGGCGCAAAAAAACGATAGAAAAATCTTTGGTCTTGTATAAAAAAACTTCGCTCCTTTTTCAGCGTGCGCAAATTTTCCGAAAAGCGGGGCCACACGGGAACGGAGGCCGCCGGCAAAGCCGGCGGCCTCCTCTCAGGGCGTTTCGCCCTGCCGCTCCAGAATCTCCCGGATCAGCTCCGTCTGCTCCTCCGTCAGGTCCGTCTGTCCGCCGTCATGGCGGACGTAGCCCGCAGTCAGGTTGACGCCGTAGCCGGTGCCGAACTCCGTGTCCACGTTGTACTCCGGCAGGCAGCGGCACACGTCCCCGCTGTAATCCAGATACAGCAGCAAATCCGTCAGCGCCACGGAGTCGTCCCCCCAGAAGGACGCCTCCCACGGCTCGTCCCATACCCGGCTCTCCCGGGAGACGGTGGTGACGGTGTTGCCGCAGTAGCCCGCCGCCTCATGCTCCGCCGTGTTGTCCCCCTGGGCGAACTGGTGGACGCAGGCCTCCTCCGGCGCGGCCTCCTCCAGGGCCGGAACGGCGGACAGCGTCCCGGCCGGTTCCTCTTCCGCTGAGACCCCGCCTCCCGCGCCGCAGGCGGCGAGGGCCGGCAGCAGAGCCAGCGTCAAGGCCAGGCGGATTCTCTTGTACCATTTCATCTCGGATCTCCTCCTTTGATCGAGTTACCCTTATAGTCGGAATTCTACAGAAAACGGTTGCGCGTTTCAAGAGATAAAAAGCTATGAACAGCAGACAGAAGAACGATAGCAGTTTTCAAAGTTGCGGGTGCCGGGCCGCCGAGAGCGGCGGCCCGTATGGTAAAGCCCGCGGCATTCAAGCAAATACAGGTTCAAAAGCGCCGAAGAGGAACTGCGGAGACCTGTGCCGGAGATTCTGCGCCAAACTTTCAAGCATGGGATTGCGGCGGCGGAAAACCTGTGGTAAAATGCAAGTCATCTTAATTGAGAAATGAGGAGATCACCATGGATTTCAACGCACTGTCCGCCGCCAGGTACTCCCTGCGGAAATTCAGTCCCCAGCCGGTGGAGCCGGAGAAGCTGGCGCTGGTTCTGGAGGCTGGCCGGAACGCCCCCACCGCCCACAACTTCCAGCCCCAGCGGATTTTTGTTCTCCAAAGCCCCGAGGCGCTGGAGAAGGCCGACGGCTGCATGGGCAGCCACTTCCACCCGCCGGTGATTCTGGCGGTGGCCTATGACGGCGCCGTCTCCTGGAAGCGGGAGACCGACGGCAAGGACCACGGCGAGATTGACGCCGCCATTGCCGCCGCGCAGATGATGCTCCAGGCGGCGGATCTGGGCCTTGGGACCACCTATGTGGGGATGTTTGAACCGGAGAAGCTGCTGGCGGCCTTCCCGGAGATGGCGGGCACGACGCCCATCGCGCTGCTGCCGCTGGGATATCCGGCGGAGGGGGCCCATCCGGCACGTCTGCACGGGGACCGGAAGCCCCTGGAGGAGCTGATAAAGTACCTGTGAGCCCAGCTTGCCGGGTCCAGGGGCGGTTCCGCCCCTGGCGGGGTGCAGGGGCAGGGTCCCTGCTGGGGTGCGGGGCAAAGCCCCGTGTGCTCTCCATGGAGCGGCGGGTTGCAGTGTAAAAGTTTTATTATGGGAGTTCTGGCACTTTTTCTTGAAAGAAAAAGCAGCCAAAAAGAACTTTAGCAAGGGTTTTATTGCAGCTTCCTTAGACAGTGAAAAGGTCCCGGAGCATTGCTCCGGGACCTTTTTTACATTGGGACTGTGCCTCAGCCCTCGTACATGGCCTTGAGCTTCAGCAGGTGCTCGTAGCGATCCATCGCGGCCTTCTCGTTGCGCTGGAACAGCTCGCTGGCCCGGTCGGGGAACTCGCGGGTCAGACGGCTGTAACGGGCCTCGTTCATCAAGAACTCCTGATAGCCGCCCTTGGGCTCCTTGGAGTCCAGGGTGAACTTGGCGCCCTCCGCAGCCGGGTTAAACCGGAACAGATTCCAGTAGCCGCACTCCACGGCCTTCTTCATCTCGGCCTGGCAGTTCATCATGCCGCCCTTGATGCTGTGCATCTCGCAGGGAGAGTAGCCGATGATCAGAGACGGGCCGGGATAGGCCTCGGCCTCCTGAATGGCCTTGAGGGTCTGGGCGGGGTTGGCGCCCATGGCCACCTGGGCCACGTAGATATAGCCGTAGCTCATGGCGATCTCCGCCAGGGACTTCTTCTTGATCTCCTTGCCGGCCGCGGCGAACTGCGCCACCTGGCCGATGTTGGAGGCCTTGGAGGCCTGACCGCCGGTGTTGGAGTAGACCTCGGTGTCGAAGACGAAGATGTTGACGTCGTTGCCGGAGGCCAGGACGTGGTCCACGCCGCCGAAGCCGATGTCATAGGCCCAGCCGTCGCCGCCGAAGATCCACACGGACTTCTTGGCCAGGTACTCCTTGTCCTTCAAAATCTCGGCAACCAGCTTACAGGCGTCGCAGTCGCAGAACTGGGCGCCGCTGGCCTTGAGCTCCTTGGCGTGGGCCTGGAACTTGGGCAGCTGATCGCCGAAGACCTTGGCGGCGTCGGGGCTGGAGGTGAAGGCGACGATGGCGTCAACGGGCATGATGCTCTCTTCCAGCAGCTTGACGTACTCCTTGGCGGCCTCGCCGTTGGCGGCGCTGTCCTCCATGGTGTCCAGCCACTTCTGAGCGGCATCCTTCAAGGGCTGATAGGTGTGGGGCACCGCGATCAGGGCGCGGGTCCGGTCCGCCAGCCGGTCGCGGATGGCCTTCTGACCCAGATACATGCCCAAGCCGTGCTCGGCGTTGTCCTCGAACAGGGAGTTGGACCAGGCGGGGCCGTGGCCGTCCTTGTTGGTGCAGTAGGGAGAGGTGGCCGCAGGACCGCCCCAGATGGAGGAGCAGCCGGTGGCGTTGGAGATATACATCCGGTCGCCGAAGAGCTGGGTAATCAGGCGGGCATAGCTGGTCTCGGCGCAGCCGGCGCAGGAGCCGGAGAACTCAAGCAGAGGCTTGCGGAACTGGCTGCCCTTGACGGTGGCGTCCTGCATGTCCGCCTTTTCTTCGACCTTGGATACGCAGTAGTTGAAGACGTCCTGCTGGGCCGCCTCCTGCTCCTGGGGAACCATGGCCAGGGCGCTCACCGGGCACACGCCCACGCAGACGCCGCAGCCCATGCAGTCCAGAGGAGACACGGCCATGGTGTACTTGTACACGCCCTTGCCCTTACCGGCCTTGACGTCCACGATCTTGGCGGCGTCGGGGGCGTTCTTGGCCTCCTCCTCGCTGAGAGCGAAGGGACGGATGGTGGCGTGGGGGCAGACATAGGCGCAGTTGTTGCACTGGATGCACTTGGTGGAGTCCCAGTTGGGGACGGTGACGGCTACGCCGCGCTTTTCATAGGCGGCGGCGCCCAGCTCGAACTGGCCGTCCACGTGCTTGACAAAGGCGGAGACGGGCAGGCTGTCGCCGTCCATCTTGCCGACGGGGTTGAGGATGGTCTTGACCTGCTCCACAAGCTCCGGGCGGCCCTCCAGAACGGTGGTGTCGGGGGCGTCCTGAGCGGTGGCCCAGTCGGCGGGAACCTCGAACTTCTTGTAGGCGGTGGCGCCGGCGTCAATGGCCTTGTGGTTCATATCCACCACGTCCTGGCCCTTCTTCAGGTAGGAGTGAGTGGCGGCGTCCTTCATATAGCCGATGGCCTCGGCCTCGGGCATAACCTTGGCCAGGGAGAAGAATGCGGACTGGAGAATGGTGTTGGTGCGCTTGCCCATGCCGATCTCCTTGGCCAGGTCGATGGCGTTGATGGTGTAGACCTGGATGTTGTTCTCGGCGATATAGCGCTTGGCCACGGCAGGCATGTGCTTGTTGATCTCCTCGTCAGACCACTGGCAGTTGATGAGGAAGGTGCCGCCGGGCTTCACATCGCGGACCATGGGGAAGGCCTTGATGATATAGGCGGGCACGTGGCAGGCCACAAAGTCGGCCTTGTTGATATAGTAGGGGGCGCGGATGGGCTGGTCGCCGAAGCGCAGGTGGCTGACGGTGACGCCGCCGGTCTTCTTGGAATCGTACTGGAAGTACGCCTGAACGTACTTGTCGGTGTGGTCGCCGATGATCTTGATGGAGTTCTTGTTGGCGCCCACGGTGCCGTCGCCGCCCAGGCCCCAGAACTTGCACTCGATGGTGCCGGCCGCCGCGGTGTTGGGGGCCTTGTGCTCCTCCAGGCTCAGGTGGGTCACATCGTCCACGATGCCGATGGTGAACTGGCGCTTGGGAGCGGCCTTGCTCAGCTCCTCATACACGGCGAAGACGCTGCGGGGCGGGGTGTCCTTGCTGCCCAGACCGTAGCGGCCGCCGATGACGGTGATGTCGTTCTTCCCGGCGTTGGCCAGGGCGGTGACCACGTCCATATACAGGGGCTCGCCCTGGGAGCCGGGCTCCTTGGTGCGGTCCAGAACGGCGATCTTCTTGCAGCTTGCAGGGATGGCGGCGATCAGCTTGTCTGCGCGCCAGGGGCGGTACAGGCGGACCTTGATGAGGCCCACCTTCTCGCCGTGAGCGTTCATGTAGTCGATGACCTCCTCGGCCACGTCGCAGATGGAGCCCATGGCGATGATGACGCGGTCAGCGTCAGCGGCGCCGTAGTAGTTGAACAGCTGATAGTCGGTGCCAAGTTTCTCGTTGATCTTGCCCATATACTTCTCCACCACGTCGGGCAGAGCGTCGTAGTAGGGGTTGCAGGCCTCGCGGTGCTGGAAGAAGATGTCGCCGTTTTCGTGGGAGCCCCGCATGTTGGGACGCTCGGGGTTCAGGGCGTGCTTGCGGAAGGCGTCCACGGCCTCCATGTCGCACATCTCCTTCAGGTCCTCGTAGTCCCACACGGCCACCTTCTGGATCTCGTGGGAGGTCCGGAAGCCGTCGAAGAAGTTCAGGAAGGGAACGCGGCCCTCAATGGCGGCCAGGTGGGCCACAGGGGCCAGATCCATGACCTCCTGCACGTTGCCCTCGGCCAGCATGGCGAAGCCGGTCTGACGGCAGGCCATGACGTCGGAGTGGTCGCCGAAGATGTTCAGCGCGTGGCTGGAAACCGTACGGGCGGACACGTGGAACACGCAGGGCAGCAGCTCGCCGGCGATCTTGTACATATTGGGGATCATCAGCAGCAGGCCCTGGGACGCGGTGTAGGTGGTGGTCATCGCGCCGGCGGCCAGAGAGCCGTGGACCGTGCCGGAAGCGCCGGCCTCGGACTGCATCTCGCACACCTTCACGGTGGTGCCGAAGATGTTTTTCTGACCAGCGGCAGCCCACTGGTCCACCAGGTCCGCCATGGGAGAGGACGGGGTGATGGGATAGATCCCCGCGACCTCGGTAAACGCGTAGCTGACATATGCAGCCGCGTTGTTGCCGTCCATGGACTTGAACTTTCTTGCCATAAACACTTACCTCCTATAAATCGCTGCCCTGCGGCAGCATCTTGCCAGACACACGGACTCCGGGGTGCTCTCCTCCGAAATCTCATGCGCCGCCATTATATCACAGGTTGTTTTAGCTGTAAACCGGCACTTTGTTATTTTTTGCACAAGAATTTTCCTTTTCTGCGGATAGGACAAAACCACCCCGTTTTTTTCGGCACTTTTCCAAAAAGTGTTTCCCATGGAAACAGGTTTATGATATAGTGGTGGAAAACAGATCGGGAGGTGCCGCTTCCATGGTGGTGAGCGTGCGGTCTTTGGGACTGAGCGGAATATCCGGGTACGAGGTCAGCGCGGAGTGCTTTCTCTCCGGGGGCCTGCCGGCATTTGATATAGTGGGTCTGCCCGACGCCGCCGTGCGGGAGGCCCGGGAGCGGGTCCGGGCGGCGGTGAAGAACTGCGGGGCCAAGTTCCCCGTCAGCCGCATCACGGTGAATCTGGCTCCGGCGGACCGGAAGAAGGCGGGGACTCTCTACGACCTGCCCATTTTTGTGGGGCTGCTGGCCGCCGCCGGGGAGCTGCCGCCCCCGCCGCAGGACGCCGCCTTTCTGGGGGAGCTGTCCCTCACGGGCGCTTTGCGCGGCGTGGCGGGCGTTCTCCCCATGGCCCTGGCGGCGGAGAGGGCGGGGGTCCGCCGGCTCTTCGTCCCGGCGGACAATGCCGCCGAGGCCACCCTGGCCGGCGGGCTGACGGTCTACGGCGTGCCGGATGTGACGGCCCTGGCGGACCATCTCCGCGGAGCAAAGCCCTTGGCTCCCGCCCCGGCCTGGGTCCCCTCGGACACCGGGGCGGAGCTCCCGGATTTCCGGGACGTGATGGGGCAGGAGAATGTCAAGCGGGCCCTGGAGATTGCCGCCGCGGGCGGGCATAATATTTTGCTGATCGGCTCTCCCGGCGCGGGCAAGTCCATGCTGGCCAGGCGCCTGCCCTCCATCCTGCCGGACATGGGACGGGAGGAGGCCCTGGCGGCCTCCGGGGTCTGGTCTGCGGCGGGACTGGCGGACCCCAGGAACCCTCTGCTGACCCGCCGCCCTTTCCGCAGTCCCCATCACACGGTCTCCGCCGCCGCCCTCTCCGGCGGCGGGCCCGCCATGCGGCCGGGTGAGATCTCCCTGGCCCACAACGGCGTGCTGTTTTTGGATGAGCTGCCGGAGTTCCGCCGGGACGCGCTGGAGGTCCTGCGCCAGCCCCTGGAGGACGGAGAGGTCACCATCTCCCGGGCCGGAGGCACCCTGCGCCTCCCCGCCCGGTTCCAGCTGGTGTGCGCCATGAACCCCTGCCGCTGCGGCTGGCGGGGCCATCCCGACCGGCGGTGCACCTGCTCGGACCGGGAGGCGGCCAAATACGTAGAGAAGATCTCCGGTCCCCTGCTGGACCGCATCGACCTCCACGTCACCGTCCCCTCGGTGGAGTACGAGGCCATGCGCCGCCGGGAGACGCCGGAGTCCTCCGCCGCGGTGAAGGCCCGGGCGGACGCCGCCCGCGCCCTCCAATCCCGCCGGTTTGCCGGAACGGACGTGACCTGCAACGCCCAGATGCCCCCGGCCATGGTGGGGTCCTTCTGCCGCCTGGATGCGGCGGGGGAGCGGATTTTGAAGGCCGCCTTTGAGCGCATGGGCCTTACGGCCCGGTCCCATGACCGTATTCTGCGGGTGGCCCGCACCATCGCGGACCTGGAGGGGGAGGCGGACATCGGGGCCGCCCATTTGGCGGAGGCGGTCCAGTACCGAAATACGGACATATTAAAAGGATAGAACCAGGGGCGGTCTTTCAGACCGCCCCTGACAGGTTGTCGAAAAAGTCCCGTTGGACTTTTTCGACAACCTGTCAATGTCTCGATTTTCCAATCGTTTGACGATTGGAAAATCTGTCGCTTCGCTCCATAAACGTCTGCGGTGCAGACGTTTACAGACATTTGATCCAATACGAGGCGGGCGCTGCCCCCTCGCGCTCCCCCGCATTATCGGAAGCCTTTTTATTCTGGCTGGTAGTTTTCGACAGTCTGCCAGGGGCGGTCTTTAGACCGCCCCTGGTTCTCCGCCGGTGTCACCGGATGAAATTCATCATCGGCCGGGGATCGCCCGCCGGAGCCGGCACCGCCGTGTCGTGCAGAACCTTTACCATCCAGGCCATGTTCCTCCCCAGCTTCCGGGCCACCGCCATGCCCTCCTGATCCTCCAGGACCTCGCCGGGGTCCGCGCCGTGGACGGCGCCCCAGTAGTCGGAGGTGACGATGACCATCTCCATGGCGTCCATGGTGCCCAGCAGCTGCTGGTAGGTCTCCATGCCGCCGCTGCGGCGCAGGGTGCACAGCGCGCCGCCCGCCTTGCGGCGCAGCTGGTTGTCCCCGCAGCCCGCCGCCAGCATAAGGCGGTCCAGCACGCACTTCATCCCTCCGGCGATGCCGCCGTGGTACACCGGGGAGGCCAGCAGGATGCCGTCGGCCTCAATGCAGGCGGCGATGATCTCGTTGACGCCGTCGTCATCCCGGACGCAGCGGAGACTGCCGGTGTTCAGACAGTGATAGCAGGCCATGCAGGGGCGGACATCTGGACCGGGCTGAAAGACCTGGAACTCCACGCCCGCGGCCGTTACCTCCCGGCCCACGGCCTCCAGGCACCGGGCGGTGTTGCCGTTTTTGCGGGGACTTCCGTTGATGGCGACAATTTTCATAAGGGGCCTCCTTTGAAGTTGATAAAACGATTATATCCGGTCCCCGCCGGGATTGCAAGCGCCGGACGCCTGGTCCGCCGCCGCAGGAGGCGCTGCTCCAAAACCGTCCGCCAGAAACACCGGAGAGGTCCCCGGCGCTCCGTCCACCATGCGGCCCGTGACGCCGGACTCCCGCCAGGGCAGAATCGGCTCCCGAAAAGCCTCTGGAACGCACGCTCCTGCGTCCGGCGGACAGCGCCTGCTTCAGTCTATATTACAGCAGGCAGGGATTGCGGCGGGGAGATCGGATCTTGAAAATAGGGCTTTCTCTTCCGGAAAAAACGCGCTATAATAGAGTCCGTAAATTTTAAGATCTATGGAGGATGATCCCCATGCGGCAAAATGAGATGTTTCTGCTGAAGCTGGGCGAGGTGGTCCTGAAGGGCCAGAACCGCCGCTCCTTTGAGGACCGGCTTGTCACCAACGTCCGGCGGCGGCTGAAAAAATGCGGCAGCTTTCAGGTCTATGTCCGCCAGAGCACCATCTACGCCGAGCCGGTGAATGAGAGCTGCGACATGGAGGCGGCCTGGCAGGCGGCCCGGCAGGTGTTCGGCGTGGTGAGCGTGGCCCGGGCGGTGCCCTGCGAGAAGACCGTCCCCGCCATTGTGGAGACCGCCAGGACCTATCTTGCGGAGGCCTTTGCCCAGGCGAAGAGCTTCAAGGTGGAGAGCAAGCGGGCGGATAAGAACTACCCCATGAACTCCATCCAGGTCTCCCAGGCCGTGGGCGGAGATCTGGCGGAGCTGTTCCCCCACGTGGCGGTGGACGTGCACAACCCGGACCTGACGGTCTACGTGGAGATCCGGGAGAAGTACGCCTACGTCCACGCCCCCGCCGTCCCCGGGGCCGGGGGTCTGCCGGTGGGCATGGGGGGCCACGCCGTCTCTCTGCTCTCCGGCGGGCTGGACAGCCCCGTATCCTCCTGGATGATGGCCCGCCGGGGCGTGGAACTGGAGATGGTCCACTTTGTCTCCCCGCCCTACACCTCCCAGCAGGCCCAGGACAAGGTGCTGGAGCTGGCCCAGCAGCTGACGGCCTGGTGCGGCCGGATGCTGGTTCACATCGTGCCCTTCACGGAGATCCAGGAGGAGATCCGCCGCAAGTGCCCGGAGGAATATTTCACGTTGATTATGCGCCGCTTCATGATGCGCCTGGCGGAGGCCGTGGCGAGGCGGGCGGGGGCCAAGGCCCTGATTACCGGCGAGTCGCTGGGCCAGGTGGCCAGTCAGACGATGATGGCCCTGGCCGTGACGGACGACGTGGCCGGCATGCCCGTCCTGCGGCCCCTGATCGGCATGGACAAGGTGGAGATCATCCGGATGTCCCGGGAGATCGGAACCTATGAGACCTCCATTCTGCCCTACGAGGACTGCTGCACGGTGTTCACGCCCAGGCATCCCGCCACGCGGCCCAGCCTGGAGGACGTTCGAAAGGCGGAGGCCGCCCTGGATGTGGAGGGGTTGGCGGCCAAGGCCCTGGAGGGGGAGAGCTGGATCAGGGTGAAACCCTGAGCGCTTTGCTCGCCCTCCGCCCGAAGGGCGGCACACCCCCCGTCCCGCCCGCAGGCGGACACCCCCACTCCCTTGAAAAGGAAGGTCAACACTATGTCCCATACAGCTGAAATCCTCGCCGTCGGCACAGAGCTTCTCCTCGGCAACATCGTAAATACCAACGCCCAGGCCATCTCCCAGAGTCTCTCCGCCCTGGGAATCAACGTCTTCTGGCACACCGTTGTAGGCGACAACCCGGAGCGCCTGAAAGAGGCCCTGGACATTGCCCGCCGCCGGGCGGACATCATCATCACCACCGGCGGCCTGGGGCCCACCTACGACGATCTGACCAAGCAGACCATCTGCGAGGCCTTCGGTCAAAGATTGGTGCTCCACCCGGAGATTTTGGAGGACATCCGGAGCTTTTACGAGACCTCTCTCCACGTCCCCATGCCGGAGAACAACACCCAGCAGGCGGAGCTGCCGGAAAACGGCGTCATCTTCGATAACCCCGTGGGCACCGCCCCCGGCTGCGCCTTTGAGAGCGGCGGCGTCCATGTTCTCATGCTTCCCGGTCCGCCTCATGAGATGTCCACCATGCTCCGCCGCTGCGCGGAGCCCTACCTGCGCAGGCTGTCCCACGAGGTCATCGTCTCCCGGGACATCATGACCTTCGGCATGGGGGAGAGCTCCGTGGAGGAGCTTCTGCGCAGCAGAATGACCCACATGACCAACCCCACCCTCGCCACCTACGCCAAACCCTTCGAGGTGCGCCTCCGGGCCACCGCCAAGGCCGCCTCGGAGGAGGAGGCCTTGGCCATGCTGGCCCCTGTGGAGAAGATGGTCCGGAGCACCCTGGGAGACATCGTCTACGGCGTGGACGTGTCCGGCCTCGCGGAGGCCTGTCTGGGGCTGCTGAAGGACAAGGGGCTGACTCTGGCCACTGCCGAGAGCTGTACCGGCGGCATGGCGGCTGAGAGGCTCACCGCCATTCCCGGGGCCTCCGCAGTGTACCGCGGCGGCGTGGTGAGCTACTGGACCAGCGTCAAGGGGGATGTGCTCCAGGTTCCCCAAGAGATTCTGGATACATACGGCCCCGTGTCCGCGGAGTGCGCCCGGGCCATGGCGGAGGGCGCCCGGAAGATCACCGGGGCGGACATCGCCGTGTCCGTCACCGGAGCGGCGGGGCCGGACCCGGACGAACGGGGCGTCCCCGTGGGCATCGTCTATGTCGGGCTGGCGGCGCCGGAGGGAACCTTCTGCCGTTCCCTGGACCTGGGCCGGCGGCGGCGGGACCGCATCCAGGGCCTTGCGGCAAACCATGCCTTCGACGTGGTCCGGCGGTATCTGACGGGGCTTCCGGTCTGATGCCGCAGGGTACAAAAAGCGAGGCTGAGTCCTGTTTGAAAAATGGCAAAATGTCCAAGCGGCGGTTTTTTCCGCTGTGCCGGGTTAAAAATTCTTGAAACACACAAAGTGTTCCCGCGAATTTCCGCCCTGCCCAGGGAAAATCTCTCGCCGCCGGTCATTTTGCCACGTATCAAACAGACTCCGGCCTCGCCTTTGGGTCATTCCGGCGGGAGGAGGTGGAGCTGTTCCGCCGTTTGGCAGACTGCTCTCAGGATTCTCCGCGCCTCCCCGATGTTCAGCTCCTCCAGGGATTCCTGCGCGTCGAAAGCGGCCAGGACCGCCGCGGCGTACAGGCGGTTGTAATTGAGCCGCGGGTTCTCCCTGCTGAGTTTTTTCTCCAGAATATCCTTTGGGTTCACCTTGTATTTTGCCATACGCTTCCCCCTGATTATATTTTAGTTTCATTTTATATCCACTTTCGACAAAAATGGTAAAAATGGATATAAAATGAAACCAATCTATAATGAATCTGAGGTCTTGACATGGCGATTAAAGGGCTGTCCATCCGCATTGATGAAGCGATGCTGCACAAACTCCACATTCTTGCCGACTATGAGGGACGTTCCGCCAACAGCCAGATTTTGATTCTCATCCGGGATGCCATAGAGCAGTACGAGGAAAAGCACGGAAAAATTGAGCTGTAAGGGGCCGCGCCCGCCTTGTGCCCGCCTTGACAACCGCCCCGGAATCCTCTATGATGAGAGGGCCGCGGAGCCCTTGAGCTCCGCAAAACGAGAGAGAAAGGGAACCGTAACCATGGACATGAATTTTGATGTAAAAGCCAAGATCGGGGAGCTGGCGGAAAAGCTCCAGAAGGACCCCGCCCTGCTCAAGCGCTTCCAGGCCGACCCCATCAAGACCGTGGAGGGCCTGCTGGGTGTGGACCTGCCGGACGACAAGCTCCAGCCCCTGGTCTCCGGCGTCAAGGCTAAATTAGCCGCCGCGGACATCGGCGATAAGCTGGAGGGCCTGAAAAAACTCTTTTGACCGGAAACGGCAAAAAGCTCCCCGGAGGAATCCTCCGGGGAGCTTTGGCGTCTTTATGGCTTACTTCTTGCTCTCGGCCACAGCGACAGCCACGGCCACGGTAGCGCCGACCATGGGGTTGTTGCCCATGCCCAAAAAGCCCATCATCTCCACGTGGGCGGGGACGGAGCTGGAGCCGGCGAACTGGGCGTCGGAGTGCATCCGGCCCATGGTGTCGGTCATGCCGTAGCTGGCGGGGCCGGCGGCCATGTTGTCCGGGTGCAGGGTACGGCCCGTGCCGCCGCCGGAGGCCACGGAGAAGTACTTCTTCCCCTGCTCGTAGCACTCCTTCTTATAGGTGCCGGCCACGGGGTGCTGGAAGCGGGTGGGGTTGGTGGAGTTGCCGGTGATGGACACATCCACGCCCTCCAGGTGCATGATGGCCACGCCCTCGCGCACGTCGTCGGCGCCGTAGCAGCGGACATTGGCCCGCTCGCCCTCGCTGTACCGGGTCTCCTTGACCACCTTCACCTCGCCGGTGCCGTAGTCAAACTGGGTCTGGACATAGGTGAAGCCGTTGATGCGGCTGATGATCTGGGCGGCGTCCTTACCCAGGCCGTTGAGGATGACCCGCAGGGGCTCCTTGCGGGCCTTGTTGGCGTTGCGGACGATGCCGATGGCGCCCTCGGCGGCGGCGAAGGACTCGTGGCCCGCCAGGAAGGCGAAGCACTTGGTCTCATCCCGCAGCAGCATGGCGCCGAGGTTGCCGTGACCCAGGCCCACCTTGCGGTCCTCGGCCACAGAGCCGGAGATGCAGAAGGCCTGGAGGCCCTCGCCGATGGCCTCGGCGGCCTCGGCGGCGGTGGCCACGTTCTTCTTCAGCGCGATGGCGGCGCCTGCGCAGTAGGCCCAGCAGGCGTTCTCAAAGCAGATGGGCTGGATGCCCTTGACGATCTCGTAGGGGTCGAAGCCGGCGGCCTGGCAGATCTCCCGGCACTCCTCCACGCTCTTGATTCCGTACTGAGACAGGACGGAATTGATCTTGTCGATTCTTCTCTCGTAGCTTTCAAACAGAGCCATTTCTCAATTCCTCCTTTTCCTTACTCGTGACGGGGGTCGATATACTTGGCGGCCCCGTCGAACTGGCCGTAGTGGCCCTTGGCCTTCTCCAACGCCTCGTTGGCGTCGGTGCCCTTCTTGATGGCGTCCATCATCTTGCCCAGGTTCACGAACTCATAGCCGATGATCTCATCATCCTTGTTCAGGGCAATGCGGGTGACGTAGCCCTCGGCCATCTCCAGGTAGCGGGGGCCCTTGGCCTTGGTGCCGAACATGGTGCCAACCTGGCTGCGCAGGCCCTTGCCCAGGTCCTCCAGAGAGGCGCCGACGGGCAGTCCGCCCTCGGAGAAGGCGGTCTGGGTGCGGCCGTAGACGATCTGGAGGAACAGCTCCCGCATGGCGGTGTTGATGGCGTCGCACACCAGGTCGGTGTTCAGGGCCTCCAGCAGGGTCTTGCCGATGAGGATCTCGCTGGCCATGGCGGCGGAGTGGGTCATGCCGGAGCAGCCCAGGGTCTCAACCAACGCCTCCTCGATGATGCCGTCCTTGACGTTGAGGGTGAGCTTGCAGGCGCCCTGCTGGGGGGCGCACCAGCCCACGCCGTGGGTGAGGCCGGAGATGTCCTTGATCTCCTTGGCCTGGACCCACTTGCCCTCTTCGGGGATGGGAGCGGGACCGTGGTACGCGCCCTTGGCGACAGGGCACATGTTTTGCACTTCGGTAGAGTAGATCATGTTCGCGCATCCTTTCCTTGATATGTTTTTGCGAAGATCCGGCTTTCGCCGGAGGGCTCCGGGGAAATTTCCGAAAGTATTATATCGGTAAACGATTACCTTGTCAAGGCGGACTGGCTGATTCCGGAGGGTTTTTACCCTCTTAAATTTTGGGGCGGTTTCCTGTGGAAAATGACAAAAACGGAGATGCGGCGAGCCAAGAGGTATGCCCCTGCATGACGCAGACAGTATTCCGCAGGGTCATGAGCTCCATTCTAAGGCGGCGGCTTCCCCATTTTTACATTTCCGCCCATTCACCGTCACTGGCCGGCAGAGGGCTGCAGGACCCACCGGTGTTCCAGCGGAAGTGCCAGGGTGCTGGGGGAGAGGAATGGCCTGGTCAGGGGACCGGGCCCCACAAATCTTCTGCCGGAAGCGCCAGGGGATCGGAAGGCGGGCCGGGTCAGAGCCCGGCCCCTACAGGGTGTTCCGCAGGAAGTGCAGGGGGTATTGGGGGGGATGGCCTGCACAGGGTGCAGGCCCCACAGTTCTCTTGGAAGGAAATGGCCCGGTCAGAGGGCCAAACCCCATAAATCTTCTGCTGGAAGTGCTGGAAGCGGCGGGAGAATGGCCGGCAGAGGGCTGCTGGCCCCACAGTTCTGCCGAAAGAAGGCCGGTAGAATAGGGCACCATCTCACATGGACCCAGCCAGGCGCGAAGCGCGGGAAGAGAAGAAAGTCCTTGCGTCCACGCAGCAAATTTGCAGAGTACCCATCAATCGAAGGTAAAAGCTTCCGCGAGCTCCAAAAAGTCTTTTTCTCTTTTAGACCGTGCACGGCCCGTTTTCTCTTTTTCTGCGCGCAGAAAAAGAGAAAATGGGGGGTGCATCTGCCCAGCCATCATCATGGCTGAAATCCCCCCTCCGCTCATCAGGGCGAGAAAAAGCTCCCCCCGCCCGCAGGCGAGGGGAGCGGTGCAATCGGAATTTACAGCATATTCATCACATTGAACGCCAGAATCAACCCGGAAAACACGATGGACACCGTGGAGCACAGCTTAATCAGAATGTTCAGAGACGGACCGGAGGTATCCTTAAACGGATCGCCCACGGTATCGCCCACCACAGCCGCCTTGTGCTGCTCGGAGCCCTTGCCGCCGTGGTGGCCGGTCTCAATGTACTTCTTGGCGTTGTCCCAGGCGCCGCCGGCGTTGGACATGAACACCGCCATGGCAAAGCCCGTGACGGACACGCCGCCCAGCAGTCCCACCACGCCGGTGGGCCCCAGAATCAGCCCGGTGACGATGGGCACCACAATGGCCAGCACCGCGGGAGAGACCATCTCGCGCAGCGCACCCTTGGTGCAAAGACCCACGCAGGAGGCGTAGTCCGGCTCGGCCTTGTACTCCATGATGCCGGGGATCTCCTTAAACTGGCGGCGGACCTCCACTACGATGGACTGGGCCGCCTTCTGCACGGCGTTCATGGTCTCAGCGGTAAAGACAAAGGTCAGCATCGCGCCGGTGAACAGGCCGACCAGAACGGTGGGGCTGGTAAGGGTGAAGTTCAAAATCTCGTCGGTATTCTCCTGAACGATGTTGACGTAGCTGACCAGCAGGGCCAGGGCGGTCAGGGAGGCGGAGCCGATGGCAAAGCCCTTGCCGGTGGCGGCGGTGGTGTTGCCCAGGGAGTCCAGGGCGTCGGTCCGCTGCCGGACGGTCTCGGGCAGGCCGCTCATCTCGGCGATGCCGCCGGCGTTGTCGGCCACGGGGCCGTAGGCGTCCGTCGCCAGTGTGATGCCTAGGGTGGAGAGCATGCCCACGCCGGCAATGCCGATGCCGTAGAGGCCCTGGTTGAAGGCGCTTGTGAAGTGGCCCGCGCCGTCCACAATCTGGACGGTGCCGCCGGCGGCGAAGTAGCTCACCAGCACCGCCGCGGCCACGATGAGGATGGAGGTCATGGTGGATTTGAGGCCCAGGGAGATGCCGCCGATGATGATGGTGGCGGAGCCGGTTTCAGAGGCCGCCGCCAGCTCCTGGGTGGGCTTGTAGGTGTCGGAGGTGTAGTACTCGGTGAAATAGCCGATGGCGCAGCCGCCCAGCAGGCCGCAGAGGATGGCCACATACACGCCCCAGCTGCCCAGAATCCAGTAGGTCAGAGGGGCCGCCAGCACGGCAGCCAGCACGGCGGCGGTATAGGTGCCGGTGCGCAGGCTCTTCAGCAGGGACTCCTGGGTGGCGTCCTCCTTGGTCTTCACCAGGAAGGAGCCGAAGATGGAGCAGATGATGCCGCACACCGCCAGAGCCACCGGCAGCAGCATGCCGTTCCAGCCGTAGCCGCCCACGGCGCCCAGGGCGAAGGTGGCCAGAATGGAGCCCACATAGGACTCGTACAGGTCCGCGCCCATGCCGGCCACGTCACCCACGTTGTCGCCCACGTTGTCGGCGATGGTTGCGGGATTCCGGGGGTCGTCCTCGGGGATGCCGGCCTCCACCTTGCCCACCAGGTCCGCGCCCACGTCGGCGGCCTTGGTGTAGATGCCGCCGCCCACACGGGCGAACAGCGCCATGAAGGAGGCGCCCATGCCGTTCATGACCATGATGTTGCCCAAAGCGGCGGGGTCGTTGACGCCGAAGGCGCAGCGCAGGAGGAAGAACCACATGGTGATGTCCAGCATCCCCAGGCCCACCACGGTGAAGCCCATGACGGAGCCGGAGGAGAAGGCCACCCGCAGTCCCTTGTTCAAGCTCTCAGAGGCGGCCTGGGCGGTGCGGGCGTTGGAGTTGGTGGCGATCTTCATGCCGATGAAGCCGGCCAGCATGGAGAAAATGCCGCCGGTGACAAAGGCGAAGGGGGTGTACTTGGAGAGCATCTGCCCGCCGGTGGCGAAGGCCAGGATCAGCAGAATGACGAACACCACCACAAAGACCTTGAATACCGTTGTGTACTGCTGTTTCAGGTAAGCGTTTGCGCCGGCGCGGATATTGGCCGCGATTTTCTGCATCCGCTCGGTACCCTCGGAGTAGGACATGACCTTCTTGGCCTGCACAACCGCGAAAAGCCCGGCCACGACAGCGCCGATGAATCCGATCCAAAACAAATTTTCCATACTTCCACTCCTTTTGCGTTGTTACTAGGTTTTGACTGATAGTATTATTGTAGCATACGTGAACGTTTTTTCAAGTAAATCTTACGCTACATTTTACGCAAACGTTGTAACTTTTACCTTTTGCATAATTTCAAATGAACAGTTCGTGCAGATTGACCCAATTTCCGTAAATTTTTGCGCAAATTTTGAGGTTTTATAGCGCAAATTCCGTTAATTAGCTGACAAAAATCCAGGGAGCCCTTTGAGCTCCCTGGGGAAATGCAATATTTTGCGTAAAAAATTCAAAAGTTTTCGCAGAAATTTGCGCGACACGTCCTCTCTCAGACGACCAGCTGGAAGTCCGTGAAGACCCACCGGCCGTCCACGTAGGCGTAGGGAAAGGACCAGCACTCCAGCCCGGTGACATCGGTTCCGGTGCTGTCCAGCAGCTCCACGGACACCTCCAGAGAATAGGTCTGGCCGTCCAGCTGCACCGCCTCCACCTGGGATGCACCCTTGCCGCCGTCCCGGTCCCTGCCGGAGAAGGAGACGTGCAGCGCCCCGTCCACGTCCCGGTAGTAGGCC
Source organism: Oscillibacter sp. 1-3 (assembly GCF_000403435.2). Lineage (GTDB taxonomy): Bacteria > Bacillota > Clostridia > Oscillospirales > Oscillospiraceae > Oscillibacter. Next base: position 104,437 of record NZ_KE159708.1, read on the forward strand.
AGGGACAAAAGCCGGTCCGTCAGCTCGGCGGAAAACAGGTTCCGCAGGTAGGCGCGAAGATCGTCCATGGTCTCCATGCCGGGGTAGTCCACCTTATGGTAGGCCGTGCCGTCCAGGCGGACCGTCCCGCCGCTGCTCGGCAGAGGGGCCAGGTCAAACCAGGCGTAGGCCTCCTCCGCCCGGTAGTAGGCGGCCAGAATCTCCTCCTCCATCAGCGGGCGGGGCTCCGCCTCCAGCCGGGTGGCAGACAGGCCGCCGCTCTCCGGAGTCTGGACGGAAGCGGCGTCCTCTCCCGCCGCCGGAGCGGGCAAGGAGACGTTCCCGCAGCCAGGCAGCAGAAACAGCAGCAAAAGCCACTGACAGATCCATTTTTTCATCCCGCTCTCTCCTCTCTCTTCCCCCGGACGGCTCCGCCGGCCGGGGCTTTTTCTCTCTGTTTCAGCGTATCACATTTCGCTCCAAAATGCTACGGAAATTTTCCCTTTTTTTCGCTTTTTTTGCGGCGGGCGGCGTTGTGTTTTTCCGGCGGATCAGGTAAAATAAAACATTATGGATTTTGTGAGGAGGAAGACGGCGATGAGATTGGTATCCTGGAACGTCAACGGCCTGCGCTCCTGTCTGGGAAAGGGCTTTTTGGATTTCTGCGCCTTTGCCAATGCGGACGTGATCTGCCTGCAGGAGACGAAGATGCGTCCGGAGCAGGCGGAGTTCGACCTGCCGGGCTACGTCCGCTTCTGGAACTGCGCCGACAAGGCGGGCTATTCCGGCACGGCGGTCTTTACCCGGCGGCAGCCCCTGGCGGTGACGAACGACTTCGGCATTGACGAGCACCGCCACGAGGGACGGGTCATCACGGCGGAGTACCCGGCGTTCTATCTGGTGTGCTGCTATACGCCCAACTCCAAGGACCAGCTGGCCCGGCTGGATTACCGCATGGCCTGGGAGGACGACATCCGGGAGTACCTGCTGGAGCTGGACGGGAAAAAGCCTGTGATCTACTGCGGGGATTTGAACGTGGCCCACCGGGAGATCGACCTGAAAAATCCCCAGAGCAACCGGCGGAACCCCGGCTTTTCCGACGAGGAGCGGGAGAAGATGACCTGCCTGCTGGAGAGCGGATTTGTGGACACCTTCCGGGCGCTGTACCCGGACAAGACGGGGGCGTACTCCTGGTGGAGCTACCGCTTCAACGCCAGGAAGAATAACGCCGGATGGCGGATCGACTACTTCATCGTCTCCCAGAGGCTGCGGGAGCGAATCCGGGGAGCGGACATCTGGAGCGAGGTGACGGGGAGCGACCACTGCCCGGTGGTTTTGGAAATCGATATTTGACCGCGGGCCCTGCCCGGCGAAAAAATCCCGCCGCCGCGCATCTTGCCATTTGTCAAACAAGGCCCAGTCTCCCCGCAGAGAAAACCGCATAGCCCGAAGCGGCTTTCCCGCTTCGGGCTATGCGGCATTTCGGGATTTTTCAGCGCGGCCAGCGGCGGTCTCGGCCGTACGGCTGCGTGCCGAGGCGGTTGGCGCGGGCTCCGCTTCTCCCGCTCCCCGCAGAGTCAGCTCAAAAGGGCGTTCATCTCCTCAATCTCCAGGTCCTGGAGCGCCCAGTTGATGCCGTACCCGACCACCTTGCTCAGGTCTCGGACCTGCCGGTCAATATCCTGGGTCGTCACCATCAGGCTCTGTCCGCCGCCCCGCAGGGACTCGGGGTCGATATTCTCCACCCCGGACTCCTCCAGAAGGTCCGCCGCCAGCGTGGCAGCGTCCACCACCGTGGGAATGCCGACGGCCAGCACCGGCACGCCCAGGGTCTCCCGGTTCAGGGCCGCCCGGTGGTTTCCCACGCCGGAGCCGGGGATAATTCCGGTGTCCGAGAGCTGCACCGTGGCGCACACCCGGCCTACCCGGCGGGAGGCCAGGGCGTCCACGGCGATGACCAGGGCCGGCTGCACCTCCGCCACAAGCCCCCGCACCGCCTCGGCGGACTCCACGCCGGTGGTGCCCAGCACACCGGTGCGGAACACCGCCACGGGCCGGAAGCCCGCGAAGTGCTTGGGCATGGCGGCGATCAGGTGCCGGGTAATCAGGATATTGTCCGCCGCCAGGGGCCCCACGGCGTCCGGCGTCATGGCCTCGTTCCCCAGGCCGATGACAAGGACCGGCCCCTCCTCCGGCAGCAGCTCCTTGAGCTGGGACCCCACCGCCCGGACGGCCCGCTCGAAAAAGTCCGCCTTCCGCTGCCAGAAGGTGGTCAGATCAATGGTCAGATAGCTTCCCTGGGGCTTTCCCAGGGCCTTCTCCCCCCGCTGGTCCAAAATGTCCACCCGGGTCACCGGGTATCCCTCCCGCTTGGTCTTGGTGGCCTTGACGCCCGAGAGGCGGGTGGTCCGCTCGGCGGACTCCTGCCATAACTCCCGGGCCTCCAGGGCCAGGTCTGTGCGCTTTACCAACATACCGCTCTGCCTCCTGCACAAAATCTGGGGGTCTTCGCACTAGGTTTTGCGGCTGGGGATACAATATTCAAAAAATCACCGGAAATTGTAAAAAAACTCTTGCTTTTTTTTGACTTCCCTGCTAAAATATCATTCTGCACGGTGGGAATTTTGATTCTCCCCGAATAAATCTGCCTAAGGAGGAGGTGTTTGGTTTGCCGAATATCAAGTCTGCCAAGAAGCGTGTGCTCATCGGAGCCGCCAGAAACGCGCGCAACAAGGCCACGAAGTCCGCGCTGAAGACCGCCATCAAGAAGTTCGAGGCTGCTGCCGCAGAAGGCAATCGCACCGAGGCCGATGGCGCGTACAAGGTTGCGGTGAAGAAGGTCGATCAGGCGGTTGCCAAGGGCGTTCTGCACAAGAACACGGCCGCTCACAGAAAGAGCGCCATGACCCTGAAGCTCAACAAGATCGGCTGATTGTGCGAGTGAATGGAAAGGACATCCGTCGGATGTCCTTTTTTCATGCTCTGGGCTGATTTCCCGGAAGGGATTTGGTCCTTTTCTTTCACAGGAAATCGTGCTACAATGGAGCAAATGCTGACACAGGAGGCGCGCCATGACGCTGTTTGACACCCACGCCCACTATACGGACAACGCCTTTAACAGGGACCGGACCGAGCTGCTGGGGCAGCTGCTCCCGGCGGCGGGTGTGGCCGCTGCGGTGACCGCCGGGGTGGACGTGGAGAGCTCCCGGGCCTCCGTCGCCCTGGCGGAGGCGTATGATTATATTTACGCCGCCGCGGGCATCCACCCGGAGGACTGCGCCGGGGCCGGAGAGCGGGAGCTGGAGGAGATTCGGGTCCTGTGCCGGCGCCCCAAGACCGCGGCCCTGGGGGAGATCGGGCTGGACTACTACTGGGCGGAGAACCCGCCTAAGGAATTCCAGCAGGAGATTTTCCGCCGCCAGCTGGCTCTGGCCCGGGAGGTGGGGCTCCCCGTCATCGTCCACGACCGGGAGGCCCACGGGGACTCCCTGGCCATTGTGAAGGAGTACCCGGAGGTCACAGGGGTGTTTCACTGTTTTTCCGGCAGTCCCGAGATGGCGGAGGAGCTCCTCAGGCGGGGCTGGTATCTGGGCTTTGACGGGCCCATCACCTACAAAAACGCCAGGCGGGCGCCGGAGGTGGCGGCCATCACGCCGTTGGACCGGATTGTCATCGAGACGGACGCGCCGTACCTCTCTCCGGTGCCCAACCGGGGCAGGCGGAACGACAGCCGGAACCTGCCGTATATCGTGGAAAAACTGGCGGAGTGGAAGGGTGTGACGCCGGAGGAGATGGCGAAGATCACCTTTGAGAACGGACTGCGGCTGTTTCCGAAGGTCCGGATTTGAGGAAGCGCGGGATGCGGAAATTGCTGTTTTTGACGCTGGCCCTGCTGGTCTTGGGCGGGTGCGGAACGCCCGTACCGGAAGTGCCGGAACCACCGCCGGAAGAACCTCCGGCGGAAGAGGCGCTCTCCCTTCCGGAGACATGGCGGCTGGAGCCCCTCTCCGCCCCGGGCATTGTGACGGAAGGACGGGAGCCGGAGGAGGGCCGGGAACCGGTCATCCCCGTGGGAGACCGGGATTATCACAGGAACATGATGCGCTGGGTCTATGAGGGCGAGGCCGCTTTGCTGGCGGAGGCGCCGGAGGCGTACTTTTACGCCCTGCCCCGGACGGAGGAGCATCCGGAGACCGCCCTGATTCGCTGGGGGGAGAGCGCGGCGGAGTTCAACTGGTGCTTTTCCACGCCCCGCCAGTTCCTACCGGAGATGTACTGCTTTGACTTGGACGGCGACGGGGAGGACGAGCTGGTCGTCCTCTGCTACTCCGGCAGCGGCACCGGTGTCTCTGTCTGGGACCTCCACGTGGTGGAGAATAATGAGGACGGGACGCTGACGGACTACTCCACGTTCTACTATGCGGAGGGCGGGAATCCGCTGTGGAAGGGCGTTTCCTCTCTGCTGCGGCTGGAGCGGGCGGGAGACCGGGCCTTTCTGATCCTGGGCCGGGAGCTGGCGGAGGTGGATTCCGCCGCGCTTCCGGAGGAGGACCGGGCGCCGTCCGTCGGCGACACCATTCAGTTTGAGGTCTTTCCGGAGGAGTGCCGCATCCGGTTTTGGGGAGGGGTGGATGTGGTGCCCACCTGGTATATCGCGGACCTCTCCGCCGATGTGACGTATCAGGACGGCATATTCACCCTGTCGGGTTTTCACTTATACGGAAATTTTTAGAGGAGCGACAACCATGAAAAAGGGCTTTACTATCACCTACGAGTACGAGGGCAGCCTCTACGTCAACACCACCAACCGCTGCGACTACGCCTGCACCTTCTGCCTGCGGCACAACGAGTCCAGCGGCGGCAGCATCTACAACGACAACCTGTGGCTGGAGCGGGAGCCCACAAGGGAGGAGATTCTGGCCTCCATTGAGGGCTGGGATCTCTCCCGATTCAAGCAGCTGGTGTTCTGCGGCTTCGGCGAGCCCGCCTACCGGCTGGAGGACATCTGCTGGGTCATCGACCGGATGAAGGAGCACGGCACGAAGATCCCCACCCGCATGAATACCAACGGCACCGCCAACCTCATCCACGGCCGGGACACCTGCCCGGACTTTGCGGGGCGGTTTGACATGGTGTCCATCTCCCTGAACACCGACACGGCGGAGAAGTACGAGGCGCTGTGCCGCCCCCGGTACCCCGGGGCCTACGAGGCCATGAAGAGCTTTGCCAAGGAGCTCAGGCAGTACGTGCCCACGGTGATGATGACCGTGGTGGACACCATCCCGGCGGAGGAGATCGAGAACTGCCGGAGGATCTGCGAGGAGGAGATCGGCGCGGTCTACCGGGTGCGGGAGTATATCAAGGACTAAACCGCTCCCATACAATAGAAAAACCGCTCTCCGGGCGGAGAAGGAGAAGAGAGATGTTTCATTTACTGGGTACGCTGATTATGGGCGCGCTGGTGGGCTGGATCGCCGGGAAGCTGATGGACATGGAGGACGGGCTGCTGCGGAATATCGTGGTAGGCGTGGTGGGCTCCATGGTGGGCAGCTTTGTCTTTGGGCTGATCGGCTTCCGGGCCTACGGCACGATTGCCAACCTGATTGTTTCCGTGGTGGGGGCCTGCCTGTTCATCTGGATCGGGCGGAAGTTGTTTCACTGAGCCGGGCGGCGGTCCCTGCAGGGTTCCGAAGGAGCAAACGCAAATCGGGAGACGAAAAAAGAGCCGGGGCGGAGCATTTCCGTCCCGGTTCTATTGATCTTCCTTGTCCTGGGCAAAGAGGGCGTTGTAGTCCACTTTCAGGACTTCCACCAGTTTGTCAATCTCAAAAACCGAGAGGCTTCGCCGCCCGTTTTCCACCTTCCAGATCATTTCAGAGGTCATGTCGCAGTTGATCGTCTGCAAACGGGCGGCCAAATCTTTTTGAGATAATCCGCTCTCCATGCGGTAGTATTTGACCTTTTGACCGATATTCCGTTTTTTTGGCGTACTGCGATTCATCCTGTTCTCCATATATAGAGGATTTAACCTTGATTATATGGAGTATTTTGGTTTATAATAACCATATATGGATATTAAGGTGGATGCAGCAATGAAGGAAAAACGCCTCGCAAAACTGATAGAGACATATGGCCTCTCCGGTTTCACCCCCCAGCCCGCCAACCCGCACCTGCGGAATATCGCCAGAATCATTGCCGCCCGGCAGAGCGACCGGGAATGTGTGGAGACGCTCACAGAGTATCTCCTGCTGAACGGAATCTCCGTGGGGGACCAAGGGCCCGCGGACTTTTAGAATCACCGCAGGCGTGTCTGTAGGGGCCGGGCTCTGTCCCGGCCCGTCCGCCGGAAGCCTGGCATTTCCGGGAAAACGGGTATTTTCGGAAAATCTGGCTTTTTCGGGAAACCCGGCATTTCCGGGAAAACGGGCGGGGACAGAGCCCCGCCCCTACAAAGGCACGGCCGAAAATCAAAGGTCCGGACGATAAAACGCGCGGCTGGACATTTCCCCAAAGAACAGCTCCCTTGACTTCTCCCCTCCGGCGTGCTATTTTGAGAAAAACCGAAACGGGAGGGATTTTATGGCCCCGGGAGACCTGACCGTCCGCGCCGCCGCGCCGGAGGACGCCGCCGCCCTGCTGGAGATCTACGCACCCTATGTGGAGAAGACCGCCATTACCTTTGAGTACGCCGTCCCCTCCCCGGAGGAGTTCGCCGGACGGATCGCCCGCACGCTGGAGAGATACCCCTATCTCGCGGCGGAGGCGGAGGGGCGGATCATGGGATATGCCTATGCCGGTCCTTTCAAGGAGCGGGCCGCCTACGACTGGGCCGTGGAGACCACGGTCTACGTCCGGGAGGAGGCGAAGCGGCAGGGCGTGGGGCGGACACTGTACGCCGCGCTGGAGCGGTGCCTCGCGGCCCAGGGGGTTCTGAACCTCAACGCCTGCGTGGCCTGCCCGGAGCGGGAGGACGAATACCTGACGAGGGACAGCGTGGACTTCCACCGGCGCATGGGCTACCGGCTGGCGGGGGAGTTCCGCCAGTGCGGCTGCAAGTTCGGCCGGTGGTACAATATGGTCTGGATGGAGAAGCACATCGGGCTCCACCCGGCGGACCCGCCGCCGGTGAAGCCCTTTTCGGAGGTCCTCCGCCTGGGCCCTGCTTGATACATGGCGGAACGCGCAGCGGCGAGCCGCTCCGGAGCTTCCGGTGAAAAAGGATTGACATTTCGTGAAAAACAGCATATACTACGGCTTGCAAGGGAGTCCCCGGAAGGGGGCTGAGAGGAGGGTGTTACCCCTCGACCTCACCTGATTTGGATCATGCCAACGTAGGGATGCAGCTGTTCGCCGCCTTTTGCGGCGGTTTTCTCGTAATTGCGCGGGACGTCCCTGTGGGGACGTCCCGTTTTCGTTTGCCGAAAAAATTCCCCCAAGTGAAAACGGCGCGGGAAATCCCCAATGTCATTAAGTTAAGGAAATTTACCCAATAATGGGGTGCAGAAATATTTTGGATTCTAAGTGCTTAGCTGAAATCTAAGAACATTTTGATGCCCCATTATTTGGAAATTGGTCTTATCTTAATGACATTGGGGAAATCCCTCCCGGGTTTCAGGTCAAATCAACGCAGTCCTGACGGGAAAAGACGCCCCAAGGAGGCGTTTTGACGGTTTCCAAACAAGGCCCAGGCTTTGATGTTTAAGGAGGACATATTATGACGGTTTCCCAACGCCTGCGGGAGGCGGCCCGTCCCATCTGGGACCGGTGCCTGACCCACCCCTTTGTCGCCGGCATCGGCGACGGCACCCTCCCGGCGGAGAAGTTCCAATACTTCATGCTCCAGGACTACCTGTACCTCTTCGACTACGCCCGGGTGTTCGCCCTGGGGGTGGTAAAGGCGCGGGAAGCGGCGCTGATGCGCGTTTTCGCCCGGAATGTGGACGCCATTCTGGGCGGGGAGATGAACATCCACCGGGCCTACATGGAGCGTCTGGGCATTTCGGAGGAGCAGGTGCTGGCGGTGAAGCCCGCCCTGGACAACCTCTCCTACACCCACTATATGCTCTCCGTCGCCGAGCGGGGCGGGCCCATGGAGATCACGGCGTCCATTCTGGCCTGCTCCTGGAGCTACGCGGAGATCGGCCGGGCCCTGGCCGAGATTCCCGGGGCGGCGGAGCACCCCTTTTACGGCGAGTGGATTCAAGGCTATGCCTCGGAGGACTATAACGCTGCAAACCAGGCCCTCATTGACCTGACGGACCGTCTGGCAGCGAAGGCGGCGGAGTCGGAGCTGGCGTACCTGGAGGAGATTTTCGTCAACTGCAGCCGCTACGAGCTGGCGTTCTGGGACATGGCCTGGGAGATGCGGCCATGAAGGCGCTGGAGTTCGACCGCGTCTCCTACCGCTATCCGGAGGACGATTTTGACATCATCGACAATCTCAGCTTTTCCGTGGAGCCCGGGTCCTTCCACTGCATTGTGGGCGTCAGCGGGTGCGGCAAGAGCACCATTCTCCGCCTGACCTGCGGACTGCTGCGGCCCAGGTGCGGGCGCATCCTGGCGGGCGGCGCGCCCATTGAGGGGCAGTCCCGCTACTGCGGCTATATGCCCCAGCGGGATCTGCTGCTCCCCTGGCGCACCGTGGGGGAAAATCTGGCCCTGCCCCTGGAGATCCGGGGCGGGTACACCAGGGCGGAGCGGCGGGAGCTGGCGGAATCGGTCCTGGCGGACGTGGGACTGGCGGGCTGCGCCGGCAAGCTGCCGGGGGAGCTCTCCGGCGGAATGCGCCAGCGGGCGGCCTTCGCCCGCACCATGCTGGCGGGCAGCGATCTTTTGCTGCTGGACGAGCCCTTTTCCGCCCTGGACTTCCTCACCCGGATCTCCATGCAGGAGTGGCTGCTGGACCAGTGGGAAAAGCACAAAAAGACCATCCTCTTTATCACCCATGACGTGGAGGAGGCGGTCTTTCTCTCCGGCAGCGTGCTGGCGGTGGACAACACCCCCATCCGCCGCCTGGCGGAGATCCCCGTCCCGGCGGCGTATCCCCGGACCCGGGCGTGTTTTGCCCGGCCGGAGACGGTGGCCCTGCGGGAGGAGCTGATCGAAATGCTGAGAAGGCAGGTGGAGGTATGAACCGGGCCAATCGGGGCAGTCTGCCCGCGCTGATCTTTCTCTTTGCGCTGCTGGCCCTCTGGCAGCTGGGGGCCATGGAGGTGAACGCCGCCTATATCCTGCCCACGCCCCTCCAGATCCTCCGGCGGCTGTGGGAGCTGCGGCTCCCCCTCTTTACGGTCCACCTGCCCGCCACCATGGCGGTGACGGGACTGGGCCTTGCCATCTCTCTGGCGCTGGGCCTGGGGCTGGCGGCGGCCATGGACTGGAGCCCCCTGCTGCAAAAGTGCCTGTACCCCGTGGTGGTGGCCTCCCAGACCATCCCCACCACCGCCATTGCGCCGCTGTTCGTGCTGTGGTTTGGCTACGGTATCTGGAGCAAGGTGCTGGTGTCGGTGCTGATGACCTTTTTCCCCATCACCATTACGGTGTACGACGGCTTCCGCTCCGCCCGCACAGAGATGACGGAACTGCTGGAGACCTACGGAGCCACAAAATGGGACATCTTCCGCAAAATTAAGGTGCCCTGCGCCCTGCCCTATTTCTTCTCCGCCGTCAAGATGGCGGTGCCCATCAGCATCATCGGCGCGGCCATCGGGGAGTGGCTGGGGGCCCAGAGCGGTCTTGGGTACTTCTCCCGCCGGATGATGACCCAGCTGGACGGGGCGGGGGTGTTCGCCCCCATTGTGCTGCTCAGCGCCGTGGCCATGGCGGCGGCGGGCCTGGTGGGCCTGGTGGAAAAGCGGGTCGTGAAGTGGCGGGGCGAGAGCTGAGGAAACGGCAGAATATCGGGAGAGCGGCCGCCGGCCGCCCCCGGGATAACATTTGTGACGAGACAAAGGAGATTTGCTATGAGACGGATACTTGCGCTTTTAGCCGCAGCGGCGCTGCTGCTGTCCGGGTGCTCCGTGGGCGTCATCGGCGGGGACGACGGTCCCACGGAAGTGATTACCGGCAGCGGAACAAAGCTGCGGGAGCTTGACGTGGTGCTGGACTGGTACCCCAACGCCCTCCACGCCTTTTTGTACGTGGCCATGGAGAAGGGATACTACGCCGACGAGGGACTGCAGGTGAATATCCGCTTCCCCTCCAACGCCAACGACGCCATCTCTCTGGTGGCGGCAGGGAAGGCGGACGTGGGCCTCTACTACCAGCAGGACGTAATCCAGGCCCGGGCCAACCAGGCCGTGCCGGTGAAGTCCATCGGCGCCGTGGTCCAGGGGCCGCTGAACATCGTCCTCTCCCTGGAGGAGAAGGGCATCGCCTCCCCTGCGGACCTTGTGGGCAAAACTGTCGGCTACGCCGGGACGGAGCTCTCCGAGGCAATTGTCCGCAGCATCATGGCGGACGCGGGAGCGGATTACAGCGACGTGACCATGATCGACGTGGGGTTTGACCTCATGAGCTCCATGACCACCGGCAGCGTGGACGCCACCATTGGCTGCCTTGTCAACCACGAGGTGCCTCAGATGGAGGAGGAGGGCTTTGCCGTCAGCTGGTTCGACCTGGACGACTACGGCGTACCCACTTACTACGAGGGCGTGTTCCTGGCAAACGACGACGCCATTGAGCGGGACGGGGAGACGCTGTCCGCTTTCCTGCGGGCCAGCGCCAGGGGCTTTTCCGATATGCAGGCGGACCCGGAGGAGGCCCTGGCGATCCTCCTGGCCAACCAGAACGAGGAGAATTTCCCCCTGTCGGAGACGGTGGAGCGGTCCAGCATGGCGACGCTCCTGCCCATGATGGAGACGGAGGAGGCGGCGTTTCTCTCCCAGTCCGACGGGCGCTGGGAGGAGAACATCGCCTGGATGCTGGAGCAGGGACTGATTGACCGGGCCCCGGCGCTGGACGAGGTGCGGGTGAATCTGGCGTTTTGACAGGACCGGCGGGAGGCCTGCCGCCTCCCGCCGGTCTTGATTCTGCCCGCAGAGCGGTCGCAAACGGTTCCGCCATGGCCGCCTCATTCTGGCGCCACGCCCTCTGCGTCCGGGGCGTGAAGTCCGCCCGGTCCAGGCAGGGCCGGAAAATCTGCCGGAGCGCGCCTGAGCAGCCGGCGTTCTGCGCCGCGCTTTGCCCGCTAAATACGGGGAGGCCTTTCGGCCTCCCCGTCTGAATTTTTCGTTATTCCTCCTCGTCCGTGACAATGAGGCCGTAGCCGCCGGATTTGCGCTTGTAGACGATGGAGAGGCTGTCGTCGTCACTGCTGCGGAACACAAAGAAGCTGTGGTCCAGCAGGTTCATCTGCAAAATGGCCTCCTCGGCGCTCATAGGCTTCACCGCGAAGCGCTTGGTGCGGACGATGGGGAACTCCTTCTCCTCCGCCACCTCGAAATCGTCTGCCGGAGCCGGGGGAGGGAAGCCCTCGCTCCGCAGACGCTTGGACAGGCGGGTCTTATTCTTCAAGATCTGACGCTCGATATACCCCACTGCGGCGTCCACGGCGCCGCGCATATCCCCGTCCGGCGCCTCCGTCTGGGCCCGAAGCAGCGTACCGCCGTCCCGGATGGTGACCTCCACAGCGCACAGGTGGTCCTTCTCCACGGAGAAGAGCACGTGGGCGGTGGCGTTGTCGTCCCGCAGATATTTCTCCAGTTTGGAGATCTTTTTCTCGGCGTAGTCCTTGATGGAGTTGTTCAGGGAGACTTTCTTACAGGTGTAGGTGTACTTCATCGAGATCGCTCCTTTCGTGTGGACGGGAGGCGCACCCTCCCTTTTGTGTAGTATAACATATGTGTTGGTTTTTGAAAAGGGGGTTGTGTTGAAAAAGCACAAATTCTTTTCCTCCGCCCTGGTTCGACAAAAGAAGTGGCAATTCGCCAAAAGCTCCTATTTACAAAACCGCTCCCCAAGGTGTAAGATAATCCAGGAAGCTTTCCAATATCCCACCCGCTTGGGCCGCACGGCGCATGTCGCCGGGCGGCCCCTTTTTATGCCTTCCGGAGGGACGGGGCTGCGGCAAGCCGTTCTCCCAAAACGCAAGCGGCGCCGCCTGCGCCGCGCCGCTCCCGTAATCTTCGCTCTTTTTGTCTGCGGGCCTTTCGCGCTGTCCCCGCCTGTCCTCCCGCTTCACAGGCCGCAGGTCAGTCCAGTTTCCGCCGGAAGTTGCCGTGGACCCGCACGCCCTCCTGCATGGTGACGAAGGCGTGGGGATCAATGGCGTGGACTGTGTGGAGCAGCTCCTCAATCTCGTACTTGGAAAGACACACGCACAGCACATGGACATCCGTCCCGGTGTAGGCGCCCACGCCGTTCCAATAGGTGACGCCCCGGCCCAGCTTCTCCATAATAAAGTGAGCCAGCTTGTCCTGGTCGTCCCGGGTGAAGATCAGCGCCTCCACGCTGACGTTCTGCTGGTGCATCCGGTCCAGCACGATGGCGGAGAAGTAGTTGTAGATCACGGAGTAAATGGCGATCTCCGGCAGGAACAGGATCAGGCAGGCGGCGTACAGGAAGAAGTTGAAGGTCAATGAGAACTTGCCCACGGTAAAGCGGCTGCCCCGCTTGCTCAGGCAAAGCCCCACAATGTCCAGCCCGCCGCCGCTGCCGCCGCAGGTGAGGGCGATGCCGCTGCCGATTCCGTTGAGAATGCCCCCCAGCAGGCAGGCCGTCAGATAGTCGTCCACGATGGGCGCGGCGGGGGTGGGCACCATGCTGTAAAACAGGGAATAGCTCAGGGTGCACACCAGAGTCTTGAAGACCAGATGCTTTCCCAGGGTCTTATAGGCGAAGAGCAGAATGGGGACGTTCAGGGTGAAGTACAGGATGCCGGCAATGTCGCTGCTGCCGAAGTCCAGGCCCATATAGGTCTGCATCAAAGTGCGGAAAAGCTGGCAAACGCCCATCAGGCCGCCGCTGTACAGCCCCAGGGGCACAATAAACAGCCTGACGCCCACGGCGCAGATCAGCTCGCCAAAAACAGCGGCCACCAGCCGCAGCCAGCGGTTGTGCAGGGTATTGTAAATCATGGCGTCTCCTCCCGGGGCTTTGCGCCCCGTTTTCCATATGGTAATAGTATGACTGCTCCCTACGTCCGATTATACGGGCTTTTTTGGAAAACACAAGAGGAAACCGCCCTGCGAATTGCACAGAAAATCGCCCCTGCTTCAGCGGGATTCATGGAGAGGCTTCACAGAGTATACCGCAAAAAGCGGTGAAGTCTGTCCCGGGCCCGCCGGAGGGTGCGGGATACGGTGGAACGGTTTACCCCCAACCGTTCCGCGATCTGGGGCATGGTCATCCCCTGGTCGTAGTACAGCGCCACCATCTCCCGCTGCCGCTCCGTCAGCTCCCTCTCCCGGGCCAGGCGCAGGTTCCGGCGGAGCCGGGTCATCTGCTCGCCGTTGTCCTCGGCATTGGCCCGCCGCCACACCGTCATGTCCCCCAGCCACTCGCTGCTGCGGTTTTCAAAGCGTGTATTTTTCATTTTTGTGATAACTCCTTTCGTAATAACGGGCGGTCAGGGCGGCCAGCTCCCGCATCTCCCGCCACATGGGCATCAGCTCCGCAACGCGCCGGCGCAGGCGGCGGGCAGCCTCGCCGTCGGTCTGGGCCCGCTCCATGGCCCGCAGCTCCACTACCCGGGCGTGGATTATCTCGGCGCTTGCTCCGTACTCCCGGGACATCTCCAGCAGCGTCATTGTCCATCCTCCCTTCCACTGATCTTCCGGCAGGGGGCCGGCCCCCGCCGGATCAGGTCCGGCAGGCACACGGCGCACACGCCGGCGCCGCCGCAGAACCAGTACGCCTCCCCCTTTGTGAGCTGCTGTCCGCACAGGGCGCACAGCGGCGTCTGCCGCCTCTGGCGGCGCTTGTCAGGATACAAACCCATCACTCCCTCAAAAAATCTTGAAAACCTGCTGGAAAAAACCAAAAAAGATGTTGACAAAACGAGATCTATCTGCTATCATAATCAATGCTGTTGGAACTGCTGGTGTAGCTCAGCTGGTAGAGCAGCTGATTTGTAATCAGCAGGTCGGGGGTTCGAATCCGTCCACCAGCTCCAAATTTCATATGGGGGAGTTCCAGAGCGGTCAAATGGGGCAGACTGTAAATCTGTTGTCACTGACTTCGGTGGTTCGAATCCACCCTCCCCCACCAAAACAAAAAGCACGCTTCGGCGTGTTTTTTTGTTTTGGTGGGGGGCCACCTTCCGGGCCTTTGGCCCGGAAGGTGGCTGCCGCCTGCGGGCGGGATGATTGAAATCCCGCAGGGGGAACCCGGAAAGGTTTCCCCCGCAGACACCCCCCTCCTTCGGGCCGCTTTCGGCCTGTCCGGAATCGGGACGCGCCCCAGGGGCGCGGGGTGGAGTTACAAGAAACTTGTTGATATGACTATGTTATCACAAGAATCTTGTTGTGTCAAGTGGGGATTAACAAGATTCTTGTGAAAATTTATTGACGGTAACAAGAAAATGGGGTACACTGATAGCAGGAAGCAGAATTATCCTTAAAATCTTTGGGATGGACGGGAGCGGGAATTTGGGCTTTTCAAAAGAGCAGCTGTAAATTCAGGCTGATTTTCCGTTTCTGCCTGACTTCTGATTTTTCGAAGTCTCCGGGATTTTGAGGACTTTCAAAGGGGGCGCGGCGATGCGGTTTGGTGAACGGATGCGGGCGCGGCGGGAGGAGCTGGGGATCTCTCGGGCGGAGCTGGCGGCTATGATGGGAATCTCCGGGTCCGCTGTGGGGAATTACGAGGGCGGCGTCAGCTTTCCCAAGGAGGAGGTGCTGCTGCGGCTGTTTGACTGCCTGGAGACGGACCCCAACACACTGTTTCAGGACAGCTTCCGCGGCGGTGCGCTGGTGCTGGACCGGACCGAGCGGCAGCTGCTGGAGCAGTATCGGGGACTGTCCGCCAGGGGGCGGGAGTCGGTGCGCTCCGTGGTGGGGACGCTTTGCGCCTACCGGGACGAGGTGGAGAGCAGTCCGGCGGAGGCGGAGCCCCGGGTGATTCCGCTCTACCGCTCTCCCGCGGCGGCAGGCTACGCCGCGCCGGTATTCGGGGAGGATTTCGATTATCTGGAGGTTGCGGGGGATGTGCCTCTGGCGGCGGAGTTTGCCGTGCGTATTCAGGGAGACTCCATGACGCCCTATATTGAGGACGGCGATCTGGCCTATGTGAACCGGGACCCTCTGCGGCCCGGGGATGTGGGAATTTTCTGTGTGGACGGGGACATCCTCTGTAAGCAGTACTACAAGGACCCGGCGGGGACTGTGTACCTCTTCTCCCTGAACCGGGCCAGGGCGGATGCCGACGCGGTGTTCACCTCCGGCAGCGGGCGGACCCTGGCCTGCTTCGGGCGGGTGATCCTTCACGCGCCGCCCCTGCCGGGGCGGGGATAGTTCCGCCCTCCGGCGGCAAAATTACACAGGGACGGATTGAGACCCCGCGTTCTGAAAGGGAGGGATTCGGTGCAGGACTCCTATGAATTTCATGCCGAGATACACGAACTACACGACAACGGCGGCGCGTATGTTGTCTTTCCCTGGGACATCCGGAAGGAGTTTGCCGCCGGGCGGGTGAAGGTCCGCGTTTTGTTCGACGGGATCGCCTACGACGGCAGCATTGTCAATATGGGCGTGAGGGACGGAACGGGGGATACCTGCTATAGTCAACACACTTGAAAAGAATCAGAACGATTCTTTTCAATCTGGCGGAAGTTCTGCTGCCGCCAGGGACCGTGTAAACGGCCGTGTGTTTGACTTCATAGGGGAAGCACACGGGCAGAGCCCGTTCAGCGGGTCAACGACCCGCTGGTTGAAAATCCGCAAATTGCGGATTTTCAAGTGCTTCAACTATATATCATTGGGATGCTCAAATCCATCCGGAGCGCCCTGGGGAAAGGTGGCGGAGACACCGTCCATGTGGTGGTGAGGCGGCGGTGAACGCCCAGGAATTTTACTTTGAAAAAAGCTTGCCTGAGAGACGGAGACATTCCGCTTTCAGGCAAGCTCTTTTCGTTTTTTGGCAGCTTTGTCAGGGATTGTCCCCCAGGATATGGACATCCAGCTTCTTGTAGGGAATCTCCACCCCGGCCTCGCCGAAGGCCGCCCTGAGATTTTCCGCCAGGGCGAAGTGGACCTCCCAGTAGTCCTCCGACGACGCCCAACAGTACACCGTGTACTCGATGCCGCTGCCGCCGTAGGCGGAGAGGCGCACGGTGGGGGCCGGGTCCTCCAGGACGTTCTCCGTGGCCGCCAGGGCCTTCCGGCAGGCGTCCTTCACGGTCTCCGTCGGCGCGTCGTAGGCGGCGGAGATCTTCCAGGTGATCCGCCGCCGGCCCAGGGCGGTGTAGTTGGTCATCTGGGAGTTCGCCAGGGACTTGTTGGGCAGCATCACCAGCAGGCCGTCGGGCGTCACCAGCTTGGTGTAGTTCAGAGTGATCTCCTCCACGGCGCCGGAGGTGCCGGAGACCTCGATATAGTCCCCGATGGCGAAGGGGTGGGCGGAGAGGATCACCAGTCCCCCTGCCACGTTGGACAGCACGTCCTCCGCCGCCAGAGTAACCCCCAGAGAGGCCACGGACAGCAGCGCCACCAGGGAGGTCATGTTGATGTCCAGGCTCTCCACTACGATAATGGCGGACAGCAGGTACAGCACCAGCCGGATGCCGGACAGCAGGTACTTCTGCACCCTGCCGTCCAGCCTGGAGGCGGACAGCAGGCGGCGGGCCAGCTTCATCAGCAGCCGGATCACCACCAGGCAGACCGCCAGCACGATGAGAGCGGTCAGAATGTCCCCAACGGACACCCTCCCCACCGAGGCGGACAGCAGGGCCCCCACATCAAAATTTCCCACAGAGCTTCCCTCCCCCCTTATGCGTTCCCGTCATCCCTCGGGAACCGGGTCTCCCGGACCTGCTGCGCCACCAGGTCCGGGTCCACACGGAAGAAGGTGAACTCCCCCGTGGCCAGCAGCGCCCCGTCCCCGCCGGTGATGTCCACCTCTGCCAGGCAGGTGGACTGTCCCCGGTGGCGGACGCGGCCCTCCGCCCGCACCGTGCCCTCCGACTGGTTGCGAAGAAAGTGGAGGGAGCCGGCCTGGGTCACATAGGCCCGGCCGTCGGTGTGGACAGCCACGCCGGCGGCGTTGTCCGCCAGGGTGTACAGCGCGCCGCCGTGGACCATGCCGAAGGGGTTCCGGCTCTCCGGCCGGATGTCCAGCCGGAACACGGCCCGGTCCGGTTGGACAGATTCCAGCTCCATATGGTTGTAGCGCATAAAGGCGTTGCGGGACAGGCGTTCCCGGGTGTTTGTCAGTAAATCGTCCATGGCGGTCTGCTCTCCTCTGAAATCAGTTTTTCACAAGTATATCACGCCTGTCTCCACTTTTCCACGTTTTTTCAAAAATGCGGTTGACAAATGCAGGCGGCGGTAGTATTATGAACATATGAACAGTCGTTCAATTGTTCAGTTGAAAGGAGGCGGCCATGGAGGACCGTTACAATGTGGAGTGCTGCGACTTCATCCACGCCCATGAGGAGATCGTGGAGCGGGTTCGGGGCCAGCTGCCTGGGGAGGACACCCTGTACGACCTGACGGAGCTGTTCCGGATCTTCGGAGACTCCACCCGCATCCGGATTTTGTACGTCCTGTTTGAGGCGGAGATGTGCGTGTGCGACATTGCCTCACTGCTGGGCATGACCCAGTCGGCCATCTCCCACCAGCTGCGGGCGCTGAAAAACGCCCGGCTGGTGAAGTCCCGGCGGGAGGGCAAGACAGTGTTCTATTCCCTGGCGGACGACCACGTGAAAACCATCATCGACCAGGGGCTGGAGCACGTATCCGAGTGAATCCCCCGCAAAATTACATTTTGGAGGAATTGATTATGAAAAAGCGCTACAAACTCACCGACCTGGACTGCGCCAACTGCGCCGCCAAGATGGAGGACGCCATCAAGAAGATCGACGGCGTGAACGACGCCACCGTCAGCTTCATGGCGCAGAAGATGACCATTGACGCCGACGACGGACGCTTTGACGACATCATGAAAGAGGTTGTCGCCGTCTGCAAAAAGGTGGAGCCGGACTGTATCATCAACCTGTAAAGCGAACGGGCCCGCTTTTGAGCGGGCCCGTTCGGAAAGCGGGGAAAAGCAGGCCCCCGGCCTGACAAACCACAGGGAGCCTGCAAAAACCCAGAGGAGGCGTTGAAACCTGCCGTCTGATCGCCTCCAGTATAGCAGACCCGAGAGAGAAATGCAAGAAGGAAACCACAGACTTTCTTAAGGAGGCGCTCCCAATGAAAAACCTCACCCGCAAGCAGCAGAAAATGCTGATCCGGATTCTGACGGCGGCAGCTTTGCTGGCAATTGTCAAGCTCCTGCCGCCCCTGCCCGACGGCATATCGCTTTTGTGGCTTTTGTATCTCGTCCCCTACGCCGTCATCGGCTGGGATGTGCTCTACAAGGCCCTCCGCAACATCCGAAACGGCCAGGTCTTTGACGAGAACTTTCTCATGGCCCTGGCCACCGTGGGGGCCTTTGGCACCGGCGAGTACGCCGAGGCGGTATTCGTCATGCTCTTCTACCAGGTGGGCGAGCTCTTCCAGGACTACGCCGTAGGCAAGTCCCGCCAGTCCATCGCCGCCCTGATGGACATCCGCCCCGACATCGCCAACCTGGAGCGCGGGGACGGCTCCCTGGAGGAGGTGGACCCGGAGGACGTGGAGGTCGGGTCCGTCGTGGTGGTGCGGCCCGGCGAGCGGGTGCCCCTGGACGGCATGGTGCTGGAGGGTGTTTCCGCCCTGGATACCGCCGCCCTCACCGGAGAGGCCGCGCCCCGGGACGTGGGCCCCGGCGACGATGTCATCAGCGGCTGCGTGAACCAGTCGGGTCTCCTGCGGGTGCAGGTCACCAAGCCCTGCGAGGAGTCCACCGTGTCCAAGATTCTGGACCTGGTGGAAAACGCCGGAGAGAAGAAGGCGGCCAGCGAGAACTTCATCACCCGCTTCGCCCGGTACTACACCCCCTGCGTCACCCTGGCGGCCCTGGCCCTGTTCCTGATTCCCACCATCGCCCTGGCGGTGGTGCCGGCGGCGTCCCAGCCCGCCTTTCTGGCGGGGACGGCGTGGACCGGCTGGCTTCATAGAGCCTTGATCTTCCTGGTAATCTCCTGTCCCTGCGCCCTGGTGATCTCCGTGCCTCTGAGCTTTTTCGGCGGCATCGGCGGAGCCAGCAAGTGCGGCATTTTGGTAAAGGGCAGCAACTATCTGGAGCTCCTGTCCAGGACGGAGACAGTGGTCATGGACAAGACCGGCACTCTGACAAAGGGCGCTTTCACCGTCACTGCCCTGCACCCCGCCGGGGACTTTGCGGAGCAGGCCCTGCTGGAGTACGCGGCCCTGGCGGAGAGCTGGTCCAGCCACCCCATCTCCCTCTCCCTCCGCAGGGCGTGGGGCGGGGAGGCCGACGGCAGCCGGGTCACAGACGTGGAGGAGATCGCCGGACACGGCATCGCCGCAAGGGTGGACGGCAGGGCCGTCTCCGCCGGTAACAGCCGCCTGATGGAGCGGGCGGGCGTCCGCTGGGAGTCCTGCGAGCTGCCGGGAACCATTGTCCACGTGGCGGTGGACGGCGTCTACGCCGGACACATTATCATCTCCGACCTGCCCAAGCCCGAGGCCAAAACCCTGGTGGAGGGCCTGAAAGCCGCCGGCGTGAAAAGGACGGTCATGCTCACCGGCGATACCGAGGCCACGGCCAAGGCCGTGGCCGGGGACCTGGGGCTGGACGAGTACCATGCCCAGCTGCTGCCCGCCGGCAAGGTGGAGCAGGTAGAGCGTCTGCTGGGTGACAAGACCCCGGGGGCGGCGCTGGCCTTTGTGGGCGACGGCATCAACGACGCGCCGGTTCTGACCCGGGCGGATGTGGGCATCGCCATGGGCGCCCTGGGGTCCGACGCCGCCATTGAGGCTGCCGACATCGTCCTCATGGACGACAACCCCGCCAAGATCGTCACCGCCATACGCATCTCCCGCAAGACGCTGCGGATCGTGAAGCAGAACATCTGGTTCGCCCTGGGCGTGAAGTTCGCGGTGCTGATTCTGGGCGCCTTCGGCATGGCCACCATGTGGGCGGCGGTATTCGCCGATGTGGGCGTGGCTTTCCTGGCCATTCTCAACGCCACCCGCTGCCTGCGGGTGGAGGAATTCGGAAAATAAACCCCGCAGTGAAACCGCCAGCCCCGGCGGTCGGGGCTGTGATACGGGGTTCGACAGATACCGCCCGGCGGAGGATTCGGCGGATCTTCCGCCGGGCAATATTTTTTGTTTTGGGGCTTGCAATCCTGGCGGCGATATGCTAAGATACTAACGCAATCGATCCGCTAGTGTAGCTCAGTCGGTAGAGCAGCTGATTCGTAATCAGCAGGTCAGGTGTTCGAGTCACCCCACTAGCTCCAGCTCAGGAATTCCCCTTGCTGCTCGCTTCCGCTCTTGGCGGAAAGCTCCGCCGGGCGGGGGAATTTCTTTGCGTTCTGCCAATTTCTTCCGCCGGAGATCCGACGGGAACTGTTTCCGGACAATAGGAAGCTGTATTCATCGGTGAGGAGTGCCGGATGGGCGGGGGATTTCCCCGCCGCCCAAGGCAAATGCCCGCAGAAATACTGGATGCATTTCAAGAAAACTTAACGAGGAACGGCGCGAATAGACCCGTCCGGACGGCCTTCAACGCCTGTGAATGCAGCTTCCATGTGCTTGACTGTGTCAAAGGAGGGGCCATATGGATAATCAATTGGTGTGGCAGGAAGAGTACAATATCGGAGTAGAGGAGATCGATAAGGAACACCGGCGGCTGTTCAAAATCATCAATAAGCTCTTTGCCGTTGACGGGGAAGGGGAAGAGGAGAAGAGCCGCTGGGCGTGCCAGGAGGGAATCAAGTATTTCAAGGGCCACGCTGTCAAGCACTTCGCGGACGAGGAGAGATATATGGCCTCCATCGGCTACGAGGGGCTTGAGCGGCACCGCCTCATCCACAGGGACTTTCGGGAAAATACGCTTCCCGCCCTGGAGGAGGAGCTGGAGCGGACCAATTACTCGCTGGATTCCATGTCCCATTTTCTGGGAGTGTGCAGCGGCTGGCTCATCGGCCACACCATGACGGAGGACCACGCCATCACCGGCGGCAAGGTGAGCAAGTGGGAGCATCTCCTGCCGAATGAGCAGCTGTCGGCGGTGAAGAAGACCATCATCCAGCTGGTGTTCGATATGTTCCACCTGGAGTCCAAGGCAATCAGCGACGCCTACGGCGGCGAGAAGTTCGGCCGGGGCGTGTACTGCCGTCTGGCCTACGGGACGGAGCGGGACGAGAGACGCCAGGAGATTCTCATGGTCTTTGAGGAGAAGCTGCTGATCAACACAGTGGGCAAGGTCATGGGTCTGCGGACCAACCGGCTGGACACCATGCTCCTCAACGCCGCCAGATATACCACCCGGCAGTTCGTGGGCCGGCTTACAGAGTACTTCCCGGAGTGGAAGACCTACAACTTGAAAGAGGAGAACCTGCTGACCTACGAGCAGTTCCGGCAGGTATTCGAGCGGGAGAAGCCCCAGGTCAGCCTGCTGTTCAACACCGGCGGCGCAGGGTATTTCGCCTACTGCGCCATCGCGCCCCATCTGCTGGAGAGCGGCGTGGTCACGCCCCTCCAGGCGGACAACGCCATGTCCGAGGTGGAGCACTACCTCACAAAGCGGGAGGAGCAGGCCGCCCAGGACGCGGCCAGCAACCGGCGCAAGGTCCTGGTGGTGGACGACTCCATGACCATCCGGCAGGCCATGAAGCAGCTGCTGCAGGACGACTACGAAGTGACCCTGGTGGAATCCGGTGTGGCCGCCATCCGCACCATCACCCTGAACCGGCCGGACCTGGTCCTGCTGGACTACGAGATGCCCGTCTGCGACGGAAAACAGACTTTGGAGATGCTCCGCCTGGAGAAGTCCTTTGCGGACATCCCGGTGGTCTTTCTCACCGGCCGGGGAGACCCGGAGGTGGTGAAGCAGCTGCTGTCTCTAAAGCCGGCGGGATACCTGCTGAAATACTTAAAGCCGGCGGAGCTCAAGGGGAAAATCGACGCCTTCTTTGAAAAGCAAACGGGCTGACCGCCCCGCATATGTCAAAACCTCCGGCCCGGCCGGAGGTTTTTCTTTTTGATCCCTATTCACACGCGCTCAGCCGTCAGACCGCTGAAAGAAGGCCACCGCCACGGCTCCCGGGCCCACATGGGCGCCGATGGTGCCGCCGACGGTGCCCACGGGCAGGGCGTCGGTGTGCTCCGCCCACAGCGCCGCGCTGTCGGCAATGTACTTTTGCAGGAGACTGTCCTCCAGCCCCGTGTACCCCAGCAGATAGGGCCTTTCAAAGTCCACGCCCCTGGTCTTCCGGATCTCCTGCACCAGCAGGTTGCTGCCGTTTTTGGAACCCCGGGCCCTGCCCAGCATCACCACCTCGCCGTGTTCCACGGCCACCACCGGCTTGACGGACAGCAGTCCGCCCACCAGCGCCGCGGAGGAGGAAATCCTGCCGCCCCGCTTGAGATACTCCAAGGTGTCCAGCAGGGCCACCAGACAGATGTCCTTTTTCTCCTCCTCCAGCCGTCCGGCGACGGCGGCGGCGTCCAGCCCCTGATCCATCAGGGCCAGGGCCCGCTGTACCAGGATCTGTTCGCCGATGGTGGCGTTTTCGCTGTCCACCACGAAAACGCGGCCCGGGAACTCCTCCGCGGCGATGCAGGCGCTCTGGAAGGTGCCGGAGAGCTTGGAGGACACCACCACGGCCACCACCGTCTCTCCCGCCTCCGCGGCCTGCCGGAATGCCTCCTCAAATTGGGCGGGGTTGATCTGGCTGGTGGCGGGCAGAACGTCCCCCTCGATGAGCTTCTCGTAAAACTGGCGGTGGGTCAGATTCACGCCGTCCAGAAACTGCTCCTCCCCAAAAGTCACGGTCATGGGCAGGACGGTGACCTCCGGACGGCAGGGCAGGGGCAGGTCGGCGGCGGAGTCGGTGATGACGCGTATTTTCATAGCGGTTCCTCGATTCAAAGATACTTTTGCGCAAGGGAGCGGAACGGGGAACGGACCGCCGTCTTCCCGCCGCCGCCCCTTCGGCGAGCTACCGGAGTATATCACGCTTTTCCGGAAATTACAACAGAAAGATCCCTGCGCCTCGACAGAAAATGAGAAAAATTTATGTATACAAACCAGGCCAAATGTGATATACTAGCTAAAATCAGGCGTTGAGGAGCCCTGTTTGACAAATGGCGAAATGCGCAGCGGCGAAAAAGTTCGCTGATTCAGCGTTTTGACACTTTCCAAATATGCCCTGGGTCCTCCGCCCTTTTTCTGATATTTTACCGGCACGGGACGCGGTTTCCCGCCGGTCGAATAGATCACAGAAGCTCAATATGGACATTCGGACATGACGTGACCGAACCCCTGCCGGCGAAACGGGGCCGCGCAGGCGACGGACGTCTCTTCTTTGCGTGCGCCCATTTGCGGCTGTGCCGCTCGGGCGTGTCCTTTGGAGCCTCTGTTACATATCAGGAATCTGCATTTGCAGCCGTCGAACGCCGTCTGGGCGGTCTTTTCCCGCCCATTCGGCTTTTCCCGGCTATGGAATACAGGTTCCAAGAGTTCAAAGGAGTTTATTGTATCTATGGCAGAAAAACTGAAAATCATTCCCCTGGGCGGTCTGGACGAGATCGGCAAAAACATGACCGCCTATGAGTACGGCGGCGAGATTATTGTGGTGGACTGCGGCATGGCCTTTCCCGGGGACGACATGTACGGCATCGACCTCATCATCCCCGATGTGACCTACCTCATCAAAAACCGCGCCCGCATCCGCGGTCTCTTCATCACCCATGGCCACGAGGACCATGTGGGCGCCATTCCCTACGTCCTCAAGCAGGTGAATATGCCCATCTACTGCACCCGCTTCACCGCTGGCCTCATCTCCTTGAAGCTGGAGGAGCACGGGCTGGTGAAGTCCACCAAGCTCATCACCGTGGAGCCGGGGAAGACCGTGCGGGCGGGGAAGTTCAATGTGGAGTTCATCCATGTCAACCACTCCATCGCCGACTCCGTGGCCTTTGCCATCCACACCCACATGGGCACCGTGGTCCACACCGGCGACTTCAAGATCGACTCCACCCCCATCGACGGGGAGGTCATCGACCTGGCCCGCTTCGGCGAGCTGGGCAAGGAGGGCGTGCTGGCTCTGTGCGCCGACTCCACCAACGTGGAGCGCCCTGGCTACACTATGAGCGAGAGCGCCGTGGGCCAGACATTCATGCGGCAGTTCCAGGGCTGTGACGAGCGGATCATCGTCACCACCTTCGCCTCCAACGTCCACCGCATCCAGCAGGTGCTGGACGCCGCGGCGGCCTTTGGCCGCAAGGTTGCCGTCACCGGCCGGTCCATGGAGAACATCATGAAGGTCTCCACGACTCTGGGCTACATGAAGGTGCCCAAGAACACCCTCATGGACATCAACAAGATCAAGGGCCTGCCCAAGAACAAGCAGGTCATCGTCACCACCGGCTCCCAGGGCGAGGAGATGAGCGCCCTGTACCGCATGGCCTTCTCTCAGCACAAGCAGGTGGAGGTGGGCCCTGGCGACAAGGTCATCATCTCCGCCTCCGCCATCCCCGGCAACGAGGTGACGGTGAGCCGGGTCATCAACGAGCTGTTCCGCAAGGGCGTTCACGTGATCTACGACAAGGCCGACATGCTCCACGTCTCCGGCCACGCCTGCCAGGAGGAGCTGAAGATCATCCACGCTTTGACGAAGCCCCGTTTCTTCGTCCCCCTCCACGGCGAGCAGCGGATGCTCCAGATCCACAGCCAGCTGGCCCAGCAGATGGGCGTGGAGCGCAACCACATCGCCATCGCGGAGAACGGCTCCGTCATCGAGCTCACTGCCAAGACGCTGAAAATCGGCGGCACCGTCCCCGCGGGAGAGGTGTACGTGGACGGCTCCGGCGTGGGCGACGTGGGAGCCGTGGTCATGCGGGACCGCAAGCGCCTTGCCGAGGACGGCATGGTAGTGGTGGTCATGCCCGTGTCCGCCCATAACGGCGCACTGCTGAGCCCGCCGGAGATCATCACCCGGGGCTTCATCTACGTCAAGGAGTCCGGGGATCTGATGAAGGACCTCCAGGGCGTGGCCCTGGACGCGGCGGAGGGCGTCACCCGCCGCCGGGGCCGGGACGACGGCGAGCTGAAGGGCGCGGTGAAGGCCGCTGTCAGCAGCTACCTCTTTAAGAACACCAAGCGCAGTCCCATGGTCATCCCTGTGGTGACACGGCTGTAAGAAGCTGTAGGCGCAGAACGGCGGAAAAAGATCTGGCGCTTGCGTGTTTTCCCATTTATCAAACAAGGCCTGATAAATACAGCGTAAGAAACCGGATGGACGGGGCTGCCGTCCATCCGGTTTTTCATTCGGTTGAAATTACGCCACAGCGGAGAAGGGGGTACGGGCTTCCTCCTGGTTCTGGCCGCTCTGCTGGTCCTCCCCCTGGGGCTCTGATTTTGCCGCCGTGACCGTGCGGGTGGTGCCGCCGGAGACATAGGCCCTGCCGCACTCCGGGCAGATGGCGGAGTGGTAGGTCACGTTCTGACTGACCACCTCCCGGTCCTCCCGCTGGGCCTTGGCCTGTTCCCGGTAGACGTGCTCCATCTCGTGGCCCCGGACCGCCGAGGCGGCCTGGTCCGGGTCAATCGCCGTGGGGGTCTTGAAGGAGACGCCGGCGTCGTCGGAGCCGTCCTGATACTTCCGCTCCTTGCAGGTCTGGCACTCGCCCTCCTCCAGGGCCTTCTGGACGCTCTCCGCGCCCAGAGCGGTCTGCCCGTCCTGGGACTCCGCCGCATTCTGGACGCCATCCGGCGTGGGCTCGCCGTACTGGATGCGCATCCGCACGGCCATCTCCACCGGGTCCGCACCCTGGCGGATGGGCAGGCCCAGCCGGGCGGACCCGGCCTCGTTGCCGCTGATTGCCGGAGCGGGACGCACCGGCTGCACCGGGGTCTCCGGAGAGGCGGGCTTCCGGGCCGTCCAGACGCCGCCGGTCCTCTGGGCGTTTTGGGACTGCTCCGCCGGCTTGGCGGCGGTGCTTTGATAGGGATTGTAGTAGAAACTCAGGCCGGAAACTCCGCCGATCATATCATCCACTCCTGTCAGCGCGGACTTCGCTCTTTGATACTTTTATTATAGCAGGTCTTTCCCAAATGGCAAGCCTTTCTTTTCCCGCCCCCGCCATTTTGAGACCAGGAATCCCGCGGCGATGCCGCCGGCCCCGATAAGGAGCGCGGTCCCGGTGTCCCTGAGCTGGACATACAGAATCACCGCGGGCCCCCTTTCAAAGTCCAGATTCATGCTGCACAGCATCATGAGATAGCACATTGGAAGCATCATACCCGTCATGGTGGCCTGCAGGACGGGCACGGTGTGGACGCCCCGCCTCCGCAGGCGCACCAGCGCCCAGAGAAAGACGGCGGCCTGGAGGAAAAACAGCTCCCCATACAGCACCTGCATCGTCAGAGCGGCATGGCCGGGGTCGATCAGGCCGAAGAAAGCCGGTACTGGCTCGGTGTCCCACAGCCTGCCCAAAAAGGCGAAATAGCTGTAGAGCATCAGTCCAAAGCTGGCGGCCGTACTGGCCAGAGACAGGGCCAGCGCCCGCCGGTCCGCCCGCTGGAGGCCGGATTTCCGCCCCCGGAGAGAGACGGCGCAGATGAGCAGGCAGACCGCCAGCAGGCCGAAGCCCTGCTTCGGCAGAAACTGCCCGGTAAAGATCACATTCCGGCCTTGGAGGACCAGGTTCAGCCCCAGGCTGGCGAAGGTGACGAAGGGCAGCAGCAGCGCCAGACGGACAATGGTCCGCCAGACGGCCCACCGCTTGATCTTCTTCGCCGCGTCCAGGGCGATGCGCTCCAGGCTCTCCCCGGAGATTGCGGTCTCCCGCAGCCGCCTGGCCCGCTCCTCACAGGCGGGGCAGGCCGCCAGATGGGCCTCCACACACTGCCGGGTGGCCTGGGTGCAGATGCCGTCAATATAGGACGGCAGCAGGTCGTAGATGATGTCGCAGTCAGGATTCTTCATGATGGGCCTCCTTTGCCAGAATTTCCTTTGCCCGGAAGTAGGTCACCCGAGCCCAGTTCTCGCTCTTTCCCATGATCTCCCCGATCTCCTTGTAGGCCAGTCCCTCCATGGCCCGCAGGGCCACCACCCGCCGCATATCCGCCCCCAGAGCCCGGTATGCCTCCAGTACCTCCGCCAGCTCGATGCGGCGCAGAGCCTGGGTCTCCGTGTCCTCCGGGGCGGGGAGCCGGGGGTCCGGCTCCTCCGGACGCTCCCGCCCGTATTTCTCCCAATGCTGGTATAAGGCGTGCTTTGCGATCTGGCACAGCCAGGTGGATATCCGGCAGCTGTGGTCAAACCGCTCCAGGGACTCCCAGGCCCGGAGGAAGGTCTCCTGGGTCAGGTCCTCCGCCAGCCGGGGATCGCGGCAGGCGGAGAGCAGGAAACGGTACACGATCTGCACATACTGCTGGTAGAGCTCCTCCATTTCCCCGCCTCCTCTCTGGGTATATATCGGATTAGGGGGCGATTCGTTACAGCTCCATTTCAAATTTTTTCAGCACACTTGTCTTTTCCAGGGAAAAGGGGTATCATAGTCCCACGGAACAAAAGGAACCGTCCAATTTCGATTGGCGCCGGCGGCGTGTCGCCGTCCGGTTTTCGCACACCCACCGTATTCGCTCCGCTCAGCCGCGCCGCTCCGAGGTAGAACCGCACGGCTGCACCGTGCTCTTGCTACCGCTCCGCGGCCCGACATGCAGATGGTTTTGTTCCGAAGCGCCGGAGAGGGGGCCTCCTCATATGATCGTATACCGGGAGGCCGCCTCCCTGGCCAGAGACCTGGGCGTGGAGCTCAAAACCCTCTACGCCCTCAGCAACAGCCTGCCCGCCCACTACCGCACAGTGGAGATCCCCAAGGCGGACGGCGGCGTCCGCCGCCTCACCGTGCCGGACGAGGCCCTGAAACGGGTCCAGCGGGCCATTTTGAACAATCTGCTGGTCCACATGCCCGTGTCCCCCTATGCCACGGCCTACCGCTACGGCGGCGGAGCCGTCTGCAATGCCGCCCGGCACGTGGGACGGCCCCAGGTCCTGCGGCTGGACATCCGCCATTTTTTTGACAGCGTCCGCTATTCCGCCGTGAAGGACGCCGTCTTTCCGCCGGAGATCTTCTCCGAGCCCCTGCGGGTGCTGCTGACCATGCTGTGCTATTACCGGGACGCCCTGCCCCAGGGCGCGCCCACGTCTCCCGCCATTGTCAACATCCTGCTGCGGGACTTTGACCGGCGGGTTGGCGGCTGGTGCCGGGAGCGGGGCATCGTCTACACCCGCTACTGCGACGATCTGACCTTTTCCGGGGAGGATTTATCCGGTGTCCGGGCAGTGACGGAGGCGGAGCTGCGTGACTTGGGCTTTTTCCTCAACGAGCGAAAAACCCGTCTCCGTTCCGCCGGACAGCGGCAGACGGTGACGGGCCTGGTGGTGAATGAAAAGGTGCGTGTTCCCCGGGAGGAACGGCGGGCCATCCGGCAGGCGGTGTACTGCTGCCGCCGCTTCGGCTTGGAGGACCACCTGGCGAGGACTGGCGTCGGTTTGACGCCGGAGGCCTGCTTGAACCGGCTGCTGGGCCGGGTGGGGTATGTTCTGCAGGCAGACCCGGACTGCGCCTGGGCGCTGGAGGCGAGGCGGTGGCTGCTGGAGGAACGCCGCAGGAGGATTTAGGCTCTGTTTGAAAAATGGCAAAATGCGCAGAGCGGCGGATCTTTTTCCGCCGCTTATTAGACAAGACCTGGTGAGATGAAGAGCGGGACGGCGAAGCCGTCCCGCTCTTTTTGCATTGTATCGGGAGCTTGGCTCTGGACACTGTCTGGAGCCATGGGGGCTTTGCCCCCGCACCCCCACCGCCCTTTGAAAAGGGCGGCCCTAAACTTTGACTGTTATTTGCGGTACTCGTTCATGCGCCACACAATGGCGGACATCTGACCGCGGGTCAGGGTATTGCTGGGCCGGAAGGTGCTGGTACCGTTGGAGAAGTAGCCCTCCACAATGCCGGCGGCGTTCAGCGCCTGGACGTACACATCAGAGGTGTCCGTAAAGGGCTTCACGCTGGAGAGGTTGCTGGTGCTCAGCTTCAAGGCGCCGGCGGCCAGCTGGGCCACCTGCAGGCGGGTGATGGGCGCGGAGAGGTTCACGTTGCTGCGGGTGACGATGCCGTCCGCCTGGGCCTTGGACAGATAACCGCTGAACACGTTCGTGCCGGTGGGGGCCTGCTCGGAATAGCCCGCGGCCAGCATGATGAGCTTCAGCGCCGCGCCGTAAGTGACGGTGCTGTTGGGTTTGAAGCTGCCGTCGGTGTAGCCGGAGATGACGTTCTGGTCAGTCAGCTCCATGACGTACTTGTAGCACCAGGTGGAGCTGTTCACGTCCTTGAGGGTCTTGCGGTTGTTCAGCACACCCAGGGAGAAAGAGCCGGTGGCCAGGGCGTTTCCGTTGGCGTCCAGGGCCACGTAGGGGATCTCCACGGAGCCAGTGTAGCTGGCGGTGGGCACAAAGCGCAGCAGGCTCATCTGATTGGCGCCGGAGGCGTAGGTGTACATGGTGCGGGTGTCTGCTCGGTCCGTGCCGGTGCCGATATACACGGTGCCGGTGGTGGCGGCGGGCAGCTCCAGCAGCTGGATGCCGCTGAGAGCGGAGCCGGTGGCGCTGAGCACCGCGCTGTAAATGGAGCTGGCGGGGAAGCTCACCGCGGTGTTCTTGGGCGTGACACCGTAGACCTCAGACACCGCGGCGCGGCTGACGCTGATGAGAATGCTGCCGGTGACGCTGACGCCGCTGGTGCCGTAGGCGGTGAAGGGGATGCTGGCGCAGTAGCTGGTGCCGCTGGGCACGTAGGTCAGCTCCGTCAGAGCGTACTGGCTGGTGGAGGTGGGGCTGAGGTAGAAGCTCTGGCCGGCGTAGTTGGCGGAGGTGATCTGGGTGCGGCTGGTGGTGCCGTAGCTGCTGGCATTGTAGTAGTTGTAGTACAGGCTGCCGGCAGCGGGGACGCCGTTGAGGGTCACGTACTGGAGATTATAGGTGGGATAGGACTTGCGGAAATACCGGGCGATGTCGTTGGCGTTGATCTGGACATTGGTGCCGGTGATGGTGGCGTAGCGGATGCCGCCGGTGTAGCTGGAGGTGACGGCGGCGGCGCCGTCGGCCTTGATGACCACGGAGCCCTCCACGTACTCGTCGTCCCGCTCGCCGTAAGCGGTGAAGTTGAGGGTGATGGAGCCTTTGAAGCTGGAATTTGCCACAAAGGTCAGCTCATCCAGGTAGTAATCCTTTTTGCCCATGTCGTTCTTGTTGTAGAAGAACCGGGTGCCGCTCAGCTCGCTGCGGCTGAAGGAGGTCTGGTCGTTGGTGCCGTAGTCGCAGTACAGCGTGCCGTTGCTGAAGGCGGTGGAGCTGGGCCGCTCGAAGGACACGTAGCTGACGGTGCTGTTGTACTTCTTGCGGAAGTAGGTGTTGAAGTCGGTGCGCTTGAAGTCCACGGACTTGCCGGGAATCACCGTATAGGTGACGTCGCCGTCGCTGCCGCTCTCCGTAGAGCGGACGGCCACCGTGCCGCTGACGGAGCGGCCCCTGGTGCCGTAGGCGGTGAAGTCCAGGATCACCGTGTCCTTAAAGCTGTTGTTGGCCGCAAAGGTCAGATTGCCGATGCCGTAGTCCTTGCTGCCGGGGCTGTAGTAGAACTTGAAGTCGTCCAGATTGCTGCGGGTAAAGGACTTGGCGGAGTTGGTGCCGTAGTTGTGGTGCAGCGCGCCCTGGGAGAAGGCGTCGGAGTCGGGCTGGTCAAACTCCACATAGTCGAAGTCGTCGGAGGCATTGTCCTCGTAGTAGTTGCAGAAGTCCTTGGCCTTGAACTCCACGGTCTTGCCCGGGGCCACGTCGTAGTTGATGTCGCCGCCGCCGGCCACGCCGTCGCCGATGTTGATCACCAGGGTGCAGTTTTCATAGTCGCTGTTGCCGGTGTCGTAGTAGGCCTTGAAGGGAATGGAGATGCTGTCGCCCTCCTTGGCGTTGCTGTCCGCCTTGAAGGCCAGCAGATCCAGGTCGTAGTCGCCGTATCTGCGGGTATCGAAGTAAAATTTAGTGCCGTTGAGGGTGCTGCGGGTAAAGGTCTTGCTCCCCACCAGAAGCTGGCCCCGGAAGCTGTCATAGCTGCTGGGGGCGGAGAACACCACGTGGGTGATGTCGGTGCGATTGTCGCCGAAGACCTTCTGGAAGGCGTCGTTGAAGTCCTTGGCGTTAAAGGTCTCCTGGCGGCCGGGCCTCACGTTGTAGGTCACGTCGCCCTTGGCGGTGCCGGTGATGGTGATCTCCACCGTGCCGGAGACATTGTTCCCGCTGCCGTAAGCCACAAAGGAGAGCTTCAGGGTTCCGCTCTTGGCGTTGCTGTCCGCCTTGAAGGCGGTGGAATCCAGGGGGTAATCCCCGTCCTTGGAGTTGCTGTAATAGAACTCGTCGTCGGAGAGGTTGCGCTGGGTGAAGGTACGGGAGCCGTTGGTCACCGCGCCGAAGTCGCTGTAATCGCTGGGGGCGGAGAACACCACATAGGAGAGGTTGGTGTCGCTTCCCGCCGCGGCCCGGTAGACATTGCGGAAATCGGTGGCGCTGAACGTCTTGGACCGGCCCGCCGCCACGGTGTACTCGATCTTGTTGGAGGTAGTAGTGCCGCCGATGGTGATGGTGCCGGAGATGGAGTTGCTCCTTGTGGCGTCATAGGCGGTATAGCCCAGGGAGTACCCACTGGCGGTGCCGGCCTTAAAAGTCATGGAGAGGAATCCGGTGTACTGATAGTCCGAATTCGTCACCACGGCGCGGCTCTGGGCGCTGTCGGAATACAGGGTGCCGTAGGTGCTGCTGGGCAGGGAGGAAAACCGCACATAGACGGGGGTCATGCCGTAGGAACTGGTGCAGCGGGTGTTGATCTGGTTCCAAAGGAGGCCGCCGATGTTGGTGGTGGCGGAAACCGAGGCAGCGGCGGCGGTGGCGGACACGCTGTAAATGGCATAGTAGTCCGTCGCTTTGGTTATGGCCTGGGTGGCCGGGCTGGCTATGGAGGTGGCGCTGGTCCAGAGGGTGTTTCCGGGATTGGAGGTGACCCAGCCCTTGAAGACATAGCCGGTGCCCTTGGTGGGAGGGCTGGGGACGGTGGGATAGCCGTTTTGGGCAACGGTCTGAGTGCTGACAACAGTGCTGCCGTTGTAGAAACGGACGGTAAAGGTATTGGCCGCCTTCACAACACCGCAAATACAGGTTGTATTGTTATTCAGCGTATAGCTGTGGGCGGATTCATCCATCCGGGTCTGACAGATGCTGCAAATATGCCAGTGCATGGTGTCGTTTTTCTGCCAACTGCCGGGGGTGTGGACATGGCTGACAGTGGCACCGCATCCAATGCGGTCGCATTTGCCGTCTCCGTTTGCGTCTGTATGACCCAAAGCTTTGATGGCCTCTGTTTTGCCGACTTTGCGACATACGGCGCAGGTATAAGTTCTGGAACCATCATTGGTACAAGTGGCGGGGACCTCAGTAATGCTGGAATTATTGTAGGTGTGCTCAGCGAGCGGCAGGGGCTCTGTTTGGGGAGTACCGCAAGTCTCGCATACGCGCGTACGCTCACCTTTTTCGGTACAGGTCGCTTCTTTATTTGTCGTCCAATTGCCATACTTGTGCCCCAACGCATTGATTGGCCGGGTCTGCGTCTCATTGCAGCGAGAGCAGATTGCGGATTGAGAACCGGGGGTAGTACAATTCGCTTCTGTATCTGTTGTCCAGGAACCTATTTGATGGCCTAGAGACGGAAGAGATTCTGTTGTTGTTTCTGAGCAGTTAGAGACAGTACAGGTTCCGGTCCGCACACCGGCCTCTGTACAGGTTGCCTCTTTGGTAGTTGCCCAACTAAAGGAATGGGTATGTCCTTCCGGAGAGGTATTTTCGTCGTTTGGCTCATCCGCCAACGCCGCAGGCATCAAACTGACGATCATCACCAGCGTCAAAAGAAACGCCGGTATACGTTTTTTCCATAATCCATTCATAAAGAATCCCTCCATAAAATGTCGGATCGCGGGTACTTACAGGTTACATAATATACCTCTCTAAAAGATAGCTGAAACCGCCCTTAAAATCATGAACAAATTATGAACAACCTGCAACATTTTCGTATCAGATCGGTAACAATCTGGTGAAAACCGTCAGGCCCCAGCGGGTCCCGCCCCGTCGGAGCCTGGCCTGGTAAATATTTCAATTTCTCGGCGCAGGCAAAAATCGGTGATGGTTGGGAGGTGCGGAGGCAATCGGGGGAACGGGCCGGGTCAGAGCCCGGCCCCTACAGGGTGTTCCGCAGGAAGTGCAGGGGGAGTTGGGGGGGATGGCCCGGTCAGGGGACCGGGCCCCACAAGTCTTCTGCGAAAGTGCTGGAGATTGAGAGAAGATGACCAGCAGAGGGCTGCTGGCCCCGCAGTTCTGCTGCAAGAAGGCCGGTAGAATAGGGCACCATCTCACATGGACCCAGCCAGGCGCGAAGCGCGGGAAGAGAAGAACATCCCTGCGTCCACGCATCAAGCCTGCTGACCGCCTTCAATTAAAGCGAAACACTCCCGCGAGCGCCAAAAAGTCTTTTTCTCTTTTGGACCGTGCACGGCCCGTTTTCTCTTTTTCTGCGCGCAGAAAAAGAGAAAATGGGGGGTGCATCTGCCCAGCCATCATCATGGCAAAAATCCCCCCGCCCGCAAGGGCGAGCAAAACCTCCCCCTCTCGAAAAGGTTTCCCTTTACAAATAAATCTTCCTCCTATATAATACTATGGCTAATGAAATTGGAAGAAACGGAGAAACGCTATGGCTTTGATCGAATACGACGCCTATAAACAAAAACTCCGGGACCTGCGCCCCGAGCTGGACAAGCTCTCCGCCGCCCTGGACATCGACAGCGCCCGACAGGAGGCCGCGCGGCTGGAGGACGAGACCGCCCAGGACGGCTTCTGGAACGACCTGGAGCGCTCCCAGAAGGTGCAGCAGCGCCTCAAGCAGCTCCAGAACAAGGTCACAAAGCAGGAAAAGCTCCTCACTGCCTGGGAGGACCTGACCGCCCTTTGCGAAATGGGCCAGGAGGCCGAGGACGAGGAGATCCTGGAGGAGCTCAAGGGAGAGTGCGCCGCCCTGGAGCGCCAGGTGGAGGAGACCCGCATGACCACCCTCCTCTCCGGGGAGTACGATAACTCCAACGCCATTTTGCAGTTCCACGCCGGCGCCGGCGGCACCGAGGCCCAGGACTGGGCCCAGATGCTCTACCGCATGTACACCCGCTGGGTGGAGCGCCACGGCTTCACCTACAAAATTCTGGACTACGAGGACGGCGACGAGGCGGGCATCAAGTCCGCCGCCATCTCCATCGAGGGTGAGAACGCCTACGGCCTTTTGAAGAGCGAAAACGGCGTCCACCGCCTGGTGCGGGTCTCCCCCTTTGACGCCAACGCCCGCCGCCAGACCTCCTTCGCCGCCGTGGAGGTCATGCCGGAGATCGAGAACGACGAGACCATCGAGATCCGGGAGGAGGACATCGAGATGCAGGTCTACCGGGCCAGCGGCGCCGGCGGCCAGCACGTCAACAAGACCTCCTCCGCCGTGCGGCTGATCCACAAGCCCACGGGCATTGTGGTCGCCAGCCAGCAGGAGCGGAGCCAGTTCCAGAACAAGGACAACTGCATGAAGATGCTCCGGGCAAAGCTCCTGGAGCTGAAAGCCCAGCAGCACGCGGAGAAGATTTCCGACATCAAGGGCGTGCAGATGAAGATCGAGTGGGGCAGCCAGATCCGCTCCTATGTGTTCATGCCTTACCAGATGGTAAAGGATACCCGCACAGGCTATGAGACCGGCGGCATCGACGCCGTGATGGACGGGGACCTGGACGGATTTTTGAATGCCTATCTGACTCAGCTGGCAACCGGGGAGCTGAAAAAGTAATCCTGATGCCGGATGGTTGAGGGGGGATGGCCCGCACCCCTGTGCGGGCCATCCCTCCCCATCTTCCCAATCTTTCCATTTCCTACATTCCCCCCATTCCCCCAAGCTTCCACGGTACAGCCCCCCTCTCGAGCCTTTAATAGGCGCGGCTGAAAGAGCCGCGTCCTTTTTCAGTGAACCCCTGTGTATACAGAAAGGACTGCAAAGATGAAAAATAACCCTCAGCAATCAACCCAAGAGAATAAGATGGGCGTGATGCCCATCGGTCCGCTGCTGGCCGGCATGGCGGTGCCTATGATGATCTCCATGCTGGTCCAGGCCCTCTATAATGTGGTGGACAGCATTTTCGTGGCCCGGCTGAGCCAGGACGCCCTGAACGCCGTCTCTCTGGCATTCCCTCTGCAAAACCTGATGATCGCCGTGGGCGGCGGCACTGGTGTGGGCATGAACGCCCTTCTCTCCCGCTCCCTGGGGGAGAAGGACCAGGACCAGGCCGACCGGGCCGCCAATACCGGTATCTTTATCTTTTTCCTCAGCGCCATCATCTTCGGCGTCTGCGGTGTCCTGCTGGCCCGCCCCTTTTTCCTGGCCCAGACGGACATCGCCTCCATTGTGGACTACGGCACGGACTACGCCCGCATCTGCCTGGGGCTGTCCATCGGTATTTTCAGCCAGTTCTGCTTTGAGCGGCTGCTCCAGTCCACGGGGCGGACGGTATTCTCCATGGTTACACAGCTGATCGGCGCAGTAATCAACATCGTCATGGACCCCATTTTGATCTTCGGCCTCTTTGGCTTTCCCCGCATGGAGGTGGCAGGAGCCGCCGCCGCCACGGTGCTGGGCCAGATCGTCGCCGCCTGCATCGGCCTTATCATCAATTTGCGGTACAACAAGGACATCCATATCCGCGTCAAGGACATCCGCCCGGACCGGGCCATCGTCCGGGAGATCTACCGGGTGGGAGTGCCCTCTATCGTGATGCAGTCCATCGGCTCCATCATGGTCTTTGGCATGAACAAGATCCTGATGGGCTTCACCGACACCGCCACTGCCGTCTTCGGAGCCTATTTCAAGCTCCAGAGCTTCATTTTCATGCCCGTGTTCGGCCTGAACAACGGCATGGTGCCCATCATCTCCTACAACTACGGCGCCGCCCGGCTGGACCGGGTGAAGCGGACCTTCCAGCTCACCGCCGTCACCGCCACGGTAATCATGTGCCTGGGCTGCGCGGCCTTTAACCTGATCCCGGAGACCCTGCTGGGCTTTTTCAGCCCCTCGGCAGAGATGCTGGACATTGGCACGGTGGCCCTGCGGGTCATCAGCTACTCCTTCTTGCTGGCGGGCTTCGACATCATCGCCGGCTCCGTCTGCCAGGCCATCGGAAACCCGATATATACGCTGATCTGCTCCGTCTGCCGCCAGCTGGTGGCGCTGCTGCCGGCGGCGTGGCTTCTGGCCCGGACGGGGGTGCTGGATCTGGTGTGGTTCTGCTTCCCCATCTCGGAGGTGGTCTCCCTGGTGCTGAGCATCATCTTCCTGCGGCGCACCATGCGGCGGGTGGAGGCGCAGATCGGAACGGCGGACTGAAAATCTCCCCAAGTCAGCGGCCCGCGGAGTCGTGTCCCGATTCGGACAGAAATTCGACTGTTCTATATTGACTGAATAAAAGCGCCGTCTCCGGCTGGAGACGGCGCTTTTATTCACTCGTCCGTGCGGACGCCGCGGCGAATGCCCCCGATGTCGTAGGGCGTGGTCTGATACACGCAGTAGTTCAGCCAGTTGCCGTAGAGCAGGTGGGCGCAGGAGCGCCAGCGGACCAGAGGCTCCCGCCCTGGATCATCCTCCGGGAAATAGTGCTTTGGGAGGCGGATGTCCACCCCGGCGGCCACGTCCCGCAGGTACTCTTTTTTCAGGGTGTCCCTGTCGTACTCCGCATGGCCCATGAGGAACACCTGCCGTCCCTGGGCCGTCTTGACGGCGTAGACCCCCGCCTCCGGGGAGCTGGACAGAATTTTCAGCTCCGGGACGGCCTCAATGTCCTCCCGGTCCACAGTGGTATTTCGGGAGTGAGGAACCCAGAAGGTGTCGTCAAAGCCCCGGAAAAGAATGAAATTGGGGTCCTCCAGGGTGTGCCGGAAGACGCCGAAGAGCTTGCAGTCCAGCTGCCGCTTGGGGATTCCGTAGTGGTAGTACAGCCCCGCCTGGGCGCCCCAGCAGATGTGGAGGGTGGAGTGGACATGGCTCTTGCTCCACTCCATGATCTCGCACAGCTCCGGCCAGTAGTCCACCTCCTCAAAGGGCAGGTGCTCCACCGGCGCGCCGGTGATGACCAGGCCGTCAAAGGTCCGCTCCCGCACCTCCGCGAAGGTCTTGTAGAAGGACAGCATGTGCTCCTGGGAGGTGTTTCGGGAGATGTGTCCCGCCGGGGCGATGAGCTCCAGGTCGATCTGGAGGGGCGTGTTGCCCAGCACCCGGGCCAGCTGGGTCTCCGTGTCCGCTTTGGTGGGCATCAGGTTCAAAAGGAGGATCTGTAACGGCCGGATGTCCTGGGTAATGGCCCGGGTCTCCGTCATGACGAAGATGTTCTCCTCCGTCAGGGTCTTGGTGGCGGGGAGACGGTTTGGAATTTTAATGGGCATCAGTTCACCGCCTCCAGCGCCTGCCGGATGTCGTCGATCAAATCCTCTCCGCTCTCCAGGCCGCAGGAAATGCGGATCAGGCCCGCGGGGACGCCGGCGGCGGCGAGCTGCTCGTCGGTCATCTGCCGGTGGGTGGAGGAAGCGGGGTTGAGACAGCAGGTCCGGGCGTCGGCCACGTGGGTCTCGATGGCCGCCAGCTTCAAATGGCGCATGAAGATCCCGGCGGCCTCCCGCCCGCCCTTCAATTCAAAGGACACTACGCCGCAGGAGCCGCGGGGCAGGTACTTCTTTGCAAGAGCGTGGTATTTGTCTCCGGGCAGTCCGCAGTAGCTGACGCTGGCCACCTTGGGGTGCGCCGCCAGAAACTCCGCCACGGCCTGGCCGTTCTCGCAGTGCCTCTGCATCCGCACATGGAGGCTCTCCAGCCCCAGATTCAGATAGAAAGCGCTCTGGGGGGAGGGGGTGCACCCCAGGTCCCGCATGAGCTGGGCGGTGCACTTGGTGATGAAGGCCCCCTCTCTGCCGAATTTCTCGGCGTAGGTGATGCCGTGGTAGCTCTCATCCGGGGTGCAGAGGCCGGGGAACTTGTCCGCGTGGGCCATCCAGTCGAATCTGCCGGAGTCCACAATGGCCCCGCCCACGGCGGTCCCGTGGCCGTCCATGTATTTGGTGGTGGAGTGGGTGACGATGTCCGCGCCCCAGTCAAAGGGGCGGCAGCCCACGGGGGTGGCGAAGGTGTTGTCCACAATGAGGGGCACGCCGTGGGCGTGGGCGGCGGCGGCGAACTTTTCGATGTCCAGCACCGTCAGGGCGGGGTTGGCGATGGTCTCGCCGAAGACGGCCTTGGTGTTGGGCCGGAAGGCCGCCTCCAGCTCTTCCGCTGTGCAGTCCGGGGAGACGAAGGTGGCCTCCACGCCCATCCTGGCCATGGTGACGGAGATGAGATTGAAGGTTCCGCCGTAGATGCTGGAGGAGGAGACAATGTGGTCCCCGCAGGAGGCCAGGTTAAAAAGGGCGAAGAAGTTGGCCGCCTGACCGGAGGAGGTGAGCATGGCGGCGGCGCCTCCCTCCAGGGCGGCGATCTTGGCGGCCACATAGTCGCAGGTGGGGTTCTGGAGGCGGGAGTAGAAATAGCCGCTGCTCTCCAGGTCAAAGAGTTTGCCCATTTCCTCGGAGGTGGCGTATTTGAAGGTGGTGGACTGGATGATGGGAATCTGCCGGGGCTCGCCGCTGCCGGGGGTGTAGCCCCCCTGGACACAGATGGTTTCGGGACGGTAATTGCTCATGGCTGTTGCTCCTTTCCGGTATGCACGGGACGAAAAAGCGGCTCTCGTCCCAAAGAAGTTCTTTGAGACGAAAGCCGCTGCTTCCGCGGTACCACTCAAATTGCGCCGGCCTCGCGGCCGGACGCCCCTCACGGGGCCCAACAGCCCCTCCGCCCTAACGCGGCGGACACGGGACGCCCTACCTTATCGAACGTCCGGCTCAGGAGCCATAGGCGCTGGGGACCGTTCCCGCCGGCTCGCACCGTCCGCCGGTTCTCTGAGGGTTCGCATCCCCGTCCCTCTCCGTCATCGCTTTGAAGAATATTATAAAAAGCGGCGGCGGATTTGTCAACCGCGGATTTTTGCCCTTTAGGCCCTGTTTGATAAACGGCACAATGCGCAGCGGCGAGAGATTTTTTCCGAGACAAGATTTTGCCGTGCGGCCGCTGCCTGCCTGACTGGGACAGGAATTTGAGAGACTGAACGCGGGCGGCGCAGATCTGATCGAGAAATTACCCCAGCGCCACGTCCAGCACCATCATAATGAGAAACCCCGTCACAAACCCGCAGGTGCCTGCCCGGCTGTGGGCCTGGGGCACCAGCTCCTCCACCACCACGTACAGCATGGCTCCCGCCGCAAAGCTCAAAAGCCAGGGCATCAGCGGCTGGGCCCAAGCCGCCGCCAGCACCACCAGGACGCCGAACAGCGGCTCCACGATCCCGGACATCATGCCGCCCCAGAAGGCCCGGAAGCGGCTGCGGCCCTCCTGCCGCAGGGGCAGGGCGATGGCTGCTCCCTCGGGAAAGTTCTGGATGCCGATGCCCATGGCCAGGGCCGCCGCCCCCGCGAAGTTCTCCCCCTGGGACGCGAGGGCGAAGGCCAGCCCCACCGCCATGCCCTCTGGCACGTTATGTAGCGTGATGGCGGTCATCAGAAGCGTGTTTTGCCGCCAGGCGTCGTCGGTCAGCTCCCGGTTTCGCCGCAGATGGGGCAGCATGGCGTCCAGAGCCGCCAGGAACACCACCCCCAGCAGCATCCCGGCGGCCGCCGGAAGCCAGCCGGGGAACCGCCCGTCCCCCTCCGCCTGGTCGATGGCGGGCAGCAGCAGGCTCCACACGGAGGCCGCTGTCATCACCCCGGCGGCAAAGCCCAGCATGGCCCGCTGAAACCGGGGCTTCGGCTCCCCGGAGAGGAAAAACACCGTGGCGGCGCCCAGGGTGGTCATCAAAAAGGTGAACCCGGTGCCCAAAGCCGCCCATTGTAAAGATTGCAGCATAGCGTATCTCCGCCTTTGATTCAGGTTCGGGCGGAACACCGCCCGTATGCCAGTATAGGCGGCGGCAGAGGAATCGGTGACAGGGTTGACGGCGGCGGGGCAATATGGTATTCTGATTCCGGCCTGTCCCGCGGGACAGAGCAACCGAGAGAAGGAGCTGTGCCCCATGAAGCGCAAACACTTGGAGCGTGTGGTCTGACCGGGAGGTCAGGACACATTTCGCGCAAAACCTGCCTCCCATAGGATTGCATCAATTCTATCAGGAGGAATCACCCCATGAACCGGGAGAACAAGAGAAAGACATTCCAAAAAGGCTATTACAAGACCCATCCCTGCGGCGATGCCTTCACCTGCAAGGCCTGCGGCTGGCCCGTGGGCCCCGAGGGGGCCGGAAGCGGACACCGCAACCACTGCCCCAACTGCCTCACCAGTCTGCATTTGGACATCGAGCCCGGAGACCGGGCGGCGGACTGCGGCGGGCTGATGGAGCCGGTGGCGGTCTGGGTCCGGAAGGGCGGGGAGTGGGCGGTCATCCACCGCTGCAAACGGTGCGGAGCGCTGTCTTCCAACCGTGTGGCGGCGGACGACAATCCCATGAAGCTGCTGTCCATTGCGGCGCGGCCCATGGCCGCTCCCCCGTTTCCCATTGAGCACCTGCATAAACTGGCGGGTCTTGCCGGAAGTGAAATATTGGAATAAGCCGGAGGGCGGGACATCGAAAGATGTCCCGCCCTTTCCACGTCATTGGAGCACCGGACTGTCCGTCCCGTCCCCCAGGTCCCGGGGCCCCTCCCCATAGGGGCTCACATACCCCGGCGGGCACAGGTTTTTTTCGCTCCAGCGCAGCATGGCCTCCAGCACCGGCATAAAGCCCTCTCCCAGCTCCGTCAGGGTGTACTCCACCCGCGGCGGCACCTCCGGGTAGACCTGCCGGCAGAGGAAGCCGTCCGCCTCCAGCTCCCGCAGCTGCTTTGTCAGGGTGGACTGGGTGACGCCGTCCAGGCGGCGCAGCAGCTGGCCGAACCGCTGGACCTTGTAAAAGGCCACGTACCACAAAATCAAAATCTTCCACTTGCCGGAGAGAACGGACTGCAGCCGGCTCATGGGGACGCAGCGGGCCAGGGCCTCCGGACCGCTGAATTTGTTTTCCGACACGGAACGCGCCTCCTTTGCGCTTGGATTGGAGACCAGTATACCATCCCGGCGGCCTGCGGAAAAGGCTTTGGTACGAAAAAAGACAGTATCGCCGAAAAAAGACCGTACTTGCGAACCCCCCTCTTCCCTGTTACATTGCAGGGGAAAGGAGCGATGAACATGCACTACACGGGAACCATCTGGCGGCCGCCCTACGAGGCCGGCTCCCTCCTGCTGGAGGTGACGGCGGGCTGTACCTGGCACCGCTGCAAATTCTGCACCCTCTACGACGATCTGCCCTTCCGCTTCCGGATGACGCCGCCGCAGACGGTGGAGGCGGACCTGCGGGAGGCCCAGATGACGGCCCACGACCCCATGGGGAAGCTGGCCGCCCTGCTCCAGGGCCTGCCGGAGCCCGGCGGGGTCCGCCGGGTCTTTCTCACCGGGGCCAATTCCTTCGCCCTGTCCTTCGACCGGCTGAAACACATCGCGGGCCTGATCGGGCAGTATCTCCCCGCCTGCGGGACCATCGGCTGCTTCGCCCGGGTGACGGACGCGGGCAGAAAGACGGAGGAAGAACTGCGCGCCCTCCGGGAGCTGGGCTATACGGGGCTCAGCATCGGCGTGGAAACGGGCCACGGCCCCTCTCTCCGCTTTATGGACAAGGGGTACGAACCGGAGGACATCGTGGAGCAGTGCCGCCGCCTGGACGGCGCCGGAATCGACTACTGCTTCATGTATCTGGCGGGCCTCCCCGGGGCGGGACACGGCGCCGAGGGGGCCGCCGCCTCGGCGGCGGTTTTCAACCGGACCCACCCCAAAATCATCGGCTCCTCCATGCTCACCGTCTTCCCGGAGTCCCGGCTGTACAGGGAGATGCAGGCGGGAAGCTGGTCGGAGGAGAGCGAGGTGGAGAAGCTGGAGGAGGTCCGGACCCTGGTGGAGCGGCTGGAGATCCCCGTGTGGTTCGCCACGCTGGGGGCCTCCAACGCCGTGGTGGTCCAGGGGGACCTGCCAAAAGACCGCGCCGCCCTGCTGGCCAAGCTGGACGAGGCCGGGGACCCCGCCCGAGAGCAGGCCCTGCGGCAATACCGAAAAAGCCTTCCCCACCTGTGAGATCTACTTGCTCTGGGCCCGCAGCACCTCCGTTATGCGCTGGGCAAGAATCCGGCCCGCCAGGGCCGCCTCCTCCGGGGCGTTTCCGGCGGCCCCCACCTCCACCAGCAGCGACCCGGTGGTGGCGTGCTGGTTGTACCGGGAGTTGCGCAGCAGCAGCGGCCGCATCAGCGTGGGGTACTCCGCCAATATATCCTGCTGGAGGGCCACCGCCAGCCGCAGGTTCTCCATCCAGTCCGGGTGCATCAGGCCGCTGCCGTCGCTGCCCACTACCAGCGTCATCTGGGCGGAGGTGCCCAGGCCCTCGACGGGGGAGACCACCTTGTACTGGTTGCCCTGGCCGTCCTCAATGGCGTCCCGGTGGACATCCAGGATGAAGCGGATGGAGGGATACTGGGCCAGATAGCTCTGAATGGCCGACAGGGACCGGTCATAGGCCCCGGAGTAGGAGGGATAGTCGTACAGCGTCCGGTCATGGAGGACAGAGATCCCCGCCTCGCCGAACACCGCCGCCATCTCGTCCCCCACCTTCACCACGTTGTAGCGGGTGTCCGTGGTGCGGTAGTCGCCAGACCAGACCACCTCCGTCCCCGGGGCGGGGGTGTAGGCCTCGCTGCCGTGGGTGTGGATGATTAAAATCTGGGGCTCCTCGTCGGTAAGAGTTGCCGCGAAGGGCTCCCCCAACGCCGTGAGGGGAATCTCATAGTCCGTGGAATTGCTGATGTAGCAGCGCCCAAAGACGGTGTAGCCGCTGGGGTCGTTGGGCACCAGGGTCCGGGCGGGAACGCCGTTGTCCTCCGCCGCGGCGGGGGATGGAACGTCCAGGGGCGTCTCCTCCACCGGGGTAGGGGCGGCCTCCTCTGTCTCCTCGTCCGCCGCCGCGGGGGGCGCCGTTTCCGCGCTCTGCCACAGCTCCGCCACCTCCGCCCGGGCGGACAGCAGCAGCGGCGCCTGGCTGATGGCCAGCACGGCGGCGGGAGACAGCTGGTCCTGCGGCCACAGGTCCCCCAGCTCCCAGCGCAGCGCCCCCATTGGCAGAGCTTCCCGCAGGGCCGAGAGGGCCGCGGCGGCGGTGTCGCTGCCGGCTGTGACCGCCGCCGCCCACAGCACCGCCGCCCCCACGACTCCTGCCTCCAGCCGCCGGAGGAGTCCGGCAGGGAGGATGGGCT
Organism: Oscillibacter sp. 1-3; assembly: GCF_000403435.2. Classification (GTDB taxonomy): domain Bacteria; phylum Bacillota; class Clostridia; order Oscillospirales; family Oscillospiraceae; genus Oscillibacter. Next base: position 148,208 of record NZ_KE159708.1, read on the forward strand.
TTTTTCTCATGTGCATCACCTCTGGGACAACCTATGCGGCGGCGGCGGAAAATAGAATCACGGCAATCAGGCGTCCCTGGACGGAAACTGAAGGATTCTCCTCACGAACATGAAATAGAGGGAAAAATAAATCGCGTAGACTGCCAGCATGAAAATTGTAACCGGCCAATATGTGCGGCAGATGCCGTGAACTCTTTCAAGCGCGGCGAAAAACGGGCCGTCCTCCAGGAGGAAATAGGCCGCCATAATCAAAAAAGGTGCCGCAACCCAGCTTCCAGTCACAATGCAGCCCCGAAAAAACCGGGTCTGCCCAAAGGAACCGGACTCCTCTTCAAGCGCCTGCAGCCAGTGCTCCCATGCCATGAATTGTTGGGGCGGCTGTGCATTGGGCTGCAGCAGAGCGTTGATTTTATCCTCCAGAAGTCTGGTGTAGCATCCAAAACGGGTCCGCCGGTAGATCAGATCAATCCACAAAAGCCCCATGAACATCGCAAGGCACGGCAGGACGACGAAGGCGAAGAACACGCTTGTTTTCTCGGGCACTTCGCTGAAAAGAGCAGCCGCGGCGCCGGCAGCTGCAGCCAATGTGGAAAATGTAATCGTCACAAGCTGTATTTGATGGGTGTCGTCATGCTGCGCCTCCTCCCGCAGAGAGGAGTACTCTGTCAGCAGAGCCTGCAAGGCCTCTTTTGGCAAATCCCTCTCCGCATGCCTGTCCGGCGGGAGCCGGGGGTCTTTTCGAAATAAAAACATAAACATAGGCATCCCTCCCGAAAGTCGATTATAGACAATTCCTGGAGAAAACACAATACGCCGGACAGGCCGGGAGCGTCCGGCCGCGCCTTTTATTATCCGCCATTTGGTCTTGCGGTTTTGCAGGGGCGGGCTCTGCATAAAATCTTTGGTGAAAGCGCCTCTGACAAGTGCATCCCCGGAGCACCGTCCGGCGCGTTCGGCACAATGTAAAAGGCCGCGCCTGTCGGCGCGGCCTTTTACATTGTCTTCGCATCTGTCTCTGCCGCCAGGTCCGCCGCAGTCAGCGTCCCGGCGGCGTCCAGCAGGGCCGTGCGGAAGCTGCCGGGACCCCGTCCCCCGGCCCGCTCCTCCGCCCGGCGGGCGCAGGTCTTCCAGAAGGCGGAGGCCAGCAGGGCCGCGGCCATGGGCGCTGGCTCCACGGCGGCGAACACGCCGCACAGGGCCGACAGCATACATCCCGTCCCGGTAACAGACGTCATCCGCGGGCTCCCGCCGAAGACCTGTTGGACGCTCTCCCCGTCGGCGACAAGGTCCTCCGGCCCGGTGAGCAGCACCGCGGCCCGGTACCGCCTCGCCAGCGCCAGGGCGGCGTCTGCCCGCTCCTCCAGGGAGGCGGGAGCGGGACTGTCCACCCCCGCCTCCCCGCCTCCGCCTCCGGTCAGGGCCCGGGCCTCTCCCAGGTTCACCCGGAGGATGGAGACAGGAAAGCTCTCCAGCAGCGCCCCCACCCGCTCCAGCCGCCAGGGGCTGGCCCCAACGCCCACCGGGTCCAGGACCACGGGCCGGCCCAGACGGGCCGCCTCCTTCCCGCACAAAAGGCAGGTGCGGAACCGGGCCTCGTCCGGCGTGCCGGTGTTCAGCACCACGGCGGCGCTGGCGGCGGTGATGTCCGCCGCCTCCTCCGGCGCGTGGGCCATGATGGGGCCGGCCCCCGCCGCCAGCACCAGATTGGCGCAGTCGTTGGCGGAGACGATGTTGCTGACGCAGTGGATCAGGGGCCTGCGGGCCCGAATCCGGTCCAGACAGGTGAAGTCCGGCATGGGGTTCCCTCCCTTAAAAATGGATCTCCCGGGGATGGCCCGGTCGGGGGACCGGGCTCAGCGGAAATTGCCGCGGTCAGTGCTCCAGAGCGCCACGCATGGTGCCCAGGGCCCCGCTCCTTTGCAGGGCGAACACCAGTGCCCCCGCCAGAATAGAGCCCCCCACGGTGGAGACCAGGAAGGGCACCACATAGGCGTAAAAGGCCACGGTGCCGGCGTCCACGCCCATGAAGGCCACGGCGATGGGGTAGGACAGGAGGCCGCCGATGATGCCGGTGCCAAAGACCTCCGCCGCCAGGGTCAGCCAGAGATTTTTGGACTTCTTCCAGGCCAGGCCGCACAGCAGCGCGCCGCACATGCTGCCCGGAAAGGCCAGCAGGCTTCCCAGGCCCAGGAGGTTGCGCAAAAGACTGGCCGCGAAGGCGGCCCCCAGGCCGTACCAGGGCCCCAGGAACACGGCGCAGAGGACGTTGACCATGTGCTGTACCGGGGCGCACTTGCTGCCGAACACGGGGAAGGAGAACATACTGCCCACTATTGCCACGGCGCACAGCACGCCGGCCAAGGCCAGCTTTTTCGTAGATTTCGGAGAACAGTATTTGGTGACGATCATAAAAAACAACTCCTTTACAGATCGGATTTCAAAAAGACCTCTCTGCCGTGCCAGGGGCGCGGCAGGGCTCTTTTTGTCTCTTTTTCCGCTTCGGGAAAAAGACGGGCAGGGAGAAAACAGCGGCGGGGACAGCGTTTTCCCCTTGCAGGGCAAGGCTGCGGACGGTTCTTCCGCCCGCTGGAAAATTCGGTCGGGGCTTGCTGGCCCCCTCTCACGCCGGAACACGGCTTCCCATCGCTGTCAAATGGCCCGGGCCCAGGGCGCTCCCCCTCGGCCCGCTCCCGGTGAACCGGGATGCCTGTTATGTACCTCTCCCCACGCTCCTCTCTGTCAAGGAAATCAAAAACAGGCGGACTCCCATGTGGGAATCCGCCTGGAGCTTCCATGAAAACTTCCTACGGTGGCATTACCCACATCAGGTAAAAGGGTCGAAGCGGCGCTTCCTCTCAGCCTTTCGGCTCCCCTGTTTTTCATGGTCATTATGGCATTTTTCGCCGGGGCTGTCAAGAGGCTTTTCCGCCCTTTTTCTTTCCCGGCCACACGAGGCTGACGCCGGAGAGCAGAAGATAGACCCCAAAGGGCTTTCGCAGCAGCTCCACATCCAGGGCCGTGGCGGCCCAGGCCCCCGCCAGAGCCAGGATCACCGCCGGGGGGACGGCGGCTTTCAGGGTGGGCTTGTCCAAGTAGCCGTTTTTCCAGTGGCACACCAGGGCGCTGACGGCGGTGGGCAGAAAGAACAGCAGGTTGATCCCCTGGGCCGTCCGCTGGTCCACGCCCAAAAAGAGGGTCATCACCAGCAGCAAAAGCGTCCCGCCGCCCACGCCCCAGGCGGAGATCACGCTGGCCCCCAGGCCGCAGAGGAAGGGAAAAATCCAGTCCGTCACAGCAGATATTTCACCCCCGCGTAGAAGAGGAAGGCGGCGAAGAGCCACTTGAGGAACTTGGTGGAGATTTTGCCGTAGAGCTTTCCGCCGAAGAAACCGCCGATGAGTCCCCCGGCCAGATACGGCAGAGCGGTCATGACGGACACACCGCCCCGCAGGAGATACACCGCCGCCGACACCAGGCACACGGGAAAGATGACCCCCACGCAGGTGGCGTAGAGCTTGCGCTGCTCCAGTCCGCCCCAGCGGGAGAGGATGGGGAGAAACACCATCCCCCCGCCGCCGCCGAAAAGCCCGTTGGCGGCCCCAGCCGCCCCGCCGGCAGCGGCGGCGGCCCAGCTGTTTTTCCTCAAAGCAATCCCTCCCCATCGTATGTACCCCCGCTCCCGAGTGGACGGACGGCCCGCCGGGCCGCCCGCCCGCAGGAAGGGGATTCAGGGGAAACCCAGGTTTCCCCGCTTGCTCTGCCTGCGGCAGAGCAAGGTTTTTCAATCATGTTCGGCAGGGCGTGTACCTGTCGAACATACATTGACCCAGCCGCCCGGGGCGGCGTCCGCCAGTCCGCAGACTGGCGAGGGAGAATCTAAAGGGGGAGACGCAGTCCCCTCTTTATTTCAGCTTGAAGCTCTGGCAGTCGGTGCACTCCACCATGGTGGGGTTGGTCTCATGGGTGCCCACCTGGATGGTGTTCAGGCCGCAGTACTGGGTGTCCTGGCAGTGATGGGCGCAGTTATTGACGGTGCACTTGATGCTCTGGTTGGGGGTGCAGGCGCAGCCGCCGTTGGTGCAGTCTCTGGTCATGGTCCATTCCTCCCGATGTGTTTTATTGGAACACTGAACAAAAGCTCCGCCCGCGGTGCGGGACGGAGCCTTGTTCCGTCTGACCGCGCGCCGTGTTTTCGATTCAGTGGCGTTAGTGTGCGCGGGCGGCGGAGAAACTATGTATTGCTTTTTCTGGCAGAGAATCTTTCACAGGCCGGCGTGTCTGTTTTCCGGGCTTTCAGCTGCGGATGTCCGCAGCGGCCTTCGTAAATGGGCACAAATTTGGAGCGCCGGTCTTTTACATAGTGCTGGACAAAGTGTCTGCAGTTTTCGCAGGTTTGGTTTGGCATATGAACACCTCTAGTCTATAAAAAATTCGAAATTGCAGATCGTTGAGAGCCGGGGCCGCGAGGAATGTGCTTTTTCATGCGGGTATATGTTATAAATATATATTTCTTTGGAATTCAAGTAGAAAATATGATATAAGGACGGTGATAAAATGGACAAACTTGTTTTGGGCGAAAAGGCAAAACGAAAAAAAGGAGAAGATGGATACCGTACATTTTCCATCCGCGTCCGTGAAGAGACTGTGGAAAAGCTGGACTCCATCGCCAAAGAAACCGGCCGGACCAGAAATGAGTTGATTGGAATATTTTTGAAATTTGCGGCAGACAACTGTATCATAAAGAAGGAAGAGGAGGCGCCGTAAGGCGCCTCCTCTTCCTTCTTTCTCATTATTTTTGGGAACTGCTCCAGGCCTTGTTTGAAAAAAGGCCTAGTGTGCGCGGGCGGTGATTAGTCGGGAGGATTTCGGGGCCTGGAAAAATATAGACAGCCGCGAGACCGAAAATGCCGGAGCTCAAACGGCGAAAGTCCGCAGCGGCCGTCAGGGGTGCTGAAAAACGTATGATTCAGCCTCATATAGTAACGAATATAGTGCTCGCAATTGCGGCAAATCATTTTTTGTCAATATTAAAATAATCCATAATGCTCATTATAACAGACATCATATAGATGTCAATATGAATTCTAATTGAATTGATATAATATTGACATCATTATGATTGAGGTATTGCTGTGGGAAATTATTATACCCCGTTTTCCTTGCGTGTCTCGGAGGACGTTATTGCGAAAATGAAATGGATCGGCAAAATCCATCACCGTTCCGCCACAAAAGAGATGGAGGTGGCTTTGGAACAGTATATCGCCGCTTATGAAAAAGAGCATGGAACGATCAAAATAGAGGAGGAGCCGTAAGGCTCCTCCTCTGAAGCTGGGAATTTTCTGACTTAACAGCAGAAAATCTCAATTTATTTTTTAGCGTGTCTTTCAGAATTACCGCGAGATGAAAGCTCTGACACCGGGACTACCGCATCATCTCCAGAACATCCCGGATCTTTCCAAACAAAATGGAGCTTCTACCACGCTCAAAGGAACCCGTATCAGGGTTAAAGTCCTCAAAGCTGGCCAAATACCGTGCCCACACCAGCGCGTTTCCGCCGCTTGAGGAGAAGCAACTGTCAAAATGCTGATAATTTCTTGCCGGTGTAATTTTTCCCATAGGCTCAGCAAAGTCCACTGGGATCAGGTCCAGCCCCCCCATCTGAGGGCCGACCGAGACATACTGAGCGTCTTCCCGGCGCAGAACGCCCCAGTCGCAGAGTTGATCGACGAAGGCACGATAGTCCTCATAGGTCATATCGTTGGGCTCGAATTTCTCCGAGAGCTGGCTGATCTGCTCCTTTGTCAGCTGAACGGCAGTCCCATTCTTTTTTACATCCTCCATGAAAGCGCGCAGATTCTCCTTGTCTTGGGCCGCCTTCTCAGGGAACAGGCTTTCCAGACTACATGCCCCCTTCTTGGGCACCAGATAGGCCATTTTGTGGACACCGGATGGCTTTACCCAAAATCGATCCAGGATGCTAGATGTAACCATAAAAAAACCTCCTAAACATAGCGGTTATTAGGCCTTGATAAGCGAAAAAATTTCTCGCCGCTGAGCCTTCCGCCATTTATTAAACAAGGCCTGGCCGTTCTCCAGTGAAGAACCCATTGAAGTCAAAATACTATTTATTTCCAATTTCGTGCGTTTTTGTTTTACTGCATCAGACCACTCCTTTCGCGTCCCTGACGGGACGGGTTCTCCGGTTTCCAGGCCTGCTCAATATATAGTGTCTGAAAATCGCCAAAACCGGACAAAACCTTTGAAAATTTTTTGTGCTTCTTGAATAGGCCATGTTTGAAAGATGTCAAAACGCCCAAGCGACGGATCTTTTTCCGCCGCTTTGCGTTGATTTTCCTTGCCATACGCAGAGTATGCCGGCGTCAAATCGCCTTGATCGGCAAAAAAATCTCTCGTCGCTGCGCATTTTGCCATTTATCAAACATGGCCTAATACTCAGACTGCCGGAAACGTCCGGCGGGATTTTTCCAACAGTCCAAGAGGAGGAGCCTTACGGCTCCTCCTCTCCCTTCTTTTCATACCGCCGGGGAAGGCGTCAGCCCTTTTCCCACTCGGCCAGCTTCCGCTCCAGGTCCTCCCTGGGGATAAACCCCACGGAGACGCCTTTCAGCTGCCCGCCCTCAAAATACGCCAGGGTGGGGATGCTGCTCACGCCGTAGGACATGGCCAGGTCCTGGGCCTCGTCCACGTTCACCTTCACCATCTTCACCTTCCCCTCGTACGCCTCCGCCAGCTCGTGGACCACCGGGGCCATCATCTGGCAGGGGCCGCACCAAACGGCGTAAAAATCCACCAGCACGGGGAGGTCGGACTGCAAAACCTCCTGCTCAAAGTTCTTTCCGTTTACTTCTCTCATGTTCATTCTCCTTTTTTTCGTAGGATTTGTAGTAGAGCATACAGTGGCAAAAGCCCTCGAAATTGGGGTCCGCCACCTGCTCCCGGAACTCCCGGCACATGCACTTGGTGGCCTCCGTCCGCTCCAGCCGGCAGGGGCAGTAGCCCCCCGTGCGCTCCAGGCCCTCCCGCACGCTCCTGACCACCTCGGCGTCCGGGTTTAGGGAGATCGCCGCTTTCATTCAAAACACCGCCCTTTCTTTTTGACATCCCTAGTATATCAAAAAGAGGGGGCGGTGTATGTAACCGGGTCACATTATTCAAAAAGTTTTCTCAGCTTCTCCGGGTCCCTCAGCTCCACCAGGCCCCTGCCCAGAGAGACCGCGCCCTCCTCCGCCAGATATTTCAGCACCCTGGAGACTACCTCCCGGGCGCTGCCGATGTTCCGGGCAATCTCGTCCTGGGTCATCCGCAGCGTACGCTGGCCCTTGCCCGCCGTCTCCTCCCACAGGAAGATGGCCACCCGGCGGTCAGCCCCCATGAACAAAATCTGCTGCATCATCCACATCACCTCGGAAAACCGCTCCGTGGCCTGGCGGTACATATAGAGGCCCACATACGGGTTGCTCTCCATGATGGGCCGCAGCACGCCGGCGGGGATCACAACGGCCTCTGCGGCCTCCGCCGCCTCAATCACAAGGTCGAACTGGATGGCGTCCAGCAGGCAGGAGGCCGCCAGCACGCAGGGCTCCCCCTGGCGGATGCGGAACAGCGTCACCTCCCGCCCCTCCTCGGAGACAATGTACACCCGCAGAAGCCCGGAGAGCACCAGTACCGCCCCCGTACAGCCCATGTCCGAGCGATGGACGCACTCCCCCTTCCGATAGGACACCAGCGCCGCGCTCTGCAAGAGCTCCGCCCGCTCCTCCGCCGACAGCCGCTCCCAAAAGGGATAGGCATCTGAAAGCAGCTTTTCCTTCATGTTTCGCTCCTCCTGTCAACCAAAGCGCCGTCCGCCCCGCCGGGTCAGGGACTGTTGGCCTTGTAGGCCTCGCCCCAGTCCTGCATGGCGTCCAGCACAGGCTTTAAGCTGCGCCCCAGCTCCGTCAGGGCGTACTCCACCCGGGGCGGCACCTCCGGATAGACCGTCCGGGTCAGCAGGCCGCAGTCCTCCATCTGCCGGAGCTGGGACGTCAGCACCTTCTGGCTCACGCCGCCGATGGATTTTTTCAGCTCCCCGAACCGCTTGGTCCCCGGCATCAGGTCCCGGATAATGAGCACCTTCCACTTGTCGCCGATCAGCGTCAGCGTGGTCTCCACCGGGCAGGCTGGCAGTGTCATAATCTCTCCTCCGTCTCCTGGTTTCCAAATTGCCGTACCGCCCTATTTTACCGTACCGGCCGGGCCGGGGTCAAGGCGGAGAGAAAAAATTTTCCCGCCTCCGTCCCCGGCCCGCAAAGGCTTGCAGGCATTCAATGGTCACCCACCGGTAACCGCTCAATCGTTACCGCGGGGTAACTATGCCACAAAATTGTGCGTACTTTTCAAAGGCGTTTCACCGCTGTATGATGCAGACACAGGAGCGGGGAACACCCCCGCCGCAAACGACACATCTACGGAGGTATACATTATGAACAAGAGGACATTCACCACCGTCCGGCTGAGCCAGGGCGAGATGCGCATCTATAACTTCGGCGGCATGAAGCTCCACGCCTACCAGACCGGCGACCCCCTCGGCGACGAGGTGTTTCTTGTAGAGAAGGCGGGGCGGTTCGTCGTCATCGAGTCCCCCTGCTTTGTCAGCAGCGTCGCCGCGCTGAACGCCTACCTGGAGGGCCGGGACGTGGCCGGCGTGCTGATCGCCTATCACGGCGCCGGCGCCTCCTTCCTGCCGGACGCCCCCAAGTACGCCACCGCCAACGCCGCGGAGTACGCCCGCCAGGGCGGCGGAAAAGCCCTGATCGACCAGTTTGCCGCCGCCTTCGGCAGCGCGTTTGACAGCTCCGTCCACACCGTCACCCACACCCTTGCCGAGGGCGAGACGGCCATCGGCGGCATCCGCTTCGTCATCCGCCGGACGGCGGAGGCCTATGATGTGGAGATTCCCGAGATCAACGCGGTCTACACCCACATGCTGGGCCACGACTGCCACTCCATTGTGGCCGGGGCGGACTGCGCCGACGCCATGATCGCCCAGCTGCGGGGCTATATCCAGGCCGGGCGCAGCTTGATCCTCACCTCCCACTACACCCCGGAGGACCTGAAGGACGCCGAGACCAAAATCGGCTACCTGGAGCAGCTGAAGGCCATCGCCGCCTCCTGCCAAGACGGCGCGTCCTTCAAGGCCGCGGTCCGGGAGCGGTATCCGGCCTACGGCGGGGAGAACTACCTGGACATGACCGCCGGATTTTTCTTCAGCTGATTTTGCACAGGGGTCCTCCCCCGGACCCGACGGGGGAGGACCCGCGATAGGAGGGACTGAAATGGACCGCTTGACGGCCATCCGCAATTTGAACGATATGCTGCTGGCGGAGATGCCGGAGTACCGCCTCCAGGCGGGTGGCTTCCCCCCGGACGACGCCGCCCAGCGCCGGCTGCTCCGCAGTCTGATGAACGTCCGGCCGCCCATGCCGCTGCGGAGGGACTTTCTGGCCCTCCAGGACGCTCTGCTGTCGGAGGAGCGGGAGGCCCGGGGCGCGGTGGAGGCGGACAGCCTGCCTGTCACCGCCGGAAACCCCAGGCTGGCCCTGTGGCGGGGGGACATCACCCGCCTCCGGGCGGACGCCGTCGTGGACGCGGACAACTCCGCTTTGCTTGGCTGCTTCTGCCCCTGCCACGGCTGCGTCGACAACGCCATCCACTCGGCGGCGGGCCTCCAGCTCCGGGATGAGTGCGGCCGGATCATGCGGGCCCAGGGCCATCCGGAGCCCGCCGGACAGGCCAAGCTGACCGGGGGATACAACCTCCCCGCCCGGTATGTCCTCCACACTGTGGGACCCGTTGTCCAGGGCCGTGTCACCCGCCGGGACAGGGAGGAACTGGCGTCCTGCTACCGCTCGTGCCTGCGTCTGGCGGCGGAGCACGGGCTGGAGAGCGTGGCGTTTTGCTGTATCTCCACCGGGGAGTTTCACTTCCCCAATCAGGAGGCCGCCGGGATCGCCGTGGAGACTGTCACGGAGTTTCTCCGGGGGAACTCGGTTATCAGGAAGGTGATTTTCAATGTTTTCACAGATACGGACGAGGCGGTCTACCGCCGCGCCCTCGGACCAGACCGGCCGCCTGAGAGCGGCGCTTGACGGAGCGGAGGCCGTGGCAGTCGGCGCGGGGGCGGGCTTGTCCGCCTCGGCGGGGCTCGCCTACTCCGGGAAACGGTTTAAGGCGCATTTCAAAGACTTCGCCGAAAAATACGGCATTGAGGATATGTACTCCGGAGGCTTCTACCCCTTTGCCTCGCCGGAGGAGTACTGGGCGTGGTGGAGCCGCCACATCATGGTGAACCGCTACGCGCGCGCCCCCGGGCCGGCGTATGGGGATCTGCTGAAGCTGCTGGAGGGCAGGGACTATTTTATCCTCACCACCAATGTGGACCATCAATTTCAGCTGGCGGGGTTTGACAAGGAGAGGCTCTTTTACACCCAGGGGGACTACGGCCTGTTCCAATGCTCCGGCCCCTGCTGCCAGGAGACCTGGGACAACGAGGGCGCCGTGCGCAGAATGTGGGCGGAGCAGCGGGACATGCGGGTCCCAGCGGAGCTGATTCCCCGCTGTCCCAGATGCGGCAGGCCTGCGGCCATGAACCTGCGGGCGGACGACGCCTTTGTGCAGGACGGAGGCTGGTTCGCCGCCGCCCGGCGGTATGAGGACTTTTTGCGCCGCCATCGCCGGGGCGCCGTTTTGTACCTGGAGCTCGGCGTGGGGATGAATACTCCGGGGATTATCAAATACGCCTTCTGGCAGCAAGCCGCCCGGAACCCGGAGGCGGTCTACGCCTGCGTCAATCTGGGGCAGAGCTTTTGTCCCGCCGAAATCGCGGGGCGCTCTGTCTGCCTGGACGGCGACATAGGCCGGGTTCTGGCGGCTCTGCGCGGCGGGGCGGACGCCTGTGAACCTTGACGTTGGCAGTCAGGGCATTTTGTGGTATCATAAAAACAGCGCTTTGCGAGGATTTTTCATCCCCGGCCCGTCTCTTTTGGCTTAGAGCAGTTCCCGAAAATACTGAGAAAAGTTCAGCGGTCCGGGAATTGCATGACTGCGTTGTCATCCTTGGCGGGCGTCAGCCCGCCTGCGTCCTCCGCCTTGCCCTGCGATCCCCGTCCTCGCTTCCTTTTTTCTCATTATTTCCGTGAACTGCTCTAGGAGTGTTTTTATGAGTCCATCCGTCAGCATCATTGTCCCCGTCTACAATGCCGGGGCCGCCCTGCGCCGCTGTGTGGAGAGCGTCCTGCACCAGGAGTACGAAGATTTTGAGCTGCTTCTGGCGGACGACGGCAGCCGGGACGGCTCCGGCGCCCTCTGCGACGAATTCGCCGCCAAAGACAGCCGGGTCCAGGTGATCCACAAGGAGAATTCCGGCGTTTCCGACACCCGGAACCTGTGTCTGGACCGGGCGCGGGGCCGCTACCTCCAGTTTTTGGACGCCGACGACTGGATCACGCCCGACGCCACACGGCTGCTGGTCCGGGCCATGGAGGAGCACCAGTGCGACCTGGTGGTATCCGATTTCTACCGCGTAGCGGGAGAGCGGCTCTCCCACAAGGGGGACATCGGCGAGACGCGGGTCCTGACCCGGGAGGAGTACGCCGCCTGCATGATGGAGAACCCCGCGGACTTTTACTACGGCGTGCTGTGGAACAAGCTCTACCGCCGCAGTCTTGTGGAGGAATACCGCCTCCGGATGGACCCGGCCATCAGCTGGTGCGAGGACTTTATGTTCAACCTGGAGTACATCCGCCACGCCCGGCGCTTTTTCGCCCTGCACGTGCCCGTTTACTACTATGTAAAGACCAAGGGGTCCCTGTGTGCCCAGGGGCTGAGCATCTCCAAAACCGTCCAGATGAAGCTGACGGTCTTTGCGTATTACAATCAGTTTTACAAAACCGTTCTGGACGAGGAGGAGTACCAGCGGCAGCGCCTGAAAATCTGCCGCTTCCTCATTGACGCCGCCCAGGACGGCGCCGTCCCGCCCCTCCCTGCCGCCACGCGGCTGGGCCGGGAACGGGTGCGGATCTCCTCCTCCGCCCTGGAGGGGAAGGGACTTCTCTTTGACCGCTTCCGGGAGCGGAAGCTGCTGGACTACTATCTGGAGCCCGCCGCCCTGAAAAACGGCCTCTCCCTCCAGGAGGCCCGGCTGCTGCTGTGCCTGCGGCAGTCCGGCGCGGGCACCCGACGGGAGCTGGCTGACTTCGCGGGGCTCTCCCGGGGCGCTCTGTCCATGCTGCTGAACCGCCTGGAGGGAAAGGGCCTGGTCACGGCGGCGGAGTTCCGGGAGCCGGAGAGCAGGGAGCGGCGGATCGAGATCAGCTTCCCCCCTGACGCCGCCTCCCTCCTGGCCGATCTGGAGACCGCCCGGCAGGACTATGCCGCCGCGAGGCTGGCGGGCTTCAGCCCGGAGGAGCGCGCGCAGTACGAGCGTCTCGCCGGCCGGGTCCAGGACAATATCCGGGACGTGCTGCAGTAACGCCGCCGCGGAGGGATCGGAAGGTCCCTCGTCAATCAAGCATATCAGGTCCGGCCTCCCCCCTGCGGGAGGCCGGACCTTTTCGTCTGCGGGCCGGATGCCCGCCGGCGGACAATGTGGTCGTATCTTGACGGAGAGCGGAAAATAGAGGTATCCTTATCCAAACGGAGACAGGAGGTATCTTTCCATGCAAGAGGTGAAAAACAGAACAAAATCCCAGCTGGATGCAGCCCTGCGGACACTGCTGCGGGAAAAATCCCCGGACCAGATCCGGGTCCGGGAGCTGACGGAGCGCTGCGGCATCCGGCGGCAGTCCTTCTACTACCACTTCACGGACGTATACGACCTCTTCGCCTGGTCGGTGGAACAGGAGGGGGCGGCCCTGTCCTCGCGGCAGGAAAACTGCCTGACATGGCAGCAGGCATTTCAGGACCTGCTGCGTTACATCTCCGGAAACCGGGACTACTGTCTGGCCGTGCGGAACACGCTGGGACGGCCGGGGCTGCAGCGGATGTTCGGCGGCGCCGCCGCCCGTTTGCTGGAGCAGACCTCCGCATACTACCGCCGCCGGTGCGGCGAGGAGGAGCTGTCTCCGCCCGCCGGGATAGACGCCTGCGCCGCCGCCATGTTTCTGGGCCTTCTGGACAGCTGGCTCTGCGGAGACCTGCGGCAGACCCCCGAGGCCCTGACGGCCCGTGTGGAGGAATCGGTGCGGCTGGGCATGCTGGGCGCGGTGTGGCAGAATTTTCCCAGATGGGGACAACGGGAGCAGGTTGATAAATGACAAGATCCGTCATTTGGGCGTTTTGATATTTTTCAAACAAGGCCCAAGGAGTTACAGCTGTAAAAATCCTCTGCGCAGGTCCCCTTTCCGCTGTTCTGCGCTAAGGGACCGCTGAAAAAATCCCGTGATCCGGCATTTTTGGTCATAGGTCCAGATTTTAGGGACTGTTTGAAGATTGGCAAAACACCGTCCCGGTGCATTTTCCGCCGAGACGGCGCAGCCGTGTCTTGAGATTCGTTGAAATTCCTGCGCCAATCCGCCATTTCGCCAATTTTCAAACAGCCCTAATTGCGCAACGCTAACAGAGCGGACAGGTCTTCCTGTCCGCTTTTTCTTTGACAATTTACATAATTCTGTCAGAAAACAGACGTTTTGACAAAATGTGACTGTTTTTGGAAAGTCTGTATATCGCTATAATTTGTTGCACAGGAGTGATTTTGTGAAAAAGCTTCTCTACATAGTCGTTTTGCAGAGCCAGCTGGGCCCCCGGGCCGGGGAGCTCCTGCTGCAGGAGGACGACCGGTCCGTCTCCGGCAGCTTCAGTCTCCTGGGCCACCGCAACCGCTTCTCCGGCAGCCTTTTGGAGAGCGGAAAGTATTTCATCTCAGGCACATTGCGCTCGCCGGTGGACCTGGAGCCCTATGACGCCATCTTTACCATTCAGGACGGCCGTCTCTCCGGCGGACTGATTACGCCCCATGGCTGCTGGGATCTGACCGGCGTCCGGGCGGCGGCGCGGCGAAAGGGCGGCCCCTGAGACCGTCCCGGCGTTCTATGCGCTGGCGGATTTTTCCAAAATTCCGCCGGAGTTGTCATGCGTTCATAACAAAACCGGCCGCCGGGAAAGGAGGACGCCGTGCGGGAATACGTTTTCACCCGGCCCGACAGGGCCACTATGGAACGCATCCTGGCGCAGGAGCCCGCCGGGCCGGGAGGCGTCATCCTTCGTCTGGCGTGGCTGGCGGGCCTGACCCGGGACGAAATCGCCCAACTGCGGTGGGAGCAGGTCTCGTTTCTGGACAGCCGCCTGGAGCTGCCGGACAGAATGGTTCCCCTGGCGCCGGAGCTGCGGTCGTATCTCTGGCGCCGTTACGAACGGCATGCGGAGGAGAGTCCCTTCGCCGCAGCCTCCAGCCGGGACGGCAGGCCGCTGCGGCCGGAGTCCATCTCCCGTCTGGCCCGGACGGCCCTGGACCGGGGCGGCCAGACCGGGGTGCGGCTGATGGACCTGCGCCACGACTGGATCATCCGCCAGCTGGAGACCCAGGACTGGCCCGCCGTGGCTCGGATCAGCGGCGTGGAAGTGGCCGCCCTCCAGGCCCGGTTCGCCGCCTTTGTGCCGGAGAAAAAGCCTGCCGCCCGGGCAGAGACCGCCCAGGTGGACGAGTTCAAGCTGTGGAAGGTCCTCCAGGCCGAGCGGGACACGCCCGCGGGACTGGCCCTGTGGCTCACCTGGCAGCTGGGCCTCCAGGCGGTGGAGATCATCTCTCTGACCTGGGACCAGGTGGACTTTGCGGAAAACGTCCTCCGCCTGCCGGACCGGGAGGTTTCCCTGACCAACGCCGCCCACCGTCTGCTGCTGGACACCCGGCGCCGCCAGGCGGACTGCGGCCCCCATGTCCTGCTGACCGCCCAGTCCCGCCGTCCCCTGGACCTGCCCCGGCTGTCCCGCATCACCCGGGCGGCGCTGATCCGGGGCGGCATGGAGCACGTCTCCCTGCGGGACCTGCGGCGGGACGAGACCCGGGAGGACGAGGACGCCAAAATTCTGGACCTGGCTGCCCGGCGGGGGCCCGTCTCCCGGGGAGAGATCATGACCCTGCTGGGGCTGTCCAAGACCGCCGTCTACGGCCGCCTGCGGCGTCTGACGGACCTGGGCCGGCTGGTGCGGGTGGGAGGCAAATACTACCTCCCCGGCACGGTGGTGCCGCCGGAGGAGCAGCCCGCCGCCGTGGTGGGCTATCTGGAGCAGGCGGGCTTTGCCTACCGGCAGGACATCTGCGGCCTGCTGCGCATTGAGCCCCGCCAGTGCACGCTGCTGTTAAAGCGCATGGTGGCCGCCGGGGCCCTGGCCCAGGATGGGCAGAAATATTTTCTCCCTCCGCCGGAGGAGAGGAAGGCGGAGTAATGGGGGGATGGCCCGCACAGGGGTGCGGGCCCCACAAATCAGTGCCGGCTCCCGTTGATGGACAGTACCACTTTGAGGACCTGTATTCACATCTGTTGAGTACAGGTCCTGATTTTGTCCCTCTCCGCCCTTCCAGGAACTTCCATTGCGGGACCAAACTCCTCTGTAAGGCCGGGAGCTTTCACTGTGGACCCAGACCCCCCTGTGAGGCAGGGAGCTTTCACTGTGGACCCAGCCCCCCTGTGAGGCAGGGGAACTTCCATTGTGTGCCCAGCCCCGCTATGGTGCTGGGCACTTCCACTGTGGGGCCCGCACCCCTGTGCGGGCCATCCCCCCCTGTGCGGGCCATTCCCCCCTGTGCAGACCATCCCCCCTCTGAGCATGCCCCAGCCCCATGACCCCCCTTGTTATTCCCTCCCGACAAACCGCAAAAGCGCATTGCGCCGCGTTTTTCACCTTCTTAACAAAAGGCCCGAAATCGTAGACAGACCAAATTCGGGCTGGTAAATTGAACCTGCGAAGCGGGCGTTGGACGCTCCGGCGCTCTTCCCGGCCTGGTGCCGGACCCCGTCACCGGTTACAGGCCCGGCGGCGGGGAGCTAGCCCCGGCACGAAGCCCGGACGGTTCCCGAAGCCCTCCGGCGGACGGTTCGCAAAATTAAAAAAGGAGGATACCCCATGAAGAGATTTCTCTCTCTGGTCCTGACGCTGGTTATGGTCATGAGTCTCGTGACCGTCAGCGCCGGGGCCAAGGACTTCACGGACGACGACAGCATCACCTATGATGAAGCCGTAGCTGTGATCTCCGAAATTGGAGTGGTCGACGGCTATGCCGACGGCGACTTCAAGCCCGCAAACACCCTGACCCGTCAGGCTGCCGCGAAGATCATCTGCAACCTGATCCTGGGTCCCACCACCGCCGCCGAGCTGCACGCGGACACCGCCCCCTATCGGGACGTGCCCGCCAACGGCGAGTTCGCCGGCTACATCGCCTACTGCCAGAAGGAAGGCATCATCAGCGGCTACGCCGACGGCTCTTTCCGTCCCGGCGGCACCCTGACCGGCTACGCCTTCATGAAGATGCTGCTGGGCGCCCTGGGCTATGACGCCACTCTGGAGAGCTACGTTGGCGCCAACTGGTCCATCAACGTGGCCAAGCAGGCCATCGGCATCGGCCTGAACAAGGGCCTTGTGGAGGAGTTTAACGGCATCAAGGCCGTGACCCGTGAGGAGGCCTGCCTGTACGCCTTCAACACTCTGCAGGCTGATCTGGTGGAGTACGGCCAGCGCCTGACCACCAACATCAACGGCACTGAGGTCACTCTGTCCTCCGGCGGCGCGCAGAGCCGTACCTGGAAGTCTCAGCAGAGCCGGGTGAACAACATCCGCGAGGATGAGATCATCCAGTTTGCCGAGGAGTACTTCAGCAAGCTGGTGAAGGCTCCCGACAGCGACAAGTTCGAGCGTCCCGCCCACACCTGGGTGTACGACAAGAAGGTGCAGATCGGCACCTGGACCGACACCGACAAGCTGCTGGAGACCTACACCACCGGCGTTTCCGGCCGCGACCTGTACGACCTGCTGGGCTCCGCCGTGATCCGCGACTATGACCTCGAGGTCTATGTCGACGGCCACGAGGCCAACAACAGCACCGGTACCGCTTCCACCGACTATGCTCAGTACAACTATGCCGGCACGGATGAGGAGATCGCCTCCGCCGAGCTGAAGCGTTCCAACACCGACGATCTGGGCATCACCGGCAACGGCGTTCTCACCGAGATCTTCAAGGACGACGACGCCGAGATCATCCGCATTGTCTCCATCCACACTTGGCTGGGCCAGGCCACCAGCTCTTACAACGAGAGCCGCGAGACCGCCTCTTTCAAGATCTTCAAGGGCCTGACCTCCAGCGGCGTTGTCAGCGTCAGCAAGAGCGCCCACTCCGAGGACGTTCCCGAGGCCGCCGACGTCACCGGCGACACCTTCTATCTGGTGCGGATGTCCGACAAGGACACCACTCTGCTGGAGATCGTTGACCTGGAGGAGCCCGAGATCCTGGAGCAGAGCACTGTCACCAAGTTCTCCAACGGCAAGGACGACAACACCGCCGCCCTCTATCCCAAGACCCTGACCACCAACGGCAACGAGTACAAGAAGAGCAACCGCGCCTACTATGACGCCGACACTCTGAACCAGTACGACGCCGACCTGCTGACCACCAACACCTACAACGTGTACCTGGACAAGTACGGCTACTTCATCGGCATCGACCTGTTCGAGGGCACCCGTCAGTATGTGTTCGTGACCGGCTACGACATGCGCAACAGCAACCTCTCCATCAAGACGGCTGAGGCCTCCGGCATCTTCCTGGACGGCACCATGGAGACCATGACCGTTAACGTGAAGGATACCAACAAGAACATCGAGAGCATGGTCACCTCGAACGGCGACACCAATGCGCAGGCCTACTATCAGACCTGGGGCACCAACGCCAGTGACGGCGTGTTCCTGCTGAACCGCTGGTACACCTACACCGTGACCGAGGCCGGCGTGTACACCCTGAAGCCCTGTGTGAACAAGGACGGCGAGGCCATGATGCTGGCCGCTAAGACCGACAACGCCGCCGACAGCGAGCTGAAGATGAACTGCGCCAAGCTGCGTCTGGACGGCGTGGATGACGACGAGGCTCTGCTGATGGGCGAGACCATGACCTACGTCAACAGCACCGTGAACATCGGTGCTGGTCCCGCCAAATTTGACCTGACCTCCATGCGCGCTTACGGCGAGGATGACTCCGTCTTCATCACTGTGGACACCGACGATGTCAGCGGCGCTTATGTTGGCTCCGGCGTCGGCCAGGGCAAGATCACCAAGGCCATCACCGAAGTCAACGGCGTCTACACCGGCGTGCAGGATGTGGACATCATCACCCGGCTGACCGACCGTGTTGTGGGCGACTACCGTGCCTCCAAGGGCGGCGCTCTGGCTGCTACTCCCGCCAACAATTGGACGTCCACGACCGACGTTGCTGCCAATCCCCAGAACAACTACATTCAGAACGGCGACCACAGCTACCTGGGCGAAAACGCCTACGCCGTGTTTGACAAGAACAACTTTATCATCGGCGCCGTCATCCTGGGCGAGGCCGAGGGCAACAACGGCACCAAGGCTTACATTCTCGATCCCGTGAAGTACGAGCGCTATGAGAACGGCACCTACTACTGGCAGTTCGAGGCCGTTATCAACGGCGAGGTTGTCAAGCAGGAGGCCGAGAGCAAGTTCGCCAGCACCATCGACACCATGCGCAACAACCAGTTCGAGATCGTTGAGCTGCGCTACAAGGCCGCCGACAGCGAGATCGTCACCGACGTGAAGGAGCTGGACCGCGACGATACCGACGCCACCTCTGCTACCGACAAGATCTACGGCTATCCGTTCGCCGAGGTCCTGACCGGCGGTCATAAGGTGAAGGACAACGAGACCGTCTACGATGTGGTTCTGACCGGCAATACCGGTACGACCCATGCCGCCACCGGCGATACCGTCACCGTCTTCACGTGGGTTGAGCGTCCCCGGAACAACGCCGAGGAGCATAAGGCCGCCTATTCCAACGACTTCACCTTCAAGACCACCCAGATGGGCACCCTGAAGCTCCAGGGCCGCACCCTGTATATTGACGCCAGCCAGCACGACTACGGCGTGGACTTCGTCCGCGACGCCAAGGCCGTTGTGATTCAGCCCGAGGGCTATGTGGATGAGCAGGGCGCTCAGAAGGCTGATATGGAAACCCGTGCGTACAGCACTGTTCAGGAGGCCATTGACAGCCTGGGCGACGCTGACACCACTTCTGCCGCTACCAAGGAGTTCCGCGGCATCATCACCGCCGTTCTGAACAGCCAGGGCGTCGCCGAGTGGATCGTGTTCTACTCTGACACCATGGTGCAGAACCGCAACAACACCAACGTCGGCGGCGCCACCATGGACGTGATCATCAACGTCAGGTTCCCCGGCAGCGACGCCGCTGAGTACTGGCGGACCATCCAGGTTGCCAAGCCCGCCGTCGGCACCATCGTGGATGTCGCTAACCCCGACACCCTGAACGGCGCCCCCATCAAGGCCGGCTACCAGCCCAAGCTGGATAGCATCCCCGTCACCTGGGAGAAGAACGCCGCCAACAAGAGCGTGACCTTCGAGTATGAGCTCATTGGCGGCGGCGGAGAAGGGCCCACTACCGGCACCAAGACCGTGCGCGTGGCCTATTCTACGGACTTTACCAACGATACTACCAAGGCCAGCAGCCAGGTGGGCTATCAGAATGTTACCCTCACCCTGGATGCTGCCGGCTTCGCCGATCTGAACGCCACGCACTTCACGAAGATTCCCGATGGTTTCGTGCTCACGACCGGAGCTACCGGCACGACCTTCACCAAGCTCGTCAAGAGCACTGACAGCGATGTGATCTATGTGCAGGTTCAGGAGCGCACCGACGTGACCAAGGTCGAGATTCTGCCGGCCGCGCGCGCAGCTGACATTACGCTCGAGGTCAAGTACGACGGTGACGCTGACGCTGTAAAGGCCGCCGCTGAGGATGCGGGCCTGCAGGTTGAGGTTACCTACGGCACCGAGGAAAACAACAATGTGGCTACCAGAACTCTGGCCGCTGATGCCAGTGGTCTGGCTTGGGATGCCGCAGGCACTACGGACGCCGCGGAGATCCAGGTGGGCTATACACCTGCGAACGGCAGCGAGATGATGAGCGCCAACAAGGTTGCTGTCAAGCTGTTTGCCACTCTGGCCAAGGCCAATATCGCCGGTGGCGACGACGTGGCTGGCTGGACCGTTGGCGGCACCATTCCCGCCAAGGTCTCTGTGGGTGATACTATCACCTTTACCTTGACCCAGGATGCCGCCGCTGATCTCACTGAGACGACCTTCGAGAGCAAGACCGCCACTGTCACCAGCACCAAGGGTTCTTTCGAGACTACGGGCGAGAAAGCAGCCACAGTTGAGCTGACTACCCCGGGCGTAGCTTCTACCGGTGCAGGTGATGCGGGCACGTTGGCCGTAATCACTGTGACCGCTACCGTCAAGACAATCACCGCTGATGCCTTTGCCATCACTGTGTCCGTGTCGTAAGCGCTGGTACTCAGGTAATGATTGCTTGAACAAAAAGGCCCCCGGCGAAAGCCGGGGGCCTTTCCCCATCCTTTACAGCAGCCCAAATCCCTGCCGCTTTGCAAAAAGGCGTGCTCCCGACGCCGCCGCAGGCCAGCGGAGGATTCCCGCCCGCCGTCAATTCTGGCGGCCGCGGACGCATTCGGCCGGAAACAGGAGCGGCGCTGCCTTCGCAGCGCCGCTCTTCGCAGTCTTTGTTTTCCTGCCGCCGGTTCGTCTTGCTGTCCGCGCGTCCCGCGGCGGCTTATGTTCCGCAGACAGAGGGCTTCCTTACAGGAATTTCTGCATCCCCTCGGTGGCGGCGGAGACATCCGCACTGATGGTAACGGTGAACTTGATGCCGTTGCGCTCGCCGAAGGCGTCCAGCCAGTTCAAAAACGCCTCGGTCTCACCGTTGATGCCCTGGCCCACGGTCTTGAGCAGATTGTCGATAAACACATGGGAGATGTCGTAGTTGCCGGCGTACAGGCCGCTGATGAATCCCCGGTACAGATCGTAGTTGTCCAGCTTGTACTCCTGCGCGTCGATGAGGCGGATATGATAGTGAATATCATATGTCATATTGCGGTTTGCCTCAATGCATACCACGTGGCCGGGCTCGTCCTTTGCCGCGTTGTTGATCAATTCGATGAGCTGCTTGGTCTTGCCGGAGCCCTTCGTGCCCATAATCAGTCTGACCATATCAAATCACTCCTGTCATTTAGAATCTCCGTTCGGGGAGACTTTGATATGTTAAGGATACCATAGTCCCCGGAAAAAAACAATGCAAAAAACGCGAGTTTGGGATTTATTCACAAAATTTCTACGCGCGCCTGTCGAAAAAGGGCGAAAAGCGGCGCCCTGCGGCGCCGCCCTCCGATTTTTACTTATTCAGCTTCGCCTCCAGCTCCGCCTTCCGCTCCTCGTAGCCGGGCTTGCCCAGCAGGGCGAACATATTCTTCTTGTAGGCCTCCACGCCGGGCTGGTCGAAGGGGTTCACCTCCAGCAAATAGCCGGAGAGGCCGCAGGCATACTCGAAGAAGTAGATCAGCTGGCCCAGGCTCCGGGCGTCCTTGCCGCCGGCCTCCACGATCAGGTTGGGCACGCCGCCCTCGGTGTGGGCCAGCAAGGTGCCCTCCATGGCCCGGTCCCGGATGAAGTCCATGGGCTTGCCCGCCAGGAAGTTCAGCCCGTCGCCGTCGTCCTCGTCCCGGGGAACGTACAGCTGGTGCTCCGAGGCCCCCAGGCGCACCACGGTCTCAAAGATGTTCCGGGTGCCGTCCTGCATATACTGGCCCATGGAGTGCAGGTCCGCGGTGAACTCCACGCTTGCGGGGAAGAGGCCCTTGCCGTCCTTGCCCTCGCTCTCGCCGTAGAGCTGCTTCCACCACTCCAGCATGAAGCGGAAGGCGGGGTCGTAGCAGGCCAGGACCTCGATGGGCTTCCCGGCGCGGTACAGCGCGGTGCGGGCGGCGGCGTAGCGCCAGGCGGGGCACTCGTAGGAGGGCTTAGCGGCGCAGAGGTCCATCATCTCCGCCGCGCCGCCCATGAGGGCGCCGATGTCAACGCCGGCCACGGCGATGGGCAGCAGGCCCACGGCGGTGAGCACGGAGTAGCGGCCGCCCACCTCGTCGGGCACCACGAAGGTCTCCCACCCCTCGGCGGTGGCCAGGGATTTCAAGGCTCCCCGGGCCTTGTCGGTGGTGGCGAAGATGCGCTCCCTGGCCCCCTCTTTGCCGTACCGCTTCTCCAGCTCCGCCCGGAAGAAGCGGAAGGCCACGGCGGGCTCGGTGGTGGTGCCGGACTTGGAGATGACGTTGACGGAGAAGTCCACGCCCTCCAGCAGGTCCAGAACCTCCTGCATGGCGTCGGCGGAGAGGCCGTTGCCCATAAAGTAGACGTTGGGCGTGCTCTTCTTTTTCAGGTTGTAGTTGGGAGAGCACAGGCAGTCGATGACGCCCCGGGCGCCCAGGTAGGACCCGCCGATGCCGATGACCACCAGGGCCTGGGAGTTCCCCTGGATCTTGGCCGCGGCGGCCTTGATGCGGGCGAACTCCTCCTTGTCGTAGTCCCGGGGCAGGTGGACCCAGCCGGTAAAATCCCCGCCCAGGCCAGAGCCGTCCTGGAGGCGCTCATGGGCGCTTTTCAGCAGGGGGGCCAGGGAATCCTCATAGGGCTCGGAGAGGAAGGTCTCCATCTGGAACAGCTTGACATCCAACATAATCATCGATCCTTTCTTATGTGCCGGGGAAGCGCCGATTGGGCCTTGCCAAAAAAATATCAAAACGCCTGAGCCGCGGGGCTCTTTCCGCCGCGCCGCGCCAAAAACGCTTGAAACCCCCGGAGAGCGCAAGGTTTTCTGACGCCGCCCGGCGGACATTGATGGCACGAAAATGCGCATGGGGTCTTACCGGCGATTCCCCAGAAACGCGGCCCAAACTGCCGCTGTTACAGAGTAAAGTATACCATCCCGGCGGACCGGGGGCAAGAGAAAACCGTCACAGTCCCGCCGAAAAATGGACGCGCCTTTGGTCAATCCGCCAAAAAGGCTGTGCGCAGCGTCCGCAGGAACATCTGCCAGAAGGTGAGCCGGGGCACCTCCTCCCCCGCCAGCAGCGGAATCTCAGCCACGACCTCCCCGCCGTCTCCGGAGGTGACGGTCAATGTCCCCAGGCTGTCTCCCAGAGCCACGGGGGCCTCCACGGACTCCGCCAGGGTGACGGTCTGCTGTAATCCGGCGGCCTTGGACCGCTCCAGCAGCAGCGCCCCGCCGTCCCCCAGCACCGGCTGGACCGTGGCCTGGGCGCCCAGGGCCACCGGCACCGGGGCCAGGGGCGTCTCCGGCACGATTCTGGTCAGGGTGTACCCGGCAAAGCCGTAGTTCAGCAGCGTCTGGGCGTCCTCAAACCGCTGGGCGGAGGTGGCCCCCTTCATGATGACGGCGATGAGCTCCATGCCGTCCCGCTCCGCCGTGGCGGAGAGGCAGTAGAGGGCGTTGTCCGTGGAGCCGGTCTTGAGGCCCGTGGCCCCCTGGTAAAAGCGCACCAGGCGGTTGGTGTTCACCAGCTGGGACTCCCCGCCCCGCAGGGTGTCCATCCAGATGGTGGTGTACTTGCGGATGTCCGGGTGGTTCAGCACCAGCTCCCGGCTCATGAGGGCAATGTCGTAGGCGGAGGTGACGTGGCCCGCCGCCGGCAGGCCTGTGGCGTTTTGGAAGGTGGTGTCGTTCATGCCCAGCTCCCTGGCCCGCTGGTTCATGCGCTCCACAAAGGCCTCCTCGCTGCCGGCGATCTGCTCCGCCAGGGCCACGGCGCAGTCGTTGGCGGAGACCACGCAGACGGCCTTGAGCATCTCGTCCACGGTCATCTGCTCATTCTCCTTCAGCCAGATCTGGCTGCCGCCCATGGAGCAGGCGTGGGCGGAGGCGGTGACCATGGTGTCGTAGCTCAGCTGGCCGCTGTCGATGGCCTCCATGGCCAGCAGCAGCGTCATGACCTTGGTGACGCTGGCGGGCTCCCGCTGGGTGTGTTCGTCCTTGGCGAAGAGGACGGCGCCCGTCTCCTTCTCCATCAGCAGGGCCGAGGGCGCGGAGACGTCCACGGCCTTGGCGCCGGCCGTCAGCGCCAGTACGGCGCACAGCAGCGCAATCAGTCGTTTCATAGAGATTCCCCCCTTGCAGCATTGGTAAACTCTATGAAACCGGGCGGACATTCATGACAGGCCCAATGGAAGCGCCTTGAACGAAAGCGGGAGTCCGGCGTCTCCGGCGGGGCGCTTCCTCCGCACCGTCCGCATGATGCGCCGGAGGACCTGCGGGCGCGATGTCCGCAGAAAACAGCCGAACGGCCGCCGCATTCCGCGGCAGCCGTTCAGCCGTCTCGTTGATTAAAGTGTCTGCCCAAAGGCGTATCCCTGGCGGAATACCCATATGGCGGACAACAGCAGAAGGCTGGTCAGCCCATACCCAAACAGGATGCCTGTCCACAGCCGGCGCCGGTTCCGGCTCTCGTAGGCTGTGCGAAGCTGAATCACGCCGTCCAGCACCAGCGGAAGCAGCATCGCCGCAGACCATAGGGGCCCGGGATGGCCCAGCCGCCATGTGGCCAGGGCGGCCAGAATGCCCGCCAGCTCTCCTGTACAGCGGGCACAAATCGGAAACTGCTTCCCCTTATAGAAAAAGGAGCGGTCCGGCCGGCAGTGGCATCCGAAGAAGATGGGAAGCCACTTGCAAAGCCACGCCTTAAAGCATTGCCGCGCCAATGCCGATGACGAACATCAACACGTAGAACAAAACGCCGCAGATGACACTCACCAGAGCGCCCATGCCGGCGGCTTTACTGGTCCTGGGCTTGGTGTCCTTCCACACCAGGAACAGAATCAGACCCACCAGGGGAATGCAGAAGCCCAGCAGTCCCCAAAGAAACCCGCCGTTATCCGCTGTCTGCGGGGTCTGAGCCGCGCCGCAGCGAGGGCACTCGCTGGCCTGCTCACTAATTTCCGCTCCACACTTCTTGCAAAATGCCATAACACTTTCTCCTCCAAACTATGTATTTCGCGTCCGCGCAGGCCCGAAAAAATTAGCAGAGAGGGATTGGGTTTTTCTTAGAAAAACCCAATCATGGCGTATACGCCATGATTCCATACTGTTTATGAAATTTTACGGTATTACGCGGGCATTGCCCATATTATGGGCAATTGTATTTTATACCGGCTGTCCCTATTTGTCAACTATCCGCGATTGTTGTTTTCGGCTGCGGCTTTGCAGGTGCGGGGCGCTGTCCGTTTTCCCCAAAACGCCGGATTTTCGGCGGACGGGCCAAGACAGGGCGCGGCCCCTACTCCAGCTCCGCCAGCAGCGCCCTGGCCTCTTCCACAATGTAAAGCGTCCCGCCCCGCTCCACAACCATCTCCAGGCGGGCCCTGGCATTTTGCCTCTCCCCCTGAGCCAGGTCCGCCCGGGCCAGGCGGAAGGCGGAGGACACCTTCTGAATGTTGGCCGTATAG
Source organism: Oscillibacter sp. 1-3 (assembly GCF_000403435.2). Taxonomy (GTDB): domain Bacteria; phylum Bacillota; class Clostridia; order Oscillospirales; family Oscillospiraceae; genus Oscillibacter. Next base: position 173,807 of record NZ_KE159708.1, read on the forward strand.
CCGGCGCTCAGCTCTTCCTCCAGCCGCCGGAGGGTTTCGTAGTCCCCCGTCTGAAACGCGAAGCCCACGTCCATGATCTTCAGGAGCTGCGCGCCCCGCTTTTGCAGGGCGGGCCTGCGGATGGCGCCGGCGTACCGCGCCGTGTCCTCCTGGACGCGGCGCGCGCTGTCCAGGTCTCCCAGCCTGACAAAGCAGTTAAACCGGAGGTTCCGCACCAGCAGCTGGCTGGAGACATCCTTCTCCGGAACCGCCAGACCGTCCGTCATGGTCAGGGCCTCGGAGAAACGGCCGCACCACTCCGCGCCGACCGCCTCATTGATGGCCGTGGCCAGACGGTTCCGCCGCCGTCGATGCGTCCCCCGCAGCAGGCGGCACACCGCCGTATAGGTCGCCGGGTCGCAGTTCTGGTTCAGGATCAGGTTCAGGGATAAAAAACCCCAGGAGATCCAGACGTTGAGCGGCAGGGTGAGCGCGACCAGGAGGGTTATCGCCGGAAGGACCGTCGCAAGGCCGCTGCCCAGCGACCAGATCCCGCGGAAGATACTCACCAGATACGCCGCATAAATCAGGAGGATCAGCCCCTGCTTGATCCGGAGGCCCCGACGGTAATTGCGGACAATTTCCTCCGGCGTCCTGCCTTGATATTTCATCAAAATTCCCCCAGACGAAAGAGGGAGACGGACCGCGTCCGCCTCCCTCCTCGATGTCAGATTTTATTTGCTCAGCTGCTCGTCAATGGCCTTGGCGGCGGTCTTGCCGGCGCCCATGGCCAGGATGACGGTGGCCGCGCCGGTGACGGCGTCGCCGCCGGCGTACACATTCTCCCGGGAGGTCAGACCGTCCTCGTTGACGATGATGCCGCCCTTCTTGTTGATCTCCAGGCCCTTGGTGGTGGACTTAATCAGGGGGTTGGGGCTGGTGCCCAGGGACATGATGACGCAGTCCACATCCAGGTCAAACTCGCTGCCGGGCTTCTCAATGGGCCGCCGCCGGCCGGAGGCGTCGGGCTCGCCCAGCTCCATCTGGATGCAGCGGATCTTGTTCACATCGTCGTTCTCGTCGGCGAAGATCTCCACCGGGTTGCAGAGGGTTTTGAAGATGATGCCCTCCTCCTCGGCGTGCTCCACCTCTTCTTTACGGGCGGGCAGTTCCTCCATGCCCCGGCGGTAGACGATGTACACCTCGGCCCCCAGCCGCTTGGCGCAGCGGGCGGCGTCCATGGCCACGTTTCCGCCGCCCACCACGGCCACCTTCTTGGGGCGCTGGATGGGGGTGTCGGAGCCGGGCAGGTAGGCCTTCATCAGATTGATGCGGGTCAGGAACTCGTTGGCGGAGTATACGCCCCGGTAGTTCACGCCGGGGATGTCCATGAACATGGGCAGGCCCGCGCCGGAGCCGATGAACACGGCCTCAAAGCCCTGCTCCTCCATCAGCTCGTCGACGGAGATGGTGCGGCCCACCACGGTGTCCGTGGCGATGGTGACGCCCAAAGCTTTCAGGCCGTCCACTTCCTTCTGCACGATGGACTTGGGCAGACGGAACTCGGGAATGCCGTACACCAGCACGCCGCCGGCCAGGTGCAGCGCCTCAAACACCGTCACCTCATACCCCTTCCGGGCCAGGTCGCCGGCGCAGGTCAGGCCCGCGGGGCCGGAGCCCACCACCGCCACGCGGTGGCCGTTGGAGGCGGGCTTCTCCGCGGCGGCGGAGGCGTGGGCGTTGTGCCAGTCGGCCACGAACCGCTCCAGGCGGCCGATGCCCACGGGATCGCCCTTCTTGCCCCGGACGCAGTACTTCTCGCACTGGCTCTCCTGGGGGCAGACCCGGCCGCAGACGGCGGGCAGGGCGGAAGTGGCGGCGATGATCTGATAGGCGGCCTCAAAGTCGCCCTTGGCCACCTCCTGGATAAACTCCGGGATATGTACCATGACCGGGCAGCCGGTCATGCAGGGCTTGTTCTTGCAGTTGAGGCACCGCTGCGCCTCGTCCAGGGCCTGGGCCTCGGTATACCCCAGGGCAACCTCCTCAAAGTTCTTGTTGCGGACGTTGGGGTCCTGGGAGGGCATGGGGTTTTTCTGTAAAGACATATTGGCCATGGTTATTCGGCCTCCTTTTTCAGCAGGTTGCAGGTCTCCTCGTACTTGTGCTTCTCAAAGGGCACGTACATCTGGTTGCGCTTCACGGCCAGATCCCAGTCCACCTTGTGGCCGTCGAAGTCCGGGCCGTCCACGCAGGCGAACTTCATCTCGCCGCCAACGCTCAGGCGGCAGCCGCCGCACATGCCGGTGCCGTCGATCATGATGGGGCTCATGGACACGGTGGTGGGCACGCCGTAGGGCTCGGTGGTCTTGCAGACAAATTTCATCATAATCATGGGGCCGATGGCGAAGATCTCGTCATACTGGTTGCCCTCGTCCAGCAGCTCTTTCAGGGCCTCGGTGACAAGGCCCTTGCGGCCGTAGGAGCCGTCGTCGGTGCAGATGACCAGCTTGTCGCTGGACTTCTTGAAGTCCTCCTCCAGGATCACCAGGTCCTGGCTCTTAAAGCCCACCACGGCGTGGACCTCGGCCCCGTCGTCGTGGAATTTTTTCAGCACGGGGTAGGCAATGGCGCAGCCCACGCCGCCGCCGACTACGCAGACCTTCTTCTTGCCGGCGGTCTCGGTGGGCTTGCCCAGGGGGCCGACAAAGTCCTGAAGGCAGTCTCCCTGGTTCAGGCGGCGGAGCTTCTCCGTTGTGGCGCCCGCCGTCTGGACGATGATGGTGACGGTGCCCTTCTCGGGGTCGTAGTTGTTGATGGTGATGGGGATGCGCTCGCCGTTCTCATCCACGCGGAGGATGATGAACTGGCCGGGCTGGGCCTTCTTGGCGATCAGCGGCGCCTTGATCTCGTACAGCGTCACCGTGGGGCGCAGGGCCTCTTTTCTTACGATCTCATACATTTCGGTTCCTTCTTTCCACATCTTCGGATGTTCGGATTTGCGCGGTTTGGTACTCTTTCCTCAGATACACGTTTTCTATTTTACACGAACCACGCCAACCCGTCAATCGCTTTTGATACTGTATCCCGGAAAAACCCGCCGTTTTCTGAAAAGTATTTTCATTTGACTTTCCCAAAGGGTCATGTTATCCTGACAAAAAAGGAGGAGTGTTCCCATGGAACTGAAAGACACAAAAACCGCCGAAAATCTCCGCAAAGCGCTGGCCGGAGAGTCCATCGCCCGCAACAAATACACCTATTTTGCGCAGGCGGCCCGGGCCAACGGAGACGACGCGGTCGCCGACGCCTTCGAGCAGATGGCGCTCAATGAGATGATGCACGCCAGGTTCTGGTATGAGCAGCTGTTTGGGCGCCCCTCTGAGACAAAGGCGTGCCTGCTGCAGGCGGCGCAGGGCGAGTACAGCGAGTGGCACAGCATGTATCCGGAGTTCGCCCGGCAGGCCCGGGAGGACGGTCTGGAGGAGCTGGCCGCGATGTTTGAGAAGGTGGCGGCCATCGAGCAGAGCCACGAGCAGAGATTTCTGACCCTGCTTGCCAAAATGGGCGCGGCGCCGGAGCCCCCGCAGCCGCAGTCGGGCTGGCGGTGTCAATTCTGCGGCGCGGTTTTCAAGAGCCGGCCCGATGTGTGCGACACCTGCGAGGCAATTGGGGCGTTTGAATATTTTGACAGCCTCTAGGCCTTTTTTCAAACAAGGCCTAGGCGCACAGGGAGCGTATGCCGGGGCCGCGGCGGCTCTGAGGCCGGAAAGTCTGCATGCGCACCGTCTGTTTGCGGGTTCTCCTTGCTTGTTCGATCCAGAGGCGATTTTCGCTTCTGGATCATTTGATTTTGCAGCCGTCCTCTCTGTACGGCTTCCCGCCGGATGTGCCAAAAACGCCTAAGAAGCCGTATTCACCGCTGACGAACGCCGTCCGGGCGGGGCTTTTTCCGCCCGGCGCATCCGGCATCCGCCGTTTGTGAATACGGCTTCCCGCGCTCCTGTCAAAGCAGTGTGAAGCGCCGCCCCTCGGAGCGGACCAGTCCCTCCTCCCGCAGGCGTTTCAGCTCCCGCATCATGGCGCTGCGGTCCGCGGCGATGTAGTCTGCCAGTACGCTGAGGGAGAAGGGCAGGGTGAAGCTGGTCCCCCCGGCCCGGCCGGCCAGCTGCCGGAAGCAGCACAGCAGCTTTTCCCGGATGGACCGGCGGGAGAGCACGTCGATCCGCTCCGACAGGGCCTGGGCCTTGTCCGCCATCAGCCGCAGCATGTTCTGCACCAGGGTGCTGTGGTAGGCGCATGCGTTCTCGCACCGCCGGAGGATATGGGAATAGTCGATGAACACCACCTCGCAGGGCGCGCGGCACACCACCTCCAGGCTGTCCCCCGCCGACCCGGCGAAGGCCAGATTCCGGCCGAACACGCCGCCGGGGCCCAGCTCCTCCATCACAGTGGACACGCCCTCCTCGTCGATGCGGATCAGCGCCGCAGACCCCCGCTCGATCACGCCCACGTCGTCCCGTTTGGCGTCTGCGAAATCGTAGATCAATTCGTCCGTCTGATAGGACCGCCCCACTGCCTGAAAACAGGGCAGCATCCTCTGGTATTCCTCGTAGGTAATATCCCGAAACAGGGGACTCTTCTCCAACTCCTGAGGAGCCAGCATATCCCTCTCTCCTTTCTGTTGCATATACGACACTCCCATCATACCAGCATCCGGCCGAAATGTAAAGGTCCATCTTTTTGAGGAAGTGTTCAACCGTGTGTTTTATCCATCCGTGGTTTTGATTTTGCGGCTTTGTAGGGGCGGGGCACTGTCTCCGCCTGTTTTCTGAAAGCGCCAGGTTTCCGGCGGACGGGCCGGGACAGAGCCCGGCCCCTGCATTATAAAAATTGCCCCCAACGAACATTCAAAAGCTGTCCCAACCGGCGAAAGTACATGTCCTGGCGGAAAGACTTCCGTCCGGACTGCGTCAGAAAAGCTTGAAATCCACTGGGATTCCTGCGCTTTTCCTTCTTCCCGGAGAAAAAATTCCTCGCCGGTCCGCTTCCTTCTGCCGGTTGGGACAGCTTCTCATTTTTGGTACGAGTCTTTGCTCACCGCGTACAATTCGGTCTCCCAAAAGTCAAAGGGGGGTTCCACTTTGTAGTCAGAATCAAAATAGCGCCGTATGTATTGTGCGGCCCGGCGTTCACAGTATGTATAGTTGAGGACGCTCCCATCCTCGTCAAGCTCCAGATTGTTCATAAAAATGGCAAAGGCCTGCTCTGCAAAGCTGCTTTCTTCTCTCAAAATTTCACCGGTGTACGCAATTCCCTCCAAAAGAGGATAGCCCAGCGTTCCGTGTGCAAACCAGTATGAGAACTGCCGGACGGCGCCGCTTACATATGTGCTGATCTTCATTTCCATACTCCTCCGCATTGATTTGAGTCCCAGCCGCTTTATGACGCCACATGACAGCACAGAGCGGCTGGAATACTCGGTGAACCCCACAAGGCAAGCGGGAACCCTGCTTTTCCAGGCGGGCCAAATCCACGCCCGAGGCCGGAGAAACACAGGACATCCGCGTAGTTCTGACGGAAAGAACGCCGCAAAACCGTCTTTCGCCGCTATCAGACAGGGCTGAATCCAGATCCCGCAGAAAATTTAAGGCAAATTTCACAATTTGTTCATCAAGCTTAAAAAGAGCTCTTGTATACTATAACCAGCAAAATCCCCACAAACTGCCATCCACCTCAGGCGGGGCTGCCCGCCGCCAGCGAGAAACGAGGCTTATATGAATATTGCTTATTTTCTGCTTCCCAAAAGCCGCACGGCTTACCTGTATGACGATTACACAGTCCGCCAGGGATTGGAGAAGATGCGTTATCACGGATACGCGGCCATTCCGGTTATCTCCCGGGACGGGAAGTACGTGGGAACCGTCAGCGAGGGGGACTTTCTCTGGAGCCTGCTCTCCGATGAGGGCGGCCGCCGCGCAACCCGCAGTCTGAAGGACCTGGAAAAGCTCCGGGTGCGGGACATTTTCTGCGAGGACAACGCCCCGCCGGTGGGCATCACCGTCAGCATGGAGGAGCTGCTCACCAGCGCAATGAACCAGAATTTTGTCCCCGTGGTGGACGATCTGGAGAACTTCATCGGCATCATCACCCGAAAGGACATCATTCGCTATTTTGCCGAACAGCAAAATCCATCGGCCGCCACCCAGCGCATGCGGAAAATCGTATAGAACAGGATTCCAGAACCGGCGGGGCAGTCCCGCCGGTTCTTTTCTGCGCACCGCGGAGCCTGTTCAAAACGCGCCGCAATCCATATTCTGACATTTTCAAACAGGGCCTAGCCGTTTTGGGCGTCGATCTTCTCTTTCAGCTCGTTGAGGTAAATCCACCGCTCCGTCTTCTCCTCCAGCGCGGCCTCCAGCTCCGCCTGCCGGGCCTGGAGCTCCTGGAGCTTTATATAATCGCTGCCGCAGCCCTCCTGCTCCGCCTGACACTCCGTCAGCCGGCGCTCCAGGTCCTCGATCTCGCCGTCAATGGCCTCAAACTCCCGCTGCTCCTTGTAGGAGAATTTCAGCTTCCGCTCCCGGGGACGCTCTGCCGCAGGACGGGGCTTTTCCGCCGCTTCGGGGGCCTCCTCCCGGCGTTTCTCCGCCCAGTCGGACCAGTTGCCGCTAAAGCGCAGGACCTCCCCGTCCCGCACCTCGAAGATGGACTCCGCCAGCTTGTCCAAAAAGAAGCGGTCATGGGACACCGCCAGAACGGGGCCGGGGAAGCTCTGGAGATAGTCCTCCAGGATGGACAGGGTGGTCACGTCCAGGTCGTTGGTGGGCTCGTCCAGCAGCACGTTGGGAGCCGCCATCAGCACGGACAGCAGGTACAGCCGCCGCCGCTCCCCGCCGGACAGCCGCCCGATGGGCACGGACTGCAGATCCCCGGGGAAGAGGAACCGCTCCATCATCTGGCTGGCGGAGAAGGTGCCCGCGTCGGTTTTTACCTCGCCGGCGATGGAGTGGATGAAATCGTACACCCGCTGATTCAGATCCAGCTCCCGCCCCTCCTGGGAAAAATGACCGATCTTCACCGTGGCTCCAGTCTCCACGCTGCCGCTGTCCGGCGTCAGCTCCCCGGCGATCAGGCGCAGCAGCGTGGACTTTCCCGCGCCGTTGCTTCCCACAATGCCGATGCGGTCGTTCCGCAGCAGATTATAGGAAAAGCCGCCGATGACCGTGCGGTCCCCATAGCGTTTGACAACATCCCGCAGCTCAATGAGCTTCTTCCCCAGGCGGCTGGAGGCCGCCGACATCTGCACGGCCTCGTCCGTCTCCGGCGCATCCCGGGCCAGCAGCTCCTCATAGCGCTGGATGCGCTCCTTGGACTTGGTGGAACGGGCCTTGCACCCCCGCATGATCCACTCCCGCTCCACGCGGAGGATGGACTGCCGCTTGCGCTCGGAGGCCTCCGCCATAGCCGCCCGCTCCTCCCGCAGCTCCAGGTATTTGGAGTAGTTGGCCTCGTAGTGGTACAGCTTCCCCCGGCTCAGCTCGGTGATGTGGTTTACCACCCGCTCCAAAAAGTAGCGGTCGTGGGTCACCATCACCAGGCCGCCCCGAAACCGCCGCAGCCACTCCTCCAGCCAGGCCACCATCCCGCTGTCCAGGTGGTTGGTGGGCTCGTCCAGCACCAGCACATCCGCCGGGTGGATCAAGGCCGCCGCCAGGGCCGCCCGCTTCCGCTGCCCGCCGGAGAGGGTGCCCACCTTCTGGTCATAGTCCGGCAGACCCAGCCGGTTCAGCATGGACTTGGCTTCGTACTCGTTCAGCGTCCGGAACTCCGCCGGGAAGTGGAGGAAGACCTGCTCCAGTACAGTGGCGCTGTCCTCCATCACCGGATTCTGAGGCAGGACGCTGACCTGGACGTTGGGATTCCGGGCAATGGTCCCGGCGTCCGGCTCAAGGACGCCGGCCAGGACCTTCAAAAGGGTGGACTTGCCGGTGCCGTTGATCCCGATGATCCCGGTCTTGTCCCCCTCGTTCAGATAGAAATTCACATCGTCCAGCAGCCGGCGGCTGCCGAAGTCGATGGAGAGATGTTCCGCGGATAAGAGCATAACGGCCTCCTGATCTGCGGGAGAGCCCCCGGCCCGGGGCCCGCTTCCCGCTCAAACTACTTTTCCAGCAAGACTGCGATTGTGGGCGAATCATCTGTATACGCCCTGCCGGCCACATCGCCGTACAGGCCGGCTGCTTTGAAGCCGGCCCTTTCCGCCTCAAGCACCAGCCCGCCAGCCGTAAAACAGGTATTCCAGAGATAATAGCACGCAGACCGATGTTCTGAGAGCACCGCGACCTGTTCCAGCGTGACATTGGGCGGATAGCGGAGCGTCCTGTTCAGCGCCGCATACCCTTCGGCGCTCCAAAAGCCGCCGTCCGGACAGCTCTCCCAATCCCGTCTCTCCTCAAATTCCCGATACGTCTTCATGGAGAACACGTCCAGAAGGAATCTCCCGCCTTTTTTCAGACAGCGAAAGACATTCCCCATCAGAATCTCCCGCTTTTCCGGCGGCAGCACCCCATAATCGCAGTAGATCAACGTACACAGGTCATAGGTCTCCCGCACATCCAGATCCAGATAGTTTTGAATCTGATATGCAATATCCAGCCCCTGTTTCCCGGCGCTCTCCGCGGCGTACTGGACAGAGCGCCTTGAGAGGTCCATCCCGGTCACCCGGTAACCGGCCCTTGCAAAGAGCTCCGCGTATATTCCGGGACCGCAGCCAATATCCAGCAGTTCCGGGTAGTCCGCGGCGGGGGCCGCTTGGCCGATCCAGTCCACGGACTGCCTGATAAAATCCAGCTTCCTGCTGGCGCCCTCAAAATCCGGGGCGAGATGCGCCGCCAGCATCTGCTTTGAAATATGCTCGTCGTCCCAAAACGGAATTTCCATCTCCTCGTATCGTTTTGGCCGGCCGCATATCGCTTCGAGCGAGTCTTTCAGCATGTTTGTTCTCCTCTTATCTCTGTTTGTTCCCAGCCTGCCCATTCCCAGTGAAAGCGGCGCGTTTTATCGCGTCAGCTGGAAGTCTGTTCCGCGCAGCGCGCTCTTCGGCTCACAGGCAGAATACGTGCAAGGCTCCGCCGGCTGTCCGCAGCAAGCGGTATCATTATAGCATAGATACGCGCCCGGCAGCAAGTAGGCGCTCAACACCAAAATACATCTGGCCGTGGATGCGAAGGGTATATCCGCGCAAGTTCTGCCGGCAGACCGGGTCTAAGACACAAATGACATCCTGGCCTATGCAGTTTCAGCAGGTATGGAGACCGTAATTCCTCCCAAAAAGAACCGCAGGTCTCTCTCCGCAGAGCCTCTAATACTTTCTGAGGAAGTTCGAGCCTGCAACTCCCGGCGTCCAGCGCATTGGCGCACTAATTTTTTCTCGTTCACAGCCGCGATTCCGTCAAATTTTATACCAGATTAACGGACAAAAACACATTCGTCAATTTGATTTCCAGCGTAAGAGGAGCCCTGTTCAAAGTCGGCCTTTGTGAGCAAATGCGTTTTTCCGGTTTCGTCGATGATTCTGCAGTGGATAAACAGCGCATCGGTAAAAATACAGTCCTTAAACGTAACCCCATCAAAGAGGACGCTTTCAAATTTGCAGCAGCTAAAAATACTGCCTTTGATGGTGCTGCGCCGGCTGTCTGCGGCCCGAAAGCAAGACTCTATGAAACGGGTCTCCGAAAAATCCACTCTGTTCAGGCCGCAGTCGGAAAATTCCACCTTTGTGGCGTTGAGGCTGGTGAGATTGCTTCCCTGAAAGTCGCAGTCCGTAAAACTGGATTCCGCCAGATTAGGCTTTGTTTGAAAAAAGGCGGAATGCCCAACGGCGAGAGATTTTTTCGCCAATCAAGGCAAACTTTCTTGCCGGGCTGACGCCCGGCAAGAACATTTAACGCAGAGTGGCGGATCAAGATCCACCGTTTGGGCGTTTTGACTTTTTTCAAACAGGGCCTAAGCCCACGAAGATGGACTCGTACAAGCAGATCGCAGACGAGTGGCTGGCGAAGGCGCTATTCGGCGCTGCGGATTTTGGAGAAGCTGCGGGGGATGGGCTTTGATGGGGGCTGCAGCACCATGCCAGACAAAAGGGAAAGTGGAACAGACGGTGCATGTGCGGGACAATTTCATGGTTGGGTTCAAGTATAACGGCCTGACAGATTTGAACAGACAGGCTCTGGCCTGGGCCCCAGGGGCGCTTCTTTTGGCCTTGCGGCCAATTTACCTTCTGCAATAAAGTTAATGGCAAGGCCCACGCCACCACCGATGAAATTCCGTTTGAGCGGTTGAAAAAGAGGGCCTGTCCACTTTTTCTGTGAGTACATCATCGATAAGATCAACTGAAGGCGCGTACAAAAAGACTGCCTCACTGGATGGCTCTTGGCGGCTTTGCCGCTTAGAGCCATCGTGTCCCTCTTGTGGGGGATCTCGTACGTCGGAAATCGGTACTCCGTGCCAGCGGAGTACGACGGCAAAGATGTGGCAGTCGTGGTCCTCATCAAGGGTGAATCTTACCACCTGAAAGAACGCAAGGAATTTGTGCGCCAGAAACATCCGATCATAAACACTCTATTTGAGCAGGGAAACACTTGATTTTGTTCCTCCGCCAAAAATCCACATAAGTTCTTCGGCGTTTTCATACAATTTCAAATCGTCATTGACACATCCCAGGACTGCGGAGAGGGCGTTGTATACGACTCAATTTTATTCAGCAACATGGAACGGAACGCATCTATATATCCACCAGATTTAGGCGGAAATTTTTGCTGTTTTGCTGAAAAGCGCGAGTTTACTTCCGGCGAGTATTGACAAAACAAACAAAACTGCTATAATGTACTAAAAAGGTACTCTATAAAGGAGCGTGATCCAATTGCTGCTGACCCGGGAAATGGACTATGCTCTGCGTATCCTCCGGGCCCTGTATCTGGACGGGCAGCTCTCCGCTGCGGCTATTGCGGAAAAGGAGCACATGCCCAAGGCTGTCACGCTGAAAATACTGAAGCGTCTCCATGCCGCCGGCCTGGTGGGCAGTCATCGGGGGCCCAGTGGAGGCTACCTGATCCGGCGATCCTGCGAAGAGCTGTATCTGAGGGACCTGTTTCTGGCGCTTGGAGACCCTGTTTTTGTCAACCGCTGCCAGCGGCCAGGCTATCGGTGCGAAAACCGGCGGCCAGACAGCTGCGGTGTGTGCCGGGAGCTGTCCCGCATCCAGAGAGCGCTGGACGGGGAGCTGCGCAAAACGCCATTGAGCGCAATGTTCCAGGAACTTTAATATAGAGGAGGAAGTATCTGTATGCTGTATCAAACCACACAGGAGCATGAGGAGCTGCGGGCCAAGGTAAGGGAATTTGCCGAAACTGAGGTAAAGCCCATCGCTTTCATGCTGGACCAGAACAACCAGTTCCCCACCGAGGTGGTCAAGAAGATGGGTGAGCTGGGCCTGATGGGCCTGCCCTATGAGAAGGAGTACGGCGGCGCCGGGGCGGACGCCCTGAGTTACGCCATCGCCGTGGAGGAGCTGGCCCGGGTGGACGGCGGCGTGGGCGTGATCCTGTCGGCCCACACCTCTCTGGGTACCTATCCTATCTACGCCTTTGGCAATGAGGAACAGAAGAAAAAGTACCTGCCCGACCTGTGCTCCGGCAAAAAGGTGGGCGCCTTCGGCCTGACCGAGCCTAACGCCGGCTCTGACGCCGGCGGCACCGAGACCACCGCCGAGGACATGGGGGACCACTACCTCCTGAACGGTGAGAAAATTTTTATCACCAACGGCGGTCAGGCCGACACCTATGTGGTCTTCGCCGTCACTACGCCCGGCATCGGCACCCGGGGCATCTCCGCCCTCATTGTGGAGAAAGGCTGGGAGGGCTTCACCTTTGAGGAACACTATGACAAGATGGGCATCCGCTCCTCTGCCACCTGCCAGCTGAACTTTAATAACGTCAAGGTTCCCAAAGAGAATCTGCTGGGCAAAGAGGGCCAGGGCTTTAAGATCGCCATGGCCACCCTGGACGGCGGCCGCATCGGCATCGCGGCCCAGGCGCTGGGCATCGCCCAGGGAGCCTATGAGGCCGCCGTGGAGTACTCCAAGGAGCGCGTCCAGTTCGGCAAGCCCATCTGCCAGCAGCAGAACGTGGCCTTCAAAATTGCCGATATGGCGACCAAGCTGCGCTGCGCCCGGTTTCTGGTCTACTCCGCCGCCGAGCTGAAACAGGCCCACGCTCCCTACGGCATGGAGTCCGCTATGGCCAAGCAGTACGCCTCCGACATTGCCCTGGAGGTCACCAACGACGCCCTGCAAATTTTCGGCGGCTGCGGTTATATCAAGGGCATGGAGGTGGAACGGTTCTACCGCGACGCCAAGATCACCACCATCTATGAGGGCACCAACGAAATTCAGCGGGTGGTCATCGCCTCCCATATCCTGGGCAAGGCGGCCAAGGACACCTCCGCCGCCCCCGCCCAGCAAAAGGGCCCCGAAACCGGAGCCCGCAAGCGCCTGATTCTCAAGGACGGCACTGCCCAGGAGAAGGTGGAGACCCTGGTGGCCAACCTGAAAAAGGACGGCCATGACTTCACCGTGGGCATCCCCATGGACACCCCCATCACCCAGGCTGAGCGGGTGGTCTCCGCCGGACAGGGCATCGGGGAGAAAAAGAATATGAAGCTGATCGAGAACCTGGCCAAAGCCGCCGGCGCGGCGGTCGGCTCCAGCCGTCCTGTGGCCGAGACGCTGAAATATGTGCCTATCAACCGCTATGTGGGCATGTCCGGTCAGAAGTTCAAGGGCAACCTCTATATCGCCTGCGGGATCTCCGGCGCCATTCAGCACTTGAAAGGTATCAAGGACGCCTCCTGCATCGTGGCCATCAACACAAACCCCAATGCCAAAATCTTCAAAAACTGCGACTACGGCATCGTAGGGGATGTGATGGAAATCCTGCCCCTGCTCACCGCCGCCCTGGACACCGGGGAGAAGCAGCCTGCGCCTCCCATGGTGAAGATGAAACGGATGGTCCCCAAAAAGGTCTATCAGCCCCGGAAACTGTATGTCTGCAACGGCTGCGGCCACGAGTACGATCCCATGCAGGGCGACCCGGAGAACGAGGTCAAGCCCGGCACCGCCTTCAAGGACCTGCCCGAGGGCTGGACCTGCCCCCACTGCGGCGAGCCTGCCGAGGCTTTCATTGAAATCGAGGCGTAACCACTTTAAAAGAATCATAAAGGAGGAAGCCCTATATGTATAATTACCGCATGGTCACCGACGACCTTTACTGGGTAGGCGCAGACGAGCACCGGCTGGCTCTGTTTGAGAACATCCACCCCCTGTACCACGGCGTCTCCTACAACGCCTATGTCCTGCTGGACGAGAAGACTGTCCTCTTCGACACCGCAGACTGGGCGGTGGGCCGGCAGTTTATTGCCAACGTGAAGGCTGTGCTCAACGGCCGCCCCCTGGACTATCTGGTCATCAACCACGTGGAGCCGGATCACGCCGCCTCCATTGAGGAGATTCTCCTGCGCTGGCCCAAGGTGAAGATCATCACCACCCCCAAGGCGGTCACGCTGCTGAACCAGTTCGGCTTCGGCCTGGACCCCAATCAGATTGAAGAGGTCAAGGAGGGGGATACCAAGAGCTTCGGCAAGCACACGGTGGCCTTCGTTTACGCTCCCATGGTCCACTGGCCCGAGGCCATGGTGACCTTCGACACCACCAACGGCGTCCTTTTCTCCGCCGACGCTTTCGGCTCCTTCCGCTCTCTGGACGGCAAGCTCTTCGCCGATGAATTTGACTTTGACCGGGAGTGGATCGACGACGCCCGGCGGTACTACACCAACATCGTGGGCAAGTACGGCCCCCAGGTGGTGGCCCTGCTGAACAAGGCTGCCAGCGTCGTGGGACTGGACAACATCAAATATCTGTGCCCCCTCCACGGTCCGGTGTGGCGCAAGGATCTGGGGTACATCATCGATAAATACACCCACTGGGCCACCTATGAGCCGGAGGAGAAAGGCGTCATGATTGTCTACGCCTCCATGTACGGCAATACCGAGGCCGCCGCCGAGGTCCTGGCCGCCAAGCTCACCGCCCGGGGCGTCACCAACACCCGGCTGTATGACGTGTCCTCCACCCATGTCAGCTATCTGATCTCCGATCTGTTTAAGTACAGCCACCTGGTGCTGGCCTCCGTTACCTACAACCTGGGCATTTTCCCGCCCATGCACAATTTCCTCATGGACATGAAGGCCCTGAATCTCCAGAAACGCACGGTCGCCATCATGGGCAGCGGCTCTTGGGCGCCCCGCTCCGGCGCACTGATGAAGGAGGAGATCGAGAGTCTGAAAAACATGACCGTTCTGGACGAGGAGATGACCGTCACCTCTTCCCTCAAGGCCGATAATGAATCGGAGATCGATGCTCTGGCCGACGCCATCGCCGCCTCGATCAAGGGCGAGAGCAAGTAAAGAGCCATACAAATACAAAAGGCTTAACGGAAAGCGTGTTTGCGTCAGTACTGACGCAAACACGCTTTTTGTTGAACAACCCCGCCCAATCCGAACAAATTTTCTTATCTTTTGAGATGCCCGCAGCTTTCTCCATCCAATGAGTGGTAAAAAGTCTTTTTGAACCTATCTGCCAAATCTCTGTCTGCTGTTCCCTTGCCGGCAAGCTGACCAGCTGCAGACTCACATCACAACGACGCTTCCGTTCAAACTGGGCATCCGTATATTTCAAGAGAGACGCCCAGCTGACCCTGGCGCTTATGGGCGGCGGAGCTGACCTCTGAGCTGCGGGAGACCCCCGGCAGACGGCAGCTCACTCCGGATAGGCAAATTCCAGCGGTTAGGCCATGTTTGAAAAAAGGCGGAATGCCCAACGGCGAGAGATATTTTCGCCAATCAAGGCAAATTTTTGCAGGCGGGCTGACGCCCGGCAAGAACATTTAACGCAGAGTGGCGGATCAAGATCCACCGTTTGGGCGTTTTGACTTTTTTCAAACAAGGCCTAAGATGGCAATGCAAAATCAACAACTATCGGGTTCCATGCCGCGGCTCCAGGGATTTAGGGGACATTCCAGCCTCAATAGGGCCGGCCGCTCCCTCCCATTGGCGGTATAACCGCTGGGGAATGCCAAGTCCGTCCAGGATTTTTCCCACCAAATGATCCACTGCGTCCTCCAATGTCTGAGGGCGTGCGTAAAAGCCGACACAGGGCGGCAGGAGCATGGCCCCCGCCTCGGTGAGGGTCAGCATATTCCGGAGGTGAATGGAGGAGAGCGGTGTCTCTCGCGGGACCAGAAGCAGGCGGCGGCGTTCTTTCAGCGTCACATCGGCGGCACGGGCAATTAAATTGCAGGAAAAGCCGTTGGCAATGGCGGCGAGGGTCTTCATGCTGCACGGAACTACCGCCATGCCCTCTGTTTGGAAGGAGCCGCTGGAAATGCCGGCGGCCATATCTGTGACGGGATAAACCGCATGTGCCAGAGACTGAACCTGTGTCACCGTATAACCGGTTTCCAGCGCAATGGTTTTCTGCGCCCACTCGCTCAGGATCAGATGGATTTCCGCTCCGCTGCTCCGCAGCTCCTGGAGCAGCCGTATGCCCAGGACCGCCCCGCTGGCGCCGGTCATTGCCACAATGATTCGTCTTTTTTCCATATTGACCTCCGGTGAAAATCATGATGAGTAAAGAAAACGCCGCCGTTCTTCTCTTCGCGAAGGACGGCGGCATCACGGTGTCAGAGATAGTCCTCCAGGCGGATGTTCTCCATGCCGGCGATGTGGATTTTTTGAAAGCGGCCGCGCTCGGCGTCCACAGGGATGGTGGCATCAATGCCCAGCTTGTCGCTGACTCCGTCGGCGGAGGAGGGGTCCAGCTTGTTGCCCATGGCGCCGGTAACCACAAATACATCCCGCCCCGCCTGAACGCGGTTAGCCAGCGCCCACTCTACATCCTGGGTGTCGAATATATCAATGTCGGTATCCACCACAGTCACGTGCTTGATCTCGGAGCTGCTGGCAAACGCGGCAAAGATGGCATTTTTTGCCTCTCCCTTATACTGCTGGTCCAACTGGATTACCGCGTGATACCGGCAGCCGCCGGCCGGCGTAATGTGGACGCTTTTCACATTGGGCGTGGTCTGCCGGACAAGCTGCAGCATAGCGGCCTCCCTGGGAATCCCCCCCAGAAGCAGGTGCTCCATGGAAGCCGGAATAATGGTGTGATAGATGGGCGTGTCCCGGTGAGTAATCGCCGTTACCTCAATCACGTGGCGGGGCGCACGGGGGCCGTAAGTCCGGGGATACTCTCCAAAGGGGCCCTCGTTCTCCCGGACATTTGGCAGTATTCTGCCCTCTATAACAATCTCGCATTCCACCGGGACTTCCAAATCCACGGTTTCACAGGGCACCAGTTCAATAGGCTCCCCCAAAAGCGTTCCGCCAATTTCAAATTCATCCACGCCCAGCCGGGTGGTCGCCTGGGAGCTTAACAGCAGTGCAGGATGCACGCCGATTGCCAGAGCGATTTCCAGGGGCCTGCCCAAGGCCTCGGCCCTGCGGAAGATCTGGTTGGTGTGGCGGGGCAGCAGCAGCGCGCCCAAGTGGCTGCGGTCCTTGATTTCGTGACGGTGGATCGACACGTTCCGTATGCCGGTCTCCGGGTCTTTGACGATACATAAAGCCGCGGTCAGATAGCGGGCGCTGTCTTTTTCATGGTGCAGGCAGGCGGGCAGAATTCCCAGATCCACCTGTTCGCCAGTGAGAATATGCGCCTTGACGGCAAAGGGGCCGTCTTCTCTGTTCAGCGTTTTACAGGGCGTGAGGCGGGTCAGGGCGTCGTTGAACCTGTCCGGCAGCTCCCGGACGGAGAGGCCGATGGATTGGGCCATGGCCTCCCGCGAGGCGGCAAGACCTGTGACCACAGGAATGGCGCTGCCGGCGACGCGCTCGAAGAAGGCGCCGTACTGCGGCTCCAGCAGCTTGCCCACCGCCGCCAGCTCATGGATGGGGCTGACCTCCCGGCGGACGCGCTTCATCAGTCCCCGCGCCTCCGCCTCAGTCAGCCACTCCCTTAAAATCGGTTTCATGCGTGTTCCTCCTATTGGTACAGCTTCTGAGATGGGGCCCGTCATTCCGGGCGGAGGCGGGCTTTGGAGCCGCGGCTGTGTTACTCCTCCGGATACATGACGACCTTCAGCCCCTGCTTTTTTTCAAAGACTTCAAAGGCCTTTTCCCACTCGCTCAGACCGAACTCGTGGGTAGCCAGGGGGTCCAGACGCACCTTGCCCGCGGCCAGGAGCTTGACGGTTTTATCCCAGGATGTCCAACGCTGGCTCTGGGAGCCGATCATGCGGATTTCCTTCACCACCAGCTTGTCCATGTCCACAGCCATTCTGCGGTTTCCGAACATGGCCATCTGCGTGTATCTGCCCATCCGGCGCACATACTCAAAGCAGGCGTCAATAGAGGACTGGGCTCCGGCGCACTCAAACACGGCGTCCGCGCCATAGCCTCCGGTCAGTTCCCGGATGCGGGCGGCAGCGTCCTCGGCCTGGACGTTGATGGTGTAGTCCGCCCCCAGCTGCCGGGCAATTTCCAGCCGGCCGGCGTCGGCCTCGGTGCCCGTCACAATGACGGTGGCGCCCTCCGCCTTAGCCAGCTGGGTCATCAAAAGACCGTTGGGCCCCGGACCGGATACCACCACGGTGTCGTCGCCCTTCAAGCCGGTGATCTCAATGGCGTGAGCCACGCAGGCCATGGGCTCCATCAGAGCGCCGGCCTTGAAGCTGACGCCGTCGGGCACAATATGGGCCATCTGCTCTTCAATGACGGTGTACTTGGCAAAGCTGCCGTTCTCCCCCCAGCCCATGCCGGAGCGGCTGCCGCAGTGGTTGTAGTTTCCGGTGCGGCAGTACATGCACTTGCCGCAGAGACGGGCGGGGGCCTCGGCGGTAACGCGGTCTCCGGGGCGGAACATGGTTACGCCCTCTCCGGTTTCCAGTACCACGCCGGAAAATTCGTGACCCAGCACCACCGGGGGATGATTATGGAAGGTATCCTCCAAAATATGCAGGTCCGTTCCGCAGACGCCCGTGGCCTTGACCTCCACCAGCAGCTCTCCCGGACCGGGTCTGCGGGGATCGGGAAAATCGGTATACGCCACATTACCGGGACCTTTGGCGGTTTTTACAACTGCTTTCATGGTTCTCACCTCTTCAAAAATTGTGGCGGAGCACGTTGTTCCGCCGGAAAACGGGCCTCTCCGGCCCTGTCGGATCAGGCAAAGCGGGCCAGCAGGTTCGGCAGCCACATGACGGACTGGGGAACGTAAGTCACAAACAGCAGCACGGCGACGCAGACGCCGCACCACGGCCAGATGGTCCGCACCAGCTTGTTGGCCTCGATTCCGGTGGAGGACGCGGTGGTGTACAGGCAGGTGCCCACCGGAGGCGTCAGCAGGCCAACGGTCAGATTCAGACAGACCATGACGCCAAAGTGTACCGGATTGTAGTTGAACTGACTGATGATCGGCAGCAGAACCGGAACCAGAATGATAACGGCGGGAGTGGCGTCCATCAGCATACCGATAATCAGCAGCATGACATTGATCAGCAGCAGAATGACATAGCGGTTGTCGGACAGGCCGATCACGAAATTTGCAATCCTGGTGGGGATTTGGTCAAAAGCCAGGGTGTAGCCAAACACACCGCCCATAGCGCCGATCATCAAAACAGCGGCAGAGGAAACGGCGGATTTCAAAAGGCAGTTGTACAGCTTTTTCAGGGTGATAGTTTTATAGATAAAGGTGCCCACCAGGAAAATCAACATTGCCAATACTGCCGCGGCCTCCGTAGCGGTGCATATACCGGTGCCGATGCACAGCAGGGCTGCCACAGGGGTGACAATGGAAAATGCCGCCTGCTTCCAGGCCCTCCAAACCTCGCGGCTGTCCGGCTTGGCGCCTACCGGCCAATTCCGCCTGCGGCTGAAACAGAAGATGACGAAGAACAGCGCCAGGGCCAGATAGATGCCCACCGATACGCCGCACAAAAACAAATCCCGGACGGAGATATTGGCCTGCACGGCATAGATGACAAACAGCAGTCCCGGCGGGATCATGGGACCGATCACCGACGTGGCGGAAATCAGGCCCGCGCTGAAGGTGTCTCCATAGCCGTCCTTCACCAGGTTGGGATACATCACGCTGCCCAGCAGCGCGGCCTCCGCGTTGGCGGAGCCCAGAGACGCGCCCAGCATGGCGCCCAGCAGGACGGTGGCGTAACACAGGCTTCCCTTAATCCGGCCGATCAGCACACGGGCCAGATTGCACAGGCGGTCCACGTCGCCGGACAGGCCCATCAGCTCACCGGCCAGCAGGAACAGGGGAATTGCCAGCAGGCTGTAATTGCTGGCGGAGGAAAACAGCTTTTGGGGCAGGGCCAGCAGCATCTGCGGGCCGAGCGTACACATATGGGCGACGGCGGTCAGCCCCAGCACCAGGGCAATGGGTACGCCGATAGCCAGTGCGAGGACAAAGATAAACGCCACAATCATTCGGTATACGCTCCTTTCTCCTCCACGGCGACGTCCGTCCCGCAGATATGGGCAATCAAGCGGTTAATCATGCACAGCTCCATCAGCGCGCCGGAGATCGGGATCAGGCAGTAAAAAACGATAATGGGAATACGGAGCGTGGGCGTGCGCTGGTTGATCACGGCGGCAGAGGAGCAGAGCGCATAGCCGTACCAGGCCATGGCCGCCAGCAGAACCATCATCATCAGATCGCCCAGGACGCACAGCGCCTTTTTCGCCCCCGGCGGGAGGCTGTCCCGGAGGAAGGTGATGCCCGCCATCTTGTCGCCCCGCAGGGCGACATAGCCTCCCAGATACGTAATGACCACCAGCAGGTACGCGGACAGCTCGTCAATCCAGGGCTGAGGACTGCTGAAGCAGTACCGCATGATGACGCCCAGAAAAACAATGAACATTTGCACGAAAAGAGCAACAGCCGTGATTAGTTTGAATACAAAGCTCAAGCCCTCTTCGAATTTGTTGAAAACCTTCAATTTCTTCACCTCTGTTGATTTTTTCCCGCAAACGTCCCGGCTCGTCTCCGCCTGGAACCTGGTCCAGGCGGAGACGAGGGCCGGTTCTGCCGGCTGGAAGGAGTGCGGCAATATCAGCCAACGGCCTCCTGAGCGGCGTCCACCAGGAGCTTGGCCTCGGGAATCTCCTGACAGTACTGGTCGATCAGGGGCTGCACAGCGGCGTAGAAGGGCTCCATGTCCGGCGTGCACAGGGTCATGCCGTTGTCCTGCATATTCTGAATATGGAAGTCGTTTGCCTCAATGGAGGTTTTCAGGGAGGCGGCAGCAGCTTCGGCGGCCGCCGCCATGCAGACGGCTTGATCCTCCGCGGACATCGCGCTGTAAGAGGGGTCGGACATCAGCAGAACCATGGTGTTGTTGAAGTGGCCGGAAATCGTCAAATAGTCGGCGACCTCATAGAACTTGGAGGCGGTGCCGCCCATGGCGTCGGACTCGAAGCCGTCGATGGTATTTTGCTGCATGGCGGAGTAGATGTCATTGTAGGTCAGGGAGACCGGCTTGCAGCCCAAGGCCTCAAAGATGGCCATATGCACGGGGGTCTGCATGCAGCGCAGCTTCAAGCCCGCCATGTCGTCCAGAGTTTCAATGGGCTTGTTGGTGTAAAAATGGCGGAAGGGCTGATACAGGAAGGACAATCCGACAATTCCGACCTCCTCCTGCATTCTGTCCAGCAGCCGGCGGCCAATATCGCCCTCGGTCAGAACGCTGTACATCGCCTGGAGATCGTTGTGCCAGATATAGGGCATATCGCATCCCACCAGAACATCGGTGAAGTTTGCAATGGTGGGCGTGGAGGTGACGGCTACATCCAGGGTGCCCATTTGCAGCATCTCCATCATCTCCACGTCGCCGCCCAGCTGGCCGCCGGCGTAGAGCTCAACCTTGACACGGCCGTCCGTGTTCTCTTCCACGTATTGTTTGAAGCTCTCGGCCGCGACGGTATAGGGATGGTCGTCCTGATAGGCCACCGTCCAAGCCAGGCGCAGAGTCGTGCTCTCCCCGGAAGGAGCTGACTGGTCCGCATCGGGACTTGCCGCCGGGGGCGCGGAAGTGCCGCCGTTGTTCCCGCCGCAGGCGGCAAGGGTCAGAGCCATTGCAAGGCTCAGGATCAGAGCGCAGATTCTTTTCATGTCGTTACCTCCAATTTTTATTTTAATAAAGCGCGGACCTATTAGCGGATAAGTTCCAGCGCAGTATTACAGACGCTCACGGCATCCATATGATAGGAGTCCCACAACAGCTCGGCGGAAGCCACATCGCCGAATACGTCGGGAATACCCAGGATTTTCACAACAGCTTTTGCGCCGGGCATGGCCGCCACTGTCTCCGCAACGGCGCTTCCCAGGCCGCCGAAGACGTTGTGCTCTTCCATGGTGATGATGGCTTTTGTCTCTCGCGCCGCCTTCTCCACCGCCTCTTTATCAAAGGGCTTGATGGTGTGGATGTCCAGAACGCGGCAGCTGACGCCGTGCTTCTCCAACTCCTCCGCTGCGGCCACGGCCCGCTGGAGCATGACGCCTGCGGCGGCAATCGTCACGTCGGAGCCCTCCCGGAAGGTGACGGCCCTGCCAATTTGGTAGTCGTCCAGCTCCGCGTAAAGCACCGGCGCGTCGCCCCGGCCCAGGCGGATATAGACGGGGCCCTCCATCTCCACAGCGGCCTTGACCGCCTGAACCGTTTCCAGATAATCCGCCGGGGCGATGACGGTCATATTGGGGATGGCCCGCATAATCGCCAGATCCTCCTCGCAGAAGTGGGTGGCACCGGCGGTGCCGATGCTCAGGCCGGAGTGGGTGGTGACGATCTTCACATTCAGCCTGGGATAGGCGACGGAGGTGCGGATCTGCTCGCCGGAGCGCAGGCTGGCAAACACAGAAAAAGTGCTGCAAACGGGGATCATGCCGCAGGCGGCAAGGCCCGCCGCCGTACCCATCATGCTCTGCTCGGCGATGCCCATGTTGAAAAACTTCTCAGGGTATTTTTTCGCAAATTTGCAGGTCATCGTGGACTCGGAGAGATCCGCGTCCAAAACGACGAGTCTATCGTTTTCCGGGCCCAGGTCCAACAGGGCGTCGGCATAAGCGGTTCTGGTGGAGCGCACCAGCGTCTTGCTGTTCTCGATCCTCATTGTCTCAGCCCTCCATTTCTGCCATCGCCATGGCGGCCTGTTCCTTTGTAATGGCCTTGCCATGGAACTCAACCTTATTTTCCATAAAGGAGACGCCCTTGCCCTTCACCGTCCTGGCGATGATGACGGAGGGCCGCCCTTTGGCGGCCTTGGCCGTGTCAACTGCGGCGCCCAGGGCCGCAGTGTCATGGCCGTCCACCTCCTGGACGTGCCAGCCAAAGCTCCGCCATTTGTCCGCCAGAGGCTCCAGACCCATCACCTGCTCGGTAGTTCCGTCAATTTGCAGGCCGTTGCGGTCTACAAAGGCGATCACATGGTCCAGCCTGTAGTGGGCGGCGGCCATCGCAGCCTCCCAGATCATGCCCTCCTGCAGTTCTCCGTCCCCCATCAGAACATAGACGTGATAGTCCCTCTTTTGAAGGCGTCCGGCCAGGGCCATGCCGTTGGCCGCAGCCAGCCCCTGGCCCAGAGAACCGCTGGTCATGTCAATGCCGGGAACCTTGTTCATATCGGGATGGCCGGGGAGCCTGCTCCAGTCCTTTCGAAAGCTCTTCAGCTCCTCTGCGGGGAAATAGCCGCGTTCCGCCAGAACGGAGTACATCATCAAAGTCGCGTGGCCCTTGCTGAGGACAAAGCGGTCCCGGTCCGGGTCTCTGGGGTTGGCGGGGTCTACATGCATCTTTTCAAAATACAGCTCCGTCACAATCTCCACAGCCGACAAAGACCCGCCGGGATGGCCGCAGCCGGCAGTGGCCAGGGTGGTCACGATGTCCCTTCGGACATCGCGGCAGATTTCCTGAATCTTGCTCATGATCTTTACTTCCTCCTTATATTTTGTTCAGCACGGCATCGAATGATCTTGATACTGCATTGTGATCCATTTCAGCTCGGTAAATTCCTCAATGGAGTGGTGTCCGCCCTCCTTGCCCACGCCGCTGAGCTTAAAGCCGCCGGAGGGGGCCACGGTACCGCTGACAAAGGTGGTGTCGTTGATGTGGACCTTGCCCACATCCATCCGCATGGACAGGGAGAAGGCCTTTTGCAGATCGTAGGTCAGCAGAGCGGAGGAAAGGCCGAACCGGCTGTTGTTGCAGATGGCCAGCGCATCCTCCGCGTCTTCGGCGCGAATGATGGAGGTGACGGGCCCAAAGCTCTCCTGATCGAAGATGTCCATCTCCGGCGTCACATCCGCCAGCACGGTGGGATGATAAAAGGGGCCCTCATGGGTTCCTCCGGTCAGCAGCCGGGCGCCCTTGCCTACGGCGTCCCGAACCTGCGCGTCAATAACAGCGCACTGGGCCTCCTCAATCAGGGGGCCGATCACTGTGTCGTGCTCCCGGGGATCGCCCACTTTGAAGCCCTGGGCCCGGGCGGTGAACTTCTCGCAGAACTCGTCGTACACCGGCGCTTCCACAATGATGCGGGAGGTGGCCATGCACACCTGCCCCTGATGGAAGAAAGCGCCATAGCCCGCCAGGTGAACCGCCTGATCCACAGAGTAGTCTTTCAGGACAATCATGGGATTTTTGCCGCCCAGCTCCATGGTGTAGCGTTTGAGCAGCGCCGCCGCCTGCTGCGCGATGACGAGCCCCACATCGCTGGAGCCGGTAAACGTCACCATCCGCACCCGGTCGTCCTGAATCAACTGGCTGCCCACCAATCTGCCGGAGCAGGGAACGACATTCAAAACGCCCGCGGGCAGGCCCGCCTCATGGAAAACACGGGCGATCATATGTCCGGAGACAGGCGTGGCGGAGGCGGGCTTGAGGATGAAGGTATCCCCGGCCGCCAGGGCGTAGGCCACTTTTTTCATTGCCAGCAGCAGCGGGTAGTTGAAGGGCGTGATGCCCAGAACCACGCCCATGGGGCAGCGCAGGGAGAAGGAGAAATTGTCCTGTGCGGCGGGGGCAAATACCTCACTGCTGATTCGCCGGCACTCTCCCGCGGCGGTCCGCAGAATCCCGACGCTGCCTGCCACCTCCTGCACGGCCTTCTTCCAGGCAGAGCCGCTCTCGGCAATCAAAAGCTCCACCGCCTCATCCCGCATAGCCTCCAGACAGTCGGCGGCTTTCAGAAGAATCTGCTCCCGCTGGGCCGCCGGGGAGACAGACCAGGAGGCAAAGGCCGACTGGGCGGAGGCCAGCGCCCGGTTCAGATCCTGGGGCCCCGCGGTCTGGACACGGGCGACAACCTGACCATTGGCGGGATTCCGATCGTCCGTCCATGCGCCGTCAACCGCCGGAACCCATGCTCCATGAATATAAGGTGTGTACTCTTTCATCGTGGGCACTCCTTTTGAAATGTTTTTGATATTATCGTACAACGTTCCGAAGGTATGGTCCGCAAAACTTCGGCTTTATTTACAAAGGAGTATAGCAAACAGCGGCTGCCGCCGCAAGAAGTGACTTTTTACTCACCTACTTGTCTAATTACAATTAACTTACTAAAATGTAACTGCTTTGAAAAAATCGCTGAAAGCCTTGGAGTTCTAGTGATAAGGAACTATATGGCAATTATCCTTAGCTGACAGTTAGTAGTGCAGAACACAAGGGCGGCTATGGCAAGTTGACGCTTGTCATAGCCGCTCTTATATTTATCAATCAATAACTAATGCCGTTGCCCAAATTCCCGATCAGCTAGTTTTAATTGGTTATGAATTGCCTGATCTAAATACTCACAAGCAGCTTTTATGTATGACCTGTCAGCTGTTGGTTTGAATATTTTGATAGTAACATTATCGTCCGCTTGTTCTCTACTATCGCTGCGAATATCATCCGGTGAAAATACTACTACTTGCGACACTGGGCGAGGGGAAAATGCTTCAAACTTTCCGCCGTAATAAAGGGGCGACTTTGAATCGTTATGGTAGGCTTTTATTTGGTCTCGGCTTGACCAAGTGCGTCCCTCCCAAAAAGATGCCAGTTTACGATATTTGCACTCAATTGCAAGTGATCCAATATACCAAGTTGATTTCTTAGAATATAAATTGATACATATATCGGGGCGACAATGTTTACCTGTGATAAATAATGGATTATTGTATAATTCTACTGTGCGAGACTTTTTAGGTAAACAAATATCATACACAATTTCAAGTATCAAATCATCGTTTTCTAAACTTACTTTTGTTCCGGATTCTAAGAATGGAAATAACTGATTTTTCGTAAAAATATCATCAAATTGGGAATTCATCAAATGATACTCCTGAAGGAAATACCTACACACGCAAATGTAGCACCACATCTCATAAAGGGAACTACTTTTCTTCCAAGAATATGAATATTGAGGATCAAGCTGAACTGTGAAATCCCGCCTATTCACTTCCATATAAGTTCTATAAAGCGATCCATATCTTGAATCTAAGGCAAAAGAGTGTGGAATGAATTCTGCACACGAATCGGACACTTCATGGAACCACTCTGCACTTTTTATGATGCTTGTTATAGCCTTAAGCTTTTTAGCTGTAATAAGATATTCTTGTAATCCATTAATGTATCTGCTCTCATACATCTGATTTTTCGTTGACCGCTGCTGGTGATACCTTAATGTAGCAGTAATTATAGCTACAAACCGAGACAACTTTTTATCAATTAGCTTTATGATTTTTTTGAGAAGGCGATTTTCTTGTATATCATAAACGATGTTGCGGCTGGGAACAAGGAGCCTATTATTGGGCGCACCTTTGCGTAAATAATGTTTTACAGTTTCAGTATCAACTTCCTTGTTCTCAGATTCGTCGGTCAGGTGGTAATCCTTTTGCAATTTATATTTTGGCCTGTCTTTTATGTCCAATAGTGCAGACATAATAGAATTTGCGTTCTTATTGATTACTAAGAACGCATACAAATCGCTCGGCGGAATAACACCTTCTGTCTGTTGCCCTGCTCCAATATTTCGCCGGACTATATCCTGTGCCAAACCCTGTATTTCAGCTTCCAAATCATCCCGCATAATGTCCCACTCTTGTGCAGATAATTGTTTGGGGATAACATTAAGAAACGAGATATATACATTAGAATTGCATCTCACAGAAATTTGTAGTGTATCTACCCGGAGCGCATCATAATCCGTAGAATCACTTCTATAAATTTTTACCCCTTCTTCAGCCGGTGTACAATATACGAGGCCATCCTCAGATTGTATACGTGATGTTATTGGGCAACATTCTAGTGCATTAAAAAACAACTGTGCATTTGCATCTGTACTTTTGAAGTATAAATCAATTTCATCGTTTTCTTCAACCGTGGCAACTACATTACTTGAATTAAAGGGTACTGAAACGCTTTGCCATGGGCCAAGATTTATTCGCTTAGCGTACTGGCTGTCTGGCCTTATTACAAGATAAGCTTCAAATTGCGGATCTTTATAAGCAGTATCCATATGTGTTCAACTCGTTCTCTTTCTGCTCAATTATTTTGCGGCTTCGCTCAAAGTTCGATATATCGCTAAAACTATCGAGCAATGTAGCTAAGGCGTTTATCCTTTGAGTATCCGATAGAAAAATTCCCTTTAGTTGTTCCTCTGGCCCCCGGATTTTTGTAAGTATCCGTTGCGAAATTTGATAGTCAAGTCCTTCACCAATAGAGAGAGCATAGTCAGTTTGGAGTTCTGGCAAATTACGTAAATAAGATTCAATGCTCTTAACAATCCGCGGACCGACACCCAAATTTGCGTTAATTCCATGCAATAATTTGTGCATTTGCCAAAGCAACTCGCGAATCCTGACCTGATGTTCAAGTTGGACATCATCCTTTCTAATGAGTTTGCTGAAATCTTCGTTTGTCCATTCAGGAGTATTGGCCTTCATATACTTGATAATTTTCCAACTATCGGGCTTGGAATAGTCCAGTACATCCAAAGTAATTACGTTAGCCCGATCCAACACTTTATCTGAAAAATGATATGTAGATTCATCAATGTTTACTGTGCCAATAAATTTGACATTATCTCCAATAAGGATGCTCTGGGGATATTTTGATGAGTTATATAGCTGCCCTGCATACTGCTCATCATAAAGCACCAGTTCGCGTGAACCGACAGGTTTCTCAAGTATAGACAGAAATTGACTAAAGTAATGCTCTACCCTAGCAAGATTCATCTCGTCTAGACATATTAAATACAACTTATCTTTGTTTTGCTCACGGGATGCTTCGACAATTTTGTTAATAAAACCTGTATCGCTGGGACGATATACCATATGAATGAGGTCTACGTATCCCAATAAGTCCGAATCATCGTTCCACGAGGGACGTACCGGAATAATAAGAACATTTTTAATACCTAGTGCCTTTGCATAAGCATCAACAAGGGCAGACTTTCCCGTTCCACTCATTCCAGAAAGAATAACTAGACTTCCCGTTTTTATAGCTGTATGGAAATTTGTTATGTCCTGGGGATTATAGAACAGTTTATTCATTTGGCTATGATAACGGAAAAATTCAAAAATAGATTCCTCAGTCTTTTCGGTGGGCAGTTCGCGTGAATCATCCGCAGGAAGCTCAGTCACAGATACAGTATCATCTGTTTTTGAAACACCTTCAAATGGGGTAATCTCCTCAACTACTTGGGGACCTATTGGTTCAACCAGAGCTATCTGAGACTGAGAAAGCTTATTGATAAGGCTTAGGTACTTAGATTCTGCTATATGGAGTATAGTAGGGTTGCTTTCGCTTTGAACAATATACTCGCTAGTGTCATCGGCGTCATCATCATCTAAAACTATTTCACGCAATTCTTCTGCGTTTACCTGGAGAATTAAACTTCCCATCCCGGATTTTGTGGCAGCTTGAATAGGACCTATGGCGCACATTTTTTGATTGTCGTGCCAGACAATGAATTCTGGAAAACTTGTAGAAGTATTTATATCAAAATTAAAGATTCGGCCTACCGATTTTCCGTCTATAATTGCCTGCCAGAATTCTTGAAAGCTATCATAACTTTTGAATAAGGGAAAGTCATAGACACTATCACAATCTGATTTCCCAGAAAAGCAAGGAATAGCAACAAAGCGACTATCTTTATCAACTTTTTGCGGACGCCGAACAATATCAGCGGTTTCAACTTTTTTATATCCCATTGCATCGACTTTATAGGTAAACACGAAAAGTCGCTGCATATAGAAATCGGAAAATGCCTGAATCCGATCTTCGTCTGTGCCATATTCATCATCAACAAATTCCAGATTACGAATAGAGCTAATATACCCTATAAATGTTTCTTCACTGACACCATTTCGGCTTGAAAGAGTCTTTATATTGTACTGAATGTCCTTTGATTTATTTATAAAGATAGCCCGTCTGCCGCCATACTCTCCTTGTGGTATTTCACTATCTTGGGCAACCCGCCCAATCATTTCAATATTGTAATATGTAGCCATTAACCGTTCCTCCACTGTTTTGCGTATTCAAGCATTTCTTGTTTGGTAGAAAAGGTGACGAGTTTTTCTTGGATTGCATCAATCTTCTGTATTTTGCGCTTTGCAGAAAATGGGAGATCATTTATTACCAGTAAAATTTTATTATATCTGTCAGCAATTTCGAGTAACTTCAAAATATTGTCATATGTAAGCATATCAACGCCTAACTCATCAGTTTCGTCTGTGTCCATAACAATTAAAATGGGGGCCGCTTGAATTGTGTCTGCTGGTTGATACGCAACAATAGCATTTTCTAACTCACTAACTCGACTTTTTAACTGTGTAATGGTAAATTCTGATTCTTCTTCAAACTGACGAAGTGCTTCTGTGGCTAGGTGCAGCCTATTCGTTTCTGTGGATAATTCAGACTTCAACTCTGTATTCTCTGCCTGTAGTTTTTTATAATCGTCCCTTAACTGTAGTAATTCTCGACGAGTAGATAGATATTTTTCCCTAAATTCTTCAGCCTTTTTCTTAGCTTTTCCGGTTTCAGGTGATGCCTGAATTTCCTCTCGAATATCATCTTTTTTCTCTAACAGAGACATTAAGGAAGTCTCGTTGGTCATTCCACTATTTACAAGATAAGTCAGACAAGTCACAGCCGTATCTGGTGCAAATGCGCTAGTAGCGTCATCACAATTATCAAAACTTGGGGTATAAAATTTTTCTAATACATTAAAAAATGCTTTTTCGTTTTTGGCAATTAGGGGAGCCAGTAGCATGGCTTTAGGCGTCTTAGGAGGCGTATATCCATTAACAGAAAGTTTTTGCTTACATAGGTTTGAATAGAGCTTTTTTAGTTCCTTTGGACTTATATAACTCAGAAAATTTGTATAAAAATCTTTTGTCATATTATCATCCCAATCTAAAATTAGTGGGGCCACAAAAAGAAATATATCCATCAATTATACTGTAACGAACTGTCTATCCATAATGTCAGTACAATTTTGTTTATTTTAGCATATTTTCGGGAATTTGTCACCTCCCAATTTGAAACTCGCCAGAATCTGCAATCGAATATTAAAAGGAGTGCATAGCAAGAATGTTCCCAAACCAAACTCTATTTCCGTTTTTTCCCTCTCTGCGGCACAGAACCTTTCAGCAATTCTGACTTCTGCGCAATCCGGGTCAGCCACTGTTTTTCTTCCTCGGTTAGCTTATTGTAGCGAAGTTTGGTCTGCTTGCAGAACAGCATGATAAGCTGTTCCAGCTTACTGCCATTGAAACGAGCAACTTCCTCCAAGTCCTGTTTCAATTCTTCTGCGGCAGAGTTTTTCGGCGCGCTGTCGCTCCGGCCCAGGTGCGCCGTCCGCATATCCTCCATGATGGCGTCAATGTCACGATGCACCCGACTGGTGAAATATTCTCCCTCGTCCACATGGGCCGATTGCAGAAGATAGGCCGTTCTGTCATTGTCCTCCGGCTGGTACTTCTCCACGATTTCAGCCCTCGCCACATCCACCCATGCGTTCAGATTTTGTATCTGCATGGCGGCGATGCCCTCAACATAAATCTGAATATCGGCCAGCAGCTTTACAAAATCCGAGTGCGTTACCAGTTCCCCCAGCAGGGCCGTATCCATCCGTCCCGCTTTTAATACTTCAATCATAGTGTCACTCAAACGCAGGTCTGCCAGATCAGCGTTTGGGTGGCGCTTTGTTTCTGTCAGGCCCAACAGATAATCGGTGGTCACGCTGTAGAACTTCGCCAGCTTAATGAGTGCATAGTGGCTGATGTCCTTGGTGTCGTCCGCCTCATAGCTGCCCAGCGCAGATGATGACAGTCCCGTTTGTTCCTCAAGCTCTTTCAGCGTCAGCTTGCGCTCCACCCGTAAATCCTTTATCCGTTCCTGTATCGTCAAAGACATATCGTTGCCCTCCATCTGATTTTACTGCCATTCTACCACATTTCCGAGAGCGTGGAAATATCCGGTTTTTGCCCCGGATTTCCTACCTCTTGGATATACGGGAGAGTGGCCTTTTTTCTGCTACGATGCTCTTGTCAGGCAGCGATGAACCTCGAAAACAGAATGACCGTCCGAAAGGGATATGTTCCCCGGAGAAGTATCGCATGGAGCGTACCAAGGGGAACGAAACGCCGCTGAGAGAACAGGGGCAGGAACGGGTTTCGGGGAGAACGGCGGGAGTGCAGAGGGCGGCAAGCCCTTTGCGCCAAGTCCAGAGCGGCGAGCATCTGGTCAGTGTCCAGAGGTGGACGCTGGGGTCCCCGCCGAAACCCAGCGCAGCGGTTTCGGTGGGGAGAGGAGGAGCAGCGGAGTGAGCGAGCTTTCGCCGTAGGCGGAAGCGAGGGATACGGAGCTTGCGACGATGAGGGCCGGGTGCAGGGCGGCAGCGCCTGTTGGGTGTCCAGAGGGCAAAGCCCTTTGGGTCGGGTGCAGGGTGACAACGCCTGCTCAGGTGTCCAGAGGGTGAAACCCTTGGCCCAGTGAAAGTGATGCTCCGCGTCACTTTATACTGGGTTATTATCTGGCGCAAAGCACTCAGATTCGGCGGCTTCGCCGCCCCTGGACTACTCCCGGAACAGCAAAAAAACGAAAAACAGGAAGGAGAGCAGAATGGCAAAAAGACTGACCCGGCACAACGGGAGAGCCGGAAAAAGCGGCGTCTACAAATCAACGCACAATGACAGAACCTTCGATACCGAACACGCCGGCCACATTGACGGTGAGCGGATTTCACAGAACATCTATTGGGATTGCTTTCGGGGCACGACCTATCCGGCCCAGCAGGACGGGGAGGTTTCCTTCGTGGATGTGGAGCGGGCCTTTTATCTGAACCGCTACTCCGATTACCTTGACGGGCAGCATGAGCGGAACGCCAAACGACGCCACTCCGAGCGTGACCGGAGCGTGGATGATCTGCTGGCTGACAAACGCTTCTGCCCGGAGGAAACCATCTACCAAATCGGCACGATGGAGGATTCCGTTTCTCCGGAGGCACTTCTGGAAATTGTCGGGGAATTTATGATGGAGATGGAACGCCGCTTCGGGGAACACATCCACGTCATTGACTGGGCGCTCCATCTGGACGAGGCCACGCCCCATATCCATGAGCGCCATGTTTTCGACTATGTGAACCGATACGGCGAGGTAGAGCCAAAGCAGGAAAAGGCGCTGGAGGCCCTCGGATTTGAACTGCCTGACCCGGAGAAAAAGCCGGGGCGCACCAATAACCGGAAGATGGTTTTCGATGCGGTCTGCCGGGTCATTCTGTTCGACATCTGTAAGCGGCATGGTCTGGCGGTAGAGGAAGAACCTGACCCCGGCAACCGTGGGCGCAGCTACCTGATGAAGAACGACTATATCATCCAGAAACAGAAGAAATTGATTATTGAGCAGGAGACGGCGATTGAAGAAAAGGCACAGGCGTTAGAGGCCGTGTCGCTCCGGCTGGAGGATGCTGAGGCCCTGATTGATGAGGTCACGGAGATCGCCTATGACAAGGCTGTGGAGCTTGTGACCGATGCCGTTCGTGCCGAAACGCAGTTGCAGGACGAGAAGATCGTCTCTGATTACAAGGACTGGTGCATGGCCCCGGAGCGGCGCTTTTCCCCAGCGGAGAAGGGGCTGATCGGCAAGGTGCTGGGAAAGGCGCAGGAGCTGATCCACAAAGCCGCTCAAAAGGTGCTTGCCAGAGTGCAGGCCGTTTTGCGAAAACCGGAAGTCAGAGCCGCCGCCACCAAACAGATCAAGGAGAAGGCCAGAGAGTCCGTCCTTGCCAAACTGAAACGGGGCAGGGCCGAGATTGCCAGACAGGATGCGGAGCGCAGGGCGGCGCAGACCGTCAAGCGGGACATTGAGCTATAACCGCTATTACACTGACAGAGGGAATTTTGGAAGCCGCTGCCGAAATTCCCTCTGTCATGTTTTTTGAAATAGGGCTGTCATGCCATTAGCCCGGTTTTTTCAAATTTGCCCATAACCATAGCAGAAGGGCGCGGTGACCGCCCGATTTTTACAGATTGGAGGTATGCGGAAATGATTGAAAATGAAGAATTGCAGTCCGGGTTTCCCGACTGGCTGACGGAGGACTACAAGCTCATGGAGCCGGTGTTCTGCCGGTCGTTCCTTCGGGGACATCCCATGCGCTGCATTCGTGGGCGGTTCTACACGGTGGACGGGCTGGTGGCGGACGAGAGCAGCTTGAAAAAGAAAATCTACGAGCAGATCAGTCCGTGGCTGGAAACCAAAATCGCCAGGAAGGTGGACGAGCTTCTGAACGCCCTGCGGATGGCGGCGTACTCCAAGCCGATAGAGCTGGAGTGCGACCGTATCCACGTTGCCAACGGCACATTGTTTGTAGATGGCCGCTTCTCGCCGGAAAAAGCCTACTGCAACAACCGCCTGACCGTCAGCTATCGCCCTGATACGCCGCCGCCGGAGAAGTGGCTGCGCTTTCTGTCGGAACTGCTGTACCCGGAGGACATCCCCACCTTGCAGGAGTACCTGGGCTACTGCCTGCTCCCCACCACCAAAGGCCAGAAGATGCTCATGCTCATCGGCAAGGGCGGCGAGGGCAAGAGCCGGATCGGGCTGGTGATGCGCTCCATCTTCGGGGACAGCATGAACACCACCAGCATCCAGAAGGTGGAGAACAACCGGTTCAGCCGCGCCGACCTGGAAAGCAAGCTGCTGATGGTGGACGATGATATGGACATGAGCGCCCTGCCCAAGACCAACTATATCAAATCCATCGTGACCTCGGAGTGCAAGATGGACATGGAGCGCAAGGGCGTTCAGAGCTACCAGAGCCAGCTTTATGTGCGGTTCCTCTGTTTCGGAAATGGGGCCTTGACCGCTCTCCATGACAGGTCTGACGGTTTCTTTCGCCGCCAGATCGTTTTGACCACAAGGGACAGACCGGCAGAGCGGACAGATGACCCGTTTCTCTCTGAAAAGCTGATCAACGAGCGCGAGGGGATATTCCTTTGGTGTCTGGAAGGGCTTCACCGCCTGCTGGTAAACAATTATCGGTTCACCATCAGCGACCGGGCCAAAGAAAATATCTCTGTTGTAGTCCGGGAGGCCAACAACATCGTGGACTTTCTGTCCTCTGCCGGTTATGTCCAGTTCAAAGCGGATAGCGAGGCCGCTACCCGTGACCTGTACTCCGCTTATAAGGTCTGGTGCGAGGATAACGCCGAGAACCCACTTTCCCCCAAGAGCTTTTCCGGCTTCATCGCCCAGAACGCCGACACCTACCGGCTGGAGTCCACCAACAATGTGTATATCGGCAGCGGCAAGCGATGCCGGGGCTACCTTGGAATTGAGGTCTTGATAAAGCCGACCGCTTTATAAAAAAGAAATGAAATTATCTGTACGTGCGTACAGGCGTACAAGGGAGGCTGACCCTGTACTGATGTACGTATGTACGGATAGTTTTGAGTTCGCCTTTATCTTTTTATAGGCGGTCATGCTGATCTGACCTTAAAAAGCCGGGTGAAATTCAATCCTTGTGATTTTCGTGAAAAATGTCATTCAGCGGTGAAAAAATTACACCCGTTGATGATTTACGGAACCATGTATCTGCTTTACGGATAAGTGGTCTTTCCCACGGTTACAGCGGGTGTCCCACGAAACTATAAAGTGGATAGGTAGCCTTTATGACCTGGGCTTCATCATAGCAAATCTGAGCGGAAATTACAACTGCGAAAATCTTCATCATTCCGTGAAAATACTTTGCGGAATACAAAATCAAATTCATCGAAAAGTGAGAGAAAAACTTTGAAATCCAATATAAGAAACGAAATCAAGGCGTACATCGTGCGTCAAGGGATGACCATGCAGGAAGTGGTGGATGTGCTGTCCGATGTGTACGGCTGGTCGGACAGTGTGTCCAATCTCTCCAACAAGCTCCAGAGGGAATCCCTCCGCTACAAGGAGGCTGTCCAGCTTGCCGATGCGCTGGGCTATGACATTCAGTGGGTCCGGCGGAAGGATGCTTGACCCGAAATCGAAAATCTACGAATTATGGAGGTACTTGATTGAACAATTTTGAGAGTTATGTGTACGAACCTATTGACCTGTGCGCCTGCTATGAGCCGATGTTCGACGCGCCTGCTGACTTTGTTGAGGAGTGGTACAGGGAGCATGGACTGAGAAATCCTTTCTCCTGCAAGGTGACACGCAAAATTGGAAACACCTGGTATATCATCGAGACGGAGTGCGATGGAGATGAGCCGCTCCCCAGCATGATGTGCCGCCTGATTTTTTCGGATAAGGGGGCGGTTTGATGTCGACAAAGCAGTTGGATCATGCTACAATGGAGCCATGCACTACGGTACTGTCAGCTGACCCACACAAGAAAGGAGACAACAACGTGGATCAGCAGAAAATCACGATTTTGTACTGCCGTTTGAGCAACGAGGATTTGGTGGATGGGGAGTCAAACTCGATTGCGAATCAGAGAAGCATCCTCAGCAGCTACGCCGCTTCCCACGGTTTCACGAATACCAGGGTGCTGGTAGATGACGGGTACACCGGGACGAACTTCAATCGCCCCGGTGTCCAGGAGGGACTTGCCTTGGTGGAGCAGGGCTTGGTTGGCACCTGGATTGTTAAGGACATGAGCAGATTTGGCAGAGACTATTTGCAGGTCGGTCGATTTACGGAAATCGTCTTTCCGAGCTATGATGTGCGGTTCATCGCCGTCAACGATGCGGTGGACAGTGCCAAAGGGGACAACGATTTTACCGTAATTCGCAATGTTTTTAACGATTTTTATGCCAAAGATACCAGTAAAAAGGTCCGCGCCGTTATGAACGCCAAGGGGACCAGTGGCAAGCACTTAGGCGGTCCGCCCTACGGCTACCGCGCCGACCCGCAGGACAAAAATCACTGGATATTGGACGAGGATGCTGCCCCAATAGTCAAACGTATTTTTGACCTGACCATTGCTGGAGTAGGCCCGTCCCGGATTGCCCGTATCTTGGAGGCAGACAAGGTGTTGACGGTCAAGGCCCTCTATGCCCAGCAGAAGGGAAAGCCCCTGCCGGAGCGCCCCTGCCACTGGATTGAGCAGTCCGTGGTCAACATCCTGGAACGGATGGAGTACACCGGCTGCACCTGTAATTTCAAAACTTACTCTAAGTCCTACAAGCTCAAGAAGCGCATTCCCAACGCCCTGGAGGATATGTTCATCCTGCCGGATACCCAGGAGGCCATTGTGCCGAAAGAACAGTGGGACAGAGTGCAGGAGCTTCGCAAGCACAAGCGCCGCATGACCAAGGCGGAGCGGCAGGGACTGTTCTCCGGTTTGGTGGTCTGCGCCGACTGCGGGAACAAGCTCCACTTCGCCACTTGTAAGAACTTTGAGGGTAGACAGGATCACTACGTCTGTGCCAAGTACAAAAGCGGGCGGGGAACCTGTTCGGCGCACTATATCCGGGAGGACGTTCTGCGGGATGTGGTTCTGGAGCGCATCCGGGCTGTGACGGATTATATCCGGTCCGATGTGGAGGGCTTTCAGGAGGACTGGCTGATGTGCCGGAGAGAGGAACAGGAGAAATCCATCCGGGAGGACAAACGGCGGCTGGAAAAAGCGAAGAAGCGTCTGGCGGACATCGACAAACTCATCACCCGTATCTATGAGGACATGGTACTCGGCAGTCTGAGCCAAGAGCGTTATCAGAAGATGCTGGAGGGCTATGAGGCGGAGCAGGCCAGTCTGAATAACGAGATCATCGGTCTGGACGATTGGGTGGCGACCCGTGAGGAAATGGAGGACAATGTTGACCAGTTCCTCGCCCTGCTTGAGAAGTATGTGGACATCCCTGATCTGACCCAAACCATTGTGAATGAGTTCATCAAGCAGATCATCGTCTACGCCCCGGAGAAGGTCAACGGCAAGCGGACACAGAAGGTCAAAATCGTTTTCAACTTCTTGGAAGAAGTTGAAGTACCGGAAATCAGCGAACCTGTTATTACAAAAACCACCTATGGACGCAGAAAGACGGCGTGACACACGGTCACGCCGCCCTCTGCGGCAAATAGTTACTTGTCACTATTAAGCCTTACAAAATCGCGATTTTTTGCTGGAGCTATCAAAATTTGGCGGAGAGTGGGTTCTATCCGCTCTGCTAAAATTTTTTGCCGAAATTCATCATATAATACAAAATTTATCCGACCGAAAAAGACGTTCTGCGGCATTATAACGGCGATGCCGAAAGAGGGCCCCAGACGCCGAAGAAACGGTCCGACAGGCTGGAGAGAATCGCCCCCCCTTCCAGGCGCCGCGGGAACGCTCCAAAAGGCGAAAAGGAGCCCCGTCAGGGCTCCTTTCGCGGCGGTCAGCCCTTTCAGAGGAAAAGGCGTCCTATGTTGAAATCCAGGTCCTATGGCTGCCAGTCCTCCTGGTAACAGGGGCGGCTCTTGGGCGTATGGGGCGCCTGCTCCTCCGGCAGGCCCCGCACGTAGTTCAGGCCCCATTGGTGGGCCGCCTGGATCACGGGGAAGAGGCTGGCTCCAAAGGGGGTTATGGCGTATTCCACTCTGAGAGGAACCTCCGGATAGACCGTGCGTGACACAACTCCGTCCAGCTCCATGGCGCGCAGCTGCTGCGTCAGCATCTTGGGATTGACCTGTGGCAGGGATTTGACCAGCTCGCTGAACCGAAGGGGGCCCTTTTTGGCGAGATACCATAGAATCGCGCCCTTGTATTTTCCGCCCACCAGCCGAAAGCATACCTCGACAGGGCTGAGTTCTCTTGGGTTTTGTGATTTCATAGCTGATGCTCCTCCCGCGCGCTCCGCAGCCGCAAATGGCACAAATATGGTATAGTATACCAGAAAAGCGGCAGTATTTGCAGGCGCATTTGTGACAAAAGTCAGTGCCTTTTCCACGTCGGCACATTCTGAGAAAAAAACAGTGTATACTGCCTCATGTGCTGCAAAACCTGCTCCTTCCGCCCTTTGCGGAAGCGGAAACAGATAGCGGCGCGCCCCGCGCCAGGGAGAGGATTCTACCAGCGCAGGGCGGTCCGAGAGGGAGCGTTAGATTTTTCAGTCTTCGTTACAGCTTTTTTCCAGCCGGACATAGGTTTTATACCGCTCGTCGGCCTCCCGCTGCGCTTGCGCAAAAAGTTTTTCGGCGATTTCTGGATACTTGATCTTCAATCCCGCATAGCGAACCTCGCCGTTGAGGAACTCGCTGACCGGGACGGAGGGCTGCTTGTAATCCAGGGAGAAGGGCTTCGCCTTGTCCGGATTATAGCGGTATAGCGGCCAAAGACCGCAGTCCACCGCTTTTTTCATCTCCGCCTGAACGCTGGCCATACCGGCCTTGATGCCGTGGTTGATGCAAGGAGCGTAGGCAATGACGATGGAGGGGCCTTTGTGCTCCACCGCCTCCGTGACGGCCTTCATCAGCTGGCCGGGATTGGCGCCCATTGCCACAGAGGCCACATACACGTTGGGATAGGTCATCATCAGACGGCCCAGATCCTTCTTGGCTGTGCGCTTGCCGCCGTCGGCGAATTTGGCGGAGGCGCCCACCGGCGTCGCCTTTGAGGACTGTCCGCCGGTATTGGAGTACACCTCCGTGTCCACCACGAACACATTCACATCCTCGCCGGAGGCCATTACATGATCCAGTCCGCCGTAGCCGATGTCATAGGCCCAGCCGTCGCCGCCAAAGAGCCATACCACTTTTTTGCCCAACTGGTCCCTGTGAAGAAGAATATCGTCCGCCAGCGTCCTGGCCTCGCCGGTGAGCTCCGCCGCCTCCAA
Organism: Oscillibacter sp. 1-3; assembly: GCF_000403435.2. GTDB lineage: Bacteria > Bacillota > Clostridia > Oscillospirales > Oscillospiraceae > Oscillibacter. Next base: position 212,235 of record NZ_KE159708.1, read on the forward strand.
AGCGTCCGTCAGGATACGGGCGTCCCGGTCGTTGGCATCCAGATCGTCGAAGGATTCCAGCCACGCATGGATGGCCGTTTCCACCTCCGTGCCGGGGACCAGCGGCAGCAGGGCCTCCGCGCGGAGGCGCACACAGCCCCGGCGCTGCTTCACGGCCAGCGCCATGCCCAGGCCGTTTTCCGCCTGATCCTCAAAGAGCGTGCCGTAGAAGGCGGGGCCCCGCCCCTCCTGATTCTTGGTATAAGGCAGAGAGGGAAACGCGCCGGCCCAGGCCAGAGAGCAGCCTACGCCGTTAACCCAGTAGGTCTTCTCGCCGTAAAGCTGGGTGAGGAGCTTGGCATAGGGCGTTTCACCACAGCCGGCGCAGGCGCCGGAGAACTCCACCAGCGGCTGGCTGAACTGGCTGCCCTTGAGGGTTTTCCGGTCGAACACGCCGGGCTTGCCGCTGATGGTCAGGGCGTAGTTCCAGTTTGTCTCGTCGTACATGGAGTCGTCCGCCGGCTTCATGGTCAGGGCCTTGTCCTTGGCCGGGCAGGAGGCCGCGCAGCTTCCGCAGCCGGTGCAGTCCAGCGTGCTGACCTGCAGGCGGTACTTCAAACCCGCCGCGCCCCTGGCCTCCGCCATCGTGAAGCCGGCGGGGGCGGCCTGGGCCTCCTCCTCGTTCACCAGATACGCCCGGATGGCGGCATGGGGACAGACAAAGGCGCACTGGTTGCATTGCAGGCACTTGGCGGGGTCCCAGTCCGGCAGGCTGGCGGCAATGCCCCGCTTGTCATACTTGGATGTGCCCAGAGGATAGGTGCCGTCCTGGTGGTTCAAAAAGGCGGAAACCGGCAGATCGTCGCCCCGCTGGCGGTTGCAGGGCAGCACGATGTTCTTCACCACGTCGGGCAGACGCTCGTCCACGGTCCGCTCGTCCGGGGCGCTGGCCCAGGCGGCGGGCACGCTGACTTTTACAGGGCTGTTGACGCCTGCGTCCACAGCCGCCATGTTCATGCCAACCACCTTTTCGCCCTTCTTGGCGTAGGTCTTCTGTACGGCCTCCTTCATGCGGCGCACGGCGTCCTCCACCGGCATCACGCCGGAGAGCTTGAAAAACGCAGCCTGAAGGATCATATTGGCATGGTTTCCCAGCCCCAGCTCCCGGGCCAGTTTGTTGGCGTCCACGATATAGAACTGCACATGGTGATCCGCGATGTACTTCTTTACGTCGCCGGGCAGCTTGCTGTCCAGCTCCGCCTCGCTCCAGGAGGTGTTCAGAAGGAAGGTGCCGCCGTCCTTGATCTCGTGGATCATGTCGTAACGGGTAATGTAGGACTGGGCGTGACAGGCCAGAAAATCCGCGGCCTTGATAAGGTAGGTGGAGCGAATGGGATCTTTGCTGAAGCGGAGGTGGCTTTTGGTGATGCCGTAGGACTTCTTGGAGTCGTACTCAAAATACGCCTGGGTGTACATTCCGGCGTGGTCGCCGATGATTTTGGCGGAATTTTTGTTGGCGCCCACAGTGCCGTCGGAGCCCAGGCCCCAGAACTTGCAGGAAACGGTGTCGGCGGATTCGGTGATAAGGGGCTCCTTCACGTCCAGGGACAGGCGGGTTACATCGTCCACTACGCCGATGGTGAAAAGATGCCTGGGCTCCGCGGCATCCATGTTGTCGTAAACCGCCTTGAGCTGAGCGGGCGTCACATCCTTGGAGGCCAGGCCGTACCGGCCGCCGTAGATGGCGGGGGCGTTCTTGTTGTTGGCATAGGCGGCGCACACATCCAGATATACCGCGCCGGCAATGGCTCCCGCCTCCCTGGAACGGTCCATGGCGGTCACTTTCTTCACCGTTTTGGGCATGGCATTGAGAAAATACTTCATGTCAAAGGGACGGAAGAGGTGAATTTGCAGCAGGCCTACCTTTTCGCCCCTGGCCCGCAGATAATCCACCACCTCTTTGGCGGCCTCACAGGCGGAGCCCATCATCACAACGACCCGCTCCGCGTCCTCCGCGCCGTAGTAATTGAAAATATGGTAGTCCCGTCCCGTGATTCGATTAATGCCCTGCATATATCCCTCCACCATGGCCGGGATCGCGTCATAGGCCCCGTTGTTGGCCTCCAGGGACTGATAGTAGACGTCGGGGCCCTGCACGGTGGTGCGCTGAACAGGATGCTCCGGATTCATGGCGATGCGGTGGTAGGCCTCCAGCGCCTCCCTGTCCAACAGTTCGGCCGCGGCGTCCAGATCGATAACCTCAATTTTCTGGATCTCATGGGACGTGCGGAAGCCGTCGAAAAAATGGATGAAGGGAACCCGGCTTTTGACCGTGGTCAGGTGGGCTACCGCGGCCAGATCCATCACCTCCTGAACGCTGGCGGTGGACATCATAGTCACGCCGGTGGTGCGGCAGCTCATCACGTCCTGATGATCGCCAAAGATATTATTGGCGTGCTGGGCCACAGAGCGGGCCGCCACATGGAACACGGCGGGCATCCGGTGGCCGGCCATAATGTACAAATTTGGAATCATCAGCAGAAGTCCCTGGGAGGAGGTAAAGGTCGTGGCCATGGCCCCGGCCTCCGCGGCGCCGTGAAGTGCGCCGGCGGCGCCGCCCTCGGACTGCATCTCCACCAGCGTCACAGGCTGGCCAAACATATTCTTCCGTCCGGAGGACGCCCACTCGTCCACCTTCTCGCTCATGGGCGAGGAGGGGGTGATGGGGAAGATGCCTGCAACATCGGTAAAGTGGTAGGCAACGTGCGCGCAGGCCTCATTGCCGTCCATCGTTCGCATGATTTTTTTCTCTGCCATAGAAATCTCCATTCTGCCTCCGGCTCAGCGCGGCGGCAATGTAATAACGTTTTCAGCCATCCTGCCGGAAATCCCCTTTATTTGCAGACGGGCCCGGCGGGAAAATCCGTTAAAAACTCCACGCCGTCCCGCCTCAGCAGGATGGTATCTGTAATTCTCGGTCCGCCGACGCCGGGAATATAAATGGTGGGAAGCAGCAGATCCACCACCATATTCTCCCGCAGGACTGCGGCGCTGCCCTTGGCAATGATGGGATAGAACTCGGACTGCCGGATTCCCACGCCATAGCCGATGTGCTCCATGACCCAATTTTGACCAAAGCCCTGCTCAGTCACATAGGCGGCGGCCGCGTCATAGAGCTCTCCGCAGGTCACGCCGGGCCGCAGCGCCTCCACGGCAATCCGCTGGGCCCCCTTGAGGACCTCGTAAATCCGCAGACTCTCCGGCTTCGGCGTTCCCAGGAAGACCGTGCGGCACATTTTTGCCGTATATCCGTCGCAGGACGCCCCCAGATGGATGACCACCGGAGCGTTGTCCTCAATGGGCGTCCGGCTGGCATAGGGATGCAGGTTCAGCTGGCGGCTGTGGGTCAGCACCTGCATCCGGAAGGAGGAGCCCATGGAGCCGGCCTTGGCCATGGCGTATTCCGCCTCCGCCAGCACCTCTGTCTCCAGCATTCCGGGCTGCACGCAGCCAATGGCGGCCCGCATGCCGGCGGCCAGCGCCTTTCCGGCGTTCCGCATCCGCTCAATCTCCTCCGGGGCTTTGACGCTTCGGATCTCATAGCAGGGAATGGCGATGTCGCAAACCTGCATATCCGGCGCGGCGTCCCGGAGACACTGATAGTCCTTCAAGCTGATAAAATAGCGGGTGAAGCCCAGCTTCGGCGCCCTCCAGTTCCGCGCCTTCAGCCACGCCCCCATCATCGTGCTCTGATTGTGGGAGGGGAACCGATAGGGCGTTACCTTTTCGATGCCGCCGGCCTTTCGGACATGGCCCGCCTCCATCCACAGGCAGAACAGCTCTGGCTCGCCCTCGGCAGGCACCGCCAGTCCGCCTCCTTCCAAATCGTCAACGCCGGTGAAATAGATCAGGTTCTCCCGGTCATAGATCATGGCCGCGTCTATCCCCATCTCCCGCAGTTTCTCCTGCAGGGCCGCAATGCGCCCGGGCACCAGGTTCTTCATGCCAGTTTCTCCTTTCCAAATGGTACATAGAGCGGCGGCACAAAACCGGCCGCCGCCCTCGTATGATGTTCAAACGGTGATAAATCCCTCTCAGCCCTCCACGGCGGCCTTGAAATCCTGGGGCTCGCAGATCAGGGAGACGACTACACCAATCACCAGCGCCCAGAAAGCGCAGCCAATATTCAAAAGGGTAATGCCGGACAGACCCACGCAGAAGGCGGAAAACGAACCATAGCGGAATCTGCCGCTGGAAAAGCCGTTTTTCAGGCACAGGATCAAAACGTTCATCATAGCCAGACCGGCCAGACAGTTTGCCAGACCGGCAGGGAAGCCGGCGACAAAGGTGATGGCGTAAACGCCCACCACGCCGAACAGGGCAAAGGTAATGCCGTTGACCACAGAGGCCACATAACGGCCCTCCTTCTCACCGGCGTCGGAAGAGCAGCAGATGGCGGTCATCGGACCGGCGATGTTGGCGTTATGTGCGCCGAAGAGGCCGGAGATGATGCCGCCGATACCGGAGGAGACTGTCATGGTGTTGGCGGGGACGAGATACCCCTCGGTGCGGAGAACGCCCATGGCCTGGGCATTTTCCGCGCCCATCACCAGCGCAGCCAGAGGGATGGAGCAGGAGAGGATCAACGTGCCGTTGAAAGCGGGGGCCACAATGCGGGGCGCGATGTAGGTGATATTGCTCATATCCGCGGTAAACTGTCTGGTGACCAGCGCGACCGCGAAGCCGGCAATCAGAGCCGCCACAACCGGCGGACACTTCTTGATAACGCGGGGCACCAGAAAGAAGGCCAGAACCGCGGCGCCGCACACCACGGGGTTGCCCTGCGTGGTGGTGACAATGCCGGAGCCGAACTTCATCATCGCGCCGCCCACCATCGCCATAACAATTTCAAGAGGCAGGAATTGCATGATCTTTCCAATAGCGCCGGACAGGCCGATAATCAGCACAATGACGCCCGCGATGATAAAAGCGCCTGCGGCCTCGTTAAAGCTGTACCCCGCCAGGGCCGTGCCCATCAGGGTCGCGCCGGGGATGGAGTATGCGCCGGAGACGGGAATCTTGTAATACAGCGCCAGAATCGTTCCCAGCAGACCGCCGAACACATAGATGCCAAATACCCAGGTCACGGTGTCCGCCAGGGTGAAGCCGGCGGCGTTGGCGGCGGCCACAGTCACCAGGCAGGGGCCTGTGCAGCCGAATACGGTGGAGATCAGTCCCGCGGAAATCGTGCTCCCGTTCAAATGCTTCGGCAAGTCAGCCAGACCCGATCGAAAACCCGGACCCTTTTCAAAGATTTTCATATGTTTTCTCCTTAATACTTGTTTTTGACATCTGGGGCGTTTCTTCCCCAAAAGCAGAAACACACACTCAGCCCTTCAGCTTTTCCAGGAGGGAGATGTCCACGCCGCGCTGGCGGAACCACTTGGGCATCAGCTCCTCATCCACCCGCCTGCTGACAATGGGCGCCTGACGGATCAGCAGCTCCGCCAGGGATTTCGAGCAGTTCAGACCTCCCATGGCCCCGTCGAATATGATGACCTTGTCGGTGCCGGTGGTCCGATAGGCGAACTCCATGGCGGATTCCGTCGTTTTGGCCACTACGGCGTGATCCATGTACTTGATGTTCATGGGCTCCATGTCGAACATGTCCGCCTGCTCCTGGCCCACCACCACCGTGGGCACATGTTCGGAGAAGAACGCGGAGGGATAGCCCGTCCAGGCGTAGTTGTGGACGCACATCCTGATGGCCGGATTCAGCGGCGGAATGCTCTTTTCAAAGGGTTTTCCGTTCTTGCCGTAGAAGGCCTCCGTATACCAGGTATAGGCCGGCAGGGGCGTCCCCTCCATGTCGTACAGGTCCTGATTGGCGCCGGTGAAATTGGCGTAGATCACGCCGGCGGAGAACACATAGGGGACGGGGCAGGGGAAATCCAGGACGGCGATGCACTCGTCAATGTCGCCGAAGAGGGTCATGATCTTGCCATACAGCTGGCAGCCGATGAAGGTGGCCCGGTCGTTGATGGCGTAGAGATCGTTGTCCGCGTCCACGCCGATGACGCCGTGGGGGCCCACGTTCAGGAAAGCGCCGAAGGCAAATTTCTTCTGAACAAATTCGGACTCAAAGATGGCGCGGGCCGTGAAGTTCGCGGCCCGGGGGCCCAGATTCTGATGATACGTGGAGCGCGTCTCAATGCGGGCATAGGACATGCCGAAGGGCTTGACGGCTTTGTCGATCTGGCGGTGGAAGTGAACCTCCCGCACATCGGTGTGATGGGCGTGGATGATCCAGTCCGCGTCGTACACGGCCTTGATGCCGTAGAGGGTGCCCACCTCTGTCTCAATGGGAATGCCCTCGTCCACCGGAGCGACGCCCTTGGTCTTTCCGGGCCCGTAGTATTTGTCCAGTTCATAGCGCTTGATGTACTCCTCGGTTTCCCGGAATCGCATTCCCACGCCGGCCCGGAGGCGGATATTGTCTGTGCCGGTCTTCTCGTGCACCACGTCCCGGATCGCCTTCAGCAAAATCGCGTATGGCTGGCCGCCCAGCAGGGTGAAGCCGTGGTGGGACGCCAGAACGTTTACGCTGTCCGTGGATTGGATCATGGACATATCCACCTTGCGCAGCTCCTCCTTCGCCACCTCATACAGCCGGTCCAGCGCGTCGTCTCCGCCGGGATAGATGACCTGCGGCAGCTCGGGGAACAGCTCTGTCAGCCGCAGAGAGCACATACCGGGCAGCTCCGCCACACGCCTCTTCACCAGCGCGGGGTCGATGCCATACTGTGAGGGCTTCGGAGCGATGGGCATAATCGGTGCGTGCATCAGATTTTTATCAGCCATGAGTGGCGCCTCCTTCTTCATCTGTCTGAATCTCGGCGATTTTATCCAGCAGGGCGCGATCCTCGTCGAAATAAAAGCCGCGGCTGCCGTATTTCTCCTTCACTTCTTGGGGCATATCCCACGCAGTCACCGTGGTGCCATACCACTGGAAGCCGTCCGGGTTGGGATGCAGTTCGTTTCCGGCAGCCTTGACCATACGCAGCATGGGCTGAATGCACTCGATGGTGCAGCCGGTGCGCATACCTGTGCGGGCGGACACTTCCTCCGGCGTTGTGGCCCCGTCCAGCAGGCAGGCGGCCACCTCCTCCGCGCGGGTGCCCACGCAGTAGCACAAAACCTGCTCTGGATTGAAGTGCGCCTTGGCGCACAGGCTGCGGATCTCCCGCGGATCAAACTTGGAGACATCCACGCCCACATCGAAAGACTCCTCCCGCTTAACCATTGTAATTGCGTAGAAGGGGCAGCGGTCAGCGCAGTTCGCGCAGGCCATGCACTTCTCCGGGTCGGAATGCGCCTTCTTGTCTGTGACGCGGATCGCATAAACAGGACAGACCTTTTCACAGATCCTGCATCCCCGGCAGATTTCCGGGTCCACTTTGGCCATCATTGTTACACGCTTCATAAAATGTTCCTTTCCTTCCTTTCAGCTGCAAGATATTTTATATTTCAGCTGTCCCGGCGGAAAACCGGAGCCGGCTGAACTATTCCACGAACTTTACCGTAACGCTGCCCATGCCCTGAAAGCTGGCCGTCACCACGTCTCCCGCTTCCACGGGAACAGCGGCAGTCAGCGCGCCGGCCATCACGACACTGCCGGCCTTCAGTTCGATGCCGAATTCCGCCAGCATATTGGCCAGACACGCCACCGCGGCGGCGGGATTTCCCCATACCTCGGCGGTAGTTCCGCTGTTGACCAGCTCCCCGTTCTTCTCCAGCGTCATGCCTGTCAGCCGCATGTCCACCTGCTCGATGGGCGTCATCCGCGCACCCATCATCAGGCGGGCGGATGAACCGTTGTCCGCCACGGTGTCCTGGAGCTTGACCTTCCAGTCCTGAATGCGGGAGTCCACAATCTCAATGGACGGCGCCACATACCGGACGGCATCGTACACGTCCGCCACGGTGACGCCGGGGCCTTTCAGCGTCTTGCTCAGGCAGAAGGACAGCTCCCCCTCCACCTTGGGCTGGATTAGCTGGGAGATATGGCAGACCTGCCCGTCAGTCAGGAGCATCCCGTCAAACAGGTGTCCATAGTCCGGCACATCCACATTCAGCAGCTTCTGCATCCCCTGGCTGGTGAGGCCGATCTTCATGCCGATCAGCCGCTGGCCGTTTTTCAGCCTCCGCTCGACGTTCACCAGCTGAATCCGATAGGCGTCCGCCACGGTCATCTCCGGAAACCGGTCTGTCAGCCGCTGGATCTGCGTCCGGTTCTCCTCCGCTTCCCAGAGCTGGTCCGCCAATTCATGGTAATTCATCTTTGTTTCCTCCAATCAAAATGAAATCGGTGCGTTCCTTTACTGCCCGTGGCGGTGATGGCTTCGGCATGCGCCCTTTTGTTTCCACTTCTCCGCCAGAACCGCCGCCAGAGCATCCGCCAGACGGGCGTTGTCCCACGATTCCGCCAGTCCCCGGAGCAGTACGGGAACCGCCAGCTCCACCTCGTCGTGGGGACCCGGCAAGGCGACAAGGGTGCTCAGCCCCTCGCTTCCCACGGCGATGCGGACACCGTCCTTCACATGGCGTCCCGTCCCCTTGGTAAACTTCACCATATAGGGGGCGGCCGCTGCCGAAGCGACGGACAAAATCCCCTCCACGGTGCAGTCCTTGTCCTCTGCTCCCACACCGCCGCTGGTAACAATCAGGCCAAAGCCCCGGTTCAGCGCGTCCGACAGGTTTTCCACCACGTCGGGCAGACGGTCCGGGATCACTCCGCCCACCGTCACCCGGTATCCGGCCCGCTCCAGCGCGTCCCGCAGATACGGGGTATTGGTGTCCTCAATCAGTCCCTGTTCCAGTTCAAAGCCCGTGGGAAAGACGATGGCCCGGCGGGCGACATTCTCTCGGATCGTCTCCGTCATCTCCGCCACCCGTTCCAGCATGGCGGACTGGTTCTCCACTCCGGCGCAGATTTGGCCCAGAATACCGTTGGAGTGGATATAGGTCTCTGGATACAGCGTCACCCCCGGCAGAGCGCCCACCGCCTCCAAAACGGCGGCCTCCCGGCCGATGATGTTTTCCTGTGGAATATCCGCCGCCAGCACGTCCAGGGTGATATGGCGGGGCCGCACATCCACAACCAGCACCTCGCCCTCCGGCAGTCCCAGCGCGCGGGCTACCGTGTTGGCCAAGTTCGTGAGATTGGTGTGCTCCAGAGTAATTTCATTGATCCACAGCTCGGTTTTTTCCAGCAAATTCAGTCCCATTCGCTCATTCCTCCCCCAGCACGTCCAGCTTCATATCCAGCAGCTTCGCGTCCACGATTTCCTTGCCGATGCACAGAATATCGATTCCCCGTCCGGCCAGCTCCGGAATGTCGGTCAGCCGCACGTTCCCTGCGAAGGCGACCTCCGCCGGCTTCCGCCTGCCGAGGCGGTCCAGCGTCGTCAGACAGCGATCCAGATCCGCCAGTTCTCCGGTATCCACCATCAGGATGGCGGCGCCGCCATCAACGGCCTGAATCGTCTCCTCCTCTATGCCGGCGGTTATCCCCCGGATCTGCACCACCCGGGTAAAGCCCGGCAGCCTTTGGCAGGCCTCCAGCGCCGCCGGAATGGAGCCGAACATCCGGATGAAATTTTTATCCAGATAGGCCATGGGCGGCTGGCAGATCCGAAAGGCGGCGCCGCCGGAGGCGGTGGCCGTCCGCACCATGTCTTTGATTTCCGGCGGCATCTTTTTCCAGGAGCCGGAGACAATCCGCACCCTGCCGTCCGCCAGCTGCACCGCCGTTCTGGCGGCGGTGGCGATGCCGGAGAATTTCGCCAGCGTTCCGATAATCTGCTCCTCCGCCATGGCGATTTGCTTTGGGGAGGCCAAAAAGTTTCCAAACCGCTCGCCGTGGGACAGCTCCTCCCCCTCTGCCCTGCAGAGCTCCAGGGCGATCCCCAGCGCTTTGGCACGGGCTCGGGCCGCTTCGACGCCCGAGAGCACGCCGGAGCGTTCCGCCGTGAGAACTGCCCGGAATTTTTTGCTTTCCATCCCCTGGAACAAAAGGTCTCGAACATCCATAGACCGCCCTCCGATATTCTGTATTAACAAACACTGTTCGGAAATAATGAAACAATAAGACAAATACTGGTCCTCTGAAAAACCACGTAACCTTAACACAGATACGATTTTCAATATTATCAAACGCTGTTCGCTTCTGCATTTTAAGATAGAGCCACCGGGAGATTTCTCATCCCCGGTAGCCCAATCTGGCCGATAAGGCTCTTGTGTGCATCAGCAGCTCCTCTTTCGCTTCCTCAATATTGATGCTGCGAATCCGGCCATAGGGAAAAGAGAGGCTGATTGCCAGCACAGGCTCGCCGTTCCGCTGGAAAATCGGCGCGGCGATACAGGATAGGCCCGGCTCGATCTCCTCCTGGTCCATGGCGATTCCCGTCTTGCGGACGTTCATCAGTTCCTCTGTCAGCTGCTGGCGGGTGGTGATGGTCTTCTCCGTCAGCTTTTTCAGGGGAAACTGGAGGTATTGATCCATATACGCCTCCGGCAGGTGGGCCAATATCGCCTTGCCGACACCGGTGCAGTGCATGGGCACCCGCTTTCCGACGCTGGAGGCGCTGATAAGGGACGATCCCGCGTCCAGCTTGTCAACGTAGATAACCTCGCCCTCGCTGTGCGCGGCAATATGTACGGTAGCCGGATATTTTTGCACCAGAGGTGCGCACAGCTCCTTGGCCTCATTCCGGATGTCGATGCGGGAGAGCACCAGGTTCCCCATCTCAAACAGCTCGATCCCAAGCCGGTACTTCCGGTTGCCCGGAATCTGTTCCAGGTATCCGTATCCGGTCAGCGTATTGACAAGGCCGAAGACCGTGCTCTTGTTCAGGTTCATCTCCTCAGCAATCTCGGATATGCCCATCTCCGGCGTATAGCGGAAACACCGGAGAATCTCCACCGCCCTGGCTACGGACTGTACCTGTACACCGCTTTTTTTCCGTTCCATCAAAAGCCCCCTTGCCTGTATATGCCGACAGAAGCTCATCTCCTTACATAGTTCAAGAATGACATTTTAGAGATTTTTTTGTGGACGGAGAAACTTTTGGCAGCCCTCTGCGGGCATTATGCTGTCAGCGCATCCTATGTTGTTGGAATGGTGTTATTATAAAATTCACGTCGCTTTTTGTCAATCTCTTTTGCCAATACAGAATGAAGTTTGTTAATAACGTACAATTCCTGCTCGACTTTCTGTACGCCAAGAAGTATGCCGCGCGGCTTATTTGTTCCAGGAGAGCAGCCGCTTTCCGTGAGCGGCATAATATAGAATTCCGGTCATGTCCGCCAGAAACCAGCCGATAGGCACAGACCACCAAATGCCGCACACGCCGAAGGCCGGAATCGCCGAGAGGGCGTAGGCCAAGGCCACCCGGGTCCCCAGCGAAATTACGGTCAGAACGACGCTCATCCCCGGCTTCCCCAGCGCCCGGTACAGGCCATAGAGCAGGAACAGACAGCCGATGCCGCAGTAAAAGGCGCCTTCAATCCGCAGATAGCGGATGCCCTCCAGAATGATTTCCGTCTCTCCGGCCTCGACAAAAAGAGCCATCAGCGGCCGGGCGAAGGTCCAGACCAGTCCGGAAATAACCACACAGAAGCACATAGATGCCAGCACCGCGCCCTTCAGGCCCGCCCGGATACGGTCTGCCTGTTTTGCGCCGTAGTTCTGGGCAATAAAGGTGGAAAACGCGTTGCCAAAGTCCTGAACGGGCATATAGGCGAAGGCGTCAATTTTCACCGCCGCCGCAAAGGCCGCCATGACCGTGGGACCGAAGCTGTTCACCAGGCCCTGCACCATCAAAATCCCCAGGTTCATGACAGACTGCTGTACGCAGGTGAGAACCGAAAAGCCGGCGACTTCCCGGATGCAGCGCCACCGAAGGGAGCTTCCCCGATAAATGGCCTGAAGCTGAGGACACTGTGCCAGGGCGTACACGGCGATGCCAACGCCGGAGACGTACTGGGCAATGACCGTGGCCTCCGCCGCTCCGGCCACTCCCCGTTTCAGCCCCAGCACAAACCAGAGATCCAGCAGAATGTTCCCTGCCGCCGAAACGGCCAGGAACAGCAGCGGGACCACAGAGTTTCCAACCGCCCGGAGGAATGAGGCGAAGTAGTTGTACAGGAACGAGGCGACGACGCCGCAGAAAACAACCGCCAGGTATTCCCGCATAGCCCCCCACACCTCTTCCGGAACCCGGAGAAAGACCCGAATAGAGTCCAGAAAGGCGAAGGCCAGAATATTCAGCAGCACCGCCGCCGCCGCGATCAGCACAAAGGAGGCCCGTATGCTCTCCCGCAGGCCCGCCTCATCCCGCTGGCCGAAGCGGATGGAGAACAGGGCTCCGCTGCCCATGCACAGGCCCAGCAGGATGGAGGTCAGGAAGGTCATCAGGGAAAAAGAGGCCCCCACGGCGGCCAGGGCGTTTTTTCCCAGGAATTGTCCGACAATCAAGGTATCTGCCACGTTGTAGCACTGCTGGAGCAGGTTCCCCAGAATCATAGGTACGGCGAACAGCAGCATGGAGCGCATCACCGGGCCGCGGGTCAAATCTTTGTTCATCACGTCGCCTCACAAATAGAAAGTTTACACTTTCGTTTTGTAAGTATTGTAACAGTGGTTTTAACGAAAGTCAATCTGTAATTTACTTTTTGGCGAAGATATGATACCATGACGCTGAGAAATCATAAAAGGAGGGATTGGTATGTTTTTAGAGGGGTTAGACGCGCTGGATCAAAAAATCGTCCGCTTGCTGATTGAAAACGCCCGCGCTTCTTATTCGGACATCGGGCAGAAGGTGGGTATATCCCGCGTGGCGGTAAAAACCCGCATTCAGGCGCTGGAGCAGCGGGGTATCATTGAGGAATACACCACCATTATCAACCCGCAGAAGATCAGCGGTGCTATGTCCTGCTATTTTGAGATTGAGACTGAGCCGGACACTCTGACTCAGGTGACGGAGATTCTGGAGCGGAATGAGATTATCACACAGATCTACCGGGTAACTGGGAAGGATAAGCTCCACGTCCACGCGGTAGCATCCTCCAACGAGGAGATGGAGACGCTGATTCGGGACGTCATCGACTCGCTGCCCGGCGTGGTCAGCTGCAGCTGCAATATGATTCTCTCCCGGATTAAGGATATAAAGGGACTGCGGCTGTAAAGGCACGGTTTCCCTGCGCGGGGGCTGCAGGGTATAGTCAGTTTTATCGTTCGGCGCTTCTGCCGGGTGATGTTTATATGCGGGGCAGAGCACGAAAAGAGACCGCCCAACCCGGCGTCATACTATACACTTTATACTCCTTTTAATGTTTAAGGCCGTGCAGAAAGGCGGCAGTGATCCTCTGCTGCCTCTAAGCCCTGTCGTAAGATGTATGTTTTTCAGTTTAACACCCTATTGTCTACAAAACGGGGTTTCCTTTAGCGTATCAGAAAGGTGTTTTTTTCAATAACCTGTCCACACTATTGGGTACATTATATGCTATCCTCGTTTGGATTGCCTGAGATTGGAGACACCCTCTAGGACTTGACATTTTTTGAAGGTCTGAATAAGAGTAAACAGGTGGGCACACTAATATGTGGTCACTTGGTTACTGGAATCTACTTTACGAATCGTAGGGAAATTCAAAATGATCCTTGACAAATGTGCAGGGTTGTGTTATCATAACGCATATCGGGTAGTTGCCGGTGTGGTGGAATTGGTAGACACAGGGGATTTAAAATCCCCCGGTAGCAATGCTGTGCCGGTTCAAGTCCGGTCACCGGCACCACACTTAATATATCGCGGAGTAGAGCAGTTGGTAGCTCGTCGGGCTCATAACCCGGAGGTCGCAGGTTCAAGTCCTGTCTCCGCAACCACAAAAGTCCTGAAATCTCACGATTTCAGGACTTTTTCTTCGATTTTGCATTGAAATAATCCGGCCAAAAATTTGGGTCAGCGCTCTGACCTAAGCGCTGACCCAGACGGCGAAATGTCCGGAAACTACCGGATAGCACCGGAGAGGATGTCGCCCATCGTATTCGCTGCTTCCCTCTTCGCGGAGGTGGTGACGTGGGTGTAGGTGTCCAGGGTGAATCCGGCTGAGTAGTGGCCCAGCATCCCGGAGACTGTCTTGATGTCAACACCGTTTTGCAGTGCCAGGGTTGCGAAGGTGTGACGAAGGTCGTGAAACCTCACCTTCGGCAGCCCCGCCCGCTTCAGCACCCGGTGGAGCATGTGGAGCACACTGTCTGGTGAGATGGGACCTCCTGTTGGAGATGGGAATACGTATTGGCTGCTGCCGCTTTTCCTTCTCTGCTCTTTCAGGACTTCCATCGCATCTGCCGACAACGGCAGAATCCGGTAGGCGTTCTTCGTCTTTAGCGGCGCCTCCACGATCTCGCCATCGATCCGGCAGACCTGCCGCTGAACCCGGAGGCTGCCCTGCTCCAAATCGATGTCCTCCCATTTCAACCCCAGCAGCTCCCCGCGCCGAAGACCCGTTGCCAGTTCAATGTAGTACATCTCAAAGACGCCGGTCTCTTTTGCCTCCCGCAGGAAGGATGTCAGCTGCTCTACGGGTAGCGTCTTCATCTCCCTGTGCTCTAGCTTCGGCAGGGCGCAGCCATCTGTCGGGTTGCTTGCGATGAGTTTCTGATCCTTTGCGAAGTCCATAGCGGAGGAGATCACCTGATTGATGTTCCGTACCGTCTTGGCGCTGAGACCCTTGGGCTGTTTCTTTGCCTCAGTCCGTTCCACTCTGCCGCCAGTGAGGAGCTTTTTGTAGAGCTGCTGTAAGTGCAGAGAGGACAACTTGCTCAGCGGAACACTGCCGATGCTGGGCTTGATGTGGTTGTCGATATACCCCCGATAGGTCTGATGGGACGAGGGGCGGACTTTGATTTTTGCGCAATTCTCAAACCATACGTCCATCCATTGACCGACTGTGTACTGCTCCGCTTTCACGATGTCCAGATTCGTATTTGCCTCAATCGCCGCCTTGAGTTTTGACTTGACTTCCGCCTGGGTCCTGCCCAGCACATTTTTGTAGATCACCTTTCCGGTCACCGGGTCACGTCCCGCGGTGTATCGCCCCTCCCAGCGGCCATCCTTGCGTTTACGGATACTGCCCTCGCCGTTGGCACGCCTTTTTGCCACTACTGTTCACCTCCAATTCTTGTGTCGCCATCGTTGTCATCCATGCACTCCGCCATCAGCCTCACGCCCAGCCGGAAGCCCAATATGAAATTCTCCAGAGCCGTGCTGCTGTTAATCTCCTGTTGGGAGCGGGTGAGCCTTGTGAGGATGTGCCTCCCTTCTTCATCAAGGAGTTCTGTCAACTGTTCCTCGCATTTGGAGACACGATCTACTGCCCGTTTCATCTCTGAGTCAGGCGCCATCTGTTGATCGCAGGGTGTGATATTGCTGTAGTAGAAATCCTCCAGAATTTTTCTCATTTCTCTGCCCTCCTTTTCAACTGCACAACATACCAGTACGCCGTGTCAATAGCCAGGGTCGGAGGGCAGAGTTATCAAAAACTTATCATTTTCCAGCCGCAGCTTCTCTTTGGATGTATCAGCGCAAGTAGTGTCTCATAGGAATTAGCAGATTTATACCTGTGAAAGCATCCGATAACTCCCCGAAACCCACTGCTTCCACAACCTTTTTTGCCTGTCCATTATGAGTGCATACCCTCTGACCACATATTTGCCCACAGACAGAGAAACCCGCCCTACCGGGTTATCCCCGGTGGGGCGGGTCCGTCAACCAGCCTTGCTCTCTGCCCTCAGCCGCTCTTTTTCAGCGGCCACCTCCGCTCGCATCTCGGCAATCATGATTGCCAGCAGCCTTTCGCATTCTTCCTCTGTATCGGCATGGACGTTTCGTGTTTCCAGCCTCCCATCCGGCCATGTGATTGCGCACCGTCCAGTCCATCGACCGCTTTTACTTTGACTGAGGGACCCGGTTCCCCACCGTCGCCTCCCCTTCCAGGTGGGCTGGAAATCGGTCATCATAGCCTTGGGTTCTGCCGGCGGTGCGGGCTCCGCTGCCTCCGCCCTACCGATGCCCCGGTCGATTTTTGCGGCGGCCTGCTTCTGCATATCATCAGTCACGTGGGCGTAGACGTTCAATGTAGTAGCACTGGAGATGTGACCGATGATGGTGGACAGGGTCTTCACATCCATTCCATGCTCCAGTGCGTTGGTAGCGAACACATGACGCAGGTCATGGAACCGCACCTTTTTGCATCCGGCGTGTTTTAGAATCTTGGCCAGACGGTGGCTGACGACGGAGGGGGCTATCGGAGCGTCCTCTTTTTTAGGCGAGGGAAATATCCACCGTGAAGAGACGGCCTGCTTGTACATTCTCAGTGCGGCGACCACTGCGGGCGGCAGAATCACCGTTCGAATGGAGGCTTTGTTTTTCGGCGGTTGTATCAGCAGCTCGCCTTTGATCTGGTAGACCTGACGCTCGATT
This sequence comes from Oscillibacter sp. 1-3, assembly GCF_000403435.2. Taxonomy (GTDB): domain Bacteria; phylum Bacillota; class Clostridia; order Oscillospirales; family Oscillospiraceae; genus Oscillibacter. The sequence goes on from NZ_KE159708.1 coordinate 228,755, forward strand.
CTTAGTTCGCCGGTGTTGAGATTCAGATCATCCCACTGGAGGGCCATCAACTCTCCCACTCGAAGCCCGGTGGTCAGTTCCAGCAGGAACACCTCATAGTAACCCTCGGCCCTGGCCTGAATCAGCAGCTTTTGCAGTTCCTCCCGGTTGAGCAGCCGCATCTCCATTCGCCTGGCCGAAGGGAGTTTACATTCCTTTGCCGGATTTTGAGAAATCAGTTTTTCAGCCACAGCTTTTTCCAAGGCTCTGCGGCAGAGACCATAACAGTGCCGTATCGTATTAGCGGAGAGCCCGTCACCTCTGGATTCCCGATATTCACTCCGTCCATCTTGCCTCATCCAGTTTATGAACCGCTGGAGGTCGTTTGCGGTCAGCTTATTGAGAGGAACATTGCCCAACCTTGGACGGATGTACAGGCGGATATTATTTTCATAGCCTGTCCGCGTGTTTGGCCGGACGGCGGGTTTACAGCAGGTCTCATACCAGAATGTCATCCACTCACCAAAGGGCATATCCGATCTGACCTTGACAGCGGCTGTTGGCGTTACTACGTTTTTCAGAGCGCTCAGCTTCTCCACGCACTCCCCCTTAGTCCTGGCAAGGACATTCTTCGTCTTGGGCAGGCCCTTGTCATCATAACCGATGACCACCCGCCCCTCCCAGCGGCCATCCTTTCTCAGTCGGACGGTACCCTCGCCACTTTTGCGCTTTCTTCCCATGGTCTCAGCTCCTCTCCAAAAATATCTATCAGGAAATCTCCTACTACTTCCGATGCCCGCTTTTGCATATCGCCAGTGGTATGGGTGTAGGTATCCAAGGTAAACGCCGCTCTGGTGTGGCCCAGGATACTGGACAGGGTTTTCACGTCCACACCTGACGCCAGAGCGTGAGTTGCGAAGGTGTGACGCAAGTCGTGGAAGCGAATGTTCGGAAGGCCGGCCCGCTTCAGCAGAACTTTCAACTGGCGGTATGCGGAGCCAGGATCAGTGGGCTGCTCCGGCTTCAGCGGGTTGGGGAATATCCACTCAGTCAGAGCCGATACTTTCCTTTTACTGAGCAGAGCCGCTGTACTGGAGGGCAGAACGATCTTCCGAGTACCGGAACTGGTCTTGGTATCTCCGGCAGTCAGCCCACCACCATCTTCTCGGTAGAGGGTGCGGCAGATTTTCAGAGTGCCGCTAGTTTCATCGAAGTCCTCCCACTTGAGCCCGCAGATCTCGCCCCGGCGCAGGCCTGTGGTCAGTTCTGTGTAGAAGAAGTCACACCAGATTTCATCCTCTGCGATGACCTTCATGAACACATCCAACTGCTCATCCGTCAGTATTTGCTTTGTCCCATAGCTGAACCTGGGAGCGGTGATCTGCTCGGTCGGGTTGCTGGCGATCAGGTGAGCCTGCTGTGCCGCCTTCAGCGCACCGTGGAGCGTGGTGTGGATGCGGCGAACTGTACTGCTGGCCAGGGTGTTGTTCAGCTTCTCATAGAACCGTTGGACGTCTTTCGGTGTAATCCGGGCCAGCGGCTTATCGCCCAGGCCGGGGCGGATGTGGTTCTCGATGTAGCTTCGGTAGTTCCTCAGCGTGTTGGGCCGCAGAGTATCCACCATATTTTCCAGCCACTTGTCGAGCCACTCGCTCAAGGTCATCCGGCTCTGCTCTGTCAGGTCGGCGCCCTGGTAGTTGTTGATATGCTGGCGGAGCTTCACGGACAGCTCTTTCTGCGTGGGAGCATAGACGTAGCGGAAGATAGAGTCGCCGTTTTCCTTGTGGCCTACTACGATGCGGCCCTCCCAGCGACCGTCGTCACGCTTGCGCACCATGCCGTCGCCGGACGGTCTGCGCTTTGCCATTTGTCATTCACCTCCAGTCCGAATATCACCGTCATTGTCATTCATGCACTCGGCCATGATCCTGACACCCAGCCGAAAGCCCAGGATAAAATTCTTGGTTGCTGTGATGCTGTTGATCTCATGCTGTGACCGGATGAGCTTTGTAAGAGTCTCTTGCTCAGCTTCCTCGAGTTGCTCTGTGAGTTGTTTTTCGTAGCTGGCGACACGATCTACCGCCCGCTTTAACTCTGAGCCAGGCGCCATCCTCTGTTCGTTGGGTGTGATATTGCCGTAGTAGAGATCTTCCAGAGTCGTTCTCATATCTACTGCCTCCTTTGCAACACCAACACATACCACACTTTGTCGGGAATAGCTACTATTTTTTTCGAGGACTTTTATTCTTTGTTTTGTGGCGCAAAATTTGATAGGGGCAGAGGTGATTTTCAGTTTGCAACCGTTTACCCTTTGTGCTACAATGCATATAATAACTCCTGATTAGGTGGAGGTGTGATTCATGCCGCGTTCCATTGAGCACTCTATTGAGGCTGCGGAGGTTTCTCTGCGGATGGAGGGACTTTCTGTTACGGAAGTCTGTAAGGAACTGTGCCGGAAATTGCTCGCCGGCGAAATTACGCTGGAGCAGTACCTGGCTCATGTTACTTCCAGCAGAGGAGAGTGCTGACATGGCCTACAGCATGGACTCCACAACAGACGGCTGCTATCCGGGAACAACTTGCCTGATCAACAAGCTGGGTATCCAAGACGAAGCGGTGCTAGCGGAAACAGAGGCGGCTGTCGTTTTAGGAAAAGCCAGTCTGCTGGATCAGCAGCCGATTGTCGGCGGCTTTGACTTTGACCACTACAAACGCATCCACCAATTCCTGTTCTGTGATCTCTATGACTGGGCTGGACAAATACGCACTATCAATATCTCCAAGAAGGGAACCGCTTTTGTTCCTGCTGCAGAAATCGAACCGTGTGCCGATGCGTGTTTCAAGCGCCTGGCTGGTTTCAGCGGTGAGCGCTTGTCCCATCGTGGGCTGGCGGAGGAGGTAGCGGACTTTTATCACACCGTCAATATGCTGCATCCATTTCGGGAAGGCAACGGCAGAGTACAGCGTGTCTTTTTTACGCAGTGGATTCGCAGTCTTGGGTACGATCTTGACTTGAGTTCTGTAGACCCGGATGCGTTCATGATCGCTACGATCTATGCGGCGCAGGGCGTTATGGATCAGCTGGTTGACTTTTTTGAGCAGACGATTGAGTGGCCACAGATGGGAATGCGGATGACCTGACGAGCTTGGTTTTGATTTCATGCTGGGCGGCAGCTTGCTGCTCAGCATTTTTGACCTCTGAGGTATCCACTTGTTGTTGGCGCAGATCCTTGCACATATCCCCGCTTAGACCCGCCAGTATTGCGGTGACTGTAAGGGCAGATGAAAAACTGACCCCCGGCTTGACCCCAGGGGGTGAAAAATGACCCCCGCGTTGGTTTCTGCAAAATCTCTGAAAACCACCTGTGACAGCCACCTTGTGAAATGGTGAAATGATGCAGTATTTTCTCTGTTCTCCTCATTTACGGCCACCTGCCACAGCAAAAAGCGAAAATTCCGACCACCTATGGAAAAGCCCCGACCCGCTCTGCGGGGCGGTGTAGCTGGCCGGGGGGCGCGTAAGCGACCCCCGGCCTTTATCCTGCACTTTTTTCGACCCCCCGGTTCACCTGCCACTTTCAGTTGTGCTGAATTCGCGGGATGGCGCACACCGGCCACACGCTTTGGACACAGCTTCGTCTGCGATGGACTGCGGCTTGTTACCCTCCGAGCATCAGCGAGGCCACACAGCGGCGCACAGGCTGTCACGCTGAGTGCGTACTATCGTTGCGAAGTGCGAGAGCGTTTGCGACTCGCTGACGCTCAGCCGCCACATCTATCTGCGCCAACTGCTGTTCGTAGAACTGGTCCAGCGCCAGCTGAATCGGACGGATGGTGTAGAGCAGATTGCCGTTGCGCTTCAGGCCAGCCTTGGTGGTGACGGATGTGTTCTCTGTACTGATGAGCTGCCGCTCCTCCAACACGCACACATACTTGTGGACGGTGTTGGCGCTCATCCTCACTGCTTTGCCAATGGTCTTGTAGCTGGGCCAGCACTGGTACGTCTTCCTGTTCTCACAGCAGAGCAAGTACGAGTAGACAGCCAGTGCGCCGGGCGACAGACCCAGCAGGAATATCTCGTTGGGCAGCTGGAAGTAGTTCTTGACTAGATCACGTTTGGGCCACGGTGTGTACTTCACTCCGCACCTCCCTGGGTGTGTTGCGACACCCACTCCACGAATTGCTCCTTGGGTACCACCATCCTGCTGCCGATCTTCAGCACTGGAAAATCCGGTTCATGCATCAACTCGTACCCGCTGGACGGTGAGACGCCTAGCATCTTTGCCACCGTTACCGCGTTCAGGAACAGCGGCAGTTCGTCGTAGTTCTTGTAGCCAGATTCTTTCATGTTGCGCTTGACCTCCTTTTCTGTTGAGTCAGTTTTTCCTCTGCCCTTATGCGCTGACTCCCTCACTCTTCTACCACAACCTCTGATGGCTGAAACCGAACTTTCTTATAGACGAGTTTACAAAATATTTACCAATTCAGAAAGCAGTTCCCCTCATCCCTCTACTACAACCTCCAGAGTCTAAAAGCGAACTCTTATTTTTCGTTTTCAGAAAAATTTTTTGCTGTAGAAAAAATCACCCGCCAGAACTGAATCTGTCGAGTGATTGTATCGGAAAATTTGAGGGGCGCTTGATGATGGGTTGTACTTGGCAGATTTTATAGATTGCTCTGGAAAAATGCGGTCTTGTATGGTATCCTGTAAAAAAAGCAACTGGGGGAATACCGCCATGACAGATACACAGCGCCGCGCCGCCGCAAAACAGTTTGCCGCCGACTGGCAAGGAAAGGGTTACGAAAAAGGCCACAGCCAAACCTTTTGGCTGTCCCTGCTGCAAAAGGTCTACGGGGTGGAGGAGCCGGACAAGTTCATCACCTTTGAGGATCAGATCATGCTGGATCACACCAGCTTCATCGACGGCTTTATCCCCTCCACCCACGTCCTGATTGAGCAGAAAAGCCTGGGCAAAGAGCTGAACAAGCCCATCAAGCAGTCGGACGGCTCCCTGCTGTCCCCGTTCCAGCAGGCCAAACGGTATGCCGCCGAACTGCCCTACTCCCAGCGACCCCGGTGGATCGTCACCTGCAACTTTGCCGAGTTCTACGTCTATGACATGGAGCGGCCCACCGGCGACCCGGAGATCATCAAGCTGTGCGATCTGGAAAAAGAATACTACCGCCTGCAATTCCTGGTAGACACCGGGGACACCAATATCAAGAAAGAGATGGAAGTCTCCTTGCAGGCGGGCGAGATCGTGGGCGTCCTCTACGATGCCCTGTTGAAGCAGTACAAAGCCCCGGAGGCCGAGGACACGCTGAAAAGCCTGAACGCTCTGTGCGTCCGGCTGGTGTTCTGCCTGTACGCCGAGGACGCCGGTATCTTCGGCAGCAAGAGTATGTTCCACGACTACCTCCGGGACATCCCTGCCAGCGGTATCCGCAAGGCGCTGGTGGAGCTGTTCCGCATTTTGGATCAGAAGCCGGAGCAACGGGACAAGTACCTGGCCGACGACAACCCGGCGCTGGCGGCGTTCCCCTACGTCAACGGCGGGCTGTTCAGCGATGAGAATATCGAAATCCCGCCCTTTACCGAGGAGCTGAAAAATCTCCTGCTGGAAAAGGCCAGCGGGGACTTTGACTGGTCGGTCATCAGCCCCACTATTTTCGGGGCGGTCTTTGAAAGCACCCTGAACCCGGAAACCCGGCGCAGCGGCGGGATGCACTACACCAGTATCGAGAACATCCACAAGGTCATTGACCCGCTGTTCCTGGACGGCCTGCGGCTCCGGCAACTTTTTGACGGAGACCTACCTGTCCCTGCGCAAGCTGGAAAACGAGGTCTTGCGGTGTGCCACCGACCAGATTAGCATGGATTTGGACGGCATTATTCAGGTGTCCATCGGCCAATTTTACGGTATTGAGATCAACGACTTTGCCGTGACGGTGGCAAAGACTGCGCTGTGGATTGCGGAGAGCCAGATGATGAAGGAGACCGAGGACGTGGTGCATATGTCCCTGGACTTCCTGCCGCTGAAATCCTACGCCAATATCACAGAGGGGAACGCCCTGCGGCTGGACTGGGAGAGCGTGGTGCCCAAGGACAAGCTGAACTATATCATGGGCAATCCGCCGTTTGTGGGCTACTCCTTGCAAAGCAAAGGGCAGAAAGAAGATATTCTTTCCGTTTATGTGGATGAAAAGGGCAAGCCATACAAGACGGCGGGGAAAATCGACTATGTTTCCGGCTGGTATTTCAAGGCCGCTCAGTTAATGCAGGGGACAGATATTCGGACGGCGTTTGTGTCCACCAACTCTATTACCCAGGGGGAACAGGTGGCGGGCGTTTGGAAGCCGCTCTATGACCGATTTGGGATTCATATTGATTTTGCACATCGGACATTCCGCTGGGACAGCGAGGCCAGTATCAAAGCCCATGTCCATTGCGTGATCGTGGGATTCAGCCCTGCCCCAAACCAAGCACCCAAACGCATTTATACAATGGAACGATATCAAGAAGCCGAGAATATCAATCCTTATTTGCTTGATGCCCCCAATGCGTTTGTTGATAGCCGAAACAAACCAATTTGTGATGTTCCGCTGATGACAACAGGAAATCGACCTGCCGATGGGGGACATTTGATTATTGAAGCTGACGAGTATGATGAATTTATTGCAAAAGAGCCTAATGCGCTGCCATATATCAAGAGACTGGTTGGCGCCGCAGAGTTTATCAATAACAAAAAACGCTGGTGCCTATGGCTTGTCGGAATTAGCCCAGCAGAATTACGAAAAATGCCGCTGGTGCTTCAACGGGTGGAAGCGTGTAAAGCAGACCGTGAAAATGCGCCCGATGCCGGACGCCGAAAGCTGGCAGAACGCCCTACACAGTTCCGAGAAATCAACAATCCAGATACATTTGTGGTTGTTCCTGCCGTTTCTTCCGAACGAAGGCGATATGTGCCGATTGGGTTTCTTGACAAAAATACAATAGCAACAAATCTTGTAATAACGATTCCAGACGCACAGCTTTACCATTTTGGTGTGCTGACTTCCAATGTCCACATGGCCTGGATGCGGGCAGTATGCGGGCGGCTGAAAAGCGATTACCGCTACTCCAAGGATGTTGTCTACAACAATTTCCCCTGGCCTACTCTCACCGACGCACAGAAAGCCAAAATCGAGCAGACCGCCCAGGCCATCCTGGACGCCCGGGCCCTCTACCCGGACTGCTCCCTTGCCGACCTCTACGACGAGATCGCCATGCCCCCGGAGCTGCGGAAGGCCCATCAGCAGAACGACCGGGCCGTCATGCAGGCGTATGGGTTTGACGTGGCGACCACCACCGAGACGAGCTGCGTGGCGGAGTTGATGAGGATGTATCAGAAGCTGACGGAGGAAAGATAATGACAGAAGTAATTTGCTTTTTAGATCAGCATGAAGGCTCATTGATGGTACTTATTACTGCGGTTTATGTTTTAGCAACAATCCTTATTTGTTGGGCAAATATAAAATCTGCGAAAGCTGCACAGGAGCAACTCACAGAGGCAAGACGGCAATACGTGGAGGAAAATCGTCCGCGTATTACTTATGAAGTGATTTTTGAGAATCGTATGTGGTATGGTATGAGATTTACCAATCATGGACGGCGTGTGGCTACTCATGTTCAAATCAAGTTTGATTTGGATTTCTTGAACAGTCTTAGCAAAGATTCTGCTATTGATAGATTAAACACACTTCAACAACAAGAATTTGTCTTGGGTATTGGACAGAGCTATAGTTATTTTTTTGGCGCAGAGGAGTTCCGTAATAATCCGAACAAAAGGCCAATTATTGGAGAAATTATTTATCAAGACGAACAAAGTACCTATCAAGATTTTTTTAATATTGATTGGAACGTATATGCCACGTTTTATTCGGTTAATACCCCCACTGACGATCTCCTCAATGAGGTGAAAAAAGTAGTGAAAGAATTAAATCATGTTGCACAAGCCTTGACACTTCAGCAATCCACAAAAGCCAAAAAAGACACCGAAAAATGATAAGTACGAAGCAGAGACTGAAACTTCCTTCGAAGGCTTTAATTCTTTGTTTTCAGTTACGCAATATCTGAACAGTAAATCCGCACTTCCCGGCATTGTATTTTCCTGCATGTACTCTGTTTTTGCTACCACGAGGGATGGCTGTCCAGGAAATTGGACAGCCATCCCTGGTCGCTATCTGGTTACGCATAGAAGTTGACGCTGTTGGGTATTCCGACGAACATGTAGCAGTAGGTTATGCCGTCGTGTTGGGTCACGCCTACACCGATGCAGTCGCATCTGGAGTTAATCATCGTCTCGAAGTGGCCCGGCGAGTTGATCCAGTTGTCGACGGCGCGCCGGGCGGCGTCGGTTGTGCCGGTGAACACGGTCAGGTTGTCCCCAAAGCCGTAGGGATATCCGGCATCGGCAGCGGCCTGGCTCTCTTCTGGAGCATGATGCCAGGTGTAGCGCCGGTTGGAGCAGGCTTGGGCGGCGTTCATCAGAGCCTCGTTGACCGGCAGTTCCGGTACCCCGTTGTCCTTTCGGGTCTGGTTGATAAGCCGGATCATCTCCTGCCGTATCTCCAGGTTGTCCATCAGGCCGACGCTGTCCCCACTGGCGGGAGCTTCCAGCGAGGTGGGGGCTGCTGGGCCGACCGTCAGCGTCATGCTCCCACATTCCCCGACGCTGTTGGAGGCGGTGATCTCCGCGATCCCAGACCCCTTGGCGACCGCCACCCAGAAGGTCAGTACCTGCTCCACCGCTACTGTGTCCGGGTTACTGGAAGTGACAGTGTAGTCCGTACCGCTGGGGCCGATGATGATGCCGCTTCGCTCTCCTACCTCCAGGGTACTGCCCTTGTAGCTGCTCACTCGGATGGCCAGAGCCTCCGTTGCCGTGGCGGGTACGGCGAGGGCGGTTGTGAGGATGGTTGCTGTCAGTGTTACGGCAATGCGCTTTTTCGTACTGATCATGATTTTCCTCCATTCAGTGTTTTGTTGGATTTTGGCAAACAACACAATGCCGAAAGATTGGCCGGAAGTCAATAGAAAACTGTAATCTGAAATGGAAAAATGCAGAGGTAAAAATAAAGCGTATTGCACAGCACTTTGTTGTGTTTGTGGATGGCCTCTTTCGGTACGTCGATTTCCCTGACCACATAATTAGCCACAGACAGATGTGGAGTATATGGAGACACTGTTTTCAAAGAGTGCCAGAAAATAAATAGAACGGAGCAGAAATGGCTGTAAACCATCAGAATTTGTCTAAAAAATCTTTGCAGACTTCCTTGTTTTCTGCTATGCAAAATTTGATTGGGCATCCACTGAAATAAGTGAGAAAAACTGTGCGCTCCACGCTGAATGGAACGCACAGCTCGCAATTTTATGGGTTTTCTACTTTACACGTTATTATCCATAGAGCGACTGATACATAGAAAATGACACCGTTGAGTGTCGCGAAGAAGAAGCAGCAATATGTCTTGTTGTCATACTGAGTCACATAGTTTGGCAGCTGCTATTTCTCTGTACATTAGCAGCAAAAACAGCAAGAAAAGCCCCCAGAACGGTTAAGCTAATTTGATGTATTGCAAGCCAGCTTGGAATCTGAAACGCTGGGTCTAATGTTCCCATGGTCAACGGAAATTGAGAAAAGAAACCGCTCAATGAGAAATTGATTGCCGAGGGCAGAGGTAATACAGTTAATAAAATTACTGCCGCCATAAGAGCGTAGATCAGAGTATGGTTGAAGCGGCTCAACATTATTCCTGCCCCCAGGCAGAAGACAATGGGCGGGATCAGGGTCAATAGAGCGGGTAAAATCAGTTCCCCATAATCCACCCACCCAAACAGCGACACATAGAATCCAACCGCCAGGGCTGCAAGACACAGGCAGAGAATAGCCGTCGCTGTCAGCACCGCTCCACACCGCAGAGCCGCATACCGCCGCTGCCTGATTGGGGTGGCTTGGGTCAAGGGCCGGAGCAGACGCTCCTCCTTGGAGAAGAAGAACGCAAGGAAAAACAATTCTCCCAGGCAGATCAGCGGCAGCGCTTGGCTGAGATAGTATCCAAAGCTCCATGGGGAAAAAGGCGCTGTGTGAGCCACGCCCCGGACCACAGAGCCAGTCAGTGTCAGCCAGCCATATCCCAGGGACACCAGCAGAATACCGAAGAACAGCTTGTTCCACAGCAAGCGCCGCAGCTCATATCGAAATATTTTATTCAAGGTTTAAGTCCTCCTCTGTCAGATGGCAGGCATCCAGAAACTCCTGATAGGTCAGATAGGGATATTCCGGGTTCAGCTCCCGGCCAAAGAGACCTCTTAAAATCTCATCCATAGCCTCCTCACCGCCCACCAGTTGTTCAGCCTTCAAGATTTTCAAGGGCATTTCGTTATATTGCCGCATCCCTCGCAGATTGTTGGCGATGTCAGCCTGATACTGCTCCGGCAAGGCGGACAGGTACTCCGGGTGGCGGACATAGAAATCCTCGTAGTAGTCGTCTACGGCCTCCTGCCAAGCGTCCACAAAGCTGGCCTGGGCCTCGCGTTCCCCATACAGCGCCTTGACAATGCGGTAGGTGGTGTAGCAGGTCAGGCCCTCGGCAGACCAAATGCCGCTCTCATCCATGGGGTCAAACATATTCCCCAGACCCCACCACTGATGGACAAGCTCATGGATGGTCACCTGAGCGGAAGAGCTGCCCTTTGAACTGTCTGCCAGGTTATTTGCGGTAAAATCCAGCTCGTCAGCTAAACTGGCCCCGTCCCCCGCATAGCCTCCGCCGCTGCACCGGCTTTCAATCAGATTGAAGGACCCGTCGCCGTAAAAAGACAAGGGGCCGATATGCTCGGTACAAAATTCAATCGTCCGGCGGATCATTTCCGCAGCGTCCATAGCCTCCATAACGGACTGGTGCCTGCGGCTGTAATAGAAATTGACCGTAATACCTGCCGGTTCCACCGGAATTTCCTCCCGGATATAATCCCCGGCGTAGAGGATCATGCTGTACCCCTCGTCGGTCATGCGCCAAGTCTTTGTACCGTCCCCGTTTTCTTTGAGAAGCTCTGTGGCGCCTGAGCCAAACAGAACCGGCGTCATGTGGCCGGGAAGAACAATATCCATCATGGCGGGAAGCGTCTCCCCCGCATACAGCACATCAAAGGGGGCGGGGGAAAGCTGGTGGTTTTCCAAGCTCATGTAGGTATCACTGATTTCATGTCTGCCCTGGGTGGCAGAAACAAGGTTCCACTCCTGAGGAAAGCCGCCGTAGTCAATGACAAGCTCGATCTCTGCTTCAGCCGGGAGGGTGACAGTGAACATTTTTTCACCCATCGCCTGATAGCTGTCTACGGAGAAAGGTACATCCGCTCCGTTGGCCCGAACGGAGGCAATTTTATAGCCGGGGTCGATTTGAAACCGGGCATCCTGCTCTTGCCCGCCGGTGTTTTGAAGCTGAAACCTCGCCTGACCGTAAACACAGCCCGTTTTCGGGTCGGGACGCACGTCGGCGTATCGGCCAGAGCAGGTGACGGTCTCCAGAGGGGCCGGGCAAAAGAGAAAATCATAGTCCATCTCCGCCGTACTGCGGTCAACAAAGGGCTGGCCCGTATAGAGCAGGATGGAACAGACCGCCAATACCGCCGCTAACGCCGGACGGTAAAATCGCCGGATATTATGAGCAAATGAGCCGAGCGGTCCCTTCCCGTATTGACGCACACAGAGATAGGACAGCGCCCACAGTCCGGCTATTGCCAGCAGCCAGGTAAGCCGCATATAGGCCACCGAGCGAAAAATACGGTAATTGGAAAAATCATCGGAGACTGCCCAAACACATGGATTCAGCCAGCAGAGCTGCCATTTCTCCTTCCAGACCGTCAGACTGAGGGCGGCAAAGGCGGCAAAGAGGGCCAGAGACAAATCCGCCCGCCGGGTGAATTGACAGGCGGCGGAGGCGAACAAAATCGCCAGAGGAATCGCTCCATACATAAAAATCAGGTATATCAGCAGATAGCTTTTCAGATCAAAGACCGCACCCAGTTTCATTATGGCATACGGAAGCCAGGCCAACGTGGTAATGGCCTGGGCCAGAATGGAGACACACAGCAGCGCCCCCAGCCGGGTCAGGGCGGCGGTCATGGGAGACACCACCGCATGGGTCAAGGTTTCCATGCCGTCCCGCCGGAGCCTGTCCATACTCCAGACGGTGAGGATAGCAAATACGACAGCCCCCAAAATACCGCCAGCCAGGGCCGGATTTGCAAGATACATCCCCTGCATGGTGGTAACATAGCCGCTGTCGCTGCTGGAATACAGAGGCCGGTAGACCGTCAGACCGGCAACCGGAGAGAGGGCGGTCAAAAGAATTGCCAGCCAAGTAAGGCGGTTCTGGAGCAATCGAGTCAGCTCCAAACGAAATTGCCGCAGGGTGTTCATTGAATCGCCTCCCTGGAGATGAGATAAAGATAGGCATCCTCCAGCGCGGGCTCCACCTGTTCCACAAAATCAGGAAGTTCCTCCGCCACGGCGCGGCAGACGATACCCTGGGCCGTGTTGACACGGGAGGTAATATGCAGGCCCACCTCCTGCCGCCGGTCTTTCTCCCAAAATACACCAACGTGGCCCACAGCTCCGGCGATCAGCTCGGCGGGAGTACCGACAAAGCGAATACGGCCTTGATGTATTACAATCAACTGATTGCACACTGACTGAACGTCCTCGATAATGTGGGTGGACAGAAGCACCAGCCGGTCCTGGGCCATTTGGGAAAACAGATTGCGGAAGGTGATCCGCTCCTCCGGGTCAAGGCCCACCGTAGGCTCGTCGAAAATCAGGAAATGAGGATTGCCCAGGATGGCCTGCGCGATTCCTACCCGCTGGCGCTGTCCGCCGGATAGAGTACGGATTTTTGCTTTCTGCTTTTCCTCCAGATTGGTACTTTGGATAGCGGCGGCAATGGCCTCCTTGCTGTTGACGATTCCTTTCAGCGCCGCCATGTAGTCCAGAAACTGCCAGACCGTCAGCTCGTCAAACAGTCCGAAGGACTGGGGCAGATAGCCCAAGCGGGCTTTCAACAAGCGCTCCTGCTTCATCAGGGGCTTTCCGTCTACCGAGATCGCTCCCTCCGTGGGGAGAAGGCCCGCCACCAGGAGCTTCATCAGGGTGGACTTTCCCGCTCCGTTCGGCCCCAACAGGCCGATCAGGTTCGGGCTGCTCAGGTTCAGATTGATTCCCCGCAAGGCGGTTTTACCTGACGGGTAGGTCATGGATAGATTAAAAATCTCCACATTCATCTGTGTTTCATCCTTTCCGCTTGAGATTGCAGTCAGGATAACAGAAGAATGTGGAGTTCGTTTGTGGTTAATATGTGGTTTGTGTGGAGCTTGGCAGAATCAGTGTCGCACAGACACCTCTTTCGGAGTTTTGGATTTGACAGCTTCCCCCATGTTGTTCCACTATTTTTTGAACAAGATAAAGTCCTAATCCGCTTCCGCCTGTCTGACGGCTCCGGGATGGGTCGCTGCGAAAGAACGGCTCAAACAGGTGCGGCAGCTGCTCCGGGGCAATATGCGCTCCTTCGTTTTCTACATTCAAAATAATACTGCCCTCTTTCCTACAGGCGGAAATCCAAATCTTGATGCCCTCCGGCGAGTGGAGCGCAGCATTAGAAAGCAGATTGCCCAGGGCTTTTTTCAAAAGCGCTGGGTCTCCTGCACTCCAGATTCCCGACGGTAAATCTACGATAACTGTTTGTTCTTTCTGCTGGAAAAGTTCATCGTAATTTTGCAGACAGTTCCGAATCAGAGCGGTGAGTTCCACAGGAATCATAGACAGCTCCCCACCCCTTTCCATACGGGAGACAGTCAAAAGCTCCTGCACCAAGCTCTCCATCTGGTTCGCCACAGTCAGGCTGCGGGCCAGATATTTGTCCCGATCTGCGTAGACGCCAATTCCGTCCAACATCCCGCCCAGCTGACCCTTCAAAACGGTGATGGGGGTTTTCAGCTCATGGGAAACCGCCGAGAAGAAATCCCGCTGGGCCTGCTCCAGCTGCTGTTCCCGCTCCACGTCTTTTTGAAGGGCAGCATTCGCGGTCTGGAGTTCCTGCATGGAACGGGATAGGTGATCCGCCAGTTCGTCCAGATTGTGGGCCAACGTACCAATTTCATCTGTACGCTGTTCTCCGCACCGCCAGCTGAAATCCAATTCAGACAGTTTTTGGGAGATTCCGCTCAATCGCACAATGGGCCGTGTGATGAAGTGCGCGTAGAACAGGGAGGTAAGCACAGACACCAGCAGAATGGCCGCGGCCAGCCAGGGCCAGATATGTCCCAAAGCCTCCGCCGCCTGATTGACCGCGCGAGTGCTGGCAAAGATCAGCAGCTGACAGTTTTCGGAGGAATCCTGAAAAGAAAACTCGGTTCCAATACAATGTACGATATAATCCTCGTTTTCTTTGTTGGGCTGAATGCCCTCGACCGACGAATGGGTCGGCGTCATTTCCCATTGCCCATGTTCTCCTGTCGGTATGATGTCGGAGGGGTCAACGCCACCGACAACATTCCCCGCGGAATCCTGGATACTCACCGGGACGCCATACTGAAACGTGAACTGTGAGAGGAGCGGCCCACAGTCAGCCAGTGTATATTCTTCCAGCTGCTTTACCAGACGTTCTGCCTGGGCAGCCAGCAGACGCTCCTGATCTACTGTGTAGGTCAGCGGCATAAGCTGGGCAATCAGGCCATAGGTCAAAGCACAGACTGCCGTCAGCAGCAGGCAGGTAACGAGGAAAATTTTTGTTGTCAGACTAGTTTTCAGCTTCGTAATCAATGCGATACCCCACCCCTCTGATGGTTTCGATGTAATTCAGTTCCAGCTTTTTTCGCAGATTCTTGATATGTGTATCGACAATCCTCTCGTCGCCATAAAAGTCATAGCTCCATACCCGGTTCAACAGCGTTTGCCTGGATAAAACACGCCCTTGGTTTTGGAGCAGGACCTTCAGCAGTTCAAACTCTCTTTGGGTCAAATCAACAATTTGCCCGGAAATGTAGACCTTGTATCCCTCCAAATCCAGGGTCAGAGCTTTATATGCTATCCGACCGGACATGCTGTCTCCCATTGTTCGGCGCAGAACTGCACCAATTTTACGGAGCAAGACCGGCATGGAAAAGGGCTTTGGAATGTAATCGTCAACCCGCAGGTCAAAGCCTTTTAATTGATCTTCTTCGCTGTCGAGCGCTGTCAGCATGATGATTGGAATATCTGATTCCTCCCGAATGGCCCTGCATACTTCATAGCCATTTAAGCGGGGGAGCAGAATGTCCAGCAGGATTAAATCGACATGGGAGCTGCGGAATACTTCGATGGCCTGTTCGCCATCAGAGGCGGTAACAACCTGATAGCCCTCATTTTCCAAATAGTTCTGCAAAAGCTCCCGGATGTCGTATTCATCCTCGACCACTAAAATTTTCACCATGTGATCCACCTCACCAACGCGATTATAGCAGAGAATTATGAATTTTGTGTGGAGTTTTGTTTTCTGCCGCTTTTTAATCATTGATAGAATTTAGCTCTGGTATATTGGCCCCTAATTCATTGTTTTCTGCTATGCAAAATTTGAGCAGGAAGTCTGCGCTTCCGGGTGTCATATTTTCCTGTCTGTACTCTGCTTTTGCCGCTATGTAGGAGAGCCATCCAGCTTCCTGGACGGCCCTCCTTGAGTACTGTTCTCTTATGCATAGAAGTTGACGCTGTTGGGGATCCCGACAAACATATAGCAGTAGGTGATGCCGTCGTACTGGGTCATGCCCACGCCGATGCAGTCACATCTGGAGTCGATCATCGTCTCGAAATGGCCCGGCGAGTTGATCCAGTTGTCGACGGCGTGTTGGGCAGCGTCGGCTGTGCCGGTGAACACGGTGAGGTTGTCACCGAAGCCATAGGGGTAACCGGCATCTGCGGCGGCTTTACTCTCCTCCGGAGCGTGGTGCCAGGTGTAGCGCTGGTTGGAGCAGGCTTGTGCTGCGTTCATCAGGGCCTCATTGACCGGCAGCTCTGACACTCCATTGGCCTTTCTGGTCTGGTTGATGAGGCGGATCATCTCCTGCCGTATCTCCATATTGTCTGTCAGACCAGCGCTGTCCCCGCTGGCGGTGGTTTCCGGCATAGCTGGAGTAGCGGGACCGACCGTCAGCGTCACGCTCCCGTGTTCCCCGGCGCTGTTGGTTGCCGTGATTTCCGCAGTCCCCTCCGCTTTGGCGACAGCAACCCAGAAGGTCAGCACCTGCTCCACCGCCACTGTGTCCGGGTTGCTGGAGGTAACAGTGTAGTCCGTACCGCTGGGGCCGATGATGAGTCCGCTACGGTCTCCTACCTCCAGGGTACTTCCCTTGTAACTGCTCACCCGGACAGGTTCGTCAGGCGCTTCTGTCGCCATGGCGGGGATGGCGAGGGGTGTTGTGAGGATGGCTGCCGTCAATGCTGCGGTGATGCGCTTTTTCGTACTGGTCATTTGCATTTCCTCCTGATTTCTGTATTTTGTGTAGGTTTCGCAAGTGACACAATATCGAAACAGAAGAGGAAAGTCGATAGGGATAAACGGAGAAATACAGGGGGGAAAATTAAGCGTATTACACAGTACTTTGTTGTGTTTGTGAAGGAGCTTTTTCGGTGTGACGATTTTCTTGACCACATAAACAGCCACAGACAGACATGGAACTCGTGGAAACACTGTTTTCAA
This sequence comes from Oscillibacter sp. 1-3, assembly GCF_000403435.2. GTDB lineage: Bacteria > Bacillota > Clostridia > Oscillospirales > Oscillospiraceae > Oscillibacter. The sequence goes on from NZ_KE159708.1 coordinate 245,501, forward strand.
AGAGTGCCGGAGAGTAAATGAAACAGAACAGAAACGGCTATAAACCATCAAAAATTGTTTAAAAAATCTTTGCGGACCTCTTTGGATACACAGGTGCACTCCGCGAGGCCCTTGTCGTGGACTGCAGTTTCCTTTCCGCGTCCAACCCATAACCTAACCCAAAACAGGGAAAAACAGAGGAAGAAACGATAGCTGCTTCCAAGTTGCGGGGAACCCCTTTTCATTTTGTGGAAGCTGTGGTATACTATCAACAAGCAAGGAGGTGGGCAGATTGCGTGTATATCTCGATATGTGCTGCTATAACCGCCCCTATGACGATCAGTCGCAAATCAAGGTGTCCCTGGAGACCCAGGCCAAGCTGCACATTCAAGATTTGATTCAGAAAAAACGCCTGGATTTAGTCAGTTCTTATATGCTGCGATATGAATGCGGACAGAATCCCTATGAGATGCGGCGGAACGCAATCATGCAGTTTATTGATACACATACAGCGGCTTATGTCGGTTTGGAGCGCAGGAAAGAAATCGAGGCTATCGCTAAAAGGATTATGGACACAGGGGTTAAGTTCAAGGATGCCTGTCATGTAGCCTCGGCTGTTTACGCAAACTGTGAGTATTTTATCTCCACAGATAAACGGCTGTTGAAATACAAAACGGATCAGATCAAGCTGGTAAATCCAATAGACTTTGTAACGGGAACGGAGGATGAATGATATGTCTCCCAGTACGGCTGAGATTATGAGCAGGGGCATGAAATGCCTGATGGAGCAGTTAGGCGTTGTGGATGCGGAACGCTTCGTGGCCACAGTGATTCGGGAAAAATTTGACTACACACGTTGGCAGCGAGAGTATTTTGATGGAAAGTCTCCGGAAGAAATCCGCCAAGAGGCAGAGATGTTTGAACAGAAAAATCCCTACACCGGGAACGCCGTGCGGCTTTGACCCAAATTTTGACCCAGAACACGAAAAATGCCGGCGGAACCGGCGGATACAAGAGGAGCGGAACGCATCAGAGATTGGCCCCAATAAGCTCAAAGAGGTGCGGAAAGGTTCAAACCACACTTTGAAGCACAGCTCATAACCCGGAGGTCGCAGGTTCAAGTCCTGTCTCCGCAACCACACCCACCCCTTAGAGCCGCAAGGCTTTGAGGGGTGTTTTCCTTGCTTTGGGAGAGGCGGTTTCCCTTGTTTTTTCCCTTATTGGAATTTACGGCCGGAAACCGCCTGAATCTTCTTTTCCATCCGGTCAGCGCTGGCCTGTTTCATCTGGGCGGTGACATGTCCGTAAACGTCCAGCGTAAAGGCGGCGGTAGCGTGTCCCAGGTTTTCCTGCACCGTCTTAATGTCATCCCCGGATTGAATCGCCATAACCGCATATGTATGTCGGAGGTCATGAAACCGAGTAGACGGCGTTCCGATTTCTTTCACAAGCTCTTTGAAGCAACGATAGATTACACGGTGAGAGAGGAATCCCCCAACTTCATTGGAAAATACAAGGTCCTTTTCTGTCCAACTCTTTCCCGCTTTGAGCCGCTTTCCGTTCTGTTCCAGTTTTTGAAGCCGGAACAATTTTACCACAGAGGGCGCAAGCGTCAAAGTTCGGGTTTTGTTGTTCTTGGGCTTGGAGAAGTAAAATTGGCCGTCCTTGTGCTGCTCCCGGCGAAGCTGCTGCTTTATCGTCAGCGTTCCATTATCCAGGTCCAGGCACTCCCAGGTAAGCCCCAAAACCTCCCCCTCCCGAATCCCTGAAAAAGTGCGATTTTATACAGGTATTCATAAGGGTGTCCATGGACTGCTTTCAAGAACTCGGAAATCTGGTTATCGTCCAGGGGCTGAATGTCCTTTTTCTCTACACGGGGAAGCTTGCAAGCGTCCGAGGGGTTTACCCGAATCACACCATTTTCGACCGCTTGCTGCAACGCCTTGTGAAGAATCCCGTGAATGTTCTTGATCGTCTTTGGAGAAAGAGGTTTTCCGCTCTCCTGGTTCTCACTGGTAAGCTGGTTATAAAGCTTCTGAATCATCGGAGTGGTTAGGGAATCCAATTTGACCGCGCCTAGGTTCGGAACGATATACAGGTCTACATTCCGGCTGTAAAGTAATTTCGTTGACGCTTTCACGTCTCCCATATAATCTTTTTGCCAAATCTCAAACCAATCTTTTACGGTCAAATTAGACGGTTCCTGATAGGTTCCATTATCCACATCCAGGGACATTTGCTTTAACTTCTGGGCAACCTCTTTCTGGGTCTTGCCGCTGATGGAACGTTGAATTTGCTTTCCGGTTCCCGGGTCATAGCCCACCGTGCAACGGGCTTCCCAATAGGAATATTTCTTGCCATTTTTCATAACGGACTTTTTGCGGATGGTGCCGTTACCGTTGGCGGCACGGCCCATAGATTTTGTGCGTGGCATATATCCTCCTTATCCGCCACGCAGACGTACTAAAAACTAAGATTATTATACATCATACGTGGCGGATAATCAACTTTTCTGGATAATTTTATGATAGAAATTCTAAAAACGCAGACTTTGGGACGCGGATTTGACGCCCCACCCGAACACTCTTGATGGCCCTGCTTATGAGGCCCGTGCTACGGTCGGTTATGACCTGGGGACCGGGAAACAGATTCAACGCTCCGTCACAGGAAAGACCCAAAAGGAGGTCCGGCAAAAGCTCTCGCAGATCGTTGTGGACCTGGACGAGGGAACCTATATTCAGCCCTCGAAGGAAACGGTTGGGGCGTGGCTGGACACTTGGGTTGATACATACGTCGTTCCGAATGTGAAGCCCTACACGGCGGATTCTTACCGCTCGATTTGTGAAAACCATGTGAAGCCCGCTCTTGGCAGGGTGAGGCTGGAACAGCTTACTACTCCTCAAATCCAGCAGTTCTATAATAAACTGCAACGGGAAAAGGGGCTGTCCGCAAAGACCATTAAAAATGTTCATGGGGCGCTTCACAAGGCTTTGAATCAGGCTGTTAAAATTGGTTCTATTCGCCACAATCCCGCCGATGCCTGTGACTTGCCGAAGGTGTATCAAAAAGAAATCGCGCCCTTGGAACAGGAAGAAATCTCCCGGTTCCTGGAGGCGATTCAAGGGCACGCCTATGAATTGCTGTTCCTGGTCACTCTGTTCACCGGTATGCGGCAGGGGGAGGTCCTGGGCCTTACCTGGGACTGCGTAGACTTCCAGAGCAACACGCTTTACATCAACAAGCAGCTGCAAAAGAGCAAGAAAGTGGGCGGAGAATACCAGTTGATTCCCACGAAGAACGGCAAGGCCCGGCTGATTACCGTTGCGCCCTCCGTCATGGCGGCGTTGAAGCGGCAGAAGGTCAAACAGGCGCAAGCGCAATTGTGCGCCGGTCCCGCCTGGGAGAACAAAGAGGGGTTTGTATTCACAAATGCCCTGGGCGGACACCTGGCCCATTTCACGGTCTACAAGGAGTTCAAGAAAATCGTTTGCAGTATCGGCCTGGACAATGCCCGATTTCACGACCTGCGCCATTCCTACGCCGTGGCGGCAATCGAAAGCGGGGACGACATCAAGACCGTGCAGGGAAATTTGGGCCATGCCACCGCCGCCTTTACGCTGAATATCTACGCCCACACCACCCAAAAGATGCGCCAGCAGTCCGCCGACCGGATGGAGCGGTTTATTCAAGCGGTCTCAGGGGCCAAGTAGCAATCAGGGCATAATAAGGGAAAAAATAAGGGAAAAAGCAAAGAGAAAACCCTGTAACCATTGCGATTACAGGGTTTTTCATGGCGGAGAAGGAGGGATTCGAACCCTCGAGACCCTTTAGGGGCCTACATGATTTCCAATCATGCGCCCTCGACCAACTAGGCGACTTCTCCATAGCTGCTCCAGCATTTTTGCATATACAGTTGTATCATACGAAAAATAACAACATTGATATTATAACAGAGCTTTCTCCAAAGTCAAGCCCCTATTTTCAAGATTTTTAAGAAGCGGGGTAAAAAACTAAAAAATCAGTGCAGAATGCTATGACAAAAGAGGCCGCAGTGCCAGTCACCGAACAAAATTTTTCCCTAGAGGGTGTCTTCAAACTCAAGGAATCCAAACGAGGATGGCGGCAAGCAGGGTAAGCGCAAAGAACAGGCAGGGACGTTTTTCATATCTGGTGGCAAAACGGCGATGAGTGAAGTGCCCCCAGTCGAGTAGACAAAACAGAGAAAAAAGAAAGGCAAGGACTATCAGAAGATGATCTCCGTTCTTATTTGCCTCCAACAGCCAAGAATTCCATAGGTGCCATACAACCAAGTCTCTTCTAATATCGTTCACAGTTGTAAAAATGGATGTATGAAGCAATCGCATCACAAAGCTGATCATACTCATCAAAATGATACAAGTAGTATATCTCAGATTTCAAAATCCCCCCAAAATCCTCCATAGGCGCATTATCCAGACATTTGCCTGGAGGAAACATGCTTTGGCAGATTCCAGCTTTTTTCATTCTCTTTCAAAAGGCGCGGCTGGTATATTGAGTGCCCCGGTCACTGTGGACCAATGGACGCGCATCAGGATACCGTTGAAACGCCTGCTCAAAGGCTTCAAATACCAACGCAATATGATTCCCCTGACCTAATGCGAACCCCGTAATATTTCTCCCGTATAAGTCCAAGATTGCGCATAAATAAACTTTTCCGCCCATCCCATATTTGAATTCTGTTACACCTGTCAGCCACTTTTCATTGGGCCCTTGTGCTGTAAAACTTCTGTTCAAGATATTTTCTGCAAGATATTCCGCAGAGATTTTCTTCCTGCGTATTCGCTTTTTCCTCCTGCATACAGAGCAAAGGTCGAGAATCTGTATGAGCCGGTGTACCCTCTTCAGATGATACCTCACTCCATACCGCCGCTCCAAAATCATCTGCATCTGCCGGTAACCGGGAACGCCGCGTTGATTTTGGTATATCTCAACGATCAGATGTGCCAGCCTTTTAGCTATACTACCTGGCCCGACTGATGTCCGCTGCGGAGCAGAGCTTGTACACAGGCCAATGATACGCTTCATGCAATTCCTTGACGGTTTGATAGGCTGCTTCATGCCTTACTCCGCTGAAGTTTGGCAGTTGAGCCCCCCGCCAGCAGATTTGCTGATATTTCTGCTGTACCGCTAGTTCCATTTCTAATTCCAGGTTATTTGCCCGTAGGCGGCGGTTCTCTGCAGCGAGTCTGGTAGAATGATGGACACTGGCTAATCCCTCCAGGCCGGCCTTTTGCTATCTTTGCACCCACCCATAGATCTGCAGGTATGTAAATCCAGAGTGAGCTGCAGTCAGCTTATAGTTTTTCTCATGAGCAATACAGTACTCCACCGCCGCTTTGCGCTCTTCATAAGATACCACGGTCAATTGACCACCCCTTCTGCCGCCAGGAGAACGGAATCCTTTTGACCATTATACAACATAAACCATTGTTCCAGCTGTGATCTTGATCGCAGCTAATATTTTTTGCAGACCGCTTCTATACTCATCTGTCCAGACAGGTATAATTCTACCGCTTGCTGGTTTACAATTGCTGGATAGTGATGATTCCCTGCTTGGTGGCGTAGCCATTCCTCTCCAAACAAATCATAATTCAGCAGCCATTTCTGCAGTGTGCTGCGGTGTACTCTAAATCTTTTTGCAATTTGACTGAGACTTCCGGCTCCGGCATAGCACTGTTCCACTGCATGAATTTTCGTTCCCGTACTGATCGATGCCATAATGATGCTCCCTTTCGTGTAGTGTGTAAGTTTTTCTCGCTTTGTCTACTCTGTGGGGAGCATGTCATTTCTAAAATTCAAAGCCCATCGCCGCTTTGCCGCCAGATACGAAAAGCGTGCCCCGCTTTTTTCTGTCGCTCTCCTCTCCACGATCCTCGTTTGGATTGCTTGAATTTGAAGACACCCTCTAGGAAACTGGGCAAGTTTGTGGTATACTATACCAGACTTTGAAAAATCGGCGGAGAGACCGGGGGAGGCGGGGAGTTTGGAGACTGTCAGCGGCGTCAGCAGCTGGAAGCTGACCGTCCGCCGGGAGGGGGACGGGATTACTGTTTTGCGGGCGGTCACCTGTGATCCGTCCGCGATTCTGCCGGAGGCGCTGTGGGATCTGCCGGTGACGGCCCTGGGAGACCGCGCCCTGGTTCCCGGCGCCGGGCCGGTTCCCGGCCGGGAGGTGCTGGTGTCCTGCGGCCCCCTGCCGCCGGACGCCCAGTGGGACAACCGGAATCTCCGGGACCTGACCCTCCCGGCCTCCCTGGAGCGGGCAGGGGACTACGCCCTGTTTAACTGCACGGAGCTGAAAATCCTGCGCCTGGGGGACGGTGTGGAGCACTGGGGCGGCGGGGCCGTCATGAACTGCCGCCGGCTGGACACCTTGCGAATCGGCTGTAGCGGCCGGGAGGGGGAGCTGCTGGCGTACTTTGCCGGGGAGCTGCCGGGAGAGCTGGATGTGACGCTGTGCCGCCGGGGCGGGATTGCGGCCCGGCTGATTTTTCCGGAGTATGCGGAGGTCTATGAGGAGAACTGTCCCGCCCATCACTTCGACTATAAAATCTACGGCGCGGGCTATGGCTACCACCACTGTTTTTACGGGAAAAAGCTGGACCTCAAGGCCTACGACGCCCTGTGGAGGCCCATGCTGGCTATGGAGCACGACGGCGGCTGTGCCCTGCGGCTGGCCTGGTGGCGGCTGCGGTACCCGGCGGAGCTGACAGACCGGGCCGCAGAGGATTACCGGGCCTATCTCCGGAGCCGCGCTCTGGAGGCTGTCCGATTCCTTCTGTCCCTGGGGGAGGCCGAGGGACTCCGGCTGCTGCTGGCGGAGACGCTGCCGGACCGGGAGACGCTGGCGTCAGCCTGCGCCCTGGCCCGGGAGGCGGGAAACGCCGCCGCTCTGGCGCTGCTGCTGGAGGAGCAGCACCGGCGGTTTCCGGCGGGGGCGGCACGGGACTTCACGCTGTAAGGCGCTGCGCCGATAGGCGGAAGCGCGGGACCCGGCGACAATTTTTCGTCTGGCCGGCGTCAGAAAAGCCTGAAATCCGCCGGGATTTTCGCGTTTTTCTTCCTTGCCAGAAGAAAAATTTTGCCATCAATCCACGTGTTTTCGCCTATCGGCACAGTCTCAAAAATCTTTGCGAGAGTCCTAAGCTGACTTTGTGTTCTCAAGAGGGAATAAGGAATAAATATTTACCTTTGGAATCGTTTGGCTGCCTATATAGCTGTGTAAATCGGTATTTGGGAGGTATGCCTATGGACTGCATCAGAAAAGCGGATGTAAAAGATTTTTCAAGGTTAGGCCATGCTTGAAAAGAGTCAAAATGCCCAAACGGTGGATCTTGATCCGCCACTCTGCGTTAAATGTTCTTGCCGGGCGTCAGCCCGCCTGCAAAAATCTGCCTTGATTGGCGAAAAAATCTCTCGCCGTTGGGCATTCCGCCATTTTTCAAACAAGGCCTAGCGGAAATATTGATCTTTGCCAAGAGAATGAATTACTGAGAAATCTTTCACAATGACAAGATTTCATTCGGCGAAATGCAGGTCTATCCTTTGGCGCAGGATTATATCGCCAATCCTGAAAAGCTGGAAAATATCTGGGTATATGATGATGAATTTGCGAAGGGAATGCTTCACATAGAGGGTGAAGAGGTGATAGAGCTGTATGTGGACTCTTTCTTTCAAAATAGGGGCATCGGAGCGAAGCTGATTGAGTTTGGAATTCAGACGTTTCATGTCCTGAAGCTGTTTGTGTTGAAAAAATATCAGTGCAATCAGATTTTAACAGCGTCATGGGTTTTCGCTGACACATGAGCGGCAGATAGAAGAAGGAACGGCAGAATATATCGTAAAAATGGAACGATAGCCTTCGTTTGCATAGCGGCCGGCGGCTTCCCGAATTTTGTAAGTATTCAATGGTTTTAAGCCCGAGGGCATTGGGAACACGAAAGCGGATTGGGCGCTGCGAAAAGGATGTGTTTTGTTGGAACAGGGCTACGAAAAAATTGGGCAGGAGATCCTCGCCGCCGCCCGGAACGAGCTGTATCTGAACCTGCCCTATCTGGACGCGGCGCTGTGCGCCCTGACGTTTCAGCCCGGCGGCGGGGTCACGCTGTCCCTGGCCACCGACGGGGAGACGCTGTATTACGACGGAGCCTTTCTGGCGGAGCGGTATCTCCGGTCCAGGACGGCGGTGAACCGGGCCTATCTCCACACGCTGCTCCACTGTATGCTGCGCCATCTGGGAAAGAAGCGGGGCAGGGTGCCGGAGCTGTGGGATCTCAGCTGCGACGCGGCGGTGGAGAGCATCCTGGACGGGCTGGATTACCCCTGTCTTGCGGGAGACGCCGCCCCGCTGCGGCGAAAATTCTATGGGGAGTGCCGCATGGACATGCCGGTACTCACCGCCGAGGGCATCTACCGCCGCCTGCTGCGGCTGGCCCTGCCGGAGTATGAGCTGGCCCGGCTCCAGCGGGCGTTTTTGGTGGACGACCACGGGCTGTGGGACATGGAGAAAAAAGACGGCCGGGAACAGAGCCGGCGGCAGGATGAGCGCTGGAAAGACATCTCAGAGAAGACCCGCACTGGCATGGAGACTGTGCTGGCGGGGCAGTCCACCGGCGGAGAGGCGGTACTGGAGCAGATCCGTGTGGCCGTCCGGGACGACGCGGATTACCGGGCCTTTCTGCGGCGGTTTGCCGTGCCCCGGGAGGTCATGGCGGTGGACGGCGACGCCTTTGACTATGGCTTTTACGCCTACGGTCTGCGGCTGTACGGAAACCTCCCTCTGGTGGAACCGCTGGAGACCCGGGAGGAGAAGCGGATTGAGGATTTCGTCATCGCTGTGGACACCTCCATGTCCACCTCAGGGGAGCTGGTGCGGCAGTTTCTGGCCTGCACCTACGCCATTCTGCGCAGCACGGAGACCTTCACCCGGAAGGTGAACATCCGTATTTTGCAGTGCGACGATCAGGTGCGCGCCGACACGGCGGTTCACGGTCTGGAGGACCTGCGGCGCTACATGGAGCATTTCCAGCTCTCCGGCGGCAGCGCCACGGACTTCCGGCCGGTGTTTGACCATGTGGCCCGGCTCCGGCGGGAGGGGGTCTTTACCAGCCTGCGGGGGCTGATCTACTTTACCGACGGCATGGGGATTTATCCCCAGCGGCGGCCGCCCTGGGAGACGGCCTTTGTGCTGCTGGAGGAGCCGCCCCTGTCCGTGCGGGTGCCGCCCTGGGCCATCCGGCTGGTACTGGACCTGCCGGGGCTGGAGAGAGCTGTCTCCGCGGCGGCGGAGCTACCTGATATGATAGATCCGGCGGAGCTGCCGGAGCTTTAGAATGGTACTCGCCCTGACGGGCGGGGGAGTAAAAACCACCCCCTGCCCAAAGGGCGGTACACCCCCCGGCCCGAGGCCGGATTCCCCCGTCCCGCGCCCGAGGCGCGAAATCCCCCGTCCCCGCCCGCGGCGGGTCCCAAAGGAAGGAACCATACCATGAATATCAAACAAGCCAAGCAGGAGATCACAAACACTCTGAGGGCCTATCTGGCCAAAGATACCCTGGGCAGCTACCTGATTCCCGCCGTGCGCCAGCGGCCCGTGCTGCTGATGGGCCCGCCGGGCATCGGCAAGACCCAGATCATGGAGCAGATCGCCGCGGAGACCGGCGTGGGCCTGGTGGCCTACACCATCACCCACCATACCCGCCAGAGCGCCGTGGGCCTGCCCTTCATCGAAAAGCGCACCTACTGCGGGGAGGAGTTCTCCGTCACCGAGTACACCATGAGCGAGATTTTGGCCTCGGTTTACCAGCTGATGGAAAAAACCGGCCTGAAAGAGGGCATCCTCTTCCTGGACGAGATCAACTGCGTCTCCGAGACTCTGGCCCCCATGATGCTCCAGTTTCTCCAGTGCAAGACCTTCGGCAACCAGCGCCTCCCGGAGGGGTGGCTTATCGCCGCGGCGGGGAACCCGCCGGAGTACAACCGCTCCGTGCGGGACTTTGACGTGGTGACGCTGGACCGGGTGAAGCGCATCGACGTGACGGAGGACTTTGCCGTCTGGAAGGAGTACGCCCGGAGGAGGGGCGTCCACGGGGCGGTGGTGTCCTATCTGGACATCAAAAAGGACAACTTCTACCGGGTGGAGACCGGGGCGGACGGGCTGCAGTTCGCCACGGCCCGGGGCTGGGAGGACCTCAGTGAGCTGATCTGCGCCTATGAGCGGCTGGGCCTTCGGGTGAGCCGGGAGGTGGTGGGGCAGTACATTCAGATGTCCCGGATTGCCAAGGATTTCGCCAATTACCTGGAGCTCTACTACAAGTACCAGCGGACCTATCACGTGGAGGACATCCTGCGGGGGACCTGGCAGCCCGTCACCGTGTCGGAGCTGCGGGCCGCTCCCTTTGACGAGAAGCTGTCGGTTATGGGGCTGGTCCTCTCCCGTCTGGGCGGGGAGGCCCGTAACGCCCGACATCAGGACGCCCTGACCGCCGCCCTTCACGTTGCCTTGACGGAGTTTCGGGAGAGAATCGCGGAGGAGGAGCCCCAGGCGGCGCTGGCCCGGCTGGTCCGGTGCCGGCAGGAGACGCTGAAACGGGCCAAAGAGGCGGGGCAGCTGGACCGGGAGACCCGGGACCTGACCCGGCGGGAGATCAGCACGCTGGAGGATTACCGCCAGAAACTGGCGGAGGAGAACGTCTCTCCGGAGGCGGCCATGGACGCTGTCCGGGAGTGGTTTTCCCGGGAGACGGACCGCCGGACGGCCCTGGGAACGGAGACGGGGGCCATGTTTGACAACGCCTTCCGTTTTCTGGAGGAGACCTTCGGCGACAGCCAGGAGCTGGTAATCTTTGTGACGGAGGTCACCGCCGGGTATGACACCAGCTGGTTTGTGGAGAATTTCGGCTGTGACGCCTACTTCCGCCACAACCGGGAGCTGCTGTTTGACGACACACGCCATAAAATCAGAGAGGAGATCGCCGCCGTCCGGGCGGCGCAGGAGGAAGGATATGACTGAGGAGCTGAGAAAAATTGAGGCCGTGCTGGACGAAAAGGTCCGGCCCGCCCTGCGGGCCCACGGCGGTGAGATCGAGATCGACCGCCTGGAGGACGGGGTGCTGTACGTGAAGCTGCTGGGCCAGTGCGCCGGATGCCCCTCGGCGGACCTGACCAACGAGACCATCGTGGAGGCGGAGCTGGTGAAGGCCCTGCCGGAGCTGGTGCGGAGAGCCGCGGTGGTCCAGACCGTCAGCGACGAGCTGTGGGAGCAGGCGAAAAAGCTCCTGCGGGAGCACCATCTGTGAGAGAGGGGAAACGGAGGGCGGCTGCGCGTGGAGCTGTACGGCTTTGAAAAGAGCGACCCCGCGCTGTTTGATCTGGCCATAGTGCAAAAAGAGGCGGACGGCGGCAGAACGGACAGCGCGCAGATTGACCGGATTCAGGAGCGCCCGGAGGCGGAGTCCCTGATCGTGTCGGGCTTGGACCAGAAGGCCTTCGAGTATTTGATCCGGCGGTTTGGCAGGCAGTTCAAAACGATCTCGTTCTGGAAGAACAAGCTGGTCTGCGACCTGTCTCCTCTGAGCGGTTTGCCGGAGCTCCAATATGTCCATTTTTTCTTCAACCAGCGGGCGCCGGACCTGTGGGACATGAGGGACAACGTGTGCCTGCGGGGGCTGACTGTCTGCGATTTTACAAAGCTTCATTCCATTGCGCGGGTCGCCTCCGCACCGGCTTTGGAGTATTTCTCCATTGGAGACCGGGTCTGGCCCGGCATGGAGATCGAGAGCCTGCGGCCTTTGACCCGCAGCAGTGTGTCCCACTTTGCTTGGTGGGGAAAACGGGTATTGGACCGGGACTATCTTTGTTTGGCGCAGAGCGGCATTCGGGAGCTGGACCTGCCGGCCGGCGGATTTCGGCTGGAGGAGCTGGCACGGCTCAACGCGAAGATGCCCGGGGTAAGGGGAACGGTCACGCGGCCTTACAGCGAGAGCACCGTCATCCGGCAGGGAGAGGAGACCACCTGGTATCTCCTGTGCAAGGGGCGGAAACGCCTTTTGAAGGGGCGGGATGAGGAGAAGCTGAAAGCATATCTGGAGGAGTTTGACCGCCTGGTGAAGCGGTACCGGAGCGAGACCGGATAAATCAGAGGACGGCAGGGCCTGCGGGCCCTGCCGTCCATGTTTTCCGGTTTATTTCATCAGCTCACAGACCAAATCCGTATATCCGGAGGGGTCCTCCAGGGGCAGGCCCGCGATCAGAAGGGCCTGGCTGTAAAGCAGCGAGGCGTACTTCTTCGCCTTGTCCGGGTCCGCCTCCACGGCGTTCTCCAGGGCCTGGAAGGCGGGGTGGTCCACGTTCAGCTCCAGGATGCGGTCCGCCTTGAGCGCGGCGTCGGGCTGGACGGCCTGGAAGTACTTCTCCATCTCAAAGCTCAGCCCCTCCCCTGCGGTGAGGCAGACGGGATGGGATTTCAGCCGGGCGGAGGCCTTGACCTCCTTGACAGCGTCGCCCAAGGCCTCTTTTACAAAGTCAAAGACAGACTTGTGGGCGGCGGCGGCCTCCTCCGCCTTTTTCTCCGACCCCTCGTCGATCTCCTGGTCCAGCACGGAGCGGAATTCCTTGTCCTTGTACGCCCGGAGGGTCTGGGCGCAGAACTCGTCCACCTCCCCGGTGAAGTAGAGGATCTCTGTGCCGGCGTCCCGCAGGGACTCCGTCTGGGGGAGCCTGTCGATCTTTTCCAGGGTTTCGCCTGCGGCGTAGTAGATATACTTCTGGTCCTCCTTCATGCGGGAGACATACTCCTCCAGTGTCACCGGCTTCTTTTCTGTGGAGGAGTGGAACAGCAGCAGATCCTGGAGGAGATCCTTGTGCCGGCCGTACTCGTTCACCACGCCGTATTTCAGCTGGCGGCCGAAGTTCTTCCAGAACTTCTCGTAGTCCTCCCGGCTGTCCTTCAGCATCTTGGCAAGCTCGCTCTTGATCTTCTTCTCCAGGTTCCCGGCAATGACCTTCAGCTGCCGGTCGTGCTGGAGGAGTTCCCGGGAGATGTTCAGGGAGAGGTCCGGAGAGTCTACCACGCCCCGAATGAAGCGAAAGTGGTCCGGCAGCAGGTCGGCGCACTTGTCCATGATGAGCACGCCGTTGGAGTAGAGCTGGAGGCCCTTTTCAAACTCCTTGGTGTAGTAGTCAAAGGGGGCGGCCCCGGGGACGAACAGCAGCGCCTTGTAGGTCACGGCGCCCTCGGCGGACACAGCGATCACCCGCTGGGGGTCGGCGTAGTCGTGGAACTTGTCCCGGTAGAACTTGTTGTACTCCTCCGGCTTCACGCTGGACTTGCGCCGCTGCCAGATGGGCACCATGGAGTTCAGGGTGTCCACCTCTGTGTAGGTCTCGTACTCCGGCTTGTCCTCCGGAGAGCCCTCCTTCTTCCGGGTCTTGCTGACCTCCATGCGGATGGGGAAGCGGATGTAGTCGGAGTACTTCCGCACCAGCTCCTGGAGCCGCCAGGACTCCAGAAATTCGCCGTACTTCTCGTCGTCGGTGTCGGGCTTGATGTGCATGATAATGTCGGTGCCCACGGTGTCCTTTTCGCACTCGGTAATGGTGTAGCCGTCGGCTCCGGAGGACTGCCACTGATAGGCGGTGCCGCAGCCGTACTTCTTCGTCACCACGGTGATGCGGTCCGCCGCCATGAAGGCGGAGTAGAAGCCCACGCCGAACTGGCCGATGACTTCGGTGTCCTTGGCGTCGTCGGGCAGGTCCTGCTTGAACTTGTAGGAGCCGGAGGATGCGATGACGCCCAGGTTGTTCTCCAGGTCCTCCCTGTCCATGCCGATGCCGTTGTCAGAGACCGTCAGCAGGCGGCCCTCCTTGTCCACGGTGAGGTCAATCTTGAAGTCCTTGCGGCCAAGGCCCACGCTGTCGTCGGTGAGGGCCAGGTAGCACAGCTTGTCGCAGGCGTCGCTGGCGTTGGAGATGATCTCCCGCAGGAAGATCTCCTTGTGGGTGTAGATGGAGTTAATCATCAGATCCAGCAGCCGCTTCGACTCCGCCTTGAATTGCTTCTTTGCCATAAAATGCATACACTTCCTTTATTTTTATTTTTTGACAATCAGTAAATATACCATAACAACTTCCAAAAAGAAATGACTATTTTGTAAATTCTGCTGTCAGACGGTTGTCTATCCCGAAAATTGCGAGTAGAATACTAACGAAAGATATGAAACGGCGGCAGACGCCGGAAAGGGGTTCGGGAATATGGGCATTTTTCAGGGGGTTCGGAACGCGATAGCCCGGTTCATGTACGGCCGCAACGGGTGGGACCAGCTGAATCAGGCTCTGGTGATCTTCTATCTGGGCCTGTGGATAGTGGAGCTCGTCCTGAACGCGGTGCTGAAAAACCGCCTTGTCACCAGCGTTTTCGAGGGGGTGCTCTTTGTCCTGCTGCTCTACATCTTTGGCCGGATGTTCTCCAAGAACCTCTATAAGCGCCGGGCGGAGAACCAGAAATGGGTCAGCTTTGCCTGGGGGATCAAAAACCGCCGGAAGAACGCTGCCGCCCGCCGGGCAGATCAGGAGCACAGATACTTCACCTGCAAGAGCTGCAAGGCCGTCTGCCGGGTGCCGGCGGGAAAGGGGAAGATTGTCATCACCTGTCCCAAATGCGGCGCGCAGATCAACGCGAAGACATAGACGCATGAAGGACCGGCCCGGGGCAGCGCCCCGGGCCGGTCAGACTGTCAAAAAACGCTGGAGATTTCGTTAACGGAAAGGAAGGGTGTGTGCGGGCTGTGCCCGCAGGCACGTTTCGGAGGCCAACCGCCTGTAGGGCGGCTCTTAGGCCGGAGATAACCCAAGAGGGGTTTCCTGCGCCACTGAAATCATCAGATTTTGAGAACTTTTTGAAGTTCTGAAAATCTACAGCAGGTTGTCGAAAAAGTCCTGTTGGACTTTTTCGACAACCTGACCTGCCCGGGGCAGCGCCCCGGGCAGGTGTTGTTTGGTGCGTGCAGTGTTCAGGCCTGGCAGACAGGGACGATCCAGCCCTTGGTGTCGGCGACCCTGCCCCACTGTATGCCGGTCATGGTGTCGTACAGCTTCTGGGTCAGGGGGCCGATCTCGCCGTTGTTGATAAAGGCGGACTGGTTCTCGTAGTCCAGCTTCTTCACCGGGGAGACCACGGCGGCGGTGCCGGAGCCGAAGACCTCCTCCAGCTTGCCCTCCTTGGCGGCCTTCATGATGTCGTCAATGGCCAGCTTGCCCTCGACGACCTCGCAGCCCCAGTCCTGCAGCAGCTCGATGATGGAGCGGCGGGTGACGCCGGGGAGAACGGTGCCGCCCTTGTCCTGGGCAGCGGCGGTGTAGAGCTTGCCGTCAATCTTGAAGAAGATGTTCATGGCGCCCACCTCTTCCACATACCTGCGCTCCTGACTGTCCAGCCACAGCACCTGGCTGTATCCCTTTTTCTCGGCCTTCTGGCCCGCCAGCAGGCTCACGGCGTAGTTGCCGCCGCACTTGGTGAAGCCGGTGCCGCCGGGGCAGGCGCGGACGTAGGTGTCCTCCACGTAGATGTCGATGGGAGCAAGGCCCGCGGCGTAGTAGGCGCCGGAGGGGGAGCAGATGACAATGAACTTGTAGGAGGTGGAGGCGTGGACCCCCAGCTGGGCCATGGTGGCGATGGTGTAGGGCCGGATGTACAAAGAGGCGCCCTCGGAGTGGGGAACCCAGTCCTTTTCCACCTCCACGATGGCCTTTACAGCCTGGACGAAGTCCTCCTCGGGGAGATGGGGAATGCAGAGGCGCTCGTGGGTGTTGTTCATGCGGCGGGCGTTGCACTCCGGACGGAAGAGCTGGATTTTGTTCTCCGCGGTGCGGTAGGCCTTCATGCCCTCAAAGCACTCCTGGGCGTAGTGAAACACCACGGCGGAGGGGTCCAGGGACAGCGGGCCGTAGGGCACAATGCGGGGGTCGTGCCAGCCCTGGCCCTCATCGTAATCCATGATGAACATATGGTCGGTGAAGACCTTGCCGAAGCCCAGCTTGCTCTCGTCGGCGGGTTTGGCCTTGGGGGAGGCGGTTTTGGTGATCTTGATGTCCAGCATTGCAGACAGCTCCTTTATTAAAATGGTTTGAAAGTTTTTGGCGGGGTTCCTGCATTTATATACATTTATACGCCCCTTGTCCGGGAAAGTCAACGGAAAAATCAGCGGGCGGCCGCCTTTTGGCGGCCGCCCGCAAAGCCTGCCTGCGGAGAATTATCGGACACAGGCCATTCCCCGGCGGAAGGCCTCGATATTCAGCGGTACGAATTTGGCCTTGGGACCGGCGAACATCTGGGCGATCATGGCCTCGATGGTCTCCGGCTCCAAAAAGCCGGTGCTGGCCGTGTAGGCCCCCAGCATCACCATATTGCCCACTTTGGGGTTTCCCACCTCCTCGGCGATCCTGGCGCAGGGGATGTAACAGGCCGTCAGGTCCTCCCGCCGGACCCGGTCTGTGACCACGTCGCTGTTGACGAACACGGTGCCTCCGGGCTGGACACCCGCCTCAAATTTCTCCAGGGAGGGCTCGTTCAGGGCGATGAGCTCCGTGGAGGCGGCGAAGACGGGGGAGCCGATAGGCCCGGAGGAGATGACCACGGAGCAGTTGGCGGTGCCGCCCCGCATCTCGGGGCCGTAGGAGGGGGCCCAGGTGACGTGGTACCCCTGGTCCATGCCGGCCTCCGCCAGGTTCTTGCCGATGGCCAGGCCTCCTTGTCCGCCGAAGCCGGAAATAATGATTCTCTTCAGCATCTCAGCGCACCTCCAGACCCTTGTCCTTGATGACGCCCAGGGGGTAGTAGGGGATCATATTCTCCTTCAGCCACTGGACCGCCTTTACCGGCGTGAGTCCCCAGTTGGTGGGGCAGGTGGAGAGCACCTCCACAAAGGTGAAGCCCTCGCCGGCCATCTGCTTCTGGAAGGCTGTCTTAATGGCCTTTTTTGCCTTGTTCAGATTGGGGATGTCCGTGACGCACACCCGCTCGGCGTAGACGCAGCCGTCCAGGGTGGACAGCATCTCGGCAACCCGAATGGGCATTCCCGCCTGCTGAACGGTGCGGCCCTCCTGGCAGGTGGTGGCCCGCTGGCCGATGAGGGTGGTGGGGGCCATCTGGCCGCCGGTCATGCCGTAGATGGCGTTGTTGACGAAGATGGTGGTGAACTTCTCCCCCCGCATGGCGGCGTGGACAATCTCCGCCGCGCCGATGGAGGCCAGGTCCCCGTCCCCCTGGTAGGTGAACACCGCCTGATCCGGGTGGGTGCGCTTGATGCCTGTGGCCACGGCTGGAGCCCGGCCGTGGGCGGCCTCCAGCATGTCGCAGTTGAAGTATTTGAAGGCCAGCACGGAGCATCCCACAGGGCACACGCCGATGGCCCCGTCCAGCAGGTCCAGCTCCACCAGCGTCTCGGCGATGAGCTTGTGGATGATGCCGTGATGACAGCCGGGACAGTAGTGGAGCTCGGCATCCGTCAGGCCCCGGGATTTCTCATATACGACCGCCATATCACTGCGCCTCCTTCAAAGCTGTTTTGGCCGCCTCGATGATTTCCTCCACAGTGGGCATGATGCCGCCGGCGCGGCCCAGGTAGCGGATGGGCTTTCGCCCCTCCACCGCCAGGCGCACATCGTCCAGCATCTGGCCGGTGGAGCTCATCTCCACATCCAGAATAACCTTCACATGGGGCTCCGCCGCCAGATCCCGCAGGGCCCTCTCCGGGAAGGGCCAGAGGGTCACGGGCCGGAACAGCCCGGCTCTGATCCCCTCCTCCCGCAGAACGTCCAGGGCGGTGAGGGTGATGCGGGCGGGGGTGCCGTAAGCGGTGATGAGGACCTCCGCGTCCTCGCAGGAGGCGGTGTCCCAACGGACCTCGTTTTTCTCAATCTCCGCGTATTTCGCCGTCAGCCGCCGGTTCAGGGCGTCGCACTCCTCGGGGTTCAGGAACAGGGAGTTGATGACGTTGGTGTGGTCCCGGCCCTTTTTGCCGCTGGCGGCCCAATCCTTGGCCGGCAGCGGCCGCTTCGGCACGGGACGCCACTCAATGGGCTCCATCATCTGGCCGATCAGGCCGTCCGCCAGCACCACCACGGGGCTGCGGTACTGGTCGGCGATGTCAAAGGCCTCCTGGACGAAATCCGCCGTCTCCTGGACGTTGGAGGGGGCCAGCACCACCGTGCGGTAGTCGCCGTTGCCGCCGCCCCGGGTGGCCTGGAAGTAGTCCCCCTGGCCGGGCTGGATGGTGCCCAGGCCTGGGCCGCCCCGCATGACGTTGACGATGACGCAGGGCAGCTCCGCCGCCGCCAGGTATGTAATGCCCTCCTGCTTCAAGCTGATGCCCGGGGAGGACGAGGAGGTCATGGCCCGCATTCCGGCGCCGGCGGCGCCGTAGACCATATTGATGGCCGCTACCTCGGACTCGGACTGGACGAATACGCCGCCGGCCTTGGGTAGGTGGGAGGACATGTACTCCGGTACCTCGCTCTGGGGAGTGATGGGGTAGCCGAAAAAGCAGTCGCACCCCGCCCGGATGGCGGCCTCGGCAATGGCCTCATTGCCCTTCCAAAGTTCTTTTGCCATGGCGTTCAGCCTCCTTTCACAATTTCTCCACGGTGATGATGGAATCGGGGCAGATTTTCGCGCAGCTGGCGCAGGCGATGCACTGGGCGATGTCCGTCACCGCGGCGGGATGGTATCCCTTGCGGTTGATGGCGCGGGAGTCAATGGCGATGATGTGTTTGGGGCAGACTGCGGCGCACAGCTCGCAGCCCTTGCAGCGGTCGGAATCAAATGTGATCTTGGCAGCCATGGTGAAGCCTCCTCTCGATTCTCGTGGGTCATTCCCAGGGTTTTTTCATGTGGATGGTGATGGGGAACACCGGCGCGTCCAGCCCGGTGAGGCCGGGGGCCAGCCGTTTTTCCGCCGTGTGGCAGAGCACCGGGAGGCCGGTTTCCCGGGACACCGCCGCCGCCAGGGCCGCGCCTTTGCGGATGTCGGCCGCGGTGGTCTCGCCACACAGGTGGGTGTTGTTCACCAGGGCGGAGCAGGTGAGGCCGGTGGTCTGCTCAATGGCCCGCAGGCAGGCGGCGGCGGTCTCCGCCGTCCGGACCTCGGGGCGGTTGGCGTTGAGCACGTAGAGGAGCTGGCAGTCCTCCTGGAGGAGCTTTGGCTGGAACCGGGCCAGCGCCCGGGCCCCCGCCGGATCGCCGCCGATGTCCAGCACGCCCCGGACGCTTCGGTCCTCCAGAACGGTCAGGAGCTCCGCCGGAACGGCGGGCACGTCGGCATCCACGCAGGCCTGGGGGGCGGCGATCAGGCGGACGCCCGCCTCCTCCAGCAGCGCCTTTCGCTCCCGGGAGCGGAAATAGGGATTGACGTTGTCCAGGTCCGCCAGCATCACCTGCGCTCCCTCCGCGGCCAGGGACAGGGCCAGGTTTACGGCGAACTCCGTCTTGCCGGTGCCGTAGTGCCCGGTGAGGATGGTGATGCGGCGGGTGCAGATCCCGGCGGCAGTCAAGGGCGTCGCCTCCTTCAAAATACGTTGTATTATTTCTTTGTGCGATGTATGATGTCATTGTACTTCCGAAAAGATGTGATGTCAAGGGGCTTCTTGTATTTTTATGAAAAATAAGGTATGATGTCACAAAACGTATATGGACAACTACCGGAAGGAGAGACGGATGATGGAACGAAAAAAAGCGAAGCTTTCAGAGCAGACATCGGACCGCCTGTATGAGATGATCGTGGACGAGCACCGCTATGTGCCGGGCAGCAAGCTGCCAAACGAAAACGAGCTCAGCGGGGAGCTGGGCGTCAGCCGCACTACGCTGCGGGAGGCGATTTCCTTCCTGGCGGCCCAGGGGGTGCTGGAGATCCGCCGGGGAAAGGGCACCTTTGTGGCGGA
Source organism: Oscillibacter sp. 1-3 (assembly GCF_000403435.2). Taxonomy (GTDB): domain Bacteria; phylum Bacillota; class Clostridia; order Oscillospirales; family Oscillospiraceae; genus Oscillibacter. Next base: position 265,451 of record NZ_KE159708.1, read on the forward strand.
AAGCCTGCCGGCCGAGGGGCTGGACCTGACGGCCCTGGCGGGGGTGCGGTCCCGTGTGCGGGCCAAGGATCTCTTTGAGATGCGGCTGATCTTTGAGCCGGCCACCGTGGCCCTGGCCTGCCAGCGCGCCAGCGACGAGGAGCTGCGGCTGATCGAAAAAAAGGCCCAGCGGGTGGAGGAGACCGCCGCCGCTGGCGGGGACTGGCCCCTGGCGGACCAGGAGTTCCACTGGGCCATAATCAAGGCGTCCCACAATGAGTATATGCGCCGCCTGTACCCCATCATCAACAGCGCCGTCAACGAGATTCTGCAGATTTCGCAAAACCGCCAGCAGATGCAGGACATCGCTCTGCGGGACAACCGGATGATCCTGGAGTTCCTCTTACGAAGGGACGAGGCCGGGGCCCGATATGCCATGAGCATCCATATGAAACACCTCATCAGCACCCTGTAAGGGCGCTTGTCTGCCAAAACGGAATTGTATATTCTGCACAATGGACTGTTGCCAGAGCGGGGATAAAATACGTCATGACGCATGGAAAATGTGGAAAAATTCGTCAAATCCCACAAATGATTTGCGCTTATTCACAAATTGTACACAAATTGAGCGATACCCTCTTAACAAATTTGAAACGAGCGTGTATAATAGCGCCGTAAACAAGTGAATTGCGGGAAAGGGGGTACCCCCTTTCTCCGTCCCGGAGGGGCGGAGAAGGGCGGCTGTGCCCCGCAGCGGCAGGGCCGCCGGGACTCCGGCGGCCGCGGGAGGAACCGCCATATGAAATTTTGTCCCTTAAAGACGGCGGCCGGTGAGCCGGCCGCCCTGGCGGCGGAGTACCGGACCGCCAGAAAGACCGACGTATTCCGCCTGGGAGAGCGGCACCTGTTTTTCCGGAAGCGGATGACGGCCTATTACGTCTCCTACGGCGAGATCGACCGCTTTTTCCGCCGGGTGCTGATGGTGCCCGTGCGGGTCTCCTGCTGCGGCGGCGAGATGGCGGTGGAGCACATTGTGCTCTGCTCCGGCGGAGAGGAGCTGGCCGTGGTTCTGCTGGCGGACCCCCGCACGGCCTCCTCTGTCATGGAGGCGCTGAAAGAGCGGGCGCCCCACGCGGAGTGCGTGAAGCCCCCCGACCGGGACGGAGGAGAGAATGGATAAGAACGAGGCCCTGGAAAAGCTGCTCAGCGCCTATTCCCACAGCTACGACATCCTTCGGGATGTGGAGGCGGAGGGCGGACGCTACCCCGCCGCGGCGTTTTTCTACCTGCGGGATGAGCACTACCTGATCCGCCGGGATAAGCAGTTCTATGCCACGGAGCAGCACGACTATACATATTTCTATTTGACGGACCGCCTGGACGCGGAGACGCTGCGGCGGCAGATCGAGCGCTCCAAGGCGGCGGGCATGAAGGAGATCAAGCCCCACAAGGAGCACATGTGCTCCTACGTCACGCTGGTGATTCTGGCGGACGAGATCGACCCGGAGGCGAAGAAGCTCATCAAGCGGACCCGCTTCCAGAAAAACTTTCGGCTGGCACTCCATGGCTGGATGGAGTATCACATAGCTGCAATGGAATGTTCGACATTGAGCTTCCTCTCCAATCCAGCCGGGAGAGCGGCTCGCAAGACCCTGGAGGACAACTTCGGGGAGTAGGAACCTTTGAATAAATCCCCGCGCGCATTTTCACGCCGTAAATTTCCCCTGTCTGCGTGAGGAAAACTTGAAATACATAGAGTATTCCAGCGTTTTCCCTTCCTGCTGAAGAGAATTTCTGACGTAAATCTGTGCGCGTTGATTTCATCAGAGCTTCCTAAAATAAGAAGGGAGAGTGTACCTAGCAATGAATGGTCTGTTACTTCTGATCATAAGCGTTGCTGTGCTGGTCTGCGGCTACATCTTCTATGGCCGCTGGCTGTGCAAGCAGTGGGGCGTCGGCGAAAACGACAAGCCCACCCCCGCCCATACCATGGAGGACGGCGTCGACTATGTCCCCGCCAAGGCCCCCATCCTGATGGGCCACCACTTCTCGTCCATCGCCGGCGCCGGCCCCATCACCGGCCCCATCAACGCCGCCGGCTTCGGATGGCTTGCCTGCACGCTGTGGATTCTCATCGGCGGTATTTTCTTCGGCGGCGTCCATGACTTCGGCGCCCTGTTCGCCTCCGTCCGCCACGGCGGCAAGTCCATCGGCGAGATCATCTCCACCAACATGAGCAAGCGGGCCAAGATGCTGTTCCTGGTCTTTGCCTACCTGACGCTGATTCTGGTGGTGGCGGCCTTCGCCTCCATCGTGGCCGGCACCTTCGGCGCCACCTTCACCGAAAGCGGCGCTGTGGACTACGCCGCCTCCGAGGCCAACGCCCGTGTGGCCATGGTCTCTTTGCTGTTCATCCTGATCGCCATCGTCTTCGGCTTCCTGGTGTACCGCCGGAACGCCCCCATGAGCGTGGCCAGCGTCATCGGCATCGTCGCCATTGTGGTGATTATCGCCATCGGCATGAACTTCCACCCCATCTATCTGAGCAAGTCCGCCTGGATGTGGATCTGCGGCGTGTACATTGCCGTTGCCTCCGTCACCCCTGTTTGGATTCTGCTCCAGCCCCGTGACTACCTGAGCTCCTTCCTGCTGTACGCCATGCTGGCCGTGGCCGTGGTGGGTGTTGTTCTGGCGCATCCGGATATGAGCACCATGCCCGCGGTGGAGCTTGCTCCCGCCGCCGGCCCCATCTTCCCCGTGCTGTTCACCACCATCGCCTGCGGCGCCATCTCCGGCTTCCACTCGCTGGTCTCGTCAGGCACCACCTCCAAGCAGCTGGACAAGGAAACCGACGCGAAGCCCATCGCCTACGGCGGCATGCTGCTGGAGTGCGTTCTGGCCATCCTGACCCTGTGCGCTGTGGCCTATGCCAAGGTCTATGATCTCTCCGGCGCCACCAACATCTTCGGCGGCGGTCTGGCCCATATGATCGACGACACCATTCCCGGCACCTATAATATCCTGTTCACCCTGCTGGTACTGACCTACTCCGCCTTCTGCCTGACCTCTCTGGACACCGCCACCCGTCTGGCCCGGTTCATGTTCCAGGAGTTCTGGCTGGACGGCAGCAAGGGCGAGACCCCCGAGAACGTCACCGGCTACAAGAAGGTCCTGTCCAACATGTATGTCTCCACCGCCATCACCGTGGTGCTGGGCGTGGTGCTGGGCCTGAACGGCTATGAGAAGATCTGGGCGCTCTTCGGCTCCGCCAACCAGCTGCTGGCCGCGCTGGGTCTGCTGGCCGTGGCCACCTGGCTGGGCAACATCGGCAAGAACAACAAGATGTTCCTGATCCCCATGTTCTTCATGCTGGTTGTCACCATCGCCTCTCTGATTATCAACAGCATGAACCAGGTGAAGCTGATCTCCGCCGGCGGCGCCGACTGGGGCCCCTATGTGCAGGCCATCCTGGGCGTACTGCTGGTGGTTCTGGCGGTGATCCTTGCCATCGAGGGTATTTCCACCATCTTCAAGCAGAAGCAGAGGGCTTGATCGGCCTGCTGCGAAACGGCGGAGTTTTGCCAGTCTCCGCTGTGACAAGCGAATGAAAAAGGACTGCCGCTTTGCGGCAGTCCTTTTTTGCGGGCGCGGAGCGCAGTAAAGGTTTTGCCGGCCTTTTCAAAGGCCGCGGGGGTGCAGGGGGCAGAGCCCCTGCAGGAGAATCCGCCGCTCAGCGGCGGATTCTGTCAGGGAAAGCGAAATAGCGGATGCGCCAGCGTCCGCGCCTCTGGCGGGAGGGTTCCCTCGATTGGAAGGAGGAACGGCTCTCCCGCAAAAGACGCGCCCGCCGTCTCAGGCGGCAGGCACGTCTTTTGCTGCATCTTTCATACCGCCGTCTTACGGCGGCATTTTTACGGAGGATTTTGCAGGTGCTCTGCCCCTGCACCCCGCAAGCCTTTGAAAAGGCTTGACCGAAACTTTTACTGCGCCAGCATTCGCAGGGCCTCCAGATACCCCGGCAGCCCATGGCCCCGAACGGTCCCCACACACGCCGCCCGAATGTACGACACATGCCGGAACTCCTCCCGGCTGTCTGGATCGGACACATGTACCTCCACCGTGGGAATTCCCACCGCCTTCACGGCGTCCAGCAGCGCCACGCTGGTGTGGGTATAGGCCGCCGGATTGATAATGATCCCATCCACCTTGTCAAAATACGCCTGCTGGATGGCGTCCACCAGAGCCCCCTCGTGATTGGACTGGAAAAAGCTGACCTCCACCCCCAGCCGGTTGGCCTCCTCCCGAATCATGGCTTTCAAATCCTCGTAGGTGGCGCTGCCGTAGATCTCCGGCTGGCGGATGCCCAGCATGTTCATGTTGGGTCCGTTAATCACCAGAATTTTCATGGAAATCCCTCCTGCGTGTGCTCGATAGTCATTCCAGATGGCGGCGGCAGTCTCCTCCGGGGAGCTGTCGTTTTGGACGGACTGATCTGCGGACTGCTCGTACAGCGGGCCCCGGAGGCGGAACATCTCCTCCAGTTTTCCGGCCTGGGACAGCGGCCGTCCGTCGGTGGGCAGCCGGCTCAGGTCCCGGCGGAGGAAATACACCCGTCCAGTGCGCCGCATGGCGGCCCGGTTCTCCGACCAGAGGACGGCACCGCCGCCGGTAGCGATGATCTGGCCGCTTTTGGCGCAGATTTCCTCCAAAACCTCGTTTTCCATGGCCCGGAAGGTTCCCTCGCCCTCCTGGGCGAAGATCTCCGGAATGGGTTTTCCGGCTTTCCGGACGATCTCTTCATCCAGATCCACAAAGGGCTTGCCGGAAAGACGGGCCATCGCCCTGCCGACGGTGGTTTTTCCGCTGCCGGGCATCCCCACCAGAGCGATGTTCGTCGTGTCCTGCCAGAGCCTGGAGACAATGGCCTCCGTCTCGCTGTCGGGAATGGTTCGGTCAAAAAAGAGCTCTTCCGCCCGCTTTGCCTGAGAGACCAGCATGGGCAGTCCGCCGGTGTACTGGACGCGCCGCAGGCCGGAGCCCAGAGGCTCCGCCACGTCCGCCTCCTCCCAATACCGGGCTTCCCGGTCCAGCGCCTCCGCCTGGAGCAGGAGATTTGTCCGGACGGGATTATAAATCACATCCGCCGCCGCAGTAATCCCGGGCAGCAGCTTCAGGTCCAGAGAGAGCCCTTTCACATGGGGCCACATGCCCACGGGAGTGGTGTTGATGAGGACCTGGGCGTCTTTGTGCCGGTCCGGCAGGTTCTCATAGTTGTCCGGACCCGTCCGGGAGACCACCACGACCTCCCGGGCGCCCTCCTGCCGGGCGGCGGCCTGGGCGGTCAGGGACGCGCCGCCGCTGCCCAGAATGACCACCTTCTTCCCCGCCAGAGAAATTTTCGCCCGGCGGAGCATGTAGAGAAGGCCGTCGATGTCGGTGTTGCAGCCGTACAGTTTTCCATCCCGGCGGACCAGGGTGTTGACGCTGCCGATGGCTTCCGCCGCCGGGTCGATCACATCGCAGAACTTCATCACGTCCCGCTTGTAGGGGATGGTGACGTTCAGTCCGCCGATGTCCTCCCGCCGGAGGAACGCCTCCAGTTGTTCAGGCTCCAGCTCAATGAGCCGGTAGTCCTCACAGCCCAGGGCCTTATGAATGGGCACGGACCAGCTGTGACCCAGCTTCCGTCCCAGCAGGCCGTAGATTTTTTTGCCCATGGCTTACACTTCCGCATAGCTGCCCAGGAACTGGAACTGGGCGCAGCTGCGCTCCATCTCCTCCAGCATGGCCAGGACGCCGGGGTCCTTGACGCTGGCCTCCAGCTCGATGAAGAAGATGAACTCGAAGTCGCTGCCGGCCACGGGGCAGGACTCCAGCTTGGTCATGTTGATGTCCAGGGCCGCCAGCTTGGAGAGAATATCATACAGCGCGCCGGGCTTGTTCTCAAAGGCGATGATGAGGCTGACGCGGTTGGCCCCGGCGTAGATCACTGGCTTTTGGGTGACGCAGATGAAGCGGGTGTAGTTGTTGTCGCTGTCCTGGATATTGCCGTTGATGCACTCCAGGCCGTACAGGGCGGCGCAGGGGTGGGAGGAGATGGCTGCGGCTGTGCGGCTGCCGCTTTCGGCCACCATCTTGGCGGCGGCGGCGGTGTTGCCGCAGGGGATGACCCTCACGTCCTTGAGGCCGCCCAGGAACTTGGAGCACTGGCCGATGGCCTGCTCGTGGGAGTAGATTTCCGTGATGTCCTCCTGCTTCACCCCGGGCAGGGCCAGCAGCTCGTGGCGGATGCACAGCCGGGCGGAGCGGACAATGGAGAGGTCGTGCTCCTGGAGCAGCTGGTACACCGCCCGGACGGAGCCGTTGGAGCTGTTTTCAATGGGCAGCACGCCGAACTTGCACAGGCCGGACTCCACGGCGGCGGCCACCGCCTGGAAGCTCTTGACGTACATGATGTTTCCCCGGGGCAGCAGCCGGTCGCAGGCCACCTGGGAGTTGGCTCCCTCCACGCCCTGGCAGGCCACCAGCCCCGTCTGGGGGAAGACCTCGCCGCCATCGGCCAGGGAGGCGCTGATCCTCTCCGCCACATGGGTGGGGGCGGAGATCAGCTCCGCCTGGCGGGAGCGGGCCAGCTCGAAGAGGGTGGAGTACAGGTGGTAGGCATAGCGCTCCTTGTCCCCGGCCCGCTCCGTGACCTTGGCCAGAATCTCCCGCTCCCGCTGTTTGTTGAGGATGGGGAGGCGGTGCTCGTTCTTATAGGCGGCCACCTCTTCGCTCAGGGCCATGCGCTCCAGGAAGAGGGACAGCAGCTGGTCGTCTACGGCGTCGATTTTCATACGGATCTCAGAAAGTTCCATGATTTCCCTCCAAAAGCATATCCAAAAGTACGGCGGCGGTCACCGCCTCCACCACCGGGACGGCCCGGTGGGCGATGCAGGGGTCATGCCGCCCGTGAACCGTCAGCTCCTCGTTCTCCATTCGGGAAAGGCTGACGGTTTGCTGCGGCTTGCCGATGGACGGCGTGGGCTTGACGGCCGCCCGCAGGGTGAGGGGCATTCCGGTGGTGATGCCGCCCAGGATGCCCCCGGCATGGTTGGTCCTTGTGCGGACATGGCCCTCCTCCATGACAAAGGGGTCGTTGTTCTCGGAGCCCCGGCGGCAGGCGGCGGAGAAGCCCGCGCCGAACTCCACGCCCTTCACGGCGGGAATGCCGAAGAGGGCCGCGGCCAGGCGGTTCTCCACGCCGTCAAACATGGGGTCGCCCAGCCCGGCGGGCAGGCCGACGGCGGCGCATTCGATCACGCCTCCCACCGAGTCCAGGTCCTGCTTTGCGGCCAGAATCACGTCCTGCATCCGCGCCCCGGCCCCGTCGTCGATCACGGGGAAGGGCTTGGCGGCGATCTTTGCAAAGAGTTCCGCAGTGGGATAGAGCGGAAAGTGTTCATCGCTGGCCGTGCCCACGGAATCCAGATGGGCTCCCACGTAAATGCCCCGCCGGGCCAGGATCTGTTTCGCAATTCCCCCGGCGATGCACAGGGGGGCCGTCAGGCGGCCGGAGAAGTGGCCGCCGCCCCGCATGTCCGCGCCGCCGTCCCACTTGACAAAAGCGGTGTAGTCCGCGTGGCCGGGCCGGGGCTTGTCCCGGAGCTCGCCGTAATCCGAGGAGCGCTGGCCGCTGTTTTGGATGACGGCGCACAGCGGCGCGCCGCAGGTCCTGCCGTTTTCCAGGCCGGAGAGGAACTCCGGCGCGTCGGCCTCTTTCCGGGCGGTGGAGAGGGGACTCTTCCCCGGTTTCCGCCGGTCCAGAAACCGCTGGAGCTCCGCCAGGTCAATTTCTTCTCCGGCGGGCAGGCCGTCGATCTTCACCCCGATGGCTCTGCCGTGGGACTGGCCGAACACGCCGATTCGCAAAAAGCTGCCAAACTCAGAGGACACGGACGTCACCTCCCAGGTTTTCATAGTCCCGCCAGAAGGCGGGATAGGATTTTTTCACCGCCTCGGCCCCCCGGATGACCACAGGGCCCTGGCAGCGGGTGGCGGCGATGGCCGCCGCCATGACGATGCGGTGGTCGTTGGCCCCGTCCACCGTGCCGCCGGGGAGGGTGGAGACGCCGTAGACCGTCAGGCTGTCCGCCTCCTCCGAGGCGGCTCCGCCCAGGGCGGAGAGCATCTGGTGGACGGTGGCCAGCCGGTCGCTCTCCTTCAGCCGGAGGCGGGCGGCGCCGGTGAAGCGGGTGGTGCCCCGGCGGACGGCGGCCATTACCGCAAGGGGCGGCAGCAGGTCCGGGCAGTCCGAGAGGTCAATGGCGACGGTTCCGTCCTGGGACAGCGCTTTGCAGTGGGAGACCACCGCCGCGTCCCCCTGGGAGGAGCGGCCGTTGAGCCCCCGGAGCCGCAGGCCGCTGCCCAGGGTGATGGCGGCGTACCAGAAGGCGGCCTGCGACCAGTCCGCCTCCACCGTCTCCTCAAAGGGACAGTAGACCTCCGGCGTGACGCCAAAGCCGTTGAGCTGGGGGGAGTAGCGCACCCGGACGCCGCACCGCTCCAGCACCCCCATGGTCATGGTGATGTAAGAGGCGGACTCCAGGGCCGTGGTGCTGACGACCACGCTGGGTGCGTCCAGCAGCGGCAGGGCCATGAGCAGGCCGGTGAAAAACTGGCTGGACACGTTTCCCGGCAGGCGGTACTCGCCGGGCCGCAGGTCTCCCTGGATGGTGAGCAGGGCGTTTTGCGCATTGTCGGCGGCGTCCGCTCCGCGGCGCAGCTGGTGGGTGATGCCCATCCTGTCAAAGATCTGGAAGTAGGGCTCCTGGGGCCGTTCCATCAGGCGGCCCCGGCCGGTGAACTCCCCGCCCCCTGCCAGGGCCAGGGCGATGGGGATGATAAAGCGCAGGGTGGACCCGGACTCTCCGCAGTCGAACCGGGGCAGGCCCGTCCAGTCGCACTCCTTGTTGATGCAGCCCCAGATCTTCAAAGTATCCTGTGACTGCCACTCCCACTTGCAGCGGAACGCCTCCATACAGCGCAGAGTGGCCTCAATGTCCTCGGAGAGGGTGAGATTTTTGATGGTGCTGACCCCCGCCGCCAGGGAGGCGGCGATGACCAGCCGGTGGGCCAGAGATTTGCTGGGGGGCGGCGTCACCACGCCGGAGAGCCGCCGGGGCTGAATACGGACGTCCATGGGGCCCTATCCCTCCAATCCGGCCTGGATCACGGGCAGCAGCTCCGAGACGGGCACTTTTTTCAGTTCACAAAGGCCGATTTTTTTGGGCACCACTAGGGTGATGTCCCCGCCGGAGCGCTTTTTGTCGGCGGAGGCGGCCTCCGCCAGGGCCTCCGGGGAAAAGTTTGTGCCGGCGGGCAGGCCGTTTTTGGCAAGACACGCGGCGATGCGCCCGGCAATGGGCTCCTCCGTCCACCCCAGGGCCTCCGCGGCCCGGGCCATGACCGCAAGTCCCGCCGCCACGGCGTGGCCGTGGGGAATGGCGTAGCCGCTGCACTTTTCAATGGCGTGGCCCACGGTGTGGCCCAGGTTCAAGAGCTTTCGCTCCCCCTGTTCCTTCTCGTCCCGCTCCACCACGCCGGCCTTGTAGGCCACGCACCGGGCGATGACCGCCCCCGGCTCCACGGCGAGGGTTCCGTCCTCAAAGAGGGCGAAGAGGCTCTCGTCGCACAGGACGCCGGTCTTGATGGCCTCGGCGGCGCCGTCGGCGAAGACGTCTTTGGGCAGGGAGGCGAGGCAGTCCGTGTCGCACAGCACCGCGGCGGGCTGGAGAAAGGCTCCGGCCAGATTTTTCCCCGCCGCCAGGTCGATGGCGGTCTTGCCGCCCACGGAGGAGTCCACGGCGGAAAGCAGCGTGGTAGGCAGCTGGACGTACCGGATGCCCCGCAGGTACACGGCGGCGGCGAAACCCGCCATGTCTCCCGTCACGCCGCCGCCCAGGGCGGCCACGCAGTCGGTGCGGGTGAGGCGGCGCTCTGCCAGAAATTCCAGGATGTTCGCCAGTGTGGAGAAGTTTTTGCTCCCCTCCCCGGCGGGGAAGACGTGGGAGCAGACGGAAAAGCCCGCCGCGGAGAGGCTCTTTTCAACCGTCTCCAGGTACAGGGGAGCCACGGCGCTGTCGGTGACGACCGCCATGCGGCAGGGGGGCATGAGCTTTCGCAGGCGGGGGCCGCAGTCCGCCAGCAGGCCGGGGGCAATGGTCACAGCGTAAGCGGGAGTGGTGTTTACTTGTATGGATCTGCGATCACACATAGGGGGCCTCCTTGGGGTCCCCCTGGCAGAGGGGGACGGGGGATTTGGTATTCCTGTGAAATCCGCCCCGCAGGGCGGGACGCTGAGGCTTGCATCTCGGGCGCGAGCCGGGGGTTTGACCGCCCGGAAGGGCAAAAATCAGTTCCCTCCGGCAGATGCCTTCAGCTCCCGGCCCTCCTTCAAGAGGGCCCTGATCCGCTCCGCGTCGCGGGATTTCAGCGCGTCGGAGTAATCCGTCAGATGCCGGATGAAAATATCCAGCTCCTTGACAAGGTAGTCGGCGTCGGCCAGGAACAGCTCCGTCCACATATCCTCGTCCAGCCGGGCCACACGGGTCATATCCTGGAAGCTCCCGGCGGAGAAGCCGCGCCGCCGCTGGGCCTCCGGCGATTTCACGTAGGCGCTGGAGACAATGTGGGCCAGCTGGGAGGTGAAGGCGATGATCCGGTCGTGCTCCTCCGGCTGGGAGAAGGTCAGCCTGGCAAAGCCCAGGTCCAGGAAGAAGGCCTGGAGAGTCTCCAGCAGCTTCATGTCCGTGCGCTTGTCCGGTGTGAGGATCATGGAGGCCCCCACGTACAGGTCCTCGCTGGAGGCGGTGAAGCCGCCCCGCTCCCGGCCCGCCATGGGATGCCCGCCGATGTAGGCAAAGCTGTGCTGCTCCGCCAGGGGGGCGATGGCCTCCACCACCACCCGCTTCACGCCGCACAGATCCACCGCGATGGCCGTCTTGGAGATCTGCGCCCCGTGGGCGCGGACCCACTCCACCGCCGCGCCGGGACGAATGGCGATGAGAATCAGGCCGCACTGGGGCAGATTCTCGTCTGTCAAGGGGGCGTCAATGGCCCCGCACATCCGGGCCAGGGTCATGGTCTCCGCGTCCAGATCGGCGCCGAAGACGGTGTGGCCCGTGCGGGCCTTGATGCTCTTGGCCATGGAACCGCCGATGAGGCCCAGGCCCACAATACCAACATTCATATGGATACAGCCTTTCTTGCATTATAGCGGAATTCAATCTTGCTGATAACCGGGAGCCGGGCCGGCCAGGAGGGCAATTGCACAAACGGCCCGCTGTCCGCAATGCTGCAGATTGCCGCGGAGGACAGCGCCTCTGCCGGGGATTGGAATCCCTCCGGCAGGCCCGGTATTTCCGACAGGGTCTGCCGGGCGCCGTTCCCTTGGCGCGGGGCCATACACCTAAGTTTCCTTACAGCCCCTTCACTGCCTCATGCAGGGCCAGCAGCTTCTTCGCCAGGGGGTCGAAGTCCTCGGGCTTCAAGGACTGGGGGCCGTCGCACAATGCGTGGGCAGGGTCGTTGTGGACCTCGATCTGGAGGCCGTCGGCTCCGGTGGCCACGGCGCCCATGGCCAGGGGCTCTACCAGCCAGCTCTTGCCGGTGGCGTGGCTGGGGTCGATGATGACGGGCAGGTGGGTCAGCCGCCGCAGCACGGGAATGGCCGCCAGGTCCAGCGTGTTGCGGGTGTAGTGCTCGAAGGTGCGGATGCCCCGCTCGCAGAGGATCACGTTCCCGTTGCCGCCGGACATGACGTACTCTGCGCTCATGAGCCACTCCTCATAGGTGGCGGACATGCCCCGCTTGATCATCACGGGCCGGTCCTGGTGGCCCACGGCTTTCAGGAGGTCGAAATTCTGCATGTTCCGGGCGCCGATCTGGATGACGTCCACGTCCTTGAACAGGGGCAGCTGGCTCAGGTCCATCAGCTCGGTGACGATGGGCAGGCCTGTCTCCTGCCGGGCGATTTTCAGGTACTCCAATCCCTTGGCCCCCAGGCCCTGGAAGGCGTAAGGCGAGGTGCGGGGCTTGAAGGCGCCGCCCCGCAGCATGGTGGCGCCGCTAGCCTTCACCGCCTTGGCGATGGCCACCACCTGCTCCTCGCTCTCCACGGAGCAGGGGCCGGCCATGATGGTCAGGGTGCCGCCGCCGATCTGGGTATTGCCCACGGGGATGACCGTATCCTCCGGATGGAATTTTCGGTTGGCGTTCTTATAGGGCTCCTGGACCCGCTTGACGTCCTCCACGATGTCCAGTGCGGCAATGAGGTCGATGTCCAGCTTGGACGTGTCGCCCACCAGGCCCAGGATGGTGTGGGCCTCGCCAATGCTGGTGTGGATGGCGATGCCCTTCTCCTGGAGCCAGTTGATGAGGCTCTCCAGCTGTTCACGGTTGGGGTCGTGCTTCAAAATGACGATCATGACGGTGTCCTCCTAAGTTTAGAATGGTACAAAAAACCCGCGGCCGGTTCGGCCGCGGGTCATCATGTACGAATGGTTACAACAAAACCAAATGTTACACGCGCACGCTTTCAGCCAAACCCAAATAAGCCTTACCGTAAAAATAGGTAAAGCTAAAGTAACGGTATTCAGCGTTGCGGACGATGTTGGTCATGTCGATATCCCTTTCAAATTTGGAATATACAAAAAGAATAGCACGATGACACGAAAATGAAAATGGGCAATTCCCACAAATACAAAGCGCGATTGCGAAAAAAATCGTGAATATCAAACAGATTCAGGCGGGAGCCGGCAGGCATCCGGCCATCAAAAGCAGATTGGCCTCCAGGATAAAGCGGGCGTCCTGGTGCACATCCGCCTGGGTCTCCATGTACTGGCGGTGCAGCTGGTCAATGGCCTGGGTCAGATCCCAGCGGGCCCTCTCCGGGCGCAGGGTGCGGCTTTGGAGATACTCCGCAAAATACACCCGCAGAGCGTCCTCATAGGCCCGGTGGGCGATGAGGCTGTCGGGGTAGTTTTCGTTGTGGGGGAAGGTGAAGGCGTCGGCCAGGTAGTGGGTCAGCTTGCCCAGGGTGTAGTACTGCCAGATGGTCCAGCGGGCCCGCTGCTGGAGCCGCAGGATATGGGCGTTTATGTAGGCCTGGGAGTTGGAGAAGTTGTGTCCCCGGAACTTGTAGGCCCGCAGGGAGCCTTTCAGGTAGGTCAGGGGGTTGCAGTCCGGCTGGAAGGAGCCGAAGAGAAAGGCCCACTCGTACCGCCGGGCACGGAATCCGTGTTCATACTCCAGCAGGGTGGAGGCCAGGAGCTTGTGACTGCGTTTTTTCACCGCGGCACCTCCGGGAATTGGATTTCAGCGGGTATCAGTATACCACAGGGCGTCCGTGGACGCAAGGGAAAATTTTGGGCTTTTTGGAGGAAAACGGAATATCTGGAAGGGGGCGTCCGCCCTCCCTGCAAAGAAATTCCGCCCCGGCGGAGGGCGGGGCGGAATTTGATGGTTCAGACGGAGAACAGCAGCTGGCTGTATACGGGCATGGGCCAATACTCGGAGGCGGTGAGGATCTCCAGAACGTCCACGGAGTCTCGGGCTTCGGCCATGTCGGGGAGGAGGGTGTCGTGGCAGTAGCGCATGGCCTCCTCCGGACCGGCGGGCATGTCCTCCAGGTCCGAGGCCAGGACGCGGCACTGCTCCATCAGATCATCGGTGATTTTAGCGACGCCCCTGGCGGTGTTAACCTCATAGGCGCAGGGGACGTCCAGCTGTTTTTTGCTGTCCGCCCGGGCGCAGAGGTCGGCGGCATATTTGGAGACGGCGGGGAGAATGTCGTGGCGGATCATGTCGATCATGGTCTTGGCCTCGATGGAAATGACGGCGGCGTAGTTCTCCACGTGGATCTCGTACCGGGCCCGGACCTCCGCCTCGGTGTAGATGCCGTGTTTGACAAAGAGCTGGATATTCTTGGGGGCGATATAGGCGGGCAGGGCGTCGGCGGCGGATTTCAGGTTGCTGAGGCCCCGCTTTTCCGCCTCCTGGAGCCAGGCGTCGTCGTAGCCGTTGCCGTTGAAAATGATCCGCTGGTGCTCGGTGAGGGTCCTCTTTACCAGCTGGTGCAGGGCGGACTGGAAGTCCTCCGCCTTTTCCAGCTCGTCGGCGAACTGCTCCAGCTCCTCGGCCATGATGGTGTTCAGGGCGATGTTGGGGCCGGAGACGGACAGGGAGGAGCCCGGCATCCGGAACTCGAACTTGTTGCCGGTGAAGGCCATGGGGGAGGTGCGGTTGCGGTCGGTGTTGTCCTGGCGGATGGCGGGGAGCACGTCCACGCCCACCTTCAGCATCTTCTTCTCGGCGTCCGTATAGCGGGTGTCGTGGATGATGGACTCCACCACGGCGTTGAGCTCGTCGCCCAGGAAGATGGAGAGCACGGCGGGAGGGGCCTCCTGGGCGCCCAGGCGGTGGTCGTTGCCGGCGGTGGCCACGGTGGTGCGGAGGAAGTCCTGATAGTCGTCCACGCCCTTGATGAAGGCGGCCAGGAACAGCAGAAACCGGGCGTTCTGGCTGGGCGTGGAGCCGGGCTTGAAGAGGTTGTGGCCGGTGTCGGTGCTCAGAGACCAGTTGTCGTGCTTTCCGGAGCCGTTGACGCCGGCGAAGGGCTTTTCGTGGAGGAGGCACACCAGGCCGTGGCGGTCCGCCACCTTCTTCATCATCTCCATGGCGATCTGGTTGTGGTCGCAGGCGGTGTTGGCGTCGGAGTAGATAGGGGCCATCTCATGCTGGGAGGGGGCCACCTCGTTGTGCTTGGTCTTGGAGAGAACGCCCAGCGCCCACAGCGTCTCGTCCAGGTCCTTCATATAGGCGGCCACCCGGGGCTTGATGGCGCCGAAGTAGTGGTCCTCCAGCTCCTGCCCCCTGGGGGGCTTGGCGCCGAACAGCGTCCGCCCGGTCATCTGCAGATCCTTGCGCTGCCGGAAGAGCTCCTTGTCAATGAGGAAGTACTCCTGCTCCGGGCCCACCTGAGCGGTGACCCGCCTGGTCTCCGTGTCGCCGAAGAGGCGCAGGATGCGGATGGCCTGACGGCTCACCTCGTCCATGGACCGCAGGAGAGGAGTCTTTTTGTCCAGCGCGTGGCCGGAGTAGGAGCAGAAGATGGTGGGGATGCACAGGGAGTCCTCCTTGATGAAGGCGAAGGAGGTGGGGTCCCAGGCGGTGTAGCCCCGGGCCTCAAAGGTGGCCCGCAGGCCGCCGGAGGGGAAGGAGGAGGCGTCCGGCTCGCCCCGGACCAGCTCTTTGCCGGAGAACTCCATGATGATCTTTCCGCCGCCGGCGGGGGAGATAAAGCTGTCGTGCTTTTCGGCGGTGACGCCGGTCATGGGCTGGAACCAGTGGGTGTAGTGGGTGGCGCCCTTCTCCACGGCCCACTGCTTCATGGCCTCGGCGATCTCGTTGGCGGTGGAGATGTCCAGGGACGTGCCCTCGGTGACACACTTCTTCCACGTGCCGTAGGACGCGGAGGAGAGGCGCTCCTTCATGGTCCACTCGTTGAAGACCTGGCTGCCGAACAGCTCAGGCAGATGCAGCTTCGCTTCCATACTTGTTCCTCCTAAAACATATCGGCCAAATGATTTGGCGGTAAAATCGGCGGTGATGTCCGGGCCCCGGAGTATCCGGAGCGAAATCCGGACAGTGTGCGCTTGTTTTTAGTGGGCGCATAGCTTTTAGTGGGTGCATAGTCCCTGCGCGGGCCATCTTCCCCCTATTCCCCGCTGGTTCCGTAGTTGCTGAGGGCCCGGGCGGAGGGATCGTCCACGTCGCAGCCCTCCCAGGACTTGTTGGGCATCCAGAAATCCCGAATCATCCCTGCCTGGCCGGGGTAGTGCTTTTCAAAGATCTCCCGGTACAGCAGGCTCTCCTTGGTGAATGGCGGACAGTGATAGTCGAACTTGTGCCGCAGGGATTCAAACGCCTCGTCGGTGTAGGTCTCCTCAGCATGGGCCTTCAGATCGTCCACCATGGAGTGGCCTACGGCGTCGGAGAAGGCGGCCTTCTGGCGCCAGAGGATGTTCTCCGGCAGCAGGTTGTCGCGCTCAAAGGCGTGGCGCAGCAGGTACTTGCCCATGTGGTAGGTGTTCATCTTCATCTCCGGGTCAATGGCCATGACGTAGCGTACAAAGTCCAGGTCGCCGAAGGGAACTCGGGCCTCCAGGGAGTTGACGGAGATGCTGCGGTCCGCCCGCAGAACGTCGTACATATAGATCTCGTCCACCCGCTTCTTGGCCTCGGCCTGGAAGGCCTCCGCGTCGGGGGCGAAGTCGGTGTATTTATAGCCGAAGAGCTCGTCGCTGATCTCGCCGGTGAGAATCACCCGGATGTCCGTCCGCTCATGGATGGCCTTGCAGCAGAGGTACATCCCCATGCTGGCCCGGATGGTGGTGATGTCCCAGGTGCCCAGCAGCGCGATGAGGCCATCCAGAGAATCCAGCACCTCCTGCCGGGTCATGATGACCTCCGTGTGGTCGGCGCCGATGTAATCGGCGGTCTCCCGGGCGTATTTCAGGTCGATGGCGTCGGTGTCCATGCCGATGGCGAAGGTGCGGATCTTCTTTCCCAGCACAATGGCGCTGATGGCGCACACCAGCGAGGAGTCCAGCCCGCCGGAGAGGAGGAAGCCCACCGGCGCGTCGGCGTCCAGGCGCTTATCCACGGCGGCGATCAGGCGGTTCCGGATGCCCCGGCACACCGTCTCCAGACCGTCGCGGCAGTACTGCCGGACGGTGGTCAGGTCCGCGTAGCGGACGAAGCTGCCGCGGGCGTAGTAGTGCCCCGGGGGAAAGGGGCGGATTTCACCGCACAGCCCCACCAGGTTTTTGGCCTCGCTGGCAAAGACGATGGCCCCGGCCCTGTCGTACCCGTAGAACAGGGGGCGGATGCCGATGGGGTCCCGGGCGGCGATGAGGGAATCCGCGGAGGCGTCGTAGATCACCAGGGCGAACTCCGCGTCCAGCCGGGAGAACATCTCCAGGCCGTACTCATGGAACAGGGGGAGCAGGACCTCGCAGTCGCTGCCGCTCTGAAAGACGTACCCCTTTTCCTCCAGCTGCCGCTTCAAAGGGCGGAAGCCATAGATCTCGCCGTTGCAGACCACATAGTCTCCGTCCAGGGAGAAGGGCTGCATTCCCGCCTCCGTGAGGCCCATGATGGAAAGCCGCTGGAAGCAGAGCCAGCCGGAGGGGGTCTCCAGAATTTGGCTCATATCGGGGCCCCGGGAGGCCGTGCGGTCCAGAAAGGGGGTAATCTCCTGCCGGGTCAGCGTCTTCTTGGAAAATCCCATGATTGTACACATAGGCGCACCTCCAGATAAAATAAAACGCAGCTATATCCTAAAATTTTAGGACGAATAGCTGCTATCCGCGGTGCCACCTAATTTGCCTCCCAATGGGACGCCACCTCTTCAAGGCTCCAACAAGCCCGCGTGATGTAACGGTCACGGCCCGTCGCGCTTACTGGCGGAAGAATCCGCGTTCAGGTTGCGGCTCCGGAGTGTTCTTCCCGCGGATTCTTTGGTACGGGGTTTCCACCATCCCCCGCTCACTGGCCCGGAACGTCCGCGGTACTTTTCTCCATCAATGCCTTGATGATCTTCAATTGATGTTTGCAGTGTATCACTGCGGGCGGGCGTTTGTCAACGTCAAAACATACAAAATCCAAACCCAATTTTCCGCGACCTTTTTGACTTTGGGGAGAAAATGGGTAGACCAATGGCGGACAGCTGTCCCCAATTTGAGAACAGCCGCCCGCCGCGAAGGGTGTTTACAGGTTGATTTCCGGTTTCTCCCGGGAGGCATCCGCCAGCAGGGGGCGGATCTGGGCCAGGAAGGCGTCCACCTGCTGGGGGCACCGGCCGATGTAGAGCGCCGGGTCCAGCACAGCCTCCATCTCCGCCTCCGTCATGCCGAAGGCCGGCTCCGCTGCCAGCCGGCGCAGCAGGTCGCAGGGCTCGCCCTCCTTCATTTTGGCGGTGGCGGCCATGGAGCAGGTGCGGATGATCTCGTGGAGAGACTGCCGGTCCCCGCCCCGCTTGACGGCCTCCATCATCAGGTTCTCCGTGGCGATGAAGGGCAGGTACTCCCGCACCGTGCGGTCCACCACCTTCTCGTTGACGTGGAGACCGTCGGTGACGTTCTGGCAGAGGCGGAGAATGGCATCGGCGCAGAGGAAGCCCTCCGGCATAGAGATTCGGCGGCCCGCGGAGTCGTCCAGAGTCCGCTCCAGCCACTGGACGGAGGCTGTGAGGGGCGCGTTCATGGCGTCGGTCATTAAGTAGCGGCTCAGGGAGCAGATGCGCTCCGAGCGCATGGGGTTGCGCTTATAGGCCATGGCGGAGGACCCGATCTGGTTTTTCTCAAAGGGCTCCTCCACCTGCCTGTCGTGCTGGAGCAGGCGGATGTCGCCCGCCATCCGGTAAGCGCTCTGGGCGATAGCGCTGAGGCAGTTCAAGATGCGGCTGTCCACCTTCCGGGGATAGGTCTGGCCGCAGACGGCAAAGCATTTTTCAAAGCCGAACTCCGCGGAGACCTGGCGGTTCAGCTCCTCCACCTTGGCCCCGTCCCCCTCGAAGAGGTCCACAAAGCTGGCCTCGGTGCCGGTGGTGCCCCGGCAGCCCCGGAATTTCAGGTTGTCCAGCACAAAGTCCAGCTCCTCCAGGTCGCTGAGGAAATCCTGCATCCACAGCGCGGCCCGCTTGCCCACGGTCACCAGCTGGGCGGGCTGATAGTGGGTGTAGCCCAGGGTGGGCGCGGCCTTGTACTTCTCTGCGAACTGGCTGAGGTTGGCCAGCACGGCGATCAGCTCTCCCCGGAGATACCGCAGGCCCTCCCGGTAGAGGATCAGGTCCGCGTTGTCGGTGACATAGCAGCTGGTGGCTCCCAGGTGAATGATGCCGGCGGCGGAGGGAGCGGCCTTGCCGTAGGTGTAGACATGGGCCATGACGTCGTGGCGGACTTCCTTTTCCCGCTGCGCCGCCATTTCAAAGTCAATGTCGGTGATGTGGGCCTCCAGCTCCGCCACCTGTTCTGCGGTGATGGGCAGTCCCAGATTGTGCTCCGCCCGGGCAAGGGCCGCCCACAGCCGCCGCCAGGTCTGGATGCGCTTCTCGGCGGAGAAGAGGTTCAGCATAAATTCCGACGCGTACCGGGAGGAGAGGGGGGATTCGTAGCGGTCTTTCATAATTGAAACCTCCAATTTGAGAACAGGGCCTAGACCAATTGCCGGGGAAGGCCCTCGAACAGCCCGTCCAGTTCTGCGTGGGTCATGGCCCGGATCAGAATCCAGCCCTCCGACTCCGCCAGGGAGAAGGGGCGTAGCCGCTTCATAGCCTCCTGATACTCCATCTGCCCCAGAACGCGCTGCTCAGTGATGCTGACCAGGCTGAGAATCCAGCCCGGAATGGGCCTGCCGTCCGCCGCCCACTGGCTCTCGGGGCGGAGGGGAAGCAGGGTGTCCACATCCTCTGTCAGGGTGCAGTTCCCCAGCAGGTCTTCACTGTCCTGCTTCTGATAGACCTTCGGGTTGGCCCGGTAGGCGTCCTTCCACCGCTGGACGGTCTCCGCCTGGCTGAGGCCCTCTTTTTCAGCCTTCTTTTTTCCAAAACCAAACAGTCCCATAAATTTCTCCCAAGCCGTTTATCGCAGGATGATGGCGTCCCGCTCCGGACCAACGGACACATAGCCGATGCGGCAGCCGATGGCCTTTTCCACATACTCCACGTAATCGCGGGCGGCCTGGGGCAGGTCCTCCCACCTCCGCACGCCGGAGATGTCGCACTTCCAGCCGGGCATGGCGGTCTCAACCGGCCTGGCGTCCGCCAGCACCGCGGGGAAGGGAAATTGGTCCGTCTCCCGCCCGTCCAGCTCGTAGCGGGCGCAGATGGGGATCTCGTCCAGGTAGCTCAGCACGTCCAGCTTGGTCAGGGCGATGTTGGTGGCGCCCTGGCACTCCACGCCGTAACGGGTGGCCACAAGATCGATGGGGCCCACCCGGCGGGGGCGGCCCGTCTTGGCGCCGTACTCGTTCCCCGCCTCCCGGAGCTTCTCCGCCTTCTCGCCGAACCACTCGCAGGTGAAGGGCCCCTCGCCCACGCAGGAGGAGTACGCCTTTACCACGCCCACGATCTCGTCAATTTTGACGGAGGGCAGGCCGGAGCCCACCGGGGCGTAGGCGGCGATGGGGTTGGAGGAGGTGGTGTAGGGGTAGATGCCGTAGTCCAGATCCCGCAGAGAGCCCAGCTGGGCCTCGAAGAGCATCTTCTTCCCCTCCGCCTGGGCGCCGCGCAGAAACGCGCTGGTGTCGCAGACAAAGGGCTTGATCTTTTCGCCAAAGTCCGCAAACCAGCTCCGCAGGTCCTCCATAGTGTAGGGCTTTGCACCGTAGACCTTCTCCAATGTCAGGTTCTTCCACTCCAGAATGCCCTCCAGGTGCTCCCAGAGCTTCGCCGGGTACAGCAGTTCCCCGGCCAGGACCGTCTTTTTCTGGTACTTGTCGGAGTAGAAGGGGGCGATGCCCTGCTTGGTGGAGCCGTACTTCTTGTCGGCAAGGCGGGCCTCCTCCAGGTTGTCCAGGTCCCGGTGCCAGGGCAGAAGCAGGCTGGCCCGGTCGCTGATTTTCAGATTCTCCGGGGTGATGGACACGCCTTTGGACACCACGTCCTGGATCTCCGTCCAAAGGTTCTCGCAGTCCACGGCCACGCCGTTGCCCAGGACGTTCGCCACGCCCTCCCGGAAAATGCCGGAGGGCAGCAGGTGCAGGGCGAATTTGCCCTTTTCGTTCATCACCGTGTGTCCGGCGTTGCCGCCGCCCTGGTAGCGGACCACCACGTCGTAGTCCTCCGTCAGCAGGTCCACCATGCGGCCCTTGCCCTCGTCGCCCCAGTTGATGCCTACAATGGCGCAATTTGACATTTTGAAAAACCTCCCGGTTGAGTAGGGGCCGCCGCTCTCGGCGGCCCGTCGTCCGTAATTTTGCAGGCTGCTGCAAGAAGCTGTATTCACAGGCGCTGAAGGCCGTCCGGACGGGACCTTTCGCGCTGTTCTCCACTAAATTTTCTGAAATACATCTTCTAAAATTGCCGGTGAAAAGGTTGACCTATCTGGAAAACGCGCGCTCAACCTTTCCTATTATAGCGAGGTTCCCCCTATAAGTAAAGCGCAAAATAATAATATTCAGTATTATTTTGACTTATGTGTCAGGGGGAGAACGGCTTTTCCGGCGGTCCTCATTCCTTGGGAACCTGGCGCATGGAGAGACTGATCCGCTTCTTTTTCTCATCCACCTCCAGCACCACCACCTTCACTACGTCCCCCACGGATACGGCCTCGGAGGGGTGCTTGACGAATTTGTCCGCCACCTGGGAGATGTGGACCAGCCCGTCCTGATGGACGCCGATGTCCACAAAGGCGCCGAAGTCGATGACGTTGCGCACGGTGCCTGTCAGCACCATGCCGGGCTTCAAGTCCTTGATCTCCAGCACGTCGGTGCGGAGGATGGGCTGGGGCAGGTCATCCCGGATGTCCCGGCCCGGCTTCATCAGCTCGCCCACCACGTCCCGCAGGGTGGGTACGCCCACGCCGCACTCCGCCGCGGCCCGCTCCTCGCCGTAGGATTTCACCTGGGCGCTCAGGTCCCGCAGGTTCCCGCCGCCCACGTCCGCCAGGGAGTGGCCCGTCAGAGACAGCAGCTTCTCGGCGGCGTCGTAGCTCTCCGGGTGAACGGCGGTGTTGTCCAGCACGGATTTGCTCTCCGGCACCCGCAGGAACCCGGCGCACTGCTGGAAGGCCTTGGGCCCCAGCTTGGGGACCTTCAAAATCTGCTTCCGGGCGGTGAAGGGGCCGTTTTCCTCCCGGTAGGCCACCACGTTTTTGGCGGTGGTGCCGTTGAGCCCTGCCACCCGCTGGAGGAGGGAGGGGGAGGCGGTGTTCACGTCCACGCCCACGGCGTTGACGCAGTCCTCCACCACGCCGTCCAGGGCCTCCCCCAGGCGCTTGGGGGGCATGTCGTGCTGGTACTGCCCCACGCCGATGGCCTTGGGGTCGATCTTCACCAGCTCCGCCAGGGGATCCTGGAGCCGCCGGGCAATGGACACGGCGGAGCGGAGGTTCACGTCGAACTGGGGGAACTCCTCCGCCGCCAGCTTGGAGGCGGAGTACACGGAAGCCCCGGCCTCGGAGACGATCATATAGGAGACATGGGCTCCGGCGCTGTTGACCTGGTGAATCAGCTCCACCGCCATCTGCTCCGTCTCCCGGCTGGCGGTGCCGTTGCCGATGGCGATGTGCTCCACACCGTGCTTTTTGATGAGCCTTGCCAGGGCGGCGATGGCCTCTTTTTTCTGCCGCTCCCCGTGGGTGGGGTAAACCACGGCGGTGTCCAGCACCTTGCCGGTGCCGTCCACCACCGCCACCTTGCAGCCCATGCGGTACCCGGGGTCCAGGCCCATGGTGACCTTGCCCTTCACCGGGGGCTGCATTAAAAGGGGACGCAGGTTCAGGGCGAACTGGCCGATGGCCCCCTCGTTGGCCCGGTTGGTCAGCTCGGAGCGGGCCTCCCGCTCCAGAGAGGGGAAGATCAGACGGTCGTAGGCGTCCTCGGCGGCGGCCTTCACAAACTCCATAGCCCGGCTGCCGGGCTTCACCGCATGGCGGCGGACGGTCCGCAGGGCCAGCTCCCGGTCCAGCTCGACGCTGACATTTAAAAGCTCCTCTTTTTCTCCCCGGTTGACGGCCAGGATCTGGTGGCCCTGGAGCTTGGAGAGAGCCTGGGAGAAGTCGTAGTACAGGCGGTAGACGCTGTCCTCCTCCGTCTGGGCGGCGCTGTGGAGGATTCCGTTTTTCTCCAGCAGCTCCCGCAGGCGCTTGCGGAGCTCCGCGTCGTCGCTGATTGCCTCCGCCACGATGTCGGACGCCCCCGCCAGGGCCTCCTCCGCCGTCTCCACGCCCTTCTCCGGGTCGACGTACTTTGCCGCCTCCTCCAGGGGGTCCGGGCAGTCCGGCCCCTGGGCAAAGAGGAGCTCCGCCAGGGGCTCCAGCCCCTTTTCCTTCGCCATTGTGGCCCGGGTGCGGCGCTTTTGCCTGTAAGGCCGGTACAGGTCCTCCACCTCCGCCAGGGTTTTCGCGGCGTCGATGGCGGCGGAGAGCTCCTCCGTCAGCTTGCCCTGCTCTTCAATGGCGCTTTTCACCGCCTCCCGCCGCTCCCGGAGGCCCCGAAGGTACTGGAGCCGCTCCTCCAGGGTCCGGAGGGAGGTATCGTCCATGGCGCCGTGGAGCTCCTTGCGGTAGCGGGCAATAAAGGGGATGGTGTTTCCCTCGTCCAGGAGGCGCACCACGTTTTCCACGTGCTCTGGACGCTTGTCCAGTTCCTGGGCGATCTGTAAAATAATTGGGTCCATAGATTGTTCCTTTCAATTCCAAAAGCTGTGGGCAATCTTCGTCAGCTTGTCCAGCGCACTGCCGTGAACATCGGGCGGGGAATCCAGCCCCACAAAAAAGTCCACGAAAAAGTTCTCCGCATCCGGGCCGCCGCGCATGGCCGCCAGGACCTGGAACGCCTCCGTTTTCAGGCTGGAGCGGAGGTCTGCCGACGCGGCACACCGAAGGGCCGCGGCGGCCTTGCGGTGGCCGTCCAGCAGCAGCGACATTCCCTCCGTCGCATGGAGGGCAATGCCGCGGGGCGGCGGTTCCGCCCGTTCAAACCGCTCCCGGTAAAACGCCGCCCGGTCCGGGTCAAATCGGGACCGCTTCTGGGAGGGGTACAAAAACACCGGCCGGATCGGACTGTTCTCGCAGTCATAGTCGTCGTCAAACAGCTGGGCCGGAGCTGTGGCGGCGCTGGGCGGCCTGGTGTCCGGTACATCCCAGAAGAACCGCCCGCCGCCGTCGGCGGGATAGGCGTCCCCCTCCGACAGAACGTACAGCCCAGGCTCCAACAGCCCCAGCAGAGGAGCGAGCGTGGGGACGGCGTCCTCCAGCCGCTCAAAGCCGCTGTTCAGCGTCTCCCGGCACTGCTCCAGCGCTGGACATTCCGCCGCGTCCCGGCCCCAGCCGGAGGCCAGCAGGCTCTCGCAGGCACCGCAGATCGGGGTCTCCCAGGACAGCAGGGGTGTCCCTCGGAGAGTCAGGCAGCAGTCCGTGCCGCTGGGGGTCTCCCGGGGCCGGCACTCCTTCCGGAGCGCCAGGACCCCTCCACATGCATCGCCAGCGCCCTCCGGCACCAAGGCTCCTGTTTCACATCCGGCCGCACAGGCAGGATCTTCACGCTGTTTTAGTCCATATTCGCCCCTGGGGCCCTATTTGTGGTACAGCTTCTTCGTCTCGTACTTGGGCTCAAAGCTGACGTTGATCCCCAGCTGCCGCAGCAGCTTCTCGTCCTCGTCGCTGAGGATGACGGAGAAGTGGGCGTCGCAGCCCCGGAGCTTGGGCATTTGCCGCTGGGCCAGGTCCGCCAGGGGATTGGTCAGGGCGGAGATGGTCAGGGCCAGCAGCACCTCGTCGGTGTGGAGGCGGGGGTTCTTGTGGCCCAGATACCCGGTTTTCAGCCGGCACACCGGCTCTAGGACCTGGGCGGAGATCAGCTCAAAGTGGTGGTCGATGTTCCCCAGGGCTTTCAGGGCGTTGAGCAGCAGGGCGGAGGCCGCCCCCAGGGTCTCGGAGGTCTTGCCCGTCACCACCCGGCCGTCCGGCAGGACCATGGCCCCGGCAGGGGCCCCGGTAGCCTCGGCCTTCAAGAGGGCGGCGGACACGGCCGGGCAGATCTCCGGCGTGACGCCGGCCTGGTTCATCACCAGCTCCAGCTTCCGCACCGGCTCATCCCCGGCCTTGCCCTGGATCTTCTCCACGCAGGCGGTGTAGTACCGCCGGAGGATCTCCTGCCGGGAGGCCTCCCGGCACACCTCGTCGTCGGAGATGCAGTTGCCCGCCATGTTCACCCCCATGTCCGTGGGGGACTTGTAGGGGGAGGCCCCCTGGATCTTTTCGAAGATGGCGCTGAGCACCGGGAAGATCTCCACGTCCCGGTTGTAGTTCACGGCGGTCTCGCCGTAGGCCTCCAGGTGGAATGGGTCGATCATGTTCACGTCGTTCAGGTCCGCCGTGGCGGCCTCGTAGGCCAGGTTTACCGGGTGCCGCAGGGGCAGGTTCCAGATGGGGAAGGTCTCATACTTGGCGTACCCGGCGGTGATGCCCCGCTTGTGGTCGTGGTAGAGCTGGCTGAGGCAGGTGGCCATCTTGCCGCTGCCGGGGCCCGGGGCCGTCACCACCACCAGGGAGTGGGTGGTCTCGATGTAGTCGTTTTTCCCCAGGCCGTCGTCGCTGACGATGTGGGGCACGTCGGAGGGGTAGCCGGCGATGGGGTAGTGGCGGTAGCACCGGATGCCCAGGGCCGTGAGGCGCTTCAAAAAGGCGTCGGCGGCGGCCTGGCCGTTGTAGCGGTTCAGCACCACGCTGCCCACGTACAGGTCCAGTCCCCGGAAGATGTCGATCAGGCGCAGTACGTCGTCGTCGTAGGCGATGCCCAGGTCTCCCCGGATTTTGTTTTTCTCAATGTCCGATGCGTTGATGGCGATGACGATCTCTACATCGTCCCGCAGCTGCTGGAGCATGCGGATCTTGCTGTCCGGCGCGAAACCGGGCAGGACACGGGAGGCGTGGTAATCGTCAAAGAGCTTGCCGCCGAACTCCAGATACAGCTTGCCGCCGAACTGGGCGATCCGCTTTTTGATCTGCTCCGACTGGGTGGTGAGATACAATTCGTTGTCAAAGCCGATAGCCGCCATGGCAGAGGTTCCCCCTTCACACAAAAATTTTTCCCGAATAAGTATACCACATCCTGGCGGATTTGGAAAGAAAAATAGAGCGGGGAAAAGACAGGGCCTCACAGGACGGAAAAAGCCCCGGGCCGATCCCGGCCCGGGGGCTGCTGGCGTACTTTCTCAGGCCGCTTTTGCGGCGGGGCGGTCAGACGGAGGCCGTCCGCCGCTTCCAAAGGACGAGGATCAGGCATACCAGCGCGTATCCGGCGGCTGCGATCAGGGAGGCCTCCGCGCCGAATCCCGCTCCGGTCAGCAGGATGCTGTCCGGCGGGATCAGGATCTGAAACAGCGGGCTGCCATAGGCGCCCTCCGCCGTTGTGATGTGCAGAATGTCGGCTGCCATGACAAAATTCCACACCGCGTGCATGAGTGCGCTGTTTCCGATGGAGCCCTCCCGGACGGCGGCCAGGGAGAACATGATCCCCACCAGCGTGCCGCTGACGGCAAGAAGCGCGACGCCCCCGAGGGTGAAGCGCTCCATGGAGGGGATGTGCGCCAGACCGAAAATCAACGACGGGATCAAAATCGCGGTCCGTCGGTTCCACCGGGCCTCCAGCAGGCCCATGATGAAGCCGCGGAACAGCATCTCCTCCAGCACGCCGGCTTTCAGAGCCGCGGCAGCGGAGGCGGCCGCGGTCAAAATCATATCGCCGGGAGCGAACGCGTTTGCCTTCGGCTCTCCCACCGCCAGAAAGGCGGCGGCGACAGACAGGGGGAGCAGAACGGACAAGACCGCGCCCCACCCGCTGATTTGAAGGGTGATTCCAAAGTCCTCCATTTTCAGATAGAGAGCTTTGGTTGTGTAGAGCCAAAAGAACAGCAGCGTGACCAGCAGGCAGCCGGTCATTCTGAAAATCACGTACCACCCCCGGTCCGGGAGGGTGACGACGGAGAAGATTCCGTCAAAGATCACGCTGCTGCACAGGTCTCCGGCGAAAAACAGCAGGCAATAGACAGCCGCAATGGCAAGCGTTTTGGATGTTGAAAATGAATGCTGCCGCATTTCCCAATCCCTCTTTTCCTGAATCCTGACATGAGAAGCTGTATTCACAGGCGAAAAGACCCGTCCGGACGGCGTTTATCGCCGGTGAATACAGCTTCTAAATCGGCACCCGCCAAAACCGGCGGGTGTCGGAAGTCTGGCGGAATGTTCCGCGGAAGCGCCGTGTGTCACCGGGAGCCCTCCTCCGACGGGGCGGATTCGATCTCCGAATAGGGCTCAATCTCCGGGGCCGGGTCTGCCGCGTCATCTTCCGGGGGCAGGGCGGCGTCCGCGGACGCCCGGACGAAGGCGAACCCTCCGCTGGCCCGGCGGCCCCAGACCAGGATGGTGTAGTCCCCGGTCCTGGGGATCTCAATCGTGTGGTTTCCCTCCAGGGCGTTGCCCTCGCAGAGGGTGTTCCCGTCCTCGTCGCTGATCTCCACCTCCAGCCGGCCGTAATAGGTGTAGATTTGGCACTGGAGCGTGTCCCCCGCCTCCAGGCGCATGGTGTGGGAGTCCGCGCCGTCGAACCGGTCGTAGCTCATCTCGTAGAGGTGCTCGTTGGCCCAGCGGGAGGCGTCCCGCAAAGAGTGCCCGTTGACGACCCACCAGGCCGCGCAGTACATGCACAGCGCCGCCCCGGTGAGGATGAAGCAGAGGAACATCCCCAGCCAGTCGTACTTCACCCGTCCGCCGTCCCGGGCGGAGAGCAGCGTCTCGATTCCCAGGAGAATCAGAATGCAGGGGGAGGCTTTCAGCAGCCACTCCGGCTGGAACCCGGGCCAGAACATGGATGCCAGCATTCCCCCTCCGGCGGCCACCAGGACGATTCCCAGGGTGAAGGTGCCCACCCGGCGCTGCCGGGGAAGTATGGTCTGCACCGCCTGCTCAGTCGTTTCCATGGGCGTCCTCCTCTTCTGCTTCCGGCCCGCCGCCGGGGACGTCCGGCGCGTGGGGCGCCTCCTGGAAGAACTCCGGCTGGTATGCCGTGCCCGCAGCCTCCGGGCCGGGGGTGAAGGCGGGGATGTCATCCGGGGCCGTCCGCTTGGGCCCCCGGATGAACCACATGCCCAGGGCGATAATCAGCAGCGTCACCGCGATGCGGGGGGCGTCCCACACCAGCAGGTCATACAGCCAGTCCAGCCAGGGGAACAGGTTCCAAACCCCGCGCATGAGCTGCCGGACCACGGTGTCGTACAGCACGTACAGCCCGATGAACACCAGCGTCCAGCCGATGACGCTGTGCCGCTTGGCCAGGAGCTCCGAGAGGCGCTGGGCGTCCAGGTCCGACATGCCGAAGAGGTAGGCGTCCTCGTCCTCCGTACCCTCCATCCGCTGGCGGCGGAGGTTGTAGCTGTCAAAGAAGGAGTACAGCCACAGCGGCACGATCAGCACCGCCAAAGCCCCGATCTGCAGAAAGATGGCCAGAGCCAGAAGGCCGCAGGTCAAAATGGTCTGGGAAATACCCCGCCTCATATATCCCTGGTGCATCTGGCCGCACCCGGGAACGCAGGAAAAGATAAAAAACAAAAGTCCACGAATCAGTCTCATGAGTGGTTACCCCCTCGTGTATGATGTTGCGGCCGCAGGCCGTCAAAGAATCCGGTCACGCCGGACAGGGTCTCGTTCAATGCCTCGTTCCACCGCTCCGGCCAGGAGTGGAGATGCTCCGCCGCGGCAGAGAGATTCTGCGGCGCCGCCGGGCGGGAGAACTGGATCTCCTGGCTGCTCCACAGCACCGTCAGCGCCAGGGCCACGGCGGCGGCGGCCGTGGCGTACCGGCTGGTCACCAGCCGGAGGGTCCGCGTTCTGACGCGGGCCCAAAGGGTCTCTTGGCAGGACCGCTCCGGCTCCAGCAGCTCCGCGCCGCAGAGCAGGTCCGTGTACCGCTGGAGGCACAGGTCGCAGAAGGACAAGTGCTCCGCGATCTCCAGCCGGGCCAGCTCGTCCAGGGTCTCGTCCCGGATCAGAGCCGCCAGCGCCTCATTTGTCAGATGTCCGTCAGCGCGGAACCGTTCCATATCCTCCGCTCCTTTCCAATCGCTCCCGCAGCAGCCGTTTGCCCCGGGAGAGCTGTGTATGTACCGTCTTTACCGGCCTGCCCAGGGCCAGGGCCGCCTCCTCCGGGGACTTTTCCTCCAGCAGGCACAGGCGGCACACCGGCCGGTAGGGCTCCTTGAGAGCCTCGATCTCCGCCGCGATGGACGCCGCCCCGGTCTTCTGCAGGGCCACCTCCTCGGCGGGCGGGGCCAGGCCCGGGGGCATGGCCTCGTCCCCCGGCAGCACGCTGTGGCGGGACCAGGCGCTTTGCAGGTGGTCCTTGGCCTTGTTGGCGGCGATGCGTCCCAGCCACTGCCGTTCATAGCCCCGGGGGACGGCGTCCCGGTGGAGCCAGGCGGCGAGAAACGTCTCCTGGGTCAGGTCCTCTGCGGCAGAGGCGTCCCGCACCAGCTGGAAACAGACCGTGTAGACCAGCCGCTCATACTGGGATACCAATTCTGAAAACTGCTCTTTTGTCATGCCTCCTGCCGCCACCTCTCTCCTGCGCGCTGCCTATATTACGGGATAGATTCCTGAATTTCTTCAATTTTTTGTGAAATTTCTTTTGGAGGCGCCGTTTCGTCATGGAGAGGAGGTGTCCAGCATCCCCCGCATATAAGTCAGGGCCAGCTCCAGCTGGCGGGGGGTCAGCTGCCGGCCCAGGTCCACCAGGGCGGAAAGCTCCCCGGTCTCCAGGGGCGGGGCGGGACTGCGGACCTCGGAGAGGCCCATGATATAGTCGATGCTGGCGTGGAAAATGCTGGACATCTTCTGCAGCTGTAAAAAACTGGGGTAGTGCTTCTGGTTTTCATAGGCGCTCACCGTCTCCTGGGAGACGCCCAGCTCAATGCTGAGGCGGACCTGGGTCATGTGAAGTTCCTCCCGCAGCTGCCTGATGTGGTTTTCCATAATAACCTCCCTGTGCCGTCCGCTGCCCAAAGAGAAACCGTGATATAATAAAGGTTCATACTATATTCTCCGGGTGGCCGCAGAGGGGCGGACTGGCTTCCGATTGTTTGGCGGAGCCATTTGCGCCGCCTCTCAAATGGGATTTTATAAGTTACACTTGTATTCAGCAGAGGCTTATGTTATATTGTATATAGGTTTAACCTGTATTAGGGATTTATACGGGCGGGAATATATGGAACCGCGGCGGAGAGGCCCGTTTCGGCAAAAGCGGCAGAGGGGATCGAGGGGAAGCCTGTATGCAAAGAGCCTTGAAGGGGACACGGACAAAGCGCAAATTGGCGGACGCTCTGAAGGACCTGCTGGAGACCAGGCCCCTGGAGCGTGTGCGGGTCCACCACCTGACGGACCTGTGCGAGATCCACCGGCAGACCTTCTACTACCACTTTGCCGACGTCTACCAGCTCTTCGATTGGTCCGTACAGGAGGACGGGGCGGAGCTGGCCGCCCGGCTGGCGGCGTCCCCCGGCTGGCGGGAGGCGCTGGAGACGCTCCTCCAGGCCATTCCGCCCCGGCGGGGCTGGTTTCTGGCGGTTTTGAACCAGGCGTCCCCGGAGAGCCGCCAGGCGTTTTTTGACGGTCTCCTGGCTCCAATCGCCGAAAAGGCCGGAATCTCCGGCCCCGGCGGCGTCTCCGCCATTCTCCTCTCTCTGCTGGAAAAGTGGATTCGGGACGGCTGCGGTCCGGTTCCGGAGGGAATGGCGGTGCTTCTGGAGCAGATGACGGACCGTCCCGGCCGGGAGGAATCGGGCGTCCCTGGATAGCGGCGGGATTTCCGGCGACGGGAATCCACCTGCCCGCCGGATCGGAATTTGACAACGCTTTGACAACGCAAAGAAAAACAGGCCTCCCCGGTTCGGGGAGGCCTGTTTCAGACTGTCAAAGAACGCTGGAGATTTCGTCAACGGAAAGGAAGGGTGTGTGCGGGCTGTGCCCGCAGGCACGTTTCGGAGGCCAACCGCCTGTAGGGCGGCTCTTAGGCCGGAGATAACCCAAGAGGGGTTTCCTGCGCTGCTGAAATCATCAGATTTTCCGAACTTTTTGAAGTTTTGAAAATCTACAGCAGCTTGTCAAAAATACTTTTTCGACAAGGTGAAACAGGCCTCCCCGAACCGGGGAGGCCTGTTTCATATCGGTAAACTGTGCAGTGCTGCCCTACGGCAGATAGTTCAGAGGATTCCGGGCCACGCCGTTGTAGCGGACCTCGAAGTGGCAGTGGTTGCCGGTGGAGTTGCCGGTGGAGCCCACCCGGGCGATCTGCTGGCCCTTGTAGACGTGCTGGCCCACGGAGACCGTCAGGCTGCTGTTGTGGCCGTAACGGGTCTTATAGCCGTTGCCGTGGTCGATTTCCACCAGATAGCCGTAACCGCCCATCCATCCGGAGTAGGTGACGGTGCCGCCGTCGGCGGCGCAGACCGGCGTGCCCCGCGAGGCCGCGATGTCGATGCCCTGGTGGTTGGTGGAGCCGATGCCGCCGGGGGATTTCCGTCCGCCGAAGCGGGAGGTGATGCGGCCTGTGACAGGCCAGCGGAACGTGCCGGTGGGATACCAGGTGGGCCGCTCCATGGTGCCCCGGAGCTGCTGCTCCGTAACAGGTTCCCGGAGGGTGACGGAGGAGAGGACCGTCCGCTCCACCTCCTCGCCGTTGACGTAGGTGACGTTGGCCACCACGTCCGCCGCGCCGAAGACGCCCTTGGAGGTCACCTTGGTGTCGCCCTTGTACATACTGGCGTCGTCGGTGTACTCCACGTCGTAGTTCACCTCGGCCACGTACCGCTCCTTCTGGACCACGGTCCGGGTCAGATAGGGCACGGAGGCGGACATGGTCAGGATTTCGCCGATCTGCAGCTTGTTGATGTCGTAGCCGGGGTTCAGGGCCTCCAGCTCCTTGGAGCTCAGGCTGTGGGCCTCGGCGATCTCGGACCAGGTGTCGCCCTTTTGCACCTCGTAGGTGACCTCGGCGGTTTTGGTGCTGTACAGCGTCTCCGCCAGATACCCCAGATTCATGATCTCGTCGCTGGGGACGTATTCCTCCTTGATATCCACGCTCTCGGCAAAGTCGCAGGAGATGGTGTCCTCGTCGGTGCCGGCGGCCTTCAGCTGCTTCAAAAGCTCGTCCAGGGCTCCGGCGTAAGGCGTGGCGCCGATAAATTCCCCATCCACATACAGGCAGTAGGCGGCGGTTACCAGCCCCACCTCCTGAGACAGGTCCTCGGCGTAGGTCTCCGGGTCCACCAGATCCTGCCGGCGCAGCAGGCCGGAGGAGTACTGGATCAGGGAGTCGTCAATGGTGAAGCTCTCCCCCAGGGTGCGGGCGGTGACCTGCTCCAGGTCCCGGCGCACCTCCTCGGCGGCGGACTGGGAGCTCATGACGGCGATGACCTCGCCGTCGTAGCTGACTGTGGTGCCGTAGGTGTAGGTGGAGAAGAACAGGGCGATCAGGGCGATACAGGCGGTGCCCCCCAGAAACAGCAGGGGGTACAGCACTCTGCGGGCGGACCGTTCCGGCCGCTCCTGACGGGGGGACCCCCGGCTGATGGCCCGCTGCCGGCGGCCCCAGAGGCGCTCCTCCAGCAGGCTGCCCCACATGGGGATGATGCCCCAGATCAGCAGCAGGATCTGGATGGGAAAGCGGTTGGACTCCGGAAAGCGGGAGGCCTGCTTCTCCCGCAGGAGGTGGCGCCAGCGGCGCTTGACGCGCTTGAGATTCCAGAGGACGGCCTGGTACCATGTGACCGTGGGCCGGGGCTCTGCGGACCGGCGCCGGGGGGGCTGGCTGTTTCCGGCGGCCGCCCTGGGGCCGGTCTCCTCCCAGGCGGGGATGGCGGCCCGCCGCTTGGCCGTGCGGCGGAGGCGGTCCTCCACCGCGTGCTCCTTGGGGGCGGTCTCCGACGTGACCACAGGGGGCTTCGGCGCAGGACCCCGGGAATAGAGACCCGCCGTGGCGCCGGTGGTCACCGAGGGGGCCAGATGGCGTTCCTCGCGGCGCTCCTCCCGGGGAAGTGCGGCTCGCCGTCCGCCGGACGGCGGCTTTTTTGATCTTGATCGTTGACTCATAGTACTCCCGATAAAGGCATAAAAGTTACAATTTGTTACCGTTGGTATCATACCGCGTTTTGCCGTTCCCGTCAACCCTGGAAAATGGCGGAGGATGGCATTTTTCGCGGAAGAAAGGGACTATATGTCCAGAAATTAGGAGTGGATTTTGTACAATCTGCATATTTTCTTTGGGGGTCCCTGGAATAAATGTAAATTTTTTTGTTAGGATTTTCATTTTTCAATTGACCCGGCGGGCCAGTGGTGTATAATAAGGCTAACTTAAGCCTTGTTTGAAAAAAGTCAAAACGCCCAAACGGTGGATCTTGATCCGCCACTCTGCGTTAAATGTTCTTGCCGGGCGTCAGCCCGCCTGCAAAAATCTGCCTTGATTGGCGAAAACATCTCTCGCCGTTTGGGCATTCCGCCATTTTTCAAACAAGGCCTAATCCATATGCTTGGACTTTTATGGAGGTAATGGAAACATGTTTGAATTTCTCATCAAAAAGCTGAAAGCCCATCCCCGCAGAATCGTGTTCACCGAGGGCACGGACCCCCGCATTCTGGAGGCCTCTGCCCGTCTGCTGTCCGGTACGTTTCTGACCCCCGTTCTGGTGGGCAAGCCCGACGAGGTGTTTGCCGCCGCAGAGGAGGCCGGCTTCAACATCCGGGGCGCCGAGATCGTGGACCCCGAGGCCTTTGAGGACATGGACAAGATGGTGGCCGCCATGGTGGAGCTGCGCAAGGGCAAGATGACCGAGGAGCAGTGCCGCTCCATGCTGAAGCAGGGCAACTACTTCGG
Organism: Oscillibacter sp. 1-3; assembly: GCF_000403435.2. Lineage (GTDB taxonomy): Bacteria > Bacillota > Clostridia > Oscillospirales > Oscillospiraceae > Oscillibacter. The sequence goes on from NZ_KE159708.1 coordinate 299,114, forward strand.
CACCATGCTGGTGAAGATGGGCTACGCCGACGCGCTGCTGGGCGGCGCCACCTATTCCACCGCCGACACCGTCCGCCCCGCCCTCCAGCTGATTAAGACCAAGCCCGGCTGCAAGATCGTCTCCTCCTGCTTCATCCTGGTCCGCTCCACCACTGTGGGCGACCGCGAGGTCATCGCCATGGCGGACTGCGCCATCAACATCAAGCCCAACGAGGACGAGCTGGTGGAGATCGCCCTGGAGACCGCCGGCACGGCCCGCCTCTTCGGCATTGATCCCCATATGGCGTTCCTGAGCTATTCCACCCACGGCTCCGGCTCCGGCGAGGACGTGGACAAGATGCGCAACGCCTGCGCCAAGGCCAAGGCCCAGGCCCCCGACATCGTCATCGACGGCGAGCTCCAGTTCGACGCCGCCGTGTCCCACCGTGTGGCGGAGACCAAGTGTCCCGAGTCCCCCCTGGCCGGCCGCGCCAACACCTTCATCTTCCCGGACATCAACGCCGGCAACATCGGCTACAAGATCTGCCAGCGTATGGGCGGCTTTGAGGCCTACGGCCCCATCCTCCAGGGCCTGAACGCCCCCATCAACGACCTCTCCCGGGGCTGCAACGGACAGGAGGTCTACTCCATGGCCCTGATTACCGCCGGTCTGTGCGAGGACTGAGCGGTACATCGGGCAGATCCGCCTGCTGAAAAGACGGGAACGCCGCCGGGCGTTCCCGTCTTTTGCTCACCCAGAAAGAGCTGGCGGAGCGGAGGGTGAAACCTCCATACGAGGAAGAGCGGCCCCGCCGGCAGCGGGGCCGCTGTATTTAATCCGGATTCTGTATGCCGGGATCAGCATTTTCCATAAAGAGCTCCTCTGCCTGCCGCTGTGCCTCCATTAACCGGGCCTCCAGCTTGTGAAGCGTCTCTTCCGCGTCTGTCAGTGTGTTGAACAGCAAAAGATATTCTTTGGCAATCGTCTGCATTTTTCTTCGTCCTTTCTAAACGACCACAAAATGTGGATTGGAGTATCTCTATGATACACAAAATCATGCGGAAAACTTGTCTTAATTTGTCGAGGAGAACGGGAATCTGAAAAAAAATATAAAAGGCCGGAGATTGGTTGGGATATTCAACGAAAAAAGGCGGGTTATGGCTGTTTTTCCCGATTGAGCGGACGCGAGGCTGGGGATTGCGCTGAGGGGCGGAATCTGATATGATGGACAACAGAGAAAATATGACGGCGTTTCCGCCAGAATACGATTATAATTTGGGAGGCAGCGTATGAAGTACACATATAACATCAATGGTAAGCTCATATCCCTCTCCTGCCGGGAGGAGTGGAAGCCCACCGCGGACTTTCTGGCGGGGGTCCTGCTGGAGGAGGAGAAGGCCGGCGGCGCACTGGCCGAGGACTGCATCATTCAGATCGGATGGAGCTTCTACAAATTTGTCAGGCAGGAACAGGGACTCCAGATGGTGACCTTTGACTATGTAGGGGACCCCTTCTCCGCCACAGAGGAGGACCTGTCCCTCAGCCTGCGGATCTTCCATGAGCAGACGGAGGTTTTGAACAAGGCCCAGATCCAGGCCCAGGCGGTGACCACCTCCTTCCAGGATACCATGCTCATGAAGAACACCGCCAGAACGGCGGACACCGTCTATCTCCAGCGGCTGGAGCCCACCTGCGAGGGGGACTCCGGCTGGTACATGGGCGTCATCGGCGAGGAGGGCTCCGACGACCCCAAGGACTACACCCGCATCCACACCTACCAGCTTCTCTCCTTCTGCGAGGCGGCTCTGGCGCTGATGCCGCTGCCCCTGGGGACCATCGGCCTCTTTGAGCGGGGCCAGCTGGTGGAGGTGGTGGACGAGAACAACAAAAATCTCTTCTGACGCCCCACAAAATTAGGCATTGTTTGATTAGGCCATGTTTGAAAAAAGTGAAAACGCCCAAACGGTGGATCTTGATCCGCCGCTCTGCGTTAAAT
>NZ_KE159708.1:301294-490975 GCF_000403435.2 Oscillibacter sp. 1-3
TTCCCGCCGCGCAGCGGCGGGAATCGGGCGCCTAGAAGCATCTCCTGCATGACACAGGCCAGAAATACGGGGAAACTTTTTTGCTGTCAGCGCCGCAGGGCGCTGACGGCGCAGGCGAGGAGGAACAGCGCCAGATTGGCGCACACCACCGTGGCCCCCACCGGGGTGGAACAGGCGAAGGATACCGTCAGTCCCGTGCAGAAGCAGGTCACCGAGGCGGCGGCGGCGCAGAGAATCACGCCCCGGAAGCTCTTGAAGAGCCGCATGGCCGTCAGGGCGGGGAAGATGACCAGGGAGGAGATCAGCATGGCCCCCATCATCCGCATCCCCAGCACGATGGTCAGAGCAGTGAGAACGGCCAGCAGGGTATTGTAACGGTCCACGTTCAGCCCCGCGGCCCGGGAGAAACTCTCGTCAAAGGTGACGGCGAACAGCTTATGGTAAAACAGTACAAACAGCGCCAGCACCGCGGCGGACACCAGCGCCGACAACGCCACGTCCGCCCGGGACATGGCCAGGACGCTGCCGAACATGTAGCTGTCCACGTCGGTGGTCATGCCGGTGGTGCGGGAGATGACCATGATGCCGACGGCCAGGGACGAGGCGCTGACGGCGGCGATGGCCGCGTCGCTGTTCCAGCGGGGGCTTCCCGCCATGCGCAGCAGGAAGAACGCCGCCAGCACCACCACGGGGATGGAGAAGTACAGCGGCGTGAATCCCAGGGCCACGGCGATGGCCAGAGCTCCGAAGGAGACGTGGCTCAGCCCGTCGCCGATCATGGAGTACCGTTTCAGCACCAGGGGCACCCCCAGCAGGGCGCAGCAGAGGGACACCAGTACCCCGGCGATCAGCGCCCGCTGCATGAAGGGGAAGGAGAACATTTGAAGAAGGTTCATAAAAACTCCTGTATATAAAAGTGGTTTGCTGCTGCCGCAGGAAGGCGGATGAGAGGGGAGCGAAGCGTATGAAATTCTTTTTGGTTATTTTTTCTTTGCTGAAAAAGTGACAAAAGCTCCCGCAATTGCAGGGGCGGAGGCTCTGCGCAGTAAGAAGCGGCATTCACAGGCGCAGAACGCCGTCTGGACGGATCTTTTCGCGTTGTTCTTCGTTATGTTTTTTGAAATACATCCAGCATCCCAGCCTGCGCGGAGATTCGCCTGCGTTGCGCTCCCCGCACGGCGGGGAGCAAGGGAGAGACGGCAGGGGCGAGCCGCCCCTGGACCCGGCGGCTGGATCCGCTGCGTCACGGGGCCGCATCTCCGAACCGCCGCCCCTGCGGGGAACGCAGATACGCCTCTGCGGTGCCGTAAAACAGACCGCTGCGCCCGATGTGCAGCACCGTGCGGGCCTGGCGCAGGGCGGGCCGCAGGTCGTGGGTCACCATGACCACGGCCATGCCCTCTTTCTCGTTGAGATAGGACAGGGTCTTGTACAGATCCTGTGCGGCGGCTGGGTCCAGGCCGGTGATGGGCTCGTCCAAAATCAGCAGGCGGCCGGCGGCGCACAGCGCCCGGGCCAGCAGCACCCGCTGCTGCTGGCCGCCGGAGAGGCTGCGGTAGCTCTCGCCCTTCAGCTCCAGGATGCCCAGCTTGCCCATGTTCATCAGCGCCGCCGACTTCTGGGCGGCGGAGTAGAAAAAGCGGTTTCCCCGCTGGTTGAGACAGCCGGAGAGCACCACCTCGTACACTGTGGCGGGAAAGTCCCGCTGGGCCTGGGTCTGCTGGGGCAGATAGCCGATGGCCCCCCGCCGCAGCTCCGGCGCCCGCCAGATCTCCCCGGACTGGGGCGCCAGCAGGCCCAGCAGGCCCCGCAGAAGGGTGGACTTCCCGGAGCCGTTGTCTCCCACCACGCAGAGGTAGTCCCCCGCCCGGATGGAGAGGTTCAGATGGGCCAGGACGGTCTGCCCCTCGTAGCCAAGAGACACGTCCCGGCAGGCCAGCAGCTCAGGTCGCTCCATGGGACGCCTCCTCTCTGCCGCAGGCATCGCACAGCCCGGTCAGAATGGTCCGGCGGGGGTCCACCCGGAAGCGGTGGTCCGCCGCCAGGTGCCGGCAGAGCTCCTCCAGGTGGGAGCAGTCCAGATGGACCATGCGGCCGCAGGTTTCGCACCGGAGCAGAAAGCATGCCCGGGCGCCGCCGTGGACGCAGAACTGGTACAGCGCCCCCTCCCCGGTGTCCACCCGGTGAACGCGGCCCGTCTCCTCCAGCCGCTCCAGCTGGCGGTATACGGTGGCCAGTCCCACCGGGCACTGGTCCCGCCGCAGGGCCGCCGCGATCTCGCAGGCGGTGAGGGCCTCCTCCGGCCGCCGCTCCAGACAGCGGAGGACGGCCTGTCGTTGTCTTGTGTTGTAGGGCATATGGCATCTCCAATTTGAAAATTGTTCTCAGTTTTGTGTCTCCTATTATAAATCCTTTCGAGAAAAAGTCAAGGGCGGTTGAAAAGCGGGGCAGGATGGGGTATAGTAGTGTTATAAATGTACAAAAGACGGTCTGCGCAGCGCCATATGCGGCGGCGGACCGGATTCGGAGGATGTTATGAAGGTTTCCCTGGTCATCATGGCGGCGGGCCTGGGGTCCCGCTACGGCGGCAGCAAGCAGGTGGACGGCATCGGCCCCGGCGGAGAGATTTTGATGGAATACTCCATCTATGACGCCCTGCGGGCGGGCTTTGGCAAGGTGGTGTTTATCATCAAGCCGGAGATGGAGGGGCTGGTGCGCCGTCTCTGCGGGGACTACCTGGAGCGGAAGACCGCCGGGGACGGCGCTCCTGTGGAGGTGGCCTACGCCTTCCAGGATTTTTCTTCCCTGCCCGCGTTTTACGCGCCCCCGCCGGAGCGGACCAAGCCCTTCGGCACCGTCCACGCCCTGCTGTGCGCGGCGGATGTGGTCCATGAGCCCTGCTGCGTCATCAACGCTGACGACTACTACGGCATCGACGCCTACCGGGCGATGTACAAGGAGCTGACGGGCCTCCCGGCGGCGGGGAAGGCCGCCATGGTGGGGTACCTTCTGAAAAACACCGCCAGCCTCCACGGCACTGTGTCCCGGGGTATCTGCACCGTGGAGGACGGGCGGCTGCGGTCCGTCCGGGAGACGAAGAAGATTCAGCTCTTTTCCGACGGGACCCTGCGGGACCTGGCGGCGGACCGCCTGCTGGACCCGGAGTCCACGGTGTCCATGAACTACTGGGGCTTCATGCCCTCCGTCTTCCCGGTGCTGGAGGACTATTTTGCCCGATTCCTGCAGGGAGAGGGGGGCCGGGACCCCCAATCGGAGTGTCTGCTGCCCATTATGGTGGACGATCTGCTGCGTGCAGGAGAGCTGGAGGTCTCCGTCCTGCGGTCCGCCGACAAGTGGTTCGGCATGACCTACCGGGAGGACCGGGAGACCGTGGCGGAGGAGCTGCGGACGCTCCACCAGGCGGGGGCCTATCCTGAAAATTTGCGGAAATAATGCCGAAGCGCCCGCGGCCGTACTGGCCGCGGGCGTTCGATTGTGGGGCGGGAGGCGAAAACGGTAAAAAACCCCCGGCTTTTGTAAGAATTGTAAAGAATTTGTCATCAAAATTTTATCGATTTGTTTCGACATTTTTCGACAAAACGATGTATAATAGGAGCCAGGAAAACAGGCGCGGAAAATTGCGGGAGCGGGGGAGACACATGGCGGGAAAGCGGGAGAAGAGACAAAATCGGAAGAAGATGCCGGCGATTCTGGCGATGCTTCTGGTGTCCGCGGAGCTGCTGACACCGGGGGGACCGGCGGGCGCCGTTCAGGAGCCGGCGCCGGCGAAGGCGGGAGAAGCCGTGTCCGTCGTGCGGTTTGCCGGCGGTGCAAAGCAGGACGCTGCCGTGGAGGCAAAGCGGGTGCAGGCAAAGACGGCAGGTTTGGAGGATTCCTTCGGCCCGGTGCCGGAGAGCGAGGCCGTGGAGGATACATATTTCGAGGACGCCGTCTTTCTGGGGGATTCCCGCACGGAGGGCTTTCACCTGTACAGCGGGCTGAAAACCGGCACCTATCTCTACGGCGTGGGGGCCACGGTGGAGTCCGTGTTCACCAAGAAGGCCTGGCCCGCGGAGGACGGGAAGGTCCCCCTGCTGGACGCCCTGAAGGAGATTGAGTGCGGCAAGGTCTATCTGATGCTGGGGATCAACGAGCTGGGCTGGAGCAAAAAGGAGACCTTCCACGACCAGTACGCCAAGGTCATCGACCGCATCCGGGAGGACCACCCGGACGCCGAGATCGTCCTCCAGACCATTCTGCCGGTCAGCGCCAAGCAGGACGCCAAGGGCAGCTATGTGAGCAACGAGCGCATCGGCGTGTACAACGGGGTGATTCGGGCCCTGGCGGAGGAGAAGGACTGCGCCCTGGTGGACGTGGCGGAGGCCCTGGCCGGAGAGGACGGATGCCTGCCGCAGAACCTGAACTTTGACGGGGTGCATCTGAACCCGGCAGGGTGCAGGATCTGGCTGGAGTATCTGCGGACGCACAGCGTGGGAGATCAGAAATGAGGAGCTTGAGAAAGACCCGCTCTCGGAGCGGGCCTTTCTTTTTTCTGTAACCGGGAGGGTTACCTCCCGCCGGCGGCAAGGCAGGCGGAGAGGTTCCAGCTGCGCCAGTCGGCGCAGTCCTCCCGGGCCGCCGCGCGCCGCCTTTCCACCAGACTGCCCGCGGTATCCTGCATGTTCCACCAGTCCCCCTCGCAGATCGCCAGGGGCAGCGCGGGGCCCAGCCGCTCCAGCTGGGAGAGGGTGTCGTAGGACAGGGAGTAGGCCAGATAGTGGACGCTGAGAATGGGGCTCTCCCCTGAGAGATACCGGTCCACCTGGTTTTTCGCCACCAGGTAGTCCACGGGGATGCAGTTGACCGCCAGCCACCCCGCCAGGGCCAGGGGGAGGGCCCGGCGGCAGAAGGAGCGGTCCGGCCTCCGGACCTTCTCCAGGGCCGAGAGCAGGAACAGCGCCATCATTACCATGCCCCAGTAGGTCATAAAGCGCTTGAAGCTGAGGCCGTAGGCGGAGACGTACAGCGTCATCCGCCAGGCGGCGGAGGCCAGAAGGACCAGGCTCTCCCCTATCAGCGCCGTGGACAGTACCCGGACGGCCCGCCAGCCCCGGCTCTCCTGCTGGGAGAAGGTCATGGATGCCATGACCGCCGCTAGATTGATGACGGTGACGCCCACCATCTGGAAAAAGCCGCTGCGGGCCCACTCGGCGTAGGAGATGCCCCTCTGGGCCAGGTACTCCGCTCCGCCGAAGAGCCCGGCGGACTGCACTGCCAGGAACAGCAGGTACAGCACATCCAGAGCCCCCAGAATGATGGCGAAGAGGGCGCTGTCCACGGTGTAGAGCGTATGCGTCCTCGTCCTGGCGGGCACGCGGCGGAGGCAGTACAGCAGGCCGAAGAGGAAGGGCGTCAGCGCCAGGGCCCACAGGAGCTTCCAGAGACCCCGGGCGAAGTGGAGGCGGATAAATTCCGTCAGCCCCCGGGTGGCGGCGGCGAACAGCGCGTCTGCGGAGGCCAGGATGGGCAGCAGGACGGACACCAGCCCCAGGGCGGCGGCCGCGCCCAGCACCACGGTGAGACTCACGCTTTTCTTTTCCCGTCCGGCGGAGAGGGCTGCGGGGGCCGTCCCCAGGTGGCAGAAGACGCCGCGGCACAGCAGTCCCAGCCGCTCCTCCACCATGGCGGGCCGCCACCAGGGCAGCAGGTCCCCGGCCGTGAGGGAGGCGGTGTGGATGGGGACCAGAAGCGCCAGGGCCAGGAAATTCCAGAGCCGGAACCAGGGGTTGGAGGTCAGGGCGAAGGAGGCGGCCAGCAGCAGATTTGCCGCCAGCAGCACCCTGCTCTCCCGGCGGCGGAGCAGGGCCTCCCGGCCCATGGCCGGCAGCAGAAGGGCATACCAGGCGAAGACGGTCACTGTGTTCCCCATGCCCCAGGGCCACGTGACGGCGTTTACCAGCAGGAGACACAGGGCCAGCGTTCCCGCCAGAAAGAGGCGGCTGCGGGGGGTGGTCTCATAGATTTTTCGCACGTTTTGGGCAGGCTTCGCCGCGCCCTCCGGAACGAGGGCGTTTTCCATATTGTTCATATCCATTCTCCTGTTCGGGCTGTCCGCAAACTGCAGACAGCGTTATGAAAGTTCTTTTGGGTTTCTTTTTACGCAGGCGCGTAAGGGGCTCTCAATATGGGAGCCGCTGCGCCGCACAGGCTCTGCTGAGGGCTTTGGCAGGGGCTCCGCCCCTGCACCCCGCCAGGGGCGCCGCGCCCCTGGACCCGCGAAACTGTACTTAGTCCGGCACAAATTCCAAAATGTCCCCCGGCTGGCAGTCCAAGGCGGCGCAGATGGCCTCCAGGGTGGAAAAGCGCACCGCCTTGGCCTTGTTGTTTTTCAGGATGGACAGGTTTGCCAATGTCACATCCACCTTCTCCGAGAGTTGGGAGAGGGTCATCTTCCGTTTTGCCATCATCACATCCAGATTTACTACGATCATGGCCCACCTCAAATCGTCAGGTCGTTTTCCGCCTTCAGCTCCGCCGCCTGGCGGAAGAGGGCGGACATGACCAGACACAGCAGCCCGCCCATGGCGAACATGGGGACAAAGAGGGCGTTGTACGTGGCCAGGGGCAGGGGGGAGCGGTACCAGCAGACGCTGAAAATCACCCTTGCCAGGGCCGCTCCGGCGATGAAGAAACAGCACACGGCGGCCCGGCGGAGGCTGGCGGCGTTCTCCATGGAGAAGGGGCGCCCTTCCGTGATGGAGCCAAGGACACGGTGGGCCTGCCAGAGGATGACGGCGGTGCAGATGCCGGAGATGACCAGAAATAGCGTCAGCACCAGCGTATAGGCGTCCCGCCAGAACCAAAACCAGGAGATAAAGCTGGCGGCAAGACTTGCCGCTACGATGCCATCCTCCCCTGGGTGAAAGATCCCGGAGAGGTACTCTCCGACTCCGCCCAGCAGACTGTGCTGATCCATCAACACGGCAGCGGGCACCAGATACAAAATAATCAGGTTGCAGGCCAGGGCCGCCAGAATCAGCAGGTTCAGCACCCGGGCGATTTTTTGAACAGAGACCTTTTCCATCTGTCTGCCCCCTTACAGAGGCCGGGTGATGAACTCCATCATCACTGCGCACCCGGCCGCCAAAATCGCCAGAATTCCCACGGAGGAGAACATCTTCCCCCTGTGATTCTGCCGCACCCCCTGTACCAGCAGTACCGCGGCCAGGATGAGCAGCGCCAGCCCGGTGGGTATCAGAAAAGCAGTTAAGCACATGGCGGGACACCTCCTTTTTCTGGTATCCTACCATGGACTCCACCGAATGTCAACAAAAATTTATTGTTTTTCGATAAAAATAAATTGATATTCAAAAGTGAGCGGCGGGAGGCTGAAGGAGGGATTAGCCCGCACAGGGGTGCGGGCCCCACAAATGTGTGCCGGTTTTTGGGGGAAGTACTGCCGCTTTGTTTGACAGGAAACGCCAAGATTCTCAACAGGCGGCCCGCTGTCAGCAGTTTTTCATACTGCAATGGGAGGACCCCTCACACAGCGGGATCTGTCCAATAGGAAATGGCAGCCCCTTAGTGGGGTCCGCTGCCTTCAGCGGGCCATCTCCTCTCTAAAAAGGGTTCACTTCAAAAGGTTCATCTCCCCAAAACCCGCCCCCAAAGGTCCCCTCCCGCCGCAGTCCGGCGGAAAACGGGGAACCGGGCAGTCCTCGCAGACTGCCCGGTTCCCCGTATGATTATAGAGAAAGGAGAGGGAAAATGGTGTGTGTAGCTCAAGCTTTCCGCTTGATGGGTTCATCATATCCGAGGCCGCGGGAAAAGTCAACCGCCTTTTGCGATCCTTCACAATTTGTTTACAACCAGACGAATTTCGGCACTTTTCGTTTACAAATCGTTCAAAAAAGATTGTCATTTTGCACATTGACAGGACAGGGGGCCATGTGCTAATATTTAGTCTGCTAATATTTAGCCAGCTAAATATTTTGCCATGCCAGTGAAAGGAGGCGCGGGGATGCGGCACGATGATTCCCGCCGCCTGGGGCCCACCCTGGGCTGGGCGGCGCAGATGGCCAGATGCGCCATGGACGCAAGGGTTTCATGCTATGACGTGACGCCGGTCCAGACCCATGTCCTGATGTATCTCCACCAGCACGGCGGCCGGGTCCCCCAGCGGGAGCTCACCGAGTTCATGCGGGCGAAGCCCTCCACCGTCAACGGCATCCTGGACCGGATGGAGGAGAAGGGGCTGGTGCGGCGGACCGTCAGCGATACGGACGCCCGGCAGCGGCTCATCACCCTGACGGACAAGGGCAGGGAGCGGCAGACCCGGTTTACGGAGAGCTTTCTGGCCAGCGAGGAGGCCATGGTCCGGGGCTTTTCCGCAGAGGAGCGGGAGACGCTGCTGCGGCTGCTGGACCGGATCGTTGAGAATTTGAAGGAGGAACTGCATACATGATAAAAAAACTGTGGCCCCATGCGCGGCCATACGGAAAGTGGATCGCCGCCGGCGTTGCGTGCAGCGCCCTGGAGGCGGTGTTTGAGTTGCTGATTCCCCTGGTGATGAGCGACATTGTGGACATCGGCATCAAAAACGCCGATCAGGGCTACATTCTGCGCCGGGGCGGCGTCATGGTGGCCATGGCCATGGTGTCCCTGGCCCTGGGGCTGGGGGCGGCGGTGCTGTCCTCCGTGGCAGGCCAGGGCTTCGGCGCAAATCTCCGCCGGGCGGAGTACGACCACATTCAGAATTTTGCCTTCTCCAATATCGAGAAGTTTTCCACCGCCTCCCTGGTGACAAGGCTCACCAACGACGTCAACGCCATGCAGATGACGCTGATGATGGGCATGCGGCTGCTGGTGCGGGCTCCGGTGATGCTGGTGTCGGCCCTGGTGCTGTCCGTGCGCATCAGTTTACGGCTGAGCAGCGTATTTCTGGCGGCCCTGCCCCTTTTGATTATCGCCGTGGCGCTGATTCTGACCCGGGTGGGGCCCATGTTCCGCTCCCTCCAGGAGAAGACGGACGCGCTGAACCTGGTGGTGCAGGAGAATCTGGCGGGCATCCGGGTGGTGAAGTCCTTCGTCCGGGAGGAGCATGAGAAGGAGAAGTTCGCCGCCCGCAACCACGACTTGAAGGACACCTCCCTCCGGGCCTTCGGCATGGTGGTTATCAATATGCCCGTCATGATGCTGATTGTCTACGGCACCATCATCGCCGTCATGTGGTTTGGCGGACAGATGGTCTACGCCGGGACCCTGGAGGCGGGGAAGCTGATGACCTACTTTACCTACATCACCCAGATCATGATGTCCCTCATGATGGTTTCCATGATCTTCATGATGCTCAGCCGCTCGGTGGCCTGCGCCCGCCGGATTGTGGAGGTGCTGGAGGAACAGCCCGCCATCACCGACGGGGCCGCGGAGACGGACACGGACGAAAGCGGTGCGCAGGTCCCCGCCGCCGTGAAGGACGGCAGCATTGACTTTGACCACGTCTCCTTCAAGTACAATCCGGGGAACACGGAGTGGATTCTCCGGGACGTGAGCCTCCACATCCCCGCCGGGTCCACCGTGGGCATTCTGGGCGGCACCGGCAGCGCCAAGACCACCCTGGTGTCCCTGATCCCCCGGCTCTACGAGGCGGGAGAGGGCACCGTGTCCGTGGGCGGACGGCCTGTGGCGGCCTACACCATGGAGCACCTGCGGGACGCGGTGAGCATGGTGCTGCAGAAGAACACCCTCTTCTCCGGCACCATCCGGGAGAACCTCCTGTGGGGAGATCCGGACGCATCGGAGGAGGAGCTGTGGGCGGCCTGCCGCGCCGCCTGCGCCGACGAGTTTCTGGAGCGGATGCCCGACGGCTTGGACACCGACCTGGGCCAGGGGGGCGTCAACGTCTCCGGCGGGCAGAAGCAGCGGCTGTGCATTGCCCGGGCGATTTTGAAAAAGCCCAGGGTGCTGATTTTAGACGACTCCACCAGCGCCGTGGACACGGCCACGGACGCCAAAATACGGGCGGCCTTTGCCAATGAATTGAAGGACGCCACCAAGCTGATTATTGCGCAGCGGGTGGCCTCCGTGCGGGACGCGGACATGATCCTGGTGATGGACGCCGGCCGCATCGCCGCCCAGGGAACCCATGAGGAGCTGATGGAAAACTGTGAGATCTACCGGGACGTGTACCAGTCCCAGCAGGAGGGGGTGAGCATCGGTGGCTGAGAGCAAAAGACCCATGGGGCCGGGAGGCCCGGGCCGCCACGGCCCCAGAGGCGGCTTCCAGAAGCCGAAAAATATCCGCGCCACCCTGGGGAAGCTGATGGCCTACCTGGGGCGCTACAAGGCGCTGCTGGCGGTGGTAGTGGTGCTGCTGTGCGTCAGCTCCGCCTGCACCGTGGGGGGCTCCTATCTCATTAAGCCCCTGATTAACGACTATATTCTGCCCGGGGACTTCCCGGGGCTTGCCAGGATGCTGTGCCTCATGGCGGCGGTGTACATCACGGGGGCGGCCTGCTCCTTTGGATACGCCAGGATCATGGTGCACATCTCCCAGACCTGCGTGGCGAGGATCCGGGCGGACCTGTTTGAGCGGATGCAGAAGCTGCCGCTGAAATACTTCGACGCCCACACCCACGGCGAGCTTATGAGCCGCTACACCAACGACATTGAGACCGTCTCCGAGGCGCTGAACAACAGCTTTGGCAGCGTGGTCTCCTGCACGCTGAACTTCACGGGCACCATCGTCATGATGCTGGTCCTCAGCCCTGTGCTGACGCTGATTACCTTCGCCGTGCTGGCGGTGATGCTGCTGGTGGTCAGAGCCATCGGCGGCCGCAGCCGGCGGTACTTCGCCGCCCAGCAGAGCGCCCTGGGAGCGGTCAACGGCTATATTGAGGAGATGATCGAGGGGCAGAAGGTCATCAAGGTCTTCAACCATGAGGCTGCCGCGAAGGAGGGCTTTTATGCCCGGAACGAGGCCTACCGGCAGGCGGCCTCCCGGGCCCACGCCTACGCCGGGGCCATGATGCCCGCCATGGGCAACCTGAACTATATCAACTACGCTCTCAGCTGCTGTCTGGGCGCTGTGTTCGCCATCCACAGCGGCGGGGCCTTCCGGCTGGGGGACCTGGGGGCCTTCCTCCAGTATACCCGGCAGGTGGGCCAGCCCGTCACCCAGATCTCCCAGCAGATGAACACCATCCTCTCCGCCATAGCCGGCGCGGAGCGGGTCTTTGAGGTGATGGAGGCCCAGCCGGAGACAGACCGGGGCGAGGTGCAGCTGGTGCGGGCGGCGGAGGACGAGTCCGGCGGCGTCACCCGGGTCCACTACGACAACAACGCCTGGGCCTGGCTGAAGCCCGACGGGACGCTGGTCCCCCTCCGGGGGGATGTCCGGTTCGACCGCGTGGTATTCGGCTACAACGAGGATCACATCGTTTTGAACGACGTCTCCCTCTTTGCAAAGCCTGGGCAGAAGATCGCCTTTGTGGGCTCCACCGGCGCGGGCAAGACCACCATCACCAGTCTCATCAACCGCTTCTATGAGATCCAGAGCGGCGCCATCACCTATGACGGCATCGACGTGCGGGACATCTCCAAGGACGCCCTGCGCCGCTCCCTGGGAGTGGTCCTTCAGGACACCCATCTCTTTACCGGCACCGTGGCGGACAACATCCGCTACGGCCGCCTGGACGCCACGGATGAGGAGGTGGAGGCCGCCGCCAGGCTGGCGGGGGCGGACGCCTTCATCCGCCACCTGCCCAAGGGGTACGACACCGTGCTCTCCGGCGACGGCGGCAGTCTGAGCCAGGGGGAGCGGCAGCTTCTGAACATCGCCCGGGCGGCCTGCGCCAATCCGCCGGTACTGATCCTGGACGAGGCCACCAGCTCCATCGATACCCGGACAGAGAAGCTCATCGAGCAGGGCATGGACCGGCTGATGGCGGGACGGACGGTGTTTGTCATCGCCCACCGGCTCTCCACGGTCCGCAACGCCAAGGCCATCATGGTGCTGGAGCAGGGAAAGATCATCGAGCGGGGCGACCATGAGGATCTGATTGCGCAGAAGGGAAGATACTACCAGCTGTACACCGGCCAGGCAGAGCTGGCGTGAGAGACAAAAAGAGGCGGCATGGTGAATCCATGCCGCCTCAGACTGTCAAAAGAGGCTGGAGATTTCGTCAACGGAAAGAAGGGTGTGTGCGGGCTGTGCCCGCAGGCGCGTTTCGCAGGCCAGCCGTCCGCAGGGCGGCTCTCAGGCCGGAGATCACCCGGAAAGGGCTCTCTGCGCACTTTTCAGGCTTCCATCATGTTCCGCTGTCCTGATCCCGGCGGAAAAAAGTAAAGAGGACCGGGGGAAATTCAAAGCCTCCCGATTCCGGGTGCGACCCGTCGGGCCGGGCGCGGCCTGTGACCTCGTAATATTCGTCCGTGTAGCGGAGTTTTCCGCGGTCAAAACCCGCCTGGAGGGCCTTGACGTACTGGAAGGGGTTTTCCATGGGCTGCAGCTGAAAGGCCTCCCGGATTTGCGCCAGGACCGCCGTCCGCTCCGGCGGCGGCGCCTCCTCCGCCAGAAACGCCTGAAACTGCGCCTCGCTCCACCAGACGATCTGCTCCATGGCGGTGGTGGTTCCGCAGGCCAGGAGAAGGCGGAGGAAGTCCCGGAAATTCGCCGCCAGGGGGTAGACGTTCTCCTCCGCGCAGCTCTCCGGGTTCACGGCAAAGACCGTCTCTCCATAGCCGCGGATGAAGCAGTAGTGGATGCCGTTCTCCCAGCCGATGACCTTTGCGCCTTTGGGCGTGCAGAAACAGCCGCCCTTGGCGTCTCCCTTTTCCAGGTTGATCCAGGACCCGTCAATATTCAGCTTCTCATATTTTTGAAAATCCGTCATAGATGATTCCCTCAGTACCGGCCGGCCCAGTCCACCATCAGCAGCACCGGAAGAGTCCACAGCAGCAAAAAGAGCTCCAGGGCCAGGGGGGTCAGCAGGGCGTACTGCTGCAAAAACACCAGATAGAACGTCAGCAGCGTCCCCGCCGCGCTGCCCAGCAGGGAGAAGACGGTGGAGCGGCGCACCGCTTTGCACATCCGGCGGCTGCCCACCACCGCCTCGGCATAGGGCAGCAGGCCCTCCCGGAAGATCAGCGCCCGGGGGAGGCCCCGATCCAGCTCCGCCTCGCTGAGGGCCACCCGGGTGGTCAGGTCCGGAAACTCCACCTTCACGCCCTTGTGAAATTTCCGGCGCAGCAGCTCCGGGACGATATTGGGGTCCCGGGAGGCCAGAATGGGGCAGACGCGGCTGCGGGTCATCATCCGCAGGGCGAAGTCCACGTTTTCCGAGGCGTTGTATTTGATGGCGAACACGGCGATCAGATGGTGATCCACGGAGAGGAACAGCCCGGTTTTCAGGTTGATGTCCCCGGGAAGGCGCACGTCCATTTTGCGCATAAAGGAGGCGGTGCCCATAAGGATGGACTCCCCGCGGATGGTGGCGGACCAGCCTCCCTCCTCGTAGAAGGCGAAGCCGGAGACCTCCTCATAGCTGCCAAGCTCCGCGCGCAGCAGCTCGTCAAACAGCCGCTCCAGCCCGCTGCCGGCGGCCCGGGCCATGGAGGCGGCGTAAGACAGCGCTACGGAGAGCACCTCGCCAAAGACCTTCACGCCTCCCAGCTGCATGGTGCCGGGGGGAAAGAGGTCCGCGTCCGTCAGGATCATCTTTTTTCTCCGGCTGATCCGCTCCGCGCCGAACCACCCCGCCACGGCGCAGCCCGCTTTTTGCAGGTGCCGGGCCAGGTTGCCGTAGGCCAGTCCCCAGCCCAGGGGCAGGGCAAACGAGGCACCCGCCGCCAGGATGGCGGACCAGTTCAAAAAGAAATCGTCCACCCGCTTCTGGCCCAGGGAGCTGAGGCCCGCGAAGACCATGGAGGCCGCCAGCACCAGGGGCAGAAAGGCCGTCTGCCACAAAACCGCGCCATTGTCCCGTATGGCGGCGGTGTAGAAGCCGGGGACGTCGCCCCGCTGCTTGCAGGCCCCCTGGGGGGTATCCGTCACAAGATAGGGGGGATCGTCGTCCAGCGAGGCGGAGCGGAAGGTGTCGTACATTCCGCCGCTCTCCCGCTGGCAGCCCCACAGGGCAAAGGTCAGGGCCAGACAGCTGACGGAGGCGTAGGGCAGGGTCTCCGTCCGCTGGTTTTCCATCAGGCAGCAGACGCAGTCCGCCGCCGAGACCAGGGCGGAGAGAGCGATCAGCAGCTCCCCGGTGCAGCGGCCCCGGACCAGCAGCCTTGCCCCCTTGAAAAAGACGTGGCGGCACAGCAGGGCCGTTACAGCCAGGCAGGCCAGCAGGACATAGGTCTGCCGCCTGGGGTCGCCGCTCCAGCCGGGGACGGCAATGCCGAAACGCTCCAGCGCCAGCAGCAGCGTGGGAACCAGGGAGACCACGGCCGCCGCGGGCAGAAGGCGTCTGCAGCGGCGGTACGCCGTCCGGTGCTCCGCCGCCTCCCGGAACAGCTCCGGTTCCGGGCCGATGGGCTCCGGGTCCGGCTCGGGCTCCGGCTCCGGGGGAGCGTAGAGCTGCTCCGTCTCCTCCAGAGGCTTCCGGGAGAACAGGCCCCGCCGCTTGGGGGGCAGCAGGGGCTCCGACGACTCCTCCATCACCGCATCCACGGTACTGCCCACCATGTCCTCCAGGGACACGGGGCGGGGAGCCTTGGGCAGGGCCATGTCCAGAATATCCAGCTCTACGGTGGGGGAGGCGGGCTCCCGCAAAGAGGGGTCTGCCAGGATGTCCTCAAGTCTGGGTTCCTCCTCCGGCGCGGGCGTCTCTTTCGGCGCAGGCGCCTCCTCCAGAGCAGGTTTCTCCGCCGGTTCGGGCGCCTCCTCCGGCGGGGGAGGCGGGACGGGGGCCGGCTTGGGCGGCTCCTTTTCCGGCGGCAGGGGCCGCGCCCTGGGGGGCACCGGCTGAGGCGGAGGGGGCACCGGGGGCTGAGGCGGAGGCGGGGACGCTTCCTCAGCCGCCTCCGTGCCCTTGAGGAGCATCTGCTCCAAACTGCCGCCGAACTCCGCCAGAATCTCCTCCAGGGAGTAGTCCTCCTGGTCGGCGGGCACGTCTGTGGCGTTTTCCAGGCCGTATGGATTTTTGTTGTTCTTGGGGTCCATAGATTTTCTCTCCTCAGCCGATCCGCTGGCGGACGGCCTCATACAGCAAAATGGCCGCGGCGGCGGAGGCGTTCAGGGAGGAGAGCTTTCCCCGCATGGGGATGCTGACCAGAAAGTCGCAGTTCTCCGACGCCAGACGGGTCATGCCCGCGCCCTCGCTGCCGATGACAATGGCGGCGGGGCCCTTCAAATCGGCGTCATAGAGGGCGGTGGTTCCGTCCGCCGCCGTGCCGAAGACCCACACGCCTTGCTTTTTCAGGTTCTTCAAGAGGGAGGGGATGTTGGGCACCCGGGCCACCGGCACATGGGCCACCGCCCCGGCGGAGGTCTTGGCCACGATGGCCGTCAGTCCCGCGCTGCGGCGCTTGGGGATGACGACCCCGTGGGCCCCGGCGCACTCGGCGGTGCGGATGATGGCCCCCAGGTTCTGGGGGTCGGAGATCTCGTCGCAGACCACGATCAGGGGGGGCTCCCCCTTCTCCGCCGCGGCGCGGAGGATGTCCTCCACGCCGGCGTACTCCCGCACGGCGGCCAGGGCGATGACGCCCTGGTGGGCATGGGTGCGGCTCATGGCGTCCAGCTTCCGCCGGTCCGCCTCCACCACCACCACGCCCGCCGCCCGGGCCTTGGAGGCGATGTGGCCCAGGGTGCGGTCCGTCTCTCCCCTTTGGAGATAGATCTTATCAACAGCGGTTCCCGCCCGCAGCGCCTCGATGACGGCGTTGCGGCCCTCAATGATGCCGTCGGCTTCGGCGGTGAGGCCGTCTCTTCTCTTTTCGTCCATAGTGTCTCCTTGCAGAAAATTTTGTCGTATTCAAAAGCAAGTATACCATACAAGCGGGAGACAATAAAGTGGAATTCACAGAAATTTCATAGAAAAAGCATTCCTGGTTCTTGTAGCTTTTCGGGTTGTGTGGTATACTGCGATATACTGCCTGTCATATAGGTATATGGAGGATTACCGGTTTTTTCGGCTATTTTTCCTCTGAAAGGAGTTCCAATAAATGGATCAAAACGACAACAAGAACAAACGCGGCGGCGGCAAGAACAGCGGCAGCTGGCGGGGCGTCGTCCAGCTGGTGTGCTGGGCGCTGCTGCTGACCATCGTCATCAGCTACGCCTCCACCTACATGACCAGCGCCGGGCGTCAGTCCTCCTCCGTGGAGCTGGAGTACAAAAAAGACTTTTTGGAGATGCTGGAATATGGCGATGTCGCGGCCATAGACTTCGACAACAGCGAGGCCATCCTGATTATCACGCCGGTGGACGGGTACGTCTACACCGACAAGGAGGGCAGGGAATATACCAAGGTCACCCTGGAGGATGGGACCCCTGCCTATACCGTCACCGATGAACAGGGGCAGGAGCAGCAGGTTTCCCTGCGGCTTTTCACCGTGCAGCTGGAGTCCTACGAGAAGGTGATTGAGCGCACGGAGAAAGCGGATATGGAGCTGGAGCACGGGAGAGACGCCGTCATCCGCGTCAACAAGGACTATCAGGCCCAGGTCAGCCCCATTATGCTCTTCCTGGTGGAGTACATTCTGCCCTTTGTCATCCTGATGCTGGTGTTCATGCTGGTGATGCGCTGGGTGGCCGGCAAGAGCGGCATGGGGGGCATGGGCGGCATCGGCGGCGTGGGCAAGTCCAACGCCAAGGTCTACATGGAAAAGCAGACCGGCGTCACCTTCGCCGACGTGGCGGGCCAGGACGAGGCCAAGGAATCCCTGACGGAGATCATCGACTTCCTCCACAACCCCGGAAAATACACTGAGATCGGCGCGAAGCTCCCCAAGGGTGCGCTGCTGGTGGGTCCCCCGGGCACCGGCAAGACGCTGCTTGCAAAGGCCGTGGCCGGAGAGGCCAGCGTGCCCTTCTTCTCCATCTCCGGCTCCGATTTCGTGGAGATGTTCGTGGGCGTGGGCGCAAGCCGCGTGCGGGATCTCTTCAAGGAGGCCAGCAAGGTGGCCCCCTGCATCGTGTTTATCGACGAGGTGGACACCATCGGCAAATCCCGTGACAACCGCATGGGCGGCAACGACGAGCGGGAGCAGACGCTGAACCAGCTCCTTGCCGAGATGGACGGCTTTGACCCCACCAAGGGCGTCATCCTCCTGGCGGCCACCAACCGCCCGGAGGTGCTGGACCAGGCCCTGCTGCGGCCCGGGCGGTTTGACCGCCGGATCACTATCGACCGGCCCAACCTGGCGGGGCGCATCTCCACCCTCCAGGTCCATACCCGGAACATCAAGCTGGCGGAGGACGTGAACCTCAAAAAGGTGGCCCTGGCCACCGCCGGCTGCGTGGGCGCGGACCTGGCCAACCTTGTGAACGAGGCCGCTCTGCGGGCCGTGCGCAAGGGGCGGAAGCTGGTGACCCAGGAGGATATGCTGGCCGCCTTTGAACTGGTCATTGCCGGCACAGAGAAAAAGGGCAGCGTCCTGACGGAGTTTGAGAAGAAGCTGGTGGCGTACCACGAGGTGGGCCACGCCATGGTGGCCTATAAGCAGAAGAACACCGAGCCGGTGCAGAAGATCACCATTGTCCCCCACACCCAGGGGTCCCTGGGCTACACGCTGCTGATGCCCGAGGAGGACAAAACGGAGCTGCGGACCCGGGAGGAGCTGATGGCCAAGATCACCGTCTCCATGGGCGGCCGGGCCGCCGAGGAGGTGGTGATGGACACCATGACCAACGGCGCGTCCCAGGACATTCAGGACGCTACCAATGTGGCGCGGAACATGGTGGCTATGTTCGGCATGAGCGACGAGTTCGGCATGATGGCCCTGGCCTCCCGAAGAAATCAGTACCTGGACGGCGGCTACGGCATGGACTGCGCCCAGGACACCGCCGCCCGCATGGACACGGCGGTGAAGGAGATCCTGGACCAGTGCTACAAGACCGCCGTGGAGGTCATCCGGGAGAATCGGGAGGACATGGACAAGGTGGTGGCATACCTGCTGGAGAAGGAGACCATCACCGGCGGCGAGATGGTGGCCATCATCGAGGGCCGGGACCCGGAGCTGGTGGAGAATCCCTACGCGTCCACCAAGCCGGCGGAGGGCGGCTTCCGTCCCTCTGCGCCGGAGGGGATCGAGGCCCCCGCCAAAAAGGTCCACATGATCTCCCGGAAGATCGAGGCCCCGGGCGGGGAGTCCGCCCCGGCGGAGGAGGGAGCGGCTTCAGCCGGAACGGAGCCGCCGCCGGAGGAGAGCGGCGCCGGCGGGCAGGACCTGGAATCATAGTGTTTGAGCAAAAAGAGACGCGCCGCAGGCGCGTCTCTTTTTGCCGGTCCGGGAGATAATAAAAATAATGACAAATGAGTGATTCTGTGGTATAGTAAGCAGAGCTGAAAGGCGGCAGGCCGAAGGCCTGCCGCCGCGCAAAGCGCATGGCGGCTGCGAATACAGGGGAATCCAGGGTGAATTTAACCGGAGGAGGGCGCTATGGAAGAGCGGAGCCGGAACAACCATCTGATAGGCCGTATTGCGGAGCTATTGAGCGTCCTCCAGGCCGGCCATGTGGAGCTTGACCAGCTGCTGGGCGATGCCGGCGGGGAGCTTCTGCGCACTCTGCCCCAGGGACCGGAATTTCAGGCGGCCCTGGAGAATCTCCGGTTTATGGAGGAGATGCCCGGCGGCGTGCTGATCTACTACGCCGACGGCGGCGAGGAGATCATCTACGCCAACCGCGCTCTGCTGAGGATTTTTCAGTGTGGCTCCATGGAGGAGTTGCGGACGCTGACGGGGAACTCCTTCCGGGGAATCGTGTGTCCTGAGGATCTGGACG
This sequence comes from Oscillibacter sp. 1-3, assembly GCF_000403435.2. Classification (GTDB taxonomy): domain Bacteria; phylum Bacillota; class Clostridia; order Oscillospirales; family Oscillospiraceae; genus Oscillibacter. The sequence continues at coordinate 320,241 of NZ_KE159708.1, forward strand.
AGGTGGAGCGGAGCATCCGGGAGCAGGTGGCCAGGAGCAAGTATGATCTGGACTATGTGGAGTACCGGGTGCGCCGGAGAGATGGACAGATCCGGTGGATTGAGGACTACGGCCACTTTGTCCGGGGCGGCTCCGGCCGGGACATCTTCTATGTGTTTTTAAGCGACGCCACAGGAAAGCGGAACCGGCGGATTATTGAGCGGACGCTTCTGCTCAGCGAGAAGCGGGAGAGGGAACGTCAGCTTGCGCTTCTGACCGAGGAGTATGACAAGGAGCGGTCCCAGCTCAACCAGGAGTACCTGCGGCGGCTGAAAGTAATTGAGGGGCTCAGCGCGAATTACGAGACGATTCTCTACGGAGAGCTGGACTGCGACCAGATCCGGCCCTACCGCCTCAGCAGCCGGACCAGCCGGATGTTTGGGGAGGACCGGGGGCTCCGCTCCTTCAGCGGTTATCTGGCGGACTATGTGAGCATCTGGGTTCACCCGGAGGAGCGGGAGGCCGTGGGGGCGGCGCTCAACGTAGAGGCCATCCGCAGAAAGCTGCTGACGGACGGGAGCTTCTATGTGAATTACCGGGTGGTGGAGGACGGCGAAGAGAAGTATCTCCAGCTCCAGCTGGTGGATGTGGGCGGTGAGCGGCGGGCCTCCCAGCTTGTCATGGGTTCCCGGCGGATGGATGAGGAGATCCACCACGAGATGGAGCAAAAGCAGCTGCTGGCGGAGGCCCTGGAAAAGGCGAACCAGGCGATAGCGGCCAAGGACACCTTTCTCTCCAACATGTCCCACGATATGCGCACGCCCATGAACGCCATCTTTGGCTTCGCGGCCCTGGCGAGGAAACATCTGCGGGAGCCGGATGCGGCCCGGAGCTACATCGGCCGGATGGAGTCCTCCGCCCGGCAGCTGATGGGTATGATCGAGCGGGTGCTGGAGATCTCTGCGGCGGTGACCGGGGACGCCCGCACCCAGGAGGAGGCCTGCGACCTGTGCGGCATCATCCGGCAGGTCTATGACTTCATGGCCCCCCAGGCGGCGGAGAAGAACATCGACTTCACCCTGGACTGCTCCGGCGTGCATCACAGCGGCATTTACGGCGATGAGGAGAAGGTGCGGCAGCTGGCGACGTACCTGACCAACAACGCCATAACCTATACGAAGCCTGGCGGCAGGGTGGAAGTGACTCTTACGGAGCGGGGGCTGATGTCGGAGCAGTACGCGGTTTACCAGCTAGAGGTGGCGGATACCGGCATCGGCATCAGCCAGGAGTTTCTGGCCCGGATCTTCGAGCCCTTCTCCCGGGAGCGGGACACCACCCACAGCGGCGTCCACGGCATAGGGCTGGGGATGTCCATCGCCAAGAGCATTGTGGACAAAATGGGCGGAACCATCTCCGTGCGCAGCGAGGTGAACAGGGGCAGTATTTTTACCGCCACCCTCGATTTCCGCATTCAGCCGGATCAGGCGCAGCCTGCCGCGGAAGAGGAGGAGGCGTCCGTCCAGCCCAGGAAAATCCTGCTGGTGGAGGACAATGAGATCAATCGTGAGATCGCAACGGAGCTGCTCCAGGAGCTGGGATATGTCATCGACACCGCGCCGGATGGCAGTGTGGCTGTGGAGAAGATGCAGCAGGCCCGGCCCGGGGACTACGATGTGATTTTGATGGATATTCAAATGCCGGTGATGAACGGCTGGGAGGCGGCCCGGGCGATCCGCGGCCTGTCAGACCCGGCGCTGGCGAAGATCCCCATCATTGCGCTGTCAGCCAATGTGTTTGAGAGCGACCTGCGCAGATCCGCCGAGAGCGGGATGAATGCCCATCTGGCAAAGCCTATGGACGTGGCGGAGGTGCAGAAGACCATAGAGGAGTTCCTATAAGCAAAGAGACAGGCGGCCCCGCACCGGGGCCGCCTGTCCTGGCCTGCCGAGTATCTTTTGCGAAAGGCTGGGAATTATTTTTCCGGCGTCCCAGATTTCGTGTATCTTTTTTCTCCCAGGAGCATATACTGGCGGGAAGCGCAAATGCAAGGGAGGATATGATTGTGATTTTTTTGCGGAATGACATCCCCGGAGACGTGGATGATCTGATCTTTCAGGACTGCTGGCTGACCAGCGACCGGTAAAAGGGACGCCTCTATGAGGCGTCCCTTTTCATTTTACGATGGTACCGCCGCCCACCACCGACTCGCCGCTGTAGAACACCACGGCCTGGCCTGGTGTGACGGCCCGCTGGGGCTCCTGGAAGGTCACTAGAACATGGCCGTCCGGCAGGGGCTCCGCCACGGCGGCGGCCTCCCGCTGGCTGTGCCGGGTTCTGGCGGTGACGGCCATGGGCGCCTCCAGGGCGGGAATGGAGATCCAGTTCAGCCGCTTTGCCCTCAGCTCCCGGGTGTACAGGGCGCTGTCGGGTCCCAGGGTCACGGTGTTGGTGGCGGGGTCCTTATCCAGCACGTACAGCGGCGTGTCTGCGCTGACGCCCAGGCCCTTCCGCTGGCCGGTGGTGTAGCAGGGCAGCCCCCTGTGACGGCCCAGAACGCGGCCCGCCTGATCCACGAAGTCGCCGGGGACCAGTTCCGCACCGCTGTGACGCTCCAGAAACGCCACATACTCCCCCTCCGGGATGAAGCAGATGTCCTGACTGTCCGCCCGGTGGGCGTTGGCAAGGCCCGCCTTCTCCGCCAGGGCCCGCAAGGCGGGCTTTTCGTATTCTCCCACCGGCAGAAGCAGATGGGAGAGCTGGCGCTGGGTCAGCTGGTAGAGGAAGTAGCTCTGGTCCTTCCTGCGGTCCCGGCCCCGCAGAAGCTGCCAGCGGCCGGAGACGTCGTCAAAGGCGACGCCTGCGTAGTGGCCGGTGGCCAGGGCGTCGGCCCCCTGCTCCAGCGCCCAGTCCAGCATGGCGCCGAATTTGACGGCCCGGTTGCAGTCCAGGCAGGGGTTGGGGGTGCGCCCTTGGGCGTACTCGGAGACGAAGCGGTCTATGACCGCCGTCCGGAACAGGTCCCGCAGGTCCAGCACCGTGTGGGAGATGCCCAGCACGCCGGCGGCGGCCCGGGCGGCCTCAATCTCCGGTTCCTGGGCGCGGGGATCGTCCGACCGCAGGCGCAGAGTGACGCCGAAGACGTCGTATCCCTGCCGCAGCAGCAAAAGGGCGGCGCCGGTGCTGTCCACACCGCCGCTCATCGCCACGCAGACACGCTTAAAAGACATATGGTCGCTCCTCTCAATCAGGGTATAGAAATATTGTAGTCCATAATGGAAAAAAAGAAAAGAAAAACATTCCGGTCCGCGGCAGAGGAGCCGGAATGTGGGTTCTGCTTGAAAATGTTGAGAAGCGGTGCCAAAATATGTGCCGCCTATTGGTACAGCTTCTAAAATATGGGGCCTGCTCAGTCACAGACCAAGCCTTGTTTGAAATATGCCACAACGCCCAAGCGATGGATTTCCCCCCCCCGCTCCGCGCTGGGTTTCCTTGCCATACAAGAGTATGACGGCGTCAAATCGCCTTATCGGCAAATCAATCTCTCGCCGCTGAGGATTTTGCCATTTATCAAACAGGGCCTGCAGCAATCTTCAAAATTGCTGACAACGGGCGGCCGCCCCTGCGCATTGCCTGTAGGGGGCAGTCCGTTTGTCAGGAACTTTGACGTTTGCTATAAGCGTATATATAATTGTATATGTTCCGCTGTGCCAGCTCCGCTCGGGAAAAGAGGCCGCTCGCCGCTGTGGGAAGGAGAGTCAGCTTTGGCTGCGGATACGAAACGCCTGAACGGGCAGGGCGTCCGCCAGGGCCAGCAGGGTGCGGTTAAAGCCTCCGGCATAGTCGAAGGGGACGTCGGATACGGAGCCCTCCACCCGCCGGTCCGGCAGAGAGAGCGTAAAGCGGCTGCCCTTGTCCACCTGGGATTCCGCCATCAGCATGCCGCCGTGGCGCTCTGCGATTTTGCGGCACAGGGACAGTCCCAGCCCCATGCCGCAGGGGGCGGGCGCCTGCCGCTCCATGTGGAGATAGCCGTCAAACAGAGAGGCCAGGCGTTCCGGGGGAATGCCCTGGCCGGTGTCAGTGACGGAGAGAAGCACCCGCCTGGCCTGAACCCGCAGCTCTACGGTGACGGAGCCGCCGGGCGGGGTGAACTTGAAGGCGTTGGAGAGCAGATGAAACAGCAGCTGCTCCAGCATCTGGGGGTCCACCGCGCAGACATGGCGGGAAAGGGCGCAGGAAAACCGAACCTCCAGCCCCAGAGATTGGGCCAGATCTCCGGCCCGGTCGCAGATCTCCCCCACGAGCTCCGTCAGATCCCGGTTCTGGAGGGACAGGGGTGCGTCCTCCGGAAGGGCGGCGGCAGAGAGGAGGTTTACCAGCCGCAGCAGCCTGTAATAGCTCTGGTCCATAACGGCGGCTTTGCGGTCCAGGTCCGGATCTTTCTCCCGGGCCTCCGGCGGAACCGCCTGTACGGCCGCGAGATGAAAGGTGCTGAGAGCCCCCCGGATTTGGGCGGCAATGGCGGGAAACAGGGATTCAGGCTGTATTTGACGTGATTCCATGGCAAGCTCCTTTCAGGCGGCTGAGACACGGTCTGGGCGTTGGCAGTAGCATTTGCCGGGGACGGAATGAAAAACCATGGAAAACACTGCCTGCGACGGTAACAGAATAGCAAAAAAAGAGAAGAAAAACAAGTTTTTGTCGAATTTTATCAAAATTTGTCGGAAAGAAGCGCATGAGGAAGGACGGCGGGCAATGCCCGCCGCCTCAGTTTGTCGGAAAACTCCATATGTAGAAAAGATTTCTGTCCGCCCTGCGGCGCTTATTGGTCCAGATATTTTTCCAGCAGCCGGGAGACCTCCCGCAGGTCGATGGGCTTGGAGATATGGGCGTTCATGCCCGCGTCCAGGCACCGCTGGATGTCCTCGGAGAAGGCGTCGGCGGTCATGGCGATGATGGGGAGGGAGGCGTCGGGGCGGTCCAGGGCTCGGATGGCCTGGGTGGCCTCGTAGCCTGTCATGATGGGCATCCGCAGGTCCATGAGGACCGCGTCGTAATAGCCTGGAGCGGCGGCGCTGAACTTCTCCACACAGATCTTGCCGTTTTCCGCCCAGTCCAGCTCCAGCCCCAGGCTGGTGAGCAGCTCGTCGGCGATCTCCCAGTTGAGCTCGTTGTCCTCCGCCAGCAGGATGCGCCTGCCGCTGAAATCCGCCACATGCTCCTGGGGCAGGTTCTCCGGCACGGTCTCGCCGGTATCCACAAAGGGACGCAGGCCGTAGAAGAGGGTGGATTTGAACAGGGGCTTGGAGATAAAGCCGTTGATGCCGACGCTCTTGGCCTCTGCTTCAATGTCCCCCCAGTCATAGGCGGAGATCAGCAGGATGGGGATATTCTCCCCCAAACGGCGGCGCAGCTCCCGGGCGGTTTCGATGCCGTCCATTCTGGGCAGCTTCCAGTCCAACAGTATGATGTGATAGCCGTCGTGCCGCAGGAAGCGCTCCTCCGCCATGCGGACGGCGCTCTCGCCGTCCAGGGTCCACTCGGCGTGGAGGCCGATGGATTTCAGGGAGGCCACCGTGCTCTCGCACAGCTCCCTGTCGTCGTCCACTACCAGCATGTTCCAGTTCGGCAGGACCATGTCCGCCTCCTGCACGGTGGATTTCTCCAGGTCCAGCGTCACGTGGAACTCAGAGCCCTTGCCCTGTTCGCTGTGGAGCTGGATGGTGCCGCCCATGGCGTCCACAATGAATTTGGTGATGGCCATGCCCAGGCCGGTGCCCTCGGTCCGCTGGACGCGGCGGCTGTCCTCCCGGGAGAAGGAGTCGAAGATCTTTGCCTGGAACTCCGGGGACATGCCGATGCCGCTGTCCTTCACCAGCAGATGGGTGCGGATGAAGTCCTCTCCCTTGGGGGAGGGCTCCTGGTACAGGGCGATGTGGATGCGGCCCTCCACCGGCGTGAACTTCACGGCATTGGACAGGAGGTTCAGAACCACCTGGTTCAGCCGCACGCTGTCGCAACACACGTTCTCCGACACAATGTCATGGATGAAGATGTCAAACTGCTGCTGCTTGGCGTGCACTTGGGGCTGGACGATGTTGACAATGCCGTCCATCATCTCCCGCAGAGAGAGCTGGTCGATGTTCAGCGTCATCTTTCCGCTCTCGATCTTGGACATGTCCAGCACGTCGTTGATGAGGTTCAGCAGGTGCTTGCTGGACAGGGCGATTTTTTTCAGGCAGTGCTGTACCTGCTGCTGGTTTTCGATATTGGCTGTGGCGATGGCCGTCATGCCCACGATGGCGTTCATGGGCGTGCGGATGTCATGGCTCATGTTGGAGAGGAACTCGCTTTTGGCCTTGTTGGCGGAGACTGCGTCCTGCCGGGCCTGCTCCAGCTCGGCCAGCTGCTGCTTGGTGATCTGAATGTAGCGGAAGAAGATCAGCAGCAGCGCCGCCAGCACCACCACGCACCCGGCGATGGCCATAGAACTCCACTGGTGGCTGAGATGGGCGATCTCCTCGTTCAAAGTGCCGTAGGGCATGACCACCACCAGATACCACTCCGAGTAGGACAGCTTGGTGCACAGCAGGTGGCGCCGTTCCTTGCCGATGACCAGCACGGTGGAGTAATCCTCCCCCGCATCCATGGCGGCCTGGAGCTCCTGGACGTGCTGACCGGCGTCGCGGCCACCCAGTTCGTCATAGATGGCGTAGATCCGGTCAAAGTAGTTGTCCCGGTAGGCCTCGCCGTTGCGGATGACGAAGGAGCCGTCCTGCCGGATGATATGGGAGTACATCATGCCGTCCTCGTCGTCAAGGGAGAGGGTGTCGCTGATGTAATCCACCGGCAGGGCTGCCACCAGGGCGGCGCACGTCCCTCCGCCGGACATGGGATAAGCGCAGGGGACCCCCATCAGGACCACGCGGTTTCCGGCCGGATCGGTGCCTACGGCGATCTTTTTCTCGCCGGCATTCAGGGAGCTCAGGAAGGGCTCCGGATCGGTCACGGTCAGGTCGCTGCCGTAGAGGGTTTCAAAGCCGCCGTCTGCGGAACAGAGGGCCAGGTGCTCAAAGCCCCGCGCCCTGGCGCTGTAAACCAGGTTTTCCGTCAGGGCGTCCCGGTTTACGCTGCCGGGGAGGTTGGTCTCCACCAGGGCCTCCAACTGGCTCAGCCGCAGATCCATGGTAGTCTCAAAGTGCTTGGAGATCTGCTGGCTCATGCCGGACATATAGATCTTGCCCACACTGTTGATCGTCTCCCCGCTCCGCTGGTTCATATAGAAAGCCAGAAAGGAGAAGATGCAGACGCAGAGGATTGAGACGGCGATCAGGCTCACCATCAGAAAGCGAAGCGTTTTTTTGTTGTTGTTCATCTGTCAGTACCTCCGTGTCCGCGGATGACGGTATCCTGCGTCATGTCCCGGCGGCGGCCTGAAAGGCCCGAATGGCGCCGACGGTGTCCTGATAGTCCCGGCCCACCTGCTCCGCAAGGCCGTCCGCCTCCGGAGTATAGCCGTGGCGCAGGGCCTCGCTGAGCTGGCTGCTGGAGTTCAGCAGCCGGGTGAGGCCCAGGTTCTGGCACACGCCCTTGATGGTGTGGGCGGCCCGGAAGGCCTCCTCGTAGTTTTGGGAGGACATGGAGTCCAGCAGCAGCTGGTAGCTGCCGTCGTCCACAAATTTGAGCACAAATTTCTGAATCAGACGGTCGCTGCGAAGGCGGCCGAGGACCTCGTCATAGTTGCCGCCCATGGCGGCGTAGCACTCCTGCAGTGTCATATCTGCCCGTCTCCTTTCTGATCCGCCGAAGCGGTCTCCGCATCCCCGCCGCCGTCGTCGATGGGGGAGATGACGGAGAGCATTTGTTTCATGGTTTCGTCGTAGAAGCGGTACCGGCCGCGTCCGCCGCGCTTTACGGTGTACAGGGCCTGGTCCGCCGCGTGGAACAGCGTGTCATAGTCGCAGCCCACCAGGGCCGTCGGGGCGATGCCCATGCTGACGGAGATGGTGAAATCCTCGTATGTACCGCAGAGGGATTCAAAGATCCGGGACACCACCGGCTCTACGTCCCCCTTGTGCTCCAGGAAGATGAGGAACTCGTCCCCGCCCACACGGGCGGCAATGTCGCCGCCGCGGATGCTCTGGCGCAGCTTCTCCGCCACATATGTCAGAACATGGTCGCCGAAGGAGTGGCCGTAGGTGTCGTTGGCGGACTTGAAGTGGTCCAGATCGAAGATGGCCAGGGCGAAGCTGGCGGTGGGCCGGCCTTCGATTCGCTCCAGGATGCGCTTTTTGGCGTAGGCGTGGTTCAAAAGGCCGGTGAGCGTGTCATGGGAGGCCATCTGCTCCAGGGCGTGGAGCTTCATCCGGGAGTCGTGGATGTCGATGGCCTTTCCGATGGCGCCGGTGTAGCGGGCGGGCTCGTCGGCGGACCAGATGGCCCGGGCCACAATTCTGTACCAGCGCGTCTCGCCGTTGAGGTTCAGCTGGCAGTCATAGGACACCACCGGCTGGTCCGGGCAGGTGCTGTGCAGGGCGTTGGACAGGCCCTGGACCCACTCGGGGTCCATCAGGGCCAGAACGCCTTCATTGTGAAGCGGGTCCATGACGGTCTCCCCCAGGCCCAGCTTCTCCGCGCCCCAGGCGGAGATGGTTACCATGGCGGGGGAGGCGGTGTACTCAAACTGAATCTCCTGAGTCATGGCGGCGAAGAAGCTGTACTTCATCCGCTCATGCTCCAGCAGCTGCAGGGTGCGCTCCGAGGCGGTGAGCTCCTCATAGCGGTGCATCTCCTGGGAGATATTCCGCATCTCCCTCTGGTCCCTCTGGGCCTGCGTGTCGCCGGTAAGGCCGGAGCGGATGATTTCGGAATTCTCCTGGAGACATTCCAGCAGCAGGGGATTAAAGGTTCCGCACTTGCCGTCCAGAATCATCTGGACAGCCTCGTCGTGGGGGAAGGGCGGCTTGTATACGCGGACGCTGGTGAGGGCGTCGTACACGTCCGCCAGGGCCACCACCTGGGCGGAGATGGGGATGTCGTCTCCCTGCAGCCCGTCGGGATAGCCCCGGCCGTCATAGCGCTCGTGATGCCAGCGGCAGATCTGATAGGCCACCTTCACCAGCGGATCATGCTGGTGGATGGGAAGGTTTTCCAGCATATCCGCGCCTACGGTGGTGTGGGTTTTCATCACGGTGAACTCCTCCTCCGTCAGCTTGCCGGGCTTGTTGAGGATGTTCTCGTCAATGGCGATCTTGCCGATGTCGTGGAGGGAGGAGGCGGTGGTGATGATGGAGATATCCCCGGGGGTGAGGCGGTAGCGGTCCGTCTTCTGGGAGAGCCTGTGCAGCAGCAGTTCCGTCAGTGTGCGGACATGGAGCACGTGGAGGCCGCTCTCGCCGTTGCGGAATTCCACGATGTGGCTGAGAATGTCGATCATCAGGTTGCCCTGGCGCTCCTTCTCATAGATCTGGTCCGCAACCATGCCCACCAGCTTTTTCTGCTTGGCGTAGAGCAGGAGGGTGTTCACCACCCGGCGGTGGACGATCAGCGCGTCAAAGGGACGGGCAATGAAGTCCGTGACCCCCAGCTCATAGGCCCGCTCGATGTGGCTGGAGCCGCTTTCGGCGGAGATCATGATGACGGGGATGTCGTCGATCCAGTGGTTCTGGTGCATGGTGTCCAGCACGCCGAAGCCGTCCATCTCCGGCATGACGATGTCCAGCAGCACCAGGGAGAGCTCCGTACCCATCTTTTGAAGAATGCCGACGCCCTCCAGGCCGTTTTCCGCCTCTACAATGTCGTATTCCTCTCCCAGCATGTCGGCGAGGATCGCCCGGTTCAGCTCAGAGTCGTCAACAATCAGGATTTTCTCTTTTCGGGTCTTTTTCATACGCGTGGGATCACATCCTTAAATAAGCGTGGCGCCCGCCGCCGGCGGGACGTTGTGGAAGGATAAAAGTCCATTCCTATCTTAGCATAAAAAACAGAAGCTGGCAAGCAGTTGTATCGGGGAAAGGGTGAAAAATTAGAGAGCCGGTGCTCATTTTGGGTAAAATGGCAAACGAGAACCAGAAACTGACGTTTTGCCGAAAGATGCGCCGCGGACAAACGAATATGTGGCGGAGTATACAAAAAATGAATAAGAGGAAAAAGCGAAAGACCTGAAATGCCGCAGGAAAAGCGAGGTTTTTTGTGAAAATTACAAAAAACAGAATTAAAATACGTTGAAAATAGAACCATATTGCGTTCAAATTTTGGGTGAGCAAAAATATGGAAGGCGGAAATGCGGAAAAACCTCTTGCATTTTCCAGGTGGTTCGTACTATAATGGACAACGGAAAAACATTCTGTACATATGTGTATTCTCCCACCGCGGGGGCTGTTTGGAGCCGGCGGTGCGCGAGGTGCTCCGGTGGGGGTGTCATTCTTATTTGGAAGAGTACTGTATAGTGTACCATGCGGCAGGGGCCCAAACCGGCCGCGAGATGGGACACTATATCTTTTTCATCCTTTTTATCGCTTTTTTAGGAGGGATTCAATTGGATTTTCTGTCGACCAACTCCTTTTTGCTGATGGAGAAGTCCCTGGGCTTTTTGTGGACGAAGCAGGCGGCCATTCTGGACAACATCGCCAACGCCGAAACGCCCAACTACAAAGCCAAGGTGGTTACATTTGAGGAGACGGTCCGCTCCAAGCTGGAGACGGCCCGCTCCGGCGTGAAGCCCCGGCAGACCGCGCGGCAGGTGCTGGAGGAGTCGGAGTTCGCCGTAACCGAGCACCTGGACTCCGCCCGCATGGACGAGAACGGCATCAACGTCACCGCCCAAAGCGTGGAGGCCATGCGCAACGCCTACCAGATGCGCTATGTGCTCAACGCCATCAACAGCGACCTCAAGCTGCTGCATGCGGCGGTCCGGGGATGATTTCAGAAACATTTCAGGGCGGCCCTGTAAAATAGAAGCGAGTTGATTGTACGCCGGACTGCCGTCCGGCGGGAAATGGAGAGCGTTATGGGTTTTTTGAGCACCATGAATATCGTGGGCTCCGGCCTGACGGCCCAGCAGCTGCGGCTGGATATTATTGCGGAGAACGTGACCAACTCCACCACCACCCGGGTGGAGAACGGGGAGGGCCCCTACCGCCGCAAGGTGGTGGTGTTTGAGGCCGAGACGGGCAAGGACGGCTTCCGGGCCGCCATGGCCCGGGCGGCCTACGGCCTGGCTCCTGCCAGCGGGAAGACCACCGCCGGTGGCGTGCGGGTGACGAACATTTTGGAGGACCCCTCCGACCTGCCCCTGGTCTATGACCCCACCCACCCCGACGCCAACGAGGAGGGGTATGTGGAGATGCCCAACGTGGACATGGTCAAGGAGATGACGGACGCCATGGCGGCCGCCCAGGCCTACGCCTCCAACGTGACGGCCTTTAATACCTTAAAAACTGTGATCGCCCAGGGGCTGGAGATCGGAAAGTAAGCGCAGGGAGGAATTGAGCTATGATTACACCCATTGAACAGCTGGAGCCGATTTCCGGAGTCAAGAGCGCAAAGCCTGTAGAGACGGTCCGGGGGGACCAGAGCTTGTTTGGGGCGGTGTTTCAGTCCGCCATTGACAATGTGAAGCAGACCGATATGGAGGTGCGGGAGGCCCAATATCTGCTGTCCACGGGACAGCTGGATAACCCTTCCGCGGTGACCATCGCCGCCGAGAAGGAATCCATTGCGCTGGACCTTTTGATCCAGCTGCGCAACAAGGCGCTGGACGCCTACTCCGAGCTGACGAGGATCAGTCTCTGATATTGAACGAATAGGGGGAAGGCCTCCCCCTATTTGTCGTGCTTGAGTAGTTGCCGCGGATTCTGAACGGGATCTTAAACGGCACAGGATTATGGAGAGATGAGACAAACAAGACAGGAGAAGGAGGTGACGGCGTTTGAACAAGGTGGTTGACAAGGCCAAGGCCATTTGGGGCAAGGTCTGGGAGCGGCTGAAAAAGATCTCCAAGAAGATTTACATCGCGGCCGCCGCGGCGCTGGTGGTTCTCGCCGTTATCCTGGTAATCGTTCTGAACAACAAGCCGTACTCCACGCTGGTCACCGGCGTGAGCATGGACGAGATGTCCAGCGTGCTGCAGCTCCTGGACGCCTGGGGCGTCCGGGATTACAAGGTGGAGAACGGGGACACGATTCTGGTGCCGGAGAGCCAGCAGAGTCAGCTGCAGGCCCGGGTGCTCATGGAGAACGTGTTTCAGTCCGGCCAGGCCAAGTATTTTGACAATCTCAGCGCCCTGTCCACCAATCAGGAGCGGAACGCCGCCACCCTGATGGACCTGGAGGAAAAGCTGCGGGCGACCATTCGCAGCTTTGATAACGTGCAGGACGCCGTTGTCAACCTGACGCCCGGCGAGGACCGGGGCTATGTCCTGGACAGCGGCAACGTAGTCAATGCGACCGCCGCCGTGAAGGTGTCCATGCGGGACGGCAAGAAGCTCACCACCCAGCAGGCCGCGGCCATCCGAGAGTTTGTGAGCAACTCCCTCCAGGGGCTGGAGATCAGCCGGGTCAGCATCACGGACGACTACGGAAATACATACAGCGGCGGAAGCCTCACCGCCGACAGCGACGCCTCCGCCCTGAAAATGCAGCTGGAGGAGGAGCAGTCCAACAAGATCCGCACTCAGATCATGCAGGTGCTGGCGCCCGCCTTCGGCGAGGAAAATGTGGACGTGGCCGTCAACTGCGTGGTAGAGGTGGGCAACGTCACCGAGAACCGGGTGGACGTGTACCTGCCGGAGTACGCCCAGAACGGCGAGACCAACGGCCGGGGCATCATCGGTTCTTTGATTTATCAGTGGTCCTATAACCGCGACGGCGACGAGACCGTCGGCGGCGTTGTGGGCACGGAGTCCAACTCCAACATCCCCAACCCGGACTTCTCCCAGTACATGGAGAATAAGCCCAATCTGGACGGGACGGAGTCTGCGGCGGACGCCAGCGGACAGATCGACTACGACAACTCCCGCAGTGAGAAGCATATCGTCACCACCGCCGGCTATTTGAAGGACTGCTCGGTGGCGGTGAGCATCAATTCCACCACCGCCGGCAACGTGGACACGGCGGAGTGGCAGGAGCACGTGGCCCGTGCGGCGGGCATCTACGGCGAGGTGGACGAGGAGACCGGCCTGGAGATTCTGGACGGGCGCATCTCCGTCATCTCCTATCCCTTCTTCCGTGAAGAGCCTCCCGCGCCTGTTCCCGGTATCTTCGACATTGAGATCGCCGGCATTCCTATGTGGGTATTCATCGCGGCGGCGGGCGGACTGCTGCTGTTCATTATCCTGCTGGTGGTCATTCTGGTGGCCCGCCGGCGCCGCCGGAAGAGACTGGAGGCCGAGGAGGCCGAGGCCCAGGCCAGCGAGGTGGACGCCCTGCTGGCGGCGGTGGGTCTGGGCGGCCAGGCCACCGACGGCAACGGCGCCGACGTGATGGAGATCCAGACCGAACAGAGCATGCAGCTGCGCAAGGACATCCGGCAGTTTGCCAGCGAGAATCCGGAGATTGCGGCGCAGATGGTCCGAAACTGGCTGAGAGGAGGGGACGACGATGGCTGAGGCGGCAGCGGCAGCGCAGGCGAAACCCGCCGCGAAGCAAAAGCAAAAGCCCAAGGTGGAGCTCACCAGCGCACAGAAGGCCGCGGCAGTGGTCGTCGCCCTGGGCGCGGAGAAGGCGTCCCTGCTGTACCGGTTTATGGAACCTGAGGAGGTCGAGCAGCTGACCCTTGAGGTGGCCCGGCTGGGAATCCTGGACTCGGAGATTACCGAGGAGATTCTCAACGAGTTCTATATGATGTGCCTGAGCAACAAGGCGGTCACCGAGGGCGGTCTGGAATATGCCAGAGCGGTCCTGGAGAAGGCCTACGGTCCTCAGGCGGCGGAGGAGATGCTGGGCAAGGTCACCAAGTCCCTGAAGCACCGGCCCTTCTCCTTTATGGATAAGGTGGACGTGAAATCCATGGTATCCACCCTGCGCAACGAGCGGCCCCAGACCATTGCCCTGGTGCTGGCCCACGTGGACCCCGACAAGGCCGCAGATGTGCTGGCCAGCCTGGACGAGGGCCGGCAGGTGCAGGTGGTCAAGAGCATGGCGAAGCTGGAGGGCGTGTCCCCCACCGCCGTGAGGATCATCGAAAACCAGCTGCGTGGCCAGTTCGACAATATCATGGTCACCTCCAATATCAAGGTCGGCGGCGTGGACTACGTGGCCAGCGTCATGAACAACCTGGACCGCACCAGCGAGAAGAACATCTTCGACGGCCTGTCCGACTACGACCAGGAGCTGGCGGACGAGATCCGCAAGCGGATGTTCGTCTTCGAGGACATCATCACCATGGACGACCGGTCGGTCCAGCGCTTTCTGCGGGATTGCGACCCCAGAGACCTGGTGCTGGCCCTCAAGGCGGCCAACGCCGACGTCGCCAACAAGCTGTTTACGAACATGTCCAGCCGTACAGCGCAGAACATCAAGGACGACCTGGAGATTACATCCAATGTCCGCATGAAGGACGTGGAGGAGGCCCAGCAGCGGATCGTGGGAATCATCCGCAGTCTGGAGGAAAAGGGAGAGATCATTATCCTGAAGGGCGGAAAGGACGATATCATTGCCTAATGTATGGAAATTCATATCCCGCCCAAAGGCAGAGCCCTATCGCTTCCCCGAGGCCGAGGAGCTGACGCCTCAGACCGCGGAGCCCATCCTGGAGCCGCCTCCTCCCGGCGAGGCGGCGGAGCCGGAGGCAGAGATCGAGACGGAGGCTGCGGAGCCGGAGGCGGAAGAGCCCCAGGACCCCGTCAGCTACGCCCAGATTCAGGCGGATGAGATTCTGCGGGACGCGGAACGCCGGGCGGCGGAGATTCTGGAAAACGCCCGGCGGGAGGCCCGGGAGCAGTCCGAGTCCATCCTGGAGGAGAGCCGCCGGGCGGGCCTGGAGGCCGGACGGGCTGAGGGCGTCGCCCTGGGCGTCCAGCAGGCGCTGGAGGAGGGCCGCGAGGCCCGGGAGCGTCAGGCCCAGACCCAGGGGGCCGAGGTGGCCCAATTTCTGGAGCGGGCCGGCCAGGCGCTGGACCGCCAGATGGATGACAATGTGGAGGAGCTGCGGGATCTGGCCCTGGCCATCGCCGAGAAGGTGGTGAGCGTCAGCCTCAAAAGCAGCTCCGAGGTCATCTGCCGGATGATCCAGGCCGCCATCGACAAGCGCAAGCGGCGGGAGTGGGTCCACATCTATATCGCCGAGTGCGACGCAAAGCAGCTGGTGAAGCTTCCCCAGTCCCTGACGGCGGCGCTGTCCGCCCTGTCCGGGCGGGTGCGCATCATCCCTATGGCGGATGACGAGGCCGGCACCTGCATCATTGAGATGCCGGACGAGATCATCGACGCCAGCGCGGCCACCCAGCTGAACAATATCCGAACCATGTTGTCCGACACGTCCACCGGCGGAATGGACACCAATCTGAATTTAGGCGGAGGGTTTCATGTTCCGACAGATGATCCGCCAGGTCTATAACGCGGAGACGTACAGCCTGACAGGAAAGATCGAGAATATCGTGGGCATGTCCATTGAGGCCTCCGGCGGCCACGCGGCCGTGGGGGACATCTGCCGGATCTACAACGGCGACTCCGGCGGACAGGTCACCGCGGAGGTAGTGGGCTTCAAGAACGACCACATCCTGCTGATGCCCTACTCGGACATGAACGGCATCTCCGCCGGAAATTTCGTCCGGAACACCGGACGGCAGCTGACGCTGCGGGTGGGGGAGTTCCTCCGGGGCCGCATTATCAACGCCATGGGCCAGCCCATTGACGGCAAGGGCCCCTTTGACGGCGGCGACCCCTACTGCGTCAGCGGCTCCTATGTCAACCCCCTCCAGCGCCCCCCCATCCGGGAGCGCATGGAGTTCGGCGTAAAAGCCATAGACGGCATGATTACCATCGGCAAGGGTCAGAGAATCGGCATCTTCGCCGGCTCCGGCGTGGGCAAGTCCACGCTGATGGGCATGATTGCCAAAAACGTGAAGGCGGACATCAACGTCATCGCCCTGGTGGGCGAGCGGGGCCGCGAGGTCCTGGAGTTCGTCCAGAAGGATCTGGGCGAGGAGGGGATGCGCCGCTCTGTGCTGGTGGTTGCCACCAGCGACCAGCCCGCCATGCTGCGGATGAAGTGCCCCAGCGTGGCCACGGGCATCGCGGAGTACTTCCGGGACCAGGGGTACGACGTGCTCCTGATGATGGACTCCCTGACCCGGTTCGCTATGGCCCAGCGGGAGATCGGCCTTGCCATCGGCGAGCCGCCGGTCTCCAGAGGCTACACCCCCTCCATGTACGCGGAGATGCCCAAGCTTTTGGAGCGCAGCGGAAATTTTGACAAGGGCTCCATCACCGGCGTATATACTGTACTGGTGGAGGGCGACGACACCAACGAGCCCATCGCCGACACGGTCCGGGGCATTCTGGACGGGCACATCGTCCTCTCCCGCGCCCTGGCCAACAGCAACCACTACCCGGCCATTGACGTCTCCGCCAGCATCTCCCGTCTGATGGTGGAGATTGTGGACCCGGAGCACCGGAAGCTGGCCTCCCGGATTCGGGATATTATGAGCGTGTATGAGAAAAACGCAGATCTGGTGGCCATCGGCGCCTACAAGCCGGGGACCAACCGCAACCTTGACTACGCGTTGTCGAAAATTGACGCAGTCAACGAGTTTTTGACCCAGGATGTCAACGAGGCGTTCAGCTATGACCAGTGCATCGCCAGGATGCGGGCCATATTGAAATAGAGTTTACCAAACAAGAGAAAAGAGGCTGAAACCGTTTGAAGAAGTTCAAATTCTCTTTGGACACGGTCCTCTCCTACAAGCAGCAGGTGCTGGAGGCGCTCCAGGGCGAGCACGCCCTGGCTCTGGCGGCGGTGCGGGAGCAGGAGGCGCTGCTGGAGAATCTCTGGAAACAGTACCGGGATTACAACGCGGAGTACCGCCGGCGGGCGGAGGAGGGTCTGCCTCTCACCGAGGCGCTGATGTACCAAAACGGCCTGCGGGCCGCCGAGCAGGAGATTCAGCGGGAGACCCGGCGCCTGGAGGAGCTTCGGGCGGAAGAGGAGAAGCGGCGGGAAAAGGTGGTGGAGGCCAAGAAGGACACCTCCTCCATCGAGAAGCTGCGGGAGAAGAAGCTGGACGCCTATCACAAGGCGGAGGCCAAGAGCGAGGAGGCCTTTATCGAGGAGTTCGTCAGCACCATGCGGGTCAACGCCGCCAACGCCTGATGAATTGTCCCGGCAGATCTCCTATGATGAAAGGTCCAATACGGCGCATAAAACCGCCGTTTGGAATATAGATATGGTATTCGGAAGGAGGTGAAAGAGAGATGGATCAGGTATACAACAGCATGCTGTATATGGCGCAGGTTCCGGCGGAGCGCCCCGCGGTAAAGCAGCCCGCCCAGTCCCAGGAGAAGGACGGCTTCCAGAAGCAGATGGAGCAGGCCTCCGGCAAGACGGAGACCAAGACCGAGACCGCTGCCCAGGACCAGACCCAGGAGGGCCCGGCCGTGACGGAGGACCCCCAGGAGCTGGAAAAGCAGATGGCCCTGGCGGCTATGGCGGTAATGCAGAACCCGGTGGTTCCGGTGGAGCAGGTGACGGCCCCGGAGGAGACGGCGGTGACAGAGGTATCCGATGTGGAGATCGTCGTTGAGACAGCGGACGCCCCGTCGGTGACAGCCCCCGTGACGGCTGACGCGGCGGAGATCGTGCCCGAGGAGGGCGCGGAGGCGGCTGTGGAGCAGCTGCCCCAGGAGCAGGCGAAGCCCGTGGAGGTTGAGACCCGGACAGCGGAGGATACCGGCGCGGAGCTGGAGGTCAAGGTGACTACCGGTGAGGCCAGCGGAACCGAACAGGAGAGCGATACCCAGGATACCCCCGAGGAGGGAATGGCGGAGACCCCGGTGTTCCAGGACGTGCGGGAGATCCCCGTGAAGGTGGGCGAGGCCTCCGCGACGGAGGAGACCCTGGAGACCCCTGTGGAGGACCAGATCGGCCCTAAGCTGGCCGAGGCGCTGAAGGCCGGAGATACCCGTGTGGAGATTCAGCTGGCCCCTGACAGCCTGGGCAAGGTGACTGTGGAAGTGACCATCCGGGAGGACGGGACGCTGCATGTGGCCCTTCACGCCGAGAACAGTCAGACCCGCGGCCTTTTGGAGCGGAGCGCCGACAACCTGATGGCCATGCTGGGCAGAGATGCGCGGCAGGAGGTGCAGGTGGAGGTTCCCCGCCAGCAGGAGAGCCAGCAGCAGAACTTCTACGACGGCCAGCAGGGCCGCGAGCGCCAGGAACGCCAGCAGCAGCAGGAGCACCGCCAGGAGCGGCAGGGCGGAGAGGACTTCCTCCACCAGCTGCGGCTGGGATTGATCCCCGGGGACGGGGAATGAGACACACCAGAAAGGAAGTGAGACAATGGCAGATTTTTCATCAAGCGATCTTGGCAGCATCTATGGCAGCAGCCAAGTAGCCAACAAAAACCTCAATATCCAGAAGAAGGGTTCCAACCTGGATTTGGATATGACCGACTTTATCCAGCTGATGATTACCCAGCTCACCAACCAGGGCATTGACGAGACGGTGGATACCTCCGACATGCTGAATCAGATGATCCAGATGCAGATGGTGGAGACCATCGCCACGCTGACCGACGCCTCCGTCATGAGCTACGCGGCATCTCTGGTGGGCAAGGACGTTACCGTCGGCAAGTTCGACTCTGAGGGCAACCTCCAGGAGATCTACGGCACCGTCACCGGCACCGGCACCATGAACGGCAACCAGGTGATCTTTGTGAACGACGAGTACTACCAGATGAGCGAGATTCTGGCCGTGGGCAAGCTGCCTCCCAAGAAGGAGGAGGGCGACGACAAGGTTGAGGACACGGAGAAGCCCGGAGAGACCGAAAAGCCCGATGGGACGGAGAAGCCGGACGGGACCGAGAAGCCCGATGAAACAGAGGAGCCGGACGAGATCGAGAACCCCGGCGAGACCCAGCCGCCGGATGAAACCCAGCAGCCCGACGGGAGCGACCCGGAGTACAGCGGCGAGAACGGCACACCCAACGATCGGGGGGTGTAATGCGAGATGATCGAACGGGTATCAAGACAAGTCCAGCAGCCGGTGTCCGCGGCGGCCCAGAGGGCGCGGCAGGGAGCCGGTTTCCAGGGCCTTCTCCAGCAGGAGCTGCAAAAGGCGGCCCCGGCCCCGGAGGTGGCGTTTTCCAAGCACGCCATGAGCCGCGCTGAGGAGCGGGGCATCGAGATTACCCCCAGCCTGATGGACCAGATCCGGGGCAGCATGGTGCGGGCTCAGGCCAAGGGCGCCACGAATATCCTGGCCATGGATTCCGAGAAGGCATTCATCATCAACGTGCCCAACGCCAAGGTCATCACGGCCATCACCCAGGACGAGATGAAAGACAGCGTATTTACCAACATTGACGGCGCCGTGTTCCTGTAAATTCTACAGAGGGCAGGACCGGTTTTTCGGAGGCCTTTGCACCCCGCCCGACTGACGGGGCGCGGACGGCGCCAGAAATCGAAAGGAGACAATTATTCCCTATGACTGGATCAATGTACGCATCCATTGGAGGCCTGAAGGCGCATATGCAGAAGCTGAGCGTCATCGGCAACAATGTGGCAAACGTCAACACCCAGGGCTATAAAACCCAGCGCACCGTGTTCCGGGACAGCGTGTACAGCATGTACCGCAGCGGTTCCGACGGCACGCAGGTGGTGGGCGGCAAGAACCCCTCCCAGCTGGGCTACGGCTCCATGGTGGCCAGTATCGACCTGGATATGACCTCCGCCACCTACAACCCCGGCAACTCCACGGACTGCGCCATCGTGGGCGACGGATTCTTCCTGGTGGGCGACAAGGATGTGGCCAACATCATCGACCCCACCAACCCCACCAGCTTCAAGAGCCTGAACCTCAGCCGCGTGGGCGATTTCCACCAGGATGCCAACGGCTACTTTGTGGACGGCACCGGACAGTGTGTCTACGGCTTTTTGTGCGTGGGTGTCAGCGCGAGCGGCGAGCCCATCATCAGCGACCAGCTGGTGCCCCTGCGGGTGCCCCGTATGGAGAAGGTGCCGGTGAATATCAAGACCGGCGAAGAGGTCGCGGTGGACGCCACTACCGGCAAGCCGGATGCTACCGCCGGCGTGGAGGGCACGGACTGGGAGTACCGCAACGTGATTCGCTGGCCCCAGTATAAAAACGAGAACGCCGGCGGCACTGGCGGCGGCACCGGCGGCGGCACAACGAACACCACCACAAATATCAAGCTCCAGGACGCCGTGAAAAAGGTGGGAACCGGCGACACCGCCACTACGGAGCCCCTGCCCCCCGCCACCATCGACGGCATCAGCATCGACGAGAAGACGGGCTGCATCTCCGGCACCACCAAGGACACCAAAGAGGAGATCGTGCTGGGCTATATCGCCATCGGCAGCGTAACCAACCCCAACGGCGTCAGCCACATCGGCAGCTCTTACTATACCGCAGGCGCCGGCGCCGGCGACCTGAACGTTACCATGCTGGGCGGCGTGGCCAAGGAGATCACCACCATTGACGCCCAGGGCAAAGAGGTTGTGGGCATGCACTACGTCAACGGCAGCATCCAGAGCCTCTACCGGACGGAGAACCAGGGCAACGCCAACGACCCGGTCAGCGAGAACGACCTGCCGGAGGAGTCCCAGCTCAACAGCGCCGGCAGCACCACGCTGATGACCGGCTTCCTGGAGGCCCCCAACGTGGACCTGGCTACTGAGATCTCCGAGCTTATCACCACCCAGCGCGGCTATCAGGCCAACACCCGTATCATCACCGTGACCGACTCCATGCTGGAGGAACTGGTCAACATGAAGCGCTAATCCCAAGACCTGAGATTTGACTGCGCGGTCCGCCGGGGCGCGTGAGGCGCCCCGGCGGACACGCCGGAAAGGACGGTATGCTATGATCCTTCTGACAAAGAGGAACCATGAGAAATTCCTGGTCAACCACCTGCAGATCGAGCACATCGAGTGTATCCCCGAGTCCAAAATTACCATGATGAACCACGACTATTACCTCGTCCGCGAAAGTGTGGAGGAGATCATCGATAAAATCGCCGTCTACAACGCCAAGGTTCAGGACATTCACCGGGAGATCTCGGTGACGGACAAGCGTTGAATAGATAGAAAATTTGCGGCCCGGACTTGACCGCCCGGGCGAAAGGGTGTACCATGACATGAATATCAACTATATCATTGGTTTGGTAGGCGCCTTGGCTGTGTTCCTATTCGGCTGTATTACCTCGTTGACGGTGTATCCGGAATTCAGCTTTTCGGTCAACATCGACAACCTGTGGAACTTCTTCGACGCGGCCAGTATTCTGATCGTCATCGGGTGTACGCTGTTCATCGTGGCAGCCAGCTTCCCCGGCTCCATGCTGAAGGCCATGCCAAAGCACTTCGGGATCATCCTGAAAACCAAGGTCTTTGATCCCATGCACTACATCGAGCAGCTGGTGGAGCTGGCGCAGATCGCCCGTAAGAACGGCCTGCTGTCCCTGGAGGAGAAGGCCAACGAGCAGACGGACCCGTTTTTCAAGCAGGCCATCATGCTGATCGTGGACGCCAACGACCAGGATAAGGTGCGGGCCATTCTGGAGAACGACATCGAGTGCATGAACGCCCGCCATGAGGACGCGGCAGCCATGTACGACAAGGCGTCCAGCGTGGCACCGGCCTTCGGCATGGTGGGTACGCTGGTGGGCCTGATCAACATGCTCAAGTCCATGGACGTGGAAGGCGGCGCGGGCGACCTGGGCGGCGCCATGGGTACCGCTCTGATTACCACGCTGTACGGCTGTATCATGGCCCACATGGTCTTCGGTCCTGTGGCCCAGCTGCTGCGCGGCCGGGACGAGGAGGAGGTCCTCTGCAAGCAGATTATTGTGGAGGGCGTGATGGCCATTCAGGCCGGCGAGAACCCCAAGGCCCTGAAAGAGCGTCTTTTGACCTACATGGCTCAGCGTGAGCGTGAGATGGGCGACACCAAGGGCG
Source organism: Oscillibacter sp. 1-3 (assembly GCF_000403435.2). Lineage (GTDB taxonomy): Bacteria > Bacillota > Clostridia > Oscillospirales > Oscillospiraceae > Oscillibacter. The sequence continues at coordinate 342,353 of NZ_KE159708.1, forward strand.
GCGGAGAGTGACAGACATGAGGAGAGGTGAGAAGCAGTGGCCCTAAAGAAAAAAAGCGGCGGAGGCGGCGGCGCCAACTGGATGGATACATACGGCGACATGGTGACGCTGCTACTGTGCTTCTTCGTGCTGCTTTACTCCATGTCCACCATTGACTCATCCAAGTGGCAGGCCATCGTCATGAGCTTCAATCCCATGGCGGCCAAGAATATGACGGAGACCCCGGGCGGCGAAGGCCCCAGCGCCGACGCCGACGAAGGCGGCGTCATGGAGGCGCAGGCGGAGATCGACGAGGACATTGAGGAGCTGTTTCAGGCCATTCAGGGCTATATCCAGCAGAGCAACCAGCAAAGCACCATCACCGCCGCCATGGACGGAGGAAAGATCTATATATCCTTTGGCAACACAGTGTTTTTCTCCGGTGAGAGCTCGTATCTGAGGCCGGAGGCTGAGCCGGTGCTGGACGCGGTCAGCGAGATGCTGGGCGCAGCCTCTGAGTCCATAAGCGAGGTGCGTGTCTTGGGCCATACCGCCCAGGGCACGCCCGGAGAACCCAACACGGTCCAAAGAGACCGGACACTGTCCAGCGAACGGGCGACCAATGTGGTGATTTTTATTCAGGAGAAGAACGTCATCGATCCGGTGAAGCTCATCAGCGAGGGCATTGGCCAGTGGCGGCCGGTGGCCACCAACGACACCTCGGAGGGCCGGGCCCAGAACCGCCGGGTGGAGATGATTATCAGCGGCCGGGACCTCCAGATGGAGGCCGAGGGCGTCACCACCTATTACACAACGAGCTACACGACCCAGTAAATCCGTCTGTACGGAGCCGGGCCGCCCCAGGGCGGTGCGCGGCGTTTTACAGACCAGCACAGGCAGGGGGACTTATGGCAGATGTATTATCACAAGCTCAAATAGACGCTTTGCTGAATTCTGTCCGCAGCGGCGAGAAGGATTTGGAGAAGTCGCCCGCTGAGCAGGAGAAAAAATACGCAAAATACGACTTTGCCAGTCCGCGGAAGTTTACCAAGGACCGGATCAAGATGTTGAACGGCATCTTTGAGAACTACTCCCGGGTAATCGGCTCCCGCCTGAACGCCCGTCTCCGGGCGAGCTGCGAGATTACGGTGGAGAGTGTGGAGGAACAGCACTACTACGAGTTCTCCAACGCGCTGACTGAGGGAGACGTGCTGGCGCTGGCGGATGTGGACATCAAGGAAGCCCCGCAGGAGCAGCCGGTGATGTTTTACCTCTCCACCGCCACGGCCCTGAGCATGATGGACCGCCTGATGGGCGGCGAGGGCGCGGTGGACGACGACCTGGACTCGGAGTACAGCTACACGGAGCTGGAGCTCAGGCTGTACGAGGATCTGGTGCAGGACATCATCTCCGTTTTGGGCGTCAGCTGGGAAAACTACGTTCCCATTCGATTTACCTATAACCACACGGATGCAAACCCCACGCTGAGCCAGCTGCTGGGCGTGGATGAAACCGTGGTGATTGTGGATTTGAAGATGCAGTTCACCAATCTTTCGGGCCGCATGAGCATCTGTTTCCCGGGGGATATGCTGATGGCCGTTTTCGCGGAGATCAGCCGGGAGAACCCCGTGCGGAAAGTGGCGGTTGAGGATAAGTCGGACGAAATCTTTGACAGTTTGCAGGACTCCAGTTTGGAGATCGTGGCGGAAATGGCGGATACACAGCTGTTTCTCAGCGATATTTACCATTTGAATGTGGGCGACGTCATCGATCTGGGGTACTCCAAGGACTCCCCCATTTATCTGGAGATCGGTGGCTACCACTGGTTTACGGGCCGCATGGGGACCCATAAGAAAAATATGGCTGTGAAGATAGATGACGTATGCTATCAGGCCGAGCAAAGGAGCGAATAGACGGTATGGAGAAACAGTTATTCAGTCCGATGGATATTGACGCCCTCGGCGAGATGATGAATATCAGCCTCGGCTCCTCTGCGACAGCGGTTTCCAATTTGCTGGACCACCGGGTTGACATCACCACGCCCAAGGTGACGGTGGTACCCACGGAAGAGTTTACCATCGGCAACCTGGAGCCCGCCATGGGCGTTGAGATCAAATATGTGGAGGGCCTGGAGGGAAGCAACATCATGCTCCTGCGCCGCCGGGACATCAAGGTCATTGTTGACATCCTGATGGGCTCGGAGACGCCGGACGAGGAGTTCGAGCTCAATGATCTGACCATCAGTGCCGTGTGCGAGGTCATGAACCAGATGATGGGCGCGGCCGCCACGGCTATGAGCGATTTTCTGGGCTTCCCGGTGGACATTTCCACCCCCAAGCCCTTTGAGCTGGAGGATCTCCAGGCCTTTAAGGAAAACCACCTGCCCAAGGGGGAGGACACCCTGGTGGTGGTGCGGTTCGCCTTGAAGATCGAGGACGCGCTGGAGAGCGAGTTTATGAATGTCATCACCGTCAAGCTGGCCAAGGAGCTGCTGAAAGGACTTGGCCTGAGTGACGACGGAGAAGAGGAGGCGGCCCCAGCGCCGGCTCCGGCCCCCGCTCCGGCCCCAGCGCCGGAACCCTCCGGCGGCAGCCATATGATGAGCCAGGAGGAGATCGAGCGGATGCTGTCAGGCGGCGGAGAATCCGCATCGGCCCCCGCGCCGGAGCCCTCCGGCGGCGGCAGCCGTATGATGAGCCAGGAGGAGATCGAGCGGATGCTGTCAGGCGGCGGAGAATCCGCACCGCCCCCTGCGCCGGAGCCCTCCGGCGGCGGCAGCCATATGATGAGCCAGGAGGAGATCGAGCGGATGCTGTCAGGCGGCGGAGCCGCCGCACCCTCCCCTGCGCCTCAGCCCGCTCCTGCGCCTCAAGCTGCTCCAGCGCCTCAGCCCGCTGCCGCGGCGGCCCAGCCCGCGACGGCGGCGGATCTGGGGAGCATGATGGCGGCTATGATGACAGCTATGACAACGGCTATGGCCAACAACGCCCCCGCACCGGCCGCCGTGCCGAAGCAGCCGGACCCGAAGGTCATCAACACCAGGCCGATGCCTATGGAGGAGATGGACGTGACGGAGGTTCTTGGCAAGGAACAGGCTCAGAATCTGGACCTCATTATGGAGGTGCCTTTGCAGGTGTCGGTGGAAATTGGCCGCACCCAGCGGAAGGTGCAGGAGATCCTGGCCTTCTCCAAGGGCTCCCTGGTGGTGCTGGATAAGCTGGCCGGCGATCAGGTGGACCTGTTTGTCAACGGCAAGTGCATTGCCCGGGGCGACGTGGTGGTCATCGACGATAATTTCGGCGTTCGGGTCACAGAGATTGTGCAGAACCCTGGTTTCGAGCTTCCCAAGAAGAAATAGGACACGAATGCAGGGATAATCAAACGAAATATGCAAATTACTAAGATTGAAAAGGATGGATACGACAATGGCTAAGAAGATTTTGCTGGTCGACGATGCCGCATTCATGCGGAAGATGATCAAGGATACCCTGAGCAAGAACGGGTATACCGAACTGTTCGAGGCTGTGGACGGCGCGGACGCGGTGGAGAAATTCGGTGAGATCGGCCCCGATCTGGTGATTATGGACATCACTATGCCCAACATGGACGGCCTGGAGGCCCTCAAAGCCATCCGCGCTAAGGACGGCGGCGCCAATGTGGTCATGTGCTCCGCCATGGGCCAGGAGAGCATGGTCATGGACGCGGTCCGCTCCGGCGCCAAGGATTTCATCGTCAAGCCCTTTAAGCCTGACCGGGTGCTGAAAACCGTGACCAACATCCTGGGCGAGCCCTGATTGAAATGCTGGGGGAGGAGCCTGAAATGCTGGGAGGGAATCCCTTCTTCTCCCTCCTGTGGATGATTGTCAGCGTCATTGTAATCATTGGCCTGGCCTACTGGTTTACCAAATATGTGGCCGGCCGGGGGGGGCTGGGCGCCTTTGGCCCGTTGAAGGCGGGCGGGGGTCTGAAAGTTCTGGCCCAGCTGCCCCTGGGACGGGATCAAAAGCTGATTGTGACGCAGGCGGGAGGTCGGTTCTTCCTCCTGGGTGTTACCGCCACGGAGATCTCCATGCTGGCGGAGTTCACAGCGGAGGAGGCCGCCCTTTGGCAGGAGCAGGCCGGAACAGCGGAAAAGAGAGAGACGCCCAGCTTCCGCGAGGCGCTGGACACGGTTTTGCGCCAGAAAGGGCGGAGGTGAGGAAATTGCTGCCAGAGGGCTTGATTAGTATCAACGGCGACAGCGTGCAGGTGCTGGAAATTTTGTTCCTGACCACCATGATTACGCTTTTGCCATCGCTTCTGGTGATGACGACCTCCTTTGCCCGGTATATCATCTCCTTTTCCTTTTTGCGCACGGCCATGGGCACCCAGCAGACACCGCCCAACATGGTGCTGGTGGGACTGGCGCTGATCCTGACCTATTTTACCATGGCGCCCACCCTTTCCCAAATCAAGACCGAGGCCTACGACCCCTATGTGGCGGAGGAAATCAGCCAGGAGGAGTTTTTGGAGCTGGCCTCTGTGCCGCTGAAAGAGTTCATGCTCCGCAACACCCGGGAGAACACCATGCGGATGTTCTGTGACCTGGCCCATGTGGATATGCCGGATATCAGTGATCCGGCCGCTATGGAGCTGCCTATGCGGATCATCATCCCCTCGTTTATGACCACGGAGCTCCAGCGGGCCTTTACCATCGGACTGCTGCTGTATATCCCCTTCATGCTGATCGACATCGTGGTTTCCTGTACGCTGATGTCCATGGGTATGATTATGCTGCCGCCGTCCATGATCTCCGCGCCGTTCAAGCTGCTGCTGTTTGTGACCCTGAACGGCTGGGAGCTTCTGTTTTCCAACCTGGTACAGGGATTCCGCTAGCGGAGGGAGGTCTGAGAGATGATAGATACGGCTGCTGTGTCGGATCTGATGCGGGACGCTGTGGGCCTGGTCATCAAGCTGGGCGGCCCCATGCTGGTGCTGAGTATGCTGGTGGGCGTCGTAGTGGCCATCTTTCAGGCCGTGACCCAGATTCATGAGCAGACCATCGGTTTCATTCTCAAGGTAGTGGTCATTGTCTCCGTCCTCCTGATCGGCGGCGGCTGGATGCTGGAATCCCTGCAGGAGTATACCAGGGAGCTCTTCGCCCTGATTGCCTCCTGACGGAGATGGGATATGATTGATTGGGCTGAGCTCACGCTCTTTATATATATCACGGTCCGTATCAGCGGTTTTGTGCTCTTCAATCCCGTTTTGGGACGGCGGAATATCCCCGGGATCTTTCGCAGCGGTTTTGTGCTGGTGCTGTCGGTGTTTGTGATCTCCTTTGCGGCGCCAGACACTGTGCGCGTTCCCGCCAGTCTGATCGAGATGGCGTTTCGTATTCTGCTGGAGCTGGCGCTGGGGTATCTGCTGGGACTGGTGATGAACTTTTTCTTCTATATCCCTCAGCTGGCAGGGCATGCCATTGACACCCAGATGGGCATGACCATGAACCAAGTCTACGACGCCAGCGCGCAGGCAAACCTGTCGGTGACCAGCATACTGCTCAACACCTTGATGACGCTGCTGTTTTTTACCGCAGGCGGTCATCACACCCTGCTGCGGCTGATGCTGACGTCCCATGAGGTTGTGCCCTTCGGCGCCGTCACGTTTGGAACGGACGCGGTTAACGCCCTGCTGGAGCTCTTTATGGAATGCACCCTGCTGGCGGTAAAGCTTTGTATGCCTATTCTGGCGGCGGAGCTGATCGGGCAGCTGGGTATGGGCGTTTTGATGAAGGTGATTCCCCAGATCAACGTGTTTTCCATCAATATCGAGCTGAAAGTGTTAATCGGTTTGGCATTGCTTTTGCTGCTGATGGCGCCTTTCAGCGAATTTCTGATAGAGGCGGAGCGTACTATGCTGGACAGCATGCACACTCTGCTGGGCCTCCTTTAGGAAGGCCGCGGGAATTGACGACAGGCCCAAGGGGGGATGAGCGTTGGCCGAAGGTTCCAAGACCGAAAAGGCGACACCTAAAAAACGACGGGACGAGCGAAAGAAAGGCAACGTCTTCCTCAGTCAGGACGCAGTGGCGGTTACGACGCTGCTGGGCTCCTGCGCCGCGCTGTGGCTGATGGCCGGAAATATTATTCGGCAGGTATCCGCTTTTATGACCGCGTGCCTTGAGGCCTGCGGCGCGGGTCTCCCTGTGGGAGATCAGGTGGCGGAATTGGAGTACCAGGGAATTTTGCTGCTGGTAAGAACCGTGCTGCCGCTGCTCCTGGTCACAGCCGTCTGTGCCGTCGCGGCCACCTTTGCCCAGACGAGGCTTTTGGTCAGTGGCGAGCTGCTGCGGCCCAAATTCAGCCGGATCAATCCCCTGCAGGGGCTTAAGCGGCTGTTTTCCCTGAAAAGTGTGATCGACGCTTTGAAGGGGATTATCAAAATCATCTTGCTGCTGGTAATTATCTACATCAGTCTGGAGGACATGGTCCTGGAGAGCTATAAGTATCTCTATACGGACTTGCCTGCGGCCTGCGGCCACCTCTTTGACAGCGCGAAGAGCATGGTGATTCGAATCGCCGTCGCCTTCATCGCCGTGGCTGCACTGGATTTCATGTACCAGTGGTGGGACTACGAGCGGCAGCTGAAAATGAGCAAGCAGGAGATTAAAGAAGAGTATAAGCAGACGGAAGGCGATCCCCAGGTAAAGGGAAAGATCAAGCAGATCCAGCGGGAGCGGGCCCAGCGGCGCATGATGCAGCAGGTGCCCTCTGCCGATGTGGTTATCCGAAACCCCACCCACTTCGCGGTGGCGCTGCGGTACAAACCGGAGCAGGATGCCGCCCCCATCGTTCTGGCCAAGGGCCAGGATGAGCTGGCGCTGCGAATTGTGAAGGTTGCGGAAGAGCATAAGGTGGCGGTGATCGAGAACGTGCCGCTGGCCCGTTCCCTCTACGCCTCCACGGAGCTGGATCAGGAGATCCCCCCCGAGCTCTATGGCCCGGTGGCGGAGGTGCTGGTCTACATCTTCCGGCTGAATAAAGATAAACGACTGGTAAAATAACGGGGCCGCTGCGCCGCAGGGCGGAGAGGCCGGGCATGAGGCCCGGTCCGGCGGCGGAAAGGAACCTACGGAGCGGGAGGTGACCGGCGCGTGAAGCGGGTACTGAACAATGCAATATCCCTCGGTGTCGTGGTCATCGTTTTGTTTTTGATCATCCCGCTGCCGACCCAGCTGCTGGACTTTCTGCTGATTATCAACATCGGCCTTTCGATCATGATCCTCATGATCACTATGAACATTTCGGACGCGCTGGAGTTTTCCATCTTCCCGTCCCTGCTGCTGGTTACCACGCTGTTCCGATTGGGACTGAACGTGTCCACCACCCGGCAGATTCTCCGTCAGGGTTATGCCGGCGAGGTCATTCAGAATTTCGGTAACCTGATCACCGGCGGCAATATCGTCATCGGCGTGGTCATCTTTCTGATCATCGTGCTGGTGCAGTTCATCGTCATTACCAAGGGCGCCGAGCGCGTGGCCGAGGTGGCCGCCCGCTTTACCCTGGACGCCATGCCCGGCAAGCAGATGGCTATTGACGCCGACCTCAGCTCCGGCCTCATCAACGAGCAGGACGCCCGGGAGCGGCGCCATAAGATCCAGAAGGAGGCCGACTTCTACGGCGCTATGGACGGCGCCACCAAGATCGTCAAGGGCGATGCCATCATGTCGCTGCTGATCACCATGATCAACTTCCTGGGCGGCGTGATTATTGAGATCCTCATCAACCACGGCGAGTTTGCCAGCGCTCTGACCCGCTATTCAATCGTCACCATCGGCGACGGTCTGGTATCACAGCTGCCGGCGCTGATGATCTCCACCGCCACCGGCATGATCGTCACCCGGTCGGTGTCCGAGGGCAGCCTGAACAAGGATGTCATCAAGCAGTTCAAGGCCCAGCCCAGAGCCATTATAACCACCGGCATTATTTTGTGGTTTTTGGCGGTGATTCCCAATACGCCCCATCTGGCTCTGGCTATGGGCGGCGGCGTACTGGTGGGCGGCGGCGTGTTCATCAGCCGCCGCATGGAGCAGGAGCGGATCGCCGAGGAGGCCGCCGCCCAAAGCGCGGAGGTCCAGCCGGAGGCCGCGGCGCCCAGCGAGACCGATTACTACAAGGACATCAACAATGTCTACTCCCTGCTGTCCGTGGAGCCCGTGGAGATGGAGTTCGGCTACAGCCTGATCCCTATGGTGGACGAGAGCCACGGCGGCAAGCTCATCAGCCGCATTGTCATCTTCCGGCGGCAGTACGCCCAGGACATGGGCTTTGTGTTCCCCTCCATCCGCCTCCATGACGCCTCGTCCCTGGGGACAAACCAGTACGTCATCCGGATTCGGGGCGAGGAGGTTGCCCGGGGCGAAATCCTGGTGGACTATTATCTGGCCCTGGAGCCGGCCAATCCCCTGGGGGAGGTGGACGGCATCGAGACCATCGAGCCCGCTTACGGCATCCCCTCCCGGTGGATTCTGCCGGAGAACAAGGAGATGGCGGAGATCTACGGCTACAACGTTATCGATCCCCTGTCCGTCATGCTGACCCACCTGTCGGAGACCATCCGCAAGTATGCCCACGAGCTTTTGAACCGGGCGGAGACCATGCAGTTGGTGGAGAACCTGAAGCGCACGGAGCCGGACCTGGTGGAGGAGGCCATCCCCAACGTCGTTACCTACGCCACGCTGGAAAAGGTTTTGCGGAACCTCCTGCGGGAGGGCGTGCCCATCAAGGACCTGGGCATCATCCTGGAGACCCTGGTGGACAGTCTTTCCCAGGGGCGGGACATCGACGCCGCCACGGAGCAGGTCCGCGGCGCCCTGGCCCGCACCATCACCCGCCGCTTCTGCGAGGACGGACAGCTCCGGGTGGTCACCCTGGACGCGGAGGTGGAGAAGAAGATCATTGCCTCCCTGACCCGAAACGAGCAGGGCGTGTATCTGGCTATGGGGCCGGACCTCATGCAGCAGATTGTGGGACAGCTGGCGGAGCAGATGCACAAGTTCAGCGACCTCTCCCAGACTCCCATCATTCTGGTGAGCCAGGTGATCCGCGGGTATTTCAGCAAGATGATTACCCAGTTCTATCCCAACGTCTATGTGCTCTCCTTCAATGAGATCACCAGCAACGTGCAGATCCAGGCCCTGGGCAACATCACGCTGGACGCCCCCGCCCGGGACAGAAGGGCGGTGGGAACATGAGCGAGGCCGCGGCCGTCAGGCAGTATACCGAGCGGGAGATCGAGGCCATGGAGACCCAGGATCTGCTGCGCCTCTACAAGGAGACCGGCAACGAGGAGCTGAAATGGCCCCTGGTTCTGCGGTACGAGGGACTGATTAAGAACGCCGCCATGCAGATTCGAGGGGTTTACAGCAGCTTTGCCCAGATTGACGACATCATCAACGAGGGCATTTTGACGCTGCTGTGGGCCATTGACAAATATGACCCCGACAAGGGGGTCAAGTTTGAGACCTATGTCTCCAAGCGCATTCGGGGCATGGTCATCGACCTGGCCCGAAAGCAGGACTGGATGCCGCGAAACGTCCGCCAGCGGGCCCGGGAGATCGACATAGCTGCAGCGGAGCTCTCCTCGGAGCTGGGGCGCTACCCCACGGAGGGGGAGATGGCCGAGCGGCTGGGGGTGACGCCGGAGCGGTACCAGAAGGACGCCGCCAACGTGGCGCTGAGCAATATCCTCTCCCTGGATATGCTGATGGACACCCGGGAGGACGGCTACCAGCTGGAGATCCCCTCCAGCGACAGCCAGAGCCAGCCGGAGACGGCGCTCCAGGAGCGGGAGATGCAGCGGGCCCTGGCGGCGGGGATTGCCACGCTGCGGAAGAACGAGCAGATCGTCCTCTCCCTCTACTATGAGAAAAACCTGCATCTGAAGGAGATTGCCCAAGTGATGGAGCTCAGCGAGCCCCGGATCTCCCAGATTCACACCCGGGCCATTCAGAAGCTGCGAAGCTATATGGAAGCATACATGAATGACGATGGGGAAGTCCCCAGCGCCAGGAGGAAGAAGGGGTAACATATATGTATAAGGGCTTTTACAATCTCACCTCCGCCATGCTGACTCACCAGCAGAACCTCAATGTGATCGGCAACAATATGGTGAACATCTCCACAGCCGGCTATAAGCAGCAGCGGTACACGGCCAGCACCTTTGACGACGTGATGTACAGCCGGGTGGGCAACATTTACAACATTGGTGAGGAGATCGGCCGCCAGAGCTATATTCGGGCCCCCAGCCAGATCTACACGGATTACACCCAGGGCATTCAGGAGCCCACGGGGCTGCCGCTGGACTTCGCCATCAACGGCGACGGCTTTTTCGCCGTGCAGGATGCGGACGGCGAGATCGCCTATACCAGAATGGGCAACTTCACTTTGAACAACGAGGGATACCTGTGTCTCCCGGGCTACGGTCAGGTCCTGGACCCGGAGGGTCAGCCCATCTACCTGGGGACGGATAAGGTCACAGCCACGGAGCAGGGACTGATCTACTACGACGGCGGCGGCCTGATCGGCAGACTGGGCGTCTATGTCTTCGAGGACAACGAGCAGCTGGTCCACAACGATATGGGCCTTTTCACCGGCGAGGGCGCCCAGGCCGCGGAGAACTTCGAGGTCTGGAACGGATACCTGGAGCGGTCCAACACGGATATGATTAAGCAGATGACGGAGATGATTACCTACCAGCGGGCGCTCCAGAGCGCTGCCCAGATCAGCAAGATCTACAACGAGCTGATGACCAGAAGCGCCAGTGACGTGGGCCGGATAGTCTGATTTGACTGAGGAGGCTGCCAAGATATGAATCAATCTTTTTTCATCGGCGCAGTGGGCGCCCACCAGCAGCTGAAACGGCTGACCGTTCACAGCAACAACATCGCCAACGTCAACACATACGGCTTCAAGGCGGAGAAAAGCCGCTTCACCGCTCTGATGTACGACAATATCCGGGCCGTTGAGAACGATGAGCTGCCCTCCGGCGTGGGCTCCGCCCTGTGGGTCACGGATACGGATTTCTCCACCGGCTCTCCCGTCATCACGGAGCGGGATCAGGACTATATGATCGTGGGAGACGGATTCTTCGCTGTGGTTGATTTGGCCAGCAATGAGGTCTCCCTCACCCGAAACGGCGCCTTTGTGGTCTCTGAGCTGCAGCGCGCCAGCGGCGAGCTGGACGATGAGGGCGTGCCCATTATGGAGACGGTCTACTACCTCTCGGACAACCAGGGGCGTTTTGTCCTCAGCCGCAACGGCGGCATGATTGAGGTGGACGACCAGCATGAGGAACAGCCGGTGGGTGTGTTCGACTACATCAATTACAGCGGCATGGAACATATCGACGGCACCCGGTTTCTGGCCGTGGACAAGAACGGCGGAATCCGCCTGAGCGACAGCCAGGTCGTTCAGGGCGTGGTGGAGCAGTCCAATGCCGATTTGGCGGAGGAGCTCACGAAGGTGATTGAGACCCAGCGGGCCTACGGTATGGCATTGAAAATGGTGCAGACCTCCGACGAGATCGAGAGCACCATCAACAGCCTGAGCAGCTGAGATAGGAGGGGCTAATGACGATTAAAAATTATGACGAGCTGAGTTCCCTGGAGCTGGACACGCTAAAGGAAATCGGCAGCATCGGCACCGGAAACGCCGCTACGTCCCTGTCCGCCCTGATCGGAAAGCCGGTGCGCATTCAGACGCCGGAGGTCCGCATCATGGGCTACAATGAGGCCATCGAGTGGATCGGCGGCCCGGAGGAGATTACCGCCGGCGTGCTGGTGGGCATGAGCGGGCAGATCAGCGGCATCATGCTCTCTGTGCAGCAGCTGGAATTTGTGAATCTGGTGCTGGACAGATCTGTGGAGGATTACATGGAGCTCCAGGAGCTGGAGAGCTCGGCCCTGACCGAGGTGGGCAACATCATGATCTCCACCTTCATCAACGCGCTGAGCGGACTGGCCGGCATTGACATCGAGCTGACGGTTCCCGCCTTTACCGTGGATATGCAGGGCGCCATCATGGCGGTGCCCATGGCGGAGTACGGCGGGCAGTCCGACTATATCATGACCATTGGCGGGAATTTCATCTGCAACGGGAAGGAGATTCCCTGCCGCCTGTTGTTATCACCGGACATCCGGTCTCTAAACTTTTTGCTGAGGAAGCTGGGAGTAGACAGTGGAGAGTAAGATTACAATCGGCATCGCGGATATGAAAATGGCACAGAACAGCGGAATGCTGATCACCTATGCGCTGGGGTCCTGTATCGGGATCTGTTTGTACGACCAAAAGATCAAGCTGGGGGCATTGATCCACATCATGCTGCCGCTGAACATGGAGCCGGGCCGCAAGAATACAATGAAGTATGCCGACACGGGAATCCGTGAGACATTAAAGATGATGGAGGCCAAAGGAGCCTCCCGCAGCCGCATCACCGCCAAGATCGCGGGCGGCGCCAAGATGTTTGAGATTAAAGGCGGGTCGCTGTCCAACATCGGACAGCGAAATATTGAGAGCGTACACAACACCCTGAAACGGGAGGGCGTCAAACTTTTGCAGGAGGATGTGGGCGGCACAGTGGCCCGCACGCTGCTGTTCGACGTGGGCACTGGTCTGGGCTGTGTCCGCTGCTATGGCAAGCCGGAGCGCATTTTCTAAAGAGAGGGCCGACCGCACGCGGGGACTGACGCGGCGTCTATCCCAAATACAACCATTGGAAGGAGTGTTCGGAACATGTTGGAAGAGGATAAAAGGGGCATTTTGCTGGAGTCCGGCACAAACGAGATCGAGGTCATGCAGTTCACCATCAACAACAGCCTGTACGGCATCAACGTCGCAAAGGTCAAGGAGATCATCGTCTCTGCGCCGGTGAAGAGCATGCCTCACGCCCACCCGGCGGTGGAGGGCATCTTCAAGCCCCGGGACCTTGTGATCACGGTGGTGGATCTGCCCAGATACCTGTTGGGTGTGGAGACGGAAAAGGGCCCCAAGGACCTGTTCATTGTCACTAATTTCAACAAGATGAATATTGCCTTCCGGGTCCACACAGTGGTGGGCATCAGCCGCATCTCCTGGAAGGACATCCAAAAGCCCGACAAGACGGTGTCCGGCGGAAACGAGGGTGTGGCCACCGGCATTGCCCAGTGCGGCAGCGACCTTGTCACCATCCTGGACTTTGAGAAGATCGTGGCGGAGATCGCACCGGAGACCACCATCCAGATGTCGGAGATCGACCAGCTGGGCGAGCGCCAGCGCAGCGACGCAGCCATCCTGGTGGCGGAGGACTCCGTGCTTTTGAGCAAGATGATTGAGGAGGCCCTTCACAAGTCCGGATATGTCAACACCCGGATGTTCCCCGACGGGCAGGAGCTGTGGCACTATCTCAACACCATCCGCGGCGAGAAGCTGGACAAAAATGTGTCCCTGGTTATCACGGATATTGAGATGCCCCAGATGGACGGCCACCGGCTGACCAAGCTGATCAAGGACGACAAGGAGTTTACCCATCTGCCGCTGATTATTTTCTCCTCCCTGATTACCGAGGAGATGCGCCGCAAGGGCAAGGAGCTGGGCGCGGACGAGCAGATGAGCAAGCCGGAGATCGGCCATCTGGTGCGGGTCATTGACCATTTGCTGGATGTAAAGGCCAAGTAACAACGGTAAAGAAGGGAACCCCATGGCTAGTAAATATATTGTAAGGCAGCCGATCAAGGATGTCAGCGGAAAGATTCTGGGCTACGAGATTCTGTATCACGGGGAGAACCAGGCTTTCAGCGCGGACAATTCCTCCGCCGGCGATTTTGCCTCCGCTGACACGGTGTACAGCTTTTTGACACAGAACAGCACCAAGGCCCTGAAAGGCTCCTTGAATTTCATGACCTTTACCACTGCGCTTCTGATGCGGAAGACGCCCCGTCTGTTCGACCGGTCGGAGCTGGTGATTCAGATCGACGACAGCGTGATTATCCATCCTCTCTCCATGCGGTTTGTGGAGCAGTTTGCCAAGGAGGGGTACAAAATCGCGGTCAACGAGTTTGAGTTTGCCCCCCGCTATCTGACGCTGATGGACGACATTGACTACATCAAGATTAACGTCGAGGCCATTGCTCCGGCATCCATGCGCAACACCATCGAGATCGCCCACAGCATGAACAAAAAGTGCATCGTCACCAACATTGAGGACGAGGCATGCTATCAGCAGGCGGTGAACATGGGGGCGGACGCCCTGGAGGGAACTTATGTGGCGGAGCGTGTGACCACGGCTGTCCACAACAGCGCCTATCTCCAGAGCAGCTTCTTCCAGCTGATGGTGGCGGTGACAAAGGATGAGCCGGACGTGGAGGAGATCGAGCGGTTGATCTCCATGGACGCCAGCCTGACCTTCGGCCTTTTGAAGATGGCCAACTCCGCCTATTTCGCCCTGCGGCACCGGGCCACGACCATCCATCAGGCCATCATGACCCTGGGTATGGGACAGCTGAAACAGTGGATCTATCTGCTGAGCGCCAGCAATATGGATAACACGGATATCAGCGGCACGGAGGAGTTTTTGAAGCTCTCCTTCATCCGGGCCAACTTCTGCAGTGAGCTGATGAAGCACGCCAAGGATATGCCCATCAGCCGGTCGGAGGCCTACTTGATGGGTATGTTCTCCACGCTGAACTACCTGGTGGACGCGCCGCTGGAGGAGATTCTGGAAGAGGTGCCCGTGGCGGACGAGATCAAGGCGGCCCTGACCCGCAAGGAGGGGCGGTGCGGAAAGCTCTATCAACTGGTCCTGAGCTATGAGACGGCCAACTGGAATGCCATCACCGCCTATGCTGAGGAGCTGGGGATTCCTAACCAGGTGATTACCAATATCTACTTTACCTGTATGGAGGATGTGAATTTCCTCTGGGATCAGCTGAACCACACCTCTCCCAACCAGGAGCCGGAGCCGGATAACCCGGGGGCCGCAGAACAGAAGAGCGCGGGAGACGCGGAGTGACATGACTGCGGGCTGGAATGGGCCTGCGGAAGCGCATAGACAATGTAAGAGCTCCGGCGCCTGGGGCAAGGCCTCATAGAGAAATAAAAGGCAATGCAGACCGCGATGGCCTGCATTGCCTTTTATACTGTGTACCGTTAGGAAACTATCAAGGAACGCACGCCGGCAGGAGAGCGCGATGGACTCCGGCCTATCTCTCGTTAACGATTAATTCCAGAACATCTGGTCTTGCATAATGTCCCACGGCATCGTGCTCCATTTTGCAAGCTGCGGGTAAACTCATATCGAGTTCCGCATAGATGATGGACTCCTGATCCCAGACTGGCTCGGTCACATAATGTCCGTAAGGGTCAACGATACAACTGCCGCCCCGACATACCATCTCCGGCTGCTGACTGATCGTTTCCGATTCATTTAGGTTAGAGGGATATGATGATTTTCGTACGATCATATCCGCATTGATAAAATAACACTTGCCTTCGATTGCAATATGCTGGATCGTCGCCTGCCATTCGGGATTGTCATTGGTATTTGGCGAGATGTATATCGTGATACCCTTTTGATAGAGGGCAACTCTTGCGAGGGGCATGTAGCTCTCCCAACAGATCATGCTTCCAATTGGTCCCCATGGAGTCTCCGTTACAGGGAAATAGTCTTTATTTGCATCTCCCCAGACGGTCCTTTCGGCTCCGGTGGGCTTGAGCTTACGATGTATTTTGTACGTTCCATCCGGTTCAAAGATGACATTGCTGTTATAGAGGGTCCCACTTACCGCATCTCGTTCGGAAAAGCCCAAGCTAACGTATGTCCCGGATTTCCTCGCCGCTTCTGCAAGCGCTTGAAATTCCATATCGCCAGCTACAACAGAAGCGTCATAGTACTTTTTCCAATCCTCCCTGCCGGCTGCGGTTCTTTTGCCCATACTGAATCCAAAATTCATCCCAATTGGGTATCCGGGAATGAAAAGCTCAGGAAAAACAATCAGATCGGGTTGCTGCTGCATTGCCGCATCAATATATTTCAGAACCTTCTCAAGGGATGCTCTCTTATCAAACATTACAGGTTCCGCTTGTATCAATGCAACCTTACAGGTATGAACTAAATCTTTCATAGTGCTTACTCCTCTAAAAACCAACAATTTATCGATTAGTTCATGGAAGATGACTGCTTTTCAGAGGGCGGCAGCTTCCTTGCAGGAGCCGCTCCCGGACCGCCGGATCTCTTTTCACAGGGTCAGCCTCTGCCGTGGTGGGGGGATTTGGCCACGATTTTGCAGGCCTGCATCAGCTGGGTGGTGATGTCGCTGCTGTGCTGTACCTCATAGAAGGTGAGCTTGGGGATCATCTCGCCCTTGCTCATGACCACATACTTGGGCGGCAGGTGGCTCAGGGTGTAGGCCATGACGTCCACCATGCAGTGGTCGCAGCAGCACATGCCGGAGGCGCGCATATACTTCTCCGCCTTCTCCCGCACCAGGACCTCCATGACGTTGACATAGGCGGGCGGCTCGTACTCCGCGCGCTGGGGCGCCGCTGCCTCGGGTGCGGCAGGCTCTGCGGACTGAGGCGCGGGCGCGGCGGCCTGGGGCTGCGGCTCCGGGGCGGACTTGGGCGCGACGGGCGCCGTGCGGGCCGGCTCCGGCGCGGGAGGCGCCGGCGTCTGAACGGCGGGCTCCTCCGTGGTCAAAGAGGCCTCCAGAGCATCTTTGATCTGGGAGGAGACGGCGGCGTCGGCATTGATAGAGGTGATGATAGGCGGGATCGGCGCGGCCGTGGGTGCGGCAGACTCCTGCGCGGCGGCCGCGGGGGCCGCCGTCTCCGCCTGAGGGGCGGGAGCCGGTTCCGCACTGCGGTTTTTGCTGAGCAGATTCATCACATGGGCAGTTTTGCTGGTCTTGGAATCCCTATTTGAGGCCATAACGAACTCTCCTTCATGTAAAATTTATCGTTTTTTACGGCGGGGGAACCTGTCCCCTGCCACGGCGCTGACAATTTTTTGCAGGTCCCGGGCGGAGGTGGCGTCCGGCTTGTAGCTCAGAACGCTCTGCCCGTAGGCCGGGGCCATGGCCACGCTGACGCTCCTGCGAATCCTGGCGGGGAACACCTGGCTGTGCAGCTGTTCCGCCACCTGTTCCGCCAGGTCCAGAATGTCCCGGGAGAGAGTGAGACGGGGGTTGTACTTGTTCAGCAGGATGCCCAGAACCTTCAAATTGGGATTGAAGGAATTCTGCACCGTCTCGATGATGTCCTGGATCTGGGAGATGCCCACCAGGCTCAAAACCTCCGCCTCCATGGGGAGAATGATGCCGGTGGAGGCCACGTAGGCATTGATGGTCAGGATGTTCAGCGAGGGCGGCGTGTCGATGATGATGAAGTCGTAGCTGTCTTTCACAGCGTCCAGCTGCTGGGAGAGCATGAACTCCCGCCTGGGAGCGGTGAACTCCACCTCCGCGGCGGAGAGCAGGATGTCCGAGGAGAGGATGTCCCCGTACTCCGTATGGGCGATGGCCTGTTCAATGGCACAGCTTCCCTTCAGCACATCATAGACCGTGTAGCCGTCGCCGATGTCCAGGCCCAGGGTGAAGCCCAGGTTTCCCTGGGGGTCCAGATCAACGCCCAGGACCCGGGCGCCCCGTTCATGCAGGCCGCAGACCAGGGCGGAGACGACTGTGGTTTTTCCAACGCCGCCCTTTTGATTGGTAACAGTGATGATTTGCGTCAAAGGTTTTTCCCCCTTACTGTAAAAACTATGTGCGGACCTCTTATTTTTATTATACTATATGTCGATAAAAAAACATAGAGGAATTGTAAAAAAACTTTATCCGGCGGCCGGACCTCTCTATACCCGGAACGGGACCGGGCCGGGATGTTATTTCATGAAGGGAGTGGATCACTATGGCATCGATCAGCGGCACCAGCAGTTCCAGCGCCAACAGCATATACGGCACCAGAAATGTCATCAGCGGCCTTGCCAGCGGCATGGATACGGAGAGCATGATCGAAAATGCAATCTCCGGTTATAAGACCAAAATCTCCGGTCTGAACCAGCAGCTCACCAAGCTGGGCTGGCAGCAGGAGGCCTACCGGGACATCATCGGCAAAATGGCAAGCTTCAGCTCCAAGTACACCTCTTATACCTCCAGCACCAACCTGATGTCCAGCACCTTTTTCAATCAGGCGGTGCGGGCGGTGGCCAACGGAGCCAACGCCGCCAAGGTGGCGGCCTCCGGCAGGGGCACCAGCGACGTGGCCATCAACGGCGTGCGGCAGCTGGCTACCGCCGCCACTTACAAGCTCAGCGGCTCCGCGCTGCTGGGGGGCACGGGCAGTGAGTACGCCGCCGCCGCCGGCACCGAGAGCTTTGATCTGGACAAGATGACTGTCAGCAGCTTCAGCGGCACTATGAACCTGACCTACGGCAGTAACCAGTACCTGTCCTTCACGTTCAGCGAGAGCGACGCGTTCAACAGCATAGAAGAATTGGCGGAGAACATGCAAAAGCAGCTGGAGAACCAGACTATCAGCCTCTCCGGCGGCGGCAGCAAAAAGGCCTCCGAGATGGTGAGCGTGGAAGTCGACAAGGTGAGCAACACCATCTCCTTTAAGGATAAGGCCAACAACCAGGTCTATATCAGCAGCGTCAGCGACAGCATGACGGAGGCCTTTGCCGTCAGCACCGGCGAGGGAAATAAATCCTTCCGGGTGAAGTCTCTCACCAAGGAAGTGGACAGTGTGGACTATCTCAGTGATTCTCCTCTGAGCATTACCCTGGACGGCGTGACCAAGAGCGTCAAGATGCCGACCAAGGAAGATATTATCAACCAGCTCAAGGCCCAGGCGGAAGAGGAGAGCAAGAAGCCGGACGGGGACCGGGACAAGGTGCAGGCCATCAGCGACCTCATTGAGAAGCTTGGCAAGGGTGCGGAGCTGACCGATGACGAGAAGCAGATGCGGACCGACGCCTATATGGACGCGCTGCAGGGCGGAATTGACAAGGCATTCGGCACGCTGGAAGGCGGCGCCAAAAAGCTGGAGGTTAAGAACCTCTCCACAGAGAGCGGAAAAATCCAGCTGCAGTTCGAGGCCGGCCAGAAGGGCTCTTCCTTCGCGGTTTCCTCCAGCAAGGGCAAGTCCATGGGCTTTGGCGATACACAGCTGACCAGCTACCTCAATACCAACAAGACGCTGAAAGACCTGCTGGGCGAGGAGGGCCTCAAGGGCCTGGAGACCGGCACCGACAAGGATGGAAACACCATCTATGCTCTGGAAATCAACGGCGTGAAAATCGGCGACTTCACAGAGAAGACAGAGCTGAGCACCATTCTCAGCCGCATCAACAGCAACAAGGAAGCCGGCGTCAACGTCACCTACTCCAAGCTCACCAACGAGTTCACCTTTACCGCCAAGGAGACCGGCACTGCCGGACAGATCGAGTTCAGCGACAAGGGCTTGGGCGGCAAGCTGTTCGGCGGCGCGAAGCAGACCACCGAGGGCCAGGACGCAATTTTCACCGCCACCGTTGACGGCAAGGTGATGGAGCTGACCCGCAGCTCCAATATCATCGATTTCGACGGCCTCACCGTCACCCTCAAGGGCGAGTTTGGATATAAGCAGGAGGTGGACGCCGACGGCAATCCGGTGCTGAACGAGAAGGGCGAGCCCAAGTATACCAACGAGCTGGACCCGACCGCGGAGAAGATCACCTTTACCTCCAGCGCCGATTCCGATAAAATCGTGGATGCCATCAAGTCCTTTGTCAACGACTACAACGAGATGATCACCCAGATTAAGGAGGCCTACTCCACCCTGCCCCTCCAGACCGCCAGCAAGCAGTATTACGAGCCCCTGACCGACGACGACAAGGAGGGCATGAGCGAGAGCGCCATTGAACAGTGGGAGGAAAAGGCCAAAACAGGCCTGCTGTTCGGCGACCGGGATCTGTCCAGCCTGTACAGCCGTCTGACCTCCGCCGTGTCCATGTACGGACAGGACGGCGCGGACTTGAAGGCCGCGGGTATCACCGTGAATTACAGCAACGGCCTGAGCACGCTGTCCTTTGATGAAAACACCCTGCGGGATACGCTGGACAGTGACCCGGACCGGGTGCGGGACATCTTCGTCAAGAGTAAGAGCAGCGGCGCCGACACCAACGGCATAGTAGCCGCCATTAAAGAGCCCCTGGACGTCTTCGGCGCCACCACCGGCGCCACGAAGGGCACGCTGGTGGAAAAGGCGGGTTCTCCGCTGGCTCCCACGACGATCTATTCCAACTATATCCAAAAGCAGATGGACAATCTGAATACACAGATTGAGAAGTGGCAGGATAAGATGTCCGATCAGGTGGACTACTACACCACCCAGTTCACCCAGCTGGAGCAGCTGATCGCCCAGATGAACTCCCAGAGTTCCACGCTGTCCCAGATGATGGGCGGCTATTGATAAAGAGTGCCACATAAAATGGAAATGCGAGGCTTCCAACAGTATAAGGAACAAAGCATCAACACCATGACCCAAGGCGAGCTGCTTCTCCTATTGTACGACGAGCTGGTTAAGCGGCTGACTCAGGCGGAGCTGGCGCTGGGCAAAGAGAATTGGCCCTTGTTTGAAGCCTCCGTCCAGCGCGGGATTGATATTATCAACTATCTGGACCAGACGCTGGATAAGCAGTATCCCATCAGTGCCAACCTGACTCAGCTCTACGAGTATTTTACCTATGAGCTGGGCCGGGTGAAGATTGGCCGCCGGAGCGACCCGCTGACCCATGTGGAATCCATGGTGAGGGAACTGCGGGAGGCCTTTCGGGAGGCGCAGAAAAACGGGGAATCCGGGAGGTAGGTGCCAAAATGGAAGCGTCGACGCTGCTGGATGCCCATGTGCAGGCGAAGCGGATTTACAATCTGCTCAATGAGGTGATGGATGTCTCCCGACAGATGGCGGAGGCCATGGACCGGAATGACCAGGTGGCCATCCAGATGCTGGTCTCCATGCGGGAGGAGCCGATTCACAAGCTCCGCCAGGCCCGCCGGGTCTTGAAGGAGCAGCGGGAAGCCCTGGAGCCGGAGACAGCCCGGCGGCTCACCCAGCTGCTGAACGGAGAGGAGGCGGAGACAGAGGCGGAGGCGCCTCTGGCGGCTCAGGTCGGAGCCAACCGCCGCCTGCTGGCGCAGATCCTGGAGCTGGACCAGGTGCTGAACCGCAAGATGACCCGGGAGAAGTCCGTCTACAAATAAAGTTCAGGCGCCGGCCCAAGCCGGGCCGGCGCCTGTCCCATCGGCTGTCAGCCGGTATTGGACGGATTTTGAGAGATGACCCACAGCGGCGCCCCATCTGAGGTGCTGCGGGAGAGCTCGTCCAGAATCAGTTCCGGCTCCCACTCCATAAGGCTCCGCTCCTCGCTGTTGGGGTCGGCCACCAGGATGTTTCCGCTGAGGGTCACCCCCCGGAGGACGATGAAATGTCCGCCCTGGGTGAAATGTCCGGGTCCCATGAGGGCCACCAGGAGATTGCCGCCCAGCAGGGCGTCCATCAGGGCATCCGGCGTCCGCTCCCGGAAGGAGGCGGCGGTAAGGCCGAATTCGGCGGCCAGACCCTGCACAACGGAGAGGTAGGAGCCGCCTCGTTTGGCCCAGTACCCCAGAGATACCGCCAGCTGGGCCATCTGAAGGGGATCGGTGTCCGCCTCGGTCATGCTGCTGACCACAATGGCCATGGCCGTGGGGCCGCAGCCATAGCGGCCAATGTCGTCGGTGCCGTAGGGCTGTTCCGCCCAGGTTTCACTGCCCTGGTTGAAATAGACAATAGGAATGGTTCCGCCGGTCAGGATTTCCTGGCCGTTGATTACGTTTAACTCTGTGACTGCAGGGTCGGCGGCGGGGCCGCCGTCCGTCAGAGCCGGATCGTCGGCCAGCTGGATGTCCTCCTCCGGCAGAGGCTCTTCTTTGGGGGCCGTGAGGCGGGACCAGAGGACAGTGGCCTGAACCCCGGCTGCCGCGATGCGGCGGGAGACCCGCCGGTGGGCCTCCTCAGAGGCCTGGGAGAGGGCAGCTGCGGCGCGGCCGCAGGCTTGGGCCGCAGCCTGAGCGCCCTGCCGGACAGGCGCGGTGATCTGCTCATAGACAGCAGGGGCAAAAAAAGAACAGGCCGCCAGCTCCACAGTTCCGACGCAGAGGACGGCCAGCAGGATAATCAGCAGCAGGTTCCGTTTGGTCCGGCTGGGGGAAGCTGATTTTTTCATGATCTCACCACCAAAAAATCCGAGATAACTCTTGCATGATACCCATGAACAATGGTATTATATCAGAAGAGTACGTCGCTTTTCAAGAGGGAAGGTACTCTCCGTCATCACTGAGGTACAGGAGCGCTGGCTATGCCCACCATTACGCTGGAAAAGGTGACAAAATATTATAAGGTACAAAAGAAGCACCGCCGGGGCGAAAATCGTGTGGAGATTGGCGTGGAGGACGTGGATCTCACTGTGGAGCAGGGAGAGTTCGTCTTTCTGGTCGGCAGCAGCGGGGCGGGAAAGAGCACCCTGCTGGACCTGATCTCCGGCAAGGTGAAGCCGGACAAGGGGACCGTCTCCCTGAACGGGAAGGACCTGGCGCGGCTGTTCCCCTGGAGCCACAACCAGACAGCGCTGCTGTTCGGCAAGGTGTGTCAGGAGCAGACGCTGGCCCGGAGGATCACGGTGGAGGAGAATCTGCGGATGGCCGCCATGATCGGCAGGCGCAGATTTGAGAGCGCAAAGCACATTGATGAGCGAATCCGGAAGGTACTGGGCCTGGTGGGGATGCGGGGCACGGAGAAAAAGTATCCCGGGGAGCTGTCCATCGGCGAGTGCCGCCGGGTGGAGCTTGCCAGGGCCATGATAAACAGCCCGCCCATTCTGGTGCTGGACGAGATTACAGCCAATCTGGACGACGACAACATCTGGGATATGATTATCTTGCTGAATGAGGTCAACCGAAGGGGGACCACCGTCATTATGGCAACCCACGCCAGCAAATATGTCAACATCATGCGCCGCAGGGTCATTACCCTGGTGGACGGGCATATTTTCGGCGACGTGGAGCGGGGAAGATACGGAGACGTGGTGTAGCGCCGCGAAGCCGATTAGAATATAAAGAAAGTCCGGGATATACGAAAACTGAGGAGGAGATCGGAAATGATCAAGAACATGAAGATCAGGAAGAGCCTGGTCATGGGTTACGGAATCACCATCGTTGTCTCCGTAATTATCATCATCGTGTCGCTGATCCTGATGAGAGTGCAGAAGGGTCAGTATACCGATATTTTGGACCGGTATGTCAGGTCCACCCAGCTGGCGTCTGAGTGCCGCATTGAGTATAACCGCGCCGCACGAAACCTGCGTGATGCAGTGTTGTCTGGCGACATGTCCAGCATTGACAGTGCCAACAGTCAGATCAGCGTTCTGGAGAGCACACTGGCGGAGCTGAACAGCCTGTATCCCCTGGACGACAAGACTGAGCTGAACAATTTTGTCAACCTGGTGAAGGCGTGGGAGACGGAGGCCACTACCATCGGCCAGACTGCCCGAACCAACCAGGCGAAGGCCGCTACGATGATTGTGGAGACCTGCACCCCCGCCCTGAATCAGGCCGCCTCCGCCGGTGATGCCTTGGCCGCCAAACTGGAGGCTGAGGAAGCGGCCATTATTGAGCGGCAGTCCACCATCTCCAACATCGCTATGATTATCATCGTTGCGGCCATGATTATTGCCACCATCGTGGTGATCCGCATCGCCCTAATCATCATCAAGAGCATTGTGATTCCCGCCGAGCAGGTGCGCGTGGCCCTGGTGGGCTTCAGCGAGGGCAACCTGGAAGTTCCTGTGGATTACGAGAGCAAGAACGAGCTGGGCGAGATGTGCCAGGCCCTGCGGACCAGTCAGCATGTCCTCTCCGGAGTCATCGGTGACATCTGCTTCCTGTTGGAGGAGATGGGCGGCGGCAATTTCAACTGCCGCACGAAAACCGAGGAGCTCTATGTGGGCGATCTGAGCGCCGTGTTGAAGTCCATCCGAGCCATCAACCGCAATCTCAGCGACACTCTGGCCCAGATTGACCTCAGCGCTGAGCAGGTTTCCTCCGGTGCCGAGCAGGTCTCCACCGGCGCCCAGGCTCTGGCGCAGGGCGCCACCGAGCAGGCCAGCGCCGTGGAGGAGCTGTCCGCCACCATCGCCGACATCTCCACCAACTCCCACAGCAACGCCAAGCGCAGCGAGGAGGCTATGGAGCACTCCAGAAACTCCGATCTGCGGGTGCGGGAGAGCGCCGAGTACATGGATCAGATGGTGAAGGCCATGGAGAAGATCTCCGAGTCCTCCACCGAGATCAGCAAGATCATCGCCACCATTGAGAATATTGCCTTCCAGACCAATATTCTGGCCCTGAACGCCGCCGTGGAGGCCGCCCGGGCCGGCAGCGCCGGCAAGGGCTTCGCCGTTGTGGCCGACGAGGTGCGCAACCTGGCCACCAAGTCTGACCAGGCTGCCAAGGCCACCAAGGACCTGATTGACAATTCCATCAACTCTGTGCAGGAGGGCGGCGACATCGTCAAGCAGGTCTCCGACTCCCTGAACAAGACCGTGGAGGCCACGAAGCTGTCCATGGAGGCCATTCAGGATATTGCCAAGGCCGTGGAGGAGGAGTCCGAGTCCATCGCCCAGGTGACCGAGGGCATCGACCAGATCTCCGCCGTGGTGCAGACCAACTCCGCCACCAGCGAGGAGTCTGCCGCTGCCAGTGAGGAGCTCAGCAGCCAGGCGTCCCTGATGAAGTCCCTGATGGCTAAATTCAAGCTGCGCACTTCCGGCGGTGAAGCCAGCTATACCGCCGCCCAGCCCAGCTATACTCCCGATTACTCCAGCGTGGAGGAGCCAGTGGATTCCAGCAGCAGTTACAGCGGTTCCAGCCCCTTTAGCAAGTATTGAGCCTTGTGCGTGGAAGCTCGCAGAGGGGTGAGCGCTGCCGTTCCGGCGGCGGGAAGAGAGATTTCGCGCTGGTAAAGTGACCCTGCCGCGGTTGCCAGAGGGCGGTTTGCAGCCGCCCTCTGGCAATATTTTTCCCGTGCCGTGCGCGGGTATCAATTAAAGACAAAAGGAGCGTCGGCTATATGGCGGAATACAAAGCGCAGGAGCAGGATATGATCTTTGCCCTGGACATTGGCACACGCAGCATTGTCGGCGTTGTGGGCAGGCCTGTGGGAGGCCGTCTCAAAGTGCTGGACATTGAGATGGCGGAGCACACCAGTCGGGCCATGATGGACGGCCAGATCGACAATATACAGCAGGTGGCCGCCCTGGCCCGCACGGTGACGGACCGTCTGGAGGATCGTCTGGGCATTCGTCTGGAGCGGGTGTGCGTGGCCGCCGCCGGCCGTGCCCTGCGGACGCAGAGCGGCTGTTTCCGGATCGACCTGCCGCAGAAGCAGGCCATTACCGCCGAGCAGATCAGCCGGCTGGAGGCCGGCGCTCTCTCCGCTGCGGAGGAGGCGCTGCAGGTGGAGGAGGAGACCCGGCGGCAGTTCTTTATGGTGGGCTACACGGTGGCCCAGTACCGCCTGGACAACTACCCGCTGGCGACGCTGCTGGATCACAACGGCCAGCGGGCAGAGGCGGAGGTGGTCGCCACCTTTCTGCCCGGCGAAGTGGTGGAGAGCCTCTACACCGCCATGCGGGCCGCGGGGCTTCAGGTGGCCAGCCTGACGCTGGAGCCCATTGCCGCTATGAACGCCGCCGTCCCCATGGAGCTGCGGCTTTTGAATCTGGCGCTGGTGGACATCGGCGCGGGCACCACGGATATTGCCGTCTGCCGGGATGGCAGCGTGGTGGGCTATACCATGGCGACCATCGCCGGAGACGAGATCACCGAGGCGCTGATGCGGGCCTTTTTGGTGGACTTTCAGACTGCCGAGGAGATGAAGCGGGCGCTGCACACCGGCGAGGACCTGACCTATATGGACATCCTGGGAATGGAAAACACCGTTCCCTGTCAGGAGGTCCGGACCGCCATTGAAGAGCCCCTGGGCCGTCTGGCGGAGGCCATTGCCCAGCGGGTCACAGAGGTCAATACTGTGGCGCCCTCCGCCCTGTTCCTGGCCGGTGGCGGCAGCAAGCTGGACGGATTGCGGGAGCGGGTGGCCAGGTGCCTGAGTATGGATGAGCGCCGGGTGGCCACCGCCGGCAGCAACTACGCCAAGAGCGCCTTTGCCGATGGGCTGGATCTGGGAAATCCGGAGTACGCGACGCCTCTGGGCATTGCCGTCTCCGCCGGCCTGGGGCTGCTGAATGACAGCTATGTGGTCACCCTCAACGGGGAGACGGCCAAACTGTTCCGCAGCGGCAGTCTGACCTTGCGGGATATTCTGCTGATGAACGGCTACACCTATGCCGATATGCTGGGCAGGACCGGAAAGAACCTGAGCATTACGCTGGATGGCCGGCGGATTCACCTGCGGGGCGAGCCCGCTGTGCCCGCCATCCTGATGATTAACGGGGAGGAGGCCGCCCTCACAGCCATCGTCAATGCCGGAGACCGCATTGCCTTTACGCCTGCCCGCTCCGGTGCGGACGCATTTAGAACCCTGGGCCAGCTTCTGGGAGAGGAATTTACCGGCCGGGTACTGGTGAACAACCAAAATGTGCCGCTGGATACGCCTTTGCAGCAGGGAGATGTGATTCTGACCCTGGACCGAGGAGCCGCCTCTGAGGTGAGATTGGAGGAGGCTGAGGATGCGGAGGCCGCCGCGCCGCCGTCTTCGCTTCCTGCGCCGCCTCCGCCGCCTCCTGCGCCTGTGGAGACCCCGGCGCCCGCTCCAGCCCCGGTGAAACCGGCGGAAGCGCCCAGAGGAGTACACCTTATTTTGAACGGAACGCCGCTGACTCTGCCGGAGAAGGACAGCGGCCAGCCCTACTACCTGATGGACTTGCTGGAGCGGTCCGGGCTGGACTTTGACCACTTGGAGGGCCCGGTCCGCCTGACGGTAAACGGTATGGAGAGCGGATTCAGTCAGGCGGTACGGAGCGGAGATGTGGTTACCATCCGTTGTGACTGATTGCAGACGCAGTAACAATGACCGAGGCCGGGCCGGTCCCATGGGGATGTCGAGGCCCTGCCCTCTGGAATTTGGAGTGTGAAACAGTTGAAACGCGAAAAAAAGGAAAAGGCGCCAAAGCCCAAAAAGGAAAAAGCGCCGAAGCCCAAGAAGGAAAAGAAGCCGAAAAAGGGCAAAAAAGGCGCCGCTCCGGAGCTGGAAAATCCGGAGGAGGGCGTCGTTGAAACCGGTAAAAAGAGCAAAAAGAAGAAACTTTTGATAATCCTTCTGCCTGTTTTGGTCCTGGCGGTGGGTGCGGCGGTGTTCTTTTTTGTCGTCCGCCCCCGGCTGGGCGGAGAAAAAACGGAGGAACCGCCGCCTCCGCCGGAGCCGGTGGAGCTCCCCCTCATGTACACCATGGGCGAGACTGAGGTCCACGCCCTGCCGGTATGGGGGGAGAGCACGGTCTATCTGGAAGAACAGGAA
Organism: Oscillibacter sp. 1-3; assembly: GCF_000403435.2. Classification (GTDB taxonomy): domain Bacteria; phylum Bacillota; class Clostridia; order Oscillospirales; family Oscillospiraceae; genus Oscillibacter. Next base: position 369,898 of record NZ_KE159708.1, read on the forward strand.
GTGCCGCTTGTGGAGAATGTCGAGAAGGAGGACACCGGGGACGCGGAGACTGAGGACGCGGAGACTGAGGAAGAGCCGCCGGTGCCCACGGCAGTGACCTACCGCTACGAGGGACTCAGCAGTCCCGGCACGCTGGCTTCCGTATACACCACACTGATGACACTTGATGACGTAGGCTTCTCCCAGGTGGATGAAGAGCTGACCCGCATCAAAGAGCCGGAGGAACTGGCAGTGGAGGCGGGCTCCGTCCACCTGGCGAAGAATGCCCCGGAGGACGGGAAGGCCATGTCCATCCAGCTGGAGTGGACAGAGGAGATCTGTACCGTTACAGTGGATCTGGTGGACGGCAGGGTGAAGAATCCTCCGGAGCCGACGTCGCCCATGGGCCCCATGGGTATGTCAGCGGACCAGATAATCGACTATATGCAGTCCCTGAATCCGTCTGTTCTGGGCCTGGAGGGCTCCACTATGGAGGGTTATGACCTTCTAATGCAGGAGGGATCTGTTCTGATTGACGGCAATCCCTGCGTCCGTGTCAACGCCTACCGGATCAACAGCCAGACTGGAACCAACGAGATCGGAGGAAACTACTTCCTCTCCCTGGACGGCACTCATCTTTACAGACTGGACGTGGCCAGCAACTCTGTGACGGAGCTTGATCTTCCGCAGTGATCCGGCAGGAGCCGCAGCTGGCCCGGAGTGCCTGTTAAGGAAAAAGCCTTCCACCCTGCTGGGACCTGAGAGAAAAGCGGAGTGAGCACGCCCTCCAGTACGCTGACCGAGGAACGCATGGAGAGGGCGTCCCGCCCCGGAGCCAGGGCTTGGACAGTTTCCGACGCCACGGTGGTAATCTCCAGGCCGTATTCCCGGCCCAGGGAGCGGATCTGCTTGACGGTGATGGCCAGCCGGGCGGCCTCGTCCAGCTGCTGGAAGCCGATAAGGCCGCTGAAGCGGCCCGCGATCTCCGTCAGGACTCCCTGACGGACCATGGCTCGCCGCGCTTCCTCGTTTTCTTCAAAAAGCCGCTCCGCCAGTTCCGCTGGCGAGGCGGCTTTTTCCTGCCTGCCGCCTGACTCGGACGGGGTGTCCCCGCCGGAGAAGCCCAGGCGCCGCTGTCCGCCCGCCGCAGTCAGATCGGCGTTGGTGGTGAAGACGAAGACGCACCGCCGGAAATCCAGCTCCCGCTCTCCGCTGTTGTCCGCCCGGTGGGCGGTGCAGCGGCCCTCATCCAGAATGGACATGAAGACCTTCAATACCTCCGGATGGGCCTTCTCCAGCTCGTCGAACATGAACACCGTGAGAGGATTTCTACGCACTGTCTCGAAGATGGGCTGGTCCTCATAGCCCACGTATCCCGGCGGCGCGCCTGTGAGGCGGTGGACGGAATGGGACTGGGTGAAGGTGTTCAGCTCCGTCCAGACAAATTGGTACCGTTTTCCGCAGCATCGCTCCAGCGCCGGCGCCAGCGCCTTGCCCAGCTCCGACTTTCCCACCCCGGTGGGGCCGTGGAAGATCAGGGAGAGAGGCCGTGCCGGCGCCTGCTTGCCCACATGGGCGTACAGCCGAAAGGCCGTGGCCTCCACCGCGTGTTCCTGCCCCAGTACGGCCTTGCCCAGCTCCTCAGTCAGGCGGCGGTAGAGAGGCGGCCAGACCTCCGGAACGGCTGTCTGCCGCCGGGAGACCGTCCGCCGCTCCGGGCGTGGAAGAGGGCGGCCCCGGAGCGGTGCGCCTGCCTCCACCTCCCGCCGCAGAGACTGCAGCCGGGCGGAGAGTGCCTGGAAGCTGTCAAACCGCCAGACGTTCCGCCCAAACAGCACTGTCAGCACCGGGCTCTTTCCCCGGTAAGTCACCATAGGCCGCCAATACAGCGTATAGCTCTCTCCCTGGCGGAGAAAACCCAAGGCGGTCCGCTCCGGAGTACACCCGGCGGGCATTTGGCAGTCTTGAAATTCATAGGCCTTGCCCTGATGGGCGTGGATGTCGATACAGGTTTGCAGGGCCTGAAAGGCCGCCGGCGAAGCGGTGCACAGCTGATAAAAGGTCACGGAATCCCTCCATCCAAGTGGGTTTGAAAAGTATTTTCAAACCATTATTTCCCAAAAACAGGAATTTTAACGGAAAGTGGGAAAAAAGCCGGTTTTTTATAGACAGAGTACGGCAAAAGAATCCCTCTGCTTTTGGAGACTGCGGCAGCAGAAGGATAGTCAAACACACCTGAAAACCGCATATTGCGGTTTTCAGGTGTGTTGATGCAGCCCTATTTGAAAAATATCAATGGCGGATATTTTTCAAATAGGGCTGCGCAAAATTTTTGAAATATACAAAGTATTCCTGCAAATTTTTGCCCTGCCCAACGAAGAGATCTCGCCGCTGAACATTCCGGCGTTTATCAAACAAGGCCGAAATAATTTGCAAAAAAAGCGCCGGCATGGCGCCTTGCCATGCCGGCTGGTGGATCGCTCTCATGCGTAGGTGTCAATGTACTGACCCATGGCGGGGGCGTCCGGGAGCATATTCAGCAGTTCCTGGGCGGCCATCTCCATGGTGTCCATAGCCTTCCGCTCCAGAGCCGTGGAGTACTGAACGGAGAATTGAGCTGCGCTCATACTCATGGCGGCGCTGGCGATTGAGTCCATCATGGTTTCACACTTCCTTCCTGGGTGTTTTCGCAGCCGGGGGAGTTTGGCGGGAGTGCTCCGGACTGCCGCCGAAGAGATCCAGCAGTTCCACAGGGGCGGTCTCGCCTGCGGCGGAATCCCGGTTGGCGGCTGTGGCGTCTACCAGCTCGCTGCGCAGGATGGGCACATCCTGCGGGGCGGAGATGGCCAGACGAACGCGTCCGCCGTCCACGGAGACCACCGTAATCGATATATCCTCACCGATGACCAGAGACTCACCGGGCTTGCGCTGTAAGATCAGCACGTGGCGGCCTCCTCCCTGGGGCCGAATTCGGCCAGGGGATGCCGCATACCGTAGTCCTCAATCTCCATAATGACCTGACGGGCTTCCCGGGTGCCGGGGTGGATGACCACCGGGCACTTCAAATTCACCGTGCTGGCGGAGACGGGGTGCTTTACTGCGCACATCACATAGAAGCACAGTCCCTGTATATCCTCCACGCCGAAAAGCTGCAGTTCCGCCTTTCGGAGGGCGGGGACATATCCCGGGCAGAGAGAAAAGGGGTCCATCACCACAAAGGCCAGCGCGGGCGTGGCAGTGCTCTGGAGACACAGCAGATTCTCCCCGCTGCCCTCAAAGGGCAGCAGGAGGAAGCTGTGCTCGTCGTCAAAACCAAAGAGACCGGCGGGGAAGGTGATGGTCTCGGAGGGCTCGTAATCGATCTCTCCGAAATACTTTGTCTGGAGCTTCAATAGGGAACCTCCTGTCATGCCTGTACGTCAATGGGCTCGTAATTGGGATCGGCAGAGGGAGGGACATACAGCGGTCCGCCGATGTATTTGATGATGACCTCAGGCTGCTGCTTGACGGTGATCTCGATGTCGCCGGGCACGAACTCGAACTGGGTCTGGTTGAGACGCCAGTCGAAATTCAGCTTATCCATCTCAAAGCGGATGTTCAGCTCCGCGGGGTCCCAGCTGATCTCCGGACCGGTGGTGGGGATGAAATCCAGCCCCGGCTGCGTGTTGATGTCGGGGCTCAGGGCAGTAAAGGAGAACTGCGCCAGAGGATCGCCGCCACCCACCTTTGCCTTGAGCAGCAGCTCTCCCTGCTGGGCATAGGTGGCCGTGGCCTCATAGGCAGCCTGCTTGCCCTTTTCGGCGCTCTGCTCGATCTTCTGGGCCGCGGTGGGAGTGATGGAGCTTTGCATTTCAAAGGTGTCGATATTCAGCCGGATGGGGCGGCTCTTGATGCTCAGACCGCCTTTGTCCCGAGAGATTTCCAAGTCCGCCGAGGCATTCGCGTATTCCAGCCTGGCGTGGGAGGTCCTCATCTCGATTTCAATAGGGACGCTTGTGATTTCAATGAGCTGGTTCATAGATCATGCCAAACTCCTCTCTATTTCAAAATACAAAACTACAATATCAATCAGGCAAAATTCATATAATCCATCAGGCTCTGGTTGAGGATGCTGTTGCCGACTTTCAGAGCAGTGTCATAGCAGTATTTGGCGAAAATAAAGTCAGAAATGGCTGCGGCCGGGTCCACATAGTCGATAGACTGGATCTGCTCATTGATGGTATAGGCGTTGCTCTCCAGCTGCTTCTGGTTGTTTTGCAGGAACTGGGACTGAGTGGTCAGCTCGGTGTAGCGGTCCTTTATCCGGTAGGAGGATTCCTCGAAGGACTCCACCAGGGCGTTGAACCGGGCCTCGTCCTCGGTGGAGGCAAAGTCGCCGTTGTCCGGACTGCACCGCTGGAGAATGGTGCCGATCTCGTCGGTGATGGCGACGATGTTCTTGGGAATGTCGTTAAAGGTAAACGTCTGCGCGGGAATCGTCTCGCCGTTCTCATTCTTGCGCTCGGGCAGAGTGACCGTCCGCTCCTCCAAACCATAGCCGCCCAGGAAGTTCACCGCCTGGAGGGCGATGTTGTACACGCTGGAGGACTCCACCTTGCCGCCGTTCATGTCGTAGCCCAGGCCGATGTCCACGTACTTCTTCTCGCCCTTGGAGATATAGTCCAGCTTCTCCAGGTCGGAGGGGTCGTTGGAGGCCACGTTCACGCCCCGGTAGAAGAGGCTCCGGCCGGCGCTGAACTGGTCGTCGGTGGGTTCGCCGTTGCTGGTGAGGTATGGGGCGGTGACTTTCACGTCGTACTGGGGATTCTCCTGGGGAACTGTGGCAGCCTGAGCCGCATCATTGGTTCCCGTGCCGTCGGGAAGCAGATACTGGCCATACGCGGGGTCAGCGGGATCAGTGACTGCCGCGTCATAATTGGGATTTAACTGAGCTACGATGTTGGCCTCGGCGGCGTCGTTGGTCCCTGTGCCGTCGGCCTTGAGGTATTTGAACGCCGCAATGCTGTCCGGCGCGTAGTCCGGATTTGTGGTGGGCTCCCAGGTCAGGGGTACGTTCAGCGCGTCCGCGCCGGCGAAGACGAAGTTGTCGCCGTAACGTCCGTTCATAAATTGCACCAGATCGTTGGCGTGGGCGGTGATCGACTGGCCCAGGGCGTTGCGGCCGGAGGCGTCGGGGTCGTTCAGAGCCCGGAGAATGGCGAAATAGGCGGAGCCCTCGGCGTCGGGATCGGTGTCAATCACCTTTTCCACACTGGTCACAGAGCTGAATGCCACATCGTATTTCCGTACGGTGTCCTCGTTGAGGCTGTGCTGGGCGCTGGTGCGCAGATAGGCCCGGCGCAGGGTGAAGCTCTGGGCCGCCGTGGCGGGGTCCTCGGCGAAGGAGTTGAAGGCCCGGCCGGTCATTACAGTGGTGATGGACTTGTTCAGGGTATAGGTGGAGCGCTGTAAGTTGTAACGGTATCCTCTCAGGGAGCCCGTGACTGTCATGCGAGGAATCATGGCTATTCCCTCCTTCTAAGATCAGGTCGTCAGACCGGTGTTGTTGATGAGCTTATCCAGCACGGAGTCGATGGTGGTCATCAGCCGGCAGGCGGCGTTATAGGCCTTTGCGTACATCGTCAGGTTCATGGCCTCGTCGTTGAAGTCCACACCGGAGACGGAGTCCCGGCTGGTGTCGATGCTCACCTGAGAATTGTAGGCATTGTCCAGGCTTTTGGCGGCGATCATCGTGTCGTTGCCCAGAACGGTGCCCATGTTGAGCCACATATCCTCCAGCTTGCCGGTGAACATGGCCTCGTGGCGGACGTTCTCCACGCCGTCATAGGGCACGGTGTCAGGGTGGAACTCCAGGCTCTTATAGCCCAGGCTGATGAAGTTTTGGACGATATTGTCGCTGTCCGAGGAGGCGGGCTCCGTGAAGCCTGTGGGACAGATAAAGGAGTTGACGATCAGGGGTCCGGAGGCCCAGTCCAGGGAGATGGAGATATTGCCGGCGGTGATGGGCGGGTCGTCGTCGTTGGTGTCGCCGTTGTTGCTGAACAGGTTCCCGCCCCGGAAGGTGCCGGCGGTGATCTCCACAGAATTTCCGTCGGCGTCCTTGTATTCGGTGCCGTCCAGATTTTTGACGGTTTGGGTACTGTTCAGATAGGCGATCACGTCCGGTTCGCCATCGTCGTTGACATAGCCGTTGTCACTGAGCCACTGCTTGGTCACGTCGGGGACCTTTGTCATGTCCCACTCCTTGGGGCCCAGCATGTCGGAGGTTTTCAGGGTGTAATCGCCCGGCAGGGTGATGGCCTGCGTCGTCATGCCGCCGGTCTTGCTGGTGCCGCCCGCGGGATCCCAGACCTGGGTGACAATCTCCCGGTTGGGGTTGGTGAGGTAGCCCTGGTTGGCCTTGTTCATCTCCGTGGCGAAGGTGTGGGCCAGCAGGTCCAGAGACTTCTGGTAGTAGGGGATGCCCCGCTTCTTGAGGGCGTTTTCGTCCACATTGTTCACGGTGTCCTGGCTGGAGAACTCGCCGGCCTCCGTCAGCAGCTCCCGCTGGGACTGGAGCTTTCCGTACAGGTCGTTGTCGTCCAGCTTCACCTTGGAGGAGGGGACCTTCTCGTAGACCTCCTTATAATAGGTGGGCGCGCCCCGGGCCTCGTCCAGATCGTTGGTGTAATCGGCGGCGGTAAGCGTAGCGGGGTCTTTGTCCTTGCTGGCATATTTGATATACCGGTAGCCGGTGGTATCATTGGCGTCATAGGCGTTGTTCGCCTTGGGAATCCAGGCTTCGTTGTAATCGTTGGTGCCCTGATTGGTGGGCTGCATGGTGGTCTGATCGACCTTGATATACCTGGAGTTTCCATCCTGGGGAGCGTTGGGGTCCCAGTCGTCATCGTTCGGAGATTTGCCGAAGTTGGGATTGTACTGGTATACCTTGGCCGCCTGCTGGGGGTCGTTGGTGCCCGTGCCGCTGGCGGTGAGGTAGGGATAGGCGGTGGTGCTGCCCTTGTTCCACAGGGGGTTGCGGATGATCTCGTCGGACAGCTCCTTGATATAGGTGGTAATGGTGACCACATCGTCGGCGGGATTCACCGTGGCAGTGGCCTTGCCGCCGCTGGCGATGAAATCAGCCTCTGTGATCTCCGTTCTGGTGGGCTTGCCGATGGTGTAGAGAACGCGGCCGTTGCGGTCCGTCAGCTCGGAGACGGTGATGTTGAAATTGGGGTCGTGGGCGGCCTCCGTATAGGAGGCGGTGGCCGTCTTGCCGTCCGCCTTCATGTAGAGCAGACCGTCGTTTGCGCCGGTCGTGTCATAGTCGGCATTCTTTTTGGGAACCAGAGAGGCGTCCGCCTCGTTGTTGACGATGGTCATGGAGCCGTCGTCGTTGATCTTGACATAATTGCCGTTTTCATCCTTTGCCCGCACCAGCTCGGCCCGGGCCTCGTTGTTGGTCAGCGTTCCGTCCGCCTCCACGTACTTGTAGGCCTTTTTGTTCAGCACGGCGTCAATGGAGAGCTGAGAGGAGTAAATGCCGTCAATCAGTACGGTTTCGTCGGTGTGGACGGAGGCGTCCGGGTTGGCGTCGTCCAGCTTGATGGTCAGCTTTTCAACCTCGGCGCCAACGCCCACCTTCTCCATGCTGTAGCTCACGTCGATCTTGATATATTCCGACAGCTCGTCGATCAGCAGGTTCCGCTCGTCCCGCATCTCCAGAGCGTCGTCGCCGAAGATGTCCGCCTGACGGATGTTCTCGTTCAGATTCCGGATGTTGGTGAGAAGGGTGTTCACCTTATCCACGTTTCTCTCGAACATCTGCACGGTGTTGTTGTACTGCTCCTCCAGACCCCGGCTGTAAGACTGCAGGAAGTTGGTCAGCGTCTGGCAGGCGGACTTCACCTGAACGTCGTATTCGTTGTGGCCTGTATTGCCGTTCAGATTGCTCAGCGCCTTGAAAATCTCCCGGAACTGCGAGTGGATGATGCCGAATTCCTTGCCCTCGGAGGTCTCGCCGCCCTTGCCAACCTCGTCCAGAACGCCGGCAATGCGGTTCAGACCCTCCAGCAGGGCGTCCATGGCGCCCACTTCGGCGGTCTTAGAGCGGTACTGAATGTCCAGATAGGGGTCCCGCAGCTGAGACAGGCCGTAGCACAAAACGCCCTGGCCAACCTTCACGCCGGTGGTGGAGTAATAGCGGTCCGCGCCGGCGTTGTATAAGCTCTTCTGGTCCAGCCGCTGCCGGGTATAGCCCAGAGTGTTGACGTTGGAAATATTGTTGCCCGTAACCCTCAGGCCGGTCTGGGAGGCGTAAATCGCCAGACGGGCCTGCGTAAAAGAACCAAATGTACCGATACCCATAAATAACCTCCATGCGCCCCTTGGCGCCAAGTTTGAGATGCGGCCCGGAGGGCCTCTAATGAAACGCCTGCGCAGCGCATCAGGCGCGGAAATCCGTCTTCATGCTGGGGGGAGTGTCCGGCGGCGGAGGCGGCACATAGCCGGGGCCGCCCTCCGGGGCGGGCGCGCCGCCCATCTCGGTGATGATGGCGTCGATCTCCCGCAGGTGCCGTTCCAGGACCAGCCTGGCGGCGTCCGCGTCCTTGCGGTAATTCTGGTACTGCTTCTGCAGAGCGGCCACGGCCTCCCTGGCCTGGCCCTGCATCTGCGGAGGGAACCGCTCCGGCAGGCGGGAGAGGGGGACATTGCCGCAGTTCAGCTGCTCCAGCAGCTTCTCCCGGGTCTGTTCCATGCCCCGGAAGGCCAGGGTCATGGCCTGCTCCTGCTTCATGATCTCGTCCAGGGCCATCAGGTCGTCGCCGTTGGCGGCGGCAACTTTTTTCTGCGCCAGGACGGAGAGCTGATCTAAACTCTCCCCCAGGGAGCGCAGCAGATTGAGATATGCCTGATATACGCCGTCCATAGGTCAGGCCTCCGTCAAAAACAGCATCCGCCCGGCAATGGCTGTGGGATCAGGCGCATACTCTCCGGAGGACACCGACTGGCGCAGGGCCTGAATATCCCCGGTGGTGGTGGCGGTCCGGACCTCCTGGGACAGGCGGCTGACCAGCTGCATATGGAAGGCGCTCCGTCCCTCCGGCAGGGGGGAGAAGGTGGCGGAGTCATACTTGTGTCCCGCCGCAGACTGGGCGGAAGCGCCCCGCCGGGGCGTGGAATAATAGGCCTTGGAAGCGGCCACAGAGGAGACAGCGCCGGGACGACTGGAAGAAGTCAGCACAATATCTCACATCCTTTCTGTAAAGTCAATCTGAATCTCTTAATACTCATATCGGCAATTGTGCCGAAAAGTTAAGAACGCGGAATAAAGAACTTTTCGCGTCAAGGGCAGTTTTTGGTAAAAAAATACGGCGGAACCCAAGCGGGTTCCGCCGTGGAGCATATTCCTTTTCGTGGTGTCCCGCCGCCGGGGAAGTCAGAGGGTCTTCAAATGCCGCAGCAGCACGCCAGCCACGCCCTCGCAGGGAGCCTGTGTGCAGACCGCTCCAATATCATGGGCCACTTTGGGCATACCGTACACCACGCTGGACTCCTGGTCCTGGCCGATGGTGTAGGCCCCCTTGCGGCGCATGGCCAGCAGGCCCGCGGCGCCGTCCTGGCCCATGCCGGTCATGATGATGCCCACCATCTTGCAGCGGACCACCTCCGACATGGACTGAAACAAGGCGTCCACCGAGGGGCGGTGGCCGCTGACCTTCTCTCCCGGTGTACAGGAGATGGTGTATTTGTCCCCGATGCGGACAATCCGGGCCTGGAGATCCGCAGGGGCCACCAGAGCCAGCCCCCGGCGGAGCTCATCGCCGTTTTTGGCCTCCCGCACCTCCATCTGACAGAGGTTGTTCAAGCGGTTTGCGTACATGGCGGTAAAGCCCTTGGGCATGTGCTGCACGATGACCATGGGGGGGATGTCGGCGGGCAGGCGTTTCATAACCTCCAGCGTGGCCTCCGTTCCACCAGTGGAGGCGCCCAGGCCGATAACCACGCTGTTCAAAGCGGGACTGCCCCCCAGAAGACCCGCGGGCGCGGAGGGCGCCGCTGCCGCCACAGCGGCGCCGGCGGCGGAAGAGGCGGCGGACACCGCCGCAGGGCGGGCCACCCGGACCCGGGACATGGAGGCCACCAGCACCTTCTGTGCCAGGGCGGTGATAAAGGAGGCCCGGGTATCGTCGGTGGTGGGCTTGCGTACAAAGTCCACCGCGCCGGCCGCCAGGGCGTCGAAGACCTTCAGATTCAGCGAGGAGACGAGGATCACGGGTATGGGATGGGTGGGGAGGTACTCCTTCAAAAACTCAATGCCGTTCTGCCCGGGCATCTCCACGTCCATTGTGACCACGTCGGGATTCAACGCGGGAATTTTTTGTCTGGCGTCCAATGTATTGATGGCGAATCCGACGATCTCGATCCTGGGATGGGCCGAGAGGCCTTTTGTAATCATGCTGCGTGCCAGCAGAGAGTCATCCACCACCAGGACGCGGATTTTTTTGCCTGGTATCATGTCTGTTGGGAAACCTCCTTACAAAGGGGCGTTATTTCTGGAAGACCGCCGTGGCCAGCCTGCGGTAGGGCGCGTTGGCGCCCAGATTCTCCGAGCAGCTGATCATGAAATAGCCGCTGGGGACCGTGGCGTCGTAAAAACGGCGGACCAGGGCGTCCTTAGTGGGCTGGTCGAAATAGATCATGACGTTGCGGCAGAAAATCATATCGAATTTCCGGCGGAACTGAATGGGCCCCATCAGGTTGAACGTCCGGAAGTCCACGTTGTTCCGCACCGCCGGAGCGACGGTGTGGGTGCCGTCCTTGTTGGGCGTAAAGTACTTCCGCTTCCACTCCGGGGGGATGGTGTCCGGCAGGGTGTAGACGCCCTTCCGGGCCGCCGTCAGGGCCTGGGCAGAGATGTCCGTGGCCAGAATGCGGGTGTCCCACTGGCTGGCCTGGCTGCCCAGGTAGTCAAAGAGAAACATGGAGAGGTTGTAGGGCTCCTCTCCGCTGGAGCAGCCGGCGCTCCAGATGGAAAGACACTTGTCGCGCTGGTGGCGCTGGACCAGGTCCGGGATGATCTTCTCGCGGAAAAAGTCCAGCGGCTCCTTCTCGCGCATGAAAAAGGTGTAGTTGGTGGTGAGCTTGTTGATAATCAGAGTGATCTCGCTGTCCTCTTTTTTGTCCAGCACATGGTTGACAAACTCCCCAAAGCTCTTGTAGCCCAGCTTCCGGATGGCGGGAGAGAGCCGTCCGGTGATGAGCTGCTTTTTCTGGGAGAGGTCGATGCCGTAGGAGGACTGGATGAAATTCACCATCCGCCGGAAATCGGCGTCCGAGATCGTCATAGGGGAAAATGCGCTGGCCCCCTCTGCGCCCTTAGTCATGTTATTCATGGGGAATCAGCTGGTCGCAGTCCAGCACCAGCATGGTGCCGGAGCCGTCGGGCAGCGTGCACATTCCGGACACCAGCTTCTGGGCGCTCTGGGAGGGAATGGGCAGGATGCTGGCGTTGGGAATGTCCAGCATCACCTCCACGGAGTCCACCAGGATGCCCAGCTGCGTGCCGTTGTAGTTCAGGACCACCAGCAGGCTCTCGCTCTCCATGGGGGGCTTGCCCAGCCGCCGGCGGATGTCCATAATGGGGATGATCTGGCCGCGCATATTGTAGATGCCGCAGATGTAATCCGGCATCATGGGCAGATAGGTGGCCGTATGGGTGTTCAGGATCTCCACCACATACTCGGCGTCCACGCCCAGGCGCAGATCATCCGTGATGAAGATCAGGTATTTCCGGCTCTCTACGGTCTCTTCCAAAGCGGAGTTCTCCGGGGAATCATCCTCCACCTGGAACAGGACATTTTCATTTACCGCGCTCATTGCGTTTCCTCCTTCGGCGTCTTATGCGCCCCGGGCCGCCGCGAAGAGGCCGCCCGCGTCCAGAATAATGCTGATGTTGCCGTCGCCCAGAATGCTGCATCCGGTGATGCCGTAATTCTTGATGTCAAAGCTGTTGACATAGGCGGGAAGCGGCTTGACCACGATCTGCTGCTCGCCCAGCAGCTCATCCACAAACAGGCAGTACGAGCAGTCGCCGGACTCCAGCCACATCAAAATGCCCTCCTCGATCTCGTCCGTCCCGCTGGGGAGGTTGTAGAAGTCCTTGGCGCGGACCACGGGGTAGTACCCGTCCATGACCTTGACCATCTCGCCGTCGATGGAGTCGTGGAGAATGTCCGCGGAGCTGATCTTCATGGTCGAGCGGATATTGTTGATGGGGATCGTGAAAATGGAGTTGCCCACGGAGACCTCCATGCCGTCCATGATGGCCATGGTCAGGGGAATGCGCATGGTGGTAATCATGCCCTTGCCCTGCTCGCTGGTGATGCTGACGGTGCCGCCCAGGCTCTCCACGCCGCTTTTCACCACGTCCATGCCCACGCCGCGGCCGGAGAACTCCGTCACCTGCTGGTTGGTGGAGAAGCCCGGGGCCATGAGGAAGTTCAGAATCTCCTTGTGGCTGTACTCCACGTCCGGGGAGGCGATGCCGTTTTTGATGGCCTTTTTCAGCACGGCCTCGTCGTTGACGCCGGCGCCGTCGTCCTTGATTTGAATGATGACCTCGCTGCCGGTGTCCTCGGCGGAGAGAACGATCTCGCCCACGGGGTCCTTGCCGGCGGCCACGCGGTCCTCCGGATTTTCCTCAATGCCGTGGTCCATGGAGTTGCGGACCATGTGCATGATGGGGTCGCCGATGGAGTCCACGATGGTCTTATCCACCTCGGTGTTCTCACCGATCAGGGTGAGCTTGACCTGCTTGTTCAGCTTCTTGCTCATGTCCCGCACGATGCGGTTCATCTTCTGGAAGGTGTTGGACACCGGGATCATCCGCAGGGACATGGACACGTCCTGGAGCTCGTCAGTGAGCTTGCGCAGCTGCCGGGCGGACTTGGAGAAGGCGTCCAGATGGAGCCCCTTCAAATCCGGGGAGGCGGTGACCATGGCCTCGGTGATGACGATCTCGCCCACGATGGCGGAGAGCTGGTCCAGCTTGCTCAGGCCCACGCTGATGAGGCTCTCCTTCTGGTGCTGCTGGTTGTTGGCGGCGGCAGGCGCGGCGGGGGCGGGCTTGGCGGGCGCGGCGGGCTTGGGAGCCGCTGCGGCGGCCTGGGGAGCGGGCTCCTCCTCCGGCTCCTCCTCCTGGGGCGGAGCGGGAACGTAATCGTGGGGCTGGTAAGAGTGCACGGAACCGGCCTCCCGGATCACGGGAATGGCCCGCTCCCGGTCGGCGGCGTTTTTGAACATCAGCAAAAAGCCGTTGTCGATGATCTGCTCGGAGGTGGAGGCGTCGCTCTCCACGGAGGCGGGCTCATAGAGGAAGTCCGCCTCGGCGCAGAAGCTCTGGATGGAGGTGATGAGCATGTAAGCCCGCAGATTCTCCATGCCGCAGCCGTCGTCAAAGAACACCCGCAGCTCGTAGGGGAAATCGGGGTTGCCCGTGCCGGGCGCGGCCTGGGCGGCGGCGGGCGCGGCCGCCGGGGCGCTCTCGGCCGGGGCAGGCTGGGGAGCCGCTGGGGCGGCCTTGGGAGCGGGCGCCTCCTCCGGCTCCTCACCTTTAATTTTAGCGATCAGGCTATTAATATTTGCAAGGAAGCTGTCGACATCTTTATTAAGGGGTTCTTCTGCCTCCACCTTTTCCATCTCCTCGCGGAAATAGTCCACTGCGTGGAGCATCACGTCGAACAGCGCAGGGCGGTCCGCGTCCTTGACCACGGACATTGTGCCCTCCCGGATTACGAAGAACATATCCTCGATCCGGTGGGAGACCGTCGCCAGGGTGTCGAACTCCATCATTGCGGAGGAGCCTTTAATAGTATGCATGATCCGGAAGATCTCATTGACGTTGTCCTGAGAGAACGTATTTTCCTTTTCCGCGTCCAGAACAATCGTCTCCAGCTGCTCCAGCAGGGAGTTGGTCTCGTAGATATACATGTCCAGGATGTCATTGCTGCTCACGGGAACACCACCTCATTCGTCTTTTTCAAATTTATCGGCCTAACGCCGCAAAAAAATAAGTAGTCTTCAGAAGATTTTTCTGCTATGATATACAGTATAAGTCTTTTTCTGCGAGGTGTCAAGAATGCCTGACCTTTTAGGAGCAACCAATCCGGTACCGGGGTACGACAAAGCAGTCACAAACCGAAATCTGCCGGTGTCGCCGGACAGCACGCCGGTGCAGAATGTCCCGGACCCCAGCCGGGTCACCAGGACGGACCAGAGAACCGACCGGCAGGACCACGATCTCCAGGGGGACGGACAGATCCGGTACGACTCCAACTACCAGACCTTCCTCCAGCGCCTGCGGGATACCCCCGGCATGGCGGAGAGCCTCTCCCGGCTCTTCTCCGGACGGGAGGGGACCGTGGTCCTCTCCGGCATGAGCGAGGGAATCGCCCAGGAGATGAGCCAGATTCTGGAGATGCTCCGGATGGACAAGGACCAGCTGCTGGACTTTCTCATGGGGCAGTTCCGGGCGGGCACCCGCTTCGGCGGGGCGCTGTTCGCCCTGCTGCGAAACGCCTACGCCCGGGCTTCCTCCGACGGCGTGCGGGCCGATATTCTGCAGTTTCTGCGCAGCTACGCCGACTTCGGCTCCACCGCCCACATCGAGGGCAACATCCTGCGCAACCTCTCGGACATGGCCGACGCCATCCCCGCCAGCTGGGCGGAGAAGCTGCGGGAGCTGATGGCCCAGCTGGAAAACGGCATGGCGGCCGGGGACCGGAAGGGGAACGTGGAGTTTCTCCAGCGGGGGATCATCCCCTATATGGCCGGCTATGTGGAGCGGACCCACGACCTGGGGCTGCCCCGCACGCTTTTGACCATGCTGGCGCTGAATCTGGCCCGGTATGAAAACGGCTCCGAGGAAAAATTGCTGGAGGCCTTCCATCAGCTCAGCGGATATGGTACACTGAAAGGGCAGCTGGGCGGCATCGACGACGAGTCCCTCCTGCGGCTTCTGCGCAGCAGTCAGCTCAACCAGGGCGGGGCGGCGGTCCAGTTCTCGGACCATCTCGCCGCGGCGGCGGCCCGGGCCCTGCGGGGCGAGGGCGGCGCCGAGGTGCAGCAGGCCTTCCAGAACCTGGTGGGGGCCATGCTGGTGAACGAGAGCGTCTACATGCCGGTGAACCACTACCTGATCCCCCTGGAGTGGGACGGGCGGATGCTGTTTTCCGAGCTGTGGGTGGACCCGGACGCCGAGGACGGCCAGGGCCGCCGTGAAGGAAAGGGGAACACCATGAAGTTCCTCTTCAAGATGGATGTGCAGTCCCTGGGACTGTTCGACATCATCCTCACCGCCCGGGACAGCGAGGTGGAAATCCAGATCGCCTGCCCGGATAAGGTGGTTCCCTTCTCCAAACAGATTGAAACCACCGTGTCTCAGATCCTGGCGCGGAACGATCTCACGCCCTCCCGCGTGGCCGTGCGGAGGCTGGAGCGCCCGGTCACGCTGACCGAGGTGTTCCCCAAAATCTTTGAAGGGAAGAACAGCGTAAATGTCAAGGTCTGAAGGAACGAGGGGTGCCGCCAAAAAAGCCGTGGCGCTGCAGTACGGGCCGAACGACACCGCGCCGGTCATCGTGGCCTCCGGCATGGGATACCTGGCGGAGAAGATCGTGGAGACGGCGGCGGACAACGGCGTGCCCATTTACGAGGACAACTCCCTGTCCACCATTTTGACGCAGCTGCAGCTGGGCCAGGAGATTCCGCCCAGCCTGTACCAGGCGATTGTGGAGATCTATGTGTATTTTCTCCATTTTGACGCCGCCGGAAGGGCGGCGGAGACGGAGGAAGGCGCGGGCGGTCCGCGAGGAGAGGAGACGACATGAGTGAGAGGCAGGAAGAGCGGCTGTATCTGCTGCTGGACAGTGTGAATCATCCCCTGGCGAGAGGCAGGATGGAGGGCCCCGCCAACGGGGAGACCCTCCAGATGCTGGTGCTGGACAACGATGTGGAGAAGGTGGTCTGCCATGAGGTCATCGTGCTGATGAGCATGAGCGGCAATGAGCCGCCTTTGCAGTGCCGCATCGTCCGGCAGCGGGGGGACCGGGTGGCGCTGGAGAAGATCGCCAGCCTGGACCCGGACCTGCGGCGGAATCTGCGGGTACCTATTAAATTTGATACGTTTATCTATCCCATCACCGGCCGGTGGCGGGGGCGGCGGGCGGTACAGTCCATCGACCTCAGCTGCGGCGGCGTGGCATTTTACGGGGACGGCGGTCTGGAGATCGGCGAGAAGCTGGAGATGGTCATTCCCGTGACGGAGGAGCCGGTAGTCCTGCGCTGCCAGATTCTGCGCAGGCAGGAGCTGCGCAACGACAAGATGCTCTACGCTATCAAATTTGTAGAAATGTGCGAGGACGAGGAAGTGACGGTGCGGGAGGCGGTTTTCAGCATCCAGCTGGAAAACCGGCCCCATTCCGCGGGCGACGACAACGGGGAGGAACAGCGATGAATACGAACAAGAGAGGACGGAGGACCGTGCGGGCCGCTTTTGCCAGGAGACTGATGTCCCTGGCGCTGGCGGCCGTGATGCTTTGGAGTCTGCTTCCGGGGCTGAGCCCGGCGGCGGAGGCCGCCGAGTGGATGGAGCCCTATCTGGAGAAGCTGGTGGAATGGGGCGTCATGCAGGGCAACGCCTCTGGAAACCTGAATCCGGACCGGGTGCTGACCCGGGCGGAGTTTGTCACCATGATTAACCGGGCCTTCGGCTACACGGAGCGGGGGAGCACCCCCTTCCAGGACGTGCCGGAGAACGCCTGGTACGCCGACGACATCAACATCGCCTATCAGGCAGGCTATTTCTCGGGCACCTCTGAGACCACGGCCAGCCCTCTGGGGCGGGTGTCCCGTGAGCAGGCCGCCGTTCTGCTGGGCCGGAACCTGCGCCTCCAGGGCATCGCCGGCGTCAACAGCGACTTTACGGATGTCTATCAGATGGGCAACTGGAGCCGGGGCATGGTGCAGGAGTGCGCGGAACTGGGCATCATCCAGGGCTACGCCGACGGCACCTTCCGCCCCAAGAACTACATCACCCGGGGCCAGATGGCCTGCTTTCTGGTGCGGGCCCTGGGCACCCTGGTCCATGAGACCGGCGAGCAGGTCGTCGGCGGCGTGTACGGCAACCTGACGGTGAACACCGCCGGCGTGAAGCTGAAAGACACCGTGGTCACCGGCAACCTGTACCTCAGCGGCGGCGTGGGCCTGGGCAACGTGGAGCTGGAGAACGTCACCGTCATGGGCAAGATTGTGGTCTGCGGCGCCGGCGAGGCCGAGCGGGGCCAGAGCAGCATCATCCTGCGCAACGTGACGGCGGAGGCCCTGGAGATCGACAGCATGTCGGACCACTTCATGACCGTCCGCACCGAGGGCCTGACCAACATCGCCAACACCACCGTCCGCACCTCCGCCTACCTGGAGGACGTGACGGACGACGACCAGGGCCTGCGCGTCATCACCCTGGACGGCACCTCCGACGGCACGCAGCTGCAGCTGGCGGGCAACATCAAAGAGGTCGTCAACATCACGCCCAACTCCAACCTCCAGGTGGTGCAGGGCGTTACCGATAAGCTCACCATGGACGAGCGGGCCACCGGCTCCTCCCTGAGCATTGCCAACGACACCACCGTCCGCGTCCTGAACCTGGACGTGGGCACGCCGGTCACCGGCAACGGCGACGTGGGCCAGATAAACGTCAACGCCGCCGGGTCCACCGCCACCATGCTGCCGGACAGCATCTTCATCCGGCCCGGCATCGAATCCAACATCCATAATCAGGTGATGGACAGCATCGCGGCGGAGGAGTCCTCCGACGAGCCCCGCCTGCTGGCGGGCTACCCCCTGGCCAGGAATCTGGCCTCCACCTCGGCGGACGCCGTGTTCAGCACCAACAAGCGGGGCACGCTGTACTGGGCCGTGTCCACGCTGCTGGACGGCTCCGTCGGCGAGGATGAGCTGCGTACTCCTTCCGCCTACCCCGGCAAGGTTCTGCTCAGCGGCACCATCAATGTCACCGCCTCTAAGACGGAGATGACCGCCCGCCTCACGGGCCTCTCCCGGGAGGGCTCCTACTACATCTCTGCCATGCTGGTGGATGAGCGGGGCCACACCAGCCCTGTGAAGGTAACTGCCTTTACCACTACGGATGATTCCACACCGGCGTTTGCCACCGGTTACCCCGAGGCCATCCTCACGGTGGATCCCAACGACGATCAGGAGCAGATCATCCAGGCCCGGGTCATGGCCACCAAGACCTGCCAGCTGTACTACGCCCTGCTGCCCCGGAACTCCACCGCTCCCACGGCCAACGCGCTGCGGGCGGGCGCTGTCTCCGGCAACCTGGGCTACGGCACCATGGAGGTCACCAAGAACCGCTCTTATCTGATCTCCCGGATCAACACCGCCCATCTGGCGGAGGAGACCACCTACGACCTGTACTTCTGGCTCAACGACGCGGACAATGGCAAGAGCTCCGCGGTGCAGCGTCTCCAGGTCACCACCAAGGACATGACGCCCCCGGTGGTCACCAACATCTACCAGAGCAAATCCGACCGCACCAGCGCCCAGATCACCTTCTCCATGAGCGAGCGGGCGGACCTGTACTGGGTGGCCGTCAAGGCCGGCGAGACCCTCCTGCGGCCCACGGTTACCGGCGACATCATCGAGCCCACGGACCTGGCCGCCAAGATCCAGGTGGAGTCCGGCGGCGGCAACGCCGCGGTGGTCAACAGCGGCAGGACCACGGCGGCCCAGGCCGACACCAATTATACCTTCACCGTCAGCCGCCTCGAGGAGCAGGGCGTGTACGACCTGTACTATGTGGCCAAGGACCCGGCGGGGAACTACTCTGAGGCGGTGCTGGTCCTGGAGAACGTGATGACCACTGACGCCACCCCGCCCCTGGTGGAGCTGGAGTTCAGCCGCTACAACGAGGGCGCCAACGGCGTTATCAACCCCTGGGTGGAGAGCGACGTGACCCTGGTGTTCAACGAGATGGTCCGGGGCACCTTCAAAGACGGCAACATGGACCGCTATGACGATTTCTTCACCCTGTATGAGAAGGTGATCGGCACCTCCGGCGCGGAGCAGAACCAGGCCAAGAGCGAGCTGGCGGCGGCCCTGCGGAAGTACATCCGCCTCTATCCCGGCACGCCCCCCACCAGCGGCAACCCCCGGCAGGACCCGGTGCTGGACATCGGCCTGGATGAAAACGGCCTGCCCCTGCCGGTGGGCACGGACAATCCCAAGAAGGATACCGACCCCTGCTGGATTGACTTCCGGGAGGCCGTAATCACCCGGACGGACGGCAGAATCAAGATCACCTTCCCCGGCAACAAGGGCATCAAGATGCAAAGCGGCGGCACATACTTCTTCCGCATTGAGAACGTGGTGGACGCCTCCGGCAACATGATAAGCCCCAATCCCACCTACACGCCTCAGGGCGGCTTCACCACGGCCTTCGCCACGGTGCGGCTGGCCAACAACCAAAACCAGGAGACGGTGATCTATCCCGCCGGTGCCGATGCCCGTGCGGCGAAGATCTTCACCCTGACCCCGGAGGACACCGCCGCCGTGCCGGAGGAGACCCGCTGGGATATGCTGATCTGGACGGACGCCAGCATCGACTATCAGCTGCTGGTCCGCCCGGTGGGCGGCACGGACGCCAACTGGTATGAGCTTGGCACCGCCCGGCCCAGCGTTACCAACGTCTCCAGCGGCAAGGTCTACAGCAGCTTGAACGGCAACTTCAATACCCAGATGATCGCCAGCAAGCTCTTTGGAAGTGTGGGGACCTCGGCGGATAAGCAGGGGCGGCCCTTCCTCAACGAGTTCTCCCAGGCGCTGGAGTTTGCTATCGTGCCGGTGGAGACCACCCTGGAGAAGACGGTGAATATGGAGGTGCAGCTCTTCGCGGGCAGCAACACCCAGTTCTCCAACGTCTCCATCCCCCAGGGCCAGGCATCCACGCTGGAGGGGCGGGACATCACCGCCATCGGCGAGCCGGACCCCTTCCCCATTACCATCTCGCCCCCGGGCCGGGCTCCCACGGTCAGCGTCCCCTATCTAGGCATTGACGCCGGTGACATCGCCGCTACGGTCCAGCTGATGGTGGACCGCCCCGGCCGGGTGTACTACATGGCGATTCCCATTGAGAAGGACCGGAACGGCAGCACGCCCACCACAGGCGCCGATTATATCATGTATGGCACCTATCCCGCGGTGAACGGCAGCCGCCCGGAACTGGAGACGATTCCCACCAGTAAGCGGGAGATTCTCCCAGGGGAGACGGCGACGCTGGAAAAGGAGCCCATGTGGCTGGATTCGGATTCTCCCGCACCCAGACAGGTGATCCGGGGCACCGCGGAATCCACCCGTATCCGCACCGGCAGCACCGGCGACCGCCTGCTGGAGCCGGATATTCCCAGGCTCCTGGAAATTCCCAGCCTGGAGGCCAATACCACCTATATCCTGTATCTGGTGAGTACGGATGAGAACGGCACCCCGGCGGAGAAGGCGCTGTGCTACAAGTTCAGCACCACGCCGCCGGAGCCTCCCAAGATCACCATTCAGCCCAACGGCAGCACCCGGACCAACATCCTGGTGGATAAGCCCGCCAATGTGGATTATATCCTGGTGCTCTCCAACCAGATTCAGCAAAGCGGAAATCCCTTCAGTGTGCCTTTCAGCGGCACTCTTGTGGAAAATGCGCTTCCCAACGGATGGAGCGGCACGGTGCTGGACGCCATGCTGCAGGCCTATAACGAGGGTACGACTTATATGGGCAGTATTTTCGACGTCTGCGCCTCCACAGCGGCCAAGATGGAGTACGCCGAGTACATCCGGGAGCCCAACGGCGTGTTCGTGAACCCGCCTCCGGCTATGAACGGGAGAAACCAGTTCGTGCAGTCTCAGACCGGGCAGTTTAACCTCACGGGCATGCAGGGCCGGAACTACTACACGCTGGTCGTGGTGGCCCGAGGACAGAACTCCACCAGCGACGGCTTCCGGGCCTCCCGGTCGTACTACAATGTGCTGAACGACTACCTCTATATTCTTAACGGCGGCATTGGAGAGAATACGAACACAACGGCTCCCAGCATGTCCTATTCGGGTACGATGCGTATCACCTTCAGCGACAGTCTGTATTTCAGTGTGCAGTCCGGAAACGAGGAGACGCCCACAGCGGTGGACAGCTGCCAGCTGAGCCATTTGATGCATACGGGCGCGGGCAACGTGGGTGATAATGAGCACGTCAATATCGGCTCGTTTATGTTCCCGTCCCAGAGTATTACGCTGACGAACCCGACGCTGAACACAAATAACGGGCAGCACGGAAGCACGGTGGGACCCGTGCTGGAGTTCGAGCTGAAAAATGCCCAGCCGGGCGACAGCATTTCCTTCCGGGCGGGCATCTGCGGCGCCAACGGCGCCGTCCGGGGCGATACCGCTAACGCCGCGTTGCAGGTGATTCTGCGCAAGACCGGCACCGGCGACCAGACCAGCTGGTACCTCGAGTGGAACGACGCCTGGAACAGATCTACCGACTAACCAATGCAGTAAGACCCTGAGGAGGGCGGGCGGAACCGCCCGCCCTCCCGCTCTTTGAAGGACTGGAAAAGGAGTGTAATGTACATGAGATCCAGATTTTTCCGCCGGGCCGGGGCAATGCTTTTGACCCTGGTTATGGCGTGTTCCCTGATCCCCGCCGCTGCGGCAAGTTCTGGGAATATTCAGAATTTAACGCTGTCCAGTGACGAGAATACCATAAAAGTGGGAGATACAGCTGTGCTGACTGCCAGGTTTGAGTTTGTGGACCCTTTGCAGGTCAGTGTACAGACGGATTGGACAGTCGATAAACCGGATGTTCTTACAATAAGCCCAACGGTTGGAGGCAGCGGCACGACAGAGCTCAAGAATACGGTTACCGCCGTTGGAGAAGGCGAAGCGACTGTTACAGTGGAATGTAATGGTCAGAGCGCCACATGCAAAATCACCGTGGAGGCGGCGGACCCTCCGCCCGCCCCCTCAGTGACCAAGGTTGAAGTGACCCCCAAGACCCTGGATATGACTGTGGGCGGCAATACGGAGCAGCTGACCGCCAAAGTCACCATGTCCGATGGGTCGGACCCTCCCAGCGTCACATGGGCAGTCTCTTCCGGCTCCGCCGTCACGGTTTCCCCCACCGGCGTTGTCAACGCCAGAAGCGCGGGAAGCGCCACGGTTACCGCCAGTGCCGGCGGTGAGAGTGACAGCTGTGCCGTCACTGTGACAACCCCTGTCGTCAACGTGCCCGTCACCGGCGTCACCGTCGACGGAGGCCAGAACCAGACTGTGACCGAGGGCAAAACGCTGGAGCTCAAAGCTGTGATTGAGCCCGCCCACGCCTCCAACAAAAACGTCACCTGGTTCAGCGCCGATTCAACGATTGCCAGCGTGGACAGGAATACCGGCGTAGTTACCGGCGTCAAGGCCGGCGGCCCTGTCTCCATCACCGTCACCACGGAGGACGGGAACAGAAGCGCCAGCGTTAACGTCACCGTGGTCTCCTCCGTGGCAGACTTCGGCGTTACCCCCAGCCGGGGAGTCAACCCCATCAACGTGGGCGTATCCACCATGACCCTCTCCGCGGGCACCGACAAGGCCGTTACCTGGTCCAGCGAGGACGAGACCATCGCCACCGTGAACTCCAGCGGTCAGGTCACCGGCGTCAGCCCCGGCAAGGTCAAGATCACCGCCACGGCGGAGGACGGCTCCAAGGGCGAGTACATGGTAGAGGTCTCCGGCCTTGTGATTGAGGAAACCTCCATCAATGTGGTCGTGGGCTACAGCAAAACCATTGCCTATCAGGCCTTCGGCGCGGCGGCCACCGGCAACGATACCCCCAGGTGGTCCGCCAACCCCGAGTCCATCGCCACCGTCACCAGCGGCGGCCGGGTCACCGGCATGGCCCCCGGTATCACCACCATCACCGTCACCAAGGGCCGCTACACCGCCGAGTGCAAGGTCACAGTGGAGGAGGACGTGGCCAACGCCATCGAGCGCACCCTCAACGCCGGGGAGAAGCTGGACTTTCCCGGCCTCCTCTCCGACCTGAACAGCCGTTGCCGGGAGAAGACCGAGGCAGCCCTGGACTACATTACCAACCTCCAGGTGGCCACCACCCAGGGCATTCTCCACTACCGCTACGGCTCTCCGGACACCCCCAACCACGGTGTGGGCGGCATAGACCGCTACTACACCAGCGCCGCCTCCGACAGCGGCCGCCGGGCCATCTCCGATTTGAGCTTCGTGCCCGCCGGGGGCTTCAAGGGCACAGCAATTATTGAATACACGGGGTACAGCACCGAGGGCCAGTCCTTCCACGGCACCGTCCGGGTGGAGGTGAAGAACAGCGGCGATGTGACGTACAGCACCGCCATGGGCCGGAGCCTGACCCTCACCGCCAAGGAGTTCAAGGACATCTGCCAGCTGAAAACCAGCCGTAACGCCAGCTATGTCACCTTTACCCAGCCCAGCAGCAGCAAGGGAGTCCTCTATTACAACTACACCCCCGGCCAGTACTCCCAGAAGGTGGACGGCACCACAAGATACTACCTTACCAGCACCCCTTCCTTGGAGAAGGTGACCTTTGTCCCGGCGGATAACTTCACCGGCTCGGTCAGCATCCCCTACCGCTGCACGGACACCACCGGCGGCGGCTACTCCGGCACCATGACCATCAATATCTACGCCGCCGACGGCGGCGGCAGCGGCGGCGTGGAGTATACCACCGGCGTCAACCAGAGAGTGACGCTGAACGCCAGCGACTTCAACGAGGCCTGCCGGGAGTTCAACGACCGGACGCTGAGCTACATCTATTTCGACGAGCTGCCTGACGTTTCTCAGGGTATTTTGTACTACAACTACACCAGCGCCTCCAGCAACCGGGTGGACACCTCCACCCGCTACAACCGCAGCAATACCGGCAGCCGGATCTCCAGCGTCACCTTTGTGCCCGCCAGCAATTTCAGCGGCACCGTCACCGTGCCCTACACCGGCTATGACACAGCGGGGCAGACCTACAAGGACAATCTGGTCATCCACGTCACCGACGCGGCGGGGACTGTGTATTACTCCACCGATGTGGACGATCCCGTGACCTTCCGGGCGGAGGACTTCAACGAGGCCTGCCAGCGGGCCAACAACTCCTCGTTGAACTACATCTCCTTCACGCTGCCCTCCTCCAGCGTGGGCACGCTGTACCGCAATTACCGCAGCAGCAGCAACACCGGCACCCGGGTCTCCTCCTCCACGCGGTTCTACCGGGGCGGCACCCCCAGCGTGTCCGACATCACCTTTGTACCCAAGAGCCGCTATGAGGGCACGGTCTCCATCCCCTTCTCCGGCGTGGACGCCAGCGGAGCCGAGTTTGAGGGCACGGTCTCCATCTCCGTGGGCCAGGGCACCGGGCGGGTGGTGAGCTACTCCACCGCCAGCGGCGGCGTGGTGCGGTTCAGCGCCAGCGATTTCAACACCGTCTGCCGCAGCGCCACCGGGGACGATCTCAGCTACCTGAGCTTTGAGCTCCCCGCCAGCCGGTACGGCACGCTGTACTACCAGTACAACGCCGGCCGGGGCACCGGCACCCAGATCACCACCTCCACCTACTACTACCGCACCGGCGGCAGCCGCCTGCTGGACGACGTCTATTTCGCCTCCGCCAATGTCAACGGTGTGGCCTCCTTCCAGTACACCGCCAGAAGCACCGGCGGCGAGCGGTTCACCGGCACGGTGGAGATCGCCATCGGCAACGCCGGTCTGGACAGCGGATACTCCAACGGTACCCGCTATATTGGCAGCTCCGCCCCCATCACCCTGCGGACACAGGACTTTGAGTCCGCCTGCCAGTCTGCCGTGGGCGGCACGCTGTCCTACATCCGCTTTGACAGCCTGCCCAGCGAGAGAGCGGGACGGCTGTACATGAACTATGAGTCCCCCAGCCGTCCCGGGGCGCCCGCAACCACCACCTCCAACTACACCGCCAGCAGCGGCCTGACCATCGGGCAGCTGTCCTTTGTGCCCAAGGCGGAGTACCAGGGGCAGGTGAATATCCCCTACACCGGGTACAGCGCCCAGGGCGGAACCTTCAGCGGCAATGTGACCATCGACATCTCCAACAGCTACTGCGCCACGCCCTTCTACGATGTGGACAGCGGCTGGGACTGGGCGAAGCCCTCTGTGGAGTTTCTCCGGTACGCGGGCATCTCCAACGGATACAGCAACGGCTCCTTCCGGCCCTCCCGGTCCATCAGCCGGGGCGAGTTCACGCTGATGGTCTGCCGGGCCTTCGGCTTTGACACCAGCGCCAAGGTCTCCAGCTTCCCGGATGTACCCGCCAGCAGTCCCTACGCCGGGGCCGTGGCCACCGCCCAGAGCATGGGCATTGTGGAGGGCAGCGGCGGCCGCTTCCGGCCTGACAGCGCCATCACCCGCCAGAGCGCCATGACCATCATCTGCCGGGCCATGAAGGCGGCGGGAGATAAGGTCCCGGCCACCGGCAGCACCATCCTGAACACATACAGCGACCAGGCCCGGATTGCCTCCCACGCGCGGGAGTCTGTGGCGGCGCTGGTGAGCCTGGGCGTGGTGCGGGGAAGCAGCGATATGCGGATCAACCCCACCCGGTCCATCAGCCGGGCGGAGATGGCGGTGATTCTGCACCGCGTACTGACACTCTGAGAAGAGGGGAGAGAGATCTCATGAGGATTTTCAAGGGGACCCTGCGGGCCGTGCCGGAGAAGGCGGCGGCGCCGAAGGACCAGGGAGGACCCAAGGGGCTGCCGGAGCTCTCCTCCGGCAACCGGGTGGAGGTTTTGACCATGGAGAACCACCTTCTCTTTGTGGGCCGGATGAAGGTCCTGGGCGGCGGTGTTTTGGAGCTGCGGCGGGACACCGGCGACCCGCTCCCCCAGGCCCTGTATAACAGCAAGGTCAAGCTCCGGGGCTTTCAGAGGAACTCTCAGCCGTTTTGCATGAACGGAACGGTGGGCAAGAGCTCCCGGGATTTCTGGCAGATCGAAAACCTGGAGGTCCTCCAGAACCGGGAGAACCGCGGCTTTTTCCGCCAAAATACCGACCTGGACGCCCGTGTAATGCCCAGCGGTCACTATCGGGGTATGGGCCGGGAGATGGCGGAGTGCAAGGTGCTGGACGTCAGCGCCGGCGGCGCCCGGGTTCTGAGCCGGAACGTGTATATGGAAGGGGACCGCTTTCAGCTGGAGGCGGAGCTGCTGCCGGATGAGCGGCCCTTCTCCGTCGTCTGCAGGGTCCTGCGGATTACGCCCAAAAAGGGTTTCAAATACGAGTACGGCTGCAAATTTGAGGGATTGAGCGAGCAGGAGCAGCAGCGGCTGCTGCGGGCGGTGTTTACCATCCAGCGCAAGATCCTCCAGGCCCAACGGGATTGAGAGGGCCCGTGAAATCCTGTCAAAGAAAAAAGAACGCGAGACGGAGTATCCGCCTCGCGTTCTTTTTTTACGCTTTTGGCGTTTGACGTATGAAAACTGAAATTTCAGAGACCCTAATCCAGAGCAAACCACCATATCGCCGAGAGAGGCCGCCGGCATTCTCGGCTCTGGAAAAGGAGTGAACCCGTTTTGGAAACTGGAATCCATAATACGTCCGAGATCGGGCGGCTGAAGAAGGTATTGCTGCACCGCCCCGGCGGGGAGCTGGAGAACCTGATGCCGGAGTATCTGGAGCGGCTGCTGTTTGACGACATCCCCTACCTGCGGGAGGCGCAGAAGGAGCACGACGCCTTCGCCGAGTGCCTGCGCCAGCAGGGGGTGGAGGTGGTGTACCTCACCGACCTGGTGGTCAATTCCATCACCAGCGGCGAAGTGCGCAAGGCGTTTCTCCGTCAGTTCCTGGACGAGGCGGACATCCGGGACCCCCGGATGCGGGAGTGCCTGGAGGAGTATCTGGGCAAAATGCCGGACCGGGAGATGGTGTCCGCCATGATGGCCGGCGTCCGCAAGAGCCAGCTGCGCCAGGGCAGCGGGCGGCTGGGGGACTTTCTGCCGGGGGAGGGGGACGATTACCCCTTTGCCGTTGACCCCATGCCCAACCTCTATTTCACCCGGGACCCCTTCGCCACCATCGGCACCGGTGTGTCCATCCACAAGATGCACACCGCCACCCGCAACCGGGAGACGCTGTTCGGGAAGCTGATCTTTGAGCACAACCCCGCGTATATGCACGCCCCCCGCTGGTACGACCGGGGGGAGGTCTCCTCTCTGGAGGGCGGCGACATCCTGGTGCTGTCGCCCCAGGTGCTGGCGGTGGGCATCTCCCAGCGCACCCGGGAGGGCTCCATCGACACTCTGGCGGAGGCCGTGCTGACCCGCAGCCAGACATTCAAGAAGGTCCTGGCCTTCAACATCCCCAAGACCCGCTCCTTCATGCACCTGGATACAGTGTTCACCATGGTGGACCGGGACAAGTTCACCGTCCATCCCAACATTCTCTCCAGCATCACCGTGTTCGTCATGGAGCTGGACGGAGAGCGGCAGATGAAGATCCGCCAGGAGGAGGGCCGTCTGGAGGACATCCTCAAAGAGCATCTGGAGCTGGACCGTGTGACGTTGATTCCCTGCGGAAGGGGCAGCGAGATTGACGCCGCCCGGGAGCAGTGGAACGACGGCAGCAACACCTTGGCCATCGCCCCCGGAGAGGTGGTGGTGTACTCCCGAAACTACGTGACCAACCGCTCTCTAGAGGAGGCGGGGATCAAGATCCACACCATTCCCAGCGCGGAGCTGAGCCGCGGGCGCGGCGGACCGAGGTGCATGTCTATGCCCCTGTGGAGGGATGATCCCTGAGGCTGCCTCCTCCCAGGAGCGGGAGTGATACTCCCCGCCCGTCAGGGCGAGTAAAGACCACCCCCGCCCGAAGAGCGGTACACCCCCGTCCGCGCCCGAGGCGCGAAATCCCCCGTCCCCCCGCAGGGGGGTCCCCGTTTCCACCATCAATAGAAGAATAAAGGAGAATTTCACTATGGCAGTTAATCTGAAAGGCAGAAGCTTTCTGACATTACAGGATTTCACCCCCGCGGAGATCCGCTACCTCCTGGACCTGGGCCACGACCTGAAGGCCAAGCGCCGGGCCGGCATTTGCGACCCCGCCCTGAAGGGCAAGCACATCGTCCTCCTCTTTGAGAAGACCTCCACCCGCACCCGGTGCTCCTTCGAGGTAGCCGCCACTCAGGAGGGGGCCCACGTCACCTACCTGGACGCCGGCAGCTCCCAGATGGGCAAGAAGGAGTCCCTGGAGGACTCCGCCAAGGTGCTGGGCAGGTTCTTTGACGGCATCGAGTATCGGGGCTACGCCCAGAAGAACGTGGAGGAGCTGGCGAAATACGCCGGCGTTCCCGTGTGGAACGGCCTCACCGACGCCGACCACCCCACCCAGATCCTGGCGGACATGATGACCATTGAGGAGCACTGCCACAAGCCCCTGAATCAGATCAAGATTGTCTTCCCCGGCGACGTGCGCAACAACATGTGCTACGCCTGGATGATCGGCGCCGCCAAGATGGGAATGCACTTTGTGGGCATCGGCCCGGAGAAGCTGGCCAAGGAGATGGACCAGGAGGTGGTCAAGACCACCTTTGCCACCGCCCGGGAGAACGGCGCCCTGCTGGAGATCACCGACAACATGAACGACGTGAAGGACGCCGACGTGATTTACGGCGACATCTGGGCCTCCATGGGCGAGGAGGCGCTGATCCCCGAGCGGGCGGAGCTGCTGTCCCCCTTCCGGGTGACGGAGGAGACCATGAAGGCCACCGGCAACCCCAACGTGCTCTATATGCACTGCCTGCCCTCCTTCCACGACTTTGAGACGAAGCTTGCCAAGGAGTGGAAGGACAAGGGCGTGGACATCCGGGAGGTCACTGACGAGGTGTTCCGGGGCCGCCACAGTGTGGTCTTTGACGAGGCGGAGAACCGGATGCACTCCATCAAGGCCGTGCTGGTAGCCACCATCGGCAAATAAAGAGGGAGGCGGTCCTTTGGAGAAGTCCAAATTCCGGATGCCCACGGCCTACACCATCCTCTTTCTGCTGATTATTCTGGTGGCCGCCGCCACATGGATCGTTCCCTCCGGCGCCTACGAATATGTGGACGAGGTGCCGGTGGCAGGCAGCTACCACCCTACCGCCCCCACGCCTCAGGGTATCGGAGCGGTGCTGAAAGCCGCCTTCTCCGGCTTCTACGACGCCGTGGACGTGTGCGTATTCATTTTAATGGTGGGCGGCTTTTTGGGTGTTGTGATGAAGACAGGTGCGGTGGATGCCGGCGTGGCCCGCATCATCCAGCGGCTGGGAGGGCGGGAGAAGTGGCTCATTCCCATCCTGATGCTGCTCTTCGGCCTGGGGGGCACCACCTACGGCATGTGGGAGGAGACCATGGCCTTTTATCCGCTGCTGATCCCCGTGTTTCTGGCGGCGGGCTATGATGCCGTGGTGGGTATTTCCGTCATCCTGCTGGGGGCGGGCGCAGGTGTCATCAGCTCCACCGTCAACCCCTTTGCCACCGGCATTGCCGCGGGCTTTGCCGGGGTTTCCCTGGGAGAGGGCATTTTGCTGCGGGTCCTCCAATGGATCGTGTTTGAGAGCGCCGCCATCTGGTTCGTCATGGCCTACGCCGCCAGGGTGAAGAAAAATCCCTCCCGGTCCGTGGTGGGCGTAGGCGCGGGCAAGATCCAGGTGAGCATGGAGGAGCCCCAGCCGGAGTACACCCCCAAGCGCAAGGTCATCATGGTCCTCTTTACCCTGGTGTTTCTGGTCATGATCTACGGCGTCATTCCCTTTGACGAGATGGGCCTGCCCCTGCCGGTGCTGGGCTGGTGGTTCCCGGAGCTCAGCGCGCTGTTCCTGCTGGGCGGCGTGGTCATCGGCTTCATCGACGGCCAGCGGGAGGACGAGGTGGCGGAGACCTTCGTGGCCGGCTGCGCGGACCTTCTGGGCGTGGCCTTCATCATCGGCGTCAGCCGGGGCATCACCGTGCTGATGAACGACGGCGGCATTACAGACACGATCCTCCACTGGGGCGAGGAGGCCCTCTCCGGCACGGGGGCTGTCAGCTTTGTGCTGCTGGTGTACCTGCTCTATCTGCCCCTGACGGTGCTGATCCCCTCCTCCTCGGGCCTTGCCACGCTGTCGGTGCCCATCATGGCGCCCCTGGGGGAGTTCGCCGGTGTGGGCGGCGATCTGGTGGTGACGGCCTTCCAGTCCGCCTCCGGTCTTGTGAACATCGTCACCCCCACGGCGGCGGTGGTGATGGGAGCGCTGGCCCTGGGCCACGTCCCCTATGACCGTTGGCTGAAATACGTCTGGAAGCTGGTGCTGTATTTCCTGCTGCTGACCATGGCGTTTTTGGTGGTCGGCGTGTGGCTGGGATAGAAATAGGAGGGCGGACGCCGCGGCGTCCGCCTTCCGGCGCTCCCCAGTGAATATTCATTTTGGTATTCACTGAGGTCTGTGAGAGATGCCTGAAAAATCCACAAAGAAACGGGCGGATGTTCCATATTTTCTGGAGAAATGGAAGAAGTGACCAAATAAATATACATAATTTCTGAAAAACTATTGACAGTTGGGCCAGGGAGTGGTAAGGTATCCACATCCCGACGGAAGGGCCCGTTTGAATGTGTAATGTTTCCGGATCGGAAAGAAAAACTATGGAAAAGGAAGATTGAGCTATGAAGAAGTACTTTGCGCTTTTGCTGACCCTGGCCATGGTGTTGAGCCTGGCCGCCTGCGGCGGCGGGAACGATGCCCCCGCCAATAACGACACCCCTGCAAGCACCGACGCGCCGTCCAATACCGACGCCCCTGCGGACGCCGCCTTTACCACCGTGGAGGCCGGCAAGCTCCACATGTCCACCAACGCCGCGTTCCCTCCCTATGAGATGACCACCGACGCCGGCGGCTTCGAGGGCATCGACGTGGAGGTGGCGGACGCCATCGCCAAGAAGCTGGGATTGGAGCTGGTGGTGGACGACATGAGCTTTGACGCCGCCCTCACCGCCGTCCAGACCGGGCAGAGCGACATCGCCATGGCGGGCATCACCGTCAACCCCGAGCGGCAGGAGGTCATGGACTTCTCCGACAGCTACGCCACCGGCGTGCAGGTCATCATTGTCAAGGAGGACTCTCCCATCGCCACAGTGGACGACCTGGCCAGCGCCGAGATGATCGGCACCCAGAAGGCCACCACCGGCTATATCTACTGCTCCTATACCCCGGAGAACGGCGGCTACGGCGAGGACCACGTCACCGCCTTTGAAACCGGCGCCCTGGCCGTCATGGCCCTGGTCAACGGCCAGGTGGACGCCGTGGTCATCGACAACGAGCCCGCCAAGAGCTTCGTGGCCGAGAACGAGGGATTGAAGATTCTGGACACCGAGTTCGCCGTGGAGGACTACGCCATCGGCTTTGCCAAGGGCAACACCGCCCTGCTGGAGGCCGTCAACGCCGCCATGGCGGAGCTGAAGGCCGACGGCACCTTCCAGGGCATTGTGGATAAGTATATCACCGCCGAGTAAGGAGACTGAAAAGGGCGGCCGGAGGGCCGCCCTTTTTCATCATGGAGAAAGAGAAAGGAGGCCCCCATGTTCCAATCGCTGACCGACTGGCTGATCCGCATCGGCCCCCGCCTGCAAAGGGCTTTCATCGAGGGCGGCCGCTGGAAGCTCTACCTCCAGGGCCTGGGCACGACCCTGGAGCTGACCGTCATCGCCCTGATCTTCGGCGTGCTGCTGGGTCTGGTGGTGGCTGTTATCCGCTCCGCCCACGACCAGCAGCGCCTGGGCCGGAAGAAGAATCCCCTGCTGGAGATTCTGAACGTGCTCTGCCAGATTTACACCACCGTCATCCGGGGCACCCCCATGCTGGTGCAGCTGTTCATCTGGACCTTTGTTATCTTTCCCGCCCAGCGCAACAAGGTGCTGGTGGCCTTTATCGGCCTGGGCGTCAACTCAGGTGCTTATGTGGCGGAGATCATCCGGGGCGGATTGATGAGCGTGGACGCGGGCCAGTCCGAGGCGGGCCGTTCCCTGGGCCTGGGATATTTTGACACCATGCGCTTTATCGTCATCCCCCAGGCGTTCAAGAACATCCTGCCGTCCCTCGGCAACGAGTTTATCACGCTGTTCAAGGATACCTCCCTGGCACAGGCCATCGGCGGCGCGGAGATGCTGTACTATGCCAGCACCATCGGCGGCAGGACCTTTGACTATATGCCGCCGCTGATCGGCATCGCCGTGATGTACTTAAGCGTCGTCATTATCTTCACCTGGCTCCAGGGGAAGCTGGAAAGGAGGCTGCGGGAAAGTGATCGACGTTAAAAATCTATCCAAGTCCTTTGGGGATCATCTGGTGCTCAACGACATCTCCCAGCACATCGATCCCGGGGAGAAGGTGGTCATCATCGGGCCCTCCGGCTCCGGCAAGTCCACCTTCCTCCGCTGTCTGAACCTGCTGGAGACCCCCAGTAAGGGCACCATCACCTTTCAGGGCACCGTGATTACCGACCCCAAAGTGAAGATCGACCAGGTGCGCCAGCAGATGGGCATGGTGTTCCAGCACTTCAACCTGTTCCCCAACATGACCATCCGGAAAAACATCACCCTGGCCCCGGTGCGCACGGGCCAGATGAAGCAGGAGGAGGCCGACGCCCAGGCGGACGCCCTGCTCCAGCGGGTGGGGCTGACGGACAAAGCGGACGCCTACCCCAGCCAGCTCTCCGGCGGCCAGAAGCAGCGGGTGGCCATCGTCCGGGCCCTGGCCATGAAGCCCCAGCTGATGCTGTTTGACGAGCCCACCTCCGCCCTGGACCCGGAGATGGTGGGCGAGGTGCTGGACGTGATGAAGGAGCTGGCCCGGGACGGCATGACCATGGTGGTGGTGACCCACGAGATGGGCTTCGCCCGGGAGGTGGGCAGCCGTGTGCTGTTCATGGCCGACGGGCTGGTTCTGGAGGAGGGGGCCCCGGAGGCGGTCTTTGGCAGCCCTAAGCATCCAAGACTGCGGGATTTCCTCAGCAAAGTACTGTAAGAAGCGATAAAGCGATAAGAAGAAAAGCGGAGACCGCCTACGGCGGTCTCCGCTTTCAGACTGTCAAAAAACGCTGGAGATTTCGTCAACGGAAAGGAAGGGTGTGTGCGGGAAACCCAAGAGGGGTTTCCTGCGCTATTGAAATCACCAGATTTTCAGAACTTTTTGAAGTTCTGAAAATCTACAGCAGCTTGTCGAAATTACTTTTTCGACAAGCTGAAAGCGGAGACCGCCTACGGCGGTCTCCGCTTTTTCAATTCAGGGGCTGGAAGGGCGTTCCCGTCAGCAGGCCGCGCCAAGTGAACACGCCGTTTTCCAGCGTCATATAGCTGTGGGGCGTGCCCTCCTTGGGCAAAGACAGGGAGCCGGGATTCAGATAGGTGTATCCGCCGCAGTCCCGGTGCACAGGCAGGTGGGTGTGGCCGCAGAGGAGGAAGTCCCCGGGCCGCAGAGGCGGCGGATTGTCCGGCCCGTAGTTGTGGCCGTGGGTGGCGAAGATATTGAGGCCGTCCGCCGTCAGGAAGGCGTACTCCGCCAGCATGGGGAACTCCAGTACCATCTGGTCCACCTCGCTGTCGCAGTTGCCCCGGACGCACAGCAGGCGGTCCTTCACGCCGTTGAGCAGGGCGGTGACGGCCCGGGTGTCGTACTCCTCCGGAAAGTCGTTCCGGGGGCCGTGGTACAGCAGGTCTCCCAGCAGCACCAGCCGGTCCGCCCCCTCCCGGTCAAGGGCCTCCAGCAGGGCGCGGCAGCACCGGGCGGAGCCGTGGAGGTCAGACGCGATCATCCATTTCATCAGATTCACTCCTTTGGGTATTCTGTGCCCGCATCCGGAGAGGAGGTTCTCATAGACGGCGGAGCATGATCCACTCCTCCTCCGTGCCGCGGAAAATCTCAAATCCCATCCGCCGGTACAGACTGGCGGCACGGTTTGCCTTCTGCACGGAGAGGGAGACCTGTTTGTATCCATCCTGCCGGAGCCGTGCGAGCATACGCTCCAGCAGGTCCGTCCCGATCCCCCGTCCCCGGCAGGCCGGATACAGGGATATGGCGAGAGAGGGGGTCTCATCGTCCACATGGCCGTAATCATCCATGATCCGCGCCCAGACGGCGCCAACGGCCTGACCGCCGGCCTCCGCTGTCAGGCACACATCGCCGGGCCGGCTGCCGAACTCCCGGATATAGACCCGCAGGGACTCCTCATTGAGAATAGACCTGGGCGGAGGCGCCGTTCCCTCAGGAAGATAGATGGCCTCGTATAAAAAATCCTCCAAAAGGGGATATTCTGCCGGGGACATCTCCCGTATGGTATAGCGCATAAGCCACTCTCCACCAATGAAAATCCCCGGCGGAGCGTACCCTGCCGGGGAATGCTGCGCGTTACCGCCGCCTGCGTCCGCCCCGCTTGCCGTCCATGCTGCGGTTCAGGTCCGCCATCTTCCCCTCGGAGGAGGAGAGAAAGCGCTTGAGCTTGTCCTCAAAGGCCTGGTCGCCGGAGGGCGGCAGGGGCTTCTGGACCGCCTGCGCGGGGTGCGGACGGTCCGTCTGCTGCGGGGCCGCCGGCCGGGGCGCGTGGAAGGGCCTGGGTCCCCGGGACGCCGGGCGCTCCTGGGGCGGCAGGGCCTTTTTGATGGAGAGGTTGATGCGCCCCTTCTCCGCGGAGAGGACCAAAACCTTGACCTCCTGTCCCTCCTGTAAAAAGTCGTGTACGTCGTTTACAAAGGTGTTGGCGATCTCCGAGATATGTACCAACCCGGACCGCCCGCCCTCCAGGGCGACAAAGGCCCCGAACTTTGTGATGCTGGCCACCTTGCCCTCCAAAATACTCCCAACCTGAGGATCCATACCGCTGTTTCTTTCTCCTTCCAAATTTTTTTCACACACATATATGAAAAAGAACAGGCCGGCCTCCGGCGCGGAGGATCTCCTCCATCCGCCCGGCGCCGGTCAGTCTATTCCATCGCAAAGCACGTACTCGCCGGGAAAGACCATGCCCAGCTCGTTCCGGGCGATCTCCTCCATTTTCTCCTGGGTGCCTCCGGCCGCGATGTCGGCAGCCAGGGCGTTATTTTCCTGGCGCTTTACCTCTACCTGCGCGGCGAGAAGGTCTTTTTCCGCCTGTGCGGCCTCTACCTGCCCCTGGAGGCGGTACAGCTGCAGACTGATGCCCAGCAGCAGAAGCAGCAGCAAAAGCTTCGTCAGAGGACCGGCGCGAAGAATGCGGCGATTTCGCCTTGGGGCCCGCTCTTTTTTTGCCATGTCCGCCGCCTCCTCTCCGGGACGGATGCCTCCGTCCGTTTTTTCTTATTGTATAGCATTTTCGCGAAAAATAAAAGAGCTTTTTTCCGCGAAGGGCAATTTTTTTGAAAAAATTTTTTGTCCACATCATGGGCATGGACAACAGCCGGGCCAAATACGCCATTGTGTCCGCCCAAAAGGCCCACACAGGCCGCAGCAGCGCCGAAAAAATGCCGAAAAACAGCACCGCCCCGCCCAGCGCTCCCAATACCACAAAGCCCCGCAGCTGTCCGTCCGCCCCCCGCAGGAGGAAGAGGAATACGGCGGTTCCGGCCAAAAGGCAGTACAGGCTGTCCAGCAGTCCCGTCAGACGGGGGAGGCGGAGGCGGAAGGGCCGCAGCAGGTCGTACAGCAGTCCGGCGCACAGGCCCAGCAGGATGGACTGGCCGAACACCAGCAGCTGGTTGGAGACCTGGTTTCCCATGGTCTATCCGAACAGGCGGCTGAAAAAGCCGCCCCGGCCGGCCCCGTCGTCCTCGTAGGACACGGAGTCCACCCGGCCGTCCACATGGAGCTCCCCGCCGTCCAGGGACAGCTTCCCGATGTGCAGATCCTCCCCGGTGATTACCAGAGTCCCGGCGGAGGTGGACATGATGATGCCCGTCTCGTCAAAGCGCTCCACGTCCTCCACACCGGAGACCGTCAGCCGGTCCCGGCCGATCAGCTCCAGCCGGTGGGCGGCCTGGGGCATGGAATTGTAATCATTCATACGGCGTCCCTCCCTGTCCCCACTATATGGGACGAGGCGGGGAACTATGACAAGATTTCAGCGTCCGATCTCCCGGTACAGCGTCCCGGCGTCGGCCTGGCGGACGGTCTCCTGGACGGAGAGCACCTCCACCGTAATGGTCCGCACGCCGAACCGCAGGGAGATCTGGTCCCCGATTTTCACGTCGTAAGAGGCCCGGGCGGGCTTGCCGTTGACGGTGACCAGCCCGTTGTCGCAGGCCTCGTTGGCCACGGTCCGCCGCTTGATGAGCCGCGAGACCTTCAAGTACTTATCCAGTCGCATACAGGGCATACCTCCAAAAACTGCCGGCACTTTCCTGCCAGGCTGCTGCTCGACCCCTCACCCGGCAGCCGCCGTGGAAAAGGACTAAGGAAAGGGGCCAGGGGAAACTTAGGCCATGTTTGAAAAAAGTCAAAAGGCCCAAACGGTGGATCTTGATCCGCCACTCTGCGTTAAATGTTCTTGCCGGGCGTCAGCCCGCCTGAAAAATTTGCCTTGATTGGCGAAAATATCTCTCGCCATTGGGCATTCCGCCATTTTTCAAACAAGGTCTAGGATTTCCCGGTTCTTTTGCCGGAGGCAAAAGAAAAATATGAAATCATGTTCGGCAGGACATGTGCCTGCCGAACATACCTTGATCTGTTTGCCCCAGGGGCAAACACACCAGTGACCGAAGTCACTGGTGTTGGAATCCGCCCCGGTAGAACGGAGCTGTCTTTCGTCCGCCCCCATATGTCCGGTAGAACAGGGGGGGGGGATCTAAAGGGGGGACGCAGTCCCCTCTTTATTTCGCAACGGTATCCTTGAGAAGCTTGCCGGCCTTGAACACGGGCAGCACGGTAGCGGGGATCTCGATCTCCTCCTTGGTACGGGGATTCCGTCCAATGCGGGCGGCGCGCTTCTTGACCTCAAAAGAGCCGAAGCCGACCAGCTGGACCTTGTCGCCCTCTCTCAGAGCATCGGTGATGGTATCCAGCATGGCGGTGATAACCGCCTCGGTGTCCTTTTTGGAGACGTCGGCGGAAGCGGCGACGGCGTTGATGAGTTCAGCTTTGTTCATTGATTGATCCTCCTAAAAAATCTTTGGTGTTTCCATTTATTTCTTAACGCGGATGCGTTTAAGACGGTTCCTTGGCGCGCTCCCAGAGCGCGATCAGCTCCTCCTCTGTGTACTCCGGCAGGGGCCTGTCCGCCGCCGTTTCCACCCGGCGGAAGCGCCGGTCAAATTTGTCGCAGGCCCGGTGCAGAGCCTCCTCCGGGTCCACGCCGGACATCTGGGCGATCTTGGCGGCAATGAAGAGCAGGTCGCCCAGCTCCTCCTGCACGCCGTGGGGGGCGTCCGCCGGGCCGCCGGCCTCCAGGGCCTGACGCAGCTCCCGGACCTCTTCCTCCAGCTTGTCCAGCGGGCGGTCAAGGCCGGACCAGTTGAAGCCGGCCTTGGCGGTCTTGGAGACGGTCTTCTCCGCCCGCCACAGGGCGGGCAGGGTGTGGGGGACGGCCTCGATGGCGTCGGCGGTGGACCGCTGGCCCTTCTCCGTCCGTTTCAGCGCCTCCCAGTTCACCAGCACCTCCTCGGCGGTGTCCGCCTGAGCGCCGCCGAACACGTGGGGATGGCGGTATACCAGCTTTTTGGATACGCCGTCCACCACGTCGTCCATGGTGAAGCGGCCCCGCTCGGTTTCCATCTGGGTGTGGAGGGCCACCTGCATCAAAATATCCCCCAGCTCCTCGCACATGCCGTGGGGATCGTCCCGGTCCAGGGCGTCCAGCGCCTCATAGGTCTCCTCCAGGAAGTTGCGGCGGATGGAGTTGTGGGTCTGTTCCCTGTCCCAGGGACAACCGCCGGGGGAGCGGAGGAGCCTGGTAATTTCCAGAAGGTCCTCCCAGCCGTAGCGGTCTTTACATTGAAAATCTACCATAGATTGCCTGCCTTTGCAAGTTTTTTCGCATAGAACAACAGATTTTTCGATTACTGTTTGGAAAAGAACCTGAGAAAAACGATTGCGTACTATTTCAGCCGCAGAAGCCGCGCCAGCTTTTCCCCGTGGGGAATGGAGCGCACGTCCTCCGCCCGGAGAATGCGCAGGGCGACGACCAGCACGCCGTACACCGCCACGCCCGCCAGAATGCCCGCCAGGACGGCAATGGCGTTGGCGCCGTAGGCGGAGTGTCCGCCGGAGAGGGTCCGGTTCACGAAGCCGTACACCGCCCAGGCGCCGGCGCCCATCAGCACAGAGGCCAGGACGGGCTTTGCGAAGAGCTGGAGATAGCGGGGCTTTTTGGCGGAGTACTTCCAGACAAAGAACAGATTCAGTCCCACGATGACCAGATAGCAGCACAGAGTGGAGATGGGAGCGCCGTGGATGTTGATCTCAGGATTCCCCACCAGGACGTAATTCATCACAATTTTGGTGACGCCGCCGGCAATAACCGTGAAAATAGGCAGCTTCTCCTTGCCGTAGGTCTGCAAAATGGCGTTGGTCAGGATCATCAGGCAGATAAAGATGGTGGCAAGGCCCAGAACCTGCAGGTGGGGGCCCGCAGCGGCGGCGGCCTCCTGCCGGCTGGGCAGGATCAGGCGCATGATGGGCGTGGACAGCACCGAGAGGCCCACGCCCGCCGGAATGGCCAGCACGGCGATGATCCGGAAGGCGGAGGAGATGATGCGGTCCGCCCGGGCGGTGTCCCGCTGGGCGATGGCCGCGGCGGCGAAGGGGATCAGGCTCATGGTGACGGGATAGACGAAGGAGGCCACCATATTGGGCATATCCATGGCCATGCGGTACTGGCCGTTGAGGGCCGCGGCGTCCACCTCGCTGAGCAGCAGGGCGCTCTGGAGCCGTCCCATGACGATCTTGGTGTCAATGAGGTTGATGATGCCCAGGGCGGAGTTGCCCAGGGTGATGGGAATGCCGATGACCAGGACCTGCCGCAGGATCGCCCCGCCGGAGGAGGGGACGTCCAGGGAGTCCGCCCGGTTCCGGTGGGTCAGCAGGTAGGAGATCAGGAAGAAGACGGAGAGGATGGTGCCCGCGGAGACGCCAAAGATGGCGCCGGCGGCCACGCCCGCCATGTTGTCCTCCGCCGCGGCCCGGCTCAGGCGCAGGATATACCAGGCCAGGGGCAGGCCCAGGCCCACCTTGCACAGCGCCTCCAGCACCTGGCTGACGGCGGTGGGGGTCATGTTCCCCTGGCCCTGGGTGTAGCCCCGCATGCAGGCCAGCAGGCACACGCAGAACACCGCCGGCGCCAGGGCCCGGATGGCCTGGGCGGCCATGGGATTGGCCTCGAAGGCCGCCAGCTGGTCTGCGCCGAAGAACATCAGTAAAGATCCCGCCAGTCCCAGGGCAAAAAAGAGCCAGATGGAGGTGCGGAAGATCTTCCGCTTCTCGTTCTCCCGGCCCTGGGCGTGGGCCTGGCTGGTGAGCTTGGAGATGGCCAGGGGCAGTCCCGCAGTGGCAAAGATATTCAGGAAGTTGTAAATGAGGTAAGCGGTGTCAAAGTAGGTCTTGCCCACATCGCCCAAGATGTTGTTCAGCGGCAGCTTGTAGACCGCGCCGATGAGCTTGACGACGACCACGGCGGAGGCCAGGATGGCCGCGCCGCCCATAAAGGACTGCTTTTTGGTTGGATTGGACATGAGAATACCTCGGAAAATTAGGAATTGGGAATCATAGCAAACGTGAAAATTCCTGACAAACAGACCCGCCTCTGCAGGCAATGCGCAGGGGCCGCCGCTCTCGGCGGCCTGCTGTCAGCAATTTTCAGGATTGCTGCTCTGGGAGTTCGGAATTGAAAAGAAGGCGGGGTAAGCGTCGAATTCCTCCGGCGGAGCCGGACGCCCAAATTCCCAATTCCTGATTCAGCATAACCGTATGCCGCCGCGGCCGCCGCTATACCTTTTCCAGGCAGGCCTTGACCAGGGCGGAGAACCGGGGCGCCGCCGCCTGGCCCGCCGCGATGACCTCATCGCCGGAGAGCGGCTGCTCCAGCACGCCCGCCGCCATGTTGGTGCACAGGGTAAAACCCAAAACCTGCATGCCGCAGTGGGCCGCGGCGATGGCCTCCGGCACGGTGGACATGCCCACGGCGTCCGCGCCCAGGAGGCGGGCCGCCCGCACCTCGGCAGGGGTCTCGAACTGGGGGCCGGGGAAGTACATATAGACGCCCTGGCGCAGAGGCAGGCCCAGCGCCCCGGCGCATTCGCGGGCGGTCTCCTGAAGGGCCGGGGTGTAGACGCGGCTCATGTCCGGAAACCGGGGGCCGAAGGTGTCGATATTGGGCCCGGTGAGGGGACTGCCGGCGAAGAGCTTGATGTGGTCTGTGATGAGCATGATGTCCCCGGGGGAAAAGGCGGTGTTCACCGCCCCGGCGGCGTTGGTCACCACCAGAGTCTCCGCCCCCAGCAGGCGCGCGAGGCGGACGGGGTACGCCGCCTCCTCCATACTCCAGCCCTCGTAGGTGTGGAGCCGGCCCTGCATCACGGCCGCGTCCTGGCCGCTGAGGCGCCCGAAGACAAACTGCCCCTTGTGGTCCGGCGCGGTGGAGCAGCGCATGTGGGGGACCTCCCCGTAGGGGATCACAATGGGGTTTTCCACCTCGTCCCCCAGAAAGCCCAGGCCGGAGCCCAGAATCAGCAGCACCCGGGGGCGGAAATCCCCCAGGCGGGCTGCCAGGGCCTGGGCGCTCTCCCGGTACCGGGCTTCGTCCAGGGGGGCGCTCACAGCTTCCCTCCGCACTCCCGGCAGAAGGCGTCCTCCTCCCGGACGGCCGCGCCGCAGGTGGGGCAGACGGGGGCCGCGGGCGCGCGGCCGAGGCTTTCGTTGATGTCCGCCAGCTGGGCCTTGAGCTCGTCGATCTCCCGGAGCTTGGCCAGCAGATCCTCGGACTCCGTGGGATTGCCGGTGTGGGTGGCGTAGACCATCTCGCCCACCTCCGTCAGCTTGCCTTTGATGTCGCCCTCCACCGTGGCGGCGCGGACGCGCAGCTTGGCGGAGGACAGCAGGTCATCCGCCATCTGTCCCGCGCCGTAGACGGCGTCGGCGGCCAGGTCGCCCGCCTGCCAGGCGGTGCGCCGGACCAGTTCCAGCAGGTTTTGCAGCTTCTCGTTCATGGGGTGTCTCCTTTCGTTTTTCAGTTGGCGGCGGCGGGGTTGTCAAAGTAGGCGCTTCCGCCGATGAACTCCCGGGCCAGGGAGTTGGCGGCGATATACTTCTCATCCAGGGGCTCAATTTTCTCCAGGCCCCGCAGAATGTCGTCCACCACGGGGTACTTTCCGGCGGGCAGAGCCTCCAGCAGGGGTACCACGAAGGGCTTCAGGGCGGAGACGCTGATGGGCAGGGAGGAGTCGAACATGATATCCGCGCTCTCCTTGTAGGGGGAGATGTACAGCCGCTCCCCCCGGCAGACGTTGTTCCACAGCTTCATGGTGAACTCCGCGTCGGCGCCCCGGAACTTGAAGTCCCGCACAATGCGGCGGCAGAGGCGGAACCAGGCGTGCTGGAAGACGACGCTGCCGTCCTCGTCCACAATGTTGCTGCGGGCGGCGATATAGAGCTTGAAGGCCCTGGGGTTTTTACCCACGATGATGTCGTTCAGGGCGTGGATGCCCTCAAACACGGCGATCTCGTCCTCCCCCAGGCGCAGGGGCTGGGAGAGGATGTCGGAGCGCATCTGGCGGGCGAACTCGTACTTGGGCACGTGGATGGTCCGCCCCTGGTCCAGCATGGCGAAGTGGCGGTTCAGCAGGTCCACGTCCAGACAGAAGGGGGACTCGTAGTCGATGGCCCCCTCCCGCGTCCGGGGGGCGGTCTCTGGGTCGATGGTGTTGAAGTAGTTGTCCATGGAGATGGTGTGGGTCTCAATGCCCATCTCCTTGAGCTGTTCCTCGATCTTCATGGCGGTGGTGGTCTTGCCGGAGCCGGAGGGGCCGGAGAGCAGCACGATGTGGGATTCGCTCCGGCGGGCGGCGATCTTGTGGGCGGCCCGTTTCACCTTTTCGGTGTAGGCGTCGTCGCTGCGCCGGGCAAAGCCCTGGGGATCGGTGCGGATCTGTTCATTGATCTCCCGCAGGGAGTAGGACATGGCGAAGGCCTCCTTTCAGGCGGGGAAAAGCTTTTCATAGAACGCGGCGAAGAGCCGCTGGTTGCCAAGGTGCTTCTCGGGCCGCTCCG
Source organism: Oscillibacter sp. 1-3 (assembly GCF_000403435.2). Taxonomy (GTDB): domain Bacteria; phylum Bacillota; class Clostridia; order Oscillospirales; family Oscillospiraceae; genus Oscillibacter. The sequence goes on from NZ_KE159708.1 coordinate 412,214, forward strand.
TGTACTCTTTGGGGTATTTCACGTTGAAGGCCCGCTCGATATGGTTGGTGCCGGGCTCCACCATCTTGGTGGACCCGCCGGCGCCGAAGGAGAGGACCGAGCACAGCTCCGACATAATATAGATGTTGTACAAACACTCCGCCCCGGGGCGGCACCAGCCGATGTTCTCAAAGCTGCCGGACATGTATTTCTGCCGGTAGAGGTAGTAGGGGCGGTGCCCCGCGGCCCGGAGGGCGGGGCCGGCGTAGTCCAGCATCTCCGCCACCGCCTCCGGCGGCGGGATGGTGAGGCCCTCAGTGAGGATGCGGCTGCCCTTTTTCAGGGCCAGGGTGTGGACGGTGACGTTGTCCGTGCCATAGGCCAGGCAGGCGTCCAGGGACCGGCAAAAGCCCTCCGGGGAGTCCTCCGGCAGTCCCGCGATCAGGTCCATGTTCACATGGGAAAAGCCGTATTGCGCCGTCAAATCCATGGCCCGGGCAATGTCTCTGGCGGTGTGGTTCCGGCCGATGGCCCGGAGGACGCGGTCCTCCATGGTCTGGGGGTTGACGGACACCCGGGTGACGCCGCAGGCCTTTAAGACCGCCAGCTTCTCCGCCGTGATGGTGTCCGGCCGGCCCGCCTCCACGGTGATCTCGCTGCAGGCGGCGGCGTCAAAGGACTCCGCAAAGGCCGCGAGCACCCGGTTCAGCTGCTCCGCCGTCAGGGTGGTGGGGGTTCCGCCGCCCATGTAGAGGGCCCGGACCCGCAGGCCCTGCCGCCGGACCATCTCGCCCCCGGTCCGGATCTCGTCCACCAGGGCGTCCACATAGGGGGCCATCAGGGAGAAGCTCTTTTCCACCGACTGGCTTACAAAGGAGCAGTAGGCGCACCGGGTGGGGCAGAAGGGGATGCCGATATACACGGCGATGTCCCGGGGCTCCAGCCCCCGGGCGGCCTCCGCGGCCGTGCCGCCGGTCTCCGCCGCCAGCGCGGCCCGGGAGGGGGAGACGAAGTAGGTCTGCTCCAGCATCCGCTGGGCCTCTTCCGCGGTCTTCCCGGCCATGACGGCCCAGGCGGCGGGCTTGTCGGGCCGCACTCCGGTCAGCATCCCCCAGGGGGGCGGAGCGTCCAGAAGCTCCAGGGCCGCCAGATAAAAACAGGCCCCCACGGCGTGCCGCCGCTGACCCTCCCGATCAAAGTCCGGGCCGGAGAGGGCGGTCTCATAATTTCGGGAGACGGTGCGCCCGCCGCGGGTGATCTCCGCCGATGCCGTCAGAAAGTCCCCCGCCTCCCGGCAGGTGACAACGGCGCCGTCCTCCCCCGGGGCCGCGGGCCCATAGACCGGCAGCTCCCCGGGGAACAGATTCATCAGGCTCTGTTCCACAGTATACCGCTCGTCATGGCCTCTCAATACCAGTTTCATAAATTAAAACCTGCCGCTCATGGCCTGGCGGAGGTAGGGATTCGCCTGCCGCTCCCGGCTGAGGGTACTGTCCTCCATGTGGCCGGGCAGGACCTGGAGGTCGCCCTCCAGCTCCCCCAGACGCCGCAGGGAGGACAGGATCTTCGCCGTGTCCCCGCCGGGAAAGTCCGTCCGCCCGCAGGAGCCGGCGAAGAGGGTGTCCCCGCAAAAGAGAAGATCTCCGCAGCGCAGGGTCACGCTGCCCTCGGAGTGGCCGGGGGTGTGGAGGACCTGGAGCTCCAGGCCGCCCAGGGTCAACCGGTCTCCCTCGCCGTAGAACTTCACGCCGGAGAGCTCCGTGCGCAGGGGAAACAGGGACGGGTCCACATCGCAGTAGTCCTTTTCGTGGATATAGACCTCCGCCTGGGGAAAAGCCGCAGCCAGCTCCGCGGCGGCACCGGTGTGGTCGTAGTGGCCGTGGGTCAGCAGGATATAGCGGACGTCCAGCCCTCTCAGCGCCTCCAGCAGGCGGGGCGCGTCCCCGCCGGGGTCGATGACGGCGGCCTGATGAGCGGCCTCGTCCTCCAAAATATAGCAGTTGGTGCCGATGGGGCCCACCTGCGTCATACTGACTTTCATCATATCTCTCCTGTTCAGCCCAGCATGTCGGACATGTCCTCAAACCCGGACAGATCCACAGCTTTGCGGTCGTAAGCGGCCCGGAAGAAGGGGACGGCCTCCTCCAGCGTCTGTACATCCAGGTCCCAAAGGGCCTTTCCCTGCCTGGAGCCCCAGCCCACCTCTACAGTGTACCAGCCGGGATGGGGGCCCGCCCGGTTTATGGCGCTTTGGATGAACCAATAATTTTGGGGGTCCCGGGGGTCCTTCTGCTCCAGAATGAGGAAGCTGTCCGCCTCCTCCAGATTCAGCTCCCGCAGCTCGGAGACGATCATCTCCCAGGTGCCGAAATTGGGCCGCAGCGCACCGCTTACATTCAGCGTCCAGGGCCAGTCTCCGCTGGGCTGGCCGGGGGCAGGTTTGCGTTTGCCGAAGAAAAGTCCCATGAAAAAGACCTCCTTATGGGTTTTCCGTGTCAAGCAGGATGGTCACGGGCCCGTCGTTGCGGGAGTCCACCTGCATATCGGCGCCGAACTCGCCGTGCTCCACCGGGAAGCCCCGCTCCCGGCACCGGGCCATAAATTTCTCGTAGAGGGGAATGGCCAGGTCCGGCTTGGCGGCCTTGGAAAAGCCGGGGCGGCGGGAGGAGGTGTCGGCGTACAGGGTGAACTGGGAGACCACCAGAAGGCTCCCGCCCACCTGTTCCAGGTTCAGGTTCATCCGCTCCTCCTCGTCCTCGAAGATCCGGAGGTTGCAGATCTTGTCCGCCAGCTTCACGGCGGTGTCCTCTGTGTCGTTGGGCCCCACGCCCAGCAGGACCAGGTAGCCCTGGCCGATCTGGCCGCGGACCTCGTTTTCAATGGTGACGGACGCGTGCTTCACGCGGGTGACGACAGCGCGCATGGAAACTCCCTCCTAATCGTCAGCCAGAGGGCCGGGTGACCTGGAGGACCCCGGAGATCTGGTTAAGCTTGTTGATGATGGTGTGCATCTGCTCCCCGTCCCGGACGCGGATCTCCATGCGGGCGATGGCGAAGCCGTCGTCCGTGCTGCGGCACTGAATGCCGGAGACGAAGGTCTTGGTGGTGGACAGGGCCGCGGATACGTCCAGCAGCAGGTTCAGCCGGTCCTTGGCCACCACCTCCAGGGTGGTGGGATAGCTCTCGTTGGTGTCGCTGCCCCAGGAGACCTTGATCCACCGGTCGGCCAGGGCCGGGTCCGTCCGGCGGGATTTTGAGGCGTTGGGGCAGTCGCTGCGGTGGACGGACACGCCGTATCCCCGGGTGATGAAGCCCACGATCTCGTCCCCCGGCACGGGGGTGCAGCACTTGGAAAACTTCACCAGGCAGTTGTCCAGTCCCTCCACGATGATGCCCTGCTCGCTCTTGATCCGCTTGGGGGCGGCGGGACGGGGCTCCTCGCTCCTGGGGGCGTTCTCCAGGGCCTCCAGGGCGTGCTTTTCAGCCTGCTGCTTGGCGATGCGCTGGAGCTCGCCCTGCATCCGGCTCACGGCCTTCTGGGCGGTGAAGCCGCCGTAGCCGATGGCGGCGTACATATCGTCCAGGGTGGGGTAGGTGACCTTTTTCAAAAGGCCCGGCAGCCGGTCGGGACCCAGCAGGTCCTTCATGGAGAGGCCGCAGTGCTTTAGCTCCGCCTCGAAGGCGGCCCGGCCGTTGACGATATTCTCGTCCCGCCGCTCCTTCTTAAACCACTGGCGGATTTTGCTGCGGGCCTCGTTGCTCTTGGCGATCTTCATCCAGTCCCGGCTGGGGCCCTTGGCGCCCTTGGAGGTGAGAATCTCCACAATGTCGCCGCTTTTGAGCGTGTGGTCAAAGGTGACAATGCGCCCGTTGACCTTGGCGCCCACCATGCGGTTGCCCACGGCGGAGTGAATGGCGTATGCGAAGTCGATGGGCGTGGCCCCGGCGGGCAGGTTCTGCACGTCGCCGTTGGGGGTGAAGACGAACACCTCGTCGGCGAACATATCAATTTTCAGGGAGTGGATGAACTCCTCGGCGTCGGCCCCCTCCTGGTTTTCCAGCAGGCGGCGGACCCACTCGTATTTTCCCTCCGCCCCGGCGCCCTGGCCGTTCTGCTTGTACTTCCAGTGGGCGGCCACGCCGTACTCGGAGACCTCGTGCATGTCCCGGGTGCGGATCTGCACCTCAAAGGGGATGCCGTCGGTGCCCATGACGGTGGTGTGGAGGGACTGGTAGCCGTTGGGCTTGGGGGTGCCGATATAGTCCTTGAACCGGCCCAGGATGGGGGTGAAGATGTCGTGGACCACGCCCAGGACGTTGTAGCAGTCCCCCACGTTGTCCACCACCACCCGGAAGGCGAAGAGGTCGAAGATCTCGTCCAGGTTCTTGTTCTGGCTGAACATCTTGCGGTAGATGCTGTAGGGGTGCTTCACCCGGCCGTAGACCAGATGGGGGATGGCCAGCTCGTCCAGCCGGGTCTCCACCTGGGCCCTGGTCTTTTGCATGAACATGTCGTACTCCGTCTTCTTGGCCTCCAGACGGGAGACGATCTCCTCATACCCCACCGGGTCCAGGTATTTCAGCGACAGGTCCTCCAGCTCCCACTTCATCCGCTGCATCCCCAGCCGGTGGGAGATAGGGGCGTAGATCTCCATGGTCTCCAGGGATTTTTGCTTCTGCTTCTCCGGAGACTGGTACTCCATGGTCCGCATGTTGTGGAGCCGGTCGGAGATCTTGATGAGGATCACCCGGATGTCCTTGCTCATGGCGATGAGCATTTTCCTGAGGTTTTCCATCTGCTCGTCTTCCTTGGTGGCGTACTGGATGCGGGTCAGCTTGCTGACGCCCTCCACCAGGTCGGCGATGGTGGGGGAGAAGAGGCGGGACACGTCCGCGTGCTCAGCGGGGGTGTCCTCGATGACGTCGTGGAGGAGGGCGGCCTCAATGGACTCGCTGTCCAGCTTCAGCTCCTCCGCCACGATCTGGGCCACCGCCAGGGGGTGGATGATATAGGGCTCGCCGCTCTTGCGCTTTTGTCCGGCGTGGCACTTATCGGCGTATTCAAAGGCAGTGCGTATGTGGTCCAGATCCGCTGAGGGGTTGTATCCCCGGACGGTCTTTTCCAGGTGCTCGTACTGCTCCTGTATGGTCATGGCAGATCACCTCGGTTCCGGTTGGCCGCGCCTGGGGCCAGGCGGGCGAGATAGGGGCAGGCAGTGAGATCCACCTTCCCCTGGGTGGGGTTCAGACTGGCCAGCAGGGTGTCGTCCTGGCGGGTAAGGGACAGCAGTCCCCGCTCACGGAACACCGCCAGGGCCAGGGCGGTGCGGAGAAAGCTCTCGTTTCCGCCGGCCTCCGACGCCAGGCGCCGCAGCCAGGGGAGCCAGGGCGCCTCGGCCTTTCCGCGGCGCAGGCGGCGCTCCAGTGCCACCCAGCAGGCGGCGAACTGCTCCCGGGAGGCCCGCAGGCGGCTTTTCTCCTGGGCCGTCAGCTCTCCGCCCTCCAGCAGGCGGCCCAGCAGCTCCAGCGCCTCCGCCTCGTGACGGCTGGGGGTCAGGGAGGGGCGGATGTCGATGAGCTGCAACTGCAGGGAGGTGGTTCCCCGGAAGGTGTTGGCCTGGAGGTAAAAGGCGGCGTCCACCCGGCTGCCCGCCGTCAGGCCGCACTCCTCCGCCGTGACGGAGAAGAAGATGGCGTCAAACCGGCAGGAGCCCTTGGAGAGGCGGAATTTCAGGTGCTTGCCCTGGCCCACGGGCTGTACGGCGTCCACCGTGGCCCCCAGCAGGGCGAAGGTGGGCCGGGTGTTGCCGGCGCCGTAGGGCTCCAGCAGGCTCAGCTGCTCCACCTCCTGCAGCGTGACGGCGGCGGGACTGGCGATGGGGGCGTCGATCTCCAGGGAGGAGACGGGCAGCTCCCCGCCGGAGGCAGAGCGCACATAGCGGTTCATCCGCGTGCGGAAGGCGGCGATGTTCTCCTCGGGAATCGTGAATCCGGCGGCCAGCTCGTGGCCGCCGAAGCCGTCCAGAAGGTCCGCGCAGGACTCCAGGGCCGCGAAGAGGTTGAACCCCCCGTAGGACCGGCAGGAGCCCTTGCCCGTGCCCTCCCGCAGGTGGATCATAAAGCTGGGGCAGGAGTACTTCTCGCTCAGGCGGGAGGCCACAATGCCAACCACCCCCTGGTGCCAGCGGTCGCTGGCCAGCACCAGGGCGCTGCGCTCCTCGTCCCGCAGGCGCTCAATCTGCTCCACGGCGTCGGCGCAGATGGCCTGCTCCACCGCCTGGCGCTCCCGGTTCAGCTCGCACAGCGCCCGGGCCATCTCCTCCGCCCGGGCGGGGTCGGCGCACTCCAGCAGGTCGGCGGCCAGGTCCGCCGCCCCCATGCGCCCGGCGGCGTTGATCCGGGGGGAGAGGACGAAGCCGATCTGGATGGAGGTGATGGGCCTGCCCAGCAGGCCCGCCTCCCGCAAAAGGGCGTGAACGCCCACAAAATCCGTGTGGGGCAGGGCCTCCAGCCCGCAGGAGACGATGGTCCGGTTCTCCCCCTCCATCCGCATCACGTCGGCGATGGTGCCGATGGCGGCCAGGGTGCAGTACCGGGCGAACAGCGCGTCCTCCCGGTTCTCGCCCCCCAGGGCCAGCACCAGCTTCAAGGCCACGCCCACGCCCGCCAGGTGCTTGAAGGGATACGGGCAGTCGGGCCGGTGGGGGTCCACCACGGCGGCGGCCCGGGGCAGGGTCTCCTTGCACTCGTGGTGGTCCGTCACCACCACGTCCAGTCCGATGGAGTTGGCAAAGTCCACCTCGTCGTTGCCGGTGATGCCGCAGTCCACGGTGACCATCAGCGTGGCCCCCTGGTCCCGCAGGCCCTGGATGGCGTCTTTGGACAGGCCGTAGCCGTCCTCGATCCGCCGGGGGATGTACCGCAGGCACTTGAGACCGCAGCTTTTCAGATAGTCCATCAGCAGCACCGTAGAGGTAATGCCGTCCACGTCGTAGTCGCCGAAGACGGCGACGGTCTCTCCCTCCGCGACGGCCCGCTGGATGCGCCCGACGGCCTTGTCCATGTCCCGCATGAGCATGGGGGAGAGGGTCAGCGTCCGCTCCCGGTCCAGAAATTCCGCCGCGGACTCGGCGCTGTCCACGCCCCGGGCGGCCAGCACGGTGGAGAGCAGATAGGGATACCCCGCCCCCCGCAGGAGGTCCACCGCCTGCGGATCGGGGGTCCCGATGTTCCATTTTTCAAATTTCACGTCTGTCGCGGGTCTCCTTTCCAAACTGGCGGCGGCGCGCCAAACCTATTATAACTCTCTTATTATAACAGGAAAGACGGTCCAGGTAAAGAAAAAATATCACAGAATCATGGGCAAGTTGTAAAAGAAATGCTTGCGTTTTCTCATAAGGTGTGGTATATTACATATGTTAGTAATGTGGTAGTGTGGAGAGTGGACCTCAGGTCCGCTCTTTTTATTGGACTTTTTCACGTTTCTAAAATTTGAAAAAACAGCGAGATAATGGAGGCCATCTTCCATGAAGAAGATCACGGAACTCACCGCCGAGCTGGCCGCCCCCGCCATTGCGGAGAGCGGCTGCACCCTCTGGGACGTGGAGTACGTCAAGGAGGCCGGGACCTGGTACCTGCGGGTGCTGCTGGACAAGGAGGGCGGCGTGGACATTCTGGACTGCGAGTCCGTATCCCGGAAGCTCTCGGACCTGCTGGACGAGGCGGACCCCATCGAGGGCAGCTACACCCTGGAGGTGGGCTCCGCCGGGGCGGAGCGGGCGCTGAAGCGCCCCGCCGATTTCGTTCGCTTTATGGGCAGCCCCGTGCTGGTGAAGCTGTACCGGGCCCGGGACGGGCGCAAGGAGTTCGCCGGCACCCTGGCGGGCTACGACGAGGCCAGCGGGGACGTCTCCGTCACCGTGGGAGGGGAGACGCTGTCCTTTCCGAAGAAGGAGACCGCCCTGGTCCGGCTGCGGGTGGAGTTCTGAGCCGCCCCTCCGGAGCTGATGCTTGAAAACTGAGAAGCTGCGATATATAGAACAAGTAAAAAGGAGAGTCACGCCATGAGAGGCAAGAAGCAGAAGGAACCCGCCGGGATGAATCCCGCGGAGATCTTTGCCGCGCTGGAGCTGCTGGAAAAGGAGCGGGGAATTCCCCAGACCTTTATGATGGAGAAGATCATTCAGGCCATTACCACCGCCTACAAGCGGGACCATGAGGGCGTGGAGAACGTCATCGTGGACGTGGACGAGGAGCACCAGGACCTGAAAATGTTCGTCCAGAAGAACGTGGTGGACGAGGAGGACTATGTGGACCCCCCCAACGAGATGACGCTGGAGGAGGCCAAGGCCATCTCCGCCAGATATGAGATCGGCGACGTGGTGAACATCCCCGTGGACAAGATGGAGTTCGGCCGCATCGCCGCGGGAAACGGCAAGCAGGTCATCATCCAGGGCCTGCGGGAGGCCGAGCGGGGCATGGTGTACGACGAGTTCAACTCCAAGCAGCATGAGATCCTCACCGGCGTGGTCACCCGGGTGGACCCCCGGAATGGAAACGTGTCCCTGCGCATCGGCACCGGCACCGAGTCCACCGAGGCGCTGCTGATGGCCGGCGAGCAGGTTCCCGGCGAGGAGATGGCCGAGGGAACCCACGTCAAGGTGTACGTGGTGGACGTCCGCCGCTCCACCAGGGGTCCCCAGGTGCTGATCTCCCGCACCCATCCGGGCCTTGTAAAGCGCCTTTTCGAGCTGGAGGTCCCCGAGATTTTCGACGGCACCGTGGAGGTGAAGTCCATCGCCCGGGAGGCCGGCAGCCGCACCAAGATGGCCGTGTGGTCCAACGAGGAGAACGTGGACCCCATCGGCGCCTGCGTGGGCCCCAAGGGCCAGCGGGTGGCCGGGATCGTCGACGAGCTGCGGGGCGAGAAGATCGACATCATCAAGTGGAGCGAGGACCCCGCCCAGTTCATCGCCGCCGCCCTGGCCCCCGCCGAGGTGGTGGACGTGTGGATGGCGGACGAGGGCAAGGCCTGCCGCTGCGTGGTGCCGGACGACCAGCTGTCCCTGGCCATCGGCAAGGAGGGCCAGAACGCCCGTCTGGCCGCCCGCCTGACGGGGTATAAGATCGACATCAAGCCCGAGAGCTATGAGGAGCCCGAGGAAGAGCCGCTCTCTGAAGAGGAGGCGCTCCCCGAGGAGGAGCTGCTCTCCGAGGCGGAAGCGTTCCCCGAGGAAGCGCCGCTCCCCGAGGAGGCCGCGGAGAGCGCGGAAACTGCGGAGCCCGCCGAGGAATAAACTCCCTGCCGGCCGCTGCGGCCATGTGGGGGGCGCACCCTGTGCGGGCCATTCCCCCGAAACCGGCAGACCGGCCAAAACCTTACCGTTGATTGGAGGCAGCCCTATGCCAAAAGTGAAAAAGATTCCCCAGCGGCAGTGCGTGGGCTGCCGGGAGATGAAGGATAAAAAGTCCCTGCTCCGGGTGGTGAGATCCCCGGAGGGTCAGGTGAGCCTGGACTTCGGCGGAAAGAAGCCGGGGCGGGGGGCCTATGTGTGCCCGTGTCTTGCCTGCCTCCAGAGGGCCCGGAAGACCCGGGCCCTGGAGCGGGCCTTTGAGACAGCCATCCCACCGGAGGTCTACGACTCCATGGAGGCGGAACTGCGAGGTGCGGATGGAGAATAAGAGAGTTCTCTCCCTGCTGGGGCTGGCCCTCCGGGGCGGCAATCTGGCGGTGGGAGAGGAGCCGGTGGAGGCCGCCGCCCGGGCCAAAGACGCCCGGGTCCTGCTGCTGGCCGCCGACGCCGCGGAGAACACCCGCCGCCGGGCGGAGCACTTCGCCCTGGCGGGACAGTGCCTTTGGCTCCGCACCCCCTTCACCAAGGAGGAGCTGGGCATGGCGCTGGGCCGCACCTCCGTGGCCCTGACGGCGGTGACGGACACCGGACTTGCAAACGCCGTGGTCCGCCGTCTGGCGGAGGGCGACCCTGCCCGGTACGCAGAGGCCGCCGCCCAGCTGGAGGTCAAGGCCCGGCGGGCGGAGGAGAGAAGGGCGGAGCGTCTGGCCCATGAGAAGAACGTCCGCCAGGGAAAGCGAAAGAAGAACCCGGAGCGTCCGGCGAAAAAGGCCGCCGAAAGGCGGGCGGCGCCGTCCCGGGGAGCCGATCCCCGTCCGGCCGTCCGCCGAGGCCGTCCCGGACCGGGGGCAAGGGCAAAGCCCTACGCCCACAGCCACCCTGTGAAAAAGGGCAAGGGCTCCTTCCGCAAGCGGGAGGGCTGAGCGGCCGCGTCCGGCCTGGGCCGGATCAAGGAGCCGCGTCTTACTAAAAATTTCCCAGCCCCCGGGTTGGAGCATAACGAGGTGTTTTGATTGGGTATTGAGAAATACAGGGTCCATGAGGTGGCGAAAGACTTTGGCCTTCCCACCAAGACCATCACCGAAATTCTGACAAAGTATGTGGCCGCGCCAAAGAACCACATGCAGGTCCTGACGGATCACGAGCTGTCCGTGATCTTTGACTATCTGACCCAGAAAAATCCGGTCTCCAGCATCCAGGACATCTTTGCCGATGTTCAGAAAAAGGCGGAGGAGAAGGCCGCCGAAAAGCAGGCCCAGAAGCCGGTTTCCGGTCAGCAGGCCGCTTCGGGTCAGCAGCCCGCTTCGGGTCAGCAGCCGGCTTCCGGTCAGCAGGGCAGGGGACAGGCGGCCTCCGGCAGGCCCGGACAGCCGGGACAGCGGCCCCAGGGCGGCGGTCAAAGGGCGGCTGGCGGTCAGCAGCCGAGGGCCGGGGGACAGAGACCCGCCGCCTCCGGTCAAAGACCGGCTGGCGGTCAGCAGCCCGTTTCGGGCCAGCAGTCCGCTTCGGGTCAGCAGCCGGCTTCCGGTCAGCAGCCGGCTTCCGGTCAGCGGCCCGCCAGCCGTGTGCCCCAGAAGAAGATCGTGGACACCCGCAAGGGCGGGGACGTGAACCTGGCCAAGTACGACGAGCGCCTGGAGACTCTGGGCGGCCAGCGGGGCGAGCGGATGCAGCAGCAGCGGGGCGGCAAGGAGAAATTCCGCAATAACGGCCAGCGCCGGGGCGGCATGACCTTCTCCAACAAGCGCCGCCAGGACGAGGCGGAGAAGATGCGCCGCCTCCAGCTGGAGATCGCCAAAAAGGCCCCCCTCAAGGTCCAGATTCCTGACGAGATCAGCGTGGGCGAGCTGGCCAGCCGCATGAAGAAAACCGGCGCGGAGGTGGTCAAGGTGCTGATGAAAAACGGCATCATGGCCTCCCTGCCCCAGATGATCGACTTCGACACCGCCTCCTTCGTGGCGGAAGAGATGGGCTGCAAGGTGGAAAAAGAGGTGGTCGTCACCATTGAGGAAAAGCTCATCGACGCCACCGAGGACCGTCCCGAGGACCTGGTGTCCCGGGCGCCCGTGGTGGTGGTCATGGGCCACGTGGACCACGGCAAGACCTCTTTGCTTGATACCATCCGCAACACCTCCGTGGCCGCCGGAGAGGCCGGCGGCATCACCCAGCACATTGGCGCCTATCAGGTGCAGGTGAACGGCAAGCCCGTCACCTTCCTGGATACGCCGGGCCATGAGGCGTTTACCTCCATGCGCGCCCGGGGCGCCATGATTACGGACATCGCCATCTTGATGGTGGCGGCGGACGACGGCATCATGCCGCAGACCATCGAGTCCATCAACCACGCCAAAGCCGCCGACATCCCCATCATCGTGGCGGTGAACAAGATCGACAAAGAGAACGCCAACCCAGACCGCGTCATGCAGCAGCTGACCGAGCACGGCCTGGTGCCCGAGGACTGGGGCGGCGAGACCATCTGCTGCAAGGTCTCCGCCAAAAAGAACATCGGCATTGAGAACCTGCTGGAGAACCTGGTGCTGCTGGCGGAGGTCCAGGAGCTGAAGGCCAATCCCAACCGGGCGGGCCAGGGCACCGTGATCGAGGCCCGGCTGGACAAGGGCCGCGGCCCCGTGGCTACCCTCCTGGTGCAAAACGGCACCTTGAAGCAGGGCGACATCATCATTGCCGGCACCGCCGTGGGCCGTGTCCGTACCATGCTGGACTATAAGGGCAACCGCCTCACCGAGGCCGGACCCTCCGTCCCCGTGGAGATCGCGGGCCTCAGCGAGGCCCCCACCGCCGGAAGCCCCTTCTTCGCCGTGGCCGACGAGCGCATGGCCCGGGCGCTGGTGGAGCAGCGCAAGGCCGAGGAGAAGGCCAAGGCCCTGGCTCCGGTGCAGAAGGTCTCTCTGGAGAACCTGTTCGACCAGATTCAGGCCGGTGAGCGCAAGGAGCTGGCCCTGATCGTCAAGGCCGACGTCCAGGGCAGCGTGGAGGCGGTGAAGGCCTCTTTGGAGAAGCTCTCCAACGACGAGGTCAACGTCCGGGTGATCCACGGCGGCGTGGGTGCTGTCAGCGAGTCGGACGTGATGCTGGCCTCCTCCTCGGGCGCCATCATTGTGGGCTTCAACGTCCGTCCCGACGCGGCCGCCCGGGACAGCGCCGCCCGGGCCAACGTGGATATGCGGATGTACCGGGTCATCTACGACTGTATCGACGAGATCACCGCCGCCATGAAGGGCATGCTGGCCCCCAAGTTCCGGGAGGTCATCCTGGGCCACGCGGAGATCCGGCAGACGTACAAGGTGTCCAGCGTGGGCACCGTGGCGGGCTGCTATGTCCAGGACGGCAAGATCGTCCGCTCCTGCTCCGTCCGCGTGGTGCGGGACGGCATCGTGATCCACGAGGGCCAGCTGGCCTCCCTCCAGCGGTTCAAGGACGCCGCAAAGGAGGTCGCCAGCGGGTACGAGTGCGGTATGACCATTGAGAAGTTCAACGACATCAAAGAGGGCGACATTATCGAAGGGTATACCATGGAGGAGATTCCCCAATAACTGCGCATAATAGGGGCGGCGGCTGTGCCGCCGCCCCTGGCTTTTACCCGTCGGAGGGCAGCGGACCCCATTCCGCCCCCGCAGGGCGGATTCCGAAGAATTACAAATCCCCCGCCCCCTGCCAAGGGGACCAAAAGGAGGCATTTTTATGTCAAGCAACCGAATCGGCCGCATCAACGAGGAGATCCAGCGGGAGCTCAGTGACCAGCTCCGCCGTCTGAAGGACCCCCGCGTCTCCCAAGTGGGCATGGTCTCCATTACCCGTGTGGATACCACCGGCGACCTGCGCTACGCACGGATCTACGTCAGCGTTTTGGACAAGTCTCAGGAGAAGGACGTCCTCAAGGGCCTGAAATCCGCCTCCGGCTTCCTCCGCCGGGAGCTGGGCCGCGCCCTCCAGCTGCGCTATACCCCGGAGCTGCAGTTTATCGGCGACGACTCCATCCAGCACGGCGCCCATATTCTGGAGGTCCTGCGCCAGGTGGAGCGGGCGGACGAGGCCCGGGGCGGACCGGAGACGGAGGAGTGAGCCATGCTGACAGTCTCTGAGACCGCCGCCCTGCTGCGGACGTTTGACAACGTGCTGATTCTCACCCACGTCCGTCCGGACGGGGATACCGTGGGCTGTGCCGCCGCGCTGTGCGCGGGGCTCCGGGCGCTGGGCAGGACGGCTTATCTTTTGCCCAATCCCGGCCTGACGGATACCACGGCGCCCTATTTCGCCCCCTACGCCGCCCCGGCGGACTTCGCGCCGGAGAAGGTGGTCTCCACGGACATCGCCGCGCTGAGTCTCCTGCCGGAAAATGCCGAAACGTACCGGGACCGGGTGGACCTGGCCATAGATCACCACCCCTCCTTCGAGGGCTTCGGCCGGGCCAATCTCCTCCGGGCGGAGGCCGCCGCCTGCGGGGAGCTGCTGTATGACGTTTTGCAGGAGCTGGGGCCCATCACGCCGGAAATCGCCCTGCCGCTGTATGTGGCGGTCTCCACGGACACCGGCTGCTTTGCCTACGCAAACACCACCGCGGAGACCCACCGGGTGGCGGCGGCGCTGATGGAGATGGGCATTGACTGCCGGACCGTGAACAAGGTGTTCTTCCGCACCAAGACCCGGAAGCGGATGCAGCTGGAGGGGGCCATGCTGAGCGCCTGCGAGTTCTACGACCGGGACCGGGTGGCGGTCCTCTCCGTGCCGCTGGCTTTGATGGAGAAGTTCCAGGCCGCAGAGAGCGACGCCGAGGATCTGTCCGCCCTGGGGGGCCAGATCCAAGGAGTGGACTGCGCCGTCACCATGCGGGAGCTGCGGCCGGACGTGTGGAAGCTGTCCCTGCGCACCGGGGACCGGGTCAACGCGACCCGTGCCTGCGGCATCTTAGGCGGCGGCGGCCACGCGGCGGCGGCGGGCTGCACCGTGGAGGCCCCCTGGGCGGAGGCCAAACGGCGGATTCTGGATGCGGTAGCCCAGGTGGCGCCGGACTTTTCCGCAGATTAGGAGTGAGGAGCTGGGAGGACGGACCGGGGAGAGACGTGAAGCGCCCTGCCGGATTTCCCATAGATGCTATGGCAAGTGGAATTTTAGTGATCGACAAGCCCGCCGGGTGGACCTCCATGGACGTGTGCGCCAAGATTCGGGGAATTCTCCATGAGAAGCGGGTGGGCCACGGCGGGACCCTGGACCCCATGGCCACCGGCGTGCTGCCGGTGTTTGTGGGGCAGGCCACCAAGGCCGTGGAGTTCGCGGAGAACAGCCGCAAGGAGTATATCGCCGGGCTGCGGCTGGGCCTCGTCACCGACACCCAGGACACCACCGGCGAGACGCTGGAGGCCCGCCCGGTCACAGTCTCCCGGCAGGAGCTGGAGGCTGCGCTGGACCGCTTTCGGGGGGAGATTCAGCAGATACCCCCCATGTACTCCGCCGTAAAGGTGCAGGGGAAGAAGCTCTATGAGCTGGCCCGGAAGGGCCGGGAGGTGGAGCGAAAGCCCCGGCCCGTGACCATTCACGCCCTGGAGCTGCTGGAGCAGGCGGGGGAGACGGATTACCGCCTCCGCTGTGTCTGCTCCAAGGGCACGTACATCCGCACCCTCTGCCACGACATCGGGCAGGTCCTGGGCTGCGGCGGCGCCATGTACGAGCTCCGCCGCGCCATGGCGGCGGAGTTCACCCTGGCGGAGGCCGTGACCATTGAGGATGTCCAGGAGCGGGGCGAGGCGCTGCTGCGGCCCGTGGACAGCCTGTTCGCCCAATATCCGGCCCTGACGGTCCGCTCCGCGGGGGTGGAGCGGCGGGTTTGCAGCGGCGGCGGCTTCACCGAGAGGGGACTGGCCGACGGTACCTACCGGGTCTACGGGCGGGAGGGGGCGTTTCTCTGCCTGTCCAGGGCCGCCGGCGGTGAAGTGACCGCCATCAAAAACTTTTTTGGAGCGTAACCATGTCCATGAAGGAACGAGTGATAGCCCTGGGCTTTTTTGACGGGGTCCATCTGGGCCACGGGGCGCTGCTGCGCCGGGCCGCGGAGGCCGCCGCAGAGCGGGGGGCGGTTCCCGCCGTGTTCACCTTTGACCGCCCGCCCAAGGAGGTGGTCACCGGGGTGCCCTGTCCCCTGATTAACTCCCCGGAGGACCGCCGGGAGCTGGTGAGCCGGCTGTACGGCATTCGGGAGGTCATCATGGCCCCCTTTGACCGCGAGATGATGACCACCGGCTGGGAGGACTTCATCACGGAGATCCTGGTGGGGCGGTACCACGCCGTCCATCTGGTGGCGGGCCACGACCACCGTTTCGGCCACAAAAACCAGGGGACGCCGGAGCTTCTGCGGGAGAAGTGCGCCCAGCTGGGGCTGGGGTGCGACATCATTCCCAAGGTGGAGATCGGCGGTCTCACCGTCAGCTCCACCTACATCCGCCGCCTTCTGGAGCTGGGACAGACGGAGCGTGCCGCCCAATTCCTGGGCCACCCCCACACCCTGACGGGAGCCGTCCGCCACGGGCGGGGCGTGGGATCGACCCGGCTGTTTCCCACCGCCAACCTGGTGATCCCGCCCCATGTGCTGGTGCCCAGCCACGGGGTCTACGTCACCCGGGTCTATCTTCCCGATGGGGAGCACTACGCCGCCGTCACCAACGTGGGCACCCGGCCCACATTGGACAACGGCGCGGACGTCACTGTGGAGGCCTGCATCCTGGACTTCCAGGGGGATTTGTACGGACAGACGCTGCGCCTGGAGTTCTACCGGCACCTGCGGGACGAGATGCGCTTTGACTCTCTGGACGCCCTGCGGGCCCGGATTGCCGCCGACGCGGAGACCACCCGGCGGTATTTTGAGGAGAATCCCGTGTAAGGCGGGAAACAGCACGGTAAAGAATACAGATTCAAATCGGAGGCGTGTGCCTCCCAGCGGGTATTCTGCTTTGAAAGGGGGGAAGCGCTGTGAAACGGCACCGGAGGTGGCTGATTCTGCTGCTTTGCGCCGGCTTTTGCATTGGTGGAGTGAGGCTGATCCTATGGGCCACGGCAGACTGGCCCGCACTGGAGGAACCTGTCTCATATCCCGTCAATCAGGTCGAGGGCTTTGAACTTACCATCGGGGAGCCGTCATGGTCTCCCTTCACGGGATACACAATTCAGTGGTCCGTATCGGCGGAGTCCGAGGAGATCTACGTCTTCGTCAGCGACGTGCCTTGTTTTGAATATCTGGAGCGCTGTGTTGACGGACAGTGGTATCGTTTGGCACGTTCGCAGGAGAATCTTCCCTACAATCCGCTGGAGTTCTCGCTGGGCGGGCAAACCAGCACTTTTCAGGGGAGCATGGTCCAAAAATATGGCCACTATGGCACCCGCCTGGAGAGAGGGAACTATCGGCTGGTACTGGAAATGAGAGCGGAGGATGGAACACCCTGCTATCTGGCGGCGGGCTTTGACGTCTGATCGGGAGCGGGCGCAACGGGCCCCAGTCTGCCTTCTAACGGATAACTCCGCTGTACATATCATGGCACATAGTAAAAACGCCCCGCGCAGGCTATGCTGGCCTGCGCGGGACGTTGCCTTTTCGGCGGTGTATATAGTTTTTTTCAGATCAGCGCCACAACCAGCCACACAAGGCCGATGCCCGCCGCCCCCATCAGGGTGTACAGCGCCGGGCTCAGGTCCCGCCAGGCCCGGCTCAGCCGTCCGTGACCGCTGCCAGCGTAGCTGCGGGCCACCCGCTTGGCCTCCTCCACCAGCTCCCGGGAGGTGACGCCCTCCCCGGCGGCGTCGTTGCGCACAATGAAGATCGCCTGCTCAAAAAACCGCTGGTCCGGGGAATCCACCACCACGACCCGCCTGGAAATACCTTTTACCATGTTCCTCCATGCCTCCAACTAACCATTTGAGATACTTCCATTTTTCCGCAGAGCGGGAAATTTTATACTGCCTTGCGCCGGATTACACCTTTTTTGCCGCGCCCTCCCTGGGCCGGTAGAGCACCTGGATGCCGCAGTCGTCCTGGAGACGCTCCCGGCGGATGCTCTCCGACAAAATCAGCCCCGCCAGGGTCTGGGGGTCCTCCCCCTCCCAGCCGGCCAGCAGGTCCTGGAGCCACTCGTCCCGGCCCGGGTCCGCCACGCCGTCGCTGATCATCACCGCGAAGCCGCCGGGGTCCAGGCTCACCCTGGTCACATCCGGCGCTGCCGGGGCGCCCCGGAGACCCGCTGGCAGGGTGCCGCCGGTGACCCGCCGGACCACGCCCCCCTTTTTCAGGTAGCTGGGTGCCGCGCCGAATTTGTAAAAGGCCGTCTCCCCGGTGGCGGGGTCGCAGGTGCACAGGTCAATGGTGGTGAAGCTGCCGGTCTCCGCCCCCCGGAGGGCCATGGCGGAGTTCAGCGTCTTGAGGGCCGCCTCCGGCTCCACTCCGGCCTCCAGGAACTGGCGCAGCAGGCGGCAGATCAGGGAGGACTCCTTCCGGGCGGCCTCGCCGCTGCCCATGCCGTCGGCCAGCAGGAGGCACCAGAGGCCGTCCTCCCGCCGGAAGGACACCACCGTGTCCCCGCAGACCGTCTCCCCGTCCCGGGGCCGCAGGGCCGCGCCCACCTGGCAGGGGGGAGCGGCTCCCGCCGCCGTCACGGTCTCTCCAAGCCCCGCGGCGGTGGCGGTCAGCAGCTCGGAGAGCTGGGCGTACTGCCCCTTGGCGCTGCGGCGGGTCTCCTCCAGCTGGCGGCGGTACTGCCGCCGCAAAAGAAAGGCGGACAGCTCCCCGTTGATGGCGGTCAAAAAGTCCGGCAGGTGGATGCAGCGCCCGGTGAAGTGGGCGGGGAAGTCCTTGGGCAGGGCCCGGCCCCGCTCCAGCAGGTAGGGGGTGGCGTCGTTGAAGGCGTTGAAGGTGCCGGTGTACTCCTTCTGCCAGCAGAGGTCGCACAGGGCGCAGCCCCGGCAGACCTTCTCCGCCGCCCGGTCGAAGACGATGGCAGGGTTCTCGTCGGTGGACGGGGGCGTGCGGCCCATGCTGTCGTAGAGCTCCCGCAGGGCCGCTGCCGCCCGGTTCAGCTGGTCCTTCAGCCGTCCGCCGGACGCGGCGGCGGTCTCCGCGCTCTCCGCCCGCCGCACCCGCTTCCCGCCGAAGAGCCGCCCCGGCAGCAGCAGAAAGAGAGCCGTCCCGAGGGAGGACTCCAACAGCAGCGGTCCCGCCAGGGGCGTCCGGGCCGGCAGCAGAGCCGCAATGGAGGAGACGAAGAAGGCCAGTCCCGCCGCAGCCCGCCCCCCGGGGAGGCGGCTGCCGGCCAAAAGACCGCCGAGACCATAGGCGGCGGCAAACAGCACGCCTCCTGTCCCGGCGCAGAGGTCCGCCGTCAATCCGGCTCCCAGGCCGGCGGCGGCCCCCGCCGCGGGCCCCTTCTCATAGGCGGTGTAGGCCAGCAGCAGACACAGCAGAGCCCGTCCCACGGAGACGCCGGAGATCGTGAGGTCGCTGACGGCGGTCAGCAGAGCCGCCGCCAGGAACAGCAGGCTCTCCGGAGCCGGCCGGTCCCCCGCCGGCCGCAGAAGGGGGCGGAAAAACCAGGCGGACACCCCTGTCAGCGCGGCGGCGGCTATGTAGGGTGCCAGATGCTCTGCGGGAGCCAGGGACTGGATGACGTAGATTCCTCCCACCGCGGCGAAGAGCGCGGAAGACGCCAGGGGCATGAACAGCGGCCGCCTCCACAGGGCGGTCCCCCGAAAGGTGGCTGAGGCGGTGAGGATCAGGATGCCCGCCGCCAGAAAGGGCAGGGCGTCGCCGAACTCCAGAAACAGCGCCGCGCCCACCCCGGCGCCAGCCAGAGCGGCGATTCCCTCGCCTCCGGGGCCCGCCGCCGCGATACAGCCCAGGGCAAAGGGGGCGTGGCCGTCCGGGGTCTGACTGGCGGTCAGAGCCGCCGCCAGGAAGAAGCGAATTCCCCAGGACAGCAGGTACGCCGGCGGCTGCCGCCGAAGAGTGATTTGACCGTATCTCACAGCTTGTCCCTCCAAAAATTATGGTTTTCCACCAGTTTACCCTTTGGAGGGGGAGAATCCCGTCGGGAAAAGTTTTTTTTGAATTTCCCGTTGGGGAAATGGGGGCCCCTGCGGGGGGGCGGGGGATTTCGTGCCTCGGGCGCGGACGGGGGTGTACCGCCCTTCTGGCGGGGGAGGTTTTTTCTCGCCCTGACGGGCGGGGTGGATTTCAGCCATCATCATGGCTGAAATCCACCCCTTGTCATTTGACATTTCCCCATAAGAATGGTATTTTTGATAAGATAAAAGAGAAAGGGAGGCCGCCCTATGCGTATTGGAACAGTAGACGTCCCCTCACAGCTGGCCCTGGCCCCGATGGCGGGGGTGACGGACGCCGCCTTCCGCCGGATTTGCGCGGAGCAGGGCGCGGGCTATACGGTCACGGAGCTCATCTCCTCCAGGGCGCTGTGCTATCACGACAAAAAGACCTTCTCCCTCCTGCGGCAGTTCCCCGGAGAGCACCCCGCCGCCGTGCAGATCTTCGGCAGCGACCCGGCGTGCATGGCGGAGGCGGCCCAGATTGCCCTGGAGGCCTCTGGGGCGGACATCATTGACATCAACATGGGCTGTCCCATGGGGAAGGTCGTGAACAACGGCGACGGCGCGGCGCTGATGCGCGACCCGGAGAGGGCCGGCCGCATTGTGGAGGCGGTGGTGCGGGCCGTGCCTGTGCCCGTTACCGCCAAGTTTCGCCGGGGCTGGGACATGGGCAGCTGCAACTGTGTGGAGTTCGCCCAAATTCTGGAGCAGGCGGGCGTCTCTGCCGTGGCGGTCCACGGGCGGACCCGGGCCCAGGTCTACGGCGGGCAGGCGGACTGGAACTGCATCCGGCAGGTGAAGGAGGCGGTCTCCGTCCCCGTCTTTGCCAACGGCGACATCTGGAAGCCGGAGGACGCCGTCCGCATTCTGCGGCACACCGGGGCCGACGGGGCCATGATCGGCCGGGGATGCTTCGGCAATCCCTGGATCTTCCGCCAGGCCGCCGCCGCCCTGGCGGGGAAGCCCATTCCGCCCCTGCCGCCCCTTGCGGAGCGGTGTGACACCGCCGTGCGGCAGTTTGAGCTGGCGGCGGAGATCAAAGGGGAGCGGGTGGCCGTGCTGGAGGCCCGGCGGCACTACTGCTGGTATCTCAAGGGCGTGCCCCACTCGGGGTATTACAAGGAGCAGATCGTACAGATGAATACCCTGGAGGACGTCTGCCGGGTGACAAGGGGGATCAAACGGGATTTGAAATGAACGCTTTACAGGAACGGCAATGGGTGGAGGCCGCCCGCCGAGGAAACCAGGAGGCCTTTGAACATCTGGTGCGGGCCTATGAGAAGCGGGTCCTGGCGCTGACATTTCGAATGTGCGGCAATCCGGAGGATGGGGCTGAGGCCGCCCAGGAGGCCTTTCTGGCGGCCTGGCAGGGGCTGGAGTCCTTTCGGGGCGAGGCCAGCTTCTCCACCTGGCTGTACCGCCTGGCGTCCAACGCCTGTGTGGACCTGCTGCGCCGGGAGGGGCGGCACCGCGCCGCCGCGGGACCCTCGCTGGACGACGAAGAGCTGAATCTGGACGCGGTGGACCCCGCCCCCACGCCCCAGGAGGCGGCGGAGCGGGCGGAGCTGCGGCGTCAGATCGAAAGCGGGCTTCGGGAGCTGCCGGCGGAGTACCGGCAGGTGCTGGTCCTGCGGGAGATGCATCAGCTGAGCTATGAGGAGATCGGGCAGACCCTGTCCCTGGACCCGGGGACGGTGAAATCCCGCATCAGCCGGGGGCGGAAGCGGCTGGGAAAATTTTTGCTGGAGAGCGGGAACTTTTCCGGCCGGACGCCGTCTAAAGAAGCAGAAGAGGAGGGCTGCCAATGAAATACTGTGAGAAATTCGCGGCCCTGCTGGACCCGTATGTGGACGGGGAGCTGTCCGTGGAGGAGGCCGGTCGGGTACGGGCGCACCTGGAGCGCTGTCCCGGCTGCCGGAGCTATGCGGACGCCGCCCTGGCCATCCGGGCCGCCTTCCCGGAGGCGGAGGAAACGGCGGTGCCGGAGGGGTTTGCCGAAGGCGTCATGGCTGCCGTCCGGGAGCTGGAGGCCGCAAAAGCGGAGAAGGCCCCGCCCAATGCCCGGCGGCATGTGCACTGGAAAAAAATTCTCCTGCCCCTGGCGGCCTGCTTTGCGATGGTTTTGGTGCTGCGGAGCATGCCGGGCGGCGGGAGCGCACTTCCGGCTGATGGCAGCACCGCCGCCCCCGCCGCCATGGACGCCGCCGAAAGCGGCGGGCAGTACGGCCTTGTGGGCGCCGCCCCGCATATGGAGGCGGCTGACGACCTTCCCGCGGAGGCGGATGCCGAGTCCGCACCGGCGCCCCGAATGATTACGGAGGCGCCCACCGCCTCCCAGGACGGCCCTTCCGCCCCTCTTGGCAGCGGCCTGCCGGACGGGGCCGCTCTGCAGCCGGGGGAGGGGAAGACGGCGAAGATCTCCGGCGCCGCTGAGGCGCTGTATGTGTGTAAGTGCCGGGCCATCCGCCTGACGGCGGCCCAGGCCGGAGAGCTGCTGGCGGACCTGCCCTATACCACGGGGGAGGACGGCATCCGCTGCTACCAGCTGTCCGGCGGGGACTTTGACGCCCTGCTGGAGACCCTGGCGGAGCGGGGCGTCGTTCCGCCGGAAGAGACGGCAGAGACGGAGTACCTCCCCGAGGGGTATGATCTGGTGTATGTGACGGAAGAATAGGGAAGAGGGAACCGCAGATTTGTGCGGTTCCCCCTTTTCTTTTGGGCGGCGCTGTGGTATGATACCTTTTGACAGGTGCCATCTCCCTGTCCAAGCGTTCGGGCCCCGGCCTGGGCGTTCGTTCGATGTACCAGATGGGGCATCGTTCTCTAAACAAAAAAATGGAGGCCGCCCGGGCCTTACCTCGGGTATTTTCCGCGTCTGCGGGCCTCCACACTGTCAAAAGGAGGTCTTTTTTCATGTCCAAATCCCGCATTTCCGTCCACCGCCTGACCCTGGCGGCCGTCATGGCCGCCGCCTACGCCGGATTGACCCTGCTCCTGCCCATCCCCCAGTACGGCCCCGTCCAGTTCCGGGTGGCGGAGGCCATGACCCTGCTGCCCTTCCTGTTCCCGGAGGCCATCCCCGGCCTGGCGGTGGGGTGCTTCCTGGCAAATTTGCTGGGCTCCCCCTATGTGCTGGACTGGATTTTCGGCACGCTAGCGACGCTGCTGGCGGCCCTGTGGACATCCAGAATGCACAACCGGTATCTGGCGGCGGTGCCGCCGGTGGTCTGCAACGCGCTGATCGTGGGGGCGGAGATCGCCTATTTTTCCACCCTGGACGGCGCGGCCTTCCTTCCCGCCTTTGCCATGAACGCCGTCACCGTGGGACTGGGGGAGGCGCTGGTGTGCTTTGTTCTGGGCACGCTGCTGCTGCGGGTGCTGGATCAGGTGCCGGCTCTGCGGGGCCGCTCCGCCCGGCAGGCGCAGAACTGAAAACCTGGAAAGAACGCGTTTCGTTGGGAGCGGAACGACATAAAGAGATGAGGGACCTGGCAGAGCGCAACGGGCTGCCAGGTCCTTTTAGGCCATTTTTCAAACAAGGCCCAGGCTCGTTATATCAAGATTGACAGTCGCTGAATAGGGCGCATCTCACCTCAATGATATAATGCAGGTAAAACTCTCTGCGTTCCCAGGTTTCCAAATCAATCAGGGTGAATGCCATGTGTCCTTAGCTCTTTCCCAATTTTTTCCGCTTCTCGGATTATTATAAGGCGGGGTTCGCTGAAAAGCAGTTGCTTCTCAGCGGACCCCGCCTTCCTCAGTGCTGTCCGGAAAGAGGCGTTTTACACCTCTTTGAAGACGTCCTTGCCCAGGCCGCAGATGGGGCACACCCAGTCCTCCGGCAGGTCCTCCCACTTGGTGCCGGGGGCGATGCCGTTATCCGGGTCGCCGGCCGCCTCGTCGTAGATATAGCCGCAGGGCTCGCACTCGTACTTTTTCATAATAAACGCTCCTTTTATCAACAATGGGATTTTCCTATTATATAACAGAGTTCTTCCATTAACCACAATTGCATTTGCAACATTTTGCCAACTATCGCAGTTTTTTCCGCAGCTTTGCCTTCAGCTCCGGCGACAGCAGGGTTCCCACGGCCCGCACCGGCAGGGGCGGCAGGGTGAAAAACCGCTTGCGCACCGCATCGAAGGGCTCCAGGGCGTAGGCGGCGAAGAAGGCCGCCCGGTCCGCAGGGCAGGCCGTGGGGGAGGCCAGCCGGGGGTTTCCGGCGATGGCCCGCTCCACAGGGAAGGCCTGCCGGCTCAGAGGGAGCTGGTCGAAGAGATGGCTGCCGTGGGCCGTGTTCACCAGCAGGAGGCTGATGCCTTTTCCCTGCTGCTCCGGCAGCTCGTCGGGCCCCAGGCCCCAGAAGTCCCCCAGGGTGAAGTCCCCGGGGCGGGTCATGGAGGCGTAGGGGCAGCGGTAGCAGCTGGGCCGCAGGAACAGCGCCCGCCCGAAGGCCCGGCCGTACTCCGTGCGGAACAGCGGGGCGGAGTCCACAGAGCCGTCGTCGTAGACGGCGGTGAAGTGGCTGTCCTTCCAGCCGGTGACCTTGTTGCGAAAGCGCACCGCCTGGAGGCCCTTGCCCTTCCGCCGCTCGATGTACCGGGCCGTGTCCTCCCACACGCCGGGGGAGGGCACCCCGTGGCACACCAGGTCGCAGGTGGTCAGATTCTCCGGACGGCCCCCCAGATAGCGGTAAAGGCCGTCCACCTGACAGGGCGTGCCGGAGAAGAGCACCTGGCGGCTCTCCAGGCACTCCTTCACCATGGGGAAGGTTCCCTCCAGGTCGCTCTGCACGTATTTTGCGCCCCGCATGCGCCACAGCTCCTCCTTGCGGAAGCACACCGTGTGGCGCAGGTGCTGCCGGCTGTCAAAGGCCGCGCCGAACACCACGCCGCCCCCCTCCAGCACGTATTCCGCCAGGGCGGTGAACACGCCGCCGGAGGTGGAGTCCCGGCGGATGGCGTCATCCTGGTTCCAGGCGGCGAAGGCCGCCGGCAGGGGCGTCCGCTCCTGGGGGTGGAGAATGGGACAGACGGCGGTGCAGCGGCCGCAGCGGATGCATTTGTCCAGGTCCACCGCCGGGCGGGCAAAGCCCTCCCGGTCCCGCTTCATGGCCACGGCGTCCCTGGGGCAGACGGCGGCGCAGGCGGTGCAGCCGGTGCAGCGGGTATGATCCGCCAGGCGGGGCGGGCCCTGCTCCGCCGCCGGAGCGGGGGGTTCCCTGAAATCCTCGTCCCGCAGGGCAGCCTCCAGATAGCGCAGGGAGGACTGCCGGGCCGCCTGGAGGCGGGCCTCCGCCGACAGCCAGTCAATGGGGGCTTTGAAATCCGCGGCGTCGCCCTTGCCCACGATCCGCTCCGTCAGCCCCAGACGGCTCAGGAGGCTGAAGGTCCGGGAGGTCTCCGGCGCGGCCAGCTCCCGGGGAGAGACGGCGGTGAAGAAGGGCTTTTGGAACTGGACGGAGAACACCGTCCCGTGGAAGGAGTTGGTGCAGACATAGCTGGCGTCCCGGAAGAGGCCCAGAAACTCCGCCGGTCCGGCGTCTAGCACGCATTTGGCCTTTGGGTGGACCTTCCGCCGCGCGCCGCACAGCTGGACCACCGGCAGGCCCGTCTCCGCCGCCAGACGGCGGATGTAGGGCTCCAGCGGGCCGGGGGCGCTGATGCAGTAGCAGAGAATGTAGCCCTTTTCGCTGTGTTCCGCCGCCATGGCAGCCCAGTCCTCCCGGGTGGGCAGCAGCGTGGGGTCCAGCACCAGGGCCGGCTCCCGCCCGGCGACTCGGCGGACAATGGCCGCCCCCTGGCTCTCCCGGACGGAGAGGTGGGAGAACTGCTCCAAATAGCCCCGCAGCTCCGCCTCCATCCCCTCGGGAATCCGGGGAACGCCGAAGGAGGGGGCGTAGGCGATCTTCCGCCGGTTTGAGAACGCGCCGAAAAAAACCGGGTCAAACCGCCCGTCCGGAAAGATGGCGGGGTTCCAGATCTGGTCGCTGCCGGAGAGGATCAGGTCGTAGGGCAGCTCCGCCGCGCGCAGCTCCTCAAAGCTCTCGAACCGGTGGGGGGAGATGCGGAGCCAGCGGCGGGAGAAGTCCTCGAACCGCGCGTAGCGGGTTTTCAGGGGCTTGTAATGGAGGGCCGTGTGGGCGTCCGCCGCGGCGGAGCCAAGCCCGGTGGGGGCGCGGAAGAGGTCGTTGTTCTGGTTGACGTAGTAGTCGATGATCTCACACGCTCCGCCCAGGGACTCCACCGCCCGCTGCGTGGCCGCCGCCTGGAGCAGAGCCCCGTAGTGGTGGATGTGGTAGAAGGTGACAAGTCCTGTTTTCAAGGCCAAGACTTCCTTTCTTTTATATGGCGCGTCCGCGCTTTCAGGGCAGGTCCGGGACCTCCTCCGGAGGAACCAGAAGGTCGTCCTCGGCGATCCAGTCCTCCACGTCCACCACCTCAAATTCAGTCTCCGTGCGGCGGATGACCACCTTCTCCAGCCCCGCGTTAATCACAAGCCTGCGGCACATGGAGCAGGAGGTGGCGTCGGAGAGGAGCGCGCCGGTTTGGGCGTCCCGGCCCACCAGGTACAGCGTGCCCCCCACGGTGTCCCGCCGGGCGGCGGAGATGATGGCATTGGCCTCGGCGTGAACGCTGCGGCACAGCTCGTACCGCTCGCCCCGGGGCACCCGCATGGCCTCCCGGGAGCAGTAGCCCAGGTCCACGCAGTTGGCCCGGCCCCGGGGGGCGCCGTTGTAGCCGGTGGCGATGATCTCGTCATTTTTCACGATGATGGCCCCGTAGACCCGGCGCAGGCAGGTGGCCCGCTCCAGCACGGTCTCCGCAATGTCCAGATAGTAGTTTTCCTTGCTGATGCGCTTCATGGACAGCCCTCCGTCTCTCTATGTGAAATTTTGTATAATCCTGCTCGTAAATTATAACACACTTTTGTGGGGTTTGGCAAGATGTCATGCCTCCGGCAGTCCCGCACGGACGGCGATCAGCTGGGCCGTGACGGAGACGGCAATCTCCTCCGGCGTCTCCGCGCCGATTGGAAGGCCGATGGGGGCGTGGACCCTGGCGTACTCCTCCGCCGTGAAGCCCGCCGCCAGCAGCCGCTCCCGGCACAGAGCCAGTTTCTTTTTGGAGCCGATGCACCCCAGGTACTTCACGCCGCTGCGGAGCGTCTGGGTCAGCACCTCGTAGTCTGCCTGGTGGCCCCGGGTCATGATGACCACGTAGTCGTCCGCCGTCAGGGCGATCTGCCGGCCGATGTCCGTGAAATCCCCGGTGAGGACCGATTCCGCCTGGGGGAAGAGGGCGGCGCCGGCGAACTCGGGCCGGTCGTCATAGACCACCGGACGGAAGCCCGCGGCGGCGGCGGCGGGTACCAGCGCCCGGGAGACGTGTCCGCCGCCGAAGATATAGACGCGCCCCGCCCGCACCATGGGGACGGTCAGCCAGCTGCCGGACAGCGCAGGCCGGTTTTGCAGCAGGGCGGACAGGTCCTCCGGCGGACCGTCCAGATGCCGGGGGCCGTTCCGGTCCGCCGTGCCCATGACGGCGGCGTCCTCTTGGAGGTTCAGTACCAGCCAGGTGTCCAAGTCCCCGGCGGAGGCCTCCATCAGGTCCCGCAGTACGGCGATGACCCGGGCGTCCCCGGCGGGGAGGTACTGGAAGCGCACCGTCACATCGCCGCCGCAGACCATGCCCAGGTCGTCTCCCTGGACGAAGTAGAAGCGCCGCAGGGCGCAGCCGCCCCGCTCCAGCAGCTCCGCGGCCAGCTGCTGGGCCTCGTACTCCACATTGCCGCCGCCGATGGTCCCCAGGGCCCGTCCATTGGGAAACACCGCCATCAGCGCCCCTGCCCCCCGGGGCGTGGAGCCGCTGGCCTCCGTTACGGCCACCAGCTCAGCCGGCGTGCCGTCCTCCAGGGCGTGGAGAACCTCCCGTACCCATTTCCGCATAATGCCTCACCCTCTCTTGTTTTTCTCTATGATACCACATTTCTGCCCCGGGGCAAATGGCTCCGGCGGGAATTCTCTGTAAAAAATTTTCCGGAAGCCGGGCGGCCGCTGAAAGCGGCCGCCCGGCTTTTCCTCCCGCCGGAGCGTACTACAATTTTTCGAAAACTGTCAAAAACACGACAATTTTCCAGAAATCGCACATGTTCCAGGGGGCTTTTCCTCACTAAAATGGAAGACAAACCATGCTCGAAAATGGTAAATCTTTACATTTTAATTACTTGTGTCACAAGTGTAACCCAAAGAGAGGAGGCCGGACATGGGAGCGTATACCGTCAACCGCCCGGAGGAGGCGGCCATGCGCCGACTGCTGGCGCGAAATCCGGACAACGCCGCCGGAGCCATCCTGCGCCTGGCGTGGCTCCAGGGGCTTTTGCGGGAGGAGATCACCACCCTGACCTGGGATCAGGTTTCCTTTTTGGACCACAAAATCCTTCTGCCGGGGCGGGCGGCGCCCATGGAGGAGGAGATGGAGGAATACCTGCGGCAGATGTACGCCAGGTGGAGCCGGGTGTCGGAGTACGTGGTGTTCTCCAAGCGGTTCGGCAAGCCCATGCAGCCCCAGGCCATCTCCCGGGCGGCCCGGCGGGAGCTGGACAGCGAGGGTCAGACGGCGGTCCGCCTGATTGATCTGCGCCACGACTACATCATCCGCCAGCTCCAAACCCGCACCGCCGCCTATGTGGCCCAGATCACCGGCATGGAGGTGCGGACGCTCCAGCTGCATTTTTCCGAGCATATGGAGGCGGACCGCAGGCCCACTCTGCGCCAGCCCCGACAGCCCGCCCCTGTGGACGAGTTCCGGCTGTGGAAGATCCTGCAGGCGGAGAAGGACACCGCGGCGGGCCTGGCCCTGTGGCTGGCCTGGCAGATGGGTCTCTCCGGCGGCGAGATCGTGGACCTGACGTGGGATCAGGTGGACTTCGCGGCGGGGGTCCTCCGGCTGGAGAGCAGGGAAGTCCATCTCAGCAGTACCGTCCGCCAGCTGCTGCTGGACCGGCGGGAGCGGGGCGGGGAGAACCTCCACGTCCTCCTCTCCGACAGCGCCGGGCGGCCCCTGGATGTGCCCCGGCTCTCCCGGATTGTGCGGACGGCCCTGATCCGGGGCGGCATGGACCAGGTGACGCTGCGGGACCTGTACCGCAGCGCCGGCCGGAGCGGCGCGGAGGCCGAATTGCTGGAGCTGGTCCGCCAAAAGGGGGCCGTCTCCCGGGGAGACGCCATGGAGGCCCTGGGCGTCACCAGCGCCGCGGCCTACGGGCTCCTGCGGCGGATGACCGACGAGCGCAGGCTGGTGCGGGTGGGGGGCAAGTACTACCTCCCCGGCACGGTGGTTCCGCCGGAGGAGCAGCCCGCCGCCATCCGGGAATATCTGGGCAAAGTGGGCTTTGCCTACCGGCAGGACATCGCCGGAGTGCTCCGCGTCGGGAGCAAGCAGTGCGGCGTGATCCTGAAACACCTGGTGGAGGCCGGAGAGCTGGTCCAGGTGCGGCAGAAGTATTATTTGAACACCCGGGCGGAGGCGCGGTAGCCTCCGCCCGCTCTTTTGTTACGGAAATATTTCATTGGGTTACACTTGTGATTCAAGGAAAAAACGGAAAGATTACGCATTTTTTCACCTTCTTAACAAAAGACCCGAAATCGTAGACAGACCGGATTTGGGCTGGTAAATTGAACCTGCGAAGCGGACGTTGGACGCTCCGGCGCTCTTCCCGGCCTGGTGCCGGACCCCGTCACCGGTTACAGGCCCGGCGGCGGGGAGCTAGCCCCGGCACGAAGCCCGGACGGTTCCCGAAGCCCTCCGGCGGACGGTTCGCAAAATTAAAAAAGGAGGATACCCCATGAAGAGATTTCTCTCTCTGGTCCTGACGCTGGTTATGGTCATGAGCCTCGTGACCGTCAGCGCCGGGGCCAAGGACTTCACGGACGACGACAAGATCACCTATGACGAAGCCGTCGCCGTGGTGTCCGAGGTTGGGATTGTCGACGGCTATGCCGACGGCGCTTTCAACCCCAGCAACACCCTGACCCGTCAGGCTGCCGCGAAGATCATCTGCAACCTGATCCTGGGTCCCACCACTGCCGCCGAGCTGCACGCGGATACCGCCCCCTATCGGGACGTGCCCGTCAACAGCGAGTTCGCCGGCTACATCGCCTACTGCCAGGCCAAGGGCATCATCAGCGGCTACGCTGACGGTTCCTTCCGTCCCGGCGGCACCCTGACCGGCTATGCCTTCATGAAGATGCTGCTGGGCGCCCTGGGCTATGACGCCACCCTGGAGAGCTACGTTGGCTCCAACTGGTCCATCAACGTGGCCAAGCAGGCTCTGGGCATCGGCCTGAACGCCGGTCTCGAGGGCGAGTTCAACGGCATCAAGGCCGTGACCCGTGAGGAGGCCTGCCTGTACGCCTTCAACACCCTGCAGGCCGACCTGGTGGAGTATGGCCAGCGCCTGACCACCAACATCAACGGCACCGAGGTCACTCTGTCCTCCGGCGGCGCCCAGAGCCGTACCTGGAAGTCTCAGCAGACCCGCGTGGCCACCATCCGCGACGACGAGATCGTCCAGTTCGCTGAGGAGTACTTCAGCAAGCTGGTCAAGAGCCCCGACAGCGACAAGTTCATGCGTCCCTCTCACACCTGGGTGTATGACAAGAAGATCCAGATCGGCACCTGGCTGGACCAGGATAAGCTGCTGGAGACCTACACCACCGGCGTGACCGGCCGCGACCTGTACGACCTGCTGGGCTCCGTCACCATCCGTGACTTTGACCTGGAGGTCTATGTTGACGGCCACGAGGCCAACAACACCACCGGCACCGTCACCACGGACTACACCCAGTACCAGTATGCCGGCACGGATGAGGAGATCACCGCCGCCGAGATGAAGCGCTCCAACACCGACGACCTGGGCATCACCGGCGACGGCGTTCTCACCGAGATCTTCATCGACAAGGACAACGAGCTGATCACCATCACCTCTATCCACACCTGGCTGGCTCAGGCCACCACCACCTATAACGCCGACAAGGAGACCGCCAGCGTTAAGGTCCACATGTATTATACCGGCAAGAGCAACGGCAGCCTGGATCTGGTCAGCCAGACCAAGACTGTTGCTCTGGACGACGTGCCCGAGGTGGCCGACGTCACCGCCGACACCTTCTACCTGGTGCGCATGTCCGACAAGGACACCACCAAGCTGGAAGTGGCCGACATGGGCGAGCCCGAGATCCTGGAGCAGAGCACCGTTACCAAGTTCTCCCTGTCCACGAAGTTCGGCCAGGGCCAGGACGGTCTCAAGTATCCCACCAAGCTGACCACCGGCGGCAATGAGTACGCCGACAGCGACCGCGCCTGCTACGACGTGGACGTGCTGGACCAGTATGACAACGATCTGCTGACCACCAACACCTACAACGTGTATCTCGACAAGTACGGCTATTTCATCGGCATCGACCTGTTCGAGGGCACCAAGCAGTATGTCTTCGTCACCGGCTATGACATGCGCAACAGCAACCTCTCCATCCAGACCGCCAGCGCGGCCGGTATCTTCCTGGACGGCACCATGCAGAACATCACCGTCAACGTGAAGGATACCAACAGCAATATCAAGAACATGGTTACCGACAAGTCCCACGGCGGCGTGAATGACGCTCTGACAGATGAAGAGTACGCCAACGCCAACGCCTACTACCAGAAGTGGGGCACCAACACCAGCGACGGCGTGTATCTGCTGAACCGCTGGTACACCTACACCGTGACTGAGGCCGGTGTTTACACCCTGAAGCCCTGCGTGGATAAGAACGGCGTGGCCATGATGCTGGCCTCCAAGACCGACGACGTGACCACCGGCGACGCCAGCGAGCTGAAGCTGAACTGCGCCAAGCTGCGCCTGGACGGCGTGGAGGACAGCGGCGAGGCCCGTGACGGCGACCTGCTGATCGGCGAGACCATGCAGTACACCAAGGGCACCGGCACCGGCGCAGGCAAGGTTCTGACCACCGCCCGCGCCTATGGCGAGGACGAGTCCGTGTTCATCACCGTGGACGTGGATGAGGTCAGCGCTTCCGCCGGCGGCGCCGTCGGCTCCCAGAAGCTGGACATCACCAAGGCCATCACCGACGTCAACGGCGTCTACACCGGCGTGCAGGACGTGGACATCATCACCAGAACCACCAACCGCGTCCAGGGCAAGTATTATGTGAATAATACCGATAAGGGCGCCGGTCCTGTTGCCACTGCCGCCATTGATACCCATGCCGCTGACGACCAGAACGGCCACTGGGTGACCGCGGACGGCACCGACAGCTACCTGGGCGAGAACGCCTACGCCGTGTTCGACAAGAACCACTTCATCATCGGCGCCGTGATTCTGGGCGAGGCCGAGGGCAACAACGCCACCAAGGCTTACATCCTCGATCCCGTCAAGTACGAGCGCTATGAGAACGGCACCTACTACTGGCAGTTCGAGGCCGTCATCAACGGCGAGATTGTCAAGCAGGAGGCCGAGAGCAAGTTCGCCAGCACCATCGACACCATGCGCGAGAACCAGTACGAGGTCGTTGAGCTGCGCTACAAGGCCGCTGACAGCGAGATCGTCACCGATGTCAAGGAGATCGAGCGCAAGGATACGGATGCCACCACCGCCGCCGACAAGATCTACGGCTATCCCTTCGGCGAGATCCTGACCACCGGCCACAAGGTGAAGGACAACGAGAGCGTCTATGACGTGGTCCTCACCGGCGCCGAGGACGACGCTGTGGCTCACACCACCACCTTCAAGGGCGTCACCCGTCCCCGGACCAATACCCAGGAGCACCCCTCTTCCGGCAGGACCTTCGTAGCCACCCAGGAGGGCACCCTGCGTCTCCAGGGCCGCACCCTGTACGTCCTGGACGGCCAGCACGATTACGGCATTGACTTCGTCCGCGACGCCAAGGCCGTTGTCCGCCAGCGCGAGGGCTACCTCGACGCCAGCAACAGCGAGGTTTCCAGCTGGGAGAACCGCGCCTATACCTCTGTCCAGGAGGCCATTGACAGCCTGGGCGATCCCAACACCGCTACCGGCGAGAAGGAGTTCCGCGGCATCATCACCGCCGTCCTGAACAGCCAGGGCGTGGCCGAGTGGGTCGTGTTCTACTCTGATACTCTGGCCGAGACCAAGAACAACACCAGTGTCTCCGGCGCCACTATCGAGCTGGAGCTGTGGGTTGAGCTGCCCGGCTTCTCCGCCCAGATGTGGGAGAAGCGGACGGTTGCCCGTCCCGCCGACGGCACCGACCAGGCCATTGTCACCGCTCCCGTGGTTGCTGGCTACACGCCTGTGAATCCCAGCGTCACCATCAAGTGGAACAAGAATCTGGACGGCTCCAAGATGATCTTCCAGTACACTGGCAGCGCTTCGACTCCCGAGGATCCCACTGACGATACCCGGACTGTCCGCGTGCAGTATGTGACGGGCTACAACGCCACGCCTGCGTCTGCGACAGGAAAGGTCGGTACTCAGGACGTCACAGTTCCTCTGTCCGCCGCCGGTTACGGCACTCTGGCGGAGAGCCTGCTCGAGATTCCCGATGGCTTTAAGCTCAAGGCCGGCGCCAACACTCCCGGCACTGACACCGACCTGGGCAAGGAGATCGAAAAGGCGACTACTCCTTTGACCCTGAGCGTGACAGTTGAAGAGCGCAGCGACGTGACCAAGGTTGAGATTCTCAATGCGCCCACTGCCCTCGACCTCCTGTATAACTGCAACGCCGCCGCTGTTGCGGCCGCCGCCGATGATGCGGGGATCAAGGTTAAGATCACCTACAAGACTGGCGACGATGAGGTCTCCAGAACGGTCGACGCGAACGATGCCGGTTTGACCTGGGATGCCGCAGGTACGACAAACCCCGGCACCACCAAGGTGACCCACACTGCCTCCAGCGTAGCGAGCACCACCATCCCCACCGAGCTGTATGCTGCGGTTGCCGCCGGTGCGTTCACTGCTGCCGCTGGAAGTCAGATTGCTACTGGCTTCACTGCGGCCAGCAACCCGGCTCTGCCCATCAGCAAGGTTAAGGTTGGTGATACCATCACCATCACCTTTACTCAGACCACAGCTGCCGACCTGACCTTCGGAGCCACTAGAGCGGTTACCCCCACTGGCGGCACAATCGAGACCCTGGCCGCTGGCGACTGGGCTGTGACCGACGGTGTTGCTGCTAACGTTGGTACTGGCACTGAGGCTGTTAACGGTGTTGTCTCCGTGACCATTACGGTGGCGACTATCACTGCTGCCGCCTTCTCTGCTGAGGTAAGTGTTTCCTGATCTGCTGGCTTTCCAAATCAGATCCTGATCTGGACAAATAAAGCGGTAGACACAACAAGGGCCCCCGGCTTTCGCCGGGGGCCTTTCCCTGTCCATTGATTTGTCCGCCTCCGGAGACGCCGTCCCCGGCTTTGGGGGGGCGGGGGAGTCTGCGGTCCGGGCTTCCGCCCTCAGCGCCGCCCGATCTTCGCCTTTTACGAATCAGCCTCCAGCCGTGCCATGGCGGGCCGGAACTGCATGGAGAACATGACGGCCGTGGTGGTCACCGCCAGGGCGTCCGCCACCGGCTCCGCCAAAAACACGGCGAAAACCTTGTCCGCGAAAAACTGGGGCAGAATATAGATCAGGGGAATCAGCAAAATGATCTTCCGCAGCACCGCCAGAAACAAAGACGTCTTCGCGTTCCCCAGGGCCACAAAGGTCTGCTGGCAGGCGATTTGGACGCCGAAAATGCCCGTGGCCCCCATGTAGATCCGCAGGGCCCGCGCGGTGTACTCCACCATCTCCGGACTGTTGTTGAAAATCAGGGCGAATATCTCCGGAAACAGCTGCACCAGGGCCCACATGGTCAGAGAGTAGATCAGACAGCACCGCAGCAGCACCCGGAAGGCGTCCCGCACCCGCTGGGCGTTCCGGGCGCCGTAGTTGTAGCTGATGATGGGCTGGGCCCCCTGGGTCAGGCCCTGGAGGGGCATCATGGCGAACTGCATGATGCTGGTCAGCACGGTCATGGCCCCCACGGCGATGTCCCCGCCGTATTTCAGCAAAGAGGAGTTGAAGCACATGGCGATCAGGCTCTCCGTGGACTGCATGATAAAGGGGGAGAGGCCCAGGGCCAGGCAGGGCAGAACCACGGCGGCCCGGGGCCGCAGGTTTTCCCGCCGGACGCGCCACTTGGTTTTGCCGCCGGTGAGAAACCGCATCACCCATACCGCGGACACGGCCTGGGAGAGGATCGTCGCCAGGGCCGCCCCCCGCACCCCCAGTCCAAAGCCGAAGATGAAAATGGGGTCCAGAATGGTGTTCAGAATGGCGCCGATGAGCACGGTTTTCATGCTGACGGTGGTAAAGCCCTGCGCGGTGATATAGGCGTTCATGCCCAGAGTCAGCTGGACGAACAGCGTGCCCAGGGAGTAGATGCGCATATAGCTCAGGGCGTAGCCGATGGTGTTTTCGCTGGCGCCGAAGATCAGCAGCAGCGGCTCCGCCAGCAGCTGAAACGCCGCCGTCAGGCACAGGGAGGTGACCACAAGCAGCGTCAGACAGCCGCCCATGATCCGCTCGGCCTCCGCCGTGTTTCCCCGGCCCTCCTGAATGGAGGCCCGGGGCGCACCGCCCATGGCCATCAGCGCCGCGAAGGCGGAGATAATCATGATGACCGGCAGGCACACCCCCACGCCGGTGAGGGCCAGCTTGCCCACGGTGTCCGCCGGCTGCATGTGGCCAATGTACACCCGGTCCACCAGGTTGTAGAGCATGTTGACAATCTGGGATGTGATGGTGGGCAGGGCCAGGGAGAACAGGAGCTTCCCCACCCTGCCGCTGCCAAGGTCCGCCTGTTTTTGATTCATGGCTGCGCTTCCTCCTCCATAAGATGTGCGCCGTTTTCCAGTACTGTCTCCAGCAGGCGGCGGAACTGGGCCTCGTCCTCTGGCGAGAAGTCCGCCAGAAGCCGCCGCCCGCAGGCCGCCTGGATGGCCTGGGCCTCCCGGGCCAGAGGCGCGCCCGCCTCCGTGACGGCCAGGTGGACCACCCGGCGGTCAGACGCGTCCGGCGCTCTGCGGAGGACGCCCCGGGCCGCCAGCAGGTCCACCGCCTGGGAGACCTGGGATTTGGCCAGCCCCCGGTACTCCGCCACGTCCCGGGCGGTGTCATAGCCGGGGTTGTTGGCCAGAAACAGCAGCACGTGGATCTCCCGCATGGTCAGGCCGGTGCGCTCCAGCAGGGGGACGAATTGACGCTCGTAAAACCGCTCAAACTGTTTGGAGAACCGCAGCAGCCGGGTGGTGACGGTGGGCATGGTGGCACCTCCAATCGTTTCTTAAAAAACTGTTCTGCAAGAAACTATTATGACTATATCACCAACCTCCGCCGCCGTCAAGGATTTCTTCTCCGGCCGCCATTTTACCATTGACAAACAGATGCTTGTGCGGTATGATAATAGAAAATGTGGTATACAAAACCATGTTATAAGGAGTTTGTTATGATTTGGAACGTTGTGAGTGACAGCAGCTGTGATCTGCGAATGGCGTCCTTCCAGGACAGCCCCGTCCGATTTGAGATTGTCCCCCTGCGCATCCAGGTGGGGGAGCGGGAGTTCATCGACAACGATGAGCTGGTGATCCCCGAGATGCTGGAGGCCATGGCGGCGGAAAAGGCGGCGGCCTCCACGGCGTGCCCCTCTCCGGCGGCCTTTGCAAGGGCCTTTGAGGCCGGGGACTGCACAGTGTGCTTCACCATCTCCGCCAACCTCTCCGGCACCTACAACGCTGCCGTGATGGCCCGGGACATGGTGCTGGAGGAGCACCCGGAGAAGAAGATCTGCGTCATCGACTCCAAGGCCACCGCCGGGGCCATGGCGCTGCTGGTTTACCGGGCCATCGCGCTGATGAAGGACGCGGCGGCGGACGCCTTTGAGGACATCTGCGACCAGCTGCGCCTGTACCAGGCGGCCCTGCGGACCTGCTTTACCCTGGAGAATTTCGACAACCTCATTAAAAATGGCCGTATGCGGCCCCTGGTGGGCAGTCTGCTCCACTCCCTGGGCATCCACGTCATCGCCGACGCCACGCCCCAGGGCACCATTCATGTGGCCGACAAGGCCCGGGGAGAGGCCAAGACCTGCAGGGCCATCGCCGCCCTCATGGGGGCCAGCAAGGACTGCACCGGGGCCCGGGTGGTGATCTCCCACTGCGAGAACCTCCCCGGCGCGCTGAAACTGAAGCAGGCCATCCACGACGCCCTGCCGGTGAGGAGTGTGGACATCATCTCCTGCCGCGGCCTCACCAGCTTTTACGCCATGGAGAAGGGGCTTATTATCGGCTATTGAACGAGCGGCAAGAGCGATCAAAAAAGATGCGGCATGGAAAACCATGCCGCATCTTTTTACTCCGCCTCCGCCTCCCGGATGATCTCGTCCAGTACGCCGATCAGGTCGTACAGGGTGTTGATGCTCACGTTTTTGGCCAGGATGGCGTTTTGCAGGGCAGGGGACAGGGAGTCGAACTGGGAGCGGACCTTGGGGCTGATAGTGCTCATGCCGGCCTCACTTTCCCAGGACCTGAGCGCCGCCGTAGGGGGCCATGTCCAGCCGGATATAGTAGCCCTGGTCGTGCTCGCACACCGGGCACAGCCTGGGGGCCTCCGCGCCCTCGTAGATATAGCCGCAGTTCAGGCACATCCAGGCGGCCTTGCCCTGGCTGGAGAACAGCCGGCCCTGGTCCAACAGGTCCGCGAGATAGGCGAAGCGGTTTCCGTGGGTCTTTTCGATCTCGGCAATCTGGCGGAAGGAGGCCGCCACCTTGGGGAAGCCCTCCTTCTGGGCGGTGTCGGCAAAGTCCTTGTACACCGGGTCGTGCTCCTCAAACTCGTTGTGCTGGGCCCGCCGCAGCAGCTGGAGGATGTCGTTGGTGATGTCCACCGGATAGCCGCCGTCAATGTGGACGGTCTCGCCGGCCAGTTCCTTCATGTGGTTGTAGAAGATCTCGGCGTGTTCCTTCTCCTGGCCGGCGGTGAAGGTGAACACGTCCGCCAGCACCTGCAGTTTCTGCTGCTGGCAGAGCCCGGCGGCAAAGGTGTAGCGGTTCCGGGCCTGGCTCTCGCCGGCAAAGGCCCGCATCAGATTTTTCAGCGTCTCGCTGCTTTTGAAATCCACAGACATGGAAGTTCCTCCTGTTCGATAATACATACAGGATTCCACCCGCGGGCGGATTTATGCGCGGTGTGAAAAAACATCCCCGAAGGCATGTCCTCCGGGGATGGGCGCGGATTGGGAGATTTTGAAGCGGGGGCTTGCCCGTCACTCTGCCTCCTCCGGCAGGCGGTACTTGCCCAGATCGGAGCGCAGGGTGGAGGAGAAGCCGTCTGCGGCGGTCAGCTCGTGGAGGTAGGCGTGGCGGCTGACGTCCCCGCTCTTTTCCTCGATGACGCTGACGGCGATGTTGGAGCAGTGGTCGCTGACCCGCTCGAAATTGCCCAGCAGGTCATTGAGGATGAAGCCCAGCTGGATCGTGCAGGCGCCGGTCTGGAGCCGGGCGATGTGCCGGCTGCGGATCTCCTCAACCAGCCGGTCAATGGTCTCCTCCAGGGGCTCGATGGACTGGGCGGCCGCGGCGTCGGCGGCGGTGAAGCAGTCCAGCGCCGCCTCCAGAATGTCCTCCAGGGCGGAGATCAGGACCTGCAGCTCCGCCGCGGCGGGACCGGAGAAGGTGAGACCCCGCTCATGGAGCTCCCGGGCGGAGTCCTGGAGATTCAGGGCGTGGTCGCCGATGCGCTCAAAGTCGCCGATGGCGTGGAGCAGGCGGGAGACGGTGCGGATGTCGTCCATGGACACGCCGTGCTGGGAGACCTGCACCAGATAGCTCCCCAGGCGGTCCTCGTAGATGTCCAGCTTGTCCTCATTTTCAACAATTTGATTCTCCCGGGTGTCGGAGAAGTCCGACAGCTGCCGGATGGCCAGCAGCAGATTCTCCCGGGCCAGGGCGCCCATGCGGTTGGTCATGGCGGTACACTCGCTGATGGCCACGCTGGGGGTCCGCAGCAGCAGGGGGTCCAGGAAGGCGAACTCCTCCGCCTTGGTCTCGTCGCTGACCAGTCTCCGCGCCAGCCGTTCCAGCTGGCGGGAGAAGGGCAGCAGCAGCGCCGTGGTGACGACGTTGAAGACCGTGTGGCAGAAGGCGATGCCGACGGCGCCTGTGGCTTCGTCCATAAATGTGAAGTGAAAGATCAGGTTTCCACCGAAGAAGACCACCAGGCCTACTGCCGTCCCGATGATGTTGAAGGCGACGTGGATAACCGACACCCGCCTGGCGTTGCGGTTTACGCCAATGGCGCTGATGAAGGTGGTGACGCAGGTGCCGATGTTCTGGCCCATAATAATGGGGATGGCCATGCCATAGGTGATGGAGCCGGTGAGGGCCAGGGCCTGCAGAATGCCCACGGAGGCGGAGGAGGATTGAATGACGCCGGTGATTACCGCGCCTACCAGCACACCCAGAAGGGGATTTTGGAAGGCGGTTAAAATCTGGGAGAACTCCGGCAGATCCGCCAGGGGGCTGACAGAGCCTTTCATCAGCTCCATGCCGTACATCAGGATGGAAAAACCCACCAGAACGCGGCCCACGTCCCGCCGCCGCTGTTTTTTGGAGCCCATAATGAGCAGTACGCCGGCCAGGGCCAGCAGAGGGGAGAAATTCTCCGGCTTGAGCATATTGACGAAGACATTTTTGCTCTCAATGCCCGTCAGGGAGAGAATCCACGCCGTCATCGTGGTGCCGATGTTGGAACCCATAATCACGCCGATGGTCTGACTGATCTCCATGACGCCGGAGTTCACCAGGCCCACCAGCATCACCGTCATGGCGGAGGAGGACTGGATGGCGATGGTGATGCCCGCCCCCAGCAGCAGGCTCTTGATGGGATTGGAGGTCATGCGCTTGAGCAGTCGCTCCAGCTTGCCGCCGGCCATCTTCTCCAGGCTCTTTGACATGGTGGTCATGCCGTAGAGGAAGAAGGCCAGTCCGCCGCAGAGGGTAAAGAGTGAAAAAATATCCATGCCGACGCTCCTTTGATCCATTTTCCGGAGTGCAGGGAAAGTCCGGGCTGCTGTCAAGTTTATGACGCGCCATTATTATATATGTTGGAAGAGGGAAAGGAAAGAGTTGGGGGTGGGAAATGCAAAATTTGCGTAAAACTTTAGAGAAAACAACAAATTTGCATTAGAATTATGTGCAAAACAGATAAAAATGGAAACGCTTGCGTGGTTTCCGCCCGAAAAAGACCTCCAAAGCGCTCAGCGCGCCGCCTCTGTCCAGAAGGTGCGGACATCCTCTGCGGCCCGGCGGCCGGCGAAATAGCCCTGCTGCCACAGGGCCCGCAGGGTGTCCAGGTCCTTCTCCGTCCGGGAGCAGCCCAGAGTGTCCTCCGGGGCGACGACCCGGACCTTCCCGGCCCGCTCCAGGGCGAAGAGGTCCGCCCGGCTTTGGTTGTACCGCTCCGCCCGGGTGCGCATGGTCTCAAGAAACCGGGGATATTGGCGGAAGGTCCGCTCCAGCACCCGCAGGCTCTTGTCGGAGCCCTTGTGAAAGTCCTTCTCCCGGGTCAGGATCACCACCACCCGGTCACAGCCCGTCTCAAAGGCCCGCCGCCAGGGGATGGCGTCGGCGCAGCCGCCGTCCAGGTAGGGTCTGCCCTCCAGGTGGTAGACGGGAAACATCAGGGGAATGGCGCAGGTGGCCTGGAGCAGGAGGTTGTGCTCATCACGCCGGGGCACCGGCAGGTACTCCGCAAGGCCGGTGTCCAGATTGGTGACCGCGGCCTCCACCGTGCCGGGGTAGGCCCCGAAGGTCTCGTAATCGAAGGGGATCAGCTGGTTGGGAATGGTCTCATAGGCGAACTCCAGGCCGAAGTAGGAGCGGTTCTGCGGGTTGACCCAGTTGCGCCAGGCCATATAGCGGGGGTCCCGCACATAGGAGGTAATCAGGCGGAGGTTCCGCCGGCTCTGGCGGGAGAGATAGCTGACGCCGTAGGCGATGCCGGCGGAGACGCCCACGGTGTAGTCCGGCAGAGGGAGGCCCATATCCAGGAACGCGTCGCAGACGCCGGCGGAGAAGATTGTGCGGAGGGCGCCGCCCTCCAGGACCAGTGCGGTTTTCAAAATAAGGTCAGCTCCTTGGTGATCCCTGACAGGGATCTAGGATTTGATTCTTGCGGAATCCGCCCTTCGGGCGGGGCGGTCTTTGCTCGCCCTGACGGGCAGGGTGGAATTCAGCCATCATCATGGCTGAATTCTCCCACACCTCTTTGGCATGGAGACCTGTGACCTATTTTATCAAATTCCCTTTGTAAAATCAACGAGACAAAAATCCCCCTCTGGAATTTTGCTAAAAAACTGTTAAAGTTCGGACGCTTCCCTTGAAAGAGACATTCCCAACATGATATTA
The DNA here is from genome assembly GCF_000403435.2 of Oscillibacter sp. 1-3. Classification (GTDB taxonomy): domain Bacteria; phylum Bacillota; class Clostridia; order Oscillospirales; family Oscillospiraceae; genus Oscillibacter. Next base: position 453,120 of record NZ_KE159708.1, read on the forward strand.
TACAAAAAATACACATTTCACAGCGAGGGGAGGCGGTACAACTGCAAGGCGGTCTTCGTGCGCGCTGGCGCGAAAAGATTGGAAATACCCGTACAATTCTGGGCGAAAAGGTCCGGGAGGCCCTGGCCTCGGTACTGCCCATCACCGCCATTGTGCTGGCGCTGTGCTTCACTATCTCCCCCGTGCCTACGGACACCCTGCTGGCCTTTCTGATGGGCGCCGTGCTGCTGATCGTGGGTATGGGCCTTTTCACCCTGGGGGCGGAGATGGCCATGACGCCTATCGGCGAGCGGGTGGGCGCCCACATGACCCGCTCCCGGAAGCTCTGGGTGGTGGTGGCGGTCAGCTTTCTCATCGGCGTGGTGGTCACCATCTCGGAGCCGGATCTCCAGGTGCTGGCGGAGCAGGTGCCCAGCGTGCCCGGGCCCGTGCTGATGGGCGCCGTGGCTGCGGGCGTGGGAGTCTTTCTGGTGGTGGCCCTGCTGCGCATCTTGTTCCGCATCCCCCTCAACGGGCTGCTGATCGCCTCGTATCTGGTGATCTTCATCCTGGCCTGCTTTGTGCCCGGGGACTTTTTGGCCATCGCCTTTGACTCCGGCGGCGTCACCACTGGACCTATGACGGTGCCCTTCATCATGGCCCTGGGCGTGGGCGTGTCCTCCATTCGAAGCGACGAGAACGCCGCCCAGGACAGCTTCGGTCTGGTTGCGCTGTGCTCCGTGGGGCCGGTGCTGGCGGTGCTGATTCTGTCTTTGGTGTACCCCGCCTCCGGGGCCTACATTCCGGCGGAGACAGCCGCGGCGGCGGACAGCCGGGCGCTGTGGGGGCTGTTTCTCCGGGCCTTCCCGGAGTATGTGGTGGAGGTGGTGGTGTGCCTCGCTCCCATCGCGGTGTTTTTTGCCGTTTTTCAGGTGCTCTCCCTGCGGATGAATCGAAAAAAAGTGTTGAAAATTGTGGTGGGTCTTCTGTATACTGGTCTTGGGCTGGCGGTCTTTCTCACCGGCGTCAACGTGGGCTTCCTGCCGGCGGGTACATACCTGGGCCAGCAGATCGCAAAGCTCCACTGGAACTGGGTGCTGGTGCCCATCGGGATGCTGATGGGCTGGTACATCGTCCAGGCGGAGCCGGCGGTCCACGTGCTGAACCACCAGGTGGAGGAGATCACCTCCGGGGCCATCCCCGGCGGGGCCATGAGCGCCAGTTTGTCCATCGGCGTGGCAGTCTCCATCGGACTGTCCATGCTTCGCATTTTAACCGGAATCTCGATTTTTTATTTCCTGGTGCCGGGGTATCTGGCGGCCATCGGCCTTTCCTTCTTCGTGCCCAGGATTTTTACGGCCATCGCCTTTGACTCCGGCGGCGTGGCCTCCGGCCCCATGACGGCCACGTTCCTGCTGCCCTTTGCCATGGGGGCCTGCCAGGCCCTGGGGGGCAATGTGATTACCGACGCCTTCGGCGTGGTGGCCATGGTGGCCATGACGCCGCTGCTGACCATTCAGCTGCTGGGACTTGTTTACCAGTGGAAGCTGCGCAAAGCCGCCGGACCGGAAGCCGCCGTGCCGGAGGAGGAGATCATCGAGCTGTGATGCCGGGAAAACAGCTCTTGCGGAGAGGAGAGACTGCCATGGGTGGAGCCGATCTCATGATTACCATCACGGACCGCAGCCGGGGCGGAGAGTTTGCCGCCTGGTTCCAGAGCCAGGGCGTCCCCCTGGTGCTGACGCTTCTGGGCCAGGGTACAGCCACCACGGAGATCCTGGACTTCCTGGGCCTGGAGGCCACGGAGAAGGCGGTGCTGCTGTGCGTGACGCCCCACTCCCCCCGCCTGGTGCGCCGGGCGGCCAAGGAGCTTTGGCTGGACATCCCGGGCCGGGGCATATTGATGACGGTGCCTGTATCCACCATCGGCGGCGCGGCCGCCAGAGACTATCTCTTACAGCAGGAGGCGGAGGAGCGTATGGAGCGGGAACAGACCCATGAGCTGATCGTCGTAATCACCAACCAGGGCTGTACGGACAAGGTCATGGACGCCGCCCGGGCCGCCGGGGCCACGGGGGGGACCTCCATCCATGCCAAGGGCACCGGCGCGGAGCTGGCCCGGAGGTTTCTGGGCGTGTCCATCGCCGCGGAGCGGGAGCTGATCTTCATTCTGGCCCGGAAGGAGGACCGCTCCCCCATCATGAAGGCGGTGATGAGTCAGGCGGGCATTCACTCGGCGGCCCAGTCCCTGGCCTTCTCCCTGCCCGTCAGCGACATCGCGGGACTCCGCCAGCTGGACGGGGAGAACTGAACGAACCGCTTTCAGACTGTCAAAAAACGCTGGAGATTTCGTCAACGGAAAGGAAGGGTGTGTGCGGGCTGTGCCCGCAGGCACGTTTCGGAGGCCAACCGCCTGTAGGGCGGCTCTTAGGCCGGAGATAACCCAAGAGGGGTTTCCTGCGCCATTGAAATCTACAGCAGCTTGTCGAAAATACTTTTTCGACAAGCTGAACCGGCATGGCTCCAAAGCCATGCCGGTTTTTTATGTCCGCCGTCCGTGCCGCTGGGCCAGACCCCGGAGCCAGAGCAGGTCCCCCCAGCGTACCACCCGGAGCAGCGTCCACAGGAGGAACAAAACCGCCAGATACCACGCCCCCGGCAGCAGGACCCCCCGGAGGCCCGGCGTTTTTGGCAGCAGGGTTACGCTCCACCCGGCCGCTCCGGCGCAGAGGAGAGCCCGCAGGGACAGCCCGGTCTCCAGCCGCGCCCCGGAGACCCGCAGCAGGCGGCGGAGGCTGAGGCAGAAGTTGATGAGATGGGTGACGGCGAAGCTGAGATAGTACCCGTTCAGCCCGTATTGGGGCAGCAGCAGCCACAGAAAGCTCACGTCCAGAAAGGAGGTCAGCAGGTTGTACCGGGCGTTGGCGTTCTGCTGGCCCAGGCCCTTGCAGACGGCGTCCACAATGGCGTCGGTATAGAGCAGGGGAATCAGGGGTGCGTAGAGCCGCAGAGCGGGGCCCACGGCCTGGTCATGGTACAGCAGCTCCCCCAGGGCGTCCGCCCCGGCGAAGAGAACCCCGGCGGCGCAGAGGCTGAACAGCAGCGAGACCCGCAGTCCCCGCCGGACCAGGTAGCGGATGCGGGGCGTCCGCCGCCCGGCGGCGCAGCGGGAGAACTCCGGCACCAGCAGCTCCGCCAGGGAGAAGAGGATGGCGGCGGGGAACATCAGCACGGGGAACACCATGCCGTGGAGCACGCCATAATCCGCCAGGGCGTCAGCGGTGCCGGCGAACCGGGCCAGCCGCTTGGGGACGATGAGATTTTCAATGGTGTTCAGTCCGGAGCGCAGATCGTCCGCTACGGCCAGGGGCAGGGCGATGCGCAAAATGCGCCGGTAGGGCGGCTTTTGGGGCTTTTGCTCCGGCGGCAGGGCGCCCCGGTGGAGGAGCCGCAGGGCCCGGTAGGCCGCCAGGGCGGCGGCGCCGCTGCCCAGAACCACGGAGAGGCAGGCCCGCCCCGCGTCCGCCCCGGCCCAGCGGGAGAGAAGGAGGAAGGTGACCGCCATGGCGCAGCCCTGCTCCAAAAACTCCACCCCCACCAGGTCTCCGATGCGCCCGGCGGCGGTGAAATACCCGGTCATGACGCCGTAGAGGCAGCAGATGGGCAGGATCATGGCGCACACCCGCAGGGAGGGAATGGCGGCGGGGCCGCCGATCCAGTTCTCCGCCAGCCAGGGGGCCAGCTGCCAGAGGAGAAACAGCGACAGGATGCTGCACGTCAAACTGTACTGAAAGCACCCGGACAGAACGGCGTGGACCCCCTGAGGGCGGTTTCGGCCAAACTCCTCGGCGGAGAGGTACATGGCGCAGGTGCGGATGCCTGCGGAGCCAACCGTAAAGGACATTGTCTTTACGGAGAGAATCAGCTGCAAAAGGCCGATCCCCGCGGCGCCGATGCGTCCGGAGAGATAGACCTGAAAGCTCATACCCGCCAGCCGCAGCAGCAGATTGGCGGCGGTCAGGAGCAGCGTGCCCCGTACAATGGAGGACCCCTTTTTTTCGTTCAACGTTCCCACCTCTCTATACACTATGTGGACAGGGTGGGACAACATGACGGAAAAAGCTGTCCGGAATTGTCCGAACAGCTTCTTTTAGGCATTGTTCAATAAATGGCAAGATGCGCAGCGGCGGAAAAGATCCGTCGTTTGGGGGCTTTGGCATTTTTCAAATCAAGGCATAGGGGGTCAGATTTCTTCTTTTCCCTCCGGACCTTGGCCGGAACCCTGCAGGGCGATCCGCCGGGCGTAGAGGTCGATTTTGTAGTCCAGCCGGTCCAGGGAGGCCTGCATGTCCGCCATCCGGGCGGTCAGCTGCTCCCGCTGGCGCACCAGCAGGGCCCGGCGGGCCTCCAAGGTGCCGTTCCCCTGCTGGGCCAGGGCGGCGTATTCGATCAGGGCCTCAATCTGCACGCCGGCGGCGCGCATGCACTTCATCAGCTCCACCCACTGGCAGGACTCCTCGCCGTAATCCCGCGCGCCGCTCTTTCCCCGGGGCACCGGGGGAATCAGGCCGATGCGCTCGTAATAGCGCAGGGTGTCCGGTGTCAGGCCGTACTTTTTGCCGACCTCTGTGATGGTCATAGGGTACCTCCTTTTGTACAGGGCGCCCTCAGGCGCCGAACAGGGCGGCGGCCTGGCGCATATTCTCCACGATGGGTACGCCGAAGGGGCACCGCTTTTCACAGGCGCCGCAGGCGATGCACTCCGCCGCCCGGTGGGGCAGGAGGGCGTAGTGCTCCCGCACGGTCTCCGGCACGGCGCCTTGGGCCCGGCAGAGGTTCAAAAACTTGGTGGCCGCCGCCACATCGATGCCTTTGGGGCAGGGGGCGCAGTGGCCGCAGTACATGCAGTGCCCCTGCCAGCTGATTTTGGGCAGGGCGGCCAGGGCGGCGGCGTAGTCCCGTTCGCTCTCCGGCGCGTCCTCATAGGCGGCGCTGGCGTCCAGGTCCTCCAGGGTCCGGGCTCCGCACATGACGGAGGCCACCGCCGGGCGGGTCAGGGCGTAGTGGAGGCACTGGAGGGCCGTCAGGGCGCGTCCGGCGGGGGAGAGGGTTTGGCTGAGCAGGTCGCCGCCGCCGAAGGCCTTCATCACCGTGATGCCCACCCCAAGACGCTGGCAGGTCTCATATAGCTCCTGCCGCTGGGGGTCCATGTTCACCAGGCTGTTTTCGTAGTTCTTGGGGGCCCACAGCTCCTCCACGTCCTCCCCGGCGGGCTGGAGATCGTAGCAGGGGTTGACACTGAACATCAGCACGTCGATGAGTCCGGTGTTCACCGCCGCCAGGGCCACCTCCGGGTTGTGGCTGGAAAGGCCGATGCAGCCAATGGTCCCCGCCGCCCTCAGCTCCCGGGCGTAGGCCATGACGGGGCCGTTCGCCACCGTCTCCCAGTCCGCCATGGAGTCCACATAGTGGATCATGCCAATCTCTACGCGGTCCGTCTCCAGCCGGTTCAGCTGGTCGGCAAAGCCCTCCCGGACCTCGCCGATGTCCGGGTGCGCTTGTACTGTCCGTCCTTCCACACGGAGCACAGGTGGGCCTGGAGGACGAACTTCTCCCGCCGCCCCCGCAGGGCACGGCCCAGGTTGGAGCGTACCTCCGGGTTGGAGGTGTAGAGGTCGACGCAGTTGACGCCCAGGGCCTCCATCCGGTCCACAAAGGCCAGAACCTGCTCATAGGGCTTATCCACAAATCCCTCGCAGCCCATGCCGATCTCGCTGACGCGGATGCCGGTGCGGCCCAATGTACGGTATACCATGATACACTCTCCTTTTGGATATGTTATGTATGAAGAGTGTACTACCTGGAGCGCACTCCATGTCAAGGACTTTTTTGTGAGAGATGTCCGCCGCTTTTACGCTGCATGGACATTGGGGGGGGGAATGGCCTGGTCAGGGGACCAGGTCACGCCTGACTTCTGCCTGGAGCTTGACCGGTCCTGTACCAAAGAGAAAAGAGGCCCGATTCCCTGACGTCATGCCCGCCTCTCATCCGGAACTCTCAGGCAGGCTCCGCTTGGCGCCCCGGCGCTTCCGGGAATGAGATGAAAGAGAGAAGCCGGCGCACATCTGTGCGCCGGCTTGAAGCTCTTTTGCTTGGCGGGACTGCCGCTTAGTACATGCCGCCCATGTCAGGCGCGGCGGGAGCGGGAGCGGGAGGCTCGGGCTTGTCGGCCACCAGGGACTCGGTGGTCAGCACCATGGAGCTGACGCTGGCGGCGTTCTCCAGGGCGGAGCGGGTCACCTTGGCGGGGTCCACGATGCCGGCGGAGACCATGTCGCAGTACTCCTCCTTGTAGGCGTCAAAGCCGTAGCCGGTCTTGCCGGAGGAGCGGACCTTCTCCAGAATCACGGAGCCGTCCAGGCCGGCGTTGGCGGCGATCTGGCGGATGGGGGCCTCCAGGGCCTTGGCCACGATCCGGACGCCGGTCTTCTCGTCGCCCTCCACGGTGTTCAGCAGGGCCTCCACGGCGGGGATCACGTTGACAAAGACGGTGCCGCCGCCGGCCACGATGCCCTCTTCCACAGCGGCGCGGGTGGAGTTCAGGGCGTCCTCGATGCGGAGCTTCTTCTCCTTCATCTCGGTCTCAGTGGCGGCGCCCACCTTGATGACGGCCACGCCGCCAGCCAGCTTGGCCAGGCGCTCCTGGAGCTTTTCTTTGTCGTAGTCGCTGGTGGTGTTGGCGATCTGAGAGCGGATCTGAGCCACGCGGTCGGCAATGGCCTGCTTCTCGCCGGCGCCGTCCACGATGGTGGTGTTCTCCTTGGTGACCTTCACCTGACGCGCGCGGCCCAGCAGGTCGAGGCCGGCGGTCTTGAGCTCCAGGCCCACTTCCTCGCTGACCACGGTGCCGCCGGTGAGGACGGCGATGTCCTGGAGCATCTCCTTGCGGCGGTCGCCGAAGCCGGGGGCCTTGACGCACACCACATTCAGGGTGCCCCGGAGACGGTTGACGATCAGGGTGTTCAGGGCCTCGCCCTCCACGTCCTCGGCCACGATGACCAGCTTCTTGCCGGACTGGACCATCTGCTCCAGGATGGGCAGGATGTCGGCGATGACGGAGATCTTCTTGTCGGTGATGAGGATATAGGCGTCGTCGACGATGGCCTCCATCTTCTCCATGTCGGTGGCCATATAGGGGGTGATATAACCCCGGTCGAACTGCATGCCCTCGACCACCTCGCTGTAAGTCTCGGCGGTCTTGGACTCCTCGATGGTGATAACGCCGTCGGCGGAGACCTTATCCATGGCGTCGGCGATCAGCTTGCCGATCTCCTCGTCGCCGGAGGAGACGGCGCCCACGCGGGCGATGTCCTTGGAGCCGTCCACACTCTTGGACTGCTTCTTGACCTCGGCGACGGCGGCCTCCACGGCCTTGGCCATGCCCTTCTTCACAACGATGGGGTTGGCGCCGGCGGCCAGGTTTTTCAGGCCCTCGTGGATCATGGCCTGGGCCAGCAGAGTGGCGGTGGTGGTGCCGTCGCCGGCCACGTCGTTGGTCTTGGTGGAGACCTCCTTCACCAGCTGGGCGCCCATGTTCTCAAAGGGATCGTCCAGTTCGATCTCCTTGGCGATGGTGACGCCGTCGTTGGTGATGAGGGGAGAGCCGTACTTCTTGTCGAGCACCACGTTGCGGCCCTTGGGCCCCAGGGTGATTTTGACGGTATCGGCCAGGGAATTGACGCCGGCTTCCAGAGCCTTGCGGGCCTCGTCGCCGCGCTTGATGAGCTTAGACATAATCGCATTACCTCCAATAGAAGTTAAAAATAAAGTGAGCTGAAAAAAAGGAAAAAGACCAGGAAAAGGCCAGGGAAAAGATGAGAGAAAGGGGCCAGGAAAAACCCTAAGGTTTTCCCGGTTCTTTTGCCGGAGGCAAAAGAAAAAATTCCAATCAGTTTCGCCGCGGCGTGTACGTGGCGAAAATACCCCGACCCACGCGTCCTTGGGACACGTCTACATGAGGGGGAATAGCGGAGCCGGGTTTACCCGGCGGAGCGTAAAGGGGGGACGCAGTCCCCTCTTTATTCGACAATCGCCAGAATATCGTTCTGACGAACCACCACGTACTCGACTTCCTCCAGAGTGACCTTGGTGCCGGCATACTGGCTGGTGATGACCTTGTCGCCGGGCTTCACGGTCATGGTGACTTCCTTGCCGTCCACGGTGCCACCGGGGCCTACGTAGATGACCTCCGCCACGGAGGGCTTCTCCTTGGCGGAGCCGGTGAGGATGATGCCGCCCTTGGTGGTCTCCTCGGCCTCCACCATCTTCAAAATGACGCGGTCTGCAAGCGGGGTGAGTTTCATGTTGGGTTCCTCCTTATAATATTAAAAAAATGAAAAAACAAATCGCATCGTTAGCACTCTTGTCCCCTGAGTGCTAACGATGCTATCATAGCGCAATCATCCCTGTTTGTAAAGGGGGTATCTATGAAGATTTTGTGAATTTCCAAAAAAGCCGGAAAATTCCAGGGAAGTTCAGGGAGATTTATGGGCGCGCCGTGGCGTTGGGGTCGCAGCCCGCGGGACCGAAAAAATTCACCCGCTTGTCCGCAAGGCGCAGAACTACGTCTCGGCTGCGGAAGCACTCCCCGTCCAGGCAGGTGACGATCTCCTCGTCCCTTGACTGAATGCGGATTTCCCGAGCCGTCATGGAACGGGCAATCTGGGGGAGCTGGCGGTAATTCCCGGCGGAATAGACGCCGAACAGCCGGGCAAAGGCCAGCTTGCTGATTTTGTGGATCAGAATGGTGTTCAGTACCCCGTCGTCCATCCGGGCCTCCGGCACCGGGGTGGAGCCGCCGCCGTAGTGGCGGCCGTTGCACACGGACACCAGGGCGAAGTCCCCCTCCTCGGCCTCGCCGTCCAGGGTGACGGTCCAGCGGTGCCCGATGGGGCGCAGGAGGAAGTTGGCTGCCACCGAGGCCAGATAGCTGCCGCGCCCGTTGAGTAAAGGGGAACGGCTGTACAGGTGGACGCCCTCCGCCACCTGGGCGTCAATGCCGCTGCAGGCGATGGTCAGGCAGTACCGCCCGCCGCAGTCAATGAGATCCAGGGGGAATGACGGCCCGTTCCACAGGTTCTCCGCATCCCGGAACTTCTCCAGGTCCGGTCCGAAGTTTTTCAGAAAATCGTTCCCGGTGCCGGCGGGAATGCAGGTCATGGCGGCGTTGGCAAAGCCCGCCAGGCCGTTGGCCGCCTCCGAGACGGTGCCGTCCCCGCCGCAGGCGTAGACGCGCACTTCCCCGCCGCTCTCCGCCAGACGGCGGGCCATCTCCGTGGCGCCGCCAGGGCGGTCCGTCAGCATACAGGCGCAGTCCAGCCCGTGGAGGCTCCGCAGGCGGTCCGCCATCTCGTAAATGCGGGCGGTCTGGTCCTTTTTCCCGGCCCGGGGATTGATGATGAAGACGTGACGCATGAGCGGGCCCCCTTCTTATAGATATTTTTTGTATTGTTCCGTCGAAAAATTACTTTCCGTATAGAAAGGCGTCGCATTTCAGCATCCCGTTGTACAGCTTCCGTTTTTTGTCGGCGGGGCGGCCGAAGCACCGCTCAAACTCCGTGTGGGAGGACAGCACCACCGTCCGCCACTTGGGCGGCAGAGCGCGGTGGGCCTGGCCGAAGCTGCGGTACAGGGCCTCGGCTTCTTTCTTCTCCATCAGCCGCTCGCCGTAGGGCGGGTTGGTCACCAGCTGGCCGTACTCGCTGTCCCGGCGGAATTTTCCGGCGTCCGCCTCCTCAAAGCGGACGCAGTCCTCCACACCGGCCAAAACCGCGTTGTGGCGGGCCAGTTCCACGGCGGCGGGGTCAATGTCCCCGCCCCAGATGTCGTAGCTCCCGTGGAACTCCTTGTCCACGGCCTCCTCCGCCGCCTCCAGCCACAGGCTGCTGTCCATGTTCTTCCACCGCTGGGCGGCAAAGGACCGGTCCAGCCCCGGGGCCCGGTTCTTGGCGATCAGCGCCGCCTCAATGGGGATGGTGCCGCTGCCGCAGAAGGGGTCGCAGAAGGGGTCCCGCCCCCGGTAGCGGGAGAGGATCACCAGGGCGGCCGCCAGGGTCTCCCGCAGGGGCGCGCCCATGTTTTTCGCCCGGTATCCCCGCTTGTACAGCCCCTCGCCGGAGGTGTCCAGATACAGCGTGGCCGTATCCTTGATGAGGGCAAACTGGATCTGATACCGGCTGCCGGTCTCCGGCAGAGTCTCGCAGCCATAGGCATTTCCCAGCCGCCTGGCGGCGGCTTTTTTCACGATGGCCTGGCAGGCGGGAACAGAGTGAAGCGTGGATGTCAAGGAATATCCCTTCACGGGGAATTCCCCGTCCCGGGGGATGTAGTCCTCCCAGGGCAGGGCCAGTACGCCCTGAAACAGGGCCTCGAAATCCGGCGCAGGGAAGGCGCCCAGCTCCATCAGCACCCGGGCGCCGCAGCGGAGGTTCAGATTCAGCCGGGCAATGTCAAGCATAGTGCCTTCACAGTGGACGCGGCCGTTTTCGGCCCGAACATTTTTCAGGTCCAATCGTTTCATCTCGTCGGAGACCAGGCTCTCCAGACCGAAGAGACAGGGGACAGTCAATGTCATCGGGAGGGCTCCCTTCTTTTTTCAATAAAAATATCATTCTCATCGGGAAATGTCAAATGATAATGGCGGCTTTCTCGGGTGGGACGCTTTTTTGGGAAAAACTCCAATTATTTTTATTTCAGAATTGTTACCGAATTGAAACGCAATTTTCTTTTGGGTATGCTATAATACAATTGCAGAGGAACCCATCCCTTTTGGTGAAAGGAGGCATTTTTTCATGATGTGGCTATGGCTGTGCGCGGCTGTTCTCTTCGGCGTGGTGGAGGGCGTCACGGCGGGGCTTGTGTCCGTGTGGTTCGCGGTGGGCTCCGTGGGGGCGTTTTTCGCCGCTATGGGCGGGCTGAGCGTGACGGTTCAGCTGGTGATTTTCGCGGCGGTCTCCGCCGCGGCCCTGGCGGTGACCCGCCCGCTGGTGGTCCGGTTTGGAAGAGAGCGGCATGTTCCCACCAATCTGGACCGTGTCATCGGCAGGACTGCTCAAGTGTCGGAGGACATCGACAACGACGCCGCCACCGGCGCGGTGTACGTAGACGGAAAGACCTGGACCGCCCGCAGCGCCGGCGGGGAGGCGATCCCCGCGGGGAGCCGTGTGGAGATTCAGCGCATGGAGGGCGTAAAGCTCTTTGTAAAAAAATCTGAGGAAAAAGCGGAGGTAGTGTCATGAACTTTGGAGTCATCGCATTCGTCGTCCTGGTGTTGCTGATTCTGATCCTGCTGATCAGCAACATCGTCATCGTCCAGCAGTCCCGGGCCTATGTGGTGGAGCGCCTGGGCGCCTTCCGGGCGGTGTGGAACGTGGGTCTGCATCTGAAAGTCCCCTTTATTGAGCGCGTTGCCAAAAAGGTGTCCCTGAAAGAGCAGGTGGCGGATTTCGCCCCCCAGCCCGTCATCACCAAGGACAACGTCACCATGCAGATCGACACGGTCATCTATTTCCAGATCACCGATCCAAAGCTCTATACCTACGGTGTGGAGCACCCCATGAACGCCATCGAGAACCTGACAGCCACCACGCTCCGCAACATCATCGGCGACATGGAGCTGGACCAGTCCCTCACCAGCCGCGACATCATCAACTCCCGGATGCGGGCCATTCTGGACGAGGCCACGGACCCCTGGGGCATCAAGGTCAACCGGGTGGAGCTGAAAAACATCATCCCGCCCAAGGAGATTCAGAATGCCATGGAGAAGCAGATGAAGGCGGAGCGGGAACGCCGCGAGTCCATCCTCCAGGCCGAGGGTACCAAGCAGTCCCAGATTCTGGTGGCCGAGGGCGAGAAGCAGTCCGCCATTTTGAAGGCCGACGCCGCCAAGCAGGCCGCCATCCTGAAAGCCGAGGGCGAGAAGGAGGCCCGCATTATGGCCGCCGAGGCGGAGGCCCAGGCCATCATGCAGGTGCAGCAGGCCCTGGCGGATTCTCTGAAGCTGCTGAACGACGCCGCCCCCAACGATCAGGTGGTGAAGCTCAAGGCCCTGGAGGCCATGCAGAAGGTGGCGGACGGCAAGGCCACCAAGATCATCATCCCCAGCGAGCTGCAGGGGCTGGCGGGTCTGGCGGCCAGCGCCAAGGCGGTGTTTGACACCGAGGACCCCAAGCAGTAAGTTAAAGTTTGGGGCCGCCCTTTTCAAAGGGCGGCGGGTCCAGGGCAGAGCCCTGGCGGGTCTGGGCGGAGCCCAGTGCATGCCGCTTTCAGCTGTACGCAGAAAATTGAAAAACTGGAAAAGAGGGACCGGGACGCCATGGCGTCCCGGTCCTTTGATAACTATAAAGTATAGCGGAATAGCAGTATAAGGGTATAGTAGAAATCACTTCACAATCAGCGTCTTCCCATCCATCTCCGGAGGACAGGCCAGGCCCATCACGTCCAGAATGGTGGGGGCGATGTCCGCCAAACGTCCGTTGGTCCGCAGCTCCGACCCGGCGCCGCAGAGGATGAAGGGCACCAGATTGGTGGTGTGGGCGGTCATGGGACTGCCGTCGGGCTCCACCATCTGCTCGGCGTTGCCGTGGTCGGCGGTAATCATGGCGATGCCGCCCATTTTCAGCGTGGCGTCCACCACCCGGCCAACGCACCCGTCCACGGTCTCCACGGCCTTGACGGCGGCGTCAAACACGCCGGTGTGGCCCACCATGTCACAGTTGGCGAAGTTCAGGATCACCACGTCGTAGGCCCCGGACTCAATGCGCTCCACGCACTTGTCGCAGACCTCCACGGCGCTCATCTCCGGCTGGAGATCGTAGGTGGCCACCTTGGGGGAGGGGACCAGCACCCGGTCCTCGCCGGGGAAGACGGTCTCGCTGCCGCCGTTGAAGAAGAAGGTGACATGGGCGTACTTCTCCGTCTCGGCGATGCGCAGCTGGGTGAGGCCCATCTGGCTGAGATACTCGCCCAGGCCGTTTTTCACGGTGTTGCGGGGATAGGCCACCTGAACGTTTGGCATGGTGGCGTCGTACTCCGTGTTGCAGACGAAGGTGACAGGGAAGAGCTGGCGGGTAAAGCCGTCAAAGGCCGGGTCCACCAGAGCGCGGGTGATCTCCCGGGCCCGGTCGGGCCGGAAGTTGAAAAAGATGACGCTGTCGTTGTCGGAGATGGTGCCGTCGCTGTCGCAGACCACGGGCTCCACAAACTCGTCGGTGACGTTGGCGGCATAGGAGGCCTTCACGGCGGCCACGGGATCGGGATTGGAGACGGCGCTCTCGCCGTAGACCATGGCATCATAGGCCTGCTCCACCCGGTCCCAGCGCTTGTCGCGGTCCATGGCGTAGTACCGGCCCATGACGGTGGCGATCTTACCAACGCCGGTCCTGGCGCACGCCTCCACAGTTTGGGCCACAAAATCCGCCCCGGAGGTGGGGGACACGTCTCGTCCGTCCAGGAAGGCGTGGATGTAGACCCGGGTGAGACCCTTGTCCTTCGCCATCTTCAAAAGGGCGAAGAGATGGGTGAGGTGGGAGTGGACGCCGCCGTCGGACAAAAGGCCCATCAGATGGAGGGCGGAGCCCTTTTCCAGGCACGCGTCCATGGCGCGGCAGTAGGCGGGATTGGTGAAGAAATCTCCGTCGGCGATGGACTTGGAGATCCGGGGCAGGTCCTGAAAGACCACGCGGCCGCCGCCGATGTTGGTGTGTCCCACCTCGCTGTTGCCCATCTGCCCGTCGGGCAGGCCCACGTCCAGCCCGGAGGCGGACAGCTCCGTGTGGGCGAACTCCCGGAAAAACTGGTCCAGCCGCGGCGTTTTGGCGGCATGAACCGCGTTGCCCGTGTGGTCGCCGCTCATGCCGAAGCCGTCCATAATAATCAGAGTAGTCGGTGTTTTGTTCATAAAAACCTCTCATTTCGCCGTGCCCTCCCCGCGCCCGTCGGCGCAGGGAAAGGGATCGGGGGAAACCTGGGTTTCCCCGGTTCTTTTGCCGGAGGCAAAAGAAAAATTTTCAATCATTTTCGGTACGGCGTATACCAGCCGAAAATTCCTTGACTCCAGCCGCCTGGGGCGGCGGCGCCAGTCCGCGGACTGGCGGGGGGCGAGGGGGAGCCTGCTCCCCCTCGAAGGACTCACTCCTGATTTGCGGCGTTGATAATGTCCACGAACTGCTCCGGCTTCAAAGCGGCGCCGCCGATGAGGCCGCCGTCGATGTCGGGCTGGGCCAGCAGCTCCTCGGCGTTCTTGGGATTCATGGAGCCGCCGTACTGAATGGTGACGCTGCGGGCCACGCGGGCGCCGTACAGGGCGCGGATGGTGGCGCGGATATTGGTGCAGACCTCGCCGGCCTGCTCGGCCGTGGCGGTCTTGCCGGTGCCGATGGCCCAGATGGGCTCATAGGCGATGATGCAGCGGCGCAGCTTGTCGGCGGGCACGCCGTACAGGGCGCTCTTCACCTGGAGGGCGATCCACTCGTTGGTGATGCCGGTCTCCCGCTGTTCCAGGCTCTCGCCCACGCAGATGATGGGATTCATGCCGGCGTTCAGCACGGCGTGGACCTTTTTGTTGACCGTCTGGTCGGTCTCGCAGAAGTACTGGCGGCGCTCGCTGTGGCCCACGATGACGTATTTCACGCCCAGGTCTTTCAGCATGTCGGCGGACACCTCGCCGGTGTAGGCGCCCTTTTCCTCAAAGTAGACGTTCTCAGCGCCAACGGAGATGCGCAGGTCCTTGAAGGCCTTGGCGGCGGCGGAGATGTTGCAGGCGGGGACGCAGATCAGCGTCTCGCACCACTTGGCCCGGGGCATGATCTTTTTGATCTCCTCGGCAAATTTCTTGGTCTCAGTGGCGGTCATGTTCATCTTCCAGTTGCCGGCGATGACGGTTTTACGGTATCTGCGATTCATAGCGTTTCATGTCTCCTTTTGTTGATATGAAAATGCGGATTCTGCCTGCCGGTGTGACCGGCGATGCTGAATAACGCGGGTATAAACCAATGAACTAATATTTTATAGCGAAAAAGCGGAGATTTGTCAAGTATTTTTCCCCGAAAAAGCATTTTTAACGGCGCGCAGGGGGAGAAATATGAGTTTTGAACAGCGGGACCCAGGACCGGCGCCTCTGCCCGGCGGAGGTTCGGCCGGTCTGCCGGGGAGGCGTCAGGCGTCCAGCAGGCAGGCCACGCCGGGCAGCTCCTTGCCCTCCATAAATTCAAGGGAGGCGCCGCCGCCGGTGGAGATGTGGGTCATCTTGTCGGCATAGCCCAGCTGCTGCACGGCGGCCGCGCTGTCTCCGCCGCCGATGATGGTGATGGCGGAGGTCTTGGAGAGGGCCTCGGCCACGGCCTTGGTGCCCGCGGCGAACTTCTCAAACTCAAACACGCCCATGGGGCCGTTCCAGATCACGGTGCCCGCGCCGGCCACGGCGGCGCAGTACAGCGCCACTGTCTCGGGCCCAATGTCCAGGCCCTGCCAGCCGTCGGGGATCTGGCCGGCCTTGACCACCTTGCTGTCGGCGTCGGGGGCGAACTTGTCGGCGATGACGGTGTCCACGGGCAAAAGCAGCTTCACGCCCTTGTCCGCCGCCTTTTTCACCATGTCGTTGGCGTAGTCCTTCCAGTCCTCCTCCAGCAGGCTGTCGCCCACGGTGCCGCCCTGGGCGGCGGAGAAGGTGTAGGCCATGCCGCCGCCGATGATGATGGTGTCGGCGATCTCCAGGAGGTTGTTGATGACGCCGATCTTGGAGCTGACCTTGGACCCGCCCAGAATCGCGACGAGAGGCCGCTTGGGATTGGCCAGGGCGCCGCCGATGAAGTCCAGCTCCTTCTGGATCAGGAAGCCGGAGACGGCGGGCAGATACGCCGCCACGCCGGCGGTGGAGGCGTGGGCACGGTGTACCGCGCCGAAGGCGTCGGAGACGTACACGCCGTCGCTGCCGGCCAGGGCGGCCAGCTTTTTGGCAAGCTCGGGGTCATTCTTGGTCTCGCCCTTTTCAAAGCGGGTGTTCTGCAGCAGCAAAACCTCGCCGCCCTTCAGGGCCGCGGCCTTGGCGCAGGCGTCGGGGCCCACCACGTCGTCCGCCAGAACGACGGGCCTGCCCAGCAGCTCGCCGAGACGGGCCGCCACAGGCTCCATCCGCAGCTCGGCCAGGGACTTTTTCCACTTCTCCTCGGTAATGGAGGCCTCGTCCTTGCCCTTTTCCAGCTGCTTTTTCTTGTAGGATTCAAAGGTGGCCACAGGCTTGCCCATGTGGGAGCAGGCGATCACCGCCGCGCCCTGGTCCAGCAGGTACTGGATGGTGGGCAGGGCGGCACGGATGCGCTTGTCGTCGGTGATGACGCCGCTGCCGTCCTTGGCCATGGGCACGTTGAAGTCGCAGCGCAGCAGTACCTTCCTGCCGGAGACGTCCACGTCGCGCACGGTTTTTTTGTTGTAGTTCATAACGTTATCCCTCCAGAGTCAATTCATTAACGGCGCTGCCGCGCCGGGATTACAGGGTTTCAGCCATCTCGCCGGTCTCCAGCAGGCCGGGAAAGCCGGTCTGGCGCAGGGCCTCGTAGACGCACACCGCCACGGTGTTGCTGAGGTTCAGGCTCCGGGCCCGGGCGCTCATGGGCAGGCGGATGCAGCGGTCCCGGAAGCGCTCCCGAAAGGCCGGGGGCAGCCCCGCGGTCTCCTTGCCGAAAAAGAGCCAGCTGTCCGGGGTGAACCGGGCCTCGGTGTAGGGCCGGGGGGCCTTGGTGGTGGTGAGCCAGGCCTCGGAGGCGGCCTCCGGATGGCGGCGGAAGAGGTCCTCCAGGTTCTCGTAGTCCGCCACCTCCACCAGGTGCCAGTAGTCCAGGCCGCAGCGCTTCATGTTCCGCCGGATGGCATTCTGGGAGATGTCGAACCCAAGAGGGCGGACCAGATGCAGGCGGCTGCCGGTGGCGGCGCAGGTTCGGGCGATGTTGCCGCAGTTTTGAGGAATCTCCGGCTCCACCAGTACGATATTGAGCATAGACCGGGACACTCCTCTCCACGTAAAGACGAAGCCATTGTAACTCTTTACAAAGTGAAATTCAACCATTTCGTGCAAAAAAAACGATTTTCTCAGAACAAACCGTGACAAACCGGTCAAAAATTTTGCATTGTGCTGAAAATCAGCCCCTATTTTTCGGCTGATTGCGCGCAATTCCGTAGGCTCCGACAAAAAAAGGTGAAAAACGATAAAAAATTTGGGGAAATTTATTCAATAAATTCGCCGCAAAGACTGGATTTTTCCAGGGAGTTTGCTATAATATTAAGTAACAATCTGTCATGAAGAGGGCCGGCGGCGGCCCGTGTCTTTGAGATTTGCGACAAGGAGGAAAGCTGGAATGGATCAGCCCAAGCGCGCCGTTCTGATTATGGAGGAGGATGCCCTCGTCCCGGCGTATTCCAAACCGCTGATGCTGGAAACCGTGCTGTTTTGTCCGATCCTGACCTGGATGGGCAATCGATTGCGGGATGACGGCGTGCAGCGGTTTTTTGTTGTCTGCGGACCCCGCTTCGCGGAAGAGGCCCGGGCCTGCTTTGCGGAGGAGGCGGACGTGACCGTCTCCGAGCGGCAGGAGGATCTGGCGGCCTTTTTGAACACGCCGGATGCGGTGTCCGTGCTGCTGCGCCCGGCGCTGCCCATGGAGGAGGCCGGCCCCGGCTTTGCCTACGCTGCCCCGGGCTATGAGCTGCAGGAGGCGTGGAAGAACGGCCTGACCAATAAGGTGGACGCGGCGGAGCTGCTCTGCGGCTGGGTGCCGGTGTTCAGCCTGGAGACCGTGGCGGAGCTGGAGATGGTCCTCCGGGACCGGATTGTGAAGCGCCACATTCAAAACGGCGTGCGGGTGATGGACCCCTCCGCCGTGTATATCGACCCCCGGGTGTCCATCGGCCGGGGGACCGTGGTGCTGCCAGGCAGCATTCTGCGGGGGGAGACCGCCGTCGGCCGGGACTGCGTCATCGGCCCCAACGCCGTGGTGCGGGAGTGCGCCGTGGGGGATGAGACGGAGATCAACGCCTCCCAGGTCAACGAGAGCGTCATCGGCAGCCGGACCCATGTGGGCCCCTTCGCCTATATCCGCCCGGGCTGTACCATCGGGGACGACATCAAGGTGGGCGACTTTGTGGAGGTCAAGAACTCCACCGTCGGCGACGGGACAAAGATCTCCCACCTGACCTATGTGGGGGACAGCGACGTGGGCAAAAAGGTGAATTTTGGCTGCGGCACCGTCACCACGAATTACGACGGGTTCAAGAAATACCGCTGCACCATCGGCGACGGCGCGTTTTTAGGGTGCAACACCAATCTGGTGGCCCCGGTGACGGTGGGAGAGGGCTCCTACACTGCGGCGGGCAGCACCATCACGGAGGAGGTCCCGCCGGACGCGCTGGGCGTGGCCAGAAGCCGGCAGAAAAACGTAGAGGGCTGGGCGGCCCGCCGCCGGAAGCTCCACGGGAAGGACCGGTAAAGAAGTTTAAGAGCAATTTTTTGGAAGAAAATTATTTCATAGAAAAGAGGGCTTGGAAATGATTTCTCACGGCAAGGACATCAAGGTATTCTCCGGCAACTCCAATCCGAAGCTGGCCACCGAGATCTGCAAACTGATGGGTACCAAACTGGGTGAGACCGAGGTGGGAACCTTCTCCGACGGCGAGATCTTCGCCTCCATGTACGAGACGGTCCGCGGCAGCGACGCGTTTGTGGTCCAGTCCACCTGCGCGCCGGTGAACAACAACCTGATGGAGCTTCTGATACTCATCGACGCGCTGAAGCGGGCCTCCGCCGGGCGCATCACGGCGGTGGTCCCCTATTTCGGCTACGCCCGGCAGGACCGCAAGGCCAAGGCTCGGGACCCCATCACCGCAAAGCTTGTGGCCAACATGATTACCGCCGCCGGAGCCGACCGTGTGCTGACCATGGACCTCCACGCCGCTCAGATCCAGGGCTTCTTTGACATCCCCGTGGACAATCTGGCCGGCAAGCCCATCTTTGTGGACTACTACGCCAAGAAATTCGGCTCCGAGTGTGAGAACATGATGGTGGTCTCCCCGGACGTTGGTTCCGTGTCCCGGGCCCGGGCCTTTGCCCAGAACCTGCATATGAATCTGGCCATCGTGGATAAGCGCCGCCAGAAGGCCAACCAGTGCGAGGTCATGAACGTCATTGGCGACGTGCAGGGCAAGGACTGCATCCTGTTTGACGATATGGTGGACACCGCCGGCTCTTTGTGCAACGCCGCCCAGGCGCTGGTGGAGGTGGGCGGCGCCAAGAGCGTCCACGCCTGCGCCTCTCACGGCGTGCTGTCCGGTCCGGCAATCGACCGGATCAACAGCAGCGTGATTCAGGAGCTGACCCTGCTGGACACCATCCCCGCCATTGATCCCGCCCTCAGCGGGAAGATCAAGTACCTGACGGTGGCGCCTATGTTCTCCGAGGCCATTGAGCGCATCTACCAGGAGGTCTCCATCTCCAAGCTGTTCCGGTAATCCGGAAGCCTTTAGGAGCCTGTCCTGCATCTCCGGATGAGATGCCGCCCGGCGGCAGAATTCACCGCAGGCCGGATTCCCGGAGATATTGGGCCGTGTTTGAAGGACGTGAAAACGCCCAAGCGACGGATCTTTTCCGCTGTGCCGCGTTAAAAAATTCTTGAGATACACAGCGTATTTCCACGAATTTCTGCCATGCCCGGCGAAAAAACCTCTCGCCTCCGGCCGTTCCGCCATTTATCAAACTGGGCCTAAACAGGCGCTTGAAACATATCATTAACAAAGAGAATGTCTGCGCAAGGCGGGAAGGGTGACTTTCCCGCCTTTGCGGGCGTTCAAAAGGAGCGGTTTATGCTGTTTGGAAACAAGTCCTCCGCCGTGGACTGGCTGGTGGCGGGCCTGGGGAATCCCGGCCAGAAGTACCAGAACACCCGGCACAACATGGGCTTTCTCACCGTGGATCTCCTGGCGGAACAGAAGGGCGTGAAGCTGAACAAGGTGAAGTTCAAATCCGCCTATAATATTGTGGGCTTTGCCGGGTGCAAGTGCCTGGTGATGAAGCCCCAAACCTATATGAATCTCTCCGGCGAGGCCGTGCGGGAGGCGGCGCAGTTCTACAAGATCCCGGCGGAACGGGTGCTTGTGATCTACGACGATGTGTCGCTGCCCGTGGGGAAGCTGCGGGTGCGGTCCAGCGGTTCCGCCGGAGGGCACAACGGGATCAAGAACATCATCGCCCATCTGGGGACCCAGGACTTTCCCCGGATCAAGATCGGCACAGGGGCGCCAGCCGGAGGCGGGGAGGAGATGGTGGACTGGGTGATCGGGGTGCCGTCCCAGGCGGAGAGGAAGGTGCTCGTCGAGAGCTTTGAGCGGGCCATTCTGGCGGCGGAGTGTGTGATTGAGCACGGGTGTCAGAAAGCCATGAATGATTTTAATTAGCTGGTCCCTGCCAGAGACGGGGGATTGCGCCTCGGGCGCGGGACGAGGGGGAGCGCCCTTCGGGCGAGAAAAAACCACCCTCCGCCCGAAGGGCGGTCTCCTTCCGTCCGCGCCCGAGGCGCAAACTCCCCCGTCCTGCCCGCAGGCGGGACAAAACCCACAAATTTGTAATAGGAAAATAACCATGGAACAGTTTTTGAAACAATTGCAAACCCTTCCGGAGGCGGCAGAGCTGATCCGCCGGGTGGAGGAGGGCGGCTGCCCTGCGGCAGTCACAGGGCTCCAATCCATGCAGCGGGCCTGCATAGGCGCAGCTGTCGCCCGGGCGGCGGGCCGTCCGGCAGTGTTCGTCTGCGGAGACGAGCGGGAGGCCCGGACCCTGGCTGCAGACCTGCGTACCGCCGCGGGCCGGGAGCCTGTGCTGCTGCTGAGCCGGGAGTGGCGGCTGCGCCCTGGCGCAGTGAGCTCCCGGGAGTGGGAGCGGAGCCGCCTGGCGGCGCTGTATGCCCTGGCCCAGGGGCGCGCGCCGCTGACGGTGGCCACGGCCGACGCCCTGCTGGCCAGGACGTTGCCGCCGGACCTTCTCAAAGGTCTGGCCGTTACTCTGCACCTGGGGGAGCGGGTGGACCTGGGGAACCTCACGGAGCGGCTGCTGTCCGCCGGGTACGCCCGCTGCGGCCAGGTGGAGGGCGTGGGCCAGTTCGCCCTGCGGGGCGGCATCCTGGACGTGTTCTCTCCCCTGATGGACCAGCCGGTGCGGTGCGAGTTCTTTGACGACGAGATCGACTCCATGGGCGAGTTTGACCCCGCCACCCAGCGGCGGACGAAAAACGTTAAGGAGGCGCTGCTGCTGCCCGCCGCCGAGGTATTGCCCCACTGCGCGGCGGGAGGTCTGGCGGGGCTGGGGGAGACCCTGCTGGCCCTGTCGGAGAAGCTGGCGAAAAAGCCCCGGACGGAGCAGGCCGCCCAGCGCCTCCGGGAGGATGGGGAGCGGCTGAAGAACGGCGCGGACCCCGGCGGCATGGACCGGTATCTGGCGGCCGTCTACCCGCAGGTGACGGCGGGCGTTCATTACCTGCCCCGGGACGGTGTGGTCTTTCTCTGTGAGAGCGGCCGTGTGGACGAGCGGATCAAAGGGGCCCTGCTCCAGACTCAGCAGGACGTGGAGACGCTGCTGGAGGCGGGGGTCATGGCGGGGGAGTACGCCCGGCTGTGCCTCTCCGCTGAGGAGCTGTACGCCGCTTTGGAGGACTTCCCCGTGGTGATGGCAAGCGCCCTGCCCACCTCCCGCTATCCCCTGCGGCCCAAGGGGCTTTTGAGCATGAACGTGCGGCAGCTCAGCTCCTACGGCGGCAGCCTGGAGGCTGCCGTCAGCGACCTGACCCACTACCGGGAAAACGGCAGCGCGGTGCTGGTGCTGTGCGCCGGGGAGGGCCGGGCGAAGAATCTCCAGCGGCTGCTGGAGGAGCGGGAAATCCCCGCCGTGCTGGACTTGAACCATTTCGCCATGCCCCGGCCAGGGGAGGTGCGGATTGGTATTGGAGCCCTGTCCGCCGGCGGCGAGTGGCCCCAGCTGCGTCTGGCGGTTTTGACCGAGGGACAGCTGACGGCCCCCGTCCAGCGGCGGATGAAGCTGAAAAAATCCTCCAGCCGGCAAAAGCTCCAGTCCTACACGGATCTGTCCCCCGGGGACCTGGTGGTCCACATCCACCACGGCGTGGGCCGGTTCGCGGGCATTCAGCGGATGCCGGTGGACGGCGTGGAGAAGGACTATATCAAGATCGACTACGCCGGCGGAGACTGCCTGTACGTGCCCGCCACCCAGTTGGACATGGTGTCCAAGTATATCGGCGGCGGCGAGGACGGCGAGCGTCCCCAAAAGCTGAACCGCCTGGGGGGCGCCGAGTGGGCCAAGCAGAAGACCCGGGCGAAGAAGGCGGTGAAGGACCTGGCAAAGGGCCTCACCAAGCTCTACGCCGAGCGGCAGCGCCGCCCGGGCTTCGCCTTCTCCCCGGACTCCGTGTGGCAGCGGGAGTTTGAGGAGGCCTTCCCCTACGCCGAGACCGACGACCAGCTGCGGGCCATCGAGGAGATCAAGCGGGACATGGAGCGTCCCCGGCCCATGGACCGCCTGCTCTGCGGCGACGTGGGCTACGGAAAGACGGAGGTGGCCCTGCGGGCGGTGATGAAGTGTGTGCTGGACGGCAAACAGGCGGCTATTCTGGTGCCCACCACCGTGCTGGCCCAGCAGCACTACGCCACGGCCCGGGGCCGGTTCAAGGACTTTCCTGTGACCATCGAGGTCCTCTCCCGCTTCACCGCCCCCGGGGAGGCCAAGCGGATTTTGCGGGAGGTCCAGGCCGGGGGCGTGGATCTGCTGATCGGCACCCACAAGCTGCTGCAAAAGGGCATGGCCTTCAAGGACCTGGGGCTCCTCATCATTGACGAGGAGCAGCGCTTCGGTGTGACCCACAAGGAGCGGCTCAAGGAGCTGAGCCGCCAGGTGGATGTGCTGACCCTCTCCGCCACGCCCATTCCCCGGACGCTGAACATGGCCCTCTCGGGTCTCAGGGACATGTCCTCCATCGAGGAGCCCCCGGCGGACCGCCAGCCGGTGCAGACCTATGTCATCGAGCACGACTGGGCCATTTTGGAGGACGCCATGCGCCGGGAGCTGAGCCGGGGAGGACAGGTCTACTACCTCCACAACCGGGTGGAGAGCATTGACCTCACCGCCTCCCGCATCCAGAAGCTCCTGGGGGAGGAGGCCCGGGTGGTAACGGGCCACGGGCGTATGGGGGAGCAGGAGCTCTCCGCCGTCATGCAGGCCATGGTGGACGGAGAGGCGGACGTGCTGGTGTGCACCACCATCATCGAGACCGGCATCGACATCCCCAACGTCAACACCCTCATCATCGAGGACGCGGACCGCATGGGCCTGGCCCAGCTCCACCAGATCCGGGGCCGCATCGGCCGCAGTTCCCGCCGGGCCTACGCCTACATGACCTTCCGCCGGGGCAAGATCCTCCAGGAGGTGGCGGCCAAGCGGCTCTCCGCCATTCGGGAGTACGTGGAGTTCGGCTCCGGCTTCAAGATCGCCATGCGGGACCTGGAGATCCGGGGGGCCGGCAACCTGCTGGGACCGGAGCAGTCCGGCTACCTCATGAGCGTGGGCTACGACCTGTACCTGAAACTGCTGGAGGAGGCCGTGCTGGAGGAGCGGGGCGAGGAGCGTCAGATCGAGACGGAGTGCTCCGCCGACCTGACGGTGAACGCCAACATCCCGGAGCGGTACGTGCCCTCTCCGGAGCAGCGGATGGACCTGTACCGCCGCATCGCCGCCATCCGCACCAACGACGACGCCTCCGACCTGCTGGACGAGCTGCTGGACCGCTACGGCGAGGCGCCCAAGTCCGTGCTGGCCCTGCTGGACGTGGCGCTGCTGCGCGCGGCGGCGGCCAGGGCCGGGGTGTCGGACATCTCCCAGAAGGGGGACGCGCTGCGCTTCCAGCTGGGTGTGTTCCGGCCCGAGGCCCTGGCGGCGGTGTGCAGCCTTGCCAAGTACCGGCGCCGCCTGGTGCTGGCGGCGGGGGAGACCCCGGCGCTGACGCTGAAGCTCCGGCCCGGCGAGGACGTGCTGGAGTGCGCCGCGGTCCTGACGGAGGACCTGCGCCTTGCCGCAGAGGAGAAAAGGGATTGATTTCCCGCCTGCCGCCCGTCTCAGGGGGCGGCAGACGCCCCGGGCGAACCTGCGGCCTGGAAAAAAGCGGCATGGTGAGATACGCTCCCGCATAGGATGTTCCGAGGACAACCTATGGGAGGGAGCGGGAGATATGAAAAAACGCGCGACTGCCCTGGCCCTTGTGCTTTGCCTTGCCCTGACCGCCTGCGGCGGCAGGGAGGACAGCCGGGGCCAGGGGCTTTTTCAAAGGGCCTCCGGGATGGAGGAGGACACGGTGCTGCTGACGGTAGACGGCAGGGAGGTGCCGGCGTGGCGGTATCTCTACTGGCTGCGGCGCTGCTGCGGGCGGCTCCAGGAGCAGTACCGCTCCGCCGGTCTGACGCTGGACTGGAACGCGCCGGTGGAGGGGGGCACCCTGGCGGACTATGTCAAGGATCAGGCGCTGGCGGACACGGCCCTCTACGCCACGGTGGAGAACTGGGCGGATTCCCACGGCTGCGCTCTGGATGAGGTGGACCTTGCCGCGCTGGAGTCCGCCTGGGCGGAGAAGGCGGCGGAGTACGGCGGGGAGGAGGCGTATCTCCGCCGTCTGGCGGGCATGGGCCTGGACCGGGCGCGGATGGAGGAAATCACCGCTGTGGGGCGGCTGTACGCCAAGCTGTACGGCCTCTATCTGGAGGAGGGCAGCACCCTGGCCCCGGAGCCGGAGGCGCTGGAGGCCTTCGCCCTGGAACGGGGCGGAATCACGGTGGACCGGGTTCTCTTCGCCGCCGGAGAGGACCGGGAGGCCGCCCGGCAGCGGGCGGCGGAGGCCTTTGCACGGCTGAACACGGCGGAGGACCAGCGGGCGGAGTTCGCCGCCCTGGCGGCGGCGGGAGACGACCCGGCGGGGCCCCGCACCTTCACCCTGGGAGACGGGATGCTGGACGAGGCGCTGGAGGCGGCGGCTCAGACCCTGGAGGAGGGACAGTGCTCCGGCATTCTGGAGACCGGGGAGGGATTTTCCATCCTCCTGCGGGGGGAGACGGACCGGAGCGGCGTGGAGGAGGCCTATTTCGACTATCTGCTCCAGGAGGCCGCGGAGAACGCGGCGGTGAGGCTGACGGAGGATTATACGGCTCTGGATCCCGCCGCCTTTGCTGCCCAAGCGCTGCGGGAGACGGAGTAAACGGCTTTTTCGTCAAGTTGACGAAAAAGCCGGATCGTATTGTCAAATATTTAACGAAAAATGGGAATCGCATAGTTTCCCATTGACGAAGCAAAAAATACGCTCTATAATAGGAACAGAAAAGCGGAGGAACGCTAATTGTCAAAAAATTAACGGTAATCTCTTCCGCCTCCCCGCACTGCACTCCATGGCGGTCCGAGGCCGCCGATAGAAATTTTTATAAAACGGAGGAACATCATGAAAGACCTTTATATCGTCAACTGCTGCAGAACCGCCATCGGCTCTTTCGGCGGCAGCCTGAAAAACACCCCCGCCGCCGAGCTGGGCGCCATCGTGGTCAAGGAGGCTCTGAACCGCGCCGGCGTGAAGCCGGAGCAGGTGGACGAGCTGATGTTCGGCTGCATCCTGACCGCTGGCCTTGGGCAGAACGTGGCCCGTCAGGTCTCCATCAAGGCCGGCATCCCCTACTCCGTTCCCGCCTACACGGTGGGCATGGTCTGCGGCTCCGGTATGAAGTCTGTCATTGAGGGCGCCCGCTCCATCCTGGCCGGCGACTCTGACATCGTGGTCTGCGGCGGCACCGAGAACATGAGCGCCGCTCCCTTCCTGGCTCCCGACGCCCGCTGGGGCGCCCGCATGGGCGACAAGAAGCTGGTGGACGAGATGATTAAGGACGGCCTGTGGGACGCCTACAACAACTACCACATGGGCACCACTGCCGAGAACATCAACGACATCTGGGGCATCAGCCGCAAGGAGCAGGACGAGTTCGCCGCCGCCTCCCAGCAGAAGGCCGAGGCCGCCCAGGCCGCCGGCCGGTTTGACGACGAGATTGTCCCCGTGCCCGTGAAGGTTAAGAAGGACATCGTGGAGTTCAAGAAGGACGAGTATCCCAAGGCCGGAGTTACCGCCGAGGGCATCGCAAAGCTCCGGGGCGCCTTCCCCGTGGGTCCCGAGTCCCCCAACCCCGAGGTGGTCCACACCTTTGACGTCACCGGCAAGCAGGAGACCGAGGACAAGGGCCAGCAGCGCGTCACCGCCGCCAACGCCTCCGGCATCAACGACGGCGCCGCCGCCATCATCCTGGCCTCCGGCGAGGCCGTTGAGAAGTACGGTCTCAAGCCCATGGTCAAGCTGATCGGCTGGGGCCAGGGCGGCGTCGATCCCAAGATCATGGGCGTGGGCCCCGTGCCCGCCTCCCGCGCGGCCATGAAGAAGGCCGGCGTGACCATCGACGACATTGACCTGGTGGAGGCCAACGAGGCCTTTGCCGCCCAGTCCATCGCCGTGGGCCGGGAGCTGGGCTTTGACACCGCCAAGCTGAACGTCAACGGCGGCGCCATCTCCCTGGGCCACCCCGTCGGCGCCTCCGGCGCCCGCATCATCGTTACCCTGGTCCACGAGATGATGAAGCGCCCCGAGGCCAAGAAGGGCCTGGCCACCCTGTGCATCGGCGGCGGCATGGGCACCGCCGTTGTGGTGGAGAAGTGCTGAGCTGAGACCCCGTAACGCGCAATGAAAAAGAGGAGCCGTAAGGCTCCTCTTTTTTGCCGGCGGACATGGGGCGGGGCCGGCTCGTATCGGGATCACAGCAATTTCGGGAGACAGCGGAGAGACTCCTCCGCTATTTCCGGATCTTGATGGCGTTGACGGGGCAGCGGTTGGCGGCCCCGGCGGCCCGGTCGTACTGGGTCTCGTCGGGCTCCGGCAGGACGGTGGAGACCCGGTTCTCCATGCGGAAGATACCAGGGGCGGCGTAGGCGCACATACTGCACCCGATGCAGGCGGCGGCGTCCACAGTGACGGTCATAGAGAATCCTCCTTTTCGCAGTTGTAATCCGTTTTCATTATAGTATAGGTCTTGTTTGAAAAGAGTCAAAACGCCCAAACGGTGGATCTTGATCCGCCACTCTGCGTTAAATTTTCTTGCCGGGCGTCAGCCCGCCTGCAAAAATTTGCCTTGATTGGCGAAAAAATCTCTCGCCGTTGGGCATTCCGCCTTTTTTCAAACAAGGCCTAGTCTGTCTCCGTTTCCAAGGAGATTTTCAAAAAACAGGGGAACTTTTTTCGGCGAAGGGCCGCCTTTTTTGTGGGATGAAAGAAGATTCTGGCAGTACGGGGAGAATTTTGTAATCAAATGAACATTTACTTTGTCCACCGGATGTGGTATCCT
The DNA here is from genome assembly GCF_000403435.2 of Oscillibacter sp. 1-3. Classification (GTDB taxonomy): domain Bacteria; phylum Bacillota; class Clostridia; order Oscillospirales; family Oscillospiraceae; genus Oscillibacter. Next base: position 480,618 of record NZ_KE159708.1, read on the forward strand.
TAAAAGGTATTATGTAGACCGGACCCTGTTCCCAGACGGGACAAGTCCGGCGGCTGGACCTTCCGCCGCCGGAGATCTTTTGGAGGCATGCTATGAAAATATTCTTCCGCAAAACCCTGGCGCTGGTTCTGGCGCTGTCCCTGATCCTCTCCCTGGGCCTGAGCGCCGCCGCGTCGGACGCCATGGGCGAGGACCTGACGGCCATGGACACGCTGCTGCACCAGGAGACCCAGCTCTCCACCAACACCTTCTGGAGCACGGCGTACAACGACATGCGAACGGAAAACCTGATTACATACACGCCCAATATGGACGTGATGCCCATTGTCACCTACGGTCAGGTCCTCACGGACCGGAACACTGTCACCGACACGGCCCGGGCGCTGGAGAGCCAGGGTTGGCGGGTCGTGGCGGGCATCAACGGCGATTTTTACAACGTCAATACCGGTCTGCCCATCGGCCTTGTGATCTCCGAGGGCGTGCTGCGCAGCAGCGACGGCGGCTATTACGCCATCGGCTTCCGCGCCGACGGCACCGCAGCCATCGGCAAGCCTGCGGTGAAGGTCAGTGCCCATATGGGCTACCTGGGCGCGGACGGGATGGAGGTATCCCGCCAGCTCACCGCGGTGAACAAAGCACGGGTCTCCGACGGGGGGACCTACCTCTATACATACGATTTCAACACCAAGCACACCACCGGCAACACAGAGGCCGGCGTTGATGTGCTCTGCACGATTCTGGAGGGCCGCCTCTCCATCGGCGAGACCGTCACCGCTGTGGTGGAGCGGGTGGAGGAGACCACCTCTGCAACGGAGATGCGGCAGGACCAGTTCGTCCTCTCCGCCAACCTGAAATCCGACGCCTACCAGGTGGACGCCCTGCGGAACATCCCCGTGGGCGCCACTGTCACCCTGGAGGCCAGCGCCGCCGGCGGGGAGTGGAACGATGTGGAGTACGCTGTGGGAGCCCTGTACTCCCTGGTGGCGGACGGCGCCGTGGTGGCGGGCCTGCCCACCGGCGTGAACCCCCGCACCGCCGTGGGTGTGCGCTATGACGGCAGCGTGATCTTCTACACCATCGACGGCCGCCGTGCCGGCTATTCTGTGGGCGCGTCCATGGACCAGGTGGCAAAGCGCATGATCGAGCTGGGCTGCGTCACCGCGCTGTGCCTGGACGGCGGCGGCTCCACCACGCTGGCGGTCACCGCGCCGGACAAGCTGGCGACCAGCACTATCAACCGCCCCTCCGACGGGGCCGAGCGGAAGGTGTCCAACCAGGTGTTTCTGGTCGCCCCCAACCAGCCCACCGGGGAGCTGAGCCACTTCTACGTCCAGGCGGACAACCAGTACGTGCTGGCGGGCAGCAAGGTGACCATCTCCGCCTCCGCCGTGGACACCAACTTCATCCCCATGCAGGAGGACTACCGCCTGGAGACCGACGGCGGCGAGCTGGACGGCAATGTGCTGACCACGCCCCTCTCCGGCGGCGAGGTCACCGTCACCGCCGGCAGCGGCCGCAGGACGGGCACCACCACCATCCACGCCGTCACCACGCCGGACGCGCTGGCCATCCGCAGCGCCGACGGCACCGCCCTCACCACCCTGGGGGCCGCCCCCGGCTCCGTGACCCAGCTGACCGCCACCGCCGCCTATCAGCACAAATCGCTCAAGGCGGACCCGGAGGCCTTCACCTGGTCGGTGGAGGGCAATATCGGGACCATTGACGAGCTGGGGAGCTTTACCGCCGGTCTGCCCGGCCAGGGCGTCATCACCGTCTCCGCCGGCGGGCGGAGCGCCTCGATCCAGGTGACGGTGTCCGACCTCGCCATCCAGCCGGTGGAGGACTTCGAGGAGGGGACCACCATCCTTGACGGCATCTATGGCGAAGGGCTCCAGTTCAGCCGCTCCACGGCGCCGGAGACCGTGCGCGTGGGCCGGGGCTCCGGCAGGCTGGACTACACCCTGGCGGAGGGGCGCGGCCTTGCTGCGGATTGGCGGGCGTTCCTGAATACGCCGGTAAACCGGCAGCTCTATACGAGCCTGAATCTGTGGGTTTACGGCGACGGCTCCAACAACGTTTTGTCCCTGCTGTATGACGACGGCGCCGAGGAGCTCCAGGTTCTGCCTGCGGCCACGCTGAACTTCACCGGCTGGAAACAGGTGTCTGTGACGATGCCCCAGACGGGCTTCTCCATCCAGGGCCTGCGGATCAGCGCCGGAGAGCCGGTGTATACCTATGACGAAGAGACCGGGGCCGAGATTGTCACCTACCCGGAGACTGCCCGCGCCGGAACGGTCTATATCGACCACATCGCCGCCTCCTTTGACGGCCAGATGGACACCACGGTGCCCACCGTTACCGCCCAGGTCAGCGGTACCACCCTCACCGGCGCCGTGAAGGACGATGTGGACGGCGTGCTGTCCCAGTCCTCCGTGTCCGTGACCTATGACGGCAAGCCCCTGACCTTTACCTACAACAGCGGTACCGGCGCCCTCTCCGCCGCCCTGCCTGCGGCGGACGGCGCGGCCCACCGGGTCACCGTCACCGCCCGGGACGGCTCCGGCAACATCGGACGCTGCTCAGCGGACATCCCCGCCGCCGGCGCGGAGCGCAGGTTCAAGGACACGGCGGCGTACTGGGGTGCGGACTACTGCGATTACCTGTACGACCATAACATCTCCAAGGGGTATACGGACGGGACCTTCCGCCCCGACCAGCTGCTGACCCGGCTGGACTTCTCCGTGATGCTGTACAACAGCCTGAACCTGGACCCGGCGAAGTACGCGGGCGTGTCCCTGCCCTTTGCGGACCTGGGGAAGATTCCCGAGTCCGCCCTCCCGGCGGTCCGGGCGCTGTACGCCGAGGGCGTGGTCACCGGCACCCAGGGCCAGGACGGGAAGCTCTACCTCAACCCTGACGGAAACCTGACCCGCGCCCAGGCGGCGGCCATGATCGGACGGAGCCAGGAGAAGGGCTATGCCCTGGCGAGCCTGACCTTCACCGATGCCGGGAAGATCCCCGCCTATGCCGCCTTCTATATTCAGACTATGGTGGCCCAGGGAATCCTCAGCGGCTATACCGACGGCACGTTCAGGCCCAACAACAACATCACCCGGGGCCAGATGGCGAAGATTCTCTACAGCCTCATGTAAGCACCAGAGAGACCGCCCGGCGCGAGAGCGCCGGGCGGTCTCAGACTGTCAAAAAATGTTGGAGATAGATGCAACGGGAGGGAGGGGTGTGTGCGGGGAACCCGGGAGGGGTTCCCTGCACTATTTTAATCAGGGATTACCAGAAGTCGTGACGGGCGGCGCTGAGGCCGTTTCGGTGGAAAGCCTCTACAATGGCGTCGATGCGGCGGAAGCAGGCGGGATCGTCCAGAGTTTCGTCGTTCAGGATGGTTTGGATTTCCGCTGATACCTGCAAAGCGGTGGATTCCATCCCTTGGACCAGGGCTTTCCATGTGCCTTCATGGGTCAGGTATTTCAGCACTTCCGCACCAATGGCCTGGGCAAGCAGCTCCTCCGAAGTTGAATATTCCATTTAGGCCTTGTTTGAAAAATGGCGGAATACCCAACGGCGAGAGATTTTTTCGCCAATCAAGGCAAATTTTCGCAGGCGGGCTGACGCCCGGCAAGAACATTTAACGCAGAGTGGCGGATAAAGATCCACCGTTTGGGCGTTTTGACTTTTTTCAAACATGGCCTAATCACCTCATTTGTATTACAGGTCAATATCACCCTGATTTCAATAGGTCAATTTGACATACTGTATTTGAGGTGTTGGTATGTCGAGATTGCGGAAATTGCGGGAGGAACGGAAGTTTACCCAGGTGAAAATGCAGATGCTGACAGGAATCGATCAGAGCGATTACTCCAAAATCGAACATGGAAAGCGGAATATGTCCTTTGAACAGTGCAGGCGGATTGCCCTTGCATTGGGCACCAGTATGGATTATCTGGCGGGGCTTACGGATGACCTGACGCCCTATCTATGCCCGGTGTCACGGAAAAGAAAAATGAGGAGAACCTGTGTACAAATTGGCGGAAGCGTCCTCTTCGCAGATTTTATGCAGGGGCGGGGCTCTGTCCCGGTCCGTCCGTCGGAAAACTGGCGTTTTCGGGAAAACGGGCGGGGACAGAGCCCCGCCCCTACAAAGCTGCAGACACAAGCAAAAATCGCGGATGATAGAATGTGCGGTTGGGCACTTTCCCCAAATGGGTCTGAGACTTGACAGAAAGCGTATAAGGCCGTATAATAAAAAAGAAGAGGCACTGCCGGTAAGACGGTTAGCCCCTGCTGTGTTACAAGAAGTAACCGCTAGCTTGGAGGCAGGGCGGTTACTTCTTTTTGTATGCCTGAATGAACAGGCCGCAAATGCCGATGACGACCAGGGAGTAAGCGAAGAGCTCATTGTATGTAACCATTGGGCAGGCCCCCTTTCCAAAGATCAGAGGGCAAAGAAGCTGCCCCCTGTCAAGAGGGCCAAACCGTCCACCGTTACTGGCAGCGCTGAAAGATGGCTCTTTCCTGTTCTCAGGGTATCACACGATCCGGCAAAAGGCAAGGGAAAACGACAAATGATGGTAAAATGTACTCCAAATGTACGTCATATACGCCGCCGCCCGCATGGGCGGCGGCGCTCCATTTACATTTCCCGGCCGCCCTCTGCCCGTTCCCGCAGCAGGGCGGTGACCTCATCGTAAAAAGGCGGCAGGGACATCGGCCGGTTCTCCGCCTCCAGAAACATCCGGGGGAGCTCAACAGCCTCCAGCCCGCAGCGGAGCCCATATCGGGCCCCGATTTTGACGCAGGCTGCGGCGCATATGTCGATGAACGTGGGGTAGAGGTGTTTCCGGCGCTCCCGAATCCGGGCCTCCAGGGCGTCGTTCAGCGCCGCTTCGTCCCGGCTTAAAATCGCCCGCAGGCAGTTCTGGTAATGCCCCGTCTCCTGGGACTCCGCCCATGGGGCCAGGTCCGCCGGCTCTCCCCGGTACAGCCGGACCAGCGGCTCCGCCGCGGCGCAGGCGGGGATGGGATTTCCGCAGGCGATCAGTTTCATCAAGGCATATTCAAAATTGGGCCGTTCATTGCCGCAGACGGCTCCCTCCCGCCGGAACAGCTCCGCCGTGACGCCTGCCGCGCCGGAGATGCTCACAAGCTCCAGGCATGCCTGATCGGAGGTATCCAGAAGATATTTTTTCTCGGCGAGGTTTTGGTAATGTCCCTCAAAACAGATATAGGTGATGTAGATATTGTCGCAGGACATAATGCGCCCTGCTTTCTCCACAATCGAGCGTTCCAGCGGCGTCCAGGTATCCTCCGCCTTTTTTCGGATCTCCGCGCGGCGCTGGGCATAGGGGTTCTCCCACTGAAAGACGGACTGCTTTCCTCTCCGAATGATGCTCAGAAGATTATGCTCCGAGGCGGAGACGCCGCCCATGGTTTTCAGGTGCTTTTCCAGTTTGAGCCGCTCCTTCTCCCAGCGTTTTGGCTGGTAGTCCAGGGGCTTTTTCCGTGCCATAGGGGGGACCTCCTTCCCAGATCACATCTCTCTCCGCCCCTCCAGCGCCCGCATGAGCGTTGCGTCGTCGGCAAACTCCAGGTGTCCGCCCACGGGGATGCCGTAGGCCAGGCGGGTCACCCGCACGTCGAAGGGCTTCAGAAGGCGGGCGATGTACATGGCCGTGGCCTCCCCCTCCGTGTCCGGGTTGGTGGCCATGATGACCTCCTCCACGTCTCCCTTGGCTGCCCGCTCCAGCAGGGGCTTGATGGCCAGATCGTCGGGCCCCACGTGGTTCATGGGGGAGATGACGCCGTGAAGGACGTGGTAATGGCCGTTGTACTCCCGGGACCGCTCCACGGCGGCCACGTCCCGGGGGTCCGCCACCACGCAGATGGTGGAGCCGTCCCGCCTGGGGGAGGCGCAGATGGGGCACAGGCCCCCGGCGGTGAAGTTCTGGCACACCGGGCAGCAGGTGACGCCACGCTTGGCGTCCATGATGGCGTTGGCGAAGGCCTGGGCCTCTTCTTCGGGCAGGCCCAGAACGAAAAAGGCCAGCCGCTGAGCGGATTTGCCGCCGATACCCGGCAGGCGGGCGAATTGTTCCACTAACTTTTCCAAAGGGGCGGGGAAGTATTCCATGAGTAGGTTCTCCTCTTAACAGAGTTGTGGGGTGGGCCGCCCCACGGGCGCGGGACGGGGGAGACCGCCCTGCGGGCGGGGGTGGCTTTTGCTCGCCCTGACGGGCGGGGGAGATTTCAGCCATGATGATGGCTGGGCAGATGCACCCCCCATTTTCTCTTTTTCTGCGCGCAGAAAAAGAGAAAACGGGCCGTGCACGGTCCAAAAGAGAAAAAGACTGTTTGGCGCTTGCGGGAGCGTTTCGCTTCGATTGAAGGCGGTCTGCAGACTTGATGCATGGACGCAGGGACGTTCTTCTCTTCCCGCGCTTCGCGCCTGGCTGGGGCCGTGTGGGATGGCGTCATGTTCTACCGGCTTTTTTGTAGGGGCCGGCTCTGACCCGGCCCGCCCTCCAACAACCTTTTGTTTTTCGGCAGAACACCTTGTGGGGCCTGGCCCTCTGCCGGCCATCTTCCCTCAACTGCCAGAGCCTATGCCTCCTGATCCGGCAGAGGGACACGGCCTGTCAACTGATCTAAGGTGACGCCATAAAAGTCGGCCAGCTTGACCATGAGAGAGGCAGTTGGCTCTCGTAGATCTTTTTCATACCGCTGATAGGTCATGGAGGAGATATCTAATGCCCTCGCTACAGCTTCGCGGGAAAGTCCTCGCTCCTTTCGCAAAGTCAGCAGGTTTTTTGACAATGCTTCCATAATACTCCTAATAAACAGCTTGACAGCTGTTTGTGATTGGGTTATGCTAAAACCAAATGGTATATACCGATTGGAATTTGAGGAGGGCGGCTCATGCGTTCTCTTGCAGAAACACGCTACTTCTATGCCCAGGAACACCGGACCGCGGACTATCTCCAAATGAGGGAATACTGCCGGCTCTCCTCCGGCCTGGAGGAGGCGTGGGAGAATTTCCGCGCGGCGCTGACGGCGGAGCAGGGGCGGCGGCTGGAATCGCTTCTGGTCCGGCAGTTTGAGGCCGGCTGTCTGGAGGACAGGGCGGCTTTTCTGGCGGGCGTCTCCGTCGGGCTGGAGCTGGCCCGCCTTTAGGACTGCTTTCCTCTCAGCTCGGCGATGCGGGCGGGGATGTCCGCCGCCTTGTACACCGCGCTGCCCGCCACCAGCACGTTTGCCCCCGCGTCGATGCAGGTTTGGCAGGTGTCCGGGGCCACGCCGCCGTCCACCTCCAGCTCGCAGGCGGGATTTCGCTCGTCGATCAGCTTCCGCAGGGCGGCGACCTTTTCCATCTGATCCGCCATGAAGCTCTGACCGCCGAAGCCCGGCTCCACGGTCATTACCAGGATCAGCTCCACCTTCGTAAGGTACGGCAGGGCCGCCTCCGCGGGGGTCTTGGGCTTGAGGACGATCCCCGCCCGCTTGCCCTTGGCGTGGATCTTGTCAATGGCGGCGTGGATATTCTCCTCGCTGTCCGCCTCCACGTGGACCGTCACCAGGTCGGCGCCGGCGTCGCAGAACTGCTCCACGTACCGCACTGGCTCCACGATCATCAGGTGGACGTCCAGGGGCAGCGAGGTGGTGGGCCGGATGCACTTTACAACCGGGATGCCGATGGTGATGTTGGGCACAAATACGCCGTCCATCACGTCTACATGGACGTAATCGGCGGTGGAGATGCGCTGAATGTCCCGCTCCAAATTGGCAAAATCGGCGGAGAGGATGGAGGGCGCAATTTTAATCATGGAAAACTCCTCTTTTCTTTTTGAAATCCGGGGAAAACGGCGGGGACGGGCGGCGGAGGGCCGGTGACGGAAGGCGGGGGCGGTGCATAGGATGGTGCAAGCGGACCGGGTGCCCCCAGTCAACAGCTCCGCGCAGCGTCCGCCCCTGGGCGCGGCACCGCCGCTTTTTTGAATAGGGAGCCGGCGGGGAAGCCCACCGGCTCCCACCTGCGTTGATGATTGAACATAGTGTACCAGACTTCAGGCGGAAAAGCAAACGCTTCCGGAAAAATAGGACGGAAAATGGCGCCGTACAGGGGCGAGTGTTTGTTTCACGGATTTTATGCAGGGGCGGGACTCTGTCCCGGCCCGCCCATCGGAAACCTGGCGTTTTCGGGAAGACGGGCGGGGACAGAGCCCCGGCCGCAAAGCCGAAATTACGGATGATCAAATGCGTGGTCGGACATTTCCCGCGCGTCCCTGCCGGTTGACAGCCTGCCAAAAATCTGCTATGATAATTTTACTATATTGATGAAGAGGAGTGAAAGGATGAAGTCTGCTTCCTGCTGAAATTATGAAAGGCGCTGTGAGATGTCCCCCAGGGGGCAGTCTGTCCGGCGCCGGAAGCAGGAAAGTACAGCATCCTTTTGCGCACCTTTGGACGATAGACACCCGCCGGAGGCGGGCATTCTCTGTCGCGTTATGGGCCGCGGGACTTTCCTGCGGCCTATTTTTGCGTTTGGAGGAATGCCATATGTCTATGATTCGGGTGGAGAACCTGACCTTTGCCTATCCAGGCAGTTATGATAATGTGTTTGAGAATGTGAGTTTTCAGTTTGACACCGGCTGGAAGCTGGGCTTCCTGGGTCGGAACGGCCGGGGGAAGACTACCTTTCTGCGCCTGCTGCTGGGGGAGCACCCCTGCGGCGGGCAGATATCCGGTGCGCCGCCCTGCACGTATTTCCCCTGTGAGATGGAAGACCTGTCCCGCATGACCATGGAGGTGCTCCAGGAGGCGGCTCCTCTGGCGGAGGAGTGGGAGCTGCTGCGGGAAACAGGGCTGCTGGGCGTGGAGGCCGAGGCATTGTACCGGCCCTTTTCCACCCTCTCCAACGGAGAGCAGACAAAAGTTCTGCTGGCGGCGCTGCTGAGCGGCGAGGAGCGGTATTTATTGATTGACGAGCCAACGAATCACCTGGACGCCCAAGGACGGCGGGCGGTGGCGGAGTATCTGCGGCGGAAGCGGGGCTTTTTGCTGGTGTCCCATGACCGGGCCTTTCTGGACGGGTGCGTGGACCATGTGATGGCTCTGAACCGGACGGGGGTGGAGGTCCAGAGCGGGAATTTTTCCTCTTGGTGGGAGAACAAGCGGCGCAGGGACGCCTTCGAGCAGGCACGGAACGAGCATCTCCAGAAAGAGGTGGGGCGTCTGCGGCAGGCGGCGGCCCGGACTTCCCGGTGGTCCGACCGGGTGGAGGCCACGAAGAAGGGGACGCGGAACGCCGGACTTCGGCCGGACCGGGGCTATATCGGCCACAAGTCCGCCAAGATGATGCAGCGGGCCAAGTCCATTGAGGACCGCCGCCAGCGGGCGCTGGAGGAGAAGGCCGGCCTTTTCAAGGATCTGGAGCAGGCCGAGGCATTGAAGCTCCGCCCCTTGACGGCCCGGGGCCGCCTGCTGGACGCCCGGGGGCTGTCCCTCTTTTACGGGGAGCGGCGGGTCTGCGGCCCGCTGGACTTCCGCCTGGAGCCGGGGCAGAGAATTGCCCTGGACGGCGGCAACGGCTGCGGAAAGTCCAGTCTTCTGAAATTCTTCCTGGGGAAGGAGATTGCCAGTGAGGGGACGCTGGTGAAGCTCTCCGGTCTGACGGTGTCCTATGTGCCCCAGGATACGTCCCATCTGCAGGGAGGGCTGCGGAATTATATCCGAAGAAGCGGCGCGGAGGAGCCGCTGCTGCTGGCAATTCTGCGGAAGCTGGATTTCCCCAGGGAGCAGTTCGAGAAAAATATGGAGGACTGGTCCGCCGGGCAGCGGAAAAAGGTGCTGATCGCCCGGAGTCTCTGTGAGAGCGCCCACCTGTATATTTGGGACGAGCCGCTGAATTATATCGACGTCTGGTCTCGTATGCAGATCGAGGAATTGCTGCTGGCGTTTCAGCCCACCATGCTGTTTGTGGAGCACGATGCAGCCTTTAGACAGCGGATTGCCACGGAGACCATCACAATATCTTGTGGATAACATCTTATAATAGAAGGGACCGCGGAAGGCGGTCCCTTCCGCTGTGGAAAACAGCCGCAAAATTTTTCGAAAAAAATCGAATTTCCCTCTTGACAAACGGCTTTTTGTCTGGTATTCTAGCAAAGCTGTCGGGAACTTCTGGAAAATCCCGAAAGGGATTCAAAAAAAAGTTGTTGACAAGCCTGTACTTTTGTGGTATAGTAATCAACATCCGCCGAAGAAGGCATGCACCTTGTAAATTAAACAACGTAACGAAAAGAAAGCACCAGAGTTCGTGGTCTTTGTAGGCCATGACGAAAAAGAGC
>NZ_KE159709.1:0-271557 GCF_000403435.2 Oscillibacter sp. 1-3
AACGCTGTTCCGGGAGAGCTTGTCCGCTAAAGTGTAGATACGCTCCGGCTCTGTGGTCAGATTGTCAGCGCCAGTGATAAAATGTAAGAAAACGCCGAGGAAAAAATGTAGTTTAGTGGCGGAGGTGAAGGGAAAAAGATAGACTCCCAATCAGGGCGAGAAAGAGCCCGGAAAGGGAGTCAGAAAATGAAAGGAGCACAGTGGATGGATATCCGAAGCGACAGACAAAAAGGGCTGAGCTATGTGGAGCTGGGACGGAAGTACCACATGGACCCGCGGACGGCAAAGCGGTACGCGGAATCGCCGCAGAAGCCGGAGTACACATTGAGCGAACCCAAGCCAACAAAGATGGACCCGTACAAGCAGATCGTGGACGAGTGGCTGGAAGAGGCGCCGTATTCAGCGTTGCGGATACTGGAGAAGCTGCGGGAGATGGGGTTTGACGGAGGTTACAGTATTGTCAAGGCGTATGTGAGCAGCCGGAAGATGGACTTGAATGAGAAAGCAACGGTGCGGTTTGAGACGATGCCAGGAAAGCAAGGGCAGATGGACTGGGGATTCTTCGAGGATCACCTGGTATACGAGGACGGAAAGTGGAAGAAGCTGTACTGCTTTCTCATGATTCTGGGGTACTCAAGGATGCGGTACATCGAATTTGTCACAGATATGAGCACAAACACGTTGATACGGTGCCATCAGAACGCGTTTCGGTATTTCGGAGGCTACCCGGAGGAGATTCTGTACGATAACATGAAGCAGGTAGTCATCAAGCGGCTTTTGAAGCAGGAGGACTCCACACTAAACCGGCAGTTTGAGGACTTCGCGGGATTCTATGGATTCAAACCCATCCTGTGCCGGCCATATCGTGGTCAGACGAAAGGAAAAGTGGAGCGGACGGTGCAGTTTGTGCGGGACAACTTCATGGTCGGGATCAAGTACAACAGCCTGGCAGATTTGAATGGACAAGCCTTGGCTTGGTGTAATAAGGTCAATGGCAAAGTCCATGCCACCACCAACGAGATTCCCTTTGAACGGCTGCAAAAAGAGGGGCTGAGTCCTCTTTCCCGTGAGTACATCATCGACAAGATCAACCTTAGGCGGGTACAAAAAGACTGCCTCATCTCATACGCCGGGAATCAGTACTCCGTGCCAGCGGAGTACATCGGCAAAGATGTGGCAGTCGTGGCCCTCGACAGTATGCTGGCCGCCTACTATGAGGGAAAGCAGATCGCTCTGCATCGAATATCGTATCAAAGGAAGGACATGGTTGTCAATCCTCAGCACTATAGAAGGATTACGCTGAAACAGACAATAGATGCGGAAAATGTTCTGCTGGAACAGGGCAAAGTAATAGATTTCCCCTTGAAGCCCTCCGATTTATCCAGATATGACGAGGTGCTGTATGACTGAATTTACTATGGACAGGCTGAGGGAAAACCTGGAAGCCCTTAAAATGAAAAACACCCTGGAGATTCTGGACAACTACCTGGAACGGGCGGTGGCGGACAAGCTCAACATTGTGGAGGTTTTGGATCACATTTTCTCAGAAGAAGCCAAATCCAAGCGGAGACGGGCCTATGAGAAGCAGATCCAGATGTCTGGCTTTCCCATTAAGAAAACCCTGGACGACTTCGATTTCTCTTTCCAGCCCTCCATCGACAAGCGCCAGATCGATGAGTTGGCTACCATGCGCTTCCTGGAAAACGGGGAGAATGTGGTCTTCCTCGGCCCGCCCGGCGTGGGCAAGACCCATCTGGCCTCCGCTTTGGGCCTGGTGGCGGCACAGCACCGTTTCTCCACCTACTACATCAACTGCCACCAGCTCATTGAACAGCTCAAGAAGGCCCATTTTGAGAACCGTCTGCCGGACAAGCTCAAGGTTCTGGCCAAGTACAGGATGCTCATCATCGACGAAATCGGCTACCTCCCCATGGACATCCAGGGTGCAAACCTGTTCTTTCAGCTCATTGCCAGGCGGTACGAGAAAACATCCACCGTCTTCACCTCCAACAAAACCTTCTCCCAGTGGAACGAGGTCTTTGCCGACGTCACCATCGCCTCCGCCATCCTGGATCGTGTACTGCATCACTGCACCGTTATCAACATCAAGGGTGAGTCTTACCGCCTGAAGGAGCGCAAGGAATTTATGCGCCAGAAACAGCAAATCGTAAATACTCTTTTCCTGCAAGGAAATAACTGATTCTGTTACCCCCCCCCCGCCGAAAAACTACAAAATTTCTTCGGCGTTTTCTTACAATTTCAAATTGGCGTTGACACTAAAGCGTAAACCTTTTTCAGATGTTTACAATACTTGCGCAGCTGCAAAGTTGAATTCAAATCACAACAACCCGCGTCAATGAATACCTCTTCGTCTCCATATACCATAAAATCCGGTGCAAAATACTGTCCCGGATCTTCATAGTCATATTCAGCCCAGGAATAAATCTGATCTTGAGGGTATCCGCCCTCTTTTAAGATCTGTCTGATTTCTTTATTTGACCGAGTCGTACTAATCAGTACGCTCATATCTTTTTGCGCCAGCAATTGTTCCGGGCTTATAACTGGCCAGCCGCAATAGCCCTTTTTCTGCTTTTCTTTGGTCTGGCTGCAAAAGCCAACAAAACGATCATCGTCCTGCCAATAACGAAGAAGAATCTTGCCAATTGATCCCGCCCCATAGAGAACGACTTCTCGATCCTGGGGCATGGATTTTTTCAATTCAGCAACCCCTGCTTTTTTAAGCAAAGGGACCCCAGGCAGATATTTAACTACGATGGCGTCAATGTACTTTTGATTTCCGGAAATCAGCCAATTCAGTTTGTTTAGATAAATGTCGCGGGATTCTTCATCCGCCAGCATCTCATACACTTTGCGGTATTCTTCAAGTGTACTGTACATTTCCATATAGTATATTGACCTCCATTCAAAGCAGCCAGTTCAGCTCCAGCTCCCAGGCTGTCAGCAGATTGTCCGGCTTGTTTTTCTCACCGTGAAAATCGCTGCCGCCGGTGACATGGAGGCCGAATTTCTCCGCAAGGCTCAGGTACATCGCCGTTTGCTCCGGCGTATGCTGCGGGTAATAGCACTCGATGGCGTCTAGTCCATAGCCGGCCAGGCGCCGGACCAGGTGTTCCAGATTGTCATCTCCCAGTACGATTTGGTACGGGTGAGCCAGAGAGACCTTTCCGCCGGCCGCTTTGATGGCCTTTACGCAGGTCTCGGCGCTGGGTTTGGTGCCCTTTTCGATCTCCTGAAATTCCGGCGTGTCCAGATAGCGGTCAAATGCCTCTTTTCGCGTGGCGACAATGCCGTGCCGCAGCATGACCTGGGCAAAGTGGGGACGGCCGATCACGCCGCCTGTGGCGGCTTCCTCCACCTCGGTCAGGGGAATGTCCACGCCGTGCTTATGCAGAAAATCCGCGATGCGGTACTTGCGGTGGTCCCGTCCGGCCTTCATTCCCGTTGTCATCTCCAGCAGGTTGGGGGCGTCGGGCGGGAAGGCGTAGCCAAGGATGTGGAGATTCAGGTAATCGTCCGCGCTCAGCTCGATTCCCGGAATGACCCGGAGCCCCAGGGCCTCTCCGGCCTCTCCGGCCTCGCGGAGGCCGCTCAGCGTATCATGATCGGTGAGCGCGAGTATTTCCAGCCCCTTGGATTTGGCCAGCTTTACAATTTCCGCAGGTGTGTACTGTCCGTCTGAGGCAGTGCTGTGCGTATGCAGATCTGCGCGAAGGCTCATTCTCCATACCTCCTGTTCACACCGGTTCATTCAGGTTGAAAAAGCGGATCAGCCGCTCAACAATGGACTCCGGAGTCTCGTCTCCGTCGTTTTGGATGACAATGCTGGAATGTCCCGGCTCGTCGTAGGGCAGGTCCACGCCCACCACGTTTTTCGCGCTGGAGGAGTACAGCTTCTTCTGATCCCGCTTATACAGGGTCTCCCGGGTGACCTTGATGTAAATTTCCCGATAATTTTCAATATTCTCCCGGTTCCACTGGCGGATGTCGGAGTACATCGAGATGCTGCAGCAAACCACGTCTTTCCCCTGGTCCGCCAGATCCCGGCAGCGCTGGAACAAGGGCCAGGCGCCTGCTTTCCTCGCCGCGGTCGTATACCTGTCCTCCAGAAGCACCGCCCCCGTTACCGGAGAGCTGTGGCCGGCCGCACCTCGAATCTGGTCCCCGTCCAGGAGGACTGTCTCCGGGCTCCGCGCCTTTAAGCGCGCATAAAACAGTCCGCCGATGGTGGTCTTTCCCGCTCCGGCCAGGCCGGTGAAAAAGTAGACCGTTCCCTTTTTTTCCACTCCTATATGTCCTCCTCGTTGGTCTTGTCCAAAATTTCCAGGACCTCCGCCTGTAAAAAGGTGAATCCTTTTTGCAATACGGTCCGGCGCGCGTCTGTACAGCCGTCTTTGGCAGATGCTTCCGCCAGATCCAGCATTCGCTCTAACAGGTACTGCGCGCGGTCCAGGTCGGCCATTGTCAGATCTTCCATGGCCTCAGTGATACAGCGGCTGCTCCAGCAGCGCGGGGTTCGGCTCCAGCTTTTTCATCATCTGCAGCGCCCGTCCATTTTTGTTGACAAAACGGAGGTCGCGCATCAAAATTTTTGCGTTCTTGATCCGGCTCTCCCGTGTGCTGCGCATCACGTCCTCCAGAATTTTCTCAAGGCCTTCTTCTTCCTCCTCCGAGATGGTGCGCTCCCCGTTTTCGCCTGTCCGCAGGGAGTCGAAGGCTTTTTCCCAGCTCCAGCGTATGTAATGGTCCAGCGTGGTAAAATCGTCAATCAGCGCCTGTACCCGGTCATCGTCCATCGGCGTTCCGTCATAGTAGTGGAAATCATAGCCGTAATACGCGTAAGCGTCCCGGAGAAAATACTCGATAAAACAGCGTTCGCTGTTATTGGCGAATTCGTCATAGGTCCGATAGACCGAGGCCGTGTCAAACCCTTTCACATTTCCGGGGGTGCAGAAATCCTTTCCACCCTCCGTGCAGCGGGTCATGGATTCCGCGTAGGGCACATCCAGAAACGCTGCCAGAGCGGTAAAGGTCGCCAGCGGGTTCAGCTTCGCGTCCTCAAAGCGGACCAGAATGCTGTCCTGATACAGCCGGTCCTCCGGGTCGACCATAAAGCTGCGGTTGGCGATATATTCACTAATCATATCGCTGACTACATTTTGGCAGTTGGTGTCCCTTGAAATCGTTCCGCCGGTTTTGACATTGTAGTAAATAAAGCGCATCGAGCCGCAGTAGCTGGTGGTGAAGCGGCGCATGGGCGTGAAGGTCTTGATGTATTTGAATTGGCGGAAGAGCGGCATATTCTGTACCGTCTCATAGTCCTCCGACTCCAATACCGTGCGGCCGCTTCCCCGCTCCACATAGAGGTTATAGACGATGCGGGGGAAGTGGGGCTGCAAAAACACCGCAGGAGCAATGCGGGAGGACCAGTCCTGCCCCGCGCTGCTGATTGGGTTTTCCAGAAATACCGCGGCGGCAAAGTCCTTCTCCTGCCGTCCCTTTATGCGGTAGAGCTCCTCCACCCGGGCGGCGGGCCAGTCCGGAAAGAGCTCCAGCGCCTCCCGCAGGCTCTTCGCCCGGTCCATCTTCTCTTTCATGGCGTCAATGCTGCCCGTCAGCTCCTCCATCATGATCGAGGATAGAACCAGCATATTCGGGTGGGCGTCAAAGACCTCGTTGAAGAAGTCGCCGCCGTTATGGGCGGAGAGCTGGGTGTGCCAAATCAGGCGGTTGATCTCCCGCACTCCCACCGGCTTGAGGGGACAGCGGCTGTAGTCAATGCCGTATTCCGCCTTGAAGTCAATGGGATAGCGCTGGATGTCGCCGCCGATCAGAAAAATGAGCTTCTCATCCTTCAAAAGGCGGTGAAGATCCAGGCACTGTAAATGCGCACAGAAAATTCCCCAGTCGGCGTAATGGAGATACACATGGTTCTCCCGGCCGATGTATTCGCTTCTGCGCACGTTGTCGTTCAGATATTCCAGTTCGTACTGGCTGTAAACGTCGTCGGCCAGGATGGGTTTTTCCAGGTCTCTGAAAAAGTTCCGGCTGACCACAGGATTTTTGAAGTTGATATAATCGCCGAACCGCCGCCGGTCCGGGAAGAAGGGGACATAGCCGTTTTCATCATAGGGGAAAAAGAGAATGGGAAGCTGTTCAAAGGGCAGAAAGTCCTTTCTGAACAGGTACGGGTATTTTTTCAGCAGCCTGCAGTTTTGCTGGTAGCGGCTTTCCAGCTCCTTTACATTGGGCTCATAAAAGGCCCCGGCCATCAGGGGCAGGATCTGCTCCTGAAAATGACCCTGATTATACAGGTCCCGGAAGCAGGTGTAGGAGACCTTATAATTTCCGCCGGAGTGCAGGATGTAGACCGCCGCCTCCAGCTTTTCCGCCGGGTTGCCGCTCTGATGGATCACCAGCCCGTAAGCGTCCTGCGCCTCGGCGGCGCTGCCAAGTGACGCCAGCTTTCTGGCGATTTCGATTGCCTCCATCTTCGTTCCTCCTCACAAGAGAACGGGGGGCGGGCCAAGGGCCCGCCCCCGCAAAAGTGCTGTGGTTGCAGTTTTGTCTCTGCCGGATTGATTCCGGCAGCCGCGAAACACTCTTCACCGGAGAAAACTCCGCCTGAGAGCCGCTCTGCGGGCGCAGTCCTTCCACCACGAAACCCGCTCACCCGCAGGGGGCGCCGCATCCCTAAGCGGCAAAGCCGCCGCGGGCTGCGCAGTCACCGGGTTTTCGCGGGGCCCCTTTCAGAAGGGGACGGAGGTGCGTTATGCCGCTTTTAAGGGGATTAACCCAGCAGCTGCAGCACGCCCTGAGGAACAGCGTTGGCCTGGGCCAGCATGGCCTGGGCGGACTGAACCAGGATGTTGTTCTTGGTGTAGGCCATCATCTCCTCGGCAACGTCGGTGTCGCGGATGGTGGACTCGGCGTCCTGGATGTTCTCCGCCATGACGCTCAGGTTGTTGGCGGTGTGCTCCAGACGGTTCTGGGTGGCGCCCAGATCGCCGCGGATGCCGGAGACGTAGTTGATGGCGTTCTTGATGGTGTCGATGGCGGCGGAAGCGCCATCGCGGGTGCTGATGTCGATGCTGTCGATGGCCATGGCGCCGTAGGTGTGCATGTCGCCGATGGAGACGCTCAGCTGGTTGTAGGAATCGCTGGTGTCGCCGATCTGCAGAGTCAGGCCCTTGCCGCCGCCGCTGGTGGCGGCGTTGCCCTTCTTCACCAGGCCGGTCCAGTTGCCGTCCTTGGCGGTTGTGGTGTCGCCGCGCAGGTCGTTCTTGGTGTAGTCGACAGCGCCGTCAAGCTCAGTCAGATGAATCACACCATCTTTATTGGTGGTGGTGACCTTGAACATCTTGTTTCCGGAGGCGGCGGCGGTCAGGCGGCGGGCGGCGGCGGCGGTGAGCTTGTCGCTGCCCTCTGTAAAGGCGGTCAGATCGATGATGTTCTTGCCGCTCTTGAACTTGCTGTCCGCACCCACGGAGAAGGTGTAGGTCTCGTTGCCGATCTGGAGCTGGTCGCCGTCCTTGATGCCGTCGGCGAAGACCGATGAGAGATCAAACTTAGCGGTAGCATAGATACGCTCAGGCGCATAGATTGCGTCCTGCTTCACGCGGACGGTGTCGCTGAGGCCGTTGTTGCCCAAATTAGTGACAGCATCAGCCTGAACAGAAGCCTGCGTGACGCCGTCGACGGTCACCGGCATTGCAGTGGTGAAATCCTTCGTGGGATCGTTCTTCATAGTCAGGGTGATCTCGCCCGTAGCGTCCCCGCCAACTGTAAAGGTCACACCGCCGATAGTAATATCACCCGACTTCACGGTGAGATCAGCAGCGGAGATGCTGCCGCCGCTGGCGCTAACCGTGCCGGTAGCAATTGTCTTGCCGGCAACCTTGATGTTCACGGTGCCCTTAGCCGTGCTGGCGGCGGTGAACTTGAAGTTCTTCATGTCGACAGCGTAGATGCCCTTCCGAGTCTCCTCGTTGGGCTTCACCGAGTCGCCCTCAACGGTTACGGTAACATTCGTCATGCTGGTGCTGCTGGAGCCGCCGTCCTGGCTGCCGTCCAGCAGGTTGATGCCGTTGAAGTTGGCGCTGTCGGCGATACGGTTGATTTCGCTCTTGAGCTGGTCAACCTCCTTCTGCAGGTTGTAGCGGTCAACCTCGTCGTCATAGGTGCCGTTGGCGGACTGGGTGGCCAGGTAGTCCATGCGGTTGAGCATGTCCTGGATCTCCTGCATGGCGCCCTCGGCGGTCTTCACCAGGGAGATGCCGTCCTTGACGTTCTTCTGAGCGGCCTGCAGACCGGTGATCTGGGCGCGCATCTTCTCGGAAATGGCCAGGCCCGCGGCGTCGTCGCCGGCGCGGTTGATCTTGTAGCCGGAAGACAGCTTCTCCAGGTTCTTGCTCAGAGCGGAGGTGTTGGTGTTGTAGTTGCGGTAGGCGTTTATCGCCATAATATTGTGCTGAATACGCATGTTTCTATCTCCTTATCGTTATTCCCGGACGCTCATCCTTGCGTCCGTCCGCAGATGTGGTGACGTCTTCCGGTTCGGGCAACCGGCCGGACTGCCCGGGCCCTCAGACGCCGGTGCGCTATTTCAGCCGGCCGCGCGGACCG
The DNA here is from genome assembly GCF_000403435.2 of Oscillibacter sp. 1-3. Classification (GTDB taxonomy): domain Bacteria; phylum Bacillota; class Clostridia; order Oscillospirales; family Oscillospiraceae; genus Oscillibacter. The sequence continues at coordinate 8,644 of NZ_KE159709.1, forward strand.
GGTGAAACCTTCCAGGACTCAGCCGCCGCCGAATCCGTTCAATAGCTTTATCGGCAGGCCTCCGCGGAAATTAAGCCTTCTTTTGAAAAAAATTTGCCCTTCATCCAATTCCTGCGGAGAACAGGCAGGACCGTTCCCCGGGGAAGGGGGAGAGGACCGCCTCAAAAATGCGCCGAGGGCCGCTGGAATCTCCTGGTTCCGGCGGCCCTGTATTCTCATCAGGCGGGCCCTTGTCAGCTCTGCTGCTCCAGCTCCTTGACCATGGGGGGGAGCTGGGAGATCATGTTGTCCATGTCCTCAAACATGGCGCTCTTGGTGGTACCCAGACGGCTGGCCTGGTCAATGTGCTTGACCACCTCCTGGTACAGGTTCCGGATCTGGTCGAAGAACTGGCACAGCGACTGCAGTTCCCCCTGGGAGGTGCTGATGACCCCGGAAATCTCGGTCTGAACAGCCACGGCGCCCTCGGCGGCGTCCGTGATCCTGCGGAAGCTCTCGCCCGTCTGGGCGACGGCGCCGGCGCCCTGACTCAGCGTCTCCTGGGATGTGCGGATGCTGCCGCTGAGCTCGCCGGCCCGCTCCTCCACGTCGCAGATGCCGATATTTACGTCCTGGGCCAGGACCTTGATCTCCTCAGCCAGCTGCTTTACCTGGGCGGCCACCACTGCGAAGCCCCGGCCGTCCACGCCGGCTCTGGCGGCCTCGATGGAGGCGTTGATGGCCAGGAGGTTTGTCTGGTCTGCGATAGACACGATTTTTCCCATGCACTGCTGAATCTCCCGAATGGCGGCCTGGAGCTTGGAGAAAATTTCCGTCATCTCCTCGTAGGACTGCTGTACCCGCGCGGAGGTCTGCCCCAGCTCCTCCAGCTGGCCCTGGGCCTCCGACACCATTTGGGCGATCTCGCCCCGGACCTGGCCGAACTGCCCCGCGGTCTGGTTGATGCTGGAGAAGGACTGGCCCAGCTCCTGGAGCTTTTCCTGGAAATTGTTCGCCTCGGTCAGCACGCCGGAGAAGGAACTGCCCACCATGCCCAGCTCCGAGAGGGAGGCGACCTCCTTTTTCACCAGCTCTTTCTGGTATTCTTTCAGGCTGTCCGCCACGTGCAGGACCGGATAGAGGCTTTTCTCCCCGCCGGGCTCATTCTGCTGTCTCCGGTTCTTTCCCGAAAAAATCATTCCGAATCCCCTCCCTTACTCAAAGACCGCGCAGGTCATGGACTGGTTGACAAAGCGGTTGTTGTAGTGCTCTCCGTAGCCGACAAATCCGGCGTGGCAGCCCAGGGAGGCCATCTCCCGCAGGTAGTTCTGCATATACCCCCGTTCCGAGAAGAGCTTATACCGGAACAGGCAGTTCACGGAAAAGACGGCGGAACGCTTGGGGAACTCCCGCTGAATCTGCTGAATGGTGTTCCGGGTGATGGCCTGATAGTCCCCCAGCTCCAGGAGGATCAGAACGTCGGAGTCGTTCACCTGGCGGAAGCAGGCCAGGGCGTTGCCGTTGACCTCTTTAATAGAGATGATGCAGGTGTCGTCCCCGTTGATCTTGCCGAAGGGGTTTTGGAAGGTGCGGGTGAGGATCTCCTCGTCGGTCACGTGGAGGATGCTCTGGTAGACCTGTTTGGCGGGCTTTCCGTTCAGGGAGCCCAATATGTAATTGGCCCGGTCCGTATTGGAGGCGATGAAGCGGTAGTTTCCAAACTGGTGGTAGATGTTCTCCTTATAGGTCTTCACCCGGCCGCCCAGGTTCCGCACCACGGCATAGGCCACGGCGTCCTGATAGACCCGCCCGTTGGCGGAGATCCGGCCCTCGCCGCCGGTGCCCCCCACCAGGGAGATGCCGTGCTTGTGCAGGGAGGTGTGGATGGTGGTCAGTACGCAGGCGTCGTTTCCGGTGCAGAAGTCGATGCACACGGTATCGTTGCCGGTGCCGCCCACCGTGCGCAGATCCCGCTCCAGCCGCTGGATGTACTTCACGGGCATGACGGATACCTCCTCCAGCACGTTGGCGGCGGCGGAGACGCCGTCGGAATAGGCGATGACGCCCACGCCGTTTTCCACGACGCCGGTCTGATAGCACATGCCGATGCAGCCGATGCTGGGGACGCCGGGGAACCGCTGTTCCAGCGCTTTTACGTGGGTTTCAAACTGGGAGTTGTTTGATAACAGCATAATGAATTGTGGGGCGCGGAGTCCGCTGACTGCCTCCTCCAGATTTCCGCGCACACTCATACCGATAAATTGTTTCACGCTGTCGTCTCCTCTCGATGATCCAAATTATTTCAATTATACTGGTAAGATCTAATTATGTCAATAACTACACGGCAGCAAGGGCTGTTTCATGGCGGAAAACATCGGGAATTTGTGCAGTTTTGTATGGATTTTTGGGAAAGAATCTGATATAGTGTACCAAACGGGCAGCTGTAAACTCCCCGGACAGGAAAAGCGCGCGGAGAGCGGAGGCCGTCAAGAGAGGAGCGCCTGTCCATGAACAACTATTCCTTCTCCATTTTCCCCAATGAGAATTTCCTGGATTTCCGCCTGTACCAATACGGCTGGGAGCAGTGCAGGCCTCTGCACTCCTTCGGTCCCTTTGTGCGCAATCACTACCTGTTCCACTATATCATCTCCGGGCAGGGGACCTTGGATTCCACCGGCCCGGACGGAACGGACCGCAGGTATGAACTGGGCCCGGGGCAGGGGTTCCTCATCTGTCCCGGGCAGATTAACACCTACGCCGCCCACAAGACGGACCCCTGGGAGTACACCTGGCTGGAGTTTGACGGCCTGCGGGTGGAGGAATATCTGGACGGCGCGGGGCTGAGCGCCCTTCAGCCCATCTACCATCCGCAGTTCCCGTCTCAGGGGGACGAGCTGCGGGATACCATGCTCTACATCGCCCGGCACGCCGAAGCCGCGCCGCTCCACCTGATCGGACACCTGTGCCTCTTTCTGGACGCGCTGATCCGCTCTTCCTCCACCCGGAAGACGCTCCACGGCGGAAAGCTCAAGGACTTCTACATTCAGGAGGCCGTCAATTTCATGGAGCACAATTATCAGCGGGATCTCACGGTGGAGGAGATCGCCGATGTGTGCAGGCTGAACCGCAGCTATTTCAGCAAGCTGTTCAAGGAGATCATGGGCTGTCCGCCCCAGGAGTTTTTGATCCGCCTGCGGCTTTCCAAGGCGGCGGAGATGATGAAGCTGTCGGGGAACTCCATCCGGGACATCGCCGCCGGCTGCGGCTATCCGAATCAGCTCCACTTCTCCCGCGCGTTCAAGAAGCGCTACGGCGTGTCCCCCAGACAGTGGCGGGCAGAGGAGCAGCAGAAAAAATAGATCCTCACAGGTTCTCCCAATCGATTTTCTCGCCCCGGAAGAAGAACTCCCGGTCGCGCTCCCCGATGGCGCGGAGTACGCGGCAGGGATTGCCCGCAGCGACGGCGCCGGCGGGAATGTCCCTGGTGACGACGCTCCCCGCGCCGATCACGCTGCCGTCCCCGATGCGCACGCCCGGCACGAGAACGGCCCCGGCCCCGATCCAGACGTCGTTGCCGATATGGACATCCCGGTTGTATTGCAGGCCTCTGCTCCGCAGGCCCGGCTCGATGGGATGGTTTGCCGTGGCGACCGTGACATTGGGGCCGAAGAGGACGTTGTCACCAACGAAGATATTGCCGTCGTCCACAAGGGTGAGGTTGAAATTGGCGTAGACGCGATGGCCGAAATGGACGTGGCGCCCGCCCCAATTGGCGCGGAAGGGAAGCTCGATCCAGCAGCCCTCGCCGCAGGAGGCGAAGACTTCCTTCATATACCGTTCCTTTTCCGCGGCGTCGCCGGGCCGCAGCTGGTTGAAGGCCCAGAGGCGCTCCGCAAAGCCCGCCTGTTCCGACAGGATCTGCGGGTCGGCGGGGTCGTAGATGAGGCCCGCCAGCATTCTCTCGTACTGCGTCATATTCCGTGAGCTCCTTTCGTCTATGTGACAGGCAGAACTCCCGTCCTCACTTGCTGAGGGCGGGAGTTCCTGATTGGGCATTGCTTGGTAAATGGCGGAATGCACAGCGGAAAAAGATCCGCCGCTCTGCCATTTTTCAGACACGGCCTACAGCGCGGACAGGTACAGCTGCATGGACTGATAATCTCCCTGGGGCATGGGCAGGGGCCAGCCGGCCTCCATCAGCACGTCGCCGGGGAAGGCGCCCTGGCCGTTCACGGCGTAGCGCAGGGAGGGGTCCAGCCCCTTGAGCCGCAGGCTGCGGAAGGGGGCGGCGGCCTGGGTGGGGCCGGTGACCAGGGAGACCAGGGCCTCGCGGCCGTCGGGGGAGACCTGTTCCCAGGCGGTAAAGGGGTCGGCAAAGGGGTCGCTGAGGCGGTAGTAATCCCCCTGCTGGATCAGGTCGTAGTGCTCTTTGAAAAAGGCCGTCTGTTGTTTGATGATCTCCCGCTCCTCCGGCGTACACCGGCTCAGGTCCATCTCGTAACCGAAGGTGCCGCTCATGGCCACAGCGCCCCGGGTCTCCATGGAGGTGACGCGGCCGTTCTGCTCGTTGGGACAGACGGAGACGTGGGCCCCCATGGCGCTGACAGGATAGCAGAAGGAGGTGCCGTACTGGATGCGCAGGCGGTCCACGGCGTCGGTGTTGTCGCTGCACCAGATCTGGGGGGTGTAGTAGAGCATCCCCGCGTCAAACCGGCCGCCGCCGCCGGAGCAGCCCTCGATCAGCAGCTCCGGGTAGTCCCGGCGCAGCCGCTCCAGAATGTCGTACACGCCCAGCACATAGCGGTGGTAGACCTCCCCCTGGCGGTTTGCGGGCAGGGCGGCGGACCAGACGTCGGAGAGGCTCCGGTTCATGTCCCATTTAATATAGGTGATGTCGGCGCCGTCCAGGATCTTCTGTATGGATTCGTAGATATAGTCCCGGACCTCCCGGCGGGAGAAGTCCAGCACCAGCTGGCTTCTGCCCCGGGTCTGGGGCCGTCCGGGGACACCCAGGGCCCAGTCGGGATGCTCCCGGTAAAGCTGGCTGTTCTCGCTGACCATCTCCGGCTCAATCCAAAGGCCAAAGCCCATGCCCAGCGCCTGGATGCGGGGAACCAGGGCCTCCAGGCCGCCCGGCAGCTTCTTCAGGTTGACAGACCAGTCCCCCAGCCCGCTGAGATCAGTGTCCCGGGAGCCGAACCAGCCGTCGTCCATGACGAACAGCTCGATACCCAGGCCCTGTGCGCCTTTGGCAATGTCCACCAGCTTGTCGGCGGTAAAGTCGAAGTAGGTGGCCTCCCAGTTGTTCATCAGCACCGGCCGGCGCTTCCCCTGGTAAGGGTCCCGGATCAGGTGCTCCCGCAGGGCGCGGTGGAACTGGCGGCTCATCTGGCCAAAGCCCTTGGGGGAGCAGACCAGAGCGGCCTCCGGGGCGGTGAAGGACTCTCCCGGGGCCAGGAGGAAGCAGAAGTTGTAGGGGTCGATGCCCAGCACCAGACGGTTGTTTTCCAGCTGGGTCCGCTCCGCCGCCGCCTGGAAGTTGCCGCTGTACACCAGCATGGCCCCGTAGCACAGGCCGTAGTCCTCGTTGGCCCCGCGGTCACAGAGAATGACGAAGGGGTTGTGATGGTGGCTGGAGGTGCCCCGCAGGCTGTTCACGCTCTGAATGCCGGGGCGCAGGGGGGCGCGGCTGGGGCAGCGCTCCATGGTGTGGCAGCCGTCAAAGGTGATGAAGTCCAGATCGTCCCGCTGGAAGTCCAGGCACAAAGAGGCGCAGCGCTGGAGCCGGACAGTCTCCGTCCCCTGGTTGACCACCCGGACGGCCCGGGTAATCAAATCCCGCTCCTCCAGTACGCCGTAGTACAGCTCCACCGACATCTTCGCGGCCGTGTCCCGCATGCGGATGACGAGGGTTTCCCACTCCTCGCCGCCCCAGAAGGCGGGCAGGCCCTCCAGGCTGTATTTGCCCTGATGCAGCGCATAGTCCGCGTAGCGCAGGTCCGCCAGGCGGCTGCCGTCCTCTGGCTCAAACTCGATGCTGGGGATGCGGAAGTCCCCCACGCCGCAGGAGGAGTACTCCTGGGGCAGGGTATCCAGGGAGTAGTCCCGCTCGTCCCCCACCTCGTTGGGATTGGGGGAGAAGCCCCGGTCGGCATATTGGATGAGGTAGGACAGGTCGCCGCCGCTGATTCGGGGGCCGTAGTAGGTGTGCAGCAGGATGTTGTGCTGGTCCGCCTTCATCTGATAGGTGGTGTTCTGGGTGTGCAGAGTGAACACCCGGTTTTCCTTGTCCAAAACGATCATAGGGATTCCTCGCTCAGTTGTCGCTCCTGTGTCAGAACGCAGAATGCCGGCTTTGTGCGCAGCCGGGTTTGCATCCGCGTCGCCCCGGCCCCGGAGCGGGCACGGGGCGGCGCGGATGTGTGTGGGATCGATTTTAGAATTCCAGGTTCCTGCCGTCCTTGCCGAAGATATGGCAGACATTGCCGCTGAAGGTCAGATTCAGCTTGTCGCCTGCGTGGAAGGAGTCAATGCGCTCGCCGTCGGCGTTCATGGTGGGCACGATCACCACCACGTCCTTGCCGTTGGCGTTGGCGTGGAAGTGGACCTCGCTGCCCATCAGCTCGGATACGTCGATGGTGGCGGAGAGGGTGTTGCCGGGCTGCCTGGCCAGCACCATGTGGCTGGGGCGGACACCCAGAGTGATGTCCTGGGGGGCCGCGTTGTGGGCGGCCAGATTCTTCTGCTTCTCCTCGGAGAGCACCACCTTGCAGTTCTCCACGGATACGGCGTATTTGCCGCCCTCGTTGACCAGTTTCGCGTTGAAGTAGTTCATCTGGGGCATGCCGATGAAGCCGGACACAAAGAGGTTGGCGGGGTGGTCGAAGACCTCCTGGGGCGTGCCGATCTGCTGGATGAAGCCGTCCTTCATGATGACGATCCGGTCGCCCAGGGTCATGGCCTCGGTCTGGTCGTGGGTGACGTAGATGAAGGTGGTGTTGATCTTCTGGCGCAGCTTGATGATCTCCGCCCGCATCTGGTTGCGGAGCTTTGCGTCCAGGTTGGAGAGGGGCTCATCCATCAAAAGGACCTTGGGCTCCCGGACGATGGCCCGGCCGATGGCGACCCGCTGGCGCTGGCCGCCGGAGAGGGCCTTGGGCTTGCGGTCTAAGTACTGGGTGATGTCCAGAATGGCCGCGGCCTCCTTCACCCGGCGGTCGATTTCCTCCTTGGGGGTTTTGCGGAGCTTCAGGGGGAAGGCCATGTTCTCATATACCGTCATATGCGGATACAGGGCGTAGGACTGGAAGACCATGGCGATGTTCCGGTTCTTGGGCTCCACGTCGTTGACCAGCTTGCCGTCGATGTACAGCTCGCCGCCGGAGATCTCCTCCAGGCCGGCCACCATGCGCAGCGTGGTGGACTTGCCGCAGCCAGAGGGGCCTACCAGAACGATGAACTCCTTGTCGGCGATGTCCAGATTGAAGGACTGGACCGCGACGACGCCCTGGTCGGTCACCTGCAGGTTCGTCTTCTTCTCGGGCTCACCCTTCTTCTTTTTGGCTTTTTTCTGATCTCCGCTGTGAGGATATATTTTCGTAATACCTTTCAAATTCAAGGCGGCCATATCTATTTTCCTCCTTTTGATTCAAAAATTCAAGACATCATTTTCATTACTTTCCGCCGGTGGAGGCGATGCCCTCGATGAACTGCTTCTGGAAGATGAGGTAGAGGACCACCATGGGCAGCATGGCCAGCAGAGAGCCGGCCATCAGCACGGGGAAGTTGGTGCTGAACTGACCCCGCAGCGTGGCAAGGCCGGAGGAAAGGGTCATCATGTTCAGGTCGGAGTTGACCACCAGGGGCCACATCAGGTCGCTGTAAGCGAACACGGCGGTGAAGATGGTCAGGGCGGCCACGGAAGTGCCGGTGAGGGGGAACATCACCTTGTAGAAGGTCTGCCACTGGGTGCAGCCGTCCAGGTAGGCGGCCTCGCCGATCTCCTTGGGGATGCCCATGTAGGTCTGCCGCAGGAAGAACACGCCGAAGGCGCTGACGATGCCAGGGAAGACCAGGGCGAAGATGGTGTTGGCAAGCCCCATGTGGGCCACCATCTGGTACTGGGGGATGATGAAGATCTGGGAGGGCAGGGACATCTGCATCAGCACGATGCCGAACAGCAGCTTCTTGCCCCGGAATTCCAGCATGGCGAAGGCGTAGCCCGCCATGGAGCTGAAGGCCACGGCGCAGATCACCCGGAAGAAGATCATCAGGGCGGTGTTGATGTACAGCTTGATAAAGGGCAGGCTGGTGACGGCGTCACGGAAGTTCTCCCACCGGAAGGCGCTGGGGAAGATGACGGGAGGAGTGGCGTTGCTCTCGGCCACGGTCTTGAAGCTGGTGAGAATCATCCAGATGAAGGGGAAGACCATGAGGAGGGCGGCGGCGATCAGCACCACGTAGGTGAGAATGGTCATCCGCTTCTGGGAGGCCTCTAAAGAACTGTTTTTCATTTCTCTTCCTCCTTACACGTCGTAGTTGACCCACTTCTTCTGGCCGTAGAACTGGATGACGGTGACCAGACCGATAAGCAGGACGGTCCACAGCACGATGGCGGAGCCGTAGCCGCGCTCGCCGGCGACGAAGGAGGAGCGGTAGAACAGGTACATCAGGCTTTGCACGCTGGTGACGGCGGGATTGGTGTCCTCCACCATCATGTAGATCAGGTCGTAGACCTTGACGGCGGACATCAGCCGCATAATCATGACCACAAACAGAGTGGGGGAGACCATGGGCAGGGTGATGGTGAAGAACTGCTTTACCTTGCCGGCGCCGTCGATGCTGTTGGCCTCGTACAGGGTCTTGGGGATGTTCTGGAGACCCGCCAGCAGGAGGACGGCGTCATAGCCGATGTTGCTCCAGATGGCCACAATGGCGCAGGAGATCATGACGAACTTGGGGTCGGTGATCCAACCGATGTGGGTACCGAAGATCTGGTTCAGGATGCCGTACTCGCCGTTGAAGATGAAGCGCCACACCATGGTGACGGCGGCGGGGGCGCACACCAGGGGCAGGAAGAAGATGGTGCGGAAGCCGCCCTTGAACTTGATCTTGGCGTTCAAAAGCATGGCCACCAGCAGGGACAGGAACAGTCCCACGGGGACGGTGAGGATGCAGAACAGGATGGTGTTCCAGGTGGCCCGCCAGAACTCGGCGTTCTGGAACATCCGGACGAAGTTGTCCAGGCCCACGAACTGATAGTGGCCGAAGCCCAGGTGCTCGCAGAAAGCGGTGTAGATGGTCTGGACAAAGGGCCACAGGTTCAGTACAACCAGCCCGGTGATGGTGGGCGCGACCATGATCCAGCCCCAGTTTTCTTCCCGCCGGGCGGCGGGGGAAAGTTTGTTGTTCACAAATATGCCTCCTCTCTCGGTCAGTCCGTCACATAGCTGTCCGCAATCCCCTGCATGACAGCCAGCTGGGCGTCGATGTCCACGCCGTTGTAGACCTTGACCATCTCATCGGCCACGTTGGACTTCCACTTGCGGCGGGTGGCGTTGTTGATGTACTGCACGCAGGTCTCGAACTGGTCGTAGCAGACCTGGACGTCCAGCAGATAGTCGAACTTGGCGAATTCGGTGGTCCAGGAGTCCTCCAGGCCCAGATAGGCCGGAATGGCCGCGCCGGATTCGCCCTGGATGCGCTGGCCCTCCTCGCTGCCGAAGAAGCGGAGCACGTCCTTGACGATGTCCAGGTTTTTGCCGTTGGCGGCGGTGGAGTAGCACAGGCCGTTGGAGATGGTGCCGGCGCCGTCGCCGGAGGCGGGGCTGGGGCACTTGGGCAGAGGGGCGATGTCCCACTTGCCCACCATATCGGGGTAGTTTTTCAGCTCGGAGAGCAGATTCCAGGAGCCCTCATAGAACATGGAGCCCATGCCGGAGAAGAAGGCGGTGCCGGGGGTTGTCTCGGCGAAGAAGGTTTGGTCGGGGCACCACTCGTTCTTCTGGATATTCACATAGTATTTGATGGCGTCGGCGGTGGCGGGCTGGGTGTAGCCGGCGTGGATGTTGGTTTCCGGGTCCAGGATGTAGCCGCCGTTCTGGTAGACAAAGTTCCAGTAGCCCAGCTGCTCGTCGTTATAGGCCATGTAGCCGTATTTTCCGGTGGCATCATAGATCTTCTGGGAGGCGTCCATCATGTCGTCCCAGGTCCAGTTCTCGTCGGGATAGGCCACGCCGGCATCGTCGAATATCTCCCGGCTGTATACCAGAACCACGTTGTCACGGTCCTTGGGCACGCCGTACATCCGGCCGTCGGAGCCGCTGGCGTTGCCGATGGAGATATCGGAATAGTGTTCTGTCCAGAAGTTGGGGTCCTCGCCGGCGTAGAGGTCGGTAAGGTCGGCCAGGATGCCGAAGTCGGCGTAGTACAGGATTTGGTCGGTGTGCATCCAGAAGATGTCCGGCATGGTATTGCTCTCGCCGGCGGCCTCCAGCTTGGTCCAGTACTCGCTCCAGCTGGTGACCTGAACCTCAATGACCACGCCGGGGTTCTGGGCGGTGTAGGCGTCGCAAATGGCCTGCATACCGTCCCGCTGGGCCACGTCCCAGATCTGGAAGGTAAGATGCGTCTTGCCGTCTGCCGCTCCGCACCCGCACAGGGACAGCAGCAGTGTTATGGTCAAGACAAGGGCGGCGGCGCGGGGAATCTTTTTCATAACTCCACTCCTCTGCTTTTTTGTCGCGCTCGGAAAACGTTACGTAACTATGAACAAATCATAATACGGTTTCCGCCCGCGTGTAAATAGATTGTATTTTTTGAAATATATCAGAATGTGATATAGAACGCTTTTGGTACAGATTGGGCGACATCCTGGTATATTTGCGCAAAAATTCGACTTTGCGCACAATTCGGTTGATTTTATTTTGTATAAAACATAAAAACACCGGATTTTATAAGGGGGAGATAGATTATGCTCATAAAACAATATGGCAATATGCAGGTTTTTGGGCGGGGAGGATCAGGCGCGCTTCCACGGCGGCAATTTCCCCTTGCGCCCGGCGGGCCCGGTGTGATATAGTATGCCAAAACTTTGGCCGGAGGAGGCAGAAACATGACAGATCTGTTCCGGCGCCGTCTGGCGCGCCACTATGACGAACTGAAATGGCTCTATATTGAGCTGTACCGGGATGAGGGGGCTTTCCGCTATTTTACGGAAATGCTGGAGCGGTGCTGGAAGGGGCGGAAAAAGGCCCTCCGGGACCAGGACGCTCGGAGAGAGGCGGACCCGGACTGGTACCGCCGCCGGGACCTGCTGGGCATGATGCTCTATGTGGACGCCTTTGCCGGTAATTTGAGGGGCGTGCGGGAGAAGCTCTCCTATCTGGAGGAGTGCGGAGTGAACTACCTCCATCTGATGCCCCTGCTGGCGTCTCCCAAGGGCCGCAGCGACGGCGGCTACGCCGTCTCCGACTTCCGGGCGGTCCAGCCGGAGCTGGGGACCATGGACGACCTGGAGGCCCTGGCGGACGCCTGCCGGAGGGCGGGGATCAGCCTGTGTTTGGATTTTGTGATGAATCACACCAGCGAGGACCATGAGTGGGCAAAAAAAGCCCGGGCAAAAGAGCCGGGCTATCAGGAGCGGTATTTCTTTTATGACAACTGGGACCTTCCCCGGGAGTTTGAAAGGACCGTGCCCCAGGTGTTTCCCACCACCGCGCCGGGCAGCTTCACCCAGCTGGAGGACGGCCGGATCGTCATGACCAACTTCTACCCCTACCAGTGGGATCTGAACTACGCCAATCCCATGGTGTTCAACGACATGACGGAGAATCTCCTCTTCCTGGCCAACCGGGGAATCGACGTCATCCGCCTGGACGCCATCCCCTACATCTGGAAGGAGCTGGGCACCAACTGCCGCAATCTGCCCCAGGTCCACACCCTGGCCCGGATGCTGCGCATGGTGTGCGAGATTGTCTGCCCCAGCGTTTTGCTGCTGGGGGAGGTGGTGATGGAGCCGGCCAAGGTAGCCCCCTATTTCGGCACCCCTGAAAAACCGGAGTGCCATATGCTCTACAACGTCACCACCATGGCTACCACCTGGCACACCCTGGCCACTGGGGACGCCTCTTTGCTGAAACGGCAGATGGAGGCGGTGTGCGCCCTGCCCAGGGACTTTTTGTTCTTGAACTACCTGCGCTGCCACGACGACATCGGCTGGGGACTGGACTACCCCTGGCTGGCCCGGAATTTCGGCATCGACGAAGTGGCCCACAAGCGGTATCTCAACGACTGGTTCACCGGAAAATTCCCGGGCAGCTGCGCCCGGGGAGAGCTGTACAACGACGATCCCCGTCTGGGGGACGCCCGGCTGTGCGGCACCACCGCCTCCCTCTGCGGTTTGGAGGCCGCCGAGTATGAGCAGGACCCCTTCAAGCTGGAGCGGGCTCTGGCCTGCGATCTGACCCTCCACGCCTGGATGCTGTCCCAGAGCGGCATTCCGGTGATTTACAGCGGGGACGAGACGGGCCGCCTCAACGACTACACCTATCACGACGACCCGGACCGGCGGGAGGACAGCCGCTACCTCCACCGGGGGAAATTCCAGTGGGAGCTGGCTGAGCTGCGGCAGGACCCTGAAACCTGTCAGGGCAGGCTGTTCCAGGGCCTGCGGCGGCTGGAGGCCCTCCGGGCCCAGGAGCCCTGCTTTGACGCCGGCGCCGACGTATGGGTGGAGGACAGCGGCGACCGCCGGGCGCTGGCCCTGTGCCGCCGGTCCGGGGAGCGGGAGCTGGTGTGTCTGTTCAATTTCAGCGGGGAGTTCGTCCGCGCCGGGGTGGACCGGACGGGGAGCTATACGGAGTTGATGTACAATACCAAATATCATGACATCCACAGCGTTGAGCTTTGGCCCAACGGCTTTGCCTGGCTGCTGCGAGACCCGGGGCAGCTCTGAGGCGAGGGGGCTGTTCTGCCGCCGGAACAAATGCCGGACGCGGCCCGTGGAGGCGATGGCCCGCCTGTGCCGGGAGACCTGGGCGAGAGGGAGGAGCCGCTCGCCCGGCGTCACGCCGCGCTGCCGCTGTCCAGCGCCCGGAAGACCCGTCCGGAGTAGACTGCCGTCAAAGCCGCGGCGGCCGCCGCTCCCAGAAGAACAGCCCAGGCCGGACAGCCCTCGAACAATGCTCCGTAGACCGCCTGGCCCAGGGGTGAGGCGCAGTTGGACACCGCCATGATGAAGGCCATCACCTTTCCCAGCAGGTCCGGCGGCGTCTGGCTCTGGACGGCGGCGCTGAGCACCACCACCAGCATGGTGGACAGAACCATGACGGCGAAGCTCATGGCCGTGACCGCCCACCAGCCGGCGGAGGGAGAGACACCCGGCAGAAGGGCCAGACCCATGACTGCCGCCGTCAGGCTGGCCGCCAGCAACACAAGGCCGCCCCGCCGGAGCCGCAGGCGCGCGCCCAGAAAGGCCGTCAGGACGCCGCCGAAGAGCCCGCCCAGGCCCATGGCCCCCTGGGTGATTCCCAGGCGGCTGTCGCTCATGTTCAGCACCTGGACCACCGCCACGGGAATGCCCACGATCAGGGCGGCGGACAGCACCAGGTTGAAAAGAGCCAGCACCAGCATGGCGGAGAGAAACACCGGGCGCTGCCGCCGGATGAACCGCCAGCCATCCCCCAGATCCCGCCGGACCGTGGACAGCACGCTTCCCGCGGCCTCCTGGGGCCGGTGGGGAATGCGGATGAACAGCTCCATGACGGCGGAGAGAAAGAAGCAGCCGATGCTGACCCAAAGAATGGGCCGGATGCCGAAGGCCCCAAACAGCACGCCGCCCACCACCGGTCCCAGGAGGCCGGACAGGGTCTGCACCATATTGATGACGGCGTTGGCGCTGGTGAGCTGCTCCGGCTCCGCCAGAAGGGGGATGCTGGCCTGGACCGCCGGCTGGTAGGCCCCGGCGATGCCGTAGAGCAGCATGAGGCAGGCCGCCGTCAGGGGCACCAGCGGCGTCCGTTCCAGGAGGAGGGCGAAGAGTAGGATCAGGCCTGCCGTGAAGAAGTCCAGCGCGGCCATGATGGTTTTCTTGTTGATCCGGTCCGCCGCCACGCCGCCGATGGGGGAGCACAGCACGGCGGGGATGAACGCCGCCGCTCCCACCGCGCCGAACAGCGCCGCGGACCCGGTCTGCCGCAGCAGGTACAGCGGCAGGGCAAAGCGCACGATGGCGTTGCCGAAGAGGGATATGATCTGTCCGATCACCACCAGGGTGAAATCCCGGCGGAACAGAGAGGTTGTTTCCATAGTCGTTCTCCTTTTATAAACCGACCGTCGGTTTTTATATTCCCAAAAAGAAACTGCCCGCGCGCGGCAGCTTCTTCTCAGTCGCAGAGATCTGTCCCCGGAGAGGGGGGATGGGCCATCTTCGCATAGTGTACCAGGGTGTCGATAATCTCCCGGTCGATCAGCTCTGAGATGCCGAAACTGTTGAAGAGACAGTTGTACACGGCGCACCGGGCCACAATCTCCTCCGGTGCGGTGGGGCGGACGATGGGATTGATCCAGATGCCCGACAGAAGCATCATGGCCTCCGCCAGCTCTCTGGGAGAGTCTGTGCGAATGGTGCCGTCGGCCATGCCCTGGCGGATGATGGGCTCGATGAAAAAGGGAGCGACCTCAAAGAAAATGCTCCGCATCTCCGTGGCCAGAAATTTGGCGTTGTCCAGCAGGTAGGGCATCATGCAGAACATCTTGGCCTGCCGTTCCGGCTGCATGGAGACCTTGAAAATGGTCCGCAGCTTCTCCAGGCCGTTGAGATGGGGATTGTCCCGGACCTCCGCCAGAATCTCTCCGTTCCGCTGGCCGATGCGGTCGCAGACGGAGTAGAAGATGTCCTCCTTGGAGGTGAAGTGATGGTAGATGGCTCCCTTGGAAAGACCTGTCTCATCAATGATCTCCTGGAGAGAGGCGTGGTCATAGCCCTTTTCAATGAACAGCCGCTCCGCCGTGTCCAGAATCTTCCGAATGGTCTCCTCCGGATATTTGTTTCGTCCCACTGGACGCTCCCCCTCTTAAACAGACCGACAGTCTGTATTTTCAAAAATAGCACAGCCGTGCCACGGTGTCAAGCCTTTTTTTTCAAGACCTCCCGCCGGATGTAGTCAAAGGCCGCGTCCTCGCCCTCGTCCCGCAGCTTGACCAGGATCGTCTCCAGCAGGGCGGAGGTGGCGGGGTGGAGCAGGAGGCGCTTGTCCCGGCCCCGGAGAAAGAATTTGTAGGGGTCGCCGGGGTCGAAGTCCGCCCCCCGGTAGACCTTGCTGGCGGCCAGACGGTCGCAGAACATCTCCGCCACGTATTTTGCCGGCATCTCCACGCCCTGGATGCCCTCCGGACCGTAGTCCGTCCAGAACTCGAAGTGGTGTCGGTTGCGGCCCTTGTGGTGCATCCAGGAGGCGCTGTACCCCCTGGCCTTGCGCTGGGCGTCGTTGGGGCTGTGGTCCCCCTGGAAGTACTTCACCCCGGCCCAGAACTCCACCGGGGAGTACTTGCTGAGATCGTGGGTCAGCCCCTGCCAGTACAGCCCCAGGCGGAAGCAGTATTTCCGCACCAGCGCCCGATGATGATTCACGGTTTTCAGATGGCCCCAGAAGTCCACGGCCCCCGCCTCCTTTTTCCGAGATCCTGAGCAGGCTCTGAAAGACAGTATAGCACTTCCCGGACAAAAAAACGAGTAAAATTTTCACGGGCAACCATACTACTTGCGAGGTGGTTTGATGGAGGGAGCGATTTTTGACTGTCCGGCCCAGTGGCAGGAGCATCTGCCCCCCGGCGTTCTGGGGGCGGAGTCCCCGGCGGGGCTGACGGGACGGACCTGGGATTTGCTGGCGCTGACCCGGCGGGGCCGTGCGGCCCTGGGCAGGGCGGAGATTTTCTGCCGCATTCTGCTGATTCCCGGGGACGCTCCGCCGCCGCTTGGCGCGGAGACGGTGATTACCTGCGGTCTGTCCCCCCGGGACAGCCTGACCCTCTCCAGCCTGACGGAGCCGGTGCTGTGCGTCCAGCGGAGCCTCCCCCGGCCCGACGGCGCGGTGATTGAGCCCCAGGAGTTCCCCCTGCCATCCCTGCCGGGACCGCCGGAGGAGCTGCTGCCCCTGCTGGGGCTGCGGCTGTTGCTTATGCCACTGGAAGAGTCTCCCGTTCTGTGGTAAACTAGGCCTTGTTTGAAAAAAGTCAAAACGCCCAAACGGTGGATCTTTATCCGCCACTCTGCGTTAAATGTTCTTGCCGGGCGTCAGCCCGCCTGCGAAAATTTGCCTTGATTGGCGAAAAAATCTCTCGCCGTTGGGCATTCCGCCATTTTTCAAACATGGCCTAGAGCAGTTCCCGAAAATAATGAGAAAAAAGGAAGCGAGGACAGGGATTACAGGACAAGGCGGAGGACGCGGGCGGGCTGACGCCCGCAAAGGACGACAACGCAGTCATGCAATTCCCGGACCGCTGAACTTTTCTCGGTATTTTTGGGAACCGCTCTAAAACAAAAGGACGGGAGGAGTGAGGCCTGTGGCATGGTATGGCTGGCTGTTTTTGATCGCGGTCCTGGCGGTGCCGGGAGTGATCTGCGGAATCCTGTACGGCGGGAAAAACGACAGCACTCCCTGCATTGGCTGCGGGGAGTGTATCCGGACGGGGGAGTGTGTGCTGATTAAAAACCGCCAGAAGGCGAAAAAGGCGGCGGAGAAGCACAAAAAAGAGCGGGAAGCTTCTTGACAAATCCCGGAGAAGGGATATAATGTCACTGTTCATAAAGCAAAACGCAGTGAAAAAGCCAGCCTCACGAAACCGGCTCTCAGCGAGAGGGAGATGGTGCGAGCCCTCAGCCCACGCCGCGAGGCAGCCACTTTGGAGCGTCCCGCGGGGAGCGGGCCGGGTCATCCCCGTTACCAGATGGCTAAGATGTCTCCCCGGGGGGATAATTAGGGTGGTACCGCGAAGAAGGCCTTCGCCCCTATGTTTGGGGCGGAGGCTTTTTTGGTGCTGCGGAACGGGATATCCTGCATGCGGAATCCGGAATTTTTATGGAAGATACGAAATAAAACTTAGGCCTTGTTTGATAAATGGCAAAATGTGCAGCGGCGAGAGAATATTTTTGCCGATCAAGGCGATTTGACGCCGCCATACTTTGTGTATGGCAAGGAAGCTCGACGCGGAGCGGCGAAAGAGATCCGTCGGCTGGGCGTTTTGACATTCTTCAAACAGGGCCTAATTATATATTGGAGGAAGAAACATATGTCACACCCCTATCACGGCGTAAACGAGCTGCGGGAGATGTTCCTGAGCTACTTTGAGAGCAAGGGACACCTGCGGCTGCCCAGCTTTTCCCTGATTCCCCCGGCCAATGACGCAAGTCTCCTGCTCATCAACAGCGGCATGGCCCCCATGAAGACCTGGTTCACCCGGGAGGAGGAGCCGCCCCGGGACCGGGTGTGCACCTGCCAGAAGTGCATCCGCACCGGCGACATTGAGAACATCGGCAAGACCGACCGCCACGGCACCTACTTTGAGATGCTGGGCAACTTTTCCTTCGGCGACTACTTCAAAAAGGATGCCATTCCCTTTTGCTGGGAATTCCTCACCAAGGTGGTGGGCCTGGAGGAGGACCGGCTGTATCCCTCCATCTACCTGGACGACGACGAGGCCTTTGAGATCTGGAACAAGGATATCGGCATCCCTGCCGAGCGGATCTTTCGCTTCGGCAAGGAGGACAATTTCTGGGAGCACGGCGCCGGCCCCTGCGGCCCCTGCTCCGAGGTCTACTATGACCGGGGCGAGGAGCACGGCTGCGGCAAGCCCGGCTGTACCGTGGGCTGCGACTGCGACCGGTATATCGAGGTCTGGAACAACGTCTTCTCTCAGTTCGTCAACGACGGCGAGGGCCACTACGAGGAGATGCAGAACAAGAATATCGACACCGGCATGGGCCTGGAGCGGCTGGCCTGCGTGTGTCAGAACGTGAACTCCCTCTTTGACGTGGACACGGTGATGAACATCACCAACAAGGTCAGCGAGATCACAAACGCGCACTACGGCGAGAGCCACAAGACCGATGTGTCCCTCCGGGTCATCACCGACCACATCCGCTCCTCCGTGATGATGATCTGCGACGGCGTGCTGCCCAGCAATGAGGGCCGGGGCTACGTCCTGCGCCGCCTGCTGCGCCGGGCCGCCCGCCACGGCAAGCTCCTGGGGGTGGACCGTCCTTTCCTTCACGAGGTGGTGGACACCGTGGTCCGCGAGAACGAGACCGCGTACCCCGACCTGCGGGAGAAGCAGGCCTATATTACCAAGGTCATCCGCACGGAGGAGGAGAACTTCGCCAAGACCATCGACGGCGGCATGAAGATCTACAACGAGCTGCTCTCGGCCCACAAGACCAAGGGGGAGAAGGTCTTCTCCGGCGCGGACGCCTTCAAGCTGTATGACACCTTCGGGTTCCCCATCGACCTCACCATTGAGATGGTGGAGGAAGAGGGCATGAGCGTGGACCGGGAGGGCTTTGACAGGCTGATGGAGGAGCAGCGCCTCCGGGCCCGGAAGGCCCGGGAGGCCCTGGGAGACCTGGGCTGGGCTGGCATCGAGTTCGGCAGCGACGTGCCCGCCACGGAGTTTGTGGGCTATGACAGCGACCGCATCACGGATGCAAAGGTGGTCGCCATCGTGGCCGAGGGAGAGATGGTGGACGAGATCGTCTCCGGCGTGGAGGCTGCCGTCGTTTTGGATAAAACCCCCTTCTACGCCGAAATGGGCGGCCAGGTGGCGGACCACGGAGTGATCTGCGCCAACAAGGCCGGTTTTGAGGTCGCCGATGTGCAGAAGAACAAGGGCGGCAAATTCCTCCACTCCGGCCGGATGACGGAGGGCGTGCTGAAAGTGGGCGACACCGTCTGCGCCCAGATCGATCCCGAACGCCGCAAGGCCATCCGCCGGGCCCACAGCGCCACACACCTGCTGGACGCCGCGCTGAAAAGGGTCCTGGGGGACCACGTCCACCAGGCGGGCTCCCTGGTGGAGCCGGACCGCATCCGCTTCGACTTCACCCACTTTGAGAGCATCACCCCGGACCAGCTCACCGAGATCGACCGTCTGGTCAACGACGCCATTCTGGAGGGCTATCCGGTAGTGACGGAGGTCCTGCCCATTGAGGAGGCCAAGCGCAAGGGCGCCGTGGCCATGTTCGGCGAGAAGTACGGCGACGTGGTCCGCGTGGTGGAGATGGGCGATTTTTCCATGGAGTTCTGCGGCGGCACGCACCTGGACAATACGGCCAAGGCCGGCCCCTTCCGCATCAAGTCCGAGGGGTCCGTGGCCTCCGGTGTCCGCCGGATTGAGGCCACCGTGGGCAAGCTGACTCTGGAGACCGTCAACCGCAACCAGCAGATGCTGTTCCATGCCGCCCAGCTGCTGAAAACCAACCCCGGCGAGCTGGAGAGCAAGATCAGCCAGCAGGCGGCGGAGAACAAGGAGCTGCGGCAGGCGCTGGAGAAGTTCAAGGCGGAGGCCTCCCTGGGTGAGGCGCGGCAGTTCCTCACCGCCGCCAAGGACGTGGGCGGACTGAAGGTCCTCACCGCCGTGCGCAACGGCCTGGACGCGAACGGCCTGCGCCAGATGGGCGATTTCCTGCGGGATAAGGCCCCGGACGTGGTGGCTGTGCTGGCCTCCGTCAACGGGGAGAAGATCTCCTTCCTGGCCGTCTGCGGCAAGGAGGCCGTAGCCAAGGGCATCAAGGCCGGGGAGCTGGTGAAGAACGTCTGCGCCATCTGCGGCGGCAAGGGCGGCGGCAAGCCGGACAGCGCCATGGGCGGCGGCACGGATATGCTGAAGCTGGATGACGCGCTGGCCAGCGTGGACGATTACGTGGCCGAAAAGCTGGGCTGAAAGCGGCGGCGAAGCCGCGGATAAAAGTTTCGCCAGCCTTTTCAAAGGCTGCGGGGGTCCAGGGGGCGGCGCCCCCTGGGTTTCCCGGAGCGAAGCGAAAATAGCGAAAGCCTGCAAGAGCGAAGCGAATTGCAGGCCGCATTGACAAAACAACAAGCCCCCAGGCAGCAGAGGAAACCAATAGGAAGAGGAGAGGAGACCCCATGTCCACCCCCCGCAGCGTCTCGGTCAAGCGCCGCCTGAGCGCTATGATAACGGCCCGCTTCCCCGACTTCCTGTTTACTTACGAATGGCAGAACACCTATGGCTTTGTTCGCCGGAATCCCGGCCGCCTCTACGATTACCTGCTGATCGGCCGGACCTTTGAGGAGTACCAGGCCGGCCGGCGGGGCTATCTCGGCGTCGGCCCTCCGGGCCGTGGCTATAACCCGGACTGGTACGCCTGGACCACCGGAGACCCCTGGCGGCGCAGCTTGTGGAATGTGGAAGACTACGAGGACATCCTCTATCAGCAGGACCGGACGGCCTTTCTGGACGATGCCCTGAAACAGCTGGCGGAGAAGATCGAGCGGGACATTCTGCCCCTTTACGAGACGATTTTTCCCAAGCTCCCCTCCTCGGAGCTGCGCCAATGGCAGGGGCTGGCGGAGTGTGTTCTGCCTCAGCTGGAGGCGCTGGCCCAGGAGAATCCGGACCGTTGGGAGGAACTGCGGAAGTGGCAGAAGGCCGCCGCCCGGAGCAGGGCCGTCCAGGCGGAGCCGCCGGAGGAGATGGTCCGCTGGCATCAGGAGATCCGTGCCCTGCCGTTTTTTGGGGAGATGTACGACCAGTCGCCGATTACGCGGGATCATATTTTCAACTGGTTTACCCACGCCATGCAGGTGCATCCATGATAAGGAAAGGAGAACGATTCTGTGTTAATTGAATTCGATAAAATGGAGACCACTGTCATGCCCCATCTGCGGGGCGGCGAGAAGGAGGTCTCCGCCAAGATGTACGCGGACCCGCTGGGGAAGATCATGCGGGGTACGCTGATCCCCGGGGCCTCCATCGGCCTGCACACTCACGAGACCAGCAGTGAGATCATCTACATCCTCTCCGGCGCCGGCAAGGTGCTGTGCGACGGGACATATGAGCCGCTGGGCCCGGGCTCCTGCCATTACTGCCCCAAGGGCCATGAGCACAGCCTGATTAACGACAGCCCGGAGGGCGGGGAGGACCTGACGTTCTTCGCCGTGGTGCCGGAGCAATGACGCTTCCCAAAGATCCCCTCATCCTGCTGAGTTTTTTGAACACCAGGCTGCGGGACGAGTATCCCAGTCTCGCGGAGCTGTGCGCGTCGCTGGACGCTGATGAGACGGCGCTGCGGGAGACACTGGCGGCGCTGAATTACGAGTACGACGCAGGACGGAACCAATTTGTGTGAGAGCCGCGTCTCCCGTGCACGTTTGGCGGTGTGTTTTGGCCCTGACTGCGGCAGGCCTTGTTTGCTTCATGGCGAAAACCCAAACGGCGGACCTTTTTCCAACAACCCTAAAAATCCTTGTAATGGTAAGGAGGCGTTTTCGTGCCATTTCCTGTGTTCAAGTACCACCCGGACCCGTTTAAGACGAAGATTTTCAAGAGGCGGGATGCGGCGGTGGTCTGCCCCTGCTGTGAAAAGGAGACCTTCGTCACCTATGAGGGGCCCTTTTACAGTGTGGAGGAAGTGGAAAACCTGTGCCCTGGGTGTATTGCCAGCGGCGCGGCGGCGAAAAAGTTCGATGGAGCGTTTCAGGACAGCGAGTCTGCAGACGAGGTCAGCGACCCAGAAAAGCTGGAGGAGCTGACCTGCCGCACACCCGGCTACTGCGGCTGGCAGCAGGAATACTGGCGGGCCCACTGTGACGACTACTGTGCCTTTTTGGGCTGTGTGGGCTGGAGGGAGCTGGAGGAGATGGGCCTGACGGCGGAAGTATCGGAGGACCCGGGCCTGGATGCCTGGTTCAAGGAAAATCTGACTGGTCTGTCCAATGGCGGCAGCCTCCAGGGCTATTTGTTTCAGTGTCTCCACTGCGGAAAGCATCTGCTGCATATTGACTGCGACTGAAAACGGCGGCGAAAAATCCGTCTCAATCCGGCGTTTCGGCGGCCTTAGAACAGGCTCTAGGGCATGATGGGCCAAATGTACGGCTTTCCGGTAAAATTTGTTCGGAATCCACACTGTGTCTTATTTTGAACGGTACTCAAGAAAAACAGAGGAGGTTTTGAAATGTCTGACTGCTTATTCTGCAAAATTGCCGCGGGAGAGATTCCCAGCGCCAAGGTCTATGAGGACGAAGTGTGCTATGCCTTCCAGGACATCGCCCCCCAGGCGCCCACCCATTTCCTGGTGATCCCAAGGGAGCATATCGCCTCTGTCTCCGGTGTGAACGCCGGAAACAGCGCGGCGGTGGCGCACATCTTTGAGGTCATTGCCAAGGTTACGGCGGAAAAGGGTATTGAGAGCTACCGGGTAGTGTCCAACATCGGCGAGCAGGCGGGTCAGAGCGTGCCCCATCTACACTTTCATGTGCTGGCAGGGCGGGACATGACCTGGCCGCCGGGCTGACAGATCTGCGGCAGGGGGGACGGGCGTCCCCCCTTTTTGCTTCTGGCGGCTCCGGCGTCGGCGGAACAACGGGCAAAAGGACGTATCGCTGTCTTGAAAACGCGGCAGATCTGTGGTAAACTAGTAAAATTAGGATGTGCGCGGGAATCCATTCGGTGATTTTTAAGAATCAAGGGGGAGATAACCTGTGAAGATCGCAGAGAGAGCAGGGAAGAAAATCGGTCTGATATGTCTGGCGGCGGCGCTGGCGGCGGCCTTGGCGGGGTGCGGCGGCAAGGGTCCCCTGGACCCAGAGGACCCGGTGTCCCTGACAGTTTGGCACTATTACAACGGCTCTCAGCAGGCGGCCTTCGACGCGCTGGTGGAGGAGTTCAACGACACGGCAGGCCGGGAGCTGGGGATCTATGTGGAGAGCTATTCTCAGGGCTCGGTGTCCGACCTGGAGTCGGCCGTGCGGGACGCCATCGGCGGCAAGGTGGGAGCGGCCGCCATGCCGGACATCTTCTCCTCCTACGCGGATACCGCCTACGAGGTGGAGCAGGCCGGCGCCCTGGCCGACCTGTCCGGCTACCTCAGCCAGGAGGAGCTGGAGAGGTATGTGGACTCCTACATCGAGGAGGGCCGCATCGCCGCCGACGGCACTCTCCGGATCTTCCCCACGGCAAAGTCCACGGAGATCATGATGCTGAACAAGACGGACTGGGACGAGTTTTCAGCGGCCGCAGGCGTCTCTTTGGAGGATCTGCGGACCATTGAGGGCGTCGCGGCTGTGGCCGGGACATATTATGAGTGGACGGACAGCCTTACCCCCGACGTGCCGGAGGACGGCAGGGCTTTTTACGGCCGGGACGCTTTGGCCAATTACTTCATCATCGGGCTGCAGCAGCTGGGGGTGGAGATTTTCCAGGTGGAGAGCGGGGAGATGACTTTGCACACGCCCCGGGAGGAGCTGCGCCGCCTGTGGGAGAACTACTATGTCCCCATGGTCAGGGGATATTTCGGGGCCTATGGCTCCTTCCGCTCCGACGATGTGAAAACGGGGGACATTCTGGCCTATACCGGCTCCACGTCCTCTGCCATGTACTTTCCCGACCAGGTGGAGCTGGATGAGGGCAGCCGCCCCATCGACTATATCGTGATGCCCGCCCCGGTGTTTGAGGGCGGGAGGGCCTGCGCCGTACAGCAGGGCGCGGGCATGGTGGTCAGCAGGTCGGACCAGCGGCATGAGTATGCCTCTGTGGAATTTTTGAAGTGGTTCACCCAGGCGGAGAACAACCTGCGCTTCGGCTGTGTCTCCGGTTACCTGCCGGTGCTGAAGGAGGCCAACAGCGCCGAGAAGCTGGATCAGGTCATTGCGGACCAGGGACTGACGGTGTCTCCGAAGACCTATGACTGCCTGACCACGATTTTCAGCGAAATGGAGGGGATGAACCTCTATACCAACAAGAGCTTTCAGAACGGCTCCGCCGCCAGAAGGGTGCTGGAATACCATCTGGCGGACCAGGCGTCGGCGGACCGGGCGGAGGTGCTGGAGGCCATCGCCCGGGGCGAGAGTCTGGAGGAGGCGTCGGCGGACTATGTGTCAGACGGCGCCTTTGAGGAGTGGTACGGCGCCTTCTGCGAGGCGCTGCGCACCGCTGCCGGCAAGTAGGCATATGATGAAAGACGTTGTTCAGAAACGGAAAAAGCGGACGATTTTCCGCATGTTCCTGGTTCCCCTGATCGCCATCATGCTCCTCCAGGGCGCCATTACCATCGGTACGCTGGTGGTGCGGCGGATCACGGGAACGCTGGAGGAGTACTCCGGCAATATGATGAGCCGTCTGGTGGAAAACCGGGGTGTGATCCTGCAAAACGACATGAACCAGCGCTGGGCGTCCGTTCACGAGCAGGAGGCGCTGATGAACGGTCTTCTGGAACAATATCTGGACAGCCGGGGTGTGGAAGTGGAGACGCTGCTCCGCTCCGGAGAGATGCGGGACGGTCTTTTGGAGCTGCTGTTTCCGGAGTGTCTGGATATTTTGCAGAACAATTTTACCAACGGCATTTTTCTGATCCTGACGGGGCCGGACGACGGGACGGCGGGGGAGTACGAGGGATTTTTTATCCGGGATTCCGACCCCGGTGCCAATCCTGTCAATTACACGGATCTGCTGCTGGAGCGGGGGAGCAAAGAGCTCTCCAGGGCCTGGAATATTCCGCTGGACACCAATTGGACCACCCGGTTCCATATGGATGGCCGGGAGATGAATACGGCGGACCGCTATTTCTATGAGCCCTGGCGGGCTGGGCGGGACTTTCCCGACGCGGATGCGGCGGACCTGGGCTACTGGGCGCTGCCCTTCTGCCTGGAAAAGGACCGGGCGGACCCCCATGAGATGATTACCTACTCCCTGCCTCTGCGGTATGATGGGGTGACCTACGGCGTATTGGGCGTGGAGATTTCCAGCAGGAGCCTGTATGACTACTTCCCGGTGGCGGAGCTGAACGACTCGCAGCAGTCCGGGTATCTGCTGGCCGTCCGGAAGGAGGACGGCGGCTATATGCCCCTGGTAGGCAAGGGGATGCTCTATGAGCAGGTCCGCTCCGCAGGCGGCGGATTTCTTCTGCAGGAGACCGCTTATCAGGACCTCTGCCGGATAGAGGGCGTCACACTGAACAGCCAGGGCATCTATGCCGTGTCGTGCCCCTTGCGGCTGTACAGCACAAATGTGCCCTATGAGGATACCGAGTGGGCGCTGGTGGGCCTGGACACGGAGGAGGACTTATTCGGCATGAGCCGCCGTCTCTATATCTGGATGGTGGCGGCCGTTCTGCTGGGCCTGGGCGTCGGCGTGCTGGGTATCTATCCGGTGGTGAGGCATCTGACGCGGCCGGTCCAGCAGCTGATGCGGTGCATCAGCGGGGGTTCGGAGGGCCTTCAGAGCTTTAAGCTCTCCAATATTCTGGAGATCGACGGGCTGTACGATGTGATCGTCGGCCTGACGGAACGGCAGAGGAAATCGGAAAACATCCTGCTGGAGGAGAAGGAGCGCTACAAGCTGGCGCTGGAATCCTCCAAGGACATCTTCTTCTCCTATGACCTGCGGAGCGAGACGCTGGACGTGGTCAACCACCCGACGATGAGCGGTCAGTGGCAGTGCGGCGGCTTTGGGGGCTGCTTTATCGATCCCGGCTGTATCCACGAGGAGGACCGGGCCCAGGCTGTCCAAACGCTTCGGAGCAGGATGGACGACTTGTATGCGGAATTCCGGCTGAAATGGCCGAAGGACGCGGAATTTCGCTGGGCCGCCATCACGGGGAAGATGGTCGATGATACCGATGGCCGGCGGTGGAAGCTGGTGGGCAGCATCCGCGACATCCAGGAGCAGAAGGAGCGGGAGGCTGAACAGCTTCGGAAAAACACCGTGGACGGAGTCACCGGTCTGTACGCCTGCGGCGCCGGCCTGAAAAAGCTGGCGGAGTACCGGAGCGAGCAGCCGGAGGGCGTCATGGTCAGTCTGGTTTTGGACCAGATGAAACAGATCAGTGAGGAAAACGGAATCATTTTTGGGGACATAATCCTAGAGGAGCTAGGCGAGCTGGTGCGGGAGCGCTGCCAGACGCTGGCGGAGAAAACCGGGCGCCGTGCCGCTGCCCTGCGGCTGAACCGGGACGAGATCGTCCTGTGGCTGGAGGGACAGACAAAGGCCCAGGCGGCGGAATTCGCAAGGGAGTTGCTGGAGGCGTACGCCGCCCGTTTTTCCGCGCTCTCTGTTCCGGCGCGGGCCGGCCTTGCCCTGGCGGACCGGGAGCGGAGCACGGAGCAGCTGATCCGCATGGCGAAATCCGCAAGGAACGCCCTGCGCCCCGGCGCTGCGGGCCGACCCCTTTTCTATGAGGAGATTCCGGAGGCGGAACGTGCCGCCCTGCCCCCGCTGCAGGCCCATGAAATCAACACTGTGGGATACGATGAGGACATGAGCCTGGTGTCCGTGGCGCTGAACCTCTTTGGCAAGGGCGGCGACTTCCCCGCGCAGATGATGCTGATGATCGGGAAGATCGGCCGGTATTATCAGGCCGGCGGCGTTCTGGTGTCCCTGCTGCGGGCGGATTTTAACTCCAACTACCTGAATTACCAGTGGCACCAAAACGGAGAGGACGTCGTAAAGAGCGTCAGGAAATATAAAGAGGAGGAGAAGACGGCGTTTTTCAACTGGCTGGGCCAGGGAGAGGTGCGGTATTTCTCCGCGGAGGACAGCCGTCAGGAGATTCTCCAGTGCTTTTTGAACGTGCTGCCGGGCCAGCAGGGAGCGGTTCTGCCCATGTACGACAGCGGCAGCTATATGGGAAATATCTGTATTCTGGACATCCCGCGGCAGATTTTGGAGGACCCCGAGGCGTATCAGGACCTGGCGGAGCTGGGACGGGTCGTCCAGGGCCAGGTGAACCAGCGGCAGCACGATATTGCCAGCAAGGCCAAGTCCGAGTTCCTCTCCCGGATGAGCCATGAGATCCGCACGCCCATGAACGGCATCATCGGCATGACGGCCATCGCCCTCCAGAAGGAGCAGAGCCCGGAGCGGATCATGGACTGCCTGCGAAAGATCCGGTCCTCCTCCGATTATCTGCTGGGGCTCATCAATGATATTCTGGATATGTCCAAGATCGAAAGCGGCAAGATGAAGCTGGAGCCCTGTGATTTTGACATCCGGGAGATGCTGGACACTGTCCGGGAGCTGATCGCGCCCCAGGCGGAGGCCAAGAGGATCGAGTTCACGCAGGACATCTCCCTGACCCGCTGCTGGTTTCTGGGGGATGGGATGCGCATCAGCCAGGTGCTGATTAATCTTCTGGGCAACGCCGTGAAATTCACCCCGGAACGGGGGCGGGTCACGCTGAGCGTGCGCGAAGACAGCGCCGGCGGAGAAGAGGCTCTGGTCCGCTTCGCGGTGAGCGATACCGGCATCGGCATTGCCAAAGAGGAGCAGGAGCGGGTCTTCCGCGCCTTTGAGCAGGCCGACGCCAATCCCTCCAAGCAGCAGGGCACCGGGCTGGGGCTCTCCATCAGCAGCCGTCTGGTGCAGATGATGGGGAGCGGCATCCAGCTGGACAGCGCCCCCGGCAAGGGCAGTACATTCAGCTTTGCCGTCCGCCTGCCCGCCGGAGCTCCCGTGGAGGCCGGAGCAAGGACGGAGGAGATCTCCTTTGACGGGTACCGCATTTTGGTGGTGGAGGACAACGAGCTGAACGCCGAGATTGCGCAGTCCCTGCTGGAGGAGCGGAATTTTGAGGTGGAGTGCGTCGGCGACGGCGCGCAGGCTGTGGAGCGCATCCGCGCGACGCCGCCGGGCACCTACGATGTGATTTTGATGGATATTATGATGCCGGTGATGGACGGCCTGGAGGCCGCCCGGACGATCCGGCGCATGGAGCGGGAGGACTGCCGCACCATTCCGATCATCGCCATGTCGGCAAACGCCTTTGACGAGGACTTGAAAAAGTCGGTGGAATGCGGCATGAACGGACACCTGGCCAAGCCGGTGGAGGTGGATAAGCTCTATCGGGTCCTGTACGAGGTTCTCCGCTGAACGCCGGAGAGGTCCTTTGAGGAGGCGATTCGGACAAATCGGCGGGCGTACCCGCGGCGGCCTGGAGCCGGACTGCACACGGCAGATCTATCTCCTGCCAAAGGCAGAGCGGGCGCGGCGCTGGGCTGGGAACTGCGGGCGTCGAAGTGCAGCTGCCGCAAAAAGAAAAGCCGCGGAAATCCATTGGATTTCCGCGGCTTTGGTATGCGCCTGGCGGATTCGTTTCCGTGACCGTTCAAGGCAGGAGCCCCTTGGGCGGCCTGGTCGGAGCGGGCGCGGCCGAGTTACCGCATAACCGCGTCCAGATCCCGGGTGGCGGTTCCGTCCTCCAGAATAAAGCAGGGAATCCCAATGCCGCCGTTTTCACGGATGTCTGCATAGACGGGGCTGTCCTGCCGCAGGGCCAGATAGGCCTTCAGATCGGACAGGCTGGCGGAGAGGTTCTTGAACTCGACCTCCGCCTTCGCCTCGCTGAGACGGTTTAAGGCATACAGCGTATCAGGGCACAGATGGCTACCAACAACAGTGATTTTCATGATAAGATCTCCTTTATAAATTCGGCCGTGTTTGATAAATGACAAAATGCCAAAGCGACAGATCGTTTTCCGCTGTGCCGCCATAGAGATTTTTGAAATGCACAAGGGTTTCCGAAATATTTCCTTTGTCCAGCGAAAAGATCTCCCGCCGCTGGCCGTCCCTCCAAGATTCAAACGGCTCTGGATAATGATTTGCAGAAATTACTTGACGGCAATGGCCTCAATCTCGCAGAGGACGCCCTTGGGCAGGTCCTTCACGGCCACGCAGGAGCGGGCGGGTTTTGAGGTGAAAAATTTGGCGTATACCTCGTTGAACGCGGCAAAGTCGCCCATATCGGCCAAAAAGCAGGTGGTTTTCAGAACCTTGTCAAAGCCGGTTCCGGCGGCGTCCAGAATTGCGCCCACATTTTTGCAGCTCTGTTCCGCCTGGGCGGCGATGCCCGCGGGAACCTCGCCGCTGGCGGGATTTACAGGGATCTGGCCGGAGGTGAAGACAAAGCCGTTTACCTCGCAGCCCTGGGAATAGGGTCCGATGGCGCCGGGGGCACTCTTGGTTTCCAGTACCTTCATGTGAATCAAGTCCTTTCATATTTGGATGGAATTTTTATTGCAGCTGGCCGGCGGCGATCTTCTTTTCCAGCCAGTCCCTGCCCTCCACCAGACGGGTGACGATCATGGAGGCGATGGTATCGCCGGCGGCGTTGAGGCAGGTGGCGGCGGGGTCAAAGAGGAAGCCCAGGGTGGCGATCAGGGGGAAGGCCTCCGCCGGGAAGCCGAACATGCTGACGATCAGCATCTCTCCTACCAGACCGCCGCCGGGGGCGCCGGAGAGGACGAAGGCGCTGAGTATGGCCACAGCGATTGCCATGGCGTAGGTGCCTGCGCCGGTGAAGGGCATATCAAAGATGCCGAAGAGGAAGGCGATCTTTACAATGGAGCTGAGGACGGAGCCGTCCATGTGCATGGTGCAGCCCATGGGCAGCACCAGGTCGCTGACATCCTTGGGCACGCCGATGCTGTCGCAGGCCTCTTTGTTTACCGGCAGGGTGGCGGCGGAGCTCTGGGTGGCGAAAGCGGTGACGGCGGGGGTGAAGATGTGCTTCAGCATCCGCCTGAGGCCGGTCTTTCCTCCGGCGAACAGGGCGTACAGGGGGAAGAAGATTACTACATACAGCAGGCACAGAGGATAGTACACCACCATGGAGCGGCCATAGTCGCTGAGCAGCTGGGGACCGAACTCGCCCACCAGATTAGCGAAGTAAGCGCCCAGGCCCAGGGGGGCGATGGTCATGATGACACCCACAAATTTCATGATGATGTCGTTGAGGTTGGCCAGCAGTCTGCCCACGGGGCTGTTCTCCCCGCCGCAGGAGGCTACGCAGAAGCCGGTGATGATGGCGAAGATAATCAGGGGCAGCATGTGGGACTTGCTCCACAGTTCCGGAAAGTCGCTAACTGTCAGAGAGCCCACGATCATCTGGGCCGCGGTCTGGGCCTCGCCCACCTCGGCGGAGGCCAGCTGGATGCTGGTGCCGGCGGAGGGGCTGAACAGATTCACCCAGATCAGGACGCAGGCGGCCGCCACTGCTCCGGTGCCCAGGAAGGTGGCCACTGTTCCCCCGAGAATCTTTCCAAGACGGCTCATGTTGGCCATACTGCCCACGGCGCAGGTGATGGACACAAAGACCAGAGGCACCACAATGGTGAAGAGCAGATTCAAAAAGATGTCGCCGATGGGCTTCAGGGTCTGGCCCAGGCCGGGGGAAATCACGCCGATCAGGGAGCCGGCGGCGATGCCGCCAAGAAGGAGGATGGGGGTCTTATACTGCTGCCAAAGGGATTGCTGTCCGTTTTGTGTAGCCATGATAATATCTCCATTTCTCGTTTCTTTTGTATCTCTTCTTTTCCTGCCGGCGGGGACTCAGAGGCTGTTGACGGCGGCCTCCAGCTGTTGGAGGGCCTGCTCCAGCACGCTCCGGGGGCAGGCGGCGTTGAGCCGCATGTATCCGCTCAGGCTCCTGCCGAAGGCGTACCCGTCATTGAGACCCAGGCCGGCCTTTTGGATCATGAAGTCGTGGAGCTCCTGATTGCTCAGGTCCAGGTCCCGGCAGTCCAGCCACATGAGGTAGGTGGCGTCCGGAGCGTAGGTCTTGATCTTTGGGATGCGCCGCTGGCAGTAGTCCACCACAAAGTCAAAGTTTTCGCTGAGGTAGGGAAGGAGCTGCTCCAGCCACTCCTCTCCCTCCCGGAAGGCGGCCTCCATGGCCGTGAGGGAGAAGGCATTGTTGCGGTGGATGTCCATGTTCATCCAGAATTTGTCGAAGGTCTCCTTCATATGGGCGTTGGGGAACACCACCGTGCTGGCCTGGAGGCCCGCCAGATTAAAGGTCTTGGTGCCGGAGATGCCGGTGACCACGTTTGCGGCGATCTCGGGGGACAAGGTGGCGGTGGGAATGTGCTTTTTGCCGTGGAAAATGAGGTCGGAGTGGATCTCGTCGCTGACCACCAGGACGTGGTATTTCAGGCACAGCTCCATCATCCGCCGGAGGTCGCTCTCCGTCCACACGATTCCCAGGGGGTTGTGGGGATTGCACAGCAGGAACAGGTCCGCGATTTGGAGCTTTGCCTCGAAGTCCTCCCAATCCACCGTCCACTTGCCGTTCTGTTCTGCCATCTGGTTTTCAATGACCGTCCGTCCGGCGAATTCGGTCATATCGTAGAACTCGCCGTATACCGGCGTCTGGATCAGTACGTTGCCGCCCTGGGGGGTATAGAGCTGCACCATGGCGCTGAGGGTCTGAACCACTCCCAGGCAGAAGCTCATCAGGTTTGTGTCCGGGCTCCAGCCGTTGCGGCGGCTCTGCCAGTCCCGGATGGCCTGGAAGTAGCTGTCCGGGCGGGCGGTGTATCCCCAGATGCCCTCCTGGGCCCGGGCGGTGAGGGCGTCAATAATGGGCTGGGCGGTTTTGAAGTCCATGTCCGCGATCCACAGGGGGATCACATCCTCGGTGCCGAACTTCTTTTCGCGTTCGTCGTATTTGGCGGAGCGGTTGCCGGAGCGGTCCACGATCTGATCGAAATTGTACTGCATGGCGTTCAGTTCCTTTCACGGTTTGTTTTCTTGGGTCTTTGCTATGAGATAGCAGCAAATATTGTGCCAAATTAAAAAGAAAAAACGGGGACAGCAAAAAGCGGTAATCAATTTGGGTGGAAGTACAAAATGTCCGGGGGCGGTTTTGGCAATTTGCCAATGCCGTCGCCGGACATTTTGCGGAATCACGGGGGATGATACAGGTATTTCCGCAGCTTTTGGTAAATAAAATGGTTGAATTGGTTAATTGGAATCAAGTTTGACCGTTTTCCCACAGCGAGCGCCCTTTGGGGGTCAGCTGGCTGCCGCCCCGGCCTCTGCTGACCCGGGCCAGCCCCCGGGCGGCCATATCGGAGAGAATGGAGCGGACCTCCTGCTGGGAGAGGGGGATATGGGCCTCCCGGGCCTTTTGCAGCAGCTTGTCCCGGCCCATGGGCATTCCGGCCTCGGAGGCGGCGTACAGCTGGGCCAGAACAAAGCGAAAGGTGTCCGAGGAGTCCGCCTCTGCGGGGACGGGGAGAGCGGCGGGAGGGAGAGCGGTCTCTCTGGAGAGGAAAAGCGTGGGGGGCAGGTCCTCTATGGTGATGTCCTCATGGCCCGTATAGATGAAGTACTCCACCGCGTTCCGCAGCTCGCGGATATTCCCCGGCCAGGTGTGGCGGCGGAAGAACTCCTCCACCTGCGGCGTCAGGCGGAAGGCGCCGTTCAGCTCCCGGCGGAAGTGGTCCGTCAGAAGAAACATATCGTCGCCCCGCTCTGTCAGGGGCGGAATGAGCACCGGCAGGGTGTTGAGCCGGTAGTAGAGGTCCCGGCGGAAGGTACCCTCCCGGACCTTTCGCTCCAAGGCCTCGTTGGTGGCGGCCACAATGCGGACATCCACATGGATGATCCGGTTTCCGCCCACCCGCATGACCTCCCGTTCCTGGAGCGCCCGAAGGAGCTTGATCTGGAGGGCGGAGCTCATACCCTCCACCTCATCTAAAAAGAGGGTGCCCCGGTGGGCCAGCTCAAAAAGGCCGGGCCGCCCGCCCTTTTTGGCTCCGGTAAAGGCCCCCTCCTCATAGCCGAAGAGCTCGCTCTCCAGCAGATTCTCCGGAAAGGCCGCCACGTTGATGGGCACGAAGGGGCCGCCGGACCGGAGGGACGCCCGGTGGACGGCGTGGGCGAACAGCTCCTTGCCGGTGCCCGTCTCGCCGATCAGCAGGATGGGGCTCTCGCTGCGGGCCATGCGGCCCAGGGTCTCCTTGGTTTTCTGGATGGCGCTGGACTGGCCGACGACGTCGGCGAAGCTGTATTTGGCATAGTGGCCCTTGCGGAAGAGCTGGTTCCGCAGATCGTTCTGCCGGACCTCCACATCGTTGAAGCGCTGCAGCAGGGCAAAGGCGCCGATGCAGGCGTTCTGCCGGATGACTGGGATTACCTCTACGCTGAGATCCACGCCGTTGACCTTCATGACCCTGGCGGGCAGGATCTGGCGGTTTTGCAGGCACTGGACAAAGGGGATGTAGGGAAACACCTCCTCACACCGCCGCCCCTGGACCAGGGCGGCGCTGACACAGGTCATCTCCTCGGCGTGGCGGCTGCACGCGAAGATCTCCCCCTTTTCGTTGACGCCCACCACGCCGTCCTCAAGGCTCTCCATCAAAATATGGAACTGGCTCTCCAGGCGGATGGACCTGGCAAACATTCGGTCAAAGCTGTAGTTGCTGGTTGCCACCTCCTGAACGTATTCCTGGAAAGCCGGTCCCTCCAGCAGGTCCTCCAGCCCCAGGCGGAGGGCGATCTCGATCATCATACCGGAGGTGCAGACCCGCTGGCCCAGATCGATGACTGTCTCCACTCCCGGCGGGACGTAGCGGACTTCATCCGGCGTGACGGCGATTTGGGCGTCCGGAACCTCCGGCGCGCCGGGATAGAAGGGGACCCATTGGACGTGGGTGATTCCGAACTGCTCCAGCTGGGCGATGGCCTCCCGTGCCATGGTCTGTGTCATGTTGACGAACAGCACTTTGCTTCCTGCGGGCAGCTCCTTGAGCCTGCGCAGCTCCCTCCAGCGGAAAGACACCTCCACCGCCATGGTCTGGCTGTCGATGGGGATGTGCCGCAGCAGCTCCTCCGGGGAGCCGTAGGCGTCGGTGGAGGCCACAAACAGGTCCGCCCGGTCCAGCACTCCGGCGGCGCTGCCGTCCAGCATGGAAAAGACGGAGATGTCCGCCGCGTCCGCGAACAATCCGGCGATGTCGGCCCGGTAGGACTCTGCCGCTCTGGGGTCCAGGGCGATGACGGAGATTTTCTTTTTAGACATCACAATAGCGTCTCCTTTGACCAGTTTCTTTGACCAGTTAACCATAAATGATAGCGAATTGCAAGGGAATTCCCGGGAAAAAACCTGGCATGAAATTTGTTAAATAGCTGAAGCAAATGGATCTATTTCAAAACCAACTTACCAGAGAGGAGTATCCCATATGATTACAAAGGAAGAACTGCTGACCCTGCTGCGCCAGGAGGTGGTCCCCGCCCTGGGCTGCACCGAGCCGGTGTGTGCGGCTCTGGCCGCCGCGGACGCCTGCCGCGCCATCGGCGGTGAGATCGTCACCGTGAAGCTGGAGGTCAACCCCGGCATCTACAAAAACGGTATGAGCGTGGGCATTCCCGGCTTTTCCCGGGTGGGGCTGAGATACGCCGCTGCCCTGGGGGCCTGTCTCCGCAACCCGGAGAAGGGACTGCGGCTCCTGGAGGACCTCAATGAGGCGGTCTCCGACCAGGCCATTGCGCTGGTGGAGGACCGCCATGTCACCGTGACCATCAAGCACGACGAGGTCCAGCTCTATGCCCGGGCGGAGGTCATCACCACCGCCGGCGTTGGTGTCAGCGTCATCCGGGGCACCCATTCCAATATTGTCTTTACCAAGCGGAACAACCAGGTGCTGATGGAAAAGCCTTGGTCCGCCGGGAACGGCGACGCGCTTCACGAGGGGCTGAAAGCGATGCGTGTCTCGGAGATTCGGGAGCTGGTGGAGCAGTGCTCCCAGGAGGAGCTGGCCTTTATGCTGGAGGGTGTGAAGATGAACGAGGGCCTGGCGGATTACGGTCTGGAGCACGACCCCGGCATCGGTATTGCCGGCGCGCTGAACCGGCAGATGAGCTCCGGCGTCATGGGGGAGAATCTGTTCAGCCGGATCATGACCCGGGTGGCCAGCAGCGCCGAGGGCCGCATGAGCGGCTGTCCCTACGCGGTCATGAGCAGCGCGGGCAGCGGCAACCACGGCATCACCGCCGTCATCCCCGTGGCGGAGATGGCACGGCACTTGGGCGCCTCTGAGGAACGCCTGGTGAAGGCCCTGGCCTTTTCCCACACGCTGAATGTTTACATCAAGCTCTTCACCGGGAAGCTGTCTGCCACCTGCGGCTGCGGCGTCTCCGCGGCCACCGCCGCCTCCGCCGCCATGGTCTGGCTGATGGGGGGAGGCGATGAGCAGATCGGCGGAGCCATTATCAATATGAGCGGCGACCTCACTGGTATGGTCTGCGACGGAGGCAAAATCGGATGTGCGCTGAAGCTGGCCACTGCCGCCAACGCCGCGCTGATGTGCGCCTGTCTGGCTATGGACAACGTAGTCCTCCAGTCCACGGACGGTATCTGCGCCGCGACGCCGGAGGAGGTTATCCGCAGTATGGGCCGGGTCAGTATGCCGGGGATGGTGGAGACGGATAAGGTCATTTTGGATATTATGATGGAGAAGGACCAGAAGGACTGAGGAGCGGACGCGGATGCTTTCCGGCGTTTTCTTCCCGCCAGAGGGGGCTTTGACAGTTAAAAAAATCCCCGCTGTATCTGCAGTACAGCGGGGATTTTGAATGGAGATCTGCTGTCAGTCGGGGGTGCGGACGGGGTCGTCCCCGGTCTCGCCGGGGATGTCGCCGCCGGCCTGCTCTACGGCTTTTTTCTCCATGCGGTTCATCAG
The DNA here is from genome assembly GCF_000403435.2 of Oscillibacter sp. 1-3. Classification (GTDB taxonomy): domain Bacteria; phylum Bacillota; class Clostridia; order Oscillospirales; family Oscillospiraceae; genus Oscillibacter. Next base: position 44,310 of record NZ_KE159709.1, read on the forward strand.
GATGGGGGAGAGGATGCCGAAGACGCACAGAGCGATCAGCACCCAGCAGACAGGAGTGGAGAAGAGAATGGCGGGATTCCCGCCGGAGAGGGCCAGGGAGCGGCGCAGGCCTTTCTCGCCGATGGGCCCGAGGATCAGCGCCAGCACAATGGCGGCGGTGTTCAGGTCGAACTTGCGGCAGAGATAGCCCAGCACGCCGAAGATCATCATGATAACCACGTCCACGAAGTTCTTGTGGATGGCGTAAGAGCCCACCACGCAGAGGACGGAGACGGCGGGAATCAAAATGGCGTCGGACAGGCGGGAGATCTGCGCGAAGCCCCGGCAGCCCAGAAGGCCGATGCCCAGCATAAAGAACTGGATCAGCACGAAGCCAGCGAAGAAGGTGTAGGTCATTTTCGCCGTCTCGCCCACGAAGAGGTCGGGGCCGGGGGTCAGGCCCTGGATGATGAGGCCGCCCATCAGCACGGCGGTGACGCTCTCTCCGGGGATGCCCAGGGTGAGCATGGGGATCAATGAGCCGCCGGTGACGGCGTTGTTGGCGGCCTCGGACCCGGCCACGCCCTCAATGCTGCCGTGGCCAAACTTCTCCTTTTCCTTGGAAAACTGGCGGGCGGTGTTATAGCCCAGGAAGCAGGCGATGGAGGCGCCAGCGCCGGGCAGGATGCCGATCAGGTTTCCGATGATCCAGGAGCGGCCCACGGTGGGGGCGATCTGCTTGAACTCCTTCTTGTTCAGCATCATCTTGTCACTGAACTTGGTGGCCCGGGCCCGCTGCGTGATCTTCTGCTCCGCCAGAATCAGCGCCTGACTCATGGAGAACAGGCCGATCAGGGCGCAGGTGGTGTTGATGCCCTCATAGAGGGAGGACTGGCCGAACATGAAGCGCTTCACGCCCTCCATGGGGTCCATGCCGATGGTGGAGAGCAAAAGGCCCAGCGCACCGGAGATCAGTCCCTTTACCATGGACTTGGAGCTGACGCCGGCGATGATGGTCAGGCCGAAGATGGACAGCCAGAAGTACTCCGGGGAGCCGAACTTCATAGCCAGCTGGGCCAGCAGAGGGGCAAAGAAATACAAAGAGATGCAGGACAGCAGTCCACCGAAGAACGAGGAGATGCAGGCGGTGCCCAGAGCCTTGCCGGCCTTGCCCTGGAGGGTCATCTGGTAACCCTCGATGGCGGTGGCAGCAGAGGCGGGGGTTCCGGGGGTGTGAATCAGGATGGCGGAGATGGACCCGCCGAAGATGGCGCCGCAGTAAATGGCGCCCAGCATAATCAGGCCCGTGGAGGCCTCCATGGTGAAGGTCATGGGCAGCAGCAATGCCACGCCCATGGCGGCGGACAGGCCCGGCAGACAGCCGATGACGATGCCGATGGTGGTGCCGGCGGCCATGGCCAGCAGATTGACGGGGACAAGGGCGTTGATAAATCCCTGGCCCATCAGGGCTAACGTTTCTAACATTGTCGTCCTCCCCCTTTACTTAAACAGCAGGCCCACAGGCAGTTTGACCTTGAGGAACAGGGTAAACGCGCAGTAGACCAGCGCCAGGATTACGACGGTGGACAGCAGGATCTGCCACTTCGGAACCTTCAAAAACAGCAGGCATACCGCCATGAATACCAGTGTTGCGATGTAAAAGCCGGCGAAGTACATCACCACCAGGTACAGCACCACCATACCCAGGATGGGGAAAAACTGTTTGGGGAGGAATCCCTTGAAATCCTCCAGGCCGGTGGTGACGCCGCTTTTTTTCGCTCCTCGAACCATCTGCGCCACATACAAGGTGGTCAGGGCTGCCAGCAGGATGATGATGAACAGGGGGTAGGTCTGGGCGGCGGAAGGGAGGCGCAGGGTCATCACCAAAAACAAAGCGCAGATCGCGTAGATAAACGCGACAACGCCAATATCGGTTTTCTTCATCTCTCAAACCTCACATTTCAGTCGTGAAAAAGGACGCGGGGCTTCACGGCGTGAAGCCCCGCGCAGCTCTATGGAATTAATCGGCCCAAATAGAGGAGACGGTGTCGGTGCAGAAGACATACTGCGCGTCCAGCAGGGCGGCGGTTGCGGCGGGATCCATGTACTCAGTGGTAACGCTGGCCTTGACGGCAGCGTCCAGATAGGCGGAATCCTCCATCGTCTGCTTGAAGGCGTCGGCGTAGAAATCGATGATCTCCTGGGGGGTGTCCTTGGGGGCCACAATGGCGCGGGCGGAGCCGTACCACTGGTCATAGTAGCCCGCCTCGCCCAGAGTGGGAACGTCGGGATACTCAGCAAGACGCTTGGTGTCAAAGACACCAAGGACCTTTACCTCAGAGGTGAAGGCCGCAAAATCGGCCAGCTTGGCGGAGGAGAAGTCCACCTCGCCCTGGCGCAGGGCCAGCAGCTGGTCGGCGGTGCCGCCGTAGGGGATGGCGGTGTACTCAAAGCCGGCGGTGGTAGCCAGCAGCTGCGCGGCGATGTGGTTGGAGGCCTTGTTGCCGTTGGTGGAGGCCTTCAGCTCGCCGGGATGGTCCTTGGCATAGGCCACCAGGTCCTCCAGGGTGTCGAACTGGCTGTTGGCCGCCACCAGGATGACGGAGGTCTCGGTGACGTGGTTGCAGATGGGCACGAAGTCCTCCATGGTGTAATCACCCAGGCCCTCCACGATGTTGGAGCACAGGGTGGGCAGGTTCACGAAGCCCAGGGTGTAGCCGTCGGGCTTGGCCTGGGACAGGGCCGTCCAGCCGATGGAGCCGGAGCCGCCCTCCTGGTTGTCGATCACGATGGTCTGGCCGATGAACTTGTCGGCGTAGGCACTGAGGACGCGGGCGGTGTTGTCGGTGCCGGAACCGGCCTTGTAGGCCACGATCATGTTCACGGGCTCGCTGGGGGTCCAGCCGGTGGCGGCGGGCTCAGAGGGTTCGTTGGTATCGCCTGTGCTGGTGTTGGCAGGCGGGGGTGTGGTGCCGGCGTCGTCGCCGGAGCCGCCGCAGGCGCACAGGCTCAGCAGCATGAATGCCGCCAGCAGCAGGGCAAGGAGTTTCTTCTTCATTTTCAACTCGACCTTTCTTTGTAACTTGCAGGTGAAACACCTGGTCACAGGATAGCACGACAGTGCCTGAAAATCAATTGCTAATTCATAAAAATTTAACAATTATTTTCTCATAAAATAGCAAAAATTTGATTGCATTTTACAGCGCGCTCAAACCAGTGAAAAAAGAGGAGCAGAGATCGGTCTGCTCCTCTGAAAAAAAATTGAAAACGCTTGTCATGCCAGGCACCAGGAAAGAACCAGCCGCAGAATGCCGCAGGCCGTTCCCATGGCCAGCATAAAGACCATAGGGGAGGGCTTCCGGCGCCGGTAGACTGCCAGACCTCCGCAGAACAGGACCGCGGATAACAGAACAAGACCGGACCCGCCGGAACACAGCGCGTTTTTCACGATTACCGCCCCGCCGTTTACAATTACACCGGTCACCGCCGCCCGCAGTATTTTTAATGTATACTGCCAGCGGTGGTTTTTCCGCAGCTGGTCGTTTGCCCGCAAGATCAGGAAGGAGATTAGGCATCCGGGCAGGATGCAGGCGCAGGTGGCCGTCACTGCGCCGGGGATGCCGTGGAGGCGCATGCCCACAAAAGACGCGGCGTTGACGGCGATGGGGCCCGGAGTCATCTCGGCGATGGCCATGAGGTCCACCAGTGCCTCCGCCGTCAGCCAGCCCAGACGGTCCACAATCTCCGCCTGGATCAGGGAGATGGCCGAGAGCCCCCCGCCGATGCTGAAAAGCCCGATGTAAAAAAAGCGAAGCGCCATCGCCGTCATGATGCGTTCCTCCCCGCCAGCAGCCAGCCCAGGAGGGCGCCTCCCGCCAGAAGCCAGATGGTCCCAATGCCCGTGGTCAGGGACAGCAGAAGTACCGCGCCCATCACCGCCCGCCGCAGGCGGTCTCCTCCGCGGAGGATCTCCATCGCCATGGCGGCCGACGCGTCCGCCACCACCACAGCCACCGCCAGGCGCAGGCCATACAGCAGCGCGGCGATAACAGGGCTGGCGGAAAACGCCTCATAGCAGAGGGAGAGGGCGGAGAGGATCGCCAGCGGCGGGAGAATGGTGCCCAATACGCCGCAGAGCGCCCCGGCGGCCCCTGCCATTCGTGCGCCCACCTGTACCGCTACGTTGACGGTCACCGCGCCAGGGGAGGCCCGGGCGAAGGCCGTCATGTCCAGAATTTCCTCCTGGGTCAGCCACCCCAGCTCATCCGCGAACCGCCGCTGCATCAGGGGGATAATGACGAACCCGCCCCCGAAGGTGAGGCCGCTGAGGGCCAGCATGGAGGTAAACAGCTTCCAACAGATCTTTCCCATGTCTCTCACTTCCTTTGTCTCCAGTTTACACCATAAATTTGCATTTTGGAAATACTATGATATAATAAAAAATATAGTGATTTTCTTATAAGAGGGGGGAGGAACATGACCCTGCGCCACCTGCGGATCTTTCTGGCGGTGTGCCGGGAGGGATCTGCCACCGCCGCCGCGGAAAAGCTGTACATCGCCCAGCCCACCGTCAGTGTGGCGATTCGGGAGCTGGAGAGCCACTACGGCGTCACCCTGTTCGACCGGATCGGACGGCGGCTGTTCCTCACTGACGCCGGGGAGCAGATGCGCTCCTACGCCCAGCACATTGTAGCTCTGCTGGACGAGATGGAGGTCCGCTCCCAGGATTGGGAGGAGACCGGCACCCTGCGGCTGGGCAGCAGCATTACCATCGGCACCGTGCAGCTGCCCGGAATCACGGCGCGGCTCCAGGAGCTGTATCCGAAGCTGCGGATCGAGGTGATGATCTGGAACTCCGATACTGTGGAGGCCGCTATTCTGGACAACGGGATCGACCTGGGGCTGATCGAGGGAGAGTGCCATCACGGGAAGCTGGCGGACATCCTGCTGGGCGGGGACGAGCTGGTGTTTTTGTGTCACCCGGAGCATGCCTTCGCGGGGCGGTCCGTGTCCGCCGGACAGCTGAACGGGGAATCCTTTCTCTTTCGGGAGAGAGGCAGCGCCGGCCGGGACCTTGTGGAGTCCACCCTAAAAGCCGGCGGGGTGGAGCCGCGGCCTCTGTGGCAGAGCATCAGCACCCAGACCCTGGTCAGCGGGGTGGCGGAGGACTGGGCGTGGCGGTGCTGCCCCTGTCGCTGATCCGGCCGGCCCTGGACGCAGGCAGCGTGAGCCAGTTCTGGGTGGAGGGCATCCGGTTTACCCGGCGCTTCCGCCTGCTTTATCACAGGAATAAGTATCTGACGCGGCCCATGGAGGCGATGATCCGCCTGTGCCGGGAGACCTGGGCGTGAGGCGGAGCGTTTGAAATCCTCTGTCCATTGGAAAAACAGGCGTTGAAAATACCGGAGGGCTCCATCTCCGCTCTGACGAAGCAGGACCTGAGAGGGCAGATCCCGCCGAAAAATCTTTTGTAGTATTTTGCGGCGGTCTATGGTATTCTTAAAAAAAGACCCAGCCGCCGAAACCGCGCGGGACGGCCATGTGGGGGAGGGAATCACCTTGCTGCGTGCATTTTTAGTCGAGGACGAGAGCATCATCCGGGAGACCCTGCGGGACACGGTTCCCTGGACCCAGTGCGGCTACACCTTCGCCGGGGAGGCCGGAGACGGGGAGATGGCCCTGCCCCTGATCCGCCAGGCGGAGCCGGACGTGCTGATTACCGACATCCGAATGCCCTTTATGGACGGGCTGGCCCTCAGCGAACTGGTCAGCCGGGAATTTCCGGAGATGAAGATCGTTATCATCTCCGGCTATGACGATTTTGAATACGCCCAGCAGGCCATCAGTATCGGCGTGGAGCGGTACCTCCTCAAGCCCATCACGAAAAATGCCCTTTTGGGCGTGCTGGAGGAGATCAAGGAGAAGATTGAGGGGGAGCGGGCCAACCGGAGCTATCTGGCCCAGTTCCACCGGGAGGCCGAGGAGTACGAGCAGTATACCCGCCGGGTGTTCTTTGAGAGGATGGTGGCCGGACAGCTGTCGGTGCGGCAGATCTACGAGACGGCAGGCAGACTGGACATTGACCTTCGGGCCCAGTGCTACACCATTGCCCTTTTCTCCGTACTGCCGGAGAGCTCCGCCTCGGCGGAGGGGTACTCGGAGCCGGGGGCCCGGCTGCGGGACGCCCTGCTGGAGCATTTTTTGAAATATCCGGAGTATGTCCTCTTTCGGTGGAACCTGACCACTTACGCGGTGCTGCTGAAGGGGGACGGCGCCCGGATGGACGAGTTGTCCCGGCGCTGTGTGGATACTGTCCGCAGCCGGTACGAGGCCCATGCCCCGGAGCGGAGCTGGTATGTGGCCGTGGGACGGCCCACCCAGCGGCTCAGCACGCTGCCCGCCTGCTTTGAGGAGGTCTCCCGCCTGTGGGCCTACCGGCACATTCTGCCCCAGCAGCATGTCCTGACGGCGGATACCGTAAGCTTCCTCACCGGTACCGGCAGCGACTGCCAGCTGGACCAGCTGGACGCGGGCAAAGTGGATCCGGCGATCCTCACAGGTGTGATGCAGAGCGCCAGCGCCCAGGAGATTCCCAGCTTTGCCGATGAGTACATCCACAGTGTGGAGGAGGCCCTCGGCTCCAAGCCCTTCTGCCAGTATCTCATGCTCTCCGTCCGCTTCACGGCGGCCCGGTTCGCCGCCTCCCTGGGGGTGTCTCAGCAGGAGCTGTTCGCGCCTTTGGCCTGCCTGGGCCTGGTGGGGCGGAACGTGACGGCCGCGGATTTGAAGGACTATCTCTCCGCCATATTGCTGCGGACTGCGGAGCTGCGGGACCGGGCGGCCAGCAGCCAGTTCCGGAGCCTTCTCAAGCAGGTCGTGACCTATATTGACCAGCATTTTACCGACGAGACCCTCTCCCTGAACCAGGTGGCCCGGGAGGTGAACATCTCCGCCAACTACCTCTCTGCGGTGTTCAGCCAGGAGATGGGCGCCACTTTTACCGAGTATGTCACCGGCAGGCGGATGGATCTGGCAAAAAATTTGCTGCGCACCACGGACAAGCGCTCCGGCGAGGTGGCTGCGGCTGTCGGATATAAGGACCCGCATTACTTCAGCTTCCTCTTCAAGAAGACCCAGGGCTGTACGCCCCGGGATTACCGGGGAGGAGGAAAGCGCCCATGAGCCGCCGGGACTCCATTCAAAGCAGGATGCGCCGCCTGGTGGCCATCTTCTGCGCGTTTTTGGCGGCGATTTTGATGGTCATGCTGGCGCTGGTGCTGGTCTACAACAGCCAGTACACGGGTCTTCTTTATAATGTGACGACCGCCTCGGAGTTCAACCAGGACTTCAAGGAGAACATCGACTTGAAGATGTACTACTATGTGATTGAAAGCCAGTACTCCGAGGGGCTGCCAATTGAGGAGGTGAAGGCGGCCCAGGAGCTGGCCCGGGATCTTCTCAGCACCACCAGCCAGAAGGACAGCCTGCGGGCCGTCACCAGCGTGCTGGACCTGTGCGAGAACCTGGAGGAGAAGATCTATCAGATCGAAAAGACTCAAAACTACGACGACCGGCAGATGCAGCTGGAGAACAACATCTATGTGCTCACCGCCATGATTCAGGAGTACATGTACAACTATCTCTACTGTGAGTCTGTCCAGCTGAATCTGCTCCAGCAGCAGATCTCCCGGCAGATCGCGGCGGAGATATTCCTGGTGCTGGCTCTGACGGCCGCCCTGGTTCTTCTGCTGGCCCGGTACAGCGTCCGGCTGGCCCGGTCCGTCACGCAGCCGGTGGTGGACCTCAGCCGCCGGGCGGAGGACGTCATCGGCGGTGACCTGGCGGTTCGGGAGCCGGTGCGCTCGGAGACGTATGAGATCCGCACCCTCAGCGAGGGCATAGAGCAGATGATCTCCCGGATCAACGCCCAGATCCAGGAGATTACGCAGAAGCAGACCAGCCTCCGCCGGGCGGAGCTGGCTCTGCTCCAGGCCCAGATCAATCCCCATTTTCTCTACAACACCATGGATACCATCATCTGGCTCATTGAGGCGGACCGGTCCCAGGCGGCGGTGGAGATGGTCTCCAACCTCTCCGACTTCTTCCGGCACTCCCTGAGCCGCGGAGAGGATGTCATCACCCTGGGGGAGGAGGAGCGGCACGTCCGCAGCTACCTCCAGATCCAGCAGGCCCGTTACAAGGACATTTTGGACTACACCATCTGCATCGACTCCGGCTTACAGGGGACCAAGCTCCCCAAGCTGACGCTCCAGCCGCTGGTGGAAAACGCCCTGTATCACGGCATCAAGCTCAAGCGGGGTAAGGGCTGCATCTATGTTACCAGCCGGGGGGAGGGGGCGGATGTCCTCATCCAGATCACCGACGACGGCGCGGGCATGGCGGCGGAGCGGCTGGCGGAGCTGAAATGGGCCCTGGAGACCGGGGAGCGGGTAGGGTTTGGCCTGGTGACGGTCCACGAGCGTCTGCGGCTGCTGTTTGGGCCGCCCTATGGGCTGACGCTCTCCAGCCGCCAGGGCGTGGGGACCACCGTGACGGTGCGCATTCCGCGCGGCGGAAAAGAGGAGGCGGAGACGTGAAAAAGATCCTTTTAACCGCGCTGGCGGTATTGGCGGCCGTCGTCGGCTCCGCCTGCGGAGCCGGGCAGGATCTTGCCGGAGATTCTGCCGAGGGGGAGCTGGTCGTAGTGGGCATGAGCCAGGTGGGGGCGGAGTCCGACTGGCGCGTGGCCAATTCCGAGTCCATGAAGGCGGTATTTACGGAGGAGCGGGGCTACCGCCTGCTGTTCGAGGACGCCCGGCAGAAGCAGGAAAATCAGATCACGGCCATCCGCCGCTTCATCCAGCAGCAGGTGGACTATATCGTCCTTATGCCCATCAGTGAGACAGGCTGGGACTCTGTGCTCCAGGAGGCCAGGGAGGCGGGTATCCCCGTCATTCTGGTGGACCGCATGGTGGACGTGGAGGACGAGGGACTCTACGCGGCCCATATCGGCTCAGACTTCCGGAGGGAGGGGCAGTCGGCTGTGGACTGGATGGCGGAGGCCTATCCGGATCAATGGGCACCGGTGCGCGTCGTCCACATCCAGGGAACCCTGGGCTCCACAGCCCAGCTGGGGCGGACGGCGGCCCTGGAGGAGGCCGCCGCAGTCCATGAGAACTGGGAGCTGCTGATCCAGCTGGACGGAGACTTCACCCAGGCCAAGGCCTATGAGGTGATGACGGAGTACCTTGACCGTCTGCCTGCCAGGGGAGAGATTGACGTGGTCTACTGCGAAAATGACAACGAGGCCTTCGGCGCCATCCAAGCGCTGGAGGAGCGGGGCTATACCTGCGGCAGGGGCGGTGTGGATGTTATCACGTTCGACGCCACCCGGAACGCGCTGCTGGACTGCATGAACGGGAGGATCTCCCTGGCTGTGGAGTGCAATCCGCTGCTGGGCCCGCTGGTAGAGGAGGCCATCCGCACTATGGAATCCGGCGGAACCCCGGAGAAGCACCGCTACGTGGAGGAGCGGGTCTTCACCCAGGACCGGCTGACACCGGATTTTGTCGAGAGCCGCAAATACTGAAATGGGCCTTGTTTGAAAAATGTCAAAACGCCCAAGTGAGGGATCTTTTTCCGCCGCTCTGCGTTGATTTTCCTTGCCATACACAAAGTATGGCGGCGTCAAACCGCCTTGATCGGAAAAAAATCTCTCACTGCTGCGCATTTTGCCATTTATCAAACAAGGCCTGGTGAAAATAAGAGAATTTTTCCTGTGTGAAGTTGGCGAAAAAAACCCGCGGAAGGCCTATGCCTTCCGCGGGTTTTTTTGGTTTCAAAGAGCGGGAAACGGCGGTTTCTCATTTTCAGCGCTATCCGCTGTTGCGGACGACCAACTCCCACTCCAGATTTTTGGAGTGGGCGGGCTCGCCCCGCAGCAGGCGGAGCATCTGCTCCGCGGCCTCCTGGCCCATATGGCTGCGGTGGCTGAGAGACGTGATGGGTACGGGGCTGATTTGGCTGAGGTAGCTGTTGTCAAAGCTGACCACCGCCACCTCCTCCGGCACCTTGCGGCCTGACGCCAGCAGAGCCCGAATCAGGTGAAAAGCGATTTCGTCGTTGTAGCAGATCACCGCTGTGGCGCGCTCCAGCCGCTTTTGCAGAAAGTCCTCCAGCAGGCGGCTGCCCCGCTCCTCCATCAGGCGGCGGCGGTCCTCCGTGTCGTACCAGGCGAAGCGGCTGTCCCGGATCGTCAGCCCCCCGTCCCGCATTGCGGAGACGGCGCCGTGATACCGCTGGGGACCCTGGATGTCGTCGCTTTTGAAAATGCCGGCAATCTCCCTGTGGCCCCGGTCAGTCAGATAACGGCCCAGGCGGTAGCCGCCGCCGTAGTTGTCGTCCGCGACGCAGGGGGTGCGGCCCAGCTCGCTGTAAGCGCCGTGGAGAAAGACCATGGGCGTGCCCGCCTGGCGCAGGCGCTGATACAGGTCCGCGTTGGGGGTGGGGAGGGCGGTTTTGGAGCCCTCAACCAGAAGGCCGCTCACCGGTTCCTCCAGCAGCCGCAGGAGGATCTCCCGCTCTGCGCTTACCTGGTTCTCCGTGGCGTAGACGGCGGTGGAATACCCCTGGCGGGAAAAGACCTCGGAGGTGTCGTGGAGGATGCCGGGAAAGATATAGTCGTCCAGAAAGGAGGTGACCACCGCGATCTGCCGCGGCGCAGTGCCCGGCAGAAGGCCCGTGGTGTAGGAGCCGCTGCCCTGCCGGCGCTGGATCAGCCCCTCCTCCTCCAGCAGCTGGAGGGCGTGACGAACGGTCTGCCGGCTCAGCTGATACTGCTGCGTCAGCTCCAGCTCCGTGGGCAGCTTGCAGCCCCGCTGGCCGCTGCCGCGGATCAGATCCTCCCGCAGCCGGTCTGCCAGCACCCGGTATTTCATGGCCATTCCGATCCCTCCTCTGGCGGCGTCGTTGATCTTAACAGCATCATTATACCAGCCGGCGAAGGCGGATTGCCCAAAATAATGGTTGAAGTTTCTTTGAGTTTTGGAGGATCTCCCAGAGGAAAACGCAAAAATCTCCCGCCGGCCCTGGGAATATCCCAGGCAGAAATGGGAGATTTTTCACCTTTTTCCGGAAGGAAATCAACGATTTCCTCCGAATTGGGCAACCTGCCAGTCCAAAAAAACGCCCTATTTTTGTCTTGCACAGGAAGAAAACAAACTAAAAAGCATAACAAATCGTAAAATAATAAACAAAAGGAAAAATTGCGCCGCAAAATTTCTGAAAATTTGTATTGATTTATGTGATAATACATAAAAATTGTATTATTTATACATACAAAAATGGTGAAAATAGCTAAAAATGTATTGACTTTGCAGCGGAAATCGTCTTTAATGCAGGCATGGAACCACCGGATGCCCAACCGCTCCGGACAGTGGGTCCGCAAAATTAGAAAGTGAGGAAGAAACAATGAAAAAAGTTTTGTGTCTCGTATTGACGCTCTGCATGGTGCTGGCCCTGGCCGCCTGCGGCGGGAACAGCGGCGGCACTCCCGCCGACAGCGGAAGCCAGACCCCTGCCTCCACTCCCGACGCCCAGCCCGCCGGGGATACCAACAGCGGCCTGATTACCGTGGGCGTCATCAACAACGACCCCAACGAGTCCGGCTACCGCACCGCCAACGACGCGGCCATGCGTGCAATGTTCACCGAGGCCAATGGTTATAAGGCCACCTTCTACAACAACAACGATGCCGCCCAGCAGATCGCCACGGCTCAGCAGATGATCCAGGACGAAGTGGACTTCCTGCTCCTGTCCCCCGCCTCCACCACCGGCTGGGACAGCGTCCTTCAGGACGCTCAGGCTGCCGGCACCCAGATCATCCTCTTTGACCGTATGCTGGAGGCCGATGAGAGCATGTACGTAGCCGCCGTTGTCTCCGACATGCCCGCCGAGGGCAAGACCGCCGTTGACTGGCTGGCCGCCCAGGGCCTGAGTGAGTACAACATCATCCACATCCAGGGCCACATGGGCTCTGACGCCCAGCTGGGCCGTACCGGCGCTCTGGACGAGAAGGTCAGCGCCGAGGCCAGCTGGAATTATGTCACCCAGCAGACCGCCGACTGGGACGAGGCTACCGCCCGCACCATCACCCAGTCTGTCATCGACTCCGGTAAGCCCTTCAATGTGATTTATGCTGAGAATAACGGCATGGCCCGGGGCGCCGTGGCCGCTCTGGACGCCGCCGGCATCACTCACGGCAAGAATGGCGATGTCATCGTCATGGGCTTTGACAGCGATAAGTGGGCTATGGAGGCAGTTCTGGAGGGCAGCTGGAACTACATGGGCCTGTGCAACCCCCTGCAGGCTGAGACTGTCGACAGCATCATCAAGGACCTGGTGGCAGGCACTGCCCCTGCGCAGAAGATCATCTACACTCCCGAGCAGGGCTTTGAGGCCGCTACCATCACCCAGGCCGACGTGGACACCTACGGAACCTGATATTCAGAAGATCTGAATCACAGAATCATGTGACCGGCACGCGGCGCGGCATGTCAGCCGCGCCGCGTGTTGAATTTTGAAGAATGGAGGCGAATCCCTATGCAGGAAGGCGCGGTATTGGAAATGCGCGGCATCTGCAAGTACTTCCCAGGCGTGCGCGCTCTCCAGGATGTGGACTTTACCCTGCGGGAGGGGGAGATCCATGCGCTGATGGGCGAGAACGGCGCGGGAAAGTCCACCCTGATTAAGGTGCTTACCGGCGTGTATCCCAAAGACGGAGGCGAGGTCTACATCAAGGGCGTCAGCGGCGCGGCGCTCATCCGTTCCCCCCAGGACGCTCAGAACGCGGGCATCAGCACGGTCTACCAGGAGATCACCCTGTGTCCGAACCTGAGCGTAGCGGAGAATATGTACATCGGCCGCACAAAGGGGGCTATGACCAACTGGAAGCAGATGAACCAGGGCGCGGGCAAGATCCTGAAATCCCTGGGCATCCCCGCCGGCCCCACGCAGCAGCTGGGCACCTGCTCTATCGCGGTGCAGCAGATGGTGGCCATCGCCCGGGCGGTGGATATGGAGTGCAAGGTGCTGATTCTGGACGAACCCACCTCCTCCCTGGACGATCAGGAGGTGCAGAAGCTCTTCGGACTTATGCGGGATCTTCGGGCCAAGGGGGTGGGCATTATCTTTGTCACCCATTTCCTGGAGCAGGTCTATGAGGTCTGCGACCGGATCACCGTCCTCCGGGACGGAACGCTTGTGGGGGAATACGTCATTGAGGACCTGCCTCGTGTGGAGCTTGTCAGCAAGATGCTGGGCAAGGAGCTGGACGACATGGCCGACATCAAGGGCGAGGCGGGCGGCACGGCAGTCAGTCTGGAGGGGGCTCCGGTACTGGAGGCTGCGGGCCTGTGCAGCAGCGCGGGCATCAAGCCCTTTGATTTCTCCATCCGCAAAGGAGAGGTCAACGGTTTCACCGGCCTGCTGGGCTCCGGGCGCAGCGAGTGCGTCAGAGCCATTTTCGGCGCCGACCATGTCACCGGCGGCACTGTCAAAATGGACGGGAAGGACGTCAAGATCCGCAAGCCCCTGGACGCCATGAAGCAGGGTATCGGCTACCTGCCGGAGGACCGGAAGGGCGACGGCATTGTGGGCGACCTCTCCGTCCGGGAGAACATCATCCTGGCTTTCCAGGTGATGAAGGGGTTCTTCCATCCCTTCTCCAGGGCGCAGGCGGAGGCCTTTGCCGACGAGTACATCAAGCTTCTTGAGATCAAGACCGCCTCGGCGGACACACCCATCAAATCCCTGTCCGGCGGCAACCAGCAAAAGTGCATTCTGGCCCGTTGGATACTGACGGACCCCAAGTACCTCATCCTGGATGAGCCCACCCGGGGCATCGACATCGGCACCAAGATCGAGATCCAGAAGCTGGTTCTCAGGCTGGCGGCAGAGGGGAAGAGCGTTACCTTCATCTCCTCGGAGATCGACGAGATGCTGCGCACCTGCTCCCGCCTCATTGTCATGCGGGACCGGAAAGCCGTGGGCGAACTCTGCGGCGAGGATCTGACCCAGACGAAAATCATGGCGACTATCGCAGGAGGTGATGAGGAATGAAGACTTCCGTAAAAGAGCCTGAGACTCAGGTGAAGCGGCCTGACGAGAGCCTCTTCAAGCGTCTTACCCGGCAGCAGCTGTTTATCCCCGTTGCGGCGCTGACGCTGCTGGTGCTGTTTAATCTGATTGCGGACCCGTCCTTCTTCGCGGTCAGCATCAAGGAGAACAGTCTGGGCAACCCGGTGCTCAGCGGCAATATTATCTCGGTACTGGACAACGCCTCAGAGCTGGTCATTCTGGCCATCGGCATGACGTTGGTGACCGCCTCCTCCGGCGGGCAGGACATCTCGGTAGGCGCGACAATGGCCATCGCCGGAAGCGTTATCCTCCGGATGGTCTGCGGTACGGAGGTTACTGCGGATACCCTTCATATGCCATTGATTCTGGCCGTTCTGATCGGTATTTTTGTGAGCATGCTCTTCGGCGCCTTCAACGGCACGCTGGTGGCCTATTTCAAGATTCAGCCCATGGTGGCAACCCTCATCATGTTCACCGCCGGACGCTCCATCGCCGCCTGGATCAACAACAACCAGCTGCCCATCATGAACGACATCTCCTTCAAGTATGCGGGAACATTCCTCCCCGGCATCCCTGTTCCCACACCCATTTTTATCACCGCCTTTATGATCCTGGTGTTCTGGCTGGTGCTGAAGTTCACCAACCTGGGGCTGTACACACAGTCGGTGGGTATCAACGCCAATTCGTCCCGTCTCAACGGTTTGGACCCCCAGATGATTAAACTGCTCACCTATGTGATCCTGGGCGTTTGCGTGGCGGTGGCCGGCTTTATCCGCGTCAGCCGCAGCGGCTCTATCAATTACTCCCGCATCGCGGAGAACATTGAGATGGACGCCATCCTGGCGGTGGCCCTGGGCGGCAACGCGCTCTCCGGCGGAAAGTTCAACATCTACGGCTCTATCCTGGGGGCCTATGTCATCCAATTCCTCACCACCACGCTCTATAAGTACGACGTGCCCTCCACGGCCCTGCCCGCCTATAAGGCGGTGGTGGTCATCCTGCTGGTGGTGCTCAGCGCCCCGGTGGTGCGGGAGAAGCTGGCGGGCATGAAGAAAGCGCCTGCCAAAGCTGCGAAGGGGGTGTCCTGAAATGCCGAAGGAGATTACAGTTGACCGGCAGGGACGAATCAGGAACCGGGTCTCCATGAGCGATACCAATCTGCTGCTCACCATCACCATCCTGGTCTTTTTCATCCTGTATCTGTCCGCCGTGCTCTTCCTGGGCGGCGGCTTCACAAAGCCCCAGAACTTCCTCAACATCCTGAACAACAACGCGCCTCTCATTGTCCTGTCCTGCGGCATGAGCATTGTGATGATTACCGGAGGCATTGACATCAGCGTGGGCGCCGTCACCTGCCTTGTGTGCATGACCAGCGCGGTCAATCTGGAGCAGCAGGGCGGCAATATCCTCACCGTTGTTCTCATCGGCCTTGGCATTGGCCTGGCCTTCGGCGTGGTCCAGGGCTTTCTGGTGGCCCATCTGGGCATCCAGCCCTTTATCGTCTCCCTGGCGGGAATGTTTTTTGCCAAGGGCATGACCACCATCGTCAGCAAGGAGCCTGTGCGGGTGACCAACGAGGGCTTTCTGGCGGTGAAGGAGACCCGCATCACCGTTCCCGGCCTGGGGGCGCCCAACAAGCTGGGCCAATACATCCCGGCGTATGTAGAGGTGGGCGTGATCGTGGCGCTGCTGGTGGTGATCGCCCTCTTCTTCCTCCTGCGCTGGACCAGGCTGGGCCGCAGCTTCTACGCCGTAGGCGGCAACAGCCAGAGCGCCAATATGCTGGGCATCAATGTGCGCCGCACCAAGTTCCTGGCCCATGTGCTGTGCGGGCTTCTGGCGGGCGTCGGCGGAATTCTCTACTTCCTGCACGTGGGCAGCGGCGACGTGGCCAACGCCGCGGGGGATGAGATGAACGCCATTGCCGCCTCTATCATCGGCGGCACCCTGCTCACCGGCGGCGTGGGCAATGTGGCGGGCACCTTCTTCGGTGTTCTGAGCCTGAACACCATCAAGCGGATCGTCTCCTCTCTGGGCTTTGATGAGGCGTGGTGGTCCAACATCACTGTGGCCGCCATGCTCTGCCTGTTCCTGGTAATCCAGAGCGTGGTCCTGCTGCGCAAGAACAAGAAATAAGGGGGGGCGGATATGAAGAGCTGTTTAGGCATTGAGCTGGGCTCCACCCGCATCAAGGCCGTCGCCATTGACGGCGGTTTCAGACCCGTCTCCTCCGGTGATTACACCTGGGCCTCCCGCTATGAAAACGGCGTGTGGACCTATCCGCTGGAGGAGGCGTGGACCGGGCTGCGGTACGCCCTGTCCCAGGTGGAAAACCGGCAGGACATCGCCGCCGCCGGCGTCTCCGCCATGATGCACGGGTATCTTGCCTTTGACAAGGACTGGAACCTGCTCACTCCCTTCCGCACCTGGCAGAATACGATTACGGGCCCTGCGGCGGCGGAGCTGACGGAGCTGTTCGGCTTCAACATTCCCCAGCGGTGGTCCATCGCCCACCTGTACCAGGCGATTTTGAATCAGGAGGCGCACATTCCGCAGGTCGCCCATATCACCACCTTGGCGGGGTACATCCACTATATGCTTACTGGCGTGAACGCGGTGGGCATTGGCGAGGCCAGCGGCATGTTCCCCATCGACAGCAAAACGCTGGGCTACGACCAGGAGATGGTGAAGAAATTCGATGCCCTGGTGAAAAAACACGGCCTTGGTTCTGCGCCTGACGCCGGCCCCGGCTGGACGCTGACAGATCTCCTGCCCAAGGTTTTGGTTGCCGGCGAGGACGCCGGGACTCTCACCGAAGCCGGCTCCGCCCTGTTGGATGGCCTGCTTCCCGCCGGGATTCCCTTCGCCCCCGCCGAGGGGGACGCGGGCACCGGCATGACGGCCACCAACGCCGTGGCCCCCCGGACGGGCAACGTGTCCGCCGGCACGTCCATCTTTTCAATGGTGGTGCTGGAGCGCCCCCTGGAGAGGGTCTACGAGGAGATCGACCTGGTGACCACCCCCACCGGAGCCCCGGTGGCCATGGTCCACTGCAACAACTGCACCAACGATACCAACGCCTGGGTGGGCGTCCTGGGGGAGGCTGCCAAGCTGTTTGGGGCGGAACCTGACATGGGGACGCTGTATACCAAACTCTATGAGAAGAGCCTGGAGGGCGATGCGGACTGCGGCGGCGTGCTGGTGTGCAACTACCTGGCAGGAGAGGGCGTCACCCATGTGGACGCAGGCCGTCCCCTGGTGGCCCGTACTCCGGAGACGAAGTTCAACCTGGCCAATTTCTTTCGTGCTCAGCTCTATTCCACCATGTCCACTCTGAAAATCGGCATGGACATCCTGGCGGAGGAGGGGGTGGCCATTGATTCCCTCACCGGTCACGGCGGCCTCTTCAAGACCCCTGTGGTGGGACAGAGCTATATGGCGGCCGCCTGCAGCGCTCCCGTCGCCTGTATGGAGACCGCCGGGGAGGGCGGTCCCTACGGCATGGCCCTGCTGGCAGCCTACCGGCTGAACAGGAGCGTGGGGGAGCGTCTGGAGGACTTTCTGTCCGGCAGGGTATTCGCCGGCGTGTCCGGCTCCACGCTCCAGCCCGACCCCGCCGCCGTGGAGGGCTTCAATGCCTATATCCGGCGGTACAAGGCCCTGCTTGAGGTGGAAAAAACCGCTGTGGAGAAACTGTAAGGAGGACAATCTATGAAAAAATATCAGTTTTGGTTTGTTGTTGGCAGTCAGTTCCTGTACGGTCCCGAGGTGCTGGAGACCGTGGACTCCCGGGCCCGGGAGATGGCGGACGCGCTGTCCGAGGTTCTGCCCTTCCCGCTGGTCTACAAGGTGACCGCCAAGACCAGCAAGGAGACCGCCGACGTGGTGAAGGAGGCCAACTACGACGACTCCTGCGCCGGCATCATCACCTGGTGCCATACCTTCAGCCCCTCCAAGATGTGGATCAACGGCTTTGCCGGCCTGCAAAAGCCCTACTGCCACTTCGCCACCCAGTACAACCGTGAGATCCCCAACGAGGAGATCGACATGGACTTCATGAATCTGAACCAGGCCGCCCACGGCGACCGGGAGCACGGCTTCATCGCCGCCCGTCTGCGGATGCCCCGGAAGGTCATCGCCGGCTACTGGAAGGACGAGGCGGTCCGGAAGCGGATCGGCAGCTGGATGAAGGCCGCTGTAGGCGCGGCCGTGTCCAGGGGTATGAAGGTCATGCGCTTTGGCGACAACATGCGGGAGGTGGCCGTCACCGAGGGCGACAAGGTGGAGGTTCAGGCCAAGCTGGGCTGGCAGGTGAACACCTGGGCCGTAGGCGATCTTGTAAAGGTGATGAACGAAGTCACCGAGGCGGAGATCGACGCGCTGATGGACACCTACAAGGCCAGCTACGACATCGCCACCGACAACCTGGACGCCATCCGCTACCAGGCCCGAGAGGAGATTGCCATCAAGAAAATGATGGACGCGGAGGGGTGCATGGCCTTCTCCAACACCTTCCAGGACCTGTACGGAATGGAGCAGCTGCCGGGCCTGGCCAGCCAGCACCTGATGGCCCAGGGCTACGGCTATGGCGGCGAGGGGGACTGGAAGGTCTCTGCCATGACGGCCATCATGAAGGCCATGGGCGAGGGCGGCAACGGCAGCTCCTTGTTCATGGAGGACTACACCTATCATCTGGAGCCGGGGAAAGAGTATTCGCTGGGCGCCCACATGCTGGAGGTCTGCCCCTGCTGCGCTGCGGGCAAACCCCGCATTGAGACCCACCACCTGGGCATCGGCATGAACGAGAAGGACCCCGCCCGCCTGGTCTTCGAGGGAAGGGAGGGGGACGCCATTGTGGTTTCCCTCGTCGATATGGGCGGCCGCCTGCGCTTGATCTGCCAGGACATCCACTGCGTCAAGCCCATCCTGCCCATGCCCAACCTGCCCGTGGCCCGGGTGATGTGGCAGGCGGAGCCCAGCCTCACCACCGGCGTGGAGTGCTGGATCACCGCCGGAGGCGCCCATCACACCGTCCTCAGCTACGACGTCACCGCCGAGCAGATGAAGGACTGGGCCGCCATGATGGACATTGAGTTTGTCCATATCACCAGGGACACAACTGTGGAGTCTCTGGAGCATGACCTGTTTTTGTCCGACCTGGCCTGGAAGCTGAAATAACCTTTTTCTTGATATAAACAAAAAACTATTGACACGCCCCAGGGCTGGTTCCTCGCAGAGGGTTCTGCGACGGCGGCCAGCCCTGGCATATAGGGAGATCAATTATGTTGGAAAAACTGAAACAGCAGGTCTGTGAGGCAAACCTGCTGCTGCCGGAATACGGTATGGTCACGTTTACCTGGGGGAACGTCTCTGGCATTGACCGGGGACAGGGGATGATGGTCATCAAGCCCTCCGGCGTGGAATACGGCGATATGAAGCCGGAGGACATGGTGGTGGTGAGCCTGGAGACCGGGGAGCGGGTGGAGGGCCGCTATAAGCCCTCCAGCGATACGGATACCCATCTGGCGCTGTACAGGGCCTTCCCAGCCGTGGGAGGCATCGTCCATACCCACAGCCGTTGGGCCACCAGCTTTGCCCAGGCGGGCAGAGGCGTCCCCGCCCAGGGAACCACCCAGGGGGATTATTTCTACGGGGAAATCCCCTGTACCCGGAAGATGACCCCGGCGGAGATTGCCGGCAGCTATGAGCTGGAGACCGGAAATGTCATAATTGAGACCTTCCGGCAGCGGGGCGTCGATCCTATGCAGATTCCCGCCGTTCTGGTCCACAGCCACGGGCCCTTCGCCTGGGGAACCGATCCCTTCAACGCCGTTCACAACGCCGTGGTGCTGGAGGAGTGCGCGTTTATGGACTTCCACGCCATGACTCTGACGCCGGGGCTGGGGGCTATGCAGCAAGAGCTGCTGGATAAGCACTACCTCCGCAAGCACGGCCCCGGCGCCTACTATGGACAGGGCTGACGGAGGGAGCGCATATGGTGAAAAAACCCTTTGGCGTGACCCGTGACGGCCGCGCCGTGGAGGAGATCGTCCTGGAAAATGAGACCCTCCGCTGTTCCCTCCTGACCTATGGAGCCGCCCTGCGGGGGCTGACGGCGCCGGGCAGAGAGGGGCCGGTGGACGTGGTCCTGGGCTTTGACACCGTGGGGGACTACGAGGTTCAGGACAAGTTCATGGGCGCTGTGGTGGGCCGGTATGCCAACCGGATTGCCGCCGGGCAGTTCACGCTGGATGGGAAGAACTGCACGTTGGCGCGCAACGACGGGGAGAACCATCTCCACGGCGGGCCAACCGGCTTTTTCTCGAAAGTGTGGAAGGCGGAGCCATACGGGGAAACCGGCGTGACGTTTTCCTGTGAGAGCGGGGATATGGAGGAGGGCTATCCGGGCCGCCTCAGTGTCTCTGTGACCTATCGTCTGGAAAAGAGCGGCCTTGTGCTGGAGTACCGGGCCCTCACGGACCGGACCACGATCTGCAATCTGACCAACCACGCCTATTTCAATCTGAACGGCCACAATGCCGGCAGGGCCATGGAGCAGGTTCTCACGCTGTACGCCGGCCGCTACACCCCGGTGGGGCCCGGCAGCATTCCGACGGGAGAGATCGCGGCGGCAGAGGGGACTCCCATGGATTTCCGCAGGCCCGCCGTGATCGGCGCGCGGATCGATCAGCCGTTCCGGCAGCTGGAGCTGTGCTCCGGCTATGACCACAACTGGGTGGTGGACGGAGAGCCCGGTGTCCTTCGCCCGGCTGCCAGGCTGGAGAGCCGGGAGAGCGGCGTCTGCATGGAGGTGGAAACCACCCTGCCGGGCATCCAGTTCTACGCCGGGAATTATATGGCGGGCTGCCCCGCGGGAAAGGGCGGCGTGCGGTATGGCCGCCGGGATGCGGTGTGCCTGGAGACCCAGTTTTTCCCGGATACGCCCAATCATCCGAATTTTCCCCAGTGTGTCCTGCGGCCCGGCGAGGTGTGGAGCCATGAGACGGTATTTCGATTCTCCAGGATTGACTGAGATGATGAAATCTTCTATAAAATGTGAATGAGATATCAAACAGGGAGTGTCCATTGATCTGAATGGGCGCTCCCTGTTTTTTGGATTGAAATCAAGCGGAATCAGCCGCTTTCGATATTCCCTCAACGGAATCTTCCCGCCATCCCGCTCCGGTTTTCTCTTTGGCGCTTCCCGAGACGGGAAATGCCGCTGAATATCCCGAAAAACTGCCTCGCCCAACGGTTTTCCCTGGCCTGAGGGGCTGTACCAATCTGCGCACGCCATTGGTACAGCTTTTGAAACGCCGGCGGGGGCATGGCTGCCCGCCGTGCAGAGCCCTCCGGTGTTTGGACCGCTGCGGATTGCCGTACGTGCCATATGCACGCTTTGGGAGCGCCTTGCTCTCTGCGCATTCAGATCTCTTTTGAGTGGCGAAAATCTTTGGGCTTAATGCCGGTGATCTTTTTGAAGGTGCGGGAAAAGTAGACGGGATCTGAGATGCCGACCCGCTCTGCCACCTCGTAAGTTTTGAGATCCGTTGTAGACAGGAGAATCTTCGCCTGCTGGATGCGGATATTCTGAATATAAATACTTAAATTTTCTCCCGTCTCCCGCTTAAACAGCTTGCTGAGGTAGCTGGGACTCAGGTGGACTTTGTCGGCTAAAATCTCCAGGGTCAGTTCCTCCATGTAGTGCTGCTGTATATAGTGCTGGATCGCTTTAATCAGGTCGTCCGGGCTCTCCAAACGGTAATCCCTCTGCCGGTACAGCAGCTCCACGAAAGTGCAGAGATATTCTTCAAGCTCCCGGATGGAGCCGCTTTGCAGCAGCGCCTGCAGCGCGGGCAGATTGCTGGAGATGTTCTCGGTGTCGCGGCTCCAGAAAAGCTGCGTACTGCAAAAATTATAAACGGATATGTAAATGCTGCGGACTTCTCCGGCGGGAAGCTTTTTCATATGGACGTGCCGGAACAACGCCTGAAGGCTCTTTTGGGCAATGTCCGGCTTTCCGTGCTCCACAGCGGTTTTGATCTGCTGGAGGACCTGGATGATCTCCGCCATGGCTTCCTGGTCGACGGTGGGGATGTCGGCATAGCCTATGACCGGCTGCTCGGGGTGGGCGTAATCCGCGAACTGTCTGGCCTGCTCGGCCTCCTCCGCCGCATCGGCCAGCGTCAAAGGGTCCGTATGGTGAAGCGAGATGCCAATGGAGACCTGATAGCGGGGAACGCTTCCCACCGCGTCCACCGCCTCGCCGCACAGGGCTGACAGATCCTGCATTTCAGGCGCCTGGAGAACCGCGTAGCACGCCTGATCGCCCTCTGCGACAAACCATATCCTGTAATCCGGAATGCTGTCCCGCAAAATTGCCTGCACGTCCTGCAAAAAAGGGAGACAGTTGGACTCTTCCTCCCCCTCCAGGGGCACCACGATCAGACTGAGCACATAATAGCTTCTCAGATCCATCCGCAGCTGGGCCATGCAGCCGTATACATACAAAGTGGACAGGCGTACCCGGTGGATCAGGTCCCTTATCAGCATATCCTGCTGCAAAGAGAGATTCTCCTCTGACCGCGTGGCCAGTTCAGAGCGGAGCTTTTGATGGTTCTGCTCCTCCTGAATCAGAACCCTGGCCTTTTCGATGGCGGCTGTAAGCTGTTCCACAGAGGTCGGTTTCAGCACAAAATCCACCACCTGGTAGGCGATGGCCCGCTGCGCGTAGGAAAAGTCCGGAAATCCGGTCAGGATAATGGTTTTTATATGGGGCCACCGGCGGTACAGCTCTCCCGCGAAGGAGAGCCCGTCCATTCCGGGCATTCGAATATCGCTGATTACAATGTCCGGCAAAACCTGGGGAATCTGCGCCAGAGCATCCTCGCCGTCTTCCGCCTGCGCGACCACCGTACAGCCCAGACTCTCCCACCGGATTCCGTGGGCAAGGCCCTTGCGAATTGCCGCCTCGTTATCCACAAGCATCACTTTCAGCAAAGAGATCTCTCCTTTCTCAAAGGTCTTTGCCGCCTCTGTCCAGAGGCAGGTTTACCAGAGCGGTCGTTCCGTTTCCGGGCGTGCTGGTTACGCTGATTCCATATGCCTGGCCGTATAAGAGCTGAATACGCCTTTGAACATTGGGAAGCGCCACGTGGTTGTGCTGGTTATCCACCTCATCGACATCGGCCTGAAAGAGATTTGTGGTATCGAAGCCCACACCGTTATCCCAGACCCGTATATCGATTCCGTCCTCCTCCTCCCAGATGCTGATGCGGACGCTGCCGCCGCCCCGCTTGTTCTCCAGTCCGTGGACGACGCTGTTTTCCACCAGCGGCTGGATTGTCAATTTGGGAAGGTAGTAGCACAGCAGGTCCTGGCTCTCCAGTTCAATCTCGTAGCACAGCTTCTCGCCGTAGCGCTCTTTTTGCAGTTCCAGATAATAGCGGACATAGCGCAGCTCCTCCTCCAGGGTGATCTTCTGCTGACCCCGGTTCGATACGTTGGCCCGCAGCAAATTGGCCAAATTGCTCACGATCCGGCACAGCTCATACTGTCCCGCCGCCATACAGCGCACATTGATGACTTCCAGCACATTGAAAATAAAGTGGGGCTGAATCTGGGACTCCAGCATCCCCAGCTCCGCCTGCTTGAGCAGCAAACCCTTTGCATAGACCTCCTCGAAGAGACTGCCCAGACGTTCCGCCATTTTATTGAACGCGGAGGCCATAAGCTCGGTTTCCCGGTAAGAGGTCGGCTCCATCCGGGCGGAAAGGTCGCCGGTGGCCATGCGGTTCATGGTGTCCACCATGCCGCGCAGAGGACGCAGCTGGCGCCAGTATACAAGGGAGGCGATCACCAGCGTCAGCAGCAGGACGGCTGCTATAAAACCGACATATAATGTCATGGTTTCCCGCAGAGAGCGGACAATGTCCGCCTTGGGCACGAACACGTCCAGCTGCAGCCTGTAAGGCGCCAGACGCCATCCCTGGTGATACAGGTCCCCGCTGTATCCCGCGCGGAAGACTGCGGGAAGATCCTCGCTGCTGCTGCGGTAAAGCACCTGGCTGTCCGTGCGGCTGAAATATACCTCCGCGCCGGGATAGACAGATTTAATATAGCTGGTGTCGATCAGGGCCGCGGTTTGCAGCTCAATGATGATCTTGCCGATGGGACGCATCGTATCCAGATTCAGATAGTCTGTCAGCAGATAGCTGTGCTCTGAATCTCCGGGCATCAGATACAGCTCTCTGGCCGAATTAAAGTCCTGGAGCTGGTCATAAACGCTGCGGATTCGCGCGTTCACCCCGCGGTAAATGCCGTTTTGCTGTACGGGGATGAACTCGTCGTTCTCACGCACCAGATAGATGCCGGTCATTGTATTCTGGCCCAGAGCCGGACTTAGAACGAGGACCCGGCTGAACTGCTTTTCGATCTGAGAACGGGCCATTTGGTCCAGAGGCCCGTCCATCCGCATGTATCCCTGTACGGTCGGGTCGCTCATCAGGTAGTAGATGCCGCTACGCAGCGCGTCCAGAACCGCCTCGGTGGACTCCCGGGTCCGGTCCAGATACAGGCCCACGGTCTCTCTCGCGTTATCCTCCATCTCGGCGGAGACGGTGCGGTAAAAATAGAACGAGGCGCAGACCGAGGGAATCAGTACAAAGAGGCAGCAGAGCGCCAGACACAGCAGCGTTAACGAGGGTCTCTTTTTGGAATCCATCGGCAGTCCTCCTCCGGCATGTGCGCCGGCATTCACGGCCAGGAAACGCTGGATGGGCGGGGAAGTTCACCGGCAGATAGGGGCGTTTTCTCCGGGGGCCTGACGGGTCTCAAGGGGAATTGAACCCGGCATGACGGCGGTAGCGCTGGCTGCGCGGCGTTTTGCGGCTGTGAACGCAGGCTTTATGGGGAATTATATCACAGGCCGCGCCGAATGTCCAAGCCCCGAAAAGAATCCCCCTTCTATCAACCGGGCAAAATAATCCTGCTGCCGCTGCAAAAAAAGTCTATATTCGTCTGAGACGATGCTTTTCCAGAAAATATCCGGCAAGAAAAGTCCAGACTTTTCCCTCTGGTGAAATTGAGTTCTGGGGATTTGCCCCATATAATAATTGCCAGACAGGGACGGAGCGGCCTCCGTCCGAAAATTGACAGGAGGTTTCAGAAAGATGAAAAAAAGACTTTTTGCGTTTGCCCTGCTGGCCGTCATGCTGGTTGGTCTCATGAGCGGCTGCGGCGCCCAAAAGGACGAGACCCCCGCTGAGGGAACCGGCGTTGTCGTTATTCACTACCCCACCTTTCAGTGCGGCGTGAATACTGCCGCCCCCGTAGTTGACCAGCTGATTGCCGAGTTTAATGAGACCTATGCCGGAAAATACCAGATTGTAAAAGAAGACGTGCCCGGCGACGCCAACTATGTGGATAAGATCAAGGTCCAGCTGGGCACCGGCGATCTGCCTCCCGTGATCTACGGCGCGGGGTACAATCTGCTGGATCTGGTTCTTGCCAAGGATCTGGCCGTGGATCTGACTCCCTATGTGGAGGCCGACGCTGAGTGGAAGGCCCTGTATTCCGACACCTCTCTGATTACCAACAGCCGCGACGGTAAGATTTACGCCTCCTCCGTGGAGGGTTCACAAATCGGTTACTTCTACAACAAAGAGCTGTTTGCCCAGGCCGGCATCCAGGCCCCTGCCGCCACATGGGACGAACTGTTCCAGCAGTGCGAGACCCTGAAGGCCGCCGGTATTACGCCCATGGCGCTGGATACCGCTGATTCCGCGTGGGTCACCCAACTGTGGTGGGGCGCCATGACGGCCACCGTCGGCGAGGACGGTCTGGCCTTCATGCAGACCATGAATCCCCGGGACTACAACACGCCGGAATTGATCTCCTCTGCGGAGAAGATCCAGAAAATGCTCCAGGAGTACACCACGCTGGATGCCATTGGCGGCAAGTACGAAAACGCCGCCAACAACTTCCTCTCCGGCCAGGCCGCTATGATTGCCAACGGCCCCTGGATGATCGGCGACTTCTCCGACACATCGAAAACCACCGCGGACTTCGCTGAAAAGGTCGGCGTGGCCATCTATCCTGACGGCTTTGTGTATGACGCCCCCATTCAGGGCTACATTGTCACCAAGCAGGACGATCCCAAGCTGGAGGAAGCCGCCGTTGAGATGGTGAAGTTCTTTACCTCCGCCCACGCGCAGCAGCTGGGGGTGGAGATGCAGGGCATGGTTCCCGCCTCCCCCTCCGTCGAGATTACGGATACCGCCAAAGAGCAGTATCCTCTGCTGGCCGAGTTTTTGGACAAGGCCTCCAAGGCCACAGTCAGCACCGACAATATGCAGGCCACGATGTTCTCCAACCTGCTGGATGTCATCAGCCAGGAACTGCCCCGCCTGCACTCCGGCGAGCTGGACGCCGCCGGGTTCTGCCAGGCTATGACCGACGCTGCCGCTAAGAATTGAGCAACAGGGCCCGTCTGTCTTTCAGGCGGGCCCTGTCCCGTCTTTTCGGGATACCACCGGATAAAGCGAGTAAAGGAGTGGTCTTATGCGAACAAAAAAGGGATGGATCGTACTGTTTCTGCTTCCTGCGGTCGTTCTTTTTCTGCTGATTTATGCGATCCCCCTGGTAATGGTGTTCTTCACGTCCCTGTTCGACTATCGCCTGACCGGCAGCGGCATGACGTTCATCGGCCTGAAAAACTATGTCCGGATGTTTCAGGACCCCGCCTTTCGGACATCGCTGCTGAATACGATCATCTGGATCATCATTCACTGTGTTCTCCACGTAGCGCTTGGCGTCGCCCTGGCGCTGGTGCTGTATAAGAAGCCGAAGGGCTGGAAATTTGTCCGTACCGCCTACATGATCCCAAACATCATCTCCAACGCCGCTGTAGGCATGATTTTTCTCAATATCTTTAATCCCCAGTACGGCGTGGTGAACTCCATCCTGCGGTCGGTCGGCCTGGAGCGTTTGACGCACAACTGGCTGAATGAAACCGCCACGGCCTTTCCCTCCGTCACCATGGTGTGGCTGCTTTTCGCGGGCTATACCACTACGCTGGTTCTCGCGGAGGCGCTGTCCATTGACGAGTCTGTCCTGGAAGCGGCTAAGGTAGACGGAGCCACCGGCTTTCAGATGGATAAATTTGTGGTTTTGCCGCTGCTGCGCAAGATCATTGCCACAACAATGGTTATGGCGGCTACATATATGCTGCAGATGTTTGATCTGATCTATGTGACCACCAACGGCGGTCCCGGCAAGGCGACCACCAATCTGCCGCTGCTGCTCTATGGCGTGTACAAGTCTGAGAACAACTATGGCTATGCCAACACCATCGGCGTGGTCATTATCCTGCTGGGCGCCGTCGTTATGACCGTCATCAACAGACTGCTTCGGACCAACGAGGACGATTACTGATTGAAAGTGAGGGGATTTTTGATATGCGCGCATCTTTTCGCAGCCTTACGGCGAGGGAACAGGCGGCGTTTATCGGCAGGTATCTCTTTATGGGGCTGTGCTCCCTGGTAGCGCTGTTCCCCATCGTCTGGGTGATTATGTCTTCTTTTAAGACCAATGCGGAGATTCTCTCCAGCGGCATTGGCCTGCCGTCCAGTCTGAACCCGGACGGATATATCGCGGCGCTGACCATATCTCCGATCCTGAAATATTTTGCAAACAGCGTTGTCATCACCGTTATCACCACTGTGCTGAATGTGCTGTTTTTGGCGATGGCGGCGTATGTGTTTGCCCGATCCCGGTTTCGCGGGAAAAATCTGCTGTATTTCATCCTGTCCCTTTCTCTGGTAGTGCCCACCACCGCGCTGCTGCAGCCCGTGTACAGCGTAGTCAATACGATGGGGCTGTACGATACGAAAATGGGGTTGATCCTGGTGTACACCGCCATCAACATGCCGATGTCACTGCTGATTCTGCGCGGCACGTTCCAGTCCATTCCCCGTGCACTGGAAGAGGCCGCCTATTTGGACGGCGCCGGTTTTCTGCGGACGTTCTTTCAAATTATGCTGCCCTGCGCCAAGGGGGGGCTGACCTCCGCGGCGGTTCTGACGTTTTTGAACTCCTGGAACGAGTTCACCTTCGCGCTGATGCTCACCAATGGACAGGATGCCCGAACGCTCCCCCTCTCCCTGAGCTATTTCACCGCGCAGTTCAGCTTTAACTATACCGCGATGTTTGCCGCTGTGACGATTGCGGTGATCCCGTCCATCGTCGTCTTTGCCGTTTTCCAGGAGCAGGTGGTCTCCAGCCTTACCGCCGGCTCTGTCAAGGGCTGATGACTGCCGCGGCGGCAGTACAATTTTCAATTATGATTTTTCTTGGAGGTTTTTTATGATTAAACTTGGAGTCATCGGCCTCGGCGAGGTCTCTCAGCTCATGCACCTGCCCATCCTGCAGGATCTGTGCGATCAGTATCAGGTCGCCGCAGTTTCTGACGTGGCGCCGTCTCTGGTGGATTTTATCTGCAGGAAATACCATATCGCCGCCGGGTATCTGGATGCCGTGGAGCTGATTGAGAAGGCCGATATTGACGCTGTGCTGATCCTCTCTCCGGACCAGTACCACGGCGAGTACGCCATGCGCGCCTTGAAGCGCGGCCTGCACGTGTTTGTGGAAAAGCCGGTCACCCTTTGTCTGGAGGAGCTGGAGGAGCTCATTGCGCTGAAAGAGCACTACCCCGGACAGACCGTCATGGTGGGCTATATGCGCCGCTATGCCGGCCCCTTCCTGAAAGCGAAGGAGCTGCTGGAGGCAAAGCCCATGAAGACCGAGTATCTGCGTTTTCACGATATTATCTGCGAGGGGCCGTTCTATATCGGGCAGACCCGCCCCATCTTCTACCCGAAGGACGTTCCGGCGGGGGTTATCGCCGAGGGCCGCGAGCGCCGCCGCGTCCATCTGGACCGCGCCATCGGCGCCGATGCCAACGACGAGATACGCACTACTTATCAGATGATGACCGGCCTGGGCTGTCATTCCTTCGCCGCTGTGCGGGAGCTGTACGGCCTTCCGAAGAAGATCCACTCTGTCACCACCGCCGTCGGCGGGCAGCATGTGGTCATCGTCATGGAGTTCGACGGCTTCCTGGCCACCTATGAGCTGGTGAATAACCAGAATATCGTCCAGTTTGACGCCGCCATTGAAATTTTCCAGAACACCCGCAAGGTCCTCGTCAAGTATGAGACCCCCTATATCCGCTATCAGCCCGCCTCTGTTCAGGTCATTGAATCCAGCGGCACGGATACCCGCACCACCACCTATGGTCCCGACTTCCGCGACGCCTTCCAGACGGAGCTGAATCTGTTCCATGAGTGCATCACCGCCGGCACGCAGCCCAAGACCACGCTGGAGGATGCCGCGGCGGACCTGAAGCTGTTCCGTGAGATCATCCGCGTTCTGCGGGAGCAAAAGGGGGAGTGAGCCGTGGCTGTTAAGATTGCGACCGCCCCCTGCTCCTGGGGGGTCTGGTATGCCGACGGGACTCCCTCCAAAACCCCCGCCCGGCTGTTTTTGGACCAGGCCCGGCAGGCCGGCTACAAGGCTTTGGAATTGGGGCCGGACGGCTATCTGCCGGAGGACCGGGAGGTTTTGAAACAGGAGCTGTCCAGCCGCGGCCTGGAGGCTGCCTCCGGCACGGCCTGTTACCGGTTTGACCAATATGAGAGGTTCGCCGATTTCCGTCCGGCTGTGGAGAAGCTCTGCGGGCGGGTCGCGTCCATGGGCGGCAGGTATCTGGTCACCATGGACGAGTCCGATGTGGGCCTGTACAGTGAAAAGAAGGCCGATTACACCCCGGCGGTGTGGAAAAAATATTTCGCCATGTTCCGTGAGATGGGGGAGTTTGCCCGGCGGGAATTCGGCCTGATGATGGTCTACCACCCCCACATCAAATCTCTCATTGAGACGGAGGAGGAGATTGCCTGCCTGCTGGATGCCACCGGCCTGAATCTCTGCTTTGACACCGGCCATCACGCCTATGTAAACGGAAACGGTCAACGCGGCGATCCGAGCGTCCCGAATTTTATCCGCCGTTACGCTGAGCGTATCAAGTACCTCCACTTTAAGCAGGTGGATGGCGAGGTGTACGCCCGCGTCCTGCGGGAGCATCTGGATTCCGATACCGCTTTTGATATGGATGTGATGTGTGACCTGCCCGACGGCATCATTGATTTCAAAGCGGTAAAGCAGGCGCTGGAGGACATTCGCTTTGACGGAATCGGCGTTGTGGAGTCCGACATGCCCAAGGCATCCAATGAGAGAGCCTTTGCCTCCGCCTGCCGCAATCTCTCCTATCTGAGGGAGATTCAGATGATCGACTGAAACTGACAAGGAGGAAGACCATGGAGATCATTGTATGCAAAGACTATGAGGAGATGAGCCGCAGGGCTGCGGAGCTGGCCGCGGAGGGACTGCGGCAGCGTCCTGACGGCCTTTTGAGCTTTGCCGGCGGAGAGACGCCTTTAGGCACGGTCCATGTCTTCGCGGATATGGTGAACAGGAGGGAGGTGGACATATCCCGCGCCCATTATGTTTCCCTGGACGAATGGGTGGGGCTCTCCAATGCCGACGAGGGTTCCTGCGGCCTATTTAACAATCGGGAGCTCCTTGCCCGGCTGAAAAAACCCTTCGCCGCCTGCCGTATCATCAACGGCGCGGCTGAGAACATGGAGGCGGAGCGGGACGCGCTGAACGCCTATTTTGCCCAATACGGGCCGCTGACCGTCTCCGTTCTGGGCGTCGGCATGAACGGCCACCTGGGTTTTAACGAGGACGGCGTTTCCTTTGACCTGGACGCGCATATCGTGCCCTTGTCCGAGACCACCAAGCGCGTCATGAGCAAATACTTTGGAGAGAAATTCCACCCCACCCACGGCATTTCCCAGGGGATTCGCCAGATCATGGCGGCGGAGCGGGTGATCCTCATTGCCAATGGTGCCCACAAGGCGGACATCATACAAAAGGCGGTCACCGGACCCGTGACCAACTCTGTGCCCGCCAGCGTTCTGCAAAACCATCCCAAGTGCTATGTGGTGTTGGATGAAGCCGCCGCCGCCAAATTGTAAGCTATGAGCCTCGATCTGTTTGACCGCAAAGCTGAAATTGCCTCCAAGCGCATGGTGGTGGGGTTTGACGGCTTCACGGACACCATTGTCCGTGTTGTCCGTGAAACCGCGGGAGAGGGCCGCCTGGAGACCTGCTTTCCCACGATTCGCTCTTTCGGCGAGTATCTGGCCGCTCAGGCGGAGAAAAGCTGCTCTCTGGAATTGAAGATCCAGGCCCGGCAGCTGGGGGGAAATCTGCCCTATGTATCCCGGGCCGCCGGCCTGCTGGGACTGAACGTCACGTGCATTGGAATGCTGGGGGAGGGAGCTCCGGGCCCCCTGTTTCAGGAAATGCCGTGCCGGATGTACTCCTTTGCCGCCCCCGGAGAATCCACATGCCTGGAATTTCAGGACGGAAAGGTGTTTTTGGCGCCGCAGTACCGGCTGTCCGACGATCCGTGGCAGCTTGTGCAGAAGGCCACGGGCGGGGGCGCCTCACGGCTGTTCGCGGAGTCGGATCTGATGGCCCTGCTGAATTGGAGCGAGCTGCCGTTCGCCCAATCTCTGTGGGAGCATGTTTACCAGGAGAGTTTGGCGGATGTGCCCCCGCAAAAGGATCGCTGGGCATTTTTCGATCTGTGCGACTGCACTCGCCGCCCGGCAGGAGAACTGGAGGCCGTGCTGACCCTGATAGGACGATTCGCGGAGAAGCGGACGGCGGTTCTCAGCCTCAACGAGAATGAGGCGTTGGTTGCCGCGCGGGCGGCCCGTTTGGGAACGCGGGACCTTGCCGGCGTGGGCGAGGCGCTGCGGGAGCGGTTTGGAATCACCGAGGTGCTGATCCACACGCTGCGAAAGAGCCTGCTGTGTACCCCTCGCGGCGTTGCGCGGCAGGCCACCCGGTTTATCTCCGCGCCTAAGATTTCCACAGGAGCGGGCGATCACTTTAACGCGGCCGCCTGCCTGGGAGCCGTGCTGGGCCTTACAGACGAAGAGCGGCTGACGCTGTCAAACCGTTTTTCCAGTCTTTATGTGGAGAGCGGAACAACACCTTCTCTGGAGTCCCTGGGCCTTTAGACCCTGCTTGAAAAACGTCCAAACGCCCAATCGGCGGGCCTTTTCCGCCGCTTTGCATTGATTTTCCCTGGCCATACACGGAGTGCGGCGGCGTCAAATCGCCCTGACCGGCAAAAAATCTCTCGCCGCTGAGCGTTTCCCCATTTATGAAACACGGCCTGGACAGGGCCAGGCCAATTCAGCCGGATTATTTCGGCGCGGGACAGAGTGAGCCTCCGGACGGCGTTCCGTCCGGGGGCTCTTTCAGACGCCTGCGGCCGGCCGGAAAATGCTGTTTGGGCACTCCGATTTTGGAAGCGGAGTTCAGCCATGGAACATCCAACCCTTCGTTTTTGCGCGGAGATGCGCAGCCGGGGCAAAATTTATTTTTCAGCTTCAGATTCGGCCTGGGATAAATAGAAACCATTGACAAAAAACCGCTTCAGCCCATATAATAGAAAATAAGATTCCCGGGACCGGGAGCGCAGTTCAGTTATGTAAAATTGAGGTGCAGTGAGATGAAGAGTATTCGCAAGAAGATCACAGTATGCCTGATGGCAACCGTCCTCATCGCTCTGGCGGCAGTGGGGGCATCCAGCATCGCGCTGAATTACCGGAGCACCATTGCCACAGTGGACGCCATGATGAGCGAGACCGCCGTACTGGCGGCAGAGCGCGTGGAGCAGGAGCTCATTGCCTACAAGAATGTGGCCATGGACACGGGCCGCATCTCTCAGCTGTCCAACGACATGATGTCCCTGGAGGAAAAGCGCGCCGTGATCGACGAGCGCGTCAGCCTGCACGGCTTCCAGCGGGGCAATATCATCGGCAAGGACGGCATCAGTATCTTTGACGGCAACGACTACTCCGATCGGGAGTATGTTCAGCAGGCCATGCAGGGGAACGTCTACGTCTCCGAGCCCCTGATCAGCAAAATCACGGGGGAGCTCTCCATCATGGTGGCGGCGCCGCTGTACTCCGAGCGGGGAGAGATCGCGGGCGTGGTCTACTTTGTGCCGCCGGAGACGTTCCTGAACGACATCGTCTCCTCTATTACCATCAGCGAAAACTCCCGGGCCTATATGATTAACAAAAACGGCGACACCATCGCCGACGTTACCCTGGACACCATCACCACCCAGAATGTGGAGCAGGAGGCCCAGAGCGACTCCTCCCTGAACCGGCTGGCGGCTATCCACGCGGAGATGCGCCAGGGGAAGAACAGCTTCGGCAGCTTTACCAATGAGGCGGGGCCCTGGTTCGCGGCCTACGCCCCCGTGGACGGTACTGACGGCTGGAGCATCGCCGTCACCGCCATGAAGAAGGACTATCTGGCCGATACATACTTCGGTATGCTCATCAATGTGCTGGTGATCGTGGCCTCCATCCTGGCCTCCATCGCGGTGGCCCTGAAGCTCTCCAGCAATATCAGCGTCCCCATGCAGGCCTGCGCCAGGCGGATGAAGTTGCTGGTGGAGGGCGATCTGGAGTCCCCGGTTCCCCAGGCCAGAGGTCAGGACGAGACCGCGGAGCTGACCCGCTCCACGGCGGAGATGGTGAAGGGCCTGAACACCATCATAAACGACATCGGCTATCTGCTCAACCAGATGGCGAACAAGAATTTCGACATCCAGTCCGCCCACCGGGAGGCCTACGTGGGCGGCTTCCAGAGCATTTTGCTGTCTATGCGGAACCTGAAGATGGAGCTGAGCAGCACCATGCGCCAGATCGATGCATCCGCCAGTCAGGTGTCCGCCGCCGGCGAGCAGGTCTCCACCGGAGCTCAGACCCTGAGCCAGGGCTCCATGATGCAGGCCAGCTCCGTGGAGGAGCTGGCGGCCACCATCAACGACATCTCCGACAGTGCCGGGAAGACCTCTGCCGCCGCCAAGGAGGCGGGCCGCTTCGTAGGCCAGGCCGGCGCCCATCTGGGTACCAGCGTAGAGCACGTGAAGGAGCTGAACGCGGCCATGGACAAGATCTCCGGCTCCTCTGAGGAGATCTCCAAAATCATCGCCACCATTTCAAACATTGCCTTCCAGACCAATATTCTGGCCCTGAACGCCGCCGTGGAGGCCGCCCGGGCCGGCAGCGCAGGCAAGGGCTTTGCCGTGGTGGCCGATGAGGTGCGCAATCTCGCCACCAGGTCCGACGAGGCCGCCAAGGCCACCAAGGAATTGATCGAGAGCTCCATCGCCGCCGTCGCCGAGGGCAGTGAGACGGTGGCAAAGGTCACTGAGGCCCTGGAGCAGACCAGCGAGTCCGCCGGCCATGTCACTGCCCAGATGGATATTGTGGTGGAGGCCGTGGAGAAGCAGACCGCCGCCCTCGTCCAGGTTACCGAGGGCGTGGACCAGATCTCCTCTGTGGTGCAGACCAACAGCGCCACCGCCCAGGAGAGCGCGGCGGCCAGCCAGGAGCTCTCCGCCGAGGCCGCCAGTCTCAAGCAGCTGGTAGACCAGTTTACCCTGGCCAGCGATTGAAAGACTTTCCCCAAATGCCCGTAGGAACAGCGTCCGTATGGGAATGGGCTCTGAGGGCCTTTTCGAGCATTTGCCCCGCAAAACGGCCCATCCAACAGGGGACTCCCGCCCGGTGGGCGGGAGTCCCGTTGTCTCTGGGAGTGATTTCAAACGGCGCAGTTTTTGCTATACTGAGAGAGGGGCGGTCCGGCGTACTGCCGGAGCCTGCCAAACGCGAAAGGAGACGTTTCCAATGACCATAAGACTGCTTCGGCGTCTGCTGCCGCTGGCGGCGGTGCTCCTGGTGCTGACCGCCTGCGCTCCCGCCGGACAAACGGAGGAGACGGACGCCCTCACCTGGGGCACCGGGGGAAACTATGCCCGGCACAAGCCGTTTTTGGATCTTCTGAGCCAGACCTGTCCGGACATTGAGCTGGAGTTTATCTCCTATGCCGGCGGCAATGCCACCGGCTACAGCTGGGCGCAGATGCGGGCGGACGATATTCCGGACATCTTCATCTCCTCCCAGATTCTGGACAAGACGCTGGCCGAGGAGCGTCTGGCGGACCTGTCCGGATACGGCTTTGTCAATGACTTCTCCACCGCGATCCTGGATCAGGTGGCCATTGACGGCGGCATATACCTTCTGCCGGTCAACAATACCATGTACGGCATCTACTATAACAAGACCCTGATGGAGGAGAAGGGCTGGGAGGTCCCCGCGAATCTCGCGGAGCTGGAGGCGCTGTGCGCGGAAATTAGGGCGGAGGGACTGATCCCCGGCGTGGTGGGCACCATGCTCACCGGAGGCCCCTTTTCCACCGTATTCAACCTGGCCAAGACCAGCTGGCTCACCACGCCGGAGGGCATCAATTGGGAGCGGGATTTTCTGTCCGGCACCGCCAGAGCGGAGGGGATGTGGGAAGGCACCATGGAGCTGGTCCAGCGGTATATTGACATGGGCATGTTCACCACCGACCCAGACGACCGCGTCAATGTAGAGCTGATACAGGACTATCTGGGCGGGCGGAAGGCGGTATTCTGCACGGTCGTGCAGCCCGTCAGCTTCACGGTGTTCCCCGACACCGGCGACGAACTGGGCTTGATGCCCTATATCGGCGAGGACGGAAGCAAAAATGTCTATATGTACAGTCCCTTCTGTTATTTTGGCATCAGCAGGCGGCTTACCGAGCCCGGCAATGAGAAGAAGCTGGAGGACGCTGTCAGGATTCTGACCCTTCTCTTTTCCCAGGAGGGGCAGGACGCCTTTATCACGGAGCAGACTCCCTGCGTCATGAGCGTGCTGGACGGCGCTGCCCTGCCGGAGGACGCCCTGATCGGCGACGCGCAGAGGGCTTTGCGGGAGGGGCGGGCCTTCCCCATGACCTACGCCGGCTGGGAGAACGTTCTGGCCGACATGGGGCAGGCGTATAAAGAGTGGTTCCGTGGGGAGAACGGCGCGGACGGCCCCCAGTGCATCGCCCGGATGGATGCGCTCCAGCAGAGCGTTCTGAGCCGCTCGGAGGAGGTCTATTTCAGCCAGAGCGCCGCTGATTTTACGCTGGAGGAAACGGCGGAGCTGGTAGGCAGGGCATTGGGCAGCGCCGCCGGCGCGGATGCGGCCATGATTGTCCTGGGAGCGTTCCACGACGGTGTGGAGCTTCCCGCCGGCATCACCGGAAAGCTTTATGCGGGGAGAATCAATGCGGAGATTGTCAGCACCGTCACCCCCAACTATAACGGGGAATACGCCGTCCTCACCATGACCGGCGCGGAGGCCAAGGCCCTGGCGCAGGCGGGCTTCGACTTCGCGGGGGACGGAAATCCGTTTCCCTATGTCCTGGTGACAAGGGGCGGCGGAGAGCTGGAGGACGGCGGGATCTGCCGGGTGGCCTTTCTGATGAAGAGCTATACCGAGGAGACCGGAGCGGCCTATGGCGCCCAGGTGGAAAAGGGTTCGATCCGGACCTTCCTGCGGGAGTGGCTGGAGGAGCAGGGGACCGTGTCCCCGGACGGAAACCCCTGGCGGTGACGGAACGCCCAGGGCCGATTGCGCGTTTTTCCGGCGCGGTATCCCTGCGGCCGGTGTGAAGCGCGTTGTACGCCGCCGCAGACGGCGGGTAATCTGGAAAGAGGAGGCGGGCTGAATGAAGGCTGACAGAAAGACCCATATTGCGCTTCCGGCAGCACTGACGGCTTGCTTTTTGCTGCTGTTGCTGGTGAGCGGCTTCTATTTTGCCCGATACCTCCAGGACCGGATCTTTGAAGAGCGCACCACGCAGCTCAACGAGATCACCGCGCAGGTGCGGGTGAATCTGAGCGTCGCCCTGGACTCCCACTGGAAGTATCTGAACACCGCGGCCAACCTGTTGTCTGCTGTGGAGTACGAAACGGCGGAGGACGTGACAGAGCGGATTGCCGGACTGGAACAGCTCCTGGACCTGGAGAGCTACCGCGCCACGCTGATGCTGCTGGACAGCCGGGGGAACTGCTACGACGCGGAGGGCCGGCACGGCGTTTGGAGCGACATCGACCAGATCTCCGGCGGCGGTGCGCGGCATACCTTTATTTCTGACAGCTATCTCTATCCGGGCAGCTGCTGGGCATTTGTGCTGCAGCTGAACACCCCCCTCCTGACAGAGGAGGACGGCGCCGCCTTTACACACGCTGTCCTTTTGAAGGACGTGTATACCATGTCCCAGTATTACGACAGCGGCGCCTACGGCAGCCGGAACGAGACATATATTCTCAAGAGCAACGGGACGCGGATGCACGACGATGTCTCCGCCGGCGGCAGCACCATCCAGGCGTACAACGTCCTCAAAGTGCTGGAGGAGATGGAGAACCAGGCCTATCCCGACATCAGCGCCGCTCTGGAGGAGGCGGATACCATCAGCGCCAGCTTCCGGTACGGCGGAAGGGAGTACTACTACTGTGTCACCGCTCTGGCGGAGTATGACACGCTGCTGCTGTTTCTAATCCCGGCGGAGTTTGTGGCCGCCGGGACTGTGGAGATGGTGGGAGCGGTGATCCGGATGCTGCTGTTTCTGGTGGTGATTCTTCTGGTGATGCTGATTTTGGCGGCGGCGGCCGTCACCCAGCAGCAGAGCAGCGCCCGTCTTTTCCGCCAGGAGCAGGAGAACCTGCGCCGCCAGGAGGAGATGAACCGGCGGCTGGAGGAGACCAACGCCATGCTGGCCCGCTCCAAGGAGACGGCGGAGCAGGCATTCCAGATCGCGGAGGAGGCCAACCGGGCCAAGAGTTCCTTCCTCTCCAACATGAGCCACGACATCCGTACCCCCATGAACGCCATTGTGGGGTTCTCCGCCCTCCTGGCCCGGGATGCGGAAAACCCCGACAAGGTGCGGGAGTACACCAAAAAAATTACGGCCTCCAGCCAGCATCTGCTGGGCCTGATTAACGACGTGCTGGACATCAGCAAAATCGAGGCCGGCAAGACGACGCTGAACCTGACCGACGAGAGCATGGTGGAGCTGATCGAAAATATTGACGCCATCATCCGGCCTCAGATGAAGGCCAAGGGGCACACTTTTGAGGTCTGCGGCGAGGACCTGCGGCACGAGCGGGTGGTGATGGATAAGCTCCGGCTGAACCAGATCCTGCTGAACCTGCTGTCCAACGCGGTGAAGTACACGCCGGAGGGCGGCCGCGTGGTGCTGACGGTGCGGGAGCTTCCTCAGCACGCCAGGCAGCTGGCCCATTACCGGTTTGTGGTGGAGGACAACGGCTACGGCATGAGCCCGGAGTACACCAAGAAGATTTTCCACGCCTTCACACGGGAGGAGGACAGCGTCACCAACAAGATCCAGGGCACCGGCCTGGGCATGGCCATCACCAAGAACCTGCTGGACCTGATGGGCGGAAAGATCACGGTGGAGAGCGAGAAGGGCCGGGGATCCACCTTCACGGTGGACCTGGAGCTCCCCATCAGCGAGCAGGCCGTTGACCAGGATTTCTGGAAAAGTCACGGCATCACCAGGCTTCTGGCGGTGGACGGCGAGGAGGCGGTCTGCCGGAGTATCCGGCTGGCTATGGAGGGCACCGGCGTGGCCGTGGAGTACGCGCTGGACGGCCAGACGGCTGTTGAGCGGGTGAAGGCCGCCCAGGGAGAGGGCCATCCGTATCATGTGGTTTTGCTGGACTGGAAAACGCCGGGAATGGACGGCCTGGAAACCGCCCGAGGTATCCGCCGGGAGGTGCCGGAAAACGGCCCCCTTCTGGTGCTGTCCAGCTATGACTGGCCGGAGATCGAGGAGGAGGCCCGGGCCGCCGGGATCGACGCGTTTCTCTCCAAGCCGTTCTTCCTCACCAGCTTCCGACAGAAGGTGGAGGCGCTCCTGAGCCGCGGGCGTCAGGCGGAGCCCCCGGCCGCCGGCGGGGAGAGCGCACTGCGGGGAATGCACATCCTGGTGGCGGAGGACAACGAGATTAACGCGGAGATCTTGGGAGAGCTGCTGGACATGGCGGGGGCTTCCTGCCGGATCTGCGAGAACGGGCGGCTTGCGGTCAAGGTCTTTGAGAGCTCCGCTCCCGGGGAGTACCAGATGATCCTGATGGACGTGCAGATGCCGGAGATGAACGGCTACGAGGCCACTCGGGCCATCCGGGACTCCGGCCACCCGCTGGCGCGGACGATCCCCGTTATCGCCATGACGGCCAACGCCTTCGCTGAGGACATTCGGGACGCCCTGGAGGCCGGGATGAACGCCCATGTGGCCAAGCCCATCGACATGGCCGTGCTGGAGCAGACCGTTCGGGCGGTGATGGAGGCCCAAGGTTAGGGCCTGACTGGCTTCACGCCCCATTTTTTCATAAAAGCAGCTGGGCCGGCAGTTACCGTTTGGTAACTGCCGGCCTGGATTGTGGAGGGTGGATCTGGAGATGCGGAATTTAGAGCAGGTAAAGCGATTGACCAACGATTTGGACGATTATAGCCGGGAAGGACCTCCCACGGAAGAACGGGTGCGGCAAATGCGGGATCTGACCGGCATTGACTGGACGGCGGAAGAACAGTGGCGGCATTGTTTTGCGTATACAAGCAGGGCATCGCTGGAGGAAACCGCGTATCTCATGTTTCACAAGGAGTACCCGCCTGTTTATCAGGCGGATCTTGTCTTTTGGAAATGTCTGCCGGGCATCGTCCTGGACGAAAAGGAAATATACAAAACATACCGTTTGGGACGAGGAACGTTAAAGGCGTTAGAGCCCTTGCCTTTGGAAGAAATCCTTGAAAAAATCGGGAAACTGTTTCTAGGCTGGACACGGTATCCTGACGCGGTACAGGATGGAAAAAGCTGGCGCTTTGTCTGTCCGTAGCAGGCGGACTACTGGACGGATACGCACTTTTGGATGTTTGGATACGGACGGGAAACGGAGACGCGGCGGGAGCATCAGCTGCTGTGTTTCAGCTGCCACAACATGAGTGAGGAGCAGATCCGGACCATCCTGGCGTGCATGGAGAGCTTCCAGTGCCCGCTGCAGGTCCGGGAGGAGCGGAGGATTTAGGGGAGTACTGATGGAATCAGTTATGCGTGTTTGCCGTTTGAAATGATACGCCCGGGCAGTCCGCTACAGCTCCATGGCGAGGTACACCATGTCCACCAGCTGCCGTCCCGCCTCATAAATGGGGTGGTCGTAGTGGTCCGTGAAGAAA
Source organism: Oscillibacter sp. 1-3 (assembly GCF_000403435.2). Classification (GTDB taxonomy): domain Bacteria; phylum Bacillota; class Clostridia; order Oscillospirales; family Oscillospiraceae; genus Oscillibacter. The sequence continues at coordinate 84,692 of NZ_KE159709.1, forward strand.
TTCCTCACCCGGCGGCTCTCCTGAAAGCCCAGGCGCTCATAAAACGGGATGGTCAGAGGGCTGTCCCCAGTGCCCGCCAGGAGGCGCGTCCCGCGGCCCCGGCAGGACTCAATGATATGCTCCACCATGGCCCGGCCATAGCCCCGGCGCTGACTGTCCGGCTCCGTGGCCAGATTTTTCAGCTCAAAGACGCCGCCGCCCTCATCCGTAACCACGGCCACGGTCCGGAGGCGGCCGCCGTCGTACAGGGCCAGCAGCGTCCCCCGGTCCAGATAGCGCCAGATCATGTCCTCCTGTTCGTCCCCCAGAAGCAGCAGGGGAAGAAAGTACCGCTTGTTCTCCGGAATTTGACGGATTTCCATAAAAAAGCACCTCCCGGCCACATGGCCCATTTCACCTTCGGGCACACTAGTTCCGGAGGTGAGCATGAATGGATGAATTCCCCAACTATCTCTGCCTGACGGACCTGCTGGACCAGGACCTGTCCTCCTACGAGTACTTTCAGACCCTGGCGCCGGAGGTGCAGACCGCCCTGCGGCGGGAGGACGCCAGCGTGGGGACGCTGGACGAGCTCCAGGCCCGGGCGGAGCGCCTGCGGGACTCCGGTCTGCTGGGATAGACAGAGCCCTGATACTGCGCGCCCCGGGAGAGCCCTCTCGGGGCGCCTTCTTCCGGATCACCCGCCGTACAGGGAACGCATCTCATTTTGCCATGAAAGGGCTGGAATTGCAAGGACAGGTTTGGATTTTTCTCCCGCGCACTGTCGGAAACCGTTGAAAAATGGCGGCGCAGATGGTACTATGGAAAACAAAGCCATATTTGGCGGTATGCGGAAGGAGGAAAAGCCCTTGATTATTGCGGTTTGTATCGACGGACGGGGCGGTATGGCGTTCAACCGGCGGCGGCAGAGCCAGGACCGGGGACAGCGGGAGGATCTGCTGAATTTCTGCGCCGGACGGCGGCTTTGGATCGCCCCTTACTCCGCGCCCCTCTTTGGGGAGCGGGAGGAGATCCGGGTGGACGAGGAGTTTTTGACCAAGGCGGAGGCTGGAGAGGTCTGTTTTGTGGAGGACCGCCCCATCGCGCCCGTTGCAGAGCAGATTGAGGCCATGATCCTGTACGACTGGGACCGGGCCTACCCGGCGGACGTCCACCTGGACTTCGACCCGGCGGAGGCGGGCTTTACGCTGGCGGAGGAGCGGGAGTTCCCAGGCACCTCCCATGAGAGGATCATCCGGAAAATCTATGTGCGGGAGGCGGACCATGGCCAGGAAGAGCGGGAATAAGAAACAGTGGACACCCAGGCGGGCCGCCGCGGTGATCCTGGGTCTTTTGGTGATACTGGCGCTGCGCTACGTGGAGGCCCGGCTGTATGAGGATCAGTACCCTGACATTCCACTGGAGGAGATCCCGGCGTACAGCGGCAGTCCCTACATAGAGATCAACGGCAACGTGCCGGATTTTACGGAGGAGGACCTGACGCTGGAGGCCTTCGAGCTGTACAGCGAGCTGGACGGCCTGGGCCGGTGCGGCGTGGCCTACGCCAACATCTGTCAGGAGCTGATGCCCACGGAGAAGCGGGAGGACATCGGCCGGGTCAAGCCCACAGGCTGGCAGTCGGTGCAGTACGACAACGTGGACGGCAAGAGCCTCTACAACCGCTGCCATCTCATCGGCTTTCAGCTGGCGGGGGAGAACGCCAACGAGAAAAACCTCATCACCGGCACCCGGTATATGAACGTGGACGGGATGCTGCCCTTTGAGAACTTGGTGGCGGACTATGTGAAAGAGACCGGGAACCACGTGCTCTACCGGGTGACGCCGGTGTTTGAGGGCACGGAGCTGGTGGCCCGGGGCGTGGTGATGGAGGCCATGAGCGTGGAGGACGGCGGCGAGGGCGTATATTTCAATGTCTACGCCTACAACGTCCAGCCCGGCATCGGCATTGACTACGCCACCGGGGACAACTGGCTGGAAGAACAGGAGGCCGCCTGATGGAAGAGCTCTGGCGTCAGTTTGACCGGATCGTGGTCTTTGACACGGAGACCACCGGCATTGAATTCGGCAAAGACCGGATCATCGAGCTGGGAGCTGTCAGCCTGGAGGCCGGGACGGAGACGGACAGCCTGGACGCGCTGATCCGCCTGCCGGAGGGGCGGACCCTGCCCCCCTTTATCGTGGAGCTGACAGGCATTACCGACGCGCAGCTGCGGTCGGAAGGCGTGGAACAGGAAGAGGCGGCGGAGGACTTCTGCCGTCTGCTGGAGGGGTGTGAGCGGCCGCTTCTTGTGGCCTACAACGCCCAGTTTGACCTGAATTTCCTCTACCACTTCCTGCGCCCCTGCGGCCGGGTGGGCGCGCTGGGCCCGCCCCGCTTTCTGGACGCGCTGACGGTGTATCGGGACCGGCGGGACTACCCCCACAAGCTCTGCAACGCCATCGAGGCATACGGCCTGGGGGACACGGCGGTGAACAGCCACCGGGCGGTGGACGACGCCCGGGCCACGGTGCAGCTGCTGGAGGCCATGGCGGCGGAGCGGGACGACATTGGGCAATACATCGATCTCTTCGGCACCCATCCCAAGTACGGCCTCTCGGGGCGGCGCATCTCCTCTGTGACCTACCGTCCCCAGTCCTACCGGCGGGAGCGGCCGCTGTATGAAGAAATATGAAAACTTTGTAAACATTCCCAGGACCCTCTTGCAATACGACAACCTGTCGGGTATGATACCTGACAGGTTGTCGTATTATTTCGGGGCGGCGCGGAAAAAGTTCTTGACCTTCCCCCCGGTGGAAGCTGTAAACTTTGGATCAATCTTCCGGCGGGTTGAAGAAAACGGCGGCCCCGTTTCGTTATATGTTGTTTAGAGAGAGGAAGAGAGGCTATGCCCAGCAATACGTTTTTGAACCTGCCGGAGGATAAGCAGACCCGGCTCATGGACGCCGCCTCCCGGGAATTTTCCGCGAAGCCCTACAACGAGGCCTCCATCAATAAGATCATCCAGGAGGCGGGCATCCCCCGGGGCAGTTTCTACATGTACTTCCAGGACAAGGAGGAGCTGTTCCGCTACCTGGTCCGCGGCTATGTGGATCAGATGCTGATGGTGCTGGAGGAGGCGCTGCTGCGGGAGGGAGGCGACGTGTTCGCGGCGCTGCGGACCCTGTTTGACTACGTGTGGGAGAAGCGGCAGGAGCAGTCCCTGGGCGGCATGGGGGCCATGTCGGCCATCATCAGCCGCAACGGCGGCATGCAGCGGGGCGCCCTGCTGGACCTGCTGGACTCCGGCGAGGCGCTGGAGCGGCTGCGCCAGTCCGTGAACCCGGAGCTGCTGGACCTGCGGCGGGAGGAGGATCTGGACGACATGCTGGCGGTGCTGCTGTCTGTCGCCGGACCGCTGCTCTATGCCGGCATAGAGGCCGGAGATGCTCCCGGTAGCCGGGAGCATCTGGATGGGATTCTGGACATTTTGCGGCGGGGCATGGCGAAGGATAAGGACGCGTGACCGGCGGGAGAACCGGATCGGCGTTTTGAGGACTGCTGACAGCCCCAGAGTATCAGAAAGCGAGGAGAACGAGACATGAAAAACGAACTGATGGAAGAGCGGGGGACGGCCCCGGAGGAGACCGCGCCTCAGGCGGAGAAAAAGCGGAAAAAGTGGAGTCTGCCCAAGGGGAAGAAGCCCCGCCGGCGCAGGCTGATCGCGGGAGCGGCGGTGATTCTGGCGGCGGCGCTGATTTTCTCCCGCCTCCAGCAGGGAGACACCGCCCAGGCGGGGGCCAACTACCAGCCGGTCTCCGTCATCCGGCAGGACATCACCGTGACAGTCTCCGGCAGCGGCACCCTGGCCCCGGCGGACGCCTACAACGTCTCCACCCTGATCTCCGGGGCCATCGAGGAGGCCCCCTTTGAGGAGGACGATCTGGTGGAGAAGGGGACGCTGCTCTACACCCTGGACAGCGGCGACGCCCAGAGCTCCGTCCAGCGGGCCAACATCTCCGCGGCCCAGGCCCGGCTGAGCCTGGAGCAGGCCCGGGAGGCCCTGAACCCCACTGCGCCCATCGCCGGCGTCATCAACGAGGTCTTCGTCCACAACGGCGACAGCGTCACCGCCGGAACGGCCCTGGCCAAGATCATGACCAGCCGGGACCTGTCCATTGACTTCCTGTTCCCCTACGTGGCGCCCTCGGAGTTCTATGTGGGCCAGAGCGCCACTGTGTTCGTCGGGGACTTTGTGGACTCCGTTCCGGGCACTGTTGAGGCGGTGTCCGACTCCACCTCCGTCATGAGCAACGGCCAGGAGGGCAGCTCCGTCCGAGTGAAGATCACCAACCCCGGTGTGCTGTCGGACAGCTTCAAGGCCTCCGCCGCCATCGGCAGCTATTCCAGTTACGGGCAGGCCACAGTCTCCATGGCCGGCACCGCCACGGTGTACTCCGCGGGCAGCGGCACGGTGACAGGCTTTAACAAGCTGGCGGGCAGCAATGTTGCCAAGGGAGAGGTGCTGTGCACCATCGAGTCCGAGACCAACCGGGCCCAGGCGGAAAACGCCCGACTGAGCGTGGCCAGCGCCAACCTCTCCGCTGGCAGCGCCGCCGACAATCTGGACGATTACCGCATTGAGTCCCCCATCTCCGGCACGGTGATTGAGAAGAAATTTAAGGCCGGAGATAAGGTGGACGGCGCCGCCTCCGGCACCCTGGCCATCATCTACGACATGAGCTATCTCAAGGTGGAGATGAACGTCAACGAGCTGGACATCGGCAAGGTGCGGGCCGGCCAGGCCGTGGAGATCACGGCGGCGGCCCTGATGGGCCAGACCTTCCAGGGCACTGTGGAGCGGGTCAGCGTCAACGGCACCACCACCAGCGGCTTTACCACCTATCCGGTGACCATCGTCGTCGAGGATTACGGCGAGCTGAAGCCGGGCATGAACGTCTCCGCCACCATTCTGGGCGATACGGTGGAAAATGCCCTCTGTGTGCCCGTGGGCGCCGTGAACCGGGGCAATACGGTCCTGGTCCCCGGCGAGGGCGCTATGACCGAGGACGGCGCCGCCGTGGCGGACCCCTCCAAGCTGGAGGAGCGCTCCGTGACATTGGGCAGGAGCGATGATGCGTACATTGAGATCACCTCCGGCCTGTCGGAGGGAGAGACCGTGCTGATTCTGGACCAGACAGCGGTTATGGGAGGCTGAGGGTCAAGTGGAGCATCTCATTGAGCTGAAAAATGTCTATAAGATTTATCAGATGGGCTCCGAGGAGGTCCACGCCCTGGACGGGGTGAACATCACCATCGATCCCGGGGAGTTCGTGGCCATCGTGGGCCAGTCCGGCTCCGGCAAGTCCACGGCCATGAATATCATCGGCTGTCTGGACGTACCCACCTCCGGTACCTACCACTTGGGCGGCACCGATGTCTCCACCATGGACGACGACCAGCAGGCGGAGATCCGGAACAAAATGCTGGGCTTTATCTTCCAGCAGTACAACCTGATTCCAAAGCTGACCGTGCAGGAGAACGTGGAGCTGCCCCTGCTGTACGCCGGCGTCTCCGCCGAGGAGCGCCGGGAGCGGGCGGTCCGGTCCCTGGGGCGGGTGGGTCTTGCCGAGAAGCGGAAGAACCTGCCCAGCCAGCTCTCCGGCGGCCAGCAGCAGCGGGTGTCCATCGCTCGGGCCCTGGCGGGGGACCCCTCTGTCATCCTGGCCGACGAGCCCACCGGCGCCCTGGATTCCCGCACGGGCCGGGAGGTGCTGGGCTTCCTCCAGAAGCTCAACGAGGAGGGGGACACGGTGGTCCTCATTACCCACGACAACTCCATCGCGGTGAAGGCCAAGCGCATCGTCCGCCTCCAGGACGGGCGGGTCATCTACGACGGCGACGCCAGCGACCCCAAGGCCGTGGTGCGGCCGGAGGACGCCGGAAACGAGGAGGTGGGGGCATGAGCTTTACCCAGTCCTTCAAGCTGGCCATCAAGTCCCTGCGGACCAGCAAGGCCCGGGCCATTCTCACCATGCTGGGCATCATCATCGGCGTGGCGGCGGTGATTGTCATCATCTCCCTGGGCAACGGCCTCACCGGTATGGTGGAACAGCAGGTGGAGAAGGTGGGCATCAACCAGATCTACGCCTACAACTGGGGCTTCGGCGGCGGCGCACTGGCCCTGGACGCCCAGGAAATCTACGACCTGGTGGAGGAGCGGCCGGACGTGTTTGCGGGCGTTACCCCCTGGGTCAGCGCCGGCACCGGCACCCGGAAGGGAAGCGAGAAGTACGAGAAGACCGGCATCTACGGCGTCAGCGAGGTCTTCTACAACCCGGAGCTGTCCGCCACCCTGGACGGGGACCAATTGGCAAAGGGCCGTTTCCTGAGCTATGTGGACGTGCTCCAGCGGAGCAATGTCTGTGTTATCGGCGCGTATCTGGAGGAGAACGCCTTCGGCGGCGACGCCTTGGGACAGGGGCTCATCGTGGGCGGCGTTCCCTACACCGTCATCGGCGTGATGAAGCAGGGCAGCGAGGTCATGGAGGAGGGCGGCGGCGACGATATGGTGTACATCCCCTATGAAAACGCCCTCCAGCTCTCCGGCACCCGGCAGGTCCAGCTCTTCCAGCTCACCTGCACCTCCCGGGAGACCTCCGGCCTCGCCAAGGAGCTGCTGACGGAGCTGATGCTGGACTTCTACGGCGAGCAGTACAGCGACAACGGGCAGACCTTCTACATCCAGACCATGGCGGAACAGGTGGCCATGATTAACGGCATGATGGGCGTGGCCATGGCGGTGCTGGTGGCCATCGCGGCCATCTCCCTGCTGGTGGGCGGCATCGGCATCATGAACATCATGCTGGTCTCCGTCACCGAGCGCACGAGGGAGATCGGCATCCGCAAGTCCCTGGGGGCCAAGCGGCGGGACATCCGGCGGCAGTTTGTCATCGAGGCCGGCACCACCTCCGCCATCGGCGGGCTGCTGGGCATCGGCTTCGGGTTTTTGATGGCCACGGGCATCGGCGCCATTATGGGCGGGATGTTGGTGAAGTCCATGGGGGTCAGCGGTATCACCTTCAACGCGGTTCCCACCTTCAGCGCCATCGCCGTGTCCTTCGGCGTGTCCGTGGGGATCGGCGTCCTCTTCGGCTACCTCCCCGCCAACAAGGCCGCCAAGCTCAACCCCATTGACGCCTTGCGGTACGACTGAGAGCTGCTGGGCACACGGGTCCGAATGCATTTCCGTGACAGAAAAAATTCCGGTGAAAATTCTTCACCGGAATTTTTTATCTTTTCAAACTTTTTCCGCCCCGTCATCGTCTATAATACAGAACGACACAGAAGGGAGGTGTGTGCATGGCGTCTTTGAAGGAGGAGCTGCTGGAATCCTACCTCATCGGCGGGCAGGAGCGGTTTTACCGTCTGGCGTACAGCTACCTCCGGGACCGGGAGGAGGCCCTGGACGCGGTGCAGACTGCCGTCTGCCGCTGCCTGGAACGGCGGGACAGCCTGCGGGATGAGGCGGCCCTGGGGACCTGGTTTACCCGCATCCTGGTGAACACGTGCATGGATCTGCTGCGGCAGAGGAGGCGGGTGACTTTCGTGCCGCCGGAGGCCCTGGACGCCGGCAGCTATGAGGACCCGCTGCCGGAGGACGGCGCCCTGGCCGACCGGGTGAACGGCCTGCCCCCGGAGGCGCAGACCGTGGTAAAGCTGCGGTTCTATGAGGATATGACCCTCCGGGAGATCAGCGAGGTCACCGGCTGGAACCTGAACACCGTCAAGAGCCGCCTGTACGCGGGACTGAAAAAACTGCGGGTATCACTGGAAGGAGTGACATTGGAATGAACGAATTCAAAAAAGCCAGAGAGGACTATGAGGCCACCCCCATTCCACAGGAGCTGGAGGACCGGGTCCGGGCGGGCATCCGCCAGGGGAAGGCCAACTACCGCCGCCGGCGGTGGAGGAAGTACGCCGCAGGGACTGCCGCCTGCCTTGTGGTGCTGGCAGGGGCGCTGAACCTGTCGCCCACCGTGGCGGCCGCAGCGGCGGAGGTGCCGGTGCTGGGCGGTCTCTTCCGGGTGCTCACCGTGCGGGACTTCCACGGGGAGGAGGACGGCATCAACTATGACATCAGCGTCCCCGGCGTGGAGGCGGAGGGCGAGCTTGCCCAGCGTGTCAACGATGTGATCCAGGAGAAGGTGAACGCCCACCTGGCCAAGGCCCAACAGGACTGGGAGGACTACAAGGAGGCCTTTTTCGCCACCGGCGGCACGGAGGAGGAGTGGGGTGAGCGGACCATGGACGTCATCGTGGACTACGAGGTCAAGAGCCAAACGGACGCCCGCCTCTCCTTTGTGGTGACCTTTGGCGAGGGCTGGGTGGCCTCCATGGAGGAGACCTACTGCTACAACCTGGACCTGGCGGAGGACCGGGACATCACACTGGCGGAGCTGCTGGGGGAGAATTGGGTGGAGCAGTGCAACGAGGCTGTCCGGGCCGGGATTGCCGCCAGCGTGGACGAGGAGGGCTTCACCTTCTTCTTCCCGCCGGAGGAGGGCGGCTTTGCCACGGTGGACGAGAGCACCGCCTTCTATATCCGGGAGGACGGCGTGCCGGTACTGGTATTCCCCAGGTACTCCATCGCCGCCGGCGCGGCGGGAAGCCCCGAATTCCCTGTGGAATAGAGAAAAGGAACGGGAGGGAACCAAAGCGGTTCCCTCCCGAATTTTATTCTTCCAATGACGCGGTTCCCCCGTTGCCGCCGCAGGGACTTTTCTGATTGACCGGCCGCGCAGCGTGTGAAAGTTGTTTTGCATACTTTCCTTTCAAGATAAAGTATCAGGCCAGGAAGCCCTTGAGGATGCAGTCCTCGGCCTCCTCCTCGGTGAGGCCCAGGGTCTCCAGCTTTAAGAGCTGGTCCCCGGCGATTTTGCCGATGGCGGCCTCGTGGACCAGCTGAGCCTCGGTGCAGTTGGCGGTAATGGCGGGGATGGACTTGATCTTGGCGTCCCCCATGATGATGGAGTCGCACTGGACGTGGCCGAAGCACTGGGCGTTGCCCACCATTCGGGGATAGAACACCTGGCTGGACTGGTCCTGGGCCACGGAGCGGGAGATCACCCGCCCCTTGGAGTCCTCGCCGTCCAAAACGATCTCCATGTCGCTCTCCGCAATTTGATCCCCATGGGTCAGAAGCCGTTCGGTGACGATGGCCTCCGCCCCCTTGCCGCAGACGATCTTCGTGCTGCGCTTGGTGGAGTCGATGCCTCGGATCTGCACGGTCTCCATCTGGATGGAGGCCCCCTCCTCCAGGTTGACCACCGTCTCCGGATTCATGATCCGGCCGCCCTTGCCGTTCCCGTCGCCGTAGTGCTTCTCCGTGTACTTCACTTTGGAGTTTTTGCCCACGTGGAAGGTATGAACGCCGTCGTGGCGGCTGGTCTGGTCGCCGCAGTTGTGGATGCCGCAGCCGGCCACAATGTCCACATCGCAGTTCTCCCCGATGTAGAAATCGTTGTAGACCAGCTCCTCCACACCGGACTTGGTGATGAGAACGGGGATGTGGCAGGTCTCGCCCACAGTGCCGTCCTTGACGCGGATGTCAATGCCGCTCTTGCCGTCGGTTTTGGAGGTAATCTCAATGTGCTCCGTGGACTGGCGGCCGTCGCAGCCGCTGTCCTTGCGGATGTTGAAGGCCCCCACGGGCTTGCCGGTGAGGTCCGCGATCTTCTCCAGCAGCTCACGGTCGAGCTCAGTGTCCATCATAGCGCGTTCGCCTCCTTTGTCAGTACAGGGCAGCCGCCCAGGGTGTCCGCCAGAATTTGAGGCAGAATCTCAGAAGCCGTGCCCCGGTGGCGGATGGTGCCGTCTCCCACCACGATGACTTCGTCCGCCAGGGAGATAATACGCTCCTGGTGGGAGATGATAATCATGGTGCCGCTGCCTGCGGCGTGAATCTGTTCGAAGGTCTCCGTCAGCCGGGCGAAGCTCCACAGGTCGATGCCGGCCTCCGGCTCGTCAAAGATCATCAGCTGGGCGTTCCGGGCCAGGACGGAGGCGATCTCAATGCGCTTGACCTCGCCGCCGGAAAGGGACACGTCCACCTCCCGGTCCAGGTAGTCGTTGGCGCACAGGCCCACCTTGGTGAGATACTGGCAGCACTTGTCCTTGGAGAGCTTTTCCTCCCCGTGGGCCAGGGTCAGAAGGTCCCGCACCGTCAGCCCCTTGAAGCGGGGGGGCTGCTGGAAGCCGTAGCTGATGCCCAGGCGGGCCCGCTCCGTAATGCCAAGGGACGTGATGTCCTGCCCGTTCCAGAGGATCTGGCCGGAGGTGGGCGTCACCAGGCCCATGATGATCTTGGCCAGGGTGGTCTTGCCGCCGCCGTTGGGGCCGGTGAATACCACCAGGCGGTGGTCCGGAATGGTGAGGGAGATGTTGTTCAAAATGCCCAGCTCTCCGTCTCCCTCCCGGACGGAATAGCTGATGGACTTGAGTTCCAGCATATTTGGAACCTCCTCAGTACAGGGCTGATCTGACGCGAAGCAGAACGCCGGACCGGCGGATGCGCCGACCCGGCCTGCCATTTTTCAGACAGGGCCCGGATCTCAAAACATATCCATTTTACCAGATATGCCAGGAAAAGACAACATATCTATATGATGGGTATTTGCGGGAGAGCGCCGTGCTTTTCGAGGATAGTTTACCCCATTTGACAGAAATTTACCTGTGATAAATGCAACAATGAACAAAAAAGTCCGCTGCCGCATAGGATGGGACGCAAACGAAGAGCAAAGGAGTGGCTTTTATGGCAGAGAATTTACATAGCCCCGAGGTATACGACTTCCGGCGGTACGACCGGGTCTGGCAGCGGGTGGCCCCGGATCTGGAGCCCTATCCCGGTGTGAGTACGGCGGCGGCCATGCCAGCGCCCCCGCCGCAGGCGGCGTCCGCGGCATCCATGGCCCGGCAGGAGAGTCAGCTGCCCGGGGCCGCCCAGGACCCTTGCTGCATGGGCAGCGCGGCATCTGAGATGCTGGAGGTGCTCACCGGATATATTGAGGAGGAGCTGGCGGACCGGCGGTACTTCCTGGCCATGAGCCGCCAGGCGCCCTCCTGGGCCCGGCAGCGGCTGCGGGATATTGCCGCAGACGAGGGTGCTCACGCCCGGCGGCTCATGGCAGCCTACTATCTGATCACCGGCCAGTGCTACCGGCCCGCCATTGCCAGCGGTTCCATCACGATCGGGCGCTGGTGTCCGGCGCTGCGGGAGCGGTATCACATGGAGGCCTGCAACGGGCTGAACTACGCCCGCTCCGCGGACGGCACCACGGACCCGTGCCTCAGCAAGCTCTTAAACGAGCTCAGCGCCGACGAGTACCGCCATGCCGAGGAGCTGATGGCCATGCTGGAGCGGGCCATCCAGGGGTAAAAAAGGAAGCGGGGTCATTGACCCCGCTTCTCCTTTCTGCTATAATCGGCAGAAAAAGAGGATGGGGAGCGCACTATGTTTACCGGATTTACAGACGAGACCGTGGACTTCATGTGGGGCATCCGCTTCAACAACGAGCGGACGTGGTTTGAGGCCCACAAGGAGATCTACCTGACGCATTTCTACCACCCCATGTGCGACCTTGCGGAGGAGCTGTACGCCTTCATGCTGGAAAAGCGTCCGGACTGCGGATTGATCCGCAAGGTGACCCGGATCTACCGGGATGCCCGGCGGCTCCATGGCCGGGGGCCCTATAAGGAGAGCCTGTGGCTTTCAGTGGAGCAGGCGGGGGAGCAGTGGACTGCCCGGCCCACCTTCTGGTTCGAGCTGATGCCGGAGGGCTGGACCTACGGCATGGGTTACTGGATGCCCAAGCCCGCCACCATGGCCAAGCTCCGCGCCCGAATTACCCGGGACCCCAGGACCATGGAGGAGCTGACGAGGAAGCTGGCGGGACAGGCGGAGTTCGCTTTGGAGACACAGGACTACAAGCGGCCCAAATGCGCCGCGCCCTCGGCGGCGCTGGAGCCCTGGTTCCGGGCCAAGTCTTTCACCATCATCCATGAGGACAAGCTGACGGAGGAGCTCTTTGGGCGGGACGTTGTGGAGCGGGTGAAAAAGGGATGGGAGTTTCTGCTGCCCTATTACGACTATTTTGTCACTCTGGACGGAGACCCGGACCCCGCGGCGGAATAAACCGGCCCCGCTCTGCGGGCAGGGCCGCTCCGCTGATTTTGCATTTTCCCCGTAAAACCCGCCGCGCTGGGCTTTTGCGGAGCGCTTGAAAGGAGAGGTCCCAATGGATGAGCGGTTTTTTGGGTGTCTGCAAAGCAGAGGCTGGAAGATCGAACGGTACGAGGGAGCGGCCCCTGGTGTTCCGGAGACGCTGCGGAAGCGGTACCCCGCCGCTGAACGGTGGCTTGCGTGGATTGGCGGGGTAAAATCCGCCGTCAACGGCGATGAGGCGACGTGGCTCCTGTGCGCGGAGGATTATGCCGGACAGGGCGGGGCGGCGTTCCGGTGGGACGAATGGGAGCTGCTCAGTTTGGCGAGTGCGGATGGAGACCCGGCCTGGGAGGCGGAGATCCGGCGCTTCTGGGATGCGCATCTTCCCATTATCATGTCAGTGGCGGATGGGCGCTATTCCTACTACGCCCTCTCCGCGGCGGACGGCGCGGTGGTGTCCGGCGGCGAGCCGGAGTTTGAGGTGTGCGAGACGGCCGCCGCTTCTCTGGAGGCGTTTTTGGAGAAGATCACAGAGGGCGGTGTGCTGCTGTAATTCCCGTTTACCTGCGAAAGGGTTGAAAATCCAGATGTAACCGTCTATACTATTGGTCTAAAAACTGACAATAAAGGAGCGATTGCGATGAAAACCTGTCCCGACCGGGCAGCAGCCCTGGCGCTGCTGAGAAAGTACAACACAGAGCCCTTCCATATTCAGCACGCCCTGACGGTGGAGGGCGTCATGCGGTGGTACGCAAACGAGCTGGGCTATGGCGGGGAGGCGGACTTCTGGGCCGCGGCGGGCCTCCTCCACGACGTGGACTTTGAGAAGTGGCCGGAGGAGCACTGCAGGAAGGCGCCGGAGCTGCTGGCGGAGATTGGCTGCGGCGAGGATCTGGTCCACGCCGTGTGCAGCCACGGCTACGGATTGTGCTCTGATGTGGAGCCTGCTGAGGAGATGGAGAAGGTCCTCTTCGCGGCGGACGAGCTGACGGGCCTCATCGGCGCGGCGGCCCGGATGCGCCCCAGCAAGAGCTGCCAGGACATGGAGGTCAGCTCCCTCAAGAAGAAGTTCAAGGACAAGAAGTTCGCCGCCGGCTGCTCCCGGGACGTCATCAAGGACGGCGCGGAGCGGCTGGGCTGGACCCTGGAGGAGCTGATGGAGAAGACCATCTTGGCCATGCGCTCCTGCGAGGAGAGTGTGTCAGCGGAGATGGCGGCGCTGTAAAAAAGCCATGGAAACAACCTGGAAGCGGTTTGTCCAAATCGATATTTTTGTAACCCTGGCGGGCTTCATCACCCTGGGGGGATGGTACGCCTACTGGTTCAACACGCTGTCAGACGTAGGGCTCCTGGGGGCCATGATTATGTTCGCCCTGGATTTCTTCGGCCTGCCCCTGCTGGCCCTGGCGGCGCTGGTTCTGCTGGTGTCCCAGTGGAGCCGCAGTCACTGGGGGGTTCTGCTGGGCGCGTTCATCCAGCTGTTGTACGGCGGCGCGTATACCTTCTTTTTAGCGATGGCGGGGGGCTTCATAACCCCGGGTTTCGTGGCCGGCCCCATCTTCCTGACGGCGGGCATTGCGGGGGCGATCATGTGCCTGACCATCCCAAAGGACCGGCGCGGCTGGGAGAGGCCGGAGAGGCGGACCCCGCCTCCAGGGGAGTTTGAATGACAAAAAGAAGCGGTATGGCCTGGGCCATACCGCTTCTTGCGTGGTTCGCTCACTCCATGGAGATGATATAGTAATACACGGGCTGTCCGCCGGAGAGGACGGCCACCTCGGCGTCGGGGCAGGTCTGCTCAAAGAGCTTCCCTGCGGCCTCCGCGTCCTCCTGGGACACGTCCTCGCCGAAGTACAGGGAGATGAAGGAGGAGCCCTTCTCTTTGGCGGAGCCCGCCAGCCGCTCCAGCAGAGCGGGGAGGGACCCGTCGGTGCCGAAGAGTCTGCCCTCCTCCAGGGCCAGGTAGTCGCCCTCTTTGATGTCAAATCCATCAAAATCGGAGTCCCGGGCGGCATAGGTGATCTGGGCGGTGGTGACAGTGGGCAGGCTCTCGGTCATGGCGGCGGTGATGTCCTCCGCCGCCGGGGCCTCAAAATCCGCGTTCATCATGGCGGTGATGCCCTGGGGCACGGTTTTGGTGGGAATGACCACCACTTTTTTCTCCGTCAGGGCAGCGCACTGCTGGGCGGCCATGATGATGTTGCCGTTGTTGGGCAGGACGAACACCGTCTCGGCGGGGACGGCGTCCACGCCCTCCAGAATGGCCTCGGTGGAGGGATTCATGGTCTGCCCGCCGGACACCACGCTGTCAACACCCAGGTCCTTGAAGACTGCCTCCAGGCCCGCTCCGGCGCACACCGCCAGGAAGCCGTACTTTTTCTCCGGCGGGGCCACCACGTGGCCGCCGGCGGGGGCGGCGCCGGATTCAAGGGCCTGCTCCACGGCGTCCAGATCGTCGGTGCTCTGGACATGGCGGCCGGCGGCCAGATCCTCCGCCTGGGTGCGCATGTTCTCGATCTTGGCGAGCTCCAGAGTGCCGTACTTCTGGGCCTCCGTCAGGGCGGCGCCGGGGATGTCCGTGTGGACGTGGACCTTGAAGGCGTCGTCATCCTCGCCGATGACCAGGCTGTCGCCGATGCTGTCGAGATATGTCCGCAGGGGGTCCAGGGACCGCTCCACCGTCTTGCGGACGATGAACACCGTGTCAAAGGTGAAGGTGATGTCCTCGCTGGACAGGGCGGCGAAGTCCGCCTTCTCCTGGGGAGCGTCTCCCGAGGTCTCGGGCATGGGCTCGCCCCGCATCTCCGCCAGCATCCCCTCCAGGATCAGCAGGTATCCCTTGCCGCCGGCGTCCACCACGCCGGCCTTTTTCAGCACGGGATTCATGTCGGTGGTCTGGGCCAGGGTCTCATATCCCTCCCGGATGGCCTCCTCCAGCACCTTTTCGATGTCCCGCTCCTCCGCGGCGGCCTCCACCGCCCGCTTGGCGGCAAGGCGGGAGACGGTGAGCACCGTGCCCTCGGCGGGCTTCATCACCGCCTTGTAGGCGGAGGAGACGCCCTGCTGCATGGCGGCGGCGAAGGCGGCGGCGTCGGCGGTCTCCAGGCCCTTGAGGCCTTTGCTCATTCCCCGGAACAGCAGTGAGAGGATGACGCCGGAGTTGCCCCGGGCGCCCCGCAGCAGCGCGGAGGCGGTGAGGTCGGCGGCCTGGGTCAGCGTGGCAGGGGCGGCCTTCCGCAGCTCTGTGACAGCGGTGCCGATGGTCATGCTCATGTTGGTGCCGGTGTCCCCGTCGGGCACCGGGAAGACGTTCAGGTCGTTGATGGCCTGCTTCTGGGCGGTGATGGCGGCGGCGCCATGGAGCACCATCTGTTTGAAGAGGGCCCCGGTAATCTGTTCGTTCATTCGGCTCGTTCCTCCCTCACAAGGTCATGGAATCCACGCACACGTCCACAGCCTTGACGGGTACGCCGGTGTTTTTTGTCACCACATAGCGCACCTCGTTCATGATGGAGCGGCACACCGCGGGCAGGTTGACCCCGTTTTCCACGATGATGTGGAGCTCGATGGAGATGGAGTTGTCGTCGTGATAGGTGATGCTGACGCCCTTGCTCATGGCCTCCCGCCGCAGCAGGTGGACCAGGCCGTCGGTCATGGAGCGGAAGGCCATGCCCTTGACGCCGAAGCAGTTGGTGGCGGCCATGCCGGTGATATTAGAGAATACGGCGCTGCTGATGGAGATCTCACCCTGATCAGATTTGAATTGAATCATGAGAACGTCCTTTCTTTCCTGATATTGACAGGGGAGGAAACAGCCGCCCCTGCGAGCCATATTAAGAGAATTCTATTATATACGATTCCTCCGGAAAGTACAAGTCCCAAAAAAGAGGGCTTGAACCGCAAAAATCTATTGAAAACCGGTGGGATTTGCCGTAGAATAGGGGAAAACCGCCGGACGACGGCGGAGGACAGAGGAGGGAGCGCCGTGCGCGTCATCACCGGCTCCGCAAGGGGCCGCCGTTTGAAGGAGCTGGGGGGAATGGAGACCCGCCCAACCACCGACCGGGTAAAAGAGGGGCTGTTCAGCGCCCTCCAGTGCGACATCGAGGGCCGGCGGGTGCTGGACCTCTTCGCCGGCACGGGCCAGCTGGGCATTGAGTGCCTCAGCCGGGGAGCGGCCTCCGCCGTCTTTGTGGACCGGCGGGAGGACGCGGTGCGCCTGGTGCGGGAGAATCTGACGCTCACCGGCCTCCAGGACCGGGCCAGGGTGGTGCGGGGCGACTCTCTGGAGTACCTGCGGACGGCGGGGGAGCGGTTCGACCTTGTGCTTCTGGAC
Source organism: Oscillibacter sp. 1-3 (assembly GCF_000403435.2). GTDB lineage: Bacteria > Bacillota > Clostridia > Oscillospirales > Oscillospiraceae > Oscillibacter. Next base: position 101,228 of record NZ_KE159709.1, read on the forward strand.
CCGCCCTATCAGGCGGGACTGCTGGAGCCCGCGCTGGCGCTTCTAACAGGATTTGACATTTTGAATCCACATGGTATAATTGTGGCGGAACACCCGGCGGACCGGGTGATGGCGGAGCCGGAGGAGCCCTACCGCATCCGCCGGACCTACCGCTACGGGAAGATCGGCCTGACCGTCTTCCGCCGGGGCGGAAACGAAGAGAACGAGGAACAACTCCCATGAGAACAGCCGTTTGCTCAGGCAGCTTTGACCCCATCACGCTGGGCCACCTGGACGTGATCTGCAGGGCCGCCGCCTGTTTTGACCGCGTGGTGGTCTGCGTCAGCCCCAACGCGGAGAAGCGAAGCCAGATGTTTACGCCGGAGCAGAAGCTTCGGCTGGTGCGCGCCGCCGTAGCGGAGCTCCCCAATGTGGAGGCGGAGCTTTGGCCCGGCCTGCTGGCGGACTTCGCCGCGGCCCACGGGGCGGGCGTCATCGTCCGGGGCGTGCGGAACGTGACGGATTTTGACGCGGAGTACCAGATGGCCCTCATTAACAAGGGGATCTGTCCCGGACTGGAGACCATGCTGCTGCCTGCCGGGCAGGAGTACCAGCATTTCAGCTCCTCCATGGCCCGGGAGATGATCCGCTACCGCCAGCCGCTGGAGAAATACCTGCCCATGTCCATTGTGCCGATGGTGCTGGAGATGATGGAAAGTCAGAAAGGATAGGGACCTATGGCCAATGATATTAACCGTCTGATCGATATGCTGTTTGAGCGGATCGAGGACGCCAAGTCCCCGGCGCTGAAGCCCAATATGAGTCTGGTGGACCGGGATGAGATTCTGGATTTGCTGGAGGAGCTGCGGGCCCAGCTGCCGGTGGAGATCAAGCGTGCGCAGGAGCTGCTGGCCGCCCGTGAGAAGTTTGTGGAGGAGGCCAAGCGGGACGTGGACCGCATGATGCGCCAGGCGGAGCTGGACGCCAAGACCAAGGTCTCCGAGAGCGAGGTCATCTACGCCGCCAAGGAGAAGGCCCGGCAGATTGTGGGCCGGGCGGAGGAGCGTTCCCGCCAGCTCTACCAGGTGGCCAACGAGTACGCCGAGGACGCCCTGGCCCGCACGGAGGAGGCCGTTCAGGCCGCTTTGGACGAGGTGAAGCAGTCCCGGGTCCGTTTCCGCAGCGCCTCCGCCGCCGCCATGCAGGAGCAGCGTGACAAGCTGGCTGGCAAAGGCGATCTGGAGGCCCCCACCGGCTGAGCCTGTCCGTGGTTGACCATAATTCCCGGGGCTTTTCGAGCGGCTGAGAGAGACCTTATATAAATTTGTTAAAAATGACGGAAAACCTCCGGTAATATTTTCGAAAAAACTATATCTGGGTCACAGACCACAAAGCTGCGCCCGCAAACACAAGATTTTGTGCTTGCGGGTGTTTTTTGTTTTACGTCAACCAGTGGAGTTCTGATCGAACGCGCGTTTGAAAATGCAAATTTTAGACAAAAAACGTGGGAATTTGCGTATTTTTTGCGAATTTCCGGCGGAAAAAAATCCTTGCAATTTCCCCGGCTTTTGCGTATACTATAAAACACTGGTGGGGAAAAGTGGGTGATTAGGGGTATTGAGTGCCATCAAAGCCCACGAAATCCCAAAAAGAGGGGAGAAAGGGGGCGGCCTTCCATGGCGAGACTGCTGGGAAAATCCAACAACAGCATCGACTCCAAAGGCCGCCTGGTCATTCCCTCCGCCATGCGGGAGGCCCTAGGCGACACCTTTTATATCACCATCGGCGCGGAGCACTGCCTGACCATCTATCCCCAGGCCAAGTGGGAGCAGATGTCCGAGGAGATGGACGATCTCAGTTACAGCGAGATGCGGGCGCTGACCCTGCTGTACGCCAATGCCGTCCAGTGCGAGCCGGACGGGCAGGGGCGGGTGCTGATTCCCGCCAGCCTCCGCGCTCACGCGGGGCTGAAAAAGACCGCCACCATCGTGGGACTGAACTCCTTTGCCGAGATCTGGGACGAGCAGACCTGGGCCGAGCGGGAGCGGAAGATGCTGGAGAGCGACGATATGGCAGCCGCCATGGACGCCCTGGCCCGCGCCCGAAGGAACCGCGGGTGAGCGCCTATGGAGTATACCCATAAGCCGGTCCTTTTGGACGAGTGCATCGAGATGCTGAACATCCGCCCCGGCGGCGTGTATGTGGACGGGACCCTGGGCCGGTCCGGGCACTCCCGGGAGATTGCCCGGCGGCTCAACGGCGGCAGACTGATCTGTATTGACCAGGACACGGCCGCCATCCAGGCGGCGGAGGAGCGTCTGGCCCCCTGGCGGGACCGGGTAACGCTGGTCCACGGCAACTTTTCCGATCTTGCGGACATTCTGCGGGACGCGGGAGTCTCCGGCGTGGACGGGGCTCTGTTTGACCTGGGCGTGTCCTCGCCCCAGCTGGACGACGCATCTCGGGGTTTTTCCTACATGCAGGACGCCCCGCTGGATATGCGCATGGACGACACCGCGGCCCTGACAGCCTGGGAGGTGGTCAATGCCTGGAGCCAGGAGGAGCTGCGGCGCATCCTGTATGAGTACGGCGAGGAGCGGTACGCTCCCGCTGTCGCCAGAGCCATTGTCCGGGCCCGGGAGACAAGCCCTGTGGAGACCACGCTGGAGCTGGTGGAGATCGTCCGAAGCGCCATGCCCCCGGCGGCGCTGCGGGAGAAGCAGCACCCCGCCAAGCGGACCTTTCAGGCCGTCCGCATCGCCGTCAACGGCGAGCTGGATGTGCTGCCCCCCATGCTGGAGGCAGCGGTGGACAGCCTGAACCCCGGCGGACGGCTGGCGGTGATTACCTTCCACTCTCTGGAGGACCGGATTGTCAAGCAGACCCTGCGGGAGCAGGCCCGGGGCTGTACCTGCCCGCGGGAGTTCCCTGTGTGCGTGTGCGGCAAAAAGCCGAAGATCCGCCTGGTGACCCGGAAGCCCATTGTGCCCGGGGCGGCGGAGCTGAGTGAAAATCCCCGGGCCAGGAGCGCCAAGCTCCGGGCGGCGGAGAAGTGTGGACTATTTGACATTTGATGTTTGACGGGACAAGCTGTCCCGAAATTTCGCAGAGAGGGGGATTTTCTTTGGCTTCGGCGGCAAAGGATCTGCGTTACCGCAAGGGCCGTCCCGCGTCCGTGGACGGCAATCTGGCCCGCAGCCTGGACTTTGAGGTCCGGGAGCGGGAACTGCGCCACGCCGGGGAGGCCCCCCGGCGGCGGGAGGTGGCCCGGGAAAAGCCCAAGGTACACAGTCTCCCCAAGGTTCAGCTGCGGGAGGCGCAGCATGTGGCCCCTCTGGCCGTGGTGGGCGCGGCGGCGGCAGCGGTGCTGGTCGTGCTGCTTCTGCTGAGCTACATCCAGCTGACGGTGCTCTCCGCCGATATGGTGGGGCTGCGGAGTGAATTGAAGGTGCTGGAGAAGGAGAACGTGGTGCTCACCACCCAGTATGAGCAGATCTACGACCTGGCCACCGTGAAGGCGGCGGCAGAGGCCGCGGGCATGACGAAGCCCGGCGCCAGCCAGGTCTACTATGTGGACGGCTCCGGCGGGGACGCCGCCGTGGTCTACCACCAGGAGGAGCCCGGTCTTTTGGAGGGACTGCGGGAATCCCTTCACCACGGGATCTACGCGGTGGTGGAATATTTCGACTGAGCTGAGCACTATAATGCTTTGAGGAAAACCATCGGCTGACAGAGGGCAATGCGCCTGCCGGCGGCTGTGCCGGCCCCCAAAAAACCGTATTGCCGCTTGATGGCCGGTGGGTTTGCAGGGAGTGAGAAGAGGTCTTCTTGCTCCCTCAAATTTGGTATATCGCGCCCCGCGGCGTGAGAAAGAGAGGTCCCATGGCAGGCAAATCCCCGAGAAAAAGCGACGCGGCCCGCAGGGCCAATCAGGTAGTACGCAGCAGGACGGTGCTGGTCATGCTGCTGTTGGGCGTGGTCACCTTTGTCATGCTGTTCTGGAAGCTGTACGACCTGCAGATCCGGCGGCACGACGAGCTGCAGAACGAGGCCGCCGGCCAGCAGACCCGGGAGAGCACGGTGGCCGCCTCCCGGGGAACCATCTACGACCGGAACTACCACCCCCTGGCCACATCCGCCACGGCGGAGAACGTGTGCCTCTCCCCTTTGGAGCTGGCGGCCTTTGTCAGAAAGCAGGAGGAGGACAACGAGGAGGCCCGGAAGAAGGCGGAGGAGGCCGGCAGGACCTACGTCCCCGCGCAGGTGCTGGATGAGGCCTATGTGGCCCGGGGCCTGAGCCGGATTCTGGGTGTGGAGGAAGAGGAGATCCTCCGTCTGGCAGCAATGACCGAGAGCCAGTATCAGCGGATCACCAAGCGGGTGGAGCAGGGTGTGGCGGACGAGGTCCGCCGCTTCATGAACGGCGAGATCGACGATCAGGGCCGGGAGCTCACCTTTGTCAACGAGGAGGGCAGGACCCGCCTGCTGTCCAATCCAACCAAGGCGCCCACGGCCCTCCAGGGGATCTTTCTGGAGCTGGACTCCCGGCGGTACTACCCCTACGGCACCTTGGCATCCAATGTGGTGGGCTTTGTCAACGGTGAGAACCAGGGGGCCTACGGCCTGGAGTCCAAGTTCAACGACGTGCTGGAGGGCACCAGCGGCTACACCGTGGCCGCCAAAAACGCCCGCAACACGGATCTGCCCTTCCACTATGAGAACATCATCGACCCGGAGAACGGCTATGACATGGTGCTGACCCTGGACACCCGGGTCCAGGCCTCCCTGGAGAAGAACATGGAGAGCATGCTGGAGACCTTCGACGCCAAAAACGGCGGCACCGGCATCGTCATGGAGGTCAACACCGGGGCCATCATCGCCATGGCCTCCTATCCCAACTTCGATCCAGCCGATTACAACGCCATCCAGGATGAAAAGCTCCTGGCCTCCGTGAACGCGGCGCTGGAGGAGCTGGAGGAAAAAAAGGAAACTTACGAAAAGCCGGAGGATTACAGCGAGGCCATTACAGCTGTCTGGGACAGGGCACAGGGCCTCCAGTGGCGCAACCGCTGCGTCAGCGACACCTACGAGCCCGGCTCTACCTTCAAGCCCATCACCCTGGCGGCGGCGTTGGAGGAGGGCGTGGTGAACATGAATTCTTCTTTCAGCTGTTCCGGCTCTGTCATGGTTCAGGGGTGGGATAAACCCTTTTACTGCTCCAAAAAGGCAGGTCATGGAACCCAGACCCTGAAGGTGGCCACCGGCAACTCCTGCAACCCCGCCTTCATCTCCATCGGATTAAAAATGGGCACCCAGAAGTATTACAGCTATCTCCGCTCCTTCGGCCTGATGGACCCCACTGGGTTTGATATGGCGGTGGGAGAGGGTAAGGGCATCTTCGCCGACGAGAAGAGCTTCAACTCCAATGTGGTCTCCCTGGCGTCCTACGCCTTCGGCCAGACCTTTAACGTCACCCCCCTGGAGCTGATCCGCGCACAGGCAGCCTGCATCAACGGCGGTTATCTGTATACCCCCTATGTGGTGGATCAGGTGCTGGACAGCGACGGCAATATCATTGAGCAGCACGGCGCCGCCGTACCTGTCCGGCAGGTGGTCAGCGAGGAGACCTCCGCCCTGGTGCGGGAGTGCCTGGAGTATGTAGTGGCGGAGGGCACCGGAAAGAACGGCCAGGTGACGGGCTACCGCATCGGCGGCAAGACCGGCACCGCCGACAAGACCGGCACCAAGACCTCCAGCAACCCCAAGGGCGACGTGGTGGTCTCCTTCATGTGCTTTGCCCCGGCGGACGATCCCCAGTACATCATGCTCATCACTATGGATACCCCCAGCCGGAACACCGGCGTCTTCGTCTCCGGCGGCAACATGGTTGCCCCTACCGCCAGCCGCATTATGGGCGAGATCCTGCCGGATCTCGGCATTGAGCCGGACTACTCCTCCTCGGAGCTGCTGGTGGCCGACGTGCCGGTGCCCAATGTGGTGGGCCAGAGCGCGGCGGACGCCAAGGCCAAGCTGGAGAGCGCGGGCTTTGCCTGCCGGACGGTGGGCAGCGGCGAGACGGTCACCGCCCAGACCCCGGTGGGAGGGGTCATTGTCCCCAACGACGCCTCCATCATCCTCTATCTGGATCAGGAGAAGCCGGACACCCCCTGCACGGTGCCCAACGTCTCCGGCAGGACCGCGGCGGAGGCCAACCGGATGCTGACCAATGCAGGACTCATCATGAAGATGGCGGGCACCACGGTCACCAGCTCCGGCAACGTCCACGCCATGTCCCAGAACGTGGCGGAGGGCACGGAGCTGCCTGCCGGCAGCGTGGTGACGGTGTGGTTCGGAGACAGCTCTGTACTGGACTGACCCGAACGAGACTGGTGGACAGTTTTTGCATATCTTTTGACACTTTCTCCCGTATACTTTGCGTTTTATGCCGCCTATAATGGAGGTTGGCGGATTCTCCGCTGATTACAAAGGAAGGGGCGCGGTTTTATGCGGTTAAAAGAACTTTTGGAGGGAATCCCCGTCCTGTCCGCCACGGCGGACATGGAGCTGGAGATTTCGGACGTCAGCTATGACTCCCGGGCGGTGAGGCCCGGCGGATTGTTTGTAGCCATGACCGGCTTCGCCGCAGACGGGCACGATTTCATCGAAAAGGCCATGGAGGCCGGCGCGGCGGCGGTGCTGTGCCAGAAGGCGCCGGAGGGGAACGTCCCCTATATCCAGGTGGCGGATTCCCGCCGGGCGCTGGCGGCGGTGGGGGCCAACTTCTTCGGCCATCCCGCGGAGGACATGACCATGGTGGGGATCACCGGCACCAACGGCAAGACCTCCTCCACCTACCTGCTCAAAGCCATTTTGGAGCAGGCGGCGGGGGCCAAGGCGGGCCTCATCGGCACCAATCAGAACATGATCGGCCAGGAGGCCCTTCCCACGGAGCGAACCACGCCGGAGTCCTTTGAGCTCCAAAGGCTCTTCGCCCGGATGCGGGACGCGGGCTGCACCCATGTGGTGATGGAGGTCTCCTCCCATGCCCTGGCCCTGGACCGGGTGTACGGCGTGCGCTATCAGGTGGGCGTGTTTACCAACCTCACCCAGGACCACCTGGACTTCCACGGTACCATGGAGGAGTACTGCGGCGCCAAGGCGCTGCTGTTCCGGAACTGTGAGACCGGCGTGGTCAACGCCGACGATCCCTGGACGCCCCGGCTGACGGCGGACTCGACCTGTGAAATGCTCACCTACGCCGAGACGGCGGAGGCGGACCTGCGGGCGGAGGACATCGTCCTGGAGGCGGACCATGTGGCCTTCACGGCGGTGACAAAGGAGACGCGGGTGCCTGTGCGGGTGAACATCCCGGGGCGGTTCATGGTATACAACACCCTGGACGTGCTGGGGGCGGCCCTGGCCTTAGGCGTCTCCCTGGAGGACAGCGCCAAAGTTCTGGCCCAGGTGCCTCCTGTGAAGGGGCGGGTGGAGGTAGTCCCCACCCCGGGAAAGGACTACACCGTTCTAATCGACTACGCCCACAGTCCCGACGGGCTGGAGAATGTCCTCTCCTCGGTGAGGGGCTTTGCCAAGGGCCGCACCGTGGCGGTGTTCGGCTGCGGCGGTGACCGGGACCGGACCAAGCGGCCCAAGATGGGACGGACTGCCGCTCAAAACGCGGACTTTCTGGTGGTCACCACCGACAACCCCCGCACCGAGGACCCGGAGGCCATCATCGCCGACATCCTGCCGGGGCTGGAGGGCAGCGGCACGCCCTATGTGGTGGTAGCTGACCGGATTGAGGCCATTCATTGGGCCATGGACCACGCGGAGAAGGGTGATGTGATCGTTCTGTGCGGCAAGGGCCATGAGACCTACCAGGAGATCAACCACGTCAAGCACCATATGGATGAGCGTGAAATTGTGGCGGAATACCTGAATGCCGCGCGATAAAGTCCGCCGGAGGTCCGGCGTTCTGTGGAGACAATGAAAAATTCGGAAAACCAACTGTGTGAAAGCGCCGGCGTATCTGGCCGGCGAGAGGGAGCAAGAAATGGTATGGATCTGGACTGAATGGACAGAGGCGCCGATTGCCGCCGGGGCTGCTTTTTTGCTGACCCTGGTGATCGGACGGTTCCTGATTCCCGAGCTGCGAAAACTAAAGGCCGGCCAGGAGATCCGGGCCGACGGCCCCGCCTGGCACGCCTCTAAGGCGGGCACGCCCACCATGGGCGGCATCATGTTCATCGTCGGCACCGGAGTGATTGTGTTTGTTCTGGGCTGGCCGCGGATGCTGGGCGGGAACTTTGCCCATCTGTATGTCTACCTCTTCGCCCTGTGCTTCGGGTTTATCGGCTTCGTAGACGACTACCGCAAGGTGCGCCAGCACCAGAACGAGGGCCTTACCGCAAAGCAGAAGTTTATTTTGCAGCTGCTGGCGGCGGTGGTGTTCCTCAGCCTGATGCGCTACGAGGGCCTGCTGACCAACCGCCTGTATATCCCGGGACTCCAGATAAATATTGCTGTCAACTGGATTTTGTACCTGATGTTCGCCGCCTTTGTCATCGTGGGAGCGGTGAACGCCGTGAACCTCACCGACGGCATCGACGGGCTTGCGTGCAGCGTGACCTTTGTGGTGATGGTGTTTTTCACCGCGGCGGCGGTGCTGTGGCGCCTGACGGCTCTGGCCCTGTTTCCCTCCGCACTGGCGGGGGGACTGGCGGCCTTTTTCGTCTACAACCACCATCCCGCAAAGACCTTCATGGGGGATACCGGCAGCCTCTTTCTGGGCGGCGCGGTGGCGGCGCTGGCCTTCGCAATGGATATGCCCCTGATTCTGATCCCGGTGGGTATTATCTACATCGCCGAGACCCTGTCCGACATCATCCAGGTGGCCTATTTCAAGGCCACACACGGCAAGCGGTTTTTCAAGATGGCCCCGGTACACCACCACCTGGAGCGGTGCGGCTGGAGCGAGGCCAAGATAGTCACGGTGTTCAGCGCAGTCACGCTGGTCTGCTGCGCTCTTGCGTATCTGGCCATCCAGGGGCGCCATTGAGGACACCGCAGCGCAGGAGGTTGGCAGGTCTCAAAATCTAAGATTCCGATGAGCGGAGCATGTTCACATCAGTCCAACGGCTTACCGGCATAATTTGCTGGGAAGTTTGCATCTTCCTGCGTTTTTTCAGAATAACCCTGAGACTTTTTTGAGAGGAGGAGCTCTATGGTAGAGACACGGCGGCGCAGGCGGCCGATCAGCCGGGAGGAGGCACTGGCCCGGCAGGAGAAAAAGCACCGTCAGAAAGAGCGGGAGGCGCTGAACCGGGAGCTGGCCAAGGGGCCCATCGATCTGCCCTTCTGCCTGCTGGTGCTGATGCTGATGGGCATCGGCCTTGTGATGCTGCTCTCTGCGAGCTTTCCCTCCGCCTATTATGACAATAACGACCCCATCAAGTACTTCCGCCAGCAGGGCGTCTTTGCCATTGCCGGTGTGGCCGCTATGCTCTTCATCGGCAAGATCAACTACCAGCGGTTCCGGGGCGCTGCGAAGCCGCTGCTGTATCTCTCCATTGTGCTGCTGGTGCTGGTCATCATTCCCGGCAACCCCATTGCCCTTACCCGGAACAACGCCACCCGCTGGCTGGGCATCCGCAACACCAGCTTTCAGTTCCAGCCCTCGGAGGTGGCCAAGATGGCGGTGGTGCTGTATTTCTCCGACACCATCTCCAAGAAGAAGGACAAGATGAACACCACCCGGTACGGCGTGGCCCCCTACCTGCTGATTCTGGGGGTGCTGTCCGTGCTGATGATGCTGGAGCCCCATCTGTCCGGCACGGTGCTGATTCTGGGCGCCGGCGCGGTGCTGATGCTGGTGGGCGGCATCAATCTCACCTGGGTGGCGGCGGCAGTGGCCGGCGCCGGCGGCATCGCGTTTTTGATGTTCTCCGGGGTCATCAAATACGGTCAGTCCCGTCTGGCCATGTGGCAGAACCCCTGGCTGGACCCCCGGGGCGACGGTTACCAGCTGGTGCAGAGCCTGCTCTCCATCGGCTCCGGCGGCCTGTGGGGCGTGGGTCTGGGCAAGAGTCTCCAGAAATTCCTGTATCTCCCGGAGGAGCACAACGACTTTATCTTTGCCATCGTCTGCGAGGAGCTGGGCCTTGTCGGGGCCACCATCATCATGCTGCTCTTCGCGGCACTGATCCTCCGGGGCTACTGGATCGCCCTCCACGCCCGGGACAGGTTTGGAAGCCTGCTGGTGGTGGGCGTCACCACCCTGATCGCCATGCAGACGTTTTTGAACATCGGCGTGGTGACGGGTCTCCTGCCCACTACGGGCATCTCATTGCCGTTTTTCAGCTACGGAGGCACGGCGTTGATGATCCAGCTGGCGGAGATGGGCATTGTGCTGTCTGTCTCGCGGCAGATGAAACCTACTAAAGCGGGCTAGCACCAGCTTTTCGGGGGAGCGGACTCCATCTCCGGCCTAAGAGCCGCCCTGCGGGCGCGGCCTCGGCCGCTCCCTCCGCCAGTCTGCGGACTGGCGCCGCCGTCCAAGGCGGCAATGACTGAAATTCCTTCCTCCGCCTCCGGCGGAAGAATCGGGGAATCCCCTTCTCTGTGTCTGCGGGCGCGGGAGGAGCGGCGATTCCTGACTTCTCGTTGCGAAAGAGGGTGCTTGCCTTGCCTCAAAACCTGAAACGGGTCATCTTCACCTGCGGCGGTACGGCGGGGCATGTGAATCCGGCCATCGCCCTGGCGCAGCTGATGCGCGGGAAGGACCCGGAGACAAAATTTTTGTTTGTGGGCGCGGAGCGGGGCCTGGAGAAGGACCTGATCCCCAAGGCGGGCTATGACTTCCGCACTGTCCATATCTCCAGCTTTCATCGCTCCTTCAGGCCCGGGGAGATCCGGCACAATTTGATCTCTGTCTGCAACCTCCTGCGGGCCCCCCGGGAGGCCCGGGCGATTTTGCGGGAGTTCTCGCCGGACGCGGTGATCGGCACCGGCGGCTACGCCAGCTATCCCATGGTGAAGGCCGCCGCCAAAGCCGGCGTCCCCACGGTGGTCCACGAGTCCAACATGGTGCCGGGCCTGACTACGGAGATGCTGGAGCCCTTCGCGGACCGGATTCTGGTGGGCTTTGAGTCCTGCCGCCGGCACTACCGGCGCCCGGAGAAGGTGGCCGTCACCGGCACGCCGGTGCGGGGGGACTTTTTTGAACTCACCAGGGAGGAGGCCAAAAAACGGCTGGGCGTGGATGACGGCCGGCCGCTGATCGTCTCCTTCTGGGGGTCCCTGGGGGCCTCCGGCATGAACCGTCAGATGGCGGATTTCCTGGCCTTGGAGGCGAAAAAAGAGCCCTTCCACCACATCCACGGCGCGGGGGAGGCGGGGTATCCCCTCCTGCTGGCGCTGCTGGAAGAGAAGGGCGTCGATTTGCAGGACCACCCGGCGCTGGACGTCCGGAAGTACATCTACGATATGGCGGCGGTTATGCGGGCGGCCGATCTGGTGATCTGCCGGGCCGGGGCCTCCACCATCAGCGAGCTGACGGCCCTGGGCGTACCGGCGCTGATCGTGCCCTCTCCCTATGTGACCAACAACCACCAGGAGAAAAATGCCCGGGCCTTGGAGGAGGCGGGCGGCGCGGCGGTGCTGCTGGAAAAGGACAGCTCCGGTCAGGCGCTGTTCCAGGCCGCCTGCGGCATCCTCCACAACGGGGAGCGCCGGGCCGGAATGGAAAAGGCCATGGCGGCCCTGGGCATCCGGGACGCCGCCGAGCGCATTTATCAGACGATTTTGGAGGTGTGTAAGTAACCAGTTTTTCCCCGGGCCCATAGGATGGTCTGTATGAGACCATTTTTGGGTACGGGGGGAACATATATGAGCCAGCTTTTGGTGCGGGGCGGCGGCAGCCTCACGGGGGAAGTGGCCGTCCAGGGAGCGAAAAACAGCGTGCTGCCCATCCTGGCGGCGACGCTGCTGACAGGCGGACAGGTGGAGCTGCGGGGATGTCCCCGCCTGCGGGATGTGGACGCCTCCATCCGGATTTTGAAGACCTTGGGCTGCGACGCCCGCTGGGAGGGGGACAGCCTTCTGGCAGATACTGCCGGGTTGAACCGCTGCGCCGTCTCTGATATACTGATGCGGGAGATGCGCTCCTCAGCCATTTTTCTGGGGGCCATTCTGGCCCGGTGCGGGGAGGCGGAGATGAGCTACCCCGGCGGCTGTGAGCTGGGTCCCAGGCCCATCGATCTGCATCTGGCGGGACTTCGGGACCTGGGTGCGGAGATTCGGGACAGCGGCGGAATGCTCCGGTGCAGGGCCTCCCGTCTGCGGGGAAGGGATCTGGTTCTCAGCCTGCCCTCCGTGGGGGCCACAGAGAACCTGATGCTGGCCGCCTGCGGGGCGGAGGGCGTCACCACCATTGCCAACGCCGCCCGGGAGCCGGAGATTGTGGACCTGCAGGAGTTTTTGAACGCCTGCGGCGCGGCCGTCTCCGGCGCGGGGACCTCCACCGTCACGGTGGTCGGAAAGCGTCCCCTCCACGGCTGTACTTACGAGATCATGCCGGACCGCATTGTGGCGGCCACCTATCTCTGCGCCGCGGCCTCCGCCGGCGGGGAGATCTACTTACGAAAGGCCCGGGAGAGCCAGCTGTCCACCGTGACCGCCGTGCTGCGGGAGGCGGGGTGCGTTGTCCGGGCGGACCGGGACGGCGTGGGCTGTGTCTGCCGGGGGCGGCTGGGGAGCGTCCGCCCCGTGCGGACGGCGCCCTATCCTGGCTTTCCCACGGACGCCCAGGCGGTTTTGATGGCCGCGCTGCTGCGCAGCCGGGGGGCCACGGTCTTTGAGGAGACCATCTTTGAAAACCGGTACCGCCATGTGGACGAACTGGTCCGCATGGGGGCGGACATCCGGGTGGCGGGCCGCGTGGCGGTGGTCACCGGTACGGAGATCCTCCGCGGCGCGCCGGTGCGCTGTACGGACCTGCGGGGCGGAGCGGCGCTGTGTGTGGCGGCCCTGGCGGCGGAGGGCGAGACCTCCATCGCCGAGATCAGCCACATCGACCGGGGCTACGAGTGCATTGAGAAAGATTTGCGGACTCTGGGGGCGGACATCGTCCGTACAGAGCTTACTATATAGGAGATCAAAGAGAGATATGGCAAGACGCAGAAAAACCAACCGGCGGAGGAGAGGGAGATCCGGCTTCCTCTATAAGCTGTTGTCCGTTTTGGCCATGTGCGTCTGTCTGATTACGGCGCTGACGCTGTTTTTCCGGGTGGATACCATCGTGGTCACAGGCGGAGTGCGCTACACGGAGCAGGAGCTGCAGGACGCCGCAGGGGTCAGGGCAGGGGCCAACCTGCTGCTGCTGAACAAGGGCAGGGTGGCCGCCAGCATGACGGGGAAGCTGCCCTATCTGAAAGAGATCAGCAGCATCAGCAAGAAGCTGCCGGACACTCTGGAGATCCATGTGGAGGAGTGCGGACAGCCGTTGGCGGTGATCCAGGACGGCGCCGCCTGGCTCATCAGCCCCACCAGCTCCGGCCGGGGCAAGATCGTGGAGCAGGTGCCGGCGGCGGCCGCCGGCGAATACGGGGTGATCGACGGCTGCCAGCTGCTGGCCCCCTCGGTGGGGAGCGGCCCCGCCTTTTCCACGGAGTACGCCGTCCAGCAGAGCAGCCTTCTCAGCCTGCTGAACGCCCTGGAGGAGGCGGAGATGCTGGAGCAGGTGGAGGCCATCCACCTGGGAGATTCCAGTGAGATCACCATGGAGTACGGCGGACGCTTTACCGTGCGTCTGAGTTACAGCGCGGATTACGCCCGCAAGCTCACAAAGCTGCAGTGGAGTCTCACCGAGGGTATTATCCAGGACAACATGACCGGCACCTTTGACATGCGGGGGGACAGCAAGGACTTCTTCCAGCCGGATCTACAGTAAAAAAATGGATGTTTTTTCCGTTTTCTTTTGGAAAAAACCGTCGAAAAGAGACGGAGGGGGCTTGACCGGAGCAAAAAAGTGTCATACAATAGATACTATATATTGGGATACTGGATATTGTGGAAAGCGCCGGGCATTTTCGCCCTTTTCTACAAATGATAGCAGGAGGCAGCACTTATGGCATTTGGACTGGAAACGGGTTCCGATACCGTTGTCAACATCAAAGTAATCGGCGTTGGCGGCGGCGGCAACAACGTGGTCAACCGCATGGTCCGTTCCGGGACCAAGGGCGTGGAATTTGTGGCGGTGAATACGGATAAGCAGGCGCTGAACGTCTCCAGTGCCTCTGACAAGATCCAGATCGGCGAAAAGCTGACCCACGGCAAGGGCGCCGGCGCGGACCCTGAGATCGGCCGTAAGGCCGCCGAGGAGAGCCGCAACCAGATCGCCAAGGCTCTGGAGGATACGGACATGGTGTTCATCGCCGCCGGCATGGGCGGCGGCACCGGCACCGGCGGCGCACCCATCGTGGCGGAGATCGCCAAGGAGATGGATATTCTCACCGTGGGCGTGGTCACCAAGCCCTTCGGCTTTGAGGGTCCCCGCCGGATGCGGGCTGCCGAGGCGGGCATCGCCGAGCTGGAGGGAAAGGTGGACTCTCTGGTCATCATTCCAAACGAGCGGCTGAAGTATGCGACAGACCAGAAGGTGACCTTCGCCAACGCCTTTGAGATTGCCGACGACGTGCTGCGCCAGGCGGTGCAGTCCATCTCCGACCTGATTCGGGACACCGGCTTCATCAACCTGGACTTTGCCGACGTCACAGCGATTATGAAAAACGCCGGCATGGCCCACATGGGCGTGGGCCGGGCCGCCGGGAAAGGCAAGGCCGAGGAGGCCGCCAAGATGGCCATCTCCAGCCCCCTGCTGGAGACCTCCATCGAAGGCGCCAAGGGCGTACTGATTAACATCACCGGTTCCATGGACATCGGTCTGGAGGAGGTGGAGCAGGCCGCCAGCCTGGTGCGGGACGCGGTCCATCCCGACGCCCTGACCATCTTCGGCGCCACGTTTGAAGAGACCATGGACGACGAGATCCGGGTCACTGTCATCGCAACCGGCTTTGATAAGGACGCCAAGCAGCTGCCCAAGGTGGCCCAGGAGGGGCAGACAGGCGGCGCTCCGGCTCCCGTGCCGCTGGGGGAGGAAGACGTGCCCAAGGCGGAGAAGGAGGATGACCCCTTCGACGACATTTTCAAAATTTTCAACAAGCGCGATTAGGCCTTGTTTGAAAAATGGCAGAACGCCTCGACGGCGGACCTCTTTTCGCCGCTGTGCTTTGACGTTCCCAGTCATACATAAAGTATGGCTGTGTTAAATTTCCTTGACGGGCAAAAAAATCTCTCGCCGCTGCACGTTCCGCCATTTATCAAACAGGACTTAAATAAGATCTGAAAAATCCTGGAAAAACCCGCGGGCTTTTGCCTGCGGGTTTTCTCGATTCCCTTGAAAATCGGACAAGGCAGACTGTGCCTTGGACGCGCTGCCGCTTTTTGCAAGGTGTGTTTTCGCGGCGGAGGCAAATCATAAGAGAGCCGCCGGCGAAAATCTGCTGGCGGATGTGATTTGTTTGAAAGGGGTGATCGCATTGTATGAAGTACCAAAACACGCGAAGGGACTGCTGCGGGGCGGCGCGGCGTTCCTTCTGGCTCTGCTCCTCTGCGCCGGCGCGCCTGCGAAAGCGGCGGAGGTGAGCGGCGCTTTTTCAAATGAGTCCGCCCGGATGCTGGTGCCCGTGGGGCATACCGTGGGCATCAAGCTGTTTTCCCGGGGCGTGGTGGTGGTGAAGCTCACCGACGGCGGCACGCCTGCCAGGAACTGCGGGCTGCGCACCGGAGATGTGATTGTGGAGTGCGGCGGAGCCGCGGTGACCTCCACGGAGCAGTTCCAGTCCCTCCTCCAGGAGAGCGGAGGCACGGAGACGGACCTCCAGGTCCGCCGGAACGGCGGCAGCATGACCTTGTCCGTCGCTCCCACACAGAATGATCAGGGCGTCTACTGCATCGGCGCCTGGATTCGGGACAGCATGGCGGGCATTGGCACGATGACATTTTATGATCCGGCCACCGGCGTCTTCGGCGCCCTGGGCCACGGTATCACCGACACGGACACAGCGCTGCTGATGCCCTTCTCTAACGGCTCCATTCTGCCCTCTACAGTGAAGGCCGTGAAAAAGGGAGAGGCCGGCGCCGCCGGAGAACTGCGGGGAGACTTTGACCTCACCCAGGATTTGGGCCAGCTGTACGCCAACACCAGCGCCGGCATTTTCGGTACTTTGGAGACTGAGGGCCTGAAAGACGACGGAGCTGTGCCTGTGGGGCAGCCAAAAACCGGACCTGCGGTAATCCGCTCCAATGTCCGGGGAGACCAGGTGGAGGAGTATGAGATCGAAATTCTCAAGGTGGTCCCCGACGCCGGGGACGGACGGGATATGGTAATCTCCGTCACAGACACCGACCTCATCGCCGTCACCGGCGGCATTGTCCAGGGTATGAGCGGCAGCCCGATTCTCCAGGACGGAAAAATTGTGGGCGCCGTGACCCATGTCCTCTTGAATGAACCTAAGAAAGGTTATGGAATTTCCATCGAAAATATGCTGAGCGCGGCGGGATAATTCCGATATATTAACAGTAATTATCAAAATGGCGGCAGTTCCCCGGTGGTTTTCCAGGGAGCTGCCGCTTTTTCAGGAAAAGCCCGACAGCTTTGCGTTGAGCTTTCCGTAGATCCTCTCCCGAAACCAGGGCTCCGACGAGGCCGCGGCGGCCTCCGCCGGCGAAAACCAGCCCACGCGGCTGTTCTCGTCCGGCTTGCACCGCGTTGGCTCCGCCGGATCAGCCTCCAGCAGATAGGTGATATTGAGATGCAGGTGGCTGGAGATATACTGTCCGCTCTTCTCATGACCGTCTACGGCTAAAATTTCCAGCGAGTAGATGCGCTCCGAAACGGGCCGCACGCGCGCCAGGCCGCTTTCCTCCCGCACCTCCCGCAGGGCAACGGACAGCAGATCCCGCTCCCCGTCGGCGTGGCCGCCCAGCCAGGCCCAGGAGCCGTAGAGATTGTGATAGGCCATCAGCGCCTGCCGGCGGTCCGGGCTTACGACCCAGGCGGAGGCAGTGAAATGGGCGGAGCGATTTTCTCGGGTGTACAGGTCGCCGCCTGCGCACAGACGGCGCAGAAGCTCCTCCCGGTCCCGGGCCTCCTGTCCGTTCCAGGGGACGTACTGCTCCAGTTCGGTCAGAAGGTCCATGACGAAAACCAGCCTCTCTTCAAAAATTATAAAATCATGGTACCATAGGGCGGAAGAGAAGTAAAGAGGGCGCGCGGGTCCTTTTCAAGATAAACGCCTCTGCCGTCCTGCGAAAACATATTGGATGAAGCATAGATCTGTGATAGAATTCAAAAGCAGCAGAGCGTTTCGGAGGGAATCGGAGGTGAGCGGCCATGTTTCCGGAGCGGTTAGATGGTGCAAGAATTCTGTATTTTACGCCTGAGGGTGAATACGGCAGAATGTATTATGAGACGGGCGGCATAGGCGCGGATTTTAAGTATCTGGACATCTGCCAATACCATGGCAGCGACAAATTCTGCTTATTTTGCGGCAATGCGCGTAAAGAGGTGGAAACTGACAGCCTGTGGGATTCCATGGAAGCGTGTATGAGCGTGGCGGAATGCTTCTGGGGGAAAACTGTTTTGTGGTCTGAAAAGTGACGCCGAGTATTTATTTTCACAGCGTACTTACAGCGGCATTGTTACTCAAAAGCGGACGCAGGCCGGTTTTCAAAGGCGTACTTCCGATGCGGCGTTTATTCAGCGAAAAAAGTTGAAGAAGATTCGGGTTTGTGGTATTATTCAGTTGATAAAGCAGGGGAAGCGTGGATGTTATCACAAAATGACAGGCCCTGTCGTGAGAAAGCTGTCGAATATTTCTTGGAATTTATTAACAGTAAGACTTGAAAAATCTGTAAATTTATGCTAATTTATAGAAAAGGCGATTCAAACCTTCGAGAATCCGTCGCAATTCCAAAATTCTGGAAAAGGACAAGGGTAAATCATGGAAATCAGAAGAAATGTAATGCTGGCAGACGCCAACGAGGAGTTCCGCACGATGCTGCGGGAAGAGATCGAGAAAAGCGAGAGCTTTGCGGTAGTGGGATCTACAGGAAACGGGACGGAGGCATTAGAGCTGGCGGCTGAACGCCGGCCGGACCTGCTGGTGATGGACGTGGTTCTGCCGGGGCAGGACGGTCTGTCCGTCCTGCGGCAGCTAAAGGCTGGCGAACCCATGCCCAAGGTCATCCTGCTCTCGGCGTTCTGCGCTGACCAGGTGGTGGCAGAGGCCAGTGACCTGGGAGTCAGCTATTTCCTGCCCAAGCCCTGCGAGGTGAGCGCCCTGCTGGACCGGATGCGGGCAGTGTTTGCCCAGACCGCCCAGGCGGAGGACCACGCCTCGTCTCTGAAAAATATGGTGACTGCCGTAATCCACGAAATCGGCGTGCCCGCCCATATCAAAGGCTACCAGTATCTGCGGGAGGCCATCATGATTACCGTAGAGGATATGGACGTCATCAACGCCGTGACCAAGGTGCTGTACCCGGCGGTGGCCAAGCGGTTTGCCACGACGCCCTCCCGGGTGGAGCGAGCCATCCGCCACGCCATTGAGGTGGCCTGGGACCGGGGCGACCTGGAGACGCTGCAAAAGTATTTTGGCTACACTGTCTCCAACGCCAAGGGCAAGCCCACCAACAGTGAGTTCATTGCCATGATCGCGGACAGGCTGGTGCTGGAGATGCGCAACAACGGCCGACTGTCCGGCTGAGACCGAATAGAATGGAGAGGGGAGAGGCGGCAGCCTCTCCCTCTTTGTCTGCCGAAAACGTCGGGCAGGCACTGTCAACGGCCGGTTGACAGACTGTGCTGGCTTGTTGATTGCCTGCCGGGGACGGAACGCCAGGGCCGCCCAGTGAATTGCGGCCCACCTGGATGGGGGGCTTCTGCCCCGCTCCGTGGTCCGATCCTCGGGACATTCTAGCGGTGTGGCTGGGCGGAATGGGGATGCTGCTTTGCCTGCGGCGCTGAGGGAACCGGATGTGAGAGCGATTTGCAGACGGATTTTTTGCTCCAAAGGATAAAGAGGGATTTTACCAGGAGAACAGTAAAGGCTTCTTAGTTAACAGACATTCAAACAAGGCAATGACAGCTGACACAGGGGAATTAGGGCCGGCGTAAAAACACCGGTCTGTACATTTATTCCGGCGGAGTCTGTCAGTACTTGTTTCGTATTTTTCAAAATGACGTTTGCGGCCGTGCCGCCGGGCATTCCTGAAACACACAAGTGTTTCTGAAAAAAACCAGCTTCATCCGGCGGAACTCCCCGCCGGACGGTGTTTTTCAAGAAATTGGATAGGCGCTTAGCATATAGGGGGCATCTGGAGGCGTTTCGTTGCAGCTCTGTCCCCAGAGCGATCTTGAGTGAATACAAAAAGTTTAATACTGCTCATTTGATTGCGTATTGTAAAATGATTTGACCAGTCAGGGGTTGACCACAGACCGGAGCAGCGGAAAAATCAATGTCCGAAACGGGAGCGGGGAAACCGCTCTGCCTTTTTTCGCATATTTTATGGCAAATTGGGGGAATCCTTTGACAAATTGAACGGAATGTGGGATACTCTAAGATAAGAAAGGCCGCGTCAAATCGGCGGATGCGCCCTGCGGCCTGGAACGGATAGGAGCTGCTCTATGGATATATTGAAAAACAAACAAGGATTCATCTGCGATATGGACGGCGTGATCTACCACGGAAACCAGCTGCTGCCGGGGGTGAGGAAATTCGTTGAGTGGCTGGCTGAGGAGAATAAGAACTTCCTCTTTCTGACCAACTCCAGCCAGTACACCCCCAAGGAGCTCCAGCAGAAGCTGGCCCGCATGGGACTGGATGTGGACGAGACCCACTTTTACACCAGCGCCTTGGCCACGGCCTATTTCCTGGACAGCCAGTCGCCGGGATGCAGCGCCTATGTGGTGGGGGAGCACGGCATCACCAACGCCCTCTATGACAAGGGCATCACCTACAACGATGTAAATCCCGACTATGTCGTTATCGGAGAGTCCTCCGCCTATAACCTGGAGCAGATCACCAGGGCCATCCGCCTGGTGAACGCCGGGGCGAAGCTCATCGGCACAAACTCCGACCTGACGGCTCCGGCGGAGGCGGGCATTGTGCCGGCCTGCCGGGCTCTGATCGCGCCCATCGAGCTGGCCACCGACAGGCAGGCCTACTTTGTGGGCAAGCCCAATCCCCTGATGATGCGGGCCGGCCTGCGGATGCTGGGCGTCCACTCCGAGAACGCGGTTATGATCGGCGACCGCATGGACACGGACATCATCGCCGGTATTGAGTCGGGCCTTGACACTGTGCTGGTGCTCTCCGGCGTGTCCACCCGGGAGACCTGCGAGGAGTATCCCTACCGCCCCGACTTCATTTTGAAGGGCGTGGGGGAGATCCCCGGGAAGTGAGAAAAGCCCCGGAAAGCCGCCTTGCGGCTTTCCGGGGCTTCTTTGCGGTAAAATTCGCGGCTGGTTTACAGGTTTGCAAAAACATCCACCTGCCGCTGCAGCTCGCCGACAATCTCCTGGTTCGTGTCCATGCCGGCAGTGATGCCCACCATGTCTCCGGCCAGAACGCGGGTGCTGTCGGTGACGCCGGTGACGCCGGAGACGGCGCCGTCCACCGCGCCGGAAATGCCGGAGATGGAGGCGGCGATCTCCGCCATGGCGGTGCGCAGGGTGTCCACCTGCCGGTTGAAGCCCTCCATAGAGCGCTCGATGTAGGCCGCGTCGTCCCGGTACTGCTGCCCGGACTGGACGGACCGCTCCAGCTGGGCCAGAAGTGCTGTGCCCAGGTAGTCCGCCAGCTCCTGGGCGCTGCCGGAGAGATAGCTCACCGCGCTGGTGACCACGCCGCTCACCGCCTGGATATGGCCGGCGGTCTCCGCGCAGGAGTCGGCCAGGCGGCGGATCTCCCGGGCCACCACGGCAAAGCCCCGTCCCGCCTCTCCGGCCCGGGAGGCCTCAATGGTGGCGTTGACGGCGATCAGGTCCGTGGAGGAGGAGATGGAGAGGATGTCCTCGGTAAACGAGGCGATCTGCTCCACGCTCCGGCTCTTCTCAATGGCCTCGTTGAGCACGGCCATGATCTCCTCTGTCCTGGCCCGCACCGCCTCCATCTCCGTCCGGGCGGAGCGCTCCATCTCCTCGGCCCGTCCCCGCATCTGTACGGAATAGGAGGTGATGGCGGAGCACTCCTCCGCCATGCTGACGGCCTCGTCCTGGGTGGCGGAGGCGCTGGAGCTGATGGAGGCGGTGTTTCCGGCAATCTCCTCCAGGGCGGCGGAGAGCCGCTCTGTCAGGCCGGAGAGGGCCCGGGCGCTGCCGCTGGAGGTGCGGGTCCGCTTCCGGACGTCGCCCACCACGCCGCTGATGCGCTGAGAGCTGTCCTGGAGCGTGCCCATGGCGTCCCGAATGGGGGCGATGACGTATTTCCGGATGATTCCCAGGGCCGCCCACACCAGTACAATGCCGGCGGCCAGTGTGGCGGCGCTGGTAATCAGGGAGATGATATAGACCCAGAGAAGGCGGTTCCGGGCTGCCTCCGCCTGGGCGGAGACGGAGGCGGAGAGGGCGTCCAGGCCTCCCTCGGCGGCGGCGCTCCGGCTGGAGACGTCCCCGTTGGCCATGGAGTAGGCCTCCTGTGTTTTGCTGTCGGCGCTGGCGCAGACCAGATAGACCAGGGCGTGCTTGAAGGCGTCGTAGTCCTCCAGCAAAGCGCGGTAGACCGCTTCGTCCTCCTGGTCCACAAAGGTCTCGTAGTCTGCAAGTTTTTCGTCCAGCTCCTCCTCCTCCGCCTTGATCTCCTGGACCAGGCGGATCATGGTGGCGTGGTCCGCCGCTACGATGTGGCTGAGGGCAAGACGGTGGATGTCCATCATGGAGCGGCGGATGTCCTCCAGCTTTGCCTCGCTGACCATGTACTCGTCCACAATGGTCCCGGCGTTGGCGTGGACGTTGTTGATGCTGAACACCGCCAGAAGATTGGACAGCAGCGTTACTATGCCCAGCAGGACGATGGGCAGGATCAGGCGCTGCTGAAGGGTGAGCTTTCCTTTCATTATGACTCCTCCAAAGAACTGATACCTGTATTTACAGCCGTTGAGGGCCGGTTTCGCAGGGCTGGGGGCGGAATAAGCGCTACCGTGCGGTCACGCCCTCCACCATGCGGTCCAGCTGGGCCTGCAAGGATGTGCCGGAGGGATTTCCCTGGGCGCAGCTGCCGGCAAATTCCGCCACCGGGTCCCAGAACTTGCCGCCCACCCGCTGGAGCTGGGAGAACTCCGACTGGGCCAGCAGCGCCGCGATGGCGGGGGACGCCTGCACCTCCGGGGAGGCGGCGGCGCTGGCGTTGGCGGGGCCCTGTCCCCGCAGCTGGAAGCGGAGGCGCTGGTTTTCCTCGCTGGTGATCCACTCCGCCAGCCGCGCGGCCCACTGGGGGTGCCTGGAGTAGGCGTTCACGCCGATGAGCTTGCAGCCGGAGAAGGAGGCCATCTGAATCTGCCGTCCGGCGCAGGTGTAGGTGGGCAGCTTGGCGGCTCCGGCGTTTTCGCCCCAGGCCTCTTGAACCGCCACCGCGTTCCACACGCCGCTGATCCCCGCGATAACGGAGCCGTCCCGCACGCCCTCCAGGAACTCCGTGTCCGTCCGGTTGGAGAAACCCGGGCTGGCGGCTGCGGCCAGCATGGCTTGGGCGACGTCGATGCCGGTGACGGGACCCTCCGTGCTGTTCCAGGTGCAGTAGTTGGTGAGGCCGTCGTCGTTCAGGCCGATCTCCAGGCCGGTGTTGCCGAAGAAGGAGTAGACGTACCAGGCGGAGGACCAGTCCATGGCCACCAGCCGCCCGGCATTGGCGGCGGCCGCCAGCATCCGGTCCAGGCTCTGTACGTCCTCCTCGGAGAGGTAGGCCTTGTTGTAGTAGAGAAAATAGCCGTTGTCCGCCGTCAGCGGGTAGGCGTAGAGGGTGTCTCCCACGCTGGCGGCGTCCGCCGCAGCGGAGAGACTGGCGGCGCGGATTTCCTCGGCGTTTTCGATGGGGTCCAGCCCGCCGGCGGCCGCCAGGGCGGACACCTGGTCGTCGGCAAAGGCGAATACGTCCGCGCCTTTCTCCAAATCGCCCAGCAGGGCGTCTTTGCAGCTGGATTCGCTCTGGGGCTGGTATGTAATGCGGAAGGCGGCCTCCCCGGCATAGCGGGCCTGGAAGGACGTGAAGATCTCCTGGAGAAGGGCTTCATCCTCCTCGGCGCCCCATACGGTCAGCTCGACGGTCTCGATTTCTCTGCCGCTGTCTGCCGGCGCCGGCGGCGCCTCCTTGCAGGCGGTCAGAGAGACAAGCATCCCCATAGACAATAGCAGGGACAAAAGGTTCTTTTTCATAGTGTTAGGCCCCCTGATGATTCCGGTGGCCGGGACGGCGATGCGGGCCGCTCCCGGGTGCCACGGCTGATTTTGGATCATTATAGCATTTTCCCTTTTTTTTGGCAACCTGTTTCGGGTCAGATCAAAATCCCCTCGCAGTGGTCGATCTCATGCTGGATGATCTCCGCCGTCCAGCCGGTGAATGTCTTGATCCTGTCCTGAAACAGCTCGTTTTGGTACCGCACCTTGATGGTCTGCCAGCGCCGGGTTTTCCGGGTTCCGGGAAGGGAAAGGCACCCCTCCTCCGCCTCGTAGGGACCGGATTCCCGAATAATCTCCGGGTTGAACATCACCATGTCCTCTCCCTCGTTTTCAAACACGATCACCCGCCGGTTTACGCCAATCATGTTGGCCGCCATGCCGACGCACTCCTCCCGGTGGGCGGCCAGCGTGTCCAGCAGGTCCCGGGCCGTCTCCAAGTCATCCAGCCCGGCGGGCTCTGCTCTCTGGCTTAGAAAGGATGTATCCCGCACGATTTGCCGTATCATCCGCATCACTCCGTTTTCTCTCTTGTGTGCCTCGCTGTGCCGGCGCGCCGGCAGGACAGCGGGCGGCTGTATCCTGAACATACAGTTTACTCCAACAGCGGAAATATTTCAATCCGCACCCGGGGGTTCTTTTGAAGAAAAGCCGGGCGCGGTTCGGGCGGCTCTGTGAAAAGCCTTGAGGCGGGAGGGGCGCGTGTGGTATAATCGGAGCAGTAAATCGGAATTTTCGGAGGACTTATGAAAAGTGTGTTGACTATAAGCGCAGATAGTGAAGTAAGTGTGTTCAGAGTTCCGGATGGAGCTGCAGATAACCTTTTTCGAACAGGGCCTGATCGCTGCGGGAGGACGGTATGACGGGATTTCAGATAGCAGGCGCGGGAATTTATCTGTTGTTTTACGGATGCTATCTCACGAAGATGGCCGCGCAGAGAAAAAGAGGAATTGAGACGGACCAGATGGGCAAGGGAAAAACCGGGTCCGCAAAGGTTATAGAATCAGCGATGAAGGCCGCCGCGTATGGGGCCGCTGCGGCGGAGATCGTCAGCATCATTTTGGATACAGGCCGCTTTGCGCCGCCTGTCAGAATTGCGGGAGCGCTTGCGGGCGGAGCCGGCGCCGCTGTGTTTATCGCCTCAGTTTTGACTATGAAGGACAGCTGGAGAGCGGGTGTTTCCAGAGCGGAAAAGACGGCGCTTGTCACAGAGGGTATTTACCGGATCAGCCGGAATCCGGCTTTTCTGGGATTTGACCTTGTGTACATAGGGCTTGGGGTGATGTTTTTTAACTGGGCACTGTTCGCGGTGTCTTTCTTTGCCGCCGCGACGCTTCACCTGCAGATCGTCCATGTGGAGGAGCCGTTTCTGGCGGAGGCTTTTGGAGAGGAATATTTGGAATATCGCAGCAGGACCTGCCGGTATTTAGGCAGGAGACGGCGGTAGACCGTTGGGCGGAAACATTTGCCGCGGGGCGCGAAAAAATACCCGCCCCGGCCAGCGCCAGCCCTTGCGCCGGGGCGGGGCTTGTGCTATACTCCCCAAATATAGAAGCGCGCGCCTTTTGCGGGGCCCGCTGCTCCGGCCCGGATACGGCGTCCTGCTTTGACGGGGCCGGGAATTTGCCTATGACATCTCTGAGGAGGCCGCTATGAAGGATATTACGACCATCGGCGAAATTTTGATTGATCTGACCCAGACCGGCGTCAGCGGGGCGGGCATTCCCCAATTTGATGCGAACCCCGGCGGAGCTCCCGCCAATGTGGCAGTGGCGGCCTCCCGGCTGGGGGCCAGCACCGCGTTCTGGGGCAAGGCGGGAGAGGACGGCTTCGGCGTGTTTCTGCGCCGGGTTCTGGAGGACAGCGGCGTGGATTGCTCCGGGCTCCTCACGGGCCGGCAGGCCACCACCATGGCCATCGTCTCCGTGGACGGCGCGGGGGAGCGGAGCTTCCGCTTTGTCCGGGGCGCCGACCAGGAGCTGACGCCCCAGGAGGTGGACGAGGCCGCCGTGCTGGACAGCAGGGTCCTCCACTTCGGTTCCGTGAGCCTGACGCCGGGGCTGGCCCGCAGCGCCACCATTTTTGCCGCCAGGACCGCCCACAAAAACGGCCGGATGGTGAGCTATGATCCCAACTACCGTCCCGCCCTCTGGGCCAGCGAGGATGACGCTGTGGAGTGGATGCGCATCCCCCTGCCCATGGTGGACATTATCAAGCTGGCGGAGGAGGAGCTTCCTCTTCTCACCGGCGTGTCCGACCTGGAGGCGGGCAGCGCCCTGCTGGAGGAGCAGGGCGTAAGGCTGGTGCTGGTGACCCTGGGAGGCGACGGAGTGTTCTGCCGCTGGCAGGGGCAGACCTGGTGCCAGCCCGGCGTCTCCGTGAAGGTGGCGGATACCAACGGGGCGGGGGATACCTTCCTGGGGGCCGTCCTCAGCCGCCTGTGCCGCAGGGAGGCAGAAAATCCCCTGGAGGGCCTGACCCGGGTGGAGCTGGAGGACATTCTGACCTTCGCCAACCGTGCGGCGGCCATTACCTGCTCCCGCAGCGGAGCCATTCCCGCCATGCCCACGCTGGCAGAGGTGGAGGCCATGGCTTAGGAGCCGGAGCGGTAACAATTGAAAACTGATAAAGTTTAGGGCCGCCCTTTTCAAGGGGCGGTGGGGGTGCGGGGGCAAAGCCCCTGCGGGTGTTGGGCGGAGGCCAGCACCGGCTTGTCGGGCAATTTTCCATCATGAACAGCCGTCCGCTATTCCAGTCATTTTGACAAAGGGATAACTGACATTTCAACATGAAAGGTAACAGGTATTAAATTTATGTAAAAGCGGAGCGCACAGCGCTCCGCTTTTTGTTACGCATTTTTCAGAATCTCCCCCGCCAGGGCCATCTGCTCCGGCGTCAGGTCCCAGCTGAAGGACAGCTCCGCCAGCCGGTCCGGGAAGATCAGGAGCCAGGTGTCTCTGGGTTCGCCGTCGATGGACTGCCGGTAGGCCGCCTCCGCGCCCCAGGGGGCGGCGGGGACCTCCTCCCAGGTGTAGAGCCAAGAGAAGTGGGCGCCCCTAACAGAGAGAGAGCTCTCCTCAGGGGACAGCGTGTCCTCCAGAACCAGGTCATACAGCCAGGGCTGGGGCTGGGTGATCTTATATTCCAGCCAGAACCGGCCGTATTTCTCCCGGACGGTGTCCCGGCAGCTGCGCCGGGACACAAAGATGGAGCTCTGGTCATACTCGGACCGCCGGATGTGGCTGTACTCCTCTGCGGTGAGGTCGGAGACTGTCAGAGGCAGGTCCATGGGGGAGACGTCCCACTCCTCCTGTAAATATACATACGTCTCGCTCTTTGCCCCGCTGTACCAGCCGCCTTGGATGGCGATGAAGTTCAGCCCGCCCATCAGCACTATGGCCAGAACCACGTCCGCCAGCAGGGTGAGGAAGAGGTTCAGCCCCCAGGAGGCTTTCATCCGCCGGAGGAGGGCCGTGGTTTTCCGCACCAGGAAGCCCAGCAGGCAGATGAGAAGCATATAGACCGCAAAATAGATTACCGGACCCTTCTGGCTGGCCGCCAGCTGCGACAGAAGGTACAGGCCCGTCCAGGGGATCAGGAAGCCGTAGGTTGCCCGGTTGATCCACTGGAGCTTTCCGGGTTTGGCGCAGGGTCCGCCCTGGGCCACGGACCGGGAGGACCGCCGGTACCAGCGCCAGTAGAGCCCCAGGGTGATGGACAGGATTACAGACTGCAGGAAGAGCAGCGGGCCGATAAACAGATAGGCGCTGTTCTCCAGAATGCGGAGAGGATCGGTGACCAGCGTGCAGACGAACCAGGCGGACATTGCCAGAAAGAGGATCAGAAAGACGGTGTTGGCAGGCAGGTAGTTCCGCTTCATGGACCGGTGGACGGCTTCCAGCCGGACGGATTCCTCCGTCTCCAGGGGGACCGGGTCCTCCGCCTCGGAGCAGTAGATCTGCATCTGGAACCAATCGCACACCTTCTCCCAACCGGCGGCGGCGCACAGCTCCTCCAGCGTCTGCTGCCGCTCCGTGGGGCCAGGGTTGAACTGGGAGGCGTCCTGAATGTAGGTGACGGCGTAGCGGACCTTCGCCGGCTCCGCCCGGCGGTACTTCCAAAGCCGGGCGCCGATGCTCTCCAGCCGCCAGCCTTTGGCGGCCATGGCGGAGAGGTGCTCCTCCACGTGTTCGTAGTCGTACAGGAGCAGGTTTTCTGTGCGGTACTTCGTGCTTTTCATTCCAAACGCCTCCTTTCGCCTGTGCAGGCCTCATAGTCCGCCGTCAGGATCTGCAGGCGGCGGTATTCCTCCTCCAGGGCCTTTTGCCCGGCTTCCGTGATGAGATAGCTGCGCTTCCGGCCCTCCACTCTCGTCTCCCGGATCATCCCAGCCTGGAGAAAGCTGTCCAGCAGGCTGTACAGCGTCCCCGGTCCCACGGTGACCCGGTCCCGCGTCAATTGGCGTACCTGCTCCATCACATCCGTGCCGCAGCACTCTGTCCGCAGACACAGCAGAATGTAGAACATCTGCTCCGTCAGGGTCTGAAATTTTGCCCGGGCCATGGTCTCACCTCTATTTATCGAATATCGATATTTTCTGTGCTCAGTATATCATCGAATATCGATATTGTCAAGGAGAAATGTTGTACAGGGCATTTTTCTTGCCTTTTGGGAAACCTTGTAGTATACTATTTGGGAAAATATTTGAAAAAAGAGGGATTCGGCATGACGTATTCATTTACTCCCCGGGGAATCTGCGCCCGGGAGATCATCGTGGACGTGGATGACCAGGGGGTGATCCAAGATCTCCAGATTGTGGGCGGCTGCGACGGCAACCACAAAGGGCTGGCCTCTCTTTTGAGGGGCATGAAGGCCCGGGACGCCATGGAGCGGCTGAAGGGCATCTCCTGCGGTCCCCGCCCAACCTCCTGCCCGGACCAGCTGGCCCAGGGCCTGGAGAAGATCCTGGCCCAAAACTGAGGGCCGAAAGCGCAGGAGGCGGCCATGAAGATCGTATTGGTCATCGACCAGTTTGACGACGCCAACAACGGCACCACCATCAGCGCCCGCCGCTTTGCCTCCGCCTTGAAGGCCCACGGCAACGAGGTGCGGGTCATCGCCACCGGGAAGCCGGCGGATTACAAGTACGCGGTGCGCCAGATGCGTTTTTTCCCCATTGTGGAGCACCTGATTACCAGCCAGGGGATGCGTCTGGCCATCCCCAATCGGCACGTTTTCGAGAAGGCGGCGGCCTGGGCGGACGTGGTCCACTTCATGATGCCCTCGCCCCTGGCCATCATGGGCCTGCGGCACGTGGAGAAGATCGGCATCCCCCACACGGCGGCCTTTCACTGCCAGCCGGAGAACATCACCTTTACCCTGCATATGGGCAACAGCCGCCGGGTGAACGACTTTGTGTACGGCAAATTCCGGGACACGTTTTTCAACCGCTTTACCCACATCCATTGTCCCAGCAGCATGATCGCAAACCAGCTCCGAAGCCACGGCTACACCGCGCAGCTTCATGTGATCTCCAACGGCATCAGCCCGGAGTACGTCTACGGCAAGCGGCCCAAGGAGGACTGGATGGAGGGCTTTTTCAACGTCCTCATGGTGGGCCGGTACGCCGGTGAGAAGCGGCAGGATGTGCTGATCGAGGCTGCGGCCAGATGCCGCCACGCCGGGGAGATACAGGTAATCCTGCCAGGCAAGGGACCGCTGGAGAAGAAGTACCGGCATCTTGCGGAAAAGCTCCCAAACCCCATTGTCATGGGCTTTTACGAGCCCGCCCGGCTGATCGAGATCCTCCACATGGCGGACCTGTACGTCCACACCTCCGACGCGGAGATCGAGGCCATGAGCTGCATGGAGGCCTTCGCCTGCGGGCTGGTGCCCGTGATCGCGGACTCCCCCCGTTCCGCCACGCCCCAGTTTGCCCTGGACGAGCGGAGCCTCTTCCCGGCCGGGGACAGCGATACGCTGGCGGAGCGCATCGACTGGTGGATTGAGCACCCGGCGGAGCGGCAGGAGATGGAGCGCCGCTACGCCGAGCACGCGAAACAGTACGCCCTGGACCGATCCATTCAGCAGACGGAGGAGATGTTCCGGCAGGCTATCCGGGAGCAGGGGAAGAAAAATTGATATTGAGAAGCCGAGGCCGCGGGAGACACCCGCGGCCTTGGTTTTGCGTATACTGGCATGAGCCGGGAGGAAAAATGAGGGCCCGGCCCGGCCGTGCGGGACCGCGGGGCCGGGCCGGGCGGACAGAGGTGAGATACTTATGGCTTATTCGGACCGGGAGCTGCTGGCCCGTCTGATCCAGTGCGAGGCCGGCGGCGAGGGCGACATCGGGATGAAGGCGGTGGCCGGTGTGGTGATGAACCGGGTCCACGCCACCGGAGGGGAGTACGCCCGGGTGGGGCAGGGCAGCATCCGGAATATCATCTTCCAGCCCTACCAATTCGTCTGCGCCAGCGAGACGGAGGGCGGCGCCTACAATCCCCAGAACATCTACAACATGCGGCCCGAGGAGATCCACTACGAGATCGCCGACTGGGCCATTGCGGGAAACCGAGTGCCGGAGGTGGCGGAGTCGCTGTGGTTTTACAACCCCTTCGGGCCCCAGTGCCGCTCGCGCTTCCCGTCGGATGTGGGATACTGGCAGACCCGGATCGGCGACCACTGCTTCTACAATCCTACGAACGCCTACTACCAGACTTGACGCCGCCGGCCGGCGGCAGGAAGGGCCGGAGGCTCTTCCGGTAATTTCGGCGCCGGAGGGCGCATGGAGGTATTTTATGGCAATGATGCAGAATCAATATTCCCCGCTGTCCGCAGCGCCTGGGATGGGCGCTCAAAGAGCGGACAGCATGGACTGGTCCCAGGAGATCAGCCCGGCCCGGCCGGCAGTTTCCACGGCGGCCCCGGCCCAGAGGCCCGCGGGGGGAACGGTTTCCACAGTCGCAAATCCGCATCTGGATATGAAGAACGATCTCTCCACGGAGGTCATCGACGCCCCCACCACAGTGGGAGAGGCCGCGGCGGGCTCCTGGAAGGCTATGCTGAGCCGAAACATTGGAAACTTTGTTGTGGCGACCTTTTTGATCGGCACCCAGGGCACTGTGGCCTGGGAGGGTGTGCTGTATGATGTGGGCAACAACTACCTGACGATCTATCAGGCGGGCCGCGACCGGTACATTGTCTGTGACATCTACTCTCTGAAATACATTGAGTTCTACGATACCAGCCGGCGGCAGATGTGCGACGAGCTGCTGCGGCAGCAGGGCTGGCAGCCCAACAGCTGAGCGGCGGAAAAACTCCCGGGAGATCTGGTCTCCCGGGAGTTTTGGCTTCCCTCAGCGCCTGCGGCCCCGGTATCCGGTCCGGCGGCTCCGGCCCACGCTGCGTCCGTAGCGGTAGCGGCGGCGGCTGAAAATCAGCTTCCAGGCCGCCAGTAGAATTGCCAGCGCCGCCAGAACGGCGATGACCGCCTTCACCGCGGGCTTTCCGAAGAAGAGCTTCAGATCCCGCAGGAAGATCTGAGAGCGGGAGGCCTCCACATCGTTCAGCGCCAGGAGGTCCACGGAGGCGTACTCCACGCCGTCCAGGCTCAGGGTCATGGTTCCCAGCACGTCCCCGGCGGCAATGGGGGCCTCCGCCGGGTCGGCTTTCAGGGTGACGTCGCGCTCCATGCTCTCCGGGGACACGTCGCCCGGCAGGAGTACCTCCACGTCGCTCCGGGGGTGGACCACTACGTGGTCGGCCTCGGACAGGGACACCGCCACATCCAGCACCATGTCGTCCTCCCGCAGAAGGGTCTGGTAGGTGAAGTTGTCAAAGGCCCAGTTGAAGAGCTGGTTGGTATCGTAAAAGCTGTATGTCCGGATCTCGTTGTTCTCCAGCTCCGTCCGGTCGCCCCCCATCACCACACTGATAAAGCTCCGGGTGCCCCGGGTGGCGGTGGACACCAGACAGTGCCCCGCCTGGGAGGTAGAGCCGGTCTTGATGCCGTGGGCGTCTCCGTTGAGGTAGCCCCGGGTGTACCAGCTGCCGATCAGGTAATTGGTGGTGCGCAGGGTGCGGGCGGCGCTGATATTGGTGGCGGGAATGACAACAGTGGGCGTGTCGCAGATGGCCATCAGCTGCTCATGCTTCATGGCCTCTTTGGCAATGAGGTACATATCCCAGGCGGAGGTGTAGTGCTGGGAGTCGTGGATGCCGTGGGGGTTGACGAAGTGGGTGTTTTTGCAGCCCAGGGCCTCGGCCTTGGCGTTCATCTCTCCCACGAAGGCGGCTACGGAGCCGGAGATCGTCTCCGCCAGAATCTGGCTGGCCTCGTTGGCGGAGACCACCATCATGCAGTACAGCAGGTGTTCCACCGTCATGACCTCGCCGGCCTGGATGCCCGCGGTGCTTCCGTCGCTGGGCAGTCCCTCCAGGGCGGTGGCGGTGGCGGTGACGGCCTGGTTCATGTCCAGTTTCCCCTTGTCAATGGCCTCCAGGGTCAAAAGGCAGGTCATGATTTTGGTCAGGCTGGCGGGATAGAGCTCCTGGTGCTCGTTTTTGGCATAGACGACGGCGCCGGTGTGGGCGTCCACCAGCAGAGCCGCCTTGCATTGGATGTCCGGCTCCTCCAGGGCGGAGGCCCGGGGGGAGGCCCACAGGCTCACGGTCAGGACAGCCAGCAAAAAAACCGATAAAAAACGACGGATTTTCATATCATTCTCCCGGAATCTGTGATATAATTTTTTCTGGGTATTGGGAACCGGCGAAAGCCGGCAGAATTCGACGAACCTAGTATAACAAAAAAAACGCGGGAGTTCAACAGTGGACGAAAGAGGAAATACAGTAAAATGCGAAAAAATTTTGCTGGGATTTACGGCGTTGTTCCTGGCGTTTCTGCTGGCGCTGTTTTTCCGGGACCGGGCGGCTCTGGAGGCGGCCCCGGTCACCGTGGAGACGGAGGCCGCCGTTCCCCAGGAGGTGTTCATGCCGGACGTGTCGCCCCTGGACATCAACGCCGCCTCGGCGGAGGAGCTGGCGGCCCTGCCGGGCATCGGCGAGGTGCTGGCAGGGCGGATTGTGGCGTACCGGGAGGAGCACGGCCCCTTTGCGGCGGTGGAGGACCTGATGAAGGTCTCCGGCATCGGGGAGAAGAAGCTGGCGGAGCTGGAAGGGCGCATTACGACAGGTAATTAGGACGGGATAGAATACTGCTTGTATAGAGGTTTTTATGAAGATTTTGGTTGTGGACGACGAGAAGCTGCTGGTCAAGGGCATGAAGTTCAATCTGGAGAACGAGGGATACGAGGTGGAGTGCGCCTATGACGGCGCCGCTGCCGTGGAGATGGCCCGGGAGGGGAAGTTCAACCTGATTGTGCTGGATGTGATGATGCCGGAGGTGGATGGGCTGGAGGCCTGCATGCGCATCCGGGAGTTCTCCAACGTGCCCGTCATCATGCTCACCGCCAAGAGTGAGGACGCGGACAAGCTGATGGGCTTTGAGTGCGGGGCGGACGATTATCTGACCAAGCCCTTCAATGTGCTGGAGCTGAAGGCGCGGGTGCGGGCCCTTTTGCGGCGGGCTGCCGGCGTTCAGCGCAGCCGGGGGTCCCTGCTGACGGCGGGTGAGCTGACGCTGAACACTGAGGAGCGGACGGCTATGCGGGCCGGGGAGAGCGTGGAGCTGACCGCCAAGGAGTACGACCTCATTACGCTTTTGATGCGCAATCCCCGGCGGGTGTACAGCCGGGAGAATCTGATGAACGTGGTGTGGGGGTACTCCTACGCCGGGGACTACCGCACGGTGGACGTCCATATCCGCCGCCTGCGGGAGAAGCTGGAGAGGAATCCGGCAGAGCCGGAGCACATCTGCACCAAGTGGGGAGTGGGGTACTATTTCAAGGAATAAGCCTTCAATCTGGAGCAGCATCCAGTTCCGGTTCGGCCTGAGCTACATCGCCGTCATCGCCGGTGTGCTGCTGCTTTTGAACACCTACCCTCTGATGGTGTCGGAGGACCTGGTGTTCCGCTCCAAGGAGACCACGCTGCAAAGCAGCGTGTCCGTCATCGTGTACTCCCTCTCCGGCCTGGACCAGCTGACGGAGGAGAATGTGGCGGCGGCTATGGCGGTGGTGGAGGAGTCCAGCCTGTCCCGGGTGCTGGTGACCAACAGCCTGGGCCGGATTCTCTACGACACCCGGGAGACCGGCGGCGCCATCGGGGAGTACGGGCTGTACACGGAGATCGTCCAGGCCCTGCTGGGCAACGATGCCTTCACCTGTACCTACGGCAGAGGGGCCTTTCGCAGCAGGGCGGCCTCGCCGGTGCTGTACCGTAACCAGATCATCGGCGCGGTATACGCCTATGAGTACGACACGGAGCAGGCCGCCCTGCTGGCGGGGCTCCAGGGGAACCTGCTGCGGCTGTCCGGCGTGATCGCCGTGGTGGTGCTGGTGCTGAGCATGGTGCTCTCCCGGGCGCTGACCCAGAAGATCGGCCGCCTGCTGACCGCCATCCGCCAGGTGCGGGCGGGAGCGTACAGCCACCGGGCGGACATCCGTGGAAAGGACGAGATTGCCCAGATCGCCCAGGAGTTCAACAGTCTGACGGACCGCCTCCAGACCACGGAGAGCGCCCGGCGGCGGTTTGTCTCCGACGCCTCCCATGAGCTCAAGACGCCTCTGGCGGCCATCCGGCTTTTGACGGACTCTATTTTACAAACAGAGGACATCGACCCGGCCATCACCCGGGAGTTTGTCTCCGACATCGGCCAGGAGGTGGAGCGGCTGGCCCGGATTACGGAGGATCTTTTGCGCCTGACGCAGCTGGACAGCGGCGCCGTGGGCAAGCCGGAGCTGGTGGACGTGCTGCCGGTTTTGGAGCAGGTGATGCGGATGATGAATCTGGTTGCCCAGGAGAAGGGCGTGGAGCTGACTTACGATGCGGCGGAGGGCTGTACGGTGCTGGCCGCCAGGGACGAGATTCATCAGGTGATCTACAACCTGGTGGACAACGCGGTGAAGTACTCCGCCGCCGGCGGAGCCGTCCAGGTGTCCCTGCGGTGGCGCAGCGAGCAGGTGGTGCTGGAGGTGGCGGACAACGGCGCGGGCATTCCGGAGGAGGATCTGCCCCGGATCTTCCAGCGATTCTACCGGGTGGACAAGGCCCGCTCCCGGGCCGCCGGCGGAACGGGACTGGGGCTGTCTATCGTCCAGGACACCATGGAAAAGCGGGGCGGCACCGTGGAGGCCGCCAACCGGCCCGGCGGCGGCGCGGTGTTTACCGTCCGCTGGCCCTATGCGAAAGAAGGTGAGCAGCCGTGAGGGGGAAGGTTGTGCTGCTTTGGGGCGGCATACTGCTGGCGATGCTCTGCGCGGCCTGCGCTCCGATGGAGAGCGAGGCGGCGGAGAACAGCTACCAGCTCTATTTCCGGGAGGAGGATCTTTCGGCCTCCTCCGGCGGCGACGTATTCCGCACGGAGACAGTGGAGCTGGCGGAGGGCCTGGACACCCAGGGGGCGGTGGAGGCCCTGCTGGCGGGGCTGTTGGAGGGCCCCCAAAACGAGCTCCTGCGGGGGACCCTGCCCGCCAGCACCACGCTGCTGTCGGCCAAGGTTGAGGGAAGCCAGGCGCTGGTGGACTTCTCCGCGGCATACAGCACCCTCTCCGGCGTGCGCCTGACCATGGCGGACTACGCCGTGACGCTGACACTGACCCAGCTGCCGGAGATCACCTCCGTGAAGATCACCGTCCAGGGCCAGGAGCTGGCCTACCGGGACAAGCAGGTCTTCACCGCCCGGGACGTGCTGCTGTCCTCTGAGGAGGACGTGGTGGGCACCGTGGAGGCGGTGCTGTACTTCCTGAACGAGGCGGGGGAGCTGGCGGAGGAGCGGCGGACCCTGGATCTCTACGAGGGGGATACCCAGGTCGCCTCCGTGATCCGGGCGCTGGAGGGCGCGCCGGAGACCAAGAGTCTTACCACCGCCCTGCCGGAGGGGTTCCGGGTGCGGAGCGTATGGCAGGAGGACGACACCTGCTATGTAAATCTCTCCTCGGCGCTGCTGGGGGGGCTGGCGGAGGACCAGCCCCTGGGCACGGCCCTCCGGTCCCTGAGCCAATCCCTCTGCTCCTTGGACGCGGTGAGCGAGGTGCGCTTCCTGGTGGACGGGGAGTTTGAAGAGCGCTATGGAAGCGTGGACATATCCGAACCCTATACGGCGTAGCAGAAAAAATCCCGGAAGGACCACGGTCCTTCCGGGATTTTTTCTTCCTTATTCAGCCCACTTCCAGGCGGTCTCCAGTGCCACCTCCATCATCTCGTGGAAGGACTCCTGCCGGTCCTCTGCGGAGAGGGCCTCGCCGGTGAAGAGATGGTCGGAGATGGTGAGAAGGCTCAGCGCCCGCTTGTGGAAGGCGGAGGCGATCCAGTAGAGGCCGGCGGTCTCCATCTCCACCGCCAGCAGACCCAGGTCTCGGGCCTGCTTATTGACGTCCGGGGAGGGGTGGTAGAAGTGGTCGCTGGTGAAGACGCTGCCCACCTGGGCGGGGACGCCCAGGGTTTTGGCGGCCTCCACGGCGTCCGCCAGCATCTCGTAGTTTGCCACGGGGGTGAAAATCCCCGGGAAGGCAAAGGCGGCGCCGTAGTTGGAGTTGGTGGAGGCAGCCATGGCGATGATGACGTCCCGCAGCTTCACCTGCTCGCACAGCCCCCCGGCGGAGCCGATGCGGATGATGGACTCCACGCCGAACTGGGTATAGAGCTCGGTGGCGTAGATGCCCATAGAGGGCACGCCCATGCCGTGGCCCATGACGGAGACCTGCCGGCCCTTATAGGTGCCGGTGTAGCCCAGCATATTGCGGACGGTGTTGAAGCAGACGGGATTTTCCAGGTACCGCTCCGCCACGTGCTTGGCCCGCAGAGGGTCGCCGGGCATGAGGACAATCTTGGCGATCTCGGCGTCGGTGACGCTGATGCTGGCGGAGATAGAGCTTTTTGTCATAACAGTTTGTCCTTTCTCAAAAAATCGGATTTCTTTCAAGCTGGTCCAAAGACCGGCGGCGATGCCGAATCGTAATTTTTCAGCGGTATTATACGCAATGAAATGAGCGGAATATACGTTTATTCACGGTCCCGGAAGAGAGCGGCCAGGCTCTTTGTGTACGGCGGGCGGCAAATCCCCTTCTCCGTGACGATGCCGGCGATCAGCGTGTGGTCCGTGACGTCGAAGGCTGGGTTGTAGCACTTGACCTCGGGCAGGGCCATGGGCTCCGCATACCACATCTCCCGGATCTCGTCCGGGCTTCGCAGCTCGATGGGGATGTGGTCCCCGTCGGGGCAGCTGAGGTCGACGGTGGAGGTTGGCCCCAGGACATAGAAGGGGATGCCGTAGTGCTTCGCCAGAATGGCCACGCCGCTGGTGCCGATCTTGTTGGCGGCGTCGCCGTTGGCGGCCACCCGGTCACAGCCCACAAAGCAGGCCTGGACCCAGCCGTTTTTCATGACGATGGAGGCCATGTTGTCGCAGATCAGCGTGACGTCAATGCCGGCCCTTTGCAATTCGTAGGAGGTGAGGCGGGCTCCCTGGAGCAGAGGCCGTGTCTCGTCGGAGAAGACGCGGAAGTTCATGCCCCGCTCCCGGCCCAGAAACAGGGGGCCCAGAGCCGTGCCGTACCGGGAGGTGGCCAGGGGACCGGCGTTGCAGTGGGTGAGGATGCCGTCTCCGTCCCGGATGAGGCCCAGGCCGTGCTCGGAGATGGCCCGGCACATGGCGATGTCCTCCTCATGGATTGCCCGGCACTCCCGGCCCAGGAGATTCAGGATCTCCTCCACAGGGCTTTTGGCGTGGGCAGTCACTGCGCCCTCCATGCGGCCAAGGGCCCAGCTAAGGTTTACGGCGGTGGGCCGGGAGGCGTTCAGATATTCCTTCGCGGCGTGGAACCGCTCCGCGAAGGCGTCATAATCCCCGGTCTCCCACTGGCGGGCCAGGGCATAGATGCTGTATGCGGCGCAGATGCCGATGGCCGGGGCACCCCGGACCTGGAGGAGGCGGATGGCGTCGAACATCTCCTCCGCCGTGCGCAGGGTCCGGTACACGGTGCGGTTTGGCAGCTGGGTCTGGTCAATGATGACCACGCTTTTTTCGTCCTCGCCCAGGCGGACGTTGTCGATGTGGGTCACCTGCCTGAGTTCCGTGTTCACGGGAATCACTCCAATCTTCACTTGGTCTCAGCTTCGCTTTTTTGCTAATTTTTGGTAAAAACCGCTCATGGAACGCAGGGTCTCCGCCTGATCCGGCGTAATCTCCGCTCCGCCGCCCATGCGGTCCACGAGAAAGTGGATTTTTGCGGTCTGCTCCACCACCTCCAGCCGGTCAAAGGCGGAGAGAAGGTCGGGTCCCCAGGCCAGGGAGCCGTGGTTGGCCAGCAGCACCGCATTGTGCGTGCGGACAAAGGGACGGACGCTGTTTGGCACCTCGTCGGTGGAGAGCATGGCGAACTCCGTGACGGGGATCTCCCCCAATCCCAGGACCGTCTCCGCCAGATACCGCTCCGTCAGGGGGCGGCGGCAGACGGCCCGAGCGGTGGAGAAGGGCGGATGGGCGTGGACCACAGCCTGGACGTCGGGCCGCTCCCGGTAGACCATCAGGTGCATTTTGCTCTCAGAGGAGGGGTGGCGGTCGCCCTCCAGGACATGGCCCTCCAGATCGCACAGCACCGGCATATCCGGCGTCATGCGGCCCTTGCCCACCCCGGAGGGGGTGACGAGGACCCTGTCCGCCTCCACCCGGACGGAGACGTTGCCGTCGTTGCTGACCACATATCCCCGCTGATAGAGGAGACGGCAGACGCCGCAGATCTCCTCCCGGACGCGCTTGTAACGCTCCAAAGGGGCACCTCCTTTTTGATAAAGCCGCCGTTTTTCACGGGCGGAAAACGGCGGCGGGTCGGTGGGATTCTGCTCTTTTTGAGTATAGCGGAAAAAAGAGGAAAAAGCAACGGTGTTTTTACAGCTTTACCGGAAAATAGAGGACCGGCGGCGCGCCGGAAAAGGCGCGCCGCCGGTGGAATGACGGATTGCAGAACGAAGCAGCGCCGTCTCAGAGGAAAAAGATGTGTCAAGACGGCATTTTGCTATTTTCAAACAAGGCCTGAGCAGGCCCGGAAAATTACCGCTGGAAATTGATGAGAGAATATGGTATCATCAGGCGAGATACCTGGCGGCGATTTCCTCCAGGGCGGCGGGCTCCGCCTCCCGCCACGCGGCAAAGCCCTGCGCGGCCGCGGCCCTGCCCACCTCCGTCAGAAAACCGGGAATGCGCTCCTCCAGCATGACCCCCAGCTCCCGGCCCATGGCCTCGCAGCCTTGGCGGTCATCTCCGCCGACGAACAGGGTGAAGGCGGACCGGGGCTTGCCGTCCACCAGCTTGGACGCCCCCCGGAAGCCCAGGCTGCCGGTCTGATGGGTGCCGCAGGAGGAGGGACAGCCGGAGATGTGGATTTGAGGCAGGGCTCCGTCCGGGAGACCCGCCTTCTGCACCGCCGTCACGCAGGCCGCCAGCAGGCCCTGGGAGTCCCGGGTGCCCACCTGGCAGACAGTGCCGCCGATGCAGCTGACGGAGGACTCGAAGAGGGTCCTGGCGCTCTCGTGGGTCAGGTCCAGCATGGTCCGGGTCTCGGCGCCGTTGAGATTAACGAGATAGGCGGTCTCGTCGGGGGAGAGGCGCAGCTCCGCCCCGGGCATCTTCTCCAGGGCATCGCTGACGGCGCAGAGCACCGCCGGGTCCGGCTGGCCGCCGATGGGGTGCCAGACTACGGTGTAAAGGCCCT
The DNA here is from genome assembly GCF_000403435.2 of Oscillibacter sp. 1-3. Lineage (GTDB taxonomy): Bacteria > Bacillota > Clostridia > Oscillospirales > Oscillospiraceae > Oscillibacter. Next base: position 140,546 of record NZ_KE159709.1, read on the forward strand.
CCTGCCTCTGCTCCAGCACCCGGGGGCCGGAGACCACGGAGCCGTCCCCGGCCTTCTCCAGAGGGGCGGGATGGAGGTCCAGATCCAGGTTTTCACCGGAGGCGAAGACCTTCGCCAGTTTTTCCCGGTAGGCTTTCACGTAGGCCTCCGGCCCGCCGCAGGCCTCCTGCATATAGCGGGTGCGGGCTTTGCCGCGGTTTTCATAGTTGCCGTGGGCCAGGAAGGTCAGCCACATGGCCTTGATATAGTAGAGAATCTTGCCGGGTTCCACTGCCTCCGCCGTCTTGACGCCGAACCGGGGGTTGTTTCCCAGGCCTCCGGCGCTGTACACGTCGAATTTTCCGTCGGGCCGGGCGGCGAAGCCCAGGTCCCGGTAGGTGGAATGGGTGACGTTTTTGGGGGAGCTGGAGAAGCCCACCTTCAATTTCCGAGGCATCTTCTCCGCCTTGATGAAGGTCATCAGGTACTCCCCGGCGGCCTCCGCCCAGGGCAGGACATCGAAATACTCATCCTTTTCCGTGCCGGAGAGGGGGGAACACATGACGTTTCGGGGATAGTCTCCGCCGCCGCCCATGGTGACGATGCCGGCGTCCAGAGCGGCCTCCATGATGTCCCCGGCGGTCTGGCCGTCCAGGTCGTGGAGCTGGATGGTCTGGCAGGTGGTGAAGTGGACCCGGGTGATCTTGTGCTTTCGGATGGCCCTGGCGGTGAAGGCCAGCTTCTCCGGCGTCACCCGGCCAGCGGTCATCCGCAGGCGGAGCATGCTGGCCTGGCCGCCTTTCTGGGCGTAGCTGCCGTAGAGGCCGGAGAAGCCCTTGTAGGCGGCCTTGTCCAGTTCTCCGGCGTAAAAGGCGGCGGTCTTCTCCCGGAAGGCGGGCAGGTCCTGTTTCCAGGTTTCGGGTTGGATGGTTTTCATGGTCGTATTCCTCCCGTGCCGGGAGAGGTCCCGGCTGTGATTTCATCCGCTAGTTTACCATAGAAAGCGGTTTGTAACAACTGTTTTTTGTTTATTTTATAATAGAGGTGAAAAATGATATGAATATAAAGCACAGTTTGAAAATATCGTCTGCCGCTCTGGCGGCGTTCCTTCTTGCGGGCTGTACCGCCGCGCCTCCGGCAGACGGCGCTGCGGCGGACGCGGTCCAGCCGCCCCCGCCGGCGGCCGTTACCTTCACCGATGTGCTGGACCATGAGGTGACTCTGGAGCGCTGGGACCGGGTGGTATCTCTCTACGGCAGCTTTGCAGAGACGTGGCTGCTGGCCGGCGGAACCCTTGTGGGGACCACGGAGGACGCCGTCAGTGAGCGGGGACTGGAGCTGGGAGAGGACGTGGCCGTGGTGGGCACGGTGAAGGAGCCCAGCCTGGAGGAGGTTCTGGCCCTGTCTCCGGACTTTGTGATCCTCTCCGCGGATGTGGCTGGCCAGGTGAAGCTCCACGGCGCCCTGGCGGCGGCGGAGGTTCCCCACGCCTACTACCGGGTGGACGCCTTCGCGGACTATCTGGCCATGCTGAAACAGTTCTGTCTCCTGACGGGCCGGGAGGACCTGTATGAGGAAAACGGCCTTGCGGTACGGGAACAGATTGACGCCATTTTGGCGTCAGTGGAGGGAAAAACGGGCCCCACGGCGCTGTTGATCCGGGCCTACTCCACCGGGGCCAAGGCCAAGGGAGACGACAATCTGGCGGGCGTGATCCTGCGGGACCTGGGGGCGGACAATCTGGTGGACCGCTACGAGAGCATGCTGGAGGACGTGAGCATGGAGGAGGTTATCGCTGCCGATCCGGAATTCATCTTTATCACCACCATGGGGGCGGAGGACAAGGCTTTGGCATTCATGACCGAGACCTTTGAGGAGAGTCCTGCCTGGGCGGGGCTCAGCGCTGTGAAAAACGGCCGCTATGTGCTGCTGCCCAAGGAGCTGTTCCATTACAAGCCCAACGCGCGCTGGGGGGAGAGCTATGCCTATCTCGCGGAAATTCTGTATCCGGAGCTTGCCGGCAAAATCTAGCAGGGAGCGGGCGGTGCTGCTGGCGCTGCTGGCTGCCGCCCTGTGGGCCGCGGCGGCGCTGAGCCTGCGGTGCGGCAGTCAGGATATTCCTCTGGGGGAGCTGCTGGCGGCTCTTCGCCGGGGCGACCCCGACAACCCGGCGCTGCGCATCCTGCTCCACGTCCGCATTCCCCGCACCTTGGCGGCGGGTCTGGCAGGCGGCGCCCTGGCCCTGGCGGGAGCGCTGATTCAGGCGGTATTGAACAACGCCATGGCCAGCCCCAACGTCATCGGCGTCAACGCCGGAGCGGGCTTTGCCGCTCTGCTGGCGGCCTCCCTGGCCCCCGAAGCGGCAGGTCTGGTGCCTCTTTCCTCCTTTCTGGGGGCGATGGGTACGGCGCTGTTCATCTATGCTCTGGCGGCGAAGGCGGGGCTGTCCCGCACCACGCTGATTCTGGCGGGTATCGCGGTCAGCAGCATGATGACCGCCGGAAGCAATGCCCTGACTCTGCTGTACCCGGATACGGCGGTGGGAGCCGCCGCTTTTATGCTGGGCGGTTTCAGCGGTGTGACGCTGGCCTCCGTCCGGGCCGCCGGCTGGTATTTAGCGGCGGGGGCGGTGCTGGCCGCCGGTCTCGCCGCGGAGTTGGACGTGCTTCGGCTGGGGGAGGAGAGCGCCGCAGGCCTGGGTCTCCACGTGGGCCGGACCCGGTTTTTGGCGGTGCTGGCGGCGGCGCTGCTGGCGGGGGCGGCGGTGAGCTTTTCCGGCCTTTTGGGATTTGTGGGACTGCTGGTGCCCCACATGGCCCGGCGGCTGGTGGGCGGGGACAACCGCTGGCTGCTGCCTGCCGCGTTTCTGCTGGGAGGCAGCTTTGTATTGCTGTGCGACGTGGCGGCGCGGCTGGTGTTCGCCCCCTTTGAACTGCCGGTGGGCATTGTCATGTCCCTGCTGGGCGGGCCGTTTTTCCTGCATCTCCTGCTGCATCGTAAGAAAGGGCGGGTCTATGATTGAATTTTGTCATGTGACAGCTGGGTACAACGGCGTTCCGGCGGTGCGGGACGTCTCCTTCCGCATCTCCAGAGGAAAGATCACCGCCCTGATTGGTCCCAACGGCTGCGGCAAGACCACCCTCCTGCGGGCGGCGGGGCGGCAGCTGCCCCTGTACGGCGGAGAGATCCTGCTGGCGGGACGGCCGGTCTCCGCATACGGGCGCAGGGAGTTCGCCAGGACGGCTTCCTTTATGCCCCAGGTGCGGTCGGTGCCCGCCATCACGGTGCGGGGGCTGGTGTCCCACGGGCGTTTTCCCCACCTGGGTCTCTCCCGCCAACTGCGAAGCGGAGACAAAGCGGCGGTGGAGCAGGCCATGGAGGACACAGGCGTGTCCGCCTGGGCAAACCGGGACTTGCGGGAACTCTCCGGCGGGGAGCGGCAGCGGGTGTATCTGGCCATGGCCCTGGCACAGGAGACAGAGGTGATCTTCCTGGACGAGCCCACCACCTACCTGGATCTGGGCCGTCAGTTCGAGGTGCTGGAGCTGATTCAGGCGCTGAACACCCGGGGGAAGACCATCGTCATGGTGCTCCACGACCTGGCCCAGGCGTTGGGATACAGCCACCAAACGGCCTTGATGGAGAAGGGGCGGCTGGTGCAGTGCGCAAGTCCTCAGGTACTGTATGAGAACGGGAAAATCGATCAGATTTTTGGCGTGCGGGCCTGCCGGGCGGAGGGGACGTGGTATTTTACGCCCCGTTCCGGCAGATAGGGAGTGGAGATAGGAGGAATTTTACAGGGAGCGCAATAAACATGTTGACAAACCGGTTTGGCATGTGGTATCATATTTCAAGTGTTTGAGAGGCGGGACTCACGGAACTACGGAGAGATGTCCGAGTGGTTGAAGGAACCGGTCTTGAAAACCGGCGAGGCGCAAGTCTCCGTGGGTTCGAATCCCACTCTCTCCGCCACTTTTTTAAGTGCATATGGATCTGCGGAAGTACCCAAGTGGCCGAAGGGGCTCCCCTGCTAAGGGAGTAGGCTGGATAAAACCGGCGCGAGGGTTCAAATCCCTCCTTCCGCGCCAGAGAAAACCTTGGAATTGCAATGGTTCCAGGGTTTTCTCTTTGTTTTTTCCCTTATTATGCCCTGATTGCTACTTGGCCCCTGAGACCGCTTGAATAAACCGCTCCATCCGGTCGGCGGACTGCTGGCGCATCTTTTGGGTGGTGTGGGCGTAGATATTCAGCGTAAAGGCGGCGGTGGCATGGCCCAAATTTCCCTGCACGGTCTTGATGTCGTCCCCGCTTTCGATTGCCGCCACGGCGTAGGAATGGCGCAGGTCGTGAAATCGGGCATTGTCCAGGCCGATACTGCAAACGATTTTCTTGAACTCCTTGTAGACCGTGAAATGGGCCAGGTGTCCGCCCAGGGCATTTGTGAATACAAACCCCTCTTTGTTCTCCCAGGCGGGACCGGCGCACAATTGCGCTTGCGCCTGTTTGACCTTCTGCCGCTTCAACGCCGCCATGACGGAGGGCGCAACGGTAATCAGCCGGGCCTTGCCGTTCTTCGTGGGAATCAACTGGTATTCTCCGCCCACTTTCTTGCTCTTTTGCAGCTGCTTGTTGATGTAAAGCGTGTTGCTCTGGAAGTCTACGCAGTCCCAGGTAAGGCCCAGGACCTCCCCCTGCCGCATACCGGTGAACAGAGTGACCAGGAACAGCAATTCATAGGCGTGCCCTTGAATCGCCTCCAGGAACCGGGAGATTTCTTCCTGTTCCAAGGGCGCGATTTCTTTTGATACACCTTCGGCAAGTCACAGGCATCGGCGGGATTGTGGCGAATAGAACCAATTTTAACAGCCTGATTCAAAGCCTTGTGAAGCGCCCCATGAACATTTTTAATGGTCTTTGCGGACAGCCCCTTTTCCCGTTGCAGTTTATTATAGAACTGCTGGATTTGAGGAGTAGTAAGCTGTTCCAGCCTCACCCTGCCAAGAGCGGGCTTCACATGGTTTTCACAAATCGAGCGGTAAGAATCCGCCGTGTAGGGCTTCACATTCGGAACGACGTATGTATCAACCCAAGTGTCCAGCCACGCCCCAACCGTTTCCTTCGAGGGCTGAATATAGGTTCCCTCGTCCAGGTCCACAACGATCTGCGAGAGCTTTTGCCGGACCTCCTTTTGGGTCTTTCCTGTGACGGAGCGTTGAATCTGTTTCCCGGTCCCCAGGTCATAACCGACCGTAGCACGGGCTTCCCAATAGGAATATTTCTTGCCATTTTTCGTAACGGTCTTTTTGCGGATGGTGCCGTTACCGTTGGCGGCACGGCCCATAGATTTTGTGCGTGGCATATATCCTCCTTATCCGCCACGCAGACGTACTAAAAACTAAGATTATTATACATCATACGTGGCGGATAATCAACTTTTCTGGATAATATTATGATAGAAATTCTAAAAACGCAGACTTTGGGACGCGGATTTGACGCCCCACCCGAACACTCTTGATGGCCCCGCTGCGGATAAAGTCATAGGCGGTATTCTTTCCGATGCCGAGGATTTTTGAAACATCAGAAACCGTCAGCACAAGGGGCAGATCATCTGTGTTGGTAATCGCAGATTTTGAAAAATGCACTTCAAGGCTCCTATAAAATCAATCTTCAAATATGGAATTGTAAATACCTTCCTCTTGGTTAGGCGGCGTGGGTCTTGCCAGAGAAGAATATGGATTGGGACGCTCCGTACCTGGAATGGCCCAGTACCAACCACTGGTCGTCTGGAACGGGAGCGGGCGATATTGCATCGCCTTAATCGTCCGCCCTGACATCTCAATTGTAAGAGAAATCCGCCGCGCAAGCTGGTCGAGGCTATCTATGACATTAGGCCCCAAAACAGCGGGGAATTGAACACCGTAAAATTCCGACGGCATATAGGGAGTGGTGATGATAATCAAGTCACAGGCAAGGGGCTTGTCATTATAGCGGCAAGGGGCCATCACCCGATTGTCAATGCCATGCGGGTCAAGGATGCGCAGCAAATCCGAGTAGGCGATTACTCTAGGTCGAAGCTCGTCCAAAATCAGGGTGTGCTCTCCGTTATAGCCCTGAAAAATATCGCGGCTGGAACCGGAAACAAAATAAGGCTCGCCTTTCTTCTGGGCGTACTCTTTGGCAAGACTGGTCTTGCCCGTACCAGAGGGGCCGTAAATCCATATAACCCGGATTTGAGCGTTTTTCGCTTTCATTTCCGCCCGCCATTTTTCGGCCTCTTTTATCAGCCGCTTGGCGTCCACGTCTTCAATCTGACGGCGGTACTTGGCATATTGGGAGCCGGACAACTGCTTTTCAATTTCAGCCTTGGTCGTTCCGCCAATGTACAATAAATCTAAAAGAGCATCCACATTACAGGCGTTATGCCCGGCTTTGGCCTGCTCGATCTCTGTAACAATCGCTTTCATGCGCTCGGGGAAATTGAAATTGGCAACCACAGCACACGGGTATACGGATGTTTACCCGCCTTTTGGGCCTTGCGGGTCGCGTGTATCAAGTAGGCATGGCCGTTGTTGGCTTCCCCGTCCCACTTTTGGACATATTGCTCCTTATCACCCAGCGCTTTGGCTACTGCGGAGAGATAGCGGGCATTTCTGAAACACAGCATTGCATGAAGATGTGCCTCTGCGGGCGTTCCGTCCTCGCTTATATCCTGGTCGTGCAAAATAACCGCATATTCCTTTGGAGCCAGCACATTTTCAATATGGGCCGCCAAATCACTTGCCATCTTAATGCCCGGAGGCAAATAACCGGCTTGCTGTGTATACATCATATTTTACACTTTGGTGCTTTGTTCTTGCTCATGGTTTTATAATTCTCCCTGGTGGTTTTTGGCACTTTGGCACCGGGTTTTTGCCGCGCTATAACAAGCCCGGCGCGGCAAATTTTATCATATAATAATTTCCTCTGCTCTAGCCTTACAGCTATTTACCAGTCCCACCCATGCCATTTGATCACGGGCTTTCAATTCCTCGGTTACACCAGCATCCTCCATCATCTGCGGGAGCATCCTGTCCATCCACTCGCTGGCAGTCTGGTCAATCTCCAACAGGTGAGCCGTCAGCTTACCGCTGCCTGCCAGTTCTCGCCACAGGTCATGCTTGTGCTGCTTCAAGTAGGTGCGCCGCAAACTGCCATACTTTCCTACAGTCTTAGGCGGTTCTACTGGTTCGGGGTCTAGTACCAGATTGGGGATGTAGTAATCTCCAACTTTGATATAGCTCAATTCTACCATATGTAGCCGTCCTTTCATCAGCCATTTCATTTGTGCCGCAAATGAGCTGACTGTGCGTTGTATTTGATGCATTTGAAATACATCGCTTACAGCATACATCGTCGTGCATATTGTTCTTTTCCGTTACCATGCTGATTAGCTCCACACATAGGACGTAGGTAATGACAAGCCCTGCAATGGGGACTATGACATTCTCTGATAACGTGCGTATCATGCTGAAAATGCCCGCGTTCCAGCCCTGCGGGGTCTGCCCTACCTCTGCGGCGATTGTGCCGACTTTCTCGTTTACGTCCCCGAACATAGTTGACAGGTTCCCGTTAATGGCTCCTATGAGGATTTCCTTTATCCATTCCGTGATCGCGTCAAGTATGCTCTGCATAGGCTCTTACCCGTGCTTCTTAGCCGAACAGCCCGGAAAGCAGGGGTACAAGGGTCATGCCGATCAGCGCAACGCCGCCACCCGCCATAAGCTGGCTGATGCCAAAGTGCAGCAGCCGCCAGCGAAGATAGAGAGAACGATTGGCAGCACAACTTATATCGTGACTTCCCATTCTCAAGAGAAAGGCAGCACCGCAGTTGATAAAATCCGGTGTCTTTTGGGCACAAATACTAAAGCAAATAATATCCGTCAAAAATCGTGATTTTTTGACATAACACCGCATATTTGATATAATAATAGTGCAAAAAAACCGATACTTAATGCGGTGACTGCCGGAAACGGAGGTCAAAATGGATAGGCAGTCCAATAAAATCACGGCTCTGTATTGCCGTATGGCCCATTACTTGACAAATGCGGACACCCTGGCCGGAAGATGCCAGATGGAAACTCTCTCCCAATATGCCGCAGACCATCACCTTGAAAATCCGCAGTTTTATTGCGAATGGGGTGTTAGTGGAATTTCCTTTAACCGCCCGGAATACCGGCGTATGCTTCAAGATGTGATAGCCGGGAGTGTATCTAACCTCGTTGTGCTGAATCTGTCCCGCTTGAGCCGTAACAGTACCGCCTGCTGGGAACTGATTGGAAAATTGTATTGCCCCCGCGCGGCATTGTATTCCATTCTGTTCAGGAAGGCGGTGAAATTACCAAGACCCTAAATCGGTTTGCGCAGATACAGGACGAACTCTTAAAGGCTTATCATTTGAGCCGGAGGGGAGGGTGGGCATAATGGCTGCTGTCAGAAATGCCCTGCAAACCCTCGTTACGGTTTGGGTAGCTTTCTGCTGCCGTCTGTCTCGTGGCGATGATAATGAAGGGGACAGCAATAGCATCCAGCATCAAGACAAGATCTGTCAAGGATATTTTCACCGAAGCAAATACAATTTTTTAAATCTAAATTGCAATATCAAATGGAACAGCAAACAGCGGGGCATGAAACTACCATATCCTTCTATTTTTTGATACAGAGAAGTTGCTCAAAATTTCATAATCTCTTGACTTTTTCTGAATTGTATTGTATCCTATTTCCGTCATATGTCGGTATTGCTTGAGGAGGTACTTGTATGGCCAGACCAAGTCGTTGCCGCCGCGTCTGCGCGGAACCGAGTTGCTGGGGCTTTATTCCCCGAGGGAAGGAAAGCCCCAGCGAGGTGGTTCTCACCGTGGACGAGTACGAAGTGATCCGGCTGGTCGATTACGAAAAGCGAACCCATGAACAGTGCGCGGCGCAGATGGGGATTTCCCGGACAACGGTAACGGAAATTTACGAAAATGCCCGATTTAAACTCTCCGACAGCCTCGTCAACGGCAGGGCCCTGTCCATCTCTGGCGGGCATTATCGGGTCTGTCGGGGTGACCGGGAGTATGGATGTGGACGGCGTTGCCGCTGGACGGGCGGAAAAAATACTGATATTGAAAGTCCCAATTCGACTTCGTGTTCCCGGTGAATCACAATGGGTAAATATGCATAGGCTGGTATAAGAATGAATGATTTAATTAAAAACATTGATAAACTTCATACAACAGAAATGGGTGTAGAGCGGATAAAAAGGAACTGCCAAATTGAAACAGACGATGTTGCCCAATGGAGCGGGGTGCAGATTCTGGACAAAAATGCTAAAATTGAAAGGATCGGAAAGAACTGGTATATTTTCACAGGTCACTACAAAATTACTGTGAACGCATATAGCTATACAATAATTACTGCGCACAGAGTTGAAGCATAATCTGTATAATTCGGATGAATGAATTATTATACACTAAAGTCTAGAATCAAGGCGTTAGGAACACAGAAGCGAATTGGGAGTATTGAAAAAGGAGAGTCCCAGATGAAAATTGCAGTCCCTTATGAGAACGGTCAGGTGTTCCAACATTTCGGACACACTCGGCAGATGAAGATTTATGACGCAGAGAATGGGAAAATCGTTCAGGAGCAGATTGCCGATACCACCGACAGCGGCCACAGCGCATTGGTGAACTTTCTGTCCGGCCTGCGGGTGGATGTGCTGATTTGCGGCGGTATCGGTGGCGGGGCCTGGGACGCCTTGGCCCAGGCTGGGATCAAACCCTGCGGCGGCGTGACCGGCGGGGCGGACGAGGCGGTGAATGCCTTCCTGTCCGGGACACTGGAATACAGCAGCGATGTCCAGTGCAGCCACCACGGCTATGAGCATCACGGCGGCCACTGCGGCGAGAATAAGCATGGCTGCGGCGGTAAAGGAGGGAACTGCGGCGCATAAGTGCCGCTCCCACATAATAAAAGGAAACAGGAGGAATATACTATGGAACAGAAGTTTTATATCTGCGAGCATTGCGGCAATATCGTTGCCATGGTGAAAAATGCCGGGGTGCCGGTGATGTGCTGTGGGCAGAAAATGACCGAGATCGTTCCCGGTACCACTGATGCCGCTGTGGAGAAACACGTCCCCGTGTATCAGGTAGAGGGTAATCTGGTCAAGGTGCAGGTTGGCTCAGTGGAGCATCCCATGCTGCCGGAACACTATATCGAGTGGGTGTCTTTGCAGACCAGGCAGGGCAATCAGCGCAGGGTACTCCACCCCGGCGACAAACCGGAGGTCTGCTTCGCTCTGTGTGAGGGCGACCATGTGGAGGCGGTTTACGCCTACTGCAACCTGCACAGCCTCTGGAAGGCATGACCGAATGCCCTGCGTGGATTTCCAAAGCTGCTTCTCTGTTTGGAGCAGGCTGACGCCCGAGCAGCAGAATCGGATGCTGGAGCAGCTCCAAGAGCGCCAAGTCAAAAAAGGGACGGTGCTTCACAACGGCAGTGAGGACTGTACCGGACTGCTTCTCATAAAGTCTGGTCAGTTCCGGGCCTATATTTTGTCGAAAGAGGGACGTGAAATCACCATCTACCGGCTGTTTGACCGGGATCTCTGCCTGTTTTCCGCCTCTTGTGTCATGAGGAGCATTCAATTTGATGTGACTGTCAAAGCGGAAAAGGATACGGAATTCTGGGTGATTCCGGCGGAGGTTTACCAGCAGCTTATGGAGCAGTCCGCCGCTGTCGCCAACTACACCAACGAGATCATGTCCGCCCGGTTTTCCGAGGTCATGTGGCTCATGGAGCAGGTCATGTGGAAGAGTATGGACCGGCGGGTGGCCGCCTTTCTCCTGGAAGAATCGGTGATTGAGAGTACCAGCCGGCTGAATATCACCCACGAGACCATCGCCAACCACCTGGGAACTCACCGGGAGGTAGTCACCCGGATGCTCCGCTATTTCCAGGGCGAGGGCATGGTGAAGCTGTCCCGGGGCGTGATAGAGCTTCTGGACGAACAAAAGCTGACGGCTCTGCGGAATACATAAAAACACCTCTCCTCAAACTCTGCTGCAGATTGAGGAGAGGTGTTTCTATCTACTGGTCCATGCCACAGGCTGTGGACTGTTCCATCAGACGGCGGTCGTTTGTTACTGCATCATAGAACCGAAAACCTCCGGCGAAGTTATATGCTTCATAGCCATACCCGGCCAGGACACGGCAGGCGATATAGCTGCGCAGGCCGCTCTGGCAGATAACATACACCGGCTTACCGTTCTCGATTTCGTCCAGCCGTTCCCGCAGTTCGTCCATAGGAATGTTTTGGAACCCCTTGATGTGACCGCCCACGTACTCTTGGGGCGTCCGGACATCCAGCCGGGTCACGCTGCCATCGTGGGGCAGGGCGTTCACATCCTCAATATGGAACTGCTTCACAACTCCGCTGGCCAGGTTTTCCACCATGAAGCCCGCCATATTCACCGGGTCTTTGGCGGAGGAGTAGGGCGGCGCGTAGGCCAGGTCCAGGTCCTTCAGCTGGATGGCTGTCAATCCGGCATGGATGGCGGTAGCCAGCACATCAATCCGCTTATCCACCCCATCATACCCCACGATTTGAGCGCCCAGCAGACGATAGGTTCCCTTTTCAAAAACCACCTTCATGGTCATCAGCTTTCCGCCGGGATAGTAGCCCGCATGGCTCATGGGGGACAGAATCACTGTGTCCACGTCCAGGCCGGCCTTTTTGGCGTTCGTCTCGTTGACGCCGGTGGAGGCCGCCGTCAGGTCAAAGACCTTGATGACCGAACTGCCCTGACTTCCAAGATAGCGGCTGTCCCCTCCGCAGATGTTGTCTGCCGCGATACGTCCCTGCTTGTTGGCGGGGCCGGCCAGGGAGATCACCGCGGCCTGCCCGGTCACAGAATGCTTCACCTGGACCGCATCTCCTACAGCGTAGATGTCTGGGACAGAGGTCTCCATCCGGTCATTGACCACGATGCTGCCCTTGAGGCCCAGTTCCAGACCGGCCTCTTTTGCAAGGACGGTGTCCGGGGTGACACCGATGGCCAGCACCACCATATCGGCGTGAAGAGGGTCTGCGCCCTTCAGCTGTACGTCCACGCCGCCGTCCCGCTCCGCAAACCCTTCCACCGTATGCCCAAGGGCCAGCCGGATGCCGTGCCGCCGTATCTCGCCGTGGATGAAGGCGGCCATATCCGGGTCAAAGGGGTTCATCAGCTGCTTTGGACGCTGGACGATGGTGACCTCTATTTCCAGCTCCCGCAGATTCTCCGCCAGCTCCAGGCTGATGAAGCCCCCGCCCGCCAGCACGGCGGATTTTGGGTGATGAGCACTGATATAGTCCTTGATACGGAAGGTATCCTCCACTGTGCGCAGTGTAAAGACCTTCTCGATTCCCACGCCGGGGAGCCGGGGCTGGGTGGGACTGGCTCCGGGAGAGAGGATCAGCTTGTCATAATGCTCCTCAAATTCCTCGCCTGTCTCCAGAGCTTTCACGGAGACGGCCTTTTTATCCGGATGAATGGCGGTGACCTCGTGGCGCACCCGCATATCCACCCGGAAGCGGGCAAAGAAGCTCTCCGGCGTCTGGAGGGTCAGGGCCTCGGGCTCCTCGATCACCCCGCCGATGTAGTAGGGCAGGCCGCAGTTGGCGTAGGAGACATACCCTGACCGCTCAAAGACCACGATCTCCGCCGTCTCGTTCAACCGGCGAAGCCGGGCCGCGGCTGTGGCCCCTCCCGCCACGCCGCCGATGATGACAACTTTCATTTCAGCGTTCCACCTTTCCTGTGTAGGCGGCGATGCCGCCGATATTTTTGATATTGGTATAGCCCATTCGGGCCAGCAGCCTTACCGCTTGGCTGCTCCTGGCGCCGCTGTGGCAATAGACGAACAGCGGGGTATCTTTCTTGGGCGCCATAGCAGTCACACGATCCAGTTCCTGAAGCGGAACATTTTTGCCGCCGGAGATGTGGCCCTCCCGGTACTCTTGGGCAGTACGAACATCCAGCAGCACCGCACCGGGCGTTTCCTGAAAGTCTTTTGCGCCTTGATCAATATCAGGCCCCTTAAAAAAGTTGAAAAGTCCCATAGCTGCTTCTCCTTTCTTTTGTCTAGCAAATCTGTTTTAACTCAATTTTTTTGTTATGTGACAATGTCATCTTTTCGGTGTTTGGCCTTGCAGATCAGCTGGGTCATAGTGCCCATAGGGCAGTAGACGCACCAACTGCGGGGCTTGAACAGGACCATGGTAAGCAGGCCGAGGACGGTGGAGGTCAGCATGACGCTATAAAACCCAAAAGCGAACTGGGCGATGCCGGGGGAAAAGAGGGTTCCATGATAAGCCCAGTGCCAAGGCAGTTGGAACGTCCAAAGCAGAGTCACCGCCTGCCTGAGATTCTGTACGCCGGCAAAGACCAAATAAGTATTCCACAGCATCTGAAAGAACATGATGAAGAAGAAAATCAAAAATCCATAGCGGAACCATTTGCTCCTCAACCACTTCGGAACGTCCTTTTTCCGGGACAGGCCAAAGCCTCCGCCCAATAGACCGAACAGCTGTCCCCGGCCACAATATCGATTGCAGTAGCCCTTGGTGCCCCAGACGAGGGAAATAATCAGCGGAATACAAAAGAACAGCATACCCAACCAGGCGAACAGGATATTAAAAAAGCCCAGGGCCATGTAGGTCAGCTCCACGATCCACAGGTAGTCATACCAACGCTTTTTCATACGGTTACCTCCTGAATTTCAATAATTGAGGCTGGACACTCCCTGGCGCATTTGCCGCAGCCTACGCACTTTGTTCTATCGACTTTGGCCCAAATACCATTCCAAATCTGTATGGCGCTCAAGGGACATACCTTCATGCAGCAGCCGCAGGCAACGCAAACATCTGTATGAATGAAAGCACACCGTTTCACTTTTGTTTTGATTTCCATATCATGACCTCCCGGAAGTTTTCATTTATGATACCATCAATGCCAGTGTTCTTCTGTGATAAGATTACATAAAAGAGGCAAATTGAATGATAGGCAGGGAATCTGTATTACAGTCCGCAAAGCTATTTCGCTACCTCGCAAGCAGTGCCTTTGTTCCTACAAAGACTCGAAACAGCGGTTCCCGGCTCTGCCGGAAACCGCTGTTTCTGCTTGTTGGGGTAGCCCTCCCACCCCCTTGAACAGCCCTGTTGCCGGGGCTGGCTGCGCGTTCGTTTCAGAACGCTGTTGTTCCTGCTCCGCAGGGACAGGCGTGGTGGAATCAGTCATTTTTCAATTTTCAGCGTCGTAACGCAAATCAGATTTTCAAAATAACGGCCGGACACAGGAGACAAAATCCCATGCCCGGCTTATATTCCATATTTCTGTTGCGGTTAGGCCTTGTTTGAAAAAAGTCAAAACGCCCAAACGGTGGATCTTTATCCGCCACTCTGCGTTAAATGTTCTTGCCGGGCGTCAGCCCGCCTGCAAAAATTTGCCTTGATTGGCGAAAAATCTCTCGCCGTTGGGCATTCCGCCTTTTTTCAAACAAGGCCTAAGGCAAGTGTTCAATTTGGGCACTTGTCTTATCCGTAACGCTTTGACGGTAAGCCCGTTGGCGGCAGGCGTTGCAGCAGTAGACCGCATCCGACCGCTTGGGCGTGAATGCTTTTCCGCATCCCTTGCAAATCCGATTCTGCCGTTTTTCCAATCGCCGCTGCTTCAAGTCTTTCTGACCCCGGTTCCCGCACAAGCCATGATAGCAATATCTTGGTACTGATCTGCGCGTAAAAAATCCGTCCGCACCCTGTGCGAATGATCCTCCGCACAGCCAAATACAGTCTTGCACCGGAGATTTTTTTCATACCACTGTCTCGGCGTTTCTTGATTTTCGTATTCCAAATCACAGTTCCACATAGGATTAGTCCCTCCTTTCACGGAACAGGGCAGACCAAAAAGGATTTGGCCCGCCCCATACCGTGTTTATACGATTTCTGATCTCTGCTCTTCCGTCCGCTTCTGTCGATGATACCGCATTTTACGGTGCGCCTCCCGCTGGCAAGCCTCACAGCAGTATTTCACATTGCTTCTGGTCGTAGTGAATTCTTTCCCGCAGTTTCCGCAGACGCATTCGCGGCTCCTGCCTGCCGCCGCCTCCTGCTGGTAGAATTTCGCCCGGCAATTCGGGCCGCAGAACAGAGTGTTCGACCGTTTGGATTCAAATTCTTCCCCACAGCATTTGCAGATCAGCTTGAACGGTTGACCGGCAGCGTGTTCGCCGACCTTGATCTTCTGATAGCGTTCCCGGCTTTTGAGCCGATGCCTGTGCAGGGAAGCCTGTCGCTTTTCTTCCTCCGGCGTCAGCTCCAGGGCCGGGAGGTCAAACCGTCCGATAAACTTCAAGTAGATGTCCACTTTCTGCGGTGTGTCTCTGTCCACCTTTTCCGGGGCGTGGACGATAATCTTGTCCACAAACTCGCTAATTATAGGCGTAGTCAGTTCCGAGAAATCAGTGTACTCCTTCGCCAGAGCGAGGAACCGTTCCACATTGACGGTGTTCTGCTCGAAGCTGGTCAGTGCCGATTCCGCCTCCGTAATAGACTGCTGGAGTGCCGTCTGTTCCTGCGCATACACGGGCAAGAAGGGGATCAAAGCGTTCCTCACCGATGCGTCCCACCGCGCAGGATTCGTACTGCTTCTTGATGATGGTGTCCAGTTCCTCGCAACGTCGCCTGTCCTTATTCAGCTTGCGCTTCAAATCTTTTGCCGCCTGCACTTGCCGGACTTCGGACGCCGCCCGGACCTTCTGGATAAACTCCGCTTCATTGGAAATGGCATAGGCACTGGCAGAGCGGATGGTTACCAAAATCAGCGTCCGCAGGGCCTTGGTAGAGATGTGGTGATTACTGCAAGTATTGTCGTGATATTGTTGGGCCAGCGTGTAGGTGAGGCAATCAAACCAGTCCGACGGTTAGGGCTTGGTGGCTGTTCCCCTCGACCGATGGTTATACAGCTTCGCACCGCGGTCGGCGCAGTAGAGAAGTTCAGTCAAGGGATTGGCTTCGCCAATGGTATCATGGCGGCGGTGTGTTTTTCTCAGCTTCTGGGCCAGCTTCCAGGTCTCTTTGTCCACGATAGCCTCATGGGTGTTTTCAAACCTTGTGTAGATGAAAAAGATGCTGGCAAAAAATGCAGAAATTAAATCACACAATATGGACGAAACAGCAAGATTTCAGCAAATAAGTGAGAAAAAAGTTTGTTTTTACAAAAGGTCTTGCATTTCAAAAATTTTGCGCACTAGGGATGCAAAAAAAGCTTTTTGCGGACGGAGTAAAATCGCTCTCACTGAAATTACTTCCAGAACAACTGACTGCTTCATAGCTGCTTTGGAAAGATGTGGTGCCATGGCTCAGCTGGGAGCGCAAGTCACCAGTAAAACTACCCCGAATTTGTTCAAAAAATTAGTCAAAATGTCAAGACTAAATTACAAAAAATTATAAAAAGTTTTTGATAGCCCTAAAAACGGGGGGTCCCACTCTAGGTGGGATCCCCGTTTTCCACACTTCCACGGCGCTGGCGGTGCAAAAATGGCGCGAAAAATTGGCCGGCGCCCCTGGGCGGTTCCGACCTGGTCGTTTTCCCGTGTTCAGCTGGTCAGGCCGCCACGGTCATGTATTCGCCATAAAGCATTTGCGACGTTTTCCACCCCAGGATCTGGCGCGGATAGTTGGCCAGCCACTCCTCCACCTCCGCCGCGCTCACATTGTCGAAGTTGGTTCCCTTTGGAAAAAACCGCCTTATGATCCGGTTCATGTTTTCGTTGTTGCCCCGCTCATAGGCAGAATATGGGTGGCAATAAAAAACCTTTGTGCGCGGTTTCCTGGCCCGCTTGGATCGCTCCATCCCCTCACATTCCTGGAACTCGCACCCATTATCCACGGTGATGGAGCGGAAAACCTCCCGGAACTTTGCCCCCATGCGGCGCTCCATGCGGTCCAGCGCCCGGACCACGCTTTCCATGGTGTGATCAGGCACCCACACAATGACGGGGTAACGGGTCAGCCTAATAATCGTGTCTTTCATTCACACACCTCCACAGGTAATCTCTCCCGCCGTCCAGGCGGCATACTTGGGGAAAACGGCGTCCACCTTCACCAGGGCCCGCTCAATCCGGTTGGCCCCATCGATGGTCAGCCCCGCCATGGTCCCGGGGATTTCCGGCATCTCCAGCCCCTGGGCGGCCCGTACCGTCTCCACGCCGGCCAGATACGCCTCCATCCGGCTCCGGGTGGGGGCGTCCCGCGCTGTCCAGCCGGCCTCCGGCCGGACCTCGGCAAGGTATCCCCGCCGCCGGAGTTCCCCGGCCAGCCATTCCACCGCGCTCCCAACCCGGTTGAGATCCCGGCTGTCGTAACTGCTCCGCAGGCAGCGGGCGGAGGCCCACCAGGCCCGCTCCTCCTCCGTCCAGCGGGCATACCCCCGGGCGCAGAGGGCCAGGACCTGATCCGCGTCCGCCTGGGTCCGGTCCGTCACCAGGCGGATCATGTACACCTCTGCCCCGGTCTGATTCCCGGCGCCGTCCTTGGCGATGACGGCGATGCGGTTTTCCTCGATCTCCAGGGGTACCTCCGCTTCAAACCGCCCGTCCCGGACCGGTACGGCCGTTCCCGCCACCGTGACGGATACGTCCGGCGCGGCGACGTCCCAAGCCTCTCCCGCCACCGTGACAGCCTCCTCATCCACCACATGCCTCAGGTGCGCCTTGTGGACCAGCAGCCCCGGCGGGACGGTGTCCACAGTGTAGGCGGCGGAGACGGCGCTCCCGTTGCCATCGTAGTCCCGGACGGAGGCCGTGACCGCATGGGGACCGTCCGCCCATCCCCCCGGCGGGGTCCAGGTAAAGCGGTACCCGCCTGGAATGGGCTCTGCGGCGGCCCCGGCAAGGGAAAACGTCCCCGGATCCACCCCGGACCCGCCCTCCTCGTCCACGGCCTCAAATATGAGCGCGGGCGTTTCCGTGCTTAAATACCCCGGGAGCGGGGAGACAAGCGTCAGCGCCGGCGCCGCCGTCTCTCGCACCACCAGCCGCAGGGCGGGCAGCTGGGCCCCGGTGACGGAGGCCGTCTGTCCGGTTTCATTGGAGGCTTGCGCCTCAATGTCAAAGTACCCGCCCGGCTGGTGGATGGAGGTCCCCGGGGGCGTCAGGACGCCCTCATAGCGGCCCGTGGCAGGGTTGTAGGTCAGGGAGACCCAGGTATTTCCTAGCCTTGCCCGGACGGTTTTCAGAGCCATTCCTCACACCTCCCCACTGGTAAATTCCCCAGCCGCCGCCTGCGCACTGGGCACGCACTCCACATCAATGGCGGCCACGGAGATCAGCACGGGCTGGCTGGCTTGTGCAGAGTTCGGGCTCAGCAGGGCTGAGACAACAACGGGAATATAGGTTGATGCCATTATTTTTTCCTCCCAAAATTCTCTGCCGCAGGCCTTTCCCAGCTCAGCATAATGAATCCGCTGGCCCCGGCAGCGCCGGGCTTTCCGGGCCCCGGCGGTTTGGTTTCCCGCCACGTGTAATGTCCCGGATGATTTTCAGTCGGTTTGAAGGCCGGGACAAACTCCAGGTACCCCTCCGGAGGATCTCCGCCGGCGCCGCCCTGGCCGCCGTCTCCGGTGCCGGACAGGGGAGACGGGACGCCGGGCCGGCAGAACGCCTGCCCGTTGGCGATGTCGGTATAGCCGTTGGGATAGATTTCACCTTCCGCGCTGGAGTATGCGCCGAATACAGACGGCTGGCCCATGGCCCCGGCGGAGCCATATACGGTTCCCGGCGCCCCGCCCGCGCCCCGCTTGTAGTGGATCACAGCCCCGGGATTGAGCTTAATCGTACCAAACCACACCCTGCCGCCCTGGCCGTCCGTCCCCTGCGCGCCGTAGGCGGGATTGTAGCCGGAGAAGGAGATATTGCTGTTTCCGGCGCTGATATACTGTCCCTCCTGTCCAACGCCGCCGCCCTGGCCCCCGTCGGAGAGCACCAGCCGGAACTCCGTCACGCCCTCCGGCGCGGTCCAGTCCCCCTCGTCCTGGTCCAGCACCTCGAACTCCGTCCAAAGATAGGAGCCGTCCGCCTGGAGGAGCTGGCTCCGGCACACCAGCGCCCGGTCCTGGATCTGCCAAGTCTGGCTCATCCGCCGGGCCGTGGCCGCGCTGGACTCGTCCAGCCAGATGGTATCCACGTCCCCAATCTCCCCGGCGGGGTCGCCCCGTCCGACGGTCTCATAGACGTTTCCGCCGTACTGGGCCAGAATCAGCCGCGCCGCCGCCAGAGCCTGCTGCGGCGTGTGGATGAAGGGGTTGATGATGGTCACCGTCTTCTCGCTGCTGGTGGAGTTGCCGGAGACCACGAACTCCGTGCCCTCCCCGTCCGCCAGATGGAAGATCAGCGCCGCAAGGCTCTCGTTGGCCTTCATGGCCGGGTAGCCGGAGAGGTTGTCCAAGGTCACCTTCTGCCCCTGGTTCCAAAGAGGCTCCGCCGTCAGCCGCCCGGTGGCGGCGTCCGCCCGTGGCCAGGTGCCCGTGGCCTGGCAGACCCACCGGGCAATACTCTCGCACTTCTTTCCGCTGACCGCCTCCCGGCTCTCCGCAACAACCGGTAGCTGCGCGTACGCTGGGTCCACGTGACAGCGGTTTTTGAACGCGTCCCCCAGCTGTCCCACCAGCGCCTGGAGCCAGCCCTCCAGCGTCTCCGGCAGCACCTCCGGCGGCAGGAAGGTCCGGTCTGCCAGCAATCCGATGATGTCCACCAGCGACCATTTCATGTCCATGGCGTTCTCGCCGGTCTTCCAGCCGTCCCCGGCCTGGTAGTAGATCCCGAGCTCCTGATACTCCACGCCGCCGCCTGAGAGCAGCACGCCGATATGTATTTCCACGCCCTGCCGGGCCTCGATGGACTGAAAGATTCCGTCTTTTCGCCGGGGCTCAAACCGGCGGGTGTGGTTGTCCATGGAGATCTCCGCCGTGCCATAGGGCAGTGTGAGGCAGGAGAACTGCCCCTGCTGGGTCACGGAGAACTTGGAGAGCATATCCGCGTCCCAGTCTTCATAGACCCCCGGCACGATCTCAACCACCCGCGCCCGCCGCCCCGGCAGGCTCCATTTTGTCACTGTCACCCGGATGGCGGTGGGGTCATAGACGGTAAAGCCGTCAAACTGCATCTCCGTCTCCCGGCTGCCGGTGACGGTCTGGGTAAAATAGGCGGCGCCGCTGCACAGCACCTCCACAGTGAAGTCCTCCGGAACCCCGTCCAGCGGGTCCGTGGAGAAGAACACGGAGAAGGCCTGTAAAATGGACATCCCGGAGAAGCTGAGCTGTACCCATGTGGGCGTGGAAAAGGTCCCGTCCGGCCCGCTGAGGGTCTCCGAGGCCCACCCCTGCGGCCGGTCTCCGGCCGTCCGGTACCCATCTGGAAACAGGTCAAACTCCCCGCCCAGCAGCCACCGCCCCGGCTCCAGCGTGGCGTATCGGGGCGGCGCGTCAAAGCTTCGGTCCCGGAGTTCCGCCCCCCGGCTCCAGGGCGCCTCTCCCGAGGAGGTCGCCGGCAGCCACACCTTGTCCGGGTCCGAGATGTCCACCACGGCCCGCAAAAAGATGTGCCGCGGTGATCCCGCAATGGCGGCCTCATAGGCCGCGCTCCGCTTAAGCATGGGGATACTCCTCTCTCAATGCGAACCCCAGCCCGTGCCACACAGGCCGCCCTCCGTCGTCAATCAGAAACGTGGGATTTGTGATGGAGTCCACCACAAAGGACGATGTAATCATCTCGACCCCATTGTCTGGCAGTACAGAGGCGATGATGGGCCCGCCGGAGCGCAGGATCTCCAGCGCCGGGCGGCAGATCTCGTCCTCCAGATAGTCATAGGCCCACTGGGCCCGCCACACCTTCCACTTCTTTCCGATCCGCTCCAGCACCCGCCGCCCGGAGATCATGTCCTGCTGCCGCGTCAAGTCCTCCTCCCAGCAGGCGTATCGGTCAAAGCTGGACTGCGGAAGCAGGATCCCATTTAAGATGATCTGATTCATGTGTCGTCCTTCACCTCCGGATTTGCCTTCGCCTCCGCCCGGAGGCCGGGGAGCATGATCCGTCCCACCTTCTGACTGTCCAGGTATACAGCTCCCGCCACGCCGGAGGTCGTCGATCCAATGCCGGCAACGGCCGTCTGCATCCCGTTAACCCCGGCGGCCACCGCCTGCCGCACGTCCTGTGCGGTGGCGGGAACCGGCTCCTGCATGGCGTCAAAATCCAGGCTGGCGGCGATCTCCGCATTGGAGGGTACGCTCTTCCAGGCATCCTTCAAAATCCGCGCCACCTCCTGCTCCATGGCCCTGGCCTTGGCGTACAGCGCCTCCTCCTGGGAGGCCAGCCCCTCGATCAGCCCCCTGGCGGTGTCCGCGCCGCTCTGAAAGGCGGTGTCCGTAAGGCTGTCCAGGGCCTCGTCCAGTCTGGCGCTGTACTCCGTCTCCAAAGTCTCCAGCTGGTCCTTGTAAAACTGTTCCGCCACCTCCGCGGCCCGCTGCTGCTTCTCGTCCCAGAGGGCGTTGTACTGCTCCCACTGGCTGTCGGACATGGCCAGCAGCTGCTCACCGTACGCCGTGGCCTCGTCCACGTCCATGGCCAAGACCTCGTCCAGAAGATCCTGGCTCAGGCCCCGCTCCCGGAGCCGGGTCATGGCGTCTTCGTAGCGGTTGATGGCGTCGATCTGGGCCTGGATGCTCTCCAGGCTCATCCGGTCGTCCTTGACGGTGAACAGGTCCCCGTACCCGGACAGGGCCTGCTCCATGCTCTTCCGCTGGCTCTCGATTCCCTTGACCCGGTCCTCCAGCTCGTCCGTCAGAGCCTCCGTCTGTTCCGCCCACAGCGCCGCCTCGCTGTCGGCAAGGGCCTTGTCGTACTTGTAGATCTGCTCCGTCACCCGGCGGTACTCGCTCAGGTTCCCCTCGTCGGTGAGGTAGCTGTCCCGGTACTCCTTCAGCTTTGCGTAGTAGTCCTGCTCGCTCACCAGTTCCAGATTCTTCTGGTGGTGTCAACGCCAATTTGAAATTGTAAGAAAACGCCGAAGAAATTTTGTAGTTTTTCGGCGGGGGGGGTAACAGAATCAGTTATTTCCTTGCAGGAAAAGAGTATTTACGATTTGCTGTTTCTGGCGCATAAATTCCTTGCGCTCCTTCAGGCGGTAAGACTCACCCTTGATGTTGATAACGGTGCAGTGATGCAGTACACGATCCAGGATGGCGGAGGCGATGGTGACGTCGGCAAAGACCTCGTTCCACTGGGAGAAGGTTTTGTTGGAGGTGAAGACGGTGGATGTTTTCTCGTACCGCCTGGCAATGAGCTGAAAGAACAGGTTTGCACCCTGGATGTCCATGGGGAGGTAGCCGATTTCGTCGATGATGAGCATCCTGTACTTGGCCAGAACCTTGAGCTTGTCCGGCAGACGGTTCTCAAAATGGGCCTTCTTGAGCTGTTCAATGAGCTGGTGGCAGTTGATGTAGTAGGTGGAGAAACGGTGCTGTGCCGCCACCAGGCCCAAAGCGGAGGCCAGATGGGTCTTGCCCACGCCGGGCGGGCCGAGGAAGACCACATTCTCCCCGTTTTCCAGGAAGCGCATGGTAGCCAACTCATCGATCTGGCGCTTGTCGATGGAGGGCTGGAAAGAGAAATCGAAGTCGTCCAGGGTTTTCTTAATGGGAAAGCCAGACATCTGGATCTGCTTCTCATAGGCCCGTCTCCGCTTGGATTTGGCTTCTTCTGAGAAAATGTGATCCAAAACCTCCACAATGTTGAGCTTGTCCGCCACCGCCCGTTCCAGGTAGTTGTCCAGAATCTCCAGGGTGTTTTTCATTTTAAGGGCTTCCAGGTTTTCCCTCAGCCTGTCCATAGTAAATTCAGTCATACAGCACCTCGTCATATCTGGATAAATCGGAGGGCTTCAAGGGGAAATCTATTACTTTGCCCTGTTCCAGCAGAACATTTTCCGCATCTATTGTCTGTTTCAGCGTAATCCTTCTATAGTGCTGAGGATTGACAACCATGTCCTTCCTTTGATACGATATTCGATGCAGAGCGATCTGCTTTCCCTCATAGTAGGCGGCCAGCATACTGTCGAGGGCCACGACTGCCACATCTTTGCCGATGTACTCCGCTGGCACGGAGTACTGATTCCCGGCGTATGAGATGAGGCAGTCTTTTTGTACCCGCCTAAGGTTGATCTTGTCGATGATGTACTCACGGGAAAGAGGACTCAGCCCCTCTTTTTGCAGCCGCTCAAAGGGAATCTCGTTGGTGGTGGCATGGACTTTGCCATTGACCTTATTACACCAAGCCAAGGCTTGTCCATTCAAATCTGCCAGGCTGTTGTACTTGATCCCGACCATGAAGTTGTCCCGCACAAACTGCACCGTCCGCTCCACTTTTCCTTTCGTCTGACCACGATATGGCCGGCACAGGATGGGTTTGAATCCATAGAATCCCGCGAAGTCCTCAAACTGCCGGTTTAGTGTGGAGTCCTCCTGCTTCAAAAGCCGCTTGATGACTACCTGCTTCATGTTATCGTACAGAATCTCCTCCGGGTAGCCTCCGAAATACCGAAACGCGTTCTGATGGCACCGTATCAACGTGTTTGTGCTCATATCTGTGACAAATTCGATGTACCGCATCCTTGAGTACCCCAGAATCATGAGAAAGCAGTACAGCTTCTTCCACTTTCCGTCCTCGTATACCAGGTGATCCTCGAAGAATCCCCAGTCCATCTGCCCTTGCTTTCCTGGCATCGTCTCAAACCGCACCGTTGCTTTCTCATTCAAGTCCATCTTCCGGCTGCTCACATACGCCTTGACAATACTGTAACCTCCGTCAAACCCCATCTCCCGCAGCTTCTCCAGTATCCGCAACGCTGAATACGGCGCCTCTTCCAGCCACTCGTCCACGATCTGCTTGTACGGGTCCATCTTTGTTGGCTTGGGTTCGCTCAATGTGTACTCCGGCTTCTGCGGCGATTCCGCGTACCGCTTTGCCGTCCGCGGGTCCATGTGGTACTTCCGTCCCAGCTCCACATAGCTCAGCCCTTTTTGTCTGTCGCTTCGGATATCCATCCACTGTGCTCCTTTCATTTTCTGACTCCCTTTCCGGGCTCTTTCTCGCCCTGATTGGGAGTCTATCTTTTTCCCTTCACCTCCGCCACTAAACTACATTTTTTCCTCGGCGTTTTCTTACATTTTATCACTGGCGCTGACAGCAATCTCGCTGGCAAGGGCCTGGCGGCGGCTGTCCAATTCCTCAATCTTGGCGTTGGCGTAGGAGATCAGCACCGGGGTTGCGCCCACCAGCGTGTCCAACAACTTTTCAATCTCGCTCTCCACCTGGGCCAGCTCCGCTTGCTTCGCCGTCAGCTTCGGGCTGGCGGCTCTTTTCTTTTTGCGGCCCGTCAGCGTCTTGTAGTCCTCCAGCTTCTTCACCATCTGCTGGTAAACCAATTCCTCCAAATCGTGAAGCCGGACAGCACCACAGCCAGGACAGGATTTATTTTCTGCGTGTTTCGAGCAACGAAAATAGAGATGCCCACAAGAATGAGCCGCCATCAAAGCGTAGCCGCAGTTGCCACACTTGATTTTCCCGGCCATCCACGAATGACGGGCTTTCCTCGCAGGCTGGTAGCTTTGGCTTGCCATGATTTTCTTTCGCACCCGAAGCCACAACTCGGACGGGATGAAGCCCTCGCTGGGGGCAAGCACCAACATCTGGCCTTGCAGATACTTGTGCTTGTTATCGGTGCTGCCCTTGCTCCGATAATAGTAGCAGCCGTTGGTTCCAGTGAAGTCGGCGGCATCGTTGTAAATCTCCGTTCCCTGGCTCTTGAAAAACTCGTAAATGTCCAAATCAGCCATTGCGTAAATTGGATTGCGGAGGATTAGGCTGATTGTTGACCTGGAAAACGGTTTTCCATAGAATGACCTCACGCCTTGGGCCGTAAGCTGGGTGGCGATGTCGTGGAGCGAAATGCGCGGGTCGATATACATATCGTACATCTTGCGAACGAACGCCGCCTCTGTCGGTTCAATCACCAGTTTCTTGGTGTGAATGCCGTCAATGATGATAGGCTCTGTCCGAAAACCGTAGGGCGCACGTCCGCCCATTTTGAAACCTCGCTGACACCGGGCGTACCATGCATCCTGCACCCGCTTCTGGATAGTTTCTCTCTCCAACTGCGCGAACACAATGCAGATGTTCAGCATCGCCCGGCCCATCGGTGTGGACGTGTCGAACTTCTCCGTGGAAGAAATAAATTCCACATTGTACTCCTG
Organism: Oscillibacter sp. 1-3; assembly: GCF_000403435.2. GTDB lineage: Bacteria > Bacillota > Clostridia > Oscillospirales > Oscillospiraceae > Oscillibacter. The sequence continues at coordinate 165,889 of NZ_KE159709.1, forward strand.
AAACAGCGCCATCATGTTTGCGAAGTCCAGAATGGAACGACTGATGCGGTCGAGTTTGTAAACAACTACCCTGGCAATCAGCCCACGCTTAATGTCCTCCACCAGCATTTGAAACAGGGGCCTGTCCGTATTCTTACCGCTGTAACCCTTGTCTTGATATTCCTTGCAACTCCCGCCTCTCAATTCGTATTTGCAAAACTCAATCTGACTTTCGATAGAGATGCTATCCTTTTTGTCGATGGATTGTCTTGCATAAATCGCGTCAATTCGATTGTTCATTTTGCGCTCCCTTTCTGAAAAGAAACGGAGCTGCTGACGCTATGATTATATCATCAGCAGCCCCGCAAAGCAACGGCGCGGCAAAAATTTAGCTGGCCGGTTCCTCCGTCTGCCGGTGGCTGGCGTACTTACGGAACACCTCATAAAGCCGCTGCTCCAACTCCCGGCGTTTCATCGCCTCTTGCTTCGGGGAGAGAATGGGTGTGAGGTTTTCCAGCGGGATTTCCCGGCCCTGGAAATTGACAATCTCGGTCTGCATCTTGTAGCTGATATGCTCCATAGGCAACTCCTTGTTTTCAAAATTTTCAGGGTGGACATTTGTCCGAAAAGTGGGTGCTATTTACTCCCACTCGTTTTACTTGTACTTGTTATTGTTCTTATAGTTCTTATTAGGGGTCAGTTTTTTTGCCTGCGTCAGCCGGGTTTCTGCCCTATTACAAGAGCAGTTTTCCGGCTATGGTGAAGGACAGGTTTTTATCCATTAGGGGTGGCTAAATTCTTGTCCATCAGGCAGCTTCACATAGATGTGATTGGGCTTGGAAAACTGCTGTCGCCGTCGCTCAATCAGCCCCGCCGCCTCTAATTCCGCCAATACGTTCTTGGCGGTGGTCATGCTCTTGCCGAGTATTCCGGCTACCTTCTCAATCGGGAAGATGATATAAACTCTCCCGGCCTCGTCCGTCCAGCCGTTGAGCTGAGACAGCCGCGCCCGGTCGAGCAAAAGGGCATAGGTCAGCTTGGCGGTAAGGGTCAAGCCCCTGTCCAGCAGGAACCAGGGGAAGAAGAAATAGGGCGGTAATTCGGTAGTTATCGTCATGTAGTCGGTCATGGTATTAGCCTCCTTAGTGTGGGGCTGTCAGACCGCCGCTGTGGGCCGTTAGAGGCCCGTTTTCGGGGTCGGGAAGGAAATGTATCAGGCCCCCTTTGAGGGCGGTCTTGAAAGCCCTGATATTACTGCGTTTTCAGCGGGTACTTTTTCTACACATCAGCCCGGTTTTTCCTGGCCCATGTGCGTTTGCTCCGTTTCACCCGTTCTGCGGCACAGGTGGAGCAATAGAGAGTGTTGTGCCTGGACGGGGCAAACGGCCTCCCGCACTCCCGGCAGTGCCGCCGTCTGACAGAGGAAGGCGGGAACAATGCGGCACACAGGCCAGCGTCCAGAGGGAGGACGGCGGCGCGGAACCATTTGCAGATTAGGGAATAGGTGATACTCTGCGGACAAATACATTCCTCGCCGTTGTCCAGAAGCAAGCAGTTTCCGCAATCGTAGTTGCAGCACTCCCGCACCAGCCTCCGGGCCGTTCGGTACTGCTGGTAAGTCATGTGTGGGATTTCGGATGCGCCCATTTCACACGCTCCCCCGGCAAAATCCTAAAAGCGTCAGATTTGCGTTTTTAGCGTGAGTGCCAATCTGGCGTTGACGATACCTGACCCGCAGGAAAGGAACAGACGCAAAGCGGGTGTTCCTTTCCTGCGGGTGTGCAAGGGGTTTGGGGAGTGCAGCTCCCCATCGCGTCCGAAGGACGCAACGCCCCAACCTGGGGTCCCCGCAAAGTCTCAGACTTTGTGGGGAAAGGAGGAGCAAGGGAGCGAGCGCAGTTTTCGCCGCAAGGCGGAAACGGAGATGAGCGGACTTTGCGACGACGCGCGCACGACACCGGAACGGTGTATAAGTGCGCCGTAAGAAACGGACGCACTCTTGCTGAAGCTGATTGATCGCTGACATCTTGACCTCCTTGGCATAGGAGGGACAAGCCGCCGAAGCAGCTTGTCCCTCCCGATGATAGGGTGATTGCCCCTCACCTGGTAGCCATCATGCCGGGATGATCGTCAGGGCGGTCAGCGGAAAAATTTGAAAAACTTTTTCCGAACGCCCTCGATGCTGTCATAGACTGCAGCCTTGGAGCAGCCGCACCGCCGACCAATCTCCGCATAGCTGAAATCATACAGCGCATAGAGCAGAAACCGCTCCCGCTGGGTAGGTGTGCAGAGGGCCAGCACCGCCAGAATTTCATCCAGCGTTTCCTGCTGGCAGACCAATTCCTCCGGGGTGGCGCAGTAGGGCAGAACGCCATGGGCGGCGATTATGTACTCGTCACACTCGCGTCCGTCCCAGCGCCGCCGCTGTTCCCGGTCAAGGCTCCGCTCGGTACGCTTGGCCAACTCCCAGAACTCGTCAAGGGTGGCGGCGTCCTCATAGGTCAGCTTGCGGCTGTATCTCTTGATGGTGATCTCCATCGTGTTATCCTCCTGTTCAGATTTGGGGAAGTGCGAAATCTGAACAGGAAGGGTGGGCCGCGACACCGGGGCCGGATGGGACAGTCCTCCGAAAAAGCAAAAACGCCCGAACAGCACAAGGCTATTCGGGCGCTGAGGGTGACGGTATGTGTAGACTGGAAACGACTATTTTCGCAAACCTGGGTAGGGTTCGCCGCTGCGGGGGTTAGGCTTTTTTTAACAAGTGCCTATCTATTCGTAGTCGCATGGCGGCGTCCTCCCATTGCCGCCAAAACATAAAAAACTGGCGGCTTCGATTTTCTCAAAGCCGCCAGAAATGAGCATGATTAAGGACTGCTACACGACGGCTTTTTTTCTTTTGCCATCGTGCGGCAGTTTTTCAAATTATTCCATTGATTTACTCAAAATTAGAATGACAGTCCATTTAATAGGGGCGTGAACATCCACTTCACTTTTCAATACTTATCACCCGATGCACCCAGCCGTTATAAAAATTCTCCTCATGTGAAACAAGCAAAACAGTCCCAGGAAAGTTTATCAATGCTTCCTTCAAAGCCTCTTTTGCCTGAACGTCTAAATGGTTTGTGGGTTCATCCAAAATCAAGAAGTTGCAAGGGATAAGTGTCAGCAGACATATTTTCACTTTCGCCTGTTCACCGCCACTCAATGACCCAATAGGCTGCATAGCGTGTTTGCTTGAAATTCCGCATTGCGCAAGGTGTTTCCGAATTTCTTTCATTACCATATCGGGGTGAGCATCAGAGAGAATTTCTATCGGAGTTCGGTTGCTATCAGCCCATACTAAATCCTGTTCAAAGTATTCAAACGTAACTTGCGCCGAAAACTTGAACTGTCCATGCAGAGCCGGGAGCTGCCCAATCAGCGTTTTTAGCAACGTTGACTTTCCAATTCCATTGAACCCGGTAATGACAACTTTCTGTCCTCCTTTTATAGCGAAGCTAATATCGGACAACACAGGATAGTAATACCCAACTGCTAAATTGCTGACTAACAAATGCTCCGTATTTGTCAGAGACAGTGCAGGAAAATGAAATGTAGGTTTAATCTCCTTTTGGTCTAATGCCTCCAACTTGTCCATACGGTCAAGCTGTTTCTGCCGCCCCCTTGCCATCTTTGATTTCCGTCCAGCAATATTCTTCCTGATAAATTCCTCGGTTTTCTTAATCTCTCGCTGTTGTGCAGAATACTGGCGCACATAATCTTCCCGCAGGAGAGTTTTCTTTTTGAGAAATTCCGAATAGGTGCCATAATATTTGGCAATTTGATAGTTGTCTATATCACAAATCCGATTTGCAATTTTATTGAGGAAAGCGAAATCGTGTGATACAACCATGAAAGCATTTTCCAACTCCGATAAATAGTCAGCAAGCCATGCAACGTGTTCTTTGTCCAGAAAATTTGTAGGTTCATCCAGCAGAAGAACATCCGGTTTTTCCAGCAGCAGCTTCGCCAGGATCACCTTTGCTCGTTGCCCACCGCTCATTTGGTCAATCGGCCGGTCAAGGCCAACTGCGAACAAACCTAATCCACTTGCAACCTGCTCAATGCGTGTGTCAATCGAATAGAAATCCTCCATCTCCAGACATTCTTGGAGTTGAGCAGCTCGGCCTAAACATCCCATGTCTCCATTCGCAGCTCTCTCGTACAGCGATGCCATCTCAGCTTCAATGTGATACAATCTTGAAAATGCCGATTTCAGAAAGTCTCTCATTGTCAGACTGTGGTCTATTTCTGCGTATTGGTCTAAGTATCCGATAGAGGTATTTGCTTGCCAAATAATCTCCCCAGCATCAGGGAGAACCTGGTCTGTGCATATCTTTACCAGAGTGCTTTTCCCTGTTCCGTTTTGTCCTACAATGCCGATGTGTTCTCCTTTATTCAGTGTTAATTCGGCATTTTTGTAAAGAAGATTTTCGCCAAAAGAGTGCGTTAATCCATGTATTTCCAACAAACTCATTTGTTTCAATTCCTTTCTCTTTAATGTGTGAAAAAAGAAAAGGCAGAGGATAAATGCGCACAAAAGCGCGCCTACCCTCTGCCTATCATTTTCTCATACGAAATGAAAAGCAAAAGGCTATGGACAAAACATTGCCCATAGCCTTTATTACGCTAAATTCATGTACGGGAAATGAACAATAGCCATCCAAAGTGACATATCAGCTTGGACGGGGATTGCTTTGTTTCCCGATGAAATCCTAAAGCGTTCTATACGCTATACTCTGCACAATGTTTCATCGGTTCGGATTGTACAGAGCTAAGTCTCTTCACTCGTTTATCAGTCAAACGGAAATTCATACTGGCCCCTCCTTGGGAGTTTTTGAAACCTGAGTAAGGTTATCATATTTTGGCGCATTTGTCAACACGCAAGTCAATGTTAGACAATCTCTCCGCAAAAATGATACTTTTCGCCTGTTTCGCAAAGTGTTGTCAGCAACTCCGCTCTTATAGTTTTGTGGTCTTGTCCATATCAGTGACGTCATTTTCCCTTCCCTCGGATGCCGGTTCGTATCGGTTCTGGACTGCCTGGACAGCGAGGGGGACAACACCGATATGCTGCACTTCCGCAGTCTGATGAATGACTACCATCTCAAGGACCTGTCCAGCAAGGTCAAGTCAGTGCTTCATGCCAAGAAGAAAAGCGGCCAGTATCTTGCCGCCTACGCTCCCTACGGATACCGCAAGAGCGAGGAGGACAGACACAAGCTGGTGATTGACGGGGAATCCGCCGCTGTTGTGCGGCAGATATTCCAGATGCGTCAGTCCGGCATGGCCTATGGGAAAATCGCCGCCGCCCTGAATGAGAAAGGGATTCTCCCTCCCCGCTGGTACTGGGCGGTCCATTACGGAAATGGCAGCTGCAAGTATTCGCGGCTGTGGGCTTACGCAACCGTCCGAAGCCTTCTGAACGATGATGTTTATGCCGGTACGCTCACACAGAACTGCACCGGTTCCCGTTCCTATAAGGATAAGACCATGATAAGGAAACCGGAATCGGAATGGATTTCCCATGAGGGCGCGCACGAGGCGATTATCGGGCCGGAGCTGTGGGAGGCTGTCCAGAAAATCAATCAGGCGGCGAAACAGATTTCCGCTAACAATACGCCGCCCCAAGCATCTCTGTTTACCGGAAAGCTGGTCTGCGCGGACTGCGGGCATCCTCTGGTTGCCGCCCGCGAAACACAGCGCCGGAAAAATGGCACTGTCAAGCACTATACTTCTTATTTCTGCTCCCGGTTTGCCACTACCGGACACAGCATCTGCTCCTGGCACCGGATTTTTGAGATCAGCCTGAAAAACCTGGTGCTGAGTGAAATCCGGGCGCATGGCAAAGCGGTTGCAGCCGATGAAGCCGCTGTACTGGATAAGCTGAAACAGCACATCCAATCCGCAAGCGCCGCGCAACAAGAGGACTGCCGACAGGAAATCAGCCGTTTGCGGCGGCATTTGGAGGAGTTGGAACAGATCACCGCAAAACTTTATGAAGATAAGGTAAGCGGGGCAATCAGCGGCGATTCCTTCTCGGTTCTGATTCAAAAGAACGAGCAGGAACGCATCCAGAAATCGGAACGCCTGGACAGCCTGTTAGCCGGGGAACGGAAAGCCCAGCAGGACATCGCCAATATCCACCAGTGGGCCGGAACCATCCGGCAGTATCTGGACTTGCAGGAACTGAACCGGGAAATCATTGAGGAACTGATTGACCGCATTGAAGTTGGAGAACGAACCGTCATAGACGGTCAAAGACACCAGGACATTAAAATTTACTACCGCTTTGTTGGGCTGGTGTGATCGGGCAAAAAAAGCGCCTGACCGCATCAGCAGCCAGACGGAAACATTCTGTAACAGCAGCGATATTTGATTGTTGCACACTGATTTGTCGAATTGGAGAGAAATTAGCAGTTTACCCCTCCCAAATGCCTCGTGTTCTTAAAAAGATTACGAAACGGGGTGAAATCATTGTCTCCACGCTCACTGTCCACCCCATCATTGACGGCAATGAATCGCACATCATAGCTGGGAAAAACGATTTCCGTATAACGACCGACCTGCAAGTAGTCCCGTCCAAAACGGCTCATGTCCTTTACGATCCAAGTGCCTACTAAGCCCTGCTCCACCAGAGAAAGTCCTTCCTGGACCCCAGGCCGGTTGAAGTTCGTCCCGGTATAGCCGTCATCAACCAACACACGGATGTTAGTAAAGCCTCGTTCTGCTGCATATTTGGTTAAAATGGACCTTTGATTTGCAATCGAATTTGACTCGCCGTCAAGGGCATCCTCATTACTTAAACGACAGTACAAAATAGTGATTTTCTGCTGATCCACGTCATTTTCTCCTTTCTTATGTGGGTCAGCTGACAGTACCGTAGTGCATGGATCGATATTAACATAACTTTTTGCATTTGTCATTAGGAAATCGACCCGTTCTCTGAAAAAATGAGGCGCTTGACCTTGTTGGCCAGCGTCTCATTTCCATCACACTCTGTTTTGACGATGTACCAAGTATTTCCGATTTTCCGTTCAACAATGTCACAGAATGGATTCTGGGGCTCGTCCCAAAGACCAGCAGGAGGGAAAACCATAGGCTCATAGCAGGCACAAAGGTCAATAGGTTCATACACATAGCTCTTGAAATATTCGTCAAAATCAATTATCATTCAATTACCTCTCAAATTGTTTTGTATGATGCTCGCTTTGGTACGCTTGTAGGATTTCCGGTGGGATATGATCCACTGTCCGGCGCAGTTCCTCCAGTTCTTGAAGCTGCTGCGACACCTCCAACTGGCGTTTGATGCTCTCCTTGCTGGAATTGACTTGCTTTTTCAATCCAGTGTTCTCAGCCTGGAGCGCTTTATAGGCGGCATCATACTTCCGCATCTGCGTCTGCATCCGCTCTACGCCGGGGATGTACTGCTCCAGCAGGGCCTCAATCTCAGCACTTTTCTTCTTGGCGTTGAGAGGATTGACCTCCCCCAGCAACTTCATCAGCATATCCCGCTGGCGGTTGAGATGTGTCGCCTCCTTGAACAGACGGGGCGGAATGTGTGTCCTGCCAGTTTCGCTGGCACTTTCGCCCCGCTCCAGATCAGGATACTTCCTGACCATGTGTTTCCAAAAACTATCCTGCCACCATGTCAGTTTCTTCTTGTTTCCGACAATATCCTTGGCACTCAACCGCTTGTCCGGTGTCAGCGGGACAAAGGATAGGTGCATATGAGGCGTTTTCTCGTCCATATGAACCACGGCGGAGATAATCGTACTTTTATCCTGATGTTTCGTAATAAAACGAACCGCTTCTTCAAAGAATGTCCGAATTTCAGCCCTTTTCTTCCCTTTGAAAAACTCTGGGCTGGCCGTCACCAGGGCCTCGACCACCCGAACGCTGTCCTTTCGAGTACGGCATCCGGCCTCGGCAATCTGTTTCTCAGCCTCGGCACGGTATTTCCGCTCTGGCTGGACAAGATGGTAATTGAGATGACTGCGACTAACATCCACATCGGGATTACTGGCGTATTTCTCCTTTTTTCGCTCGTTATGGGCCTCAATTTGCCCGATTTCCGGTCCCTTGTACTTGGCAAAGCGGAGAATGGCATACTGCGGCTTCTGCATCGCGCTCACCGCCTACCCTCAAGCTGTGCCGTAAGCCTATCCGCCGCTTCACGCAGCTTATTGGCTTGAATTCGGGCGGTTTCCGTCTGTTCGTCAGTAAAGTCAGGACTGGCCGCAAAAAGCGAGGAAAGCCGCTCAAATTCATTAAGAATCAGACTTGAACTTTCCATAAAGCTGTCAAAGGATGAGGGAGTATCAGTCCCGGCGGTTTCCGGTTCTCCCTGCTTCAAATATGTGTTCACCGATTTGATCTCGCTGGACAGGAACTGCGCGGCGCACTCAGCCTGACGGTCCGGCTCCAAGCGGGCCAGCTTCATCAGCTCACTCCGGGGAGGCTGTTTATCCATTTTTTTGAGAATCTCACTGGCTTTCGGTGTCAGATGTTCGGCCAGATACAGGTGGCGCTCAACAGTCCTAGTCGAAACACCCAGCTTTTCAGCGGTATCTTCCACAAAAGATTTCACTTTGGGTTCGCACGACACATTGTCGCTCGAACGTTGGTGATTGCTCACATGGCCGGGACGGTTCCGGGCAATCGTCTCTGGATGCAGAGTTTCATAGAGTTTCTTCCGGCGGGCAAGCAGACTGCTCACTTCTGTGTTGGTCAGACTTCTGCGGATCACATTCTCGTCGATCTCCGCCAGTTCCGCCCGGATGCTGTCAATACTGCATACAGTACATTCGATTTCAGCCCAATCCAGCAGCTTCGCCGCTTCCAGCCGGTGTAGCCCGGCAATCAGGGTGTGGCTGCTGTCAACTGTGATTGGATTGAGCAGGCCCACGTCGGCTATGCTTTTAGATAACTCGTCGATATGGGTTGGGTCGGCCTCCCGCCGTCCGGGGTTGATTTTGATTTCGCTGATTGGAATACGCAATGATTTGATACCTCCTAAATTGATTTGGCAAATGTTATTTGCGTATTTCAATATACCGGAAAATCGTCTATAGCCTTTAATTCCTGCATAAATGCCCGAAAAAACAAATCAGCCAGGAAATCCTGCAAAAATGCAGTTTCCTGGCTGACCCCAAATTATGATGTTATTTTACAATATTCGACATTCAATCGAGCAAATATATGGTAAGATAAGCAGAAAGGGGTGGATATATGGCGAATATGTTATCGGATACTACGGGACGCCGCATTACCGGGCTTCGTGAACGTGAGGATATGACCTTGGATGAGTTAGCGGCTAAAATCGGCATCAACGCCACTACACTGGGCCGCATAGAGAAGGGCCAGACGCAGAAGATCAACAGTGATGTGCTGGTGGCGCTGGCGCGAGAGTTCAGCGTCTCCACTGACTTTCTGCTGGGCCTGACCAGTATCCCGGAGCGCAAAAACTATGACGTAAGTGAGTTGGGCCTCTCAGCACAGTCGGTACGGAACCTTTACACGCAGAGGGTCGATACAGATGTGGTCAACCGCTTGCTGGAACATCCACGATTTGCCACGCTGACTGCTATGATTGCACAATATCTGAACGATACCCTTGCCGCTGGAGCAGCTGTGCAGAACCAAATCTTTGCGTCTATGAGCGAATTGCTGGTGGGTGCAGGGCAACGAGAGGTGGCACAAGCTGTCAATTTGTCCAAAGTCCCACCTCATCAAGTAGAACTAACAAAAATCCAGACTGTGTTTATGAATATGCTGAAAGAAATGAAACATGATGTCGGTTCAGACCTGGGAACTGCCAAAAACGTGACAAAAGAAGTTGTTGAGCGGATGATGGATGAGTTGTCAAAAGGCCAAGAAGCACCATTGACTTCCATCACGCCAGATCAGGTCACCGATGCCATTTTACATACGGTGGGCGATGAAATTGATCGGGAGAAGCTGGCAGAGCTCCGGCGTGGGCTGGTTTCGCTCTTTGAAAATCTGCCCAAGGCAAATGATACAAGCGGCCAGTAAGTGGCTTTACTTCGCGCCCAGACGGGTGGCTCGCAGGCCCGATTATCGGCCCGCTGGCGATGTCGCTGCGGCGGGACGGGGGCTGTATATACCTTTTGTCCCTCCCAAAATCAGGCAGTGGGATGATTGCTGCCGCTCCATCCCACTGCCTGATTTCCTGGTGCGGGAAAGTGACTGCGCCAGACCGCGCCGCCCCTTTCCCGCGCCAGCCGGGACAAAAGGTATAACACACTAGACTTTCTCCGAAAGTCGTGTGCCAAGAGGGGAGGTCTCCCCCCTTGGATTCCCCCTCGTCTGGAATATATTCAGCAATATCTTCCAGACGGCAATCAAGGACCGTACACAATTTGTTCAGTGTCTTGGTTTCCATGTTGTCGTTTGCCCGCAAGCGCCGGATGGTCTTGCTGTCGACACCGCACTTTTCCCTTAATTGGTGTGTGGAAAAGCCGTTTTCCTTCATCATATCCCACAGTTTATCGGAAATAAGAAATAGTTTTGACTTTGCAATTTGTTTTTGTAAAATAATGCTTATATGAGACGGCCCGGAAAGGAGAAATTAGAAATGTAAAAAATCGAAAAGCCCCAAAAGCCTTTGATCCTCTACTGCTTTATCGTCTTAGTGGTCATGATCCTGCTGAATACCCTGCTGTTTCCCCGCCTGATGCGCCAAGAGATCACGCAGGTGGACTACGGCACCTTCCTCACCATGCTGAAGGTAGCCGTGGCCCAGGTGGAGCAGGACGTCATCTACTTCGTTGACACCTCCGAGGAGCCTGGCCTGTACGCCAGATCACCTTCCATGACCCCAGCCTGGTGGATCGCCTGTGGGAGAGCGGCTGCGTGTTCGACAAGGTGAGGCCAAAGGAGATGAACCCCATCCTCAGCTTCTTCCCGACCTTCAGGGCCGCGAGGCCATCCTAAAGGTTCACGCCGCCAAGGTGAAGCTGGCGGAGAATGTGGACTTTAACACCATCGCCTGTGCCGCCTCCGGGGCCTCCGGTGCGAAGTTGGCCAACATGGTCAACGAGGCCGCCCTGCGGGCCGTACGCCAGGGACGGAGGCTCGCCACCCGGGAGGACCTCCAAGAGAGCATCGAGGTGGTCATTGCCGGGTATCAGAAAAAGAACAAAATCCTCTCCGACCACGAGCGGATGATTGTCTCTTACCACGAAATCGGCCGCGCCTTGGTGGCGGCGCTCCAGACCCACTCCGCCCCGGTGGCGAAGATCACCATCATCCCCCGCTCCCTTTTCAGTCACCTTTGAGCGTAAGGTTGTCCGCACGGGCCGCAAACCAACCCCCCAAAGAAAGCATCACTTTTTCTGCCTTTCCTTCAACCGCTGTAACTCTATATACTCCACAACAGCTTCTCTTCCATGTTCGCTTAAAGAAAGTATATCCTGCACCAGCTTCTCACAAGTACAATCACGAGTGACATATACCATCTCCAAAGGCTTCTTTTCATCATAGGAACACCGCCCGATTAGATAATCAGCAGACACACTATAGTATTTTGCCAGCGTGATAAAATGCCGCAGCGGAAATTCATATTCTCCCGTCTCATACTTGGAATAATGCTGCTGAGAAATTCCCAAAACGGCTGCTATATCACTTTGAGAGTAATCGTGATCTTCCCGCAGTTCCCGAAACAATTCCATCACGCTTTTCAATGTCAGTCCCACCTTTTTCAAGGAACGTATCATACATATATTTCTATGTATTGATTTTACTTATTCAATCATGTATAATACATATAATTCAATGTAAAAAGGGGACGATGGAAGTGACAACATTATCTTTCTGTTGACCACTTGCATTTCCTTGCATTTCCAAGAAAAACAGAGTATCATTGTCTATCATAGAGTTTGAAAGGAGCGTTCAGGTTGAGCAGGCACACAGTAGAAGTTTCGGAAAAGCAAAGCCCGATGGAACGGATTGCGGCTTTTATTGTGGACAAACGCAAAGCCTTTTACCTGTTGTACATCGGAGCAGCTATTTTCTGCGTCTTTTCCAGCGGCTGGGTGGCGGTGAACGACGATCTGACCAGCTACTTGTCTGACACCACCGAGACCCGGCAAGGGTTGACCGTGATGGAGGCGGAGTTTGTCACCTTTGGCACCAGCCGCATTATGGTGGACAATATCTCCTACCGTCAGGCGGAGAGCTTGGCGGAGCAGATAGAGATGATGGAAGGTGTAAAATCGGTGGAGTTCAACGGTTCCAGGGACCACTACACCAACGGCTCCGCCCTGTTTTCCATCACCTACGACGGGACCGCCACTGACCCGGTGAGTCTGGAGGGATTGGATGGTGTCAAAGCCCTTCTGGACGGGTATGACGTCTATATCACCGGCGACACCGGCGACTCCGCCTCTGAAAGTCTGAACGCCGAGATGCAGGTGGTCATGGTGATTGCCGTGGTCATCATCCTGGTGGTGCTGCTGTTCACCTCCCACACCTATATGGAGATCCCGGTGCTACTTATGACCTTTGGCATGGCGGCACTGATGAACAAGGGCACCAACTTTATCTTTGGCGAAATATCCTTTGTCTCCAACTCGGTGGCGGTGGTCCTCCAGCTGGCCCTGGCCATTGACTACGCCATCATCCTCTGCCACCGGTACACCGAGGAGCGGGAGCAGCTGGAGGCCCGGGAGGCGGTGGTGGCCGCCCTGAGCAAGGCCATTCCGGAGATTGCCGGCTCCTCCATGACCACCCTGTCCGGCCTGGGGGCCATGTGCTTCATGCAGTTCGGGATTGGTCAGGATTTGGGCCTGGTGCTGATGAAGTCCATTGTGCTCAGCCTGCTGGCCGTGTTTACCCTGATGCCCGGGCTGCTGCTCAGCTTCAGCAGTTTGATCGACCGCACCCACCACCGGAATTTTGTGCCCAAAATCACCGCCTGGGGCCGGCTGGCGGTGAAAACCCGTTTTGTCATGCCGCCCCTGTTTGTGGTGCTTCTGATTGGCGGTTTTGTGTTCGCCAACCGCTGCCCCTACGCCTACGGGCAGACCGAGCTGACCACCTTCCGCCAGAGCGACGCCCAGATTGCCCAGCAGCGGGTGAACGAAACCTTTGGCCGGGTGAACACCCTGGCGGTTATCGTGCCCAAGGGGGACTATGAGCAGGAGGGCCGGCTGCTCCGGGAACTGGATCGTATGCCCGAGACGGACACGGTGCTGGGCCTGGCCAATGTGGATGCCATGGACGGCTATGTCCTCACAGACCGGCTGACACCCCGGCAGTTTGCCGAGCTGACCGATCTGGATATTGAGGTGGCCCGGCTGCTCTACTCCGCCTACGCCGTGGACCAGGAGGACTACGGACAGGTAGTTTCCGGCCTGGACAGCTACGGCGTACCCTTGATTGATATGTTCCTGTATGTCTATGACATGATGGACGAGGGCTACATCTCTCTGGACGCGGACATGACTGAGACCATTGAGGACCTCCACGTCCAGCTGACCGACGCCCAGCTGCAATTGAAGGGGGAGAACTACAGCCGTCTGGTCTTACAGCTCAACCTGCCCGAGGAGGGGGAGGAGACCTTCACTTTTCTGGACACTCTGCATGAAATTGTGGGCCGTTACTACCCGGAAAATTCCCTCCTGGTGGGCAACTCCACCAGCGATTTTGACCTGTCCGCCTCCTTCGGCAACGACAACATGCTCATCAGCATTTTGACCATCGTATTCGTCATTCTGGTGCTGGTGTTTACCTTCAAATCCGCCGGGCTTCCGGTGCTGTTGATCCTGGTCATCCAGGGCAGTGTCTGGATCAACTTCTCCTTCCCTTACTTACAGAAGGAACCCCTGTTCTTCCTCAGCTATCTGGTGGTCAGCTCCATCCAGATGGGCGCAAATATTGACTACGCCATTGTCATCGCCAACCGCTATGTGGAGCTGAAACAGACCATGTCCCTCAAGGATGCGGTTATCGAGTCGCTGAATGAGGCTTTCCCCACCATTATTACCTCAGGCACTATTTTGGCCTCCGCCGGCGTGGCCATCGGCCTGCTGTCCACCACAGCCTCCATCGCCTCCATCGGCGTGTGTCTGGGCCGGGGCACGTTAATCTCCATCTTCCTGGTGATGGGTATCCTTCCCCAGATTCTGCTGCTGGGCGACACCATCATTGAAAAGACTGCCTTTACCCTGAAGACCCGGCATCCCGTCCAGACCCACACCGGCAGTCTGCTGGTGGACGGCCACGTCCGGGGATACATCTCCGGCATGGTGGACGCCGATTTCAGCGGCATCCTCCATGGCAGCATCAATGCGGCGGTGGCAACGGGGGCTGTCCGGCCGGAGGAGCCGCCCCAACCAGCGGCAATCCCTGCGGGAAAGGGGGCGGATTCTCATGCGTAAACGTGTCGACCGGCTGTTCCCCATCCTTCTGGCGGTCTGGATTCTGACCTCGCTGGTCCTGCCCGCCTGGGCCACGGAGGAAAGCACTGTCACCATCTCCAACGTAGCGGACCTCCAGCGTTTCGGGAAAAACTGCGCTCTGGACACCTGGTCCCAGGGCAAGACTGTTACCCTCACCGCCGACCTGGACCTGAGCGGGGTGGATTTCACCCCCATTCCCACCTTCGGCGGCACCTTTTTAGGCCAGGGACACACCATCTCCGGGCTGTGTCTCACCTCCGCCGGTTCCACCCAGGGGTTGTTCCGCTATATCCAGCCCGGCGGGCTGGTACGGGACTTGACCGTCAAGGGTACGGTGGCCCCCGGGGGTACCCGCTCCACCGTGGGAGGCATCGTGGGCAACAACGCAGGAACCCTGCAAAGCTGTGCCTTTCACGGCGTGGTTCAAGGGGATGCCACCGTGGGCGGCATCGCCGGATACAACAGCATCACCGGTGAGATTACCGGTTGTTCCGTCTCCGGTTCTGTCAGCGGCAAGAATATCACCGGCGGCATTGCGGGCCGGAATTTGGGGTTGCTGCTCAAATGTGAAAGCAGCGCCGGAGTGAATCTGACCCGGAAGGAAACCAATGTGGACCTGATGGACGCGGATACGGCTGCCATCCTGAAGGAGCGGGCCGCGGCGGACGACGAAACCTACCACCTGCTGGACGGCTGCTTTGATACCGGTGGCATCGTGGGCTATTCCAGCGGCGTGGTGCAGAGCTGCGTCAATCGCGGCACGGTGGGCTACCCCCATGTGGGGTACAACACCGGCGGCATCGCCGGGCGGCAGGACGGCTATCTGTCCGGCTGTACCAACAGCGGCACCGTCTACGGACGGAAGGACGTGGGCGGCATTGTGGGCCAGGCGGAGCCCTATGTGCTTGTGGACCCTGGCCGGGACACGCTGGAGCAGCTGCGCCAGGAGCTGAACACCCTGGAAAACCTGATTAACCGCGCGCTGGACGACGCGGAGCGCACCGGAGACAGCGTCTCCGCCCAGCTCAGCGCCATGGGAGACTACGCCGGCAGCGCCAAGGACAGCACCAAGGAGCTGCTGGACCGGGTTTCCGATTTTACCGACGAGAACATCGGCACCATCAACACCCTGACCGCCGACATCACCGGCGCGCTGGACAAAATTTCTCCCGCCCTGGACGATCTGTCCGACGTGGGCGGGCGGCTGGAGCGCCTGTCCCGCCAGCTGGGGGACGCTTTGGATTCTCTGGGCGGCGCGGTGGACACCGGCGATCGGGCCGCGCGGGACCTGCGTCTCGCGGTGGAGAAGCTGCGGCAGTCCGCCTCCGGGCTGACCACGGCGGTAAGCCGGCTGGAACGCGCGCTGGACGCCTTTCAAGGCTTTCTGGAGGATTTGGGAAGCGGCTCCATCTCCGTCAGCTCTCTTCTGGCGGCGCGGGAGGAGCTGCGTCAGGCATTCCGCGCCCTGCGGGGAGTGGGGGATGATCTGGATGATGCCCTGTCTCAGCTCCAGCAGGCCCTGAGCCGCTCCGGCGCTCTGTCCAGCCAGCTGGGAGACGCCCTGGATACACTGGAGGAGGCCTCTGACACCTCCGCCGTCATCGGGCGGCTGCTGCGCCGGGCGCTGGATACCATTGGCGATGCGGTGGATACGCTCACCGAGGACGGTCCTGCGGAGTTCACCCCCCTGGGGGAGGACTTCCGGCAGGCCGGCGACAGCCTTTATGATGCCATGAGCGGCCTGCTGGAGGAGATGGACGGGCTGAACAGCGCCCTTCAGACCGGGAACGGCACCCTGACCGCCGACCTGCGGGCCATCAACCGGCAGTTTAACGCGGTATTCACCCTTCTGCTGGACGCAATGGATGACGCCAGGGACACCGCTGAAGGCGGCCTGGAGGGCATCATTCAGGACACCTCCGATGAGGACATCTCCGCCACCCGGGAGGGCAAGGTGGCGGACTGCTCCAACCTGGGAACCGTGGAGGGAGACCGCAACGTGGGCGGCATTGCCGGTGCCGTGGCCATTGAATTCGACCTGGACCCGGAGGACGACACGACCGGCCGGTTCTCCTTTGGCAGCAGCTACGAGACCAAGGCGGTGCTGATGAACTGCGTCAATCGTGGGGCCGTCACCGGCAAGAAGGACTGCGTGGGCGGTCTGGCGGGGCGCATGGACCTGGGTACTGCCTTGGAGTGCCAGAATTACGGCCCGGTAGCCAGCACCGGCGGGAACTATGTGGGGGGTGTGGCCGGCTATGCGGACGCCTCCATCCGCAGCTGCCATGTCAAGAGCACCCTGTCCGGAGAGAATTACGTCGGCGGCATTGCCGGCTGGGCCAGCCGTCTGCGGGACTGCCGTGCCATCGTCACAATCGAGGAAGGCACGGAGTATCTGGGAGCCATTGCCGGCGGCATAGAGACGGATGGGGCGCTGTCCGGCAATCTCTTTGTAGACACCGGCACCGCCGGGGTGGACGGCGTCAGCTACGCGGGGCGGGCCGAGCCCATCCCCTTTAACGCGCTGAGCCAGCTGCCCGATATTCCGCCAGAGTTCACCGCCTTTACGCTGACTCTGGTGGCGGAGGAAAAAACGGTGGCGCAGATTCCCTTCCTCTACGGGGAGGACCTGTCCAGGCTCGACCTGCCCCCTGTGCCAGAGCTGGAGGGCAATTACGGCGTCTGGCCGGAGTTTGATGTCTCCGGCCTGCGCTCCGACCTGACCGTGAACGCGGTCTATACCCCTTGGGTTACTGTGGTGGCCAGCCGGGAGCTGTCCGGAAAGCTGGCCCTGGCCCTGGCGGAGGGACAGTTTACCGGGGACGCCGTTCTCCATGTGACAGACAGCGTCCAGGTTCCGCCCCAGGAGGCGGGGGAGCAGGCCGTCGTGTGGGACGTCGTTCTCGCTGGAGCGGAGCCAGAGGATTCCGTTCCTTTGCGGCTGTTAAGCCCTGACAGCGGTACCCATGTCTGGCAGTATCAGAACGGCCAGTGGCAACAGGTGGAAGCCGTCCAAAACGGACAGTATCTATTGCTGACCATGACCGGAACCCAGGGCACTTTCTGTATCCAATCTACTCGGAGCGCCCTGTGGCTGATCCCCGCTGTCGTGGGCGGTTTGGCTGCCTTGGCAGCACTCGTGCTGATTGCCGGCAAACACAAGAGAAAGGCCGCCAAGGCTCAGAAAGGAAAAGAGGAGCCAGCATCGAAATAAAATGCCCCGCTCGCTGGATAGACTTATTTCATCTGGCAAATCGAATACCGGCAAAAAGAGCAGGGGCGCAGTACCGGCCTGGACCATATTCTGCCGCTATAGACTCAAAGCCGCCGTATCACGGAGAAACGTGATACGGCGGCTATTCCTACTCTGAATCCACTATATTCCAGCCACCGCGCGGCGCAGAGAGCCAGGCAGACGGGACCGATGGCACACACTTGCTTGGTAAACTTCTAATAAGCACAAAGATGGGCTGTGGATAATTTATAAATCCATAACCCATCTTGCGCTTTTGCACTACGAATTGTCAGCCAACAGTCTCCTTGCGTGAGTTCCTTACCACTATTAACGCAACCCCTTGGCGGTCTGTCAACTTATCATGGTACGCCAGACTGGATTCGAACCAGCGGCCTTTAGAGTCGGAGTCTTCTGACATCCAAAGTGAAAAGGCTGTATTTGCAATGCTTTCAGCGATTCTGCACAAATTTCAGGCTAAACAGATAAACCGGTAGAGTCCTTGTACCGCAATGATTCTATCGGTTTTTGCCTATTTATCAAAACAGTAGTCAAATAGTAGTCAGCGCTACGAAGCACGTTCAAGCACCCCGGTTCAACTGACTTACCCGGTCAATGAATTCCTTCATATCCTCAATATAGGAATAAGGTGCATATTCCGAATAAATCTCCGGAGAATCCAAGATAACGATTTGGACACCTTCCGCCCGCAGGGCCTCCAATGTTCCCGGCAGACAACGGGCCTCGTTCGGCGTCTTGCAGAGATAGGCATCTCTTTGGAGATACCTTCCACCACGATTTGCCTTCTGAACTAGAATTTATCTAACTGAAATCTTGCCATAAAACCAGGCGGTGAATCAAGTCGATTTTGAGGCCATTTAGAGTTTGAAAATCAGCTTCTATAACATGCAAAGTATCTTGATCAAACATTCTGCAAGAATTTTGATATTTTCTATTGAACGCTGATATCCTGCACAAATATATTCCTGTAGAATAGAAGACACTGGTTGAATTGGCAGAAAACACCTGGCGGCGGTAGGGAGGCTTCAACATGAACATGTCTGGCCCAAACAGCGGAATCGCACGGTTTTTAACCAAAATCTGCGACCTGATTTTTTTGAACGTGGTCTTCATCCTTACCTCCTGCACCGTCGTCTGCTTGGGGGCGGCGGTCACGGCCCTTTACATGACAGCGATGGAGCTATACCGGGAAAGGGACTGCACCCCCGTTCGGGATTTCCTTCGGAATCTGCGGAAAGTCTTTACCGCCTCAACACCAGCGGCGGTACTGCTGCTGGCGGACCTGACGCTGCTGGCTGTCCTTTACCGGGTCCTCTATGCCGAGACGCTTCTGTTTCCGCCGGAGTTGTTTGTGCTGTTTTGCATCGCTGCTGTGATGTTGACAGCTATCCTGTCCTGGTTGTTTCCACTCCTGGCCTGTTTTGAAAATACCTTTTCCAGGCACCTCGGGAATGCCGTGCGGCTGGCGCTGGCAAATCTTCCGGTCACGTTTTTTATCACGGCGGTCAATCTCCTTCCGATCCTGGTTCTTCTGTTTCTGCCGCAGTTTTTTGGTGTCTTCCTGGGCGTGTGGCTGCTGATCGGGGCCGCGGCGGGGGCCTATGTCAATCTCTTTTACCTGCGAAAAATATTCGAACAATAGCAAGACGATTTGGGCCTTGTTTGAAAAATATCAAAACGCCCAAACGATGGATATTTTTCCGCCACTCTGCGTTAAATTTTCTTGCCGGGCGACAGCCCGCCTGCGAAAATTTGCCTTGATTGGCGAAAAAATCTCTCGTCGTTGGTCATTCTGCCATTTATCAAACAAGGCCTAGTTTCGAGAGGAAAGGTGAAAACGGTGAGCGGTTTTCTCTCTTATAAAGGCTATTCCCTGGTTTTCGAGGACGATTTTAACGGGGAAACTCTGGATAGAACCAAATGGAATGTAGAACTGCACGAGCCGGGCTGGGTCAATCAGGAGCTTCAAGCCTATGTGGACGCGGAAGATGTCCTGTCCCTGCGGGACGGCTTTCTGCATATTCGCCCCACCAGGCTGACGCTGTGGGATGGAAGCGTTTTTTACCGCTCCGGGCGGATCTCCACCCAGGGAAAGCACGAGTTCACATACGGGATATTTGAGGCCCGGCTGAGGGTCCCCCGGGGGAAGGGATTTCTCCCGGCCTTCTGGCTGATGACGGGGGACGAGAATCGCTGGGGACAGTGGCCCGTCTGCGGCGAGATCGACATCTGTGAGGTCCTGGGCCACGAGCCCCGCACAAACTACGGAACCCTGCACTACGGCTTGCCCCATGAGCAGAATCAAGGGGCGTACACACTGCCGGAGGGGGACTTCGCGGCGGAGTTTCACACCTTTTCGCTGGAGTGGCTCCCCGGGTGCCTCCGCTGGTATGTGGACGGCAGGCTGTTCCACCAGGTGGAACAGTGGTTTTCCGCCGGGACGGATGGCCTCCGCAAGCCCTTCCCAGCGCCCTTTGACCATAACATGTATGTGATTTTGAATCTGGCGGTGGGCGGCGTTTGGCCCGGCCCGCCGGATGAAGCAACAGACTTTGCCCGCGCCGCTTTTGAGGTGGACTACGTGCGGGTATACCGGAAAACACGTCAATCAATGGAGGAGCTATGATGGAGAAAATCCGCTTTTTGGATGAAAACGGAACCTTTGAACTGAGAAATCCCGAGGCGGTCAGCGGCCTCTATTTTCCCCTGGCCAGCGAGACCGGACTAAAAAGCGCCATTGCCCCCGATCTGGCCGGAGACAGCAAGCTGGACCAGGAGTCTTTTCTTCTGGAGCCGGTAAGCATCGAGGACCTGCGGAACAGCCGCGGCACCCGGAATTTCTGGTGCGTGACGGAAAAGGGCTGCTGGTCCGCCTCCGGCGTCAGCGCCGAACAGGAGGCCGCCCGCTTTACGCCGGACCAGGACGAGAGCGTCCTGACGGCGGGATTCTTGTGGCAGACGGTGCGCCGGACCTCGAGGCGCTATGGCCTTCAGGCGGAGCTGACGGCCTTTGTGCCGCCGGATGAAAACGTGGAGATTCTGGAGGCGCGGGTGACAAACCGGGACGCTGCGCCCCAGCGCGTCACCGGCGTCGCGGCGGTTCCCATCTACGGCCGGAGCGCGGACAACCTCCGGGACCACCGGAATGTGACCTCCATGCTCCACCGGATTCGGACCACAAAATACGGCGTCCAGGTCAAGCCCACCATGTCCTTTGATGAAAAGGGCCATCGGGAAAACCGCCGGATTTACTATGTCTGCGGAACAACCGGGAACGGTGGCGCCCCCGCCGGATTCTACCCGACGGTGCAGGAGTTTGTGGGCGAGGGCGGCACATTTCTCCATCCCCGGGCCGTCTGCGAGGACCGGGAGGCCCGGCCCGCCGGAATGGAGATCGACGGCAGGGAGGCCATGGGCGGCATCCGCTTCCCCGAGGTCACCCTGGGACCTGGAGAAACGTCGGTGTACCTCATCTTCCTGGGAATCACGGAGGATGCCGGGGACATGGACCGGATTTTAACGGCCTACGGCACAGAGGAACGGGTCCATGCCGCCCTGGAGCGCACAAAAGCTTATTGGCAGGACAAGGTAAACGTCCGCTACCAGACCGGCTCGGCGGACTTCGACCGCCTGATGCGCTGGGTGAGCCTCCAGCCCCTTCTGCGGCGGATCTACGGCTGTTCCTTCCTGCCCCACCACGACTATGGCCGGGGAGGCCGGGGCTGGCGGGACCTCTGGCAGGACTGCCTGTCTCTGCTGCTGATGGACCCAGGCGGCGTGGGGGAGATGATCCAGGCCAGCTTCGGCGGCGTGCGGATGGACGGAACCAACGCCACCATCATCGGAGAGGGCCTGGGGAACTTTATTGCGGACCGCAACGGCATCGCCCGAGTCTGGATGGACCACGCCCTCTGGCCCTTGATGACCACCAAGCTCTACATCGACCAGACGGGGGACCTGGATATCCTGCGCGCGAAGGTCTCCTACTTCAAGGACCCCCAGGCTATGCGGGGTACAGAGATCGACGGACAGTGGGACCCGGCGTACGGAAACAGGCAGCGGACGGCTTCCGGCGAGGTCTACACCGGCAGTATTTTGGAGCACCTGCTGATTCAGCACCTCACCGCCTTTTATGAGGTGGGGGAGCACAACATCTTCCGCCTCCGGGGGGCCGACTGGAACGACGCCCTGGACATGGCCCCGGAGCGGGGGGAGAGCGTGGCCTTCACCTGCGCCTACGCAGGCAATCTCAAGGACCTGGCGGGGCTTCTCCGGCGGCTGGCCGAGACCTGGAAGAACGTGGAGCTGGCGGAGGAGTTGGAGGAGCTGCTCCGGACGCCGCCCATGGCCTGCGACGATCTGTCGGAGAAAAAGGCGGTCTTGGAGCGATACACCCGGCGCTGCGCCCACAATGTCAGCGGCGGGACCATCCGGGTCCTCCCGATGGAGCTGGCGGAGAACCTGGAGGGCAAAGCGGACTGGCTGATGGAGCACATCCGCCGTCAGGAGTGGATCGCGGACGGGAGGGACGGCTGGTTCAACAGTTACTATGACAACCACGGGCAGCCCCTGGAGGGCATTGCGGAGACCGGCGCACGCATGATGCTTACCGGACAGGTGTTCGCCATCATGAGCGGGACCGCCACGGAGGAACAGGTGAAGGCCATTGCCCGCAGTGCCGACAAATACCTCTACAAAAAAGAGGAGGGGGGCTACCGGCTGAACACGGACTTCCACGAGCTGAAATTCGATATGGGCCGGATGTTCGGCTTTGCCTACGGTGAGAAGGAGAACGGGGCGGTGTTCTCCCACATGACGGTGATGTACGCCAACGCCCTCTACCGCCGGGGCTTCGTCCAGGAGGGCTATAAGGCGCTTCAGACCCTGGCGGACGCCGCTCTGGATTTTGAGAGCAGCAAAATCTATCCCGGCATCCCGGAGTATTTCAACGCCGAGGGCCGGGGAATGTACCACTACCTCACCGGCGCGGCCAGCTGGTACATGCTGACGGTAATCACGGAGGCGTTCGGCGTCCGGGGGGAGAACGGCAGCCTGGCGATCGCCCCGAAGCTGGTGCGGGAGCAGTTCGGCGAAGCAGGGACCGCCTCCCTGGCCCTTCCCTTCGCCGGTAAGCGGTTCCAGGTGATCGCCGTCAACCTGAGCCGGAAGGACTACGGCGAATACCGGCTGGAAAAGGCGTACCTGACCACGGCGGACGGCCCTCAAATGCGGCGGCTGCCGGTGGCGGAAGGACGGGTCCTGCTGGACCGGGCGCTTCTGGACCGGCTGCCTGTGACGGAAAATCAGATCACAGTGGAATTGATGTAAGGAGATGACGCGCGATGCAGTATGGATTTTTTGACGATCAGGCCCATGAGTACGTGATCACCCGGCCCGACACCCCGGCCCCTTGGGCCAACTACCTGGGCTCCCCGGAGTACGGGGCGCTGATCTCCAACAACGCCGGAGGCTACAGCTTTGTCAAATCCGGGGCCAACGGACGGATTCTTCGGTATGTGTTCAACCAGTTCGACCAGCCGGGGCGGTATCTCTATCTTCGGGACAACGAGACGGGGGACTTCTGGTCCGCCTCCTGGCAGCCGGTGGGAAAGGACCTGGATACGTACAAAAGCGAGTGCCGCCACGGAATGGGCTACACGGTCATGGCGGCGGATTACGGCGGCATTCACAGCGAGGCGGCGTACTATGTGCCCCTGGGCGGGACCCACGAGGTTTGGCGGCTGACGGTGCGCAACGACTCGGACCGGCCCCGGACGCTGACCCTCACCGGCTACGCGGAGTTTACCAGCCACGGCAATTATGAGCAGGACCAGGTGAACCTGCAATACTCCCAGTTTGTCACCAGGACCCTGTTCGACAAAGACCGGATCCGCCAGCAGATTCACGGCAACCTGGACGCCGCGGAGGACGAGGTGGACGCCAAGACAGTCATTGAACGCTTTTTCGGCCTGGCCGGGGCGGAGGTTTCCTCTTACTGCGGCGACAAGGCGGAATTTCTGGGCCCCTACCGGGGCTATGGAAACCCCATCGGCGTGGAGCGCGGGAATCTGTGGAACAGGCTGGGCTACAACGGCAACAGCTGCGGGGCGCTCTCAACGGCGGCATCCCTGAAGCCGGGAGAGACGGTGACGGTGGCTTTTCTGCTGGGGGAGAAGCACGAGCGGGAAAGCGCCGCTCTTATGAAAGCGTATCAAGACCCGGCGACGGTCTGTGAGCGGGAGCTGGAGGTCCTGAAACAGTTCTGGCACGGCAAGCTCTCCCATTTCCAGGTCAAGACTCCCTGCCCGGAATTTGACGCCATGGTCAACACCTGGAACGCCTACAACAGCTTCATCACCTTCACCTGGTCCCGGGCGGCGTCCTTCATCTACTGCGGTTTGCGGAACGGCTACGGCTACCGGGATACAGTACAGGATATTCAGGGCGTCATCCATCTGGAGCCGGAGGCGGCGGCGGAGAAAATCCGCTTCATGCTCTCGGCCCAGGTGGACCACGGCGGCGGACTGCCCCTGGTGAAATTTACCCACGACCCGGGCCATGAGGACACACCGGAGGATGCCTCCTACGTTCAGGAGACCGGCCACCCCGCCTACCGGGCCGACGATGCGCTGTGGCTGTTCCCCACGGTCTACAAATACATCGCCGAGACCGGGAATGTTGGCTTTTTGGATGAGGTTCTTCCCTTCGCCAATCGGGATGAGGGCACCGTATACGAACATTTGAAGCGGGCGCTGAACTTTTCCCTCCAGCATTTGGGCCCCCACGGGATGCCCGCCGGACTCCACGCCGACTGGAACGACTGCCTGCGGCTGGGGGCGGCGGGGGAGTCCTCCTTTGTGGCCTTCCAGTTCTACTACGCCTTTACTGTCCTGCGGGAGTTTGCCGCCTGCCGGGAGGACAGCAAGTATCTGGACTGGCTGGAGAGGGAACAGAAAAAGCTCCGGACCCTGCTCAACGACCTGTGCTGGGACGGGGACCGCTACATCCGGGGCTTTACCGAGGCCGGCGAGGTCATCGGAAACCACAGCGCCCCGGAGGCCAACCTGTGGCTCAACCCTCAGAGCTGGGCGGTCATCAGCGGCCTGGCGGACGGGAAACAGGCCGAGCTGGCCATGAACAACGTCTATAACCGGCTGAATACCGACTACGGCGCCATCCTCATGAACCCGCCCTATCACGCCCACGCCTTCGACGGGGCGCTGGCCGTCATCTACAACGCCGGGGTCAAGGAGAACGCCGGGGTCTTCTCCCAGTCTCAGGGCTGGCTGATCCTGGCGGAGGCCCTTTTGGGCCACGGGGACCGGGCCTTTGCGTATTTCAAAGAAAACGCCCCCTCCATGCAGAACGACCGGGCGGAGATCCGGAAGATCGAGCCCTATTGCTACGGCCAGTTCACCGAGGGACCGGCCAGCCCCCACGCCGGACGCTCCCACGTCCACTGGCTCACGGGCACGGCCTCCACCGTTATGGTGGGCTGCGTAGAGGGCATCCTGGGGATGCGGCCGGACCTGGGCGGCATCAAAATAGCGCCCTCCATCCCGAGGGAGTGGAAGGCGCTGGAGCTCGAGAAGGATTTCCGGGGGAAGAGGCTCCACATTCTGGTGGAAAATCCAAACGGCAGGGAGTCCGGCTGCGAGTCTCTGACGGTGAACGGAATGCCCATGGAGGGAAACTACGTGCCGGAGGCCTGCCTCACGGCGCGGACGGAGATCGTTCTGACGATGTGACGGCCTCCCGGTTCACGTTCCAGTTGTTCATGTAGTTCCTGTCCCGGTAGGCCTTGGGCGTCATGCCCATCTGCGTGCGGAAGTGCTGGATGAAATGGCTCTGGGAGGAGTAGGACAGCATGGCGGCGATGTCCGCGAAGTCATAGCTGCTGAAGCGGAGGAGATTTTTCGCCATGTCGATCTTCCGCTGGCGGATGTACTCGCTGACGGAAATGCCGGTCTCCTGCTTAAAGATGCGGGACAGGTGGGCGGGGGAGATGGAGATGGCGGAGGCCAGCTCCTGGATCGTAATACGGTCCATGATGTGGACGTAGATGTAGTCGATGGCCTCCGCCACCTGCTTGGAAGAGGCGATGCGCTTTTTCAGGTTCCGCATGCGGCAGACATAGTCCAAGGCCATCTGGTCGTGGACGTAGACGATCTCCGCCATGTTGTTGCAGCAGTCCATCCGGCGGATGTACTCGTCACTGAGCCCGAAGGCCTCCTCCATGGCCATGCCGCCCTCCATGCAGAAACGGGTCAGCATGGCTGCCGTCACTACGAAGTGATAGCGCAGATTGGTCACCGGGTCCTCGGAGAGCTGCCCCACGCCCTCCATGTTCTCAAAGGCGCCCCGGCTGCAGTTCTCCTGTACCGCGTCGATCATTCCCTCCGCCACGGAGCGGTAAAACAGAAACTCCTCCCCGGGCTCCCGATGGCTGGTGACCTCCCGCTCCCCGTCGGCCTCCAGAGGCTTCCACGCCTTTGCTCCATTCATACTGTACACCTCCTTGAGCGTTTTTTAGGATCCAAATATATCATAGATTTGACATTCCGGCAAGGGGAGGCTGAGAGCTTTTTGCAGAGGACATTTAAGAGCTATATGAAAACTATCTAAAGTTCAACATGAATTTGATATATCTTTCTTTAATTTTGTATACTTCCTTCAAGCGGCACCTTATAATGAAGGCAGCATTACAGCAGCGGGCTGTATCAAATTGGAAATAGGAGGAAACGATCATGAAGAGAAGAATTATGAGTATTGCGCTTGCGGCCCTGACGATTCTGGGCCTTCTGAGCGGCTGCGGCGGCGGAGGCGGCGGGAATGCGTCCGGCGGCGCGGAGACAGAAGCCGGAGACGGCGGCAAGGTTCTCAATATCTATGTATGGAACCAGGAGTTCCAGGGAAAGTTCAACGACAACTACCCCGAGGTGGAAAAGCTCTCCAACGACAAATCCATTACCTATCTGAAAGACGGCACCGAGGTCCACTGGATCGTCAACCCCAACCAGGACGGCGTCTATCAGCAAAAGCTGGACGAGGCTCTGGCCAAGCAGGGAAGCGCACCCGCCGATGAAAAGATCGACATGTTCCTGGTGGAGGCCGACTATGCCCTGAAGTACATCGACCCCGACGTGAACGTGGCCCTGCCCCTCGCTCAGCTGGGTATCACTGCGGCGGATGTTCCCAACCAGTACAAGTATACCCTGGAGGCCGTGACCACTGCCGACGGTGAGATCCGGGGCCTGAGCTATCAGGCCACCCCGGGCATGCTGGTATACCGCCGCTCCATCGCCCAGGCGGTGCTGGGTACCGACGACCCCGAGACGGTGGGTGCCGCCGTGTCCGACTGGGACAAGTTTTATGAGACTGCCGAGCAGATGAAGGCCGCCGGCTACTATATGTACTCCGGCCGGGCCGACACCTATCGGGTCTACTCCAACAACGTCTCCGCCCCCTGGGTGGACGGCGGCACCGTGGTGGTGGACCAGAGCATGATGAACTGGGTAGAGCGCTCCATGCAGGACACCCAGGAGGGGATTAACCACAATGTTCCGGGCCAGTGGATCGACGAATGGAACAAGGATATGGGCCCCAGCTCCAAGGTCTTCTGCTTCTTCCTGCCCGCCTGGGGCTTGGATGTGTGCATCAAGCCCAACGTGGAGGGCACCGACGCCGCCCAGGACTGGGCCGTCTGCCCCAGCCCCCAGAGCTTCTTCTGGGGCGGCACCTGGCTGATTGCCGCCAACGGCACCGATAATATGTCCCAAGTCAAGGACATCATGCTGAAAATGACCTCTGACCGGGACATCCTGAACAGTCTGGCTGTGAACAACGGTGAAATGAGCAATGACCAGCCCCTGATGGAAGAGCTGGCCCAGTCTCCCGAGTTCGGCATTGAGCTGCTGGGTGGGCAGAACTACTTGGGCGTCCTGTCCGACGCCGCCGCCAGCATCAGCCTGGTCAACGTCTCCCCCTATGACCAGGGCTGCACCGAGGAGTTCCAGAACGTTTTCGGAGACTATTTCAACGGTAAGATCGACCTGGAGAAGGCCAAGGAAAACTTCGCCACGGCCATTGGCGAGCGCTATCCCGAGCTGAAGAGCGGCGGCGTGCGCTGGCCCGAATAAGCAAGAAGCCGATCAGAGGGGCGGGCCTGCCCGCCCCTCCCGTTATCCTGGGATAACGGGAGGACCGTTGATTTCGTGGAACGGATATTATAAAAAGGGGGGAGCTCTTTTGAAGAGCGAGAAAAAAATCAAAAGCGTCAGCTACGCAAAGTGGGGCTATATCTTCATCCTGCCCTTCTTCCTGACCTACGCCATCTTCTCCGTGATCCCGCTGGCGGACACCATCCGCAACAGTTTCTACGAGTTCTACTACTCCGGCCTAAAGGCCATCGGCCCCAACTGGGTGGGCCTGGCCAACTATACGGAGCTTTTGTCCGCAGACCTGCCCAAATACGCCTGGAATACCTTCGTGATGTGGATTCTGGGCTTTATACCCCAGATCGTAATCGCCCTGATTCTGGCATCCTGGTTTACGGACGCCCGGCTGAAAATCCACGGCAAGCAATTTTTTAAGGTGGTCATCTACCTGCCCAACCTCATCATGGCTTCCGCGTTTGCCATGCTGTTCTTTGCTCTGTTTTCCAACGCCGGCCCGGTGAACAACATCCTTCTCCGCATGGGTGTCATCGGGGAGGCCGTGCGGTTCATGGAGTCCACTCTGGGGGCCAGAACCCTGGTAGCCCTGATGAATTTCCTCATGTGGTTCGGCAACACCACCATCATGCTCATGGCGGCTATCATGGGCATCAACCCCTCGATTTTTGAGGCGGCGGAGCTGGACGGCTGCACCCATTTCCAGAAGTTCTTCCGCATCACCCTGCCCCAGATCAAGCCCCTGCTGACCTATACCTTGGTGACCTCTCTGATCGGCGGTCTTCAGATGTTCGACGTGCCCCAGATTCTCACTGGCGGACAAGGCTCCCCGGACCGAACCACCATGACGCTGATCATGTACCTGAACAACCACCTCCAGGCAAAGAACTACGGCATGGCCGGCTCCCTGTCGGTGTACCTGTTCATCATCAGCGGCATCCTCTGCGCCATTGTGTTCCGGATGAATACAGACAGCGACCCCGACGGCTCCAAGTTCGCGGCAAAGCGGGCGAAGGCGGCGGCTAAGAAAGGAGGCGGCGTGTAATGGAAAACAAGAGATCCCACGGGCGCGAGATACTCGCCCACGTCGTTTTGATTATCCTGGCCTTTATGTGCCTGTTCTTCTTCTACATCCTGATTATCAACGCCACCCGTTCCCACGCGCAGCTTCAGCTGGGCTTCTCCGCGCTGCCTGGT
Source organism: Oscillibacter sp. 1-3 (assembly GCF_000403435.2). Taxonomy (GTDB): domain Bacteria; phylum Bacillota; class Clostridia; order Oscillospirales; family Oscillospiraceae; genus Oscillibacter. The sequence goes on from NZ_KE159709.1 coordinate 194,952, forward strand.
TCCAGTCTGGTGACGAACTTTAAAAACGTCATCAACGACCCGGCTATCCCTATCCTCCGGGGCGTGCTGAACAGCCTGATTGTGTCCGGCTGCTGCGCCGCCATCGTAACCTACTTCTCCGCCCTGACGGCCTACGGCATCTATGCCTATGACTTCAGGCTGAAAAAAGCGGCCTTCACCTTCATCATGGCCATCCTGGTCATGCCCACTCAGGTGACGGCCCTGGGCTTCCTCCGCCTGATCACCAACATGGGTATGGACGACTCCCTGCTTCCCCTGATTATCCCCTCCATCGCCTCTCCCGCTGTGTTTTACTTCATGCACAGCTACATGCAGTCCTCCCTGCCCAAGGACCTGATCGAGGCGGCCCGGATCGACGGCTCCATGGAGTTCAGCACCTTCAACCGCATCGTGCTGCCCATCATGAAGCCCGCCATCGCGGTACAGGCCATTTTCACCTTCGTGGGCTCCTGGAACAACTACTTCATTCCCGCCCTGGTGATTACCTCCAAGAACAAACAGACCCTGCCCATCATGATCGCCACCCTTCGGGGCGCGGACTACATGAACTTCGACATGGGAAAAATCTACATGATGATTACCATCGCCATTGTGCCCATCATTATCATCTACCTGCTTTTATCGAAGTTTATCGTAGAAGGCGTCACCTTGGGCGGCGTCAAGGAGTAACGACGGCAAGGAGAGACCGCACATGGAAAAATGGATTCGCACCCGCTATCAGCCCAATCTGCCCCTCGACGGCGAACGCCGCGTGACGGCCTGCCCGGAACACATCGCCCTCTCCCGGCAGGCCGCCCAGGAGGGCATGGTGCTGCTGAAAAACCGAAACAGCCTGCTCCCCCTGGCCCCCGGCAGCCGGGTGGCTCTGTTCGGAAAGGGCAGTTTCGACTATGTAAAAGGCGGAGGAGGCAGCGGCGACGTGACCTGCGCATATGTCCGCAATGTCTGCGACGGGTTGAAAGAGGAGGGCGTTTTCGTCTACGAACCCCTTTCGGACTACTACCGGGCTTATGTCGCGGAGCGCTATGCCGCCGGGGACATCCCCGGATTGATGGCGGAGCCGGAGCTTCCGGTGGAACTGCTGTCCTCGGCGCGGGAACATGCGGATACCGCCGTGATCGTCCTCAGCCGCTTCTCCGGCGAGGGCTGGGACCGGATTCCCGTGATTCCCGAGAACAAAGACTATGTGTGGGCCGACGAGGTGCTTATGCCCCAGCGGGCCCGGAGGATCTTCCCCAAGGGGGATTATTACCTGACGGACGCTGAGAGCGCCATGGTGGACCAGGTCTGCGCCGCCTTTGACCGGGTGGCCGTGGTGCTGAACGCGGGCGGCGTCATGGATGTCTCCTGGTTCTATGAGAACGACCGGATTTCCTCCGTGCTGCTGGCCTATCAGGGCGGTATGGAGGGCGGAAGCGCCATCGCCGCCCTGCTGGCCGGAAAGGCCAATCCCTGCGGCAAGCTGCCGGACACCTTTGCCCGGGACCTGGACGACTACCCATCCACGGAGCATTTCCACGACTCCACAAACTATGTGGAATACGCCGAGGATGTCTATGTGGGCTACCGGTATTTCGAAACCCTGCCGGGCGCGGCGGAGCGGGTCTGCTATCCCTTCGGCTTCGGCCTGTCCTACACCCGCTTTGCTCTGGAGGTCCTGGAGGCCGGGGCGGAAAACGGAATAATTCAGATCCGCACCCAAGTGACCAACATCGGGGACCGGGCGGGGAAGGAAGTGGTCCAGCTCTATTTCTGCCCGCCCAAGGGGCTGCTGCAAAAGCCCTCCCGAAATCTGACGGCGTTCCGCAAAACCGGACTTCTGGGCCCCGGCGAGAGCGAAACGGTGACGCTGTCCTTTGCCGTATCGGATATGGCCAGCTTTGACGACCTGGGAAAGATCGCCCCCTCCGCCTGGGTGCTGGAAAAAGGCCGCTATGATCTGTATCTGGGGACCAGTGTCCGGGACGTGGAAAAGCTGGATTTTGCCTGGGAACAGGCGGAGACGGAAATCGTCCGGCAGTGCAGGAATGTCCTGGCCCCGTCCCAGCTGGCGAAGCGTCTCCAAGCGGATGGGACCTGGGAGTATCTGCCTGCCGCCCCGGCGGTAGACACGGATGCCAACGCCCTTGTTCCCCTGGATCCCAATACCCTGGAGGCGGTGGCCCCGGAAGCGCGGGCCAGAGGGCGGTACTGGCTGGCCCGGCCTTACCCGGAGGGGGTGCGGCCCCTGTCTGAGGTGGCGGAGGGAAAACTGACCCTGGACGCTTTCATGGCCCAGCTCCGTGACGAGGACCTCATCCATCTGCTGGGCGGCCAGTCCAACGTAGGTGTTTCCAATACCTTTGGCATTGGGAACCTGCCGGAATACGGCGTGCCCAACATCACTACAGCCGACGGCCCTGCGGGCCTTCGGATTCAGCCGGAGGCGGGCGTGTGCACCACCGCCTGGCCCTGCGCAACGCTTCTGGCGGCAACCTGGGACGAAGACTTGGTTTCCAGAGCCGGCGAGGCCGCCGCCGCGGAGGTGAAGGAGAATAACATCTCTGTCTGGCTGGCTCCGGCGGTGAACATCCACCGCAGTCCCCTCTGCGGGCGGAACTTTGAGTACGACTCCGAGGACCCCCTGCTGGCGGGAAAGATCGCCGCCGCCATGGTGCGGGGCATCCAGTCCCGGCATATCGCCGCCACGGTGAAGCACTTTGCCTGCAACAACAAGGAGACCAACCGGAAAAACAGCGACTCCCGCCTCTCCCAGCGGGCTCTGCGGGAAATCTATCTGCGCCCCTTTGAGATTGTGATCCGGGAGGCGGGGCCCTGGGCGGTCATGAGCTCCTACAACATCATCAATGGCCGCCGGGCCTCGGAGAGCCGCGAACTGCTGACGGACATTCTCCGAGAGGACTGGGGCTATACCGGCATGGTCATGACCGACTGGTGGACCAAGGGAGAGCACTATAAGGAAATCCTGGCCGGAAACGACCTGAAAATGGCCAACGGCTACCCGGAGCGGGTCCAGCAGGCCATGGACCTGGGACTGGTGTCCCGGGAGGACCTGGAGACCTGCGCGCGGCGAGTCCTGGAACTGATTTTGAAGATTGACTGACGAAGGAGGAACCTTACTTATGGCAACTTTGAATTTGAAAGGGATCACCAAGATCTATCCCCACAGCGGCGGACAGAAGAAGCCCAAAAAGGGTGCGCCTGAGAAGAAGACCAACCTCCAGGTGACGGACAAGGGCGTTGTGGCGGTCCAGCAGTTCGACTTGGACATCAGGGATAAGGAGTTCATCGTTCTGGTTGGCCCCTCCGGCTGCGGCAAGTCCACCACGCTGCGGATGGTTGCCGGCCTGGAGGAGATCTCCGGCGGCGAGCTGTACATCGACGGGAAGCTGATGAATGACGTGGAGCCCAAGAACCGGGACATCGCCATGGTGTTCCAGAGCTACGCCCTGTACCCCCACATGACCGTCTACGAGAATATGGCCTTCCCCCTGAAGCTCCGCAAAATGCCCAAGGATGAGATTGACCGCCGGGTCAAGGAAGCGGCGGAGACCCTGGACATCACCCAGTACTTAGACCGCAAGCCCAAGGCCCTCTCCGGCGGCCAGCGCCAGCGCGTTGCCATCGGCCGGGCCATCGTCCGGGAGCCGAAAGTGCTCCTCATGGACGAACCCCTCTCCAACCTGGACGCCAAGCTCCGTAACCAGATGCGGGCGGAGATCATCAAGCTCCGGCAGAAGATCAACACGACATTTATGTACGTGACCCACGACCAGACGGAGGCCATGACCCTGGGCGACCGGATCGTCATCATGAAGGACGGCTTCATCCAGCAGATCGGCACGCCCCAGGAGGTCTTCGACCACCCCGCCAATCTCTTTGTGGCCGGCTTCATCGGCATGCCCCAGATGAACTTCTTCGACGCGCAGCTGAAAAACGAGGGCGGAAAGTACTCCGTGTCCGTCGGCGGCTGCACGGTGGAGCTCTCTGAGGAGAAGCAGGCGAACCTGACGGCCCACGGCGTGGCGGCCCAGGACATCACCCTGGGCGTCCGGCCCAGCCACATGGTGCTCTCCAAGGAGCCGGGTAATACCCTCTCCGCCACCGTGGAGGTCAGCGAGATGATGGGCAGCGAGGTCCACTTCCACGCCAACGCGGGCGGCAAGGACGTGGTGGTCATTGTCCCCACCATGGACGCCGAGGGCCAGCACATCGACTCCTTCCACGCCGGGGATCAGCTGAATCTCACCTTCTCCGGCAGTGTGTGCCATATCTTTGACCACGAAGGAAGAAATCTGGAATTTTAAAATGCCGAAACGGGTGCTGTCTTTTGACAACACCCGTTTTTTCTTCTTATACTAGGCCTTGTTTGAAAAATAGCAAAACGCCCAATCGGCGGATATTTTTCCGCCGCTCTGCGTTGATTTTCCTTGCAATACACAAAGTATTGCTACGTCAAATCGCCTTGACCAGCCAGACGGCGTCCAACGGTTGTGAATACAGGTTCTTAAACAAGTCCCGGCGTATTCATCAAGCCGGGCTCAGATACAAGTCTTTATATTGTTTTGCGGAGTTCTCCCAGGACAGGTCCTTCACCATATCCCGCAGGATCATTTCGTCCCAATACTTGCGCTGGTCAAAATAGAACGCCTTCGCCCGGTTGATAGCGTCCAGAAGCAGGCCGGCGTCGTAGCGGTCGAAGGTAAAGCCATTCCCGGAGTTGAGGCCCATGTTATAAGGCTCCACCGTATCCTTCAAACCGCCGGTTTCCCGGACGATGGGAATGGTGCCGTAGTGCATGGCGATGAGCTGCGTCAGCCCGCAGGGCTCAAATTGAGACGGGACCAACAGGGCGTCGGCTCCTGCGTAGATCCTGTGCGACCGCGCTTCATCGTACATGATATTCGCGCACACGCGTCCCTTGTACGCATTCTCATAATACCGGAAAGAGTCCTCATATACCCGGTCTCCGCTGCCAAGCACCACGACTTGCGTATACTCGTCTACAACTTGGGGAAGAACGGCATTGACCAAATCCAGTCCCTTCTGATTCGTCAGCCGGGAGATCAGTCCGATCACAAATTTGCCGCTGTCCTGGACCAGGCCCAATTCCTCCTGCAGCTTCTGCTTGTTCTCCTTTTTCTTTTCCAGCACATTGGAGATGTTGTAGCCGGCGTGCAGGCAGGAATCGGTCTCCGGGTTCCATATATCATAGTCGATGCCGTTTACAATGCCGCGCAGTTTGCCGGAATGATACCGCAGATGGGCGTCTAAGGTCTCTCCGTAGTACGCGCTCTGAATCTCCCCCGCATAGGTCTGGCTTACGGTGGTAATGATGTTTGCGTAGGCCAATCCGCCCTTGAGCATATTTGCGTCGTTATAGCCTGTTTTCAAAGCGTCCATGTCAAAGACGTAATCCGGCAGTCCGGACCAGTAGCGAATTGTAGGAATATCGTAAATTCCCTGGAAACGGAGATTGTGGATGGTCAGGATCGTTTTCGCGCTGTTGAGCCGGGTGTTGGCAAACAGCGTCCGCAGATACACCGGGACCAGGGCGGCCTGCCAGTCGTGGCAGTGGATGATATCGGGGATCCAATCCATGTAGTTCAGCGCCGCAAGAGCCGCCTTTGCGAAGTAGCAGTATTTGGGGATATCGTCAATGAGATTAGTGTATGGATTTCCCCAGCTGAAAAACTCTTCGTTGTCAATGAAATCGTATACCACGCCGTCCCAGACATACTCCATGATGCCCACATAATAAGACCGGCCATCGGCGCAGAGGTCCATCTGAAAAGAGCCGCGGTAAATCATTTTCTGCTGATACTCCCACGGGATGCACTTATAGCGGGGAAGGATGACTTTCACATCGCAGTTTTGCTTCACCAGCGCCTTGGGAAGCGCGTACATCACATCGCCCAGGCCGCCGGTCTTGACAAATGGATAGCATTCCGAACCGATGAACACGACGCTCCTTCTGGGGGACGGATTAGCCTGTTCCGGTGCGGACGCTTCTGTGGGCTCTTCCGCCACGACATCCTCCGGAACAGGTATTTCTGCAGGTTCCTCCACCGGGGTATTCTCTTCCGTAGTTTCTATGTCTGCCGGCTGTGGCCGTTCCTCCTGGACCGCATTTGCGGGTTCGGTCTGCGGAAGCTTTTCAATCTGCTCTTCTGCAGCCTTGGGAGGTTCCGCTTCAATTTTTTCCGCCAGCGGGTTCACACTGTCCTCCCCGGCAGCTTGAACCTTGGGTTCTGCGGTAATTGGTTCCAATGGAGCTTTGTTTGTTCTGTCAGTCTTTGCGGTTTTCTTTTTTGCCATTTTGCATCACCTTACATCCTGATTTATGAACTCTGGTTTCCTGACGCGTTGCGAAGAGCGCATCCAGCCGTTATTTATAATCGCCCAATTTGCTTTCGTGTTCCCGTTTCTTCTTGAGCTATTGCGGCATGACGCTTTAGACCCTGCCGGGAATACGGAACCAAATTGGGACTTTATCATTATACAGCATGAACAAATGCAAAACAAGGCAGGTCGGACAATTTTTAAGGCAAATATATCAGGAGTCAGGATGCGTGGGGGAACAGAACATCCCATCTGTCGATCACGTATAACAGAGTGCACTCCTGTTGGGTTTTCCCGGTTTGATAATCTCCGCCATGTATTGTTGTATGGCTTATTTAGGAGTTTTTGAGCCACTCCTGATACTCCTCAAGCGTGATCTTCCCCGCCTCGCACTCCGCTTTTTTCTCTCTGGCCTTTTCTCCCCAGGCGTAGAGCGTTGTAGAGGAGATCCTCCCGGTCTTTGTCCAGGCAAACCGCTTCTTGTACTCCCGGCGGTAGACCTTGAAGATCTCGTCATCCTCCTTGCTCTGGGACCAGTGGACAAAGGCACCGATTTCCTTGCAGATACGCCCCTTTTCATCCGTGGTGACGTCGCAGTACTCGGCGGTGCCACGACCTTTGACGGCGAAGTAGAGGCCGCAGTTTTTGCACACGCGCATCCGCTGCTCCCGCTGGACGCACTCCCGGAGGAAGTAGTCGATTAGGTCGTAGACCGTTTCGGGGTAGAGGACTTCCGTAAAGGTACGGGAGTCTACCGGCTCAAATTTCAGCGGCAGGGTGCGGAACTGAAATGTGTTCAGAGTATCGGACCGCTCCCGGTTATAGTAGCTCGCCATGAGGTCCTGAACAGAGGCCTTTTTTCCAAGCTCAATGTCCAGAACGCTCTGGAAGAGCCGCTGGATCTGTTTCTGCATGGCGTCAATGGTGCTGGGGATATACGTCAGGTCCTTTCTGGGCAGCAGTTCGGGCAGCGCAGAGTCCTCCACCCTCGCTACCTGCTCGAAACGCTGCATCCAGTCCAGACGAAGCTGCTGGAAATAGATGTGGGCCTCCGCCAGCTCGTCCAATCCGGCGAGGACAATGTTGGCGTCCTGTGGCGCTTTCGTTTGATAGAACCGCAGAAGCGCCTTTTCCATTTTTTTAATCAGCGGTTCGTATCTCCAAATATCCAGACGCAGCAGCTTCAAAAGACTTTCCGGAAACGGGAAGTCTTTTTTTGTCAGCGATGTGTTCTGACCGTAGCAAAAATACTCTCTGCGGTTGGCGATGTAGGTTTTGAATGTATACTTGTTCATTTCACACCCCACAAAATAGACTGTCAATAAAAATAATTATACGAACAGTCTTGACAAGAGCTCGAAAGCCTGTTAAACTGAAACGCAAAGAGACCGCTCATATAATATGATATAAAGTAAGACTATCACATGAACGGATAAAAGTCAAATCAATTTTCAGAGGAGGTACCACGATGAAAAAAACAATTCTCTCATCGCTCAACACCATCGACAGCGAGACCCTGATGAGCCGTCCGCTCCAGCCGCTGAGCTTCGTGGTGGACACGCTGATCTCCCAGGGCCTGCACATCCTCGCTGGTTCTCCCAAGGTCGGGAAATCCTGGCTGGCCCTGTGGCTGGCGGTGACTGTTGCCAAAGGCGAACCTGTCTGGGGAATGCAGGTGAAGCAGGGTACGACACTGTACCTCTGTCTGGAGGACTCTCAGCTCCGCATCCAGAACCGGCTGTTCGATGTGACGGAGGACGCACCGGCCAGCGTCCACTTCTGCACTGAGAGCCGTATCTTGGGTGATGGACTGACTGAGCAGCTGGAGCAGTTCCTCAGTGATCATCCGGACACGTCCCTCATCATCATTGACACCCTGCAAATGATCCGGGGCACGAATTACGACAACACTTACGCCAACGACTACCGCGACCTCTCCACATTGAAGCAATTGGCCGATGCTCACGGAATTGCCATCCTGCTGATCCACCACCTGCGGAAAGAAAAGGCGGACGATGTGTTCAACCGCATCTCCGGCACCACGGCCATCAGCGGCGCAGTGGATTCCAGCTTCACACTGGTGGAGGAGCGGCGGGGCAGCGGCAGAGCGAAACTCAGTTGCATCGGTCGGGACATCGAGTATCGGGAATTGGAATTGCGCCGCAATGCCGACAACGTGTGGGAGCTGGAACGCGACAGCCGAGAGCAGGCGCAGGTGCTGGATAGCAGGATTGTTTTTCTCCTCTCTGCGTTGATGGATTCCCGCGGGGAATTTATCGGCACTCCCACTGAGCTGGCAAACAAGATCGACCCTGACGGCAGCGAGGGGATCACTCCGAAAAAGGTGGGCAGGCAAATCCTGCAAAGCGTTGGGGCGCTAAAGAAAGCAGGCATTGTCGTTTCGATCCGCCGAAGCAACGGGAAACGTCTCATAGAGCTGCGCCGTGCCGATAGTGACGATTTTTCCGGGGTCAGAGAAATCGACCCTATCGACACTGCCGCCGTAGAGAGTGCCCATCGTGTGGCGCTGTGAGGGCGGTGTGTGGGATCTTACGGCGGCGCGGGAGTAGTGAGAGGGGAGGAGAACAGGGATGCACAGACGGGCTGGGGAACAGGGAAAGACCACAGTACAGCCCCCTGCTGGAGATCAACGCGGCAGGGCCGGAGAACGGGAAAACCCACCCTCGGGTGGGGCAAGCATAGCGTCCGGCTATACGCCGGCCGCATTCGCCGGGGCAAGGCCCCTGCACCCCCTGCCCCTGAAGGGGAGAAGAGAAAGCGAGGGAAACACAAATGCAGAAGAGAAAAACAGAGATCGTTACGGCGAGGATGACGCCAAAGGTGAAAGCGCAGCTCCAGCAGCGGGCGCGGGACGCCAACATGACGCTCACAGACTACCTGTGCATCTGCGGACTGGGGCAGGAGATTGTCAAAGTGGATGGTCTGGATGCGGTTCTCTCGGAGCTGAAGGCCCAGGGCCGCAACCTCAACCAGCTGACTACGCTGGCAAACATGGGACGGATCACCGTTCTCCGCGGTGATGAGTTGATCGACAGGTACGCCGACCTCTGTGCGGCGATCCGCAAATTGACAAAGGAGGTAAGCTGATGGCGACCTTCACCGCAATCCGAAACAAGAAGCAGACCGCAGGGGCAATGGCGGGCGTGCTGTCTTATGTGGTGCAAGCAAAGAAGACGGTGTTGGACGGTGCGTGTCTGGTCACCGGGAGCAACTGCGTGCCCCAGGCATCCTACCTGGAGATGATGACCACCAAGCAGCGGTTCCGAAAAACAGACGGCAGGCAGTTCTATCACTTTGTGCAATCCTTTTCTCAGGAAGATGATCTCACGCCTCAGGAGGCCAACGTGATTGGCCTGGAGCTGGCGCAGAGGGCATTTCCTGGTTACGAGGTGGTGATCGCCACCCACATCGACACCAACCACCTCCACAATCACCTTGTGGTGAACAGCGTCAGCTGTGAGAACGGCAGGAAGCTCCACCAGAACCGTGATACCCTGCTGGCGCATCGGAAACTCAACGATGAGATCTGCATGGCTTACGGACTGCGGGTGCTGGAGGAGCCGGAGAAGTATCCGAAGAAAAAGCGGATAAAGCCCGGCGAGTATCAGGCTGGATTGCGATACGACAGCTGGAAGTTGGATTTAATCCAGGCCATCAACGAGGCACTGGAGTACGCCGCGGACCGGGAGAGCTTCATTGAGAACATGGAGTACGAGGGCTATGAAGTGACCTGGACGGATACCCGGAAGCACATCACCTTCACCTGTCCCAACGGGCGCAAGTGCCGGGACAGCAGCCTCCACGACGAGACTTTTCTCAAAGAAAATCTGGAAGCAGTGTTTGTCTATCGACAGGTCATGGGATTTCAACCCGGCAGCATGGAGCCTGACAAGGGATGGATGGGTGATCTGGCCAGTGGTCTCCTTCAACTGGGCAAAGAGATGGAACACAACGAGGACCTGCCTCAACTCCCTACACCACCCACATGGACGGACAGCAAGCAGCGCCGCAGGGAGGCCTTAAAGAAGCTGGCGATGGGACAGAGGCTCACCAGCGACACGCACAGCCACAGCCAGAGCATGAGTATGTAGAAAGGAAATTTTTATGGCAAGTATCAAGAAACTGGACACACGCAAGTTCAAGATTACCGTCAGTAACGGTTATCGCTCTGACGGCAGAAAGATCAGCAGGGCCAAGACCATCACAGTCCCGCAGACAGTAGGCGGCAGAGGAATCCCGCAGTACGTCGCACACGAAGCGGAAGAGTTCGAGAAGCTGGTCAAGAGCGGCTACTGCGAGGACGGGGAGATGACGTTCCAGGAGTACGCGACCCGCTGGCTGGAGCGGCAGACGAAGTACGCTCCGAGTACCCTCGGTTTCTACTGCCGGTCTCTGGAGACAGTCTATCCGATGATTGGCAGTATCCGGCTGAATAAGTTGCGCCCCATTGCTCTGGAGAATCTTCTGGCGGAGCTTCGGAAAAGGACCTGGCGGGGCGGGCCGATTCAGGAGAGCACAGTGCAGAAGTATCTAACGGTGGTCTCCGCTGTGCTAAGTGACGCCAAGCGAAATGAGATCATCGAGAAGAACCCCGCCCGGATGATTGATCTGCCGGAGACGGCTGCACGAATGCAGGTGATTCCCACCGATGAGGAGGCCCGCCGCTTCTTGGATCTGTTGGCAGAAGAGGATGATCCGTATAAGACTTTCTACGCCCTGGCAATCTACACCGGTTGCCGCAGGGGCGAGCTGTGCGCCCTGAAGTGGCAGGACTTCATCATGAACGGGAACGAGAGCATCCTGACCGTCAGCCGCTCCCACAGCTCGGTTCCAGGGAAGGGCGTGGTCGAGGGAACCACGAAAAATGGTCAGTGCCGGACGATCTATCTCAGCGAGGATATGACCAGCATTCTTCGCAGTTACTGCTACTTGAAAATGCGTGAGGCACAGGAAAACGGATTTGAGATGGGCGATTATGTGTTCACGAATGAGGATGGGAAACTGATACACCCCGATACTTTTTCCAGGTATCTCCGGCGGATCTATGATGAAAACGGATTCCCAAGGGAGTTTCATCTTCACACGCTCCGCCATTATTTTGTTTCGACGATGCTTCACAACGGCGTGGACAAGCAAACTGTAGCGGAGCTGGCTGGCCACGGCGACACTGGCTTCCTGGAGCGAACCTACTGCCACCCTCAGCTTCGGCTTAAATGTGAGGCGGCCAGGATCCATGCGCAGACCGTGTTTGATTTCAGCGGCAGGAAATCTGAGAGCGCGTGATTGTTGCTATCGTAGAATCTCCGCTCAAGATCAAAAAAGCAGTAGCTATACGGCGGCAGATGGAGTATGTTGTGCTTGCCAAAATAAACCTCAGCCAGACTGAGGTCAGAAGGGGAGATGCAGACATGGCAAGTATCCGGAAACGGGGGAACAGTTACCTCCTGGTAGTCTCCATGGGTTATGATCATAACGGCAAGCGCCGGCTGCCGCAGCAGAAGACGGTGAAGCCGCCGGAGGGGCTGACGCCAAAGCAGAGAGAAAAATGGCTCAACGAGCAGGCGATGCTCTTTGAGCGGGCGTGCAAGGACACGCCGGTGACGGTGGACAAGAGCATCACCCTGATAGAGTACGTCCAGATCTGGCTCCGGGACGTTGCGCCCAACAAGTTGGCGAAGTCCACATTGGCCCGGGACAAGCAGGACATCGACCGCTTCCTGCCGTATCTGGGCGGGTACAAGCTGACAGAGCTCCGCCCCAAGAATTTCCGGGATCTCTACAACGAACTGCGGAAGCAGATCAGTCAGAATACGGGAAAGCCGCTCTCCGAGTACACGGTAGAGGGAGTCCACGCATGCCTGTGCGGGATCCTTTCCGATGCCATGGAGAGCGGCTTTATCAATCACAATCCGGCCTGGAGAACCTACAAATACTCCGGCAAAAAGAAGGAAAAGGTGATCGCGGACGAGGAGACCATGCAGAAGATCATCGCGGCGCTGGAGAATGAGAGCCTCAAATACGAGACCTACTACAAGCTGATCATCGCCACGGGAATGCGGCGCGGCGAGTGCTGCGGCCTGAAGTGGTCCGATATCGACTACGAGAAAAACAGCATCCACATCCAGCGGAACGTGGTGAAGATCACTGGCGAGGACATCATCGTCAAGGACACCAAGACAGCGGCAGGGGACAGATACGTCTACTTCTCCCCTGAGATGGAGAGCCTGCTGAAGGAGTACAAGCGTGAGTGTGTCTGGCAGGCGGACGCCTACGAGAACCGCGAGCTGACCGAGGACGACTTCGTGTTCCGCAGACACGACAGCCGGGATCCCATGACGCCCAGCACCTTCACCTGGAGGTTCAAGATGATCCTGAAGAAGAACGGCCTTCCGGAAAAGTTGAACGTGCATTCCCTCCGTCACAGCAACGCCAGCCTCCTGATCGCTAACGGCACCGATGTGGCGACAGTGGCCAGTCTCCTGGGGCACAGCCAGCCCTCCACCACGCTGGACACCTACACCCATGCCTTCGACAAGAACAAGAAAGCGGCCAGCGAGGCGCTACAGCGGGGATTGGACATTTAAACGGAGTCTAACACATAAGCGGCCCCCTGGCAGAGCTCTGCCGGAGGGCCGCTTATGTACTATTCGGCGGGGGTTCTTCCTGTGCTGCGTCCGGCTTTGTCGGTTCTTGGGGGATGGAGGAAGATTCCGTCTTGGTGGGTTCGTTCAGCAGCTGTTTCAGGGAGTCGCAGACCTTGGTAAAGTACTTGGCAATGGGCTCCAGAAGGATGCCGCTCAGATACTCCGCCTTTGGCATGTAGTCCGCCACGAAACGGGCTGCCAGCGCGATGGCGCCATACCCCACAAACAGCAGGAGGATCTTTTTGACGCCCCGAAAGAACAGGCCTCTGTCAAAGCCCGACTTCCAGGAGCCGTATCCGGTTCCGATGATTTGGTTGGCGGTCATCAGGACCACCAAGATGAAAATCAGCTGGAGACTCATATCCTGACCATCCGTTTCTATCAGTACAAGAGTGTATGCTTAGTAATTCTCCGCGTGGACCTCAAAATAAGCCTGGGGATGAGCGCAGACAGGGCAGATGTCCGGGGCGGAAGTACCTACTACGATATGTCCGCAGTTCCGGCACTCCCAAACCTTAACCTCGCTCTTCTTAAAGACCTCCTGGGCCTCTACGTTGCGGAGCAGGGCCCGATACCGCTCCTCGTGGTGCTTCTCGATCTCGCCAACCATACGGAATTTCGCTGCCAGTTCCGGGAAGCCCTCCGCCTCGGCGGTCTTGGCAAAGCCCTCGTACATATCCGTCCACTCGTAGTTCTCCCCGTCAGCGGCAGCTCCCAGGTTCTCAGCAGTGGACCCGATACCCTCCAGTTCCTTGAACCACATCTTGGCGTGTTCCTTCTCGTTATCGGCGGTCTTCAGAAAGAGAGCGGCGATCTGCTCAAAGCCCTCCTTCTTGGCTTTGGAGGCGAAGTAGGTGTACTTGTTCCGGGCCTGGGACTCCCCGGCGAAAGCGGCCTCCAGGTTTTTCTCGGTCTGGGTTCCGGCGTATTTGGACATGGTAAGTTCCTCCTTTTGAAATTTGAGAAATAGACGCGATAAGTTATGAAAAAGCCCTGAAAACGAAGCTTTCAGGGCTTTTGGTACGCCCGACTGGATTCGAACCAGCGGCCTTCAGAGTCGGAGTCTGACGCGCTATCCAACTGCGCCACGGGCGCGTACCTAAGAGAATATGAACTTGTTTTAATTGGTATTTAGGAGGATCTCCCCTATGTGCCTTAAGCAGTATAACAGAAAAATTCCCCCGTGTAAAGAGTTTCTTTCGCTTTTTTCCAAAATTTCAAAATATAACCCCTGGGGAGGCCGCTGGAGAACGGCCTCCCCAGGGCCCTCACTCGATTACCCGCACCCGGATTACATTGGCCAGGCACTTTACATCCTCAATGACCGCCTGCTCCACCCGAGCTCCCAGGTCTACCAGGGTGTAGGCGTAATCTCCGCGGGACTTGTTGCTCATGTTCTCCACATTCACGCCGTCCTGGCTCAAGAGCGCCGTGATATTCGCCAGCATGGCCGGTACGTTCCGGTGGATGATGCACATCCGCATGATCCCGCTGCGTTCCAGCGAAACGCTGGGCAGATTCACAGAGTTGCGGATGTTGCCGTTTTCCAGGTAGTCCGTCAGTTCATCCACCGCCATGACGGCGCAGTTCTGCTCGCTCTCCGGAGTGGAGGCCCCGAGGTGGGGCATGGCCACCACATGGGGAGCCTGCACCAGGCGGTTGGTGGGGAAGTCGGTGATATAGGCCGCCACCCATCCGGTGTCCAGGGCCGCCAGCATGGCGTCGTCGTCCACGATCTCTCCCCGGGCCAGGTTGATGAACCGGACGCCGCGTTTCATGGCGGCAATGGCCTTGGCGTCAATGATGTGCCTGGTTTTGTCCGTGAAATGAATGTGGATGGTGACGTAGTCCGCCCGCTTGTACAGCTCGTTGATGTCCTTGACCACATGGATGTGCCGGTCCAGCCGCAGGGCGGCGTCTACGGAGAGGTAGGGGTCGTAGCCGTAGACGTCCATGCCCAGGGACAGGGCGATGTTGGCTACCAGCGCGCCGATGGCCCCCAGCCCGATGACGCCCAGCGTCTTTTTGTACAGCTCCGGCCCGGCGTAGGCGGATTTGCCCTTTTCCACCACCGTGGTCACATCTACGCCGGCTTCCACCTGGCTCCGGACCCAGCGGATGGCCCCATCCACATCCCGGGAGCCCATGAGCATGGCGCACAGCACTAGTTCCTTGACGGCGTTGGCATTGGCGCCGGGGGTGGAGAACACGGCGATTCCCGCCTCGGAACAGCGGTCAATGGGAATATTGTTCACCCCCACTCCGGCCCGGGCGATGGCCAGCAGGCTCTCCGGCAGGGGATAGTCCAACAGCTTCGCGGAGCGGACCAGAATGCCGTCCTCATTGGTCTCGCTGTCAGAGACGGCATAGCGTTCCGGATTAAAACGGTTCAGGCCAACGGGGGAGATCTTGTTGAATGTCTTGATGCGGTACATGGCAATTGCCTCCTGGGCGGCCCCAGCGGGCCGCGTTACTTGCCCGGGAACGTGCGGCGCTGGCGCCGCTTCCCCGGCAGCACCTTTATTATAGGCACTTGAAAGGGGAGGGGTCAATGTGCGGAGGGACGAAAAAAAGGGCCGGAGGGGCGAAATTCTTGGTAAAAAAGGTATGACCTCGAAAAAGCGGCATTTTGACGGATAAAAAAGGCTGAAAACTTGAAAAGATGTGGATTTTTCCATTGAAATGCTGGGAAAATAAGGCTATAATTAAAAAACGTATGTAAAATGGGAAGTCCCGAGCCCGGATACGCCGAGGTCCGGCCCTGCCGGAAAACTGTCCCCGCCTGATGGCGGGACTCCTCTTTTCTCTGGTGTTCCGCCTCTCCCTGCAAAATCTCCGGTTTTGCGGGGTTTCGTAATCCAAAAGACGGCGCTTCGCGCCGCCCCGTCAAAGATGGGGCCTCGTAATCTTGCCGTAGGACAAAGGAGATCATTTATGAAAAACGAAAAATTGAGAAACGTTGCCATTATCGCCCACGTCGACCACGGCAAGACCACCCTGGTGGACGAGATGCTCAAGCAGGGCGGCGTGTACCGGGAGAACCAGGAGGTGATGGACCGGGTCATGGACTCCGGCGATCTGGAGCGGGAGCGCGGAATCACCATCCTGGCCAAAAACACCGCCATCCAGTACAAGGACACCAAGATCAACATCGTGGATACCCCGGGACACGCCGACTTCGGCGGCGAGGTGGAGCGCATTTTGAAGATGGTCAACGGCGTTATTCTGCTGGTGGACGCCGCCGAAGGCCCCATGCCCCAGACCCGCTTCGTTCTCTCCAAGGCCCTGGAGCTGGGCCATCGGGTGATTGTGGTGGTGAACAAGATCGACCGGCCGGACCAGCGGATTCACGAAGTCATCGACGAGGTGCTGGAGCTTTTGATGGACCTGGACGCCACCTCGGAGCAGCTGGACAGCCCCATGCTGTTCTGTTCCGGCCGCAACGGCACCGCCTCCTACTCTCCCGACGCCGTGGGCGCAGACCTGACGCCCCTCTTCGAGACCATTCTGGAGTATATCCCCGCGCCGGAGGCCAACGTGGACGAGCCCTTCCAGATGCTGGTCAGCTCCATTGACTACAACGAGTTCGTGGGCCGCATTGCCATCGGCCGAATTGAGCGGGGCAGCCTGAAGCAGAACCAGGAGATCGCCGTGTGCAACTACCACGACCCCGAGGCCGTGCTCCGCAAGGCCAAGGCCACCGCCATCTACGAATTCGACGGCCTGGCCCGGAAGGCCGTCGCTGAGTCCTCCGCCGGAAACATCATCGCCATGAGCGGCATCGGCGACATCACCATCGGCGACACCATCTGCGCCCCCGCCGCCGTGGAGGCCCTGCCCTTTGTGAAAATCTCCGCCCCCACGCTGGAGATGACCTTCTCCGTCAACGACTCCCCCTTTGCCGGGAGGGAGGGCAAGTTCGTCACCTCCCGCCAGATCCGGGAGCGGCTGTACCGGGAGACCTTGAAGGACGTGTCCCTGCGGGTCACAGATACGGACCGGGAGACCGCCTTCAATGTGGCGGGCCGGGGAGAGATGTCACTCTCCATCCTCATCGAGACCATGCGCCGGGAGGGGTACGAATTCCAGGTCTCCCCGGCCCGGGTGCTGTACAAGGAGATTGACGGGAAGACCTGCGAGCCCATCGAGCGGCTGGTGGTGGACGTGCCCGGCGACTGCGTGGGCTCCGTCATCGAGAAGCTGGGCCAGCGGAAGGCGGACATGGTGGAGATGACCCCCGTGGGCGAGCGGATGAAGATCGAGTTTCTGATCCCGGCCCGGGGCCTCTTCGGCTACCGCAGCGACTTTCTCACCGACACCAAGGGCGAGGGCATCATGGCCTCTGTATTTGACAGCTACGCCCCCTACAAGGGCGACATCTCCCGCCGGGGCAACGGCTCCATCATCTCCTTTGAGACCGGCGAGTCCATCACCTACGGGCTGTTCAACGCCCAGGAGCGGGGCACGCTGTTCATCGGCGCGGGCGTGCCGGTATACGGCGGCATGGTAATCGGCGTGAGCCCCCGGAGCGAGGACATGACGGTGAACGTGTGCAAGAAGAAGCAGCTGACGAACACCCGGGCCAGCGGCTCCGACGAGGCGCTGCGTCTGGTGCCCCCGAAGCAGATGAGCCTGGAGCAGTGCCTGGAGTTCCTGGCGGACGACGAGCTTTTGGAGGTGACCCCCAAGAGCCTGCGGATGCGCAAATCCATCCTCGACCACGAAAAACGCATGAAGGCACTGCACAGGAAGTAAGGGGGGAGCAGGCTCCCCCCTTAGCCCCCGCCAGTGACGTCGGTCACTGGTGTGCACACCCTGGGGGTGCGCGGGTCGAGGTATTTTCGGCAGGCACATGTCCTGCCGAAAATGATTGAAATTTCTTGATTTGCCTCCGGCAAATCAACCGGGGAAACCGCAGGTTTCCCCGGGCCCCCTTCCTGCGGGAAGCCAATGTGACACAAATGAACACCCGAGAGGAAACACGATTGTAAAGATCGTGCTTTTTCTTTTATCCAATATCCAAATGGAGGTCCTTAGGCCTGCTGAATTGCACCCCATTTGTCAGACAGTGCAATAGTAAATCAACACAATCGATTGTTGACGATTAAGATGTTTCATGTTATAATATACATAATGTGAATTTCTCCGGAAGTCTTTGTGCTTGCCCCACCCACAATATCCCAATTCTGCTTCCAGTTTTGTCCCTGTGGGAACAGCGTTGAGATCAAGTGCTGAGTAAAAAGAAGAGTCCAGAGTAGTTCATTGCGAATTACTCCGGGTTCTTTTTTGTTGCCCTTTTGGCAACGGGCGAGGGGTAATTCGGATGATTTTTACATGAAAATTGAGAGTCGGTGCCTGCCTCGTCACTGGAAAAGCCCTGTAGGGAGGGCGTTGGGAGTGAGTTTGGAAGGGTGCGCCGTGGCCAATCTTGAGCGAAAAAGTGCCCAAACGAAAAGCCGGCGGGACAGCTTTTGCAGATCGTTCTCCCAGGGGACGAGGTATCTTTCGCAACGGAAGAGCCCGCGGCATTGCCGCAGGCTCTTTTTCAGCATGGAGAAAAGAGAGGAATTGATTTATGAAACGGGAGCATTTCCAATCCAGGCTCGGATTTTTGCTGGTGAGCGCAGGGTGCGCCGTGGGCATCGGAAACGTGTGGAAATTTCCATACGTCACCGGTGAGAACGGCGGCGGCGTGTTTGTGCTGTTTTACCTGCTGTTCCTGGTAATCATGGGCGTGCCGGTGCTGACCATGGAGCTGGCGGTGGGCCGGGCCAGCCGCAAGAGCGCCGTGCTGAGCTACAAGGCCCTGGAGCCGGCGGGCAGCAAGTGGCATATCCACGGCTGGTTCTGCGTGGCGGGCTGCTGCCTTTTGATGATGTTCTATACCACCGTCTCCGGCTGGATGCTGGGATATTTCTTCAAGTTTGCCGCCGGGGCCTTCACAGGTCTGGAGGGCGAGGCGGTGGACAATATGTTCTTTGTGGGGATGCTGGGGAACCCGGCGGAGATGACTGTCTGGATGGTGGTCACCGTGCTGGCTGGTTTCCTGATTTGCAGCTTTGGCCTGCAAAAGGGCCTGGAGCGCATTACCAAGGTAATGATGGTGGGTCTTTTGGCCCTGATTGCCGTGCTGGCTGTCCACAGCCTGACTTTACCCGGCGGCATGGAGGGCGTGAAGTTCTACCTTCTTCCGGATTTCCGGCAGGCCGCCGAGATGGGTATGGGCAATGTGATTACCGCCGCCATGAATCAGGCCTTTTTCACCCTGAGCCTGGGCATCGCCGCCATGGAGGTCTTCGGCAGCTATATGAGCCGGGACCACACCCTCACCAGCGAGGCAATTCGCATCTGCTCGCTGGATACCTTTGTAGCGCTGATGGCGGGCCTCATCATCTTCCCGGCCTGCACAGCCTTCGGTGTCCGGCCGGACAGCGGCCCCTCCCTGATTTTCATCACCCTGCCCAAGGTATTTTTGAACATGGCTGGCGGACGGCTGTGGGGAGCGCTGTTCTTCCTGTTCATGACCTTTGCCAGTTTCTCCACAGTCATCGCCGTATTTGAGAATCTCCAGGCCAACTGCATTGATAACTTCGGCTGGAGCCGGAGGAAGGCCACCTTGATTAACTGCGTGCTGATTCTCGTCGCCAGCTTCCCCTGCGTCCTGGGCTTCAACGTCTGGAGCGATCTCCAGATTATCGGAGGCCGAGGCGTGCTGGACAGCGAGGACTTTCTGGTGTCCAACCTGCTGCTGCCCCTGGGGTCCCTGGTGTACCTGCTGTTCTGCGTCAGCAGGTGGGGATGGGGCTACGACAAGTATCTGGAGGAGGCCAACGCCGGCCAGGGTGTGAAAATGCCCCATTGGCTGAAGCCTTACTTTCTGTATGTACTGCCGGTTTTGATTCTGGTGATTCTGATCCAGGGACTGATTCCCTCATAAGCGGTCACGGAGAAACCCCCGCTCTGCCGTCGGCAGGGCGGGGGTTGTTCGTCTATTCCCGCAGGCCCATGGTCTCCCATTTGTGGCCCAGAAAGCGGGGAAGAAAGAAGGCGATGCGAAGAATCCAGTCCACAAACATGGCCATCCAGATACCCAGCACACCAAAGCCCAGGTGCCGGCCCAGCAGGATGCCGAAGCCCACACGCATGGTCCACATGGACACGGTGGAGACCACCATGGTGAACCGGGTGTCCCCGGCGGCCCGGAGGGCCTGGGGCAGGGTGAAAGACAGGGGCCAGATCAAAACGCCCATGACGCCGTGCATCCACACGATCTGCCGGGCATAGCCCGCCGCCTCGTCGGACACGTTGTACAGCCGCAGAAGCAGCGGCAAAGAGACAAGCGTGACGGCGATGAACACCGCCATGAAGAGATAGGTGTACTTCATCAGCTTGCTGGTGTAGGACCGGGCCTTTTCATAGCTGCCTGCCCCGATGCAGCGGGAGACCACCGTCACAATGGCAAGGCCCAGGGCGTTGCCCGCCACGCACTGGAAGGAGGCCAGATTGTTGCCGATGGCGTTGGCCGCCACAGAGGCGGTGCCCAGCACAGACACGGTGGACAGCAGCAGGATCTTGCCCAGCTGGAACATGCTGCTCTCCAGCCCGTTGGGCACGCCGAAGCGCAGGATGTTCCGCACCACGTAGCGGTCATGGCGGAGGGTGAAGTGCTCCACCCGCATGGGCAGGCCCGGGCGGCGCAGCAAGATTACCATGACGGCCGCCGCCGCCAGCCGGGACACCACAGTGGGAATGGCCACGCCCTCCACACCCATGTGAAAGCCGAAGATCAAAAGGGCGTTGCCCGCCACGTTGACGGCGTTCATCCCCAGGGAGACCCACATGGAGATTCGGGAGTTGCCCATGACCCGGAAGAGGGCCGCCCCGGCGCTGTAAATGGCCAGGAAGGGGGTGGAGGATTCCACAATGAGGTAGTAGGTGTTGGCATAGGCGGCCACGTCCGGCTCCACCTGGCCGAAGACCGTGCCCAGCACGAAGCCCCTTCCCAGGTAGAACAGCAGCGTAATCAGCAGGGAGACCTCCCCCATGAACAGCAGCAGCTGGGCGCTGGAGTGGCCGGCCTTCTCCGGCTCCCGGCGGCCCAGGTACTGCCCCGCGATGGCGGCGCCGCCGGTGGCCAGAGCCGCGAAGGCGTTGACCAGCAGCACGTTTACCGTGTCCACCAGAGACACGGCGGAGATGGCCGCCTCTCCCACCTGGGAGACCATCACGGAGTCAAAGAGACCCACGGTGATGGCCAGCAGCTGCTCGATGACCAGCGGCACAATGAGCCGCCGCAGGTCCTGTCCGGAAAATTCGATTTCAGTTTGCATGGTTTCCCTCTTTTCACACCCCTCAGCGGAACTCCCGGGGACTCATGTGGAAGGTGTTCTGAAAGGCCCGCAGGAAGGTGGAGTACTCCGAAAAGCCCGCCTGCTCCGCCGCCTTCATCACCGGCACGCCGGAGCGGATCAGCTCCCCGGCCCGCAGCAGCCGCTTCTGGCTGATGTACTGGTGGACCGTGTAGCCGGAGACGGCCTTGAAGCGGTGCATCAGGTAGTAGCGGCTGAGATAGAACCGCTTGGAGAGGCTCTCCACGGTGAGCTCCTCCTCCAGGTGGGCGGCGATGTACTTGAGGATCTCCTCGATCTTGGGGTCCACCCGGTAGCTGTCCCGCTCCTCCTGGGCGGTGCGGCTGCGGAGAATGTCCCGGTTCACGCCGATCAGCAGCTGCTGGCAGAGGGTGTCCGCCAGACGGCCGGCGGCGAATTCCTGGGACCGCAGGGCCTCCTCCAACCGCTGAATGTCCTTCATGTACTCCAGCCGCCGCTCCGGATTGGTGCGCAGCAGGTGAAAGCCCCGCTCCCGGGTGGTGTGGAAGCAGGCGTCCAGGGCCTCCTCCGGGTCGCTCCGGTCTGCCAGCCACTCCCGGCCCAGCCAGACTACCACCCGCTCATAGGGCTCCGAGGGGTCGATGACGGGCCGGTGGATCATGTTGTGCTGTACCAGCAGCACATCCCAGGGGCGGAGAAAATAGGTGACGCCTTCCACCACATAGGTGACCTTGCCGCCCAACAGCAAAATCAGCTTGTCAAACTCGTGGTAATGGTAATCCAGCTTTGGCGCGCGGCTGTCCTTCAGGTGGAACAGGCGGAAGCCCTCGTTGAGATAGCCCCGCTTTCCAACCTCGCTCCGATCCAGCATGGGTTCACCTCCGGAATTTTCTAGGTTGAAGCGTTATGACTATACCGCACTTTTTGCGGTTTTACAACCGGGATTCCGCACAAAACCATGCAAATATTCTGCTTCTCTTTGGGCAAAAGGCCATTGTCCGCCCGGGAAAAACCGCCGGAAGCGGTCGGCTTCCGGCGGCTGTATGCGGCGTTGACTCAGTATCCTCTCGTTCGGTCCACCAGGTTTTTCAGCGGTTCGCCCCGGCCATAGCGCAGCAGGTCGGCGCAGAACATCTCCACGTTGACATCGCAGGTGTAACCCAGGGTCATGTTGCCGGACACGTGGGGCGTCAGGATGAGGTTCTTGGCCTCCCACAGGGGATGGTCCGGGGGAAGGGGCTCCGGGTCCATCACGTCCAGGGCCGCGCCGGCCAGGCGGCCGCCGTTCAGCGCCTCGATCAGGGGCTCCTGCTCAACGGCGGTACCCCGGCCCACGTTGACGACATAGGCGCTCCGGGGAAGAAGGGCGATGCGCTCCCGGTTCAGAATGTGGATGGTCTCCGCCGTGCCGGGCAGGGACATGACGAGGATTTTTACATCGGGCAGAATCTCGTCCAGCCGGGAGATGGGGTACACCGCGTCAAAACCGGGGACCATGCGGCCGGAGCGGCTGAGACCGGTG
Organism: Oscillibacter sp. 1-3; assembly: GCF_000403435.2. Lineage (GTDB taxonomy): Bacteria > Bacillota > Clostridia > Oscillospirales > Oscillospiraceae > Oscillibacter. The sequence continues at coordinate 217,832 of NZ_KE159709.1, forward strand.
ATCTTGGCGGCGCCCATGCCCCGCAGACGCTCCGCCACGTTGACGCCGATGTTCCCGGTGCCCAGAAGGGTGAACTCGTTATCCCGGATGGAGCGGATGGGCAGCTGGTTGGACCACCCCCGCTCCCGGACAATGGCCTCGTACTCCGGCATTCGCCGCAGCAGCATCAGCGTCACCATCACCACGTGTTCGGCGATGGTGACGCCGTAGCCGTTGGAGTTGGTGAGCATGCAGTTGGGATTGGCGAAGACGGAGGGGTCCTTGCAGTAGGGGTCCACCCCGGCGTAGGAGCAGCAGTACCATTTCAGGGAGGCGGGCGCCGCCCGCAGCAGGTCCAGGGAGTGGGCGTAGAGCACCTCACAGCCCTGGAGGCACTCCCGGGCTTCGTCAAACTGGTCCAGGGTGAAGAAGCGGGGCACAAGGCCCGCCTGACTGGCGGCGGATTCAATTTTGGCCCGGTGGGCCTCGGTGAGAAATTCCTGATAGATGCAGATGTTACGGCTCATAACGGTGGTACCTCCTTATTTCAGTCGGGTTTGTTTTTCTGCCGGTTGGACCACAGGAGAAAGGTTCCCATGACGGCGACGGCAAAAATGGCCCCCGCGTCTGGCCAGTTCCAGGAGTGAAAAAAGCTGTCCGCCGCGAAGCCCGCGGCAACGGTGACGACAAATGCGGTTACGGCGAGTTTCATGAAATAAAACCTTCTTTCTATGGAGTGAGGGATTGGCAGATCTGTTCGGCACAGCGCATCCCGTCGGCGGCGGCGGAGAGGATGCCTCCGGCGTAGCCGGCCCCCTCGCCGCAGGGGTACAGCCCCGGCAGGGAGGACTGGTATGTCCCGTCCCGCGGAATGCGGACCGGGGAGGAGGAGCGGCTCTCCACGGCGGTGAGCACCGCATCCGGGGCGTCATAGCCCCGGAGCTTCCGCCCCAGAACGGGCAGGGCCTCCGCAATGGCGTCCGACACGAAAGGGGGCAGGCATCGGCGCAGGTCGGTCCACGTCACGCCGGGGCGGTAGCTGGGGGTTACCCGCCCGGGGCCCGCGGAGGGCCGCCCCGCCAGAAAGTCCTCCACCCGCTGGGCGGGGGCCAGGTACCCGCCGCCGCCAAGGGCGTAGGCGTCCCGCTCCAGCCGCCGCTGGAACGCGATGCCCGCCAGGGGAGAGTCCCCGCCGAAGTCCTCCGGCGTCACGTTTACCAGCAGCGCGCCGTTGATGTTCTCCCGGCTCCGGGCAAACTCGCTCATGCCGTTGGTGACCACCTGGTGTTCCTCGGAGGCGGCGGCCACCACCTCCCCGCCGGGGCAGACGCAGAAGGAAAAGGCGGATCGCCCGCCGCTGAGGTGGCAGGAGAGCTTGTAGGTGGAGGCGGGGAGGCCTGGGTGTCCGGCGAACTGCTTATACTGGGCGGCGTCGCAGTCCGACTGCCGATGCTCAATCCGCAGGCCCACGGCGAAAGGCTTGGCCTCCAGGGCAATGCCCCGGGCGTGGAGCATGGCGAAGGTGTCCCGGGCGGAGTGGCCGGGGCACAGGGCCAGGTGGGTGCAGGGGAGAGAATAGGCTCCTCCCGGCTCCTCTGCGGCAATGCCGGCCAGGCGGCCCCGCCGGATGTCCAGATCTGTCAGGCGGGTCTCAAAGCGGATGTCTGCCCCCAGGCGGAGGAGCTCTTCGCGCAGCCTTTTCAGAACGATATGGAGGTAGTCCGTGCCCACGTGGGGCTTGGCGTCGATCAAAATGTCCTCCGGCGCGCCGCAGGACACCAGCTGCTCCAGAATGAAGCGGTGGCGGAGATCTTTGGTGCCGGTGTTCAGTTTCCCGTCGGAGAAGGCCCCCGCGCCCCCCTCGCCGAACTGGACGTTGGAGGTGAGATCCAGCATACCGGAGGTCCAGAACCGCTCCACGTCCGCCTGCCGGGCGTCCACGCTGCGGCCCCGCTCCAGCAGGATGGGCCGCAGGCCCGCCCGGGCCAGCACCAGGGCGCAGAAGAGGCCCGCCGGTCCCGCCCCCGCCACCACCGGGGGGACCTCCGGCGCGGAGCGGGGGGCGGGGAGAGCATAGGCGGGTCTGGGGGCGGAAAGGCTTATCCGCTTATTGCGGCAGCGCCGCAGGAGGCTGGCCTCATCGTTGACGGAGACCTCTACGGCATAGACCATGGAGACGCCCTCCCGGGCGTCCACGCTGCGGCGGAGGATTCGGAGGGAGAGGACGTCTGTCTTTCGTATCCGCAGCAGCCGGGCAGCCTCTGCGGTGAGGCCGTCCATGGAGCTGCCGGGCGGGAGTTTGATGTTTTCGATTTTCAGCAAATGCTTCACGCCCTTTTCTGAGACATTTACAGATCTATTGTAACACAGATTTTTCCGCCGGAAAACTGTGGGTTCAAAAAATATATACAAACTTTTAAGGCGAATTTAAGTTACGAAACCTATACTGTGGTCAAAGCTCAGGGGAGCGGAAGAGATTTCAAAGAAAATGCAAAGAAACTTCAAACTTTCGACACATTCCCGGTATATGATCGGTTCTAAAGAAAAGCGGACCGGGATACATAATAGGAGGTAAGCATTATGTATAACGACGAACACAATCTGTACCATTACACCTACCGCAGAGATGGCAGCGAGGTTACGCCGCCGCCCGCGGACGACTACCAGCCCGCCCAGCGGCCTGTGCAGGAGATGAAGCCCGTGAAGAAGAACAGAATTGGATTGAAGGTTACTGCCCTGGCACTGAGCTGCGCGCTTCTGGGCGGCGGTGTAGGCGGTGGGGTCGTGTGGGCCGCCGTCGGCCGTAGCGCCGGCGCTCCCCAGAGCGGGGCTGTCATGGGGAGCGGCACGGTCCTCTCCGGAGAGGGCACTTCCATTCCCGCCACAGTGAACCTCAACAAGGTGGACGGACAGACGCTCCTCACCGATGCGGAGGTTTACGCCGCCAATGTGGACAGTGTGGTGGCCATCAACACCACCGGTACCGCTACCACCAGCAACGGCTTCTGGCAGACCCAGCAGCCCACCTCGGGCGCGGGCTCCGGCTTTGTCCTGACCCCCGACGGCTTTATCGCCACCAACTACCATGTGATCGACGGGGCGGAGACCGTCAAGGTGACCTTCTACAACGGGGATGCCTATGATGCGGAGATCATCGGCGGCGACGAGGATTACGACATTGCCGTCATCAAGGTGGAGGCGGAGAACCTCCAGCCCGTCACCATGGGGGACAGCACCCTGCTGAACGTGGGCGACCGGGTTCTGGCTATCGGCAACCCCCTGGGGGAGCTGACCTTCTCCCAGACCGGCGGCATGGTCTCCTCCGTGAACCGGGCCATTAACGTGGAGGGCGTGCCCTTCAACATGATCCAGACTGACGCCTCCATCAACCCCGGCAACTCCGGCGGGCCCATGTTCAACCAGTACGGACAGGTGGTGGGCATCGTCTCCGCCAAGTACACCAATACCTCTTCCGGCGCCAGCGCCGAGGGCCTGGGCTTCGCCATCCCCATCAACGACGTGGCGGCCATGATTCAGGACATCATGACCAACGGCTTTGTGACCAATAAGGCGTACCTGGGCGTCCAGGCCATGTCTATGACCCAGCAGATTGCCAGCCAGTTCCGCTACGACATCACCGAGGGCCTGTTCATCAGCGCCGTGGACAAGGACGGCGCGGCGGACCGGGCGGGCATCCAGATGGGCGACGTGATTACCAAGGTGGACGACCACGAGATTAAGACCATGGCAGATCTGACCATTGCGAAAAAGCAGTACCGGGCGGGGGACACCTCCACAGTGACGATTTACCGCCAGGGGGAGACGATCACCACAGAGCTCACCTGGGACGCGATGCCAGAGGACCAGCAGATTCAGCAGGCGGAGCCCCAGCAGCCTCAGAACGGCAATAACAGCAGCGGATATACAAACCCCTATGACCTCTTTGACTACTTCTTTGGCAATCGGGGCTGGTAAACCCTGATCTCCCTTCCGCGTGTCCGGCGGCGGCTTCGCGGCAGCAGCTGCGGCAAGGCAAAAAAGCCGCCTATGCGGCGGGTGCGGAGGAAGGTTATATATAGAGACGGATCAACAAACAAAGGTCAACGGACAAAGCGCACCGTGCGAGAGCACGGTGCGCTTTTGGCGTTATTCCCTTACCCGGACCTCCAGATAGTAGTGCTCCTCTGTGCTCAGCTCCACCGAGGTGACGCCGTTCTCCAGGTCAAAGCCCAGGTTCTGCCGGACAATCTCGATGCCCTCCGTGTTCTCCAGTGCGGCGGTCTGCCGGGTGAAGTCCAGGGAGGACCCCAGCCGGGTCACCAGATCATAGCCCTGGAGGCCCGCGTTCTCCGAGCCGGAACAGTGGAAATCATAGCTGGGCTCCTTCCACAGTGTACAGTCCACGGTCACGCTGCCCCCGGCGGGGACAGTGACGGAAAATTGCAGGTACAGCACCCGCTGGTGGATTAGAACTTCATAGAGAATGTCGTCCAGCCGTCCGTCGGCGTAGCGGTCTCGGGGCGTGTTGGACAGGGCCCCGTACTGGACCAGCAGCTCCGCCGCGGCTCCCCGGTACATCTCGAAGGAGAGGGTATCAAAGGGATTGGGGTGGTCCGGAATCCAGCCCCGGGTGTAGAAGGCCGCATACTCCTGGGACAGGTAGTCCAGCGCCTCATCCAGAGTGGTCTCCTTCCGGGCGACGGTGCAGGAGACGCCGCCGATCTCCTCGCCCGCGTCACAGCCGCCGTTCTCATAGCCCTGGAGGACATAGTTCCCGATGTCCGCTCCCAGCACAAGTAGCGCCTTGGTCTCTGGCTCTCGGGTGACGCCGTCAGGGACAAAGTAGTCATACTGCCGCCAGCCGCTCTCCTCGTCCCAGCTCATGCCGTTGAAGCCGTAGCTGAGGATTTCCGTGGCCTCCGGGTCGATGGTAAAGGTGATGGCCTGGGTGGCAGCGGGGTACTGCTCGTGGGGCGCCTCGAAATCTGAGAAATAGTAGACAGTCACAGGAATGTCCAGCTCCGGATACTCCGCCAGGGTCTGGGAGAGGTAGCCGCCGCCCTCCAGCAGGGCCTGATACTGCTCCCAGCTGGTCAGGTGTGCCAGATTCAGCGTGTCGTGGTCCGGGTCCTCTGCGCCGTAGGCGCTGGCAAAGCCTCCGGCGTAGGGACCGGCGTACAGCTCCGTCTTGATTTCCCCGCCGTCTGCCGACACCGCGGGTCGAATCTGTGCAAGGTCGTAAAAGCTCCCGGCAAAGGGATAGAGGGCCGTGACGGTGACGTCCTCCTCCGACGGGTTGGCGAGGACATAGCGGTCCGTCACCTGTGCCCCCCACTGGCGGGGCTCTCCGTCGGCGTACGCCCCGGGGGCGAAGTCCCAGGTGAGGGTCCGCTCCGCCGTGAGACCGAAATCGGCTTCCAGCGCGGTCAGGGGGAACACCGGTCCGGCATAGGACATGAAGACCGTTCCCTCGCTGTGGCCGCTGCCGCCGCTGCCGGCCGTGGGGTCCGCGCCGTCCGCGCCGCCGCTGGCGTTTATCTGACCGCCGGCGCGGTACCACAGCCCCAGGCCGCAGATCAAAACCAGACACGCGGCAAGGCCCAGCATCCGCCGCGGGATTCTCCGCCGCTTGGAAGCGGCGGGGGAGGCGGAGACCGCCTCCTCAACAAGCTCGTCGTCCACCAGCCCTAAAATCCGAAACAGCCGTTCGCTTTTCATAGAATCACACCCTCCTGCTCCAAATAGGCCCGCAGGGCCTTCCGGGTGCGGAAGAGAGAGGATTTCACCTTACCCACGCCGCACCTCCGCTCCGCCGCGATGTCCGCCAGCTCCTGGCCGTACCAGTACCGCCGGAGAAAGATCACGCGGCTCTCCGCCGGGAGACGGCGCAGAAAGGCGCTGATGAGCGCCGCGATCTCCTGATCCTCCAGCTGCTTTTCCACCCCGTGGAGAGCGGGGACGCAGTCGTCCAGTTCCCCCAGCAGCACCTCCGCTGCGCCGCCACCCCGCTTCTGGGTTTGGCCCGCCTTCCAGCGGTCCAGGGACAGGTTTCGGGCGATTCTGCCCAGCCAGGCCCGGAGGGCCGCGGGCCGGGCCGGGGGAATGGCGTTCCAGGCCCGCAGATAGGTGTCGTTGACGCACTCCTCCGCGTCGCCCCGGCTGTGGAGGATGTTCCACACCAGGGAGTGGAGGAAGGACCCGTATTTTCCGGCGGTCTCCTCAATGGCCCGCTGGTCCCGGCTCCAGTACAGGTCGATGATGGCGCTGTCCTCCATATCTGTGCCTCCTTTCAAAAGGTCTTTGACAATGTAGACGGGAAAATGGAAGATTGGTTTCGCGCGCAGCGAAATTTTTAGGGAAAAGGATTTCTAAGGCAGTATATCACAGAGTTGACGAAATTGCGAAAAGGTGTATAATTAAGACATATTTTTCAGGGAGGTGTCCGCCATGCCCCGCCGCCGCATCCAATTGAATGCCGTTCAGACCCTGGCCCTGGGCTTCGCGGCGCTGATCGTGGCGGGCGGCGTGCTGCTGGCCCTGCCGGTGTCCTCCCGGGACGGGCATGCCCTGCCGTTTCTGGACGCCCTTTTTACCGCGGCGTCCGCCTCCTGCGTCACGGGGCTGGTGCTCTACGATACCTGTACCCAGTTCACCCTCTTCGGACAGGCGGTGATTCTGCTGCTGATCCAGGTGGGGGGCATGGGCTTTATGACCGTCTCCATCCTGGTGGCCGTCCTGCTCCACCGCCGCATCGGCCTGCGTCAGCGGTCGATTTTGATGGACAGCGTGGGGGCCCTCCAGATGGGGGGCATCGTGCGGCTGACCCGCCGGGCCATCCGGGTGACATTGACCTGCGAGGGCGCGGGTGCGGCGCTGCTGGCGCTGTGGTTCTGCCCCCGGTATGGGGTGGGGCGGGGCCTCTGGATGTCGCTGTTTCACGCGGTCTCTTCCTTCTGCAACGCCGGGTTCGACCTGCTGGGCACCGGGGCCTCCCTGACCAGCATCGCCGGAGAGCCGCTGCCCAATATCGTCCTCATGGCACTGGTGATCTGCGGCGGCCTGGGCTTTTTGGTGTGGGACGATCTGCTGACCCATGGCCGGCACATTCGCCGCTGGCGGCTGCACTCCAAAATTGTGGTGTTTGCCACCACGCTGTTGTTCGTGGGCGGAGCGGCTGCCTTCTATTTCCTGGAAAGAGACCACGCCTTTGCCGGGGCCGGCCCCGGGCGGCGGGCGCTGATGGCGGCGTTCCAGTCCGTTACCTGCCGGACGGCGGGGTTCAACACGGCGCCCCTGACGGCCCTGAGCCAGAGCGGCACATTGCTGACCATGATTTTGATGTTCATCGGCGCGGGCTCCGGCTCCACCGGCGGCGGGGCCAAGGTAAACACCGTCTCCGTGCTGCTTTTGAGCGCCCTTGCCCAGGTGCGGCGGAAGGAGGATGTGAACGTGTTCCGCCGCCGCCTGGACACGGCCACCATTCAAAAGGCGTACTCGTCGGTGAGCATCTTCTTTCTGGCGTGTCTGGCGGGGACCATGGTCATGTGCCTCCAGGGCATCTCCCTGGACAGCGCGCTGTTTGAGGCCATCTCCGCCGTGGGCACCGTGGGGCTGACCCGTGGCGTGACGCCGTACCTGCCGGAGCTTTCCAAGCTGACGGTGCTGCTGATGATGTTCGCCGGCCGGGTGGGCAGTATGTCCGTGGCCATGGCCGTGACCCGGGATCGTCCCCAGCCCAAGCTGCGGAATATCCCGGAAAAGATTTTGATCGGATAGGGGGAGCGGGAAATGAAATCTTTTTTGGTAGTGGGTCTGGGCCGGTTCGGCCGGCACTTGACCAAGCGTCTGGCGGAGCTGGGCAACGAGGTGATGATTCTGGACCAGGACGAGGAGCAGGTGGCCCGGCTCGCCTCCGTGGCCACTGCCGCCTGCGTGGGAGACTGCCAGGATGAGCAGGTGCTGGCGTCTCTGGGAATCCGCAATTTTGACGTGTGCTTTGTCTGTGTGCGGGACGATTTTCAGTGCTCGCTGGAGGCCACCGCCACATTGAAAGAGCTGGGAGCCCGGTGTGTGGTGGCCCGGGCGGACCATGAGCGGCAGATCAAGTTTTTGAAGAAGATCGGCGCGGATTTTGTCATCCACACGGAAATGGACATGGCGGCCCGGGCGGCCATGCGCTTCTCCGCCCGCAACGCCTTCGACTACTTTGAGCTGACGCCCAAATATGCGGTCTTCGAGATTGAGACGCCGCTGGAGTGGGAGGGCCGCACGGTGATGGAGATGGATGTCCGCCGCCGGTACAACGTCAATATCCTGGGCGTGAAAAACGGGGATGAGATCGAGCCTCTGCTGAGCCCGGATTACCGCTTTGAGCCCGACGCCCACCTGATCGTGGCCGGGGACAAGGAGGCCGGCATCCGGCTGATGAACGAGGAGTCGTAAGTGATGATTTTGCGCTGAAATCTGGAAATTATAGTTCCGGCGGTACTGCGCATACTACCGCCGGGGTGATTTTATGCCGGATCGCAAAAAGGCGGTCAATAACCTGGACGACAGCAAGCCCTTTCTTCGGCTGGAGCCGGAGAAGCGCATGTGTCCCATCTTCGACCCCGTGACCATCGCGAAATTCCCGGTGGCCCCGCCGGAGGACATGGGCTTCCGGGTGTTGGACAACTTCTGCGAGGAGCACATCCTGTAAGAGGCGGGGGCGGTCAATCCGCCCCCTGCTTTTTCCGTCCAGCTTTTTATTTGACGCTTACCCTCAAAAGTGCTATAATAAAATCACCAAGAGAGGAGGCGTTCTTATGAACACAGTCATCACCATTGGGCGGCAGTTTGGCAGCGGCGGCAAGGAGATCGGCATCCGGGTTGCCAAGGAGCTGGGCATTCCGTTTTACGATAAGGAGCTCCTGCGGGAGGCCGCCAGGAAGAGCGGCCTGTGTGAAAAGATCGTAGAGAACTTTGACGAGCGGCCAAAGAGCCTGCTGTACTCCATCGCCATGGACTCCTATATGTTCGCCCTGCCGGGCAGCGGCGTGGGGGACTCCCTGGAGCAGCAGGTGTATCTGGCCACCTTCAACACCATCCGCCACATCGCGGAGAAGGGGCCCTGCGTTATGATCGGCCGCTGCGCGGACTATGCCCTGGCGGACAATCCCAACCACCTGAGTCTGTTCATCCACGCCCCCATGGACATGCGGATTCAGCGGGTGGCAAGGCGGCAGAGCATCACGCCGGAAAAGGCCAAGACGCTGATCGCCAAGACCGACAAGCGCCGGGCCTCCTATTACGAGTACTACTCCTCCCAGAAGTGGGGCGCGGTGGAGAGCTATGACTTCTGCCTGGACTCCAGTTATCTGGGATTGGGCGGCACGGTGGAGCTTATCCGCGCCATGGTGGAGCACAAGGAGCACCCTGTGCCCAGTCCCACGGAGATCGACCCCACACAGCCCGATACATAACGGATCATACGGACAGAGGCCGCGCAGAGCGCGGCCTCTGTTTTTTGCTGGTTATCCGGGGTACTGCACCAGGGAGACCGTCACATCCGAAACCGGGAGGTCCCGGGGGTGAATGTCCCGGTCTGTGTCGCTGCGGCTGACGCCAAAGGAGAAGGTCCGCTGCATGGGGTGGGTGTCCTCGTCCTTCAGCACCCGGAACACTCGGGTCAGCGTCTCGCCGGGCTGCACGTGGAGGGTGGGAAAGCTCTCCCGCCGGCTGGCGATGGAGACCGGCCGCGTGACCGTGACATCCTTGGGCGTCTCGCCGTTGTTGGTCACGGTGTATACCACATACTCTGCGCCTCTGGAGGATGGGTGGGCGGTGATTTCCGGAAAGCTGCCGTCAGGGGACTGCATCCGGGTCTCGCGGATGTAGTAGCCGCTGGGATCTGCCGCAATCACATCTTTCACCGTCTCCGGGTCGATCTCCTCCAGATTGCCGATGACAAGGCCGTATTCCGGCGCGTTGGGGGGTGTGGGCCGCGGCGGGTCGTCACTGGACCGGGTTTCCACGGTGACGGTCACCTCGCTGGGGACCGGCGAGACGCCGATGTCCACGCTGTTCGTCTCCTCGTCCCAGCTGATGTCCGCGTCCAGCAGTTCCGAGAGCCGGGAGGCGGCGATGTAGTTGGTTTTGCCGCCGGCGGCGTCGGTATAGGTGATGGTGGAGGGCACCTTCTGGCCGTTGGAAGCGGTCCAGGTCTCGCCCGCCTTTACCTGCTGTTCCCGCAGGACCCGAATGCCCACCTGATTGTAGGCGATTTTCTCTCCGGCGGCGGACACGGGCTCCGCCAGCGTGACCAGCATCGCCATGGCCAGCATTCCCCCGGCGAAGGCGGGAAACCGATTGAAAAGGCTGTTCTTTTTCATTATATAATCTCCTCATTTTTTGAAATTTGTTTTGGAATTCGTTTCATGGAGACGGCGTGTCCACTCGTTTTACACTCTCCGCCATCCGCAGCAGATCGGACTTCTCCAGCTCTCCCCGGAGATAGAAGACGGCGCCGGTCTCCGGGTCTTCCCACATCAGCGTGCTGTTGGTATCGTCTCCGGTGCTGACGCCTGCGGTGATGGTCACGCCGTCGATCTCCGACGTGGAATCGTCCGGCCCGCCGGGGACCTCCGGGACCGTCTCCAGGCTGGCCCAGAACCGGCCCGGCAGACCGTTCACCGTCACCTCCTCCGGTGTTCCCTCGGGGACGGTGAAGGGGCAGGCGGGGCGGACCACATATTTCCAGGACAGGATGACGCCCCGGCGTACCCACTCCCGGTGGCAGACGCCGTTGCCGCGCAGGCCGTCTATGTCGTGGAAGTCCGGCGGTACCCAGCCCATCTCGTAGGAGGGGGCATCGCCGCCGTAGCAGGCGGCGCTCTCCGCGACCTTGACCAGGGTCTCACGGTCCATGGCGCCCTTTGCCAGCAGCCGGAGGAGGAAGCCCTCCGGCGTCTCCCATACCAGCAGCTGCTCACTGCCGTCGGCGTAGTAGTCGGCGGCGCGGCCCCGGACAAAGACGCGCTCCCGCACCGCCTCCGGGTCCGGGACGGTGCCAATCTGGATGCGGGAGTTTCCGCCCGGGGCGGAGACGCCGAAGTCCAGGGAGTCCCCGGACTCCACGGACAAAAAGGTCCATTTGCTGAAACTGGTCGCTGCGTAGAAATCCCAAAGGGTGTACTCCTCCGGCAGCCAGGTGATCTGCCAGTCCTGGGGAGCGGCGTCCTCCGGAGCTGAATCGGAGATATACGGGTTGGTGGAGTAGGTGACGGTGTCCCCGCTGAATTCCCGCAGCCAGTTCAGAACCGCCGCCCGGACGGTGGGACTGGCCGCCATCAGCGCCCCCAGAGCCAGGGTGCAGACGAGGACCGCGCAGGCGATGTTCCGCGCCGCCCGGCTCCCCGCAGAGCGTCCGCGCCGCTCTGCCCAGCCGAAGGGGTCCGCCAGCATCCGCATTCTCTCCCGGAGATACCGGGGGGAGAAGTCAACCTCCCGGGTGTCAGCCTCCGCCAGAACCTTTTCAAATTGCAGGAGGTTGGCGTCCATCAGGGCGTCCCGAAGCCATTGGTCAAAATTACGCATGGCGGAATCCCTCCTCTTGCAGCCGTTTTTGCAGCATGGCCCTGCCCCGCATGACCCGGGAGGACACCGTGGACTCCCGAATGCTCAGGCGCTTGGCGATTTCCCGGTTGCCCAGCTCCTCTACCAGCTTTAGCTCCAGAACCCGGCGGTAGCCCTCCGGCAGCTCCCGGACCAGGGAGACCAGGTAGCTGTAATCATCCTGACCGTCCTGCTGTGCGGGCGGGTCCCAGTCCTCCGGCAGGGGCACGGTGTGGCTCTGCGCCCGCAGCATGTCCAGAGCGGCGTTTTTTGCGGCGGTAATGGCGTAGCCCCCGGCCTTTTCCCGGCTGAGGGCGGACACCAATTCCCATTTTTGGATCAGGCGGAGCCAAGCCTGCTGGGCGGCGTCCTCCGCCTGTTCCGGATTTCCCAGGACCCGCAGGGCTACGGCGTAGACCTTTTTCTCAAGGGCCTCGTAGAGCCGGGTGAACTTCTGCCGGTCCGCTTCGGTCTCCAGCATGGCAAGGCAGGTTGTCAGCATGGGAGATCCCTCCTTTGATTCTTGAGGGCCGATTCCGAGATAAGGCGCGCACAGACTGGCCGCCGGACTTTCCTCCAGACCGGCGGTTTTGCGGGCGTGTCGTCCGGCAGAAAAAACCGACAAAGCATGGCGGAAAAGCCGCAGGCAGGATGTGCGGGTTATGTTGGGTTCGGCGCTTAGTGGTACCACTATAACAGGGACGTTTCAAGGCGTCAAAGTATCCCATAAATTGAAAAAATTTTTTGGATTTTTTTCGGGAATCGGAAAACGCCGCTGAGAATGTTTTTTCCAGCTGTTTAATTGTGGGAAATGAGCGGTTTGCGGGCGGTAATTTCGGAACCAGTTTTACAAAGGCCCGGGAAGGAAAACAGGCCGGGACAAGTCCGAACTTTGCGGATAGAGAGCGCTGGCGGGACTGCCGGTATTACCACCGAACTTGTACTGGCGGTTACGCAGTTCCTGTGTTGGAGCGGAGAAGCGATTTTATGTTCCTCCCTCTCAAAGAAAACGAAAATAGAGAGACAAAATAGAGAGACAAAGCCCAGCTGGGCCTTATCTCTCTATTTTGCTTTTGGAGCGTTGTGTTACCATCTTCGTAAAAATGCCGGATAAGAGGCATAAAAAACCAGCAAAGCGGAAGATACGGCGAAATCAAGCCGCTAAAAGACGCTGCACACGGCAGGCGCTGTGACGACGTGCCAGAGATCAAAATTTTTATGACACCACCGCTCCAGAGCAAAAAATGTATGAAACTGAAAGCGTCTTTCATAAGGCGGCAGACGAAGCGGTCTGTTGAAGCAGCCGGAAAACGAATCGAAGAAGCATGCCGGCTATGTACGCTCCGCCGGCTCCTGCGCCTCCTCCGGAACGGCGGGGCGGCTGTTGGTGTGGACGTTGATATAGCGTGCTTTCAGCTTGGAGTAGAGGATGGTCTGACTGCTGTACAGGCCGCTGTATCCCGAGAGCATATAGCTGATGCCGCAGGCCAGAGCAAAGTACCACAGCCCCTCGGAGCCAAAGAGCTCTACGGACAGGAATATGGAAGCCACAGGAGTGTTGGTGACGCCGCAGAACACAGACACCAGTCCCAGGGCCGCGCCGAAGCCTGCCGGCAGTCCCAGCAGCGGTGCCGCTGCGCAGCCAAATGCGGCGCCCACAAAGAAGGAGGGCACCACCTCGCCCCCCTTGAAGCCCGCCGCCAGAGTGACGGCGGTGAAGAGGAGCTTTAAGAGGAAGGCGGCGGGGTGGGCGGTCCCCTGTTCCACGGCGGCGGTGATGATTTCCATTCCCGCGCCGTTGTAGTCCCGAGTCCCCACCAGATACGTCAGGGCGATGATGGCCAGACCGCCCGCTGCTGCACGGACCCAGGGATTGGGAAGCCGCTTTTCCATCCAGTGCTCTGTCCCATGCATGAACTTGCAAAACAGGATGGACACCAGGGCGAAGAGCACCGACAGCGGCAGCACCCGCAGAAATGTGCCCGCCGCAATCTCCGGAACCGCCACGGCAAAGCGGGTGGGTTCCACTCCCAGCGCCAGGGCCACCCCAAAGGCCGCCAGAGCCGACATCAGGCAAGGCAGGAGCGCCGTGTGATACAACGTGCCGATACTGATGCCCATGACGGCAAAGATCACGGCGGTCAGGGGCGTGCCGAAGAGGGCGGAGAAGCAGGCCGCCATGCCGCTGAGGGTGGCCAAGCGCAGGTCCTGGTCGTCCAGCCGCAAAAGTCCTCCCACCCGCTGGCCGATGGTTCCGCCGATCTGCAAAGCGGCTCCCTCCCGGCCGGCGGAGCCGCCGCACAGGTGGGTCAGCATGGTCCCCAGAAAGATGGAGGGCACCAGCAGAATGGGGAGGCGTTTGTCCTCATGGACTGCGTCGATGATGTCGTTGGTTCCCATTCCCTCGGCGCCCATCAGCTTATAGGAGCCCACGATGGCCAGCCCCGCCAGGGGCAGGCACCACAGCAGCCAGGGGTATGCCTCCCGGGTCCGGGCCGCGTAGTGGACGCTCAGGTGGAAGACCGCTCCGACAACGCCGCAGAGGCTTCCCACAATGACGGACAGCAATATCCATTTCGCCAGGACCACGGCATACATCCCGGTGCTGACGGCCCAACGCCGCAGCCGGTTTCGATCAAGCATGACGACACCTCACACGCCCGCCAGGACTGTTTTTCCGTCCAGGCGGCACTCCAGCAGCTCCGGTTTTTTCAGATACCGCTCAAAGGCGGCGAAGAATCGGGAGTATTCTATGCCCGTGGCGATGCGCTCGTCCATGACCACGCCCAGGGGCATGTGCTTTTTCCTGCTGCCCGCCGGGGCATGAGGGTCCGGCACCGGCTTGCCCATGCAGACGAACACGCTGGTGGTTCCGAATTCATAGCAGTGGTGGAAGATATAGCTGGTGTTGATGGAGGCCAGATTGGTGATAAAGAGGCTGGTGTGGAAGGGACTCAAATCAATGATTTTCCGGGGCAGCAGTCCGTGGAGGTCCAGGCGGTAGGCAAGGCCGAAGACCAGCCGGGCCAGGCCGGGAATGCGGAAGGCCATATTGGCGAATTTGTCGGTGCTGTTGTTGTGGACCCGGTTCTGATTCAGCTCCACATTCTCCTTGATCTTCCGGCTGATGGAGAACACGTCGTCCTCCGGCTCCAGGAAGATTTTCAGCGTGGTCTCATCCGGCGTGCCGTCCGCCCGGGTCTTGAGGATCACGAAGCTGAAGCAGAAGTGGTTCCGGTTGTAGATCTTGCGGTTCATGATGAAGTAGTTCACCTTGGGGTGCTCCAGCGCCGCCTTGTAGTAGGCGGCCACCAGTACGCTCATATGGGTCACGTGCTGTCCCTCCCGCCGTTTCTGGCGGATAAAGCCCTTGACGATGTCCTCATCCACATAGTCGCTGGCCCAGTTCTGGGCGTCAAAGCGGCGGGGCATAATGTGGGGCAGAGCCTGCACGATGGGACTCAGGTTTGTCACCCGCGTTCCGTCCGGTCTCATATAGTCTCCCTCGTTCTTTCCTAGACTAGAGGCGTTCCTCTCTCTCGTATTATAGTTAAGAAGATGTTAAAATTCAACCGTTCCCCGGAATTTCTTCCGATTCCCATTTTCCGGGGAGCTTTCTCCTTGTAGATTTTATGTGGGGGCGGGACTCTGTTCCGGCCCGTCCGCCGGCAGCCTGGCGTTATCGGGAAAACGGGCGGGGACGGAGCCCCGCCCCTACAGAGCTGCGAAACCAAAATCCCGGATGATAAAATGCCCGGTTGGACACCTCCTTTTTCCGCCGCCTCTTGCCTTATCCGCAAAAAAACGGTATACTTATCTCAATCATACAGAAGGAGCGGTCCCATGAAATTGGAAACCATCAAAATCGGCCAGATCGTCAACGCCCACGGCATCCGGGGCGAGGTCCGTATCCAGCCCCGGGACGGCGAGGCGGCCTTTCTCACACAGTTCAAGACTTTCCTGCTGGACGGCAGGCCCGTCTCTCCCACCGCCTGCCATGTCCACAAGAGCCTGGTGCTGGCGAAGTTCCCCGGCGTGGACGACATGAACGCCGCCCTGGCCCTGAAGGGAAAGGACCTCTATATTCGCCGGGAGGACGCCCGTCTGCCGGAGGGAGAGTACTTTGACGACGAGCTGCTGGGTCTGGACGTCTACGACGCGGACAGCGGCGAATGCCTGGGGGAGCTGACGGCGGTGGAGTCCTATCCCGCCCATAAGCTCTATACCGTCCGGGGACGGCGGGAGTTCCTGGTGCCTGCGGTGAGGGACGTGTTCATCAAATCCATTGATATGGAGGACAACCGCATGGAGATTCACGTCTGGGAGGGGATGGCAGGCGATGAGAATTGACATCCTCACCCTCTTTCCCGACTCCGTGAACGCCATGATGAACGTCAGCATCCTGGGGCGGGCCCAGGAGCGGGGATACATTACCATCCGGTCCCACCAGATCAGGGAGTACACCACCAACAAGCAGATGCAGGTGGACGATTACCCCTACGGCGGGGGCCGGGGGGCCGTGATGCAGGCGGACCCCCTGTACCGCTGCTGGGCTCACGTCACGGAGGTCCACGGCCCCGGGCGGACCATCTTTCTCTCCCCCTGCGGCAGGACCTTCACCCAGGACGTGGCCCGGGAGCTCCACGCCGCATACGGCCACCTGATCCTGGTCTGCGGCCACTACGAGGGCGTGGACCAGCGTTTTTTGGATGAGTGCGTGGACGAGGAGATCAGCGTGGGGGACTTCGTCCTCACCGGCGGGGAGATTCCCGCCATGGCGGTGGCGGATGCGGTGTGCCGCATGGTGCCCGGCGTTCTGCCGGACCCGGAGTGCTTCCAGGAGGAGAGCCACTGGAACGGCCTTCTGGAGTACCCCCAGTACTCCCGTCCCGCGGTGTGGCGCGGCCGGGCGGTGCCGGAGGTCCTCCTCTCCGGAGACCACGGCAAGGTGGCGGACTGGCGGAGGAAGGAGAGCTACAAGCGCACCATGCGCCGCCGTCCGGACCTCTTCGCCCGGTTTGACGAGACGCAGCTCACCACCAAGGCGGAGAAAAAGGTTCTCCAGCAGGCCAAGGACGAGCTCGCTGCGGAGGACGGGGAGACGTGCGATGGGGTATTTTGAGCTGATCCGCCAGCGGCGGTACGAGGAATTCTGCAAAATTTACCGGGAGAAGGCCCACCTGTGCCGGACCATGCCGGAAAAGTACGGCGACGTGCTTCCGGGGAACTACATGTACGCCCTTCTGGGCCTGGGAAAGTGCGCGGAGCTGATCCCGGTGTGTCAGGAGCAGATTCAGTTGGAGCGGGAGGCGTCCGTGAAATTTGACCGGAGCTCCAACTACTTCTGGAACGGTCTGAGCATCGCCTGCCTGCAGCTGGGACAGTATGGGGAAATGGCAGAGGCCATCCGGTCGGCGGTCAAGGCCGCCTATCAGGACCTCTCCCGGACCGAGTCCCCCTGTCTCATGTACTGGGAGGCCGTGATCGCCGGTGATGAGGCGTTAAAAAAAGACGCCAAAAGGCTCCTCCGCACCCGTCTCCGGGCCAAAGGCGCCGCCGCGCCGGATTTTGCCTCCGCCCGCTTCCTGCTGGAGAAAATCGGGGAGGCGGAGCTGCGGCAGGAGCTCCGCCTGATCGAAATTGAGGCGCTCTATTTCCGGGCTCTGGCTCCGGCGGTGTTTTCTATCGCCGTCAAGCGGCTGGAGCACGGAGACGCGGCAGGCTTCCGGGCCGCCCTGGAGGAGGTCCGGGGCCTGTACGGTCAAAATCCCATCGTCACCATGACCTTCGCCTACTATCTGGCGGAGCTGCGGCTGACAGGATCATCCGGACGGTTTTTTCCATAAATGCGTAAAACAGGCGGGCGCTTACGACGCCCGCCTGTTTCTCTACTTCCTGGAACACTTCTCCGCGTCGATGGCCAGTACCAGCATCAATGCGTACAGGGCGTTCCGGGGGTTCGCCACGTCGATGGAGTAGGTGTCCGTCCAGTTCAGCAGCTCCTTGGAGATGACCGCCACCACAGCGCCGCAGGGCTCCGTAACGGTGTAGTCCCACTCCAGAAAGCTCCCCTCCACCTGCCAGCCCAGGCAGTCGATGTCGAATCGGGGGCGGAAGAAGGAGAACTCCTTCTGGATGCTGCCGATGTACTCCCCGCCCTCGTAGAGCTCGAACTTGGGCAGCAGGGTGAAGACCCGCTCCTGGACGGTGCCGATGTGGTTCCCGGCAGCGTCCAGGATGTGGAGGCAGTGGCCCCAGGAGAGTTTGCCCTCCACAGTGTAGACGGTACTGCCATTCTCGTCATAGATGTCATAGCTGTCAAACCAGGAGAAGAAGCGCTGCTTGAAATGAAGACGCATGGGCGGTTTCCTCCGCTTCCATAGGATGCTTTTATGATAGCACAGTCTCCGGCGGCCATGTGTAACAAATCGGTGACAAAACGGCGGGTCAGGCTTTCGGCATCTCCCAGCCGGGGAAGAGGTCAGAGAAGTGGGGGAGCTGCGTCTTTTTGCCGTTTTCGTCGATGATATAGGTGGTATAGCCGTCCGCCGCCCAGCTGGTGCTGTTGATGATGAGCTTCCGGGCCTCCAGGATCTTGGCCTGCATCTCCTTGGAGGCGGTGTTCAGGTCCTGGTAGGCGATTTTTTTGGCCTCCTCCAGCTTCTTCTCACGCTCCGCGTTGGCCTGGGCGGCTTCCTTCTCCGCCTCGGATGCGTCCTTCTTCTCCGGCTCCGCCGCGGCGGGCCCGCCCACGACTGTGATGCTCTGGAGGGGCGGGTTCTCCTGGAGCGTCAATTTGCTCAGATCCACCCGGACGCCGCCCAGGTCCACCGCCGTCACGGAGGCAGGGGCGATCGCGTAGGGGTGGGTGTTGCGGGTGGTCACCCGGGCCTTTCCCGGCTCCGGGTCTGCGGTACTGATGCTTCCGGTCAGACTGCTGTCAAAAATGCCCGTCAGCAGCTGGTCGTCCTTGGTCCAGACACCGCGCAGGCCAAGGGAGTCCAGTTTTTCGAGTTTGACAGGGGCATCCGGATCGGTGATCCCCAGGGCTTGACATGGTGCCCCATACTCCACCTCGGCGTTAAAGGCGGTGACAGTGACCTTCTGCACCTGGACAGGGATGCCCTCCACGGTGACATCCACCGCGCCGGTGTACACCAGGGGCTTCATGTGGTTCTCTACTTTGAAGATGAAGTCAAATGGCCCGGCCGCCAGGATGAGGGGCTCGTAGCCGTCGTAGGGTCGGGACCAGTATTTGCCCTCCGCATTTTTGAAGAGCACCAGGTTCTCAATGTGAACCGTCAGCTCCGGCTTCTCCACATAGGGGAGCACTGAGACGCTGAGGATCATACGGTCCTTCCCGCCGCTCCGGACCAGAGTGGGAAGATGGAAAAATATGGGATTACTGTGACCAAGGGCTGCCTGAACCCGGGCGTCCATCTCCTCTTTGGAAGAAGGCTTGTAGGTTTCGGCCAGGAGCTGTTCATGCTCCTCCATTTCGCTCCGGACGTAGGCCTCCCGCTGGCCCTCCGCCAGGGTGACCTGCATGACGTCCCGGTTCAAATAAATATCGCTGGGGACGTCTTTGGGGATGTCGGCGCCGTCAATGGCAAAGGAGAGCAGAATTTTGTCCTTGTTCCAGATTGCCCCGTCCAAGGTGAGGGTGACGCCGTTCACCGTCTGACTCTGGCCGATGACGGTGCCCATGCTGCTGAGAACCGCCTCGGCGGCCTTGGGGTCTGCGGCCCCGTCGGCATAGCCGGGGAACATGGAGGTAAAGCTCTTTTCCGCCGCCAGAGCGGAGGCGGGCAGGCAGGTCAAAAGCAGCAGGGCCGTCCCCAGGCCGCAGAGCAGGGATCGAATGGATCTTCTCATGTTATTCTTCCTTTCTGTCTCTTTGTCAGGGGATGTTCTCCCCCGCTCTGTCAGGTAAACGGCGGGGGAAGACAATTCTATTTCACAATTGCAAAAATCAGGGGATGTTTTTTCGCCCTATTCCACATCCTGTTCCGGCTGTTCCAGGGGGATTACCACGTCCTCCCACAGCACCGCCTCCGCCTGGCTGAGGTCCACAGGCTTTACAAAGCTCACGGCTCCCGTGAGACCGGAGCCCATATCCCCCGTCGTCATCTGTCTGGGGTCCGCTTTGATCTCGCTGCCGTCCTTCATCCGCAGCGCCATCCGGACCTGGGGCCACGGGTCTACGCCCTCCAGCCGGTATTTCCACCAGATCCCAAGAGGCGAGACATTCATGGACAGCAGCGTCATCGTCTTTTCACCCTGTGTCATGACCATGCCCTCCACCTGGAGCTCCAGTACCTGGTCCTGGTTCAGGTTCTCCGGAATGGGGATGTCCCAGAAATACGCGGGTCCCTTTTCCGGCTCCCAGCTGCTGAATATGGTCTCATCCTCCCCGTCCTCTGTCCACCGCTCGAGCTCCCAGACCCTGTAGGTACAGCCGCCGACATCATAGGATACCATTTCCTCCACGACGCCCACCAGCACGTTGGGCTCCCTGGTGCCGGCCTCCAGCACGGTGAATCTGCCGGAGCCCGCGGCTATTTCTCCCGGATGTTCCGCCCGCCATTGGTCGGAGGGACGGAGACTGCCGGAGAGGTCCAGATTATCCTCCGAATGGAACACCGTCCCCTCCGGCGCGCGGATCTCCAAAACCAGATAGAGCTGGTTCTTCGCACCCAGAATACTCAGGGGCGTGATGGTAACACCGTCGCGTTCCGCCGGCGGCGGCAGAAGGTTTTCCGAAGGTGTCTCTTCCGGAGCTGTTTTCTCCGCCTTCTCGCCGCTGATCTCCATATCGCCCACAATCTCCTGCTGCCGCTGGTCCAGCCCGCCGAAGAAGGTAATCCACAGCGGGGCGGAGACAGCTGCCGCCGTCACAGCCAGCAGAATCACCGCAATCGCCACGGCCACGCCCCGGGTAATCCCCCGGCGCAGGCCGCCCCGCTCCGGCTGGCGCTTCTCCCATCCCCAGGGGTCCGTCAGAAGGTGCATCCGCTCCCGGAGATACCGGGGAGAGAAGTCCGGCTCACGGTCGCCGGAGCGCTGGAGGACATTTTCATACTGGGCCAGGTTGGCGTCCATGAGCCCCCGGCGCAGCATGGTGTCAAACTGCCGCATACGTATACCCCTCCTTCTCCAGCCGTTCTTTCAGCATGTTCCTGCCCCGCAGGACCCGCACCGCCACCGTGGTCTCCTTGAGCCCCAGCCGGCGGGCGATCTCCTTATTGGTCCGCTCCTCCACGCACTTGAGCTCCAGCACCCGCCGGTAGGCCTCCGGCAGGGCTCGGATGAGGGACACCAGGTAGTCGTACTCGTCCTGACGCTCCTCCCGGGCGGGCGGGTCCCAGTCCTCGGGAAAGGCCGTGGTCCGCCCCTCCGAGCGCAGGATGTCCAGGGCGCAGTTCTTGGCGGCGGTGACCAAGTACCCCTCCGTCTCCTCCCAGGGCAGGGCGGACACCCGCTCCCAGGAGCGCAGCAGCTGGAGCCACGTCTGCTGGGCGGCGTCCTCCGCCCGGGGCTGGTCCCCCAGGATGCGTAGGGCCACCGCGTAGATTTTCTTCTCATATGCCTCGTAAAGCCGCGTAAACTGCCGCCGGTCCCCTTCGGTCTCCAGCATGGCAAGGCAGATTGCAAGCATAAAAGGTCTCCTCCTTCTGTGTTGAATTGGCGCCTCTTCACCTGGTAAACGGCCGGAGAGGACAAAGTATTACACTGCTGGAAAATTTTTTTCTCTGCAGTAACAATAAACGCATCCGCCCCCGATGTGCAACAGAAAAATTTGCCTCCCGGCAAAAGGTGAGAGGAGCGGCGGGCACATTTGCCCGCCGCTCCTCTTTTCAAATTCAACGCGTCACGCCTCCCGGGGAATCCGGTCCCGGAGCACACCCTGCACCACCCAGCGGGTGGCGTGACCCCGGCCGGTGCAGGTGGACAGGGTCACCACCTGGTCCTCCGCCGTGGGAGTGATCCCGGTGTCAATGGCGGAGCGGCTGAGAGCAAAGGCGATCATCTTCCGCTTCTCCACCGCGTCCGTCAGGTCCAGGCGGTAGATGATCTCCGTCACTCCCGACTCAAAGGCGGCGTAGATGTCGTATGCATACACGTTCTCGTCGGTCACCAGATACACCACCGGATGCTTCCGCCAGAAGTCCTCTTTGTTGTAGTCCCGGAGGCGGCCGAACATGGTGCCGTTTTTCATCCGGTGGCCGTAGAGGATGGTGTTGAAGTCCGTCAGGTCCGGTGCGCAGCGGCACTCCAGAAAGACGGAGCCCACGGCGCTCTGGACGCGGTTCCAGGTGTGGTTGAGGTAGTAGCTGTTGTCCTCTCCCTGGAGCACCGGGTAGGAGATCTCTGTCCCCGGGATGGCGATCCAGCCCACCACCTCGCTGTTGATCTCCCGCAGAGCTCCCAGGTCCACGTCCGCCAGAATATCCGGGAGCTCCTCCGGAATCTCCCGGACCTCCGCCTCTTCCGCCGGCGGCACCTCCGGCAGGGACGGAACGGCTGCGATGGCCGCGGCGGCGTCATTCTCCTGGCCGCCCCTTTGATAGTCCAGATTTTTCCATATAAGGTATCCGGCGCTTCCGACCAGGATCACCGCCAGCACAAGCGCCAGAACCCGATAGCATTTCTTGTTCAACAGGACCGCCTCCTATTCTCCGGCTTCCAAAAGGCCGTCCGCCAGGAGATTTTCATAGTTTGCGCAGTACAGATTGTACCCCTCGATGTTCTCGCAGACCTGGGCAGTGCGGACGCTGAGGCCGTCCTCCCGGGTCATAAAAGCCCCCAGGACCCCGCCGGGGTCCTCCCGATACATGGCGTACTCCGGGAACAGGTAGCCGTCCAGCTGCCGCTGGGCCCTGGCGGAGATGGTCCGCAGCAGCGGCTCCAGGTAGAAGCCCTCGGCGGAGCCGCCGTAGCCCGTCATGCGGTCGTATGCCTCATAGGCACTCATCAGCACGACAAGGCCCCCGGGGGAGGCGGTGTCCAGCCCGTAGATGGCCTCCAGGTTCTTCTGGGCATTTTCCAGGGCAAAGACGTAATACGACGCGTTGTCCGGCACGCACTTGGACAGCTCGTTTACCGCCAGGGCCGTCCGGGAGTCGCCGGACCCGGTTCCGGCGGAGATGAGCAAGTCCGCCGCGGTGCGGGCGGCGTCCAGATACTCCGCTTCGCCGGTGAGGCTGTAAAGCCGGCACAGGGCGTACACCGCCGCGCCGTCGTACCCGGGGCCCCGGGAGGCGGTCACGGGGTGGAAATTGCCGTCCATCACATGGACGAACTGGCCGGAGGTCCGGTTCAGCATGGCCAGAACGCCGTTGCCCAGGGCGCGGCAGACCTCCAGATTCTTTCCGTCCTGGAAGAGGGCCTCATACTCCGCCAGGGCCGCGGAGGCCAGCGCGCCGGCCTCCAGGGTGATCTCCTCTCCGCTGGGGAGGAAGGCCCGTCCCAGGCTGTCGTACACCGTCTTATCCGCCAGATACGCGGCGGCGCGGCGGATGGCCTCCTCCAGGTCCTCGCTGGGTTCCAGGCGGTACGCCCGCAGCAGGGCGGACAGGGCCCGGGCGTGGACCGCCGGGTCTACATTGCCCCCTGCCTGAACGGGGATGCCGCCGTCCTTTTGCTGCTGCGCGGCGATCCAGGCGGCGGCGGTGCGGATCATGGGCGCCGCAGTCTCCCGGTCTACGGTCTCCACAATGCGGCGGCCGTAGTCCAGGCCGCTGGCGCTTATCCGCCGGACGAGATAGTCCTCCCCGCAGATCCAGCCCGCAGTGCGGAAGAGCCTGTATGTATCCGGCAAAGCCCGGACCTGCTCCCGCCCGGCCGCTTTCAGGTAGCCGTTCAGGGCGTCCAGGTCGATGCCGCCGTTTTCGTAGTCATAGATGGAGGCGGCGTTCAGCTCTGCCTCCAGCAGGGCGGTCTCAAAATTGGAGTCAAGGGCCGCACCATAGTACACGAAGCCCTTTTCGGAATAGTCCAGGGCATCTTTCAGCTCCTGGGCGGAGAAGCTTCCAGAGAGGTAGACCAGATCGGCTTTCAGCCATTTCGGCTCCAGCCCGCTTTTCTCCAGGGCCGCTCCGGCGGCGAATACGGCGTTCTCCCAGGCTTCGTCCAGTGTTTTGGCGGCGGCGCTGTATACGCTGGCCCGCTCCCGGCCGTCACAGACGGAGAGGAACACCACGTGTCCCGCCTCGCCGGCGGGGGTATCGCCCAGCTCCAGGCGGACCCAGTCCGCCAGGGCCTCCCGCCGCAGCAGCTCCGCCTTCTCCTGAAAGGCCGAGATGTCCTGTTTGCCGCCGCCGCAGGCGGACAGCAGCAGTGCCGCGGCCAGCGCCATGGACAAAAGCGCCGCCAGACGGCGCGGACGCTTTTCACTCATGTCCTCACTCCTCGTTGTCGTTACGGTGGGACAGCCGAGGCCCCGCGGGCCCCGGCTGTCCGGTCGCTAGGGTTTTTCAGAGAAAATTTGGGAATCAGGCTTCCTCACGCTTTTTCAGGGTGTTCAGGCCGATCAGGCCGCAGGCGGAGAGGAGAGTGACCACATACCACATGGCGGAGATGTCGCCGGTCTTGGGGACATCTGCCAGGGGCACATCCTCATCTGCGATCTCCACCTCCTCGGGCAGCTCAGCCAGGGGCACCTCGTCATCCAGGATGTCCACCTCCTCAGGCAGCTCGGCCAGGGGAACGGACTCATCCGCGATGTCGGTCTCGCCGGGATCGCCAGCCAGGGGGACGTCGGGGTCGGTGATGATGATGTCGTCATCATCGTCATCGTCATTGTCATCGTCGTCGTCGACAACGGGAGGCGTGGGAACGATAGGATCGGGGATGATGGGATCGGGCTCCTCGGGCGGAGTATA
Organism: Oscillibacter sp. 1-3; assembly: GCF_000403435.2. Classification (GTDB taxonomy): domain Bacteria; phylum Bacillota; class Clostridia; order Oscillospirales; family Oscillospiraceae; genus Oscillibacter. The sequence continues at coordinate 242,287 of NZ_KE159709.1, forward strand.
AGGCTGGGTAGTCGTACCCTCCTTGGTGCCCGCCATCGCCTCGGTGACAGTCGTGGTCAGAGAAGACATGCTCTCGGTGACAGTGTCGGTCCGAATGAAGTTCTTGGTGTCCTCCGTCTCCTCCGTCTTCTTGAACTGCTCATACATGACGCCGCCCTTGATCTCGGTGATGGAGACATGGATGGTGGCAGAGAGGTCGACGTGATTGTCCAAAGGCATATTGTAGAGCCAGGCGCAGCTGCCCATTCCGCTATTCCCGTCAATGTCTTCGCTAGTGAAGCGGAACTCCTGCTTGCCAGTCAGCTGCAGGGAGATGGACCCAGTGGTAATGCCTTCCAGCTTGATGTCTTTGACATTGCCGTTTTCATCAAACTCAAGGACATTAGTCCCCTCTTTTTCAGCCGCCTCACCGGGAACACGGTAAGCTGTTCCGTTTACAGTAAGCACAAGGTCGCCATTAAGCTGGCTCTTGTTGAGATTCAGCTTAATCGTCGCACTTGCGCTGTAAGCGCTGCTGCCAGTCTGGGTCTGCTCAACCGTGACCGTGGTCCCGGCAAGGAAATTCACACCGATTGTGTTTTCCTTCAGATACTCTGACATCCCAGGAATGACTTCGGGATTGAAGTAGTCGGGAAGGGCGTTTCCATCCGGGTCTGTAAGCCCATTACCTTCGTCCTTCACGGGGTCCATTTTCAAGTCGAGTTTAAGTGTGGGATTGTCAATCTCCACCTTGTTCACGTCGACCACGGTGTTGACAACTACGGTATCCTTCCGCTCTTCTTTTACCTCCACCTGATAGGTATCTTCCGTGGTCTCATACTTAAAGGTTTCGGTTCGGGTCTCGGTGGGATACACAAGGTCCACGATCTGATCGCCATTCTCGTCCAGCACCGGATTGCCCTCTTCGTCCACGCGGGGAGTGCTGGTGGGCTCGCCGGTAACCTTCTCATAGGTGACAGTATAGCTGCCATCTTCATTTTCGACCACGTCCGTGACGGTCTCATCGCCGATCACAGCGCCGACTTCGGGCTTTTCAGGGGCAGGAACCTTCGTGGGAACGTTGCCCGCCTCAGAGCCGCCTTCCGTCTTTACAGGGTCAAGTTCAGAATTAGAGGGAAGACGCGTCTCCCCGTCTGGAACTTCCTCAATTGTACCCTCTGTTGTCCGGATGGTCTCCGTGATCGTCTTGTAGCCGATCACGTTGCCGTTCTCGTCCGTGATTTCCTCAATGGTCTTCCGGACGACCTCGTTCTCAGCGGAACCCGCCTGCTCCCAATAGGGCTTGCCGTTGCCGTCAGTCTTTTCTTCGCCCCAATTGGAAGTGTCAGGCCGCAGACCTTCCACCTGACCCTTGATGGCGTCGTAGCCGATGGTCACCTCTTTGTGGTCCTCAACGGTGTTGTTCTCGTGGCCATTGCCAATATCGGCAGAAACAGTGACACTGCCATTCGGTCCCGTGCCATTAAGGTCGACCTCGCCGGTTTGCTCATGGGCTGTCTGGTCCTTAGCTTCCGTTGTATCCTCAGGAGCAACGTCTTTGGCATTAGGGTCAGTGACCAGTACATGGTCTTCGCCCTTTTCGGTCAGGGTGACGTCAATGCGGTCAGTTGTCTCGGTCTTGCCGGGCTCGGTGACGTTTCCGTCCTCGTCGGTCTCGGCCGGGGTTTCTTTTTCGGTGGTGCTTCCCTCGACATTGACCTCAACGCCGTTTTCATCCTCGCCTGCGGCGGTCCAGCTCTCCGTGGTGGAGCCGTCCTCGTTTTCCACGGGCTCAGATTTCTCGACCTCGACCTCAATGCCGGTATCAGTGGCACCGGCTCCTTCATCAACCGCGAACGCGGTGATCTGGAGCATTCCCAGGCACATCGTCAGAGAGACGAACATAGCCAGAGCGCGCCTTCCCAAATTCAAATTTCTCTTCTTCATGGTGTATCTTCCTTTCTTTGCGGTATTGCTCGGATGCAAAGGATCCGGCGGCCGGGCTGGCATAGCGTCGTGATTGGGACGGTACCGTCCCAATGCAAACGGGCATGCCCGTTTGCATTCGCCTTAGCCCCCTGTGGCTTTGCGTCCTGCCGTTTCCGGCAGTTTGCTAAGTTGCAACCCGGCGGACATAGCCTCCGGGAGCATCCGCTCGCTCCCGGTGCCTTAGTTCCGTAGCTTTGCGTCCCATTGTTTCCAATGGTTTGCCTACACATCTTTCCAGCCGGTCCTCCGGCCCTGCCGCCGCAGCCGATGTGAAACCGCGGCGGGCGCGCTCCACGGCGGAACCGCCTCACACATTCCGCTCCCTCCTCTCCACTTTTCTGTCTGAGGGCGTTCACGCTCTGTCCGCGCCTGCCGGCGCGGGAAAACCGGCGGATCAGCCCGCCCAGCCGGCAATTCGCTGTTCCTCCGCCAGCATGCGGTCATAGGCCTGGTCCGCCAGGATTGAAATGTTACTGAGAATCATCTCCCGGGTGGAGCAGTACATATTAAAAAGGCACCGGGGCGTGGCCTTCTCCGCCGCTACCTGCGCCTCGCGGCTGACGCTCTGCAGGAGCTTGACAGCATAAGTCCTGGCGATGGGCGCACCCGCCGCCGTCCGAAAGACCGGGCCATCCGAAATGTTCTCCCGCTGCGTGTAGGCCAGCAGCTCTTCCCGGAGCTCTGCGGGAATGCGCAGGACACGGCTGCAGCGGCCGTTGTGGTAGCGAAGCTCCACGGCGCCCTCTTCCACCGCCTCTACCGTCAGCTGGGACAGCTCCTGAATCCGCAGGCCCGCGCCGCCCAGCGTCTTTGTCAGCAGGTAGACCCGCTCCTTTTCCAGCGCCCGCGCCGCCTGGAGCAGACGCAGGTACTCCGCCCGGGTCAGTTCCGGCTGGAGGACTTCCTGTCCCTCCGCGAAGTCGAGAACCTGAAATTCCCTGTGTCCCAGATAGCCGCACAGGCTGTTCAGCGCCGAGAGGCGGCTGTTGATGCTCCGGGGCGAGACCCCCTGGGCCTCCAGCCACTTCTTCCAAGCCCTGCCCGTCTCCGCGGTGAGCGTTTTTCCCTCCGGCAGATACTCGTAGAGCTTTTTCAAATTCCGCCGATAGGCCTCCAGAGATGAGGCTCCAATCCCCCGGCGCTCCTGGCTGGTCAGAAATTCCTCGATCAGTCCGGGTGTAAGGACTGCCACTAGAAACACCTCCCTCAGGACGGAGGACAGGCCTGGCGTATGTGCCTTGCGAAAATGTGTACTTTTTGGCAAGGCATATTGGGAGGAGAAATTTCCCGGATACGGTGTTGAAATCCTGGAACTTCTGTGATATATTACTATATATTGAAATAGGCGGAAGCTGGCAGGAAAGTACGCTTTCCTGCCAGCTTCCGCACGTTGGCGTGTCAGCTGCGGCACACTGCTCCAACTGTGTTTTTTTACCACCGGATTTCTTGACATCGGGGATATATTGACATTTTCAGAGCTCTATTGTGAAAAATAGCCGGACAGCGCGGCGTCTGCCGGCGTCAGGACGGCGGAAAATATTTGAGAAAGCCAAAGCGCACAGTTGCGTTGAAAGCAGGCCAGGGGAGGGCAGCGCATTTACAGTGACAATACCGGCAAAAGAGAGCGAGTGAGATGAGCGAAATAAGAAGGAAAGGCATGGAATTTGTTGGTAACGACTACAAGGAGATTTCTGCCAGCGGAGAGCGGGCCTCGTTTTGTCTGGACTGCTATCAGAATTTCGGATGGCTTCCGGACGAGCGGACACAGGAGACCAGAGGAGCAATTGTTCTGAGGCGGGAGCGGAAAATCGTAAATAAAGTGGAATTGACCCGCTTACAGCGTCATTTTGAGGCGTGTATGGACGAGATTACCGCGCTGGAGAAATCCAAAACAACGAATGCGGCCGCTGCCGCCCTGTGCGTTTGGGTGGTGGGAACCGCTTTCATGGCGGGCGCTACCTTCGCGGCGGTGCACGTTCCGCCGCTCTGGATCGCGACAATTATTCTGGCAGTCCCTGGATTTCTGGGCTGGATACCGCCCCTGTTCGTCTACAAGAAAATCGTGTCCCGCCGGTCCAGGGTTGTGGCCGAGCTGATTGAGCGGAAATACGATGAGATCTATGAGATCTGCACACAGGGAAATAAACTGCTGAACTGAACGAACGCTCCCTCCGGAAAAATCCGCGAGGGAGCGTCTTTTTCATATTTCTCAAACAGAATTCAAGCAATGTGAAAACAAAAGGGGCCTATAATCGGCACATGGGTTGAGAACTCAAAGCAATTTTTTTGAAAGTGAGGACAATATTATGAAAAAGTTTCATCCGAGTATTCCCGGGGGGACGAAATGGCGGCCGCTTCCTTTCGTGAAACTGAGGCGGCTGCGGCCTGTAAAGTGAGCGAATATAGACTGAAGCCGCTTAAACAGGCGGAGGCCGTGATTGGGGCCTATCAGAAGATTGAGGAGACCGCAGTAGGCGGTTACAAAAAGATCGAGAGGAAGTTCGTGGATACGTTCCTGGAAAAGGCGGAGGACAGCGGACGGAACGGCGAGGTCCCGCCCAACAGCGAGGACTGAGGGATGGGAAATATCATCCCGGCGGCGGAAAAAGATCCGTCGTTTGGGTTTTTGACATTTTGTAAACAAGGCCAAATTAAAAACAGGAGATGTTTATTATGAAAAAAAGCAGCTTTGTGGCGCTGATTTTAGGAACCGCCGGCGGTGTGTTTTTCGCGCTGGGGATGTGCATGGTCCTGCTGCCGGAGTGGGGAATGGAAACCCAGGGCACGGTCTGCGGCGTGATAGGCCTGGCGATCTTGCTGGCCGCTCTGCTGATCTGGCAAAAAATGGAACATAAGGCCCCCATCAAGTTCAGTAGAAAGACGCTGCTTACCGTTTTTGCGGGTGTTCTGGGCGCGCTGCTGCTGGGTGTTGGGATGTGCATGACGATGGTGTCTCATCAGATGGTTATGGGCATCGTGATTGGTCTGGCGGGGATCGTGATGCTGCTGATACTGATTCCGCTGATTAGGGGAGTTCACGGCTGAAACCCGCGGTTGTGAGTCGAGATTAAGCCTTAGGGGCAGACGGGGACAGTGAGAGAGCGTATGCAGCTTCTCTCACTGTTCTCTTATTTTTCGGAACGGTAAAATTTTTTCAGGAAATTTTCGTTTTTCTTCTGAGACGGGCGCAGGACATATCGTGAAGCGCATGAAAGGGAATCATAAGAAGATGTCGAATGGGGACGGTTTTGGACTGTTGATTTCATCCGGGGAGTACAGCCTGTCAAAGCCATAAATCAGCCGTCCGGCGAAGGATTCGCCGCTTTTCAGGCTTATCCCGTACAGCATGGCCTGCGTGAGGGCGGCGCTGCTTTCCGGCAGCTTTTGGACCGATAGAGAGTCCATATTGCCATAAGCGGAAATGGTCAGACCGGCGGCGCCGCTTGCCAGCTCCGCAATGGGCTTTACCTCCTCCGGAGAGGAGAGAAGGGTGGGGGCGCTTTCCGCCAGCGGGACAAACGCCATTTCTGCATAGACGGTTTTTTCAACCGGCAGTGTCTGGCCGCCGGAGAGGATCTGCGGACAAAAAGAGCGCAGAGCGTAGTCGTCCGTGTCTGTCAGGTGAAATACCAGATTGCATTCCGGCGCGATCAGCGCTCCCCGCTCTGGGGCGGAGAAAAGGTCGATGACGATCCGGTTCAAATTCACCCACATAATCCGGGCCCCAACGGTCAGCGCCGTATGCAGGCCGCTCTCAGCCTCGGAGAGGCGGCAGGTGAGAAAGATATGATTTTGACCGATTTCCTGCGTCTGCCAAAGTTTATGGGAGAGACATTGGGATAGGGCGGGGGAGAGGTGGTCACGAATCATCCCCAGCCCCTCTGCGGACTGCTGGCAGGTCTCCAAATTTTCGCCGCCAGAGAGAACGTTCCGCAGAGATCCCTGGCCGTCATGGATGCAGATGCTTTTCATAGTACATCCATAGTTGGTGATTTCGATATAGTCGTTTGTATTGTTGGGAATGCGGTAGAGCAGGGCGGTTTCGCCGGTTTCCGTTTTTCCAAATACCGTCTGCGTAATTTCTGAATTCATATAAAACATCCTTTCGATATAGTGTCCGTGCGGAGATCACGTTTTCAAAATACAAGCAAATTTTATGCCATTGTTGGGAGAGGAAAGGGCTGCCGCATCACGGTGAATTTGGCATAAAGTTTGCTTAATTTCTTTTTGAGGTGTGGTCAGCGGCCGCACCATCCGGCACCGAAAAATCATGCAGAAGAAAGGAATTGTTACGATGGCTAAGATTATGTACGGAAACTACAACGACCTGCCGTGGATGCCCAACCACAAGAAAGATGTGGACGGAAAAGTGATGTGCTACATGAAATGCTTTGCGATGGAAGCGGTCAATATGCACATGTGTATTGGACAGATGTTCAACGGAATGCCCATCGGACCCCATACGCACCCCAATGAGCAGATCGCCACTGTGGTAAAGGGAGAGTGCGATTATTGGGTGGACGGCGTACCCTACCGTCTTTCTCCCGGCTGCTGGGTAAATGTCCCGCCTCACTACGTCCACTACGCCCATGTATACCGCTCTCAGGGACCTTGCTACCAGATGGACATCATGTCCCCCAAGCGCTCTTCCAGCTGTGACGAATACAAGGCGTGGCTGAAGGCGGAGTATGACATTGACTGGGATGCCGGCGGACGGGAGGTCCCTGATCTGACAGAGCCGCAGGACAAGACCGCGGAGGTCCGGGATTGATATTTTTCCGGCGATGGGACGAAATTGGGCATGGGAGTTCCCGGTTCCCATGCCCAAATCGTTTTTATATGTTCGCCGCTGAATTTGAAAGGATGGATGCAGCATGAAAATGCGGAATTTTGTCAGGGAGAAAATTGCGGCCAACGGATATGCGCTGGGGGCATTTATTGCTTCCGGCTCCTCTACAAACTGCGAAATTCTGGGGCTGAACGGGCTGGATTTTGTAATGATCGACTGCGAGCACGCCGAGACGGGATCGGAGTCCATCGTCCATATGTGCCGGGCCGCGGAGATGTACGGGACAGCTCCGCTTGTTCGGGTATATGATCCGGACGACGGCCCCATGATGAGCCGGATGCTGGACATCGGCGTGCAGGGAGTGATGGCGCCTTTGGTTGGAAATCGCGCACAGGCGGAGAATTTGGTTAACTTTACAAAATATGCGCCCTTGGGTAAGCGCGGGGCCAACGGGGGCCGCGGACCCCGCTGGGGCCTTTATGAGGACTATGTTCACGCCTCCAATGAGAATTGCCTGTCCATTGCCCAGTGCGAATCTCTGGAGGGATTGGAAAATATCGAGGCCATTGCCGCGACGCCGGGTCTGGATGTGATCTTTATCGGGACAGGAGATCTGTCCTTGGAGATGGGGATTGCTTTTAAGGCCGATTCCGCAGCCAATCACACAGTAGACGCGCCGGAGATCGTGGCGGCCATTGACGCGATTCTGGCGGCCTGCCGAAAAAACCATGTGATCCCTGGAATTGTAACCGCCAGCGCGGAGGATGCCGCCCGCCGGATTCGGCAGGGATTCCAGTTTGTCACCTGCATGAACGATCTGGGATTTTTCCGCAGCAGCACAGCCCGGCATATCCAGAGCGTCCGGGAATTTGTCTTGAAGTGATGGAATCTTTGCAAGGAATATTTTGTTTGATAAGAGAGAGCGGGCAGAGGACTCTGCCCGCTTTCTTTCAAACTGCGGCAATTCAAATTTGAATTTTTGATTTATATATGAATTGTTTTGGCATGGAAGCAGACCTGATGTCATCTCACCTGCGTTTTTAATAAAAACAATTCAATTTTGAATTATTCTCTCAAAAATCCATCTATCTGCGCACCGCCGCCTATTGGTACATCTTCTCAAAACAGTTTAGAATTTTTGCGCAGTTTGACGGGGATTCTTCTTCAAAACGGAAAGATCCTGGGGGAGTTTTTTACCTGTAAAAAAGATTTTTGACGGCTTGGTTCTGGCATATTTTTTGCTTCTATAAATTTGCAGCGCGATTGACTTTTCCAAATCTGGCCGCAGCTTTTGAAAGGGGAGTGTTCACATGAGTCTGAAAGTCGAATATCTCGGCTGGGCATCCTTTATTTTGACGGGTCCCACCGGAACCAGAGCTGTGACGGACCCATATTTATCCGGAAATTCCCGGACTAAGGTTCCGCCCAGCCCTGTCAAACCGGAGGATGTCCAGGTGGACTTGATTATTGTCAGCCATTGCGCTGGAGATCATTTTGGACAGGCTCTGGAGATTCTAGCCAATTCCAAAACCACGAAACTGCTGGGGGATCACAGCACGCTGTGTCTGGCGGAACGGGCCGGGTATGGCGGAACCTGGGACCCGCGTATGGAACTGACCACCAGCGGCGCAACCTATGTCCAGGGGGATTTTACGATCCATGCTGTAGACGCCCGCCATATTGCGTTCAAACGCTTCGAGGACGGCTCCTGTATGACAGGAGAACCGCTTTGTTATATAATTCGTGTAAAGGACGGGCCCACCTGTTTCTTTGGCGGCGACACCTCCTTGACCTGCGATATGAAGCTGTGGGGAGAGCTGTTCCATCCGGATCTGGCGTTTCTCGGCATCGGCGGCGTGGATCTGGACGGGCGGAGCCTGGATGAGATGGACCCTCCGGCGGCCGCGATCTGTGCGGAGATGCTGGGGGCAAAAACGGTGATTCCCATGCACTACCGCACGCAGGAGTATCTGGAGCGGTTCCGGGAGCATCTTGCCGTCCGCTGCCCGGACTGCGCCTGCCTTGCGATGCGGCCAGGCGAAAGTCTTCTTCTGTGAGAAATACCGGGTTGAATCCGAATCACTCTGCCGGAAACCGGTGGGATGAAATAAAAAATTTTTTGGAGGAAACAGAAATGTCAAAAAAGTTTACCAAGATCGTTGCGCTCTTCCTGATCCTGGCGATGCTGTGTACCGGATGCGGCCTCAGCGGCGCGCCGGCCGACAGCGGCGCTTCCGATCCGGCCGCTGCGGACGACCCGCAAGCCAATACGGACTCCGGCGACGGCAGCGCCGAGGTCAAGGTGGGCCTGGAGCAAAATGTCTATGAGATCCCCGACTACACCAACGCCGGCCCCGGCGTCAAGGTTCTGCGTCTGTCCGTGTCCATGGGCGCCGGCGACTACGGCACTTCCGCCTCCGGCGTTATGTTTAAGACCTTTGTGGACCGCATTGAAGAGCTGTCCGGCGGCAAGATGCTGGCGCAGGTCTATCCCGCCAGCCAGCTGGCTTCTACCACTGACGACATTGTCAACGGCATCCTGACCGGCGCGTTTGAGATGGCTGAGGTGGGCACTGGCAACTGGGGTGACTACACCAGCGCCTTTACCCCCATGAACACGCCGTTTCTGTACGCCTCTGACGCAGTCTGTTATGAGGTTATGTCCGGCGAGATGGGGCAGATTATGAACGGGCAGATGCTGGCGGATACCGGCATCCGCGCCGAGGGCTTTATGTATCTTGGTATGCGCACGATCACAAACAACACCCGGGAGATTCACAGCCCCGCCGATCTGAGGGGGCTGAAGATTCGCGTGCAGAGCGATCCCACACAGCTGGCGCTGTTCGAGGAGTTGGGCGCCTCCACGATGACCGTGTCCTTCTCTGAGCTCTTCACCGCCCTGCAGCAGAAGCTGTGCGACGGGCAGGATAACCCCATTATCTCCGTCGTATCCAGGAAATTCTATGAAGTCCAGAACTATATCACGATGCTGAACCATCTGCCCAACATCTCCATCTTCGTCATGAGCGACGCTTACTACCAGTCCCTGTCCGCCGAGGAGCAGGCCTGGGTGGATCAGGCCGCGCAGGATGCCACAGAGGCCTGCTATAACACGCTGGTGGAGACACAGGAGATCCTGAAAGAGCAGCTGATTGCTTACGGCATCAACATTACCGATCTGACCGCCGAGGAATATCAGGTGTTCACAGAATCTGTTCCCAACACCACCGCTATGTGCGAGGAGGCCATCGGCGCTGAGAACTGGAGCAAGCTGATGTCCGCCATTGAGGCTGCCGAGGCAAAGGCCGGCTGAATTCCATCGGTTCACCAAGATGAAGTGAAAGGAAAGGAGAGGATAGGGATTGTTGAGAACGGAAAAGAACTGGGGAAAAGAGATGCTGATGCACTTTGAGACTTACATCGGCCTGGCCGCGTTTCTCTATATCACGGTTGTTCTGACGATTCAGATTATTGGGCGGTATCTCTTTCGGACATCCTGGGCATGGATCGAGGAGACCTCTGTAATCGGCTATGTGATTTTGATCTACTGCGGCGTCTCCGGCGCTGTGACCACCCGGCAGAATATGCGGATCGACATGGTGCTTACCTTTGTGCCGTTTATGGCAAAAAAGGTGATGATGATTCTGGATACGATTATACACGCCGCGTTCACCGCCTGGCTGACCTACTACCTGTATCAGATCATTCTGAACATGCTGAAACTAAAGCAGGTCTACTCTGTCACCCGGATGCCCAGAGTCTATGTGTATATCTTTATGGCCGTCATGCTGGCTTTAAGCGTTCTGCGCGCTGTTCAGGAGATCATTAAGCTGACCCGGGAGCAGGAGCAGGAGCTGGGCAAGGCCAAGCCGGCCTTTGATCTGGACGCCATCTGGGAAGAGGGCAGAGCTGCCCGCGAGGCCTATTTGGCGCAGCAAAAATCCAACGAAGAGGGGGGCGTACAGGAATGAATATGGTCGCGGCCGCTTTTATCCTGATGTTTGTCCTTTTGTTCCTGGGCGTGCCCATCGGTTCTTCTATCGGCATCCCCGTGGCGATTTTGATCGCGGTTACGCAGTGCACCAGCTTTGAGTTCATCGCCCAGTTCCTGTACACCAAAATGGCCGATTTCACCATGCTGGCCCTGCCGTTCTTCCTTCTGGCCGGCGACATCATGGACTGCGGCGGACTCTCCAAGCGGCTGGTGGCCATTGCGGATTCGCTGATCGGCAATATCACCGGCGCACTGGGCATTGTCACCGTGATTGCCTGCATGTTTTTCGGCGCCGTATCCGGCTCCGCCCCCGCCACCGTGGCCGCCATCGGCACCATCATGATTCCGCAGATGGTCCGGGAGGGCTATGATAAGGGGTACGCCGTGGGTCTGGTCTGTGTGGCCGGCGGTCTGGGCATCATCGTTCCGCCGTCTTTCCCCATGGTGCTCTACGGCGTGACCAACGATGTGTCCATCGGCGATATGTTCCTGGCCGGTTGGGGCCCCTCCATCGTGGTGGGCGCCATCCTGGTTATCACCAACTGCCTGATCTGCAAAAAGCGTGGCTATAAGAGTCCGATCCCCAAAAAGACCAGCCTGAGAGCCTTTGGCAAAGCCATATGGGAGGGCAAGTGGGCAGTTCTGATGCCTGCCATCATCCTGGGCGGCATTTACTCCGGCGCATTCTCCCCCACGGAAGCCGGCGTGGTTTCCTGCGTGTACGGCCTCATTGTGGGTCTGTTCCTGTACCGGGAGCTGGATGTCCGCCAGATCATCCCCATGTTCAAGCAGAAGGTCAACTTTCTGGGCGGGATGATGTTTTGCTTCGCCCCCGCCGGCGCGCTGGGAGCGGTATTCGCCTACCTGGGCTACACCACGGTAATCAAGAACTTCTTCCTGGGCGTCTCCACAAATCCCTACATCATCGTCCTGCTGATCTACTTCTTCCTGTTCATCGCAGGTATGTTTGTGCAGACCTCGCCCATCATCGTTATCATTTCCCCGCTGCTGCTGCCGGTTGCGACGGCTGTGGGCATCGATCCCGTCCACTTCGGCATTATCATCACGCTGGCGCTGGCCGTGGCGTTCGTCACACCGCCGGTGGCGACGAACCTGTTCGTAGGCGCCTCCATGACAGGCATGAGCATTGACAAGATCTCCAAGGCGGCGGCTCCGTTTATCTTTGGACTGGTTCTGTCGGAGATCATCGTGGGCTTTATGCCCGGCGTCAGCATGCTTCTTGTCAATTTGTTTGGGTGATCCCTTCTTTTCTCCTCAGGCGGGAGGACGGCGGAATCTGCCGTCCTCCCGGCCGAACCCCGTTCCGCACCGCTTTTCGCCCGTGTTTGAATAATGTCAAAACACCCGGGCGGCGGATCGTTTTCCGCTGTGCCGCATTAAAAATTCTTGAAATACGCAAAGAATTTTTCTGAATTTTTGCCCTGCCCGGCGAAAAAATCTCTTACCGTTGGACATTCCGCCATTTATCAAACGAGGCCTAAGTCCCGCAGAAATTTGATTGGAGCCGTTTCGCTATGCTTGAGACCTTCGCGGCGGTGGTCAGTCTCCAGGCCACGCTGCTCATTTTGATTCTCGCCGGCGCTGCCGGAACAAAGCTGGGGTTCATCACCGAAGGCTTTCAAGACGGCCTGTCCGGATTCCTTGTCCGCATCGTCCTTCCGTGCAGCATATTGAACGCCTTTACCGGCGGAGCGTCCGCAGACCTTCTGGGGCAGTCGCTCCAGATTCTGGCAGTCATGACCGCGGTACATATCTTCTATATCCTTTTGAACCTGGCGCTGTACGGCAGACAGCCGCCCCGGCGCGGAGCGGTTTTGAAATTCGCCGTTCTCTGTCCCAACACCAACTTTATGGGGATGCCGGTCATCGGCGGAATTTACGGAGACGCCGGTACGCTGCTGCTCTCTATCGCGCTTTTTCCCGTTCGGGCGTTTATCCTCACCGTTGGAATCTCCTACTTTGTCATCGGCCAGTCCAGGCGCTGGTTCCTTCGCCTTTTGAAAAATCCCGCAGTTTGGGCTGTTCTCATAGGCACGGTCATGCTGGTGTTTGGCCTGCGGTTTCCCGCTCCCGCGCAAAAGGCCGTCGCGTCGCTCTCCACGTGTACAACGCCGCTCTCCATGATTCTGATCGGCGGCGTTGTGGGGAATTTGAAACGGGAGATGCTGCGGGAAGCGGAGGTCTGGAAGTTCTGCCTCCTGCGCCTGCTGCTCATTCCCGGGCTGCTGCTGTTCGCGCTGCGCCTGTTGCCGCTGGACCCTCTCGTCTGCGGAGTGGCGGTGCTGATGTCCGCGCTTCCGGCAGGCGCCATGACCGTGATCTACACAAAGGAATACCAGAGGGATGAAAACTTCGCGGCAGCCTGCGTGGTTTTCAGCACGCTGCTCTCGGTTTTGACGATCCCCCTGGTAAACCTGGCCTGCATATCATTTTTGTGATTGCGGCATATCTCCATATTGTTTTTTGGGAGGGCTGTATCGTGAAAATTTCTGAACCTGTGAAAAAGTACAACTTCTGGCTGAAGGGAGGCCATGTGGTGGACCCTTCCCGCGGCATGGACGAAATAGCCGACGTTCTCATCACCAACAGCCGGATCGCAGAACCGCCGGAGAACGGACAGATCGATCCGGCGGATGTCAAGGAGATCATCGACTGCGCCGGCCACTATGTGTTCCCGGGGCTGATCGACCATCATGTGCATTTCTCCTGGAACACCTCCGGTATTGCGCCGGATCTGTACTGCCTGCCCAGCGGCGTCACCGCGGCCTGCGACGCGGGCAGCATCGGCACCAATGCCTTTGAAAATTTTGTGCGCCACCGCCTGATGCCCGCTGCCGTCACATTGAAGGCCTCCATCAATGTCGCCTCCGGCGGCCTGGCCGGCGCCGGCTACATGGAGGACATCAGTCCTGAACTCTACGATGTGCGGGCTATGGAGTACCTGTTCGAGCGGTACAGGGAGTATATCTACGGACTCAAGCTCCGGATCGGCAGGGACATCTCTGAGGGAAAGGGGCTCCGCCCGCTGGAGGAGAGCGTCAAGCTGGCGCGGAGATTTGAAACCCGCCTCTCCCTCCACGCCACCTGCCCGCTGGAGCCGCTTCCGGAGATCGCCGCCCGCATGGGAGAGGGGGATGTGCTGTGCCACACCTTCCAGGCCATGGGGCCGTACAGCATCCTGGATGAAGCCGGACGAGTCTACCCCGAAATCTGGGAGGCAAGAAAGCGCGGCGTGGTGTTTGACAGCGCCCAGGGGCGCATTCACTGCTGCTTTCCTGTGGCCGGGGCGGCCATCCGGCAGGGCTTTTCCCCCGATGTAATCAGCACAGACCTGATTACGTTCAGCGCCTATCAGGAGCGGCTCTTCTCCCTGCCGGTCACCATGTCCCGCTTTCTGGCGTTGGGAATGCCGCTGAACGACGTTGTGCGCTGCTGTACGGAAACGCCCGCCAGGCTGATGGGCCTGGCGGGGCAAATTGGAACGCTGCGTCCCGGGGCGCTGGCGGACGTCGCCATTATGGAGCTGAGGCCCCACGCGTTTGAATTTCAGGACTCCTACGGAAACCGTCTGCCGGCCTCGCGGATGCTTTTGCCCAGGATGACGCTGAAAGCCGGGCGGACCGTCTGGCGCGACATCGCCTTTACCGAAATGATGCGCTGACTCTCACCACTCCAGTCCGTACTGCTTCGCTTTTCTGGCGACCGTAGGCTGGGAGGTGCGCAGGGCCCGGGCCGCCTTATAGGTGGTTCCGTAGCGGGACAATGCCTCCTGCAAAAGCTCCCGCTCATAGTTCTCCATCAGCTCTTTCAGGCCAAGGCCGGAGACTTCCGCCCCGGCTGAGACGGCCTGCTCCGGGACGGTCAGAATCTTTGAAATCTGGCTGGAGGTGATACGGGTCTCGTCTCCGATAATGACCAGCCGCTCTAAAAGATTTTCCAGCTCCCGGATATTGCCCGGCCATTGGTAGAGCTTCAGCGTCTGCATGGCAGTGTCCGTCACCCGCTTCTTTTTGCCGTATTTTGCGTTGAACTCGTCCAAAAAGTGCTGTACCAGCAGGGGGATGTCCTCGGCCCGCTCCCGCAGAGGCGGAATGCGGAGGGGGATCAGGTTGAGCCGGTAGTAGAGATCCTGCCGGAATTCGCCGCGCCGGACCATCGCTGCCAGGTCCTGGTTGGTGGCCGCGATGAGGCGCACGTCCACCGGGATGGTCTTTGTGCCGCCGACGCGCATGATCTCCCGCTCCTGCAGCACCCGCAGCAGCTTGGGCTGCAGGGCTTTGGGGAGTTCCCCAATCTCGTCCAGCAGCAGCGTACCCCCGTTGGCCAGCTCAAACATTCCCGGCTTGTTTTTCACGGCGCCGGTAAAAGCGCCCTTCTCATAGCCGAACAGCTCGCTCTCAATCAGCGATTCCGGAATGGAGGCGCAGTTGACCCGGATAAAGGGCTCTCCCGTGCGCTTGCTGAGACGGTGGATCTCGTTGGTCAGCACCTCTTTGCCAACGCCGGATTCTCCGGTGATCAAAACGGTGGCGTCCGTGGCCGCCACATACTGCACGCTTTGCAGCAGGCCCTGGACCGCCGGGCTCTTTCCGATGATATTCTGCGAAGAGACCATGCTGTTGCGGTAGAATTCCAGCTCATCCATAATCAGTTTGTTTTTCTCAATGGCGTTTTCCAGCTCTTCACAGAGCGTGGAGAAGTCGGTCAGATTCCGGCAGATGGTCAGCGCATACCGGATCTGCCCGCTGTGAAAGAGGGGAGAGCTGGTCAGCAGAACCCGCTGATGCTCCCGCAGATAGGCGAACATGGAGATGGGCTTTTGCCGTTTGAGCGCCGTCAGTGCCACGGAGTCAAAATTTTTATGGTCAAAATGCGTGTACTGTGTGGTTTGGGTGTCCTCGTCTTTCTCGAACGAGAAGTAGAAGCCGGAGTTGCTTTTCTCAATGGCCTCGTTGATATGCAGGCCCTTCGCCTCGGCCAGGGAGATGCCGATCATCTCCTCCCATGCGGTGTTGGCAAATACCAGGATGCCCTCTGTGTCGATAATATGCAGCGGATCGCTCACTGCGTTCAGGATGTCCCGGCAGTCTATATCCTTAAAAAAGCAATTCACAGAAAACGCCCCTTTCCCTCGGTGGGATTTATTATATCAGATTTCGACAGGAATTGTCCACGATTCAATTTGAAATTAAATTAAAACAGGAGGATATTTATGGATAGAAATGAATTACTCAAGGGCGTGCTGGACATCCATGTCCACGCCGGTCCCTCCGTCGCCAGCCGGGAACTGGATGCCGCGGATATGCTGAAGGAGGCGGAGGCCGCGGGGTACCGCGGATTTCTGGTCAAGGACCACTATTTCCCCAGCATGATGGGCTGTCAGATGGTACAAAGGCATCTTGGAAACGGGAGTGTGGAGATCTTCGGCAGCTTGTGCCTGAACAACGCCGTGGGAGTGTTCAATCTCAACGCCGTGGATGCGGCGTACGGCATGGGCGCAAAGATGATCTATTTTCCCACGGTCTCCAGCAAAAACCACATCGACGCGCACAAAGGGGGATTTGCCGGCGCCGGAAACATGTCAGTGCCGGAGACGCCCGTAGTCTATGTGGATGAAAAAGGCGAACTGCTCCCGGAGGCCGTCCGCGTGCTGGAGTACATGGCGGAGAAGAACATCGCCCTGGGAACGGGGCACGGAAGCGCCCGGGAGATCGACGCCCTGGTACGGACGGCCGTCAAGGCGGGGGTCAAAAAGATTCTGGTGAACCACCCCCATTTCCACATCGGCGCAACCTACCGCCAGATGCGGGAGTGGGCCGCGCTGGGTGCCTATATCGAGCTGAATGTCTGCGTGTTTTCCGAGGGCTCCAAGCTGGGGCCTCTGCCGACCTCCGTGCTGGAGGAGATGCTGCGGGAGGTCCCGCGGGACCGGATGGTGCTGGATTCCGACATGGGCCAGCGGGGCAACGGCTCCCCGGTGGAGGGAATGTATCGGTTCATGCGCCTGATGATGGACCGCTTTGGCGTCACAAAAGAGGAGATCGACGTGATGGCAAAGAAAAATCCCGCGATTTTGATGGGGCTGGCCTGAGCGTGGGGATCTACTGTCTGAAACCGCAGCGTATGGGGAGAGAGGTCCTATGACGAAAACATATCAGGTGTGGCAGAATGCCTGGAGAGACGACCCCGATGCCCGCGTCGCCCTGGAGCTGCCCGGCAGCTGGGACATTACGCTCCACGCCGTGGAGGCTGACAGGCGGCAGCCGCTGACCCGCGGCCAAATTGCGCGGCGCATCCAAAACCCTGTTGGAATGCCCTCTATACGGGAATTGGCGCGGAGCGGCGGGGAGGCGGTGATCGTCTTTGACGACCTCAGCCGCGGAACCCCTGCTCAGATACCCGCGGAGCTGGCGGTGGAGGAGCTGCTGGCCGGCGGAATTGGGCCGGAGCATATCCGGTTTCTCTGTGCGCTGGGAAACCACGCGCCCCTGACCCGCACGGATTTTGTGCGCAAGCTGGGTGAAAATATTGTGGAGCGTTTTCCGGTCTATAACCACAATCCCTATGAGCACCTGGTAAAGGTGGGCGTGGATTCCGCGGGCGAGGACGTTTTGATTAACCGCGAATTTATGAACTGCGATGTCCGCATTGGAATCGGAAGCGTGTCGCCTCATCCCCTCAATGGATTTGGCGGCGGAGGCAAGCTCCTCTTTCCCGGAATCGCCGGCATCCGCACCACACGCAGCAACCACTCGCGGCGGGAGTTTCTCCCATTTTCTTCCCGGAGCTGCGGACTGCGCCGGGAGATTGAGGCGATGACGGACATGGTCCGCCCGTTTTTCAAAATAGACGCCGTTCTGAATTCCAAGCTGGAGATCGTGGAGCTCTGTGCGGGCGACCCCTATGCGGAGTACTATCAGGCGGTGGGATTCTCTCAGGAGCTGAACACCATGCCCGCCTCAGCTGAGAAAAAGGACGTTGTGTTTGTCAACGCCAACGCCAAATACAACGAGGCGCTGATTGCCGTGCGAATCGGCGCCATGGACTTAAAGCCCGGCGGAGACCTGGTGCTGATTAACCACTGCCCCATGGGCCAAGTGGTGCATTATCTGTACAGCGCCTTTGGCACAAGCTATGGCGGCCCCTGCTGGACGCCCTGGAAAGAGCGGCCTAAGAGCGATATTGGCCGGGTGATCTACTACACGCCTTACCCGGACGTCACCAGCAGATACAGCCTGAACGAGCCGGAAAAGGTCTGCTTTGCCAAGACCTGGGAGGACGTGATGGACCTGCTCTCCGGCTGCGGCCCGGGGACTGCCGCTTCCATTATCCCCGACGGTACGATTTCCTGTTTTCGCTGAAATAAACATCTTAAGGAGTGAACCACATGAAAATCACAAGCATTGACATCTTCCTGATTACCATCGGGCGGCCCTCCGTTCTCGGCAGCCCCTGGAATCCCATTGTTGTCCGCGTTAACACAGAGGACGGCATCAGCGGCTACGGCGAGGTGGGCCTCTGCTACGGCGATACCAAGGAGGCGCCCTTCGGCATGTGCCGGGATTTCGCCAAGCTGATTATCGGTATGGACGCCATGAACAGCGAGGCCATTTGGGCGCGTCTTCACAACACCTTCTGGGGATTGGGCGGCGGCCCGGTGGTATACGGCGCCATGAGCGCCATTGACATTGCCCTGTGGGACATCAAGGGCAAGGCGCTGAATGTGCCGGTCTATATGCTGCTGGGCGGCAAGACCAACACGAAGCTGCGGGCTTACGCCAGTCAGATTCAATTTGACTGGGGCCAGACTGCCCGCGCTCTGACCCGGCCAGAGGAGTACGGCGAGGCGTGCCTGAAAGCCAAAGAGGACGGCTATGACTGCGTAAAGGTAGATCCTCTGTGCTTCAACATGGAGGGGAAGTACAAGGGCTGGCCCTGCAGCGGCATCCTCCAGGCAGAGCAGCTGAAAATTGCCCATGACCGCGTTGAGGCCGTCCGGCGGGCCGGCGGCGATGACATGGATATTATCATCGAGGTCCACTCTCTCACCGATGCCAATTCCGCCGTTCAGCTGGGCCATGTGCTGGAGGAGTTTAACATTTTCTATTACGAGGAGCCCACCATGCCCATGAATCCCGCCAACATGAAGGAGATCGCCCGGCGGGTCAGCATTCCTCTGGCCAGCGGCGAGCGCATCTATACCCGCTGGGGCTACCGTCCCTTCTTTGAGGATCACTCCCTCCATGTCATTCAGCCGGACCTTGGCAACTGCGGCGGCATCACCGAGGGAAAGAAGATCTGCGATATGGCCCGAATCTATGACATCGGCGTTCAGATGCACATCTGCGGCGGTCCCCAGGCCACGGCGGCAGCGCTGCAGCTGGAGGCGGTCATTCCCAACTTTTTGATCCACGAGCACCACCAGGCCGCTCTTCTGCCGGAAAATATCCGTACCGGCATCTATGACTATCAGCCTGTAAACGGCTATTTTACGGTTCCGGATCTGCCCGGCGTAGGCCAGGAGCCGAGCCGGGAGGCCATGGACACCGCTGTCAAGGTCACGGTGAAGTAAAGCCGCATCGGCCGCAAAAGGAGTTTATCTATGAAAAACGACAAAGTGATCCTGACCGCCGCGATTACGGGGGCGGTCCATGTCTCCAGCATGAGCCCCTATCTCCCCATCACGCCGGAGGAGATCATCCGTCAGTCGGTGGAGGCCTGCCGGGCCGGGGCCGCGGCAGTTCATATTCACGCCCGGGACCCGCGGTCCGGAGAGCCTTCTTCTGATCTGAATGTGATGCGTCAGATTGTCTCCGGAATCAAAGAACAGTGTGATGTAATTATCTGTATTACCACCGGCGCCAGCCAGATGATGACGGTGGAAGAGCGGCTGTCCGTGGTTCCGGCACTGAAGCCGGAGCTGGCTTCATGCAACGCCGGTTCCATGAACTTTGTCCTGGCCGGGCTGGTGCCCCAACTCTCTCCCGACGGGCCGGAATGGGAGCGCAAATACCTGGGCGGCACATACGACAACGTATTTTCCAACACCTATCTAGGACTGGAGTCCTATATCAAGACCATGGCGGAAAACGGCACCATTCCGGAGTTTGAGGTGTACGATGCCGGCATGATTAACAACATCGCCTACTTCCGCCGGAAGGGAATTCTGACCTGTCCCATCTACATCCAGTTTGTGTTGGGCATCCAGGGGGGGCTGCCCGCCACGGTGGACAACCTGGTGTTCCTGCGTTCCACTGCGGAACGGCAGCTGGGAGAGTTCAACTGGTCCGTAGCCGCCGCCGGGAAGTATCAGTTCCCCATGGCCGCCGCAGCCCTGGCCATGGGCGGCAATGTGCGCGTGGGCTTGGAGGACAACCTCTATATCCTGCCGCACCGGCTGGCGGAGTCCAACGCGCAGCAGATCCTCGCCGCCGCCTCTGTTGCAAAGACCCTGGGCCGAGAGATTGCCGCACCCGATGAGGCCCGCCGGATACTGGGCCTGAAGGGAAGCGCACAGGTGAACTATTGAGGGAGGACTCTAATGGATACATATGACTGGGGCGATATAACCGCCCGCCTGACAAAAATGCTGCGTTTGCAGACGCCTCCCGTAGGCATGAAGTGGATTCGCACAGAGGAGGAGCTGTACGCCATCCCCAAGGTCCGCATCCATGATAAGCACCTTCCTCCCTGCACGATTGTAAGCCATGCGGCGCAGTTCAACTGGACCAGCGCCTGCAGGATCGAAAACATTCACGCCAACTACTGCCGGGGCATCAACGGCATGTTCCGGCGGGATGAGAAGTGGTACTCCGGCGAGATGTTCAATCAGGTCTGGTTCAGCAATCTGGAGGCGTCCAAAGCCCATAACCGGGCGTTGGACTGCATGCCGCCGGAATATATTGCTCTGGTGGCCTCCCCTTTGACGGCGGGGCGGATCGCGCCGGATGTCTGTGTGCTGTACACCAACTCCTCACAGGCATTTATCCTGTTTGCGGGGTATCAGTTTGAGGAGTATGAAAAGCTGGAGTTCACCTTCGTGGGGGAGTCCACCTGCTCGGATTCCTGGGTGCGCACATTCCTGACCGGAAAACCCGCTCTGGCGCTTCCGTGCTATGCGGATAAAAAATTTGCGGGTTTGGGGGAAAACGACCTGCGGCTGACCTTCACTCCCGCCGGATTGGTCCGGGCCCTGGCGGGTGTGGAGGGGATGTTCAAGAATGGACTGCGCTATCCCATAGCCTCTTACAGTCTGACCAGCGATATTCTGGACGGCCTGCCAAAGCACTACATGGAGTTTTAGCGGCAAAAATCAGGGGAATGTCTGCGCTTGGCTGGGGTGGACGCGCTCCCGACCTTAGATGATGAACGCCGTTCGGACGTTTATGTGCCGTTCTTTGTTCAATTTTCTTAGGCCTTGTTTGAAAAATGGCAGAATGCCCTAATCCGGCATTCTGCCATTTTTCAAACAGGTCTTACAGGTGTTTGCGCCGTGCTCCATGGCGGCGAAATAACGCTCCGCTTTGATGGAGTCTTGAAATTTTTGCACATACCGTCGGTGCAGTCCTTCAAATAGGCCCCGGTATCGCTCTACCAGAAGTCAAAGGACGCCGCTCATAGGACAGTCTGAACAGCCATACACTAGGCCCTGTTTGAAAAAAGACAAAACGCCCAAACGGTGGATCTTGATCCGCCACTCTGCGTTAAATTTTCTTGCCGGGCGTCAGCCCGGCAAGAAAGTTTGCCTTGATTGGCGAAAAAATCTCTCGCCGTTGGGCATTCCGCCATTTTTCAAACATGACCTAAAGCCGCCAGAAATGGAAAGCTGAAATAAAATGTTCCAGCATATAGATCGAAACATAGGGGGGTGAATTCGGAAATCAGACTGTTTGCAGCTTGTTTCCCTTCTTGGGGGAAAGCATCGGAAAGAATTGCCCCGCAAGGTATAAAGATAAAAACGGCCCCGCCAAATCTGTCAAGTCTCACAGACTCGTTCAGACTGGGCGGGGTCATTCAAGCTGTCGGCGGAGCTCGTCGTAAATGATCTGCACTCCGGTCTCAATTTTTTCATCAGTGATGTTGGAAAAGGACAGGCGCATAAAACTGCCATCCCCTGTCCCATAGGGGTAAAACAGTTTTCCGGGGCAGATCAGCACCCCCCGGTTTCGTAAATTTTTATACAGGCTCATATCGTTCACACCATTGGGCAGACGGCACCAGAGGCCCAGTCCGCCCTGGGGCTTCTCGGCAAAAAGCCCCAGCGCTCTCAGCGGTTCCAGCGCCTCATAGAGCCGCCGGCACTTTTCCCGATAAAAGCAGTTCATATTTTTGCGCTGCTGGATATGGTATCCTCTGTCCAGATACTCCGCAAACATGGCCTGTTCCAGGCTGGGCAGATGGATCAGCGAAGTGCTGATAATCTTGGAAATGCGTCTGGCCATGTCGGTGGGCGCCAGCAGATAGCAGATTCTTGCCCCATAGTAGAAGTGCGTCAGCGCCGCGTCGATGCAGATCACATTCTCGCGCCTGTCCAGAGCGTACAGGGAGGGGAGAACATCATTGGTAAAGGATATATCCGCATGCCACCGCTCCTCCACCAGAGGAACGTCGTATTTTCGGGCCAGCTCCAGCAGGGCATAGCGTTTTTCCAGGCTCATGCAGGCCCCAGTGATCGCGTGGTAGTCGGGCATTGTATGAAAGAATTTCGGCCTGTACTGCCGGATGAGATTTTCCAGCTCAACCAGATTGACGCCGTCCTCCTCCAGCGGAGCGGTCAGAACCCGGAGCCCCTGATTTTGGAAGATTGTAAACGTGTCTGGCATGATAGGGGTCTCGGAGATCACATATTCGTGTTTAGCCGCCAGCAGCTTGGACACATATTCAAGCCCCTGCACCGCCTCGTTAATGATGACGATTTTGCCGGGCGTCACACGAACGCCGTCCTCCAAAAGGGTGTGAGAGAGCTGCTGGCGCAGTTCCAGGCTGCCGGTACTGGAGCAATGAAAAAATGCGTCGGCCCCCCGGCGTTCCACTACGCTGAAGAGCACCTCTTTAATCTCTTTCAAAGGGATCAGTTCTTTTGGAAGCACGTGTCCGCCAAAAGAGATGTATCCCTCAGAAAAGGAGGCTGAGTAAATTTGGTCAAAAATCGTTGCATACTGGTTGACCTCTCTGCTGTACCGGAAGACCGCAGTGTGCTTCTTGAATGGCGGCGGGGCCTGGGCGTTATTGCCGCCGAATATGACGAAATAGCCCTTTCTGCCCTCAAAATCGCTGCTGATAAGCTGCTGATCCGCCAGATTTTTATAAGCTCTGATGACGGTATTGCGATGTACGCCGAGGTTGGACGCCTGCCGCCGCTCAGAGGGCAGGCGGGTTCCGTAAACCAGCACGTTATTCAGGATATTCTTTTTGATTTCAGCCTCAATTTGACTGTAAATGGGGATGGAGCTGTCCCTGTCAATAGAGATGCGCACGGGCTTCTCCCTTTCTCCGCGGCGGCCGCGCTTAATTTTCGATTATTTCTCCCCGGAAGAAAACGTACCGGGGCTTTTTCCGCATAACGTAAATGTCCTCGTCCGGGTTGCCCTCTATGACTACCAGTTCCGAGGCCTTTCCCACCTTGATCGTGCCCTTTCGGTCCGCCATGCCGGCGATCTCGGCGCTGTTTTTGGTGGCCTGGAGCAGGATGTCCAGATAGGAGAAATCGTACCAGTCGGTCCGGGCAATGAATTCCAGCCCTGGTCTGCGCTTGAAATTGGCATAGTCCGCATCAGACCCGAAGCCCATCTTCAGTCCGGCGCGGTAGGCGGCATTGACGCAGGCCTTTTCCTGCTCTTCATAGATGTGGCTTTTCTCTGAGGCGCCGTCGACGAGAGCGTTCATGTTCTCGTCTGTGCTGGCGATGCTCACAGTGCCCGTGGGGATCATAAAGCAGTCGTCCCGGTCTTTCAGCATGGCAATGCCCTCACTGTCGATAAAGCACCCGTGCTCAATGGTCCGCAGGCCGCAGCGAATTGCCAGCTTGATTCCGTCGGCGCCGTGGGCGTGCCCCATGACATAGGTGCCCTTGCGCCGGGCCACGTCGACTATGGAGCGCAGCTCGTCCTCGGCTATAATGGTCTGTCCTGGATCGCCGCTCTCATTGAGGAAAGCCCCTGTGACCATGACCTTGATGATGTCATTGCCTGCCTCCAGCTGCTTCCGGGCCGCCTTGCGGAACTCGTCGGGACCGTCGGCCACCTCATAGAGATGCTTATACTCGTCGTTGCCGCTCTCCGTGGGCGTGAGGGCATGGCCGGCGGTGATGATGTCGGGTACATTTATAATACCCCTTTTTCGGGCTTTCATTAATCCCCGGGTTACGTGGAAGGGACAGCCTGCGTCCCGAAGGGTGGTATATCCCTGGCGCAGGTACTCCCGGCTGAAAGCATAGGTGTCAAAGCAGGTGTCCACCTCGTTTTTGTTGTCGAGGAGCAGCATGTTCAGCTCGGTCATATACAGATGGGTATGTAAGTCGAAGAAGCCCGGAAGTACGGTGCTTCCCATTACGTCAATGATCTGCCCATTAAACGAGTGGATTTTCCCTGCCGGGGCGATATTCAGGATGGAAGTATCGTCAATTACAATGTCTGCCCGGTTTTCAGAGAAGCCTTCCACCAGCTCCGGAATGAGCCGGCAATTTTTTAGCAGGATCAACAGTTCCGCCTCCTTTGAAATGTCAGCTTGTGGAGAACCCATGTGTACAATTAAAATCCCGCAGCTCCGGCATTTTAATTGCAGTACAGATTCTTGATGATAACGCCGGACGGCGGCGCACGTCCGCTGCCGTCCGGCGCTGTCTTGCAGTAAGGGCTCAGAACCCGATATTGACTGCAATGATTAGGAACACGAATGCCAGCACCACCCAGATGGCCAGCAGAGGAGAGAAGAATTTCAGCCACTTCTTATAGGGAATGTGGCAGATCGCCAGGGCGGCCATCATGTCTCCGCAGGAGGGGGTAATCAGATTGGTGTAAGCGTCGCCCATTTGGAAGGCCAGCACCGCGGTTTGGCGGGAGACTCCCACCATATCGGAAAGGGGAGCCATGAAGGGCATTGTAACGGCGGCCTGGCCGGAGCCGGAGGGAATCACGCAGTTGAGCAGATCCTGCACGATGAACATGCCGCAGGCACAGGCGCTGGCGCTGAGCCCCCGCAGCAGATTGCCCGCATGATAAATCAGCGTATCCAGGATGCCGGCGTCCTGCATGATGCTGCTGATGGACATACACAGGCCGATCAGGAAGCCGATCCACACCAGGTCCGCAGCCCCCTTCAGGAACACGTTGATGAATTCATTGGGAGAGAGCCTCGCCACCACGCCGATGATCAGGGCGGTGATCAGGAAGATGGCGGCCATTTCGTCCATGTAAAAACCGAGCTTGACCACGCAGAGAGCCACTACTATAAAAGAGAGTGCGAAAATCAGAACGACCAGCTTCTGGGAACCCGTCATTTTGGGAATGCTCTCAAGGTCGAGGGGCTCAATGTACAGATCGTCAATTTCTTTCATCTCATTGCGCTCCGGATGGGTTTTGATCCGGTGTGCGTAGATCATGATGAAAACAGAGGACACAGTGCACAGTACGAGGCAGATCACCAGCCGGTAGGGAATCCCGGAGAACAGGGGGACGCCGGCAATCGTCTGTGCCACACCCACCGTGAACGCGTTGGTGGCCGCTCCGGCAAAGCCGGCTCCCGCGCCGCAGAACATGGAGGCCACCGCTGTCAGGGAGTTGAATCCCGCGCTGACACAGACGATGTGCACCAGAGGCAGGATGGCCAAGTACTCCTCCCAGGTGCCCGCGGTGGCAGAGATCAGACCACAGACAAAGACGCAGATGGGGATAAGCAGAATCTCCACGCCGTGGAGGGTTTTGACCATGTTGGCCATAGCCGCCTTCAACGCGCCGGTGTGTTCCACCACTTGGAAAAAACCGCCGACAACAAGCAAAAAGAAGATGATCGGGGCGGCGGACTGCATTCCAACTGTGAGAGAAGTGAAAAACGCCAGAAAGCCGATGGGGTTCCGGTCAATGTAGTGGAAGGAATCCACATCCAATATGTCGTACCCCGTTTCGAGATCGGTGACACGGTCAAATGCGCCGGCAGGAATGATGTAGGTGAGGATCGCTATGATTACTAAGATGATTGCGACGATCAGGATCGGGTTCATCGGTTCTCTGGCTTGGACCAGAGATGGTTCCTTTTTCTTCATAGTTGCACTCCCTTTCTCTAAGCCCTGTTTGAAAGCTGGAAATAAACCAACTGCAGTTTTTACCTGGCGGGAAGCTCCTATGCGGACACGCGGCGGAAAAAGTATGCCGCTGAGGAAAAACGCCTGACATTTGGCTATATTAACATTTTCAAACACCGACTTGTGTGCTTTTATTGTAGCATTTTATCTGTTTTCCTGAAAGCTCCATCTGCATTCCTACTTTGTAGTCCAAAAATGGTACTTACATAAAAGCGCTGAATGGGCATTCCGGAAACGTCTGGCCGCAGAGGATCTTATTCACACGGGGGAAGATGGGAACGCTGGGCTATGACCACGCCGCCCAGCGGCGAAACCCGCTCCGCACTCGCTGTGACAATGCCGCTGACGGCAGTGCACGCCATATTTGCAAGTCAAAAAAACTGCATTCATAATCGAAAACACCAAATGGCCGAGGAATTTTCGATTACGAATACAGGTTCTGAATGACATGATGGGGCACAACCGGGCCTTGTTTGTAAAATATCAAAACGTCCAAACGGCGGATATTTTTCCGCAGCTCTGCGCTGCATACGCAAAATATGGCTGTGTCAAACCGCCGGCAAAAAAGCCTGCCTCGATCCGGCATTCCGCCGGTTTGAAAACAGACTTCAGCCGGTATTTGGGTCATTTAGGCATTTTTTATACTGTTCCACCGTATCGTGGCCGGGACTTACCGCGTAGCTCCAGACGCTGATGCAATCCTCCGCGCTGGTCTTGCGGTAACTGTGATTTTGATTGGCCTCAACATAGATAAAATCGCCGGCCGCCATCGCGTATTCCACGCCGTTGACCGTTACGATCATGGCCCCCTGAACAACATATCCGATCTCGTCAGCCACATGTGCGGTAGAGGTGTGATTTTCCTGATCCCGAACCGTCATAATAATGCAGTTTATGGAGCGTGAGCCTTCAAAAGCGGCCTCGTAGGTATAGCCGGGCTCATTAAAGAGAAACGCTCTCTGTCCCGGATGTGATACAATTTCCCTCCGCGCGGATGCCCGTTCAATCAAATCAGAAAGCGTTAAATCCAATACTGCGCATACCTTGTTCAGATTCTCAATGGTAGGGCTGTTCATATTCCGCTCCAGCAGGCTCAGATAAGCGGCGGATAGCCCCGTCAGATCTGCAATCTGCGTCAGCGTCAACTTCTTCTCCTTTCGACGCTCTTTCAAGATTCCGCCAAATTGTGTGCTCAACTGACGCACCCTCTTCCCAACGATGCCCTGTGTGTAAGCTGGCACCGTTTTTTTTAATTATAGTAAAAAACCATCCTGGCGTCAATAAAACCGCTTGTTTTCTATAAACAACTTATTTTCACATCAGCGGCGCAATGGTTTTCAGAACAAATCCCATCACACGCAACGTCCATTTTTCTTCCTGTATCGTTTCGGACGTTACCTCGCGGCACTTCTCCAAAGTATTCTGTAAATCTTTTTCAATTTCAGGGATACAACTTGTGTTGTAAAGATAAGTAGCACATTCAAAATGATGATATAGGCTCCGGTAGTCCAGATTGATCGTTCCTACCACGGCCTCCTGGTCGTCACAAACAAATACCTTCGCATGGACAAAGCCAGGGGTGTACTCGTAAATCTTTACACCGGATTCCAGCAAAGAGGAATAGTGGGTTTTGGCAAGGGAATACGGAGCGGATTTATCTGGAATGCCCGGCAGAATCAACGTCACATCCACGCCTCGCTCTGCCGCAAATTTTAAAGCGGTTTCCATCTCACCATCCAGAATCAAGTATGGGGACATGATGTGGACATATCGCTGTGCGCGGTTCAAAATATCCATATAGACCCGCTCTCCAACCCTATCGTTATCCAGCGGACAATCACCATATGGCAGAACATAGCCGCTGCAATTTTCCGGTGGAATGGAGGGGAATGACAGGAACCGATCAAACTCCTGCTCCTTTTCATCTATCCCCCACATTTGCAGGAACATAAGCGTAAAGCTCCTGACAGCTTCCCCTTTCAGCATAATTGCTGTGTCCTTCCAATGACCATACTTTTCAATCTGGTTGATATATTCGTCCGCCAGATTTACGCCCCCATTAAAAGCGGTGTGGCCGTCGATAACAAGTATTTTCCGATGGTCACGGTAGTTGTAGTGCGTAGAGACAAAGGGAGCCACAGGCGCAAACATTTTGCATTTGATACCAAGTGCTTTCAGACGCTTAGGGTAGTCATGGGGTAACGTGGAAAATTCGAAAGTGCCATCGTACATAACACGAACATCCACGCCTTCCGCAGCTTTCCGGGCCAAAATCTCCAAAACCTTTCCCTACATCAGACCCTCATCTACAATGAAATACTCCAAGAAAATGAAATGTTCAGCTTGCTCCAGTTGTCGAAGCATTTCATGCCACTTTTCTTCACCGATGGGGAAATAGGTAGCAGCCATCCGCTCAAACACCGGATAGCAGCCACTCCTGTGGATATAGCGGGCCAAAGCTGCCACCCCTGGGTTTTCCTGTGCGAGACAATTTGCGGTTTGCTCTGACTGTGGAATGATTTCCTTGGTCTGCTCGGTCAGTTGGCTTAAACGCGTTTTCACGGCCCGGTGTCCTATATCGCTCTGTGTATACCAAAACAGCAGTGCGCCAAATACAGGCAGGAGCATAATAACGATCAGCCATGTAATTTTCGATGTCGGGTCAAGGCGGCGGCTATTGAGCAGGTATAACACCATGACGGCGGTAAAGAGCGCCGTACCGCCCAAGATATGGGGCAGAAATTCCTCAAACCATTGAAAGATACTGAACAGCAACAACACCTGGATGGACAGCAGGAGCACGATCAGCCCCAAACGGCTGAATACCATGTGGACAATGCCCTTTTGCCCTTTCTTCAGCAGAGACAGCCCCTTACTTTCAAAATCTGTATTCTTTTCTGTACTCATGATTTACCCTCCCCATTTTCATTTCATTTTTTGAAACTAAAGCGCCGATACAGATAATTTCTTTATCGTGAAGTCTTTTCAGAAACGACAACAGGATTGGAAGTCCCAGCATACCCAAGAGGCCAAAAAATTTAAGACCTATGAGCATAGTAGCTAGGCCTTGTTTGAAAAATGGCGGAATGCCCAACGGCGAGAGATTATTTCGCCAATCAAGGCAAATTTTTGCAGGCGGGCTGACGCCCGGCAAGAAAATTTAACGCAGAGTGCCGGATCAAGATCCACCGTTTGGGCATT
>NZ_KE159709.1:271603-431301 GCF_000403435.2 Oscillibacter sp. 1-3
CCGGCGAAGACTGCGCTATGATGGGAGTTTCTTCGTTTTTGGTTTCGACTTGCTCCGCTGGACGCGGGACCGAAGGGAAAACGGATGCGGAAGTCTTCACGGGTTTCAGCCGTTCTAGGCCTTGTTTGAAAAAAGGCGGAATGCCCAACGGCGAGAGATTTTTTCGCCAATCAAGGCAAATTTTTGCAGGCGGGCTGACGCCCGGCAAGAAAATTTAACGCAGAGTGCCGGATAAAGATCCACCATTTGGGCGTTTTGACTTTTTTCAAACATGGCCTAATGCCAGCATTGGGTGCAGGCCAACTTGTTTCCCGACCAACGTTGGCTCTACCACGTTCCTTATGATAGTGATTACAATATATAGAAGAATAAGAATAATGCTGGCTGCCATTGCTAATTCTCCGTTGATAGCGGCAATAATCCCCCACGGAATCAGTACGCTTCCGGTTCCCAGGATTGGAAGAATGTCTAAAGAGGCAACAATAAGTGCAATTGTCATTGAATATGGAATTTTTATAGGCGTTAGACTAACCCAAAGTTCCAAAAAGGTAATCAGAAAAATTACGGCGTATGCAGCAATACATTTCAACAGCGTACCGCCCAGGTAATCTTTCGCCTCTTTCAGCAGTCGCTTTTGTTTTTGTGGAATGAGCCTCAAGAGAAAACTGCGTATCGTTTCATAGTCGATAGTCAGAAAGACGGTTGCGATAACTGTGATGACTGTTTTCATGAAAGCTGACGGGACAAAAGAAACCAGGCTAGCCGCGACCGACAGTATGCCGTTGGTGATGGACATAACACCGTCATTCAGAGCTTGCAGGATACCCTCCGCGTTGTTTTCCCAAAATTCCAGTGTAGCCAGATCAACACTTTGAAAGAGGTTTTCTATCCAGGCAAAACTATCCTCCAATATAGGAAAAATGAAGTGATCGCATACAGTAGGGAAAAAGGAGATCAGTTGTTTTATGCCGGAAAAGACCTCAATCCCTATTAACGCCAACAGACTGCCGCCGATTACATAGAAAGAAACTGTCAGGAGGATAGAAAGGGCAACCCTTTTGCAGCGACTTTCCCCGGCTATACGGCAAATCAGCTTGTTCAGAAGATAGGCAATTCCATACGCCAGAATAAAGGGCAGAAGAATCGGCAGGAGATACTTCCCACCAATGAAAACACAGACCGCAATAATCGTCCAATATAGAAAGTCGATAATAAAATTCTTGTGTCTCTCGATTTTACTCACGTTGTTGCTTTCTGCGTTCAAGACCTCACCCCCTTAGTATTGATACCGTTTCCGATACCTTACAAACATAAATGCAGACAAGGCCAGAGCCATTAGTTCCGCTGCCGGGGTCGCCAGCCAGATGCCGTTTACCCCCAAAATTGTGGGCAGGATCAGCATGGTAATCAGCATGAACACGAAGGAACGGGAGAAGGCGAGGATTGCGGAGACAATGCCATTGGACAATGCGGTGAACATCCCGCTGGCAAAGATATTAAAGCCGATAAAGAACAACGCCAGGGTGCAGATTCGATTTCCGGTGACTGCCAGACCATAGACCGGGTTATCTGGTCGGGCAAAAATGGACACCAGGGGTTTGGTCGCGGCAAAGGACGCCGCCACAGTCACAAGAGAAATGACACCAATGACTTTCAGACTGGTGAAAACCAGCTTTTTCAGCTTTTCGTGATTCTTCTCGCCATAGTAGTAACTGAGCATGGGAGCGACACCATAGGAATACCCCGTATAGAGGGAGCTTGCAAACATCAGGACATACATGATGATGGTCACGGCGGCAACGCCATCTTCACCTACATAATGGAGCATCGTCCAGTTGAACATCATCGTAATGATGCCTGTGACCAGCGCAGTTGCCATTTCAGAGCATCCGTTTGTCGCCGCGCTTGCGAGAACCTTGAAGCGGAAAGCGGGCTTTGTAAAGTGCAGAAGGCTCTTTTTGCGGCTGAATACAAACAAACCGACAACAGCGGTCACAGAGTAACCCAGGCCTGTGGCAATGGCCGCACCGCTGATTCCCATATCCAAAAGGCCGATAAATACATAGTCAAGCACAATGTTTAACACACCGCCCGACACGGAACAGACCAAGGATAAGGTTGCCTTTTCAGAAGCAATCATATAGAGGGTGAAATTGTTCATCAGCAGGATCGGGATCGTAAAGACAAGATAGCGGCTGAGGTAGGAAGTACAGTAGTTGGCGACATCCGGGGACAATCCCATGCTCCCGAAGATAGTTTCCATTAGGGAATAACCCAGCATGGTCATAACCAGGCCAACCACTACATTCACCAAAATCAAGAATGTAAAATCTTCCTTGGCTTCTTGGGGCTTTTGTTCTCCCATCTTTTTCATGATGACCGCGCTTCCGCCGGTTGCCAGCATGGTAGAGATTGCTGTCACCACCTGGATCACCGGGGCTGTCAGATTGATGGCGGACAGCGCACTCGTCCCAATCAGATTTGATACAAACAGGCCGTCAACCATGGTATAAAAGGACATAAAGACAGACATTGCGATGGTAGGAATTGCAAATTTGAGGATGTTCCTCAATGTGACTGGTTTGTCATAAGCATTTTGGTTTTCCATTATAATACTCCTTTTTTCCTTGTTTTCTCCGGTATATGTGCTATCATAATCCGTACAGTAACTGTACAGTCAAGAGGTATTTTGAAAAATGGAGAAAAAAAGTAAACTGCTCACAATCGGTCAATTTGCGGCTTTGCATGGAATCAATAAGAAAACTCTGATGTGGTACGACGAAATCGGCCTTTTTCATCCATCGTTCATCCATCCCGAAAATGGATACAGATATTACAGCTATTATCAAAGTGCCATTCTGGAAACAATCCTGCTGCTGCGGGAGTTAGATGTGCCGATTGATGAAATCCAAGCATTTATGAAAAACCGCTCCGCCGCCAGCATGGAACAGCTCTTACAGGAAAAAATTGAAGATTTAGACCGCAGCATGGCACATATGAGAGCAGTTCGGAAAACGCTGTCCTACCACCGCCAGAATATGCAGACATTATTGACGATGGACTTATCAGAAATCACCATTGTGCAGAAAAATGAGCGCAGTTTAGTTACCGTAGACATCAATCAGGACACTACATTTGAAAAGCAGGTAGAGATGATTACTGCTGAAACGAAAAAATATCAGCTTCGCCGTCTGCATGATGCCTCTTATGGTACAATGATCGCAGTAGATAGTCTGCAAAGGTGGGAATTCGAGGATTATTCCAAACTTTTTATTGAAATTCCGTTTCCCATAAAGAAAGATGGATTGCACATACAACCTGCCGGGGATTATGTACGGGCATTTTATAGGGATGCAGCAGAAAGCCCTGTGCTTTGCTACCAAAGGATATTTGATTATGTCGAAAAACATGGTCTTGCATTATCGGGGTTCTCCTATGAAGTCATTATCAATGACAATGTGATTGAGCGGGTGGAAGATGCGCTTGTGCAGATCGAAATATCTGTAAAATCCAAATAGAGACTTTATCTAAATAACAATTTTTAGTCAAACTCGAGCATCCCTGACCGAAATCCTACATTCCCCCTTGACAACATCTTTAGAAGGGAAGATGGACAGCAACTCCACCAGAGAGCAAACACTCGCCGAAGGCTTTATGGACGATGTTGGGAGGCCCATGGACTGCACCGGTGTATCCAAAGAGGTCTGCGAAGGTTTTTTATACAAATTCTAATGGTTTATAGGCGTTTCTGTTCCTTTTCATTTACTCTTCGGCACTATTTAAAACCAGTGTTTCCACGTGCTCCACGTCTGTCTGTGGCTAATTATGTGGTCAAGAAAACCGGTGCACCGAAAGAGACCTTTCACAAACACAACGAAGCACTGTGTAATACGCTCGATTTTCACCCCTGTATTTCTCCGTTTATCCCTATCGACTTTCGTTTCCTGTTTCGGTATTGTGTCACTTGCGAAACCTACACAAAATATAGAAATCAGGAGGAGATGCAAATGACCAGTACGAAAAAGAGCATCATCGCTGCACTGACAGCAGGCATCCTTACAACTGCCCTCGCTATCCCCGCCACCGCAGTGGAGGCCCCGTCCATCCGGGTGGGCAGCTACAAGGGTAGTACCCTGGAGGTGAGAGAGCGTAGCGGCCTCATCATCGGTCCCAGCGGTGCAAACTACACTGTGACCTCCAGCAACCCAGACACGGTAGCAGTCGAGCAGGTGCTGACCTTCTGGGTGGCTGTCGCAAAGGGGGCGGGGGCCGCGGAGATCACAGCATCCAACAGCGCCGGGGAATGCGGGAGCATGACGCTGACGGTCGGCTCCGCCGCCCCCGCCGCGCCGGAAGCTCCCGCCAGCATGGACAGCGCTAGCCTGACGGACAACCTGGAGATCCGGCAGGAGATGATCCGGCTGATCAACCAGACCCGCAAGGCCAACGGCGTGTCGGAGCTGCTGGTCAACGAGGCCCTGATGACCGCCGCCCAATCCTGCTCCGACCGGCGCTACACCTGGCATCACGCCGCAGAGGAGGGCCAAGCCGCCGCTGACGCCGGCTACCCCTACGGTTTCGGTGACAACCTCACCGTGTTCACCGGCACAGACGCCGCCGCCCGGCGCGCCGTCGACAACTGGATCAACTCACCGGGACACTTCGAGACCATGATCGACCCCAGATGCGACTGCATCGGCGTGGGCGTGACCCAGTACGACGGCATCACCTACTGTTACATGTTCGTCGAAATCCCCAACAGCGTCAACTTCTATGCGTAAGCGAATAGTACTCAAAGGGGGCCGTCCAGGAAGCTGGATGGCCCTCTTTCGTGTCGGTAGAAAACAGAGTACAGGCAGGAAAATATGATACCCGGAAGTGCAGATTTTCTGCTCAGATTTTGCATAGCATAAAACAAAGAATAAAAGCTGTGGGCAATTAGGAAAATCTTAAGAAATTATTATGGAAAAAACAAGGAGCTGCAAAAGAAAATCTGATATAATGGTTAAAATTCACCACAGAAAAGAGGTAAGTGAAATGGCTAATCGGATTTTAGTTGTAGATGATGAAGCTGAAATTGCCGACCTGATCGAAGCCTATCTGACCGGCGAAAATTATACAGTATTTAAGTTCTACTCGGCAACGGAAGCCCTTGCGTGTATCAACACCACGGAGCTTGACCTTGCCATTCTTGATGTGATGATGCCGGAAATAGACGGCTTTGCGCTGTGCCAGAAGATACGGGAAAAGCACACCTGGCCCATTATCATGCTGACGGCCAAGGACGAGGAGACAGACAAAATCACGGGTCTGACCCTGGGGGCGGACGACTATGTAACCAAGCCTTTTCGCCCTCTGGAGCTGATGGCGAGGGTGAAATCTCAACTGCGCCGGTATCAGAAATACAACCCCGCCCGTTCCGGCAGCATAGAAACACCCACTGCCCCGGCAGACACCATCATCTGCGGCGACTTGACTATGAATATCAAAGCCCACACCTGTTTCCTGGGTGAAAAACTGCTGACGCTGACCCCTACGGAGTTTTCTATTCTGCGTATCCTTCTGGAGAACGCCGGGAATGTGGTCAGCTCGGAGGAACTGTTTCACAAAATCTGGCAGGACGAGTATTACAGCAAATCCAACAACACCATCACCGTCCACATCCGTCATCTGCGGGAAAAGTTGGGGGACAGCATGGACAAGCCCAGGTTTATCAAAACGATATGGGGGGTAGGGTATAAAATTGAAACCTGATCGAAAGGACGAATACCTTGCTTTTCAATCCAAACTGATCCGGCGGGCCTGCGTCAACGCAGTTACCTCCGCCGCTGTGGTGGTAGGGCTTTATCTGTTTGTTTGGAAACAGCGAATGGGCGATTGGATTGTCTGGCTGCTGGAAACATTTTTCAAAATGAAACACGAAGATGCGTTTTATTATTACAGCGACCATTTTCGGGGTAACAAAGAGATATTTTTTGCCGCCGCTGTCCTGCTGATATTTACGGTATTGCTGGTGCGGATTTTCCGATGGGTGACAGGCTATTTCAGCGAGGTCAACCAAGGCATTGAGGCGTTACTGGCTGACGATGAAGAACAAATCCAACTGTCGCCAGAAATGCTGCCCTTCGAGCGGAAGCTGAACACGGTAAAGCGGACGCTGGCGGAGCGAAAAGCGGAAACGGCCCTGGCGGAGCAGCGGAAAGATGAATTAGTTATGTATCTGGCCCACGATATTCGGACGCCCCTCACATCTGTGATCGGCTACCTCAATTTATTGGAAGAAGAACCGAATATGCCTGCGGAACAGCGGGCCAAGCGTGTCCATATCGCATTGGAAAAGGCTTACCGACTGGAAACCATGATAAACGAGTTTTTTGAGATCACCCGGTACAATTCCCAGCAAATTACCTTGTCCAAGGAAACGATTGACCTATATTATATGCTGGTGCAGCTATCTGATGAATTGTCCCCGGTCTTTGCCCCCAGGGGGAACACGGTTGCGCTGCATTTGGCCGAGGATCTGACGGTGGAGGCCGACCCGGAAAAGCTGGCGCGGGTGTTCAGCAACATTCTGAAAAATGCGGCATCGTACAGCTACCCGCACACCGAAATCACGATCTCCGCAGAAAAGGCAGAGCATGAGGTCATCATCCAATTTCAGAACAGCGGCGAAGATATTCCCAGCGAGGCTTTGGCATCCCTCTTTGACAAATTTTACCGGGCTGACAAGTCCCGTTCCTCTGATACAGGCGGCACAGGGCTGGGATTGGCTATCGCCAAGGAGATCGTCACACTCCACGGCGGAGCGATCAGCGCATCCAGCAAAAATCATGTCATTACATTCACAATTTCTTTACCGCTGGCAAATTAGGAAAATCTCTATATTTTCTTAGGAATGTATCAATTTCATCTTAAAGCACTCCATGCTCCTGTTCAGTAGAATGATGCTGACAGGAGCATTTCTTTGTCAGAGCGACAACAGAAAGGAGCGCATCATGGGAAGAAAACGGTTGACACAATTTTTTCCTGGCCTGCTGCCGCTGCGGAAAAGGCAGAAGATATTCTGTTACTATATGGGAATGAGGTTAGACCATAACCGCTATTCAGAAACACACTCTGACATCACGCTTTCCTATCCGCTCTTTCATGCAAGCTGGCCTCTTTATAACTATAAAACGGGCTACGAGCTGACCTATCAGGAGAATAAGGCTTACAACTGCAAACTGGCGGCGAAGGTGCTTGATAAACTTATCATCGCCCCCGGCGAAACATTTTCCTTTTGGATCGCTGTACGGGGCGCAGATCAGGAAACGGCCTATAAAAATGGATATGTTCTGTCCGATGGACGGCTCCAGCTTTTGCCGGGGGGCGGGCTGTGCCAAATGAGCAGCTTTTTGTACTGGCTGTTTCTGCATACCCCGCTGACTATCACAGAACAGCACACCCACGGAATTGACCTCCATCTCAATATGCCCGGTATTCCCCAGGGCATCGACGCTGCGGTGGCCGAGGGCTGGCTGGATTTGAAGGTCAGAAACGATACCGCCCACACATTTCAACTCCTGGTTGCTGTTGACAGCCATAACATGAGCGGTACGGTACTGTCTGACACAAGGCTGCGGTCTGTCTGTCAAAAGCAAATTAGTTAAATCTCCCCACTATATTAGGATTTTCTTAGGAAATAAACAACTTCATATTAAAGTTCCAAGTGCCTCTGTCCAGTAAAATAGATACTGACAGGGGCACTTTTGCTCGACGTTTGAAAGGAGCTTTTTATGATGGAAGAAAAAATGATGCAAGTCCGTAATGACCACCCCCGCCGCAGTCAAAAGCGCCGCCGGAAGCGGTTTCCCTGGGGAGATATTGTGGCGACGCTGTTGGTGGTGGCCATTTGCGCCTATGTCTTTCTATCGTTTGGTGAAAAAACGCCCGATGAAGAAACGCCGGTAAGGGGCACATCCGCTCCGACTACGACCCAGGCACAGGACAACGCGCTGGCTGACCTGTTGGCTGAAAACACACAGCCAACGGCCAGTGACATCGACTGGAATCTTGTGCTAGTAAATTATGAAAACGCTATCCCCGAAAACTACGAGATCAATCTGGTGGAGGTAGCTGGCGGGGAGAAAGTGGATGAACGCATCTACGATCCCCTGATGGAGATGCTGGAAGCGGCCAAAGAGGGGAATTGGGATCAGCTCCCGATGGTGGTGTCCGGCTATCGCACCCAGGCCAAGCAGCAGAAGCTCTTTCAAGACAAGGTAGCCAAATATCAAAGTGAGGGACACTCCAAGAGTGAAGCGGAAGAACTGGCAAAGCAGTGGGTGGCTGTTCCCGGATACAGCGAACACCAAGCCGGGCTGGCGGTGGACATCAACGGGGCCACCTATGACCTCTACTTCTGGCTTCAGGAGAATAGCTACAAGTACGGTTTTATCTTCCGTTATCCTGGGAGCAAAACCGAAATCACCGGCGTGGCGGAGGAAGTTTGGCATTACCGCTATGTGGGCGTAGAAGCGGCCACGGAAATGTACGAAAAGGGCCTGTGCCTGGAGGAATATCTGGCGGAAAGGCAGGGAGAGGCATGAGCAGGCTGAAAATCGCCGTCCTATTCGGCGGCTGTTCCCCGGAGTATGGGGTGTCCCTCCAATCCGCCGCCGCCGTTCTCCGGCACATGGACAAAAGCCGGTATGAGCCAGTGATGGTGGGCATTTCCCAGGCGGGCGATTGGTTCCACTATACCGGCCCGGTGGACAGCATTGAAAGCGACACTTGGCACAATGTGGAAACCTGTGTCCCCGCTGTTATGCGCCATGATCGGAGCGCCCCGGCCCTCCTGGTGTTTGGGTCGGAAGGTATGCAGGAAGTCCACCTGGACGCCGCATTTCCTGTCCTCCATGGCCGTAACGGAGAGGACGGGACGGTGCAGGGCCTTTTTGAGCTGGCGGGCATTCCGCTGGTGGGCTGCGGTGTGCTGGCCTCGGCATTGTGCATGGACAAAGACCGCGCCCACAAGCTGGCCCAGGCCGCAGGGGTGGCGGTTCCCCGGTCTGCCGTTTTAGAGCGGTGGATGGGGGTCACGGTTGCCCTGGCCGAAGGGGAAACGCTGGGCTATCCGCTGTTCGTCAAGCCCGTCCGGGCCGGTTCCTCCTACGGGATCACAAAGGTCATGGAGCGGGGCCAACTGCCTGCCGCCCTGGAGCTGGCCTTTGCATATGACGACCACATCATTTTGGAAGAAGCCGTTCCAGGCTTTGAGGTGGGCTGTGCCGTCTTGGGAAACGAAACGCTGACGGTGGGAGAGCCGGACGAAATTGAACTGGCTGGGGGGTTCTTCAACTTCACGGAAAAGTACACCCTGGAAACCTCCGCCATCCATGTACCCACCCGCGTCTCGATGGAACAGCGAGAGCAGATCAAGGCCAACGCCAAACGGATATACCGTGCGCTGGGCTGTCAGGGCTTTTCCCGTGTGGATCAGTTTTTGACGCCGGATGGCAGACTGATTTTCAACGAGGTCAACACCATCCCCGGCTTTACTGCCCATAGCCGTTATCCCAATATGATGAAAGCGGCAGGAATGTCCTTTGAGCAGGTCATTTCCATTCTGATCGAACTGGCGGTGAAACAATGATGGTTACGAACGCATCCCGCCTGAACGCAAAGAGGTCTCCAGCCTTAGACGACTTCCGGCTGATTGCCGTGATCCCTGTGGTAGCCAATCACACCCGCTCTGCTGACAGCGAATTTCTCTGGTTGCTGACTGTCCTGCGCCGGGTGGCCGTCCCCTTCTTCATTATGGTCAGCGGCTATTTTCTGGCCCGTGGGAACTGGCGCTCTACGGGAAAATTCCTGACAAAGACGGCGATGCTCTACGGTGTAGTCGTACTGCTGTACTTGCCTTTGAACTACTACGCTGGACAGCTATCGCCGGATTTTTTTCGCCGGGTAATTTTTGACGGCAGCTTTTATCATCTTTGGTATCTCCCCGCCCTTTTGTTGGGGACACCCATCGCCTACTATCTCAGCCGTTTCAAGCCACAGGCGGCGATCCTGATTGCCGGGGTGCTGTATCTGATCGGGCTGGGCGGAGAGAGCTACTATGGACTAATCTCAAATATCCCTGTTCTCTTCACCTTTTACAGCGGTATCTTTCAAGTATTTGACTACACCCGAAACGGACTTTTCTATGTCCCTCTGTTCCTCCTATTGGGAGCGGAAGGGATTGTATTCAGCCGAAAGATTTCCGTGATTGGGCTGTTATGCTCTTTGACCGCATTAATCGTGGAGGCGCTTGCACTTCATCGGTCAGGTATTCAAAGGCACGACAGTATGTATTTCTTCTTCCCGTTTCTGATGGTATTTCTGTTTTCTCTGCTGTTGGAGGCCAATCAGGGAGAGCGGCGCAGTTTACGCCAGTTGACAACAGTGGTGTATCTGATCCATCTCTGGTGTCTTGTGCTGGTGCGGGGGGCTGCAAAGATAGTCGGACTTACTGACCTGCTGGTGGAAAACACCAGTATGCTTTTTATTCTGGTCTGGGTCTCCAGCTTCTTCCTGTCACAGATATTATTGTGGCTCCGGCCAACCCGCCCCTTTCAGACAGGACGGGCCTGGATCGAACTGGATCGGGCCGCGCTGCGCCCTTATGCCAGCAGTCAAGGCTAACGCCTACGGACACGGAGCGGTGATAATTGCAAAAGAACTGAACCGCCTGGGTATCACAGCTTTCTGCGTGGCAACCGTAACGGAGGGGATAGAGCTGCGGCGGGGCGGTATCAAGGGGGAAATCCTGGTGTTGGGCTATACCCACCCGGAGCAGTTTTCTAAGCTGCTAAAATAAATCTGGTGATGAAAATGGCTTCCGGATATAAAATAGCGAGGAAGAAATTAAGGCAATCGAGCAAAGACGCAAAGAAAATGAGAATAAACGAACCGAGGCCAGATTGAAAGCATTGGAGATACGTGCCAAAGGAGCAAACGCGAAAGAGGTAGCAGCAGCAACAGTATTTCATGCAGCGTATGTGACACAGTTAGTGACAAAGCATCGAAAATATGGACTTGAGGCAATCTCCGGCAATCGTTATGATGGCAATCACCGAAATATGAGTGCAGAAGAAGCGGCCATTCTTGCCCCCTTCAAGGCCTGGGCTGAAGCCGGAGAGCTGGTGGAGAGCAGCGAGATAGCAAAAGCATATCAAAGTGCTGTAGATCATCCAATCAGCACAGGACGGATTTATTTTGTGCTGCACCGACTCGGATGGCGCAAAGTAATGCCCCGGAGCAAACGCCCCAAGAAGGCCAGCGAGGAAGAAATTGCGGCCTCAAAAAAATTAACACCCCAGTCCAAGATCTGAAAGTTATCCACAGAGGGAAGACCATTCGTTTAATGCTTCAAGATGAGGCTGGATTTGGAAGGGTCAACAAGCCAAAATACTGCTGGTGCGAAAAAAGGGTTCGTCCCAGTGTGCCTTGCCACCACATCCGGGAGTATCGCTATGCCTATGGAGCTGCAGAGCCGCTGACTGGCGAGGGATACTTATTAATCATGCCCTATTGCAATACCGCATGTATGAATATCTTTTTAAGACGATTATCCGAACAATATCCTGACAATGTAATTTTGCTTTGCTGTGACAGCGCCGCGTGGCACAAGTCCATTGGATTAATTGTGCCGAATAATATCGTTCTTCTGTATATCCCGCCATATACGCCTGAAATGAATCCGATTGAGCAGATTTGGAAAGAAATCCGAAAGCGTGGATTCTATAACGAAGTATTTGCTGCTCTGGATAAAGCAGTTGAGCGTTTGTGTGATACTATTTGCTCTTTGACCAACCAGGCTATTTCCAGTATCACAAGGAGAAATTGGTTAGGTCTTGTTTGAAAAATAAATATTGCACAATTTGAGGGCGAGTGCGAAAATAGAGACATGAAACGGTATGAATTGACAAAAGAACAATGGGAACGCATAAAAGCTCTGTTGCCGCCGGAAAGGACGGGGAAACGAGGCCGGCCAGGGAAAGATGATCGAAACATGCTCAATGGGATGCTTTGGAGCGTCCGCAGCGGAGCACAGTGGCGGGAATTGCCGGAGGCATATGGCCCTTGGCAGTCTGTGTATGCCCGATTTGCCAAATGGCGGGACGATGGTACATTGGAAACCATATTTCGCACATTGTCCGCAGATGCGGATATGGAAAACCTGAGCTTGGACTCTACCTGCATCAAGGTTCACGAAAGTGCCAACGGAGGGGGAAAAAACGGCAGATAAGGCAATCGGGCAAACCCGGGGCAGGTTGAATACAAAACTGCACGCTATTGTGGATGGACTGGGGAATCCGGTTGAATTCATGCTGTCTGCAGGGAGCGACCATGATTCAGTCAATGCAGTTGAGTTGCTGGAACAGGTAGAGATCAGCGGCAGCAATGTATTAGCAGATCGTGCTTATGGGGCAAAGACAATCCGAGCTTACATCTCAGCACGGGGAGCCAGCTATGTGATTCCGCCACAGAGCAATATCTCTGAACCATGGCCGGTTGATTGGTGGTTATATAAAGAGCGCCATCTGGTGGAATGCTTCTTTCAAAAGCTCAAATGGTTTCGCAGGATTGCCACCAGATATGACAAGTTAGATGTGTCTTTCCTTGCTTTTGGTTACCTCGCCTCTATCGCTATTTTGTTGATTTAGCTCAGCCTTCTCTATTTTTCAAACATGCCCTAATTATATTTTTTAATTAAGAGATGGTATAAAGGGGAACCGAGAGGCATACGCCGCTCGGTTCCCCTTTTCCAAATAGGTCAGATCTGAATTGAGAGAGGTCTGCAAAAATGTGTAAAATAGTATTGACAAGAAGAAACTACTGTGATAGTATAACAGCATAAACTATTGCAATAGTTTGTTAGGAAGGAGGAAGCGCTATGACAGTAAAGCTATTTGACTCGGAACTGAAGGTGATGGATGTTCTCTGGCGGAACGGGGACCGGACCGCCAAAGAGATCGCGGGTATTCTGGGAGAGGAGATCGGCTGGAATACCAACACCACCTACACGGTCATCAAGAAGTGCGTGACCAAGGGGGCCATCCGGCGCAGCGAGCCCGGCTTCCAGTGTCATGCCCTGATCTCCAAGACGGAAGTCCAGGCGGCGGAGACGGAGGCCCTGATCGGCAAGCTCTTCGACGGCTCCCCGGACCTGCTCTTTGCTTCCTTGCTGGACAGCCGGAAGCTGTCCGTGGAGCAGCTGGAGCGGCTGCGGAGGCTGGTTACCGCCATGGAGCAGGAGCACCGGTCATGACCCTTCTGGAGCGGGGGATGGCCGGAGCGGTTCTGATTTTGGCCATCGCACTTCTGCGGGGAGCGGTGGGGCGGGCCCTGCCCCGGCGGGTCTTTGGACTGCTGTGGTGGGCGGCCATGCTGCGGCTGCTGCTGCCCTGGGAGCTGGCCTCCCGGTTCAGCGTGTACAACCTGTTTGCCGCGGCTCCGCAGCGTGCCATTCCCCGGCCGGCGGGTGGAGGCGTCACGGTGCATCTGCTGCCGGGGACGGCGGCGCCGGTTCTGGGGGAGGCGATGCCGCCTGCCGTTCCTCCGGCGGTCTTCCCCTGGGCGCTGGTCTGGCTGGCGGGGACGCTGTTTCTGGCAGGCTGGTTTGCTGTCTCCTATTTCCGCTGCCGCCGGGAATTTCGGATGTCCCTGCCTGTGGGCGGCGGTCTTGCCGCCCGGTGGCAGGAGACGCACCCCCGTATATCCGTCCGGGTGTCTGACCGGATCTCCGGCCCCCTGACATATGGCTTTCTGCGCCCCGTCATTCTCCTGCCCAAGGGGATGGACTGGGAGAACGAGACAGCCCTGACCCACATTTTGGCCCATGAGTACGTGCATATCCGGCATCTGGACGGCCTGACCAAGCTGGTTCTGGCGGGGACGCTGTGCGTCCACTGGTGGAATCCGGCGGTGTGGCTGATGGCCGTTCTGGCGAACCGGGACCTGGAGCTGGCCTGCGACGAGGCCGTGGTGCGCCGCCTGGGAGATCCGGCGGCCTACGCCCGGACCCTGCTGGCCATGGAGGAGGCCCGGGTGGGGCTGTGTCCCCGGTTTGCCCAGAGCCCCATAGAAGAAAGGATTAAAGCAATGATGAAAACAAAACGTGTTCCTGCGCTGGCCGCGGTCTGCGCATTGCTGCTGGTGGTGTGCGTCACCACCGCCTTCGCCACCTCCGCCAAAGAGCCGCCGGAGTCTCTGGCGGACCGGCTG
This sequence comes from Oscillibacter sp. 1-3, assembly GCF_000403435.2. Lineage (GTDB taxonomy): Bacteria > Bacillota > Clostridia > Oscillospirales > Oscillospiraceae > Oscillibacter. The sequence continues at coordinate 285,857 of NZ_KE159709.1, forward strand.
GCGGAGAGCATTGCCTGTGAGGACGGGACCCTCTCCTTTACCATCCCGGAAGGGGAGGCGGAGTGGCAGCTGTGGATTTCCGGCCGCATTCAGGCCGACGGCATGACCATGAGCGTCCACTATCTGGAGTCGGAGAGCGCCGCCCAGAGCTGGGAGCCGGGGAGAACCTATCAATTCCAGCTGGCGGAGGCCGTTTATGACGAGCTGACCATCAACGGCACCAACGGGTGGGAGAACATGGACCTCGATCTGCTGCCCTACGTGCCCCGGCCGGCAGACGGGAGCCTCTCCGCCGCAGTGGAGGCCGTCTGGGCGGAGACTCTGGCACCCTATCTGCCCTTGGGACTGGAGTATACCTTCGACGATCCGGACGGGGACGGCAACGGCCTGCGGATGACCCTGCGGGGCCGGGAGGTCCGTGGCATTGTGGACGGGGAGACCTGGATCGCGGAGCACGTGGGAAACGGCCTCTTTGACGAGGACGCCGGAGAGGTGCGGGCCGTCTACGAGGACGGGGTTCTGACGGGTCTGGAGTTCCTCGGTGAGGAGGAGCAGGCGGCGTTCACCGCACAGCGGGAGAGCGCCGGGAAAAGCATGGTATGGCCCGTGACAGATTTCAGGGCCATTGCCGCCAGCTTCAACCCCCGCGCAAACCCTGGCGGAGAGGGTGATCCGGTTCACATAGGCGCAGATGTTGCGGCACTGGCGGGTACGGATATTTTCGCCGTGCTGAATGGTACTGTGACGGAGGCCGGATTTGAAGCTACCCTGGGCAACTATGTGATGTTGGACCATGGAGATGGTTTAGAGACGCGGTATGCCCACTGTCAGGAGCTGTGCGTGGAGGCGGGGGACACTGTGGAGCAGGGGCAGATCATTGCCAAGGTGGGCTCCACGGGCCTGTCCACCGGGCCCCACCTCCACTTTGAGGTCTGGCAGGATGGAGAGCCGCAGGCCCCCTTGGATTACGTCTACACCTCAGAGGCTTTGAAGGAATGTCTAAAAGACCCGCAGTAAAATATTGTAAAAAGCTCTTCTGAAATTTCAGAGGAGCTTTTTTCTGTGCGGAGACTCCTGCTATGAAATTTTATGAAAGGAAGAATTAATACTTGACTTTCATAAAATTAAAGTTTATATTTAGTTTTGTGAAAGGAGGGTGTCTATGGAGAATATCCCCATCTGGCTGGCGGATCTGGAGGACGAGGATGCGGCCTTTATCAAGAAATTCGTTCTGGCCTCCGGCTCGCTGAAAGAGGTGGCGGCCCTGTATGGCGTCAGCTACCCAACGGTGCGGCTGCGGCTGGACCGGCTGATTCAGAAAATCAAGATCAGCGAGACGGCGGAGGCGGACCCCTACGTGTCATTGGTGAAGCGGTTGGCGGTGGACGACAAGCTGGACTTTGACACGGCGAAAATTCTCATCGGCGAGTACCGGAAGACGAAGGGAGGGATATAAATGCTGACTTCAGGAATTACTATCTATCCGTATTTTTCGCTTGCGATCAATTTGCGGGATCTGCTGGTGGTCCTTCCCGTGTTTGCCGTAATCGTTGCTGTTCAAATTTGTCTCTCCCGGCGGGAGAAGTGGTGGCCGGGGGTGATCCTGCCGACGGCGTGGCTGCTGTGGACAGTCATCGGAATTGCGCCGCAGATGGTCCAGCTTTGGATAGAAGGAGATTTTTATGATATTTTTTCCACATCAGGTATGGGCATACTGGTATTGCTGATCGAGAACCTCCCAAACTTGATTCTGCTGGCCATTTATACCGTGTGCCATCTGCACCGGCGGCGCAAGGTGAAAAGACAGCTGAAAAGGACCCGGATCGACGACCTGTAAGGAGGATATTTTCATGGCGGTTGCATCAAAGATGATTCTTGTTTTGCTGATTGTAATGCTGGTATTTGCCGTTGGCGGCGTCCTGCTGCAAATCTTCCTCTCCCGGCGGGAGAGCCGCTGGCCGGGACTGATCCTGCCCCTGCTGACCCTTCTCAGCTCCCTGCTGCTGCCGCTGAACGTGATGGACACCGGCAGCGCGTCCCAAAACATTCTGCTGATGCTGGTGACGCTGCTGGCGGGGAACATCCCCACGCTGATCCTGCTGGCCATCTACTGGGCGGCCCGGGAGAAGTACCGTGTCCGCGACCAGATGGAGAAGATGGGAAAACAGGACATCAACGAGCTGTAAAAAGACCGCCCTCCCGGCTGGGAGGGCGGTTTTTCAGTCGTGGGCCCGGGGAAGATTCCAGTGGTAATAGGCGGAGAGAAAGCGGATAAAAATCACCGTCACGGCCCCGGCGCCCATGGCATACAGCTCCAGCCCAGGGAGCCACAGCAGGGTACAGGCCAGCGCCCCCGCCAGAGACGCCGAGGCATAGACGTGCTTGACGAAGATGTAGGGGGTGTCTCCGGACATCATGTCCCGCAGGACGCCGCCGCCTACGCCAGTGACCACGCCCACAAACACCAGCAGGAACACCGTGGGCTCCTCCACATAGGTGTAGGCGATCTGGACGCCCATGACAGTGAAGATGCCCAGGCCCAAGGTGTCCATCAGCAGCATGACGAGGTCGTAGAGCGGCTGATTGTGGGTCAGCAGGCGGCGAACCCTGGGCAGGAACAGCACCAGGGAGGTGACCACCGCCATGGCGGCGTAAATGGGGTTTTGAAAGGTGGCGGGAGGCGTGTTGCCCAGAATCACGTCCCGGATGACGCCGCCGCCCACGGCGGTGGTAAGTCCCAGGATGCACACGCCGAAGAGGTCCATGTTCTTCCGCAGGCCCGTCATAGCCCCGGAGGCGGCAAAGGACAGGACTCCCACCAGCTCAACGATTAAAATGACGGTATCCATGGGCGGGTCACCGCCTTCCGGAGCGCACCATCTCCATGAAGGCCGCCGCCGCCGCGGTGGGCGTCACGTCCTGGAGGGTGCACATGTCCACGCTGCGGGCGGGAACGTCGAAGTCTGTTTTCAGCCGCCGGATCTCCCCGGCGTTCAGCGCTTCTTTCACGAACTCCAGCGTCACCCCCGCCACGCCCAGGCCGATGGCGGCCAGGGATACCAGGAGACTGCGGGAGGAGAGCTCGATCTCCGGCGCCAGCGTGACGCCGCCCCTGGCGAAGTACTGCTCCAGAAAGACCCGGCTGCTGGCCTTTCGCTCCAGCAGGATCAGGGGGAAAGCGGCGATCTCCTGGAGGGAGTGGACGTGGTCAAAGTCGCAGTCGTAGCCGCTTCCGGCCACAAAGGCGGTGTGGGTGGCGAAGCAGGGCCATGTGGTGAGGCCGGTCTCAGCAGGGGAGGAGGCGAAGGCGATGTCCACGCCTCCGGAGCGCAGGAGACCCAGCACCTTTGCGCTGCGTCCGCTGACAATTTTCAGCCGGATGCCGGGATGTTCCCGGTGGAAGGATTCCAGATAGGGGGTGAGAAAGAGACTTGTCACCGTGTCGCTGGCGCCGATGACCAGCGTGCCCAGAAGCAGCTGCTGGGCCTGGGAGAGCTTATCCTCCCCGGTGGCGATGAGGCCCAGGGCGCTGCGGACGTACTGGTAGAGCATCTGGCCCTCTCCGGTGAGGGTGACGCCTCGAGGACTGCGGGCGAAGAGCCGGGCCTGGAGAGCTGTCTCCAGCTGCTTGACGGACTGGCTCACCGCCGACTGGGAGATGTACAGATTTTTCGCCGCCTCGGAGATGTTTCCGGTCTCGGCGACTTCCTTGAAGACGCGGTAGAGTTCCAGTTTTACTGCCATGGGGCCTCCTTTTGTTTTTCTGACGGAGAGGGAGATTTTGCATGCTTTATGGCAATCTTCAAAATTGCGGGCACCGGGCTGCCAAGGGCAGCGGCCTCCAGGGCGGCCCATTTGCCGGGAATTCTGATGGCTGCTATGGAATCCGAGCCTTGGGCATTAGATGACATGCTGGGCGGACGCGGCACCCGTTCAGTAGGAATACTTATAACTTCTATTTGGTCTTGCTTGAAAAAAGTCAAAACGCCCAAGCGACGGATCTTTTTCCGCCGCTTTGCGTTGATTTTCCTTGCCATACACAAAGTATGCCAGCGCCAAATCGCCTTGATCGGCAAAAAAATCTCTCGTCGCTGCGCATTTTGCCATTTATCAAACAAGGCCTGGCGCAGTCACCATTATAATGGAAATAAGAGGGAAATACAACACCTATTTTCACAGATGAAATTCGGTAGAAAGCCGCCCGGCTGGTATATAACCGGCCGGGCGGCTTTCTATTCTGATACGGAATCGGCGCCACAGGATTCTCCTTTGCTGATGGTCTCTGACTCGAATTGGAAGGCGCGCAGGCGTTTCGCCCCGCGGCCATCTGCGGACAAAATGGTTATAGCCCCTATGCAGAATCGGTATTTGACACAAAAGGAGTAACTTTGATACTATTTTCCCAGAGAGGGATGATGAAATGCTTTTTTTCTGACAATGGCAGCCGCCTCCGCCGTGGGATATTTGTTTATGAAGAAAAAAGTGCCCGGCGGCGTGATGGTAGGCGCGCTGGTTGGCACCGTGGTCTTGAATATCGGCACCGGCCTGGCCTATATGCCCGCCGCGGCCAGGACCATTGCCCAAATTACCGCAGGAGCCTTTATCGGGGCCTCGATCCGGCGCAGTGACGTGCGGAGGATGCCGAAGCTGGCAAAGCCGGCAGCGATCCTGCTTTGTAGTATGCTGATTTTGAATCTGGTATTGGGGGTGAGCATTCATGCCACGAGTGGGTTGGATTGGATGACATCCTTTTTTTGCGCCGTCCCGGGGGGGATGAGCGACACGCCCATCATTGCCGCTGAGATGGGAGCCGACGGGGCCGCCGTCGCCTTCATGCAGTTCTTCCGCCTGCTGGGTGGCGTGGGGGCGTTTCCCGCCATCATCATGGCGGCCACACGGCACGAGGAGACTGTGGAGCCCTCCGAACTGCGGGAGGAGGAGGCCGCGCCGGCCGCCGTGCGGCCCTCGGTGCCGGCGACAGTCATCGTTGCATCCCTCTGCGGAATCGCCGGCAAGGTGTCGGGCATCCCGGTGGGCACCCTGATCTTCTCCATGGCCGGCACGGCGGCGCTGGGACTTGCCACCGGCCGCGCAGTGATCCCCATGTATCTGAAACGGATCGCACAGGTGCTCTCCGGGGCGTATATCGGCAGCTCCATCGGCCTGCAGGAGCTGCTGGACCTGCGCCATCTCGTTCTGCCTGTGTGCCTGCTGGTGGCGGCATATCTGCTGAACTGTTTCTTTGTCAGTGCGATGCTGCACCGCTTTTGCGGCATGACCCGCCGGGAGGCCATGCTGGTGTCTACGCCCGCCGGCGCCACAGATATGGCGCTGATTTCCGGCGATTTGGGCATTTCCAGCCTGGATTTGAATGTGCTGCAAATCATTCGGATGATTACCGTCGTGACCATTTTCCCCCAGATCATCCGTCTGGTTGTCATGTTCATTTAGCGCGGAAGGAGTGAGGCGTATCGAATACGGATATGAGCTGTGCGCCGGGAGACCTTTCAGGGGGCAGGCGCAGGCGGAGCTTCGGGCTTTTCTGGCGGAAGCGGAACTCACCTACGATCCCGGGATCGGCTACTCGGTTGTTATCCGGGACGAGGCGGGCCGCATTGCCGCCGCGGCCTCTCTGGACCGTGACACGGTCAAATGTGCCGCCGTGCGCCCCGACCTGCAGGGGAGCGGCCTGATGGCCCAACTTATCACCTGTCTGCGGCAGGAGGCCGTCAGCCGCGGCATCCGCAGCCTGTTTCTCTATACCAAGCCCCGGAACAGGCGCCAGTTCGCGGAGCTGGGCTTTTATGAGGTGGCCGGGACAGAGGAGGTCCTGCTGATGGAAGACCGCCGCGGGGGATTTGCCGCATGGGCCGCGGGTATCCAGGACATCCGCGCCTGCGGGACCGTCGGCTGTCTGGCGGCAAACTGCAATCCCATGACGTTGGGGCACCGGCATCTCATTGAGCAGGCTGCCGCCAGGTGCGACACGCTGTATTTGCTGGTGGTGTCAGAGGACCGCAGCGCCGTTCCCGCCGCCCACCGCAGGCGTATTGTGGAACAGGCCGCCGGGGATCTGGCCAATGTCATTGTGGCGGAGACCGGCCGGTATCTCATCTCCTCCGCCAGCTTCCCGGACTACTTTTTGAAGGAGAGGGCGGAGGCGGTCTGGTGCGGCCTGGACATTGCGGTGTTCTGCCGCTTGGCCAGGATATTGGGCATCTCCCGGCGTTTCGTGGGGACAGAGCCCCTCTGCCCGGTGACGGCGGCCTACAATCGGGCCATGGCGGCCGCCCTTCCCCAGGCGGGGGTGGAGCTTGTGGAGCTCGCCCGCCTGGAACAAAACGGCGTCCCCATCAGCGCCACCGCCGTGCGGAAGCTGATTGCGGACGGCCGCTGGCAGGAGATCAAATCCCTGGTGCCAGAGGCCGCCTATGATTACTTTTCGGAGGAGGAGAACCGGCGTCTCTTTTTACAGAGGTATCAGGCTCTGACAGTGAGCGATCAAATTGTTGCGCAGGAGACAGGAGGAAGGTAAATGGAACTGAAAAAAACAGCTGTGGCCGGTACCATGGAGTCCAGCGACATCATGGTCACCGTGGAGCCGCGGGAGAGCGGCGGGATTGTATTGGAGCTCACCAGCTCCGTAATGAAGCAGTATGGCCGCCGGATTGAGCGGGTCATCCGAGAGACGGCGGCGGAGCTGGGTGTGGAGCACGCCCTGATCTGCGCGGTTGATAAGGGCGCCCTGGACTGTACGGTCCGGGCCCGTGTCAGCGCCGCCATTTTCCGCGCGGCGGAGCGGGAGAACATCACCTGGGAGGTGGGCAAGTGAACGAGAGACGCTATGAAAAGGACCGGCTGCGCCGCAGCATGATGTTTGTCCCCGGCAACCATCCCGGCATGATCGCCGACTCCCGGATCTACGGGGCGGACAGCATCATGTTCGACCTGGAGGACAGTGTGTCCCTGGCGGAGAAAGACGCGGCGCGCTTTTTGGTGTACCAGGCGCTCCGGACGCTGGACTTTGGAAAAAAGGAGATCGTGGTCCGCATCAACGATCTTGACAGCGGCCTGGGAGTGCGGGACCTGGAGGCCATCATCCCGGCGGGCGTCCACGTGGTGCGTCTGCCCAAGACGGACTGCCCCCAGGATGTGATAGACTGCGAGCGGGAGATCGCCCGAATCGAACGTGCCCACGGTATCCCGGTGGGCGCAGTGGGCATGATGGCCGCCATTGAGAGCGCCAACGGCGTTTTGAACGCCCGGGAGATCGCCTGCGCCTCCGACCGTCTCATCGGCATCGCCCTGGGCGCGGAGGACTATGTCACCGACCTGAAAACCGTCCGTGCGGACGGCACGGAGCTGCTTTTTGCCCGCAGCATGATCCTTCACGCCGCCCGCTCCGCCGGGATCGCCGCATTGGACACGGTCTACTCCGATGTCAACAACGAAGAGGGGTTTCTGGCGGAGGTGGAGCTGATCCACAAGCTGGGATTCGACGGGAAATCCGTCATCAATCCGCGGCAGATCCAGCCCCTTCACCGGGCCTTTGTTCCCGGCGAGAAGGACCTGCGCAGGGCCTATGATGTGATCGCCGCCATTGAAAAGGCCAATGCCCGGGGCAGCGGCGTAATCAGCCTGAATGGAAAAATGATCGACAGGCCCATTGTGATCCGCGCCCGGCGTCTGATCGCGCTGGCGGAGGCGGACCGCATCGCCAGAGAGGAGTAAGAGATGGACCAACTGCTGCAAACGATCCCCCATATTGATCGGATTGCCCACCGGGGCGTATTTGCCGGTGCCGGGGCCAAGCTGACAGAGACCTTCCGCGCCCGCTCCGGCAAGGACAACAAGGTCCTGCCCTCTCTAGAGGACGCAGTCCGCGCCGCAGGGCTGCGGGACGGCATGACCATCTCCTTCCACCACCATTTCCGTGGGGGAGACCATGTGGTCAACCAGGTGGTGGACACCCTGGCGGCCATGGGCTTCCGGGATCTGACTCTGGCGGCCAGCTCCCTGGCGGACGTCCACGCGCCCCTGATCCGGCATATTAAAAACGGGGTAATCACCCATATTGAGACCTCGGGGCTTCGCGGCCAGCTGGCGGAGGAGATCTCCCGGGGGCTGCTGGAGTGCCCTGTGGTATTCCGAAGCCACGGCGGCCGGGCCGCCGCCATCGGCAGCGGCGAAGTGCACATTGACGTGGCCTTCCTGGGCGCGCCCTCCTGTGACCCCTACGGAAACGCCAACGGATACAGCCGGGACGACGATACCTCCATTGCCTGCGGCTCCATGGGATACGCCAGAACCGACGCCAAATACGCCGACAAGGTGATTATCCTGACCAATAACCTGGTCCGCTATCCCAACGCGCCCTGGGCCATCCCGGAGTATGATGTGGACTATATCGTGGTGACGGATGACATTGGCGATCCCGCGGGGATCATGTCCGGGGCCACCCGCTACACGAAAAATCCAAAGGAACTGCTCATCGCCCAGACTGCGGCCGGCGTGATCGACGCAGCCGGATACCTCTACGACGGCTTTTCCATGCAGATGGGCTCCGGCGGGGCCTCTCTGGCGGTGGCCCGCTTCCTGCGGCAGATGATGCAGGAGAAGGGAATCCGCTGCCGTTTTGCCCTGGGCGGCATCACCGGGCAGATCACCGCTATGCACGAGGAGGGCATGATCGACCGCATTCTGGATGTACAGAGCTTTGACTTGGATGCGGCGCTGTCCCTGAAGAAAAACCGCTTCCACCATCAGATCGACGCTGCGTACTACGCCAGCTTCCTCTTCGCCGCGGCGGTGGACCAGCTGGACTTTGTGATCCTCTCGGCCCTGGAGATCGACACGGACTTCAACGTCAACGTCCTCACCGGCTCCGACGGCGTGATCCGGGGGGCCATCGGCGGCCATCCGGATACGGCGGCAGGCGCCAGCCTGTCCGTGGTGGTGGCGCCGCTGACCCGGGGGCGCATTCCCACCGTCATTGACCGTGTCAACACCATTGTCACCCCCGGTGCTGTGGTGGATGTGGTGGTCACAGATCAGGGCATCGCAGTCAACCCCCGGAGACCGGAGGTGGCGGAGAAGCTGAAAAAGGCGGGTATGAGGGTTGATACCATCCGGCAGCTCAAGGACCGGGCGGAGGCCCTGACGGGCAGGCCGGACCCCATACGCTACAAGGACCGGGTGGTGGGCGTTGTGATGTACCGGGACAACTCCGTCATCGATGTCATCCGGCAGATTGACGGGGAGTGACGGCGCCCCGCTGAGACGGAAGGGAGGCGGAGGATGGTCAAAGGCGTGAGCCTGCAGGAGATGCTGGACGCCCGGGAGGCCCGGGCGTCCAGGCAGCGGCAGCTGCTGCGGGAGTATGGGAAGCCGCTGCTCAGCTTTACCATGAATCTGGCGGGGCCGGTGAAACGGGGCAGGCTCAGCGACCTGCTCTTCCGGGCCATGCTGGAGTCTCTGGGTAGGACGCTGGGGAATGCGCTGGTGTACCAGGAGCGTACGGACGCCGCCTCGGGACTGGAAGCGCTGCTGGTGTGCGCCCTGCCGGCGGAGGAGCTGAAGGCCCTGGCCGTCGGCCTGGAGGAGGCGCGGCCCGCGGGGCGGCTGTGCGATCTGGATGTGCTTACCCCGGAGGGCGGCGTCCTCTCCAGAGAGAGCCCCCGCGCCTGCCTGGTGTGCGGAGGCCCCGCCAAGGTGTGCGCCCGCAGCCGCGCCCACGGTCTGGAGGCCGTCCAGGCCGCCGCGGACGCACTTTTGCGGGATTTTGCGGCGGAGTATCTGTCGGAGCTGGCGGTGGACGCATTGATCCGGGAGGTGGACCTGACGCCAAAACCGGGCCTGGTGGACCGGTGCAACACCGGGGCCCACCGGGATATGGACCTGGAGACGTTTCACCGCTCCGCCCGCTGCCTCAGCCCCTATTTTCGCCAGGCGGTCACACTGGGGCTGGAGCGGCGGGACTGCATGGCGCAGCTCCAGCGGGCAGGGCTCCGTGCGGAGCGGACTATGCTGGAGGTCACTGGCGGCGTAAACACCCACAAAGGCGCCGTCTACGCCTTCGGGCTGATCCTGGCGGCGCTGGGGAGCGTACTGGCGGAGGGGGGCGATCTGTATGTCAAAGCCGCCGCCCTGGCGGCAGCGGCGCTGCCTCCGGATACGCCCGACGCCGCCGCGAGAATGCGCTATGGCGCCGGAGGCGCGCGGGGAGAGGCTCTGGCGGGCTTTCCAAATGCCCGGCGGGCGCAGAGGGCGCTGCGGGCCGGAGACGGAAGTCTCTTTCCCGCCCTTTTGACCCTCCTCTCCCAGGTGGAGGACGCCAACCTCCTCCGGCGGGGCGGCGAGGAGGGGCTGGCGTTTGTCCGCGGCAAAGCCGCCTCCATTCTGGCCGGAGCGCCGGAGGAATACGTCTGCCGACTGCGCGAGCTGGACATTTTGTGCATAGAAAAGAATCTCTCCCCCGGCGGCAGCGCCGATCTGCTGGCGCTGGCCCTGCTGCTGGATGCCACGCGGATGATCTGGGGGGAGCCATAAAGAGGCAGGAAAAGGCCGCGTCTTCTCAAAGGGAGAAGACGCGGCCTTTAGAATTTGTATTCACATGCGTTGAACGAGGTCTGGACGGTTCTTTTCCCGCCGTTCTTCGTTAGGCCCTGTTTGAAAATTGTCAAAACGCCCACCCGGCGGATGGGGCGTTTCCGCAGGGCATTGAGGGGCCGCCTACGATTTTCCCTCTCTTATGAGCGCATGGTCCAGCCACTTCTCCCGAAACAGCCGGGTCAAAAACAGGAGTCCCCGGATGCACAGCTCACTACACATGGCGATCCACACGCCGTACAGTCCCAGCCGGGGCGCCAGAAGGGCGGCGGCGGGGATGCGGACGCCCCACATGCTGACAAGGTTCATCACACTGGGGACCTTTGTATCTCCCGCCCCGCGGAGGGCGCCGGCGGTGACGATGGCCGCGGCGAAGAGCGGCTCCGCAAACGCCTCGATGCGCAGCACATGGGCCCCCAGAAGCCGCACCTCCGGGTCCGGTGTCAGCGCGGTGAAGATGGCGGGCGCGAAAAGGAATATCAAAAGTCCCATGGCGCTCATCACAGCGACGCCCAGCCCCACGGAGAGGCGGGCAAAGCGCCGGGCCATATCCCGCCGCCCCGCTCCCAGGCTCTGGCCCACCAGGGTGGTGGCCGCCGTCCCGATCCCGTTGCCCGGCAGGTAGCAAAGACTCTCCGCCGTGACGCCCAGGGTGTTGGCCGCGATGGCCACCGTGCCCAGAGGGGCCACGATGCGGGTGGAGGCGATTTGCGCACTGCTCAAAATAGCGCGCTCAAGGGCCAGGGGGAGGGAGATCCGCAGGGCTGTCCGCCAGCAGAGGGAATCGAACCTCCAGCGGCAGTTCCGGTCCAGGCGCAGAAAGTCCGACCGGCGGCAGGCCGCCCACATCATGGCGCAGGCGGTGAAAATATCCGCCAGGGCCGTGCCCAGGGCCGCACCGGTGACGCCCAGCCCCGCCCCCGGAAGGGTGAGGACCTGCCCCGCCGCAAGGACCTGGCGGGTTGGAAAGATCAGCAGAGCGTTGAATACGACGTCCATGGCGCACATCAGGATATTGAGGATGCTGGGCGTCTTGATGTCCCCGCTGCACTGGAGCATCCCCCCTGCCAGCTGCCGGAACTGGAGGAATGGCAGCTGGCAGGCATAGATAAAGAGATACCGGGAGGCGTCCTCCAGAATCTCCGGTTCTCCCCCCAGCCACCGGGGCAGCCAGGGGCTGATCCCCGCGCCGATCAGGGCCAGAATCACTCCCAGAGCCGCCCCCATGAGGATGGACTGGCAGAATACCGCCTGGCCCTGCCGGCGGTCCCCGGCGCCGGAGAGCTGGGCCACCTGGACGGAAAATCCCATTACCGCCGCGATGCACAGCCCGTTCATCAGCCAGATGGAGCTGGACACCAGTCCGATGGAGGCGGAGGCGCCGGCGCCCAGGCTCCCTACCATGGCGGCGTCTATGTACTGCATGATGGTGGTGCTGAGCTGGGCCAGAATCGCCGGGATACTCAGGCGGACCACCAGCCGCAGCTGCTGCTTGCGGGAGAGCACGGCGCTGTCCTGCAGGTATTGCATCTGTTCCACTCCTCCTGCCATAACGGGCTCCTTTCCTGCGTAAATCGCTCTTTAGTGAAGATGTGCGCAGAGGATAGAGTCTGTTCGCATAAGCCCGGACTCTAGGGCAGCTTCTTGTGGAAGCTGGAGAAGTCAATGTCGTGACGCACCTGGACCTTCTCAATATGCTGCCGGGCGTATTCGCCGATTGCCTGGACCGCGATGTCCAAAAAGAGTCTGGCGGTATCGCTCATCTCCATACCCTCCCGGGACAAAATTCCGGCGGTGCGGAAGATCATCCCGTCCGTGATGGAGCAGAAGATGGGCTCGGGGGAGAACTCCTCCTCATAGGCCACGGTGACCGGGGCAAAGGCGAAGCCGCCGCTCTGGGGCGCCATCTGGTAGGCGACGGAGGTGTTGATGACCTCCATGCTGATGTTGGGCTGGATGTTGTACTGGTCAAAGACACGGTGGGCCAGATAATAGGTGCCCTGGGACGGCGTGGCGGAGTAAAAGGGAATTTTCTCCAGCAGCTGCGGGGGGATATACTGCACGGTACCGGGCTCATTGGGCGGCAGATGGAAGGGCCGCAGCGCCTTGGCCTGCCGGCTGATGACCAGCATCATCTCCTCCTGGAAAATGGGGGTGAACTGCAGCCCCTTGGTGAAGACGGGGTCCGTTGCCATCACATAGAAGTCGATGGTCCCCTTGCTGAGGAGCTGCTCCAGAGTGCAGGAGTTGCCCTCAATCAGCTGGATGTCCACGCTGGGGCACTCCCGTTTGAAGGCGGACAGGAAGCGGGGCATCCAAGTGACGCTGCGGGTCGTAGGCATTCCCAGCACCAGCCGGTCCCGCCGGCGGGCCGCGATCTCCTCCATCTCCTGGTCCAGCTTCGTCTTCAGCTCCAGGATCTCCTGCATAGCGGCAATGTAGCGCTCCCCGGCATAGGTCAGCTTGATGGGGGAACAGGAGCGGTCAAACAGCTTCAGCCCCAGCTCGTCTTCAATGTTCTTCACGCACCGGGTCAGGGCGGGCTGGGAGACATAACACCTCTTCGCCGCCTTAGAAAAGCTCTGGAGCTCCGCAATGGCCATCAGGTAATTCAGCTTGTTGAAATCCATCAATAGTGCTTACCTCCCTGAGAACTCTTGTTGTCTATATTATACAGGATTTATCCTGTCTTGCATAATGCAATTTTTTTATAAACCCCATGCATATTGGATATTGGACAAAAAAAGTGTTTTTTTGTACAGTGGATATTAGGAAAAATAACTATAAACTCTGTGGACATCCCGTACGTGACCGCATTTCGCGCAGGTAAAACTAAACTGGTAGATGGAGGAAAACACATAATGAGAAAGCTGGACGCCGCATATATCAACGCGAAGGTCTACACCGTAGACAAGGCTTTTTCCACCGCCGCCGCCTTCGGCATTTCGGACGACCGTTTTGCCGTCGTGGGCACCAACGAGGAGGTGCTGGCCCAATGCACGCCGGAGACACCGGTGATTGACATGAAGGGCCAGGTGATCCTGCCGGGCATCACCGACTCTCATCTCCACATCGCGGGCACCGGCGCCCTGAAGCTGGAGCTGTATCTCGTGGGCAAGACGAAGCAAGAGATCCTGGACATGGTGGCCGAGGCGTACAAAACCGCCAAGCCCGGCGAGTGGATCGTGGGCCGCGGCTGGATCAACGACGCTTGGAAAGCGGACCCCTCCTTCCCCAGCAAGGAGGAGCTGGATGCCGTGGCGCCGGACGTGCCCGTCTACCTCAAGCGGGGCTGCGGCCACGGCGCCTGGGTCAACAGCAAGGCCTTTGAGGTGGTGGGCATCACCGAGGCGACGCCCAACCCCGTGGGCGGCGAGATCATGCGTAAGAGCGACGGAAGTCTTCTGGGCGTGGTCAGCGATCAGGCCCAGGAGCCCTTCAACCGGGCCATTCCCCCTTATACTGCCCAGCAGATGCAGAAAATTGCCCTGCTGGCCCAGGAGGGCTTCTTCGAGGTGGGCATCACCTCCGTCCACGACGCCGGCAGCTTTGCCCACTGGGTGGACGCCTGGGAGGAGCTCTATAAGCAGAAGAAGCTGAAGATGCGGATGTACGTCAGCCTGCGCATTGTGGGCCGCCCCAGCTATGAAGAGCTCTTTGAGGGGTCCATGAAGTACTTTGAGCGGGGCGTGCGCATCGGCGCCTATGACAACCGCCTGACCTACCGGGCCTACAAGATCTCCGGCGACGGCTCCCTGGGCGCCCGCAGCGCCTGGATGCTGGACGATTACTCCGACGCCCCCGGCTGCAGGGGCTTTGGCAAGTGGACGGACCAGGAGCTGTACGACCTGCTGTATCAGGCCCACCGGGCGGGCTTTCAGATCTGGTACCACGGCATCGGGGACGCCGCCTGCCGCCAGGCGCTGGACTGCTTTGAACGGCTGCAGTCCGAGTGGCCCAGGCCCGACTGCCGCCACCGCATCGAGCACTCCCAGTGCCTCTCTCCCCAGGACATCGGCCGCTATCGGGAGCTGGGTGTCATCCCCACCTTCCAGACCGTGTTTCTGCGGACGGACAAGCGGGTGGCCCGGCAGCGCTGGGGCGAGGAGCGCATGAAGGGCGCCTACGCCTGGCGCACCCTCATCGATCAGGGCAACGTGCTCCCCAACGGCAGCGACTCCCCGGTGGAAAATTTCAACCCCTTTGTGGGCATGTACTGCGCCGTGGCCCGCAAGGACGAGACCGGCGAGCCCGCGGAGGGCTTCTACCCCCAGGAGGCCATGACCCGGGAGGAGGCTCTGCGCTCCTTTACCTGCTGGCCCGCCTATGCCGCCTTTGAAGAGCACCTCAAGGGCTCCATCGAGCAGGGCAAGCTGGCGGACTTCATCGTGATCGACCGCGACATTATGACCTGTTCTGAGGACGAGATCAAAGATATTCAGGTCCTTGAGACGGTGATAGGAGGTGAGACGGTCTACACAAAATAAGAACCTGCGTCCTCCGGCTATGAACAGGTTCTAAGGGCTGCTGTTTATATGAAGAGAAAAAAATGAAAGGGAAAAGCATATGGAAAAGCAAGAGAAAAAAGGCCTGTTTTGGAAATTTATCCATGGCATTGAGGTGGTTGGCAACAAACTCCCGCATCCGTTCTATCTCTTCAGCATTCTGATTGTGGTCTCCCTGGTGCTGTCGGTGATGTTCAACGGGGCCACCACCACCTATGAGAAGGCGTCCTCCTCCGGCGGAGAGCCCGAGATTGTGGAGGTCACCATCAAAAACCTCATTAACAAGGAGACCATCACCAACGTCACCCAGAACATGTACAGCATCTACTACAACTTCTCCCCCATGATGATGATGGGCTTGCTGCTGCTGTCCATCGGTCTTTCGGAGACGGTTGGTCTGTTTGGAGCGTTTATCAAACGATTTATCGGCGGTGCAAAGCCGGCAATGGTGTTTGCGGTGGTGGCGTTCATTGCCATCAACGCAAACACCGCCTCCAACGCCGGTATCCTGGGCGCCACGGCGGTGTCCGCGTCGGTATTCGCCGCCCTGGGGTATAACCCGTGGCTCGGCATTCTGCTGGCCTATGCCGCGGGAAACGCAGGCATGTCCGCCAATGTGTTTGTGGGCAATCTGGACGTGCTGCTCAGCGGCATCAACGTGTCGGTGTGCGAGGCCCTGGGCCTGGACACCTCCACCGTCCACGTGCTGCAGCACTGGTACTTCCTGCTGGCCTGCGCCATTGTGCTGACCTTTGTCTACACATTTGTCACCGTCAAATTCGTCCGCCCCTACCTGGGCGAGGCGAAGGATCTCAGCCTGGTCCGGGCTGCGGACGAGAACAGCGAGCTCACCCCCGTTGAGCGCAGGGGCCTTCGCAACGCCGGCATCGCCGCCCTGATCTATCTGGCCGTCCTCGTGGCCATCACCATCCCCAAGAACTCCTTCTTCCGGGCGGACGACGGCTCCATCGTGCCCAACTCCCCCCTGATTAAAAGTGTTCTCACCCTTCTGTTCCTGTTCTTCCTGGTAACGGGCGCCACCTATGGCCGCACTGTGGGCAAAATTGAAAAGTGGAACCAGCTGCCCGCTCTGCTGGCCACCGGCATCAACTCCATGACCACCTTCATGGTCATCGCGCTGCCCGCCTCGCTGTTCATCCATCTGTTCAACGCCTCCAACATCCCCACCTATCTGGGCTCCGTGGGAGGCTCCTGGCTGAAATCCACCGGTATCCAGGGATTCGGCCTGTTTATTCTGGTGGCGCTGTTCTCCACCTTCCTGAACCTGTTCATGACCTCCGGCTCTTCCAAATGGATGATCCTGGCGCCTATCCTGATTCCCATGCTCTATACTTTGGGGTACAGCCCGGCCCTGGCCACCATTATCTACCGCATCGGCGACTCCGCCACCAACGCAGTGGCTCCGATTTCCTCCGATGTGGCCTTGATTGTGGGCCTGCTTGCGAAGTATAATACGGACAGGAGCAAGGAGCCCGGCATGGGCACGGTCTTCGCCGGCTGCATGCCCTACGCCATCGCGACCTTTATCACGGAGATGGTGATTCTGGCGATCTGGTGGATGCTGAAGCTTCCGCTGGGCCCCGGCGTCTCCATGCTGGTAGGCTAATTCTATACGGGTACACCTCTTTTCTCTCGGCAGCTCGCAGCAGCGCACGGCGCTGCTGCGAGCTGCGCTGTAAAAAATGCATGATGCGGATAAGGAGAATTCTTTATGGAAGCGTTTCAGTGTGTAAAAATCCGTTCCGCCGATCCCTTTGAGCGGGGCGTGCAGTACGGCGCCCAGGCGCGGGATCTGATCCGCCTGGGCATCCAGGGCTATCAGCGGCACTTTGCCAGGACCCTCTCCGCGCCCTGGGAGGAGATTTTGCAGCGGAGCCATTTGTATCTGGAGCTTCTGGAGCGGGATTTCCCTGCTGAGCTGGCGGAGGCCCGGGGCATCGCGGAGGGGAGCGGCGCGGATCTGGATGCCATCATGGCCCTGAACTGCAGGTATGAGATCCTAAAGCTGAAAAATCTCCCCCAGGATCAGGAGTGCACCAGCGGCGCCGTGCTGCCGGAGGCCGCCCGCGGCGGCGGGACATTTCTCATCAAGAACTGGGACTACCGCCCCTGGGTGGAGGACCATGTGGTGATCGTGGATATTGACGATCTGAGCGGGACCCGCATTGTTGGACTGACCGAGGCCGGTCAGCTGATCCGGGACGGCATCAACAACCACGGCGTCAGTGTGTGCGGCAACAATCTGACCTCCGTCTTTGACACGGGAGACGTCGGCGCTCCGGTGACCTTTGTCCGCCGGAAGGCCCTCAGCTGCCGGAATTTTGCCCAGGCCTGCGATGTGGTGAAAAACAGTCCCCGAGGGGTCTCCTGCAACATTCTGGTGGCCTCCGCCGAGGGGAAGGCGGTGAATCTGGAGGCGACTCCCGGCGGTGTATTTGAGCTGGAGCCGGAGAATGGCGTCGTCACCCATGCCAACCACATGGTGGCGGGGGCGGAATACTGCACCAACCACGGCAGCAAGTTCCGGGACGGCGTGCTGCGCCGCCGGCTGATGGCGCACCACGGGGAATTGGACCTGGAAATCCTTCGGTCCTGCCTCACCGACCATGAGATGAAGCCCGGCTGGCCCACCCGGTATCCGGAGTCCGACTGCCTGGAGGCGGTGTGCAGCCACGTGCCTTATGGAGACATTGATGTGGATAAAATCTGGAAGACCATCGCTTCGTCCATCTATGATCTGAGCGGCAGGACAGCCTATATCTGCAAGGGCTGCCCCTGCCAGGGACAGTTCACCGCATATCCGCTGTGACAGGAGGGCTGTGCCGGTTAGACCCTGTTTGAAAAATGTCGAAATGCCCAAGCGACGGAGCTGTTTCCGCTGAGCCGCGTTAAAAATTCCTGAAATACACAAAGTATTCCTGCGAATTTTTGCCTTGCCCAGCGAAAAATCCCTCGCCGCTGCGCGTTTCGGCATTTTTCAAACAAGGGCCGGGCGGGCATGTTTTGGCGGCGTTTGCAAATGCCTCGTTCCACTTGCGTTCTGGCGGATGATTGCGTCTGACTCCCGGCACGGATGCCTGCCTCGTTCAAATACCGCGGACGGCGTGACTGTGCCGTCCGGTTCAAGCGAATACGAGAAGCTTCTGCAGGTATTGGGCGTATGGCCGCGGGTAACGGCGAAAACGAAAGTTCCGAGAGAGCGGCAGAAAGAGGATATATGGAGCCGTCAGGAGCGTATAAAAAAATCAAGCCTTTCCAAACGGCGGCTTTTCTGGTATACTATCCCATGAAATGAACCCAAAAGCGGAGGAAACCATATGCAGTACCATATTCTGGCGATAGGCGACGTGGTAGGGGAGCCGGGTCTGCGGCACCTGGAAAAAAACCTGCGGCCTTTGCAGAAACTAAAGCAGATTCGCTTCACCGTGGTCAACGGTGAGAACGCCTCCGGCGTGGGCCTGACGCCGGAGCAGGCGGAGCGCATCCGGGACGCCGGAGCCGACGCGGTGACCCTGGGAAACCACTCCTTCGGCAAGATGCAGATCAAGACCTTCCTGGAGGACACCCCCTGGCTGCTGCGGCCCGCCAACTACACCGGGCGGATGCCGGGCCATGGCTGTGAGATCTTCGATCTGGGGGGCGTCCGGGTGCGGGTGATGAACCTCATCGGCCGCTGTGATCTGGCCTGGGGGGCGGAGAACCCCTTTACTACGGCGGACAAGCTCCTGAGAGAGGGGGAGGCGGAGTTCACCCTGGTGGACTTCCACGCCGAGGCCACCAGCGAGAAGCTGGCCATGGGTTACTATCTGGACGGGCGGGTCAGCGCCCTTTGGGGAACCCATACCCACGTGCCCACCGCCGACGAGCGGGTCTATCCAAAGGGCACCGGATACCTGACGGACCTGGGGATGACCGGGCCTGTGGAGTCCGTGCTGGGCATTGAGCCCTGGCAGTCGGTGGAGAGCTTTCTGGGCGGTCTGCCGGGGCGGTACAAGTCCCCGGAGGGGCCCTGCAAAATGCAGGGGGCCGTCTTTACGCTGGACAGCGATACCGGCCTCTGCACTGCCGTGGAGCGGGTGGACCTGCGGTAAGCGGCACTGAATATTTTGTTGAAAAGAGAGGAAGACGATTGTGTCGATTCAAAGAGTAAGAGCCTATTTTGAAGAGCGGGGCATGGCGGGCCGCATCCGGGAGTTTGACGTCTCCTCCGCCACGGTGGAGCTGGCGGCGGTAGCCGTGGGCGTGGAGGGCGCCCGCATCGCCAAGAGCCTCAGCTTCAAGGTGGAGGACCTTCCCATCATCGTGGTGGCGGCGGGGGACGCCAAGGTGGACAACGGCAAGTACAAGGCCCAATTTCACACCAAGGCCAAAATGCTGACTCATGAGGAGGCCCATGACCTCATCGGCCACGATGTGGGCGGCGTTTGCCCCTTCGCCCTGCCGGAGGATGTGAAGGTCTATCTGGACGTGTCTCTGAAACGGTTTGAGACGGTCTTTCCCGCCGCCGGAAGCAGCAGCAGCGCCATCGAGCTGACCTGTGAGGAGCTGGAGCGGTGCTCCTCCAACTTCGTGGAGTGGGTGGACGTCTGCAAGGCATGGCAGTGAGCGGAAATTCTCTGCTGGAGTTGTTGTTATGTTGACTTTTCTGCACGCGGCGGACTTCCATCTGGACAGTGCCTTCGGGGCGCTGACTGCCCGGCAGGCGGCGGGCCGCCGCCGGGAGAGCCGGGAGCTGGGATTCCGGCTTGCAAATTATGTGAATCAGAATAACGTGGACCTGGTGCTGCTGGCGGGGGACCTGTTTGACAGCGGCAGTGCCTTCCGGGAGACCGGGGAGCAGCTGGCGGAGGCCCTGGGACAGATGACGGCCAGGGTGTTTATCGCCCCGGGGAATCACGACTGGGCCGGACCCGGCAGCCCCTGGCTGACTGTTCGCTGGCCGGAGAATGTACATGTGTTTCGGGAGGACCGCCTGACCGCCGTGGAGCTGCCGGAGTGGAACCTCGCCGTCCATGGCGGGGCCTTCACCGCTCCCGAGCGGGCGGAGAGCTTCCTGGCGGGTTTTTCGGCCCCGGAGGACGGACGGGTCCACATCGGCCTGCTCCACGGGGAGATCGATCCGCCGGAGGCCCGGTACGGCCCCATCCGGAGGGAGGAGATCGCCGCCAGCGGCCTCCACTATCTGGCCCTGGGGCATATCCACAGGCGGACGGAGCCCCTGCGGCTTGGAAAGACCCTCTGCGCTTGGCCCGGCTGTATTGAGGGCCGGGGCTTTGACGAGCTGGGGGAGAAGGGGTTCTACCGGGGAACCATTGGAGAAAACGGCCGGATTGTGCTGGAGTTTGTCCCCTTTGCCCAGCGGCGCTATGAGATTTTGGAGGTGGACGTGACGGGCCGCTCCCCCCGCTCCGCCGTGGAGGCGGCCCTGCCGGAGGACACCGCCCGGCACCTGTACCGGATTGTGCTGACGGGCCGGACCGGCGAGGGCGGCGCGGACGTCCGGGGGCTCCAGGAGGCCCTGGCGGACCGGTTCTACGCCCTGGAGATCCGGGACTGCACCCGTATGGCGGAGGACATCTGGGCCCGGGCGGAGGAGGACTCCCTCCGGGGGCTGTTTCTCCGGGAACTGGGGGAGCGGCGGCAGAGAGCGGAGAGCGAGGCGGAGCGGGAGACTGTGGACCAGGCGGCCCGTTTTGGTTTGGCGGCGCTGGACCACCGGGATTTGGGGTGAGGCGTATGAAGAAGATATTACTCATCGGCACCGGCGGCACCATCGCCTCGGAGATGACGGAGGGGGGACTGACGCCGGAGCTGACCACGGAGCAGCTTCTGTCCCAGGTTCCGGCCATCTCCGGCATCTGTGATGTGGACTGCATCCAGCTTCTGAACCTGGACAGCACCAACATCATCCCCGGCCATTGGCAGACGATGGCCCGGTGCGTCTGGGCCCGTTATGAGGCGTACGACGGGTTTGTCATCACCCACGGCACGGACACCATGGCCTACACGGCGGCGGCTCTCAGCTATCTGATCCAGGGCAGTCCCAAGCCCATCGTCCTCACCGGGGCCCAGAAGCCCATCGGCTTCGACTCCACGGACTCCAAGGTCAACCTGATGGACGCATTCCGCTGCGCGGCGGAGGACCTGCCGGGAGTCTCCATTGTGTTCAACAACCGGGTGATTTTGGGCACCCGGGCGAAAAAGACCCGGTCCAAGAGCTTTCAGGCCTTCTCCAGCATCAATTACCCCGACCTGGGCGTCCTGCGGGACGGCGTGCTGCTGCGCTATATCCGGCAGGAGTGCAAGGCAGCCCCAGTGTTCTATGATCGGCTGAACACCCAAGTGGCGCTTTTGAAGCTGGTCCCCGGCGTGACCCGGGGGCTTGCGGACTATCTTTTGGAGCGGAACGACGCGTTGATTATTGAGAGCTTTGGCGTGGGCGGCCTGCCGGAGGACAGCGGTTTGTACGACTGCGTCCGGGACGCCATGGAGGCTGGGAAGACCGTGGTCCTCACCACTCAGGTGGAGAACGAGGGCAGCGACCTGGGGGTATACCATGTGGGCCACGCCCTGAAAAACGATCTGGGGGTGCTGGAGGCCTACGACATGACCTGCGAGGCGGTGGTGGCGAAGCTGATGTGGATTTTGGGCCAGACCCGGCGGCGGGAGGAGGTCGCCCGCCTCTTCTACACGCCAGTGGCTCAGGACATTCTGTGGCCCGCCGGATAAGCGGACCCTGTATTCACAGCCACTGGCTGTGAATACAGGGTCTGAATAAGGCACCCGCGCCGCTCAGGCGGCGCGGGTGCCTTTGCTTACAGTTTTCGCAGTACGGTATCCAAAGCCTTCATCAGCTCGTCGATGTCGATGGGCTTTGCAATGTGCCCGTTCATTCCGGAGCGGATGGCCTCCTGTTTATCCTCCTCAAAGGCGTTGGCGGTCATGGCCAGGATGGGGATGGCGGCCAGATCGGGATTTTCCAGTTCGCGGATGGCCCGGGTGGCGTCATAGCCGTTCATCACCGGCATTTGGACATCCATCAGCACCAGCTGGTAGTGGTCGGGCTGGGATGCACGCAGCATCTCCAGGGCGATCTGGCCGTTTCCGGCGATCTCCACAGAGAAGCCGGCCTCCTCCAGAATGGCCTGGGCAATCTCCTGGTTCAGCTCGTTGTCCTCCGCCAGCAGGATACGCCCTGTGCGGACGGTGGGCGCCTCGACCGTTTCAGGCAGGGGCTCCTCCTCCGTGCCCACCACGGAGAGCAGGCAGCTGCGCAGCTCGGAGAGGAACAGGGGCTTACTGCAAAAGGCGGTGACGCCGGCCTCCCGGGCCTCGTCCTCAATGTCGGACCAGTCGTAGGCGGTGAGGACGATGATGGGCACCTCCTCGCCGCACTCCTTCCGGACCCGGCGGGCCACCTCCACGCCGTTCATGTCCGGCAGCAGCCAGTCGATGATGTACACGTAGTAGTGGTCGTTCCGCATCACCGCCTGACGGGTCCGCAGCACTGCCTCCTTGCCGGAGAGGGTCCACTCCGCCCGCATTCCGATCTGCTGGAGCATGCTGGAGACGCTGTCGCAGGTGTTGAAGTCATCGTCCACTACCAGGGCCCGGCAGTTTCTCAGCTCCGGGATGGTCTGGGGAACCGCCGCCTCGGAGCACAGGCGGAAGGTGATGGTGACAGTGAACTCGGTGCCCACGCCCAGCTTGCTCTTGACGTCGATGGTGCCGTTCATCATGTCCACGATATTTTTGGTGATGGCCATGCCCAGGCCCGTGCCCTGGATGCCGCTGGTGGTGGAATTCCGCTCCCGTTCGAAGGGCTCGAAGATGTGGGAGACGAACTCCTCGCTCATGCCGATGCCCGTGTCCTTGACATGGAACTCGTATTTTGCCCAGCCGGCCGGGGCTCCGGGCTTTTCAATGACCCGGACGCAGACCACGCCGCCGGCGGGAGTGTATTTGATGCAGTTGCCCAGCAGATTCAAAAGCACCTGATTCAGCCGCAGCCTGTCGCAGTAAATGCCTTCATTTTTCACATCCACCGCGTCCATGTACAGCTCCATCTGCTTGGCATGGACGTCTGCCTGGACAATGTTGCGCAGGCCGTGAAGGATGTCCGGCAGGCTGCAGGGCTTCTCCTCCAGATAGATTTTACCGCTTTCAATGCGGCTCATGTCCAGCACGTCGTTGATGAGGCTCAGCAGGTGGTTGCCGGAGGTCATGATCTTTTTGAGGTACCCCGCCACCTGTTCCTTCTGGTCGATGTGGGTGGTGGCCAGGGCCGTGAAGCCGATGATGGCGTTCATGGGCGTGCGGATGTCGTGGGACATGTTGGAGAGGAACACGCTCTTGGCCTTGCTGGCCCGGTTGGCCTGGGAGAGGGCGTCCTCCAGCAGGGCCTTTTTCTCCATCTCGGCCCGGGTCTCCTCGTCCACGCTGCGAAAGCCTATCACCACGCCGTGTCTGCTGTCCCAATCTCCGGCGCGAACGGCCTTCATCTGGAAATAGCGCATCTTCCCGCCGCAGCGGGTGCGGTAGTTGAGGTAGAAGGTGCTTCGCTCGGCCAGGCCCTCCCGCAGGGACTCTATGGAGACGGCCTGACGCAGCATCTCCCGGTCGTCCTCATGGACGCAGGTCTCTATGTACGCCTCCATGCTCTCCATCAGAGGCTGCCGTCCGTCAAAGAGGGAGTCCAGAATATGGAAGGGGCAGGCATGGGTTCGGATCGGTTCGCCCAGGCCGCTGTTCAGGTCCAAAAAGCACACCAGATTGTAGTCCACGGCCAGGGCCTGGACCAGGCTCCTGTGCCGCCGTTCGGTCTCTATCCGGGCCTCCCGCTCCCGCTGCTTCTGGGCGGTGAAGTCCAGCAGGAAGCGTTGGTAGAACAGCTCGCCGCCCTCCCGGATCAGCTTGATGTTGCCCATAACGTGGAGGATGGCGCCGTTGGTGTGCCGGACCTGGTACTCCACATTGACGCTGTCGCCTTCACGGTTCAGGGAGAGGATGGCCTCCCGCAGCTTCGGCTTGTCCTCTTCCAGCACGGAGGAGGCGATCATGTTGAACCCGTCCGCCACCAGGTCCTCTTCGGAGCGGTATCCCAGGATCTCCAGGGCGGCCCGGTTGACGCTGAGGATGCGGGAGCCGTCCAGGCTGTGGCACATAATGCCGCAGTCCATGGTGGTAAAGAGGGTCTCCAGGGTCTGGGTCTTGGCAATCAGCTCCTGCTCGTAGGCCCGCTCCTGGGTCACGTCGATGGCGATGCCCACGGTGCCCATGACGCTGCCGTCCATATCGTACAGGGGGGACTTGTAGGTGGTCAGCAGCCGGGTGCCGCCGCCGGTCTGAATGGTCTCCTCAGACACGCAGGTCTCCCGGTTCTCCATGACGATCCGCTCCGACTCGATGCAGGCGGGATCGTCGTGCTCCACGTCCCAGATATAGGCGTGGCCCCGGCCCTGCACCTGCTCCTTGGTCTTGCCAACGGTTTCGCAGAAGCTGTCGTTCACCTTCTCGTGGATGCCGTTTTTGTCCTTGTACCAGATCAGGTTGGGGGTGCTGTTGATGGCAGCGTCCAGGAAGTGGCTGGTCTGCCAGGCGTCGGCGCGGTCTTTTATATGGGCCTGGAGGCGGCGGAAGCGGAAGGAGAGCTCCGCGGCGGACATGGGGAGCACCCAGAGGTCGGCGGCCGCGTCAAGACATTCCTCCAGAGCGGGGAACTGCTCCCGCTCCGTCAGGAGAATCAAAGACGCCTCCGCCCTTTTTCCGGCGGCCAGCCGGACTGCGGTCTCCGGGGCGTCCAGACCCCGCAGATCGGCCAGGATCACGTCCGCCTGGGCGGCCAGGGCCATGTCCGTTTCACCGCTCTTTGAAAAAGTGTGGGTGAAATGCTCCAGTGGAGGGATCGCCCTGACCGCGTCGAACAGCTCCTGCCGGCGGCCCAGACAATAGAAGTGTAATTGACAGTGATACATGATGACCTTCCTCCAAACAGCAAAAGCCCGCGGATGCTTCTGCGGCTCTGTGCATAGATACATTTATTTTAATAGACTTCCACCGTTGTGTCAATATGACAAAAGGGGGAATCTGGGGAGGAGGTTATGGGAAAAGTGCTTTGTTCATTGACGGAAGATGTTTCACTGTGGTATCTTATTATCTATCGAAGAGACAAGGAGCGTGAACGCCATGCGAGGAATCCCGCTGGAAGAGCGTAAGGCCCTGGGGGCGCTGCTGGAGCGGCGGTCCCAGGAAGAGGTGATGGCCCGCATTGCCCAATTCGGGACGGCGGAGACCGAAAATTTTGCGAGTCCGCCGGACACGGCTCCAGGCGCTCTGGGCGTGCTGATGTTCAACATGGAGCGGGGCGTTCATCTGGAGGAAATTCAGGACTTTCTGCGGGACTGCCTGGATATTCAGCCCCTTGATTTGATTCTTGCCAACGAGCTGGACGACGGCTGCGCCCGGTCCGGCAACAAAAACACCGCCCGGGAGCTGGCGCAGGCCCTCGGCCTGAACTACGCCTGGGGCCTGGAGTTCATCGAGCTGGTGAACGACGAAAACGGGAAGGGCTTCCATGGAAACGCCGTGTTCTCCCGCTGGCCCATCCGCCGGGCGGGGGTGATCCGCCTGCCGGAGCAGTACAACTGGTACTTTGACCGGCAGAGGCGCATCGGGGGCCGTCTGGCGGTGTTCGCGGAGCTGGACGTGGGCGGACGGCCCCTGGGGGCCGTGTCCATCCACCTGGAGAACCGCACCCACGGAGAGGGCCGCAGGGCGCAGATGGAGACGATTCTCAAAGCGGTGGAAAGGGAGCTGCCTGACATGCCGGTAATCCTGGGAGGCGACCTGAACACCAATACCTTTGACGGCCGGGACAAGGAGGACATTGGGGACATCGCCGGAAGTCCGGAGCTGCGCCGCCGGTGCCTGGAGGACGTGTTCCAGTTTGAGGAGCTGCTGCCTATGGCGGTGGAGGCGGGGTATGAGATCGTGCCCGGCGAGCCGAGGCTGACAAGGCGCAAGCCTCTGCCGGGGGGAGATTTCCTGCCGCTGCGGCTGGACTGGATTTTACTGAAAGGCGCCTCGGCAGAGGAGAGCCGCATGGTCTCCACCGCCCGGGAGGACCTCGTCTATGCCCGTCCCGGTTCGGCGCTGGCGGCCTTCACCGGAGCGGAGCTGTCCGATCACAACGCGGTCTGGGCCATGTGCCGGCTGCTGCCGGTTTGAAAACAGACTCTAGAGAGGAAGTGCGGAAGATGAATGAGATTTTGCGGAACGATGCCGAACAGATTATCCGGGCCTGCCTGAGCGCCGTCCAGCCGGACGCGGCGGTACGGCGAGCGCTGGAGCGTTACCATCCCCGGGGCGGGCGGATGGTGCTGGTGGCGGCGGGAAAAGCCGCGTGGCAGATGGCGCAGGCGGCAGTGGACGCTCTGGGCCGTGTGGACGACGGCATCGTGATTACCAAATACGGCCATGTGAAGGGGGAGATCCCCGGCGTTGTCTGCTGCGAGGCGGGGCATCCCGTGCCGGACGAGAACGGCTTTGCGGCCACCGGCAGGGCGCTGGAGCTGGTGAAAGAGCTGCGGGAGGAGGATACCGTATTGTTCCTGCTCTCCGGCGGAGGCAGCGCCCTCTTTGAAAAGCCCCGGGTCTGCGGCGCGGAGCTGCAGAACATCACGCAGCAGCTGCTGTCCAGCGGCGCGGATATTGTGGAGATCAACACCATCCGCAAGCGGCTGAGCCGTGTCAAGGGCGGCCGTTTTGCCCAGCTCTGTGCCCCGGCCCGGGTATTTGGCATCGTCCTCAGTGATATTCTGGGCGATCCGCTGGATATGATCGCCAGCGGTCCCGCCTGTCCGGACGGTTCCACCTGTGCCCAGGCGATGGCCGCGGCGGAGAAATACGGGCTCCGTCTGACGCCGGAGGCCAGACGGCTGCTGGGGGAGGAGACACCCAAGGAGCTGGACAACGTGTGTACCGAGATCACCGGCAGCGTCCGGGAGCTGTGCGCGGCGGCGGCGGAGCGGTGCCGGGAGCTGGGCTATGAGCCGGTTTTGCTGACGGACCATCTTTGCTGCGAGGCCCGGGAGGCGGGGAGCTTTCTGGCCAGTATCCTTCGGACCCACGCCGGGGAGGGGCGGCGGCTGGCCTTCATCGCCGGAGGTGAGACGGTGGTCCGTCTGACCGGCAGGGGTCTGGGGGGACGGAATCAGGAGTTGGCTCTGGCGGCCTCGCCGGGTATCAGCGGAATCCCCCATGGGGCGGTGCTTTCCGTGGGCAGCGACGGCACTGACGGTCCCACCGACGCCGCCGGCGGCTATGTGGACGGCGGCACCCTGGCCGCCCTGGAGGAAAAGGGCTTGGAGGTGTACAAGGTGTTGGCGGACAATGACGCCTACCACGCCCTGCGGGCGGTGGACGGACTGATTTTCACCGGTCCCACGGGCACCAACGTCAACGATGTGGCGGTGGCGCTGCTGCGGCCGTGACCGCAGGGCCTTGCCGGTGTCCTCTCGGGATTGAGGGAGATATTTTACGCGGGAGTGGGAGATATGTCTGTAAATGTTCAGGACCTGGCCGGACACCTGATCCGGCCCCGCATGGGCCGCAGGCTGCTGGCTCTGACGCTCAGCCTGATTGTGATCGGGGTCTGTGTGGCGGTATTTAAGACGGTGGGCTTCGGCACCGATCCCTGCTCCACCTTCACCCTGGGGGTGTCCGCCCGTACCGGCGTGTCCTTTGGAACCTGCCAGCTGGCGTTCAATCTGCTGATGTTCGTACCGGTCCTCCGGTATGATCTGTCCCGCATTGGGATCGGAACCATTGGCAACATGGTGGGCGTTGGATACATCGCGGATTTCTGTATGAAGCTCATGCAGCAGGCGATTCCGGCAGAGGGGCTCTCTATGACGGCCAGAGTCGTGATGCTTGCGCTGAGCATGGCCGGTTTTTTGGTCGCCGCGGCCTTTTACATGGTGGCGGACCTGGGCGTGGCCCCCTATGACGCCGTCCCGCAGCTGATCGCCGCCCGAGTGAAGGGGTGGAGCTATCGCCGGGTCCGGATGGTCTGGGACATCTCTATTTTGTCTGTGGGCTTTTTTCTGGGCTCCACGGTGGGGCTGACGACGGTGCTCACCGGTTTCTGCCTGGGGCCCGTAATTGCGTTGATCTCGGACCGTGTCGGCGGGTGGTTTGCATAGGGAGGCACCGCAGCCTTTCAGCGGCAAAGATGCAGGCCGGCAAAAAAGCCTGGAGAACCTGCATTATTATAACTCTTTTTTGAATTTTGCAAGTAGGTTGGAATAGCGGGGCGGCTGTCAATTCAACAAACTTTTCTAATGCTGCTGTACTGCTCCTGAACATTTGCCCGAGATGCCTCGCTGTCTGCCGAAAAAATCAAAACAGAAGCTACCGCGCAAGGCATATGCAGGGAAGGAGTGCCAGGGCGCAGAAGTCCCTTGTCTGCAAAAAACTGCAGAACAATTTGAAAAGCGGGATAGGACAGGCTGTCTGAAAAGAGCGGGGCGCCCCGGGTTTTGCCCGGAGCGCCCCGACTTCTTTGGTATGGAGTAAGGAATCAGCAGCAGGGAGTGGGATTGCAGTTGCAATTGCAATTGCAGCAATTGCAGCCGCAGCCGTTGCCGCAGCCGTTGCCGCCGCCGTTGCAGCACTCGCAGCAGCAGCAATTGCTGCCGCCATTCCAGCCACTGTTGCCGCAGCAGCACCAGATGATGATCAGCAGGATGATGATCCAGCAGCAGTTGCCGCCGCCAAAGCCGTTATTGCACATAAGGGGAACCTCCTATGAATTGTTGGCCGGTTCAACCGGTCTCAACCCATAGTATGCGCCCCCCCGCCAAGGGTGCGAAAATCTCTTACAGCCGCCAGGAGGTCACCAGTCCCCGGGCCGAGTCCCACTCCCCGGCGGTGAAGACGCCGGCATCCATCAGCTGATCGCCCAAGGTCCGGCTGCTGTTTGGCAGCAGGGCGTCCAGGGCGTAATAGGAGATGTACACCAGCTCCGCACGCAGGAAGCGGTCCCGCTGGAGCATGGTGCACTCCCCTGCGGTCAGAACTCCCGCGTTCATAGCCCGGTCAAAGACGTCCGCCAGGTTGGTATTGGCGGCGGAGCTGTATCCCATGGCCCGGAGAACGAACTCGGTGTACTGGGAGGCGTTGACGGCGCCGGCGGGCCGGAACTCTGTGGGGCTGTACCCGTTGGTATAGCCCCGCTCATAGGCGTAGCCCACGTATTTCTCCGCCTCGGTACCCTGGGCCACATCCCGAAAGGGAGTGGTCCCCGTCCAGGCCAGGGCCTGCTGCTCCTCACCCAGGACGCGGATGAACATAATCAGCGCCTGGAGGCGGGTGGGGGCGGCCTCCAGATCAAAGCCCTGGCCATAGCCGGTGAGGGTGCCCCGAAACAGGTGGAGCTCTTTCAGGGCGGCGGCCATGGCGTTGTAGTCCTCGGCGCTGGAATAGGAGAACTCCACGCTCCCCTGGTAGTCCAGCACCGCCGTTTTAGAGGTGACGATGAAGTGGGCCGCGGTATCCTCCGCCGCCATATAGCGGTGGTTTGCAACGAGGGCCGTGCCGCTGGGGACCACCGTACCGGCGGTGACGTCCACCACCGCGCCTGGAGAGGGATAGGACACATATGCTTCCCCTGCCAGCAGCAGAATGCTGGAGCCGGTGGAGCATACCGCGTCGTCCGCCCCTTTCAGCCTTGTCTCCATCCAGACGGAGGCGGCGGATACGGTTCCGCCGCTGCCGGACAGATCGGCGTCGTTCAGCCGCTGGTCCACCCGCTGGTCCACCGTGTCCGTGAAGGTTCCGGTGAGATAGCTGAGCGTGGCCAGCGGGTCCGCCGCGTCTCCCGCGGCCAGGGCCCAGACGGCGGCCAAAAGCAGTACGCAGACGGGCAGCAGGATCAGAAGTTTTTTTCTCATAGGCGTTCCTCAGCGGTTGGCGATGCGGTAGCTGAGGGTCAGCAGGCTGTCCGCAAAATGGATATTCTCAAACTGTACGTCGGGATTCACGCTGCTGAGCTCCACATTGGTGAAGTTCCAAAAGCCCCGGACCCCCAGGCCGATGAGGTGGTCGGCGGTGTCCTGCGCTACCGACTGGGGGATGGTCAGCACCACCACGTCCACGGCGTGGCCCCGGATATATTGATCCAGCTCGTCCATGGCGTAGATAGGTACTCCGTTGACGCTGGAGCCCACCATCGCGGGGGAGATGTCGAAGGCGGCGTCCACAGTAAAGCCCGCCTGGTCAAAGTGGAAATTCTGGAGCAGGGCGTGGCCCAGGTTGCCTACACCGATCATAATCAGGTGGTGGTTGTTGTCCACACCTAAGATGTGCCCGATCTCAGAGCGCAGTTCTTCCACATTATAGCCGTAGCCCTGCTGGCCAAACTCCCCGAAGCAGCTGAAATCCTGCCGGATCTGAGAGGCGGTGATGTTCATCTCCTGACCCAGGGAGTGGGAGGAGATGCGGACTACGCCACGGGCGCAGAGGTCCGTCAGCTGCCGGTAATATCGGGGGAGGCGGCGGATGACCGCGTCAGAGATGTTTTCCTTCTTCAAGTCGATCAGCTCCCATCGAGAAAGTTTGTTAAAGTTATGATTAGTTTAGACCAAATTCAGCGACTTGTCAATTTTTTTAACAATCTTTTTCTCAAAAAATTTCCCTGATTTTTGTGCAATCACGCCAAAGCCCGGGTGCGGAGGCACCCGGGCACAGACTGTAAAAAACCGATTCAACGGGAAGGAAGGGTGTGTGCGGGACGAGGAAGGTTTCACGCACCATTGAAAACTTACAAAGCTGTTGTCCGCATCAATAGATGCTGGAGTAGATTCCCGCCCACTGCAGCGCCGCGGCGGCCAGCACGAACATGTGCCACACGCAGTGGTCGTTTTTCCGGCCCCTGGCAAAGGGGATCATCCCCAGGGTGTACACCAGTCCGCCGCCCAGGATGAACCACAGCAGAGGCCGGTTATTGGCGTAGAAATCCGGCAAAAACACCAGCCCGCTCCAGCCGATCAGAAAATACAGTGTGAAGTGCAGCGCCCGCCAGCGGCCGGGGCCGAAGACCAGAATCAGCGTCACGCCGGTGAGAATCACGGCCCACTGGACACAAAACAGCGTAATCCCCAGCACGCCGCCCAGGTATACCAGCAGGATGGGGGCGAAGGTTCCGCCGATCAGCAGGTAGATGGAGGTATAGTCAAACCGGCGGCAGACCCGTTTTGCCCTGGAGCCGGTCCGCATGGCGTGGTACACGCTGCTCATCACCATCATCAGCACCATGCTGACGCCGTAAAAGCAGGAGGCCATGACCTTCAGCGGCGTATCCGACCGCTGAAGCAGCAATACCATGGCCGCCGCCGCCAGCGCCGCGCCAGCGCCGTGGCTCGCCGTGTTGAAGAGTTCCTCTCCCGCTGTCAGGTGAGGGGGCTCGTTCCGGGCCTGGACCTTGGCCCTTCGGATTGCCCGGGCCCTGGCCCGATACATCTCGTTTGTCATCGGCGTCGCTTCCATAATCGTTCTCCTCTGCCGCGCTGAATGGCGGCTGTCCATATTGCGAAATATGATTTACAAAACTATATTACACGATATATAATCATATTGCAAGTAGTTTTTTCAAAAAAACTGTGTGCATTCTGTGAAATTTTTACCAAAAAGGAGGGCGCGGAAGCACCCTCCTTTGGAGCTCTGTTATTTTGTCTCTATTTGGACGTATCCTCCGCCAGGGGCAGACCATAAAAATCCAGACTGGTCAGCCGTTCCGTCTCCGGGGAAAAGGCCAGCCGGCTGGTGCCGCCGTTGGAGGTGCCGCAGGTGAGAAGCAGCGCACCGTCCTTCTGCCAGGAGATGCCGGTGACGGAGGTCTCCAGGCCGTCCCAGTTCTGGAGATCATAGACGCCGCCCCAGGAGCCCTCGCCGGGCTTTTGCCATCTGACGGAAAATTCCGTGGGGACATTCGTCAGCGCGGCAGACCAGACGCCGTCGGCGGACCAGATCTGATAACGGGCAGCATTTCCCTCCAGCCGCCGCGCCGTCGTCTCCTCTGCGGCGGCAATCATCTCCGGCGTTCCCTTCGGGATCAGCAGGGCGCGGCTGTCATGGTACTGTTCGCCGCTGGCCCAGTCCGTACCGTTGGAGAGGTACAGATCCTGTCCGTCCGTCACCAGATAGGAAAACCGCTGTTCTTCGATCTTTCCGCTCCGGCGCGCCCGCCGCAGAAAATGGCCGTTTTCATAGATCACATCCTGGATGACAGGGTCACCGTCGCCGCGGTCCTCCACGGCCCGCAGCTGGCAGGGAACTCCTAGAGCGGATTTGCGCAGGAACGCCTCCACATTCTCCGGATTTCTCATGCCGCTGTTTGCAAATACCACGCAGTCCTTCGGCGCCGTATCGGCCCGGTAGTTCTCCGGCAGATTCTCCAGAGGTTCAAAGCCGTAAGGGGTTTCTGCTGTGTAAGGGCTTTTTCCCAACTGAAACTCCACATACGCGGCGGTGTCCCCCAGAGGCTTGACCAATTGATAGCGCCCCGGCTCCGGCGGCTCCTCGTACCTGTCCAGTGTGCAGGTCAGGGCCATTTCACCGCCGTGGGCCAGGGAATACCCGATGTGGTTGAAGCCCCAGTTATCCCTGGGGGTCAGGTCTGTCCACATGCCTCCCTCCAGGCGCCGGATCTGGTAATCCTCCCCAAACTCCGCAGTCTCTCCCGTCTCATTGCGGATAAAATAGGCAAACGTGGTCAGAGACGGGTCATAGACCTCCCGCTCCATGTCCACGGTCCATCCGGGATGGTCTGACGGCGCCTCTCCCGGTCCGCGGAGCCCATCCTCCGGCAAGGGCTCCGGGACTGGCTCTCCCCCGCAGGCGGTCAGGAACAGAATACCCAGAAGCAGGATTCCGTTCATTATTTTTTTCATCTGTGTCAACCCCCTTTAGTATCTCTTTTGTCGGAAGGACGGTGTAAAAGGTTCCGCCGGTTTCCGGATTCTGTTAAAAATGTACAAAAAATTTTTTCTTTTTTTCCTATCTGACGCTTGTATCCTGCCGTCGTCTCTGGTACAATAAAAACACAAACTGAGAATGATAGCTGTAACGGAGTGCCGCGCGCACGGGCTGACACCTATCATTCCTTTTCTTTTGATAGGTGTTTCAAACCAGTCCGGTTTGAGGCGCCTTTTCTTTTTGGAAATCGCCTAAATCAACATCAGGAGGTTTTTCGTATGATCTTACTGGCAAACGGCAGACTCATCACCCGGGACCCCGGCGGCGCGGGCTACCTGCCCGACGGCGGCGTGGTCACCGACGGCGGAAAGATCGTGGAGGTGGGGGAGACTGCCGCCCTCAGGGACAAGTATCCCCAGGCGGAGTTTGTGGACGCCCGGGGCGGCGTCATCATGCCTGGCCTCATCAACGCCCACACCCACATCTACTCCGCCCTGGCCCGGGGACTCTCCATCAACGGCTACGCCCCCACCAACTTCTATGAGGTGCTGGACGGCCAGTGGTGGTACATCGACCGCCACCTGGATCTGGCGGCTACCCGGGCCAGCGCACAGGCCCTGGTGATCGACTCCATCAAGCAGGGCGTCACCACTATCTTTGACCACCACGCCTCCTTCTGCGAGATTCCCGGCTCCCTGATGGCGATTGCGGAGGTAACCCGGGAGATGGGGATGCGGGCGTGCCTCTGCTACGAGGTCAGCGACCGGGACGGGGAGGAGAAGTCCCTCCAGTCCGTTCAGGAGAACAAGGATTTCATCGACTACTGCGAGAAGAACCCCAGCGGTATGCTCAAGGCCATGTTCGGAGGTCACGCGCTCTTTACCATCTCCGACAAGACCTTTGAACGCATGAACGCCGCCAACGCCGGCCGGGTGGGCTACCACATCCACGTCTCCGAGGGCATGAACGATGTGTACGACAGCCTCCAGAACTACGGCCGCCGTCCGGTCCAGCGGCTCCAGGACCATGGGATTCTGGGTTCCAAGACCATTCTTGGCCACTGCATCCACGTGAACACTGCCGAGATGGACATCATCAAGGCCACGGATACCATGTGCGTCAACAACCCCGAGAGCAACATGGGCAACGCCGTGGGCTGCTCCCCGGTGCTCCGGCTCTTCCAAAAAGGCATTCTGGTGGGGCTGGGTACCGACGCCTACACCAACG
The DNA here is from genome assembly GCF_000403435.2 of Oscillibacter sp. 1-3. Classification (GTDB taxonomy): domain Bacteria; phylum Bacillota; class Clostridia; order Oscillospirales; family Oscillospiraceae; genus Oscillibacter. Next base: position 320,191 of record NZ_KE159709.1, read on the forward strand.
ACATGCTGGAGAGCATCAAGGCGGCCCTGACCATCCAGCGGCACAACGCGTGCCTGCCCGGCGTGGGCTGGTGCGAGGTGACGGACATGCTCTTTAAGAACAACGCAAAAATGGCCCGGCGGGCAGGATTCCCGGAGATGGGCGTTTTGAAGGCCGGAGCGGCGGCGGATGTGATCGTCATGGACTACAAGCCCTTCACCCCGTTCAGCGGCGCCAACATCGATGGCCATATGCTCTTCGGCATGACGGGCCGCCAGTGTCAGACCACCATGGTAAACGGCAAAATTTTGATGAGGGACCGGGTGTTGACCGAGATCGACGAGGAGGCCGTCAATGCGAAGATCCTGGAGGTCTCTAAAAAGCTCTGGGGGACCCTGAACCACTGCGAGTATTGATTAAACAATATTAGGAGGAATCAAGCCATGTCTGAACTGATGACCCCCATTCCCTTCCGGGAATTGATGACCTGGGTGACCGCCGAATACCAGAGAGAAGGTACAGTTTTCGGTGTCCACAGGCCCTACAGGGCGGGCGTCAAGACCCTGCCCATCTTCGGTGAGAAGATCGAGACCCCCTTCGGCCCCGCCGCCGGACCCAACACCCAGCTGGCCCAGAATATCATCGCCGGCTATTTCGCTGGCGCACGGTTCTTTGAGTTGAAAACCGTCCAGAAAATGGACGGAGCGGACCTGGCCGCCTGCATCAACCGCCCCTGCATCCTGGCGGAGGATGAGTGCTACAACTGCGAGTGGTCCACGGAGCTCTATGTCCAGCAGGCCTTTGAGGAGTATGTCAAAGCCTGGTGCGCCTGCAAGGTCATGGCCAAGGCGTACGGCCTGGGAGACCCGGACGCCTTTGTGTTCAATATGTCCGTGGGCTATGACCTGGCGGGCATCCAGGGCGGGAAGATTGACGCCTTCCTGAACGGCATGACCAATGCCTCCCAGACGCCCATCTTCCAGGAGTGCATCAAGGTTTTGAAGGAGTTTTTCCCTGGGGAGAGCGCCTTCATTGATACCATCTCCCCCCGGATCTCCGGCAGCGTGACCCTCTCCACCCTCCACGGCTGTCCGCCGGACGAGATCGAGCGCATTGCCAGTTACCTCATTGAGAAAAAGGGTCTCCACACCTTTGTCAAGTGCAACCCCACCATCCTGGGCTACGAGACCGCCCGCTCCATCCTGGACGGTATGGGCTACGACTATATCGCCTTCGACGATCATCATTTCAAAGAGGATCTCCAGTACCAGGACGCCGTGCCCATGTTCCGCCGCCTGCAGGCTCTGGCGGACAAGTGCGGCGTGGAGTTTGGCCTAAAACTCTCCAATACCTTCCCCGTGGATGTGAAGGCCGGGGAGCTCCCCAGCGAGGAGATGTATATGGCGGGGAAGTCCCTCTTCCCCCTGACCACCACAATGGCCGCCCGCATCTCCCGGGAGTTCGGCGGAAAAATGCGGATCAGCTACGCCGGCGGCGCGGACGCGCTGAACATCGACAAGCTGTTCTCCCTTGGCATCTGGCCCATCACCATGGCCACCACGGAGCTCAAGCCCGGCGGCTACCAGCGCTTCGTCCAGATCGGCGACAAGCTGGACGCTTTGGAGTTCAAGCCCTTCACCGGCGTGGACGTGGCGGGCATCGAGGCCCTGGCCCTGGCGGCCCGATCCGACAAGTACCATGTTAAGGCTGTGAAGCCCCTGCCCCGGCGGAAGCTCTATGAGAAGGTGCCGCTGATGGACTGCTTCACCGCCCCCTGCAAGGGCGGCTGCCCCATCCAGCAAGACATCCCGGAGTATATCGAGCTGTGCCGCAAGGGCCGGTATGACTCCGCCCTGCGGTTGATCTGCGAGAAGAACCCCCTGCCCTTCATCACCGGCACCATCTGCGCCCACCGCTGCCAGACCAAGTGTACCCGGAATTTCTATGACGACTCCGTCCAGATCCGCGCTGCCAAGCTGGTGGCCGCTGAGAGGGGCTACGACGCCTATGTGTCCAAGATCAAACCGGCGGCCCCGGTGAAAGACGGCCGGAAAGTGGCCGTCGTCGGCGGCGGTCCCGCCGGCATGGCCGCAGCTTATTTTGTGGGCCGGGCGGGCATCCCTGTCACCGTCTTTGAAAAGTCCGGCAGCCTGGGCGGCATCGTCCGGCAGGTGATCCCTGCCTTCCGCATCAGCGATGAGGCCATCGACAAGGACGCGGCCCTCATCGCCAGGATGGGCGCGGAGATCAAGCTGAACACCCCCGCCCCCTCTGTTGCGGAGCTGAAAGCCGAAGGGTATACCCACATCTTCTTCGCCGCGGGCGCCTGGAAGGCCGGAAGGCTGGACATTCCCGGCAACGTGGTGCCCGTCATCGGCTGGCTGAAGGATTTGAAGGCCGGGAAAGACGTCTCCCTGGGCCATGTGGCCGTGGTGGGCGGCGGCAACACCGCCATGGACGCCGCCCGGGCGGCTCTCCGGGCCGGGGCCAAGTCCTCCACCCTGGTATATCGCCGAACCAAGAAGTATATGCCCGCCGACGCCGAAGAACTGGAGCTGGCCATCGCCGACGGTGTGAACTTCCTGGAGCTGGTGGCCCCCGTGGAGCAGAGCGGCGGCAGGCTCCGCTGCGAGAAGATGAAGCTGGGCGAGCCCGACGAGAAGGGCCGCCGGAAGCCGGAGCCCACCGGCGAGTTTGTGGAGATCGACTGTGACACCGTTATCTCCGCCGTGGGTGAGAAGGTGGAGAGCGAGCTGTTCACCGCCAACGGCATCGAGGTGGACGGTAAGGGCCTGCCGGCCTTCAAGACCAACGTGGAGGGCGTGTACGCCGGCGGCGACGCCATGCGGGGCCCCGCCACTGTGGTGGAGGGCATCGCGGACGCCCAGTGGTTCGCAAACGCCGTCATTGGCGAGACTTACAAGTACGCCGTCCCCGCCCACGCCAGGGCCGGCCGGGCGGAGGCCATCGCCAAGAAGGGCGTCCTCTGCGAGTCCGCCAAGTGCGAGGGAGACCGGTGCCTGACCTGCAACGTGGTGTGCCAGGTCTGCGCCGACGTGTGCCCCAACCGGGCCAACGTGGTGGTGGAGCTGCCCGACGGGCGGCATGAGATCCTCCACGTGGACCGGATGTGCAACGAGTGCGGCAACTGCGCCATCTTCTGCCCCTACGACTCCGCGCCGTACCGGGACAAGTTCACCCTGTTCAAGACCCGGGAGGGCTTTGACGAGAGCGTGAACAACCAGGGCTTCCTGCCCCTGGGCGGCAGGAAGGCGCTGGTCCGGCTGGACGGGAAGGTCTTCGAGGCCGACCTGGACGGCGCCAACGACCTGCCCGCGGAGATTGAGGTCCTGATTCTGACGGTGCTGACCAAGTATACCTATCTGCTGTGATTTTTCCGTGGAGGGCGGGAGCGAAAGCTCCCACCCTCTTTTGCGCTGCCGGAGCTGGGATGCGGTAATTTCAGGGAGCTGCGTTGACGGTTGGAAACGGCGGTGATATAATAAAAAAACCGGAAGTAATAGCAGACGCGCTTGAAAAACGGTAAAATTCGGCGGTTAAAGCAGGGCATGGACTGCGATGGACGTACTCCGTTTGGCCGCGGTCAGCTTTACCTTACCTTCTTTTTACCGATTTTCAAGCGCGCCGACGATAGAGCGGAGGCATGGTGTGGAAAAAAGCTATATCCAGATTGCGATAGAAGAATTCAGCCGTAGGCATCCAGAGGTAAAATTGGTAAAATCTATGATCTCAAGCCGTGAGATCAGCGAGCTTGAAAGCAGGCTCCGGATTATCATACCTGATACGGTCAAAGACTACTTTCGGTCTTATATCTTGCCTGTCCAATTTGTTACAGGGAAAATGTTGGGGGATTTTTCAAATACGTATTGCGAGGAAACGGGCAGATGGCGCAGACTGGAGATAGAAGAGGAAATTGCAACGACGGTTCTCCGGCTTCCTTTAATGCTTCCCAATAATGATTTAAGTGAATTTGAGGAAGTGAACCGCGCGTTTGCCGGAACAGGGTATCTCTGGTTGGGAATATATAATGGGGAAAATTATGTTTTGATTGAGACGCAAAGCGGACAAATATTTCAGGCGGATATGGAGCGGGTCCGGCTGACAGCGGAGGAGGAAACAAGAGCGGATATTTTACAATGGGCGCTGCCTTTTTTTCATAGCTTTGAAGAATTAGCGCGTTGTTTCTTTGCGGGCGAACTTTACGACGAAGATGAATTGATTTTTCCTGATGAATAAATCGGTATTTTGGAATTAGGCCATGTTTGAAAAAAGACAAAACGCCCAAACGGTGGATCTTGATCCGCCACTCTGCGTTAAATTTTCTTGCCGGGCGTCAGCCCGCCTGCAAAGATTTGCCTTGATTGGCAAAAAATCTCTCGCCGTTGGGCATTCCGCTATTTTTCAAACATGGCCTAATCAGGGAGCCGCTGCCGGCGGTTCCCTGTTCGCTTATTTGGGAAAATCTTTCCATGCGGCCGCTGCGCTATACAAAAAGCGGAGAGGCCGTATTTTTTATTGCCCAACCTCCGGGAAACGTGGTATACTGCTGTAAAACGCGCTTTTGACAAAGGAGAACCCTATGGAGAACTACTTTGAACCCCATCTTGCTCCGGACCAGCTCCGGGCTATGAGTTCCATCGGCCTTGCCCACATCGGGGACGCCGTGTTTGAGATTCTGGCCCGCACCTGGCTCTGCGCCCACGGCAGGGCCACCGGAAGGGGGCTGCACCAGGCCGCCATCCGCCTGGTGTGCGCCGAGTCCCAGGCCCGGCGGGCGGAGCGGATTCTGCCCATGCTGACAGAGGAGGAGGCGGCGGTGTTTCGCCGGGGCCGCAACGCCCACGTCCACACCGTCCCAGGCCACGCCAGCCGGGCCCAGTACGGCGAGGCCACGGCCCTGGAGGCCCTGCTGGGCTGGCTGTACCTCAGCGGCCAGCGGGAGCGGGTCAACCAGCTCTTTTGCGAGATGATGGAGGAGGATACGCCATGCCGTTAGACGCAATCTGTTTACAGGCGGTGGTGGAGGAGCTGCGGCCCCAGCTGCTGGGCCTGCGCATCGACAAGGTGCAGCAGCCCGCCCGGGACCAGGTGATTTTGCTGCTGCGGGGCCGGCGGCTGCTGCTGAATGCCGGGGCCAATGCCTCCCGCATTCAGCTGACGGAGATCGTCCGGGACAACCCGGCGGAGCCGCCCATGTTCTGTATGCTGCTGCGCAAGCACCTGACCGGGGCAAAGATTGCAGGTCTTACCCAGCCGCCCCTGGAACGGCTGGTCCGGCTGGAGCTGGACGTCGCCGACGACTTTGGCCGCCCTGGCCGCAGGACGCTGGTGCTGGAGGCCATGGGCCGCCGGTCCAATCTGATCCTGCTGGACGGGGAGGGCCGGGTCATCGAGTGTCTCCGCCGGGTGGATGCGGAGATGTCCGCCCAACGCCAGGTGCTGCCGGGGCTGTACTACGAGCCCCCTGCCGCCGGGGGTCGTCTCGTTGTGATCGAGGAGACAGAGGCGGGGTTTTACGAGAAGCTCTCCGACGCCAACCCTGAGCGGCAGATTGACGCCTTTCTGCTGGACCACTATTTCGGCATTTCTCCCCTCATGGCCCGGGAGCTGGCCTTCCGGGCGGCGGGGGAGACGGACAGCCGTCTCTGCGCCCTGGAGGACCGGGCAGCTCTGTGGCGGGAGGTGGAAGCGTTCCTCACCGCCGTGCGGGAGAGCCGCTTCACACCCATCTGCCTCAAACGGGAGGGCCGGGCAGTGGAGTTTGCCTGCCTGCCCATCGCCCAGTACGGCGCCGCCATGGAGACGGAAACCTGCGGCAGCTTCTCCCAGCTGCTGGACACCTTCTACGAGGCCCGGGAGCGGCAGGAGCGGACACGCCAGCGGGGGGCGGATCTGATCCGCACTGCCTCCACTGCCCGGGACCGCCTGCGGCGGAAGCTCAGCCAGCAGGAGAAGGACTATGCCGAGACCCAAAACCGGGACCAGCTCCGGATCTGCGGCGACCTCATCACCGCCAATCTCTACCGTATGGAGCGGGGGCAGGGCAGGCTGGTGTGCGAGAACTACTACGACGAGGCGGGGGGCGAGGCTGTCATCCAGCTGGACCCGCTGCTCACCCCCCAGCAGAACGCCGCCAAATACTACAAGCGCTACACCAAGGCCAAGACCGCCGAGCGGTATCTCCGGGAGCAGATGGACATCGCCCGCCGGGACCTGGAGTACCTGGAGAGCGTGCTGGAGGAGATCGGGCTGGCCGAGACGGAGCAGGACTTCCTGGACATCCGGAGCGAGCTGCGGGAGGCGGGCTTTTTGAAAAAGCAGGGGAAGAAGGAGACCCGCCAGCGTCCGGCGAAGCCCCGGGAATTTCGCACCAGCGGCGGCTTCCTGGTGCTGGTGGGACGAAACAACCGCCAGAATGACCGCCTGACGCTGAGGGAGGCGGACCATCGGGACATCTGGCTCCACACGCAGAAGCTCCACGGCTCTCACGTGATTCTCTGCACCGGCGGGCAGGCCGTGGGGGAGGACGATTTGGTGGAGGCCGCCAAGCTGGCGGCCTGGTATTCTCAGGCCCGGGAGAGCGGCAACGTGCCTGTGGATTACGTGCAGGTCAAGTATGTAAAAAAGCCCGCCGGAGCCCGGCCGGGCATGGTGATCTACACGGGGCACCAGACTGTGAATGTAACCCCGGAGGAGGCGCTGGTGAAGCGGCTGAGGATTCGGTAGGGGAGAGAGAAATAACATGTCCATGGCTCTTGACGACAATATGGACCGGTATCAATGCGCTCCGCGGTAAGGAAAGTCCGGACGATCCCGCCTGGACGTGTATCCGGAATGCCAGACGCGTGCTGGATGTGTTCCGAACCCGGAAGCTGTTGGTCATTCAGGTTAAGGATGTAGCCGCACATGGTGGACTTCGGGCGGGAGCTGGACGGCTTCGAGGGGGTCCGCTGCATCAAAACCTCTCCGCTGACAGACTACGCAGAGCTGACTTTCCCTGTTGAAGGGGAATACCTGATCTCCAAACCCGGTACAGCGCCTTCTTTGGCACGGACCTGGAGATTCTTTTGAAAGGGCTCCATGCGGATACACTCTATCTCATCGGCGGTTTGACGGATGTCTGCATTCACTATACGGCGGTGGATGCCCTGGTGACCGTTCAGGACGCGGAAAATGCCAGGTGGGCGGCGCCTTGGCGGATGAGTCCAGAGATTCAAAATAAAGCATATGTAAAAGGGAGCGTCCAGGCGGCGCTCCCTTTTTCTCAGGCCGTGTAGGGCGTCCGCTCTTCCTCGCTGTCTCGGAACAGCAGCGTGGCGCACCACAGCCCAGCGGCGCCTACCAGGGTGTAGATGACCCGAGAGAGCACAGCTGCCTGACCGCCGCACAAAAAGGCTACGCAGTCAAAGCCAAACAGGCCTATGCCGCCCCAGTTCAAAGCGCCGATGACCGCCAGGGTCAGCGCGATCTTGTCGATGATAGCCATAGGAATACCTCCTTCGGACCTCCGGCGAAAAATGCCGGTGGTGCCGCGGTTAGTTTAACCACGGAAAAATAGCTTTATGCTTGGTTGAATTGTGAATTTTTTACCACTTTTCAGCGCGTCTGTCCGGCGGCCTTGCGGCCTGCGTTGTTTTGTCATTTCAGTATCCGTACCGTCTCCGCTATTTCACCAAAAGGACCGCTGCCATGACCGCCCTCAGCAGTTCCGCCGCTGGGATAGCCAGCCACACGCCGGTGAAGCTGCCCAGCAGGACGGGCATCAGCTGAATGGCGGCGGTGAAGAGAAACGATCAAGAAAAGGCTGGCGCGGCGGACATCATGCCGTTGGACAGGGCCGTGAACATTCCGCTGGCGAATAGCTTACAAAGAGCAGGGCAAGAAATTCGGTCACCGCCAGTGATAAAAAGAAAGAAAACGCCGAGGAAAAAATGTAGGTATGAGGCGGAGGAGGAGAAAAAGATAGACTCCCAATAGGGCGCAAAGAGCCCGGAAAGGGAGTCAGAAAATGAAAGGAGCACAGTGGATGGATATCCGAAGCGACAGACAAAAAGGCTGAGCTATGTGGAGCTGGGACGGAAGTACCGCATGGATCCGCGAACAGCAAAGCGGTACGCGGAATCGCCGCAGAAGCCGAAGTACACATTGCGCGAACCCAAGCCAACAAAGATGGACCCGTACAAGCAGATCATGGACGAGTGGCTGGAGGAAGCGCCTTATTCGGCGCAGCGGATACTGGAGAAGCTGCAGGAGATGGGGTTTGACGGGGCTGCAGCATCGTCAAGGCGTATGTGAGCAGCCGGAAGATGGATTTGAATGAGAAAGCGACGGTACGGTTTGAGATAATGCAGGGGAAACAGGGACAGATGGACTGAGGATTTTTCGAGGATCACCTGGTATACGAGGATGGGAAGTGGAAAAAGCTGTACTGCTTTCTCATGATACTGGGGTACTCACGGATGCGGTACATCGCATTTGTCACAGATATGAGCATAAACACGCTGATTCGGCGCCACCAGAACGCGTTTCGGTACTTTGGCGGCTGCCCAGAGGAAATCCTGTACAACAACATGAAGCAGGTGGTCATCAAGCGGCTGCTGAAACAGGAGGACTCTACGCTGAACCGGCAGTTTGAGGACTTCGCGGGGTTCCACGGTTTCAGGTCCATCCTGTGCTGGCCTTACCGGGGACAGACGAAGGGAAAGGTGGAGCGGACGGTGCAGTTTGTGCGGGAGTGCGAAGCCTGCCCTTGGGCGCAACTTCATGGTCGGGATCAAATACAACAGCCTGGCAGATTTGAATGGACAAGCCGGTGCAATAACGTCAATGGGAAGGTCCACGCCACCACCAATGAGATTCCCTTTGAGCGGCTGAAAAAGGAGGGCCTAAGCCCTCTTTCCCGAGAGTACATCATCGACAAAATCAACTTGAGGCGGGTACAAAAAGACTGCCTCATCTCGTACGCCGGAAATCAGTACTCCGTGCCGGCGGAGTACATCGGCAAAGATGTGGCAGTCGTGGCCCTCGACAGTATGCTGGCGGCCTACTATGAGGGGAAGCAGATCGCTCTGCACCGAATATCGTATCAGAGAAAGGACATGGTTGTCAATCCTCAGCATTATCGAAGGCTTACATTGAAACAGACAATGGGCACGGAAAATGTTCTGCTGGATCAGGGAAAAGTGATTGATTTCCCCTTGAAACCGTCCAATTTGTCCAGATATGACGAGGTGCTGTATGACTGAATTTACCATGGACAGGCTGCGGGAAAACCTGGAAAGCCTTAAGATGAAAAACACCCTGGAGATTCTGGACAACTACCTGGAACGGGCGGTAGCAGAAAACACTATTGTGGAGGTTTTGGATCATATTTTCTCAGAAGAGGCAAAATCCAAATGGAAACGGGCCTATGAGAAGCAAATCCAGATGTCTGGTTTTCCCATCAAGAAGACTTTGGAGGACTTTGACTTTTCCTTCCAGCCCTCCATCGACAAGCGTCGGATCGATGAACTGGCCACCATGCGCTTCCTGGAAAACGGCGAGAATGTAGTCTTCCTCGGCCCACTCGGCGTGGGCAAGACCCATCTTGCCTCCGCTTTAGGCCTGGTGGCGGCGCGGCACCGTTTCTCTACCTACTACATCAACTGCCACCAACTCATTGAGCAGCTCAAGAAGGCCCATCTCAAGAACCGCCTGCCGGACAAGCTCAAGGTCCTGACCGAGTACAGGATGCTCATCATCGACGAAATCGGCTATCCAAGACGCAAATCTCTTTTTCCAGCTCATTGCCAGGCGGTACGAGAAAACGTCTGCCGTTTTCACTTCAAACAAGACCTTCTCTCAGTGGAATGAGGTCGTTGCCGACGTTACAATCGCCTCCGCCATTCTGGACCGCGTCCTACATCTGGCATTAGAATATTGCCAGTGTCTACCTGTTGAAAGTAGCCCAGGGATACCAGGTTCAGCGCCTCACCGATTGCCAGTTGGTCCCGTGTGACCAGCTCAAAGCTGATGGCCTCTTGAAAACGAGCCTGAAGATAGCTGAACAGGAACCAGAGCAATACCAGCACCGCAATTACAAACAGACTCCGTCCTGCCCACTGATTTCCGCGAAATTCTCCGCACCAGCGGATGATGCGCTTGACCGTTTGGAACATCTACACCACCTTCTTTCCCAATACTGCCCAATCTTTGGCTCCGATATGGGCCTGCCACATTTGACGGTAGAGAGGACAGGCCTTCAAAAGTTCATCCTACTTGCCTTGGGCAACGATTTCTCCTTGTATCAGAACCACGATGTTATCTGCGTTTTTGATGGTGGACAGCCGGTGCGCGATGACCAACAGAGTTTTACCCTTTGTCAAGGCTGCAATGCTCTGCTGAATTTTTTCCTCGTTCTCTGGGGCCGTGAAAGCAGTAGCCTCGTCCAAAATCACCACTGGGGCGCTTTTCAAAATCATCCGGGCGATGGCGATGCGCTGTTTATCCCCACCGGACAGTCGTTTTCCCGCCTCACCCGTTGGGGTGTCATAGCCCTGGGGCAGCTTTTCCATGATAATTCCTCACACTGGGCGGCACGGGCGGCGGCAAACACCTCGTCATCGCTGGCACTCGGGTTTCCCAACCGGATATTTTCCTTGTATTTGGGATGTTGCCAAATTGCTTGTGCCAAATCACCTTGCGTGAGAATATAAAGCAGCTTTGCCTCTGGCGTGTGAGTTGAAAAGGCATTAATGAGGAACAAAATCGAATAGAGCAGATACACCAGCCTGATGTCAACAAGTACTAGAAACATTACATTACTTGCCACTACAAAAAATGTCCCAGGAAGTATGATATAAATGGAAATGCTGAAAATGGCATTCATATAGTCAGCAAGTACCAGTTCTGTTGGAGTTGTGGCTACAAATCCGAATAACGATATGAACAGCAAGAATACATGAGCGTGAGCGCAAACAAGAAATTCCCCAGCAGTTTTCCAGCCATATAACTTGCCTTTCCTATTGGTGATATTAACGCCTGCCCACAGGGCAACAGCATTTACGTATGGCTGGTCAAAACAAAACGCAGAGTATCAACAGACAGGGTGGCCCGGAACATCTTCTTTTTAATGCAGATTCGGCCCAAATCCACGTTTTTCAGCAGAGGAAGCGCAGTTTTGCGCATCACATTGAGGTTCAGTGGGGAGTTATCCATCATGGCGCGGGAAGCATCCTCTCCAAATGCCACATCCAGGCGCTAATGGAGATTGTTTTCAATTCCCCAATGCCGGCGTACCGCCTTTGAAAAAGTGGTAATATCAAACAGCGAGGTAATAAAACAGCGCGTTTCGCAGCGGATTTCTCCATGTTCCTCCATCTTAGAACGAACCGCTCCAATCGCGTTCAGCTCCGCCTAGTCTGCCTGGTCCGCAAGCCATCACACGTCGCTTTCCAGAAAATACTCGCGTGTTTTAATTCGGCCATGTCCCTTTTCCAGCGTGCGTGACTTGAACGTTTCCTTCGAAAACGTATCAAAGTATTCCTGTATATCTGCTAGCAGGGTTGGCTGATTCCCTTTTACGCTCAATACATAATTCGCTTCTTTCTCCACGATTTTTCGCGCGATGTCCTTCTGACAACTCATCGCATCGGCGATAACAATCGCCCCCTCTATGTCCAGCATATCCAACAGTTCTGGAACCGCCGTGATTTCGTTGGATTTTTCCTCGGTTTTCAATTCTTCCAGTGTGATATGATTCTCGGCCACAAATGCGCTGACTACATAGTATGCCTTGTGCTTTGCGCTGCTGCTGCGTATCGTTTTCCCGTCTACGCCGACGATTTCCTTCCGTTCCCGCTGATATTCCACCCACCCACGCAAATTTTTTGACAATTCCTGCGGATTGACTCTCTCGAATACACGCCGAAATGTATCTGCGTCCGGTATTCCGTTTGGCAGTTCAAGGAAATCCTTCAGCCATTCCTCACGTTCTCTACTAAAATCCTCCATATCTGTGAAATCCTCGCCTCCGCTTACAATGGTACAGAATCCAATGACCAGGATGTCTTCCTGCTTTTGTCGCTTTTTTCCCCACCGCCGCCGTGGGTCTTTTACCCTCTTCATTTTTTTCACCAGCTTTTCTATCTTCATGTTCCTATTTTCTCGTCACTATCAAAAAAGTACTGTTGCCCTGCTCCTGCCCAAAGCGGTACTTGACATTACTGGAGAAGTTCAGTATAATAAATAAGAAATTTAGAAACGTCAGCCACTAAGTGCTGCAAAATCCGGGTATAGCGCAGTTGGTAGCGCGCGTGGTTCGGGACCACGAGGCCGTGGGTTCAAATCCCGCTACTCGGACCATGCGGAGTGTCCTTATAGGATTTGAGTATCCTTGGAGGACACTCCGCATTATTTTCGAATAAAATTATTGGTGAATTTAGATTATCTCTTTAGAAGTTCTTATATGTCGGTATAGCCCGTATTTTCGGGCTTTCCCGGCATTTTAGATATGGGGAGAAGTTCTTATATACCCTCATAACCTTTTAGGTTTTCCCTCTCAATGGTAGTAAAAGAAGTAGTAAATTGTTCTGCGGCTATGCTGCAATCAGCCTTTCCATTTCAGCCTTTGCGGAAGCGAAAGTTGCATGTGTGTAATAGTTCAGCGTCATGGTGATATTGGAGTGTCCCATGATATACTGTAACGCTTTCGGGTTCATTCCGGCATTGGCTAAGTTGGTGCAGAACGTATGACGCAGGGTGTGGGGTGTCATTACTTTGGGTAAGGCTTCCTCATGGGTCTTGTTGTACTTCTTTGCAAGCCCCCGAAACATGGTAGCATAATTCACATTCGTTTTCGGGCAACCGTCCCGGTTGAGGAAAAGGAAATTGCTGTAACCATCAATGGTGATCTGCTTCGTTCCTTTGCGGTTCTCCAACACACGCCCCAACGCTTCATACACTTTTTCACTCATTGGAATTTGCCTGATACCGCTCTGCGTTTTGGGCTTCTCTATGTAGTAGCCTGTTTCTGCGCTCCGTAAAAGCTGGTGGTCTACATTGATTATCCTGTTTTCAAAATCAAGGTCGGTTTCAGTCAATCCGCAGAGTTCGGAAATCCTAAGCCCTGTCCCCAGCAGTATGATAACCTCGTCACGGTATTTCTGATAGACGCTATCACTTTGCATAAAGGATAAAAGGCTTTCTTCCTGTTCCGCTGTGAGGGGTACTTTCGGCTCTGTGTCGTCCTCGATCACTGTGTTTAGCTGGAAGTCAAAGGGGTTCTTCCTTATACAATCGTCCTGTATCGCCGTATAGAACGCGGCTTTTAAGGAACGCTTGTCGTTGCTTATGGTTTTATAGGATATTCCCTTTTCTTTCATGCGCAACGCCCATTCTTTCGCGTCGGACAGCTTCACACTGTCAATGGGGCAGGAACCAAGTTTATCCGCTTCCAGCAGCTTCATCAGCCGTTCGCGCCCCTTTGTGGTGTTATGCCTTACATTTCCCCGGTGGCGGTTCTGCTTCGCGTAAAGCTCGCAGACGGTCATTTTCTTACCGATTGTGTCTATCCCGTCGTCAAGGTCTTTCTGTATCTCTTTTTCCTTTTCTCTAAGGGATATATCGTCACGCTTCCCGGCAGGGGTCTTGTCCGTAGGTACTAACTTCCAAGCATAGACAAATTGCACTTTACCAAAAGTATCGGTATATTTGTAAGCATATCTCCCGTCTTTTCTCTGGCTCTCTCCCGAACGCAAAATGCGGTTTTTATTATCACGTCTTTTGTCCGACATTGTTTTTGCTCCTTTCCGTGTCGGAAAGAGCCTTGATATGCTTATATCTATTATAGCATATTCAAGGCTCTTTTTCACTATCTTTTTCGCTAAATCGCGTCCAGTGAGTCAATGATTTTTTCAAACTGTTTCCTCTTGATCTGAATACGGTTGCCGTTCAAGATCACCCAGCCCGCCGTGGGGTTTTCCTCTGCAAGTTTGCGCAGCTTGTTTTCCTCAATGCGGAAATATTTTGACGCTTCCTCAATGGTAAGCGTGTACTTTTCCCAAATAGGCACATCAGCATTGTTCATTCTATAAATCCCCCTTTCAAAAATGGGTAAAAGGTTAATAGTGAAAAGGGGCTGTGATCGGACGGTTAATAGCGTAACCTCACGAGAGTTTCACCCCTGCATGGTTCTCATGCAGCCCTACCCATTGCCTGCGACGCTCTTAACGCTCGGACTGTGGCTGTAAGGGAGTATCATTATATATTCTGCGCGGTCGTCGCCCGCAAGCTGCTAACTTGTTCCCCGGCGTGGTGTTGGTCGCTCGGCTGTCCCGGCAGGGAAAGAAAACCCCGCCGGATAGCGTCGTGGCGCACCCGCCGTATGGCTCGGCGCAAAAGGGACGTATCCGATCTGCCCTATGCTGCGCCGCCGTTATCTTGCGCCGCTTTCTTTGTCAAGGTTCAAAAAGCTCTGATGTGCCGCACCTACGGAAAGGGGAACATAGGCAGCGGCTTTACATCAAAACTGGAAGTCCAAGACAGCCCGTATCAACCTTGAACGCAAACGGTCGCGTATGTCCTCGTCAATTCCGAAATATGTATTTCCGCGTTCGTCACGGTATTTTCGGACAGACAGGGCGGCAATCTGTGCGTCGTAGTTCTGCAACACAATCTTCATTGCGTCCGGGTCGCCTTTGGTCGCGGCAACAATTACCGGGTAAGGTAACAAGCCGCGCTCGTCAAAATCGCTGTCAAATTTCTTCGTCGTCATAAGCGCGTTCCTCCAAATAGCGTTTTAGCAGCTCAAAAGAGCTTGTCCTGCGATACTGTACTGTGCTTCTTGAAATGTTGAGGAGTTTTGCAATGTCGTTATCAGTCATGCCCTCGAAATAGTACAGCAGGACGGCGTTACGTTTTTCTTCCGGCAAAGTGCGGAGTGCTTCGGCTAACAGCTTCGGCGTAATTCTTTTACCCGCCACGCAGATTGAATTGTCAGCGTATTCCTTGACAAAATAGCGGTCAACGGTATAAAGCTGGCTTTCTTCCTGTGGGGATAGGCTTGATAACGTAACTTCACGCAGTTGGTGTCGTCTTACGTCGCGGTGGGCGTTGCTGGCTTCACATTTAATGGCTTTCTTGCAAAAGCTATTAAAAGCGCAGCGGATTTCCCATTCGGTACGATTAGGCTCATTCATGTTCTCACCTCCTTTCGCAGCCGCGAAAGCGGGTGATTTTTTATGACTTCCCCTTTCAGTACCCACACCACCGCTTTTTGAGAGTTGCCAAATGAAAACGGCAAACTTTTTTGTCGAAATTTTCAAAAAGTGCGTCTTAAAAAGCGCAAAAAAAACCGATTGCATAATGCAATCGGGTAAAGAGGAATTATTAACACTTATATTGTGATGTGTGAAGGTAAAACCGTAGGCAAAAATGTTTTCTACGCTGGAGAAGATTTTTTTAATTGTTCACCATAAGGCGATAGCCATAAAAGCATAAAAAAGAACATGGCGATATTTCTCCAATACCGCCATATCCTCAAAAAAAGGTAACTTTAATAAGCTCCATTACTTGAAAAGAAAACAGCGGCATAATTTTCTTATGAAATGGTTGTTTTCCTTTTCAGTTGAAGCATAGAAAAAAGCATTGCTGCGATAGCTGCGCAAATATGACTAATCAATACAGCTATCCATATCCCGTTAAGCCCAAGTCCTAAATATGAAAAAAGATAAGCTAAAGGCATACGGACTATAATGTAATAAAAAATCATTAGGAGCATACTTTTAGAGGGCTGCCCCAAACCATTTAGCATACCGAGGAAGCAATTTGTTATGGTGTTCAATATGTAACCTATCCCCACGATCAGAAAATAACCGCTTACGATTGACGCTACATCAGAACTTCTTACAAATAGCATGGAAAGGTATTTTGAGCTGGAAACGATAATTGCAGAGAGCAGAAACAGAAATAGACTGCCATATTTCAAAGCACATTTCAGATAGTCTTTTACCCTGTCCGTCCTCTTTCCACCTACACATTGCCCGATAATTGTTGTTAGAACCATATTTAATGCCATTGCCGGATAAAATAATATGGTTTCCAGTTTTCCAGTAATTCCATAAGCCGCTATTGCTGTGATACTGTAAGAGCTGATAAGGGCAGTTAAAAAAGTAGTGCTGATTGCGGGTATGCTTTGCTGGACTATTGCCGGGACAGCCTTTTGTATAAGCGGTAAAATGAAAGCCTTGTCAAACAGGTTAAGCCGCATATTAAACAGTCTTTTTTTATTGAGATAGCAAATCATAAATGCCAAGCAAATACTTTGTGAAATTAAGGTCGCTATTGCAGCACCATGAAAACCAAAAAAATGAATAAAAATAGGGTCAAGAACCGCATTGAGTATCGTTGATACCAGCATGGAAATCATTTGAAACATTGCATTTCCAAAACTTCTTAGGACAGCAGTAAAATATAAGAATAAGTAAACAGCTAAATATCCCAAAAGATAAATTGATAAATAGTTATATGCCATTTCATAGGTTTCAGTAGGGGTATTCATAATTTGCAAAATAGCTGGCAGGGATAATTCAAAAATAGCTGTCAAAATCAAAGAAAAAATAATTGCAACAGCAAACGAGGTAGCAATCAGACTTTCAATCTTTTTATTATCTTTGGAGCCGATTGCTTGTGATAGCAGTATAGAAATACCGTTTGTTGCCCCCATAGCAACAGAGGTTAAAAGCAGGATTAGCGGAGTTGAATTTGTGAGTGCCGCATAAGCTGTTTCCCCTAAAAGGTTTCCAATCCATAAACTGTCTACAAGGTTATAAGCCATATTAAGAAACATAGCCGCAATCATTGGCAAAACCATTGCCATTAAACACTTTTTTGTATTTCCATTGATAAAATCAATTTTTCTTGTCATTGTTAAGTCCTTTCTAATGAATGAATATCATTCATTTATATACTATTTTTTTGGCTGCCGATAAGGGCAGCCATAGATTTACAGCAGTTACCAAATAAAAGGAATTAGTCGCCATGTGTGCGCACAATAATTATCAAAGTCGCTTCCGAAGCGTAGCCGCAAGGCTCTTTCCTCAATTTGTATTCTTATTCCGTAACATACAAAGCAAATAATCAAAACTAATACTGGGGCTATTGCAGAACGAAAACAAAACGCTGTTCCTAATAGGCAAAGGATAGTTCCGACATAAGCCGGGTTGCGGACATAACGGTAAATTCCCGTTGTTACCAAGCCCTGTGTTGAATTTATTTTCACTGATAATGTAAAAGAGTGTTTTAATGTCCAAACTGCCCATGATCGCAATGTAGTTCCAAGTACCAGCAAAAACAGACCTAAATAGAAAAAGCAATGTGGGATAAGTATTTCTCCTATCAGTTCTGTTATATAGCCACATCTAAAAAATGTGCTTATTGAAAAGCTGCTCCAACAAGCAAAAATTACAAGAAGTAAAGTTCCGCAATCCTTGTTGGATATTTGAGGTTTCTTTATCCAGCCTTTGAAGTTATATAACCATATAACTATTTCTGCTATCATCATATAGGATATAGCATATATAAAATGATAATACTCTTGCATATTTACAAAACAGGTAGGGTCATTCATAAAATCTCCTTTCTTGAATGAACTTCATTCATTTAGATGTTTTTGAAATTCCCCTACTAAATAGCAGGGGATAATTTCAAAGTCTTAGAGCATAAATGAGAAAAGTGCGAATATTCTTCGCTTTTTCTTCTGTACTGGATTTCGTGTCTAATAAAATCCCAAGTTGCCCGTACACGCAGAATTTAGCAGCGGTTTGAATATTATCAAGTTGAATTTCGCCGTTTTCCTGTGCCTTTTCCAGTAAATAGGTGACAGGTTTTAGGAGCTTTTCGCAGACTTTCAATGCAAGCTGATCGTGAAACTTTTTGTTCTCTACAACATGAAGCGCGTTGTAATAGTCTGTCCCCTCCGTTTCTACCATAATAGGCATAGTTTCAATAATTTCTTTTAAGGTCAGTTTTTCATTGCCTTTTGAAATAGTAAATTTACTTACTATCTCGTCTGCGTACTGTTCTATTGCACAGTCAAAAAGGGCTTCCTTTGAGGGAAAATAACGATAACATAGCCCTTGCGCTACGCCAATCTCTTTTGCAATATCGGCAATGGACGTTTTTTCATATCCCTTTTCATAAAATAGTCGCATAGCAGTATCTAATATTTCTTGCTTCCGTTCCTCTGGCTCTTTCGTAATACGCATGACACACCTCCTTTCCCTATCATAGCATAGCAATGTAAAAAATCAATGAGTGAATACCAGTCAATATTACGGTATTATTTTGTTCCGCAAGCCATACAAGCCGTATTTCCTACACGCTCCCATGTAACATTTGAAAAGTGCCTTGAAAGCAATTTGCAAATTTCACTTTCAGAGTAAATCTTTACGTCCCCCTCTTTACTATACTTCATATAGAAATTCATAATAGCTCGCCCGATTGTGGGTTGCCAACAATCGCACAAAATAAAAGTTCCATTAGGCTTTAACACTCTATCAATTTCTGATAAGACTCTTTCCGGCGCAGGATAATGGTGAAAAGAGTCATTGCAATACACAACATCAAAGAAACAGTCGGAAAAAGGGAGTTGTTCGCTATCACCTAAAATGAGCGTTGCCCTGTTTTCTAATTTCTTCTGTGCAATTTCTAACATCTTTTCAGATAAGTCAAGCCCATACAGTATTTTGCTATTATCTTGCTGCAATATGAGCTTCATTACTTCCCCGGTTCCGCACCCTAAATCTAATGCCGTTTGATAAGATATGCTTTTCAGCCTATTGATGATAACAGGATATAATGTGCGGGCGTGCTGCCCTTTTATATCGCAGTCATAGGTTGGAGCTTGTTGGTTAAAGGCTATTTTTGATTTTTGCTTTGCGCTATTCATATATACAGCCTCCTTTCAGAGAAAATTATAGCACCGCCTTTCCGAAAAGTCAATGAATGATATTCACTCATTGATATAGTGCTATATTTAGGTAAATTCTTTGCTATGTACACTCATTTCAATACAAGAATAGGAGTTGTAAACTCATATAGGGTGATGTCTGAATGAAAAGAGAAGTCGAATTTGTGTACGATTTCAAGGCTTTCGGGCAAGCCATAAAGAAAGCACGCAGAGCAGCGGGATATTCCCGTAAGAAATTGGGGCATGAGCTGAATTTAGCTCCCCGTTACCTTGTTTCCATAGAAAATGAGGGGCAACACCCAAGTCTGCAAGTGCTGTATGAGCTTTGCACCTTTTTTGACATTTCGGTAGATCAGTTCTTTTTCCCGGATAAGGTCGCAAGTAAGTCCACGCAGCGCAGACAGCTTGAAACGCTGCTTGACGGTATAAGTGATACGGGATTGCAGATTATTACCGCAACGGCAAAAGAGATTAAGAAAGTCGAAACAGGGGACGAATAAACGTCCAGCGCACAACTGAATACGGTTTGAGAAGCGTTGTAATCTTTTGAAGATTGCAGCGTTTTTCTTTTGTAGAAGTTTGGCAAAACCGTTTTTTGGGTGTTGTAGGTAGTAGGAGAAACTTTCGTAGCAAGCATAGGAAAAGAGTACCCTTTTCCGTATTTCTGCCCGCCCTGTCGGTCAGAAATGGCTTGTTGGGAAGTGTCCCAAACCCTCTATGAGAACGGAAAGGAGCGAAAACCCATGAACGGACGGAAAAGGACGGTACAAGTCAAATTCTATGTGACAGAGGAAGAACGAAAATTGATTGAGGAAAAAATGAAGCTCGTCCCTACAAACAACATGGCGGCATATCTGCGCAAAATCGCCATTGATGGGTACATTATCCAAGTAGACCACACGGACATAAAGGCAATGACAGCGGAGATACAGAAGATCGGGGTCAATGTCAATCAGATCGCACGTCGCGTAAACGCGACGGGGAACGCCTACAAAGAGGATATAGAGGAAATCAAGGGGGTGCTTGCGGAAATATGGCGGTTACAAAGATTAAGCCTGTTAAAAGCACTTTGAGCAAAGCCCTTGACTATATCGAAAACCCGGACAAGACAGACAATCAAATGCTCATATCCTCTTTCGGGTGTCAACGCCAATTTGAAATTGTAAGAAAACGCCGAAGAAATTTTGTAGTTTTTCGGCGGGGGGGGGGTAACAGAATCAGTTATTTCCTTGCAGGAAAAGAGTATTTACGATTTGCTGTTTCTGGCGCATAAATTCCTTGCGCTCCTTCAGGCGGTAAGACTCACCCTTGATGTTGATAACGGTGCAGTGATGCAGTACACGATCCAGGATGGCGGAGGCGATGGTGACGTCGGCAAAGACCTCGTTCCACTGGGAGAAGGTTTTGTTGGAGGTGAAGACGGTGGATGTTTTCTCGTACCGCCTGGCAATGAGCTGAAAGAACAGGTTTGCACCCTGGATGTCCATGGGGAGGTAGCCGATTTCGTCGATGATGAGCATCCTGTACTTGGCCAGAACCTTGAGCTTGTCCGGCAGACGGTTCTCAAAATGGGCCTTCTTGAGCTGTTCAATGAGCTGGTGGCAGTTGATGTAGTAGGTGGAGAAACGGTGCTGTGCCGCCACCAGGCCCAAAGCGGAGGCCAGATGGGTCTTGCCCACGCCGGGCGGGCCGAGGAAGACCACATTCTCCCCGTTTTCCAGGAAGCGCATGGTAGCCAACTCATCGATCTGGCGCTTGTCGATGGAGGGCTGGAAAGAGAAATCGAAGTCGTCCAGGGTTTTCTTAATGGGAAAGCCAGACATCTGGATCTGCTTCTCATAGGCCCGTCTCCGCTTGGATTTGGCTTCTTCTGAGAAAATGTGATCCAAAACCTCCACAATGTTGAGCTTGTCCGCCACCGCCCGTTCCAGGTAGTTGTCCAGAATCTCCAGGGTGTTTTTCATTTTAAGGGCTTCCAGGTTTTCCCTCAGCCTGTCCATAGTAAATTCAGTCATACAGCACCTCGTCATATCTGGATAAATCGGAGGGCTTCAAGGGGAAATCTATTACTTTGCCCTGTTCCAGCAGAACATTTTCCGCATCTATTGTCTGTTTCAGCGTAATCCTTCTATAGTGCTGAGGATTGACAACCATGTCCTTCCTTTGATACGATATTCGATGCAGAGCGATCTGCTTTCCCTCATAGTAGGCGGCCAGCATACTGTCGAGGGCCACGACTGCCACATCTTTGCCGATGTACTCCGCTGGCACGGAGTACTGATTCCCGGCGTATGAGATGAGGCAGTCTTTTTGTACCCGCCTAAGGTTGATCTTGTCGATGATGTACTCACGGGAAAGAGGACTCAGCCCCTCTTTTTGCAGCCGTTCAAAGGGAATCTCGTTGGTGGTGGCATGGACTTTGCCATTGACCTTATTACACCAAGCCAAGGCTTGTCCATTCAAATCTGCCAGGCTGTTGTACTTGATCCCGACCATGAAGTTGTCCCGCACAAACTGCACCGTCCGCTCCACTTTTCCTTTCGTCTGACCACGATATGGCCGGCACAGGATGGGTTTGAATCCATAGAATCCCGCGAAGTCCTCAAACTGCCGGTTTAGTGTGGAGTCCTCCTGCTTCAAAAGCCGCTTGATGACTACCTGCTTCATGTTATCGTACAGAATCTCCTCCGGGTAGCCTCCGAAATACCGAAACGCGTTCTGATGGCACCGTATCAACGTGTTTGTGCTCATATCTGTGACAAATTCGATGTACCGCATCCTTGAGTACCCCAGAATCATGAGAAAGCAGTACAGCTTCTTCCACTTTCCGTCCTCGTATACCAGGTGATCCTCGAAGAATCCCCAGTCCATCTGCCCTTGCTTTCCTGGCATCGTCTCAAACCGCACCGTTGCTTTCTCATTCAAGTCCATCTTCCGGCTGCTCACATACGCCTTGACAATACTGTAACCTCCGTCAAACCCCATCTCCCGCAGCTTCTCCAGTATCCGCAACGCTGAATACGGCGCCTCTTCCAGCCACTCGTCCACGATCTGCTTGTACGGGTCCATCTTTGTTGGCTTGGGTTCGCTCAATGTGTACTCCGGCTTCTGCGGCGATTCCGCGTACCGCTTTGCCGTCCGCGGGTCCATGTGGTACTTCCGTCCCAGCTCCACATAGCTCAGCCCTTTTTGTCTGTCGCTTCGGATATCCATCCACTGTGCTCCTTTCATTTTCTGACTCCCTTTCCGGGCTCTTTCTCGCCCTGATTGGGAGTCTATCTTTTTCCCTTCACCTCCGCCACTAAACTACATTTTTTCCTCGGCGTTTTCTTACATTTTATCACTGGCGCTGACAAGCGTCGATACTTTCCCGGTTGATCTGTGACAGCCCCGCAAGGGTGTAGTCCCAATCTTCGGGAAGTGACAGCATTTGCGACAAAAGCCCCTTTGCCTTTAAGGTCAGTTCCTTGTTGCGTAAATGGTGGTTGCTCATAACGGTATAGCCCTTGTTGCGCTCCACTCGGAAAACTGCCATAGCTTCATCACTCCTTTGGTTGTGGATTTGTTACGCGATAGAACGCCGTTTTGCCGGGTTTAGGTATAAATCCCTGTCCCTGTTAAAAACGCGCCCGTAAAGCCGCTTGTAGCAAGGCTCTTTTTGCCCCTACTGCGTAACATGAGGGCATAAAAAAAGCGGCGTTCCTGTTCTCCCGTGTAGGGATAGAGAAACGCCGCGTTTGCGTCGTATTCAGTTTTCATTTATTCTTTCTCAATGCTGTGTGCTGGTGTTTGGGCTTGCAGGGTTCCGGGCGGCATATCAAGGCTCTTTCCCTCAAAAGTAGTAAATTGGTAGTAAATTCTGCTTGAAATCCTGCTTGTATGCCCGTAAATCAAGGCTTTTTTGAGATAATCAACCATTTTAGGCCGTAAAATTTAAGAGATGATTATTTAAGGGAATCACCCAGTGCGGGTGGTTCCCTTTCTTATGTCCAAAATGGGGGTGAGAATTTGGCTGGTTCAAGAAAAGAGTACGAACTACTCTTCAAATTACAAGCGTCTTTGGGCGGAAACTTCAACGCGGCGTTCAAGGGTGCGATCAGTACCACGCGGCAACTGCAAAATACGATGAAGAAGCTAAATTCTACCACCGGCAAGATCGACGCGTTCAAGAAACAGTCAACCGCCCTTGAATCGAACCGGCAAAAGCTGGCACAACTGACCGCAGAGCATGACCGATTACAGCGCGAATTAAGTCAAACGGAACAGCCGTCGGAGAAATTGCGGGCCGCTATGGAGCGGAACGAACGGCAGATTGCCGATACAACCGCAAAAATCGAAGCACAGGAAGCCCGCTTGCGGACACTGGGCGACGAACTTTCCGACGCGGGCGTTGATACGTCCCGATTGGCACAGGAAAACGAACGGCTGGCGAAAAGTTATGACCGGCTGAAAAACGGTCAAGAGGAATTGGCGCGGCTGAACGGAGCGATTCAGAAAAACAACGAAGCAATTTCACAGACAAAAGCCCAGCTTGGCGGGGTGATCGGGACGGCGGCGGCGCTGGGTGCGGCGCTGTACGCCGGGCCGGTCAAGAAAGCCGCAGAGTTTGAAGCGCAAATGTCGTCGGTTCAGGCCATTTCGGGCGCGTCTGCGGGCGATATGGCGGAACTGACTGACCTTGCTAAAAAAATGGGCGCAACAACGCAGTTTACAGCCGTTGAATCCGGGAAAGCCCTTGAATACATGGCTATGGCGGGATGGGAAACAAAGCAAATGCTTGACGGATTGCCGGGTATTATGAACCTTGCCGCCGCTTCCGGGGAAGATTTGGGGGCCGTGTCCGACATTGTGACAGACGCGATAACTGCATTTGGAATGAAAGCAGACGACGCAGAACGGTTTGCAGATGTGCTGGCGCAAGCGTCCAGTAATGCGAATACAAACGTCGGAATGATGGGGGCAACCTTCCAAAAGGTTGCCCCTGTCGCGGGTGCTTTAGGGTATTCCGTGGAAGATATGTCGCTGGCAATCGGCCTTATGGCGAACGCGACGGTCAAAGCAGACGTTGCCGGTACTTCCCTGAAAACGTCCCTTGCGAACATGGCAAAGCCGACAAAGCAAATGAAAACCTATATGGACCGCTACGGAATCAGTCTGACCCGTTCCGACGGGTCAATGAAAACGTTCCGCGAACTGGTGGACAATTTGCGGTCGAGTTTAGGCGGCTTATCTCAAGATGAACAGGTGGCGGCGGCAACCGCAATTTTCGGCAAGGAATCGTTCGCCGGTATGCTGGCCATTGTCAATGCAAGCGACGAAGATTTTCAAAAGCTGTCCGATTCGATCAATAACGCAAGAGGTTCGGCGGAGCAGATGGCGGCAATCAAGCTGGACAATTTAGACGGCGACATAACCTTGCTAAAATCCGCCCTTGACGGCCTGCAAATTGCAATCGGCGACGCGCTTTTACCTACATTCAGAGCGGGAACGCAAGGAATCACGGACTTTGTAACGAAACTAACACAATTCATCAACGAAAACCCGGAATTGATTCAACAAATCGTGAAGATCACCGCCGGGCTTTTGGCATTCAAGGCGGCGACACTGACCGGAAAGCTGGCGTTTCTGGAACTGAAAGGCGGCGTTCTGTCCGTTCAAAAGGGCTTTACCCTCTTGAAAACCATGTTCGCCCTTGCAAGCGTCAATTCGCGGGGCTTTTCCGGCGCGCTGAAAGGCGTTGCAAAAAATGTGATCGGCTATTTCGGCGGAATCGGGAACGCGGTGGGCGGCGTGGGCCGCGCCTTTACCGGCCTGTTCAGCGGAACGAAGATCGGAAATCTGCTTTCCGGTATCGGCGGAGCCGCAGGCGGGCTATTTTCTAAAGCGTTTTCCGGTATCGACGGACTTGCAGGCGGAGCCGCAGGCAAGGTGACAAGCATTTTCGCAAGAGCGGGAAGCAAGATTGCCGCCGGACCGCTGGGGAAGATCGGCGGAGTGGTTGCAAAGGGGTTCGGCAAGGTAACAAACCTGATTGCGCCGCTCCAAAAGCTGGGCGGGGCCATTTTGGGGCCGTTCGGCGGAATTGCTGGAAAGATTCTGCCCGTCGTCGGCGTGATCGGCCTGATTATTGCCGCCGTTCAGATTTTCCGGGACCATTTAGACGATATACGGAACCTGATTGAACGGGTTTTCGGTCCGGCGGGCGTTGCTGTCTTTGATAATATCGTTGGTGTAATAACCAACATCGGCGACACGATCAAGGGCATTTTCAGCGACGGCAACCTTGCAAGCGCGCGGGAATTTATCAACGGAATTTTCGGCGAACAGGGCGTTGCCGTGTTCGACACGTTCGTTTCTATCATGCAGACGGTAGGCGGCGTGATCGGGCAGTTTATTTCGTTCATTGACACCAGCGTAAAACCTGTTATTGAAGAACTGTTCGCATTCATTGTAACGACAGTCCTTCCGCAAATTGCACAAACCTTTGTCGAGTGGGGACCCACGATCACGGGGGTTATTCAAAGCATTTGGGAAATCTTTCAGACGGTGGCAACCGCCGTCATGGGGATAATTCAAGCCCTTATGCCTACGATTCAAGGGCTGATTGGAACGGGCCTTGAAACTATCCGAACCGTTGTCGGCGGCGTGCTGACCGCGATTCAAGGGCTTTTGAACGTGTTTGCTGGGGTATTTACCGGCGATTGGTCCCGCGTTTGGGAGGGCGTAAAAGGCATTTTCTCCGGCGTATGGGAAGCGATCAAGGGCATTGCAAAGGGTGCAATGAACGGAATTATTGACATTATAAACGGCCTGATCGGAGGGCTGAACAAGCTAAAAATCCCCGATTGGGTCCCCGGCGTTGGCGGGAAGGGTATCAATATTCCGTTGATTCCGAAATTCGCAAAAGGAACGCCCCGGACCCCTGACACGTTCATAGCGGGCGAACAGGGCGCGGAACTTATCACCAACGCCAGGAACCGAACCGTTTTCAAGGCGGCAGAAACCGGGCAAATATTCACGAACCTTGCAGGCATGGCAAAAACCTTGACGGGGAACGGCGGTTTCCAGCAGTACCGGCTGGCAAACGTGGGAGCGGAAGCCCCGGACGTGAACCCGCCGACGCTTTCGACGGCGGACCGTCAAAGATCGGTTGTCATCCACAGCGCGCCGGTTTTCCACGTGGGGAACGACGCACAGGCGCAGGACATTGAAGAAATCTTGCGGAAGCATGATGAAGAACTTTTGCAGGAAATCGAGGAACGGGACCGCCAGAGGGCGGACGACGAAAGGCGGCGGGCCTATGACTAACTATACGACCATTGCCGGGGATATGTGGGACGGTATCGCCTATAAAACGCTGGGCGACGAAACATACACCGACAAGATCATAAAAGCAAACCCGGAATTCCGCCGCCTTTTCGTTTTCCCGGCGGGAATCGTGCTGAACATCCCTGACCCCGAACCGCGGGTTGCTGGCGGCTTGCCGCCGTGGAAGAGGGGGCAGGGATGAACGCACGAAGAACAGAAATCAAGCTGATTCTGGACGGTACGGACGTAACCGCGGACATTAACCGGGATTTGCTTTCCATGACCTACACGGACAACGAAGAGGACAAAGCGGACGATTTGCAACTATCCCTTGCAGATCGTGAATGGATTTGGCTGGGAAACTGGCTGAATAATGCGACGGCGGGGAAATCCGCGGAGGTTTCCGCCGTTATCATTCAAAAAAATTGGGAATCGACCGGGAAAGACCGGGTGCTGGATTGCGGAACGTTCGAGGTTGACACGGTGGAGGGGTCCGGCCCCCCGGCGAAAGTCAATATCAAGGCCGGGTCAATCCCTTATAAGACAGCCGCCCGGACGCAGAAAAAAACTAAGGCGTGGGAGAAAATCAAGCTTTCGGCGATTGCAAATGAAATCGCGGGGAAAAACGGGCTTGCCTGTATGTTTGAATCATCAACAGACCCGTTTTACGACCGGAAAGAGCAAATGCAGGAATCCGACATAATCTTTTTACAGCGCCTTTGTAAAAACGCGGGAATTTCCCTGAAAGTCACCGTAAAAATGATCGTCCTGTTCGACGCGGCAGACTATGAGCAAAAAGGCGCGGTCATGGTGATTCAAGAGGGAGCGGCGAACGTGTCGCGCTGGTCCTTTTCCACCAGTTTGCACGACGCGGCTTTTAGTAGCTGTCACGTGTCCTATACGGACCCGAAACAGAAAACGACGATAGAATACACATACACGCCGCGGGGGGCGGATAAATCCGGGCAAGTGCTGGAGGTAAACGAAAAGGTTTCGACCCGCGAGGAAGCCCGCCAGCTTGCTATGAAGCGGTTACGGCAAAAGAACAAATCGGAGTATAAAGCGTCGTTCAGCCTTTCCGGGGACCCGCGGCTGGTTGCCGGGGTAACGGTGGAGGTTTCCGGCTATGGGGCGTTCGACGGAAAGTACATCATCGAAACCGCGACGCACAGCATTTCCAAAAGCGGAGGTTACAAGACCGATATTACCTTGCGCCGGGTGCTGGAGGGTTACTAAATGGACGACCTGAATTTGAACGTATTAAAAAATATGTGCGGACGGGCTGGGTTTCCTCTGTCAATGTGGAGGAACGGACGGCCCGCGTTATCTTTGAGGACAAAGGAGAAACGATAGTTTCCGGGGAATTAAAGGTGCTGAAAAATCCGCCTTGGATTCCCGAATATTACGCCCCATACCGAACGGAATTTGAATCGGGCGGGAGCGGATACCCGGCATTTGAAAGCCATAAACACGACTTGATTGTAAAGCCGTGGTTGCCGCAGAAAGGGGAATTTGTGCTTTGCATTTACATTCCGCGGGACGACGGCGACGGTTTCGTGATAGGGGGGATTTGAGCGAATGGCGATTATCGGAAGCTGGGGGGATATTACCTTTTCTGTTTCGCGGCAGACGGTCAAAACCTTTGACGGCCTGAAATGGGAAAGCGGGGTGAAATACTCCACCCACGACCGGCATTTGAAAGAACCGCTTTTAGAATTCACGGGACAGGATACGGAATCCATGTCGTTTTCCATGTTTTTTTCCGTGTTTTTAGGGGTGAACCCGATTACAGAGGTTTCAAATTTGCTTAAAGCTATGCGCCGCGGAGAGGTCCACCGCCTTGTGATCGGCCCGAAAGCCTACGGAACCAACAAATGGGTCATTACGAAGCTTTCAAATTCCCTTGAACGGTACGACAACCGGGGAAATCTGCTGGTTGCGTCGGTCAATGTCACAATGAATTCTTATGCGGCACGATAGGGGGTGCGGCGACATATGGCCTATGTGGTAAAGGCGTTCAGCCTGAAAAAGATAAACCTTGCGCCGGAATCCACGGTTGAAGAGGTTTTGCAAAACGTCGCAATGATTATTTCAACGCCGAAATTCTCCGTTCCCCTTGACCGGGGCTTTGGGCTGGCACAACGATTTATCGACAAACCGATTCAATCCGCCCAGCCTATCCTGATTTCGGAAGTTTTAGACGCAATAGAGGAATACGAGCCGCGGGCGGAGGTTGAAAACGTGGACTTTATGCTGGGCGACAGGCCGGGCGCGCTGATTCCGATTGTGGAGGTGAACATAATTGACGGATAACGTTAGGGGCTACCCGGAAATTTCCTTTGTGGACACGGACACGGAAACGCTGACAAACAACCTGATTCGGGCGTTTGAGCGGTTCACCGGGCGGACGCTGTACCCGGCAGACCCGGCGCGGCTTTTCATTTTGTGGATTGCCGACATTATCATTCAAGAGCGGGTCAACATCGACTTTTCAGCAAAACAGAATTTGCCGCGGTATGCGGAGGGGGAATATTTAGATTCCCTTGCTGAACTCTTCAAGGACGTTTACCGGCTGGAGCCGGAAGCGGCCCGCACGACATTTCGGTTCACGCGGTCAATGGCGCTGGACACGGCGACCGTTGTTCCGGCAGGAACCCGCGTATCGGCGGGGGAAGAAATTGTATTTGCGACGCTGAACGCGCTGACCATCCCGGCGGGGGAATTGACCGGGGACGTTGCGGCGGAATGCCTGACCGCCGGACAGATCGGGAACGGCTTTGTTCCGGGGCAGATTACAAAGCTGGTTGATATTTTCCCGTATTTCGAGCGGGTCGAGAACATCACCGAAAGCGCGGGCGGAGCCGACCGGGAAAGCGACGCGGCCTTTTATGACCGTATCCGCGAAAGCATGGAAACATTTTCGACCGCCGGGCCGCTGGGGGGATATGAGTATTACGCAAAGAGCGCGTCGGCGCTGATCGTGGACGTGAAAGCGACTTCCCCCGTTCCGGGAGAAGTAGATGTGCGGGTTCTGCTGGCAGGCGGAGAATTGCCGGGAGAAGAAGCATTGAAAGCCGTTTCGGAAACCTTGAGCGCGGACAAGGTGCGCCCCCTGACCGATCATGTTACCGTCGCGGCCCCTGAAACGGTCCCGTATAACATCGACGTGACATACTACACGCAGACGGGCGGAGCATTGGGACCGGAAGCGGTGGCACAGAACGTCGCCGCCGCCGTCGCCGAGTATCGGCGCTGGCAGGCCGCAAAGATGGGGCGGGACGTGAACCCGTCCTATTTAACCGCCCTGCTTATGCAGACGGGCGCAAAGCGCGTTGAAGTACGGTCCCCCGTATTCGCCGCCGTCGCCGATAACGCCGTTGCGGTGATCGGTGAAACGACGGTTCGGAACGGGGGTGCGGAACGTGAATGATTACGACATTTGTTCCGTTGACTTCACCCGTTCGCTTCCTCCGCCGCTGAAAGACGACCCGGAGATCAACGCGCTGGGCCGGGCCATAGCGGAGCAATTACAGATCACCGCAAAGCAAATCCGGCAAAATATCATTTACGCCCGCATTGACGAACTGGACGAACAGACCCTTGATATTCTGGCCTATGACTTACACGTTGACTGGTACGACCATTCATACCCGATAGAGGTAAAACGGCAGACAATCAAGGACAGCGTGAAGATTCACCGGCGGCTGGGGACAAAATACGCCGTCGAAACCGCGCTGGGGGCCGTATTCCCCGGAACAAAGGTTGAAGAATGGTTTGAGTACGGCGGCGACCCGTACACGTTCCGGGTCATTATCAACGCCACAGAAAACGGCGTAACCGCGGCACAGCAAGCGGCGGTTTTGGAGCGGGTCATATTCTATAAAAATTTGCGGTCCCATTTGGAAGCTGTACGGTTCAAGATGGAGAAAAAAACGACGGTTCATGTCGGCGGAATTCACTCTATCGGAACCCGGCTGGAGGTATGGCCTTATCTTGCGGAGAACATCGAAACGAGCGGGACAATCCTTGTCGGCGGCGCGCTGACCCTTGCGCGGCGGCTTGAAATCCGCCCGTTCCTGACCCGGAACATGACGGCGGAAGCGCGGTCCCTGATCGGCGGTTATACGCAGTACGCCCGGCGGCTGGAGATCAGGCCGAAGCTGGTTGAATCCGTCGCGGCAAACGGGAAAACCCTGATCGGCGCATACACACAGGGCGCACAGAGAATCGAGGTCGAACCGTTCGTAATTAACCATTTGACCGCGGGTGCGGGGGTGCTGACCGGCGCATATACCCGGCATTTGTGGAAACTGGAAATTCAACCATTCAGAAAAGAGGGGTAAAAAATGCCTGATGAAAAGAAATTCGGAACCATTGTAACCGACCTTGGAACATTCCTGATTCGGGACGCGGTGCTGGAGGGGAAGCAAATCAATTTGACGACCCTTGCGGTGGGCGACGGCGGCGGCTACTACTACCAGCCCACGGCGGACATGACGGAATTGAAGAATGAGCGGTGGAGCGGGAAAGTCAACAGCGTAACCGTCAACCCGGATTCCCCGAACATCATTGACGTTCTGGCGGTGATCCCGTCGGACGTAGGCGGCTGGACTATCCGGGAAATGTGCGTAAAGGACGAAGAGGGAAACATGATTGCCGTTTGCAATACCCCGGACACGGAAAAGGTTATCATTACCAGCGGCGCGGCGGGAGAAATCGAAATGCTTATGCACATTGAGATTTCCAACACCGGCGCAATTACCTTTATCGTGGACCCTTACGCGATCACCGCGACGAAAAAGGATTTGCGGGAACACGATGAATCGCAGACGGCCCACAAGACCGCGTTTGACAAAAAGGCCGATTTAACCGACCTGAACAATCACGTCAACAACAGCGATATTCACGTAAGCCACGCAAATATGGAGAATATCAACACCGCTATTTCCGGCCTGATTGAACATAAAGAAGATACCGACGTACACATTACACCGGCAGACCGGGAAGCGTGGGCCGCGGGCGCGGCACAGGCGGCACAGGCGGCGGCGGACGCGGCGGCGGCGCTTGCCACGGTTGCAAGCCTTGAAAGCCGGGTTGCCCGCGTGGAGGACGGTATTTTTAACAATATCACCGGCAATCCGTATCTTGTGTCCTTTGATTCTCTGGACGGAATCGTTCTGACGAAGGGCATTTGGAACGCGGACAGGAAGCGGATTGAATGTTGACGGAATACGCGTGTACCCGGCGGGAATTATCCTGCCTGATCGGGAACCTGTTTACGGAAATAGAACCGCCTTGCGAACGGTGCGGGGCCGCTGACGTGCTGACGATCAGCGGGACCACCTACACCGGGAGCCGGGCGGTTCTTACCGTTACCGAACACGGGTTCACGTGGGAGGGCGACCCGGCGGAGGTTGAAGAAATCCGCGAAAGGCGGTGCTTACAATGGGGAATCCGCCCCGGAACGGGGAGCAAAACGAATTTATTTTAATCACAAAGGCGAAAGATTTAGTCAAGCACACGTTTTTAATGACGAATGACCGGCGATTTCCGAAAAAGTATCGGTTTACCGTCGTGAATCGCCTGCAAGACCTTGTGATTGATATTTTCCAGCACATACAGGAAGCGAACGAACTTGATCTATCCGACCCGCAGGAATTCAGGGAACGACGGTACGAACAGAAAAAGGCGCTTACAAAGTGTAAAACGGTTCTGTTTCTGATTGAAATTTCCTTTGAAAACAACCTGATTTCAAAAGCGCAATGCGAAGCATGGACAAATTACGTCGTCGAAGTAAAGCGGATGGCGGCAAGCTGGCGGAAGAAAGATCGGGAGCGGGTCACAACACAACGGAGAAGCGCGCCGCCCTACTAACGGGGCGGCGCTTTTCTTGGGGTATGCCTTGTAGCGTCGAATTCGTACAACGTCCGCAACGTCAATTCCTCCGGCGCGATGAACTGGAACAACGCGTACAACGGCAACAGGGGCGCGCGCCCGCTTTGGTGGAACACCGCGAACGAGTAAGCCGC
The DNA here is from genome assembly GCF_000403435.2 of Oscillibacter sp. 1-3. Taxonomy (GTDB): domain Bacteria; phylum Bacillota; class Clostridia; order Oscillospirales; family Oscillospiraceae; genus Oscillibacter. Next base: position 352,474 of record NZ_KE159709.1, read on the forward strand.
AGGGCCGAAAGCAGAGGACCACTATCAAAGGAAGGTATATCCCGCCGCCGCGGTGAGAGAGCGGGGGTAAATACAAGATTGGTGAAGCAAGGCCCACGGGAACCGGCTTCCGCCACGCGGCGGGCGCGCCGCGTGGTCCGATGATGAAGCGTTGTCATGGCGCATTGCGCCCGCCGCAACGCTGATTCTATACACGGCAAGGAGTTTCCATTTATGGAGCAAATGAGCGATTTTCAAAGGGTGTACGATTTCGGGAACCTTTACGCGGCGTTCCTGAAAGCCCGCAAGGGAAAGCGCGGGAAACCCAGCGTTGCAAAGTTTGAAGCGAATTTGCTGGAGGCCCTTTCCCTTTTATCTGAATTGCTGAAAACCAAAACATACACCATGTCGGAATATTTCGTTTTCAAGGTGTATGAGCCGAAAGAACGCGTTGTAATGACAAACGCGTTCAAAGACAAGGTTGTTCAGCACTCTTTATGTGACAATGTTTTAGAACCCGCGTTTGCAAGCAGTTTCATTCGTGACAATTACGCTTCACAACGCGGGCGCGGGACCCATGACGGGCTTTACCGTTTGGAAAGCTTCATGCGGTCCTATTACTTTTCCAGAAAAGCACAGGCGGAGCAGGAAAGCCGGGAGGAGGGGTTGCCGCGGCTTTCGCCCGCCGAATACGCCGACGGATGGGTTTTGAAATGCGACATTTCAAAATATTTCTATTCGATTCGGCACGACCCATTAAAAAAGATGGTCTGGCGGTTCATAAAGGACCCGGACGTTTTGTGGCTGATCGACTTAATCATTGACAGCACGCCGGACCCCGGAATTCATATCGGGAACCAAACTTCACAATGGTTCGCGGTTATGTATCTGTCCGGGTTAGATCACTTCATCAAAGAAAAGCTAAAAATCAAGTGTTACGGGCGCTACATGGACGATTTCTTTTTGATACATGAGGACAAAGCATACTTGCAGTATTGCCGGAAAGAGATTGAAAAGTATGTTGCCGGGCTGGGGCTTTCTTTGAACAAGAAAACGAACATTTTCCCGTTGCGGAACGGTATTGATTTCCTTGGATTCCATACATATTTGACCGAAACGGGCAAGGTGATTCGGAAAGTTAGGAGGTCAAGCAAGAGCAATGAACAGAAAAAGTTAAAGAAACAACGGTATTTGCTGGATTCCGGGAAAATCACCTTGAAAAAGGTTGAACAATCTTACGGAAGCTGGCGGAGCCACGCAGAAAAAGGCAACTGTTATCACCTTATCCGGGAAATGGACGAACTTTACATGAACCTATTCCCGGAAATCTATTCAAAGGAGAGTGCGGCATAATGGCACAAGCACTTAGCACGCTGGCCGTCGGCGCGCTTGTCAAGGACACCGGCACGCTTTACAACGGCAAACCGATCATTTGGAAGATTGCCGACAAGAACCACGCGGGCTATCCCGCGAATTCCGTCACCCTGATTACGGAACGCATTATTTCGCTGAAATGCTTTGACGCTATCGAAGCGGGAAGCAGTGACAGCAACCGGCGTTCTTACGGCAACAACCGCTGGATTTACTCGAATATCCGGCAATGGCTGAACAGTCAAGCGGCGGCGGGTAAATGGTACAGCGCACAGCACAGCGCGGACGCGGCCCCCACGAATGCCAACGTATGGAGCAATTACAACGAATACGACGCGGAAGCGGGCTTTCTCGCGGGGTTCTCCGCGAATTTCCTTGCGGCCTTGCTGAACACCACGCACACCGTCGGCAAGGCAAGCGTGGACGGCGGCGGAACGGAAACTTGCGTTGACAAAATCTTTTTCATGTCCAGCACGGAAGCGGGCTTGACCGGCGACGTAACGTGCGGAAGCAAGCTGGCCTTGTTCACGAACGACGCTTCCCGGCAGGCAAAGCCGACGGCGGAATGTGTATCGAAAAGCGAGTACACGAACAGCAGTTTCAACGTCAATTCGGCGTGGTATTATTGGCTTTGCGACGCTTACGCGTCGAATTCGTCCGACGTCCGCGGCGTCAATTCCTCCGGCGCGTTGAACTGGAACTACGCGTACGGCGGCAGCGGGGGCGCGCGCCCGCTTTGTAATCTAAAATCTGAAATCTTGGTATCTGATAACCCGGATTCTGACGGCGCATATACAATCATCTGGAATCGTGCGCCGTCCGCCCCCGGAAGTATCAGCGTACCGGCGCAGATTTTGAGCGGGCAGAACGTTGCGGTTACGTGGGGAATTTCCACGGATGAAGATGGAAGCGTGTCCGGGTACATTTTGGAGCGGAAAACCAACGACGGAAGCTGGGGACAGGTTTACAAGGGAATCAACCGGACCTATACCGATACCGCCAGCGCGACATGGCAAACCGTCGCATACCGGGTCAAGGCATACGACAACAACGGCGCGGAATCCGCATACACCACCAGCCCGGCGCGGGCCGTTACCCACAATACGCCGCCCACGATCAGCGGGGCGAATACGAACCTTGGAGAGAAAACCGGGGCGTTTTCGCAGGCGTACACCGTCACCGATCAGGACAGCGGGCAAACGCTGACCGTAACGGAAAAAATCGACGGGACCGTAAAGCGGACCTATACCGCCACAAGCGGCAAAGAATATTCGTTCAGCCTGACGGCGGCGGAATGGGTGAAGCTTGCTAACGGGTCCCACACGCTGACGATCACCGCAGACGACGGGACCGGCGGGACCGCTGACCGGACATACACGTTCAGCAAGAACGTTTCGGAAATCGAATTTCAGCTTGCGACCCCGCTTGCGACCGACGACGCGGTTACAAAGGCGATCATGAGCGTTGCCCGGCAGATTCCCGCAGGGGCCGAATTTACCGTTGAAGCCTGCAACAACGGCAACGACGCTTCCCCCACGTGGGAGGACGTGACGCAGGCCGTCAACAGCGGAAGCAAATTCTTTTTCAGCAACACCACAAAGACCGCCGCCGAATGGGGCTTTAACTTCCGTATCAAGGTAAAGCGGAACGAGGCCGTCGGCGACTGTTTTATTTCGTCGGTAGGGGGGAACTTTGAATGATTCAGCACAGAGAGGACAGTATCCGGGGAATGCGGCTGGAGCGGCTGGGAATCCAGCCGCCCGCCGACTGGAACGACGTTGAACAGGTCCGCGCCGTGAAGAAACAGGAGATCGGCGCGGAGTGTTCCGCGGCGATTTACGCCGGGGTTGACGTGGGCGGGTCCCATTACAGCCTGACCGAACACGACCAAACAGAACTGATGGCACAAGCGCAGACGGTAAAGGAGGGGGCCGCGGCGGTCCCTTACCACGCCGACGGGGAACTTTGCCGTATGTATCCGGCGGAGGAATTCACCGCGCTGGCGCAGGCGGCGACGGCCCACGTGTTTTATCACCGGACCTATTGCAACCATGTAAACGCGTGGATTTCGCGGGCCGACCTTGCCGAACTGGATTCCATCAAGTACGGCGCAGAACTGCCCGCGGACCTGAAAAAGAGCATGGCGGCGATCATTGCCGCGGCGGGAGGGGGCGACGGCGCATGAAACGCGTTTTGACCCTTTGGGCGCTTTTAGGGGCGGCTTACGTCGCCCTTGAAACCATGTTCCGCGGCTATTCCCACCCGTCCATGCTGATTGTCGGCGGGCTTTGCGGGGTCCTTGTGGGGGCAATCAATCAGCGGCCCGGATTCTTCCGCGCCCCGGTTATCGTGCAAGCGGTGATCGGGGCGCTGATCGTGCTTGCCGTGGAATTCGTTTCGGGGTGCGTCCTGAACCTTTGGCTGGGGCTGGGGGTTTGGGACTATACAAATCAGCCGGGGAACGTGCTGGGGCAGATTTGCCCGGCGTTCGGCCTTTTGTGGTTCTTTATTATGCCCTTTGCGATTTGGGCGGAGGATACGGCCAGCTGGCTGATTTGGGCGTATGAATGCGCCGTGTTCGGGAAAAGCGGGGAACCGCCTGACCCGGCCCCGTATTCCCTGAAAAGCGTGTATAAAGATTTCTTTTGCGGGAGGTAAACGACCATGAACGAACTTTTGCCGGTTATCAGCGTGATTTCTACGGTTTGCGCTATCGTGTTCGGGTATGCGGCTTTTAACAGGAACAAGCACGCGGACACGGCGGACGAAGCAAAGAACGACGCAACCGTTCTTACAGAAATTGGGTACATCAAGGCCAACACGGACGAAATCAAGGCGGAGCAAAAAGAACAGCGGCGGACGAATACGGAAATCATTTCCCGCCTGACCGCCGTTGAAGAATCCGCAAAGCAGGCCCACAAGCGGCTGGACCGTCTGGACGAAATCACGGACCACAAGAACGACCCGGATTGACGGAAAGGCGGTGCGGCATGGGCTATCTATTCAGCGTTGCCGCCGGGCTGATCGGCGGAGTTGCCGCCGTGGTGCTGATTGAGCGGCGGCGGAGCAATAAGCGCCGCAGGACGCGGAGCCGGGCCGCGAACGCCGCAGGGGATGAAAAGAGGACCGCCGGAAAGATCGAGTTTTCAAAACTCTTTCTTTCGGCGGTCCTCTTGACCTATTTTGCCGGGTTCGGGCTGGGCTTTTGGGCGGTGACAATCGACATTTCGCAATTAGGGGTTTTCCTTGCGTATATCGGAACGCCGACGGCGGTTGCAATCGGCTTTTATTCGTGGAAAGCAAAGGCCGAAAACGTCGTGAAGATCAAAAAGGCAAACCCGGAAGAAACCGACGGAATCCCCGTTGACCTGAACAATATTCAGCCATAGGAGGGCAACAATGGCAATCACAAAGGAACATCAAGACTTCATCGAGCGGGTGGGCGCGCTTGCCGCCGCAGACATGGAGAAAAGCGGCGTTCTTGCGTCGCTGACAATCGCGCAGGCGATTCTTGAAAGCGGCTGGGGGAAATCCGGCCTGACCGTCAAGGCAAACGCCCTTTTCGGTATCAAGGCCGGTAAAAGCTGGAAAGGCAAGGTTTACAGCGCGCAAACAAAAGAATGTTACGACGGCGCGACATTTACCACGATCACGGCGCTTTTTCGCGCCTACGATAGCTGGGCGGAGAGCGTCGCCGATCATTCGGCTTTGCTGACCGGCGCGGCCCGGTATAAAGCCGTTATCGGGGAGCGGGACTATAAAGCGGCTTGCAGAGCGATCAAGGCGGCGGGCTACGCCACAGACCCGCAATACGCGGAAAAGCTGATTCAGATTATAGAATCTTACAGTCTGACCGCATACGACGGCGCAGGGAGCGCCACAGCGCCCGCAGGACGGCCCGGAGCGTCCGGCGGGTCAAATGACACGGGCGGGGCTGGAAGCCCCGCAGACGGGAAAGGAACGGGGAAAATGAACGCTTCTGAATTCATCAAGAAATTGCAGGACGTTGTGAACAATCACGCGACCCTGTACGTTATGGGGTGCTTTGGTGCGCCCCTGACCGGCGCGAACGTGTCCCGGTATTGCGAGAATCACAGCTATAACAAGAATCCTGCAAGAACCGCAATGATTAAAGCCGCGGCAAACAAAAACCCGCCCGTTTTCGGGTTCGATTGCGTTTGCTTAATCAAGGGGATTCTTTGGGGATGGACCGGCGACGCGTCCAAAACCTACGGCGGCGCAAAATACAAGGAAAACGGCGTGCCTGATATTGGGGCCGACGGCATGATTAAAGTTTGCAAGGACGTTTCAACCGATTTCAGGAAGATCGTTCCGGGGGAAGCTGTCTGGCTGAAAGGTCATATCGGCGTTTACATCGGCGGCGGAAAGGTGATCGAATGTTCGCCCGCTTTCCTGAACCGTGTTCAAGTGACGGCGTGCCTGAATATCGGAGAAATTGCCGGTATGAATGGGCGGGAATGGACGAAACACGGAAAGTTGCCGTATATCACCTATGACATGGCGGTGGAAACGCCCGCAGGGAGCGCCACAGCGCCCGCAGGACGGCCCGGAGCGTCCGGGGGGTCCTCCGATACCTCCGCGGCGCTGGCGTTCAGCGTGGGCGACGTGGTGCGGTTTACGGGGGCGAAACACTACACCAGCGCAAACGCGGCGACCGGCCCCGCCTGCAAGCCGGGAACGGCAAGGGTGATCGGGACATATAAAGGGAAACACCCTTACCAGCTTAAAGCGGAACCCGGTGGCGGGTCCACGGTTTACGGCTGGGTTGACGCGGCGGACGTGCAAGCCATCGGCGGAACCTCCGCCGGGAGCGGGACCACGGCGGCGAAAATGCGCGTCGGTGCGCGGGTCCAGTATTCCGGCCACCTGTACCGGGACAGCAACGGGAACGGGCAGGGAAAGACCGTGAACGGCACGTTCACGGTTAAATATTACTATCCGGGCCGCAAATGCGGCGTACATATTGACGGGCTGGGCTGGGTCCTTGAATCCGCCTGTTCCGTTATTGGCTGAAAGGAGAAAGTGACATGAAGATTATTGCGTTTCTGCTGGCAAATTGGGACAGCGTGCTGGTTGTCCTTACGTTCCTTGCCCTGATCGTCGTTCTTGTCAAGCGCGGCGAAACGGCGGTTTTGAAAAAGATTCTTTTCGGCCTTGTGACGAAGGCTGAAAAGGAATTCGGCGGCGGAACCGGCAAACTTAAACTTGCCGCCGTGTCTGACTGGATTTATCAGAGAATCCCCGCCGTGCTGAAACTGCTTTTCAGCCAAAAGGATATTGAAAGATTGATCGAAAGCGCGCTGGAGGAAGCAAAAAAGGCGTGGGGGACGAACGGAAATCTTGCGGCGTACATCGAACCGGAATACGTCGTTCGCCTGACCCCGCAGGAAGCGGACGAAATCGCCGCAAAGCTGAACGCCGAACCCGGAACCATTTTGCCGGGAACCTGAAATAAACTTGTCCGATTCGGACAGAATGAAAGCCCGCCGGGATTCGCCCCGGCGGGCTTTTTGTGTTGGCGGGTCAAGCGTCGTCTTTCCGAATATCGGGGAATTCGGAAAGAAGTTCGGTATAGGTTTCGCAATGGATAACGTGCGTTCCATCGACACCGTGAACCCACCCGTCATTTAGATTACACCACACGCCATCTTCATCTTTGTAAACTTCTTTGATTGCGGGTTGATACTTTTTCGGAATCTTGAACATAATTATAAGCCCTTTCTTTCTGCAAGCCTTGATTTTTTCACACTACCCTGTTATTATCAAGGTGGCCGGAGTAAGGCTTCCGGCCTACCTTTTGCGCTGGGATAGCGGGAACCTTGACCGGGGCCGCTATCCCTTTTTACTTGCTTTTCTTGTCCCTGACAAGATCAGCGGCTTCCTTAACCGTTGTCGCCTTTGCTTCAATAAGCTGGGCGAGGGTTTCAAGGAAAGCGTCGAATTCGGCGTTTGTCATGCCCTCTTCCATTACCTCACTTCCTTTCGTAAAGGGTTGTTCCCTTGCCTTACAAGAATTATTATATACTAACGTTAGTATAATGTCAAGAGAAATCCAGAATTTTTTGAAAAAATTTGCGCCGGACGAAGCCGCCCGGCGCTGAATGCTACTTGTGGGAACCCTGATTGTAGCGGTCCCACAAATCGGAGAGAATGCGCGCTTCCTGTTCGCGGGTATCAGGAATCGTATAGTCAAAGCCGATCTTGCCGCCGCTCTTGAATTTGTGAATCGTGAAGTGCCACCAGCCGTCGGGAAGGGCGATTTCCATTACAAGGGAATCACCACCGGCCCGAACAAGCATTGTCGAAATATAATCTTCAAGCCAACGGACGGTGACTTTTTGACGGTTAAAGAATCCGTCAACAGAAAGAGAATGAAGCTGGGAAGCGGTTTCGCGTAAGGTCATAAGAAGAACCCCCTATAAAGATATTCCGTGTCGGTCCCCTTTTCGTGTCGGCCCGTAAGGTTGGCCGTTGCCGAACTTTACGCCCCGGCAACCGGGCGGCTTGTGCTTCCCTCTTTCTGTCTATTATTATATACTAACGTTAGTATAAAGTCAAGGGGTTTTCAAAAAGTTTTTCAAAAAAATTTCCGCGCCGGGCGGTGTGGACCCGGCGCGGCGGTCAATCTTGCTTCATGCGAATATTTTTGAAGCGGGCTTTTGTTTCCTTTTGAATTTCGCTGATTCTGTACGGGATAAGATCGTTCAGAATAAAGTTTTTTTCCTCTTCAAATTCCGATTGCGTGCGGACGCGCCAAAAACCGGGCTTGTCGGGGTCCTCTATACGCTGAAAACAGCCGTCGGCCTCCGCTTCCTCCGGGGTTTGCCAGCGGGTCCATTTTTCGCGCATATCATTGAAAGATTTTATGCGGTCCGCCTGTTTCTTTAGGGCTTTTGCGCCGTATTGGGAAAGGTTGGTTTTCTTCACAAGCTTATTAAAGCAATCGACCCCGCATTTCAGGGAAAAACCGTCGTCAAAATGAAAGACAAAGACGTTCCGAATATATGTGCCGCAATGTTCGCAACGAATACCCTGATTCTTTGGAAGTGTATAGCAATCAATCCACATTTCATAAACCACCATTGATAATTGATAGAGGGGCGGCGGGAGCCGCCGCCCCGGTAAAGTATCAGCAGACGAACACGCCCAGCGGGGAACCGTTCGCGGAGCGCCAGCCGCGGCGGTGAATGTCGGACAGGCGGACCCGTTCGGGACGGTCCCGGCGGTTGTCCCAGCGAATCAGGGCATACACGCCGCCGCGGATAACTACGCCGTCGGGAACGTCGATGAAACCGACGACCGTTCCGCTTTCGATGGGGAAGCAAGCGCCGCAATTCCGTTCGACGGATTGACCGATCATCACGATCACGGAACCGTCGTCGGCGGGCTGTGAGATTGTCACGACTTTGGAGGGGGCCGCGTCCTCCGCGACGGGAGCGGGAGCGGCGGCAGTTTCCTCCGCGGCGGCGGGGGCTTCCTCCGCCTGAATCTCACGTTCGGCCCGGAAAATGGGGGCCATGCTGTACCGATCAGGCTGGATATATTCGCCGGAATCATCAACCCGGATTTTAGAACGCCGGGATTCGCCCATATACTCATAAGTAACGGTTTTAGCGGTGCGCCCGGTGATCTTGATGGTGAAAACGCAATCGTGATTGTAAATGCTACGGGAATAATATTCCTTGCCGATTTCAAAAGTGTTCATGTGATTACCTCCATATATTAAACGAATTGTTGAAGCTACCTTGTGCCGTGTCGGCCCCCTTTTCGTGTTGGTCCGTAAGGTTGACCCCCGCCGTATTCTTAACGCCCAGGCAGGTGGGCGGCTTGTGTTTCCCTCTTTCTGATTATGATTATATACTAACGTTAGTATAAACACAAGATAGGAAATTGCACAAATATACTAACGTTAGTATGTGTAATTTTTATACTTGCGTTAGTATAAAAAGCGTGTTATAATGGAGGGCGGAAACGGAGGTGGCAAAAATGCCCGGAAAATATGAAACTCCGCGGGGGAAAGCCGCGACAGACGCAAAGCGCCGGTATTACGAAAAAAGCTATGATCGAATTTATCCGGCGGTCAAGAAAGGAAAAAAGGAACTCTATATTGCCGCGGCGACAGCGGCGGGAATGTCCTTGAATGAGTGGGTCGAAAAGACGCTTGACGCGGCGGCGGGAATCGGGGAAAATTGGGGGGAACAGGCGTGAACGAATGCAAAGTGACCTTTCACCCGGCTTTCGTGGAAGCTGTAAAAGACGCGGCGGAACTGGAAGAAGAGCGAACACGGCTTCAAACGGTTATGGAAAATGGCACGTTCGAGCGGGTCCGGGAAATCATAGAAGCGCAACCGGCAAGGAAGCGGGCCGCGTTCTATGGGACCATTTACGAAGCGACGTGCGCCGGACAGGACTTTTCCCGCGTGGAATCATTGCAGGATATAGCGGATATATACGCCCGCTTTATTATCGGGCGGGCGTTTGAATCGTAAAAAGAAGCGGCGGGCGCAATGCCCGCCGCTTCTTCCGTATGTAAGATCATTCGACCGGTTCGTAAGTATAACCGCCGCTTTCGTCAAGCGTGATCGTTCCGGCGACTTCCAGAATTCCGCCGTCCGCGTCCTGTTTTCCATATTGGGCGACGTAGTACATGGAGCCGGGGAAGCAAATCCCCGTTCCGTCGTCGCAGACAATCGCCACCCAGTTATAACCGCTATCTTTTACAACAGTTTCGGCGAAATCTTTGTATTGTTCCGCCGTAACAGTTTCAAGCTGGCCTTTGCTGATTTCAATAAACGCATATTCGCCGATTTTTTCGCCGGTCCCGCTTTCAACGCCTTTCACGATCAGGGCGCAGGCCGTCAAGGGGTTGTCGTCGGCGGGAACGGCGGGGGCCGGGTACAACGTTTCGCCGCCCTTGTCCACGCGGTCAACAACGCCGTTCGTGTAATATACGTCATATGTGCTGAACCCGCTGGAAACGGTGCAATGTCCGTCGTCGCCCTGCTTGCGGGTCACGTTGGAAACCTTGCTGTCCATGCCGCAGGAAACGAGGACAAGAAAAACGTCGTCGGCCTGTTCGGGGGTGATTGCCATACCGGAAGCAAGGGGCGATTGAGAATCCCGGTAAAAATCGTATTCGGCGGACAATTCGCCGGATTTGGGAGTGTCATAATCGACCACCGCGCCGCAGGCGGCAAGGGATAAAACCAGCGCCGCCAAAAGGAAAAGGGAAAGAAACTGCTTCATGTGGAATCCTCCGTTCCGCCGCCCATTGACAGCGGGCGGCATTTTTGTTTTTTGAGGCCGGACCGCCAGGACCGCTGGCGTTCTGACCTTTAACACAATTATTGCTGGAATGCGTGCTAATGTCAAGAATGAATCTGAACTTTAACACACATCGGAGGGGCAACAAATGAAAATTTATGATTACAAGGGGCGGAAGAACCTTTGCGGCGACCGGGTGAGGGAAGCGCGCGCCAGAACAAAAATCACACAAGCGGACCTTGCGGCCCGTCTGCAAGTGGCGGGGGTTATCATGGAGCGGGACAGCATTTCAAGAATTGAGATCGGAACGCGATTTGTGACAGATTATGAACTTTCGGTGCTTTCAGACGTGCTGGGCGTTTCCGTCGAATGGTTACTAATGCGCGAATAATCAGAATTTATACTTGCGTTAGTATAGGCAAAATGTTATACTTTCCATGTCGAAAAAACAGGAACCCGCCCTTGCTTTGCGGCGGGGCGGGTTCTGCTGTCATGGAGGGTATATTATGGGACATTGCTTTAGTCACCTGACAAAAACGGACAGATACAAACTTGAAGCCGCGTTGCTGGCCGGGGAGAAGCCGCAGGCAATAGCGGACAGATTACACGTACATATAAGTACGATCTATCGGGAGAAGAAACGCGCCCGTATGATTCACCGCAATTCGGACTGGACGGAAGAGGAGCGGTACAACCCGGACGAAGCGGAACGGAAGTATCAGGAGAATTTGCGGCGGAAGGGCGCTGGCCTGAAAATCGGGAACGACCGCGAACTTGCGGACTATCTGGAAAAGAAGGTGCTGGAGGACGGATATTCCCCCGCCGCCGCGCTTGCGTCGATCAAGCTGGAGGAAAAGACGTTTTCAACCTCTATTTGCGTAAGCACGTTTTACAGTTACATAACAAAGGGCGTTTTCCGCTTTCTGACAAATGCAGACTTGCCGGAAAAGCCGAAAAGGAAACGGACCTATAAAAAAGTTAAGACCATGAAGCGACCGCCGCGGGGGGACAGTATCGAAAAGCGTCCGGCGGAGGTTGACACGCGGGAAACGTTCGGGCATTGGGAGGGGGACACGGTTTACAGCAAAAAGGACGGGTCAAAGGCCCTGTTCGTCTTAACAGAGCGGTTGACCCGCCGGGAAATCATTATGCGGATAAAAGACAGAACCGCAGAAAGCGTGATAAAGGCGTTGGACCGTATCGAGCGGAAATACGGGCCGGTTCTGTTCAGGAAGATTTTTCAGACAATCACCGTTGACAATGGTGGCGAATTTGCCGACGTGGACCGGCTGGAGCGGTCCGCCCTCCGAAAGACTTTGAACCGGACAAAGGTTTATTTCTGCCACCCGTATTCGTCCTATGAACGCGGGTCAAATGAATGTCAAAATAAAATGATTCGGCGATCATTCCCAAAGGGAACCGATTTCGGCAATGTGACCGACGCGGAGGTTGTACAGGCCGAACAATGGATGAACAATTATCCGCGTAAAATATTGGGCTGGAAAACGTCTGAAATGCTATTCAGGGAGTGCGTCGCCGCCCTGATTTGACACGCTCAAAAATTTTTTATATTTTTTTCGCATTTACTCTTGACATTTCCAATCTCAGATAAATACACGGACTTGAGTGTGAAATGCATCGAGTCTCTGGCTATGCCTCACTGGAGAAGTTGACGGCAAAGAATCTTCGGAGAGTATGGAAGGGAGCGGGGACAGAAGGAGTTTTCTGACGACACAGGGACGGGGCATACGCAGCCCCCCTCGTATTCCGTCTGTATGCGAAACGCATATTTGTTAACCATATACGCAGGTGATCTGTCAAATGGGCATAGGCCGCCAAAAGTTTGGCGGCCTATGCCATAGTTGCAGAGAGGAGGTCGTTTCCCCGAGGGGGATCTTTCAGATAAGAGTCATGCCTGTTGCTGCGCGGGAGATACGGCATACGTTTGGGCGCGATAGGGATGTGTTTCCGTAAAGCGGTTTAACGCGGTCTGAGCGGTTTAACGCGGTTCGGAAGGACAGACGCTTTTGCGATGATTCTCAGTTAACTGCTGCTTGGCCCAAGTACCCTGCCGATAGCGGATGACAGAGATGAGGCAGGCGATGATCCAGGCGGGAGGGCTGCTCAGATAAATGGAGCGGAAGGACAATGCGGTGAGGGAGAGGAGCTTCGCACCCGCCAGTCGAAGAACCAGATCCGTGAAGCTGGAGACCACCGGGATTTGGACATCCCCCGCTCCCTGGAGGGCTCCGTTGATGACTTGCTGCACTGTGAAGACTGGGAGGAGAATACACATTACGTCCAGATGTTCGGTCCCCCGCAGGAGGGCGTCGGCCGTGATGTTGTAGAAGCCCAGAATACGCCGGTCGAACATGAGCATTCCGGTTCCCAGAATCAGGGCTGCGCCCAAGGTTATGGCCAGAGCGGCCCGGCAGCCCTTCCGGGCACGCTCAATCTGCCCCGCGCCGATATTCTGTCCGACAAAGGACGCCAGGGCTGAGGCCATGCAGTTGACCGGGATGTGAATCAGCTCCTCGGTCTTGCCCATGGCCGCGAAGCCCTCGATGCTGGCGGGACCAAAGGAGTTGACCAGACGCTGGAGCAGCAGGAATCCGGCGGCCTGCAGGGTCATCTGCAGTGTTACCGGTCCGCTGAAGCGGAGGACCAGAGCCGGTTTTTCCCGCTGGGGCCTCCAATCCTGACGGGAGGGGCGGAGCTGGGGGAATTTTCTCAGGAGATAGAGCAGCGCGGCCAGCGCGGAACCGGCCTGCGAGACCGTTGAAGCCAGTGCGGCCCCGGCGGCGCCCATCCCCAGTCCTGCCACAAAGAACAGATCCAGCACCACATTGAGCATGGCGGCCACCAGCAGAAACAGCAGCGCGGCCCGGGAATCTCCAAAGGCCCGGGTGATGCCGTAAAAAATGTGGTAGAGCATCTGAAAGAGAAATCCAATGCTGTATATGGTCAGGTAGGCCGAGGCATCGGAGAGCATCTCCGGAGGGGTGTGGAGAAATCCCTGGAGCAGAGGGCGGGCGGACACAATGCACAGCAGAGTGACAGCGAGGCCGGCCGCTCCACCCAGCCACACCGAAGAGATTGCCGAGGAGCGGATATTCTCATGCTGCCTTGCCCCAAAGTACTGGGCGATGATGATGTTGGTCCCCGCCCCCATGCCGGAGGCTATGGAGCTGGCGATCCACAGGATCGGTCCGGGGACGCTGACAGCGCCCAGAGCCTGGGCGCTGACAAAGTTGCCCACTATGACGGCATCCGCGATGGAATAGGCCACCTGGAGCAGTTGGGCGCCCATCATGGGCAGCGCGAAGAACAGGAGCTGCCGCCACTCCCGTCCCTGTGTCATGTCGCGAACCGTGGAAGTCCCCCCTCTCTGTAAAAAGGCCGCGCCTAATCTGTAACCGTGACCGTAATGGTCCGCACTGCGGGACCGTCAAATTCACAGAAGTAAATCTCCTGCGCGCCGCCCCGGACAGGGACGCCCCCTTGAAGGGGAAGGTGGCAGTGGTTCCCCACCAGCAGGGCTTTCAGATGTCCGGTGGGGTTGCCGGCGGTGGAGCCATAATCCCGGAGCATCCGCGCGTGGCTGTATGGACGGTCCTCCGGGACAAGCGCGGAGAGAAAGGTCTCAATATCGCTCTCCAGACACTCCAGGGACTCGTTCACAGTGATGCCGGTGGTGGTGTGCTTGCTTTGAACGGTGACCAGACCGTCCCGGATACCGCTTCTGGCCGCGATCTCCAAAACCTGGCGGGTGATCAGGATGAGCTGTTCATACCGGCTGGTCCGCAGGGTGAATTCCTCATAATAGTGCATAGACAGGCTCCTTTCAAAGACCCAAATAAACGAGCGCGTTCTCTCCCATGATCAGCTCCACAGAGCTCTCCCGCAGGCCCAGCGTCTCCATGGCTGCGGCCATGCGGATCTGTTCAAAACGGGGATCATCCGAGCCAAACAGGACCTGGTGCCGCAGGGAGCGGTCCAGCCAAGTGATGGGGAGGTCCTTTGTAAAGGTCTGCTGGTAGAACTCCCGGGCGCAGTCAAAATAGAGGACCCCCGTATCGGCGTAGAGGTTTGGATATTTTAGGAGCAGGGCAGCGGTCTCCCGCACCCAGGGCCAGCCGAACCGGGTGATCCCGATGCGGAGTTTGGGGTGGGACATCGCCAGGGGCTCCACCGACAGCGGATGGGCCCAGGCCATGGATTGGCCGGGCTCCCAGGTCATCCCGAGGTGAAATAAGACAGGGCGGTCGTATTGTTCACACAGGGACCACACCGGCTCCAGCCGCGGGTCGTCGGGGCGGAACTCCCCCGCGCAGGGGTAGAGGGCCAGACCCAGCAGCCCCAGATCTCCCAGGGCGTGCTCCGCGGTCTCGGCCAAATGCGGGTCGCCGGGGTCCAGCGACCCCATGCCGAAAAAGAGGTCGGGCCGGAGGGAAATCAGTGAGCGGACCTCCTCGTTGGAGACAATGGCGCCTCCGCGGGCCTCCGGATAGACCTGAGCCAGCAGGGTGAGGCGGTCCAACCGGGCGCAGGCCATTTTGTTTTCGATATGTTCAAGTGCGGCCAGGCCATTTTTATGGATGTCTGTCACACGGTGGCGCAGGCCCTCCCGATGGGAATCGCCGTTTATATCCGCATAAAAAGCGGGGTGGACATGAATATCAATCCGCATAAAATTCCTTCCCTCCTACATCATCTGCCGCAGGTTTTGAATGGCCCGCCGGGCGTAGAAACGGGGCTCGTTGAGATAGTTGGTCACCAATTCAATGGTGGCGGAGCCTTGATAATTCCGTTCTTTGAGCTCAGCCATGAGCTCGGGCAGCGGGAGACATCCCTCGCCGGGAACAAGGTGGACATCGTCGTTGCCGGAGCTGTCTATAATGTGCATGTGGTACATTTTCTGACCGAGTTTGTCGAAATAGGCCAGAATGCTCTCGTGCTGAACAAAGGGGACCGCCACGTCACACATGCCCACTAAGGCCTCTGACGGCACAGCCTGAAAGACGCTGGAAAGGTCGTTGGCGCTGGTGACGGTGTTGCTCTCATAGGGGGTGAGAGGCTCCAGAATGAGCTTTTGGCCCAGATATTCCGCATAGGAGACCAGCTCTTGAAGTGTCCGTACCAGCCTGTCCCAAATCTCCTCCCGGGAGGCCGAATTTCCGGCGTGTGCCGCGGAGATCAGCGTGGCCTCGCAGCCCAGAGCGGAGGCGGCGTCCATACACCGCTTGATGTACCGTACGGAGTCCTGGCGCTGGTTCTCCGTACCCAGCATGAAGTTGTAGGGATAGGCGTTGATCTCCGGCGTGAAGATGGGAATCGGGATGCCATAACGCTCCGAGAGGCTGCGGAGCTCCCGTACGCCGTATTGATTCAGGTCCGGGGGATAAGCGTGGGGGCGCCCGCCCCACAGCTCGATGTAATCGTATCCGAAGCGGGCGGCGTCCTGGAACATGTGCTCCGCCGGTTCACGCTGGTAGCCCGAGGTAAACAGCCCCAGTTTCATGAAGGACCTCCTTTTGGATTCGATGAGTTTGATATAATTACATACCAATTTAAGCTCATCCTATCACTTGTGTAAAAATACGTCAAGAGATTTGAAAAAAATATCATAAATAAAAGATTTATAAAAAAAATTATTTTGTGTCAAACGCAAAAAATGGTATAAATAAATTGACAACATATCTGCTTTCGATTATAATCATTGGCGGCAGACAGCGTTGGACCAGTGAACGATACTTATTACAGGGGGTAACAGATCATGATCAAGTTTGACGAAAAAAAGCAGCTGGACAGTGTCCAGGGCGCTCTGGCGCTTCGGCCGCGGATCGAGGCCATCGTAGACGGCGTATGCCGGGAGGGCTTCCGGAATCTCTGCTGGCTGGGCATCGGCGGCACCTATGCGTCCTGCCTCCAGGCGGAGGTCCATATGCGGGAGCGCACGGCGCTGGACGTCTTTGCGGTCAATGCGGCGGAGTATCTTACCACCGGTGACCGCCGTGTGGGCGAGGGCACGGTTGTTGTGGTCTCCTCGGTCACCGGCAGCACGGTGGAGATGGTGGACGGCGTGAAAAAGGCACAGGCCGCCGGCGCGAAGGTCCTGGGCTTCATCGACGTGGAGACCACCGAGCTGGCCCGGATGGTGGACTGGGAGATTGCCTATCCGGCCAATGAACAGCTCAAGTTTTTCATGGTGGCGGACCGTTTCCTCTATCGCCACGGTGAGTTTGACGAGTATGATGTGTATTACGCCCAGCTGGACGCCCATCTGGCCCGCGATCTGGTAGAGGTGGAAAAGGCCGCCGACGCCTTCGGCTTGGCTTTTGCGCAGAAGCACCACGATGACAAGCTCCACTATTTTGTGGGAGCGGGGAATCAGTACGGCTCCACCTATTCCTACGCGATGTGCTATTGGGAGGAGCAGCATTGGATCCGCACCAAGAGCATTCACTCTGCCGAATTTTTCCACGGTATGCTGGAAATCGTGGAGCGGGACACCCCGGTGACTGTGTTTGTGGGCGAGGATGCGCAGCGGCCTCTCAGTGAGCGGGTGGTCCGCTTCCTGCCCAGAGTGTGCGCCAACTACACAGTCATTGACTCCAGGGATTACGACCTGCCCGGCATTGACGAGGGGTTCCGTGGGAATCTGTCTCATCTGGTGACCCATGCGGTGACACAGCGGATCGACGCCCACATGGAGGCCATCAATTGCCACCCCATGGAGATTCGCCGCTATTACCGCCAGTTCAGCTATTGAGGACGGCCGATTTTGTACGGATGACTGTGTGAACAAAGGTATTCCCGGCGTATGAGTCTGGGGGCGGAGATGCGCGGCGCGTCGATCCGGTACAGCGGAGCTTAACAAAAATAGAGTGAAGGCGGGAAAGTCTGTGTTTTTTGATTATCATACCCACAGCCATTACTCCTTTGACGGAGAGGAGGCTGCCGCCGATATGGTGGCCGCCGCCTCTGCGCGGGGGATAGAGGAGATCTGCTTTACCGACCATGTGGATTTTGATTTTCCCGGGCGGCGGCATCTGCCGGACTTTGCCTCCCGGCGGAGAGAACTGGAGGCCCTTGGCCGCCGGTACCCGTTGATGGCCATTCGCCATGGAGCGGAGGTCAGTCTGGGAGATGAGGCCTGCGCCGAGGCGGCGTGGGCGGCGCTTCGGGATGTGGAGCTTGATTTTGTGATAGGCTCTGTCCATGTCGTGGATGGCGTTGACGTGTGGGCCGACCGCTATTACGAGGGCCAAAATAAAGCGGAGGCCTATCGCCGCTATCTGGAGGCCGTTGCCCGCATGCTGCCCGCGTTTCCGCACTTTCATGTGCTGGGGCACTATGATTTCGTGGCAAAATACGCCCCGTATCCGGACCGCTCTGTCACACTCGAGGACGCGCTGGATGCCTTTGAGGAGATATTCCGTTTCCTGATCGGGAACGGAAAGGCCATGGAGATTAATACCGCGTCGTGGCAGGAGGATGCTCCCTGGGGTATGGATGTTCTGCGCCGGTATCGGGAGCTGGGCGGTGAATATGTTACCGTGGGCTCCGACACCCACGGGACGGAGCGGGTGGGTGCCCGGATCGGCGAGGCGATGGAACTGGCCCGGGCTGCCGGAATCCGATATGTGGCCGCCTTTCAAAACGGAGAGCCGCGGATGCACAAGCTGTAAAAAAGGAAACCCCAGAAGGGGTTTCCTTTTTTACAGCACTTCTTTATGGACATAGTTCTGACTTTTGCCGTTAACGGCTGCCTCCAGCCTGGCGCAGAGGGGGTGCTTGTGCCAGAGATGTTTGTCCTCCGTCAGCTGATAGGACAGGATCTGGAAAAACGGCAGCAGGACCAGCGGAGCGGCGGCCTCCAGCCCGGGGTTACGCAGGGCAAGGACCCGGCTGTCCGCGGGCGGAGCGTCGGCGCAGGTCAGGAGATAGGCACGGCGGGTCACCTGGCAGGTGGCCTGCCACAGCTGCCGGACCCGGAGCGTGTCAGGTCCCGCGCCGTCCAGGAAAAACACGGTGTGGTTCGGCGTGAGCTGAAGCTCCGGCCCGTGGAGATACTCCTCGGTCTCACAGGCCATTGCGGGGATCTGGAGCGTCTCACAGAGTTTCAGCGCCCCTTCGGCGGCGGCTCCGCAGCACGCGCCGGCGCCGCAGAGAAATACGGTGCCCATGGAGGATAGATCGAGGTAATGGGACTCAAGAAAGGGAGGTGTCTGCCGGATGCAGTCCCGGCTGGCCGCCGCGGCGGCGGCCAGCGAGGAGCGGATTTGATCCGCCTCGGCGGGGGAGACACGCCCCAGGGCCCTTCCGCCCTCCAGGGCCAGGAGCTGGAAAAACAGGATGAGGGTGGATACTCCCATGGTGACATAGCCCACTTGTTCCTGTCCGCAGCCGTAGTCCACCAGGAGGTCTGAGACCTGGGCCATATCACTGGCGGGGTCACTGGTGACGCCAATCGCCGTTCCGCCCTGTCGCCGGATGACCTCCAGGGCCTCCAGGGCATTGGTGCTGTATCCGCTCTGTGAGACCACCAGGGTCAGCTCGTCCGGAGGCAGCTCGTGCTCATAACAGGCAAAGGTGTGGGGAGGTGTGACAAGCACCTCCATTCCCAGCAGCCGGCGCAGGAGGGGCCGGGCCGCGCAGGCGGCGTTGCGGGAGGAGCCGGAGGCCACGATCCGCAGGATTCGGAAATCTTCCCTGCGGAGCAGGTCCACCGCCGGCGCGGTGAGGGCTTCGGAGCGGTCCAAAGCTCTCTCCAGCGCCACCGGGGTCTCGGCCACATAGTCCAGCATGGTCTTTTTCATCTCCGGCGCCTCCTCACATGGTGATCTCTCCGTTTTTGCTGAGCTTGTTGAAGATCAGCAGGGAGATGATCGTGAGGATGGTGAGGACGCTGGCCATGGCGGCGGCAATGCCGTAATTGCCCCGGACGATCTGCGTGTATATGGCCACGGTGAGGGTCTGGGTGCGGCCGGTGTAGAGGATCATGGCCGTGGACAGCTCGGAGATCATCGTGACCCAGCTCAAAATGGCGCCCGCTACGATGCCGGAGGACATCATGGGCACGGTGATTTTGAAAAAGGTCTTCATCTTTGTGCTGCCGAGGGACAGGGCGGCCTCCTCAATGGTGATGGGGATCTGGTGTAAAATCGCCACTGAGGAGCGAATCGTATAGGGCAGACGGCGGATAATAAGGGCGACGACCATGATGAACATGGTGCCCGTAAATGCCACAGGGGGGCGGTTGAAGCTGGTGACCAGGGCGATGCCCACCACGGTGCCTGGAATGATATAGGGCACCATGCTCAGTACGTCCACCGTGGAGCTGAGCACGTTCCGGCGCCGGACGGAGAGATAGGCCATGAGAACGGCCAGCAGGACCACTGCCACAAGGGCGATCACCGGGATGACGATGGTGTTCTGCACACTGCGGCCCAGGCGGCTGAACATCTCCCGATAGCTGTCCAGAGAGTAGCCGTCCACATAGATGGTGCCGCTGGTCTTTTTGAAAGAGGTGTACAAAACGTACAGCTGGGGCAGGATGGCGATAAATACCACCACATAACAGAATACATGAATCAGCACGCCCTTTGCGCCGTGCAGGGGTTTTTCCTCGATGGGATGCAGGGAGTTCATGGAGAAGCTGTTGCGCTTGCTGGCGATGTTCTGGGCAGAGAACACCACCGTGGTGATCACAATAGCAATCACTGCGATAGCGGAGGCGAAGCCCTTGTTCTGGGAGACCTCGCCCACGAACTCCGTATAGAGGATCACGGGGAAGGTCCGGTATCCCTCACCCATGAGCATGGGAGTGCCGAAGTCCGAGAGGGCCCGGATAAAGACCAGGAGCGCCCCGGCCAGCAGGGTCGGCGTGATCAGGGGGAGGACTACCTTGAAAAACCGGCGTACTCCGGTGCAGCCCATGTTTTCACTGGCCTCCAGAAGGGAGTTGTCCACCTTGCTCAGGGCCCCGGCCACATAGAGGAAGATCAGGGAGAACAGCTGCGTGGTGAACACCAGAAGCATGCCATTGAACCCATAGATGTCCGGGGGAGTGACGCCGAACAGGGCCTTGATGAAATTTGTGATGACGCCGTTGCGGCCCAGCAGCAGAATCCACGCGTAAGCGCCTACGAAGGGAGCGGACATGGAGGAGATAATGATGAGGATGCGGAGAGTCTGCTTTCCCCTGATTTTGTACAGGGCAAAGAAATAGGCCATGGGAACGCCCACCAGCAGCGAGGTGACGGTGGCCCAGAAGGAGACCTTGAAGCTGTTGACCAGGGTGGAGGAGTAGTAGGGCTTGGAGAAGAATTTGATGAAGTGGTCCAGGGTAAAGCCATTGTCCCCGTAAAAGGCCATCTTGATCAGATTGCTCAGGGGATAGACCATGAACAGAAGATACATGGCCAGGATCGCCAGGGTGATAACGCCCCAGACGTCCAGGCGGAAACGGTGATTGTCCTTCATGCCGCTTACCCCCGCAGCAGGTTGTGGTCGCCCTGCTCATCATAGACGTTGATCTTTTCCCGCTTTACCGTCAGCGTGATGCGGGAGCCGGGAACCACAGTGTCGTCGATGGCGGACTCCTGGATCAGCTCCACTTTTTCCTCCAGGCCCACATCCACGATATAATGCGTATTCAATCCCAGGTAGATGCTGTCTACCACGGTGCCGGGGATGCCCTCACCGCCCTCGGGGCCGATGATGAATTCCTCAGGGCGCACGGAGACCTTTACCGGCTGATCCGGCGCGGCGCTCCAATTGGCATGGGCCGCGGTATAGCCGGAGGGGAATACCAGCTCTCCGCCCCGCAGCACGGCGGGGAGCACATTGGTCCGGCCGATGAAGGTCGCAACAAACAGATTGCTGGGCCGCTGATAGATGTCCCGGGGCGCGCCCAGGTGCTGGATGCTGCCCGATTTCATGACGGCGATGGTGTCGCTGATGGACATGGCCTCCTCCTGATCGTGGGTGACATACACCGTGGTGATGCCAACCTCTTTCTGGATGCTGCGGATGGCCTGGCGCATTTCCAGACGCAGCTTGGCGTCCAGATTGGACAGGGGCTCGTCCATCAAGAGCACATCGGGCTTGATGACCAGAGCGCGTGCCAGCGCTACCCGCTGCTGCTGGCCGCCGGAGAGGTTTTCGGGCAGTCGGTCGGCGTATTGATCGATCTGCATCATGGCCAAAAAGCGGTCACATTCCCGCTTGATGACCGCCTTGTCCAGCTTCCGGTTTTTCAGGCCGAAGGCCACGTTTTCCCGCACGGTCATATGCGGGAAGATGGCGTAGTTCTGGAACACCATGCCGATGTTCCGTTTGCTGGGGTCCTTGTCGTTGATCCGCTCTTCGTTGAAATAAAAGTCGCCGCCCTCGATGGAGTTAAAGCCGGCGATCATGCGGAGCAGAGTGGTTTTGCCGCAGCCGGAGGGTCCCAGCAGGGTAAAGAGTTCACCGTCCCGGATGTCCAGATTCAGTCCGGAGATAACTGTGGTGCTGCCATAGCGTTTTACGGCGTTTTTGATGGTGATCTTGCTCATGGGTGACCATTCCTTTCGGCGTTGTCCTGATAAATCACAGGGACCCCGGCGGCCCGGGGTCCCCTTTTGGTGTTTCTCAGCCGGGATAGACGTCCATGTAGGCGTCCATATACTTATCGGTGATCTCCTGCTTGTGCTCATTGACGTAGGCCTGGTCAAAGGTGACGGTCTTCACGTCGGTGGCGGGGCGGAAGTAATCGGGATAGCTCACATCGTCGCGGACGGGACGGACGTCCAAGTCGTTGCAGAAGATGTTCTGAACTTCCTGGCTCAGGACGAAGTCAACAAAGCGGCGGGCGTTGTCCAGGTTTTTGCAGTTGTTGATCACGCCCACAGTGGAGCCGGTGAACACGGTGCCCTCCTCGGGATAGACGATCTCGACCGGCGCGCCGTCGCGGGAGAGGATGATGCCGGCCTCCTCGTAGGACAGGGCGACCACCATCTCACCGTCGGCCACGGCCTTCCAGGCGGCGCTGGAGCCGGAGGCCAGCTTGCCGTCCAGATTGGCCACCAGCTGACGCACGATGTCCCAGCCCTCCTCATTTTCCAGGGACAGGCCGCCGAAGTCGCTGAGCAGGGTCTCGATGTGCATCATGGCGGAGGAGGAGGCGGTGGGATCGGGCATGGAGATCTTGCCCTTCAGCTCGGGGTTCAGCAGGTCCATGTAGCCCTTGATCTCGATGTCGCCCACCAGATCGGTATTGACGATGAAGATGGAGGAATCCAGGCAGTAGTTGGTGCAATAGCCCAGAGTGTTCCGGAATTCCTCGATGACGTTTTCGTTTTCGGGGCTCACGTAGTCCTGGAAGATGTGCTTGTACTCGGTGTAAGAGGACTCGCCGCCGCCGAAGATCACATCGGCGTAGGGATTGGCGCCTTCGGCGTCCACGCGGGCCAGGAGTTCGCCGGTGCCGCCGGTGATGACCTCGACCTCAATACCGGTCTTTTCCTCGAACAGGGGAATAATGGCGTTGATCTGCCCCTCGGTAGCAGGGGAGTAGATTACCAGCTTGTCGCTGCCGCTGGGCTGCTCGGTGTCTGCGGGGGCACCGGCGTCCGGAGCCGGAGCGGGGGTATCGGTTGAGGGCTTGCCGCCGCAGCCGGCCAGCAGGCTGAGGGTCATAATCCCCGCCAACAGGAGTGAGAGTGCTTTTACGCGATGTTTCATCTTGAGTATCCTCCCTTTTTGGTGTTTTGACTGTTTTCCATGGTGTCCTTCCCAGTGGGATTGTCTATATTGTAGCATCCTCACTCTGAAAACACAGGAGGAAATCCTGCACTTTTGAGATAAAAAACTGCTCTTATGATGGAAAAACACCAATTGTGTCAGAACATGGATATGTCTACGGCGCTTTCGGAGCCGGCTCTGTCGTGCTGTTCAGGCAGGGGTCAGTGGAAGAGCCTGACATATTCCCGGGGGGAGCAGCCCACGTGCTTTCGGAACACGGTGTTCAGATATTTGGCGTTGAGAAAACCGCATTCCTCGGCGATGATTTCGGTGCGCTTGTCGGTTTCCCGCAGCAGGACAATGGCCTTTTGGATGCGGTAGCGGGTGAGGTATTCACTAAAGCCCAGCTTCATCTCCTCCTTGAATCTGCGAATCAGGAAGCTCTCGCTGTAATGGAGCTCTCCCGCCAGGTCGTGCATGGTCAGTTTTTCGGCGTAGTGCCGGTCCACATACTCCAAGATCTGGCGGACGGCGCCGCTTTTGACCTGTGTGCGGTCAACGCTGGAGAGCAGATCAATCCCGCGCAGGCCGTCCTCCTCTTTCCGGTATTCGCTGTATGCCAGCCTGCGGCGGCGGGATTCCTTGGCGTCCTCAATGGCCTCCGCCAGCTCGCCGAAATCCACGGGTTTGAGCAGGAAGCGCACGGCGCCCACCTTCACGGCCCGTTGGGCGTACGCAAATTCCGGGTAACCGGTGAGGATGATGGCGCTGTAATCAAAGCGGTCTCTGGTTGCCTCCAGGACACCCAGACCATCCAGAAAGGGAATATTGATGTCCGCAATGACAATATCCGGATTTTCCGCCTCAATGACAGCCACTGCCTCCCGGCCGTCGGCCGCCTCCAGGATTTCACTGCAGTCCAGAGCCTGCCAATCCATCGAGTAGATCAGTCCGCGGCGGATGACCGCCTCATCCTCCACTACCAGCAGTTTGTAACTCATGATGCCTCCTCCATATGGGCAATGCGCAGCAGTACCCGGGTGCCCTGTCCCGGGACACTGTCCAGTTCCATCCCGCTGCCGGCGCCGAACTGAAGATTGAGCCGGCGGGCAATGTTTTTCAGCCCATGGTGTGTGCTGTGGGGCGCTGTTTTGGCAGCAATGAGATGCCGAATTTCCTCCAGGAGCTCCTGGGACATCCCCGCACCGTCGTCCACCACTTCCAGGTAGAGAAAATCCTCGTCCTCCCAGGCCCGGATGGTGACGGTCAGGGACTGCTGCCGCTGCAGGACATACTTTACACTGTTTTCCACGATGGGCTGGAGGCACAGCCGGAGACAGGGGTGATCCAGGCAGCTGTCCGGAATGTCCAGATTGTAGTGAAAACGCCCCTGAAAGCGGTATTGGATAATTGTCAGATAGTCCCGCAGGTGGAGCAGATCCGACCGCAGGGACACCATTCCCTCCGGGGCGTCGATGCTGTAACGCAGCAATGAGGTGAGTTTGAGGATGATGAAGTCCGCGTCCCTGTCTCCCAAGCGGATGGCGTAGCGGATGCTTTCCAGCGTGTTGTAGAGAAAATGGGGGTCGAACTGGGCTTCCAGCTGAAGTCGCTCCATCTGGTTGTTCAACTGTGCCAGTTCCAGATTTCGGCTGCTGAGGGATTCCAGATGATCCAGCATGGTGTTGATGTGATCGGCGATGGTCTCAAATTCATCTCCGGTGTGAAGTTCCACCCGGTGGGAGCCATCTCCGAATTGAATGGCGGTGAGCTCGGAGTGCAGGGTTGCCAATGAGCGGGAGTTCAGGTCCGCGATGCGCCGGGCAAAGGTGCGTCCGGTGAGCAGCAGAGCCGCCACCAGCACGATCAGGGCGCACAGGGCGATGGCGTAGTAAGAGGTCAGACCGCTGTTTTTGACAAACGTGTAGATGTATACGCCGCAGCGAGGCTGATAGGTGCGCGCCATCCAGTACTGCCGCCCCTCATAGAGCGTGCTTCCGGAGTCGGGCTGAAAACGGTGTACGCCGTCTATCAGCGTCCGGTTGCTGGCCGCGATGATCCAGCCCTCCTCGTCGGTGATGACTCCGTCGAATTGGTTTTGCAGCATGATGGATTCCCACCCGGAGCCGTCAATGTAGATGGAGGCCGCTCCGGCCGCGAAGCCGTCCTCCCGGAACAGGGGCGCGGACAGTACGTATTTTCCGGTATTTCTGAAAAGGTGATAGGTGGTAATGTAAACCCCGTTGTTCTTGTCGAGATTCTGCTGGACCAGCTGGTCAAAGTATTGCTGGTGGGTGTTGGGGCCGTCGCCGTCCACGTTGGCGTATACAATTTCATTTTCCCTGTCTGTGAGAATCAGCTCACTGGAAAGACCGGTAGTCAGGACAAAGCTGTTGAACCAGTAGGAGATATAGTTGTCGCTGACCTCGCCGTTCAGATGGCGGAGGAAGAGCGTCTGCGTATCTTTTGAGGTGAGAAAATCGGTGTACTGCTGATAGCTTTCCAGAAAGGCGTGGGAGAGAAGTTCGTTGTTTTTGGCGTTCAGATAGGTGTTGAATCCCAGCGTATATATCAGCAGGATCACGGTGAAGACCGTAAAAAAGACAAGGGCCATTCCGGCCGCGTACCGGGCGAACTGCCGGCTTAATTTTTCCTGATAGGATTCTCTGACCATGATGTCTCTCCGCTCCTCTTGACAGGTTTTCGCTCAGTTGCTATAATAGCGAAAAATGGTATGCATTTACTGTGAACTCATCTGTTATAACGGTGGAAAGAAGTGATTTGATGTCTTGGATACAGGAGCTCTTCGGGGTGGAAAAGCCCATCATTGCCATGCTGCACCTGGAACCGCTGCCCGGTGATCCGGAATGGAGGCCCGAAAGCCGGATGGAGCGGGTTGTCGAGCTTGCTCGGCAGGATCTGCGGGCCCTTCAGGACGGGGGAGTGGACGCCGTTCTGGTCTCCAACGAGTTCAGCCTGCCCTATCAGCGGCATATGTCCTTTGTCACTCCGGCGGCGATGGCCCGGGTAATCGGAGAACTGCGCGGGGACTTCCGGGTACCCATGGGGGTGGACTGCATCTCAGACGGTCTGGCCTCCATCGAGCTGGCGGCGGCGGTAGATGCCGCTTTCGTCCGAGGGACCTTCTCCGGGGTCTATGCGGGGGATGGGGGATTTTATAACAACGATATAGCGGAGCTCCTGCGCCGCAAAGCGGCTCTGGGGCTGGATCGGCTGCGGATGCTCTACTTTCTGAACCCGGAGTCGGACAGGAACCTGGATACCCGGCCGCTGCCCCAGATTGCCCGCTCCCTCATCGCCAAGACGGCACCGGATGGACTGTGTGTCTCCGCATCTGCGGCGGGAGAGGATGTGGCTGTGGAGGCGCTCGACCAGGTTTGGAAAGAAGCCCGGGGCCGGGCGGCGGTGTTCTGCAACACCGGCTGTCGTATGGAGACCATTCAAAATAAGCTGGCGGTCTGCGACGGAGCCGTGGTGGGCACCACCTTTAAGGCGGGGGGATCTTTTCGGGCCAGAGTGGATGCCGGCAGAGTGGCGGAGTTCATGTCTGTGGTCCGCGGGCTGCGCCGGACGGGAGGCGCCGGATGAGGCGATTGCTGTGTCTGGATATGGACGGGACGCTGCTGAGGGATGACGGAGGCCTGGGCGCGGCCACCACGGAGGTTTTGAGACGCATCCGGGAGCGGGGACACGTGGTCAGCTTTGTCACTGGCCGCGGTGAGATCGATATGTTCCGCTGTCAATACCTGTATCGCTGCGCGGATTATATGTTGATGGGCAACGGCGTGAAATTGCTGGAGACGTCTTCCGGACGGATGCTGTTCCGGCAGACTGTGCCCCGGGAACCGGCCGAAAAACTGATGGAATTTTGTCTGAAACGGGATCTGCATCTCTACGTGATGATGGGACCTCAATATGCCGTGAATAAGATCACGCCGGGCGTAAGACAGTATGCGGAGGAGATCGGCGTCTATCCAAGGCTTTTTTCCCATGTCGGTGAGATCGACCTGGAGACGGTGGAGAGCTTCATGGTCAGCGGAGATCAGGAGGCGGTGGTCAGACTGGTGGAGGAAGAGGCGCTACCGCTGCTGTGTGTGCCCTCTGAGCCGGGCTGCTGTGATATTCTTCCCGTCGGAGTTGGAAAATGGCAGGGGGTGCGGAAGCTGTCGGAAATGCTGCGGATACCGGTATCTGATGTACTGGCGGCTGGGAATTACGACAATGATATTGACATGATCCGGGGAGCGGGCGTCGGTGTGGCGGTGGCAAACGCATTGGAGCACGTGCGGGCCGCGGCGGACTATGTTACGGCACGCACCAATAATGAAGACGCTTTGGTGGAGATTGCGTCGGTTTTTCTGGATCTGGAATAGTGCATACAAAAAATATAGCACAGGAATTTTGATTCTGCAACAAAAATAACAGATAAGTTAATTATATTTTTGAACCATTTGAACGCGCACCCCGTCTCATTGGTCTGAGGCGGGGTGCGGCTGGTGTTCCCGCAATATCAAAAACGGCACATCGAAAATAAAATAGTATATAACGGGTTTGTTGCGCCGGCTTGGCGGATATGGTATACTCACTTATATCCATGGTCGGCTGCGGCGTTGGACATGGTCGGTCCTCCGCCTCCGGCGGAGCGCCGGGAGCGGCTTACAGCCGGCGGGCATAGACGCCGGTATTTTTGAGACGGGTATTTTGTTATTTTACCTTTGGCTTGCTTGACTATGGGGGAATAACACCTGGAAAGGAGCTGTGCTATGGCGCAGGAGTATAAGGTGCGGCCTCGGGAGGCGGCGCTGGAGACCATCGTCGCATACATCGCGGCACAGAATCTCCAGCCGGGAGACCGTCTCCCCGCGGAGCGGGAGATGTGTCAAATGTGGTCGCTTAACCGCAGTACGCTGCGCTCGGCGCTCTCCCGTCTGGAACGGGACGGGGTTTTGGATATTAGGCAGGGGGCGGGTATCTTTGTTGCGAGGCCGAAATTCAGGCGAAATCTTCAAAATCTCAAGTCTTTCACGGAGGAGAGCGGCTGCCAGGGCCTTCGGTTGGAGAACAGGGTTCTCTCCCTTTCGCAGATAGAGTGCGACAAGCACTTCTCCCGGCGTTTTCAGGTGATGCTGGGCACGCCGCTTTGGAGACTGTCCCGTCTGCGTATCATCGATGGGTGCCCGGTGGCGATTGAGACGTCGTTTTTCAGGCGGGATCGCTTCCCGGAGATCAGCCGGTTTGATTTTGGCCAGGACTCCCTTTTCCGTGTATTTGCGGTGGAATACCACGCGAAGCCGGTGTTTGGAGACGAGAGAGTTTCCATTACGAAGATCACAACGGAGGAGGCGGATCTGCTGGACACACCCGACGGGAGCCCGGCGTTTTGGATTGTCAGTCAGACCCGTGATGGACAGGGAGAACTGTTGGAGTACTGCCGCACGGTCGCTCGGGCGGACCGGCTGATTTTGACCAGTGTTTTGGAGCGGAGGGAGCTGGGAGAGGCGGCTGAGAGAGAAAGAGGGCATGGAGTGGTTTGAAAAGGGGGGCGTTATGACAGAGAAAAGCGTGGGATACCGTTCACCGCTCTATTTGCAGCTGCGGGAGGTCATCCGCGGGAAAATCGAGAGTGGAGAATATCCTCCGGGGACGTGTATTCCCTCGGAGAGCGCACTGTCCAAGATTTATGGCATCCATCGGCTCTCCGTGCGTTCGGCGATTTCGGCTCTGGAGTATGAGGGTCTGCTGAGGAGTGTTCAGGGCAAGGGCGTGTTTGTCATCGGCGGGAAAGACGAGCGGGATCTGGAGACCATTGGCGGATTTAAGCAGACCATGCAGATGCTGGGGCGGACTCCGTCCACAAAAGTAATCATAAAGGCCCTGCGGCCGGCGGGACCGTGTTATGCCCAATCGCTGGGGGTGGAAGCGGAGGCGCTGGTCAACTACATTAAACGCGTGTGTTACAGTGACGGCGACGCCTATTCTCTTGAGGAGATCTACATCCCGCAGAGTGTGATCCCCACTTTGCCAGATATTGATCTGGGCCTTTTTTCGATTTATGAGATCTATGAGTTCTACGGAATTCAGGTGACAAGGGTAGACCAGTCGCTGGAAGTGACTCAGTTAGATCCGATAGAGGCCCGCCTCCTGGACATAGATCCCTCCTCGCCGGTTTTGAAATTTCAGAGCGTGAGCTGTGACCAAAACGGGAGAATCATTGAATATGCACGGACCTATACCAGGGGAGACCGGTGCAGCTTTAATGTTCACTATTCCGAAGATAGAAATTCAAAAAGAGTATAAAGAGCATATTGTGTTCGACTTGGGGACGTGAGAGTTGCCAGAATTTGAATATGGGTTTACAGTGGAAAAAGGAGGCGTCAAAGTGGAAAAGAGAATTTGTGTGGCGGCAGTCGGGGACAACTGTATGGATTGCTACGACGATTTGGGCCAGAGCTTTCCGGGGGGAAACCCGGTAAATGTGGCTGTGTACATTCGGCGTCTGGGGGGACAGGCCTCCTATACGGGCGCCGTTGGCAGCGATCCCAGCGGCAGGCAGATGATAGAGGCCATTGCGGCAAAAGGCGTGGACACCTCCCATGTCCAGGTGCTGGAGGGAAAAACAGCCGTCAGCCATGTGCGGCTGGTGGAAGGCGATCGGGTATTTGGAGAATACGAAGAGGGGGTCCTAGCCGACTTTAAACTGCGCCCCGAGGATGTCTCCTTCCTGTGCGCCCAGGACTTGGTGGCGACCGGTATTTGGGGGATGATCGAGGGCGATTTGCCGTCAATCTCCCAAAAGGTGCCGGTGGCGTTTGACTTCGCCAACAAATTTGCAAGTCCCATTGTGGACCGGGCGATCCCCTATGTGACTTACGCCTTCTTTTCCTATGACGAGGAATCGCGGGAGGACTTCGCGGAACGCTGCCGCCAGCTGGGGCTTGGGGAGTCATCCAGCGATGAGGAAATGCTGGCGGGATTCATGGAAGCCATGTGGAAACTGGGACCGAAAGCCGTCATTGTGACGCGGGGCAAGGCGGGGAGCCTGGCATGGGACGGCAGCCAGCTGTACCGCTGCGGGATTGTGGAGTGCGAAGTAGTGGATACCATGGGGGCGGGCGACAGTTTTATCGCGGGCTTTCTATACGGTGTTCTTGAGGGAAAGACCATTCCGGAGGCCATGCGGGCCGGCGCGGAAAACAGCGCGGTGACACTGGGCTATTCCGGCGCCTGGTAAGATACGCGGCTTTGATGGCAGAATCCGTTATAGTGCATAAAATCTGGCAGGATTCTTTGCGAATCCTGCCAGATTGACAATTCATTATATAACGTTATATAATGAATGACAAGGAGGGATGTATGCTAGAGAGAAGAACGGTCTCCCTGACGGAAGGCCCCATTTTTTCCGGACTGCTTTATCTGTTTTGGCCGATCATGCTGGGGGCCTTGCTCCAACAGTGTTACAATACCATTGACGTGGCCATCGTGGGCAACTATCTGGGAAAAGAGGCGCTGGCCGCTGTGGGCGGAACCAGTTCCACCATGACGAACCTGATGATGGAGTTCCTGGTGGGAATCTCCTCCGGAGCGGCTGTGATAATTGCCCAGAACTATGGCGCGGGGCGGGAACAGGAGCTTCGGGAGAGTGTTGGGACGGCGGTCTGGATCGGAGCCGTGCTGGGGCTGGTTCTGGGGATTGTCGGGATTGCGGCGGCGCCGGTGCTTCTGCGGTGGCTCAATGCGCCGCCGGAGATCGCGGGAATGGCGCGGGTTTATCTGCGGACCTACTTCTGCGGGCTGCTCTCCATGTCGCTGTACAATACGGGGGCGGCGATTCTGCGAGCGGTAGGGGATACGAGGCGTCCCCTATATTTTCTGATTGGCTGCTGTGCGGTGAACTTGGTGCTGGACCTGCTGTTTGTGGCAGCCTTTGGCTGGGGGATTTTGGGCGCGGCGCTGGCTACGGTGATCTCGCAGACGCTGAGCGCCGTTTTAGTCCTGTGGGTATTGGTGCGCAGCCGGGAGAGCTATCGGCTGTCCGTCACTCTCTGGAAGTGTCCGGCGGGGGATTCGGGACGTATGATCGCGATTGGACTTCCCTCGGGCCTGCAGGCAGTAATGTACTCGGTTTCCAACATGGTAGTGCAGTCCCAGGTCAATACATTTTCAACCGACACCATCGCAGCATCCTCCGCGTTTGAGCGCCTGGAGGGCTTTTTCTGGATGTTTTTCAACGCGTACGGCGTGGCGGTTCTCACCTTCATGGGCCAGAATTACGGCGCTGGGAGAGCAGATCGGATGCGCCGGGGTGTCAAGACGGCCCTGACGGCCGGTGTGGCCGCAGCGCTGCTTTTAAGCGGACTTTCTATGGCGGGCGGAAGATGGTTTTTTCGGATATTTACCGATGACACAGCCGTACAGAAGACAGGACTCTCGATTCTGTATTTTATGATGCCCTGGTATTTTATCTATGTGTTTATCGAGGTGTTCTCCGGGACAATCCGCAGTACCGGAGATGTTGTAAAGCCGATGGTAATATGCTGCCTGGGGATTTGCGCGGTGCGGATGGTTTGGAGCCTTGCGGTGTCACCTGCGTTTCATGAGATCAAGGTACTGCTGTTGGGGTATCCCGTCAGCTGGTCGGTGACTGCTGTGATGTTTTTCCTGTATTATTGGTTCGGCGGTCCCCGAGAGCGGATTAGAGGAAAGGAAGTATAGGAATGCTGGATGCGAACAACACCATACCCCTGTACTTACAGATGAAAGAACTGGTCAAAAAAGACATCCTTGACCGGGAATACAGCAGCGGTGAGCAGCTGCCCACGGAACCGGAGCTGTGCGAGAAATACGGCGTCAGCCGGATTACTGTCCGCAAGGCCGTGGAGGAGCTCTGCAAGGAGGGGTTCCTGGTAAAGAAGCAGGGAAAGGGGACTTTTGTCCGGCCGAAAAAGATCCAACGGAAGATTGAGCATCTGATGAGTTTTACGCAGGCCTGCCAAAACAACGGGATGGAACCCTCCACCAGCGTGCTGAAGCGGGAATTCGTGCAGCTGGAGCCGCGGCTGGCTGAGGAGTTCCACTTGCGGCCAAGACTTCCGATGATTATGATCCAGCGCCTGCGGAAGGCGGACGGGATACCGGTGATGCTGGAGAACAATTACTATCCGCGGGAGGATTTCACCTTTCTGATGGAGGAGAGCCTGGATGGATCCCTGTACCAGCTGCTGGAGGACAAGTACCATGTGATGATTGAGTCCTCCCGGGATTCCTACTTGGATGTGGTGAAGGCAGACGCAGAACAGGCCCGGGTACTGGAGCTTGGATGCGGCGAGCCGTTGTTCTGCATGACGGCCAAAATATTTGACAGCAGAGACCGGCTGGTCCATGTCGGTGTGGAGTATATCGTGTGCGAACGGTACCGGTTCGGGCTGGTAGATTATTATAAGACGAGGTGATGAAATATGGAGGCGAGAAGCAGACCGCGGGACCTGAAGGTGCTGGGGTTTGGCGACAATGTGGTGGATGTCTATGAGCACAGGAAGCGGATGTACCCCGGCGGGAACTGTGTGAATTTCGCGGTTTTCGCCAAGGCACACCAGGTGGAATGTGCCGCCTATATGGGCTACTTCGGCGACGACCCCGCGGGACGGTATGTGGAGGACGTGCTTCAAAGGCTGGGGATTGATCTGCGCTGCAGCCGGAGACTGGCGGGTGAGAATGGCTTCGCGAGGGTGACTGTCCGGGAGGGAGACCGGATATTCCTGGAATCGAATCACGGCGGTATCCGGGGAAAGGTCCCCTATCGATTGGGGGAGGAGGAACTTGCCTACATAAGCGGTTTTGACCTGGTACACTCGGGTAATTACAGCTTTACGGAGGCGATGCTGCCAAGGATTCAGGCCCTGGGGGTGCCGATTTCCTTTGACTTCTCCGACGATTCCAAGCCGGAGTACTACCGGAGGGTGGCCCCCTATATCACCTATGCCTTCTGCTCAAAGAGCGGCGGCGAGGACGAGGTGATGGACCACCTGCGCTGGATGAAGAGCCTGGGGCCGGAGCTGGTGATGGCCTCCCGGGGTGAAAAGGGCTCCATCCTCTACGACGGGGAACATTTCTACCGGCAGGAATCCGAGCCCCTCACGGAAGTCGTGGATACCATGGGGGCGGGGGATTCGCTGATTACCTCGTTTTTGGTGCATTATCTGGATCAGCGGAAACAGGGCCGGGATACGGACGGCGCAATTCGTGAGAGCCTGCGGAGAGCGTCGGAATTCGCGGCCGCCACCTGCGGCACAGAGGGTTCTTTCGGGTATGGAATAGAATACAGGAGAAATTTTTTTGAATCAAAATATGACGTTATATAACGTTATAAAAATTGTAAGGAGGAACGGACATGAAAAAGAGAATGGTATTGGGAGTGATGGCAGCCGTATTGCTTCTGGGACTGCTGACGGGCTGCGGAGGGAAGAGCGGAAGTGCCGGCGGTTCTTCTTCTGACCAGCAGGGCGCATCGGAGAGCGGCGGCGAGACCGGCGGTTCCGAGGTGTTCCAGACCAAGGTGTTCCGCGTGGGTATGGAGTGCAGCTACTCCCCCTTCAACTGGACCCAGAGCGACGACTCCAACGGGGCGGTTCCCATTGAGGGGACTTCCGACTATGCCTATGGATACGACGTGGAGATGGCAAAGCGCATTTGCGAAAAGAACGGCTGGGAGCTGCAGATCTACAAGATCGACTGGGACGGTCTGGTGCTGGCGCTGAATTCCAACAAGATTGACGCCATCATCGCCGGTATGGGTGTGACGGAGGACCGGAAAAAGAGTGTCGATTTCTCCGACTACTACTGGACCTCCGACACCTGTATGATAGTCCGGGGCGACAGCGAGCTGGCCAGTGCCACCTCCCTGGAGGACTTCCGCGGCTGCAAGGTAACCAGTCAGCTGAACTCCATGTGGATGGCCCTGATCAGCCAGATTCCGGATGTGGATGAACAGCCGGGCCTGGGCGGCAACTCGGAAATTCTGGTGGCGGTCCGCTCCGGCAAGCTGGACGGCACCATTCTGGGTGAGACGGAGGCCTATTCCGCCATCCTGGCCAACCCCGATCTGGCGATGGTGAAGTTCGAGAAGGGCAAGGGCTTTGACGTGAGCGAGCAGGAGTCCTCCGCGGCGGCGGCCATCCGCAAGGGGGAGACGGATCTGGCGGAGGCCATCAACGCGGCCCTGGCGGAGACGGCTCCTGAGGATCGCTCCGAGTTGATGGAGCATATGCTGGAGATTCAGCCGATGGTGTCGGAGTAAACCCAGCTGAGGGAAGACGGAAGGGGGTAAGCGTCCGTGAATTTACCGACCAGTTTTTTGGGGTGGGTCAGTCTCATCTGGGAGAATTACAGCGGAATGTTCCTCTATGGAACGCAGATCACACTGGTGATTGCCATAACCGGCACGATACTGGGAAGCCTGATTGGCTTTGTTGTGGGAATTGTCCAGGGGATTCCCGTGGAGTCCGGCAGCAGCATGCTGCGGAAGGTCGTTGTAAAGCTTCTGAATATCATCGTCAACATCTATGTGGAGATTTTCCGGGGGACCCCTATGATGGTCCAGGCTGTTGTGGTGTTTTACGGCAGTATGCAGGTATTTGATCTGGATATGCCGCCGCTGGCAGCCGGTATCCTGGTGTTGAGCCTCAACACCGGCGCCTACTTTGCGGAGTCCGTTCGGGGAGCTATTACCGGTATCGATCCGGGGCAGACAGAGGGGGCCAAGGCCATCGGCATGACGCATTTTCAAACCATGCTGTATGTGATTATCCCCCAGGCGTTCCGCACCCTGATTCCCCAGATTGGCAACGCCTTCGTTTCCGCCATCAAGGACACCTCCGTACTGAATGTCATCACGGTGTCGGAGCTGTACTTCGCGGGACGTACCGCCTGCGGCGTCTATTTCCGGTACTTCGAGACCTATTTCATCATCGCGCTGATTTACCTGATCCTGACTTTTGTGATGTCCAGACTGCTGAAGTTCCTGGAGCGCAAGATGGATGGATCGCGCAATTATGAGCTGCTGGAAGAGGGAGAGGTGTGAGTATGTCCGCAGAGCTGGAAAAAAACGAGTCTGCGCAGGAGATGACGGAAACCCTGCGGGTGGAGCATCTGGGAAAATCCTTCGGAAGTCACGAGGTGCTCAAGGATATTGACTTTCGGGTAAACAAGGGGGAGGTCATCAGCATTATCGGCGCTTCCGGCTCCGGAAAGTCCACGCTGCTCCGGTGCATCAACATGCTGGAAGAGCCCTCCGCCGGAAAGATCTATTACCGCGGTGAGCCGCTTCAGAACACGCCGAAAAAGGTCAGCAGCTACCGGGCAAAGGTGGGCATGGTGTTCCAGTCCTTCAACCTGTTCGCCAATATGACCGCGCTGAAAAACTGCATGATCGGCGTGGAGAAGGTGAAGAAGCAGAGCGCCCAGGAGGCCGAGGAGCTGGCGCTGAAATACCTGAAAAAAGTGGGAATGGGCGCCTATGTCAAGGCGCGGCCCCATCAGCTCTCCGGCGGCCAGCGGCAGCGCGTGGCCATTGCCAGGGCCCTGGCGATGAAACCGGACATCCTGCTGTTTGACGAGCCCACCAGCGCCTTGGACCCCGAGATGGTGGGAGAGGTGCTGGAGGTCATCAAGCAGCTGGCCAGGGAG
Organism: Oscillibacter sp. 1-3; assembly: GCF_000403435.2. GTDB lineage: Bacteria > Bacillota > Clostridia > Oscillospirales > Oscillospiraceae > Oscillibacter. The sequence goes on from NZ_KE159709.1 coordinate 388,543, forward strand.
GGGCTCACCATGGTGATCGTAACCCATGAGATGGCCTTCGCCAAAGAGGTCACCAGCCGGGTGGTCTTTATGGATAAGGGTGTAATCGAGGAAGAGGGAACTCCGGATGTGATCTTCGAGCATCCCAAGAGCGAGCGGACAAAGGAGTTTTTAGGGCGCTTTATGAATCGATAGAAGGAGACAGCGATGTTAAAGTTCGACTATGCGGAATACGCAGCCAGCGAAGAGGCGGTGACAGCGGCCCGTCCGGCCGCCGAGCGGACCGCGAAAGCGATCTGGGAAAAGGGTTTCTCCAACATTTTTCTGACGGCGGTGGGCGGCAGTCTGAGCCCGATGATGGCCGTGGGTGAGATCGCGAAGCAGGTGACGGACCTTCCGGTTTATGTGGAACAGGCGGCGGAACTCCTGGCGAGGGGCCATAAAATGCTGGGGAAGAACTCGGTCGTCATCACCATGTCCAAATCGGGGGATACCAAGGAGACGGTCGCCATTGCAAAGAGCTGCAAAGAGCGCGGGATTCCGGTGATCGCCTTGACCAAGGACCCGTGCTCTCCCCTGGGCGCGGAGGCGGACTACTACATCCCAATGCGCCACACCAATGGGGTGGAGTATGAATACATTTTACTGTACTGGCTGTTTTTCAGTCTGCTGTACTACCGGGGAGACTTTCCGGATTATCCGGTTTTCGCGCGGCGCCTCGAGGAGCTTCCCAAAAAACTTCTGGCCGCGAAAGAGGCCTTTGAGGAAAGAGCCGACACGATCGCGAAGGCTTGCCACCAGGAGCCCTATATGCTCTGGGTGGGCGGTGGAGAGCTGTGGGGGGAGACCTATCTGTTCTCCATGTGTATTCTGGAGGAAATGCAGTGGAAGCGGACAAAGTCTGTCACCAGCGCCGAGCTGTTCCACGGCACCCTGGAACTGGTGGAGGAGGACACCTGTGTGTTCCTCATCAAAGGGGCCGGAGCGTGCCGCGCGCTGGATGAGCGCGCGAACCGCTTCCTGGAGCGGTACACCAGGAAGCTGACGGTTATTGACCCGCTGGAGTATATGGCGGAAGAGGCGGCGGCTTTCCGCTGGCTGCTGGCCCCCCTGTATGTGTCCACACTCCTGGTAGACAGGCTGGCGGCGCATATGGAGAAATATACCGGACACGATCTGGATTTTCGGCGTTACTATCGGCAATTCGAATATTGAGATTTGATTTTCGGGAGGTATATGATGAATCCGGGAGAGATGATCAAGGATATTTTGGCGAAGAGGGATTCCATTCAGAATGTTTTTTTCGTGGCCTGCGGCGGGTCGCTGGTGGAATTCTATCCCCCCAAGTATTTTATGGACGCGGAATCCAAGCACTGCGGCGCGTTTCTTTACAGCGGCAAGGAATTTGTCTGTGCCGCCCCCGCGTCTCTGGGAGAGAATTCCCTGGTGCTGCTCTGTTCCCACAGCGGAAAAACACCGGAGGTCCTGGAGGCGGCCGGGCTGGCGAAGGAGCGGGGAGCGGTGGTCATCACCTACGCGGGTGTGGCCGGCACGCCGGTGAACCAGGCAGGAGACTATCATATTGTCTATGGAGACCGCACGGAAGAGGGGAGCCACTATGGCGATTCACCTGTCCTCCTGTCCCTGCGGCTGATGGCGGAGCTCCTTGCCGTTACGGAGGATTATCCGTATCTCGACAAAGTGATGGATGGGATTTCCAAAATCGACACAGTGATTTATAACGCCATGGACCAGGTCTCCGAGCGGGCCAAGATTTGGGGAAAGGCCTGCGAGAGGGAAAATATGATGTATATTCTGGGCAGCGGTCCGGCCTTCGGCAATGTCTATGGCTTTGCCATCTGCTCCATGATGGAGATGCAGTGGCAGCATGCGGCCTACATTCACTCGGCGGAGTACTTCCACGGTCCTTTCGAGGTAACGGACAAGAACACGGCCTATGTGGTGCTGGAGAGCAACGGTCCCGCCCGGTGCATGGATGAGAGAGCCATCCGTTTCCTGAAGCGGTATGGCGCCAAGTACGAGGTCGTGGATGCGAAGGAACTGGGAGCGGACATCATTGACGAAAAGGTGGTGGATTACTTCACGCCGCTGATGTTCTACAAGGTGATGTGCGTCTACCGGGAGGAGCTGGCGAAACTGAGGAATCATCCGTTGTCCACCAGACGGTATATGGGAAAAGTGGCATATTGAGAGACGGCCGGACAGGAATCGTTTCTAATGGACCACAGGTCCCCGGGAAAACAGAGGCGGCAGGGCATTTGCCCTGCCGCCTCTGTTTTCCCGGTATGTCCGGCTGGATCTGCCCCGGACTTCCGGTCCGCAGCCTGTCTGAGGGATCACGGCAGGCGTTTTCCGCTCTATTTGATGTTGATCCTGACAAGCTTTCGCTTAACCCCGCAGGAAAATTTCCTGTTCTGGATCAAGATATGGGTCGAATAAAACCCTGTTAAAAATGCAGCAGACGAATTAGGAATATCCACACCAGACCATAGAAGGAGACGACGGCAATCAGATCGTTGATCGCCGTAATCAGCGGCCCGGAGGCGACGGCGGGGTCGACCTTCAGCTGCTTAAAGATTATCGGAACGACGGTTCCTGACAGACTGGAGAGGAGGATGGAGAGCAGCAGCGCAAGCCCCGTGCAGAGGGACACGGAGAAGGAAAACAGGGGAGGCTGTTCCTTGAAAATCACCATGTAGGCCCCTACGAATATGGTGGACAGGAGACCGAGAATACAGCCGTTGACCAGCCCTACCCGGACTTCTTTCCAGATCAGGAACCGTTTTTGCCTTCCGCTGATCTGCTCGTCCATCAGCACCCGGATGGTCACGGCAAGGGACTGCGTGCCCACATTGCCGGACATATCCAGAATCAGAGATTGAAAGCTGGCGCTGGATCAGTTCTACGAACAGCAACTGGCGCGGATGGATGTGGCAACTGAGCGTCAGCGAGTCGCAAAGTCACTCGCACTCCGCAGCAACAGTGCTCACTCAGCGTGACAACCTGTGCGCCGCTGTGTGGCCTCGATGGTGTCCGGAGGGTAACAAGCCGCCGCTCACCGCAGACGCAGCCGTGGCAAAAGCGTGTGGCCGGTGTGCGCCATCCAGCGAATTCAGCACAGCCGAAAGTGGCAGGTGAACCGGGGGGTCGAAAAAAGTGCAGCCGGCTAAGGCTTTGTCAAACATAAAAATTCGGAAAGAGTTGAATAGGGCAGAGAGAAAAACGAGCACAGGAAACCAGGCCCACCTTAGTGGGCGGTCAGAAAATATGCCGTTCTCCGGTTACGCAGCGGGCAGGACAGGCTCGTAAATTTTGTTGTCCCGCATGACCGCAAAAATAACAGATGTCATTTTCTTGGACACGTGGCCAATGATGTTCATATAGCGCAGTCCCTCTGCGGACTTCTTTTCGTAATAGGCCTTGAACATCGGATCGAACTGCACCGCAATGGCGCCGGCCATCCAGATGGCCCTGCGCAGATATGGCGAGCCGCGCTTGGACATATGCACGGCGCTGGATTTCATATCCCCGGACTGCTTCACCTTCGGATTCAGTCCCGCGTAGGCCGCCAGCTAATCCGCTGAAGCAAAGCAGGAGATGTCCCGGATCTCGCTGAGAATGACGGCGCCCAGCACGGGGCCGACGCCAGTGATAGAGGTAAGCGTAGAATCAAATTGAGAGAAGAGCGACGCGATCCTTTTCTCCAATGCGGCCGCCGCGTTTTGAAGGGACTGGAGTTGGTCCAGATACATCAGGAGCAGCGCGGAGTAAGCGCCCTCGCAGTCCGGAATGCCGAAGCTGTCCCCGGCAAGCTCCTTGAGCTGTCTGGCTTTCCACTCCCCGAAACGACCGTTGCTTGTGGTCTGGAGTACCTCAGTCAACTTCCCGGTCTGCGCCCTGGACAGCTTCTCCGGTGTAGGATACTGACGTAAAACGGCGAGGGCCGTTTTCCCGAAGATCGAGCTGAACTGGCTTTCGAACTCGGGGAATACCTGGTCCAGAAGAGCGGTGATTTTCCGTTTGAGATCGCTGCCCATGTCGATAAGGTAAAAGCGGTTTCTGCACAGCTCCCGCAACGCCAGCAGTTTCTCCTGCGGCACGCTGCTGGTCTTGTACCGGCCAAACCGAATGGTCTCCGCGATGACCAGGGTGTCGATCTCGTCCGTCTTATTTTCCTCCATCAGCATCTCCCGCATGGCATCCGTCTGGATGGGATTGAGTACCACCACCTGGTATCCCTCTTTCCGCAGACGGGTATAGAGGGCCAGCCAATAGTGGGCCGTGGATTCCATGGCGAAGAGGAAATCGCTCTTGCGGTTTGTGAGTTTCCGCAGCCGCTCCAGCAGCGCGTTGCAGCCTGAGCAGCTGTTGCGGATGGAGAAGGGTTTGCACACGGTCCGCCCCTCCGAGTCGATGACACGGACCATGTGGCTACGCTTGGCAATGTCGATTCCTACGATAAACATGGCAAACACCATCCTGCTGAAATTTGCAGACAGTCCTCGCGCTCTTATGAGTCACATCCTGCTTCGAGATGAGCGGAGAGCTGCCGCTCCCGCATCCGGCTCAACAATGAACCCTCATAAGATAGAGGTCCCATGCTGCACAAGCAGACTAACGCCGCAGGGATAAAAGAAGGGAACCTCTGTCTGCGGGGAAAGTATATCACCGCCGTACCCGGCGAGGATACCGAAACTGTTGGATCAGCCGGTGTATAACTGGTGGCTATTCTTCCGCTGAACCCACCGGTCGAAATTATAGCAGGAGAAAGCCCTGGCGCTTTCCGTGCGCCAGGGCGGGACTTCTGCCCGCAGTGCGGGCAGTTGCGGAGACGAAAGCTGACGCTTTTTTGACGGGGGAACAGAGCGATTGACGCTGATATTTTCAGGAGCACGTTTCTGCCCTACTGTTGACTGCTTCCGCATGACGCTAATTCAAAATAAGGAGGAGATTTCGGTATGAACGGAGAAAAAACACGGCACACTGTCTGGCTCACCTCGGGCGCATGGAGTCAGGTGGAAGATAGCTATACAAAGGACAACTGCACCACGAAAAATGAGTACATCGAAAAGGCGATTCGGTTCTACACTGGCTACCTGAATACGCAAAATGCCGCCAGCTATCTCCCGCGCGTCCTTGCGGATGTGCTAGAGGGCAAGCTGGGCGCTTTGGGTACTCGAATCGGCAAGCTGCTGTTCAAGCTGGCCGTGGAGCAGGATATGATCGCAAATATCACGGCGGCGGTGAATGAGGTCCACCTGGATGACGTGGAACGTCTGAGAGCGCGGTGCATCAGGGAGATACGGCAAACCAATGGTGTGATTGATCTTGAGGATGCGATCAGGTATCAGAATGGCGGGAGTGAACAATGGTCAGGCTGATTCAAAAGAGCGGTTATATCAAGGCCGGCGGCGCCTCCGGGTATATGAAGTACATCGCCACACGCGAACGGGTAGAGAAGCTGGAAGGAAGTAGCCCGGTGACGAAGGGTCAGCGGCAGCTCATCGAAAATCTGCTCCGGGATTTTCCAGACACCGCTGAGCTGGAAGAGTACAATGACTATCGTTCAGCACCGACCACTGGCAGCGCCTCCTCGTTAATCTCCGCGGTGCTGGACGCTAACGCGCACAAGCTCACGGACAGAGATGGCTATATGAAGTACATCGCAACCCGGCCTCGAGTGGAGCGTCATGGTGAACACGGCCTGTTCAGCAATCGACCAGTGTCACTGGACGCTGCTCTCAAGGAAGTTCAAGAGCACAGCGGAAACGTGTGGACGTTTATCTGGTCCCTGCGGCGGGAGGACGCGACCCGCCTTGGCTATGACTGTGCGGAGAGTTGGAGAAAACTGATCAAAGCTCATCAAGTCGAGCTAGCGGAGGCCATGAAGATTCCGCTGGACCAGCTCCGCTGGTGCGCTGCGTTCCACGACGAAGGCCACCACCCTCATGTCCACGCCATGGTCTGGTCTGTCGATCCAAGTCAGGGCCGCTTGACCAAAGAGGGTGTCAAGATGATCCGTTCCAGACTCACGAATGATATTTTCCAGGATGAGATGTACACACTCTATCAGGAGAAGGACATCTCCTACAAGAACCTGGTCGCCGCAGCTCGTCGGTCTATGAGAGAGTTGATAGAGAAGATGCAAACAGGCTTCTGCGACAGCCCTGTGATCGAAATGAAGATGCTGGAGTTGGCGCAGTCTCTGGAAGCTGCCAAGGGCAAAAAGGTCTACGGCTATTTGAAAAAGTCCGTCAAGGCTCAGGTGGACGCTGTCGTGGATGAGATAGCAAAACTCCCGGAGGTAGCGGAGTGCTATGAGGTCTGGAACGGTCTGCGTGATGAACTGGAGAACTACTACAAGGACACGCCTCGCCGGCGGCTGCCGCTCTCACAGCAGGAAGAGTTCCGCGCGATCAAGAATCTGGTAATCCAGGAGGCAGAGAATCTACGATTGGGCATGTTCACCTTTGAGGATGCGGAGATAAACGATGAGCCGGAAGCGGTTTTTGAAGTTCTGCCGCGAGGCGCTGAATACGGCGAAGTGCTGAAATACCGCCAAGCGGCAGCACTGCTCTGCGATGACAATGTCACGTGGGCGGAAAAAAGAGAAGCGGTAAAAACGTTGGAGCAGTTGTGGGACAAGGGCGTTGCCACGACCGCATATCACTTGGGCAAGGCGTACCGGGATGGCCTTGGCGTGCTACCAGATGATGAAAAGGCGGAGAAATGGTTCCGACGCTCTGCCGCGATAGGGGGCGTACAGTCACAGTACGCTCTGGGAAGGTTTCTCCAGAGACAAGGACGAATGGGTGAAGCAGTCTCGTGGTATGAGCGTGCCTGTGAGTTTGGAAACCAGTACGCTCAATACCGCCTCGGGAAGATGTGTCTTCTGGGCGATGGGGTTCCAAAAGATATTGAAAGGGCGGTTCGGCTGCTAAGCACCTCCGCCAGTCAGGGAAATCAATACGCTCAGTATGTCCTCGGCAAGCTATACCTCCAGGGGAAAGAAGTAGGACAAGATCAAGGCACAGCGGAATACTGGCTGACGCAGTCTGCCGCTCAAGGCAACAGCTATGCACAGTTCCTCCTGGACCATCGGCAGCGTGATCCGTCTGTTCTCCTCTGTACTTTGGGGCTCCTCCGTCACGTCAGCAATATTTTTTGGGAAACGCTTCCACCGCCCAACCCGTCGGGTAGTCATGTAGAGAGCAAACTCATGCGGAGAATCCGTGAGAAGAAAATCGCCATGGGTCACAAGGTAGATGATCACGAGGAGTACCAAGGTCCGTCGATGTCTATGTGACTGTTCAAAAATTGCATCGCTATAAACAAAGAGAAGTTCCAAACCAGCAAATGTGAATTTTTTGATAATACCGCATGTAGCGGCTGGATATTTCTGCAAGGTGCTGGTATGGTGTGTTGCTGACAAAGGAGGCGATACGTTATGTCGAAAAGGCGTGCCAATGGAGAAGGAAGTATCCGCAAGCGAAAGGATGGCCGCTGGGAGGGACGCTACACTGCGGGCCGTGATCCGGTGACCGGAAGGACGATCTACAAAAATGTCTTGGGAAAGACCCAGGCGGAAGTCAAGGCAAAACTCAAGTCGGCAATTGAGAAGAGCGGCGTCCAGTCCCTGCGGACAGAGCGCTACACTGTAGGCCAGTGGCTGGACACCTGGATGGAGAACTATGCCAAGCTGCAAGTTCGCCCCTCGTCCCACAAGACCTACCAGGGTTTTATTGAAAACCACATCAAGCCTGCCCTCGGGGATATTCCTCTGGAAAAGCTGACGGCGATGAACCTCCAGAGGTTATACAAACACCTGCTGGAGAACGGCAGGGTGGAATGCACGGAGTCCCGCAGCAAGCCCAAGGGCCTCAGCGTCAAGACGGTACGCAACATCAACCAGATGATCTCCTCCGCCCTGAACTGCGCCGTAGAACAATACCTGATCCCCGCTAATCCTACGAAAGGCTGTGTCCTGCCAAAGCTGGAGAGGAAGGAAATGAAAATCCTGCCGCTGGAGAGTCTGGGCGCCTTCTTCGAGGAGGCACGGCGCAGCGGTGTATTTGAGCTGTACTACATCGACCTCGCAACTGGCCTCAGGCGGGGAGAACTGCTGGGGTTGAAATGGAGCGACATTGATCTGGACAAGGGCATCATCCATGTCCGGCGGCAGATCCTCCGTCAAAACGGAAAAGTGATAGAAGCGCCCTTGAAGACAAAAAACTCCTACCGTAGCATAGCGATAGGAGCGGACGCCATCAAAGTCCTCAAGGGCATGGAGCAGAAAGACGAGTACGTATTCCCCTCTCCATACGGAGGCCCGATGTCCCCGGACAGCGTTCTGCACATGCTCCAAAGGGTTCTGAAACGGGCAGGACTGGAGCGGATACGCTTCCACGACCTTCGTCACACATTTTCGGTGCTGGCCCTGCAAAACGGAGTAGATGTCAAAACCCTCTCCGCCATGCTGGGCCACTACTCGGCGGGCTTCACCCTGGACACCTACGCCCACGTCACCACCTCCATGCAGAAGCGGGCGGCGAACGCAGTGGGGAATTTCCTCTCCGGTACTCTCCAGCCCTAACCGCTCCGAATTCCCGTATGGGTCACGGCTTGGGTCAGATGGGCACCGTAAAATCAAACCGCCCCTAAAAGCATAGAAAACAAGACCAAAACCACGGAAATTCAACGAATTTCCGTGGTTTTGGACTAAGGCGACAAAATCGATTTTTCATATTTCAAAGCAATGTCATCCCTTGACCGGATTGCCCATCCTCATCGGAGGCCGCACCTTGTTCCATAGCAAGAAAGCGGTCGTAGTCGCTCTCATATAATCTGTCCTGAATGATCCGATACTTCTCAAATTCACTTTCGGCATGAGCTTTTGCAATCTCGGCAGTGATTGTTCCAGCATTCGTCAGGATTTCCCGGTCATCGGCCATCAGGAAAATGTCCAGCCGCTTTGCCCAATCCTCCATTGTCATGGGAATACGCCGCCGCGCCCGGTCTTCTGCCAGATCAAGATAGGCGGACACGATACGTTCCAATGAATACAATTCATCCTCTGTCAGATAGTTTTTGGCAATAGATACATCGCTTTTCATAATCTTGCCAAGAGGCGCTTCTTTCCAGGAGGTCAGACCCATATGCGGCTGGTCCGCATCAGCCCGATAGTATATCACTTCAGCGGCGGTATGTCCATGAACAGCAAAATGCATCTTATTCTGGACTTTTGCGAAAAAATCCTTAGTCGTTTTTGCCGTTCTGTCATAGTCAAGAGCTGTGGCATAGATGTCTGTGATTTTCTGATAGAATTTCCGCTCAGACAGCCGTATCTCCCGGATTTTTTCCAGCTGTTCCTCAAAATATTTCTCTGTCAGAACGGTACCGCCATTTTTCAGCCGTTCCTCGTCCATGACCCAGCCTTTAATCGTGTAGTCCTTCACAATGGCGTTGGCCCATTTGCGAAACTGAACAGCACGTTCATTGTTCACTTTGAAGCCCACGGCAATAATCATTTGCAAATTATAGTGATTTACCTCGCGGCTGATCTGACGGCTCCCCTCAGATTGAACTATCCGAAATTTTCGGATAGTTGACCTCTCCTCTAACTCGGAATCCTTGAACACCTTGCCGATGTGGTAATTGATGGTTCGTACATCTACATTGTACAGCTCCGCCATCATCTTTTGTGTAAGCCAGATATTTTCATCCTCGTAACGCATTTCGATGCTTTCTGCGCTATCGCCTGTGGACGCTACAAAAGTAAGATATTCAGCGGCACTGGAGCGAATTGTGATGTTATCTTTCTGTTTTTTTATCCGCTCGCTCATTTTACGATCTCCCCGCTCTGATCCCGGCTTATGAGCCAACCCAGCAACCGGCTGCACCCAACTGACACATCCTGCCAGGTAGTTTCGAAGTCACCCGTATACCAAGGATCGGCTACATCGCCGGGGCAGTCGGTAAACTCCATCAGCAGATGCAGCTTGCCATCGAAATCGCCACCGCAGATGCGGTGCATATTTCGCAGATTGGCCCGATCCATTCCAATCAGGAGGTCGTACCGCTCGTAGTCCTCGTTCCTCAACTGGCGGGCTGTTTTGCCAGCGCAGTCGATACCATGCTCGGCCAGCTTGCGGCGGGCCGGAGGGTAGACTGGGTTGCCGATCTCCTCGGTGCTGGTGGCTGCGGACTCGATGAGGAATTCCGACTCCAGCCCCGCTTTCTTTACCAGGTCTTTCATCACGAACTCGGCCATTGGGCTGCGGCAGATGTTTCCATGGCACACAAACAGGATCTTTGTCATTGGCTATACACTCCATGCTGGCGGTGTTTTCTTCAGTATAGCACACTTCATCCGCAAAGTCGAGGACGATTTCCAGATGAGCATGATCCACGATTCTCTGCTGGAGTTCCAGCTTCGACCAGCCAAACTGTCCAGCGGCCCGGATATACCACGCCCGCTCTTGGATGGACAATTCCGCCTCCAGGATGACCACATTCTGTGTCCAGCCGATGGTCATGGCCTCACCCAGCACTTCCGGTGCGCTCTCATAGGCGCGGTAGAACTCCCGCATCCGACGCAGGTTCCGGGGGGAGAAGCCGGAGGCGTCAGGGTATGCGCTGCACAGATACTCCGCAGCGGCGACAGCGGCGCCTTTCTCCGGCCTGCCGCTGACCAGCCGGCCAATCTCACAGTACAGTTCCATCTGTGGCAGGTTTGCCGCCATCAGGGTGTCCAGCGCCGCGAACATGGCGCTGTAGTCGACAGGCTTTCTGACGTTCATTCAGCTTCTCCTTTCCGGCGCGGGTGCGCCTGTTTTTTATCCTCTGTTATTTGAAATCGCCAACGAGCAAGCCCTCGGTCATCCGAGGGCTTGCTCCTTAGCGGTATCGGGCGGTGATGCCGCTGTTATTCCCGTTGCAACTCCACCATCTGTTTCCATTGGATGATGAAGCGGTCATCCACCACGCAGTTCCGGTGGTAATGGCCCAGGAACCAGTAATCGAATTGGCACCGCCGCTTGACCATCTGGAGGAAGTCCGTCAGCCGGTCCGGGGTGTAGTTTCGATCCAGCTTCTGCTGGATGCTGGTGGGGGCGCAGTGGGTCAGGACGCAGTTCACCCTCCAGGTGACCCTTTCCAGGTTCCTGACGGCCTCCTCATATTCCTCCACTGAGGGCAGCTCCTCGGGCCACCAGGAGACTCCCTTCACCCGGAACATCTGCCGTGTCCGGCGCTTGAACCAGTATTCCCGCTCAAAATCGGGGGACGCCGGATCAAGGATGCCGTCCTGGATGTCGTGGGAGGCAGCGCCGCCCATGGTGAAGAAGGATGTGCCATCAATCTCGAAGACCTGCCCACGCATCAGGTGGAGCACATGGGGCCGGACGTAGTGGACTTTCCCTCCCTGCCACTGGTGGACGGGAAGCTCACCGAGCCTATCGAAGTTTTCGTGGTTCCCGTCCACAAAGAGGGTGGTAAACGGCTTTTCCTCCAGCCAGTTGAGCCAGTATGCCTCCCTGGGGGAATCGTCCCACACGCCCCCGAAATCTCCTGTGATGACTGCATAGTCGCTGTGGCCCATCTGCTTCTGCTGTGGAAAAATTTTGGTGTTAAACCGTTGGAAGCCGCCGTGGGTGTCGCCGGTGATATAGATCATGCTGTCTCCCTCCCTATATCGTCTGGGTGATCTCCGTCCCATCCTTGAAGCAGATGAGCAGGGTGTCCTCGCTGACCACCTTGATATTGCTGACCAGCTGGCGGACGGTGACCTCGTCAAACTCCGTAATGGTCCCAGCCGTCTGCTCCAGCTCGTTGGCGATGTCCTCCATCCTCCGGTCGAACGCGGCGGCGGTTCGGCCCTCACGCTCCAGTTCCGCTTTCTTCGCCATCAGGGAAGTCTTCGCTATATTCACCCGCTGGATCTCCTCGTCATATTCCAGGCAGTCGGGGCCGGCGCTGACGGCCAGCTGGAACAGCTCCAGCTGACGCTCCGTGAGGCTGCGGATCTGCGCCTCCAGCGTCGGCAGGGACAGCTCCCCATCCTCCCCGGCGAGGGCGGCGGTGATGCTGGCCTCCAGCGCCTCCTTTGCGGTCTGGGCGTGGAACAGCTCGTTCATGGCGGCGGTCACAGCGGCTTGGATGTCCGTCTCATTCCAGGTGGGGGACTTCTTGCAGATCTTTTTCCCATGCTCCAGGCGGTTGATGCACCGCCAGACGATCCGCTTACCCTCGGGCCGGCTCCACACCACCCGGCGGTAGGGGCTGCCGCATTCACCGCAGACCAGAAGCTCACTGAGGACATACTTGCCGCAGTATTTGCCCAGCTCCGTCTTGGCCTTGGAGGAGGTCTTTCGCAGGCTGGAGCGCCGGGCCAGCTCCTCCTGCACCCGCTGGAAGGTGTCCCGGTCGATGATGGCGGGGTGGCACTCGTGGACGTAGTATTGGGGCAGCTCCCCCATATTCTTCCTCTGCTCATGGGTGAAGAGGTCCGCCATGAAGGTCTTCTGGAGCAGGGCGTCCCCGATGTATTTTTCGTTTTGCAGCATTTTCCTCACCACGCTGTCATGCCAGGAATCACTGCCCTGGGCGGTCTTGACGCCGTCCGACATCAGGTCGCGGCAGATCTGGTGGACGCTCTGGCCCAGCAGGTATCGGGCGAAGATCCTGCGAACGATGGCCGCCTCATCGGGGTCGATCTCCGGCAGGCCGTCCGGCCCCTTGCGGTAGCCGAGGAAGCTGGCGTAGTGGTAGTAAACCTTGCCGTCCTTGAAGTTCCTCCGGTGGCCCCACTTCACGTTTCCGCTGAGGGACTCGCTCTCCGCCTGGGCCTGGCTCATCATGAAGGTGAGGATCATCTCGTTGTCCATGTAGAGGGTGTTGACATTTTCTTTCTCGAAGAAGACGCCGATTCCCTTCCGCTTCAGCTTCCGGACGGTGTCCAGACCGTCCAGGGTGTTGCGTCCGAAGCGGGACACCGATTTGGTAATGATGAGGTCAATTTTACCCTGGTCGCAGTCCCGGAGCATCTTCAAAAACTCCTTGCGCCGCTTCATGGACGTGCCTGTGATGCCCTCGTCCGCGTACAGGCGGACCATAGTCCACTCCGGTGTGGCGGCGATCTTCTCGGTGTAGTAGGCGATCTGGGCGTTGTAGCTGTTGAGCTGCTCCTCGCTGTCCGTGGATACCCGGCAGTAGGGAGCTACCCGGAGGTGCTTCTTGTGAATGTCCCGCTCTGTAAGCTGGGGATTGGGAGGAATGACGGTGATCCGCCGCTTCTGGGGAGTCTGTTGTGTAGTCATGTGGTTTGCTCCTTTCCTATCATCGTTCCGTTGGTCAGTTCCAGTTCTATGTAATCCTGTCCGCCGATGCGGATGGCCTTTACCGCCTTTGCCAGCAGTTCCCGCAGGTTGCTGTCACTGACGGGACCGGTTTCCAGGCGCTCCCGAAGTGCCTCCATGTCATGGACTGGCGTGAGATCCGGCAGGACGGCGTACCGCTCCGCGGCGGCGGCGAAGATCAGCGTCTTCGTGTAGTCGGGGTTGATGTCCGGGCGGTTGAAGCACAGGTTCAGTTCATTCTGGATGCGCAGGGCGTCCGTGGAGGGGACAGCCTCCGGTATGGGAGGCTGGGTCAGCAGGTCGGGGGTGTCCGCCAGATGGCGGAGCCGATGGGATATCCGTTTCTGCACCTCCTCATCGCTGATGTGGACGATGGCACCACAGTCCGGGCAGACCCAGCGGGGCCGTCCATGGGACTTGGTGTCCCGCGCGATTCTGCTTCCGCATACCGCGCACACGGCTTTCTCCCGAACAGGATTCAGCGCAGCGGGGCAGGGAGCGTAGTCAGTTTTGTCCTCCCTCTGGATTTGCGCCGCGAGGAACTCCTCATCGCTGATGAGCCGGGGATAGACGTCTGTCCCCAGATACTTCCCATTCTCCAGAATCCGCTTGACCATGTGCTTATTCCACTGGCTGGTATGCTGGTGGTAGGGGATGTTCCCTCTGCTCATCTCCTCCGCGATCCTGCCGAAGGAGGCCCCCGCCAGGTAACGGGTGAAGATGTTCTGAACTGCGTCAGCCTCCGTGGGGCAGGGGACGGTTTCGCCGCCCCGCACCATGTAGCCGAAGGGGGTCTTTCTCTGCCATGCCATTACCGTACCGCCTTTCCAATCCGCTCTGTCAGCTCCAGGCCGTTGAGCAGGGTGAATTTCAGGGTGTCCGCCGAGACGATCACGATCCGCCTGACCAGTGACTCGAACAGCTCCTGGCTGGGTTCCCCCAGCCACTGGGGGCCGTCCTCCAGGCAGTCCAGCATGATCTCGGTGTCCTGGATCTGGGTGTCCTCGCCGGTGGAGTCCATGATGCGCCGGCGCAGCCGTCTCAGCGTCCTCAGCTTCTGTTCGATCTCACCCTGCTGGGATAAATAAAGAGCAGGATCAACGTACCCTTTCGACTTCAGTCGAACCAGTACGAGATTCTGCTCAGACAGACGGGCGATTTCTTTGTCGATGTCGCTGATTTTGCAGTTTGTGCGCAGTTCCCGCTCCCGCAGTTCCCGGAGCTGCTCCAGCACGGTGCGCAGGATCGTGCCGCCATCCGCTTTCAGCTTGTGGTAAAGCCGAAGCAGAGCCGCTGTGATCTCCGCCTCCGGCACCTGGGGGACGGGGCAGCGGGACTTGGCGTCGTCATGGCGGTTGCACACCCAGTAGGTCTTGCCGTTGGTGACCTTCCTGCGGCAGACGGAGCCGCAGTCTCCACAGACAATCCGTTTGCTGTAGACCGACGCCTCCGGCTTGGAGGCGTTACCGGCGAACTGCGTCCGGCGAAGGGCCATCAGGTCCTGCACCCTCTGGAAGTCCTCCTTGGACACAATGGGCGGGTGGCAGTTCTCCACGAAGTACCGGGGCTTCTGTCCCCGGTTCGGCACCTGCCGGAAGGGGATGGTATCGGTGGCGAAGCTCTTTTGCCAGAGCATATCGCCGGTGTAGGAGACGTTGGTCAGGATGTACTGCACCGTGTTTGGATGCCATCCCTCCCGGCCATGGCCCCGGACAGCCCCCAGCTCATTCAGCTCATGGGCGATATCCGCCGTCCCCTGGCCCTTGAGGTAGGCGTTGTAGATATACCGGACGATCTCCGCCTCCTCGGGGACGATCTCCAGCTCCCGTCCCGCCAGCCGGTAGCCGTAGGGAGTGGAGGGAGGGACGAAGATCCCTTTCTCCATCCGCATCCGAACGCTGACCCTCATATTGTTGGAGTGGTTGGTGGACTCCATCTGGGAGAAAGCGCCGTAGATCTGGGCGATCTGCTCGGTGGTCATCTTCCCGGTGTCGATGTTCTCTTTCTCGAAGCAGATGGAGATGCCCAGCCGGAGCAGTTCCCGCACATACCGGATGTAGTCCGTGGTGTTCCGGGCGAAGCGGGAGGTGGACTTGACCAGCACCCGGTCGATCTTCCCGTCACGGCAGTCCGCGATCATGCGGTTGAACTCCTCACGCTTCCGGGCCTCCAGTCCGGACAGCCCCTCGTCGGCGTAGACGTCTACCAGCTCCCAGTCCTCCCTGGAGGAGATGAACTTGGTGTAGAAGTCCACCTGGGCCATGTAGGAGTTGAGCTGGTCAGCCGAGTCGCTGCTGACCCTGGCGTATGCCGCAACCCGGAGCTTCGCCGCCTCGGGCTTCCTGGGGTCAATGACGGTAATTCTCGGACGCCTTGCGGCAGTAGTGTTTGTCTGTACCATATCTTTTTTGACCTCCTTTCTGCGACACACAATATCACAAGTTTTTTGAAACAGCTATTCACCAATACCAACCAAAAACAGCCCCCAAAACCAAGCAGAATGTACCTGTTCTCAAGCAAAAATCAAGGTGGGCCGGAGCCGCCGCTTCAGCTCGGTCCTGGCCCGCTCCGTCTCCGCTTCCGACAGGAGCTTTCGCTCCGCCATGCCCTCCAGCATCCGAAGAGCGGAGAGAAAGGTGACGTTGTCCCGCAATTCCTTTGTGGTCATAATATTAGCGCCCTCCTTCGTATGAGGGCCGCTCATCGGGAGCCGTGAGCGGCCCCAATGAGTTGATAAATAAAACAGCAGAGACACACTGTCTCCGCTATGTATATATTTTAGCAATATGTTTCCGCAAGCCCCACGCTGACGTGCAGCGCGGCGTCCACTTCCCGCATCTTGTCCTCGCCCACGCTGCCCATGTACTCGCCCAGACGGGACTTGTCCAGCGTCCGAACCTGCTCCAGCAGGACAGTGGAATCCCGGAACAGGCCGCAGGCCGCGCCCTTGAGCCGCACATGGGTGGGCTGGCGTTTGCCCTTGACGTACCCCGTAATGGCGGCGGCGATGACGGTGGGGCTGTGGTGGTTGCCCACGTTGTTCTGGAGGATCAGGACAGGCCGGATGCCTCCCTGCTCCGAGCCGGTGACCGGCGTGAGATCGGCGTAATAGATATCGCCCCGCTGAATGGGACGGGTCCTCTTGAAATCCATAGTCGTTTTCTCCTCTGTTTTGAAAAGACGGGGCCGCTCCTGCGCAGGTTGGCGCAAAGATATTGCTATCCTTTTTGCGGAGAGCGGCCCCGCTTTCTTATCGTTGATCATTTGCTGGCTCTATTCGACACTACTTCCCGAGCCTTGGGCGGCAGTCTGGAACTGTGCTGGCGCACATCACGGGCGTCTCACCCCTCCGAGGTTCTCTCCGAGCTGCCCCCATTGCGTGATCCTGCGTAGCAGGGCTGTGGCTGGGCAGGAGTATCATTGTGTTCTGACGGGGTCATTGCGAAACAGCTTGCCAGGGCTGTTTTGGGATGGATGGGGACCGCTGGGCACCTTATTTGGCCGTCTTTGATAGCAGAAGTGAAATTCACTGCAATTCGCTTTCTCCTACAGGTGGTCTTGGCGCATCCTCCATATCGCTTTCCGTTTCTCACACGGACCGTCAGGGAACGTATTCCAGTTGCCGGATATGACCGCAGGGCTGCGGTATTTGTCAAAGAGCAGAGAGAGGAGCCGAGTTTGCCCTCTCATCCCTTTACTACAACCTCCGGAGCCTGAAACCGAACTTATTTTTTCAAAAAATCTAAAACAAATTTTTCGAAGGCCGCTTTTCGCTTTTGAACAGCCCGGTCGGTGAGCTGGTATTTTTTACATAAACCGTTTGTGCAGGAACGCTTTGCCCCGGCCATGTAGAGATCCATCAGCTCCTCCGCCCAGGGCTTCCAGGCCCGTAACGCGCGCTTCAATTCTTCGATGAGAACCTGATCCGCTACAATGCCCTCGAGATTGAATTCAGAGGGAACACATTCATGCAGCGTCTCTACATCAGTATCCGGAACTCCTGTGTCCAGAGACTGATGCGTATAACTCATACCAATCTTGCGTTTCTTCTGGCTGACCGTATTTTTGCTGTTCCACTCCCGATATTCAGCGGCGGTTGCCTCAATATACATGCAGTCCAGTTCTCCGCCGTCTTCAAAGCAGTCTTTTACAAAGAGCCGGCGTCTCTCCAACGGCAGCCGCCTGTTTTCCTTCAGAATGGCGTCCCACTCCTCTTGTGTCGCAGCGGCAAGCTGCCGGGTACCGTTGACCTGCTTATAGACCAAATATGTAAATTTCATTTGGGTGATCTCCAATCTCAAAATTTGGGGGAAAGGTGCGGTTTTGAGATTGGAGGTCACGGGTATTTCGCTGTATAGGGCTGCCAAAAGTGCAGAGACATAAAAATCCTTTCCGCCTTTCAGCTGGCGAAAAGGACAACAAAAAAGGAGCCTTACACATAGCTAAAAAGCTACCTGTAAGGCTCCGAACGCGATGGCTCCCGTAGTTACATCCCTGATATCCCGGCCTGCCGCGGCCCGAGTATCGGGCGGGGCCGGTCAGGAGAGGCAGTGTAGTGCGATGTGATACGCTGCCTGCTCGGTGATGACGGGCGGTTGGTGCGCTTGACTAAGTATTGGGGTTGAGGGAGAGACGGGATCACGCTCCCGCCTGCTGCTGCTCAATATTTACTTCTCTCTGAAATATCATGCCGATCTGTGCCCCGCATTTTGGACATTTGGTGAACCACTCCGCCTTGGCGGACTGCCGTGGCCCGAAGAGCCGCAGGTGCGCGGGATCTGTCTGGCTTGCCGCGTCCAGAATACGGCCCCGGTGACAAACCGGGCAGTAGATCGTGCGGGATTCCTTCTCCTTCATTTCCACCTCCTGCTGTTCCCTTTTTAGTGAACATAACGATAAAACTTTACAGCAGTCGGTGGTTGGTGAGCCGGATGCGCATGGCCTGCCTGGACACCTGAAACACATCGGCCATATCGTCGATGAGCTGGCCGTCCTGACGGCCTCCCCGGAGCTGGTAGAAGCACCGCTTGATTTGGGCGATGGGCATAAGGATGGCGGAGCCAAGCATATTGGCCTGTATCTCCAAAATAGTCTCGGACTGCTCTGTAATCATAGCCGCGCTCCGGCCTGTGCCGGTGTACAGCTTTTTGTGGAGTATCCAATGGGCCAGCTCGTGGGCGCAGGTAAAGCGCAGACGGCCTGTGCTGGCGTCCTCCTCACAGAGCGAGGCGTCAATGAGAATGGTGCCGGCTCGGACAGGGAAGAGGGTGTACTCCCGGTTTTCCATGTCATACACCGCCTCCAGCCCTTCGTCAAAAATGGTCTTGCCCAGGATGCGGCCATTCTTCCGGAGATACTGGTACTCCAGGGATACGCCGTGGGCCTCGATCATCTCCTCAATGGGGACGGCGGCAGGGGAACCGTAGTACAGCGCGGAATCATAGCCGCACAGCACCTTTCGCGCAATATTTTCAAGCACCTGTTCCTGATAATAGATATTTGTCATGGTCCATCCCTCCTGTTCTTGGACGTCCGTTTAGTGATACGGTCAATAAACTCCTGCCACTCCTCGTCAGTGGCATCCACCTCCTTGGCGGTGCGCAGAGCGGCGCGGACGATGTCCCGCTCCATGATGTACTCCGGCAGGTCTGCCGGGACCTTCATTTTGTGGGATGCGGCTGCCAGATCCAGAAACAGTTCCCGCTCCTCCTTGCTCAGATGCAGTTCCTCTGCCAGCCTGTCCAGATGTTCCTTGGCCGGCGCAGGTTTACGGTCTGTTTCGATGATGCTCATATATACGGGAGACAGGCCCAGCCGTGCGGCCAGCCCCCGGAGGGAAATTCCCAGCGCCATCCGCTTCTGGCGGACAAAGGCGCCGAATGTCTGATTCATTTTGCATACCCCCTTTATCGTTTACCCGGTAGTAAACGGCTTGACCATAGTATATCGTGTCTCTGTTCGATTGGCAAGAGGGCAAAAATGAGGTGTCCCCAGTTGGGAACACCTCACGAGGTTTCGACAAATTTTGTCACGTTTTTATTTCTTACTGCTGTTCCTTTGCCAATCCAACCTGTCGGATATCCAATGTTTGAAGAACTTCTTCGTGCTCTAATGGGCAGAAACGAAGATCAACTTCTTCTAACTTTGGCAGTTTCAGCAACATTCGGCAATCTGTGAAATTTGTGTTGTAGAGGGAGAGCATCTTAAGATTTTTACATTTAGAGAGAAAAGAAAAGTCATCTACAATGAGGTTTTCAATACGAAGGGTTTGCAGATTAGGCATTTCCTCAATAATAGACCAATCCGCCGGGTCCAGATAAAAACTCGATGGTAAGTTGACAGGAATTGGAGCGTGGGCTGTACCGTCCGGTTCTATAATCACATCTCTTAAATCCAGAGTTAGTCCCTTTGTTTTTCCTATCGCCTTCATCCAGTCGTAGCGAACTAATAATCTCTTTCCATACATTCTCTCTATTACCCGCGCAATCAAAGGATGAATGTGGGTGCTGTTTGGCGGGTCAATGCCTTGATCAAAGGTCACTTCAATATGATATGGACCCTTGGGAACATATTTCAGGGTTGGCTTTTCAAAAACAGGCTTTGCCTGCGGTGCGGGTTTGTTCCGATTGGCGGTGCATAATTCCTGATATTCCCCGTTGTTGTAATAAAGGTACAACGTCTCCCGCTTATCATCCAGGCAGGCAGATAACAGGCCCCGAAACTCCAGGAGCTTGCGGTCAATCCCCGCCTGAGACAAAGCGGAATTAATCTGAGTAGAATCTGTCAGCCGAACGCCTCCGTTGTAGCCATAGGCTGCATCCCAAAGCATGGACAGCAGGAAGGCATCCAGATTATCGGCGCACTTTGCAAAAGAGATGTAGTCGTCGTTGGTGGAGATATACAGCGGCGGGTCAGATAAACCAGCTTGCAGGTCGCTCAACCGATAGCCAGCATTCCAGACGCCCTGATTTTCACACCAGAGCAAGACATAATTATCTGTGATTGCAGACCACTTTTCTTGTGGAAGTTGCCATAGAGCAAAATAGCCGTTGTCTTTATAACGATTTTCCTGGCCCTGTTCCTTAGCCTCCTGAAATTCCTCCACCCAATCTTCCAAGGTATCTTGAATATAAGAATAAGAAGTGACAATTCCCTTCGGTGGGCAGTTGATATGATTGTGTCGGTTGTTGATGGGATCGAGGCCATACGTTTTCAGAAAATCCCGGTAAATAGTTGGAAGAGCTACACCGATAGTTTTCTCTGCTGTTTGAATATCCGCCTCAGAGAAACCTTGATGTTCCCCTTGACAGAAAAAATCCATCAATGTTGGGATACTGACTTGGTATTGCATGACTAAGTGATCTCCTTTCTATTAACTGCTCAATGCTCTTATCTCCATTCAACTGTAAATTTGGATGGAGACTTATCATTGTAGCCACATTGCCATCTCTCTCATTTTCGCCGCAATCTCCTCCGGTTCCATGATACGGATTTTCCCGCCAAAAGTAAAGACCCAGGCGAAAAAGGGCGGGCTGGGCGCAACATCCACGGTGGTCTGGAAGTGCGCCCCGTCTACGATCTCTGTCTGCACCTCCTCTCCAAAACGGTCAACAACGCTGCGCATGGTGCTGTTCTCGCACAGCAGTGTTATCCTCCGGATGTCAGCGCCGAACATCCCGAACACCTGGTGTACGTACATTGCTGGATCGAAGTCCTGCGCTGGTATGGCCTCCTGCACCAGCAGTTCCACAGCGGTCATGCGGTCTACACGGAACTGGGCCAGCTTGCCGTGTTTCTCCGACCAGCCCACGGCGTAGTAATAGTCCCGGCTCCAGATCAGGGCATAGGGGCTGAACTCGTACCGATAGCCGTCGTGCTTGAGGACTTTTTCTTTCTCTGCGGTGTACTCTATGTACTGGAAGGCGATCCGCCGCTTCTCCTGGATGGCGGTGTGGATCATGTCCACCGCATAGTAGATCGCCTCGTTGTCCTGCTTCACTGTGCCCTCCATGTAGACAGGGCGGTTGAGCTGTTTGGCCTGCTCCTGGCTGGTGAGGGAGGCCAGCTTGCGGATCAGGCTGGCGCTTTTCTTCCTGGTGATGAAGTGCGAGGACTCCACCGCATCCACCAACAGCTTCAGCTCCGGCAGCTCGAACAGGCGGGAGCCGACGAAGTAGCGGTTCTGGGTGCTCTTGACACAGACAACGTCCACGCCTTGGTCAATCAGGATCTGGATGTCGCTGTACACACTCTTGCGGCCGGCCTGGATACCGTGGGATTCCCAGAATTGGAGGATGTCTGAAACGGAGGCGGCGTGCTCCTCATCTGTAAGGGTGCAAAGATACTGCTGGAGCAGCAATATCCGAATTTGCGCTTCGTTCTTCATAGGTCACCTCCGGTTGTTGGAATGCGTTTTCAGCTATGGCTTTTCTCGGCGTTAAGCTCAACCGTCCTACTGCTTTTGATATGTCATAATTCGGCTATTTCTACTGTCGCCTCTATCAATTTTGGCAACGATCAGCAGATGCTTTTCCTCGTCGTATGCACAGCCACAAACGGCATCCGCTCCATACTCAGATTTCTGCTTTAATAAAGCATCCATGTCAAGAGTGGGAAAATCCTCTTGATATGCTTCATCCACAGTCCAGCCCATTTCTTCCAGAACGAGAGTGGCTGTATCATACTCCCCGCAACATAAGACATCGCAAATGGAGCGCATCAAAAAAGCAGACAAATGACTATCAAGCATGTTCCACTCCGTTATGGAATTTTCTTCGATTAGAATGTAGACAGGGGGATCAACTTGTTCGATCTCTCCGAGGCAAATTCCGAATTTTGATATTCCGGCACCATAGTCGCTTCCGATCTGCAAATAGTTAGGGACATAACTGCCCCATTCTACTTTGGGAAGTTTGTAAAGCTGATAATACTCGTTATCGGCATATTTCTGGGGGTCCTTTTCCCAATATTCCTTATCTCCGTCGATCCATTCCTGGATACTGTCATACGAGAACCAGCAAAAGTCCCGCCTTTTTGTCCAGATGTCGGCGGTCTCAAATAAGGTGCTGTCCGCCGCCAAACTCCAAAATTCAAACAATGCGGGAGGCAGCTTCAGATTCTTTTCACGCTCTGCCTGCAAAAGAGTATCTTTGCCAACTGGTTCTGTATAGCCTAATAGTTTTAGGATTTCAACTGCGGTTAAATCATACCGAAAGCTCATAATGTTCTTCCTCCATTTAGATTACTTTGCTCCATCTTAAAAAACTTCTGTCTGCACGCCGGGCACTCCGATGGGATCACCAGCGGGCAGAGCTTTGTCTTCACACATCCGATCCGCATCTGCCGGAGGGTATAGCAGCACTCCTTGTTCCGCATTTCCTCATGCCTACCATCCGGGGCGTAGTAGGGGAAAGGCTGTCCGCAGCAAGGGCAGTGCCAAAAGAGTTTCGCCGTATGCCTCAGCCATCTGGCGAGGAAGGCCAGGGGCAGCAGCGCAAAGGATACCATAGAGAGCAGGAACGCCATGGCTCCAACTCCCTCCAGCAGAGCCTCCTTGCCCCAGAGCAACGCCACAACACCCGCTGGAAAGTTGCTGAGAACCAGCGCCACAAAGCCTCCCCACTCTATCAGGAACAGCGCCTGGGCGAAGCGGCGGCACCAGCGGAACCGGGGCGGCATCTGCGGGTATATGTAGGAAAAGGGCGCGGCCTGGTTCTTCTGCTGCCACCTATAAGCGGCAAAATCGTCTTCTTCGCGTTTCATACGCTCTGTTCCCTCATAAGGTCAGTACTCCTCGTCTTGATTTCGCAGTTCTTCCTCAATGTCCGCCATGGCCTCCGGACTGACGAAGCCCTCCACCTCACGCTCTATGCCAAGCATTGTCTCCCGCTCAATCTCCCGGTTGCGCTGGAGTATATTATGAAAAAATTCACGGCTCATAGGCTCTGACTGCCATGGGGCAGGAGTGTACCTGTGTTCCTCAAATAGCTCCGTTTCAATACCGGCCTTGTCAAATTCCCTCAACAGCTTTGCCATCCGGCGCTCACCGTCATATTTCTCCATGTCGGAGAGGAATACATAATCACGGGCCTGGATCTTGCCTCGAAGTTCTGATAGGGACTGATTGGGAAAGTGCTTGCGGAGCAACTTTAGAATCGCCGCATCCGCAGTGGCTGTTTTTAACTTGATACCATACCTATGTTCAAACATATTTGTCCCCCTTAGTTCTCTGTGGTAAGAAATTTGTCCCATCCCTGTTCAAGAATTTCTTGATGTGTAGGCATTCCTTCCAGTCCAAATTCGTCAAAGGTGGCTTTAGCAGGATCGTTGATGTCTTCTGGCGACGGCCACGCTGACATACATTCTTCACAACAGACCGCCAATGTTCCATCCGCCGTTTTCATAATAACCTGCCAGCCTTGATTGCAAATGGGACACCATCCCACCTTGAATTGGTGTTCATATTTGTACCGCTCAAAAATATCCATGTGCTTTACTCAAACTTTCCAATGTTAATGTTTCCCAAACATAATATCGCGTCTTCGTGTGTAACCGCTACAACCCAATTCATATCTCCATCGAAAACGCAAGCATCGACCTGATCCCAAGGCTCAAGATTTTCTACAAAGCATACAACATCTTTTATTGTTGTGCCATAGAGCATCTTTTCTCTTTCATCGTAAAAGAAAACCTCTTTATCAGATGGGAGTGCTATATCTTGAACAGCCTTCAATGGCAGGCATATGGGCTTACAAATAAATGAGTTCCACATCAAAACATATCGTTTGAATTTTTCTTTGTCAACATATCGCTCCATAAATCTTACCAAAATGGCCTGAGCTTCATCCGAAGTATAGCGCGTTGAAAATTTCAGTCTTGAATACTCCAAGTTTTCCATACCCAAATCCTCCTCGTCCGCACTATTGGAATTGGCTCACTCGCCAGCACTTTCGGCAAGTGGGATCTCATAAACCTTTTTCTCTAAATACTCCCAGTTTTTGTTCCCAACTGATTCATAGGATGTCCAGGCTACCCTGATCTGATTTTCTGAGAGATAAAACTTGGCACGATCCTCTACGCCGCTGCCATCCATATTGGGTTCGTCCACATAGTCAAAAGTGTAAACGGTATGCGGCTCTGCCCAGTCCCCAGTGTCCCGGTAGTAGAGTTCCGCACTTTGGGCAGGCGTTTTCAGCAGGCCAAACAGTTTTTCGCTCTCCGGCTCACCCGGCTTGTAAAAATAGCACCGCGTTTCCCTTGAAGTGATGTAACATTCGTTTTCCCCCACCTCGGCCTGGAACAGAATATCTCCGGTTTCCATATCCAGCAGCAGCAACGTACTTTCTTTCAGACAGCCATCGAGGTATCCAGAGTGATGGGGTGTGTTCCACAGTTCACAGCTCACCCAAACGGTATTTTCCTGATCACCCGCCTCACCGCGGACCACACTATGGCCCAGCTCCGGGTACTCATACAACACTTCGCCGTTTTCATCCAGAACCCATAAATCATAGGAGCGGTTTTTCTCAAAATTCTCTGATTTCCCACTCGTCAACTGATAGGGCGCACCTTCCACCGGCACAACGTCTTCCCAGTCACACGGCCCGCGGGACAGGCCGGATGGGTAGATGATCTCGTAAGATGTGCCCGACTCCGGATTGCAGCCGGTCAGCAGGGCCGGGAGCAGCCCCAGAAATAAAAACAGCGGTATCCATTTGCGAAATTTCTTCATAACCGATCTCCCCTATCGAAAGAAATGCTCCCATGTTTTTGGCTCACTCGCCACGGGTGGGGAAGTCGTGTTCTGAAATCACCTCGCCGCTGTCAGCATCTTTCACGGTCACATGGACGGCCCATTCATCACCGGGGATGCCGCAGAAAATTTGATACTGGCCTATATAGTTTGCGGGCCACGCTACACCGTATGAATATCCCAGCAGCGCGTCCATGTCGCTGGCAGTATAAAGCGCAGCATCCATAGTAACAACAGCGGCCCAAGGTATTCCATTTTCGTCAATCTCAGTATACTCTACGGTTTTGATAGACTGCGGAAAATTGCCCACTCCATACGCATAACATCCAGTATCATAAGTGTCTTTTTTGAAGTGTTCAAATTGTTCTGGGGTAAAAAGATAGTCCGCTGTTCCATCTTCATTTGCCACGATGTCCGTAATACGTTCATCAGGGGGATTTGTGCTGTGGAAATCTGCGGCTAACTCTGATGCCGTAGCACCAGAAATCCAGATAATAGAGGATGGCATCGTGACAACAATATATCCATCCGCATTTGTGTCTGGGGTATAGCTGTTTGTGGGCGACACATAATTCACACTGGAGGGTCTGTATTCGGTGTTATTGTCGGAGGGGGTATTTGCCCCGTCCGCGCCGGACGCATCCTCCTGCGGCTTGCCCCCACAGCCTGCCAGCGAACCGAGCAGGAGCAAAAGCGACAGGGCAAGCGCAGCCCCCTTTTGGTATCGTCTTTTCTGTTTCATCGTACCTGCAAACCTCTCTTTCTTGGTGCTCAAAGCACATGAAGATCATCAATGATAAACGCCAGATGGTTTCCACGTTTCCTAATATCCAGTTGCAGTGTCAGGTCGCTCTCCCCATCAGGATACCAGAGGTTAATATCGACATACCAGCCGGAGCCGTCCCGGTATTCGCCTACATACGCCGATTCTTCAAAATAGGTGTCCGGGGGCATAACGGGCAGCTCCTTGGAGTTGTACTCCTTCAAAACGCGCCTGATATCCTGTTCGGATACTCTTGTAAGAGCGTGGCGATCTTCCAGCGGTCTATAATGGCCGCTGACAATGCACTCCATTGCGATTTTGCATATCTGAGCACTCTTTCTGATTTCAGACGTTTCTTCCTTCCGCATCTGCTCACTCACCGCGGGTGGGGAAGTCGTGTTCTGAAATGACCTCACCGGTATCAGCGTCTTTCACAGTCACATGGGCGGCCCATTCATCACCGGGGACGCCGCAGAGAATTTGATACATTCCGATGTAGATAGACGGACCTACCGTTACATAGAGAGAATTTACCAGTTCCGAACTTTCGTACAGTTTTTTATCAACGGATACGGCCAGCGCCCACGGTATTCCGTCCTTGTCGATGTCTGCATATTCTGTAGCTTTGATAAACTCCGCCGGGAAAGTATTTGTTGCGGCATCAATCAGTTTCCCCGACATATAGGATGTCTCTTTTATCCGCTGGAATTGTTCGGGCGTGAGAATGTAATTAAAGCTCCCGTCCTCATTTGCGGTGATATTCGTCCAATAGAGCTTTGCGATTTCTTCCTCGCTCATTCCAACAATCAGTGCTTGATGTTGTGCCTCTAATTCTTCTGCGGTGTTTCCACCAGTAAGCGTAATGGGCATTGTAACAACAATATACCCATCCTCATTCACCGGGGGCGTGTATGTATTTGTCGGCCCGTCCGCGCTGGACGCATCCTTCTGCGGCTTGCCCCCACAGCCTGCCAGCGAACCGAGCAGGAGCAAAAGCGACAGGGCAAGCGCGGCCCCCTTTTGTAATTGCCTTTTCTGTTTTACCATACCTGCGAACCTCTCTTTGATTTTTTTGTGAATATCAAGACACACCACCCTAACCCATACAGCAGGACATAGGCCCCCGCCAGCGCAAAGATAGTGGTGTACTTTTGCCGGAGTCCGGCGGTGTAGCTCCCGGCGCTCTGCTCCGGCTCCACGGTAATGTAAGTTCCGTTCGCCGGGATACGCAGCACCCGGCGCTGCACCGTCTCCCCGGCCTCCACGACCCGCTGGCCGTGATCCTTAGAAAATGCCTCATTGCTCCAATTGTAGCCGCTGCCGTCCGTGGCCCGGTAGTAGACCATGTAGACGGTCTTGGTGGAGTTCATGCGGCGGTCACGGCTGCTGGCCCCGGTGTTCTTCACCTGGACCGGCAGAACGTCATAGGGCTGGAAGGTGAGGACTCCTATATCTTCGTAGTCCTCCGCCGGGCGGATTTCCAACAAGGCTTGCACGGCAACGTACAAGGATGCCGCCGAGAGGATCAGCAGCAATATCCCGGCTACGGGGATGATGGTTTTCAGTCTGCGCATAAGTACCTCCTGGGAAAACATTAACAATACTCATAAGTGATTCGCCTCCACATCCTTCTTCTTTGTTACTACCATTCTGTAAATATAATGGTACTTGTCCTCTGCATAACCATCTTCCAGCACTTTGAAAGAGTTCCGATCTACATTCAATAAGCGGTTTCTCCAAAAGACGTGCTTATCGTCACAGGCGTATCCGTCACTTAACAGGGTAAATGCCTGCGGTGTGGTATCCAAGAGTTCCCCCTCCCCAAATACCCGCACTCCATCGCTGGCATAGGAATATCCCAGCAAAGTAAATGCCGCACCATCTGCGTCAAGCAGTGTGCCATTGTAAAACACCTTCTTGCCATCGCTGGCATAGCCATCCCCTAATATCGTAAAATCCTGCACCTTGGTTTTTAATAGTTGATCTCTCCAAAAGATGTGCTTATCATCCCGGGCATATCCATCACGAAGTACAGTAAAGGACTGCGGAATTGCCCTTTTTACCGTTACTTGACAATAATATACACGTTCATCATCTTTTGTATAACCGTCAGACAGGATTGTAAAGGCAACCGGATTTTTACACGTTTTCAGCCGGACAGCATAGCTGGTTTCAGTAGAGTGAGTAAAAAAATACACAAATTCAGAATCTCTTCCATAACCCGCCGGGCCATACATGCCAACACCATCATCCAACACCTCAAAGGCTTCTGGATGCGCGATCTTTGCATCACCGTATGGAGTATAAATAACCTGGTGGTTGCCGATATAGGCCGGATTAAAGACGTGGAAGCCCTCCGGCGTGATACCGCGCAGTAGCACGCCTCTTCGGTAGACACGCTGCTTGTCTTTTATAAAATCATGGTTGAGGACTTCCATTGTGTCAACTTCAATTTTGACACGGCGGAAAATGTTTTCATATGATTGCTGTTTCGGCATAAAAGCCACTTCGCCGTCACACTCGCGGTAACCGGATGGTTTTCCATCGTTGTCTTTCAAAATACGCGCATATCCCATGGAATTAACCTCTTTATCTCCAATCATTTTAATTGGGGGATGCCCAAACTCCGAAGCCAGCCTTGCAGTTTTTTCACAGGAAAACCAGTAAATGTACACTTTTCTCCTGATCTGCTATGTATCGTCACTTTGGTTGCAAACAGATGTTTTCCAACTATAAAGCCTTTGATTTCTGACCGTCTCAATTCAATTTCCATGTGGGTTGTCCAGGAAATTTGAAAACACACCCTTTGGTTTGTAACAAAAATTGTTCCACGCCATACATCGCATGAACTCCCCAAAACTGGCTCCCAGTAGGCCATCATCCCTTGGCCGACTACTGACTCGCCTGGTTGAAGCTGAATATCTGCCATAGCTGTTTGTTCTCCCTTTAATTTCAATTTTCCTTTGATTATTGTTGTTAGGCATGATCCCATCCTCCTTTCTGAAAGTTTGAAATGAATGGACGATTGTTTTTGTAGTAGCCTGTATACTGTGCTTGGCAGATTGTTCTAATTCAATAATCAGGGAATCAATGATGTCTATCGGCGTTACGCCTGCATATCCACGCCCTGCCGGTAGCCGTCCAGGATGCTGGTATCAAAGGGCTTGCCCCAGTCCCAGCTGGGGTCCTGCTGGTGGACGTACTCGCCCAGCCGGGTGGCCTCACTGTGGAAGATCTCATTCAGCGTCCAGGAGGCGCTGAGCCGCTGCTCCGGCGCAAGAGACATGGTATAGTCCCGAATGACCTTGCTGATGTCCTCGCCGTCGCTGACCCCGTAGCCGTTCTTCATATGGTCAAAGGCAATCTGCTTGACCTGCTGCACCACGCCCTCGTCCACGGGGACCATCTTGCGGAAGTCGCCGGCGTCGTTCAGGCTCATGCCGGGCGTGCCGTAGGGGTTGACATGGGGCTTGCCCTGCTGCTTCTGGGCCAGCTCCCCGATGCGCTGCTGCTGGCGGTTCTGTACCATCTGTGTGATTGTCATAAAAGTAACCTCCTGATGATTTGATGATTGCGTTTCACTGATGTTACCCATTACTCATAAATAGAATCTATCATCTGCTTCAGCTCCTCCATGGTAATATTTCCGCCGATATAACACTCTGCCGGACCGTTGGCCCAGAGTGCCACAGGGCGTCCAGCATTGGTAGTAAGCAGATGTGTGATGCCCCCCGCTTCGTAAGGGATAGGGTCTCCTTCATCCTTTTGAAAATCCCAAAAATTATCCGGTCCTTGATTTTCGTCTTCCAGATAGATATTCACTTGAACGATCAAAAAATCCTCGCTCCGCTGATAAGAGGAGTGAAATACGATATCCTTACTGGCCTCATCACCATATATCACCAGATCATACAGCACAAACCCTTCTGGTAGCCATTTGGGAACTACAGAACGGTTTAAGCCGTAAGCCGTCAGTGCCTCTTGGAGATCCGTGTACTCTCCCGGCTCCTCTGGGATATGTAGGTCGTCCGGGTCTATGTATTCGATCTGCCCCGGCGCGAGGGTGATCTGCTCCGCCGTCCACTCGGCCAGCATCCGCCATATATCATAGCCAGCGGCGGCGGTTGCCACTGTGAGCAGCAGCAGGAGCGCTACCAGCGCCGCGACAAGCTGCCCGGTCCGCAGCAATCTGTGCCGGGCAGGATGGTCAGCCTGACGAATCAGATTCTTCATCTTTCGCTCAAACTCCGGGGAAAAGTCATGCTCCGGCAGTTCCTCCAGAAGATTACCGTACTCCAGACGGGCCGCGTCCAGCATTACCCGGCGGGCCAGGTCGTCCAATGCCTGATCTGTCACGGGAATCCCTCCTCTCTCGTTGTATCGCACTGGGGCGTGACTGCCCGGCAGCCACAAAATCCCCCTCTACTATGATTAACGCAGCGAGAGGCCGGATTCTCACAGGATTTTCAAAAATTTTTGAGAAAAATTTTTTACGATAATGTTATCGCACTGGGTCTGATTATTTTCATAGGTATGCACCTTTTGAAACGTCAAAAACTTATTTTGAACCAGAACCAATGTGCTATAATCCTCTCAGTTTGCTCATAGTTATCTCCGTCTGCTTCCTGCCATGTCCATCCATCCTCATTCTGAATAAAATTTAACTTTACCCCTTGAAAACCGATTGGTATATCATTTTCAGAATAATAAAATCCTTCGTATGTGGTTGCGGGTCCTATACCAAAACTATTTGTCAAAAACTCCATCGCTCCAACATCTTCATAGTAGTCCACCGACCAATTCCTATATGTTGAAACTATTTTGCCTACTTCCATAGTGTCACTAACGAATTGTGATAAATGCGCTTGATTTTCTCGGACATAACTAAAAATTTCCGACTTTGAGTCTTTTTTCTGTAATACCACTGTGAATAGAACCCCAACGATAGCAATAACACATAAGAATATCCCAAGATGTTTTCTTTTCATATCGCACCTCACAGTTTGAAATAATTCGGTAAAATCTCAAAAGCGAAAATCCGCCCCTCACTATGCTTAACGCGGTGAGGAGGCGGATTCTCACAGAAAAACCCAAAGTATCTGAAAAATTTTTGCGGCCTTTTGGCGCGGAGGATATTCTACGCCTCCAACAAGAACCCCTCCCGCTCCACAATATCCCGCAGAAGCTGACGTCCCCGGCTGATCCGGGTACTGACCGCCGTTTTACTCAGGCCCAGCTTGGCGGCGATCTCTCCATCGGAGTACCCGGACAGCAGTTTCATCTCCATGACGGCCCGGTAGGTCCGGGGAAGCCGGGCAAAGCTGTCCACCAGCGCATGGTAGTCGCTGATGGACTCCGACGGCTCGGCAAGGCCGTCCCAATCCTCCAGCGGGGCTTCTCCCTTCTGCTTTCTCTGGAGCGAAATGGCTTCATTTCTGGCGATGACCGCAACCTGCGGGGCCAGATCCTTTGCCGGAGTGTTCTGAAACCTGGAAAATTTTTTGATGATTCGCAAAAAAGCGTTATGCACCGCGTCCTCCGCGTCCTGGCGGTTGTGCAGGATGTCCTCCGCCACATGGTACATGAGGCCCCGGTATTTCAGATAAATCTGCTCAAACCGAATCTTTTCCTCCGGCGTGTCGAGCATTTGCAGATAATAGACCAGCATCGGCAGTCCCTCCCGTTCCCGGAATCTGGGCATGGTTCAGGTATATAACCTCTTATCTATTATCGGCAAATGGGGCGAAAAGTTAAGATTTGCGGGGTTAAGGGGAGGTTATGCGCACCTATGGCGCATCCGGTTCGCTGGGTTCGTCTGGAATTACCTTTTCTATATCTGCGGAATACTCTTCACCCTGTTCTGTGTTCCTGTGTGGATCAACGTACCCGTAGTCCCTATTTACTTCGGCATTGCCTGTAACATACCATGCAGGCTCGTTACCGTCCTGGGTCTGGAGCGCAGAATGGCTGAGCCGCTTGCCTCCCTCGAAAAAGAGAATTTCCGTCCATCCAATACTATCTATCTCGCCTCCAACCAAGATAACATGGGCAATATGTTGCTCATCAACAAAATCATAACGAAAATAGGTCGTTTCAGAGCAGTATTCCGTAATATCTGAATTATCAAGGGTGAAGTAAACTCGCCCGTCTCTTACCTCGGCCATGTCGTTGGCAACTCCCGACACAAACAAGTGGTTGTCGTCCCACTCTACAGAGCTGCCGTTCAACATCTCAAAAATCATTGGCATGGCAGTATAGCCCACCAGCATCAGTACCGCTACTGCTGCCGCAACGATCATCCATTTATGACGGCTATATGGTCCCGCCTTGCGTCCACAAATGGTATCCTCGCTACGCTCCAGAATATCGTCATCCACTGCACGAACAGCGGTGTATATGTCTATGCTTCTCATGAATACCCCTCTTTCGCAAGTTTTACTCTGAGTTTCTTCCGTGTCCGGCTCAGGATCACTGAGATATTGTTTTCTGTCAGGCCATACCGCCCGGCGATAGAGGCCACCGGCTCCGTGAAGAAGTACCGGCGCACGAACACATTCCCGTCCCGCTCCGGCAGGCCCCGGACGAAGCGCCGGATACACTCCTCCAGCTCCTTGACCTCGTATGCCGCCTCCGCGTCCGTCCCGCCGGCCAGACAGTCCGCCAGTTCATCCAGCACAAGGATGATCTCCCCGCCGCCGCGCTTCTCCGCGCTGCGGGCGTTGAAGCGGTTGACGGACAGATTGCGGGTGATCTTTGCCAGGAACATCCGCAACACATTGGGCCTCTGGGGCGGCATCGCGTTCCAGGCGTGGAGCCAGGTGTCGTTGACGCACTCCTCGGAGTCCTCCGCATTGTTCAGAATGTGATCCGCTATGGTGAAGCAGTAGGCCCCGTATTTGCTGGATGTTTCGGATATAGCGTCCGCGTTCTTCTGCCAGTACAGCTCTATAATCTGGCGATCTTCCATGCGATCCCACCTCTCTGCCTTTTGAAGGTCCCTTCACCCTATAAGACAGCAAAAGGCAGGCAAACCTTACATCAGTTTTCAAAAAATTTTCTACAGATGGTATAACCAAACCAATCCGCCAAACCTACGACTCTCTTGCTTCTTTTAATAGGTCTTCTGGAGTGGTATCAAACAGCTTCGCCAAAGCTATCAGGTTTGATGTGCTGGGATCAGAAATACCGCCTTCCCATTTTGACACCGCCTGTCGGCTGACCCCTAAATATTCCGCCACAAACTCCTGTGTCATTTTGTTATTGGTCCGATGATTTTTGATTACTTCTCCCAATGCTTTCTTGGATACTCTCTTTTCTTCGCGCACCTCACTTGATTTGTTATAAGTTCTTAGGGCTTTTATCAGCAAATAGGAAATATAGAGAACTCCCACAATGATTCCGTAAGGGATGATAACGCCCCATCCTGCAACAATGATGCAAAGAATGAGAACACATATAGCAATCTTCGCTGGTAAGAATTTCATAGTGACACTCCTTCTGATTACAAATTTGCGATAGGCCTATCAGCGATTATACTATAGCAAACTCACTCTGCTTTTTCTACCAACTATCGCGCAACTTTGCTGGTTGCAACGAGAAATGGAATACAAAAATCGAGAAAAAGTATCTATACAAGGACACTATACTCAGACACCCTCGCCAGATTTTTTACATGAATCAGCCCCTTTTTCTCTCTTTTCATGGCGTACTCCACCAGCTCCCACGCATTGCTGACCGTGTACCGGGCGTAGGCGATGAGGAACTGGCTGTTGTCCACCATGTATCGGTTGGCTCGGACGATTGCCAGCTTCCGCGGGACTGTCTCCATCCCTGGCGGATAAAAGGAGCCGTCGAAACCGGCGGGAGTAAAGGACCGCTCCGCTGGATGGTAGGGCCGCAGATAGAACAACAGGATATCCGGGTGCTGCTTCTTCGCCTTCCGGACGGCCTGTGCCGCCAGCAAGTCAAACCTACCATAATTGCCAACCACAAACTGATCCACGCCATCCTCCACGATGCGTGTCTCTATCGCGGCGGACAGGGAGGGGAGTATGCTGTCTGGAGCATCCCGGTGACCAATGAAAAAGCAGGTACTCATTTTTCTCCATATCCTTGTCAGATTTTTCTCCGCAGCTATGCTTATAAAGTCTGTTGCACTTACGGGTTATTATAACATAGCCAAGTTGCACTTACAATACAAGTATCTAAAAATTCGGGGGATACTTGCGGTATGATTGACTATAAAACGGTTGGGCTGCGCATTCGTGCGGTACGCCTGGAGAAAAAACTGACGCAGGAAAAGCTGGCGGAGGCCGCTGGGGTAGGGGTCACGCATATCAGCCACATTGAGACCGGCAACAGCATCCCCAGCCTTCAGGTCACGGTGGATATTGTCAACGCACTGGGCTGTTCTATGGACGAGCTGCTGTGCATGGACGTGGAGCAGGCCCGGCCTGTGCGGGACAGCTGGCTGGGGGAGCTGGTAGCGGATTGCAGCGATGAGGAAGTCAAGCTGATCACCGACACCGTTCTTGCGTTGAAAGCCTCCCTGCGTCGGCTGAACATCACGGAGCGGTAGATCTCTTTTCTCTGTGCTTCATCCCGCTGTTTCGGATCGTCCCTTTACGGGCTTGCATATCTATCAGGAAGATGATATACTAAGGGCATAAAAATCATAGGGGGGAGCAGATATGACGATCAGACCGTCCACCGCATTGCGCAACGAATATTTGCAGATCTCACTTTTGGCTCGTGAGTCCGGCGAACCGATCTTCATCACCAACAAGGGCGAGGCCGATGGCGTTTATATGAGCATTGAGGCGTATGAGGAGCGGGAGAAGATGCTGGCGCACCGGGCAAGCATCCTGGCGGCTGAGGCGGCGCGTCTGGCTGGGGTGCCGGCTGTCACACAGGAGGCGCTGGACGCCAAGGTGGAGGCGCTGCTGAATGGCAAAGTATAAGCTGGCGTATCTGCATCCGGCGGAGACGGACATTCTGGGGATCGTCCGGTTCCACGCCGAACAGGTCGGCCCGGCGTCTGCCAGGGAGATCTATCGTTCCATCCGTGAGCAGATCGGACGGCTTCAGGACTTTCCGATGCTGGGGCCGATCCACCCTGATCCGGAGCTGGCGGCGCTGAACTACCGGAAGCTGGTGCTGACAAAGACCTATGTTGCGGTTTACCGGCTCATTGATGATACGGTGACCATCTATCGTGTGGTAAACGGGAAAACGGACTATCCCAAACTGCTTAAATAGATAAAAGTACGGATATCCCGACGGATATCCGTACTTTTATTTTGAATGTAAATATAGGCATTTCGGTTTTCCAATTGGCACCACAGCGAACCGGAAGTTGCTGAACAGTCCTAAAGGCAATTTTAGATGTTTAATACCTCCAGCCGCAAGCCTCACACCTCCAGGACAGTCTACAAGAATGGATTTTCCGCTGTCAAGCCTATTAAGGGCCTGTCAGCGGGGGGTTGCTTTTTGTTTCCCTCCAGCGGAAGTTATAACGCCAACACTATACCACCACTTCTTCCTGCCGCATATTACCATACTTATCAAGTTCTACTTGCCACATCTCAATCAGTGCAGGAGTAATAATGTGGCCCCGCCCTCTCTCAATCAACGCGGCTTTTCGCTCCTCAATGGAACGCAGGGCCGCTTCTGGTAGTTTATCGCTTTTACATGCACGAATAAATGAGGAAAAATCATTCGCAATCAGCGAAAGTTTCATGCCTTTTTCATGGTCGCCAAAAAAGATGCTTTCATAGTTGTCGCTGGCGAAACAAATAAAAAGGATATTCCCAAAAGAGTCACAGGCAATCGGAAACAACTTCTGAGGTATCCATGCCGAAATCATTTCTTGGCTTATGGACAGGCCAACTGCACCTAAACCATAAAACCCTTTGATGTCTGACGAGATCCCTTTTGCTCTGAATTTGGTTTTTGGGGTGTAGCCGCCATTATAGCGCAGCAGAAAATCCTTGTACTGTTTCGGGAATGTGATGCTGTATCGGCTCTCGATTTTTGATATTTCGTCAGAAACGCCATCAGTTCCAAACTTAGCGATAAGCATATCCTCGTCTCCTGTTACTTTACTTGTGTGCCAGATCATACGGGTAGTATGGATTAAGCGCAAAGTCTTTGTCATCAATTCCGAATATTTTTGATAGTGCGGCGATTTCAAAGCACCAGTACCCGCGATATGTATTGTTCTTAGATTTATGAGAATCGTACCAGGATGCGCTTTTGTGATGCTGATACCAATGTGATAACTCCGAGGACAGTACCGCCATCTTGTCATCACTCTCCGCCAGATCGTTGAAATAGCCGAGTTTAGATTGCCGCATTTCCAGAGGCTTGTCCTGTAAATATTGGATCAAGCAGCAAATCAGTCCATCCTGGGAATTGAATTTTTCTGCCATTATTTCTAAAGCAGAGAGAAATTCCTGTTTTGATCTATGGAACAACACGCCAATCGACAAATAATCAATTACACCATACAAGCTGTCTGCCGGCGTACAGGTGTCCTTGTAATAATTTATGGACTGAATGTAATACGAATACACTTCGCCCAGCTCAGCACCCATAGAATATGAGGTTTTCGCACAATCCAAGTACAATTTTGATAGCTGAGATTTCCCGAGCCGAATGCCTCGCTCATTAGACGGCTCTGTGTTTTTGAGGGTTTCCTCAAATCTCTTTATGCGTGCAGTATCTGCCTGTATTCTTGCCAGAAAATAATCTTGCGGTTTTATCGTGTCTCGCATAATTGTTCCTCCCACAACTTTGTCAATGGCAATTTCAGATGCTTGATGTCTCCAGCCAAAACACCCACGCTTCCGAGATGGTCTCCTCGATCAGCTTCCGGTTCAGGTTATACCAGCTGCCGCACTTGTCCAGGATGATGGCATCTGTAGTAACCACGTTCTCCAGGCGGGAGAGAACGCCGTCCACGCTGGGGTGCAGCTCCACCTGCACCTGGACGCCCCGCTCCGCCGCCTTGTCCAGCAGCAGCGACCGGAGGCGGCCGGAGTTGGACACCTGCTGATCCAGATAGAACAGGGCCTCCTTGACCTCCAGGGCCTCCAGCCGGGCCAGCAGAAGCTCCACGGCCCGCACCGTCTTGTCCACGATGCGGTAGCTCCCTCGCAGTCCGGCCAGATCCCGGATGGTGCCGTCCATGCCCGCCAGGAGCAGGGAGCCGGACAGAGCCACCTCCAGGGTGATGATGGTGTTGAAGCCGTCCAGCACCAGGGCCGCCGGGGCCTCCCGGATCCGCTTGCGCTCCCGCTCCTCCAGGGCGGCGCGGGGAGAGGTGATCCGGGCCAGGGCCAGCCGCTGGCGCTCTGAGAGCAGGTGGTGGTTGCCCACGAAGGTGGAGGCGGATTTGGTGTCGTAGCCCCGGTCCAGCAGGAACGCCAGATCCTGGGCGGCGGCGGTCAGCTTGGCTGTGGCCTTGGGGCCAAATTCAACGGTATCTTTCGGCACATAGCCGCGTTTGACGGTTTCCATGGTGGTTTCAGCCCTTTATATTTGTTCCTTCTGAGTCATTTCAATGTATCAGGTGATGTTTCTTTTTCATATTCCAATACTTCTATAAACTCATCTAATCTTTCGCAATCTATCCAGCCTGATTTGCTGTTTATTTCAAAAAGCCCATCATATCCATATTGCTGTATCAAAAACTCCCATCCTTCTTTTGAAATTACAGCTAAAAAGATTTGCATATAATCAAACAGTATTCTTACATTATCGGAAACGGAAAGATCATTAGCAGTAAATGAAGTTCCTTGTGGCAGCGGATATATATAAAATGCCAATGTATCCATTTTCCTTTCCCCCAAACTCCTATTTATCACCCTAATTATACCATCATCCCAGTTCTAATTCAATCCGATTTCTGATAGAACCGTCCGGCCTCCCAACTTGACAACCCCGTTGGCAAG
The DNA here is from genome assembly GCF_000403435.2 of Oscillibacter sp. 1-3. Taxonomy (GTDB): domain Bacteria; phylum Bacillota; class Clostridia; order Oscillospirales; family Oscillospiraceae; genus Oscillibacter. The sequence goes on from NZ_KE159709.1 coordinate 426,367, forward strand.
GTCTACTATAAACGCAGAAAAGCGCCAGTGGGCGCTGTTGAACGGGAGGCGGCTCTATGAAATATGTCAGGCGGATCATCTACGGCCTGTTGCTGACGGCGGCGGCGAACGCCTTGCCATTGGTCTGGCTGCTGTACGCTAAATGGTCGGTTCCCGGCGCCGGGTGGCTGTTTCTGCCTCTGGCGGCGGCGTTCCTATGGGTGAATCTCCGGCCTATCCCGAAGTCCGGCCCCACCAAGCGCATCCAGCGGCTGGCGGAGGGCTGTGAGCTGCTGTGGCTGTTCTGCGTGACCGCCACGGCCACTGTCCTGCTCCAGCTTCTCTGGCTGAACGTACTGCGTGCCGATATTGCGAAGGACAGCTTCCTTGACTGGTGGGGGTATTTTGGGGGCGCGATGGGCGTGCTGCTGGCAGTGCTCCTGCTGGCCGTGGTCTTCTGGAACGGCATGGTCCGGGTCTACCTCACCTCGGTACAGCTGGGCATCAAGCACCGCGTTCTGGCGGCGCTGTGCGGGTGGATTCCCCTGGTGAACCTCTGGTATCTGGCAAAGATTCTCCGCCTTTGCAGTGACGAAGTGGAGTTTGAGACCCAGAAGTGGGAGCTGGACGCGGTTCGGGCGGAGAGCGAGGTCTGCAAGACGAAGTATCCCCTCCTGATGGTCCACGGCGTGTTCTTCCGGGACTTCCGTTACCTCAACTACTGGGGCCGCATCCCCAGGGAGCTGATCCGCAACGGGGCCACGGTCTACTACGGCCAGCAGCAGTCCGCAGCGGCGGTGGAGGACAGTGGGAAGGAGCTGGCGGAGCGCATCCGGCAGATCGTGGAGGAAACCGGCTGTGGGAAGGTGAACATCATCGCCCACTCCAAGGGCGGGCTGGACAGCCGGGCCGCTATCGCCCACTGCGGGATGGCCCCCTATGTGGCGACCCTGACCACCATTAACACCCCGCACCGGGGCTGCATCTTTGCCGAGTATCTGCTGGGCAAGGTCCCCCAGGCCGCCCGGCTGAAAATCGCCGCAGCCTACAACGCCACGATGAAACAGGTGGGCGACCCCAACCCAGACTTCCTGGCGGCGGTGACCGACCTGACGGAGAGCGCCTGCCTTGCCCGGAACGAGGTGACGCTCGACGCTCCCGGCGTGGTGTATGAGAGCGTCATGTCCTACTGCAAGAAGGCCCGGCATGGCAAGTTCCCGCTGAACATGACCTATCCCATCGTAAAGCATTTCGACGGCCTGAACGATGGGCTGGTATCTGTGGAGTCGGCCAAGTGGGGGGAGCGGTTCACCCTCCTGGAGCCCCAGGGGAAGCGGGGCATCTCCCACGGGGATGTGGTGGATCTGAACCGGGAGAACATCCGGGGCTTCGATGTGCGGGAGTTCTATGTAAAGCTGGCGGCGGATTTGAAACGCCGGGGGTATTGAGGTGTAAAAAGTATGGAAAAACATTCTATTATCATCCCTAAAAATGATAGTTCTGAACGATGGATTGAAGCATTAGAAGAATTTATCTCTATGACAGAACCCGAATGGCTACAGGGAATGAAAGGAGCATCTGCTAAAACGATTACCGCCATAAAAAAATGTTATGATTTGAATGGTGACGGAAAACGTCTACCAGTTGACTATGAAATATTTCTTCGTCGATGGGGTGGGAACTCTTATGTTTCTTTCCCTGATAAGCCAATATCAATCGCATATTATTCAGCAGATAACATGCTCCATAAAGACTGTCTTTTATGTGATTCTTCAAATAATCTTTACTTGACGATTGGTAGTCAAGATATTGATAATTCAGAACAACTTTCTTTTTCTTTTTTGCCTTCCGATGATATTTCTCTTATACTTATCAGGCCGTATCACAATGACATAAAAATGGCTGATAGCTTTCGCCAGTATTTATGTTGCCAAGCATTTTTAGCATTTGGTTGGAAACAGTTTCCTTGTCAGTTGGCATATGAATTGGAGTTCCATATGCACAAACCTCCATATAATCTCTCTCCTGAAGCCAAGGTTTGGAACGACAGCAATCTATCAGATAAGGATTTGGAAGAATTAGGTTTCAAAATACAAGTTGAAAAAATTCAAAGCATCTTATTAAAACATGGATACCAGGAGGCATGGTTCAGCACGCCTCTTGACCAAGTATGGCTCGGAATAAATAGCTTTTGTTCAATATCACGAGATTTTGACCCAAATGATATGTTTGACACTGTACTTGGACAGATCTGTGCGTATGATTTGGGAAGCATTCAAAAGGTTATAGAGGATTTTTCTTTAATTGGATATAAATGTATTGATTACAAAAAGTGGAGGTCATATTAAATTTTGACGTTGAAAGTTCGGTAATTTGTCACATAGATTGTTGCGAAAACCGGCTCAAACACAGCTTGCAACCCATAGTTGCGGAATAGTTGGTAGCAGCAACACGGCCTGATGCCGTAAAATCGCCCCATAGGAGGTGATTTCATGGCTGCGGGATTTTGGGGTATGTATGGCTTTCAGTTCTGCCACTCCCTGTCGGCTTTGCTCGGCTTTCTGTCAGAGCAGTGTCTATCCTAACGACCCTTAGAGCGTGTTTGTCATTTTCTCTGTCTTAAACTCTCCCTTAGAGTGGGCCCTTCTGGTTGGTTCACAGTGGACCCACCCTCGGTTCTCCGCCAGGGCGCAATGACCCCCTGGCGGAGAACTTATTATTTTTGCAGCTACTTCAGCCGGTACAAATTTGAGCTGAGGCTTCCATTCTCACGAAAGCGCCGCTCCTTGGAGATTAGCTCCGCCCTGCACAGATCATCCAGGGCCCGCTTGACAGTGGAACGTGAGAGCCGCAGCTCGGCGGAGATGGTCCGTATCCCCGGCCAGCACTTGCCCTCGCTGTCGGCATGATCCTTCAGGTACATATACACAGCCCTGGCCCGGTGGTTCAGATCGGATTGATAGATCTTCTCAAAGTATCCCATAGACTACTCCTGCCCCCCATCTGTGCGGACAACCACGGGGGGAGGCGGCTCCCGCCTGGTGCGTCTGGCCTGAGCGTAGGACGCGCCGCCTCTGGCAGTTGGAGTTTTCGGAGGAACCGGGGGAGCGGGAGGGGTATCGCTCTCCGCTGGCTGTGCGTGGTGACAGCGGAAGATCGCCTGCTCCAGCTCCTGCTTGTTGGCATAGGCCACGGTACGCGCGGCCCGCTCCGGCAGCAGATACGGATCACCGAAGGAGATGCCCCAGTCCAGGAAGAGCCTGAGCCGTGTCTGCATGGGGTGTGTCCCTGTCTTCATAACCACGAACTGGCCCTTGGGGATGGACTTCAGCTCATCCGGCGTCATGAGAGGCCGCTCCATCATCTGGAGGGAGCGGCTGGCACTGTCTTTCCCACCGCCCTTGCTCACCGATCCGCTCATGACCGTGCGGCTGCCCAGGGCTTTGGACAGCACCTCAGCGGTCTGGGAATTGGGGGCGAAGCCGCCGAAGATCGTATCCTGCACATTATCTACTATGATCTCTGCGCCCTCCTTACCGTAGTTCTTCTCCAACTGGGCCAGCGACTGGATGATAGGAACCAGAGTCAGCTTGCGGGACCGGCCGGCGCTGAACAGGGGCAGGATATCGAAGGCGGGCATGGTGCCCAGCTCGTCGCAGAACAGCACTACTCGGTTGGGCAGTTTGCCGCCGTTCTCATCCGCAACAGAGAACAGTTCCCGGCTGAGGGTCTGGATTATCAGGCCCGCCATGAAGTTCTTGCTGGGGTCTTCCTCCGGCAGGACGAGGAAGATGGCGGACTTCTGGGAGGCAAAGGCTTCCGCGTCAATGGCGCTGTCGAAGCACAGCACCTGCTCCAGCTCGGAGTCCAGGAAGGCGTTCAGCCTGGACAGCACCGTAGACATGACCGAGGCCATGGCCTGTTCCGCCGAGTTGAGAGCGGCTCCGGCGAACCACCGTGCCTTGTGCGTGTCGGGGAGTGTGTCCATCATGACCTGAAAGCCGTTCTTGCCCTTGGCGGTCTTGCTGGGCGCCAGCAGATCCTGCACCAGCTTGAACACGCTGACGATGTGCCGCCGCTCCTGGGGAGCCTCCTCTGTAGGCGGCAGATACTCCGCCAGAAGGAGGACTACCGCTGTGAGCAGTCCCTCGGCGGCATCGTAGAAAAACGCATTCTGGCCGTAGTTTGAAGCGTCTCCTTCCGGGTTTATAATGGTCTTCGCTAAGATTTTGGCGTACTTCTCCGCTTTGGCTCTCGCCGCCAGATTAGTGGGCTGCTCCCGGCAGATGTCCATGTAGCGGTTGATGAGCGTGAGGAGGTTGTACCCGTCTGACCTGGTGGGATTGCGCAGGTCGATCACCGCCACCTTGTAGCCGTAGTGCTGCAAGGCCACAGCGCCATAGTTCCGGGCCAAATCCCCTTTTGTATCAAGGGCCAGGAAGCTCATCCCGCTGGCGCAGGCGTACTCCATATTTGGGTAGAGAAAGAACGCCGTCTTGCCCACGCCGGACGCGCCGATCATCAGATAGCGATAGGTAATCCGCCGCTTTTACTGCCCTCATGAGAGAGCAGCAGTCAGAGCGGATTTTCCCCCGCTTCGCACCGTGCATGCGACTTTCACCGCACACGGCGCTCCATCAATGCAGATTGATTGTTGCGTGTATGTGAAATAACCAGTTTTTCCCTATAACCGATGATTTTATTTTGAGCTTTTACATCAAATTGGTTAATATCATAGTTGGGGTCATTTACCGCCATAAAGCATTTCTTATGGAGTGAAACCAGATTGTTGACCCTGTTTACCTTGTTCAATGGGAGATTAGGGTTAATGCGATGGGCATATGGAGTACCAGAAATGAGCCACCCTCCGCAGACACGGCATTTAAGCTTGTCGCGGTTGAGGGCATAAGCCCTGTTCATGATAAACTCAAAATTATTGAGCTTGTTCCATTTCCC
>NZ_KE159709.1:435861-460887 GCF_000403435.2 Oscillibacter sp. 1-3
CTGCCCAATCAAGCATAGAGTTCAGATTCCTTGCGAAATCTGTCTTGTTTTATTGCGTATTTCTACGCAGATTGTCAAGAAACGAAGCGCACGCAGTGGATATCGTCCGTGTCCACCAGCGCGGTGACGGCGTTCTTCTTTCCGACGCCCCCCAGTACCAGCCCCTGTGCTTTAGGCAGATTCTTGCCGGAGCGCCACTCGCTCACATGGAAGGGGATGTGCCGGTAGGTCTGCTGGATCTCCTTTTTGTTGGCCCAGCGGGCGGTTCCATGCTGGCCGTCGCCAACAGTCTTGGACTTGATATTGTCCAGATTTCCACTTCCAGAGAAGTGCGTGGCGGCGGCGATGAGCAGAAGCATCCCGCCCGCCAGTAAAATTAACATGATCGTCTGCGGCGTCATAAATTCACCCCATTTCTTGTTGCAGTGCCGCTTGTTCCTGTTTCTGCTGCTGTTTCAAAACGTCCGCCTCATACTTGACGGATATCTTTGCGCAGGACAGCGCCAGCTCCAGCCAGCCTTCCGTCAGCTGTCGTTTTTCCGCCTCACTGCGGATGCCAGGCTTGGAGGCCAGCTTCAAAACAGCATGAGCCTGTTCCGCCAACACAGCGGTGCGGCTGTTCAAGCTGCTCCGATTCTGGTGGGGATGGATACAGCTCCGCAGTTGCTCTAACAGTTCCTCACTGCTATGTGGTTCACTCAGCTGACGCAGCCCCCGGCCATAGGCGTACAGAGCCAGCGCGGAGGCCAGCTCGATGCAGGTCATGGCTCCCTCCGGGTAGTCCCTGCGGAGATTCATCTCATATCCGCAGAGCGCATTTGTCAGCTCACGGCCTACCCGTTCTGGAATGACACACTCCTCCATGTAGACTCCGATCCTGCCGCAGACCTCCGAAGCGGCAATGAGCTGGGGATGCTCCTCCGCCTCCTGAGCAGGGAGACCACGCCGGGCCTTGAGATCCTCGTTCCAGTCCTTGTGTTCGGACTGGAGCATCGCCACATCGTCATAGCCGTGTTCATGGAGGATCTCCGCCAGCCGTCCGCTGGCCTCGATGCCCGCCTCGTCGTGATCCAGGCAGAGACAGACGGTGCGAAGGCCGGGGTTCTGCTCCAGCATCCAGAGCATGGCGTGTTCTGCGGTCCCACACAGGGCCACAAAGCTGTGTTCCTGCCAGCCTCGGGGATAGCGGGAGAGGAAGGACATCAGGTCAATGGGCGCCTCAAAGACATAGAGGCGGTTGCTGGTCCCGGTGTAGTGGAAGCTGCACCGGGGATCGCTGCCCTCCACGTTGATGCGGAAGGTTTTGCCGAGGCTGTTGAGGCTGCGCTTGTGGGCGTGGCGCGGGACGCCGTTTTCATCCTTACCGACGAAGACGGCGTTGTGATACTCTCTGTCCTTGAATTTCTCACAGCTCTCATACAGCAGTCCCGCCCGGACAAAGGCATTGACCACGTTCCGGTCCAGGAATCGGTGCTTGAGCAGGTAGGCGTACATCCGCCGCATCTCCCGGCCGGCAGAGGGCAGTGCAAATTCCTTCCTGGGCTTCTCCTCCTGCTTTGGGGCGGAGGCATAGACGGTTCCCTGCTCCCCGCCCAGCAGACGGGTGATGGCCTCGGGGTAGGAGAGGTCATAGAACTGCTGGACGAAGGAAATAGGTCCGCCGCCCTCCTTCACAGCGTGGTCGTACCATCCATTGCCCCGGACGGTGACGCTGTGGTCGCTGGCCAGGCGGTACTCCGGCCCGGAACGGATCAACTTCTCCCCCTGATGGCGTAGGAACTCTACCAGATCCACCTCGCTGGCCCGGAGCTTCTGCTCCTCGGTAAAATGGATATAGGGCACTTGCTTCACCTCCAGATAAAAGCAAGAACCAGAGCGCCGTGTCTGCGGCGCTCTGGCTCTGATCGGTTTTGGTATTCTTATTCTTATGACGGGGACGCTGGATCGTCCTCCTGTTGGGGGAATGAAGGGAGGACAACGCTGGCTGCGGACACCTGCCGCAATTTTCTACGGATGGATTCACGGTAGATCCCCGCACCCTTGATGGCGGTTTCGGACAGATCGAAGCGGTAGTATTTCGCTGTGTGATCCTCCGTCCAGTAGGGGTAGGTAAAAAGATAGAACCGTTCCGCCTGCTCATGGCTGGCGAGGTAGAGCAGAAGCTGTGGCAGGTCGAGGTTGCCGCAGTGGGCAAAGACCCGGCCCTCCCGCCAGCACATGAACTCTCCATCATAGGACGGCTTTCCCTCCTGCCGCATCTGGCGGAGGGCGTTGATGCGTATTCTTTCGATCTCTGTGTGTGCGAACTGCTTCCAGCGGGTTTCCCGCGCCAGCTCCGAATAGACCTCCATCATCTCGCTGTCGCTTTGGATGTCTTGGTCGTATGAATAGGTGTGTTCCGTGACAGTGATCTTTCCATGCTCCAGCAGGAAGAGCGTCACCTCCATGGAGTGCTCATCCGCCAGGATCGAACCGCGATCCCGTCCGGAATAGGAGTTCATGATCTCGTCCAGACGTTTGGCGGAGTCAAGGTCACTTGAAAAGTTCAGCTCCATGTGGCGGCCTCCTGTAAGGATTTCTTTTGAGCATTATACACGGGAGAGCCCTTTCGCGCAAGAGGCCGCGCCCCCATGCGAGACTTTTGGAGCCCTTTTGGAGCGGCGGCTATCGAAGCTGCTGGACTGGCTCCTCATGATCATCGGGCTTGTGGCCCATGGCGATTTTCTTCTCCCTGATCTTTCTCCTCAGCTTGCTGTCCACAAAGGAGATCCCGCCGCTGGGAGGCGGGGCCTGCTCCTGGAAGATGCGGCCCATGTGGTGGAGGAGCCGGGTGGCGCTGGCGAAGAGGGAGGGCGAGTCGTTCATGTGGTCGAGAAAATATCGGGCGTACTCATTGCCCTGTTCTGCCGCCAGTGTGAACCAGCGGACAGCGGATTCCCTGTCCTGGGAAATATCCTTGCCCAGCAGGTACAGCTTGCCGAGGGCATACTGCGCATACTGGTTTCCCTGTTCCGCAGACTCCGTCAGCCAGCGGACAGCGCCCGCTGTATCCTTTGCCACGCCATCGCCGCACAACAGCAGCTTGCCCAGCTGGTACTGCGCGAACTGGTTTCCAAGATCGGCGGACTGTCGGAACCAGCGCCGGGCAGCGGCGGGATCGTCTGCCTCCAGACGCAGCTTGCCCAGGGCGTACATGGCGTACTGATTGCCCCGCTCGGCTGCCTGGGAGAACCGGATCACCGCCTGGGTCATGTCCTGCGCCACCGGCCCGCCGTCACGGTACAGCTTTCCGAGGGCATGCTGAGCGCAGTCCAGTCCGGCCTCCGCCGCATGGGTCAGCCAGCCCACCGCCTGACGAGTCTGCTCCGGCTTGGCAGAGGGATCTGCGAGGATGTGCTTTGCCATCTGATACTCCGCATAGGGATTTCTCTGCCTGGCTACTTTCTCAAACCATACCAGTGCCTCTCTATCATTCTGCTCTGTCCCAAGCCCCCCGGCGTACATCTTACCGATGCGGTACTCCACATAGCGGTTGGGGCGCTGACGCTCCACGGCATGGAAGGCGGAGAGCGCCTTGGCGTACCACGCATGGGACTGCTCCGTGTCAGCCTCCACGCCAGTGCCGTCCGCAAACATCCTACCCAGGTCATGCATGGCCAGGGCGTTGCCGCCGAGGGCCTCCTCCATGAAGAGGCGGCAGGCTTGCCCGTGATCCTGGGGCGTCTCGTCATCCCCGTACAAAAAAGACCGCGCCCGCTTGTATCTATCACTCCACACCACGGCGGGCGGCGCTTCGCTGGCCTCCTCCGGCACATCCGAGCCTTCCGACTCCGCTTCCGGCTCGGGGCCGGTGTCCTCGCCGGCCTGGGGCGGCTCCTGGGTATCCGCCGGCGTGAATACCTCGGTGTGCTCACCAAGCCGCACCGCTTCCTCCACCACCACATTCTTTATCCGCTTGAACTCCGTTTGCCGGGAGAGGGGGAGCCGGTCTGGAAGGTCATCCCGGTACGTCCGCAGCACTTCTTCCCGCAGCTGGTACCACAGGTCATAGGCGGAGGCAACACGGGAGTCCTTTGCCAGCTCGTCCACGATCTCATCCACCACAGCCTTCAGCGGCGCTTTGAGATAGCCGTACTGCTTTCTGCCGGAGGTGCTTTTCAGCCGCTGGGCCAGTTCGCCCATGAGCTGCTCGACGTGCGGGTTCTCCAGCGTGCCGGAGAGCATCTGCCGGATCAGCTCCTTCATGACCTCGCCAGACTGCCGCACCAGCTCATCCCGGCGCTGGGTCTGCTGCCGGTAGATCTCCGTCAGCTCCTGGCGGAAAATATTCTTTGCCAGTCCGGACTTGATCCTGGCGATGCCCTCCTTGTCCAGAAAGCCAGAGCGCCCGTCCGCACTGTAGCAGACCATGTGGACATGGGGATGCGCTCCCTCGTCGTGGTAGGAGGCGTACCACCGAAACTGCTCCCAGGGGATCTTCATGGCATCCGCAATCTGTGGGGCGTAGGTGGAGAGGAGGGCCTGCCACTGTCTGGCGTTGTCGTAGCCGAGGCGGGCGGCATCCTCCCGGCGCAGGGAGATAATAGGTAGCCACACGTTGCCGGGGTGGTTCGCCACCTCCTCCGCGATCCTGGATAGCTCCAGCGCATCGCCTGTGCCGTTGAACAGACCATGCGCGCCGAGCCGCTCCGCACGAGGGCGCTGGGCAATGTAGCTGACGTAGTTCTCCCGCTTGGCGATCTGATCCGCGTCGTCGCAAGCTCCATATCCCTCACTCCCGCCTTGTGGCGAGAGCTCGCTCATTTCGCTGCTCCTCCTTTCCCCACCGAACCCGCTTTGCTGGGCTTCGGCGGGGACCCCATAATCCTCTATCGCTCTGGTGATAAATTCCGAGGCGGTGGCGCGGGTGGGGGAAGACTGGTAGTCCTCGTACTCGAACATCCCGCGGCACATGGGGAAGTCCCGGAGGAGCCGCTCCACCATGGCCCGCTGCTTTTTTGTGGCAGGCTGGCCGGCCTTGTCCGGCTTGAGGAGATCCGTACCGTCACGGGTAGCGACGTAGCGGACGTAGTTGTTCAGGTGTGCGGCGGCTCTCTCTGTCCCCGGTTTGATGTAGGGGCACTTGAATATGATCCGGGGCATGGAGCGTCACCGCCTTTCTGTCACACGCCGCCCCGCTGGTACTCCACCGCCTTGTCCAGCGTGACGCTGCCGCTGGTCTTCTTCACGTTCTGGACGCACCGGCCGCGGAGACTGCGGAGCGCGTCGTCGCTGATCTCCATCCCCGCCGCCAGCACGTTCATCACCATGTCCAGCTCCACCGCCAGCTTGAAGAGCAGACGGCAGATGCGGTTCTCCGTGTCCTGCACAGTGCCGCGCAGGACGGAGGCCAGCGCGGGCGGCAGGTAGGCGGTGGCCTCCTGACCGGAGACGTACCCGGCGTAGAACCGGATGGCCCTCTCGATAAACTCGTTTTGGGTACGGCAGTTGTCCCGCGGACACATCTCCTTGACGAGCTGCTGAGTCTCAGGTGAGATCCGCAGCGCAAACTTGATTTTTTCTCTCGGCATGATGTTCCTCCTGAAATCCGTAAATATCCCCGCCGGGAACCCGCAAAAAGCGGGCAACGGCGGGCTTTTTGTGAAAGCAGACCCCCGAACTGACCCCAGGGGGTGAAAAATGACCCCCGTCTAAACGTCCCCGACCCGCTCTGCGGGGCGGTGTTCCCTGCGCGGAGGGGCGCTTGCGACCCCCGCGCTTTATCCTGCACTTTTTTCGACCCCCCGGTTCACCTGCACATTTTAGGGACGCCGATTTTCTCTCTTTCGCCACACGGCCGCGCAGGGCGGCGTGTCAGTCGGGAGGGGCAGGGATGCTGCCCTGTCGGGCCGGGCGGCACACAGGGGCCTCGCTGTGGCGCACAGCGGGGGAACAAGAGCGCGGGCCGCTCCGCATCGGGAACGGCCCTTGACGCACCCCGCTACACCGTCAGCTGCATCCCGCTCTGAGCAGGTCCCTGCTTCTGACGCAGCTCCAGCCACAGCGGGTTGTACTCCACTGCCGTCTGGCTGCGGTCAGCGTCGAAGGTGAGACACGCGGCTGCCGCAGGGCAGCGGGAGAATACGGCGGACAGCGCCTGAGTCATATCTGGATCGCCGCCCACCAGGATCTTCTTTGCACCGCCGTTGGCGTCCAGCACCATGTCCGTGGTGAGCGAGAGCAGAGCGTCTGTGACGGAGATCTGCCGGTCGTGAGCGTACTGCCGCGCAGACCGCAGAGCAGTATCAGGAGCGAACGTGCCGAAGTGCAGCGTGTGGAAGCACCGGCTGTGTCCGCCCTCTGTCACAACACACAGCGCCAACGGACTGAGTTCCTCCATGTCCCGCGGACAGTGGAAGCACATGAGCATTCCCAGGTCTGCCATCTCAGCGACGTCCTGGAGTGTGTTGCCGTTCTCCAGATACACAGCTGCCGCCACCATTTCACCAGGCAGGGCCGCCGAGCCGTGTTGGATGATCTCGTAAACGCTCTGCGTGGTCACGGCGGAGAAGTGCCGGGAGACAAAACTCATGCTGTTGAGCAGCTCCCGCACTCCGTCGCAGGCTTCTTCCTGACCCAGCTCCTGCCCAAACGCAAACAGCGCGGCAGTGATTTCAGGGTCAGGCTGGGGTACCAGAGCGTTGAGTTTTCCCTCAAAGCCTTCTTTTGTCATTTAGCATCCTCCATTCTATCTGAGAGGGGCACTCCTGGCAGGAGCGCCCCTCTGCTGTTGGTGTAGTGATCCAGGGATCAAGGTGAGAGTATCTGACCCGGCTGTCCGGCGATATGGTCCGCTGCCTCCTGGAGGTGGAGCGCCACACGCACATCCTCCAGTTCCGTCCGAAGATCCTCCACGCTCACGAATCCTGCAGCGGGGATTTTGGTGGTCAGGAGCATATCCTCCAGCCCACCCATCTCTGTGAGCGTTCTGGCTGTTTCCAGGAGCGTCTGACGATAGTCCTCGGGAGCATTCACCGCAGTCTGAAACAGCATCCAGACCGCGTTCAGCTGGGCGGCGGCATCCGGCACCGGGAGCAAGCGGTCTGGACTGATCAGGTGGGGTGTGTCCTGCTCTGTGGCAGTATACTGGCGGGCGCTCTCCATCTCCCGGTCGATCCACATCAGGAGCGGTATGACCTCTTTACCCAGTTCGCTGGCTGCTGCGTAAACATCCAGCCCTGTCCGAAGCCGGAGAGCGGAATCCAGTGCCTCCGCGTCGGCGTTCAGAAGAGACACTGTTTCATGGGCGATGAGGGTACACAGGTCAAGGGGCGTGAGCGCGGATCTGGTATTTGCTTTCATGCGTTGTTTCCTTCTTTCTGCATTTTATTTTTGGGGGGAGCAGAAACACAATGGCACACTTTCGCCGTGAAAGCTATTCAGCAAAGCCAACGAAAAATCGGGTTGTCAGATTGGCATAGACGCAAAAAGTCTATATCACATCGTGGGCTGTGTGGGCGGTGCCATCTCCTCCGCCATCCATTGGGCGCTGTAGTCCTTCAGTGTCTGCCCGGTCTGCTCCTGGCAGTAGGCGTCCATCTTCCGAAGCAGAACTGCTTTTTCAACAGCGTTGAGCCGGTATTCCACTGACTCCTCACACCCGTCCGCCCGGTGCAGGTCGACCTCCAGCTCATCGCAGACCTGTCCGGAGGCCATGTCGTAGTTGGCGTAGACGTTCAGGGTGTCGTCGTTCTCGCCGGTGCAGACGTGTGTGCCGAACACCGCGTCCACATCAAAGTTGGTCTCCATGTAGAAATTCAGCAGGCCATCTATCTCGCTGATCTCCTCCGCAAAGGAAATCTCACTCGTGGAGATGTGCCCTGCGGAGGGACGCTGCCGGCCCTCTAAGCTGCTCATGAACCGATCTAAACTCCGCCCCGGCTTCTTCTCCTTGCTCCGGTAGGTTTGGTTGACTGCAATAAAGATGTCCCTGATTGAATAGGTCCTCCAGCCGTGCCCGGTGTCAATTGTGGACAATTCCTGCCTGTCAAAATCCAGATCAAACACCGCGGCGACCTTACTTGGCTTTGCCATGCGGAGCGCCAGCATCCGTTCATATAATTCCGTACCGATTGGCTTTGAGCTGTAAAACTCCTTCGGAACAGCGGTGAGCGCCGGTTCTCTGCTCCTGTTCCCGAGGAAGCCCTGCAGCGTGTTGGCAACACAGAGAAGATTTTCACTGCACTCCAGCATGAAAAACCTATCCGCCCCATTTTCACGGACGTGAAACACCGTGTATGGATCTTCCGCCTGTTCCAAGTCCAGCTCTGTCGTTTGTCCTTCTTCCCACGAGGCGTACTCCGATTGGATGCGGCCACGAACCTCCTGCTGAAGTTCCGGAGGCACCTGCTCCTCATACAGACGAAGGAGCATATCGTTCATCCGCTCCGCTACAGTAGTGCCCTGTTCCGCCAGTACAGAGGACAGCGCGTCCAGCTTATACTCATGGAGCCACAGTTCCAACTGCACATCGCCGCTCATACGCCGGCCTCCTTTCCGCCGCCTGTGGAAGCGGACGCCGATTTGGGCGTCTCCGCCTTGGGCTGACTGGGGCGTGGCGGACGCCTGGGACGGACGGGCGCGGACTTGGCGTCCAGGTACTCCCGCAGCGGCTCCGGCACCGTCTGCTCATAGAGAAGACGCAGGGCCTCATCCATCTTCTTCTGCACTGTGGTGTTCTCCTTCTTCAGATAGAACACCAGCGCCTCCATCTTCTCGCTGTCGAAGGACAGCATGATTTCATTTTTCTCCATACTGCTTTCCCTCCTTTGCTTTACATAGTGGGTCCTGTCTGGAGCGGAGCGGGTCCGTTCCGACGCTGTGCTGGCGGCTCCGGCAGATGTTCTCCGTACACCGCCGCACAAAAAGCGTCCATCTTCTGTTTCAATACCTGCCGTGTTTCATCCGGAAGAGTACAGGAAAACCACTCGTCGCCACCAGGAGACCTCACCACAATATCCAGCGTATCATCGACCTGGCCTGTGTGTTCATTGTAGGAGGTGTACGCCTGAATATAGGAGTCCTCAGCTTCACTGGACAGCTGTCTGCCAAATACCTCTTGTTCATCGGCAAGGACATCAAACTGGAATGTGATCCAATCCCTTTCCGCACCGATTCGTTCCTGAATGTCCAGATCCTCAGCTGTCAATGTGCGGCTCCCCTGGAGTAAGGGATACTGTATTGACATCCATCCCGTTGCTGCCGGTATGATCTCCGGTTTTGCCTTTTCCAGTGTGGCGGCTATGGTCATCTGATAGGGGCCGCTCAGCCAGCGGACGCCACGCTCATCAAGGAACCTGCCCCCGGCCCGGTTCATGATCTCCAGATCAAAGTCGGAAGCATCTACAGTTCCCAAGGCAGAGGGCAGGCCGCGTCCCACATAGGCCACGCAGAGGGCAGCCCAGTTTGTGATCTCCGGGTAGTCCCGAACCGCGCCCCGGTACACTGAGGACTGCTTGACTGCCTCCTCATCCTTGACGCAGCCAGAGACAAAACCGCTTGCCCAGTGCGGCCCGGCGTCGCCGCCCAGCGCGATGTGGGTAAAGCGGATAGGCATCTGAGCGGTCATGCGTACCAGCGACCGCTCCGCCTCATCTCGGGCAAGGTCAAGCCGGTTGTCATTGCTGGCCCAGGGCAGGTGGGACGCCATGTCCTCCAGCAGTTCCCGTACCACGTTGACCTGGCGGCGGCGGTCGTCGCCGGTGTCCTCCAGCGCGGTCACGAAGTTCCGCAGATTCTGGATGGTCCCTCTCTGCAATTGGAGAGAGGCGGGCACAGCCGCCGCGCTGCCGCCGGCCTGTTCCAGCTCACGGTCGAACTGCTCCATCAGCTTCGGATCGGGGACCTGTTCCTCCAGCCTTGCCATGCCCTGGAGGATGGCGTCTATCCAGAGGCGGCGCTGGGCCTGCCAGGGGGGAGCACCCTCCGGCTGGTGGCGTTCCCATCCGTTTTGGCGCTCGATGGCGTAGGCGGTGAGGCCCTCGGCCACGAGGGGGATATTGAACCTGTTCACAGCTCCGCACCCCCTATCCCATCACAGGCCCCATGGACTGCTCCGCCTCCATAAAAGCGTCGTGGGCTTCGTTGAACCGCACCAGTTCCTCCGGGTCTACGCCGGTGAGTACGATCTCTGTCCCTTCAGGCGTGTCGCAGATCTCAGACACACGGGCATTGAGCAGGGCGGCATGATCCTCCTGCCCGGCGTCCGTCAGCTCACACAGATTTTCCACCAGCACCGACTGCTCCGCTTCCTCATGGCACAGGAACATCAGCCCGCCTCCTTTCAGCATGGGAAGCAGATCCTTCAGGAGAAGCTCAGGCGCTTTCTTCTCCTGGAGCCGCTGGCAGTATTCCGGGTGGTACTCCGTCTCGATGCAGCCGTCGTGCATATCCACCGCCGACACTTCGGGGCGCTGCTTCAGGGCTGCCCTGAGCATAGAGTCCAGCCCACTGCCCTCCCGGACTGTCAGATCCAGATGCTCCTCCAGATCCTCGAAATAGACGCACCAGCTTCCGCTGGTGGTGTTCTCCGTTCCCCAGCGGATGATAAAGTCCGCCGCCCGATCCATCTGAGCGTTGACGATGTCCCGCATTCCGGGAATGTAGGCCGCGAGGCGGGCGTAGTCATACTTCTCCGCGTCAACGAGCACCCCATCATTGCTGCCCTGGCCCAGCGCCAGCAGGCAGTGGATGATACCGTTCCTGTGGAACATACAGCCCTTGTTCTCCCGAATAAACGGCTGCTCCACCAGTGGGGTGATCTTCAGCCGGCAAAAATCCTCATGGGACAGTTCCACCACTTTTTCGATCTGGCAGTCGTCCATCTGAAAATTGACCGGCTTTTCTGTAAAATTTGCTTTGAATTTCATAGTGCGTTTCCTCCTCTCTGCAATTATGGCAGATAGCTTCTGGGATTGGTCCGCTCTCCGTTGATGCGTACCTCGAAGTGGAGGTGGGGGCCGGTGGAGCGCCCGGTGGAACCGGAGAGGGCGATCACATCCCCGGCCTCCACCGTCTGGCCCACCCGCGCCAGCAGCTGGGAGTTGTGGCCGTACAGGGTAGACAGACCGTTGCCGTGGTCGATCATCACATAGTAGCCGTAACCGCCCTGGTTGTAGGTGGACACGGTCACTGTTCCCGGCAGGGCGGCACGGACAGAGGTTCCGGTGGGCACCGCCAGATCCATTCCGCTGTGGCCCCGCCGCTCCCCGGTGAAGGGGTCACGGCGGTTGCCGAACTCCGAGGTGACCACGTTCCGCCAGTTCTCCCCGATGGGGGAGCAGAAGCCGTCCGCGCCGATGAAGGGCACATCCGACCCGTCAAAGCCGCTGCCGCCGCCCGCCGCGCCATATCGAATCAGGTTATAGATGCTGTCGGCGTTGCTCCGCTGCTCAGCAGTAGGCGTCACACCCATGGCGGCGATATTTTGCCATACGGTTCCCAGATCCTCGATGGGGATGGCGGCAGAGTAGATCTCCTCTGTCTCCTCCGGCGGATCGCTGCCCTCCACGAGAACCGTGCGGATACGCTCCTCCCAGGTGACAAAGCAGTCCGCAAAGGACTGAGCGTCCCCATGGCTTCCGGCGCCGAAGTACAGAGCATAAAAAATTGCCTTGACGCGGATATCGTCAAGGCTGGTTTCTTCCTCTGTACTTTCCTGGATCACTGCGATGGCGGCATCCAGCTGGGCAAAGCTGGCGCGCATAGCCTCGATGCACAGCCGGTACTCCTCCGGGGTTTCCGCTGGAATAGCGATGGTATCGTAAAAACACAGTTCCACAGCGGTGATGTTGTGATCAGTGGCTCCGGAGCCCAGAGCACATAAAAAGGCGATGAGCAGGATGAGGGGGGAGAGGATCGCCACCAGCGTCCAGCCCACCGCTTTCCGTGCCTTTTCATCGGTCAGGATGATGGCGGCGGCTTTTGCTATCAGAGCCGGATTAGCCAAGAGTCATCCCTCCGTTCTCCTGGGCAGGCGTCTGCTCCATCTCTGCCTGCATCTCAAACCAGTGGTCCGCCAGTGCCTGGAGCGTTTCCTCGTGGCCGGCGCAGGGCCGCGTCTGCGCCCACTGCCGGTATTGGTCGAAGTCCATGCCGCCGTCCAGCAGCAGCTTGCACACCGCCACCGCGTCGTTTTGGACACAGGCATGGAGCGCGCTGTAGTCGTTGACGTCCACCCACATCCGCTTTTCCAGAAGTTCTTCCGCGATCCAGCTGTCACGGCCCTCATAGGTCAGCATATGGAGTGTCCTTGCTGAACTGCCTCCTCCGGAGATCCCTTTTTCCACCAGCGCAGATAACGTGCGAAAGTCTTTGTCCATAGCAAACTGCTCCAGAAGGAAAGACGGCGCGGCGGCAATCTGCTCCTCGCCGCACCGCTTGATGATCTCCTTAGCAATGAAGCGATGGTCTGAGTGGGCGTAGGAGGCCATTTCGCCAAAGAAGGACGGCTCCAGCTGCGGCACGCTGGCCTGTGCCCTCACCATCATGGACAGGACCTTCTCCGGATCGTTGATATCGATGGCTCTCTTGCAGGCGTTACAGTACGCCGCGTAGTCGATATTGCACCTGTCCCGCATCAGCAGCTCCGTCATCTTCCGGCCCACGGCCCCCGGACGGCCAGCCGCCTCCACCAGCAGGGTCTCCTCCTGCTGGTACGGAATCCTGGCTGCGTACTTCTTGAAGGCTTCCAGTTCGCCGTCCTGGATCGCCAGCACAGCTTTGTCAAAGTCGCTCATCCGCAGAGGGCGCATTCCTACCGTGTTGACATACTCCGTGATGCTCCCGGTCATGCGGCGCAGGAGCTGCTCGGTCTGGCCCATGGCCTGCTCCTGCCGCTCCCGCTGCTCCACCAGCGCCTCGATGATAACCTTTTGTTCCTGCTGGCTCAGATGCACCACAGAACCGCCGGTGTCCTCCTCCACACCGCCGATCTTCATGTATCGGGCGTGGGTGGCGTGATCGCCGTGGAACGCCTTGGTGATGGCGGAGGCGGTGAGGAACATCCTGTCCAGATCGTTGCCGTTCTCACCCAGAGTCTTGCCGGTGATGAAGCTCCTGGTGATGGGCTTTCCATCCTCATACCACTTGAGATATACATCCAGATAGACACCCTCGCTGGCGCCGTAATCGGTGGTGCAGAAGATATCCGCATCCTTGGGGATCTCCCGGCCATCCTTCCAGTGGCCGTCCAGCAGAAAATACTCGTCCGGCAGGTATCCCATGCCCTCCAGCCAGTGCTTCAGCTCCTCGAATACCTCCTGCGCCACAGGCTGGCCGGTGTACTCCAGCTTGTGCGGGTCCGCTTCGGAGGGCTTCCACCGCTCCAGTTCAATAATGTTCATTTCCGATCTTCTCCTTTCTCAGCCACCGTCGTGGCAGTTGCAGGGCAGGTCGTCCTCCGGGAACATCCAGCACATGGCGGTCTGGTTCAGATCAGCCTCCACGAAATCCCGCCATGCCCAATCCCGCCCCAGGCCCTTGACCGTGATGAGGTTGGGCCGGGCGCCGTCCTCGATGGCGATGGCCCGGTCATACAGATCCCGGTGCTGGTGGTAAAGGGTGCGAATCTCCCGCTTCTTCATGGAGGGACAGAAAAAGCAGGAGGACTTGCCGGGCAGCGGCAGACCCTCCCGCAATATGGCGGCGACGCAGTCCTCCCGCGTCCAGCCCCAGTCCATGAGCGGATATTCCTTTTTATATTTGGTGTCGGCGTCATCGATGGGTTGGGCATGGTCCCGCCGTTTCTGCTCCCCAATGTCAAAGCCGATGAACTTGACAACACGTTCGCCTCTGGCCCAGACCTTCCGGCAGGGTGGATAATTGTTGCAGAATTTGTCCTGGGGCTGAATTTTGTGCTTAAGGGAACACTTCTTGTAGCCGTAGGCGATGGCGGGCAGCGTCCCGGAGCGAAGGCACTCCTGCTCCAGAGTCAGGCGGTCTCCGTTCCTGTCAGTGTATTCCACCTGGGTGATCGTGGGCAGGCCGTGATCCTCCAGCCAGCGGTCCATGATGGGGAGAAAGTCATAGGTGTGGGGCTGCTCACCCCCGGTATTGGAGAACAGGATCAAGTCCACCGGGATCTTCCGGTGGTACAATCCGATCAGCATGGCGGTCGAATTGACTTTATGGAAAGCTTTCCATAACACGAATAATGAAAAGTGTAATAAAATGAAAAGTCACCTCCAGAAATAATTGAAATTTTGGGATAATAGGCAGAATTTCTTTCCATAATCTTTTACAATAGATGTACGCGCATAGCGCAAATACATTTTAGGAGTGAGAGCATGGAACAAAAAGAGACAGTAGCTGAAATCGTTGCTCATGTAGTCGCTGAGATGGAGAAACTTCAATACGCACCACTAACTATTGCTGGCTTCATCAGAGACTCCAAGCACTTACAGTCCTATTTACAAGAAAAAACAGGCGCAAATTTTTTCACAGAAGACCTCGGACAGGCTTACCTCAAAGAGCGAATTGGGTTCGTACCTCCAGTAGAACGTCCACTGACCAGCCGCGAAGCTGCGCATGTACGCTGTGTTCGCAGAATTGGAGAATACCAATCATATGGCCTGCTTCTCAGAAATCACATGTCTAAATGTCATCCTGACCGTGATTGGGCGCTTGATGACGCAGCAATAATCTCGGCCTTCATTAAAAAAATGCAAACGGCTGATAATAGTCAGGCAACAAAAAAGCTTCGAATAAACCATATCAGAAGATTTTATGAATTTCTGGAGTCCAGACATCTTCGTGGTGTACATGAAATATCGGCACAATTGATTTCTAATTTTGCGGTAACACTTCAAGGAGATTCCCCAATCTACAACAAGCACCGATTGGCCACATTGCAGCATTATTTCCGGTTTTTGTATCGTTCTGGATTTTTGGAGCAGGATTGGTCTCATTCTGTACCACGGGTAGTTGTGGCGGTCAACCGAAATGTTCCCGCTTTGTGGGAAAAAGCTGATTTGGAGAAACTACTGAAAAGTGTAGACCGGGGGAATCCGGCAGGCAAGCGCAACTATGCAATTATTCTGTTGGTTATACAACTGGGACTTAGGATATCCGATGTTGCGCATTTGCGGTTAGATAGTCTCAAGTGGGAGCGATGCGAGATTGAACTGATTCAGCATAAAACACATCATCGTATTGTACAGCCACTGCCCAATGATGTTGGCTGGGCAATTATTGACTATATACGATATGGCAGGCCAAAAGTAGATGAACCGTATGTGTTTCTCACAGTCAATGCTCCATATACTCAACTTGTGCCAAGCTCAATTGGATGCATTTTGGATAGGCAGATGAGGGTTTGTGGAATTCAGAAGAAGTTGGGAATTACCAGTGGAATGCATTCCCTACGCCATGCGCTTGCCAGAAGGTTGTTGGAAGAAGGTACGCCGTTATCCACAGTAGTTGATGTTATGGGTCATGTGCAGTATGATTCGGCAACTCCCTATTTGAAAGTGGACATTGACGGTCTTCGTACTTGTGCGCTTTCTCTCAATGAGGTGACCAAAGATGCTTGATGAAGTGGAGCTTAAAACTTATGCGTATAGCGGCATGCTTGCCCCCATTTGCGAGAATTTTATCCGGGAAAAACGGGCGGTCGGTTACTTGTATAACTCTGAGGCAAAAAAGTTAAGTGAGTTCTCCAGGTTTACACTTGACTATGATTACCCTCCAAATACGCTGCCAAAGGAACTTGTTCAGGCATGGATCGCTAAAAAGCCGACAGATTCAGGGCGAAATCAATACGCAAGGTTTTCTTTGATTTGCCAATTTGCACAATATATGCAGCGGATAGGCTATCCAGCATATATTCCCGCAGCGTCCGAGGTTGGAAGATATCGCAAGAATTATGTGCCATATATCTTCTCTCATGAAGAAATTCAAGCTTTTTTCCAAGCAGCAGATTCAATGACCCGCTTACGATACTCCGTGGCCCCAAGACGGCATCTTATCATGCCGGTGCTGTTTCGCATGTTGTACTGCTGTGGATTGAGAGTCAATGAAGCGCTGAAATTAAAGGGGGAAGATGTTGATCTTCAGCAGGGTATTCTCACTATTCGAAACAGCAAAAACGGAAAGACCCGGTATGTCCCGATGTCTGCTGAATTGACTAAGGTATGCGTGGACTACGATAAGACGCGGTTGGTCGGGGTACCTGGAAACGATTGGTTTTTCGCTGCTCCGGATGGGGGACGCTATGATATTCGTGCGATTTATGAAACATTTCGCACACTGTTGTGGAAAGCTGGCATCTCTCACGGCGGACGTGGCAAAGGGCCTCGTCTTCATGATTTTCGGCACACATTCTGCGTACACAGTCTGGAGCGCTGGGTTGCCTCTGGCTCAGATCCTTCAGCATTTATTCCCCGCCTGACTGCTTATCTCGGACATGCCAATCTTTCCTGTACCGAGAAGTATTTGCGCATGACGGCGGAAGTGTACCCCGAGGTATCTCGGATCATGCAGGATAATTACGGTTATATTATCCCACGCATGGAGGGCAGCAACTTATGAGAACGACAGATTTTGCACAGTGCCTTACTGCCTATTTGACCGTATACTTGCCAGGACAGCTTGGATTGTCTGAAAATACAATCATGTCCTACCGGGATACATTTAAACTGGTGCTTCTATTTGCCGAACAAAAACGTAGTCTTCGCCCTGAACGAATCACTCTGGCCGATTTCAATGCGGAATTTATTACTGCCTTCTTGTTTTGGTTGGAAAAAGAACGTGGATGCTGCACCGCAACACGAAATCAACGATTGTCTGCGCTCAGGGCATTTGCTCAGTATGCCAGATCCCAGCATCCTGCATATTTGCTGGAGTCTCAAAAAATTGAGGATATGCGAGGGAAAAAATCACCTGCGCCAACTATTGCCTATCTTACTCCTGACGATATGGCAAGCATTCTGCTACAACCAGATACCGAAACAAAATATGGCCGGCGGGACATGATTCTGCTCAGTTTAATGTACGATTCTGGTGCAAGAGTGCAAGAACTCTGCGACTTACAAGTGCGGGATATCCGTTTGCGCAAGCCACCTACAGTTACACTGACTGGAAAAGGAAATAAGACCCGTCATGTTCCCCTTATGTCCAGTACAGCCGCTGTGTTGGCTGATTATTTTCGTGAAAATAAGTTGTCATTGAACGAGAAACTGGACTGGCCTCTTTTCACTAATCACCAAGGCAAGAAACTCACCAGGGCAGGCGTGACCTATATTTTACAAAAATATGTTACTGCTGCAAAAGAGATAAACCCAAACCTGCCATCCAAAATCTCTCCTCACGTTTTACGCCACTCAAAGGCGATGCACATGCTGCAAGCCGGAACGAATCTGATCTATATCCGTGATTTTCTTGGCCATACTCATGTTGACACAACCGAAATTTACGCACGAACGGACACCGATATGAAACGCAGGGCGATTGAATCTGTCCAAATCAAAATTGAACCAGATTTGCCGCAATGGACAGAAGATAAATCTCTGATGTCCATGCTCACCAATCTTTGTGGTAACAACTAACCCATTAAATATTATGGAAAGAGTCTGAGGGTAATCTCAGGCTCTTTCTTCACATTGAGGAGGTTTCTTTACATTTTGAGTTTCTTTTCATTATTTGTTCCCCCGCCATATCCAACGATGTTCATGGAGGTTCCTCCTTTAGATATTATGATATTGACTTGTTTGGTCTGGTGTGGGTATGCTATGATAGGTTCCGGAACGAAACTGTAAGGAAAGGGGGGCGCGCTGTGAAGGAGAGAACTTATCTTGCCTGTGATCTCAAATCATTCTACGCCTCGGTCGAATGCATCGAGCGCGGCCTCGATCCCCTGACCACCAACCTTGTGGTGGCGGACCTGAGCCGCACCGAGAAGACCATCTGTCTGGCGGTCACCCCCAGCCTGAAAGCCTGGGGAATCTCCGGCAGGGCTCGGCTGTTTGAGGTGGTACAGCACGTCAGGGAGGTCAACGCCCAGCGGCTCCGCTCCGCGCCGGGGCGACAGTTCTCCGGCTCCTCCTCGGATGATACCGCCCTGAAAGCCGACCCCGGCCTGGCGCTGGACTACATCGTGGCCCCGCCCAGGATGGCCCACTACATGGAATGGAGTACCAGGGTCTACAATGTGTACCTGAAATACATTGCGCCGGAGGACATCCATAACTACAGCATCGATGAGGTGCTGATGGACGTGACGAACTATCTGGACGCCTATAAACTCAACGCCAGAGAATTGGCAAGTAAGATCATTTCGGATGTGCTGGAGACTACCGGCATCACAGTAACGGCGGGAATCGGCACGAATCTGTACCTCTGCAAAGTCGCTATGGATATTGTTGCGAAGCACATCCATCCCGATGTCAACGGCGTCCGCATCGCCAAGCTGGACGAGCGCACCTACCGCCGCCTGCTGTGGGAGCACAGGCCCCTCACCGATTTTTGGCGGGTTGGCGGCGGGTACGCCAGAAAGCTGGAGGCCCATGGCATCTATACCATGGGCGATGTCGCCCGCTGCTCCCTGGAGAACGAGGATCTGCTCTATAAGCTGTTTGGGGTCAACGCAGAGCTGTTGATTGACCATGCCTGGGGCTGGGAACCAGTCACAATGGCGGACATCAAAGCATACACGCCGGAGTCCAAGAGCATCGGCTCCGGGCAGGTTTTGCAATGTCCTTACGGTTATGACAAGGCCCGGCTGGTGGTGCGGGAGATGGCGGATCAGCTGGCGCTGGATCTGGTGGACAAAAGCCTGGTCACAGACCAGCTGGTACTGACAGTGGGCTATGATATTGAAAATCTGAAAGGCCGCGGGTATAAAGGGGAAGTGATCAGAGACCGCTACGGCAGGGCCGTCCCCAAGCATGCCCACGGCACCGCCAATCTGGAGGAGTACACCGCTTCCACCAGGCGCATCATCACTGCCGCTCTGGAACTGTTCGACCGGATCATTGACCGGAGCTTGCTGGTGCGCCGGCTTTATCTCACGGCCACCCGCGTTTCGGACGAGAAATCTGCGCCGGATAAGAAAGCCTTTGAACAGATGGATTTCTTCACTGACTATCACGCTGTTGAGGAGAAGCGGGCCAAGGAGACAGCGGAGCTTGAGCGGGAGAAGAAGGTGCAGCGGACGGTGCTGGACATTAAGAAGCGGTTTGGGAAAAACGCCATTCTCAAAGGCATGAATCTGGAAAAGGGCGCGACAGCAAAGGAACGCAATCGCACGATTGGAGGGCATCGCAGTGGGGAGGTATGACGATATCATCAACCTGCCGCACCACGTCTCCTCCACCCGCCCTCAGATGCCAATGATCGACCGGGCGGCTCAGTTCCAGCCCTTCCGGGCCCTGACCGGCTATGAGGACGCTGTCCAGGAGACGGCCCGGCTGACCGATGAGCGGCCCGAATTGACGGAGGATGAGAAGTCCATTCTGGATAGGAAGCTGCAAAGCCTGGCAGACAGGATTTCCTCCAAGCCGCAGATCACTGTGACCTGGTTTCGTCCGGACCAAAAGAAAACCGGGGGCGCATACGTCACCACCACCGGCCAATTAAAGAAACTTGATGATTATGCGGGCGCTCTGATCATGATGGGAGGAGAGCGGATCGTGATCGAGAACATTCTGGATATCCAGTGACTTACCGTCCGCCCGCCTTTCCGAACAGCTCCGCCTTATGGGGCGGGGCGTGGACTTCCAGGAGATACCGCTCATTGCCGCACTTATAGAGGCAGACGCCCCGCTGGGGGTAGCGGATCAGCTCAAACTCGGACTCCTCCAGCTGGAGGTTGTCCATATAGAACCGCTTATCCACGCTGCCGGCGTTGAAGAGGAACTGGTGGGTGGGGATGGCGAAGAGGGGCCGGGTCAGCTCCCGGATGCCGTCCACATCGAAGTCCTCCAGGTTCTGACTGGCGAGGATGAGGGAAGATTCCTTCTTCCGCACCCGCTTGAGGGTGTTGCGGATATACTCAATGGTGGTCACGTTGGAGAGCCAGATGTACAGCTCATCCAGCGTGGCCACTGTATTGCCCTCCGTCAGCAGCTTATCGCTGAGGTAGGAGAGAACATTGAAGAGCATGGCGTCTTTGACATTCCGGCTGGCCTGGAGGAGTCCCTTTACGCCGAAGACCAAAAAACGGGAGCTGGTGATGTTGGTGTGGCCGTTGAAGAACTTGCTTTCGGCGCCCCGGCACATGGAGTGGAGGCCCAACAGGACTTCCTGCAGCAGCTCCCGCGGGTACAGCGGATTTTCCTCTCTGTCATAGTGCTGGTAGGCGTCCTCGATCACATCGTAGAGGTCGGAGAGGACGGGGAAATCATCGGGCCCCATGGACTGGAAATCCGTGTGGTTGTTGAGTCCCCACTTCCTGTACAGCCGTTCCAGCATCAGCTCGATGGTGTCGATGTGGCGGTCACTGAAATCCTTATAGGCCCGGAAAAAGTCCTTGAGGAAGGAGATGTGCTGGCTCAGGCGCGTCCGCTGCCGGAAGGCGGCTGGCGCTTCCGGATCGTCCTCACCATCGGTATCCCACAGCTTGGGTTCCAGGGGGTTGATGATGTACTGCCCGCTCATAAGATCAGCGAAGCAGCCGCCCAGGTTGGCGCACAGGTCGATGAGCTCATGCTCAGGATCGAGGCAGAGAGCGGACTTGCCGCTCTCCAGGATATTGCAGAGAAGGAGCTTCAGCAGGTAGCTCTTGCCCTGGCCGGAGTTGCCCAAGATGAGGACGCTGGCGGTAGTCTTGTCCTCGGCGCGGCGGTCCAGGTCTACGATGATGTTGGAGCCGTAGCGGTCCCGGCCCACATAGAAGCCGTTGGGATCGTTCTTGCCGGAGTAGTTGAAGGGGAAGAGGTTCGCCACGCTGGAGGCGGGCAATACCCGTTCATAGAGGGAGCCGAAGACGTTGCTGCCGGCGGGGTTGGAGGCGAGGAAGCCCTCCCGCTGGCGGAGTAGGACACGGTCGGCGGTCAGCTTGGAGCGGGTCAGCTCGGCGGTCACATCGTCCCGAAGGGTGCGGAGACTATCCGAGTCCCTGGCGGAGAGTTCGATAAACACGGCGCAGTGTACCAGCGGCTCCCGGTTGCGGTGCATGGTGGTGATGAGAGCGGCCACGTCCTGGAGGTTGGCCTCCGCCGTAATACTCTGTTTCATGTCGTTGGTGTTGCCGCGCTCCATCCTGCTCTTATTGGTGGCGTTGTGGAGGATGGCGTTCTCCTCGGTCGGCGTGACCTGGCGGGTGTAGATCCGCAGAGTGACGCCGCTTTTCTCGCCCAGATGCCGCAGCAGGGCCAGTCCCTCGGTGCTGGTGGGGTATCCGCGCAGGGCCAGGGTGCAATGATACGCACCGCCCAGGATATAGCTGTCCGTGTTGAACTTCACGGCGGCGGGGGCGATCATGTCCAGGAAGTCCTTGGGCGGTACAGCTTCCGGTTTTAATGTTGCTTTTTTCTTCCTTTTTATCTGCTTTTTAGCCATTGGCGCTCCTTTCCCCGTCAAAGCGGTCAAACTGCTCCGTGGTCACGTCCTGCTGGTAGTACACCGCCAGCAGACGCATCATGTCCTGCTCCTCCGCCATGCGGACGTGAAAGCCGCAGTCCCGGACGCGCTTCTCGATCTGCTTCAGGTGTCCGGCGTCCTCGGTGGACTTTTCCTCCCTGCGGTAGACGAGGGCGAACTCCCGCGCCGAGGCGGTGGTGGACTGGATCTCGTCCAGGTGGCCCATGTCCTGCCGGAGCAGCTCCCGCAGGGCGGGGAGATCCTCCTGCTCCAGCCGGGCCTGATAGTGGTGCTTGTTGCTCTGGAAGGATTCGCGGGAATCCAGGGCCAGCAGCTCCACTGCTTCCATACCCCGCAGCAGCTCCGTCAGGGCGCGGACGCGGCCCCGGACCCCCTCGGCGGACAGCACAGAGAGGTTGTCTGGGCTGACCAGATAAAAAACCAGCTCACCTCTGGCCGTCTTCAGGCCGTGATCGGTGAGCTGGTCAATCCCCATGAGCTGCCGGGTGGACAGATGCCGCCGCAGCTCTTTTTTCTGTTTTCGGTTCAAGTGGATACCTCCTACATCATCTGCATTCCCATACCGGGAGGTGCAGGAACTTCAATAAACTCCTGGGAAGGCTTGCTGGAAAACATATCCTGCAAAAACTGCCGGCCTCCCAGTTGTGCCGCTTTCTGAAACGCCCGGTTGAAGTCACCGCAGTCCATGACCGCTTTCCGGGTAAAGAGTGCTTCTCCAATATGAGGAAACGCCCCCTTATAGGTTCCAACAGAGAGTTCCCCTCCCGGCTGGATTCGGATATAGATTCCGTCCTCTCCGCCGAAATAGTAAAGCGCGCCGCGGCCATTCAGACTTGTGATTTTATCCTCAGTCCATTGAAAGCGGCTGTTTTCTGTGACAGCCAGCCACTGTCTCATTTCTGCGTCTGTCATTTTTGTGGGGCCCTCCACTCGTAATATTGCTGGTGCAGGAACAGGAAGCAGACAGCGCAGCGCAGGAAGTCCAGGATGCTGGCTCCCTCCATGCGGATGGAAAGGAATGCGTAAAGCACCGTCAGAATCATCAGGAGCATTCCAGCCCCGTTCGCCAGCGCCAGGACAGAGAATAAAAAGCCGATGCCGATGATCGCCACGTCCCGCAGCTCCCACAGCCACAGCTTGGGTTTTGCTCTCAGGTTATCAGGGTAGATATAAATCACAATCACCTCCAATAAGTAAAGGCGGCATTGCCGCCCTTACTGGGTCACATAGCCTGTTCCGTTTCCTGTTCCGCCTCCGGCTCCGATTCCCCATTGGCTGTCTGTTCAGCCTCCTCCAGTGCCTGCCGGATGCAGTCCAGGAAGAAGGCGTTCTGCTTGATGCCCTTCCGCTTGAGGTAGTCCTTGAACTGATCGAACAGCTCGGTGGACACCTGGAAGGCTACGGTTCTCTGGTTCTCTTTCATGGTGGGTTTACCCTCCTGTTCATAAAATTTTGTAATGAGTTCGGTCATGTACTGACCCAGCGTCTGCCCGGACTCCTCCTGCCGCTCCCGCACCTTGGCGTGGAGGGACTCCGGGATCTGGGCGCATAGATTTTTTGTTTTCTCTGTCATATAGGGTTCTCCTTTCCTGGGCGGTATGGCAAGTATATCGGAAACGCCGGACAATAGCTATTCACACATACCAACAAAGAAGTTTTTGCAAGACGAAGCAAAACTGACAATGCTATTTTACAGGAGCGACCGCCATGGCGATGCCCCGCATAATGTACTCTACACAAGGAATTGCGACCGAATTCCCGAGTGCTTTATAGCGTGAGGAGTCGGAGGCCCCCGGCAGTTCTGTCCAAAAATCAGGAAAACCCTGGAGCCTTTCGCATTCCAGCGGCGTCAGCCTCCTGATAAGCAATGGCCTTTCGTCCCCTGTATTTTGTAAGACAAGATCGGCGGCGTCCTTATGCTGACGGGCGCTTTCGGTAGACGCAACATCGTCGTCTTTGAACACATCCACTCTCTGCCGCGAAAAGACCGCATGGTGATCTGTGGCGGTCAGCGTGTAGGCGATGCCCTCCTGACAGCCAAGGCCGTTGCCGCCGTTCTGAGGCTGGCGGTCAATGGCGTTGCCTGAGATACAAATTGTATCTACTGACTGCAGCGCCAGAGGGAGGTTCCCGCCTCCAGTTCCCGCGCGGGCAGTGATGGTGGGTGATACCGGATGCGGGCCGGTGTAGCGGGCATCAATACCGTGGTTCTCAAATAGGGCCGGCTGATTGTTTCCGCTCATCCCGGCTGCGGCGGTTATAGTCTGGAATATCCCGACCATGATCTCAGCGCCGCCCTGCTGCGTACCCATGACCAGCGGCTGATGTCCATGCTCCTGAGCCCGCAGCGTTCCCGCCACATCTTCAGAGCAGGACATGACGCCGCCGCCCTGGTCGTTGAGGCAGATCAGCGGCAGATGGACGCCCATCTGCGCACGGAGCGTGGGCGTCATATCGGTTGTAATGTCCATGCGTTGCCCCCCATGACCGGTGAGGCAGAGAATGGAGGGCATCATGTTCCCACTGGCGGTCGCTTTCAGCGTTGGAGCGATCTCCTCCTGATAACCGATCCCGCCAGCCGAAGGGGCGGCTCCGGCGCAGAAGCCTGCTACAAACAGAAGTCCACCCGGCTTCAGCTCACCGCTGTTGATCGTTGGGGCGACACCATAGGGAGTAGAGATACGCCTTTGCTGGTTATCCCAGGGAGTCAGACTGCCAGCTACTCCAGCTGTAAACAGCAGCCCGCCAGGATTCCGTCCGCCGCCTCCGTCCGCGCTGGCCAGGGTGGGGGCCTTGCTCTCCGGGGTGAAGATGCGGGCCTGCTGGGTGTCCCAGGGAGTGAGGCAGTCCTGCG
This sequence comes from Oscillibacter sp. 1-3, assembly GCF_000403435.2. Taxonomy (GTDB): domain Bacteria; phylum Bacillota; class Clostridia; order Oscillospirales; family Oscillospiraceae; genus Oscillibacter. The sequence continues at coordinate 460,292 of NZ_KE159709.1, forward strand.
CGATGAAGGTCTGCTGTTTCATCCCCGGCTGCGCTCCCAGCGCGCCGGCCACATCGTGGAGATCCCGTACCTCGTCCCTCTGGTTGGCGGCGAAGGCGATGGGTTCAGAGGCCGGAGACGCCAGTGGGATCAGCCCCGCCTGTGCCATCAGCGCCGCTTTCAGCTGAGGCGGCAGCTCCTTCCCGCGTTCCCCCGCCCTGCGCAGGATACCCAGGCAGGCGGTCCTGCTCAAATAGTATTTGCGGGGCGGAGCGTCCTGCAAAATCTGCGATAAGGAAAATACGTCTTCTTCGCTGAGGGGTGCGGGGCCAGTATTGAGCATCGAAGACCCGCCAGGCCAGGGAGAAACCAGTTCCCAGTACGATTCGCCCAGCAGGTTGCCACGCCCAGGGGTGAGGTCCAGGGACATGAACGGTATCGCTTTTAACTCGGACGATCTCCTCGAGGACGATGCGGAAGTCCTCCCCCTTGGGGGTCCCTGAGCTGAACGCGCCGGGTACATTATGAATAGAAAGCAATTATGCAAAGCACCTCCTAAAAATGCAAAGAAACAGCACCGTTAGGCGCTGTTTCTTTGCACATAATATTTCGCTAAA
>NZ_KE159709.1:465627-476247 GCF_000403435.2 Oscillibacter sp. 1-3
ACTTACGAGATAAAGACACATTTGCGCAAAAATATCCAGGCTGTGCATAATTTATTTCTTATCATAACGTACCTTATGCGTTGAAGCACATAAGGTACGTTTTCCCAGCACATCCATCGTGGGCGAACAGCGAGCCCTGTCCGTCCTCCTTCCATATCTGCATTTCGCATCTCCTTCACAATTCGAATTTGTTCCATAAAAAGGCCGGAGCGGGCGCCGGACAAACCGGCTCTCGCTCCAGCCACACTGAGATCCTGACAAGGGCTGCCGCCGCAGATGATGTCCACAGGCGGCAATTCTGCCCCGTCCAGCTTGGTGATGTCCCCCGCATGGATCATGCCGGGGAAACGGTGCTTTGTGACTTCGATGGGGAAGGCTTCAATTTCGCTGGCCCACACGGGCGTGATCCCGCTGCGAACCGCCGCCAGAGGGAAGCCGCCGATCCCGTCGAAGAGGCTCCCCATAGTGAGCATTTTTCTCCTCCTGTCCTTATTTCGCTGCCGCCTGCACAACGGTGCGGGTGGTATTGACGGCAGCCTGGGCGGTATAGACGGCGCTCATGATATTGGCTCGGGTGGTGGTGTCCAGACCGAAGGTCCCGGCGATCCTGGGCACCTCACCCGCGGAGAGCATGAGGCCCAGTCCCAGCAGAGCGTGGTCCTTAAACACCATCAGGCCCGCTACCAAAATGGTGGATTGCAGGAAGGCCGTCAGGCACAGGCCAATCACCTGTTTGCTCCACTGGACAAAGCCGTCTGTGTAGCCTCTGGGGACGCTGAACATATAGAGGCTCCCCACTGCAATCTGGATGAGCAGGATGCCGCCTCGCTTCAGGTTGGCGAAAAACACCTTGATTACCGCATAGGCCATCATAATGATGCAGAACAAAAGCATGATGGGGCTGGTGAGGACGCTCATGCCAAAACTGGGCGCGCCCGCCATATCCGCAAGGCTCTCCACGCTCATCAGTTCCTCAATGATCCGTTCTCCCACGGTTCCGATGCTGGTTCCGGCTCCGGTCAAGCCAATTGCGAAGGTCCCTTGCAGGGACACGGACAGAGCGTAAAGCCGCACAGGCACCACGGTAAACAGGCTCACCGCCATGAAGCCCTTGATGGCGTTCAGCGCCGTATGTTGGAGGTTGCCTCTGCCGGTGGAGTATTCAATGCCGAACTCAAAACCGGAGACCACCAGGCTGACGCCAAACAGCGCCCAGCCCAGCTGAGAGAAAAACAGGACGATGGCGCTGACCCAGTCCAGCGCGAACAGCTCCACGCCCATATTTCCCATCTCGGCAAAAAAGTTGCCGAGGAAGCCCACCACCTGTCCATAGAACCAATCGACCAGATTGTCCATGATGGTGGAGGCTACAAAGTCGAAGATAAAAATTGGGTATCACCTCTTTTCTGAATCAGGCTCCTGAAAAAGAAGCAGATAGTTTTCCGCCGCCTCCCAGAGCGTGTCAAGATCCAGAGCAGGGCGGCAGATGCCCCACTCTGGATCAGACCCGCAGCCTGGAGTTTCCCGCTTTCGCCGCAAAGGCAGATCGTGGGAGTGGATGGTTACCGAATCAACCGGCCCGGTGTGCCGGTTGAAAACTGTCAGCGTTATTCCGTTATAATAGCCTCCGCTGGAGGCAAACTCGACCTTTGCAAGATTCCAGCTGTCCAGCCGGACATAGCAGACGGCGCCAAGACAGACAGCGTCTGGACGGCGCCTGGCCACAGCTTGCCGAAGCTCCTCTCCGAACGGCATATTTGCTGCCGGGCCCCATCAAATCCCGATGATGCCCCAGATATAGGAGGGAGCAGTGAGGGTAAAGACCAGGCAGGCAAAGAGGATCACCGGCCCAGTCCACTCAAACTGGCCATGCTTCTTGTAGTCGAAGTAAGCCATACCTAATTTGGTAAAGAAGGCGATGGCCAGGACCATATCCAGCGCGGGGAAGACCACGTTCTCCACCACGGTCTTAATCTGGGTCGCGGCGTCGGTCCAGGTACTCTCCACCGCGGAGGCCACATCCCCGGCGGCGAAGGCGGGAGCGCAGCAGAGGGCCGCCACCACCATGGCGGCGGCAAGGATACGGAGCATTTTTTTGAGTTTCATCTTGATTTTCCTCCCTGTATTCATTTAGATTTACAGAAGAGGAGCCGCCCTTGACAGGCGGCTCCCCATTCAGCATGGATGGATCGGCTCAATAGCCGGTGCGGGGCAGGGGCTTGGCGGGCTTGTAGACCCTGGTGACCCATCTGCTGGTGGCCATGATCCACTGACCGTTGTACACGCCGCCTACATCCGCCTGGTTGACGAACTGGGTCCCTCCGGTGAGCCAGGACACCACATTGCAGTATACCTTGGGTGACTCCACCTGCCGGAAATTGCCGGGTACGATGCCGAAGGAAACCATAAACTCGGTGACGTACTCGTTGGAGGCCAGTCCCAGCGCGGCGGGGGAGGCGTCCAGCACATGGTTCTGCATGGTACTCAGGTTGTCGTACATGGTGCGGTACTCGCCGTTGAGATTGGTCTTGAACACAATCTTGTAATTCCCCTGCACGTTGTAGGTTCCGGTGACGATCTTGTCCAGCCGCACCGCCTGGACGGGCAGGGTGTCCCGCCAGTAGAAGCTGGTGAGCGCGGTGGTGGAATTGTTGGCGATGTTAGAGAAATCATAGCGGATCTGCTGGCCGGGCATGACCTCGGTGTAGCCGGTCTTCTTGATGGAGACGTTGGTGTATAGGGCTTTGTTGGTCATGGCCGTCTTGACGATCTGGCCGGCGTGCTCGATCTCCACCTCAATGGGCGTCTTATCCAGGCCGTAGAACTCAGCGGCCTTGGACTCCACCACCTTGTACCGGCCCAGGGGCAGGGGCTTGGACACGGCTACACCATTTTTATCGGTACGGATGGTATCCACCAGATTGCCGGTGCGGTAGTGGTAGATCTCGAACTCCGTGCCGGGAATGGGGGTGCCGGCGGGCCAGCCATTCATGGAGTTGTAGTCCTCTGAGGTCTTGGTAATCTGGATCTGACCTGTGATGGCGGTGTTCTCCCAGGTGATTTCGGTGGTGGTCCCATCGGTGACGTAGACCGTTTTCAATTGGGTATCCACCAGGTAGCCGTCATTCTCCAGTTCCCGCAGGTAGTAGCGGCCAGAGCCGGGCAGGTCGTCGATATGGACGTAGCCCTTGTCATCGCTGCTGTACTGCCCGATGGGATTCTTGTTGGCGTCATAGAGGAGGAAGGTCACCCCGTAGATGCCCTGCTTGGTAACGCTGTCGACCTTGTGAATCAGGATGCCGCTGACTGCCCGATTGGTGACGGTGACTGTGGTGGCTTTGCCGTCCCGGACGGTGAAGTAGGTGGGGGTGGCGTCCAGCTCGAAGCCCTTGCCGGCCTCAATCTCCACCGCGTAGTAGTCCCCGGCATCCAGATCCAAGTGGGCGCGGCCCTGCTTGTCGGTGGTGATAGTGTCCACCAAGCCGCCGTCCATGCGGCGGATCTCAAAGGTGGTGTTGGGGATTCGCTGGCTCTTGTCAGCCTCGTTGACCTTGATCAGCTCCAGCCCGCCCACAGGAGTGTTATAAAATCTAAGGGTCTGGGCGTCCCCCACCTTGATCTGGATGGACTTGGGGGTGGTGTCCAGCAGGTAGCCGTCCAGGGCGCGAATCTCCTTGGCGATGATGGTCTTGCCGGGTTCCAGGCCCTCGATCACGATCCGGCCATTCTCGTCAGTCACATACTCGCCGTTGGCGCTGCCCAGCACCTGCCCGTTGGATTCGGTGACCAGGAAGGTCACGCCCTTCAGGGGGGTGGTGGTGCCGGTGATGTACTTCTCAATGACCAGCCGGGTCTTAGGGTCATTCTCGAAAGTGAGATCGTTGCCGCCGTTGGTTCCGCCACCCACATTGGTGGTGCCGCCCGGATTGGTCGTGCCGCCAGTATTGCCGTTGGTGGTCCCGCCCACGGTTCCGCTGTTCACAGAGTTGGAGCCGTTTTTCACGATGATGGTCTGGGGCGTGCTGTTGAGGACATAGCCACTCGGCACCTTGGTCTCGGTGACCACCACGGTGCTGCCGGGAACAAGGCCGGTGACTGTCACGGTCCCATCTTTGCCGGTGGTGTAGCGGCCCAGCACAGTGCCGCTGCCGTCCCGCACAGTGAACTCAGTGCCGGGAACAGGCTTGCCGGTGACGGAATCCAGCTTGGTCAGGGTCAGGCTGCACAGGGGTTCGTTCAGGAAGGTGAGGGTCTGGGTGTCCAGAGGATTCACCGTGACCGTCTGGGTTTGGGTACTCTGGTCGATGACATAGCCGGGGGCGGGCTTGGTCTCCTTGACCACCACGGTCCCGGTGATACCGTTGATGCGGATTTCTCCCTTGTCATCGGTGGTGTAGAGGCCGTTGCTGCTCAGGTGGCCGTTGTCGTTATCAACGTACCCGCCGTTGGCGTAGGTGAGCTGGAACTGCGCACCGGAAATGAGCGCGCCGCTCACACTGTCCTTCTTCTGGATGACCAGGGTTCCGGCCCGCTTGTTCCAAAATGTCAACTGCTGCACTTCGCCGCCCTTGATGAGAATATCCTGGGGAGTTCCGTCTAAAACGAAGCCCTCCACGGTCTTGATCTCCCGCACCTTCACGGTGGTGCCGGGTTCGATGCCCTCCAGCACGATCTCACCGGCCTTGTCCGTGTAATAGATGCCATCGTCCGGACCGACAGCGCCGCCGTTGCCGTCTACAACCTTAAAGGCCACGCCGGACAGCGGTTCGTTCTCGGTTCCCTCGATAAACTTCCGAATAATCAGCGTAGTGCCGGGTTCATCGTCAAAGATCAGGGTGTTGGCCACACCGCTGCGCACCACGATATTCTTGGGGGTCTCGTCCAGAATGTACCCGTTGGGGGCCTTTTTCTCGGAGACGACCACGGTGGAATTGGGAGCCAGCCCGGTGACGGTGACAGTACCGTCTGTGCCGGTGGTGTAGAGGCCGTTATTGGGGCCGATCACATGGCCGGAGCTGTCCCGTACCATAAACTCAGCGCCCCGCAGGGGCTTCTTGGTTACAGCGTCCCGCTTCAGGATGGTCAGGGTGCAGAGGGGATCATCGTAAAATCTGAGTGTCTGGGTGTCCCCGGCGTTGACCACAACCGTCTGGGGCGTGGGGTCCTTGCGGTAATTGTCCGGAGCCTTTTCTTCGGACACCACATAAGTGCCGGGGAGCAGCTTGGACAGAACGATCTGACCATTTTGGTCGGTGGTGTAGAGTCCGTTGGAGGAGGTCATCCCCTCGTTGTCCGGGGTCAGTTCACCGTTGGCAGTCATCACCTTGAACTGTGCGCCGGCGAGGGGCTGCTTGGTGACGCTGTCGTACTTCTCGATAATCAGACCACCCTTGCGGGTGTTTTTGATCACCACAGTCTGGGTGTCTCCACCCTGCCCGATGACCACGTTGGTGGAGGGCGTGTCGATGACATACCCGCCGTCCGGGGCCTTGATCTCATTGATGACATAGGCGCCGGGGGCCAGATTGGTGATTCTGATCTCGCCCTGGGCATCCGTGGTGAAAATGCCGTTCTGGGTCAGGGTAGACGAGCCGATGACCCCGTCCAGGCCCACCTCGCAGCCAGCGGCGGTGGTGATTCTGAACTCCGCGCCGGGAAGCACCTCATCGGTCTGGCTGTCCCGCTTTTGGATGATCAGGCTGCCTTTCGGCTGATTTTTGAAGGTAAGAGACACCGTTTTGCCCGCCTGGATCTGGATGGTCTGGCTCTGGGTATCCAGGATGAAGCCAGCGGGGGCGCGGACCTCGGTGACTACCACGCTCTTTCCCGGCTTCAGTCCGGGGATGCGGATCTCGCCATTTTCGTCTGTTCTGAAAATGCCGTTGGAGTCGCCAATCAGGGTCCCGTCCGCGTACATGATCTTGAACTCGGCGTTCTGGAGGGTCACGCTGGGGTTGGTGGCGCAGACCTTCCGAATGAGCAGGATGCCGTCCGGGGCGTTGTCGAAGGAGACGGTGACCACGTTCTGCTCACCCTTGTCGGAAATATAGACCGTTTCAGAGGCATTGATGATGGAGTAACCGTCCGCCGGGTCGATTTCCTCCACGATGTAGGTGCCGGCAGTCAACCCGGTCCAGATGGCGGTTCCGTTTTTCCCGGTCACCTTCGTACCGATGACCGTGCCGCCAGTACCGGAAGTGCCGCCCAAAAAGCGGAGCTGGAAGGTACAGCCGGGGAGGGCCTCATGGGTCATGCTGTCGTACTTTTCCACCACAATGGCATTTAACGGCTCGTTGAAAAAAGTGAGCGTCTTGCTCTCGCCGCCGTGAAGGATGACCTTCTGGGTGAGAGGCTCTTTCATCTGGAAGCCGGGAGCAGGCTCCACCTCAGTCACGGTGTACTCACCGGGGTACAACTTCTTGCCTTTCTCATGGAGCTTGATCTGGCCGCTGGCGTCGGTGACGAAGATACCGAAGTCCATGGAGGCGGGAGCGCCCGCAGCCTCACCATTGCTGGTGTAGGTCACACGGAACTTGGCGCCCTCGATGGGAGCGCCCGCAACAGAATCTTCCTTGAAAATGGTCAGCTCCGGGGTCTTGTGGTTGCGGAACACCACCGTCTTTTCATCGCCGGGATTCAGGGAGATAGTCTGCACCCGGTCGGCGTCCTTGTCCGGCAGGTAGTAGGGGGCGGGGACGGACTTCTCCGTGATACGGTAGGTTCCGGGGTCAACACGCAGAGCCACTGTGCCGTCCGCGCCGGTGGTCCAGTCATCCTTGTAATCGCTGTCGATCCCCTCCACGGTGAGGACGGTGCCGGGGACAGGCACTCCGGTATCGGCGTCAATCTTGGAGAGGGTCAGCAGGGGCTTCTTGCTGTTTTTGAAGATCAGGGTCTTTTCATCGCCGCCGTTCAGGCTGATGGTCTGGGTCCGGCCGGCTTCGTCCTCCGGCAGACAATAGGGTTCGGGGACGGACTTCTCCGTCACCCGGTAGCTGCCGGGTACAACGCGCAGAGTGGCGAAGCCGTCCGCCTCGGTGGTCACATCCTGGCGGTAGTCGCTGTCGATGCCCTCCACGGTGAACACCGTGCCGGGAATGGGGGTGTTGGTTCCCTGCTCTACCTTGGAGATTTTCAGGACAGGCTGCTTCAGGTTGTCAAAGACCAGCTCCTTGCTGTCTCCGGCCCCCAGCCAGATCGTCTGGGTGGGTTCGTCTCCCACCACATAGGGATCAGGGACGGACTTTTCCGTTACCTCGTAGCTGTCCACAGGAATATTGGAGAGGACCGCCCTGCCGTCCGGCCCGGTGGTCACATCGTTGTGGTAGCCGTAATGGATGCCGCGAATTTCAAAATGGGTGTTGGGGATTACATCCCCGGTCTGCGCGTCCCGCTTGAGAATGGTGAGGCTTGGCAGCCGTTTGTCGGAGGCCGTCACAGTCACCGTTCCGCCGCCGTTGACAGTTGCCTGATCCACATGGGCGATCACCGGCTCGGTAAGGGTGGCCCAGGGAGCCGGTACGGACACCTCCACGAAGGCGTACATCCCCTCGGTCACATCGGTGACGGTGATGGAGCCGTCCGCTTTGGTCTCCTCCGTGCCGATAATCTGACCATCCTTGACAATGTTGAACACAGCGCCGGGGAGAGGATTGCCGCTGTCATCCAGTTTGATGAGCCTGACCTTCACCTTGGCGTCATTCTCGAACACCAGGGCAATGTCAGTTTTGCCGTCCCAGACAAAGGTCTGCTTGGTTTTATTGACGTCCGGGCTTTTGGTGTAGCCCTCCGGGGGAGTGACCTCCTCGGCGGTGTAACTGCCCAGGGGCATATCCTTCCAGGGCACGTCCGTCAGGTAACCGCCTGCGCCGGTGACGTAGGTCCCGGTGAAGTCGTTGTCCACACCGGTGATCTTGATGACTGCTCCGGCAAGGCCCCTGGTGGGATCGTCCGCGTCCACCTTGCGGATACTGCCCTCGCCGGTGATTTCAGGGGTATCGCTAAACGTAACAGTTACAATTTTGTTGGCTCCATTGGGCAGAACGACATACTGGGGACCCGCGTTGTCGATCTCATAACCCTCCGGGGCTTCCAATTCCGTCACGGCGTAGGTGCCCGCTTCCAGCTTGGATACGGTAACAGTGCCGTCGCTGCCCGTTACTACTTCCTTGTTATAGGAGCCATTTTCGGAGGCCACCTTGAACCGCGCCCCCGACAGGCCCTTGTTGGGATTCGTGCTGTCTACCTTTTTGATGATCAGGTCATACAGCTCACGGGTCACGGTCAGTTCACCGATCATGATGGCCTGCACATCATTTGCCGGATGGTAGCTGGAGCCGGGACCGGCATATGCGTATTCATAAACGGCGCACTCGCCCCATACGCCCTGCGCGCCCAGGTCGAGGATATACTGCGCCCGGTCCCGGAACGATCTGCCGTCCATAGTCTCGTCAATACTGGAATAATTGGTGTGTTCCAGATTGTTGTAGACGCACAGCAGTTCCTCAGCGCAGGCAACCACGGGGTCGGACAGCAGACCGGCCTTGTAGCGCCAGACGATGGCCTGGGTCCAGGAGTTCATCGTCCATGCGTAGTTGCTGTCCCACACATCATCTACACCCAAAGCCTTGGCTTGATCAGTAAAGACGCCGGTGGAGTGGGCGTAGAAGTACGCCATCATGGTTTTGACGGTGGGGTCGTTGACCGGCTTGGGACTCCCCCAGGTGTGGCCCTCCAGTGACCAGCCCATGCCCTTGCCCTTCTCGGCACAGAAGCCCATGGTGCTTTTTCCGTTAAGTCCAAAGTGCATCTGGTGCAGATGGCAGGTACCCAGAGCCGGGGACTCATACTTAACCCCATTGTGGGTGCAGTCGTCCATCTTGATGGTGTCCGGCGTGGCGGCGAGGGCTGTGCCGGGGAGCAGGCCCAGCACGCAGACCAGGGCCAGCAGAGCCGCGATCAGGCGGGTTCGGGGAAAATGGAACTTTTTCATAGCTTGTCAGCCTCCTTTTTGACAGAAAACGGCCCTCCAGCTTGCGCTGGAAGGCCGTTTTGGTTTTATTTTCGCTTACGCATAAAAATTGACGCTGTTTGGGATTCCGACGAACATGTAGCAGTAGGTGATGCCGTCGTACTGGGTCACACCCACGCCGATGCAGTCGCATCTTGAGTCGATCATGGTCTCGAAGTGACCGGGAGAGTTGATCCAGTTGTCGACGGCGCGCCGGGCGGCGTCGTCTGTGCCGGTGAACACGGTGAGGTTATCTCCGAAACCGTAGGGGTAGCCGGCGTCAGCGGCGGCTTGGCCCTCCTCTGCGGCGTGATGCCAGGTGTAGCGCCGGTCGGAGCAGGCTTGGGCGGCGGTCATCAGGGCCTCGCTGACCGGCAGCTCCGACACGCCGTTGGCCTTGCGGGTCTGGTTGATCAGCCGGATCATCTCCTGCCGGATCTCCAGGTTGTCCGTCAGGCTGGCGCTGTCCATGCTGGCGGGAGCTTCCGGCGCGGCGGGGGCGGCGGAGCCGACCGTCAGCGTCATGCTCCCGCATTCCCCGGCGCTGTTGGATGCGGTGATCTCCGCGGTCCCCGCCCCCTTTGCGACAGCCACCCAGAAGGTCAGCACCTGCTCCACCGCTACCGTGTCCGGGTCGCTGGAGGTGACGGTGTAGTCGATCCCGCTGGGGCCGATGATCAGGCCGCTTCGCTCCCCTACCTCCAGGGTACTGCCCTTGTAGCTGCTCACCCGGATGGGTTCGTTGGGCGCTTCCGCTGCCGCGGCGGGGACGGTGAGCCCAATGGTGAGGGTGGCTGCCGTCAATGCGGCGGCAATGCGCTTTTTCATGCTGGTCATACTTTTTTCCTCCTGTATTCCGTATTTTTTGGTGCTTTTGCAAGCAATACAATATCGGAACAGAGGTCAAAAGTCGAGAAGAAAATGCAATCTAAAATGGAGAAACGAGCGGGCGAAAACGAAGCATATTAGCTAATTTCCACACCCTGGACGCACCACCGCTGGTCACGCTGGTCACGGACACAGGTATAAAGCGTGATCATGTTGGTGGTGGAGGCGGCGAGGGCACTGCGGTCTGTCTCACTCACCTTGGAGACACTGGTCACCTCATAGGTCCGGGTCCCAAGCTGTGTGGTCAGGGAGATGGTATCGCCCACCTCCAGCGTGTGGATCTCCCCGAAGTGGTTGTTCACGCCCCGGTTGTGGGCAGCCAGCGCCACATTTCCATCCCAGATGGAGGTGTCCTCAAAATGACCCGCGCCCTTCTTCAGCGCGGCGCTGTCCGTACCCTGGTAGATCTTGACGCTCAGACCAATGGCGGGGATCTTCAGCGTGCCCAAGTGTCCTCCGGAGTAATAGAGATCGTCCGTTACCGCCGTGTAGCCGCCGGAGGCACTGCCGGGGTTGGTCACTGTCACCGAGGACGAGCCGGGGACATAGACGGAGCCGCTGCCGGAATCCGTTCCCATACTGCCGCCCATGGCGGGAGGCTGGATGACACCGGCGCTGCCGTTGATAATGGCTCCGGAGGTGGGCTGATAGCCGGGAGCCAGATTGGGAGTGAGGGGCGTGCCGGTGTGCAGGGTGTCGGCGCTGTAGCTGCCGAAGGCGGG
>NZ_KE159709.1:476697-493440 GCF_000403435.2 Oscillibacter sp. 1-3
GCATCCTCATCGCCGCCCTCGGCCAGCTCACTGCGCCGTTTGAGGAACAGGGCGATCCCGATGCCGCCGCCAGCCGCGGCGATGAGGCCCAGAGGCGCCAGCAGGAGCGGCCAGTTGAAGCTGGCGGCGGGGGCCGGATCGGTTGCCTCCAGACCGTCGTCCACAGGCTCCACAGGCTGGAGGGGCGTCCCCTCGAAAATTGCCACATACCGGGTCTTGTTCAGGGCGATTCTGCTGACTGTACCAGTGTAGTCGGCGGTGACGGTATAGCCTTTGACATAGCTGCTGGTGGCGCTGCCGGTGTAGGTGGCCACGGCGGTGTAGCGGTCGCCCAGGGCGTAGCCGTCCAGGCTGCCGGTGTTGTCCGTCTGCCAGCTGACGTCCTGGAGGGTCAGAGTGCGCCCTCCGTCCTGGATGGTCTTGGGGATGTACTGGGTGTCCTGTCCCGCCAGATTGGGATAGGTCCGGGTGGCGGAGACCTGCTTGGTGGAGCTGCCGTAGCCGGCCACCTCCACCTGCACCGTATCCAGCCGCAGGGTCAGCGTCCCGGCAAGGCCGTCGTCGGTGATGAACGCCTTCTCCTGGGGCAGCAGAGCCAGCACAGAGGCCATATCCTTGTTTTTACTGTCCAGCGTCACCGTCTCGGTGTGCTGGCGGCTCTCATGCTCCGGAAGTTCCTGCTTGAGCAGATCCACCAGGGTGTAGTGGTATCCGTCCTGCTCGAAGTCCGAGCGGGGGATGCCGGTGGGATCGTCCTCCGGAGACAGGTCATAGAATTTGCGGATCTCGGCCCCATCCTCGCTCTGGGTGACGGAGCTGGGGTAGCAGACCTGGGCGGGGTCGGCCCACTCCGCCGCGTAAGCGGCGGGAGCGAGGGCCATAGTCAGCGCCAATACCAGGGCGCAGACTGCGGTCAGTTTCTTCATCGTCGTTTCCTCCTCTACATTTTCATTTCCGGGGCGGGCGGAGCATCCTGGCTCTGGCCCTCCTGCTGGCGCTGTGGGATCTGAGCCAGAGTCTGCTGATAGGCGTCCAGCACTGCCTGATGGAACTGCTGGTGGAACTCCTTCGTACAGGGAAAGCAGATGTCCTTATAGCCGTCCCTGCCCTTGTAGCTGGGCATGGAGACGAAGGGGCCGTTGCTGCCCTCCACCACCTTGACGCCCCGGATAGCGAAGCACCCGTTCAGGTTAACGGAGGCGTCCGCCAGGACGGGACCGCTGGCGTGGAGGGAGTGGATTTTCACATCCACCTGCATGGGGAGGGTCTCCCGCTGAGATGTGAGGGTCGGGTCAGGGGCCTGTTTCATTGTCGGTTCCTCCTAAAAAAATTTTGGTAAAATGGAATTACTCCATGGTCATGCCGCCCATGGCGGGCCCAGTGTCCTGTTCCTGCTGGGGAGTGCGAAGCTCCTCCACCTTCTCCCGCGCCCAGTCCGGCAGGTACTGCTCATCCAGAACGCCGGCGAAGTCCGAGCGGTTCCAGCGGGTCTTTTCCCCGTCGCCCAGGCAGGTGGCGTAGACCGCCTGACCTCTGGCGTGGGGAGAACAGCCAAAGCCGCCTTCCGCCAGCCAGAGCATATTGCGGGGGTCCCAGCAGCTCTCCCGGAGCGTATCGGGACGCATCACCAGCACTTTGCCCTTGTAGTCCTGCTCCAGCGGGTTACCGGCACAGTGTTCCAGGCCGAACAGCCCCAGCGCCTGGTATGCGTCCCTGGCCTGTCCGATGAACGACTCCAGCAGTCCCGCGGCGGTATCCACCGCGTAGCAGCGGTTATATTGGCCGTCCTGGGGAACAAAGGTTTTCCTGCCCCACCGATAGGTCTCATCGCTGACCAGATACTTGCAGGCCGACTCGCGGAACTCCTGCAGGGAGTTGGCGAGAACGAAGTTTACACGCTTAAAGCCGAACTGTTCCAGCACAGACTGGGCGCAGCCCTCGGCCAGCGACTCGTCCGCCGCGTTGAAATGATCCCGGACAGCCTGCTCGATGGCTCTGGCGCAGTCCACATTCACCCGAAAGCTGTCCTCGTGCATCTGCGTCTGCCTCAGACGGCGGGCGTCGGCGCGGGAGTAGGGGTACAGATAGGGAAAATCAGCCGCCATAGACGGTATCCTCCGCGATCAGATGCTCCTCCAGCCTGCCCAGGCAGGCGCCCACCACCATGAAGGTCTCCAGCAGATCCGCCGGAAGGTCCCGCAGGTCATAGCGGTGTTCCGCCGCCAAAACCGTGATGGTGTGGGCCTCCTCGTCCACCTCGGCGCACAGCTTGGCCCCATCGGGGATGCCGGCGGCCTCCCGCAGATACTCGTTCACCTGAACGGCTTCCTCCTCGAAGTCGTTGTAGGGGCAGCTGTCCTTATCACAGTCCTCACAGGGGCCGCAGACCTCCGACAGGTAGTGGAGCAGCTGGGCCGACGTGCTCGTGAGCTGTTGGACAACGGCCAGCAGCTCCGGCGCGCTCATCCGCCCTTTCAGCACCAGCATGGCCCCATCCAGGGTGTGGTACTCCACCTTGTCGCCGGCGTTGAACCCGGCCAGCCGCACGGCGGTCACCGGGAGCAGGAGTCCCTTGGGGGTGATCTCTTTGATGAATTTCATGTGATATTCCTCCGATTTCTGATTAAATTTCCTGTCCGAAATCAAACAGGTTCAGCTGTGTGGCGGCACGCTGCCGCTCGGTCATGTCGTAGTTGGCGATGAACACCTCGGCAAACTGGCAGTTGGGGTCGTACCGCTGCTTGATGTTGTTCAGCCGGGTGACCGCCTCGATCTGGATGCCGGGGGCATCGTACAGCTCCCGGACAAAGGCGTCGTCGTTGTAGGAGAGCAGGAACTTCCCCTCAATGGACAGAAGGGCGTCCCGCAGGCGGATGTGGTCCTTCTCTGTGAATCCGTCCTCCCCGATGTTCTGGTAGTACCCCTCTGTGGCGTGGTAGGGGGGATCACAGTAAAAGAGGCTCACCGGGCGGTCGTACTGCCGGATGAGCTTCTCAAAGTCCTTGTTTTCCACCACCACATCCTTCAGACGCCGGTGGGCCTGCTCGATGAGAAGGAAATTGGCCCGCATGTCATGGGGCTGGCTGCCGTAGCTGGTGAGGGCGGAGGCGTAGCTGTAGCGGATGATCTGATAGAACCACGCCGCCCGCTGGACGTCGGTGGTGCGCTGGCGGCGCAGGGCCAGCCGCACCCGGTCAAAGTCCTCACGGGAATTGAGAACATATTTCAGGGCGTTCATCAGCAGATCCGGCTTGTCCCGGACGCAGCGGTACAGGTTGGCAAGAAGGCTGTTGAAGTCGTTGTAGACCTCAAAATCCCTGCCGGGGGGCTTGTGGAACAACACCCAGCCGCCGCCCCCGAAGACCTCAATGTAACGTTCATAGTACAGAGGAAACCTCTGCACCACCTCCTCCCGCAGCGCCTTTTTGCCCCCCACCCAGCTCATGAAGCTGTTCAAGGGCTGTCACCTCCCGGGATGCGGAGCTGGGCGGTATCGAACTTCTCCAACGACTGGTTCAGGCCCCGGATAGCGGCGGCGATGCCGCTGATCCGGTGGGTCATGTGGGCGATGGTGGCGCGCACCTCCTGCTCCGCGGCGGCATAAAAGTAGCCGCTGGAGCTGCTGGCGATGGGGACGCCCCTGCGCCGGAGCCGGTTGACCGCGTCCCGCAGTTCCTTGCCCCGGACGGAGAAGGTCCGCTCCAGTTCCCGGCTGGTAGCGGCGCCGCCCTCGCCCAGATGGTACTGCCGCAGATATTCGGCCAGCTGTTTATCCTCCATGATTCCTCCTTTCCGGGGCCGTTTTTCCGAAAAAGAGCACAAGCGGGAACCCCACGGGAGCCCAGCGAAGCGGGTCCCGTGGGGAGAGGAGAAGCAGCGGAATGAGCGAGCTTTCGGGCCTCGCCCGGAAGCGAGGGATATGGAGCTTGCGACGACGAAGGAGCCGCTTGTCCCTTTCGGTAAAACGGCCCCTTGATGCTGATATTGTTATTGACTTGATTGTCTGGCATGGGCTGTGCCCATGGAACACCACTCCTTTCCGCTGGCGGTCCAGTCACTGCATGGTCATGCCCTGCTCAGGTGAGTACCTGGCTGGGCGTTTGTATGGTTTCCACTCTCCGGGTGTGGACAGGATCGGTCCACATCTCCTGGAAACCCGCCACGATGGACTCACAGGCTCCAAGCCCGCTGTCCAACGCTTCCTGATTGATTTCGGAGAACTGGCCTGCCAAGTCAATGATATAGTTCTCCAGCCCGATAATAATATTTTCTTTCCTGCCCTCACTCAGTTCCGGCATATCTACTCCGTTTTGGGCGGCGGATACCGCATCATCAAAGAGGGCGCCATAGTGTTCTTCCCGCACCACTGGATCATCGTCCTCTTCGAAGGGGTCAGGCCAAAATGCTGCAAGACCGCAGATAAAATCCCGCAGGGCAGGGAGTTGTTCACCGCTGCCATGAGCGGCGAGACAGGCCCCATGTCCGATGAGTCCGTGCAGACAAAGCCGTATCTCCTTGAACCGCGCGTGATAGAACTCATCTGAAAAGTTCCAGCCCTTGAGTTTTTTCGGAGGGATATTTCCGGCAATACAGGCCAGCGCGGGACAGGACTGGAGTTTTCTTGAGAGCGGCGATCCGGTGTTTCGCGTGTGCCCCATGATAAAATGCCGCACACGGGGCTTTCCAGGCTCGATCAGTAACAATTTACCTCTTCCTTTCACTGCATGGTCATGCCCTGCTCAGGCCGGGACATGGCCTCATTCCTGTGGACGTACAGTCCGGTGCTGCCGGATGTGTAGATGCTCTCGAACTCGTGGGTCAGGGCGGCGTAGGCGGTGAAGTCGACGCAGCGGTCGATCACCTTTTTGTCCAGGCCCTTCTCCAGCAGTTCTTTCTCTGCCTTCTCCCGGAAGCTGCCGATCTCTACGAACTCATAGCTGTCCAGGCGGCCGGCGATCTCCACCGCCTCCTCCAGACTGGCACAGTCCTCCGATTCCATCGCCGCCTGGAGCTGCCGGAGGCCGCATTCGCCGCGCCCGGCCAGAGCCTCCGCAATGGCGGCTCTGGCTGCGGCAGCATCCTCCGGGGCGGCCTGGCTGGACATCTTCTCCAGCATGGGGACGGCTTTCAGCACATCCTGCTGGGCCGGGGCAGTAAAATCACGGACAAATTCCTTGCCGTTGCGCGTCAGATAGCCGGTTTCACTGCCGGCCTCCATGTATCCGGAACTCTCCAGCAGATCTTCCGCATAGGCGTCCAGATCAATATTACCGGACTGGATCAGCTCCTCCGGTACATGATAGGTGCGCAAGTTGTTTGCGGCAAATTCCTTTACACCGTCACGGGGTACCCACTCGTAGCAGTGGAGGTTCTGCGCGATGTCCAGGGCAAATTTCAGGGTACGGCAGTCTTCATACTCCAAAGCGGCGGCAAACTTGTCCAGCCAGTGCGCTTTGCCCTGACCCTGCTCAGCCAGAACATAGCCGAGATTATCCCCATCCCGAACCAGATCGGTAATGCTGGAATACTGCTTCGTAAGGTCTCCGGCCTCGGGGAGAATACACCGGGCTTCCAGCAGAGTGCAGTCCTCCAGAGACTTGACCCGCAGCTCGTCCAGTGCCAGCACGACCTCGTCCGCGTCCTCCGCCATTTTGCCGTCATATCCCGGCAGACGGAGCCACACGCCCTCGGGGACCGCAGGGGAGGCCAGCTTCAGCTTGACGCTCCAATCGCTGTCCTCCGGCAAAAACGCGTTCTTTCCGGAGTAAGCTGGTTCTGCTGCCTTTTTCGGATATTCCACATAATAGCCTCCGATGAACAGTCCGGGGTGCTCATCCTCAAACTCCTGCCCGATGTGATCAAAATCCACATAGGGCAGGACGTCCTCCGGCAGGCTGGCCGCTCCTTTCTGGCTGTACTTGCCCAAATCCTCATAGCTCCCAGCCGGATGGAGCGTGCAGTCGGGCAGGCGCAAAATACTCTTGATGGCGTCAGCCGCCTTTTCGGGTGGATACCCCATCGAGACGGCGGCGAGGGCGTAGCTCTCCCGGACGCTTAACGTCTCCAGCTGCTCCTTCAACCACTCCTGTTCCTGGGGCGTACCGGGCAGTTCCAGGAATTCTTTGAAATCATCCATCATCACATCATCTCCATTCCGCCCTGCTGAGGGCTTTCTTCCATACCCTGGACAGGCTGTCCAGCGTCATCGCAAAGTCCGTTCACCTCCGTTTCCGCCTGAAGGCGAAAACTCCGTTCACTCCCTTGCTCTTCCGCTCCCCACATGACCCGCTCCGCTGGGCTCATGTGGGGACCCCGTGGCTCAATCAGGCCATAGGGAGTCAGAACGCCGCCGCACTTTTCGATCAGCGCCTGTCCGTACTGGTATAGATTCAGGTGTGGGGCGAGTGTCGCCGCGTCCGGCTCACAGAGGATAAGAGAAAGCTCCCCCTTCGCCACTTCGATGGGGGAGCTGTACTGGGGGGAGAAGACATAGTTGTCCAGCGAGTCCATGAGCGCCCCGGCGCTCAGGATGTCCTTGCAATCTGTGGCTTCCAGCAGGGCCTTGTAAGCGGTCAGGCCCTTCGGCTCCAGACCTGCCAGTCTGCGGGCCAGCAGGTCCACAGTTTCCATTCCACTGGTCAGACCGATGAGTGACGGCGCGGTGCAGTCCACACAGCGCACCGGCTCCGTCCCCATGGGAGCGTTGGCCGGGTATGGGAACTCCACCCGGTTTCCGTCATATGTCTCAGCCAGGATGGTGTACGCGGGCTTTTTCGGCGTAAGATCCAGGGTTTTGTAAACCTGACGCGGTTCGCTGTGCCGCTCCACATAGCCGAAGCCGGTAAATGTACTGCCCTCCGCCTCCCGATGGTTCTTCCCAATCTGCGCGTAGTCCAGCAGCTCAAGCGTGGCGTCCGGAATGGCGTCTGTTTCCGGGATAAACCCGTTCTCCACAAGGAACCTGCCCAGTTCCTCATCGGTCACGGCATCCTCCAACACATGGCAGCATTCCCCGCTGTAGGCGTAGTCGATCAGGCTGCCAATGGGGATCGTTTCCACGCCTTTCTGAATATCCATGCAGACCAGCCCCTCGAAGACGGCCATACCTCGCGTGTCCAGCTCTGCCAACCGCTTGGCCAGGGCATTGAGCGGGAAGATGTCTGTCTCCTGAATGCGCTCGTTCAAGTAGTCGTATTCCTCGACAGCATGGAACTCCAGATACGGGTGCTTTCCGTCCTCCAGCCGGAGCTGTTCCATCGCGTCGAGAAGTTCGTAATCCGTGGCTGGCAGATCCAGCTCCACTTCCTGACAGGCTCCGTTGGGGCTGCTGAATGTGCGGATATGGAATACCTTATCCAAGAGTCATCCCTCCCATCGGCGCTCCAGCCTCCATATCGGTGGGGGACTGGAGGGTCTGCTCATAGGTCCTGGGATCAGCGGCAGGGCAGTCCCAGCCATGCATAGACCCGGCCTCCATTGCCAGCCGCTGGGCACCGGTGACGCCGAGACGCTGGTTGTTGTAGTCCGCCAGCTCCCGGTTCTGGGCGGGGACGCCGGTATCCCAGTCCGAGGGGTAATAGCCGCTCTCGCCCCGTTTGATACAGATGAGCGCCCCAGTGCTGGGCAGGACGGAAAAGCACAGTTCCGGCAGTCCCTCCGCCAACTTCTGTTCAGAAGCCGCTTTTTTCATCAGCGCCTGCTCCTGGATGTAGTGCCTGGGATCAGCAGCGGGGGAGTCCCAGCCACGCAGGCAGCCGCCCAGCATGGCCTGCTCTTGAGCCTTGCTGATTCCGCGGCATTGATTGCGGTAGTCCGCTATGTGCCGGTTCAGACCGGGTTTCTCACTGCTGTTCTCCGACACCTGATAGCCGGCGCCTCTGGTAATGCAGATCAGGGAGTCATCCTCCGGCAGGACAGAGAAGCACATATCCGGGAGCCGCTCAGAGAAGTGGGGATCGAAGCGGTCCTGCTCCGGCATGATGCTCCAGTTCTTGCTCTGCCACAGGTGGACATACAGCTCACAGCCATCTCCGATGCCAATATCACGCTGCTCAAAGCCCTCGCCCCAGCCATCAGACATCTGCCCGCTCAGATAATCAGTCAAAGTGTCCAGTTCCACAGGGGTCAGCGCTTCTGCTGCCTTGCACTCCACTACCGCCCAGAGCCGGCCTTCCCGTTCCTCTGTAGTGAAGAGAACAGAGCGAACCTTGCGATCCACGGCATCATCTTTGCCGTACCAGTGCATAATGCCGCGCTCCGCTTCTTCCGGCATCCGTTCCCGGATCAGGGCGGCCAGGATGCTGTCCGCGTAGTGGCGAAGATCCCGCCCGTCCAAAGGAGTACCATCCTCATCCATTCCGCCGTATTCATCGGGTTCAAAGAGTTCCGCGGTCATGGGGGCGTACAGCTTCAGCGTCTGGAGGGGCGGGGGCAGGACAGAGAAGCTGTCCGCCCCCAGCACCAGGTTCAGGCTGCGGCCACTGTCCCAGTTCACCAGAAAGTGGCCGGCGTCGTCGATGCCCTTCAGCGTCCCCATGCTCCCCGGCTCCACCGGGTGGGGGTCGTCTTTCATCTCGCGGAGCTTGATCCGGCTGCCCACTGGAAACTGTTCCCGCAGAAAATCCAGCCATTCTTTTGGTATCCGGTCCATTTACATTCCCTCCATTTTTATATCAGTTTGCGGCCCGTTCCTCTGCGGGGGCCCGCCCTCACGCGCCTTTTGAATGTCCGGACAGTCGGAGAACCAAATTGTGTGATGAGACTTCAGATGGAACTCGACAGCGCACGGTTCCAAATACTTCTCACACAGGCGGGGAAGATACTCCTCAACCTCATCCCATTCGTAGGGGTAGTCGACGCCTTCTCCATAGATAATACCTTTTTTTAACTCCGCTACCAGTGCTTTGTATGCGTCCGGGTCCGTGTTTTCATAGGCGTCCTTGCCGGTCAAATGCTTCATCGTTTCGTTTCCAGTGTAGAGTAATTCCTCAAACTGGCAGCCTCCATAGGCTTCCACATCTGCCAGAGAGTCCGGATCAGCCAACGCCGCCATGTAGACCTCCTCGCCCTGGGCGATGAGCCATGCCCGGAAGTCGATGAAGCCGTCGTCTGAGCAGCCGTTTTCACACATCAGCGAGGCGGCGGTCCACAGTCCGTATTGATACGATAGATTCAGGTATCCGTTCAGAATGTCGTGGAAGTCCTGTGTCTGCTGGGGGCCGCGGGCAATGAACTGCCCGGCCAGCCACTGGCTGGATGCGTCCATATTCTGACCGCATTCTTTCTTTGCTCCGGCGATCAGCTCCCAGAAATCGGACTTGCTCATTTCCATCCCCGGCTGCGCCGGATACCACTGTTTCTTCAGGCCTCCCGCAAGGCTGTCGCATTCCGCTGCCCACTGTTCCAGCTCCTCATCGTTGGCCCGCATCTCCTGGGCGTAGAGTTCCAAGCCGCTGAGGATATTCTGTCTGGTCTGTTCACTCAGCTCAGGCGCGCCGCCGGAGTCTCTGGCGGCGGATACCGCCTGATCGAATGTACTGCCGATTTGCTCCACCATCTCCCGGTATCCCTTGGGTGTGTCATCCTCAGCCAATCCCCAGAACTCAGCCATATCTGTGAGCAGTCTGCGGAATGTGGGCAGCTGTTCTTCCTGACCCTGTGCGGCAAGCCGGGCGGCGTGTTCCGTCAGGCCAGCGATGCACTGGCGCATCGTGTTTTTATATGCCTGATACTGCGGCTCCATCTGAGCGAGAAGTTCATCGACGGTATAGCCGCGGGTGTTTTCGCCCTGGGCCGGCGATGTCTGTTCTCTGTTATCCAAGCTGCATTCCTCCCATTTCAATACGTTCCGCCATATCCTCAGCCTGGATAGGCGGCGTCTCATAGAGCGTCTTTTTTCCGTAGGTAATTCTGGTGATGTCCTCCGCACAGTAATTGGCGCTGCGGCCAAACAGCTGCTCAAACTCACGGCGATCCTGTGCGGGGATATCATAGGTGCTGTAATAATTCCTATGGCCTGTCAGGGAGTTTGCCGCCGTCTTGAAAGTCAGTTCCATGCCATCTTTCTCAACCGTAACGGTCACCGTTTTAGCGCCGCTGGCTTTTAACGCCTCTGTGATGGCTTTCATTCGGTGGATGGGATTTTCGGTATCCTGCATCAGCGCCTGATATTCCGCTAACAGAGCGTCATCTTTCAGAAATTGCAGGAGAAACTTCTCCTGATTGATTTTGATATGCTGATCCGCCTCTGTCTCAATGAAGCCCTCCGGGTCCTGGAGCCAGGCCATAAAAGCGGCCTCCGGCAGTTCATTCAGAATATAGTCGCTGTGGAACTGCCCATCTGGCGCCTGGTTGGCAAAAATTTGGCAGATTACCGTTTCTTTGGCACCGTAGTCCTGATAATACTGAAGATCGCGCTTCGCTTGTCCGCTGGAGACTATCTGTGTGGGGAGGTTGCTCCGGTCATTCGCGATGATCTCCTCCACGCGCTGATTGATTTTGGCGCATATTTCATCCACCATAGAGGGGATGGCCCTGGCCGCAAACGGGGCCTGCCCGTCTGTAAGAATAGTTGACAGGCCCTTCGTCAGATACAGTGTCTTTTTTCCGATGTCGTGTACACCGCAAAACGTCAGGCCGTTTTTCCAGGAGATACAGCCATCTGCTTCCACGGCAGTCTGGTACAGATAGTCAACCGGCTTCTTTTCGATCTTGAGGAGCATCGTGACAGCCTCCTCGCCCTTGTATATTGTTAAAGGCGTCTTTCCCCAGTACAGCCAGCGTTGGAAATCATCACGGGAAACCGTACATTGAACAAGGTCTTTCATCAGGTGATTCCTCCTATCGTCATGCCAGTACCGCCATAATCCTCCAGAGTGCAGGAGTTTTCTCTAAATTTGTTCCTCATAAACTCATACCCTCCATTGCCGGTGCTGCCTGCTGGGAGCGATCAGCGTCCATCTGCCACTCTGACCGCAGCTGTCTTTGCAGAGACACACATTCCTTGACCCAGTCATCCAGTTCGCCGTCGTTTTCCAACTCCTGACGGTGAATTTCCAATGCGATTAAAATATCATTTTTGGTGCTGTCTGGCAGCGCGGGAGCCTGACCGGATCTCCGCGCGGCTGACACGGCCTGGTCAAATGATTCTCTGTACTGCCGCTCCAGCTGGATGGAGGTTTCTTTATCCGCGTAGGCGCCTCCATCCAAGCCCCAGAACGGCACCAATTTCAGAATAATCTCCCGCAGTTTTGTGATATCTTCCTCCTGGTGGAGCGCCGCCCGCTGTGCGGCGACTGTAGTCAGACCGGCAACACATCTTCGGATGTACTCCTCATACGCCTGATAGGTCGGCTCAATCAGTTTCAGAAACTCATCCAGATTATAAGAAGATTGGGGGGCTCCGCGGCCAAGCCACTGTTTCAGCGCAGCTTTGGGGTATAAAATCCGATCTGATTCACTCATCAGCCTATACCCCCCATCGTCATGCCGGTACCACCGTAGTCCTCGATCTGGCGGGGATTCTCCTCCCCATACAGATCGCAGAGCATATCATCCACGGCCTTGCGGATCGCCGGGTCGTCAGTCAGGGTCTCGCAGCGGAAGCCGGTGGTGGCTTGGCGGGGCAGCTCCTCACGGACGGCCTGGAGATATTTCTCCGGGTCAGTATAGTTCCACCGTTCCCCGCTGGCGAAGGTGACCCGCCCGACAGCCGGGCTTTCGTCCAGTACCTGCCGGAGACGGGCGGCAGCCTCCGCCACCACCGGGTCATCCTTGAATTCGTCCATCCTCAGCCGGTCCTCTGACAGCCACTCCCGACCATCCCAATGGATGGCCAGATCCACCGCGGCGATGCCGTCCTTGGTGACCCCCAGCCGCTTGTCCTCGCAGTCAAGACCGGCGTATAACTGTATGGCCTCCTCCAGCGGGAGTTGGTGGGTCACTTGCCGCTCAGGCGTGTTGATGTGTTCGATCACATACCACTCATAGCTATGGGGGAGTGTGGGCTCAGCGGCGTTTTGGATCGCCTGGCGCCCCCCTGTTCCGTCAGTCCCATCTGCTGAGCCTGTTTATCGAAACAACTGAGGTAGCACTGGTAGTCGCCCTCTATGGGATTGCAACGCAGGCGGTAGAGATACCGTCCTGTCTCCAGCGTGAAGCCGTAGTTCTGGCAGCAGGAGCCGCCCGCAATGGCGCCCTTACTGCCATAGCAGTACCGCCGCATGGAGGGGAGGTCTTTCAGGACGCCCTTGCGGAGATCATTCACCACCTTGTCCAGCTCATTCCGGAACTCCTGGGTGTTCAGCTCTTCGGGGCCTCTGGGCCACCGCGTCAGAAGAAACTCCGCTCTGTTCCGTTTCCGCCTGGCGGCGAAAACTCCACCCGCTTCGTTCCTTCTTCCTTTCCCCACCGGACCCGCTGCGCTGGGCTCCGGTGGGGGCCCTTTCCTATCCCTCTCCGGCGTCTGAGCATAAAAAAGCCCCGCATCCTCGGGGGATGCGGGGCACAGCTGATGGCGGATAGGCGTTTCAGGGCAGCGGATCTTTTCCTCAGCACAGAACTCCGCCAAGCTGGGATTTGTACCGGTCATCTGGAACATATCCTTGATCAGCCGGAACTGAGAGCCACCCTTTTTCAGCGGCAGACAGGAGAGGATCGAGCCGGCATGGTTTTCCTCCGCCAGATCCACCAGCGCGTGGGGTTCGTCCGGATGCCGGGCTGTACCACGCAGGTCGTAACAGTACCAGCCCTGGGGCACATCCTCACGGGGGATGGGCGCGGCACTGTACAGCACCGAGGCCCCGAACAGGCGAGCCCCCAGCATTTTGTCCTTGTAAATGTTGATTTGCAACGGTTTCACTCCCTTTCGTTTTTGGTCAGCAACAATAGATACCACAACTCCCGGCGAAAGTCTACAAAAACTTTTTACATCATCGCCTGCCCAATCTCCGGTGCGGGAGGGAAAGGCTTGCTCAGACGGCGCGCCAGACCGAACTCCGTCCGCCGGACGCCATCCTCCTTCATGGCGTCCTCGCCCAGACGGGAAAAATCCATATACCCGTCGATGGTATCAATAACTTCATCGTCAGCCCCAGTGCGGCGGAGTACCTGCTTCCCGTACTCATCCATGTCCTCCGGGACCAGTTCATAGTCGTCCCGGTCCATGGCGATGCTGACGGCTTCCGTGAAGGCACCCGGCTGTTCCACCTCCAGAACAGCGCAGAACTTCATCAGTTCCCCGTCCTCCTGCTCCATCTCCTGAAGGCACAGCGCCAGCGTATTGGCGTCTTCCACAGTGATTGTATCCAGCGGGAGGAGGCCGTCCAGATACGGAGAGGAGAACTTGACGGCGGTGATTTCGGCCTGGGCGAAGTCCTCCACGTCCAGCGCCCTTTTTGCCTGCTCCAGCCGCTCGTCCGAGGCGGGAAAGCTGAGGGGAAATGTACCCTTTGCTGTGGAAAGCGTCAGGCGGAGGACACCCTGCTCTTCCAAGACCTGCTCCATAGCGCCTGACTGAATCCCGGTGTAGCTGTCGGCCAGGAACTCTCCCTCATGGCTGTTGCAGTAGTCGATGCCGATGGAGCGATAGTCCAGGTAGGGCCGCAGAGTCTCCGGTACCTTATCCTCCAGACGGTCATGCTCCACCAGCCATCTGCCCAGCTCCTGGTGGGAGGTCACACCTGGAATGACCTCGTAGCAAGCCAGGCTGGCCGGTTTAATATGGGCGGCGATCCGAAGCACATCGTCCAGACTCTGTTGAGACTCCGGGTCCAGAGACTTGGACAGATGGTAGTGTTCCGCCGCGTTCATCCCGTCTATTGTCTCCGCCAGCTGGTTCAGCTTCTGGAGCGCGGAATCGCTGTCCAGCCTGGTTTGCTGGAGATGCCAGTTGAGTGCGGGGACGGAACTGTCAGCGTTCAATACCGTGGGTGCGATATTGGGTTGGCCCGCCGCACGAATTTCATCAACTTTCCGTTTGAATTCATCCGGTGGCACCGGCAGTTTCAACTGTTCAAGTACACTGCCGCTGGATATATTCAGCTTTAACATGATAGACCTCCCATCTGCTGGTCCGGCTCTTGCTCAGGAGGAAAGGGCTTGCTCAGCCGGCGCACCAGACCGAACCCGGTTTGCCGAACGCCGTCCTCATCCATCATCTCACTGCCCAGCCGGTCAAAATCAGTGCAGCCTTCTATGGCCTCCAGAACTTCGTCGTTTGCACCCATGCGGCGCAGGGCCTGACGGCCATACTCCCGTTCGCTGTCGGAGATCAGCTCATAGTCGTCGATGTCGATGGCCATATCAAGGGCCTCGGTGAAGGTGGACGGTTCCTCCACTTCCAGAGCGGCGCAGTATTTCATGATCTTGCCGTCTTTTTTAAGGCGCTGGAGACAGAGAGCCATCTCATTGGCGTCCTCTACAGTGATACTGTCCATAGGGATCAGCCGGTTCAAATAGGGCGCTGTATATTCGGCGCTGGCAATCACCGCTTGAGCGAAGTCCTCGATTCTCAGGGACTCCTTTGCCTGTCCCAGCTGCTTCTCGGAGGCGGGGAGGACAAGGGGATAACTCTGTTCTGAGGCTGTGAGTGTCAAAAGCATGGCTTTTGGCGTCTCCTCCTGCACTGGCGCTTCCTCACGGCGTTTGACAAGGCCATGGGGCGTGTATATCCCTCCAAGGGCATCCCGCTGCTCCGCGCCGATCCTGGCGTAGTCCAGATAGGGCCGGGCCTCCTTCGGAAATCGGAATTTTCCAGTTATGAACGCGGTATCCACCAGGAAACGGCCCAGCTCCTCGTCTGTCTTGATTTTGGGGAATATCTCATAATGGCCCAGGCTGTTTGCGACATGAACCGCAAAGTCCAGATCACCAGTACATTCCAGTTCCAGCGCCCCGGAAAAGAGGCGCTGTTCCTCCTGGGTCATACCGTTGATTCTGTCGTCCAAGGTGTTCAGCTTCTCAATGTCAGCCCCGCTCTCCAGATCGGCGTGCTGGACATACGGATAGAGGCTGGGGATGGGGCTGTTCACACCGCTGATGCTGATTTCCACAGGCTCATCTTCAAAGCCTGCGATCAGGCTAAAGATCGTGCTTGCCGCCTCATCACGGGTAGTGGGGATATCGAGCGCAATACCATAACTCCGGCACTCCAGGTAAAGAATCATTGCGCCAACCCTCCCATCTGGAGTCCCTGTTCCCGCTGATGCTTCTCTGCGGGGTCCTCCATCATCAGCTCCTCCAGCGGCATTGTGCCCTGGTACACCACATAGCCGCATTCGTTGAACTGCCCGCCTTCCTGCCGGAGCTGCTGTTCACCGTAGCGGCGGTAGTCGTAGAAGCCCTCCAGGTTTTCGTCGTAGTCGAAATGACCGGACTCCCGGATCATGTGCCTGCCGTATTCCTCCGGGGTCTGGAGGCCGGGGACAAAGTCAAACAGGTCCAGGTTTTCCGCCAGCTGGCGGACGGCCATCATGTCTCCAGCCTCCGCAAACAGCACTACCGCATTCAGCTTCTCCATATCCGCCTCCTTCAGCGGCTCGATAGCTTGGCACATCCGGTTCAGGGCCGGGAGCTCGCTGCCGCTCAGGTGGTCCAGTTCCAGCGCATTCACAACTTTTTCCGGCAACTCGTCCCAGTCGATGCGCATCTTAGCATCGTGCAGTGTGGTGACGCCAACGCGGAGCAGTGTCCGCTCGATCTGGTGTTCCGCGGTGGGGAGGTACAGGTACTCCGGATTTTTCCCCTCTGCCAGCCCCCGCTTCGGCGTGATCTCCAACACCATAAAAAGGCTGTCGTAAGGATATACGGGGAACTGATGTCCGTTGTAGACCGGTTCCAGCTTCATGCCGTTGTCGTAGGCCACACCGTAAGGGGTGATGACTCCTCTACCGCCGTTAATCAGCTGGAGGGCGGCTTCTTTGCCATTCACTGCCTGGTATTGGTCTATCGGCATTGCGCCGCCGTTCAGTGTCATTGTGTGGTCTTTCCCGATCTGCTCCAAATCAGAGAAATCCGTGATAACCGTTGTCTGTTGACAACAGTACGTCAGGTTAATAAAGTCCTTGATTTCGGACAGCCCCAGCTTGTGAGCCATAGCCTGGAACTGACTGACCTCGCCGGCGCAGAAGCCGTCCAGCCGTTTCGCCAGGTAGTCCAGCTGATCGATATTGACCAGCGTACCCACCAGGGTGTTCAGCACGCTGTACCGGCTGTTTACTTCATCCACAGTGCAGTCCCGGTTGACGGAAAAGCCCAGGTCAATTGCCTGGAGCATCTCAATGGTCTTATCGTACTGGTCAACGGGAATGGGAAAGGGGATAGTGATCTGATCGCGTTCCGGACGTCGGGGGTTGCTCAGAACCGCTTGGATCACATAACTCATACGCCGCCGCCCTCCTCAAAGCCCTCTTTCATCTCCCACTCACGCTGCCTCGGCTTGGTGGGCCGGTTGCAGGGCAGCTTCTTCTGGGGCCTCTTTTTCCGGGTGTCAATGCGGGTAGACGGCGATCTGGACGGGTCCATCATCATCCGCTCCAACCCCGCCAGGCGGGTATCGCCCATGAAATATCGTGCCATATTCTTCTGTCCTCCTGTTTTGGTATTTCCAATCCCTGAAAAGAGGACAAAACGAAAAAAGGCGCTGCCCCTTTGATATGCTCCCCATAGAGTAGACAAAGCGAGAAAAACTTGCAGACTACTCGAAGGGGAGCATCATTATGTCAGCAATCAGTGCGGAAACAAAGA
>NZ_KE159709.1:496417-554625 GCF_000403435.2 Oscillibacter sp. 1-3
GCATAGCACTGCTTCACTGCATCGATCTTTGTTTCCGCACTGATTGCTGACATAATGATGCTCCCCTTCGAGTAGTCTGCAAGTTTTTCTCGCTTTGTCTACTCTATGGGGAGCATATCAAAAGTCTGGGGCCCTTTTTGATTTTGCCTGTTTTGAAAACAGGCGCTGGGAGTATTGTGTTTTCCTGGAAAAACAAAAAGCGCCGGTCTGTCAATTCCTTTAGAACTGACGGATCAACGCTCAATACAGGCGCTCAAAATCGTAGCGCCCTATTTGAAACTGTTTTGCCGCAGGTTTAAGTCCTGCCTGAGTGAATAGGAGGTGGGGAAAAATCTAAATTTTGAGGCCCTTGGATTTTCACTATCCAAGGGCCTCTGAGGTCTTGAAATCTCTCAGTTTTTTCACCAAAAATCTTTTTTGACCTCTTTTTCTGGTACGCCCTGAGGGATTCGAACCCCCGGCCTTCTGGTCCGTAGCTTGTCTAAGGTCTCCTAACAAGATCTTTTTGTTCCATTTGATGCTGTTTGCTTAAAATGTTAACGGCTTTTCGTGCTGTCCATTCCACGGATTCCGCAGGGAAATTTTCGGTTCTGGGTCAAGTTATGGGTCAAGCCATTAGAAAACTTAAAGCTCAATATAGGGCATGACTACAACCATGATAATATCAAATGTAAATGCCCTAAAATTACTGATTAGGAAAATTCTCTCCCAAAGGTGCGCTAAGTGCCTCTATCAGTTTATTTTCGCATCAGACGTGTCAGATATTCATCGGTACTCTCCTGCCGCTGTAAAATATCCTTTCTTAGCGAACATAGAGTCTTTAATCTCTCTCCGATCCACGAATCTTTCACAAGCTGATATAGCTGGGGACTGGACAAAATCTCCTTGATGTCAGCGTCTCTCAATTCAGTTGTATCACTATCTTGCAGATATTCCATCAGCTGTTGTTCTATCTGAGCCTTCCGCTGTTCTGCTATATCTGACCTATCCCGATAATAAAAAGAAAAATGAAACAGAAAGCTCTCCAAGCTATCCCTTACGGTTACCACTCCCAGCTCTAGCGTTTCTTTGGCGCTAAAAAATGAAAAGCCGATAGAGGAAACAATTTTTCTAAGATAGTGGTCATACAGTTCATTATCAACACTTTTTTCTATCTCCTCAATCAGTGGCAGCAAAATATTATTTTCAAATCGCTGAGGCGTCATATCATAAAGCATCCCAAATACAGAGTCGTTTATAGCCCGTGAAATGTCCTTATGGACAACCTCCTTGGACAACTGTTTCATCTTTTCATCCGGTAGCTCCTTGAGAAAAACAGCGGAGAAATATTCCTGGAAAGAACGATGTGCAAATTGATAATACAGGCCATCCCGGTAAATCATACACACAGAACTTTCCAAGTCGTAAATATACTTGTCCGTATCAAAGCCCACATAAGTGAGTTCTCTGGCACTCCGCAGAATATCCACTAGTTCATCATGTGAGAATTCATATTTTCCCCGGCAATAGGAGAGAAAGCAAAAATATGAAAATACCTTTCTGAAATCGTCGTATGAAATTCTGCTCTGCATCTCTCTTCGATAACCGGCCTTTGTGGCATCGTGTTTTGAATAAAGGGTCTCAAAAGCATTGGAATAAAAGAGATGCAGTTTTTCGGGAATCTCTGCATAGTTGTCAAATGTCAGTAACATGATATTCAACAACAATGGATTGGACGCAAATGATCTATATTTTTGATATTGTCCGTTCTGAAGTGCTGTAAGAAAGCGGTTTTTAATCTCCAAGTCAAAGTCAATCTTCTGAATCAACGATACTGCCTGTTCCTTGGAGAGTGGCAAGGTAGAGAGTACCAAAAACCGTTGGAATTCTACAAATTCGCTACATGGTCTAGAAGATAAAATGTAGTAGTTTTCCGAGAATTTATCACAAAATGCTTCTAGACGCTTAACAAACTGTCCTTGCTTATCCGTATGTATTTCGTCATAACCATCCAGCAAAAACAAAAAACATCCAGACTGGAAAGCATACTCTAAGCACGACGGTTTCATTGTACTGCCCAGTGCAGAAAGTTTTTTATAGAGCAGGTCCTCCAGATGATAATCGCCGCTGACATCGTTGATTTCTCGCAATTCAAAAAAAATCGGGATATACTTTTGAGATTTGAGCGCGCTTAAATAGAAATGCTTCATCAAGGTAGATTTGCCGATTCCTCCGCTACCGGACAACAGCAGGAAATGTGACAGTCCTGTCACATTTTCAATTGTATTTGCTAAAAATGGAGAAGCATTGCTTTTTTTCAAAGCTGGGATCTGGAAAAAATCATAAATATATTTTGGCTCTGTACGGTAGAGAATAGTTTTAATTTTGCTGTATTTCTGGTAGGCATTTTCTGTATATGTAGAAAATGCCAAATCAAAATCCACCTTAAACTTTTCCCACTCCACCAAAGATATTTCCGAGATTTTCTTTATGAGGGGTTCCGCAAATTTTTCCAAAAGTTTAACAGCAAATTTTACCTGCAAAAAGTCCATTTATATCCCCCCGTCATGTATAGAGTTGTTTTCAATCCCAATATAAACTTCCTATATCCTAAAACACGTTAATGATAGCACAAATTGTCGAATGTGTCTAGTTTTTTGTGCCATATAGCCCCATATGGCGCAAATGGTCCGTTCAGATGAGTTTCGACAAAATCCGATTACACGATTTGGTGAATAAAGACGGAAGTAGACGAAATACGTCAGGGGAGATTGGGACGGTTCTGCGTGATCAACCGCTTCAAATGAACGCAGTTCTATTTCGCTACGATCTGACGTCAATTCAATTCACGGGTTTACAGTTACTTGGAATTCTGCTGTGGTAGCCAGGACACCTGTACTGTGAATATACAGACCATGGCAACGCTGTGTGGTTGTTCCCGTTCCAGCGTGAAGAGAGTCTCCATGAACTGCGGGAACGGGGGTTCATAGATATCAAAGGCAAAGCAAGGAGGCTCAAGAGCGGAGTCCATCGCCATGCCTGAACAGGTATTATCTGCTGGACCGGAGTGAGTGGGGGCATAGGGAACCGGGGAATGTATGTATTAAAAGGGCACCGAGCAGTGAAAGAAGTACAGGGATGGAAAAGCAGGTCTACAAAAGCTATGACGAACTGCCGATGTTGCTGACGGTCTCAGACGTGGCGGCGGTGCTGGGCGTCAGCCGGGCGGGAGCGTATGAGCTGGCACGCAGTGAGGGTTCCTGGTGTTGAAAGTTGGAATCCAGATCGTGATTCCAAAGGACAAACTCCTACACTGGATTGAGTGGCGGTGTGGTGGGGAATTTCTTCTCCAGTACTCCTCAGACCTAACCTGCCTTGAGTCAAGTTATAGGTCGGAATTTTTGAAAAGAGTACTCAAGATCAAGATAAAGAAAGTGGAGGGCAGACTATATCTGCGCTCCACTTTCAAAAATCTGTTGAGGCTATTTTGGTAAAATGTTCTCCGCCATGCGGATCATTACGTCCTTATCCAACGGGGCCAGGAGGCGGAAGGTGATGCCGGTCTGCGGGTCTGTCCAGAGGAGGGTGTTCATCTGGGCCTCTGTTGTGGAGATAGAGATCACCTTTCCGTCAACGGAGGCCGTTGAGGGTTCCGCATTGGGGACAGCCCTCCAGTATTGGGCCTGAATACCCTTTATTGTTATCATCTCCGGCGTTCCCGCGGGGGCAGCCTGGGAGCCTCTGGAGTAATACCACCTGAAATGGGTCCTGTTGCGGGGCTGGCCCTCGGTCTGGGTTTCCCGGGACCATGACTCGGTCACCATCTGGGGCGTCACCGTAGAAGCGGACTTTCTAAAGCCATCCGGCATCCATTCCATTTGATATACGGGAAGCGCCTCTTCCTTGACCTCTTTGACGCTGTTGGCGATCTTCTCCAGAGTGGCCTGATCCAGATTGCTTTCAAGCCAGAAGAGATTCCCCGCGCTGTCCTCCCAGACCAGATTTGCCACATTATGGATCTGGTAGAAATCTGCGGAGCGTCCCTGGACGGTGGCTGCCCGCAGCAGCGCGGCGGTGTCCACTTCCACACCGTGGCCTGAGCCACAGGGCTTTTCTGTGGGGCGGTAGCAGGTGAAGGACACCAGATACTTTCCGTCCTTCTCGTAGTTCCAGCCAACGGTGGAATTGGGTATACCGATGGGACTGACCCCGACGCCGCTCAGCGCAAAGCCCTCGGGAAGCCAGGTGGGCTGGAATGCGGGGAGATCGGTGTACTGGGACACCTCGCCGGTCTTGGGCCAGTAGTAGTAGATACCGCCGTCTTTCAGTTCCCGCAGCCACTGGCGGCCGGAGACGGCCATGGCCTCGCTCCCCGGTTCATAGGGCTCCTGTTCCGGCTCCTCCTCTGGCGCCTCCTGCTTCGGCTGGCCGCCCAAAAGGATGGTCTTAGTGGCGGAGTCGTAGCCAATCTCCACTCCCAGCAGCTCACTGACAGCCCGGATGGGCAGGTAGTTGGTCTTGCCGCCCGCGGCGTCGGTAAAGAGGATGGTGCCGGGGACTTTCTGCCCGTTGGCGGCGGTGATATCGGCTCCAGCGGTGATCTTGGTTTCTCCGTCCAGGGCCACATTGGCAAAGTTATAGCTCACCTTGCCGCTGGCCGCCAGAGCCGTGGTCAGGCAGCTGACTGCCAGCAAGGCGGTTACAGCACCGCCCAGAAACGGGGTAATTGGTCTGTTTTTCTTCATACATTAGTCCTTATATGACCAATCCCATGGTTACTCCTGGTAAGCATTGAAAAGAAAATCCATCGGATAGTCATCCAGCTGCATGACGCTCCATTCGACAGTCACGGTCCCCAGAGAGCTGAAATAATTTGTCAGCTCAAGGCGGTAATTGCTCTGGCGATCTGCATCAAAGTAATACATCAGATCGTCCAGCAAATCGTCGTGCCGGAAAAGCCAGAGATACATTTCCACGGCGTCCCCATCGTTTGCGAGGTCGATCACCAGCGTGTCGCCATAGGATTTATAGCAGATGTAGTCTCTTTCGTAAGGGTTTGCCTGGCGCCAGCGAATGTTCCGGGCGAGATAGTGCCTGTTGGCTCTTACGGCATCGAGATTCTCTGCCTCATCCACCTTCTTCAGCGTGGCGGTAATGCCGTTAATGGTGACCGAGTCACCTTCCTTCAGGCAGATGGCATTCTCCCTGGGGTTCTCCTCGGGCTCGGCGGCAAAGCAGGGGACGGCCAGGGCCAGGCTCATGACCAGCGTCAGCAGCAGGGCGGTCAGTTTCTTCATCTTCTTCATGGTGTAAACTCCTTTCATAAATCGCGGGTTTTTGGTACTGAATTTTCCCTTCACGACGCACCCGCCGTCCGGCGGCGGAGCGCCTGTTCACTTCTGCATGGGACTCACCTCTTTCTCTTTTGTAGTCCGGGGCCTTGACTGCCCTCTGTTATATAAAGACAACCAAGCACCCAAAGTGCAACATAGGAATTTTGCTTTTTTCGAAGAAATCTTATTTCTACGATTTGCCTCCATTGCTGCCCTCTATTACTTAAAGACACCTGAGATTGGAAAGTGCAACATAAAAAGGCAAGGCCCGGAGCTTTTGCTCCGGGCCTTGCCAAATATGATTTAATAACTAATCTCATTAGAATATGCTTTTGCGGTTTCTACCAGATTTCCACTGTTATCGTATATACTTACGGTTCCAACAACTCTGTATGTGTTGTTCCGGGACACATAATACTTTTTGCTGCTGGATACCGACGTTCCTCCGCTGCTTGTCCAGCTCTTTATGGTTTGCCAGCCACTATTTTCATCTTGCAGCTCCATAGCAACCTCTGTCGTATAAGAATTATATGTGAGGGCCGTTACCGAACAAGATGCCTGTCCTTCAGAAATTGATAAGGTAGCAAGAAATGACCGCAGAGTCGCATATCGTGGCTCAACCAGCCCAACGATACCGCTGTCTATGTCTGCCGCAAACGCCGTGCTTGGTCCTGACAGCAGGGAAGATACCAAAACCAATGTGGAAATTACCAGTTTGAATGTGTACTTTTTCATCTGTCTGCTCTCCTATACGTAATATTGGGATTGCTCCCTATATAAGGAGACACAGAATTCTGAAAATGCAACCTACAAAATTAAAATATTTTCCGAAATTTTTTTCGCTGTATCAACCGTTAGCGCAAGAGAGGCGCCAACTTCGATATACAGGCAGTTTTCCAAATCGGCGGTAATCACTCCAATTTCGCCGTTTTTAACGATACATAGTCCCTCATTGCCGTTGATAGATATATTTTCAATGCTGTCTGGATTCTCAGTGTCGACTCTTAAGACTCCTCCTTCTCCAGACTGGATGGCAACATAAAAGAACTCTCCCAGGTCGTTTTCAAATCTGACGTATGTATTATAAATGTTTTCGCTGCACACAAATCCCTCCGGAATCCATCCAATCTCCGCATTTTGAAAATATTCACTTTTTTCATCCGTATTGCTGGCGGATTTTTTTATTCCGCCGGTTCCTTCAGACGCGTTGATGCTGAATTGTGTATACTCCTCCGTAATTGTGAGCATCAGGTTCAGCGTCGCCACACGAAACTCCTCAGAAACGGCAAAAGCGGTGGTAAACAGGAGCACGGTGACAGCCATGATAACCGCCACCAGCCGCAGAACCTTCCCGGTCTTCCGCAGAGCAGAGCGGCGCTGCTGGTGGGCGAAGTGGCGGCGGATGGTCTCCATGCACCGCTTATCCAGCGATTCCGGCACCGCGGCGTCCGGATCACTTTGCAGAGTTTCATTGAGAGCCTCCAGCCGCTCCCCCTCCTTTTTCGCAACCTCTTCCATGAGCAGGGCAAAATAGGCGTCCTCGTATTCCTCAAGCAAGTGTTCGTGTTTTTTCATGATTATCATCTCCCTCCATCAGCAATATTGCCTTTCTCTTCGCCCGTGTCAGCCGCACACGGATGTTGTCTTTCCGGCATTGAAAAATCTCCGCCAGCTCCTCATTGCTCTGGCCTAGAACATACTTCCGGTAGAGGAGCTCCTGGTCCTGCTCCGGCAGACGGGGCCACACGGCGTACAGGCGGGCGGCGTCTTCCCGCAGCTCCACCAGCGTCTCCAGAGGCGGAAGCGGCGCCTCACGGCTGTCCAGACAGCCGCCATTCCACTCCACGATGTGTTTCTGGATCACTGCCTGGTGCCGGATAAAATTTTTCGCCTGATTTTTGACGGTATGAACAATATACACCGGCAGGGCAGGGGCTGGCAAGTCCATCAGCGTGTGAAGTTTTTTGCAGAGGCTTTCCACGGCGTCCTGCACGATGTCCTCGCAGTCCTGACCGCTGGAAACACAGCGCCGGGCCGTCGTATACATCAGTCGGGAATACCTGCGGTACAGATCTGTCATGAAGGCCAGGCCCGCTTTGTTGTCTTCCGGCACAGTGAAAACAATCATCATGATCCCTCCTTTTCTTGTGCCTATATAATAAGAGACACCCAAAGGGCCGGATTGCAACCAGGATTTTTTGCGGGCAGTCTGTGTGAGAGACGCGGGATTTCGAACAAATCATATATTTTGAACACAGAAAGTAAGGATATGACCCCAAAATGTTATTTTATATGTATATCATCCGGCTCTTGAAAAAATTTGCGTGGATATAGTATAATTGCCTCAATTGTTTTGTGAGGGCGGGTGATGGTTCCATGCTTCCGCTGATGATTACGGCGATTGAGGACGAAAATGACCGGGAGTTTATGGAACGGCTGTATCTCCAGTACCACCGCCTGATCTATTCCGAAGTGCGGAAGCTCGTTCAGAACGAGGACGAGGCGGAGGACCTGATGCAGACGGTTGTCGAGAAGCTGATCCACAAGGTGGACCTGCTGCGGGATCTGGAGCGGCGCCGGCTTGTGAACTACGTCATCTCCTCTGCGAAGAACACGACGCAGAATTTCCTCCGGGACAAGCACCCGGCGGCCAGAGTGTGGGAGGAGCAGGAACAGCTTGCCGATCCCGCGCCTATGCCGGAGGAGGAGATCCTTTACCGTGAGGATCTGTCCGGCTTATCAAGGGCCTGGAGGACTTTGGATGAAAAAACGCGGTATCTTCTCGTCGCCAGGTATATCTTGAATAAGAGCGGCAGAGAGATTGCGGAGGATCTGCAAATGCCGCCGGACAACGTGCGCATGGCACTGGTTCGGGCAAGGAGGAAAGCACAGCAGGCCATGGCGCGAGTTGGGGCGCGTCAATGACTGAAAAGAGTTTTTACCCACCCGTGGGTGGAGTGAGCATCGCGGCAGGTTTATCGCCGACTGCATTTGCCGGGGCAAAGCCCCGGCTACCCCTGTTCCGAAAGGGGAGCGGAAAGCAGAATATAGAAAGTGGAAAGAACAGCGATACGACAGATCATCTCGTGTTCAGGCTTGAGAGCCACTGTGTGCGGCTTTTTGGGGAAGGAGTACAAAAGGGGCCGTTCAGGAGTGGGACGCCGCGTTGGGGCTTTGTACGGCGATGCTGACGAACTGCAAAAGAGTTGCTGAGCAGTTGATGGATTGCACCAGTGTATACAAAGAGCGGGCGGTTGTTTTGGGGATCAGCAGGATCGGCGGAATCTTTCTCATAGTGGGAGAAGGGTAAATCTGCCGAAACCGAGGTTGAACCCACCCTCCGATTTGTTAGCAGGATAAAAGCGTGGCGTCTTGCGCCGCCACGCCGGATTACACCGTCCCGCAGTGCGGGCCGAGGAAACGGAAAACGAGGGCTTTTGACGGAATACCGTCATTCTTTCAAAGCTTTTGTGCAATTGGTCATGTGACGTCAAATATGGGAAACGATTCTCAGTTTGACGTCTTGTTATCCTCAATGTCTACAGCGGCAACGAATGTAGCTGTGTCAACTGTGGCATGGCAGAGAAATTCCCGGTTTTTCTGTCAACAGGGAGAGCAGAGGTATCAAAATAGCACAGAGAAAAAGAAAGCCCACCAACAGTGCCTGTGTCCTCCGTATTTCAGCGTGTAAGCCGCTGTGTGCGGTTTCGCAGAGGATCGCCCATGGTACTCCTCTCCAGTAGACAAACCGCTGTGTTGGGGCTTTGTGGGTGGTTGTCGGCAAGGGTGGAAAGTCTGGGAGATTCATCCATGGATTGCGCCACTGTCTACAAGGAGAAAGAGGCGCGGTCACTCTACCCAACCAGAACCAGTTTTCGAGAGTTCATACAGCGCAAAAATTGCGCCGCCTAATCAAAGAATAGGTCTTTTTTCTCTCTGCCTTTTTCTACCGCAGACTATGAACTTTCTGATAACTCTCCGATGAATCCCTGGCTATTCACCGAGGTTACTGGTAATGTGTGTCGCTGAATAGGAGGCGATATGCAATGGCAAAGCGGAGGGCTAATGGAGAAGGAAGTATCCGCAAGCGAAAGGATGGCCGCTGGGAGGGACGCTACACTGCGGGCCGTGATCCGGTGACCGGAAGGACGATCTACAAAAATGTCTTGGGAAAGACCCAGGCGGAAGTCAAGGCAAAACTCAAGTCGGCAATTGAGAAGAGCGGCGTCCAGTCCCTGCGGACAGAGCGCTACACTGTAGGCCAGTGGCTGGATACCTGGATGGAGAACTATGCCAAGCTGCAAGTTCGCCCCTCGTCCTACAAGACCTACCAGGGCTTCATCGACAACCACATCAAACCCACCCTCGGGGACATCTCTCTGGAAAAGCTGACGTCAATGGATCTCCAGAGGCTGTACAAGCATCTGCTGGAAAGCGGCAGGGTAGAGTGTACAGAATCCAGAAGTAAACCCAAGGGCCTCAGCGTCAAGACGGTTCGCAATATCAACCAGATGATTTCCACTGCCCTGAACTGTGCAGTGGAACAACGGTTGATTTCCAGCAACCCTACGAAAGGCTGTGTCCTGCCGAAGCTGGAACGAAAGGAAATGAAAATCCTGCCGCCGGAAAGTCTTGGCACCTTCTTCGAGGAGGCCCGGCGCAGCGGTGTGTTCGAGCTATACTACGTTGACCTCGCCACGGGTCTCCGGCGGGGAGAACTGCTGGGGCTGAAATGGAGCGATATTGATTTGGATAAGGGCATCATCTACGTCCGACGACAAATTCTCCGTCAGAACGGTGAGGTGGTGGAAGCACCCTTGAAAACGAAAAACTCCTACCGCAGCATCGCGATAGGAGCGGACGCCATCAAAGTCCTCAAAGGCATGGAACAGAGGGATGAGTACGTATTCCCCTCGCCATACGGCGGCCCAATGTCGCCGGACAGTGTCCTCCATATGCTCCAGAGGGTTCTGAAACGGGCGGGACTGGAGCGGATACGCTTCCATGACCTCAGACACACATTTTCGGTGCTGGCCCTGCAAAACGGAGTAGATGTCAAAACCCTCTCCGCCATGCTGGGCCACTACTCCGCCGGGTTTACGTTGGACACCTACGCCCATGTAACCACCTCTATGCAGAAGCAGGCGGCAAACACGGTAGGGAATTTTCTCTCCGACACTCTCCAGCCCTAACCGCTCCAAGTTCCCGTATGGGTCACGGCTTGGGTCAACTGTCCACCGCAAAATCCAACCACCCGAAAAAGTACAGAGATCAAAAGAAAAACCACGGAAATTCAACGAATTTCCGTGGTTTTGGTACGCCCTGAGGGATTCGAACCCCCGGCCTTCTGGTCCGTAGCCAGACGCTCTATCCAGCTGAGCTAAGGGCGCACATCCTGTCCTCCCGGACAGCTTATTTATATTACCACAGACATTTCCAAAATGCAAGAGTTTTTTTGCATTTTTCCCAATTATTTTTCTGCCCGTTACAGCGGCCGCCGCTGCCGTCCAATGGCCTTCGCCAGCTTTGCCCCTATCCAGCCGACAACGCCGCCCAACAGGACACCCCCCAGCACGTCGCTGGGCCAGTGGACATATAAGTACAGCCGGGAGAAGGCGATCGCCGCGGCCAATGCCAGAGCCGGTTTCCACAGCGGGCTTCCGGCGAATTTCAGCGCGAAAACGGCTGCAAAAGACGCGGCGGTATGGCCTGAAGGGAAGGAGGCGTCCAGAGGCGGTCTGACCAGCAGGGTGACGGCCGGATTGAGGGCAAAGGGCCGGAGGCGGTCAAACAGTGGCTTTAGCAGCAGGTTGCATGCGATCAGGTCCAGTGCAAGGCCGCAGGCGACAGCGGCGCCCTGGCGGCGGGTCTGGTGAGCGGCCAAAAGAATCAGCGCCAGCAGAACCCAGATCTCTCCGTGGTCGCAAAGCCCGCTGACTGCGGGCATCGCGGCATCCAGAAAGCCGCAGCGCAGGTTGGCCTGAATCCAGTCCAAAACGGCAAATTCCAAGGTCTGCATAAGTCCTCCTTTAACTGGCTGTGGAAAGTAGTGATAGAAAAATTATATCAATGGCGAGGCGGAGATACAACTCTTTTCCAAAGATTTTCTGCCCGGCAGAAAAAATGCCCTCCGGAGGATTGGGTTCCTCCGAAGGGCGCGCCGTTTATTTCAGCCAGCCGAAGAGGCCTGATTTTTCCTCCTGGCCTTCCAGCAGGGTCCTGGCGGCGGAAAGCATTTGAGCTGCGTCGCCTCGGGTCACCGGCTCCTCCATGGTCAGGCTGCCAAAGCTGCCTGCCGCCAGTACGCTGACAGCTTCCATGTTCCCAACGGCCTGGGCCGCCCAGGAGGGGACCTCCTCCCGGTCCGCGTACCAGACGTCCAGCTCCACATTGCCCAGGTCCAGCACACGGTCCAGCACGGTGGCAGCCTCATTAAAGGTAATGGCGTCGCCGCTCCGGAAGGCCAGGCCCTCCGCCGTGGCGGTGCCCTGCATCACGCCGTCCGTTACACCGGCGGCGGCGTAGGCCTTGGCCCAGGTGGGAATGGCCTCGTCGTCACAAAAGCCGGTCATGGTGACGGAAGTGACCTCCCGGCCGGAGGCCTCCATCACCAGCGCCAGAAACTCACCCCGGGAGACGGGGCGGTCCGGCTCAAAAAAGTACTGGTTCCCAATTTTACAGCCGGTGAAGATGCCCGCCTCCGCCAGCTCCTGGGCGGCGGCCGCTGCGGGGCTGTCAGCGGTGTCGGCATAGTTGACGCCGGAGCGGGCCTTCTGGATGGAGACCTTTACCTCGGCTGGCAGGGACGTGCGGCCCGCGCTGTCGGTGGCGGTGTAGGTGAAGCTGTCGCTGCCGGTAATGCCGTCGTCAGGGGCGTAGGTGAAGGTGTTTCCCTCAATGACCACCACGCCCTTTCTGGGCTGGTCCACCAGGGAGAAGGTTATCTCCCCGTCCTCCCCGCCGGCGGTCAGGAACTGGCCCTGGCAGGAGATGCCCCGGTAGGTCTTGACCTCCAGGTTCCGGGCCTGGGGGGCGCCCCCCTCCGCCTCAGGCTGTTCCGTCTTGCTGCCAAACAGCGCCGAGGCGCTGCCGCTCAGTACCAGGGCCGCCGCCAGAGCCAGAATGGCGGTCCGTCTTGTGAAACTGCTTTTCAAATGGCTTTCCTCCTGTTTTCATGGAATGTAGTGGTAGTGTCCGCTTCTTTCCAGAAATTATTCTCCGGCGGCAGGGCTGCCGCCGGAGAATTTTCAGAGGCATTTTGGAGCTGTCACAGAAGAGACCGTACTCGCCGTTCCATAGAGAGGGTCCTCTTTTTAATGTTGGAGACAACGCCCATGGCGGTGTACAGTGTGACAATGGAGGAGCCGCCGTAGCTGAAAAAGGGGAGGGTGACGCCGATGGTGGGCATGACGAAGAGGCACATGCCGATGTTGATGATGGTTTGGTAGATCAGCATGGCGGCGATACCCACGCAGACATAGCTGTGGAAGTGGTTTTGGGTCCGTTTTGCAACCAGCAGTACACGAAAGATCACCGCCGTCAGCAGCAGGATGATGAGAAGACACCCGATCAGCCCCAACTCCTCACCGCAGACGGAGAAAATGAAGTCCGTCCACCGTCTGGGCAGGGAGGTGGCCTCGCTGCTCTGGGACTGGGTGCCGTTCATGTATCCCTGGCCGAATACGCCGCCGGAACCGATTGCCAGCAGACTCCGGGTTTGCTGCCAGCCGACGCCCAGGGGGTCCAGGCTGTGGTCGAAGAGGATTCGGAAGCGGTTGACCATGTACTCCATGGAGGATGGCACCAGATCCAGGGTCAGCACCGCCGCCACAGTTCCGCCGATGCCGGCAAACAGCAGCACGAACCACCGCAGGGCGAAGCCCGCCGCGAAGGCCATGCACAGGAAGATAAAAAAGAATGTGAGGGCGTTGCCCATGTCCCCGGAGATGGCGACATACCAGCCCATCAAGAGCAGGGTGTGGCCCGCCACCAGAAGGGCGGAGCGGAAGGATTTCAGGTCCCGCTTCTCCTCCCGCAGCCACTCCAGCTGCTTGGCCAGCAGAAGGGTAAAGGTAATCTTCGCCACCTCCGCCGGGCCGATTTGGAAGGGGATGCCCGGGAATTTCAGCCAGGCCACGTTGCCGGTTTCGTGCCCTCTGCCCAAAGGAGATTTCAGCAGTCCGATGAATACGATGTTGAATGCCACCAGCCATTTCCAGCGCTTCATCACGTTTTCCAGGTCCAGCATAGACATGAAGATATAGGCGCAGACGCCGATGGCCATGGCCGCCCCCTGAACGCCCACATAACGGATGACACTGTCCGTTCCCATAGAGCGGGTGGCACTGAAAATCAGCACCATGCCATACAGCGTGGAGACGCAGCAAAGCCCCAGCAGCATTAGATCGGCCTGCTGGAAGAAGTCTGCCAGAATACTTTTTAACCGGTTTGCCATGGGGATTCTCCGTTCCTGAAAGCAAATTTTGACAAAAGCAGTATACCACAAATAAAAAATGCTGTAAACGCTGGAAATTTCTTTTTACACTCTGTTCAAAATGTGGTATACTAAGGGTTGTTTGAAAAAAGTCAAAACGCCCAAACGGTGGATCTTTATCCGCCACTCTGCGTTAAATGTTCTTACCGGGCGTCAGCCCGCCTGCAAAAATTTGCCTTGATTGGCGAAAATATCTCTCGCCGTTGGGCATTCCGCCATTTTTCAAACAGGGCCTAAATCGATACCAAAATAAGGAGGGGCAGACCGTGGAATTTCTCACCCGCAGCGAGGCGGAGACGGAGGAACTGGGCCGCCGTCTGGCGGAGCATCTCGCCCCCGGAGCGGTGGTGGCCTACCGGGGAGATCTGGGTATGGGCAAGACCGCCTTCACCCGGGGTCTGACTCGGGGCCTGGGATGCCGGGAGCGGGTTACCAGCCCCACCTTCACCATTGTCAACGAGTACGAGGGCGGGCGGCTGCCCCTGTTCCACTTTGATCTGTACCGCCTGGAGGGCGCGGAGGACCTGTTTGACATCGGCTGGGACGACTACCTGGACCGCGGCGGCGTCTGCGCCGTGGAGTGGAGCGAGCGGGCGGAGGAGGCGCTGCCGCCGGAGACCGTCCGTGTCACCCTGCGCCGCTGCCCCGAACATGAGAGCTGGCGCACCGTCACCGTGGAAGGAGTGGAGATCACATGAAGATACTGGCCCTTGAGACCTCCGCAAAGGCCGTCTCCGCCGCTGTGACGGAGGAGGGACGGGTGCTGGCCGCAGGCTTCCAGGATACCGGCCTCACCCACAGCCGCACCCTGATGCCCATTGTAGAGCACATCCTGAAAAACGCGGACCTCACCATGGCGGACATGGACGCCGTGGCGGTGGCCGTGGGGCCTGGGTCCTTCACGGGCATCCGTATCGGCGTCTCCGCCGCCAAGGGGCTGGCTTTCGCGGCGGACAAGCCCGCCGTTGGCGTGTCCACCCTGGCGGCCATGGCCCGGAATGCGGCTTTTGTGGACGGACTGGTGGTCTGCGCCATGGACGCCCGGCGGAATCAGATCTACAACGCCCTGTTTGCGGCAAGGGACGGGCGGCTGACCCGTCTGACGCCGGACCGGGCCATTGGCCTGGAGGATTTGGCGGAGGAGCTGCGGCAGGACTCCCGACCCAAGATCATCGTGGGCGACGGCGGAAAGCTGTGCGCGGACGCGCTGGCGGCGGCGGGGATTGCCTGCCGTCTGGCTCCGCCCCATCTGGTGATGCAGAGCGCCGTTACCGTGGCCCTGGAGGCGGAGGAGGCGGCCGGGCACGGCGGCCTGGTCTCCGCTCAGGAGCTGCTGCCTGTCTACCTGCGTCCGCCCCAGGCGGAGCGGCTGAGAAGAGAAAGAGAGAGTGGTGGAAAGAGTGCCCCATGAAAAAAGCAAAGCCCCTGTGTCCTGGCGGCGCTGGGGCTGGCTGGCCGGGCTGGCTGTCCTGTGTCTGGCGGCCTATCTGGTGATCCGGTATATGCCTCACTCGGAGGAGGTCTCCTGGTCGGGTACGGCAGTGGAGTACCGCGCGGACGACGCGGATTACGCGGCGGGCCACGAGGCTGTCATTCGGGGGACATATACCTATAACCGGGCGGGAAAGCGGGTCTTTGTGGGGGACTTTTGGATCGGTGGTCTGGACATGGACCCAGGCACACGGGTCCGCCTGGCATCGGAGCCCGCAGGGGATCAGTTCTATGACGCCGGCGGACAGCCGTTCACCGCGCCGGTCTGCGGGGTTTTACAGAGCCCTGACGGCCAGGGCGCTGTGGTGCTTTTGTGGGACGAGTATAGGGCAGAGGCTGGAAGCATCGGCGCGGCGCTTGAGGAGGGCCGGCGTTTTATCTGTGTCGGAACGCTGCTTAGACAGGACGCCGTCGTTCTCGCGGACACATTGAAACAGCAGATTCTGGGAATATAACTTAAATAGGAGGAGAGAATTGTATGAACGGCAAAGTACACGTCATGGACCACCCGTTGGTTGCTCACAAATTGACCATCCTGCGGGACAAAAACACCAGCGTCAAGGACTTCCGGGAGCTGGTCAGCGAAATCGGGATGCTCATCACCTACGAGGCCACTCGGGACCTGCCCCTGACGGAGCGGGAGGTGGAGACGCCCATCTGCAAAACCACCGCACCCACACTCAAGGGCAAGAAGTTCGCCGTGGTGCCCATCCTGCGGGCGGGACTGGGCCTGGTGGACGGCGTGCTGCGGATGGTTCCCGGCGCCCGGGTGGGGCACATCGGCCTGTACCGGGACGAGGAGACCCTGGAGCCGGTGAAGTACTTCTGCAAGATGCCCAAGGACGTGGCGGAGCGGGATATTCTGATCGTGGACCCCATGCTGGCCACCGGCGGCAGCGCCGAGGCCGCCATCGGATTTATGAAGGAGTACGGCTGCACCAATATCAAGCTGATGGTTCTATTGGCCGCTCCGGAAGGTATTCAGCGCATTCAGAGGAGCCATCCGGATGTGGACATCTACTGCGGCGCGGTGGACGAGAAGCTCAATGACAAGGGCTATATCGTGCCGGGCCTGGGGGATGCCGGCGACCGGATTTTCGGGACAAAGTGAGATTATGAAGCCAAGGGCCGGGAGCGCTGCTCCCGGCCCTTCTGCGGCGTTCAGACCGCCTCGGTCTCTTTTTCCTGTTCCTCCGGCAGACGGAGGGACTTTGTTCCATAGGGGAGGGTAAAAATTGGGATACCCTCCGCGGCGGGGGCGATGGCGTACATGGGGAAGAAAAAGACCAGTCCCTCTGCCGTCAGGTAGTAGTTCTGGGCGTTGAACCGCCGGCGCAGCGCCCGCCGCCAGCCTTCGTGGTAACGGGAGACTCCCGCCCGCTCCTGGCGCTGGATCTCATCCGCCGCCAGGGACAAGAGTGTCTTTTTCCAGCCGCTGCGGGGCTGGAAAAACGCAGAGAGCTCCACT
The DNA here is from genome assembly GCF_000403435.2 of Oscillibacter sp. 1-3. Taxonomy (GTDB): domain Bacteria; phylum Bacillota; class Clostridia; order Oscillospirales; family Oscillospiraceae; genus Oscillibacter. The sequence goes on from NZ_KE159709.1 coordinate 513,183, forward strand.
GGGTAGCCGCCGTTTAAGTCCCAGGTGTCCCCCCGGCGGGTGAGCAGGGCGGGGCCGGATACCGCAGTCTCCCGGGACTGGGTGTACAGGCTCCACAGCCCGCCCTGGCTGTAGGTCACCTGATAGCGGAGCTCCGCCCGGAGGCAGGGCAGGGGGGCGCTGGAGGCCAGAGCCTCCCGGTAGGCCGCCTCCGCCTGGGGCAGAAGCCAGCGCTCGCAGTAGCGGAGATAGGAGCGGCACTGGAGCTGATAGTACCGGTAGATGCGCCGGGATACCCGGTCCGCCGCCGGCACCGGCCGTGGGACAGCCACCGAGGCCGTCAGCACGGGGATGTCCTCCACCGTCCACTCCCGTTCCGCCGTAAAGGGCTCCGTGTGCAGCTCCGCCAGACTGTCTCGCGCCATTTCCGCAGCTCCTCTCCATTTTTCTGATTGTTTATCCCAGTCTATGGAGCGGGACAGGAGGTGGTGCGGGGGGAGGGGGAAAATTTTGCTCCGGGCCTCTTTACTTTCACGCTATGAAGTGTTAAAATACAAAAACAGCGGAAGACCGCCGCCGGCGGATCTTCCGCCCAGTACAACAAGGGCGTGGAGGATACCATACTATGGTCAAGATCGGCAAGAAGGAAAAGAGCGAGCTGCTGTATAAGGCCATTTTACAGCTGAAGGACGAGCAGGAGTGCTACGACTTTTTTCAGGACCTGTGTACCGTCTCAGAGCTCCGGTCCATGGAGCAGCGGTTCGAGGTGGCGTCCCTGCTGGACGACGGCATGATCTACAACGATATTCTGGAGCGCACCGGCGCCTCCAGCGCAACCATCAGCCGGGTAAACCGCTCTTTGAGCTACGGCGCGGGGGGCTATGCCAAGGTGTTTGCCCGGATGAAGAGGAGATGAGCGGTTATGATGCCCTGGCCTCCAGCTACGACGCCCTGATGGCGGACGGGGCCTACCGGCGGCGGGCGGACTTTCTGGAACGGCTCTTCCGAAAGAGCCGGATTCCAGTCCGAAGCGTGCTGGATCTGGCCTGCGGCACCGGAACCATCGCCTGTCTTCTGGCGGAGCGGGGGTACCGGGTGATTGCCGCCGACGGCTCGGAGGAGATGCTGACCCAGGCGGCGGCGAAGGCCGCGGGACTGGAGTCTCCGCCGCTGTTTCTCCATCAGGCTATGCCCCGGCTGCGGCTTCTCCAGCCGGTGGACGCGGCGGTCTCCACACTGGATTCCCTGAACTATTTGACAAGAACGCGGGATCTCCGGGAGACCTTCCGGCGGGTGTGCCGCTGGCTGAGGCCCGGCGGGCAGTTTATTTTTGATGTCAACACCCCCTATAAGCTGCGGCGGATGGACGGACAGATGTATATGGACGAGACGGAGGAGAGCTTTTGCGTATGGCGTACGTTCTTCTCCGGGAGGACGAAGGTCTGCACCTACCAGGTGGACCTGTTCCGCCTGCAGGGGGACAGCGCCTGGGAGCGGAATTTTGAAGAGCACCGGGAGCGGGCCTGGGAGGCGGAGGAGCTGCGGCAGTATCTGAAGGAGGCCGGTTTCGGGGAGATCACCATCACCGGAGATCTGTCCCTACGGCCTCCGGCGGAGGACGAGGACCGCTGGATTGTGCGGTGCGTGAGAGAACAGGATCATTTGTAAAGGAGAATCATTACCATGGGCGATCAGCTGGTACGGGCAATTACAAAGGACGGGATGGTGAAGGCCGTGGCAGTTACCACCCGGGAGCTGACGGAGCGGGCGCGGCAGATTCACAGGACTCTGCCGGTGGCCACGGCGGCCCTTGGCCGGACGCTGGCGGCGGCGTCCATGATGGGAAACGCCCTGAAAGAGGACGGAGCCAGCCTGACCCTGCGCATCCAGGGCGGCGGGCCACTGGGCATCCTTCTGGCGGTTTCGGATAATCAGGGAAACGTCCGGGGCACGGTAGACAATCCGGCGGTGGACATCCCCCTGCGCCCCGACGGGAAGCTGGACGTGGGCGCCGCGGTGGGCTGTGACGGCACCCTGACCGTCATCCGGGATCTGCATATGAAGGACCCTTACGTAGGCAGCGTGGGCCTGCTGGGGGGCGAGATCGCCGAAGATCTGGCGGCCTATTTTGTAGAGTCGGAGCAGATTCCCACGGCCTGCGGCCTGGGGGTGCTGGTGGACCGGGATCAGAGTGTCCTGGCGGCGGGGGGATACCTCATTCAGCTGCTGCCCGGTGCCGGGGAGGATGTCATCACCAAGGTGGAGGGCGGCGTCATGGCCGCCGGTTCCGTGACGGGACTGCTGAGCGGCAGCGCCGGTCCGGAGGAGATGCTGCGGCAGGTGCTGTCCGATTTCGAGCTGGAGATCTTGGAGCGGTCTCCCGTCGAGTACCGCTGCGACTGCAGCCGGGACCGGATGGAGCGGGCACTGATTAGTCTGGGGCCGGAGGAGCTGAGGGGAATCATTGACGAGCAGGGCGGCGCCGAGCTGACCTGCCGATTCTGCGACAACGTACAGAACTTTACTAAAGAAGAGCTGGAAGCGCTGCTGGCGGGGATGCGGAAAAAATTTTGAAAATTTCGTAAAATTGGGTTGACAGATGGGATCTTTTTGCGTATAATAACTTTTGCCGTCTGACGAAAGGCGGTGACCTGGGAGCATAGCTCAGCTGGTTAGAGCACCTGCCTTACAAGCAGGGGGTCACTGGTTCGAGTCCAGTTGTTCCCACCATGGTTCGATGGCCCGGTAGTTCAGTTGGTTAGAACGCTAGCCTGTCACGCTAGAGGTCGACGGTTCGAGCCCGTTCCGGGTCGCCATCTCCCACGGGATCTGATATGATCCCGTGGGCCCCCTCGGGGTTGCGATTCCCCGTCCGCGCTCCATGGTGCGGAGAATGATCTGCCCAGATAGCTCAGTTGGTAGAGCAGTGGACTGAAAATCCACGTGTCGCTGGTTCGATTCCGGCTCTGGGCACCACTCCTGCGGGCATAGCTCATCTGGTAGAGCGCCACCTTGCCAAGGTGGAGGTAGCGAGTTCGAGCCTCGTTGCCCGCTCCATAGGCGATTCCCACACAAATGTGTGGGAATCGCGATTTCAAAAAATAAGTGTGGACTTTTCCGGAAAAGCCGCATATAATATAGTACAGAGACGGTGACATAGCCAAGTGGTAAGGCAAGGGTCTGCAAAACCCTGATTCCCCGGTTCAAATCCGGGTGTCACCTCCAATAAAAAAGACACGCCTGTTGGCGTGTCTTTTTTATTGGAGGTGACACGCTTTTGCCCAGAGGGCAAAAGCGGACGCCTGAGGGCGGGACGATTGAAATCATGCAGGAAAAACCCGCAAAGGTCTTTCCCGCACACACCCTTTTCCTTGCGAAATTTGGTGGTGCGTGCGCCGGATTTCCTTATCTCTCCTGGAGCGTGTGACAGGGGATGCGTTCTTTTGTTGAAACAGCCAGTGGATACAACATATCCACTGGCTGTCTTTTATAGTCAGATTCTGGTGATGTCCAGAGGACGCAGATCGGCGCTGCGGCCTTGGGTGCGAACGGTGAGCGTGGCGCGGGCGGTATCCAGAGCCGTGACGCAGGGGACGGAGTGCTCCACCGCCGAGCGGCGGATGCGGAAACCGTCGGTATCGTGGCGACGGCCCCGGGTGGGGGTGTCGATGACCAGATCCACGGAGCCGGAGGAGATCATGTCCAGAATGTTGGGGTGGGCCTCGGAGACCCGGGCCACCTTGCGGGCGGGGACGCCTGCAGCGCGCAGGGCGTCACAGGTTCCGGGGGTGGCCAGAATTTCAATATTCATGTCTGCAAAGCCCCGGGCGATGTCCACGATTTCGCCCTTGTCCTCGTCCCGGACGGTGATGATGATCCGCCCGCCCCGTTTGGGGACTTTCATTCCGGCGCCCTTGAAGGCTTTCAGCAGCGCCTGGGGGAAGGACTCCGCCAACCCTAAGCATTCGCCGGTGGATTTCATCTCCGGGCCCAGGCCGGTGTCCACGTCGGTGAGCTTCTCAAAGGAGAATACCGGCATTTTTACAGCATAGTAGTCTGCCTCCCGGTAGATTCCAGTGCCGCAGCCCAGATCCCGCAGTTTTCCGCCCAGCATCACCCGGGTGGCAAGGTCGATGATGGGCACGCCGGTGACCTTGGAGATGTAGGGGATAGTACGGGAAGAGCGGGGGTTGACCTCGATGACATAGATCTGGTCGTCATAGATGATGAATTGGATGTTTACCAGGCCAATGACCCCCAGGGCCTTGGCCAGGTCCCGGGTGTAGCGCAGGATCGTCTGCTTGTGTTTTTCCTCAATATGCATGGGGGGATAGACGGAGATGGAGTCCCCGGAGTGGACGCCGGCCCGCTCGATGTGCTCCATGATGCCGGGGATCAGCAGATCCTCGCCGTCAAAGACACCGTCCACCTCCACCTCCCGGCCGCAGAGGTACTTATCCACCAGGATGGGGTGTTCCTGCTCCACCTGGTTGATGATGCGCATGAACTCGGTGATGTTGCGGTCGTTGTAGGCGATCTCCATGCCCTGGCCGCCCAGCACGTAGGAGGGGCGCACCAGCACGGGATAGCCCACCTCGCGGGCGGCTGCCAGGGCTTCTTCTGTGGTGTAAACCGTCCGTCCCTGTGCCCGGGGGATGCCGCACTGCTGCAAAATCTCGTCGAACCGCTCCCGGTCCTCGGCGGCGTCCACGCCGTCGGCGGGGGTGCCCAGGATGGGGACGCCCATATCAGTGAGGGCCTGGGTGAGCTTGATGGCGGTCTGTCCGCCGAACTGCACCACCGCGCCCCAGGGCCGCTCCTGCTCCACCACGGCCTCTACGTCCTCGGCGGTGAGAGGTTCGAAGTAGAGCTTGTCCGCCACGTCGAAGTCGGTGGAGACGGTCTCAGGATTGTTGTTGATAATGATGGTCTCACAGCCCAGGCGCTTCAAGGCCCACACGGAGTGGACGGAACAGTAGTCAAACTCGATGCCCTGGCCGATGCGGATGGGGCCGGAGCCCAGCACCAGCACCTTCCGCCGCTGCAGCGGCTCCCCGGTGCGGTGGGGCGCCTGGGTGGAGGCGGCCAGCCAGGGGGCCGCGGGGATGCCGGGGGCCACCCGGCCCACCTCCGGCAGGCACAGGGGCTGGTCCGCCTCGTTTTCCCCGTCGTAGGTGGAGTAGTAGTAGGGGGTCTGGGCCTCGAATTCTGCGGCGCAGGTATCCACCATCTTGAAGGCGGGCCGGATGCCGAAGGACTCCCGCAGGGCCTTGATCTCCCCGCGCTCCTTTCCCGCCAGGGCGGCGATCCAGGCGTCGGAGAAGCCCATCTCCTTGGCGGCGCGGAGAGTGTCCTCATCCAGGTGCCCGTGGTTCAGACGGCTCTCCATATCCACGATGTTCTTAAAGCGGTCCAGAAACCACAGGTCGTATTTTGTAATATTGTTGATCTTCTCCGGGGAGAAGCCCCGGCGCAGGGCCTCCGCCACTACGAAGAGCCGCTGGTCGTCGATGTTCACCAGGCGGTCCTCAATGTCCTCGGTGTACACATCCTCCAGGCCCGGTAGACGCAGGGACTTCACCGGCAGCTCCAGGGAGCGGATGGCCTTCATCAGCGCCCCCTCGAAGGAGTTGCCGATGGCCATGACCTCGCCGGTGGCCTTCATCTGGGTGCCCAGGGTTCGGCTGGCGGTGGTGAACTTGTCGAAAGGCAGGCGGGGGAGCTTTAAGACGCAGTAGTCCAGGGTGGGCTCGAAGCAGGCGGTGGTCTTGCCGGTGACGGCGTTGGGGATCTCGTCCAGGGTGTAGCCCAGGGCAATCTTGGCCGCCACCTTGGCGATGGGGTAGCCCGTGGCCTTGGAGGCCAGGGCGGAGGAGCGGCTCACCCGGGGGTTGACCTCGATGACCGCGTACTCGAAGCTGTCGGGATTCAGGGCGAACTGGCAGTTGCATCCGCCCTCGATCTCCAGGGCGGAGATAATGTCCAGGGCGGCGGTGCGGAGCATCTGATACTCACGGTTGGCCAGGGTCTGGGTGGGGGCCACCACGATGGAATCGCCGGTGTGGACGCCCACGGGGTCGATGTTCTCCATGGAGCAGATCTGGATGACGTTGCCGGCGGAGTCCCGCATGACCTCGAACTCGATCTCCTTCCAGCCGGCGATGCACCGCTCGATGAGCACCTGTCCCACCCGGCTCAGCTGAATGCCCCGTGCGGCGATCTCCCGCAGGGAGGGCTCGTCGTAGGCAATGCCGCCGCCGGTGCCCCCCAGGGTGTAGGCCGGGCGGACGATGACAGGATAGCCGATGGAGGAGGCGAAGCTGACCGCCGCCTGGATGCTCTCCACCACATCGCTGACCACGCAGGGCTGACCGATGGACTCCATGGCGTCCTTGAAGCCCTGGCGGTCCTCCGCCTTGCGGATGGACTCCGGTGAGGTGCCCAGCAGGCGCACGCCGTAGCGGTTCAAAATGCCCCGCTCGTGGAGGTTCATGGCCAGGTTCAGCCCCGTTTGGCCGCCCAGGGTGGGTAGGATGGAGTCCGGCCGCTCTTTCTCGATGACCTGCTCCACCGACGCCAGGTTCAGCGGCTCGATGTACACGTGGTCGGCAATGTCCTTGTCGGTCATGATGGTGGCGGGATTGGAGTTCACCAGCACCACCTCTACGCCCTCTTCCTTCAGGGCGCGGCAGGCCTGGGTGCCGGCGTAGTCAAACTCCGCGGCCTGACCGATGACGATGGGGCCGGAGCCCAGCACCAGCACCTTTTGAATGGATGGATTCTTGGGCATTACCGCGCGCCTCCTTTCCTGCGGGCCGTGGGATGGAGCATCATCTCCACAAAGCGGTCGAACAGATCCTCCGTGTCCTGGGGGCCGGGGGCGGCCTCCGGGTGGAACTGGACGGTGAAGCAGTCCGGCCGCACGTACCGAAGACCCTCCACGCTGCCCTCGTTGACATTCACGTGGGAGATCTCCGCCACGGCCGGGTCCACGCTGTCCCGAGTCACCACATAGCCGTGGTTCTGGCTGGTGATGAAGGCCCGGCCGGAGGCCACGTCCCGAACCGGATGGTTGCCGCCCCGGTGGCCAAAGGTCATTTTTCGTGTGCTGGCGCCGGTGGCCAGGGCCAGCAGCTGGTGGCCAAGGCACACGGCAAAGAGGGGGAGGTCACTGTCATACAGCGCCCGGACCTCCCGGATAAGCCCATCGTTGTCCGCCGGGTCGCCGGGACCGTTGGAGAGCATCACCCCGTCAAATCCGCCCTCCAGAATGGTGCGGGCGGCGGTATGGGCGGGGTAGACCGTCACCTGACAGCCCCGGTCCTGGAGGCAGCGGATCATGTTCTGCTTGACGCCGTAGTCCAGCAGGGCCACCCGCAGCCGTTGCTCCGCCACGGCCGGATATACCTGGGGAGCGGAGCGTGTGACCCGCTCCACGGTACCCTCCACCCGATAGGCCCGGACGCGGGCCAGACAGTCCTCCATATGAAAATGCTCCGCACAGGTGATCATGCCGTTCATGGTCCCCTGACTGCGGAGAATCCGGGTCAGCGCACGGGTGTCCACACCCTCGATCCCGGTGATGTCGTATTCTTTTAAGTAGGAGTCCAGATCGCCCTCACAGCGGAAATTGCTGCCCCGGGGGGCCAGATGCCGGACAACGAACGCCGAGGCCCAGGGCCGCTGGGACTCGCTGTCCTCGTGGTTGACGCCGTAGTTGCCGATAAGGGGATAGCTCATTACGATGCCCTGCCCCGCGTAGGACGGGTCGGTCAGAATTTCCTGGTAGCCCGTCATGGAGGTGTTGAACACCATCTCGCACACGCGGTCCGCCGCGGCGCCAATGCTCTGCCCCCGAAAGACGCTGCCGTTGGCCAAAATCAAGGTTGCCTTCATCAGTCTTATCCAGCCTTTCTCTTCCTCATGTTCCGTCTGATTTTAACGCAAATCGCCGGGGCTGGCAACCTTATTTCACCCGGTTTTTTCAAAACTGTGGTTTTGGACAAAATCCGGAGGACAGGGGCGGGAAGATACGGGCAATGCGCCGGAGAGGTAATACCACCTCATTGTTTATGACAGTGGAGATCTGCGTTGCAGGGGCTGAAAAATTTTTGCAAAAATGGTAATTCTTTGAGAAGTTACCTATTGCGTATTCTGTAACTTATCGATATAATAGAGCGGAAACTGGCCATGATCTGGCTATTATTTTGGAAAGGAGCGAGTGATTCATGAGAGCAGTCAGGAAAAAACCAAATTATTCTAGGTGGTTGTCCGTATTGCTGTGCGTGTGTATCATGCTGCCCTATCTGAACGGTTTTACCCTGGCGGCGCAGATGGACAGCCAGGATGGACTGTGTGAGCACCACCCGGCTCACACTGCGGACTGCGGCTACGTGGAGGCCGTGGAGGGGCGTCCGTGCGCCCACATCCACAGCGAGGAGTGCGGCTATGTGGAGCAGACCCCGGGGGCTCCCTGTACCCACCGGCACACGGAGGACTGCTATGTGACGGAGTGCGTTCACGTCCACGACGATTCCTGCTATGCCGTGCCGGAGCCCCCGGCGGATACCGGGGCGGAGATGGACACTGGAGAGACTCCGCCTCCTGCGGATTCAGAGGCGGCCCCGCCTCCGGCGGACGGTGAAGACGATGCGGACAGCGGGGAGGAAGTGCCCGCGGCCCCGCAGGAAACGGCGACCCCGCCCGCGGAAATCGAAGACGCGGAACCGCCCCTGGCCGGGCTCTTCGAGGGCCGGGAGCCGATGAACTGCGCTCACCTGTGTACGGCGGAGAGTGGCTGTGTCACGCTGCGCTGTGAGCATGTACATAATGCGGACTGTGGCTACATTGCGCCTGCAGGGGCCGCCTGCGCCCACGTCCACGACGAGGCCTGCGGCTATGCGGAGGCCGTGGAGGGCCGTCCCTGTGAGTACGAGTGCCTGCTGTGCGGGACCAAGGAGGTCCTTTCCTGGAGTTGGACAGATCAGGACGAGGTGCTGATCTACAACGAGGAGACGGCGGCGTGGGGGCTGGCCCTTCCCGGCACCAGTCAGGAGAATCCTCTGAGCGCCGCTGATTTGTCGGTCCTCCTGCCCGGCGAGGCGGAGGTGGAGCTCAGCGGCGGCAGGAGGGAGACTGCCGCGGTCGTCTGGGACCTGAGCGGCATCCCCGAGGAGGGGGTCTATGAGGGGGACTTTTTCGTTTACGCTGCCCTGCCCGGGGAATACCGCCTGGACGAGGGTGTTCCGGCCCTGTCTGTCCTGCTGGATCTGGGCGGGGCGGAGATGTATGCTGATACGCAAAAATATGTTAGCAATTGGAGCTACGTTTCCCACAGTGGCTCTCCGATTACGGAGAAGACGGACTTCCGCTATGATACCAGTTTGTATTTTCCGATCCCAGCCGACCGGTCTGCTCTGATTAGCCGGCTGAAGAATCTGCTTCCGGAGAAAATCCTCTGTACGGGCTATAATACCGAAAATCAGTTGGTGCTGGCGGGATTTACTCCGGCAGAGGGACAGACCGGCACGGGACTTCTGCGCGGATATGTTGGAATCACATGGAATATTGAGGCGGTTCTGAATTCCGCTGCGTTTGGAGACATGTCCACGTTTACGTTTGAGGGAGCTCCCGTTTCCAACTCCGGTTATAATATTCGAGTGAACTCAAATAATATGGCCTTGCCGGACAACGCGAACGATACCTCCGAGATTCAAGGCGTTTTGAATCTGACGGTTACATTGCACGATGTGGATTTGAGCCGCCATGTTGAGACTGCGGCCAATCCCGCCAATACCACAGTGAACCTGTTTGACTACTGTGTTGACCCGGACCGGGATGGGGCCGATGGCGAGAATGACCTTTTGGGAAAATCAGAGTGGCACGTGGGTCAAAATGGCGTGAATTCTGTGCGGACCACGGTAAAGGACTGGCAGGACAAAGGCATCAACAACGGTCACTTGCTGATTTTTGGAGATGGAGTGATTCACGCCGGCTTTTGGAACAAGGGCGCGGGCGCGGGCACTGATTATGGCAAGACCCACGCCGGTATGATGGGGATTGTTGAATCGGAATTGGGCGAAAATGGCTATCCGACGATCAATACAGGCAGCATGGACGATCAGATTTCCGGTTATGAGGGAATTGCCGACTGGAAGCTCTGCGGCGATCACGAGGGGGCGGAGGGCAGCCAGTGGACCGGCGCGCCTTACAGCTCAATAGAGCCGAAAAACATCAGCAATACAGTGCGGAGCCAATGGGATGGAAACGCCTCTCTGGATTATTTGTTTGATCCCCTTGAAAGCCATGATGGAAAAGTTGCTCATACGGATGTAAAGGGCCTCTTCCAATTGGATTCCATGGGCTATTACTATTACGACATGCGCCGGAATTTTGCTGAGTATGACGAAGACACCAACAGCTTTGTCCTCTTTGATGCCCCAGCCGCCCAGCGTACCGACAACAGCTACCAAAACGGCGGATTTGACGGTGAGCGGAGCGTTGGCAACTTCCTGCCTTTCAATACCGCTGAACAGGTCTTTGACGGGATCAGGGACGGCAAACTTTACAGCAGTGAAAATATCAAGACCAGCAATAACCTTGTACAAGGCGGCAATTATCTGAATCACCATCTTGGAATGACAGTGAGCATTGACTTCCGCCAGCCTGCGGGAGGCTTGGTCAATGCGGGTATCAGCGGAAATGTGCCCATGACCTTCCAGTTCTCCGGTGACGATGATGTCTGGGTGTTCATCGACGATGTGCTGGTGCTGGATTTGGGCGGCACGCACAGCGAGATTTATGGAACAATTGATTTTTCTACCGGAGCGGTTTCCGTGGGACAGAGCTGGAAAACCAACGGGTTTCCCTACAAGTCCGATGGCACCGTAGACGTTGGTGCACTGACCCAGAACGCCATTCAAAACACGACGCTGAAGAAGCAGTTTGAGGAAGTCGGAAAAGAGGATACGGTCAGCTGGAACGGCAATACCTTTGCCAGCGACACCGACCACACCTTGAAGATGTTCTATCTGGAACGGGGCAACTATGACTCCAGCCTGGCTCTCCGCTTTAATCTCCAGCCCCAGCTGAACCAGCAGATCAAGAAGGTGGATCAGGCGGGGCAGCCTATGCAGGGCGTGGAATTTAAGCTGTATCCTGCTGAGGAGACCGGGAATGGCCAGGGCGCTGTGGAGTGCTTCTATACCGACAGCAAGACCAGCAGCAGGATGCGTGTACAGAACAACCGGAAGTTCTATGTCACCCAGAGCGGCAATCAGGCGCTCTGTACACTGAAAACCGATATAGACGGCGCTGCGAAGTTTTTGGACAGTGACGGGAATCCCTTTAACTTCGCCGACCTGGGCGAGCGGTACTACATTCTGAAAGAGAGCGGCACGCCTCCCGGATACCGGCCGCTGCCGGTGGATATCGTGCTGCACTACGACACGGAGACGTCCATGCTCTCCGTGGCCAACCGCTGGACCACGGGAGCCTACGCCTGTTCTGTCTCCAACATCTCGGGTGCGGGGGCGCTGACATATGGCCACTTTGAGAACGGAAATATCCAGCAGGACAAAAACAAACCGGTTTCCGCTGACAAGCAGGAAAAGGGCCTGATTTTGGCGGTCCCTATGCTGCTGCAGAGGAGCCAGTCAAAATGGATCGCCCTGTATGGCAGCAATCTGTACGGCTTCGGTTCGGTCCGTCCGGCGGAGCGGACTGCGGAAGAGTGGCGGAAAGCGGTTCTGGGGGCCGCGCTGCGGCAGGCCGCGGCCGGAGAGGGATACGCCGAATGGCACCTGGACTGGGATGCGGAGAACAATCGTCTGATCGGCGAGCTGGATGATCTGCCAGGCCTCGCCAGCCGGTATCAGATCAATGGCGGCGATGATATGCGCATGGTGTATGGCATCATCGAGCCGGCGGCGCTGTCAGCGCTGGGGATCTCCGGCGCGGATTCCGCTGCCCGCTACAAGGCCCTGGGAGACTATGTGCAGGCAAATGGCGTGGAGAAAACCCTGGCAGCTATTATGGCGGTGCAGGTCTCTGACACGGGAAGCAATTTGGGATTCAGCTTCCTGAATGTGGACCAGTTCAACCGGAACTTCCGCTCCCTGATCTATATTCCCAACGAGCAGCGTGAACTCTGGGTTATGAAGGTGGACCAGAAGGGAGTTCCCCGCAGCGGCGCGGAATTTACGCTTTTTAAGGATCAGGCCTGCACAGATGCTGCCGCCAAGGGCGTCACCGGCGCAGATGGACGGCTGGTGTTCTCCCCCGGTGATGATACCGGCGCCGGTTACGCGAAAATGGTTTGGTCCCAGGGCGCACAGACCCGTTATTACCTCAAGGAGACAGGTGCGCCCGCCGGGTGCAGGCTGAACAGCGCCGTCATTCCCGTGGTGGTGGGAATCTATTCCATCTATGCCGACGCGGGCGAGGCGGACAATGATGTCTCCGTCATAGCCGGCGTGGGCCGTTTGACACAGACCATGCGCCAGTACGCCATGGACAACGATGTGGACATCACGCTCCGGGATATTACCGCCATTGGACAGTACCAGCCGTCCGGGAAAGACGCGCTTCCCGGCGACTGGACGGACATGGAGCTGGAAACCACGCTGGAAAACAATCCTATTTTACGCTCCATGAATCTGCACTATCAGCGGAACGCGGTGGTGGACTATGGCCTTCACGACGAGGACGGCGGGAAAAATTTTAACCCCTTCTTTGTCACTGACACCGGCTTCATCCGCGCCAGGGTGGAGCAGTACGACTCCAGCCGCTGGCCTGGCGGCCCTTATGAGGGCTACGACGCGGATACCAACAGGGATGATCTGGGAGAGCTGAATCTCACCAGCCTGTTCAGCCTGCTGAATATCGTGGTGGTGACCGACCGGGAGGAGAGCCCTGCTCAAGATACCGGGGATCTGCTGATTAGTAAGATGGTCACAGGAAGCGGCAATCCTGCGGACTATACCAGGAGCTTCCAGTTTTTGATTGCCCTGGAGGATGCCGATGGCAAGACTCTGACCGGCAGATACAACTTCTATGGCAGCGACAAGGCGGGAGATGTTGCCAGCGGTGAAACACTTTTTTTGCACCATGATGAGAGCATTACCATTCAGGGCCTGCCCGTGGGAACAAGGTTTACGGTAAAGGAGACGCTGCCTGGGACGGAGAGCGGCATTTGGTATGTGATTCCGACCGACGGCGTCATCTCTGGAACCATCCGGAAAGATGAGACTGAGAGAGCTGAGTTCATCAACAGCAGAGAGAAGCCGGTGGTTGGCAGTCTGACTATCAAAAAGGACTTCGGCGGCGTGTTTGAGCCCGGCGAGGCAAAGACCAAGGTCTTTACATTTACTGTTACAGGACCAGACGGCTACTCCGAGGCTGTCAGTATTACCGGAGATGGCAGCCAGACCCTCACTGGCCTGGTTCCCGGTGAGTATCAGGTTGTGGAAAAGAGGGACGGCATTGACATCCAGGATTACACCGTAAGTGTGACGGGTGAGGGGAGTGTCACAGTCACGGCCGGCAGAGGGGAATCCGTTACGGTCACCAACACCTATACGCCGAAAGACCCAGCGGCCGGCAGTCTGCGGATTAAGAAGACAGTCACCGGCTCCGGTGGAGACAAGACGAAGGAATTTACATTTACTGTGATTCTGAAAAAGGTCAATGGCGATACGCTTGAGGGCTCCTACAATTACACCGGCAGTAAAATCGGCACGCTGTCCAGTGGTCAGAGCGTCAAGCTCAAGCATGATGAGTTTGTCAAAATCACAGGTCTGCCCCTTGGAACGCTGTACACGGTGGAGGAGAGCGATCATGAGGGCTATACCGTAATCAGTTCCGGAGAGACGGGAACCATTGAGAGCGGGAAGGAATTGGAGGCTGCTTTTACGAACAACAGGCCGGGCTCCACTCCGACTCCAGATCCCGGCCCTGGTCCAGATCCAGACCCCGATCCAGATCCAGACCCCGATCCCGACCCCGATCCAGATCCAGATCCCGACCCCGACCCCGACCCCGATCCTGACCCTGAACCCGATCCCGATCCGGAGCCCAAATTCCCCGATTATCCTACGGAGCTCCCGGACCCTAACGACCCTGACAGTCCAAACACGATCACGATCTGGGAGGATGGCGTACCTACGACCTATATCAAGATTTGGGACCCAGAAAAAGGGGAGTGGGTCTATATTCCAGAGAATGAGGTGCCTCTGATTCCTATGACGGAGGATGCGGTGGATTCCATGCCATGGACTATGGCGTGTCTGGCCTCTCTGGCGGGCCTCTGCGCGCTCCTGCTGAAAAAGAAAAGGCCTGAAGAGGAGGCTTGATGAATCCACAAAAGGGGTAAAGCAAAGAACCGGACGCCTTGAGGGCGTCCGGTTCTTTTACTGCACAACGCTGGAGCGTGGAGATATGAGTTAGGCGCAAAGAGCACATAAACAGTGATGCGGCAAACGTGCCGGTTGTGTCAGTCTCGGTCCATCAACTCAAAAGTATGGAGGGAATCGCGGTCGTTTTCGGCTGACAGCAGAGACTCCATCGGGGCCGATCACGGTTGCGTGCAATTTTGTGTCCCCCTCCCGGTTCGCCTGACTGACGTATTCTCTGTTTTCCCCTCCATTGGAACTTTCATGAACCTTGAAGCAGGTAGAGTCCGGGCTTAAATATTCCATATTGGACAGAAAGTCAAAGCGGGCGCTCCGCGCGGTTCAAGCCCCGATAGATTGCCCATAGCCGCTCTGTGATTCGGAACGCTAACCTTTCCGTAAGCCGCCGCGGGGAGATTTGCATCAGACGAAAAGATTTCTGCATTTTTTACAGGAAACAGCAATGGATATTGCTTGGACGGCATGCGGGATCAGATATTCAATAGAATCAGCGCTCCGGCAATCATTGCGGTGGAGATTGTCTCTCGTCTGGTAAGGCGTTCTTTGAACAGCAGTACGCCGGCGGTATTGACAATTAAAATAACCGCACCGCTGTAAACAGGAAATACGATGTAGGACGGCAGCGCAGCTGCGGCGCCAATCATTCCATAGGTAATTCCTGCGTTTGGAATACCAACCAATGCTCCATAAATAATATCTTTACGGGAGAGAGGCGCTTTTTGGAGCAGAACAATTACGGCCATGATGAGAGCACAGAGGAAAAATGTAATGAAGGTATACAGATTCTTTATCTCCGGCAAAAAGAGAATTCCGAATATTTTGGAAATGAAGTCGATAAAACCGCCCAGGATCAAAACCAGTGACAACAGAATATAGTTCTTTTTTCCGCTGTCCATATGCCTGTCGTAGGAATAGAAGACAGCCGCGGCCGCCAATACAATCCCACAGGCCTTTACTGCCGTTGGATATTCCCGAAAGATGAAAACGGAGAGTATGGTGGGGATTAGAATTCCAAGACGGTTATATGTGGTGGTGATTCCCGCGCCATTGCTGTGAAGACTGCGCTGCTGGATCAGCATACACGCTGTCATGAGGCAGGCGCTTGCCAATGCGAGCCCCAAAAGAGGCCATATGGTTTTTCCAGAGAGCTCCTGGCCGGTAAATCCGCCGCTTAAAAGAAGAATGAGACATGCGCCGAATACGTAATTATATAAGACGACAGAGGCTCGATGTGTTCCGGCTTTTTCCGCATACTTCATGGAAAAAACCAGAGTTGAATTGGCTGCAATGGCAATCAAAAGGCTGCCCATATTGTTTTTTTGTCGCAGCTTCCCGGCGGAGAGAAACTGCCGCGTCCTCTGCTGTTACCGCTCATAGATAAACGTTCCATCCAGCATTGTCTTTTCCACCTTAATTTCCTTAATAGATTCATCGTCGATGGTCAAGAGATTTCTGTCAAGCAGGACCATATCGGCGACTTTTCCAGGTTCTATCGAGCCTTTGTAATGTTCTTCTCCATTTTGGATGGCGCCGTTCAGCGTGAGCATCCGCAGGGCCTGCGTCAGTGTGATTTTTTCCTTTTCCCCAAGGCAGTGGCCGCGCATTCCCTTCCGCGTGACTGCGGAGTACATACTCCAGAAAGGATTGACATCAGCGCAGGGCATATCTGTGCTGAGCGAGCAAATGACGCCGGCGTTCAGATAGGATTTCAACGGCAGAAACTCCTCTTGCTTTTCCGGTGTCAAGATGGCGTCATAGCCGTCCGCCTCTCCATAGATAAAGGAGCCCTGGACCGATGCCATAATGCCGACCTCGCCCATTTTGGAGAGCGTTTCTGCGGTCGGGTAATAGGCGTGGATAATGTGGTGCCTGTGCGGCCGGGGATTGGCTTTGATTGCCTTGTACATTGCGTCCACTGCCTTTTCAATTGCCACATCGCCCATCACATGGATTCCCACATCCCAGCCGCTGTTATGAGCGGTTTTGATATAGCCGTCCAGCTTGTCAAGGTCAAGGCGCAGGTTCAGCTTCCGCAGACCGGATTCTCCCTTATAGGGCCAGGATTTCAGAGCGGTTCCGGAGGTCAGGCCGCCGTCAACGGCCATTTTCAGTGAGGTGTAGCGAATCCATTCGTCGCCATAGCCGGAGCTGAAGTGATAATGGTCAATCAGTGTGCTCAGGGCAGCCTCGTCCTGCATCAGCGTAAAACCATACCAGTTGGGCATTAGATCAATACGGCAGCTTAATTTGCCCTGTTTTTTGAGATTATGATACGCCTTGCAGACCGCTGCGCTGACCCCCGGCTCTGAAACGCTGGTAATGCCATAGGTCTTATACCGCTCCAGGGCAAGAGAGATCGACTTTTCCAGGATACCTGTGGACGGCTCGCCTCTGCCTGCGCCGAATTCATCGGAGCCGAAGGGACCGGGCATGACCGCCCTGACCAGAAGCACCGCATTGCCGTGGAGTACGCCGGTGGGCTCCCCGGTTTTGGGGTCCCGCTCAATTTTCCCCTTCTCGGGGTCGGGGGTGTCTTTGGTGATGCCGGCTGCCGCAAGAGCTAAGCTGTTAACGCTGCTGGCCCCAAAGATCCGTTCAATTACTACGGGGTTCTCAGGACTGGCGGCGTCCAGGTCATAGCGGTTTGGCGCACGGTTTTCCTCAAATTGCGATTCAATGTAGCTGCCGCCTTGAAGCCACTGCCCCTTCTTCATTCCGGAGAGCCGGTCTGCGATTTTCCTTTGCAGGTCCGCAACGGTGGTAATGCCAAACACTACGATGCCGTCATACATCAGGCCGGCTTCCCAGATGTGGTTGTGTCCATCGTGGATACCCGGAATCAGGGACTTTCCGCGGCAGTCAATTCTTTTCGTATGACTGTCAGCAAGGGCACAGACATCTTCGCTGCTGCCTACGGCGATAATCCGATTTCCGCAAACTGCCACAGCCTGAAAAATATCGTCATTTTCGTTGATAGAGTGTACTACGGCATTGTACAGTATAATATCGGGAATTTCCTTCTGCTTTAATAACATATCGGTGTATCCTTTCAGCCGCGCTCAGGCGTATTTTTGGGCCGCAAACTTATGAAGGCCAAAGAAGGCAGCCACGATTGCAGCCGCGGCCACTATCAGGCCGAACAGCGGAGAGAACAGTCCGCCGATCAAAAAACCGGCAGCGGAGCAGATGCCCACGGTCAGGCTGTATGGAAGCTGCGTTCTGACATGCTGAATATGATCTGCGCCCGCTGCGGTAGAGGCCAGTATCGTAGTATCGGAGATCGGAGAACAGTGATCGCCGAAAACGCCGCCGCTTAAGCACGCGCCGATCATCAGTTCCATGGGGATGTTAAACTGTGCGGCGATAGGAAGCGCAATCGGCATTGTGATGGCCCAGACACCCCAGGAGCTCCCGGTAGAAAACCCTACAAAAGCGCCTACTATGAAAATCATCATCGGCATCAGTCCGGGCGCAATGGAGTTTGCCTCCACCAGATGGATCAGATAGCCCTTCAGATCCATGATGCCGGTCAGAGAACCGATGGACCATGCCAATACCAAAATAACCGGAATATCCGCATTCAAAGCGACGCCCTTTGTAAACTGTTCAACTATGTTTTTATAACCGAAGATTCCAGATCTTGCGCCCAGCAGGCCTGCGGCAACGGAGGCAATAAAGAAACCCAGCGTGATGGACAGTACAATGTTTGCGTTCCGGAATGCTCCGCCAATGCCGTTTGCGCCTGCGTCGCCAGTCCACAAAATCATGAGAAGCAGAGTGACAAACAGCGTGACCAGCGGAAGAATAAAATTCATTGTCGTAATGTTTTTGCCGGCAAAAAGCGCGTCCTCGTCCAGATCGTATTTTGTCATTGGCACATCGTTTTCACCAATGAGTTCTCCGGTTTCGATTGCGCGCTTTTCTGCCGCATACATGGGGCCAATATCCAATTTGGTCAAGATTACAAAGAGAAGGGCCAACATTCCAAAAATGGCGTAGAAGTTGAAGGGTATGGCTTTTACGAATGTCAGCCAAGGATTTTCAGAGATCGCCAATGCGGTAAATGCAGCGGCAATCAGACTTGTTGCATAAGAGCTGTAACTGGTGATGGGAGAGAGCGTGGCGAACGGACAGCCCATAACATCGCAGATATAAGCGAGCTTAACTCTTGAAACATTTAATTTCTCTGTAATCGGGCGCATAATGGAGCCCAGTGTCAATGTCGGCTCTGTGAAGATAAAAGCGAAGGCGCTGAAAAAGGTAATCAGCTGTGCCTGCATTCTGGTCTTTACTTTTCTGGTAATCAGCTCGCCAAAGGCTTTGGAGGCGCCGGAAACCTTGAACATATAGACAAAGCCGCCGCAGGCTGTAATCAGCATCAAAGTGCCTGCGTTTCCGGAACTTGCGATGTTTGGGATAAAAAAGTCGGAAATCATCATCGGGAGTCCGACCAGCGGATTCCAGCCGCTTATAATAGTTGTGCCGACCCAGAGACCTACAACCAGGGAAAGGATGGTCTGCTTGGTGATCAGTGCTAGACCGATAGCGACCAATGGTGGAACGATTGTTAAAATACCGTATTCCATAAGAATTTCCTTTCACAGCAATTGATGATTTGTTTCTTTCTGCACGTCTTTTTGGATATCCATTATGGACAGTATATTACATTTTTATTGATAAATCATTATCTGCAATGTCTGAAACATGCAGATAGATTACTCCTAAAAGGATAGTTCCGTTTTGGCGCTGTTTTCACCTGTCAGTGATCTCTTTGGATGTCCAGGAGATGAATACCCAGTTCCAAAAAAAGCCGCGCAGTTCCGTTTTCCAGGTCAATGCGAAACGTATGTTTCAGCTTTTCTATACGGTAGAGCATGGTCTTATAGTGGATAAAAAGTTTTTCGGACGCCCGCCGGGCATTACAATTGCACTCCAGATAGACCTTCAGCGTGTCATAGAGCTGTGTGTGATTCTGCCGGTCATAGCTCCAGATGTCCTGCAGGTTTTGAGGGATTACCTCTTCCAATCCGCCGATTTCATTGAGGCGCATGAATAGACGCAGCAGGCTGTTATCGGCATAGCAGGCGATAAAGCTCTGCCCTTTTCCGTTGATTAGCTCGCCATAGGAGATGGTAGCCCACACCTGGTGGTAGCTGGCAGAGACATTGGTCAGTCCCTGAACAATATCGCCGATACCAATTTGAAAATGCATGCCGTCGAACTGCTGCTCCAGCATGTGGAGCAGTTTTCCGCAGTAGGCCTTCATGTCGTCGTAGCTTTCACCATTTCCGTGTTGTCCGGTTCTGTGCAGAATATAAATGGTGGTGTTAAATTTACTCACAATATCCTGCTTATAGACTTTTCGGTTGAAATTTTCAATATGATTCATAATGCGGTCGTTCATGAATTCATATTGGGTGATATATCCGTTGGTATCAAATTTGAGTTCATTCATTGGTCCGGCCGGATTGATTGCCAGGAAGCAATAATTTGCATTGATCGTCACGCCCAGCCGTTTCGCGCGGCGTTTGATTTCCTCCTCCTTGTTCTCCTTGCGGTAAATCAAATCATAGATAAAATCGCTGACAAATTTATATTCCACATTTCGGAGTTCCAGCCGGCGGCGCATTTCCGTCAAAACAGAATTGGCGAAGATCTCCAGAATCATCATGTCCATTTCTTCGTAGGGAGTTTCCAGGTCGAAAATAGCGAGGTATCCCTTGGGCATTCCCCCCAGCAGCACGGGATAGAGCAGACGGGTACAGCCGGGCTTCGGCGCATCCGGCCTGGAAAAGAATACCCGCTGTTTATAGTAAAAGAGATTGTGCATCTCACAGCGCTGCAAATCGCTTTCATCCCGGTCATACTCGCTGATCCGCTCGTCCGTTATATCTGTGACGTCAAAAAACTCGTCATAAATGATAACCGGATTTTTCATCAGGCTGTGAAAATATTGAATCATGGTAAGCAGGTTTGGCTGCTTCAGCGTAATGTCATTAAACCTCAGATTGGTTTCAATGATTTTTTCGTACCAGATCCGTTTGTGTTCTGCAAATACGGTCTGGAGCTGATAGGCAGTTTTGTATAATGATTCCAGGCTGTTGAAGCACAGCTGGTTCTCCTGAGCAGCGGCTTCTGGTTGAAATTTGCCAGCGGAGGTTATGTCATTCCGATTTAGTGACAGATACAGGGTCTTTTGGCAGGAAGGATCAGGATCTTCCGTTTTAATCTGTTCAATTGACTGAATATTCAGCCGTGGCTTTACAGAAATCAGGAGACCGGCCAGTTCCGTACAGCCCATTTCATTGGCAAGTGTGATGAGATCGTCTATTTTACACATACTGCATCCCTCATTTTCCTCAAGTTAGAGCCTTTGCTTCCCGGCGGAGTTGTGCTGAATATTTGCAGATATGATTCTGTCTCGTTCCCTGCGGGTAATAAAATCTTTTGCTGCGAGATATTCTAATAAGTATCTAGGCGTTGTTTGAAAAATGGCCGAATGCCCAACGGCGAGAGATATTTTTGCCAATCAAGGCAAATTTTTGCAGGCGGGCTGACGCCCGGCAAGAAAATTTAACGCAGAGTGGCGGATCAAGATCCACCGTTTGGGCGTTTTCACTTTTTTCAAACATGGCCTAATTCCAATTTGATCTGCCAGCTGGTTTTTTTCTATTTTCTGCCGCATAGCACATCTTTTGAAGCAATTATAGCAGACATAGCAAAATTTTGAAATAGGAATTACCTTTTTGAAATAGCATGCAAGATATAGCAAGTATATTTGCATGGCGCGTTAGCCGTGTTATAGTCAGCATTACAGCTTAAGCACGGGAAGTGAGTGTTTTTCCGCTGCCAGGGCTTAGAAGCTGTATTCACAGGTGTGGAACGATGAATACAGCTTCTTAAAGTCCTGCGATCTGAAATTTTTACTTTTTAAGGTTCTATGTTTTTATTCCTTCATAAACATAACAAAACCTGTGCATAACGTTGTTATGCACAGGTTTTGTCTAATTTTACACGCCCTGAGAGATTCTAAACTCCTGATTCTTCTAGCCCGCAGCTTGCGTGCGGATAACCAAAGGGCAATTTTGTTCCTGTATGTCACAGCGCACTCCTCGCCCGAATTACTTTTACCCTGTTCATTCCGCTGCCGCCGCAGGTATTTCCCGCTTCGACTCTTTGGCCTTCCGCCAGTGGAGGCTGGTTTTGTGAATCAGCGGCTCGCATACGCACAGGATGGAGGGCATGAGGAACATGCTCATCACCGCCGAGATCAGCGCACCCCGGGCCAGCATGACGCAGATGGAGCTGATAATCTCGATCTCTGAGATGAGTCCCACGCCCAGCGTGGCGCAGAACATGACCAGAGAGCTGGTGATGATGGAGCCATCGGAGGCGGTGGCGGCGATCTCAATGGCCTCCACAGCGGATTTGCCGTTTTGAAGCTCCTCCCGGAACCGGGTGGCCAGCAATATGGCGTAGTCCACTGTGGCGCCCAGCTGGACGCAGCCGATGATGGTGGGAGAGACAAAGGGAATTACGGCGCCGGTGAAATAGGGAATGCCCTGGTTGATGAAGATGGCCAGCTCAATGGCCGCCACCAGCACCACCGGCATGGAGAGGGAGCGGAACACCCAGGCCACGATCAGCAGAATGGCGCCGATGGAGATGTAGTTGGTGACCTGGAAGTCCACGGCGGAGGTGGTGATCAGGTCGTCGGTGAGCGCGGCCTCGCCGGTGATGAGGGCCTCCGGGTCGTAGCTCTTCACCAGGCTGTTCAAGGTTTTCAGCTGAGCCGAAACCTGGTCGGAGGCGGTGGCGTACTCGGAGTTCACCATCAGCAGCTGCCAGCCGTCCTGCTTGAGCATATTCCGCACCTCCTCCGGGATGAAGAAATCCGGAATGCCGGAGCCCAGCATGGCGTGGTAAGAGAGGACGGAGGTGATGCCGTCAATCTCCCGGATGGAGGCCTCCAGCTGGTTCATATCCGTGGCGGGGATGTCGTCCCGCAGGAGGATAAAGTGAGACCCGGCCATATCGAATTCGTCTTTGAGCTTGTTGTTGGCCACGATGGAGGTCATGTCCTGGGGCAGGGCCTCGTCCAGCTTATAGTACACACCGGTATGGGACTGGGCGTATACCGCCGGGAGGAAGAGAATCAGGAAGAGGGCTGTCATCCACCTGCGGCGGCGGATCACCGCGTGATTGAGCTTGGTGAAGTCCGGCAGGAGGCTCTTGTGCCGGTGCTTTTCGATCCGCTTGTCAAAAAGCAGCAGCAGAGCGGGCAGCACCAGCACCACAGTGGCCACACCCAGCACCACGCCCTTGGCCATAACGATGCCGATGTCCCGCCCTAGGGTCAGCCGCATGAAGCACAGGGCCAGAAAGCCGGCGATGGTGGTGAGACTGGAGCCGGAGAGAGAGGTGAAGGCCGCCACGATGGCCTTGGCCATGGCGTCCCGCTTGTCGTCCCAGCGGGATTGTTCCTCCTTGTAACGGTGGTAGAGGAAGATGGAGTAGTCCATGGTGACGCCCAGCTGCAAAACGGCGGCGATGGCCTGGGTGATGTAGGAGATCTCCCCCAGAAAGATGTTGGTGCCGAAGTTGTAGATAATGGCCATGCCGATGCTGGCGAGAAAGACAAAGGGCAGCACCACAGATTCCATGGTCAGAGACATGGCCGCCAGTGACAAAACCACCGCCAGCCCCACATACACAGGCAGCTCCCGGTCCACCAGGTCCTTTGTGTCCTTGATGACCACGGAGAACCCTGCCAGGAAGCACTTCTCGTTGCAGATAGAGCGGATGGCGTCAATGGCCTCCATGGTCTCCTGGTCCGCGCCGGACTTGTCGTACTGGATAATCATCATGGTGGCGTCCCCGGCGTAGAACATATCCCGCAGGCTTACAGGGATGAAGTCGATGGGGATCTGGATGCCCACGGCGTTGGAAAGCCACACGGCGTTGGAGACGCTGGGCACGTCCTTGATGGCGTTAATCAGGTCGTTGGTGTAGGCGGCGGGCATTCCCTCCACAATGAGCATGCTGGTGGCGGCCATGTGAAAGGGCTCCTCCAGCAGCCGTTCCCCCTGAGAGGACTCCAGGTCCTGGGGCAGGTAGGTGAGGATGTCGTAATTGACTCGGGTGCCCAGGTATCCCAGGGCGGAGGGAATCAGCATTGCCGCGGCGATGAGGGCCACCAGCTTGGGATTTCGGGTCAGCAGGCGGGCAATTTTGTCAAGCAAGGAAAACACCGTCCGTTCTCAGAAGTTGCTGTTTCACCGTATTATTGAAAAATTCCTGTGATGGCGGTCCAGAAGTCCCGGAACATCTGGGTCACCCGGCCCCAGAAGGTGGTTTCCGCGGCCTGAGACTCGGCAGGGACTTCCCGGGCCGCATCCTCCGTCTTGATCTCCTGAGAGCGGATGAGCACCTGCACACTGACGGGGGAGGGGTTCTCCTCCGAGGTCAAGGATACCGCCGGGGCTCCGGCATCCATCAGCAAGAGGTTGTTCACGTCGCCGGTGTACTCTGTCCAGGTATCCTCGATGATCTGGTCGATCTTCTCCTTGGCCTCCCGGACATCGCCGGTGGCGTCCACGCTGCGTGCGGTCTTCCGCAGCGCCGCGGCCAGACCTGTCAGGCTCTCCTGGGTGCCGCTGTCCAGCTGTGTGCCGGATTCCTTGGCCAGCTTGCGGAAGGAGGTGAGAAAGCCGGTGGTGTCGTCCACGGTGACCACCATGTCCTCCACCAGCGTCCGGGTGTCCTCCAAGGTGTTGTGGAGGCCGGGGACGCGGCGGTTGATGGTGTCGTCCAGGTCCCGGACCTCCGCCAGAAGATCGTCCACCTGGTTCAGAATGTCCCTGCCTACGTCCGCCAGGCTGTCCAGATGCCCCAGGGTGGTGTCCGTTTTTCCCACGAGGCTGCCCAGATCCCCGGCGAGGCCTCCGCCTCCCAGGTGGTTCAGCAGGTTTTTCAGATTTTCCAGGAGCCCTGTGAACCTTGTGGCGTCGTGATCCTGATTCAGATGGGCCAGAGTTTTTCCGGTCTGAGCGTACAAGGCCTTTTGGGCCAGGATCTTGGCGATGTTCTCCGGCGTCTGCTGGTCTGCCGGGAGTTTGTTGATGTCACTCAGCATCAGCATGGCGGTGAAGAAGCCCGCCTTATCCATGGGGCGGTCCGCGCCGCCGGTGACGGCGGCGTAGACCTGCTCCATCACGACCAGTTTTGGCTTTGCGGCAGCGTATGCCGCCGCCTGGTCCGGTGTCAGCTGGCTTGCGCCGATGAGGTATTGAAGGGCCTGCTCTGCCGTCAGCCCCGGCTGGGCCGCCTGGACCTGGGCGACGGCGCTGTCCACGGCCTGTACCTGGCCCAGCAGGGCCTGGGCCTCCGCCGCGCTGGCGGCGGATTTGGAGGCCAGCAGGGCGGCAATTTGGAATTGGGAGTATGTAATCGTCTCCGCTCCGGCCGCCGTGCCGTTCCAAACAGTCTCCAGCCCCTGGACCTGGGTCAGGATGTCCGAGAGCTTTTGCCCTTGAATCTTGATATGCTGCCGGATGTTCTCCGGGATCTCGGAGATGATGCCGCCGCTGATCTGAATATCCAGAGCCTTCAGCAGGGTCTCCAGCTCCTCTAGGCTGTCCTGGAGAGCCTTTAAGTCCGCCGCCAGCCGGTTCAGATTGGCCTCCATACTGCCGCTGCCGCTGCGGATGTCCCGAATATCCCGCTGCAGGTCCCGGAGGCTGTCGTTCACATCGTCCAGACTGCCCCGCAGGCCTACGGCGGCGTCCGCCACGCTGGAGAGGGCGCCGGTGACGTCATCCACCGCGTCCCCGGTGCCGGTGAGATGGCCGGGGAGGGTGTTCAGAGAGCCGCTCAGCCGCTCCAGATCCGCCAGGACCCTGTCGCCGTCCTGGTAGATCTGGTCCTTGCCTGCGGAGATGGTATTCCGGGCCTGGTTCAGTTCATCCAGGCCGTCGGCGGTGTCCCGCAGGCTGCCGCTGA
Organism: Oscillibacter sp. 1-3; assembly: GCF_000403435.2. GTDB lineage: Bacteria > Bacillota > Clostridia > Oscillospirales > Oscillospiraceae > Oscillibacter. The sequence goes on from NZ_KE159709.1 coordinate 538,574, forward strand.
GGTCCATGAAGGTGTCCAGCAGCGTGTCAAGGCTTCCGGAGAGGGCGTCGTAGTCCTCCTCCAGCTCGTCTTTGCGCTGGGAGAGCTTTGCGATTTCCTCCAACTGGCTGAGGGTGGCGGGAACCATCAGAAAAGTCATGCCGCCGAAGGAAAAGTCCTCGGCTCCCACCCGGATGACGAAGTGCTGCTCCTCTCCCGGCAGGGCGATGAACAGCACCGCCCGCAGGTTGCCGATCAGCTGCACCTGAGCCCCCGGAGCCTCCAGGGACAGGATGTCGTCCTGGTTGAACATGGCCATGGCTTCCAGAGTGTAGTTGTACCGGGCGTACTCGCTGGCCTCCTCGTTGGGAACGGCGTCCACAGTGATCTCCACCACGCCGGTCTTGCCCGCCAGATCCTCCGCCCGGACAGCTACCCCGTTAAGGGTGTAGGAGATGGAGAGGGTCCAGGGCAGGCTCTGAAAGGGCTTCGCCGTCTTGCCCTCAAAGTAGAAGTGGGCAGGGGCCTGATCGAAACGGAACTCCGTAACACCCTCCCGGACCACCGGGACGGTGCCGTCGGTGAGGTTCACCACCTGGTCGTAGACGCCGCGGTCTGTCAGGACCGAGGCGCCGTTGAGGGTATAGCTCTTCACCACGCTGCCCTCTGTGAGATTGCCGTAGTAGTCCAGCGTGGCGTAGTAGGCCTCGTCATAGGTGGGGGACACACCGTCGCCGATGGCCCCCGACGCCGCCGCGGGGAGGATCAGGGAGGCGGTCAGGGCGCCGGCCAGCGCGAGAGCCAGGACGCGCGGGCCTGTTCCAGGGAATCGCTTCATGTTGAATCACTCCAAAATTAAAATACAATCAAAACTTTCGACGCCTTGCCAGCGAGCAGATTTTTTGCTATACTGTTTTTCAAAAGCGAAGAGGAGGACGACGATGAACCGCACAAAGCAGGTCCTCAGCGAGACCTTCTGGCAGCTTCTGGAGGAGATGCCATACAGCAGGATTACTGTCAAGGAAATCGTGGACCGGTGCCACGTGAACCGGAACACCTTCTATTACCACTTTCAGGATATTCCCGCCCTGGCGGAGGCCACCATGCAGGAGTGGGTGGACGGGATTCTGGAAAAGCACTTCAACTTCGGAAATCCGCAGGAATGTCTGCTCCCCCTGGTGGAGGGCTGTATTGTTCGGAAGCGGGCCATCCTTCATATTTACCGCTCTGTGCAGCGGGAGGAGTTTGTGCGTCATTTGAACGGCATGATTGATCACGCGGTCAGCGTTTACGCCGACGGGGTGACAAGCACCCTGGAGGCGGATTTGGAGGCGCTGCCGGTTTTGTGCCATTTTTATAAGTGTGCGGGAATCGGGCTGGTGCTGGATTGGCTGGATCGGGACATGGATTACGATATGCCGGATTTTCTGGAGACAGTGTGTGCGCTTTTTCAGGGGACTTTTCAAAAGGTGCTGCTGAAAAAAACGGAGGAGCCGCTGCCGCTTTGACTTCCGCGCAGGCGGCTCCGGCAGGGCCGCGCTTCACTGTATGCAGTTTATCGGAGACGGGAAAAAACAGCAATAGACAAATAAACGGCCGGTGCCTAAAATTTAGGCACCGGCTGTTTATTTGCCCAAATCCCCCGGCGGGCTGACCGCCGGCCGGGGATGACAGAGATAATGGAGAGGGAGGCCTCGGCATCAGCGGCGCTCAGCTCTATTCCTTCAGCCGCAGGATGAAGCGGTCAATTTCGATCTGAACCTCCGCCAGCTGCGCCTTGATTCTCTTTTGAGCCGCTGCGTCGGAGAGCTGGATTGCCAGCAGCATCTGCCGGTTCAAGGAGTACTGCTGATCCCGCAGGATATTCAATGTAGTTCCCCGGTTGAAAAACGCGCCCCGGATTTTTCATAAGTCATGGTGATTCCCTCATATTCTTTCGCCGCCCTTTCCAAAATGCCGGCGCCGCTATTTCAGAACGACCGCGCGGACGGCTTCCATCAGATTGACCACATCGGAGCAAGCGACAAGAGATGTGCTCTCGCCATCCACCGCCGCGAGACAGAGTCTGCCGTCATAACGGTACAAATCGATCTGAACCTCTTGGAAATTCTCATTGTCCAAATGGATGGTCAGGACGATTTCCCGTTTCTGTGTCGGCTGCTGGTCGGTGAATTCCCCCGCGGACAGGGCTTCCAAAGCGGTCTGAATACCCGTGACCTCCAGCGCTTTTTCCCGATAGAACCAGGCGCGTCCGCCGCCGTTTTCCTCGGAGGTAAACGTGTATGCCGCTCCGGCCAGGGAAATATCAATCTACCGGACATCCGCGAAATCCGCCCAGAGCACCTCAGAATGCCGGAGATCGTCATAGGCTGTGGCCATCAGCTCCTGATACCGGTCTGCGGAGATCTCGTAGATGATCGGAGACTCGCCGATCCGCACATAGCCCGCCGGAATTTCGGACTCGGTGTCCTGATCGCCGTTTTGGGCCGCGTCCTCCATGCTGTCCTCCTCATAGACGACACTGTAATGCTCACTGCCTGTGAAGCGGATTTCCGCCGCATGGCCAAGGTCTGGAACCGCATCATTTTCGATCATCTGTCTCAGACCGGTGTCAAAATAGTCCAGAGGGTCGCTCTGCGCCAGATATGCGTTTCCGTCCCCTATGGAAATATACCGCAGGGAAGCCATCCTGCTGTAATCTCCCAGCAGGATCTGACAGGACTGCTCTTCCGTTGAAAGACCGATGGTGCAGATGGGATCGTCCAGGCCGTACTGGCCGCAGTCCTCCACGTCCTCAATGATAAAGGCGGCGCTGAGCGCCTGGAACGGACTCAGCAGCTCTTGATTTTATTCTCACTGACCGGAAACGCTTCGTCTCCGTCATAGAGCCAGGTTTCCTCCTTGTGAAACGCCAGCGTGGTTCCCTCGTACTCCCAGGGCAGGGACGTCACAGCTTCCTCGGAGATCCGCAGGATGACCTTGCCGCTGTTTTTAATCTTCTCCTGGCGCTCTTCGATCTGGAGCAGGATCAGCGTTGCGCCGCAGACCGCCGCCAGAATGCCCAGCATCGCGCACAGCTTCTTAGGCCGGCTCATATTGCAGCCTCCTTCTTCTCAATACTACCCCAATACCGATGCCCAGATACAGCAGCGGAAACAGGCCGATCATAACCGCCTTCAGCAGCGAGGCGCCGGAGCCGCTGATTGTCAGATAATTGTAGTTCAGCGACTTGCTGCGGATGGCCATAGCCTCCGTCTCGCCGATTAGATTGCCAAGGGCGTTCATTCCCAGGTTCACGTTGGAACCGGAGGAGGTCATGTTGTATGTGTCCTCCAGGAAATAGGAGGAGGTGAATCAGACGATTTTTCCATCGTCTGCCGTATCAACGGAAACAGCCAGCGCAAAGGGCCCGGCGATGTCCCCGTTTTCCCGCTCATAACTGGTCATCTCAAAACCGGCCAATTTGCTGTAGGCGGCGGCAGAGGTGGTCAGCAGCTCGGTCACCGTTCCGCCGCCGGAGTTTCCGGTGACCGTAAGGCCCAGGGAAATCGGCATCACCGGATAGTAGTTTTCCTCGATCAGTGAATCTGTAATGGAGCCGGCGGACAGCTCCGGCAGCAAAACTGCGGGACCTTGGAAGGTATAATGCTCCCGGCTGCCCTCTACCACGACCCCCTCATTGGCTTCAATACCGTAATTGTTCAGAAGGCCATAGAGATTTTCCAGGATATACCCTCCTGCACGGGACCCGCTATCACCAGAAGCCTGCCGCCTTCCGCGGCGCAGTCCGCCAGCAGCTCTTTTTCATCCTGGGAAATGTCGCTCTCCGGGGCGTAGATCATCACGCAGTCCGCATCCTCTGGAATGGCGTCCATGGTCAGCAGGGAGAGTGTACGGGTCTCGATATTCTCCTTTTCGATCTGCTCGCTGAAAGAGGCCGGGAGATCCTGCTCCCCATGCCCCTGCAGAACATAGAGCGGAGGAAACTCCTCGCTGACAACATAGTCAATAGCGGAAGTGATTGCGTCCTCGCCGTCGAAGCCGGTAACGTCGTATGTGCCGGTGTACAGATTCGCCTCGCCCCGGTAGATGACATTGATGCTGATGTACCGGCTTTTGCTGCCGCACTCCACAATGAGGCTGTTGTTCTGTACGGTTTCGTCCGTATACTGTTGGACAAAGGTAGGGTAGACGTCCGGGTTCTTTTTTCTCGACCCTCAAATGGTCCGACAGGCTCTCGTATTTACTCAAAAGATTTTCAATGATCTCGTCCTTCGCCCCGGCCTGCACCACCCAATAGATGGTCACGTCCTGGTCCGGCGCGTTGACCACCACCTTGTTGTTGCTGGTGACGGAGTAGAGCTTGGAGGCGCTGATCTCATACTTTGTCAGCGCTGCAGGCAAGGCGGAGACAAACATGTTTACCGCGATTAAAATTGCCAGCGCAAGGGCGGAGACTGCAGCGGAATAGGAGCCGCCGCGAAGGGCGTTTCGGCCGTCTGCCCCGCCGGTGAGATGGGCGTTCCACGCTTTCATCAGTTGTACCTCCGTTTCTCCAGGGACTGGATGGACAAAAACAGGAAAAATACAATTACGCTGCAATAGTAGGTGATCGCGGTCAGATCAAAGACCCCGTTGACAAAACCGGCAAACCGGTCAAAGAGGGACAGCTTTGTCATAATACTGGGCAGCAGACCCTCAAATACTGTGCTGTTGGCGAAATTGACGGCTGCGACCAGCGCCATCAGTGCAAACCAAACCGCATAGGCCAGATTTCCGTTCCCGGTCAGAAATTTAAAAACCCAGCCCAGGCCCAGGATCGGGATTACCAGCGCCGCGGTAGACCCGAACGCGGTTGCGGAGACGTACTCCGACAGGCTGACGCTGTAATCATTCAGCAGGATCACCACAATTCCGATCCCGGCGGCGAACCCCTGGTTGTCAGTCAGCGAGGAGATAAACACGCCCAATGCAATCAGCGCGGCCCCCATGATGAAAAGGGCCAGAATGGAGCCGTAGGATGTGGGCAGATACACCTCTCCAAATTGAGCAAAGATCAGCGGATACACCGCAATCATGCCCAGGGGGATCATATAGACTGCCAGCAGCGCCAGATATTTGCCCACGATGATCTGCACGGTGGTGATAGGAAGGGCGTACAAAAGCTGGTCGGTCCGCTGCTTCCGCTCCTCCGCGGTGACCCGCATGGTCAGGATGGGAACGATGGCGGCGCAGATCACGCTGAAACAGCTGAGCGCAAATTCAAAGTTGCTCACAGCTGCCTCGATATTGTAGAGCATGGCTCCAAGGCCCGCGGCCAAAAGCCGGCCCCCGCCCCCTCCACCGTCAGGTCCAGAATGCTGCCGATGCCGCACAGGAGCTTCCATACTTCCTCCGTGGCGGCATCAGAGGTCAGCGCCACTTCATTGGGGGACAGCAGGTGTTTCTCCAGATTTTCCGGCGTGTCAAAGGCCGCCAGCTTTCCCCTGGCGATCATGATCATCTGGTCGCAGATCGTCTGGACCTCGGAGAGAATATGGGAGCTGAAAATAACGGTGTGGGGCTGCCCCAATTCCTTAATCAGATCCCGAATTTCGATGATCTGGATGGGGTCCAGGCCCACGGTGGGCTCGTCTAGGATGATGACCTTGGGACTTCCCAGCAGGGCCTGCGCGATGCCCACCCGTTGCTGGGCTACTGCATCGGCGCAAGGCTTTGGGGTGTTTCAGGCAGATCATGCGCTTTTCCATTCTCTTCTCTCTGGGCCTCAGCGCGGTTATGACGGGATTGTGCTATCTGCTCCGGGATTCAGTGATCTGCGTATTTTTATCGGAACCGGCGTCGTCTGACTACGCGCTCGCCTTCACAAATATCCTGCTGACCACCAGTTTCCTGTTCGGCGTGTTCTATGTGCTGACCAACGCTTTGCAGGCCATGGGCGCGGCGGCGCAGGCCCTGATAATCAGCCTCAGCCGCCAGGGCATCATCTATATTCCGGCCCTGTACATCCTCCAGGCGCTGCTGGAGGCGGAGGGCCTGGCCTGGGCCCAGCCGGCAGCCGACCTTCTCTCTACCGCGTTTGTAGCCGCGCTGTATTTGCGGACATCCCGCAGACTGATGGCAGCGGCAGACCGTCCCTGTGAAAAAAATTGATTTCCAGCCTTTTTTAAGTTGTTTTTGGGTTTGGCAGCTATACTGGTGTCATAGTCTCAATGATAGAGAAGCGGCCGGAAGGAGGTTCCTATGCTGTGTGTCCCCCAAATAGGGGCCGCTCTATTGCTGCTGCTGATCTTATCCGGCTGCGCGGGTCCGGACGCCTTTTCCGAGGAGGAGGCGGAAAAAGACTTGCTTTTCCTTGCGGCGCTGTTCCAGACGGAGAATGGGGACGCGCTTCAAGGCGGCGCCGCTCGGTTTTCCACTGAGGAAACCGGCGGAACCTGTCTGTTGGACAGCGGCGGAGAGGTCAGCGTTTCCGGCGTTCCGAGAAGCGGCGAGCCATGACGCTCTCCTTTTCTGAGGGAGCTGTGATCGACGCCACTGCCGGCGAGGACGGCGTGGGACATATCACGATCCGAAATGACACAAATGAGGTGGCATTGGTCTTTGTCCTGGCGGAAGACGGTACTCTGCGGTGTGCGCTTTGGCTGACAAGAGCCGTTTTGCCTCACGGGGACGAATTGCGGAAGGAAGCTTGATATGGAGAATTTTTTGTTGGATATTACCGGCGCGGAGCATGAGTTTTACGGGGAATATCTGATTCTTTTAGAGGGGGCGATAGAAGAATTTCTCTCCTGTGTCCATATGATCCGCCGGTATCAGATCAGCCGGGGACAGAGAGATCCCATCGCCTCGTTTCAAGCCAGAATCAAAAGCGCGGCGAGCATGAAAGCGAAGCTGGAACGCCAAAAGCTCCCCGTTACAGCAGACAGTGCACTCCGGGACGTGCAGGACGCGGCGGGAGTACGGCTGATCTGCCCCTTTGTGCAGAACATTGACCAGACGGTTGCGCTGATTCGAAAAATCCCAGGCATTGAAATTCTGAAAGAAAAGGACTATATCCGGCGCCCAAAGCCAAACGGATACCGCAGCTATCACATGATTCTCTCAATGCCCTTGCGGTTTTTGGAGAGGGAGCCGGAGCATCCGCTTCCGGCTGGAGGCCAGCTCCGCACCATCGCCATGGACTGCTGGGCCAGCATTGAACACCAGCTGAAATATAAACGGGACATCGCGCATCAGGCGCTGATTGTCCAGGAACTGAAACACTGCGCGGACGGGATCGCCTCCACGGATTTGTCCCTGCAAACCATTCGGGAGCTGATGGAAGGCCCGATGGAAATTACGTGACGGAAAGGAAACGCCATATGAAAGAATTACAAAAACGGATTGCACCAGTCCTCTGCACAGTTTTACTGTGCATTGGAGCTCTGGGCATGAACGCATCTGCCGCCTCCCTGGTTGTAATCGACCTGGCGGACATAGTGGACCAGACACTCCCCAGTGTGGTAGAAGTGTTTACGGAGACCAAACAGGTCAGCGGCTGGTACGGGGAGTATGTGACGGAAGGAGCCGGAAGCGGCGTGATTTTGACGGCGGACGGCTATATTGTCACGAACCGCCACGTCATAGACGGGGCCAGCACCGTCAAGGTGCGCCTGAACAGCGGCCAGACCTACGCCGCTCAGCTGGCAGGCTCCGACATAAAAACAGATTTGGCGGTGCTGAAAATTGACGCCGCCGGGCTGACGCCGGCAGAGCTGGCGGACTCCTCTCAGGCACGGGCGGGGGACTTTGTGATCGCCGTCGGCAACCCGCTGGGGGAGTTGGGCGGCACGGTGACAGAGGGCATTATCAGCGCGAAGGACCGGGAGATCACCATTGACGGACAGACCATGACGCTGCTGCAAACCTCGGCGGCAGTGAATCCGGGCAATTCCGGCGGCGGACTGTTCAACCTGGATGGGGAACTGGTAGGCGTTGTCAACGCCAAGTCCTCCGGCAGTGACATCGAGGGGCTGGCCTTTGCCGTTCCCGCAAACACTGTCAGGGAGATTACACAGGAGTTGATCCAACACGGCTACGTGACCGGGCGGCCGCAGCTCGGCATCAGCGCGGCGCAGCTCACAAGACCGGGAGCGGCGGCCTATTTCGACCAACCGGGAATCTATGTAATCAGCTCCGCCGCGGACAACGGCTTGAAAAGCGGAGACCGTATCATCGACATTGACGGCACGCCCATTGCCGGCACCGCGGACATCACCGCGGTTTTAGACCGGCACAGCGTCGGAGATCAGGTCAAAATCACCGTCTTTCGAAGCGGCAGAGAGGCAGTTGTCACTGTCAGGCTTACGGAACAAAAATCAGTCTAGGCCTTGTTTGAAAAAAGGCGGAATGCCCAACGGCGAGAGATTTTTTCGCCAATCAAGGCAGATTTTTGCAGGCGGGCTGACGCCCGGCAAGAACATTTAACGCAGAGTGGCGGATCAAGATCCACCGTTTGGGCGTTTTGACATTTTTCAAACAAGGCCTAACTGCTGGATAAAAATTTTGGACATACGCCGGTATGCCTGCTCCTGCCGTACCATTTCAGGTAAAGATGTGTGACGGTATGGGGAGTTGCTCATTGCGGGCGGGTGCCGGATACGGTGAGAGCAATAATGCGGCAATAGTTCGCAAGAAAATAGATTTTTGTCCGCAAGAATAATATTGCATGAAAATCATCTGCCGGGTACAATGGCGATACTATCTCCCGCGATACATTGCGTTTCAGCAGTTACGAAAAGGAGGGTCATACATGTTAAATGAACGGCTTCAAAGAATGCGGAATAAACTGTTTGATTCCAGGCCCTGCATCACGGCGGAGCGTCTGGTGCTGCAAACGGAGGCGTATCAGAAGTTTGCCGGTGAGGCGGTCCCTATCTTCCGGGCCAAAGTGGTTCGGTATATCATGGAACACATGACCACGCTGCTGATGGATGACGAGCTGATCGTGGGTACTCCTACCAATAAGTACCGGGGCGCCAGCCTGTTTCCGGAGTTTCAGTCCAGCACGGAGTTCTATTTGCCGGAGCTGGACGCCTTCCCGGTGAGAAAGACCGATCCCTATGACATTTCCCCCGAAGATCGAGAGACCATCAGCAGGACACTCGAATACTGGAAGGGAAAGTCCATGCAGGATATGTCCAAAGAGGCGCTGCCACCGGAGATCTGTGATCGGATTCATGACGACATCATTACGGTGGGGCTGACCAACGGCGTGTCCGGCGAGACCACCTGCGACCACGAAAAGCTGGTGACGGTTGGCCTGAAGGGCTATATTGAGGAGTGCCGTGAAAATATCAGAAACACCGTCAGCTGCGGTCGGGAGGATCAGGGGAAAATTGACTTTTGGAAGGCCTGCATCATCCAGAGCGAGGGCCTGATCGAGTATGCCCGCCGTATGGCCGCGGAGGCTGAGGCGCAGGCGGCCTGCGCCGATGAAAAGCGGAAAAAGGAGCTGCTGACCATCGCGGAGAACTGCCGGGTGGTACCGGAAAATCCGCCCCGCAGTTTCCAGCAGGCGCTGCAGCTGATATGGTTTGTCCATGTGTATTTCCATATTGAGGTTTGCACCACTGCCAACGGCTTCGGCCGCTTTGACCAGTACATGTGGCCCTTCTATGAAAAAGATGTTCTGATTGAGAAGAATATCACCAAGGATGAGGCCTTGGAGATGCTGGAGTGCTTTTATCTGAAAGCCTGCGAGGTATTCGAGGTGCGCGACAAGTGGTATGCCACTTCCTTTGCCGGTTATCCCATGTGGGAGCTGCTGGTGGTAGGCGGCCAGACTCCCGAGGGCGAAGACGCCACCAATGAGCTGTCCTATCTGTGTCTGGATGCGGCCTCTGAATTGCAGACCACCCAGCCGGTAATGGCCGTCCGCGTTTGGGAAGGCACGCCGGAGGCATTGATCCGAAAGGGCTGTAAAATGATTCAGGAGGGGCAGGCGAACCCTGGTTTTTTCAACGACAATGTGGCCATGCAGATGGCGCTGGGCAAGGGCTGCACCATGGAAGAGGCCCGGGATTGGACCATCGTGGGCTGTATCCAGCCTGGTCCCGGGGGCGGCGGGACCGACGGCTCTCCCGATGCCGGCTATGTCAACATGGGAAAGATGCTGGAATTTGTTCTGCACAACGGCGTAGATCCCCAGAGCGGCAAGCTGATGGGGCTGGAGACCGGCGATCCCCGGGCGTTTCGAAATATTGAGGAATTTAAGGACGCGCTGAAAAAGCAGATCCTGCACCACTATAAGATGGTTACCACCGGGTATAACATCATGCAGAGCATGCATATGACCCGCTATCCGGTGATTTTTGCCTCCATGGTTACCCGGGGCTGCGTAGAGGCTGGCCGCTCTGTACAGGAGGGCGGCGCCCGATACAGTACCGCGGGCCTGTATATCACCGGTGCGGCTAATATGGCGGACTCCATTGCCGCCATTGACACCTGTGTGTTCCAGGATCGTGATATTACTATGGCGGAACTGATCGAGGCATTGGACAAGAACTTTGAAGGTGAGGAGCGCCTGCGCCAGATGCTGCTGAACAAGCCCCCGAAATTCGGCAACGATAATGCCTATGTGGACGGTATCTATCGGGAGATGATGCAGTTTATTGCCCAAAATGTGCAGACCTGGCCGGACGCTCGGGGCGGCGCCTATTCCTTCAATGTCCACTCTCAGACGGTCAACGTGTCCCACGGCGCCGTGTGCGGCGCTACCCCTGACGGCCGCCGGGCCGGCGAAGCATTTTGCGATAACGCCTCGCCCATGATGGGCCGTGATACAAAGGGGCCGACTGCCACGGTGAAGTCCGTGGCCTCCATGGGACAGGCGTCCTTCCACGACGGCGCGCTGTTCAACCTGCGCTTTGACCCCAAAGGTGTGGAGGGTGAAAAGGGTCTGACCAGCATCGAGGGCGTGATCAAGACCTATTTCCAGCACGGCGGCGAGCATATTCAGATCAATGTGGTAGATGATGAGACGCTGCGGGAGGCGCAGCGCACACCCGAAAAGTACAAGGGGCTGATGGTCCGCGTGGCTGGCTACATGGCCTATTTTACCGAGCTGGACAAAGATGCCCAGGACACCATCATCTATCGTACCGCCCATTTCAAGGAAGTGTAGATTCAGGGGCAGGAAAGCTGCGCTTATCGACGGCGCATCGCAAGTCTTTGATCCCCCATCAGACAAGCGTGTGGAGGAGAGGCGGCATCTCTTCCAGATACTTGCCGGCATGGAGGTCGAGATACTGGGCAGAATATCAGAAGCCCGGGAACGCAATACCTCATTTCAAGAAGTATCAGAGCAGACATTTTTTAAGGAGGACGCAGCATGTACATTGCCAACACGGGACTGTTTGTCAAGGATCTGGAGGGGGCCAGAAAGTTCTTTGAGGACTACTTTGGCGCCAAGGTGGCCTTTTCCTACAATGAGCCGGAAAATCAGTATTATTCCTACATCATGGACGTGGGCACCGGCGCCCGCCTGGAGCTGATGACCAAGCCTGAGATTGTGGACGAGAAGAAGGAGCCCAACCGCACCGGCTTTGCCCACTTGTCCATTCGTGTGGACAGCCGCGAGAAACTCAATGAGGTCATCGCCAAATTCCACGCCGCAAATTACAAGATTTTTTATGAGCCCGCCACAACCGGCGGCCGCGAGGTCCGTGCCGTCACTTTTGAGGATAATGTCCTGGAAGTCAGCTGCGAGGAGGGCCAATAAGCTCTGTGTGAGCGTCGCGGTACAACGCTGCCAGCCGCCCTTATGGGCGGCTGGTTTTTATCGTGGCACAGCTGGAAGAGGCACAGCGGCGGCTTCAGTTCTACCAGGATTTGTATGGCGTTTAGAGGATTGAAAAGAGCGGGACTGCGTAAATTGCGGAAAGGAATTTGTGTATTTTTTTAACAAGTTGGAGAAGAAAAACGGTGTATGAGGAAAAAATAAGTGCAATATTACGGCGCGGTGCACAAGGAGGAACGCAGAGGACTTCATCAGTGTTGTGCAAATTGACACATGATGCGGCATTGTTGAAAGGTCAACAATTGCTAATTAGATTGCTATTAGGCACAATAAACTTGCGTTACTATTTGATGCGAAGTATAATTAACATGGGCAATCCAAAGAACGTCCAACGCAAACAAAAAAGATGAAGGAGAGAGTACAAAAATGAAACGGTTTATTTCTGCAATCATTTGCCTCATTCTTGTCGTTGCGCTGGTTGGCTGCGGCCAGAACAATGCTGCCCAGGATGAAGGCAAGAGCGGCAGCGCTGCTGCGAGCCAGCTGGATGCCATCAAATCCGCCGGTGTGTTGAAAGTTGGTATTGAAGGTACCTATAAGCCCTATACCTATCATGATGAGAACGACAACCTCACCGGTTACGACGTGGATCTGGCTAAGGCCATTGCTGAGAAGCTGGGTGTAGAGGTAGCGTTCACCGAGGCCGCATGGGACTCCCTGCTGGCAGGCATTGATTCCGGCCGTCTGGATACGGTTATCAACACCGTGGGTATTACTTCCGAGCGTCAGGAGAAATATGACTTTGCCGGACCGTATCTCTACATCCCTCGTCAAGTGGTTGTCAGGTCAGATAACGATACGCTTCAATCCTGGGATGACCTGAAAGGAGCCAAGGTTGCCACCAGTAAGGCCTCTACCACCGGCCAGATTTATGCCGAGGCCGGTGCGGAGATTGTGCTGATTGAGGGCACTGACCAGGCTGCACAGACCGTACTTTCCGGACGTGCCGATTTCTGCAACTTCGATCCCACTACGCTGAACGACTATCTGGACGAGCATCCCGAGGCCCAGCTGAAGGTCGCTTTCATGGTGCCCGGCCTGTCTGAGGAGTACGGTATTCCTATTTTGAAGGGTCAGACGGAATTCTATGACGCGGTCAATCAGGCGCTGGATGATCTGCGCAGCGAGGGTGTTCTGGAAGAGCTGTCCCAGAAGTATCTGCGGGGCGATTATACGAACCCTGTTGAGTAAGCCGGCAGTCGATTAACCATCGCAAAAAAATTCAGAAGCTTTATCAATCGTCTCAGCACACAGCTTTGCGGTTAAAATCGCCGTTGACTGCGCTAAAATTTTACCAAACAAGTTTTCCGTGTTTTCCCCTTTTCAACAGCGATTACAGCCGTATCTGTGTACTTTGTCGATTGGTACAGCTTTAGGCCCTGTTTGAAAAATGTCAAAATGCCCAAACAGCGGTTTTTCCGCCGCTCTGCGGTGATCTTCTCGGCTTCCAAAGCGCGGCGGAAAATCGTCTCAACTGGCGAAAAACCTCTCACCGCTGGGCATTTCGCTGTTTATCAAACAAGGCCAGGAAAAGACCTGTGCCGTGTACGTGCGGTAGATATATAATGTAAAAGGGAGACCCACAATGAGTTCTAGAGTATTTAATATACTTGTCACGGCATTTCCGCAGATTGGTCTGGCGGCCATCAAGCTGACGATTCCCCTGACGGTTTTGTCCTTCATTTTTGGCTGTTCTATCGCCCTGTTTCTGGCGTTGGTGCAAGTGGCAAACATCAAGGGGTTAAAACAGTTCGCAAGATTCTATATCTGGATTTTCAGAGGTACGCCCCTGATCGTTCAGCTGTTTATTATCTTTTTCGGCCTGCCCTCTCTGGGTATTATCATTCCGGCGTTTCCATCTGCCATCATTGCCTTTTCCATGAACCTGGGCGCCTATACAGCGGAGATTTTCCGCTCCGCCATCATGGCGGTGTCCAAGGGTCAGTGGGAGGCCGCCTCGATGATCGGCCTGACCTATCCCCAGACGATGGCACGGGTTATAATGCCGCAGGCATTTCGCATTGCGTTCCCGCCGCTGTTCAACTCGCTGATTGGCTTGACCAAGGATACCTCTTTGGCATCTTGCATTACCATCGTGGAACTCTTCACCAAAGCGCAGCAAATCTCCGCCAGCGTGTTCGAGCCTTTTGCGCTGTATTGCGAGGCGGCGGTGTTCTATCTGATCATCTGCACGGTCCTTACCTGGGTGCAGAGCCGGTTGGAAAAGAAGATGGTATGGGACAAGCCCAAAGCCGTAAGGGCTGCCCGTCAGTAATGGGGGATTGATCATGAGTAACAGCATGTTAGAAGTAAAGAACATATACAAATCCTTTGGCGAGAATCAGGTGCTCAAGGGCGTCAACTTCTCTGTGGATAAGGGCGATGTAATCGCCGTCCTGGGCAGCAGCGGCTCCGGCAAGACTACGCTGCTCAAGTGCATCAGCTTTTTGGAACCGGCGAACAAGGGCGAGATTACGTTCGACGATTTTCACAAGGATATTACCAAGGTGACAAAAAAAGAGATCCGCCAGCTGAGGATGAAGATGGGCTTTGTATTTCAGAGCTTTAATCTGTTCCGCAATATGACCGCGCTGGAAAATGTGGAGGAGGGTTTGATTCGCGCCCGTAAGGTGCCCGCTGTTGAGGCGGAGAAGATCGCCTTTGAAATGCTGGATAAGGTGGGTATGACCGAGCGGGCTTATCACTATCCGGATCTGCTGTCCGGCGGACAGCAGCAGCGTGTGGCCATTGCCCGGGCACTGGCCATCAATCCCGAGGTGATATTGTTTGACGAACCTACATCTGCGCTGGACCCGGAGCTGACCGGCGAGGTATTGGAGGTCATGCGCCAGCTGGCCTATGACGGCTCCACCATGGTGGTGGTTACCCATGAGATGGAGTTTGCCAGAAAAGTGGCGGACTGGGTGGTATTCATGGCCGACGGCGTCGTGGTGGAAGAAGGCAAGCCGGAGGAGTTCTTCACATCCCCCAAGAACGAGCGGACCATTCAATTCCTGCGCAAGACCCAGAGCGACGGGTGATCTGAAACAATTATAAAACGCCGGCGGGGCAGAGGTGCCTTTATAAAAAAGTATTCCCAACTGAAGGCAGCCGCATGATGTGAAAGTGTCATGTGGTTGTCTTTTCTTACGTTTTCCGTACGCCCGGCGTACGTCCCTGGCGGCGATTTCCCCCAAGCCCACAAAAGGACCGGCGCGGCCGCGCCGGTCCTTTTAAGCCGCCGCCGGCACCTGCTGCTGCCTGCGGGGAGAGAAAACCGTCTTAGAAAAAATCATGTTCCTGTGTTTCATCTTCTGTACGGGGATGCCGGTATCGAAACTTTTCTTTTATAAATAACCAGCCCTCTGATTTGTAAAAGTGTACTTTTACGAACCAGAGGGCTTTGCTGTCTACACCTTTATCATCGGCGGTCTATTCAGAAAATTAAGGGGTTTTCAGAAATTTTTTTGAACACTCATTTTCAGTTTGAAAAGGTACACCATAACAAAATCAGAAGCGCTGTCTCAAGAGCAGAATTTGAGGGGGGAGACGGCCGGATGTATGGAAAAGGCGCTGCCAGGAAGGGCGGGAAGACGCAGTACACCACGATCAAGGTGCGTCTTGAGCCCACGGCGGAGCAGGCGGAGCTGTTTGAAAAAACCTTCGGATGCTGCCGCTACATCTGGAACCAGATGCTGGCAGACCAGCAGCGCTTCTACGCCGAGACGGACGCCCACTTTATTCCGACGCCGGCGAAGTACAAAAAAGAGGCGCCTTTTTTGAAAGAGGTCGATAATCAGGCCCTCATTCAGGAGCACAACAAGCTCTCCCAGGCCTTTCGCGTGTTCTTCAAAAATCCGGAGTCCTTCGGATACCCCCATTTCAAAAGGAAAAAGAACGACCGGGACTCCTTCACGGCCTGCAACCATGTGTTTGAATCCGGCCCCACCATCTACCTGACGAAAAACGGCATCCGCATGACCAAGGCCGGAATCGTCCGGGCCAGATTCCACCGCCGGCCCCAAAACGGTTGGGATCTCAAGCGGATCACCGTGGAGAAGACGCGCGCGGGGAAGTATTACTGCTGCATCCTGTACGCGTATGCGGCGGAAGAGCCGGAGCCCGTCGTTCCGGCCCCCGAGACGACGGTGGGACTGAACTACTCCGTTTCGCATTTCTATGCGGCGGACGACGGCAGCACGGCAGATCCCCCCCGGTGGATGAAGCAGTC
>NZ_KE159709.1:558375-562590 GCF_000403435.2 Oscillibacter sp. 1-3
CCCCTCATCGTGGTGGACCGTTACGCTCCCACCGCGCGGACCTGCTCCGCCTGCGGACTGGTGCGGGATGCCGTCGGGCTGAAAGAGGATCTCTGGACCTGCCCGAAGTGCGGCGCAGCGCACCGGCGGGAGGTCAATGCGGCGAAAAACATCAAGGCCCAGGGACTGGCCCGGTATTTTGGCAGTCAGGAACGGCGCGTCAGCGCCTGATCACCCGATAGAAAACCCAGAGCTATGCCGGCCGGGACGCCGGTGAAAGCCCATGGTTCCGGTTGGGAGAACGCTGATTGAAGCGGAATTGAATGACAGCTCTGTTTCAATCAGCGTTTTCCGGACCGCGGAGTGGGAAACGAGCGGATATGTGCGCATGTCCAAAGCCTGGAAACAGGGGTCCACAATATTATGACGATGACAACCGTACAGAAAAAACGGTGATGCGAAGGAGCGCACACCGGAATGCGCTGAAGGAGAACCGTATGCTGAAATTATCTCTGCTTCCCGAGGAATATCTGGTCATCAACGAGAACATTGTCGTCCAGCTGACGCGCATTGCGGGCGGAAGGGCCGGTTTGGCCGTCCACGCCGGGCGGGAGATCCCGATTGTGCGGGGCACGGTGCTGGAGCAGCAGGGGAGGGAGCGGCCCGCCTGTCTGCTGCCGCCCTCCGGGAAAAAGGGGCGGTACTACCGCGATCAGATTTTCCGCTGGAACGACGACCGGGAGAAGGCCGTGCGGAAGATGAAGCAGACGATAGAGCGGCTGGAGGAGAAGGGCTGCGGCGAGGAGGCGGAAATACTCCGCACGCAGCTTGAGCGCGTGATTCCCGCCTTTTGGGAGGAGGACCTTGCGGCCCAATAATTTACGATTTCACCCGGTTGCGCGAACCGGCTGAAATACAGTCCCGCGCCACGCCCTGGCAGTCTGGCCAGATACCAGGAAACGGGCGCTCCACACCAGCGCCGGTAAAAGGAAGCTCCGGCGCGCCGGAAACGCATAACCCGAAAACATTTTATTGAAAGGAAGCATTAAAATGAGGATTCAACACAACATCATGGCGATGAGCGCCTACCGCAACTACAACACCAACACTTCTGCGCTGAGCAAGAACCTGGAGAAGCTGAGCTCTGGTTATAAGATCAACCGCGCCGGCGACGACGCCGCGGGCCTCGCTATTTCCGAGAAGATGCGCGCTCAGATCACCGGCCTGAACGCCGCCCAGAAGAACGTGAAGGACGGCATCTCCCTGGTGAAGACCGCTGAGGGCGCCATGCAGGAGATCCAGGACATGCTCAACCGCATGGACTATCTGGCCACCCAGTCCGCCAACGGCACCTATCAGGACGAGGTGGACCGCGAGAACCTGCAGAAGGAAGTCAACCAGCTGCTGGACGAAATCGACCGTATTGCCGACAGCGCCAACTTCAACGGCATCAAGCTGCTGGACGGCTCTCTGGACGCCGACGCCAAGGCCGTCACCACCACCACGGTTGCGCTGGGCAGCATGACCGCTCTGGGCGCTGACAAGCTGCTGGGCACCGGCACCACCGGTGCAATCGGTGACCATACCGTCACTTATGTGGAGGGCAAGGAAGTCCAGAAGACCAAGCTGGAGATCGACACCTCCAAGCTGGAGTGGACGGGCGCTTCCGATGCCGATACGCTGGAAATCGCTGTTGGCAGCATTACCATTACCCTGACTGCCACCACTGCTAACATTACTGACGGCAAGGTGGATATTGACGCCGCCCTCAAAACCGCGATTGGCAGCGGCACTACTGGAGCGAATTTGTCCGGTGCCGCGCAGCCCGCCGATTTCAATATCAACTATGCGGATGGCAAGATCACCATTGAGATGGCCGAAGATCCCACCGACGCGACTGACGATGCCGATCTGGACCCCAGCCTGAAGGTTACAACAAACCCAAGCGCCGGTGCTGTCAACACCCAGTGGAACGACGGCGCCCTGAACATGGTCCGCGGCCAGGTCGCGGTGGACGGCACGCCTGCCAACACCACCATCACCGCCGCCAACCTGGGCATCCAGGGAACCGGCAAGGATGACGGCGTTACCGTTGAAATCGACGGCAAGAGCTTCGTCATCGCCGTGGGCGACGACAGCAACTTCAAAGAGGTTGACGGTGCTACTGTTGTAAATGTCAAGGATACCGATAGTGCCGAGATTGTGATGGAGAAGCTGGCCAACGCCATCAACGGCGCGGGCACCGTGTGGAGCGCCGGCGTCAACACCAACGGCGAGCTGACCCTGGCCCAGACGGACACCAGCGACGCGGCCAAGAACGAGCTCTTCAAGACCCGCGAGGGCATCGCCGGCACCATCAAGACCGGCAAGGCCATTGCCAACACCACGACCACGGAGATCTCCGACCTGCAGAAGAACGCCAAGTCCCTGCAGCTGCAGATCGGCGACACCTCCGACAGCTTCAACCAGCTGCAGGTCAAGGTGGGCGACATGCACAGAACCGCTCTGGGCCTGAACGGCCTGAACATCGGCACTGCGCAGGACGCCTCCAACGCCATTCAGAAGATTAAGGACGCCATTAACCAGGTCTCCTCTGTCCGCGGCGATCTGGGCGCCACCCAGAACCGTCTGGAGCACACCGCCAACAACCTGAGCGTCATGGCGGAGAACATCCAGGACGCCGAGTCCACCATCCGCGACACCGACGTTGCCGAGGAGATGATGGCCTACACCAAGAACAACATCCTGGTTCAGTCCGCCCAGGCCATGCTGGCCCAGGCCAACGCTGTTCCCCAGGGCGTGCTGCAGCTCCTCGGCTAATCAGCACGGATTGTTTTTGGAACAAACCGCATAGACCCAGCCAAAGCGGGGCGGGCTTTTGGCCCGCCCCGCTTCCATGCCGTTGGGAAAACCGCCGTTTCGGCGGCGGTTTTCCCAGCAACACGGAAGAATGTGGGAGAGAGATGTTATGGAGAAAAAGCCTGTTTTATCCATCGGCATTATGTTTAAGAATGAGATCCGCTGTCTGGAACGGTGTTTGAAGTCCCTCCGGCCCCTGCGGGAGGCCATCCCCTGCGAGGTGGTAATGGCTGACACCGGCTCCACGGACGGAAGCCGGGACACGGCGGAGCAGTACGCGGATATTTTGATCGATTTTCCCTGGCGCAATGACTTTGCCGCCGCCCGAAATGCCATTTTGGACCGCTGCTCCGGAAGCTGGTGCCTCACTGTGGACGCTGACGAGTGGCTGGATGAGGATATATCGGAACTGACAGCCTTTCTGCGCAGCTGGGACGGAAGGCCGTATGTGCTGGGCGCGGTGGTTGTCAGAAATTACAGCACTTATGATTTTAGCGGCTCATACCTGGACTTCTTCGCAACCCGCCTGGCCTGTATGGCGGAGGGGCCGCGCTATGCGGGGGCGATCCACGAGCGCTGGGAGTGGCCCGGCAGGGAGGTCCCGAATACGCTTTTGCGGCATACGGTTTTGCACCACGACGGATATGTGGAGATGAACACAAACGGAGAGGCGGGCCGCAGGAAGCAGGCGCGGAACATGACGCTGCTGCGGGAGAAGCTGAAACGGGAGCCGGAGAATCTGATGGTTTACCTCCAGATGGTGGAGAGCGGCCGGAACGAGCCGGACTATCTGGACATTCTCCGCCAGGCCGTGAAGCTGGTGGAGGAGAGAAAGCCCTATTGGGAGATGCTGGGCCCGCCAATTCTGCGCTACGCCGTGACCCTCGCCGGGATCAACAAGCTGCCGGAGCGCGGCGAGTGGATTCAAAAGGCGGAGGAGTGGTTCCCCAATTCCGCCTTTATTCAGATAGACGTGGCCTTCCAGGCTTTTTCCTACTTCCTGGAGCGGGATGAATTTGAGGAGGCCGCCCGCCGGGGTGAAATCTATTTGAAGGCCCTGGAGGAGGACCGGGCGGGCCGTTTGGACCCCTCCGCGCGTCTGCGCAGCGCGGTCCAGTCAGCCGCGCCGCTGAAAGAGCAGGCCATGAAAATCGCCCTGGCGGATGCTTACCGAAACCTGGAGCGGGCGGAGGAAGCCCGTGAACTGCTGATGCGCCTGGATTTTTCCGCGCTGGATCAGGGCACCACGGGAAAACTGGCCCAGGCGCTGATGAATTTGCAGATGAATACCAGGATAGATACCGCCGGCCTGGCCGCCGCCGTCTGGGATGGAATCTCCGCACCGCTTCCGGACAGAAAGAGGGCGAAAGAGCGGAA
>NZ_KE159709.1:563720-670186 GCF_000403435.2 Oscillibacter sp. 1-3
AAATGTGAGCTTGGAACTGCCGCCGCAATTCTGGAGACGGAGGACGTCTCCCGTTTAGAGCAGCTGCTCGCCACCGTGGAGGATTGGACCGTGTTTCCCCCGGAGGCCCTGGATCATGCCATCAGGCGCGGCGTCCGCTTCCCGCTAAAGGGCAGAATGCTGAATATCGAGATCATGGATCTGCTGGCCGCGGGGCTGGCCGGATGCGGAGATATTTTTGAACTGATCTCCTTAACCGGGGCCGTGTCAGCAGAAAATACGCAGGAGCTCTGCTGGAGCCGCGGGCTGGTGTTTGCGGCGATGCAGGAGTGGGAAGATGTCGAGCAGAAGATGGCGCTGGCCCGCCGATTTGTGGAGGTGGAGCGAGTTTTTTTGCCGCTGTGCTACGCCGGGGAGGTTCTGCGGGAGGAGCGGATCTTTGTCCTTCCGCCCATGCACCGATTCGGCTGGTATTGCGTCCAGGCATTTGACGCCCTGGACAGCGGAGACGCGCCGTCCTATGCGCAGCTTCTGCGGACGGGTCTTGCCTCCTGTGCGGCTATGATGCCCATGGTGGAGTTTTTGACTAAGAATACGCCGGAGCTTCAAACCCCGCCGCCCAGTCCGGAGTTACTGGCCCTGGCGGAGAAGGTCCGGACGGTTCTGGCGGCCTGTCCGGCGGATGATCCGGCGGTGACGGCGCTGAAGGCCAGCCCAGCATATCGGAAGGTGGCCCATCTGATTGAGAGGGATGAAATATGAAGGTCGTGATTCTGGCCGGAGGCCTAGGTACCCGCATCAGCGAGGAGAGTCATCTCAGGCCCAAGCCCATGATTGAAATCGGCGGTCAACCGATCCTGTGGCATATCATGAAGTACTACTCCTCCTTCGGCTTCCACGATTTCGTGATCTGCTGCGGCTATAAGGGCCATATCATCAAAGAGTACTTCGCGGATTACTATCTCTACCGCTCCGACGTGACCTTTGATTTTTCGGCAGAAAACCGAATGACCGTCCATGCCAATGTGGCGGAGCCCTGGCGAGTGACGCTGGTGGACACGGGATTAAACACCCAGACCGGCGCCCGGGTCAAACGGGTCAAGCGGTACATAGGAGATGAGACCTTTATGCTGACCTACGGCGACGGAGTCAGCGATGTGGACCTGCGCGCCCTGCTGGCGCAGCACCAAACCTCCGGCAAAACTGTGACGCTGACAGGCATCCAGCCCGGCGGGCGGTTCGGCGTGCTGGATCTGGACGAGGGGGGAACCACCGTATCCGGCTTCCGGGAGAAGGCCAGAGAGGACGGCGGTTGGATCAACGCCGGTTTTATGGTCATGGAGCCGGGCGTATTTGACTATCTCGGCGCCGAGGAGGCGTGCGTTTTGGAGCGTGCCCCCTTTGAGACCCTGGCGCGAGAGGGAAAGCTTGGCATTTACAAGCACGGCGGCTTCTGGCAGTGCATGGACACCCAGAGGGACAAGGGATTGCTGGAAAGCCTGTGGGCCGGCGAGCGCGCGCCCTGGAAAATTTGGGAGGAAGCCGTATGATCTCAGTCCTCATGCTGACCTACAATCGTGAGTCCCTGGTCCCCCGTGCCATTGAGAGCATTCTGAATCAGACGTATCACGACTTTGAGTTTATCATCGTAGACAACGGCTCTACAGATCGAAGCGGCTGGATTGCCGATACATATGCCGCGCGCGACGCCCGTATCCGGGTGATTCACCGGGAACGAGGCAACATCGGCGCAGGCCGCAATACTGCCTTGGACGCGGCAGGCGGTGAGTATATCGCCTTCATCGACGACGACGATTGGGCAGAGCCGGATTTTCTGGCATTTCTGCTGGAGCTGCTGACGGAACAGAACGCCGATGTGGCCATCTGCGGCGCGGCAGACAAGGTCTTTGATGAGAGGAGGGTCATGAATGCGGAGGAGGCCCTCATTGAGCTGATGTGGCGCAAGAAGTACAACATGGCGTTTCCCACGAAGATGTTTCGCCGGGATCTGGCGGAGCACCTGCGCTTCCCGGAGGAGGGGGCCTATGATGATATTGCTCTGATGTACCGGCTCCTGGCAGGGGCGGAGCGGGTGGCCTATCATGGACTGCCAAAATACACCTTCTACCGCCACGAGGGAAATAACTCCGCTTGGACGACAAACCACCAGCTGCTGACACCGGAGACGCTGGAGGAGTATCTGCGGGCCTATCGGACCCGGACGGAGTGGCTCAGCGGGCTGTTTCCGAAGAGCGCTTCGGTCTGGCGGTACTTTGAGTGGTCGTTTATGATCTCCATGGTGGAGAAGATCCATCGGCTGGGAATTTCGGGATGCGAACGGCAGCTGGAGGACATGGAGGGCGAGCTGCGGGTGTGCCAGGAGGCGTTTTTGAACGCACCGGAGCTTTTGGAGTTTGAACGGAAATGGATGGAGAAGTATATTACCAGACACATTGCAACGACTGGCAATTGAGCGGTTCTGCATCCCGGCGGCGCTGCGGCGCAGGCTCTGCGCGGAACGCGCCGGCATCCCTGCGTTTACTGTGACGGCCTTTGCTGGAACAGTCTCGGTTTATTCCGGAGGAGCAGTTGGATGCGGCTTTTGCGCCGGGAACCAGAACGGCAGAAAACGAATCGGGAGGAAAACTCGTGGAAGAAAAATTGGTAGCCCGCCGCCTGGCCATTGTGCCAACAACAAACTGTTCTTTGAAATGCCGGCTCTGCTGTGACTTTCTCAACGGTCCGGTGAAGCGGCGGGACATCCCTTTGGAGGACGTGTGCCGGGACATTGACGCCTGCTTCGCGCTCTTTGACCGTGTGGAGTGGCTGCAGTTTGTGGGCGGCGAGGTATTTGTCTACCGGGACTTTCCCCGGCTGCTGGACTACGTCCGGAAATACCGGGAGCGGTTTGACCGGCTGATTATCGAGACCAACGGAACGGTCTTCCCAAATGAGGACGGACAGGCGGCGATCCTGGCCTACGGCGGGGACGTGACCATAATGGTCAGCGACTACGGCAAACTGTCTCGGGCCAGAGAGCGGTTCATAGCCTTTTCGGAGCAGAACGGCGTTGATCTGCGCCTGAAAAAATACTATGGGGAAGACCAATATTACGATGGCTGGATCGACAACAATAACCCCCATGACCTGAAAGAGCCGGGGGATGTGCTGGAGGTCAATGCAAAAAACTGTCCCCAGGCCCTTTGCCGGAATATGCACTGCTTCAACGGGAAGCTGCACCGTTGTTCCAACTCCTGCTTTATGCTGGAGATGGGCCTGTTCCCGCCTAAGGACGGGGACTTTGTGGACCTGCGGGATGCGAGCAAAAGCCGGGAGGAAAAACGGGAGATCATCCGGGAGTTCTATACCCGCGCCCGGCGCTCCTGCCGGTACTGCAGGTTCAAATACGAGCCCATTCTGCCCCGGCATCCGGCGGCGGAACAGCTGCAAGAGGATGTCATATGAGCGTATATGAAGGCTGCTTCCCGCTGGGCCTTGGGACTGCCCGGTTTCCGGTCAGCGGCCCGGAGGATGATGTTGGATTGAAGCGGTCCGTAGACCTGGTTTTACGGGCATTGGAATCCGGCGTCAACTATATTGACACAGGTCACAGCTACTCTGCCGGTATGGCCTCCCGTATTTTGAAAGATGCGTTTCGGCGGACAACGCGTCCTTTTTCCGTTACAGTAAAGGTTCAATACGGCGAGGACCGCACGGCAGACGATGCAGTGAAGCGGGTAAGGCAGCATTTAAGCGCTATGGGGCTTTTGAAGGCGCAATTTTTCATTTGCTGGAGCATTGGCAGCTGCGAGGACTTCCGACATATCATGGCGCCGGGCGGCATCTATGAGGGCGCGCTTCGCCTGAGGGACGACGGCATCATCGAGCACATCTGCGCTTCCCTTCACGCGCCTCCTGCGGATATGGTGCGAATCATTGAGAGCGGTGCATTCGAGGGCGTTACCGTGTCCTATTCCCTGCTGAACGCCGTCCAAATGCGCCCGGTTCTGGACGCGGCGGCCCGCCGGGGGATTGGCGTGGCGGTGATGAATCCCCTGGGCGGCGGGCTGATTGCGCAGAACCGGAATTACTTCTCCTTTGCCTGCGGAAGGGAGGACGGCGGGAACACCGTTCACGCCGCCCTTCGGTTTGCGAGGGCCCATCCGGCGGCAGACATCGTGCTGGGCGGTGTCAGCAGTTTGGAGGAGCTGGAGGACAGCCTTGGCGTACTCTCCGCTCCGGACCCGGAGACGCCGCAGGCCCGCATGGAGCGGGTCATGGCGAAGGTCTCTGACCTCAAGGGCTTTTGCACCGGATGCAAATACTGCGCCGGATGCCCACAAGGCATTCCCACCTATGCGTTGATGCAGGCCCGCAACGCGCTGCTGTTTGACCCCGCCGCCGCTTACAACCGACAGGGACCTGAGGAGCTTTTGTATAACCTGCAGATCTTCCGCAAGCTGTATTACGACGACGGCTGGACGCCTGATTCCGGGGAAAACCCCTGCATTGGGTGCGGAAAGTGCGAGGCTGTTTGTACCCAGAGGCTGGAGATCATCCAGGGTGTGGCGGATGTCTACCGGCGGGCAGAGGAGACTGGCTATACGGAGAAGGCCCGCCGGGAGCGGCTGCGGGAGCTGCTGTACGAAAAGGGGTACCGGCGGGTGGGGCTGTACCCCAACAGCAATTTTTCCAAGAAAATTATGGACTTATATCAAACGCACTTTGGCGCTGCGGCATTTGAGTGGATGCTGTTCAACAGCGACCGAACGGTGCGGGGGACGCTGGAGGAGGGCCTGCCCATCCACCATCCCGATGAAATCCCGGAGCTTCGCCCGGATATGATGCTGATTTGCAGCTACCGCTATGAAGACGACATTGCCGAAATGCTCCGCCCCTATGAAAGACAAGGTCTCCGGGTGGAAAGGCTCCACCGGAATGGAGAAGTTCCCTGGATATTTTAACCTGGCAGACAAGGAGGATCGCCGATGGAACAGCTGGAAATGTACCAGACAGGAATCGTTCTGACCATGGCCTGCAACCTGAAATGCAGGCTTTGCAGCAATTATGCGCCTTATTATGACAGGCCGGAACTTTATTCCATAGACTTTCTAAAGGAGATGATGAGGCGGTATTTCACAGTCGTGCCTCACATCCGCAAGCTGATGGTCTCCGGCGGCGAGCCGCTGCTTCACCCGGCGCTTGATGAGCTTGTGCTGGAACTGCGGAAGTACCGGGACCAAATTGGCACTTTCGGGATTATCACCAACGGGACCATCGTTCCCAATGAGAAGCTGCTGGCGGCAGTGGAGGGGTTCGGCTGCCATTTTCACTTCCTGATTGACAATTACGGACAGGCTCTCTCCGCAAAGGCGGAGGAAATAGATGCTTTGCTGTCTGCCCGAGGGATTGACCATGTTGTGCGCAACTACACAGAGACGGACCCGCACTGCGGCGGCTTCATCGATTTTGGTGATCTCAGCGTCAGGCGGGCGCAGACAGAGGCGGAGGCCCGGCAGCAGTTTGCAAAGTGCGCATACCCCCAAAAATATCACTTCTCCTTTGATCTGATCGGCGGTGTGATGTACCCCTGCGGCCCCTGCCGCCGCTGCAAGGAATTGGGGATTGCGAACGATTACAGCGAGTACATTGACCTGTTCGACGACACCCTTGCACCGGAGCGGCAGCGGGAGAAAATCGAGAGGATTTATGCCAAGACCCATCTTGCCGCCTGCGCATACTGTGACGGAATGTGCGAGGATTCCCGGCGCTTCCGCCCGGCTGAGCAGCTGAACGAGGCGGAGCTGGCGCAGGTCCGCTCCGGCGCCAGATTTTACGCGGATATTGGCTGAGAAAGGAGCAGGGACCTATGGAGTATCAGGACCATCAAAGCCGCTTCCAGGAGTTTGTCCGACGCTGGCCAATGGACGCGGCCTACTACATCTGGGGTACATCGCATACTGCGGAGGAACTTTGTTCCCTGTTCCAAGGCCGTCTGAACATTTTGGGGTTTGTGGACAGCGATGCCGGAAAATGGGGAACGCGGCTTTTTGACCGCCCTATTCTCTCGCCGGAGGAGTTTTTCGCAAAGCGGGGAAGAACGCAATGTATCATCGCCTCCATTGCATACGGGGAGATTATTTTCAATTTGGAACGCCGCGGATTTGTCAATGGGGCTGATATGTGCGTCAGCTGGAGATTTCTGGGGATTCACCGATATATGGCCTGCCGGAAGCTGCACCTTCTTAGAGCGAATCTGTTTATCACCTCATACTGCACACTCCGCTGCCGGCATTGCAGCATGAAAATCCCATATTTCAAGCGGCATCGGCACGACTCCGCAGAGGCTGTGCTTTCCACCGTTGATTCTTACTTTCGCTGGGTGGATTATGTTGAGCGGTTTGATATTTTGGGCGGCGAGCCGTTTCTGCATCCCAATATTGAAGAGATCACAGGACAAATTGCAGAGCGATACAGTGAAAGAATTAGCCAATTATCACTGTTTTCTAACGGAACGATCACGCCCAGTAACCGGATGCTTGAAATCATGAAACAGTACCGGATCAAAGTGGATTTAGGTGATTACAGAAAATGCGTACCTGGCATTCGATCTCAGGTCGGCCTGTTTCTCCAGGTATTGGAGAGCCATGGGATTGATTACAGTTTACCTGCAAATGATTGGGTGGACTTAACCTATGTGGCGGAGGACAGAACAAATTGGGGGCCGGAGAAGATGTCTGAGGTCTGCAGGAACTGCGGAGTGCGCTGTCAGACACTGTATGATGAAAAACTGTACTATTGCTATATGGGTCTTGGCGCGTCCCTATCGGAATACTGTGCGGAAGAGCCGGGAGACTATTTTGACTTGTCTGCATCAGAACATCAGGATAAAGGAAAATTGCTCGCATTCGACCTCGACTGCGCTCCCAAAGGCTATGTGGCTTATTGCCGGCATTGCGGAGGCTGGCGCGGTACAAACCAGCATGCCGTTCCCGCGGGAGAGCAGCTGCCTGCCGGCATGGCGGGAAACCCTGAAACTGAGGAGAGGGACATCACATGAGTAAAACGGATATACACAACTTCATCCAGGAGTTCGCCGGCCGCTGGCCAAAGGATGCACCCTACTATGTGTGGGGCACATCCGCCTCTGCCCTGAAGCTGTGCTCCCTGTTTGACGGCCGGTTGAACATTACCGCCTTTGTTGACAATGATGAGAAAGCATGGGGGACGCTGTTTCAAGGCCGTCCTGTTCTCTCCCCGGAGGAATTTTTTCTGAAACGGGGAGACGGACGGTGTATTGTCGCCTCCCTGGCATACGGCGAGATCAGCTGGCAGCTTGAACGCCGCGGGCTGGCTGAACACCTGGACTTTTGCGGCAGCTGGTACTTTACAGGAATGCACCGCTGTCTTGATGCACAGGAGCTGTATCTCTTTCGAGTGGACCTGTCCATTACCTCCCGCTGCACCCTCCGCTGCCGACACTGCAATATGCTGATGCCCTATTACAGACAGTGCGGCCATTATCCGGCGGAGGATCTTTTGTCCGATGTGGACGCCTATTTCCGCTGGGTGGACCATGTGGACCAGTTCAATATCTTAGGCGGAGAACCCTTCCTGCACCCCGATGTCCAAAAGATTACAAAGACCATCACGGAGCGGTACCGCTCCAGAATCAATGACCTGGTATTCTTCTCCAATGGAACCGTCTTGCCGGAGGAGGGGCTTTTGGATTTGATGGTACGGTACCAAATCAAGGTGGACCTGGGCGACTACCGGGCGGGCGTACCGGCAATTCGGCCGAAAGTGGACCGCTTTATTGAAGAACTGGAGCGGCGGGGAATCGCTTACGCCGCCCCTGCATCCAGCGCATGGCTGGATTTCAACCACCCGCCGGAGGACCGCTCCTCCTGGAAGGCAGAACAGCTGACCGCAGTTCGCCGGAACTGCCGGGAGCCTTTCCGCGGGATTCACGGTCAAAAATACTACTTCTGTCATCTGAATGCCAGCGCCGCTTTAGGCGGTCTCTATCCGGAGGAGCCGGGAGACAGCTTCGATCTCTCCGGTTCGGAGGAAGGGCGCAAGGAGGAGCTGCTTGCCTATGACCTGGCCTGCCTTCCAAAGGGATATGTCTCCTATTGCCGGCATTGCGGGGGCTGCGGCCCCGCCAACCAGCGGATGGTTCCGGTGGCGGAGCAGCTTCCGGCGGGACAACAGGGGAGGCCGTAAACATGGACAACTGGGATCGTGAACAGCGCATGGTTGCGGATGCCTTTCAAAAGGGCTTGGCGCCCTTCCGGCAGGAGCCTCTGGTGCTGTATGGAATCGGAAGAAATACCCCGGCGGTGCTGAGTCTGACGGAGGGCTTCACCTTTGCGGGCCTGCTGGACCAGGACCCTGAGAATGTCGGGAAGACATACTATGGAAAAAGGGTGCTGTCTCTGGAGGAAGCGGCGGCAGTATCCAAGAGGGTTATCATCATCGCCAGGTCTGCATTTGTTCCCCTGATCTATCAGAGAATCAAGGGCTTTGCGGAAAACCACGGTATCACCGTTTACAATTACGCCGGCCAGCGGCAGGAGGAGGCCGGGGATACTTACGACACCTCTGGATTGGAGTATTGGAAGCGCTCCTATGACGACCTGAAAGCGGCCATTGCGGCCCACAATGTCGTCTCCTTCGATGTTTTCGATACGCTCCTGGGACGCCGCGTCCTGCAGCCAAAGGACATATTCTCCCTGGTGGAGCGGGATCTTGCCGCCATTGGACGCCGGGAGCCCTATGCAAAGCTGCGCGCAGAGGCGGAAAAGGCCTGCGGCTATGGGGCGTCGCTGGATGACATCTATACGTGTCTCCATCAGATGGGAGTTTCAGAGGAGGACTGCCGGGATTGGCGGAGCCGGGAATTGAGTTGGGAGAGGGCTGCGGTTTTCCCCCGAAGGAAAATGGTGGAGGCCCTGCAATACGCAAAAGCTCTGGGCAAACACGTTTTTCTCACATCGGATATGTACCTGTCCGAAAACGACATGCGGATGCTGCTGGAACACTGCGGTATCACCGGATGGGACGGACTGCTGATCTCCAGTCGGGAGAGCGCCGAAAAACGCGACGGTACGCTGTTTGCCAGGCTGTTGGAGAGGAGCGGCGGAGGCTCCGTCCTGCACATTGGCGATGATGCTTTCCGTGATGGTGAAATGGCGCGGAAGGCAGGGCTGGATGCCTGGCGGATTTACAGCGGGTATGACTTGCTGGCGGTCTCCAGCATACGGTCGCTGCTGGCAGAGCCGCCCAAAGGGCTGGGAGACCGGCTGGCGCTGGGGATGATGTGCGCTAAGCTGTTTGAGGACCCCTTTGCGCTACATGAAACAAAGGGCAGGGTCGTTTTGTCTCAGGCGGAACAGATTGGATATGGTTTTATAGGCCCCTGGGCTCTGAGCTTCATGCAATGGGCCTCTGTACAGGTAAAACACCATAAAATCGAGGAATTCCTGTTTCCATCCCGGGACGGGTTTCTGTTTTTCCACATGGGACAGCTGATGCGGGAATACGGCTATATGCCGGAGACCGCCTTGAAGTATCTCAAGGCCTCCCGCAGTGCGCTGCAGGGCGCCTCGATTGAAACGGAGGAGGATTTGGCGGCGGCAGCGGAGGGGATCACCTGCTATCTCACGAAGGGAGAATTGCTGGAAAAGTATTTTCGGGTCAAGCCGGAGTCCTCTGATCCGGAACGCTTGGACAGCGCCGCAGAGAAAGCGCCAACCCTGCGGTATCTGAACCGCTATCTCCCGCAAATCAAAAAAAGATCCGCCTGGGAGCGGACGAACTATCAGAGATATTTGGAATCCTTGGATTTATATCATGGCCGGAGAACGGCTGTTTTTGATTTCTGCGCCTGGGGAACCGTCCAATATTACTTGGAGAAGCGTCTGCGAAAACCGATGCTCGGGCTGTACTGTTCCAGACGCCTTACCCAGCATGACCTGATTGAGAGTCCCCAGATCCTGTCCGCCTGCGGCTCTGCCTATCCTGCCTATCACCGGGATCTCTCGAATGCCCTGGCAGGTTTTTGGCTGGCGCTGGAGCCCCTTCTGGTAGACGGTGACCGGGCGCTCCTGTTCTTTGACGAGAGCGGCAGGGCCGTCTTCCGGGAGGATGAGGGGATCTCCTATGAACAGCCGCTGCAAATCCAGGCGTTCGCGCTGTCGTTTGCAGCGGAGTACCTGGCATTGTTTGGAAGAGAGCCGATTTCGCTGGACGCCGCCAACAGACATTTAATCGCCCTGTTCGGCCAGGGGTGCCGGATCGTTCAGCCGGTTGCAAGCGCGTTCATCCACGATGATACGTGGGAGCTTGGCTCGGAGAAGGGCAAACCGATCCTGCCTGTCCGGTAGGGCAGGGGAACCGTCGGCTGCGATTGAAAGACGTGCTCAAATCAGCCGGCAGAAGGAGGCGGAGCATAGTGAAAGAACCGATTATGATTACGATATGCACCCTGGTCTATAACACAAGGCCCTATATTCGGCAATGTGTGGAGAGCGTATTAAACCAGACTTATCCCTATTTTGAGTATTATCTGATTGACAATGGTTCTGTGGACGGCTGCAAGGAAATTCTGGAGGAGTATGCTGCAAAGGATAATCGGATCAAGCTGATCCGCCACGAGAAGAACTCTTTACCAGCGCCCGGCTCCCGCGTTCCCCATGAGTATGGCGTGGGCCGCTATTATACAACCTTGGATTCCGATGATTGGTGGGAGCCGGACTTTTTAGAGCATATGCTTTGGTTTGCGGAGGAGAACCGGCTGGAGATTGCCTGTACGGGAACCGTGATGCACCATGTCAAAAGCGGGACGAAAAGCCTGCGCAAGTTGGAGGAACCGCTTATATTGTCCAGAGCGGCTTTTGCAGATGCTCTGCCATGGTACCATGTGTTCTTTCGCCCCCTGTGGGGCAAGCTGATTCGCATGGAATGCCTCCGCGCAGAGTCCTTTGACGCTGTTCCGGCTCTGCCCTATGGCATGGATACCCTTTGGAGCTTCAAGACATTGCGCCATGCCGGCCGGATGGGCATCGACAAATCGGTTCTGCATCATTACCGCATTTTTGAGAAATCCCTCTCTTACCGGTATGACCGCAAACGGTTTCAGACGGATGTTCTTCTCTACAGCGATGCCATTGACTTCCTCTCTGCCTTTGGTCCGGTCAGCTCTCAGAACCGGAATTTCCTGCAATGCGTCTACTCTAACGCAGTGATTGACACCACCGGCGTCATCCGGAGCTCCGCCCTCTCCCCGGCGGACAAACTGCGGGAATACCGCGCCATTGCCGCAGATCCCATCACCCAGACCGCCTATCGGGAGTGTACGGACAAGAGCGCGCAGAGCAGCAGGACCCTGCTGCTTCAAAGAGCGCTGGAGGCAGGGGCCGCTTTGGAAAAGCAGGGCGATGAGGACCTCCGGGCCGTGGCGCAGATGCTCCTCCCCCGCTGCGGACAGGCTGTCAGCAAGGCCAACACGGCGCTGTTTTTGGAGGAGCCCAAACTGCTGGACGCCCTGTATCGGGACGCCCCGGACGACCTTGTGGAAGACCTGCTATCCCGGCTGGAGAAGAACCAGAGCGTTAAAAAATACGCGCTGGCGGAGACGATCCAAGCTTTGGCTGTGAACCACCCCTTTTTGTGTCAAATCGGCGATGCCGTTTTCCTGCGGAAATATGGCGACCTCTACCGAATGATCTGGAGAGGGGAGACCCTGGACGCTTTGGATCAGATGACTGGTTTGCTTCTGGAAGATCAAGTCAGCGGCGGGCGGGAGACATTTTTACAGCTCTATATTTGCTTGAGTGCGTCTTTGGAGCAGGCTTCGGCATTTATCTTTGGAAAATGCCGGCTGGCACAGCTGTATTTTCGGCAAAATCGTCTGCAGGAATGCCAAAGTATTGTAGACGAATTTGCGGAAATGGGGCTGTCAGATCATGAGGACATCAAGCGCCTGCGTCATATGTTAGGGAACCGCTGATCAGATCTCCCCAAAGCGGGAAAGCGTGATAAAATGGGCAGAGAGCATCTTACCATAGCGCTTACTAGATTGGAGAGGATGACCCATTCTGATGCAGATATGAGGGCAGCGGCATTTGGGAGACCGCAGGTGCTTTTCGGCAGTTCCCATCAGGCGGGCTCCGCTGCTTTGGCCGCGTTGAAGATATTTTGCTGCAACGCGGTTTCCGGAATATATGGTACCTGTTTGATTGTCATAATGCCTCCTGCCGCCCAGGCCATGTTTGAAAAAAGTCAAAACGCCCAAACGGTGGATCTTGATCCGCCACTCTGCGTTAAATGTTCTTGCCGGGCGTCAGCCCGCCTGCAAAAATCTGCCTTGATTGGCGAAAACATCTCTCGCCGTTGGGCATTCCGACATTTTTCAAACATGGCCGAAGCCATGAATTTGGCGGAAGACAGTTGAATTTCGCGCGGCAGG
The DNA here is from genome assembly GCF_000403435.2 of Oscillibacter sp. 1-3. GTDB lineage: Bacteria > Bacillota > Clostridia > Oscillospirales > Oscillospiraceae > Oscillibacter. The sequence goes on from NZ_KE159709.1 coordinate 576,172, forward strand.
GTATAGCTTCCCCTGCCGCGCGGATCTTGTTTTAATGGCAAAACGCCCAAACGGCGGATCTTTTTCCGCCGTTCCGCGTTGATGTTCCTTGCCACACACAAAGTATGGCGGCGTCAAATCGCCTTAACCGGCAAAAATTTCTCTCGCCGTTGGGCATTCCGACATTTTTCAAACATGGCCTAGTTATGCCGCTCTTGTGTTGTTAATACCAATCGTGTTTTTCGTTCCGGTCCAGAGCGTTGATCTGCGCCATTTCCGCATCTGTCAGCGCAAAACCGTACAAATCGGTATTTTCCTTGATATGGTCGGGATTGCTGGAGCCGGGAATGACCACCACGCCCTTCTGGAGATTCCACCGCAAGATAACCTGGGCGGAGGATACGCCGTGGGCCCGTGCGATGCCGGAGATCACCCCGTCTCCCAGCAGCTCCGCCGTGTGGCCACGGCCTCCCAGGGGATACCAGCCCTGGACCACCAGCCCTAAATCCTGGATGTAGGGAATCACATCATTTTCCTGGTAGTAAGGGTGGATCTCGTTTTGAACCAGCGCCGGAGTGATGTTCACCTGGGGCAGAAATTCCTCCAGCTCCTCCACATACCAGTTGGAGAGGCCCAGGGAGCGGATTCTTCCATCCTCCACAAACTTCTCCATCGCCCTGTATGCTTTCACGTCGTTCCGGTCAGGGTGGTGCAGCAGCATCATATCCACATACCCAAGGTCCAGCCGGTCCAGGCACGCCTGGATGGCCTGCTCCGGGTTTGCCATCTCGCTGCCCGGGTAGATCTTCGTGATGACGAAAATCTCCTCCCGCTGAAGGCCCAGCTCTGCCATGGCTTCCCGGACGGCTTGCCCCACTTCTTCCTCGTTGCCGTAGGCGGAGGCGGTGTCGATGAGCCGGACCCCGCTGGCCAAAGCGGACTTCACAGAATTGACGCAGGTTTCCCCGTGGAGACTGTAAGTCCCCAGGCCATTGATGGGCATTTCATAGCCGCTGTTGAGGGTGACGCTCTTCGTCTCAAAGTTGAATCCTGCCTTGCTGGTGGCGGAAGTCACCGCGTCCACCGCCGTTTCTGGTTGAGGCAGAGCCAGTTTGTTGATCCAGTCCTCTACCGTACTTCTGGTGGTCCCTCCGGCAAACCGGCGTCCGGCAAGCCAGTTTGCACCGCTGGCGAGAGCGTGGAGGTTTGTATCGCTGGAGCCGATGCCGCTGGAGTGGGAGGTACAGAAGGGGATGATGGTTTTCCCGGTGAAGTCATAGCTCTCCAGGAAGGTGCTGATGATCCGGGGAGCCTGCCCATGCCAGATGGGATAGCCCAGGAAAATCACGTCATAGTCCGCCATGTTCTCCACGCTCCCGGATATGGCGGGACGGGCGGTGGAATCGTTCTGTTCCTGATCGGCCCGTCCCCCGGTGTAATAGGCGAGGTCAGCGTCCGTGTAAGGAACTTCCGGCACGATCTCATAGAGATCGGCATCCAAAATATCCGCCGCATACTCCGCAAGGGGGCGGGTGGTGTTGGTGGCGGAAAAATAGGCTACTAAGGTTTTGCCGCCCGCTGCCGGTTCCGGCTGGCTGCTGCTGTTCAAATAGCGGTACAACATAGAGGCAATTTCTCCTCGTTTGATATTGGTCTTCGGGGCAAACTGGCGGTTTTCCGTCATACCCTCCAGGATGCCGTTGGCATCGGCCCAGCGGACCGCCGCCTGCGCCCAGGTGGAAACAGAGGCAGCGTCGGAAACGTCCACAGCCGTTCCGCTCTCCGGGTTTCCCGCATAGCGCCACAAGATCGTAACAGCCTGCTCCCGCGTTGTGGGGTCGTTCACACCAAATGTACCGCCGCCATAGCCGGAGATCACGCTGTTGCCTGCGGCCCAGGATACCGCGTCGCTGTACCATGCGTCGGCAGTCGTATCGGTAAAGGCAGGCGGGGCTGAAACGGTAGGACTGCCGCTCATGCGGTAGAGGACGGCGGCGAGCATGGCGCGGGTCAGGGTTCCCTCCGGCTCAAAGGTGGTGGTGGAAGTGCCGCTCATGATGCCGTGCTGTTGGCAATAAGCAATCGCATCGGCATACCACGCGCCAGCGGGAACGTCAGAGAAGCTGGCGGTTTGCGTGGCATCAGCGGCAAGCGGTTTCGCTTCTAAACTTCTGTCGGAGGCGGGAACTTCCGCCGCCGAGCAGGAAGTCAACGCCAAAAGGCACAGCATACAGACTGCCATAGTGAAGGAAAGAAACCTTTTTTTCATGTTGTGTCCTCCGTTTTATGCGGATTCTTTTGCAGCTTTAAGTGTAATTTTCTTGATCGTTCGAGCGGGAACGCCGCCCACTACCGTCATAGGCGGCACATCCTTTGTGACCACCGCTCCGGCAGCGACCACGGACCATTCTCCGATGGAAACGCCGGACAGGATCGTGGCGTTGGAGCCAATCCATACATGAGCGCCGATTTTAGGCCTTGTTTGAAAAATGGCGGAATGCCCAACGGCGAGAAATTTTTTCGCCAATCAAGGCAAATTTTCTTGCCGGGCTGACGCCCGGCAAGAAGATTTAACGCAGAGTGGCGGATAAAGATCCACCGTTTGAGCGTTTTGACATTTTTCAAACAAGGCCTAATGGGTGCATAGTGGTTTTTCCTGTTTCTGGCGGGGGGCAGATCGTGATTGATGGTGGCAAGGACTACATTATGTCCAATCAGCGCGCCATCTCCAATCTCAATCCCGCCCTGGTCCTGGAAGTGACAGCCGGAGTTGATGAACACATCCTGCCCAATGGTAATGTTTTTCCCGAAGTCCGTATAGAACGGGGGGAACAGCCGGAAGTCGGGGGCGATCTCCTTCCCGGTCAGCCGTCCCATGATCTCCCGGATTTCCTCCGGGGTATGGTATTGATTGTTCAGCTCCATCCCCAGCCGGATGGCCTCCTGGAACAGCTCATTGGCGTAAGCCGCCCGCTCCGCGTCCTCGGGCGCGTCCTCCCGAAACCCCTTGATCACATCCTCTGCCGTCATGTTTTCGCCTCCTACCGGTTAAAATTGGTCCAGTGCTCCCGCTCTGCCTGGGGCGGTGTGCGGCCCTGCTGACGGCCCGCCTCAATACATCCCAGCAGCCACGCCATGTTCCGGCCCAGGTTCCGCATGGTCTGGAGGCCCTCCTTGTCCTGTTTCACCAACTCTGGCGCAGGACCAAAGACCATGTTCCAATAGGTGGAGGATACGATGGGCATTTCTGCGTTCAGCAGATACTTGTTCAGCACATCCAGGGAGGCCGTGGTCCCGGCCCGGCGGGCCGTCACCACAACGGCGGCGGGCTTGTGAAGAAATCCTTCTACACCGGCGTAAAAGACCCGGTCCAGCAGGGACAGAATCTGCCCGCTGGGGTGGGCGTAGCAGACCGGAGAGCCAAACACAAAGCCGTCCGCCTCTTTCGCTTTGGCAATCACCTCGTTGACCATGTCATCGCCAAAGACGCACTGGCCTTTCCCGGCACAGCCGTTGCAGCCGATGCAGTCCCGGACAGGGCCGCCGCCCATCTGGACGATCTCTGTCTCTACTCCTTCGGCGTTCAGCGCCTTTGCCGCTTCCGAGAGGGCAAGGTACGTGCAGCCGTCCTTGCGGGTGCTGCCGTTTAACAGCAAAACCCTCATGCTCACATCTCCCTCTCCCACTCCCGCAGCGTGTTGATGTCGGCGGCGTCGCCCAGGGTTTCCAGCTCAGAGACTTCCTCCGCCGTCAGTACGATCTTGGCAGCTTTCGCGGCGGCTTCCACCTGCTCCGCCTTCGTTACGCCGATGATGGGCAGAGTTCCCTTGGCGATGGCCCAGGCGGTGGCGATCTGCGCGGGAGAGGCGTTGTATTTTCCGCCGATCCGCCCCATGGATCCCATCAGCTTTTCCAACTGCGGCATGACGGGGCCATAGCATCTGGCCCGGTCGCTGCCCTCCGGAAAGGGGCGGGCGGTATCGTACTTGCCGGACAGCGCACCCTGCTCCAGCACCATGTAGGCGTAGAAGGTAATGCCGTTTTCCTTGCAGTAGTCCAGAATCCCGGCACGCTCGGAGGAACGGTGCAGCAGGGAGAAGTGGTTCTGAACGGCGGAAACTTTCAGTCCGGCGGCTCCCAAAATCTCGCCCGCCCGCCTGATCTCCGACAGATTGTGGTTGGACACGCCGATGGACTTGATCTGGCCGCTCTGCGCCAGAGGGATCAGCTTTGGCGTCCACTTCTCCACATCCATGGGGTTGTGAATCCAGTAAATGTCCACCACGTCCGCATGGAGGCGCTCCTTGCTGCCGTCCAGCATCTCCTGCATGGCCTCCGGGGAATCGCCGGCGATCTGCGGGGTGAACTTGGTGGAGAGGATCACTTGTTCACGGGATACGTCCTTGACAAAGCTGCCCAGAATGCGCTCGGAGGTCCCCTCCCCGTAGACGGCGGCGGTGTCCCACAACATCAGGCCGCACTCCATCGCTTTATCGAACACCGGGCGCAGATCGTCCTCAAAGAGACGGCTTCCAAACACCTGATCTCCGCCAGCCGCGCCAATGCCCCAGGACCATGCGCCCAGCGCAATTTTCGGCATAGTATTCATCGGAATTTCCTCCTGCTGCGTTCAGATTACAGATGATTTTTGAAGAAGGCCTCCAGCTTGTCAAAGGGAATCTTCTCAAAGTTGTCGTAGAGGTCAACATGGTCCGCGCCGGGGACGATGACCAGCTCCTTCGGCTCCTGGGCGGCGGCGTAGGCGTCCTCGGAGTAGTACCGGGAATGGGCGTTCTCGCCAGCGATCAGCAGAATGGGGCGGGGAGACACCTCCTTGATGTTGGTCATCAGCGGGAAATTCCAGAAGGACACCGGCATGGTCGCTGTCCAGGAGGACACGAAATTCACCGCGCGGGGATGGCGGGCGCGCTTTGCGTAATACTGAAAGAAAGCGGTGAAAACGGGGTCGGCGCCCTCCGGCAGTTCCTCCGGGATCTCCATGGCGGCGGTCAGCGGATTGCCCGCTTCATCAAAGCCGATTTCGTGGTTGCCCAGGGCGTAGGTTCCGCTCTCCGCGTCCCGCCACCGCTGCTCACTGAGGTACTGCTTGATTTTCATGCGCTGTTCCCCGGTGTAATAGTCCATGTGGCCCCGGCTCATGTCGCGGGACATATCGTACATGGAGAGGGTGGCCACCGCTTTGATCCGGGTGTCGGTCCCGGCGGCGGTGATGGCCATGCCGGACAGCCCGCAGATACCCACAGCGCCGATCCGCTCCCGGTCCACGCAGTCCAGCAGGCCCACGTAGTCCACGGCGGCGCTGTAGTCCTCGGTGAAGATGTCCGGGGAGGCAGTGCTGCGCACCTCACCGCCGCTCTCTCCGCCGAAGGACGGATCGAAGGCCAGGGACACGAAGCCCATAGAGGCAAACTGCTGGGCGTAGAGGCCCGCCGCCTGCTCCTTCACCGCTCCGAAGGGGCCGGCTGCGATGATGGCGGCGTTCTTCTTCGCCGCATAGCCCTCCGGCAGATAGAGGTGGCCAGCCAGCTCAATTCCAAAACGGTTTTTGAAGTGGACAGGCTTCATCTCAATACTGGGATCAATTCTGAATGTGCGCGTTTCCTTATTTTCCATGGCTAAATTCTCCTTACTGATTTTGATTCATTTTGTAGATCAGATAGTCCAGACAGTCGATTCTTTTTTGGTCCGCATGGTAGCAGTCCAGCAAAAAGCGGCGGTGTTTTGCCAGCAGAGACACTCCCGCTTCCTTCCTGCCGGTTTTCAGAAGGTCCATAAACTGCTCGATCAGTTCATTGTCACATCCGGCATCCGCAAGATTGGTGACAACAGCCTCCTCCTGCTTTGTTTTCTCTGTCATCGCTCCGCCTCCTTACGATGCGATTATATAGACTCAACCATGAAATATCAAATACATATAAAGAATAAAGACACATACTTGAAAGGTATGTGTTTTCTTGTTATAATCAAGTGCAGAAACAACAAGGGAGGTGTTCCTTTGGATATACGAGTTTTGCAATACTTTCTTGCGGTAGCACGGGAAGAAAGCATCACCAGGGCGGCGGAAGCCCTGCGGATGACACAGCCCCCTCTTTCCCGGCAGTTGAAAGACCTGGAGGACGAGCTTGGGAAAAAGCTGCTCATTCGCGGGAGCAAAAGAGTCACGCTTACGGAGGACGGGATGCTGCTCCGTAAGCGCGCAGAAGAAATGATTGATTTGCTGGAAAAGACGAAGGCGGAATTGGCCGGTTCGGATGAGAATATCAATGGGGAAATCTATATCGGCGGAGGGGAAACGGATGCCGTTTCCCTGTTTGCCCAAGTGGCGGGAAAACTGCAAAAGAAGTACCCGCTGATCCACTACCATATTCACAGCGGCGATGCTGGGGTTGTAATGGAAAAGCTAGACAAGGGTCTAATTGATTTCGGGCTTTTGGTGGGGCCGGTGGATGTGAGCAAGTATGATTACATGCGGCTTCCCATCAGCGATATTTGGGGGGTTCTCATGCGAAAGGACAGCCCGCTGGCAGAGAAGGACGTCATATGCGCCGAGGACTTATGGGACAAGCCCCTTATTGTGTCGCACCAGACATCCATCAGCAGCGATATGGCGGCGTGGCTTAGAAAAGATGTCAGCAAGCTGAATATTGTCATGACCTATGATTTGATTTTTAATGCGTCTCTCTTTGTAAAAAAGGGCATTGGTTACGCCATTACGCTGGACAAAATCATTAACACTACCGGGGACAGCGAGCTTAGTTTCCGCCCGCTCTACCCAACTTTGGAGGCTGGGCTCTGCATTGTATGGAAAAAGTATCAGGTTTTTTCAAAGGCTTCCAAGGAATTTTTGCGCTTATTGAGAAGCGAATGGGAAAACTGATTATTCTACTCTGCGCGTCTTACAGAGAAAAGCTGAGAATCGTCCTGCTATTTCGCAGCTGAACGCATCAAATTTAATGTCCGTGTCGCTGTCAGAAGATACAGTATTACGATACCAATTCTTGTTGCCGGCATAGGACATCCATACAGCTAAAGCTGGAGATATTGAGGACGTGAAATGAGTTCTGCGGGATTATGCGGGATGTGTGAACAAGCGGTGCAGGCGGACGCTCTATGATAAAACCAGTTGTCCCCGTCAATGTGTGGACGATTACATAAAGTGCCGCCTGGAGTCCGGACTCGCTCGGGTAATCATTCAATCCCCAAAAATCTGCTTCTATTTTAGGCCCTGTTTGAAAAAAGTCAAAACGCCCAAACGGTGGATCTTGATCCGCCACTCTGCGTTAAATGTTCTTGCCGGGCGTCAGCCCGCCTGCAAAAATTTGCCTTGATTGGCGAAAAAATCTCTCGCCGCTGGGCATTCCGCCGTTTTTCAAACATGGCCTAATATTTTATAAGCCTCTGCATATTCATTGCTTCGTGCGATGTCTTGTTTCACATAAGCGTGGTTGTGATGAAATGATCGCTGATTTCGCCGATTCCCAGGCGCCTGACGGAAAACCGGCCTCTCCAGCAGATCGGACATATGCTTGCCGCCCTCGCTGTTCATCAGCCTGGCGCCAACATCCCCGCAGGAGGAGAAGAGAAACGGGAGCCGGGGAATACTGACGGGATCGTCAAAATTTCCACAGACGCCGGCCGCAAAGTTGGAGCCGGCTGCGCCGGCCATGGCGCACCGCATTCAAAGACAGCCAAAACCTCCGGTTTAGCCGGAGGTTTTGACTGTCTTTTATAACATGAACAATCTGGGCATGGCTCTTCGCCGGGCGTTCCCGGGATAATCTCTTTGCGCTTTACCCCAGCGTCATGCCGCCATCCACCAGGAAGTTGGTGCCGTTGATATAAGATGCCTCCTCGGAGCAGAGAAACACAATAGCATTGGCCATTTCCTCCGGTTCGCCGGGGCGCTTCATGGGCCCCAGGGTCACATTGTCGGCGCTGTTTTCAAAGCCCACGTCCTTATAGCTGGCCAAAATACTTTTCATCATATTTGTGTTTACCCATCCGGGAGAGATGGCGTTGACCCGGACGCCGTTTCCGCCGTTCTCGTTGGCGGCGTTTTTGGTCATGTGGATCACCGCCGCTTTGCTGGCGCCATAGGCAATCTCAAAGGGATAGCCAAACATTCCGGATACGGAGCCGAGATTGACAATCGCGCCGCTCTTCTGGGCCTGCATGATGGGCAGGACGTTCTGCATCATCAGGAATGTGCCGTAGACATTGATCTCAAATACCTTCTTCACCTCGGAAAAGGCATAGTCCTCCGTGCGGGCGCTGGGGCCGGCGATACCGGCAATGTTGACCAGGGCGTCAATGCGGCCGTAGTGCTCTACGATCTTTGCCACCGTGTCCTTGACCGCCTTCTCATCGGCAACATCCGCACTGATGCAAAAAGCGCGGTCCTCATTCAGGCGCAGCTTTTCCGCAGTGCGGCGGCAAAGCGACTCGTCAATATCCAGCAGAGCCGCCTTCGCACCCTGGTCCGTAAACTTTTTGATGACTGCGGTACCCATTCCGCCGCCGGCGCCGGTTACAACGACCACTTTGTTAGTAAAGCTCATTTTGTAGATCCTCCTTGTAGTTTGAAATGGCAATAGCGCACCCGGCTATTTTTTGAGTTTACCGTCCACGATCATCCGGGCAATGATCTCCGCACAATAGGCCACGGCGGTCGCACAGTGGAACGTCCCGTTGTGCGCCATATAGGCCGCGTCGCCTTCCGGGGTATTCCAATCATATACGCCGCCCATGTTGTGGGTCATCACCTCATGACAGAGAATACCCTCGTACCGCTGGCGGAACGTCTCCACAATCTCCCGGATCATAACGTGACACTGCTCGTAGTCGCCGCCAAGATCGTCAATGGGACGGCCGTAGAAAAGACTGATAACCCAGGCCGCCGCGTTCAGTGCGCCGCATGTGCCAAGAAGAGAACATCCGCAGCCGCCGGCAATTCCAAAAGAGCATTGCAGCATATCCTCTGTAATTCCAATGTCCGGAAAGGCGCTATACAGCCCGTTGAGGCAGCTTTGGATACAGTTGCCGTAATCCGTTTCCGTCTGAAAACCCACATCCATCGCCTTTTTTACCAACGTTTCTTTCTCCTCCAGGGAGAGTGCAGTATAATCTCTCATGCAAATCCGCCCCCTCAAAAGTAATAGTTTTGCCGCGTGACATCAGTGTAGTTGCTTTCTTTCGAAAAAACAAGATAGTTCAAAATAAACGCAATATAGTTAGCAAACAACACGATGAATGCACGGCGAGACAATGGTAAGATTACCTTGGAAGGACCAGCTGCCTTGAAAAGCAAATCTGAAAAAATCATAAGGAGTGTTGCGCAAATGAGATTACTGGTAATCGGCGGCGTAGCCGGAGGGGCCTCCGCGGCGGCCCGTGTCCGCAGGCTGGACGAACATGCGGAGATCACCATCCTTGAGCGGGGCGCGCATGTATCGTTCTCCAACTGCTCGCTTCCCTACTATCTGGGCGGCATCGTGGCGGAGGAGGGCGACCTGGTCATGATGACGCCGGAGAGCTTCCGCATTCAGTATCGTATTGACGTACAGGTCAATACAGAGGCCATTGCCATCGACAGAGCGGCAAAGCGCGTAACGGCACGGAGCGTAATCACCGGCGAGACAAGGGAATTCGCCTACGACAAGCTGGTGCTGGCCCCGGGCGCTTCGCCTGTTATGCCCAAAAGCATTGCGGGGATCGACGGCGAGCGGGTGTTTTCCGTCCGCAATGTCACCGATATTGCCCGGGTTAAGGCCTGCATGGATCAGGAGAGCACACAAAATGTAACGGTGGTGGGCGGCGGTTTTATCGGGATCGAGGTCGCCGAGAACCTGTGCAGAGCTGGCAAGCGTGTGACGCTGCTGGAGGGACTGGATCAGGTGATGACCCCCTTTGATTACGATATGGCGCAGATGTTCCACCGGGAGATCATCGACAGGGGCGTAGACCTGCGGCTTGGCAGCACGGTTACTGCCATCGGGCCCCAAGGCGTTACCGCTCAGCGGAACGGCGAGAGCTTTACGGTTCCCGCCGATGCGGTGGTCATGGCCATTGGTGTGGCTCCGGAGACGGCGCTTGCCCGGCAGGCCGGGCTGGAGATCGGCGATTCCGGCGGAATTAAGGTGGACCGGCATATGCGGACCGGCGACCCCGACATCTACGCCGTGGGCGACGCAGCGGAGACCACCGATCTGCTGACTGGAAAACCTGGCCGTCTGGCGCTGGCCGGCGTGGCCCAGAAAGAGGCCCGTGTCGCCGCAGACAATATCTGCGGGATCGTATCGGTTTTCCGGGGATTTGTCGGTTCCTCCTGCCTGCGTGTCTTTGGCCTGAATGCCGCCGCTGCCGGTCTGAATGAGCGGGCCGCAAAGGCCGCGGGAATTCCCTATGACTATGTGACCGTTTTTGCCTCCGATAAGGTCGGCATTATGCCGGACTGCCGGTATCTTGCCTTCAAGCTGCTCTTTGAGGTGCCGACGGGGCGTCTGCTGGGCGCACAGGCCATCGGCGGCGGAGAGGCGGATAAGCGAATCAACGCTGTGGCCGCCTTGATTGGCATGGGCGGAACCGTGGAGGATCTGAAAGAGTTTGAACATTGCTACGCCCCGCTGTTCGCCACGGCCAAGGATGTGGTGCACATGGCGGCGCTGACGGCCTCCAATGTACTGTGCGGCGCTTTGAAGCAGGTACATGTGAGCGAGGTGCGCTCTTTGGTGGAGAACGGCGCATACATCGTGGACGTGCGGGAGGCAGATGAATTTGAGGCGGGCCACATCAAAGGCGCCCATAATATTCCCCTGTCCTCCCTGCGGGAAAATCTGGACAAAATTCCCCGGGATATTCCGGTGTATCTGCACTGCCGTTCCAGCCAGAGGTCCTACTATGCCTACTGCGCGCTGCGGGGCCGCGGGTTTGACAACGTGATAAACATCAACGGCTCCTTCCTGGGCATCAGCCTGTATGAGGCCTTTACCGACCGGCAGGAGGGCCGCGCTCCCATCGTAACAGCTTATAACTTCGACTGAGCTCCGCCCTGGGCGGAGCGGGGATTCCACGCAAAGGAGCCCGGCGGCTGCCGGGCTCCTTAAATATGTCACGGGAATGCATTCTGTTGGATCGGCCTGATGATGGCCATTTGTGCGCCCGCGCTTTTGATGGAGAAATGAATATTCAGTATGGTACGCACATCGTCCGGGTATACCTCCAAGACAGGCGCACCGGAGTAGATCTCCGGGCAGTACCCGGAGAAGACCGCCGCATCATCGGGAAAGCCCATATTCGCCATATAGCCAAAGATGTTTCCCTCCCGGGTCAGGCTGTACTTTGTCACTGCGTACTGCCCCGGCGGCAGGCGTATGTTCATGCTGACCTCAAGCGCGCTCTTAAAGTCGTTGACGGCGCTTTTGACCTGTTCCTGGGTACTGTCCATCCGGCACAGGTCCAGCAGCTCTTTGTCAGCGTTGTATACGAACAGCTTGAAGACCGTCTGATCTGCGTGCTCTTCCCGGACCACGCAGTATTGATTGCTCTGGCAGATAATGCTGCCCTGGGTGTGGGCCGCCGCCAGATAGAAGTAATAGGACGGCTTGCAGATTCCATTGGCGGTCACCAGCGCGCTTTGTCCCTGGAGCAGCTTGTCCGCCGAGTCCGTATCCCGCAGGAATACGGACATCTGGCCGTTTTCCGATTTCAGGCAGCACCGAAAGAGATAGATGGGATAGAGGATGCTGTCATACGCCGCAGATACGCCGCGGACACAGTCCGTCTCCGTCTGCTGCTTTGCCGTGCGGCCCTCCCTGCGCAATAGCTTGAGAACGGCGCCCAGATCCTCCGGGCTGTCCTCTTCCCGCTGCAGCAGCAGTACCCGGTGCGGCGCCAGAGACTCCAGCAGAGCAAACATCCGCAGCCCCAGCGCTTTGTAGTCGTCCAGCGTGACGATTACCGTCAGCGTCTTTTCGAAGCGGCCCAGCGCGGCGGCGGTATCGACTTCCACCTCCAGATTGATGCTGGAGACAATGTCGCCGTTTCCGCGCCTTAAATTGTAGTTGGCATAGACCTGCCTGATCAGCGCCGCCGCTTTGTTCATGGGCAGCGGTTCCATAACGGCGGGACGCAGGTCGCTTTTAACCAGGGGCAGATAGCGGGCCCGATGCTCCTCCGGGGTGAGGCTGAACCACTTCTTGAAGTATTTCTTATAGTACGCCGTGGTGGAGAACCCGACCTCTCTGGCGATCCGGCTGATTTTTGCGTCGCTGTCCAGCAGCATGATCTCCGACCACTCTACCCGTGCGAAGCACAGAAACTCCCGAAAGCTCATGCCGGTGAAGCTCTTGATGATATGGGACAGATAGTAGGTGCTCAGATGCTCGACAGCGCTTAGATCCTCCAAGGTGATATTGTCGGCATAATACTGATAGATGTACTGGCAGATCCGGCTGATGCGTTCGACAGCCACGGGATTGCTCTTTTCAAAGGCGACCACTACCTCCTGATCGAAAGCAAACAGATTGAAATACTTGTTCAGGTGCTTGATGGTATCCACCATCAGATAGATGCATTTGCTCTTGTAATTAAACCCTCTGGTAGTGTACTTGAGCAGGATCTGCAGCAGCAGCTCCCGCAGTCTGTTGTGCTTTTTATCCCCCAGCTTACGGCTGTATGTGCGGTAACAGGCTTTGCTTAGATTGGGAAAGAACTGGAAGTAATAGTGCGTACTGATTTGAATCTGCGCCACTACATTGTCCTCGGTCAGGGCGGTGATGCTGTGTACCTCGTGGCCGGAGTTGGTAAAAATATCCCCTTCCTGCAAAGTGTAGCAGCGATAGCCGTTTTTCAGCCGGACGGAGCCGCGCAGCACATAGGTGATCTCAATGTCCAGATGATAGTGCAGCGGGTCCTCTGTAATGTTTGCAACCGTGATGTTCATTGGCAGATCATCGGCATAGGTCAGTCGTTCCAGCAGCATGGCAATCCCCCTTTCGTTTTTACATCATATCACGTTCCGACGGATTTCGCAATGGGGGCAGGGCGATAATTCGCAAGATAATTTAATTTTATAGCAAATTAAGTATTGCTTGTGCTCTGCGTTTTTCTTATAATAATCTCATCATCAATGTGGGACGTCTGTTTGGGGGAGGGCCGTTTCGGTTCCGTCAGACCGGCGTCCCGTAAAAAAGTTTATATGGCGGCCGCGGGTGAATCTCCATGCTGCGGCGGCAAGGAGGCAGTCAAATGAACGCAAGAGTGCAGCGAATGAAAGACAAATTGATGAACTCCCGCCCCTGTATCACGGCGGAACGTCTGGTGCTGGAGACGGAGGCCTACCCGAAATTCGCCGGGGACGCGGTGCCTGTTTTCCGGGCCAAGGTGGTCAACTACATCATGGAGCATATGACGACGCTCATCATGGACGATGAGCTCATTGTAGGCACGCCCACCAACCGCTACCGGGGCGCCAATCTCCACCCGGAGTTCCAGTCCAGCTCCTGGTATATCAGCGATATTGATGAATTTCCCGTGCGCGGAACAGATCCCTACGATATTTCTCCCGAGGACCGGGCGCTGATTCTGGAGAACCTCAAGTACTGGGAGGGCAAGTCTATGGAGGACCTGTCCAAGACCGCTCTGCCCGCTCACATCCGGGAGGCCTGCCAGGACGACATCATCACCGTGGGCCTGCGCAACGGCGTGTCCGGCGAGACTTTGTGCGATCACGAAAAACTTCTTCGTGTGGGCATCCGGGGCTATATGGAGGAGTGTCAGGCCAACATCGAAAAGACCCCCGGCACCTGCCGTGAGGACCAGGCCAAGATTGATTTCTGGAATGCCTGCATAATCCAGTGCCGGGGACTGATTACTTATGCGCACCGCATGGCGGACGAGGCCCGGCGTCAGGCGGATGCCTGTTCTGACCCCAGGCGGAAGGCGGAGCTGCTGACCATTGCGGAGAACTGCCGGACAGTCCCCGAGAATCCGCCTCAGACGTTCCACCAGGCCCTCCAGCTGGTGTGGTTCGTCCATGTGTACTTCCACATTGAGGTCTGCACCACCGCCTGCGGCTTCGGCCGGTTTGACCAGTACATGTGGCCGTTCTACGAAAAGGACGTACTCATCGACAAGACCCTCACGCGGGAGCAGGCCCTGGAGCTGCTGGAGTGCCTCTACCTCAAGGCCTGTGAGGTTTTTGAGGTGCGGGACAAGTGGTACGCCCGCTCCTTCGCCGGGTATCCCATGTGGGAGATCCTGATTGTAGGCGGCCAGACCCCGGACGGCTCAGACGCAACCAACGAGCTGTCCTACCTCTGCCTGGACGCCGCCGACGAATTGCAGACCACACAGCCCGTCCTGGCGGTGCGGGTCTGGAGCGGCACGCCGGAGCCCCTGATCCGCAAGGGCTGCAAGATGATTCAGGAGGGGCAGGCCAATCCGGGCTTCTTCAACGACGAAACCGCCATGAAGATGGCCATGGGCAAGGGCTGCACCCTGGAGGAGGCCCGGGACTGGACCATTGTAGGCTGCATCCAGCCCGGTCCTGGCGGCGGCGGCACCGACGGTTCCCCCGACGCGGGCTATGTCAATATGGGCAAGATGCTGGAGCTTGTCCTGCACAACGGCGTGGACCCTGTCACTGGAAAGCTCATGGGCCTCCAGACCGGCGATCCCCGGGACTTCAAGGACATCGAGGAGTTCAAGAATGCCCTCAAGGCTCAGATTCTTCACCACTATAACCTGGTGCGCACCGGATATAATATCATGCAGAGCATCCATATGCTCCGCTATCCTGTCATCTTCGCCGGCATGGTCACCAAGGGCTGTGTGGAGAGCGGCCGATCCGTTCAGGAGGGCGGCGCCCAATACAGCACCGCCGGACTCTACATCACCGGAGCGGCCAATCTGGCGGATTCCATTGTGGCTATTGAGAAGTGCGTCTTCGAGGATAAGGACTTCACCATGGATGAGCTGATCCAGGCGCTGGACAAAAACTTCGAGGGAGAGGAGCGGATGCGCCAGCTCCTTCTGAACAAGCCCGCCAAATTTGGCAACGACGACCCCCACGCCGACGGCGTCTACCGGGAGATGATGCACTTTATCGCCGACAATGTGCAGACGTGGCAGGACGCCAGAGGCGGCCATTACTCCTTCAATATTCACTCCCAGACCACCAATGTCTCCCACGGCGCCGTGTGCGGCGCTACTCCCGACGGCCGTCTGGCAAAAGAGCCCCTGTGCGACAACGCCTCGCCCATGATGGGCCGGGACGTGAAGGGCCCCACCGCCACAGTCAAATCCGTGGCCTCCCAGGGGCAGGCGGACTTTCACGACGGCGCCCTCTTCAACCTCCGCTTTGACCCCCACGGTGTGGCGGGGGAGAAGGGGCTCCAGTCCATTGAGGGCGTCATCAAGACCTTCTTTGCCAACGGCGGCGAGCATATCCAGATCAACGTTGTGGACGACGAGACTCTCCGGGCCGCGCAGCGCAAGCCGGAGGACTACCGCGGCCTTATGGTGCGGGTGGCGGGCTACATGGCCTACTTCACCGAGCTGGACAAGGAAGCGCAGGACAGCATCATCTACCGCACTGCCCATTTGAAGAAGGTGTAAGGAGCCGCCATGAAACGTGAAACCGCTCTGGTGGGCTCCATCCAGAAATTCTCCACTGAGGACGGCCCCGGCATCCGCACCACGGTTTTTCTCAAGGGCTGTCCGCTCCGCTGCCGCTGGTGTCACAACCCGGAGCTGATCGACTATGGGCAGCAGCTCATCCGGATGCCCAACAGCTGTATTCACTGCGGCTACTGTCTGGACCACTGCCCGCAAAAGGCCGTTTATGTGGACGAAGAGCGGAAGATTAACATCGACCGGGCAAAGTGCGATAAATGCATGCAGTGTGTGGAGTTCTGCTTTGCCAGAGGACTGCAGGCTGTGGCAAAACCTATGACAGCGGAGGAAATTTTAGCCGAGGTGGTCCAGGACAAGGGCTTTTACGATGCCACCGGCGGCGGTATGACAATCAGCGGCGGCGAGATGCTGAGCCATGCGGAATTTGTGGCGAAACTGGTGGATCAGGCGGCGGAGCAGGGGATTCGCGCCTGTCTGGATACCTCCGGTTACGGGGACGGCAGCGCACTTTTGAGTCTGGCCAGGCGGGAAAATGTGACCCATATTCTCTATGATATGAAGTCCATTGACGACGAGGTCCACATGGCTTATACCGGGCGCAGTAACGGCTCCATTTTGGAAAATCTGAGGCGGCTGGCAGAGGACCCTGTGACCCATGACAAGTTGCTGATGCGGATGCCCTTAATTCAGGGGGTAAACGATACCGCCGCCATCATTGAGCAGACCGCCGCATTTTACCGCCGGTATCAAATCCGGCAGCTGACGCTGCTGCCCTACCACGATTTTGGCGTTCCCAAGTCGGGCAATATCGGGGAGACCCCTGAAAGATTTTCGCCGCCTGCGCCGGAACGCATCGAGGAAATCCGGCGGTATTTCTGCGAGACTGCCGGGATGCAGGTGGAGGTCTTGGGAGTTGCAAAATAGTCTCCACGGATTTGGAGAACACACAAGTTTTGTTTCTGTGAGGCCCGCCGCGGATATATCCGCGGCGGGCTTTCTTGAGCGGCGGTCAGAGGGGCTTTGCCCACGCCGGGCGGGCCGAGAAAACCGGATTTTCCCCGTTTTCCAGAAAGCGCACGGCGGTCAGCCCATCAATTTGGCGCATGTCAACAGAGGGGCCCGAAGGGGAAGCTGAAGGCATTCGGTGTCTTCTCAATGGGGAAAGAGGGACATCCGGAGCTGCATTCCGAAGGCCTGCATCCGTTTGGATTTCGCTGATATGGATTGCATTTTCTTCCATTCTCGGCTACAATAGGGATGCGTGCTTTTTCGCGCGGCAGTGTCCCTGCGCACCTGAAAGGGCGAAAATCAAAAACAGCGAGGTAATTCATGAACCAAAAAGAAATCAGCGAGCTGCGCCGCCGCTGGCGGCCTGAGAAAAGCGCCGTCAGCCGGATCTACGGCTGCTTTGTCAACAGCGGGAGAAAGATCGTCTCCGACCTGGACGAGTCCCTTGGCGCCATGCCCCAGGAGGAGGCGGAGGAGTATCTGGGCCTTTTGAAAAAGATCCTCTCCGGCGCCTTGGGCAGGAACCTGATCGACATCGTGTTCTCCACCCAGCAGGTGGCGGACAGCGAGGAGCACCGTCTCCTCTCCGCCCTGCGCGCCAGCGGATTGAAGGACCGGGAGACCCGGAGCGCCTTCTACCAAAAGGTCATCGACAGCCTGGACATGGGGGACGACAGCTATCTCCTCCTGATGGCCTGCGACGCCTACGACGTGCCCCGCAGGGGAAAGGACGGCGAGACCCAGGCAGACGCCTCCGACGAGGTGTTTACCTACATCGTCTGCTGCGTCTGCCCGGTAAAGGCTGGCAGGGCGGAGCTGGGGTATTTCCCCGGCGACAACGAGTTTCACTACACCGCGGGACAGGTAGTGTCGGCGCCGGAGCTGGGCTTCCTCTTCCCGGCCTTTGACAACCGGACGGCCAACATCTACAACGCCCTTTTTTACTCCCGCAAGCCGGACGAGCTCCACCAGGAGTTCATTGACGCCGTGTTCCGCACGGAGCCGCCCATGTCCGCGGCGGAGCAGCGGGAGGCGTTTCAGGAGGCGCTGTCCACTCTGGAGGAGACGTGCAGCGTGGAGGTGGCCCGAACGGTCCATGAGCGGCTGGCGGAGCGGATTGCCCAGCATAAGGAGAGCAAAGACCCGGAGCCTCTGGCGGTGACGGCGAAGGACATCGGCGGAATTCTCCGGGACTGCGGCGTCCCGGAGGAGCGGGTGGGCACCTTCAAGGAGAGCTGCGATGAGCGGTTCGGCGCGGACACGGTTTTGAGCCCCGCCAACCTGATCGACGCCGGAAAGTTTGAGATCCGCACTGCCCAGGCCAAGGTGTCCGTGGACCCGGAGTGCAGTTATCTGGTGGAGACCAGGGTTATCGACGGCAGAAAGTACATCCTGATCCCTGTGGAGGAGGACGTGGAGATCAACGGGCTCCCTGTCCGGTTCGCGGCGGAAGAATAACGTGAAATCCCCGGCCTGCGGCCGGGGATTTTTGAAGCAGATGCAATTTTTTGAATATGAACAATACCGCATAACTCCGCTGATTTATCTGAGCGGATTCCCGCTTGCCTGCGGACCTCGCGTATGCGGTATCCCAATCCCGCTGCATCCATTTCAATCTCTCCCACAGCCTGGCAGACTGATTTTGAAGGTATTTCTTTACGAAAAATCGAACGCTCAGTCAGCTTTTATTGGGATTATCTAGAAAAGTGCGGAGAAATAGATACAGCGCATCTCTCCGCGCTTTTATCAATGCCGGGAGTTTAGGCCATGTTTGAAAAATGGCCTAATTGTATATCCGTTTGCCCCGGGACAGGGATGCGGAAATGCTTGCGCCGGAGGTGGTTTCATGGTATGATTGTCCTATTCAATTTCGCCGGAAGCGGCGATTCAGGGGAGGAATCCATCATGAAAGACCAAAAAACCCTGGCGTACATCAACCTTTTCGCCATTCTGGGAGCTCTGCCCTATCTCTGCGACCTGGACAAAAAGTCGGCTCAGCTGATAGAAAACGCCAGCGTCTCCGTGGGCTTTGCCGTGAAGGGCGGCCCCGCCGCCACCCTCTTTTTCGGCGGCGGGCGGTGCCGCATGGCCCCCGGCACGGACCGCTGCCAGGTAAAGCTGCCCTTCTCCTCCTGCGGGAAGTTCAACGGCCTCATTGACGGGACTGTGACGCCCATCCCCACCAAGGGGATTACCAAGGCGGGCTTCCTCATGGGCCCCTTCACAAAGCTGACGGACCGGCTGACCACATTTCTGCGGCCCGCCCCCGGCGCCCTGGACGACCCGGAGTTCTTCCGGATTTCCACTACGCTGATGTTCCACGTCATTGCCGAGGCCGCCGCCCAGATCGCAAATGAAGATCCCATCGGCCAATGCTCCGCCGCCAGCATTGTGGACGGCACGGCGAAGCTGTCCATTCAGGACGGCCCCGGCGCGGCGCTGCGCTGCCGGAACCACAGGCTTCTCACCGTCCACTCCGCGCCGGAGAAGTTCCTGTCGTACATGGAGTTTGAGAATATGCATGTGGCCCGGGACCTCTTCGACGGAAAACTCAACGCCATCGCCGCCGTGGGCCTGGGACAGGTCCGCATTGGCGGCATGATCTCCCAGATCGACAACATCAACCGTATCCTGGACCGGGTGGCGGTCTATCTCGCCTAGGCCGTGTTTGAAAAGTGACAAAACGCCCCACCGGCGGCAGCGGAACATAGTTTTATGCAGGATAAGAAAGGACAAAGGATGAATATCAACGATTATTCCAAGAGCCGGGAGGCCTATCTTCGGGCCTGCAGGGTGATCCCCTCCGGCATTTACGGCCACCAGGGGCCCGCCGAGGGCTGCTACACCCCCGTGGAGGCCTGGCCCCTGTTCTCCCAGCGGGCAAAGGGGGCCTATTTCTGGGACCTGGACGGCAACCGCATGATCGACTATATGTGCGGCTACGGCCCCAATATCCTGGGCTACGGCGACCCGGATGTGGACGCCGCCGCCGCGGCGCAGCGGGAGCTGGAGGACTGCGTGACGGTTCCCTCCACCAAGATGATTGAGTTTGCCGAGCTGCTGGTGGACACCGTCGCCAGCGCGGACTGGGCCTTCTTCGCCAAGAACGGCGGCGATGTGACCACCCTGGCCATTCTTACCGCCCGGGCCCATACCCGCCGGAAGAAGATCGTCTTTTTCAAGGGCTACTACCACGGCGTGGATGCCTGGGCCCAGAAGAAGGACTACTCCGGCATTCTGGAAGAGGACGTGATGCACAACCTCTACGTGGACTGGAACGACGCCGACGCACTGGGGGAGCTGTTTGACCGCTATAAGGGCGAGATCGCCGCCGTAATCAGCCAGCCCTACATGCACGGCAACTTTGTGGACAACGAGCTGCCCGCCGAGGGTTTTTGGCAGAAGGTCCGCAAGCTCTGCACCGACAATGAGGCGCTGCTGATTATTGACGACGTGCGGGCGGGCTTCCGGCTGGATCTCCGGGGCAGCGACCATTTCTTTGGCTTTGAGGCGGACCTGATCTGCTTCTGTAAAGCCCTGGCCAACGGCTACAACGTCTCCGCCCTCTGCGGCAAGGAGTTTTTGAAGGGCACTGTCTCCGGTATCAGCTACACCGGCAGCTACTGGCTCTCCGCCGTGCCCTTCGCCGCCGGCATCGCCTGCATAGAGAAGATGAAGCGGCTGGATCTGCCGAGGGTTCTGGACGAGAAGGGCCGAAAGCTGCGCCAGGGCCTTCTGGCCGCGGGGGAGAAGTACGGCTTCGATCTCCATGTATCCGGCATGCCGAGCCTTTTCTACCTGCGTCTGGCGGACGACCCCAGCCTGATGCTCCATCAGGAGTGGATTGCCGAGTGTGTGAAGCGGGGCGTGTTCTTCACCACACATCACAATCACTTCCTGAACTACGCCCTGTCAGATGAAGACATCGCCCAGACCATTGCCGTGGCGGACGAGGCGTTTGCCCTGCTCCGGGACCGCCACCCGCAGTAAACCGCGCAGAGAAGCAGGGGCGGACCGCGGCAGCGGTCCGCCCCTGCTTCTCCTTCAAAAATGGGCATTGACTTTTCAGACTTTTAAGTGTTATAGTAAATATGCAACGTGTAGCGTCACCGCATAAATCCGGTTGACCGCTGCGCGTTGCTTTTTTATTTGTTCCCCAATTTCAGCCGAAAACGCGCGGCCGGAGAACACCAGTCCATTTTTCCATCCGTGGGTTTTCTCGTGTTTAGGAGGTAATCAGCATGCAAAAAAAATCCAACGCATTTCTCGAAACTGAGCCGGTGGGCAGACTGATGGCAAAATATGCCGTGCCATGTGTTATCTCGCTGCTGGTGGCGGCGTTGTACAATATCGTGGATCAGATTTTCATCGCCAATGCGGAGTATCTGGGGTCCTACGGAAATGCGGCCAATACAGTGGTCTTTCCGCTGACGGTGGTAGCTTTGGCTGTCGCGGTTATGATCGGCGACGGCTGCTGCGCTTTTGTGAGCATCAGCCTGGGCAGAGGGGACAGGGACGCCGCTCACAAGAGTATCGGCAGCGCGATCCTGCTGTGCATTTTCTCCGGACTGATTCTTGTGGCGCTCTATCTGGTCTTTCAAGAGCAGATTCTCACTCTGTTTGGCGGAGAGGTCAATCAGGAGACCTTTTATCATGCCAAGGAGTATTTCTTTTGGATCACTCTGGGCGTCCCCTTTTATATGTTTGGTCAGGCGTTGAATCCCATCATCCGCTCTGACGGCAGTCCGAAGTTCGCCATGGTCTCTACCCTGGCGGGAGCGGGCGCCAATATCATTCTGGACCCCATATTCATCTTCATTTTTCGCTGGGGCATGATGGGCGCGGCGGTGGCCACAGTGCTGGGCCAGATTCTGACGGCGGCGCTGGCCGTATGGTATCTTTGCCACATGAAGGCGGTCCGGCTGGAGCGGGCCAGTTTCCGTGTCCATGGCACTCTGGCAAAGAAATATCTGCCATTGGGGCTTTGCAGCTTTCTCTCTCAGATCTCTCTGGTCATGGCAATGGCGGCGATTCAGAACATGACGCTGAAATACGGCGCGCTGGACCCCGTTTTCGGGCAGGAGCAGTACGCCCAGATCCCCATGGCAGTGCTGGGCATTGTGATGAAGTTTTTCCAGATTGTTATTTCCATTGCGGTGGGACTGGCGGCCGGCTGCATTCCAATCGTCGGTTATAACATTGGCGCGGGGCGGAAAGAGCGGGCCAAGGCCCTCTTTACGCGTCTGCTGGCCGCGGAGGCCATCGTGGGCGGCGTTGCTCTGCTGATCGTGGAGCTGTTTCCACGGCAGCTCATCGGTATTTTTGGCGCGGCCAATGAGAGCGTCTACTACGCCGAGTATGCAGTCAAGTGCTTTCGGGTGTATCTTTGCATGACGGTGCTGGCCACAGTGAACAAGGGGACGTTCATTTACCTGCAATCCCTGGGGAAGGCCTTTGCCTCCACCGCCATTTCTATGGTGCGGGAAATTCTGTTTGGCGTGGGCTTTGCTTTGCTGCTCCCCCCGCAGTTTGGACTGGACGGAGTTCTATACTCCATGCCGGTTTCCGATCTGCTGACATTTGTGATCTGCGTCGCTGTGATTCGATACACCTATCGGACGTTGGGAAAGAGCTAGACATTGTTTGAAAAATGCCAAAACGCCCAAGCGCAGACCTTTTCCGCCGTTCCGCGTTGATTTTCTTGCTATACACAAAGTATGGCTGCGTCAAATCGCCTGAACCGGCGAAAAAATCTATCGCCACTTATCAAACAAGGCCTAGAAAAGCCGGGCGGGAGCAGGAACAGCCCGCGGAGCTGGTCGATTTGAGACTTTTCCGACGCGGTTCGGATGGAAAATTTGCCGGTAAGCCGTGCGTTTGGGCTTACGTGAACAGGACCTAAGATTTAGAACAAACCTCCTTGTATTTTCTCGCCAAATATTGTATGATAACAACAGTATACAGCACGATGCGCAGAGAGTCCGGTGTCCCGCCCCTCCGGCGGGACGATCCCATATTAGAGGAGGCCATCCTATGGAAGAGAAGAGAATGATTAAGGTCACCGTAGACGGCGTGGAGCACGCCTATCCCCACGGCACACCCTACCGCGCCATCGCGGCGGATTTCCAGGACCGTTACCCCTGGGACATCCTGCTGGTCAACCGGGATGGAAAGCTCTGTGAGCTCCACAAGGTCCTGGACCGGGACTGCTCCCTGAAAATGGTGACTGCCCAGGACAAGCCAGGCATTCAGACCTATGAGCGCAGCGCCGTCCTTTTGATGCTGAAGGCATTCTACGACGTGGCGGGCCGGGAGAATGTAGAGCGTGTCTGCGTGGAGTACTCCCTCAGCAGCGCCCTCTTCATCCTGGCGCAGGGCAATTTTACCCTGGATCAGGCCATGCTGGACCGTGTGGAGGAGCGGATGCGGGAGCTGTCCGCCCAGGCCCTGCCCATTGAAAAGAGCTCCGTCAGCACCGATGACGCCATAGAGCTGTTCCGCAGCGCCGGACTGGTCCACAAGGCCCAGCTCCTCAGCTTCCGGATCAATTCCCGGGTCAACGTCTACTCCCTGGACGGCTTTGTGGATTACTTCTACGGCTACATGGTGCCGGACACCAGCTATGTCAAGTGCTTCGGGCTGGAGCTTTTTGAAAATGGCTTCGTCCTGCGCCTGCCCACTCAGAAGAATCCCAATCAGCTGGGAGATTTTCTGCCCTCCAAGAAGGTCTTCCGTGAGCTCTATGGGTCTACGCTGCGCTCCAAGGCGCTGAACGCCTCCAATGTGGCGGAGCTGAACACCACCATCTCCCAGGGAGGCGCCATGCCCCTGATTCTGGCCCACGAGGCCATGATGGAGAAGAAGATCGGCGACATCGCCGAGGAGATCGCGGGGCGCAAGGACGTCCGCTTTGTGATGATCGCAGGGCCCTCCTCCTCTGGCAAGACCACCTTCTCCCACCGTCTGTCCACCCAGCTTAGAGCCTGTGGCCTGCGGCCCTATCCCATCGCCACGGACAACTACTTCAAAAATCGGGAGGACACTCCCCGGGACGAGAACGGCAATTACGACTTTGAGGGCCTGGGAGCCATGGACGTGGAGCAGTTCAACCAGGACTGTGTGCGCCTGCTGAAAGGGGAGACGGTGGAAATCCCCACCTTCAACTTCAAGAAGGGTCAGCGGGAATACAACGGCAACTTCCTCACGCTGAGAGAGGGAGACGTGCTGGTGATCGAGGGCATCCACTGCCTCAACGACCAGTTTACCTACGCTCTGCCCAAGGAGAGCAAATATAAGATCTATATCAGCTGCCTCACCACGCTGAATATTGATGATCACAACCGCATTCCCACCACCGACGCCCGCCTCCTGCGGCGGATCGAGCGGGATGCCCGAACCCGGGGATACAGCGCCCAGGCCACCATCAAGATGTGGCCTTCCGTCCGGCGGGGAGAGGAGAACAACATCTTCCCCTTCCAGGACAGCGCGGACATGGTGTTCAACTCGGCGCTGATCTATGAGACGGCCCTGCTGAAGCCCTATGTGCAGCCCCTGCTCTTCGGCGTTCCCCGGGACAGCGAGGAGTATATCGAGGCCAAGCGGCTGCTGAAATTTCTGAACTACTTCCTGCCCATCCCCGCGGACAACATCCCCAAGACCTCCCTCATGCGGGAGTTTATCGGCGGGGGCTGCTATCACGTTTGACCTGAGCGCGCGCCGCTTTTCGGGCTTTTGCCCGGAGGGCGGCGCGCGTTCTCCGGCGCGGCCCCGCCTGCTCCGGATGAACGGGGCGCCGTGATACTCAAAACAGATCTCGCAATCTGGATTTGAGTATGTTATACTTTCAAAAGAACAACGAAGGGAGGCGGAAGATCATGCGGCAGCTTCGTCTGGTGGTGGCATTCCACACGACCTCTGCCGCCATTGCTGCGGAGGCCCTGTGCCGCCGGCTGGGACTGGAGGGAAAGCTGATCTCCGTTCCCCGGCAGGTGACCTCGGACTGCGGCATGGCCTGGTCCGCGCCGCCGGAGCTGCGGGAGACGCTGGAGAGCCGTCTGGCGGAGGCCGGCGTGGAGACGGCGGGCTTCTATGAGCTGGTGGTCTGAGCTTCAGTTCGTTGTTTTTGCCTATCGCTATTTTTTGAGAAGAATAGCGGCGGAGAGAAGAAAGTGAGGAGAACTGCGTATGAGAGAGAAAAATTGGGTGCGGGACTACGGTCCCATTGTGCTGGCGGGCCTGATTACCGGCGCTGCGGCGCTGGCGCTGACGGCCCTGGGCAACCCCAAAAACATGGGCTTTTGCATCGCCTGCTTTGAGCGGGACATCGCCGGGGCCCTGGGCCTTCACAGCGCCGCCAAGGTTCAGTACCTGCGGCCGGAGATCGTGGGCATCGTACTGGGGGCTATGGCGGCCGCTCTGGCGGCGAAGGAGTTCCGGGCCAAGGCGGGGTCCTCGCCCGCCAGCCGGTTTCTGATCGGCCTGTTTGTGATGATCGGCGCGCTGGTGTTTCTGGGCTGCCCCTTGCGGATGGTGATCCGCCTGGGTGGCGGAGATCTCACCGCCGTGGCGGGCCTGCTGGGCTTTCTGGCCGGAATCCTGGTGGGGATCGTCTTTTTGAAAAAGGGCTTCTCCCTGGGACGGGCATATCCCGTCCCTGCCGCCGAGGGAGCAGTGCTCCCCGGAGTGATGGTGCTTTTGATGGTGCTGCTGCTGGCGGCGCCGGGTCTGCTGCATTTCTCTGAGGAGGGCCCCGGCTCCCAGCGGGCCTTCTGGCTGGTCTCCCTGCTCGCCGGCGCTCTGGTGGGCGCCGCCGCCCAGCGGAGCCGCCTGTGCATGGCCGGCGGCCTGCGGGATGCCTTTTTACTGCGTGACTTCCGCCTGCTGTCCGGTTTTCTGGCCATCTGGGCTGCCGTCACCGTGGGCAATCTGATTCTGGGGAACTACAACCTCTCCGCCGTCAGCCAGCCAATTGCCCACTCCCAGTATCTATGGTCCTTCCTGGGTATGGCCCTGGCGGGCTGGGGCTCCATCCTGCTGGGGGGCTGTCCCCTGCGGCAGCTGATCCTGGCGGGGGAGGGCAGCGGAGACGCCGCTGTGTCCGTGCTGGGCATGGTGGCGGGCGCCGCCGCGGCCCACAATTTCGGTCTGGCGGGGAACGCAGATTCCGTGGTGGACGGCACCTATCAGGTCGGCGGCACCAGCACCGCCGGTATGGCTGCCGTAGCGCTGGGATTTGCGGTTTTGCTGGCCGTGACGCTGACCCATCTGCCGAAGAAGGAGGGAGCAAGATGATTGACACCCGTGGATTTGGATGTCCCACCCCGGTGCTCATGGTCCGGGAGGCACTGCAAAAGGACGCGCCGGCGTCTCTGGAGGTTCTGGCAGACGCCCGTGTGGCAGTGGAAAACGTCACCCGGCTGGCCCGGTCCATGGGCTACCAGGTGGCGGAGACGGCCGAGGGATTGGACTTTAAGTTGGTACTTACAAAGGGATGAAGACAGGAAAAAGCCCCGGGAAGACACCGTCTT
The DNA here is from genome assembly GCF_000403435.2 of Oscillibacter sp. 1-3. Lineage (GTDB taxonomy): Bacteria > Bacillota > Clostridia > Oscillospirales > Oscillospiraceae > Oscillibacter. Next base: position 602,340 of record NZ_KE159709.1, read on the forward strand.
CCCGGGGCTTTTTCCGCCGCTCTCGCGGCGGGATTTTGCAGGGGCTTTGCCCCTGCACCCCACAAGCTTTTTGAAAAAAGCTTGCGCAAAAACTTTTACGCATCCCAGAACAGCTCGTCCAGTGTCTTGCCCAAGGTGCGGCAGATGGCGACGCAGAGCTTGATGGTGGGATTGTAGTCCCCCTTCTCAATGGCGTTGATGGTCTGCCGGGAGACACCAACGGCGTCCGCCAGCTGCTGCTGACTCATGTCCATGGCGGCCCGGGCGGATTTCAGGCGGAGATTTTTCATTCCACCTCCGTTTCCCGGTCCCGCAGCAGGAAGTTGACGACGTAGACCATCAGAATCACAAAAGTCATGATCCCCACCACCAGGTTGACCGCCCGGAACGTCAGGATTCCGCCCTCCACCAGTTTTCCATGTGCCGCCTGGAGGGCGCCCAGTCCCAGGTTGCTCAAAGAAAGCAGCGCAAACAGCGTTATAATCCGCCGGGGGCGCTCCAGCAGACTCAGGTAGGCGTCCTTGAGGATGCAGGTCACCGCAAACACCAAAATTCCCGCCGCGAGGCACAAACACCCGCCTGCCAGCGCGTCGCACCACCGGCCCACTGCCAGCTCCGAGGCCCCGTAGAGAAAAATGCTCCCCATCAGGGTGAAAAAGCCGTATTTGAACGCCACGCCCCGGGCTTGCTCCTGCCGCTCGTCAAAGGTGCAGTCCAGCACCTTTTTCCGGAACAGCAATGCTACAACCAACAGTCCTACGGCCAGCCCCACCGTCAGGCCCGCCACGATGCCCATGCGCTCTTCCGCTCCCATTTGAAAAACCTCCAATCAATTTCTGCCGGCCCGGTTTGCTGGCCTTCCGGCTGCCGTCAATGCCGGGTTACAACGGGCTTTCCGCTCTCATCCAGAAGCGGCGTCAGACCGCCGGAGTTGGCGCATTTGCGCCACAGATAGTTCACGCCGGTCTCCGTGTCCACCCAGATCTCCACCACATCCATGGTGCCCTGACTGTATACCTTCTCAAAACGCTTCATCAACCATTTTCCTTTCCGATTTGGAACCACTGCGCCCACAGCCGGCCCGCCGGGGCGCGTCGTTTGCCCGAGCTGGATACAGGATAGCACTGATACGACTATTTGTCAAGTATATTTTACTTAATATCAAAAAATAACGATAGAATGTCGGGAAATAGATTGTTACTGCTTTGTTTCAATTTGTTATTCTTTTGAGATTACTTGCGGTGAAAAGACATTATAATAAAATTATCAACAAGAGAGGATGATGAATATGCGCCGTTTTTTGACGCTTCTTTTGGCGTTGTGCCTTCTGTGCGCCCTGGCCGCCTGCGGCACGCAGACCCCGCCGGAGACGCCGCCTGCCCCGGAAGATCCTGTGCCGGAGGTTTCGGCGGACCCGGACGAGGGCTATGCCGTCTACGACTGCGGCGAGATCGAGGTTGCCCTGCCTGCGGAGCATCTGGACCTGCTGGTTGTGGACACGGAGTTTTCCGATGCGGAGGAGCGCTGGAGGCCGCTGATCTCCGTCTACGAAAGGGCCTCTTGGGAGGCCGCGGCGGCGGACTGGGGCGAGGGCTCCGGCATGGGCTTTCTCTTCGGCATTCTCGCCATGGATCAGGCGGGCTACGAGCAGTTTTTGTTTGGAGCGCCTGCTGGCATGGAGATCATTGCCCAGGACGGGGGACGGTATTACGCCCGGACCTTTCCCACCGACGTGCGGTTTTACCGCTCCGGCGGGACCGACATGGAGAGTGAGGACTGGAGGACCTGGGAGACTCTGAATCAGATGGGCGAGGCGGTCATGGCGGATGTGATCGAGCGCAACGGCCTGACGCCCTGTGACAGCGCGGAATTTTTCAGAAAACCCTTTACCTGGGAAGGCGCTCATGCCTATTTCCAGTTCCACTTTTACGGTGAGTACGACGCGGAGTACTGGTATGTTCTGGCCCTCTCCCAGCCGGTGCGGCAGGGGGAGGGGGGCATCTGGTGCGTGGACCGCTGGCTGCATGAGGGGGGCAACCCCATGCTGTACTTCCCGGACAGCGGCCTGCCTGCCGCGGAGTATTACGCCCAGCTGCAGGCGGCCTGCGACAATGGGGAGCAATCGAAGCTGCTGACCCCCGCCGGGGCCGCGGCGGCCTTCATCCTCGACTATTTCGGCATAGAGCCGGCGGCGGAGGACCTCCGGCCACTGGACGGGGAGGAGGAGGCCCGGGCGGCGGCTGACCTCCGCCTGCGGGAGATTATGACCAGGGTCTGCACCGGGCAGGACTTGGACGGCATGGAGCTGCTGGAGTGCCTGGGCCGCGTGGGAGAGGACAACTGGGCCTCTTTGGGCCTCTTGGAGCCTGTGGGCCTGGAGGGAGAGTGGTGGCCTGTCTTTCTGAGGGCCCTGGAAAGCGCCGCCATCGGCGATGAGCAGCAGGCCAGGGACCGGCATCTGATGGCCTTTTGCCTGACGGTCCGGGACGGTCCCTCCCAGTACTATGAGGCGGTGTCCGCGCTTGTACGGGAGCAGCGGGAGGCGGACGGCGCGGCCTTCGCCGCGGCGCTGGCGTCCTTCTCTCCGGAGGAGCAGGCACATCTGGAGACAGTCACAGGCGAATGAAAAAGAGGGGGATTTCCCCCCTCTTTTCTCACGTCTTGTTTGTCTTTTGTTCCTCGATTTGCCGGTACAGGCACCGGAGGCCGTCGGAAAGGCCGCCCACCTGGTCGATGAGACCCAGGCTCACAGCCTCCTCGCCGTAGATCACACTGCCGACGTCTGCGGCCATGTCGTCCTTTTTCAGCATCAGGTCCTGAAAGTCCTCCCCGGCGATGCTGCTGTGCCCGGCTACGAAAGCCACGATCCGCTCCTGGAGCCGCTCAAAGTAGTGGTAGGTCTGGGGAGCGGCGATGACAGTGCCGCTCATGCGAACGGGGTGGATGGTCATGGCCGCGCTGGGCACGGCAAAGCTCCGCCTCGCCGCCACCGCCAGGGGTACGCCGATGGAGTGGCTGCCTCCCAGGACGATGGAGACCGTGGGCTTGGTCATGCCGGCGATGAGCTCCGCGATGGCAAGGCCCGCCTCCACGTCGCCGCCCACGGTGTTCAGCAGGAACAGCACGCCGTCCACGTCCTCGCTCTCCTCCAGCTTGGCCAGCAGCGGCAGGACATGCTCGTACTTGGTGGTCTTGGCGTTGCTGGCTGCGGTGGTATGGCCCTCGATCTGGCCGATGATGGTCAGGCAGTAGATGGCGCCGTGGGGCGTGCGGGTCAGGGCGGCGCCGAAGTCCAGGATGGCCTGGGTGCTCTCCGGCTCGTTTTCTTTTTCAGCGCCGGTGGTCTTTGTGGGTTCGGTCATAAAATCCCTCGCTTTCTCCGGTATTTTCCGCAGGTTTTCAGAAAATACACCTCCGGCGGCAAAAACCTTACAACATTGTAAGAGAGGGAGGCGTAATGTAAGGCAAATCAATGGCTTCCCCGGCTCCGCTCTGTTATACTGACGACAGTTCCAAGAGAACAAGAAATGCAGATGGAGGAATATACTATGAAAGAATACAATGTGAAATATGTGCTGGCTGCGGCCGCGGCTATGGCGGCAATCATCGCGGTGCAGATGGTTTTGTCCTGTGTTTTCACCTTCCATGTGGGAGAGGTCTTTTCCAGAACCGCTGTCAGCGCGCTGTTCTACTATTCCATTTTCATGCTGTGGAGGAAGAGTCGGAAGGCGGCGTGCTGAGCAGATTCTTACGGCAGACCGGCGCGGGGACGGAAGTCCGCGGGCCGGTTTCTCTTTTTTGTTCATACTTGGGCTTTCCTTTTTTTCCGGCCCGTGCTATACTGACCGTATCAAAGGAGGGGGAGGTGCCGGTGGAAGAGAACCATAATAAGATCATCAGCCGGGCGGCGCAGTCCGTGCTGAGGCCCATGGGGCTCTTTCGCAAGGGCCAATCCCGGCTCTGGGTGGACGACAACGGATGGTTCTTGATTCTGGTGGAGTTTCAGCCCAGCGGCTGGGACCGGGGAACATACTTAAATGTCGGAATCCACTATCTCTGGCACGGGAAGGACTATCTGAGCTTTGACTACGGGTACCGGGTCCATGAATTTGTCTCCTTTTGCGAAGGAGAACGGGAATTTGAGCAGGCCGTGGTCTCTCTGGCGGAGCAGGCGGCGGAGACTGTGCTGGATTACCGGGGGTTTCGGGACATCTCTCAGGCTGTGCGGCGGATTGAGGCGCGGTGTGCCCGGCGGGAATCCCAGGAGCTTTACGACCGGATGATGATCTGCGGGCTGGCCCGCAGCCCCGCAGCGGCAGACTACGGGCGGAGGCTGGAGGAGGATGTGAAACACTCCTCTCTGAGGTATGAAACGGAGGATTACCGGGAGTGGGTGGAGGAGATTGCGCCGCTGGTACGGGACCGGGATGGATTTTATGAGTACATTGTTGAGAAGGTCTCCGCCCGGAGGGAGTTCTGGCGCGGAAAGGCCGGTATGAAGAAGCTGGCGGCAGAGTGGGAGATGTGATTGTCTCCCCGATGCCTTTCCCGGGGGACGCCTCCGAAGACGCCGCTTTTGAAATGGACGGCGGGACGTTTGACTGCTTTTATTGGGAGGAAGCTGTTTTGAAAGAGAAGAAACGCATAGTGGTGAAGGTGGGCACCTCCACCCTCACCCACGACTCCGGCGGCCTGGACCTTCGGAGTATGGAGCGGCTGGCCCGTACGCTGGCGGACCTCCACGGCCTGGGCCATGAGGTCATCCTGGTGTCCTCCGGCGCCATCGCCGTGGGGACGGAGAAGCTGGGGCTTCCCGAGCGGCCCAGAGAGCTGCGGATGAAGCAGGCTGCGGCGGCGGTGGGTCAGTGCCGGATGATGCACATTTACGACAAGCTCTTCAGCGAGTACAACCAGTCCGTGGCGCAGATCCTGCTGACCGGGGACGATGTGGAGGACCCCGTCCGGGCGGAGCACCTGCGGGGCACTTTCTCCGCCCTGCTGGAGATGGGGGTCATCCCGGTGGTGAATGAGAACGACTCCGTCTCCTCCGCCGAGATCGAGACGGGGCGCCACAAGGTTCTAGGCGACAACGATACCCTCTCCGCCATTGTGGCGGGGCTGTGCGAGGCGGATCTGCTGGTCCTCCTCAGCGACATTGACGGCCTCTACGACGCCGACCCCAAGACCCACCCGGACGCAAGGCTCCTCCACCGGGTGGTGGAGTTGACGCCGGAGATACTGGAGATGGCCGGCGGAGCGGGTACCTGGCGGGGCACCGGCGGCATGGCGACCAAGCTCTCCGCCGCCCGGGTGGCCATGGCAGCCGGGTTCGATATGGTCATCACCAACGGCGCACGGACGGAGGACCTGTACGGCATCGTGGAGGGGCAGGACATCGGAACCCGGTTTGTCGCTGTCAGCAGAGGCGCGTGACGGCGGAAATGGACAGACGAATGGGAATGAAACTGGGGGATACCAAGGCGGACGCGGCGGCGCTGCGGATTCTGCGGCGGCGGTTTCCCAACATACCCCTCTCGGAGATGAAAAGCAGAATTGCCGGCCATGAAGATGTATATTCCTGCGACGGAGGAATTGACGGCAGAAAACCAAAGATGGAAAGGGAGCTTGCGCAGGCAAATATCCGGGTTGAGCGCTATGAGGAGTGGACCGGCGGAGACGGCGCGAGAAAGGCTGCGCCGCTGTCCCGGGAATACCTCTACAATTTCCTCCACCGGTACGGGGAGATTTCCCGCCAGGCTGACCGGGATATAGACAATGAATCGGCTGAATAGCGGAGGTGCGGTTATGACAATTTTACAGCAGCAGGGCGCGGCGGCAAAAGCCGCGTCCTACACCCTGGCTACTGCCGGGACGGCGAGGAAAAACGCCGCCCTGGAGGCCATCGCCAATATTTTGACGGAGCGGCAGGCAGAGTGGCTCTCCGCCAACGCCGGGGACGTGGCCGCTGCCCGGGAGGCGGGGATGCGCGATGCCATGCTGGACCGGCTGACCCTGACTCCGGAGCGGATCGCCGGAATCGTGGACGGCGTGCGGCAGGTGATAGCCCTGCCGGACCCCATCGGCACGGCGGACAAGACGGAGACCCGGCCCAACGGCCTCATCATCAGCCGGCGGCGGGTGCCCCTGGGGGTCATCGCCATCATCTTTGAGGCCCGGCCCAACGTCACCGTGGATGCGGCGGCGCTGTGCCTGAAATCCGGCAACGTCTGCATCCTCCGGGGCGGAAAGGAGGCCATCCGGTCCAACCGCTGCGTCGCCGCCCTCATGCGGGAGGCCTTGGCCTCCGCGGGACTGCCGGAGGACTGCGTCTCCCTGGTGCAGGACACCAGCCGGGAGACCGCCAATGAACTGATGCACTTGGACGGCTATGTAGACGTGCTGATCCCCCGGGGCGGGGCGGGATTGATCCGTACCGTGGCGCGGGAGGCCAGCGTTCCCGTCATCCGCACCGGCGAGGGTGTGTGCCACATCTACATCGACAGCGAGGCGGACCTGGACATGGGGGCGGAGATCCTGTACAACGCCAAGTGCTCCCGGCCCTCGGTGTGCAACGCCGCGGAGTGCGTGCTGGTTCAGGAGGACGTGCTGGAGCCGTTTCTCCAAAAGGCCGTGCCCCTGCTGGACCGAAACAGGGTGGAGCTGCGGTGCGATGAAAAGGCCCTGGCGGTTCTGGGCGGCCGGGGCGTCCCGGCGGCGGAGAGCGACTGGGACGCGGAGTACGACGACTATATTCTGGCGGTCCGCGCCGTGAAGGACATGGAGGAGGCCGTTGCCTTCATCAACGCCCACGGCACCCATCACTCCGAGAGCATTATCACTGCGAACTACTTCAAGGCCCAGCGGTTCCTGGACGAGGTAGACGCGGCGGCGGTGTACGTCAACGCCTCCACCCGCTTCACCGACGGCGGAGAGTTCGGCCTGGGGGCGGAGATCGGCATCTCCACCCAGAAGATGCACGCCCGGGGCCCCATGGGGCTGGAGGAGCTGACCTCCTGCAAGTACGTGATCTACGGCACAGGTCAGGTGAGGTAAGAGAAATTCGGCGTCTCCGCGTCCGGCAAAGCCGGACAGAGAGCTGTATTCACAGGCGCTGAAGGCCGTCCGGACGGGGCTTTTCGCGCCCGTCCGGCATTCCCCGCCTGGGAATACAGCTTCTCAATTCCCAATTCCTAATTCAACGGGGTGTTTATATGACGAACGATGCCACATACAGCGGCGTGAAGCTGGGTTTTATCGGCGTGGGAAACATGGGCGGCGCTCTGGCACGGGCGGCCCGGAGGAGCGTGCCCGGGAAGTGTATCGGCCTCGCCGGCCGCACGCCGGAGAGGGTAAAGGCCCTGGCGGAGGAGCTGGACTGCCGGGCCTCCGGCGGCATAGGCGTCGCCAAATGGGCGGACTATATCTTTTTGGGCGTAAAGCCGCAGATGATGCCAAAGCTGCTGGAGGAGTTGAAGCCGGAGCTGTCGGAGCGGCAGGACCGGTTTGTCCTGGTGACCATGGCGGCGGGACTCACCATGGACCGGATTCAGGAGCTGGCCGGCGGAGCTTATCCCGTCATCCGCATTATGCCAAACACGCCCGCCTCCGTGGGCGAGGGGATGATCCTCTACACCTGCGGCGAGGGCGTCACCGGGGAGGAGGAGCGGATCTTTCTGGAGGCCATGGCCGGGGCGGGGCGGTTTTCAGCCCTGCCGGAGCGGCTGATAGACGCCGGGTCCGCCGTGTCCGGCTGCGGCCCCGCCTTCGCGGACCTGTTTCTGGAGGCCCTGGCGGACGGCGGCGTGGCCTGCGGTCTCTCCCGTACGCAGGCGATGGAGCTGGCCGCGCAGATGCTGCTGGGCTCCGCCAGACTGGCCTTGAAGTCCAAACAGCACCCCGGCGCGCTGAAGGACGCCGTCTGCTCCCCCGGCGGCTCCACGATCCAGGGTGTCCGCGCTCTGGAGGCCGCGGGTTTTCGGAGCGCCGTGATGGAGGCGGTCATCGCCGCCTATGAAAAGACGCTGGAGTTGAAGTGATATTTTCCGCTTGGCCAGGCGCGGCCGGAGATTTTCGGTCCAGTGATGGGAAAACGGGAGGTTTTTATGGGTATTTTAGATAAATTCCGGAAGAAGAAACCGGCAGAACCGCCAAAGGAGGAGGTCTCTCCCGGCGGCTCCGCCATCTACCGCTATCAGGAGCCGGCACCTGTTTACCACCCGCCGGAGCGGCAGGGGGTCTACGCGGAGGCGGTGACGGCGCACTTTGAAAAGCTCTTCCCCGGGCGAAAGAGCTTTGTGTTCCACGAGATTCTCTCCGACCTGGTCCACATCGACGTCTACATCCTGGAGCCCACGGCGGAGGCCGATTACTACGTCCTCTACACCACCGGTATGAGCGACCGGCCTATGACGCTGCCGGAGGAGCTCTCAGACCGGGAGAGCCTGAAATACGCCGAGCTGTACCTGTTTTTGCCGGGGGACTGGCAACTGGGGGAGCGGAGCTCATTGGACAGCGAACTGCCTTACGGGAGCTACTGGCCCATCCAGATGCTGAAATTCCTGGCCCGGTTTCCCCACGAGTACCACACCTGGCTGGGCTGGGGCCACACCATTCCCAACGGGCCGGACTACACTCCCATCTGCGATGGCGTGGGCTTCGGCGGCGCGGTGCTGACCTGGAGCGGCGGCGATCTGGGTCATGTGGAGACAGAGGACGGCCATGACGTGATGCTCTACGGCTTGGTCCCCGCCTACAAGGAGGAGATTGAGTACAAGCTGAAATACGGCATGGAGGGTTTGGACCAGCGGTTCCGGGAGGGGGAATTGCCCATGGTGCTGGACATCCATCGCCCCAATCTCTGCGAGGGGTTTACGGAGACCTTTGACTGAGACGAAAAGGAGGACGGCTGCGGAGTGACCGCAGCCGCCCTTTTTTAGATCAGATCCCCCTCGGAGTGATCCCGCAGGGGCAGGTCCCGGAAAATCTCGGCCTCGATCCGCTCGTACTCCGCCGGGCCCCGGGAGCGGCGCATCCTGCCGCCGTACCGCTCCCCGCCCTCGAAGAGATGAATGAGGTAGAACCAGACCTCCTTCATCCGTTGGGAGGCGGGGCCCGTCTGGCCGTAAAAGGACTGATACTCCCGATACAGAGCGGCGGTGAAGCTTCGCAGTTCCTCCCGGCTGGCGGCGGGGCCGCCCCGGAGCTTTCGGAGCAGGGCCGGGTCCGCTGCGGCTCCCCGGCCGATCATCACGTGCTCTGCCTGGGGAAAAGCCGACGCAAACTCCCGGCACTCCGCCGTGGTCCGCAGGTCGCCGTTGTAGCACACCGGGTTCCGGCTCTCCGCCAAGGCCATGGCGAATACGTCCCGGTGAACCGGGCCCCGGTATTTCTCCTTCTGCACCCGGGGGTGGATGGTCAGGCAGGCGATGGGGTAACGGTTGTAGATCTCCAGCAGCCGCCCGAACTCCTCCGGGGACTGGATGCCCAGCCGGGTCTTTACGGAGACGGGGAGGGGCGCCCGGGCGAACACCGTGTCAAAGAAGCGGTCCAGCTCCTCCGGTCTTGCCAGAAAGCCCGCCCCCTTGCCCTTGGCGGTGACGGTGCCGGAGGGACAGCCCAGGTTCAGGTTTACCTCGGTATAGCCCAGGTCCCGTACCGTCTCCGCCGCCCAGAGGAAGTCCTCCGCCCGGCAGGTCATCACCTGGGGCACCTGATGGAGGCCGGGGAGCATCTCCAGCTCCCGGCGGTCCCGGGGGGTGAGGATGTGCTGAGGCGTGGGGGAGAAGAAGGGAATGAAATACCGGTCCGCGCCGCCGAACCACTGGGCCCACACCCGGCGGAACACCGCCTTGGTGATGCCGTCCAGAGGAGCCAGGTCACAGCGGGCGATCACGGCAGCATTTCCTCCCACTCCGCCGGACGAAAGCCCGTGAGAACAAAGTCCTCTCCCACCAGAATAGGCCGTTTCACCAGCATTCCGTCGGTGGCCAGCAGTGCCAGCTGCTGTTCCTCATCCATAGCGGGAAGCCTGTCTTTCAGCCCCAGCGCTTTGTACTGGAGGCCGCTGGTGTTGAAGAACTTTTTCAGAGGGCTTCCGCTCCTCTTCCACCAGGTCCGCAGCTCCTCCGCAGAGGGATTTTCCAGCTTGATGTCCCGGGCCGTATAAGAGACCCCTTTGGCGTCCAGCCAGGCTTTTGCCTTTTGGCAGGTGGTGCATTTGGGATAGTGCAGAAATAACATGGCGGTTCTCCTTTGTCATGAAAATAGATCCAGCTGCTGCCCGGTCTGCTTGTCCTCAAATTCCATGAGCCAGCCCATGGCCGCCTCCGGCTCCCAGAGGACGCCGCGGGCCCGGCACTCCTCCCGGAAAATCTCCGTCAGGCGGGAGGCGTTGGGGCTGCGGCACTCGTAGCGGTTTCCGAAGGCGCGGATATACGCTCCTTCACGCCGGGGAAGTGCCGGTCCAGCTGGGCGTAAAAGTACTCCCGGTCCCCCTCCCGCAGCGTGACGCCCATGCCGAAGTTGACATGGCCTCTGCCCCGGCGTCGAAGCAGTACCCCAGCACTCCCCGCAGGTTCTCCTCCGTGTCGTTGAGAAAGGGGAGGATGGGGCAAAGCCACACGCAGGCAGCGATACCCGCCTCGCGGCAGGCTTTCAGCATCTCGAACCGGCGGCGGGTGGTGCAGACACCCGGTTCCAGAACGCGGCAGAGGTCCTCGTCGAAGGTGAAGGTGGTGCAGACAACAGCCTTGGCGGTTTGATTGATCCGCTTCAAGAGGTCCAGGTCCCGCAGGACCAGGTCGGATTTGGTCAGCACCGACACGCCGAAGCCTTGGCGCTCAATGACCTCCAGGCAGCGCCGGGTCAGGCGGGTCTCCCGCTCCAGGGGCAGGTAGGGGTCGCACATGGAACCGGTGCCGACCATGCAGCGGCGGCGTCTGCGGCGGAGGGCGTCCTCCAGCAGTTCCGGGGCGTTGACCTTCACGGCCACATCCTCGAAGGCGTGGTCCATCTGGTAACAGGCGCTGCGGGAGTCGCAGTAGACGCACCCGTGGGTGCAGCCCCGGTAGACGTTGATGCCGCCGCGGGGGGAGAGGATGGACTTTGCTCTGATCTCATGCATGGCGGCGCCTCCTCTTGAACAGGGAAAGTATAGCAAAAAAAGGAGATGGGAGCAAGAGGCAAAAATGGGGACACACAGATCCGCGCGGCGGTCCGTGCCTCCCTGACGTGTTAGAAGCTGTACCAAAACGCGCGCCGCCGCCTATTGGTACAGCTTCTGATTGTCCCCATACGGAGACGAGGCGGTTCCGCAGGCGCGGGTTTTGCACCTGCGGAACCGTTTGTCCCCGTTATTCCCGGATAAAATTTGTAAACGAAATCGTCTCCTGCTCCGGCAGAGGAATTCCGGCCTTGGCACCGGCCTCCTTGCACTTGAGGAACCAGGCCATGTTTTTTCCCAGAATCCGCATGACCTGCATCCCCTCGGCGTCCTTCCGCACTTCATCCGGCGAGGCGCCGTGGACCATATTCCAGTACCGGGAGGTGATGATCGGCATCTGCATCAGACCGAAATATTTGTTCATCTGGTCCCAGGTGGCCGTGGTCCCGGCCCGCCGGGCGGAGATGGCCAGTCCTGCGGGTTTCAGCAAAAAGCGGTTTCCGCCGCCGCAGAAGTCGGCGTAAAAGGCCCGGTCTAAAAAGGAGGTAATGGCACCCGTGGCCCCGCCCCAGTGGACGGGGGTGCCGAAGATGAAGCCGTCGTAATCCCCGGCCAGTTCCAGGAATTCATTCACCTTGTCGTCAAATACGCAGACATGCTTTTTGACGCAGGTTTTGCAGGCGATACAGCCGGAGAGGGGCTTGCTGCCGATCCAGAAGACGTCCGTGTCTATGCCGTTCTCGTTCAGTGCGGAGGCTGCCTCCAGCAGCGCCGTGTAGGTGCAGCCCTCCTTGTGGGGACTGCCGTTGACCAATAAAACTTTCATCATGTGCACCTCATTTTTAGTGGTTCCGCTTTCTGCCCCAATTATTGCAGCAAAGCAAAGGACGATAAACGGTCAAATCCCATCATTCATTTTACAGGTCCAGTTCATTGACCCAGTCTACGATCTGCTGCCGGGCATCCTGGATGCGGTCCCGGGAAATGGACAGGCCGTCCAGCACCTCCGCCTGGGGCTCCAGAGAGCGGATGGCGGAAATCGTTCCGGAGAAGCCGCTGCCGCCGTGGGTGTTGAAGGGAACGATGGTCTTGCCCGCGAAATCATGGGTTTCAAAGAATGTGTACATCACCATGGGCATGTCGCCCCACCAGTTGGGATAGCCGATATAAATGGTATCATAGCTGCTCAGACTGTCAATATTTTTTGCCAGCGCGGGGCGGAAGTCCCGGTCCTGCTCCTCCCGTGCCTGGGCCACCAGGGTGGTGTGGTCCGTGGGATAAGGCACGGCGGGCTCAATGCGGAAGATGTCGGCGTTCGCGGTCTCCTGAATGACCTGGGCCATATACTGGGTATTGCCCAGGACTTCCCCGTTGATGACCACAGTGCTGTTGGCCTCCTCAGTGGTCATGTTGTTGGGATTTGTGGTCTCCGGCTGGGAGAAGTACGCCACCAGAGTCCGGCCCTTCTGCTGAGAGGGCCGGGCCGTTTCTGTGACGGTGGGAGCGGCGGGGAGGTTTAGGCCGTTGACCCAGGCGGCAACCGTGCCGGCGGAAGCGCCGCTGGAGAACCGCTGACCCTCCTGCCAGTCGCCGCCGCGGGCCATCTCCTCCAGCAGCCGGCCGCTCTGGCCCAGGCCGGAGGAAGAGGAGGTGCAGAAGGGGATCACGGTCTTGCCGGTGAAGTCGTTGGCCTTCACAAAGGTATCCACCGGCCAGGCGGCAATGCCCCACCAGATGGGATAGCCGATGAATACCACATCGTAGTCCGCCCAGTTGTCCACGGTATCCTCGACCAGCGCGATATTCCGCTTGGAGACATCGTCATGCTCGGCGTTCACCCGGCTGGAGGAATCGGTCCAGTCCAGGTCGGCGGAGCTGTAGGGGTTCGCCGGGGTGATCTCAAAGGTATCGGCGTTCAGGGCGCCGGCGATGGTATTGGCGACGGCCTCCGTGCTGCCGGTGGCGGAGAAATAGGCCACCAGAACCTTCGCGCTGTTTCCGGCGGAGGGGGTTACGGACTGGCTGTCCCGGTTCATGTAGTTGTAGAGGATGAGGGCAATCTCGCCCCGGGTGGCGTTGTCGGCGGGAGCAAAGCGGTTTGCGTCTTTCGCCGGAACGATGTTGTTGGCTCTGGCCCAATCCACTGCCGTCTTTGCGTAGTCGGAGATACCGGCTTCGTCGGCGTAATCGTCGGCAGAGGCGGCGGGAGAACCGGCCCAGCGCCAGAAGATGGCCGTGACCTGCTGGCGGGTAATGGGGTCGTTCACACCGAAACGTCCGTCCTGATAGCCGTTAATCAGGCCGCCTGCCGCCGCCCAGCTGGCGGCGTTCACGTAGTAGGCCGTGGACGCCACATCGGGGAAGCGGGTAGTTCCGGAGGCGGCGGGGTTGCCCGCCGCCCGATAGAGGATGGCGGCAAGCTGGGCACGGGTCACGTTGTCATTCGCGCCGAAGCGTCCGTCGTTATAGCCGTTGATATAGCCCTGCTGGGAGACCCACTGGACCGCCTGGGCGTAAGCGCTTCCGGCGGGCACGTCGGGAAACTCCGCCGCGGAGGCCGTTTCGACGCACAGCGCCAGCAGCATGGCGATGGTGAGCATCGCGGATAGAATCTTTTTCATGGTGATGTCCCTTTCTTCTATTTTTTCTTCTGGAGAATCCAGTCCTGCACATTTTTTTCGCTGAATACAACGCTTCCGCCGCCGTGATAATTGTAAATGCCCTGACGGTTGAACCAGGCGTTGTCCGGAATGTCCAGCCTCAGTAGATCGTCAATTTCCTCATCGGAGATGCCCGCCTCCCGGTAGGCGGCGCGGAGGCGGTTGTAAGCGTCCCGTGCCTTTTGGGAGCCGTAGTATTCATCGTTTTCCGCCATGAAGATGTAGACGGCGACCCGGTTTTCCGCTAAGGGCGCATACGTCCCGTCCCATTGGGACGCCCCGTGGAGATAGGCGGCGTAGAGGCCGGGCCGCAGTGCCACCGCCCGGGAAATGGTCTCCCCACCCGCCGAGTACCCGGCGGCATAGACCCGGTCAGGGTCTGCCGAAAAGTGCTCCAGCATGTACTCCGTCAGTTCGATGGACTGCCGGGCGGAGGTCTCATGCCAGTCGGTAAGCTGAGCGGAGACGACAATCAGCTCCTCCTCCAGCTCCGTCCAGACCTGGACGCCGTTCCAGTCCAGATTGCTGCCCGAGGAGTCCTCCCCGAACCACATCCGGTCATAGCCCGGCATAACCACCATCATGGGATAGGACTTGCCGGCGTCGTAGCTCTCGGGCAGATAATAGCTGAAATGAATTTCGCCGGTCTCGCCGTTTAGAATCTGCCCCCGGGTCCAGCCGGTTTGCGGCGTTTCCGCCGGAGCGGCGGGCGGCTCTGAGGGAATTTCCGATGGCTGGACGGGGCCGCCGCAGGCGGACAGAAGCAGATTTGCCGCCAGGAGCCACGAAAGCAAATGCATTAAGTGCCCGCCTCCCATCAAAAGCCCAGGCCGTCCAGCCAGGCGGACACGTCCGCCGCCGCCCCGGCGGCGTTCTGCTCGCTGACGGTAAAGCCGTCCTCGATCACCACGGCGCCGGGCTCCAGCTCCTGGATGGTCTGAATGGTTCCGGAGAAGCGGCTGCCGTTGTGGACGTTGAAGGGGATGATGGTTTTCCCGGAGAGATCATATTCATCAAAGAAGCTGTACAGCGCCTGGGGCATATCGTACCACCATGTGGGATAGCCGATGAACACCGTTTCATAGCCGTCCAGGTCTTCGATATGACTGGTCAGCTCCGGGCGGTCGTTCCGGCGCTGCTCCTCCGAGGCGTACTCGATCACCTCGTCTCGGTCGCCGGAGTAGCGGACGGCGGTCTGGATGGAGAACAGCGTCCCGCCGGTCTCCGCCTGGATCATGTCCGCCACAGCCCGCACCAGTCCTTTCTCCGTGCCGTCCACAGTGGTGACGCTGGCGGAGGTCACGGCGTCCGCCGCCCTGTTTTCATCGGCGGTAAAATAGGCGATCAGGACATTTCCGGAGGCGGCGGGGCCTCCGCCGCCGGAGAGATTCAAACTGTTCGCCCACTCCGTCACATCCGCCGCGTCCGCCCGGCTGGGGAAGCGGCGTCCTTCCAGCCACTCGCCGGTTCCTGCGGCCTCCGCCAGAAGCGTGCCGCTGTCCTCCAGGCCGGAGGAGGAAGAGGTGCAGAAGGGGATCACGGTCTTGCCGGTGAAATCGTTGGCCTTCACAAAGCTGCCGGCGGGCCAGGCGGCAATGTGCCACCAGATGGGATAGCCCACAAATACCGTGTCGTACTCCGCCCAGTTCTCCGGCGTGGAAACCGTCAGCGCCACATCCTGCAAAGCCGGGTCCTCGTGCTCCAGGCTGACCCGGCTGGAGGAATCCCTCCAGTTCAGGTCATCGGAGGTATAGGCCTCCGCCGGGGTGATTGCAAAGAGGTCCGCCCCCAGGGTGTCCGCGATGGTCTGGGCCACCTGCTCCGTGCTGCCGGTGGCGGAGAAATAGGCCACCAGAATTTTTCCCTCCCCCGCCGGGGCGGGCGCTTCCGCCTTCTCCGGGGGCTGAACCGCCGGGGGCGCTTCTGGTGTCTGGGCCGGAGGCGCACTGGAAGTCCGTCCGCCGGAGCTGCCGCAGGCGGCCAGAGTCAAAGCCATAACCGCGGCCAGGAAAATTGAAAACGCTCGTTTCATAAAAGTGCACTCCTTTGCATTTGATCGTCTATTGGACATCGGCCTGAATCCAGGCCTCCACATGGTCTGCAACCACGTCGTTGTTCAAATCCTGGAAGATAAAGTGGTCGTTGCCCGTGATGCCCTCCTGCGGCAAATCCACCACCATGCAGTTTCCGCCCGCCTCGTTATAGGCGTCCCGGAAGGCGTAGCACGCGCTCCGCATCCCCTGCCACATCATGGTCGCCATAATGGCCGGATCGCCGTTGTCGATGTAATCGCCGAAGTACATGGTGACGGGGATCTTCTTCTCCAGCACCGCCTGAAAATCGGGGGAATTCGCCGCGGGCGCGGCGCCGGGTTCCACGGCCACGATGGCGGCAATGTGGTCTGTGTACTGTGCCGCCGTCCAGCCGGGGCCGCCGCCCTGAGAGTGGGTGACCAGAATGGAATCCCTGCCGGTGCGGGCATATACCTCGTCAATGGCGGCCGCTGCTGCCCGGGCCACCGTCTCGTTGTCAAAGTCGCCGCCCATGTCGCTCCGCATCCCGGTGTCCGGGGTCATCTGGCGGAAAAACTGGTTGACGCTTTCGTCGTCGTTGGGAAACTGGGAGCCCTCATTGGGGATAGATTTTCCGTTCTCCCAGCGGCCAATGCGGAATTGGGTATACCACCGCTGGTCCAAAGTCTTGGTGCTGATCTCTCCGCTGACGGAGGTGGCGCCCGCCTCGCCCCGGCGGGGCCCGTCAATCAGAAAAACGCTGTGTCCCATTCTCAGGAACAGGTCCGACCAGCCGGGGCGGCCGTCGGGAGTGGTCATCCAGCCCATACGGGACTGGCCGTAGCCGTGGAGGAACACCATGGGCAGGCCGGTTTCCTCAGCGGGAATCTGATAGAGGACGTTGGCGTGGTCCACGTGGGCGGTCTGGCCCGCGCCGGTTTCCTCAAAGTGGTTTTCCGGATCAAAGGTGCCCTCAGAGGTGACAGTGATGCCTCCGGCGGAGAAAATGCCCTGTTTGGCAATCACCAGCGCACCTTCGGGAATCTGGGCTTCGGCCTCCTGCCGGGCCTCGCCCTGCGGTCCATTGGGTGCGGCGGCGGGCGCACCGTCATTGACGGGGGTTCCGGCGCAGCCCGCCAGCAGGGAGAGGACCATTGCGCCGCCCAGCAGCAGTGCGGTGAGACGGTTTTTGCTTTTCATAGTTTAAGACCTCCTGTTTCTTACGCAATCACTTTTGTGCCGCCGAACACCGGGGACATCTCCATGGCGTCCAGCGCGCCGTCCAGCTCCTGGACCTCGGCGGCGGTCAGCGCCACGTCCGCCGCCCCGGCGTTCTCCTCCAGGCGCTCGGGCTTCCGGCTGCCGGGAATGGGGACGAGATAGGGCTTTTTGCGGAGCATCCAGGCCAGGGAAATCTGGGCGGGCGAGGCCCGCTTCTCCTCCGCCATGGACCAGAACCAGGTCCAGCAGGGCCTGGTTCTGGTCCATGGCGGAGTCGGAAAACTGCGGCATGACGCTGCGGTAGTCCGTTCCTGCGTCAAAGCGGGAGTGTTTGCCGTACCGGCCGGAGAGCAGTCCGTTGGCCAGGGGCGAGAAGGCCACAAACCCAATGTTCAGCTCCTCCAGCACAGGAAACAGCTTCTCGTGCCACCGGGCCATCATGGAGTAGCGGTTCTGGACCGCTGTCACGGGACAGACGGCATGGGCCCGGCGGATGACATCCTCCGTCGCCTCGGAGAGGCCCCAGTGGGTGATCTTGCCCTCTTTCATCAAATCCGCCATGACCCCGGCTGTCTCCTCAACGGGGACCTTTGGGTCCGGGCGGTGCTGGTAGTAGAGGTCCACGTGGTCCCGTCCCAGCCGCCGCAGGGAGGCCTCCAGAGAGGCCCGGATGGTCTCGGGCCGGGAGTCCGGAACCAGGGGCTTGTTTACCGCCGGGGAGGTCTGATCGAAGCGGATGCCGAACTTGGTGGCAATGCATACGTCATGGCGGCCCTTCAGCGCCGCGCCCACCAGCTCTTCGTTGTGGTGGGGGTCCTCCGGCGTGCCGTAGACCTCGGCGGTGTCAAAAAACGTGTAGCCCAGGTCCGCCGCCCGCAGAATGGTCCGCATGGCCTCGATACGGTTTGTGGGCGCACCGTAGGCGTGGGAGAAGCCCATGCACCTCAGGCCCACGGCGGAGACGGCCAGGTCTTTTCCCAGGATTCGCTGTTCCATAGAGATTGCTCCTTTCAAACGGCTCGCCGCCGTCTTGCTGTTTACAAGCCTTATTTTACCCATAAAGCGTGAAAACGGAAGTCTCGATTGGTTGATGGGTATAAAGCGCAGGGTTTATACTTGCGTGATCGCCTCCAGGCTGCGGTAAAATGAAAGAGCTGGAGCGGCTCTCCAGCTCTTTCATTTCACCGTTTTTCTGTGATCGGGATCGCTCCGGCATGTCCGCAGATCTTACGTCTCATTTCAGCTTTCCGCCATCCTGGAACGCCCTACCCGGGCAGATCAGCACAGCGCCCTTTCCGTCGGTTCCCTCCGGAACGGGGAAGAAGGTCAGGGTGGGGCGGAAGTCCGGGGCGTCTCCGCAGGCGGAGAGCAGGAGGCAGAGGGACAGCGCCAGCGCCGGAATCACATTCATCTGGTATGCGCCTCCCCGCCTCACACGCATTCTTGCAGGATTTCCAGCAGTTCCTCCCGGCTCAGCTTCTTACAGCACCCGGCGGTGAGATTGGTGGAATCCGCGATGGCCTTGAGATCTTTGCTGGGGTCAATCCCCATCTCCGTGAAGCTGGCGGGCAGACCGGCTTCCCTGATGAAGTCCGCCAGGGCTTCCACGCCCGCCTGGGCGGTCTCCTCCGCCGTGGCCCTGTCCGCAATGCCCCAGACGTTCCGGGCGAAGCGGGCAAACTTCTCGGCTCCGGCCCCGCAGATGTGGCGGTAGAGCACCGGGTGGATCACCGCCAGGCCCTGGCCGTGGTTGCAGTCCGTATAGGCTCCCAGCTGGTGCTCCAGCTGGTGGCACTGGAAGTCCGTCACCTTGCCGATTTTCAGGATGCCGTTCTCCGCCATGGCGGAGGCCCACATCAGCTCACTGCGGGCCTCATAATTGCCGTGATCCCGCAGCAAGACCCGAATGTTGGCGATTACGCTCCGCATAACCGCCTCACTGATGTCGTCGGAGAGGTTGTTGTGGCCGTGGGGCTGGCCGAAGTAGGTCTCCATGGCGTGGCTCAGGGTGTCGAAGGCCCCGGAAATCACCTGCCGGAAGGGGACGGTCATGGTCAGCTCCGGGTCCAGCACGGCGAAGCTGTTATAGGCGCCCATCATACCGCCCTTGATCTTTCTTTCCTCGTGGGTGATGACTGCCCCGTTGTTCATTTCACTTCCGGTTCCGGAGGCCGTCACCACCGCGCCCATGGGGACAAACTCGGCGGGAAACTGTTTTTTTGCCGTCTCCATCTCCCAGATGTCCTCTTCCAGCTTTGCCTGGGCGGAGACGATCTTGCAGCAGTCGATGACGCTGCCGCCGCCCACCGCCAGAATGAAGTCCACCCCCTTCTCCCGGACCAGCGCCGCGCCCTCCTGGACCTTGGCGTAGGTGGGATTTGGCATGATGCCGGGGAAGTCCACCACCGTCTTTCCGGCGGCGGTGAGTATACCGAGAATCTGGTCATAGACGCCGGTTTTCCGGAGAGAGCCGCCGCCGTAAGCCAGCAGGACGGTCCTGCCGTATTTGGCGAGCTCCGGTTTGATATGCTCCATGGCCCCCTTGCCGAAATAGACCTTGGTGGGATAGGAAAAGGTGAAGTTATTCATAGTTCGCACTCCTCATTTTAGATTGTTCAATTTGCCTTTGCCAAAAGGCGATGGCGCTGTCAATCCAGCCCTGGGCGGCGGTGCCGGTCCCCAGGCCGAAGCCATGGCCCAGGCCGGGATAACAGCGGAACTCCGTATCTGCGCCCATGGCGGCAATTGCCTGCACCCGCCGCTCCATGGTCCGCCAGCTGGCGATGTTGTCACTGTCGCCCACGCAGACATAGGTGGGCGGCTCGCCGCCAGGATTGTACTCGCTGTGCCCGGTGTACTGCATCACAACGGTTCCGGGCCGGGGCAGGTCGTCCCCGCCGAAGGCCGCCGGCCCCAGAGAGCCGAGATACGCCGCCATCCGCGCCCCGGCGGAGCCTCCCCAAACGGAATAGCAGTCCGTGGAAATCCCCAACTCCTCCGCATTTTCAAAGATGAAGGAGACGGCCCGGGCCAGGTCCTCGCAGGCGGTCTGCGCCCCTGGGCGGTAGATGAGGGCAAAGGCGTGATAGCCCTGCCGGGACAGGGTCAGGGCATGGGGGAAGCTGTCGTGCATGGCTCCCACATAGGCAAAGGCCCCTCCGGCATTGCAGACGGCGAAGGGCGCGCCCTCCTCCCCCTTGAAGAAGAACAGGCCGGTATTCTCTTTTGCCGGGTCCGCCGTCTTTTCCGCGTCGGTATAAATATCATAGAACACCGTCTCCCCGGCGGCGGCACGGTCATGCAGGGAGTTTACGGTCTCCACCGTCATGTCCGGGTCGATATTCCGGTAATAGGTCAGGCGCAGTTCCCCCAGGGTTTCTCCGCTGTAATAGGCGGCCTGTACCGGGAACAGTAGCCGCCCGTAATCCGCAAAGACCGGGTCGGCCATCACGTCCGCAATGGGGGTATCCGCAGTGAACGGGGACTTTGTGACCACCGCCTCCTCCGTGGCGCTTTCCGTCCTTGCCGGAACGCCGCCGCAGGCCGACAAGGCCAAAGAGAGGCTTAGAAGTCCGGTCAAAACTGTCATTTTCAATCGCACGCCCTCCTGCGGGTCAAAATTCTGCCGCCATAATAGCCGCAGCATACAAACAGGCCCATTATGGCCAGATAGTCCAGGAAAAACAGGGCCAGCGGCCGCTCAAAATCAAAGAACACAAAGTGGCTCCGGAGAAACAGATAGTCTGCAATCCGGTTCCGCCAGAGGGCGGCGGCGCCATAGGCCGCAATGAAAATCGCCGCGGATCTGGAAACTGTCACAGGCAAACGGAGCGGCGCCTTCCGCCGGACGGCGGCCACGACCTGTCCCCAGTGAATACCAAAGTGGAGACTCAAAA
Organism: Oscillibacter sp. 1-3; assembly: GCF_000403435.2. Classification (GTDB taxonomy): domain Bacteria; phylum Bacillota; class Clostridia; order Oscillospirales; family Oscillospiraceae; genus Oscillibacter. Next base: position 623,290 of record NZ_KE159709.1, read on the forward strand.
ATACAAAGCCCCAATAGGCGCACAGCATATGGACTACCCTGGCCCAGCCCCGTGCGCCGGAGATGGAGAGCCAGCCGAACACGTGCCGGGAGAGGACCGCGCCGCTGGCCATGGCCCCCAGCATCGTCAGCAGGACCAGCGCCGCCAAAAGTGTCTGGAGGACCCGGAAAGCCGTATAGCGTCCCCGTTTTAAGCCGCGTATCCAGCTCCAATTCAGGCCGTGGTGCAGGATGGACAGCAGGAGCATTCCCGCGCCAATCCACTCATGGGCCGCCTCGCCCACCAGGGAGTAGCCCATCAGCGCCATCAGGGCGGCGGTCATCAGCAGATCAACGGCCCGCTTGAATGCCGGCTTGTTCACTTCTGCTCCTCCACCGGCGGGACCAGCTCCGCATATCGTTTCAGCATCTCCGGCGTACTGGTATAATAGCGGACGCCCTTGTCCATGGCGGCGATTTCGGCCATTTCCTCCGGCGTCAGCTCAAAATCAAACAGGGCGAAATTGTCCCTGATATGGGCCGGGTTTTTGGAGCCGGGAATGACGATATTCCCAGCCTGAACGTGCCAGCGCAGAATGATCTGCGCGTTGGTCCTGCCGTATTTCTCCGCCAGCCGTCCAAACAGCGGCTCATTTATCAGCGCCGTGTCCCCGTGGCCCAGGGGGTACCAGGCCTGAATGACCATGCCCTTGGACGACAGAAGCTCTTTCAGCGCTTTTTCCTGATAATAGGGGTGAACCTCCGTTTGGAGAACGGCCGGCTTCACCTGGCAGATGGAGAGGATCTCCCGGACCTGATCCTTGCTGAAGTTGGAAAGGCCAATCGAGCGGACTTTGCCCTCCTTGTACGCTGCTTCCATCTGGCGGTATCCGGCGATGTAGTTCCCGGCAGGCTGGTGGATCAGCAGCAGGTCAATATAGTCGGTGTCCAGCCGGGCCAGGGTCTTTTCCACGGCGTCTGGCTGCTCGTAGAAGCTGGGCCACAGCTTGGTCTCCAGGAAGATTTCCCCCCGGTTCAGACCGGACTTCCTCATGGCCCGGCCCACGGCCCGCTCGTTGACATAGGCGTTGGCGGTGTCAATCAGCCGGTAACCGCACGCCAGGGCGCTGAGACAGGATGCCTCCGCCTCGTCGGGGGCCAGCAGGAAGGTTCCGATGCCGGCCATAGGCATTTCCACGCCGTTATTCAGTTTAATGGTCAGATGCTCACTCATAGTACATTCCTCCTGAAAACGAAAAATGAGGTATTCTTTAGATAAAGAATACCCCTTGCGCACAGAAAACAGAAGAATCAATTGGTTGATAAGTATTAAGCTTTAGGTTGATGCTCTGGCTTCATCACCTGCACGACTGTGCGGATCAGTTTTTTCACCGTGGGCGAAGGCTTGGGGGAATGAAACAGACCAAAGGGAATGGTGTGCTCCCACTCCACCGGAAGAATTTTCAGCAGCGGATGGACGCCCTCCCACTGGGGCACCGCCATCAGCAGGGCGTTTTCGTGTTCACACTGGTTGAAGACCTCCAGGTTATAAAAGGCAAAATCCATGATTTCAACCGCGGGGTGATTTGCCTCCAAATCATCCCGCAGGGCGTCCACGTATTTGCTCCAGTTGCGCTTCATCAGCATCAGCCTCTGGCCCCGCAGATCCTCGAAGGACAGGATTCTCTTCTGCGCCAGCGGGTGATAGATGGAGACAGCGCAGCAGATGGGCACCCGCATCAGCTCCAGCGCGGTGCAGGAGCGGAGCCTGAGCATCGTCTCGTCGAAAATGCCCGCCACCAGGTCGATGTTCCGGCCCAGGTTGCCCAGAATTTCCCGGGCGTTTTCCGGGGTGTTGTCGAAATTCACCATCTCAAATTTCAGCTCCGGGCGGACCTGGTGAATCTGGGGCCACAGCTCCAGCAGGAACTGGCTGGGGGTCATGAGGGACGTGCCGATCCGGATGATGCTCTCGTTGCCCTGCATGGCGTTTTTGGCCCGGACCTGGGCGTCCTTGGCGTACTGAATCATGAATCTGGCGTCCTGGTAGTAGGACTTCCCCGCGTCGGTCAGGGTCAGGCCCCGGGGCGTGCGGTGGAACAGCTGGACCTCCAAGGCGTTTTCCAGCAGATTGATCTGCTTCATCACCGCCGTGGAGGAGATGAACAGATCCTCCGCCGCCTTGGAGAAGCTTCCGGCGTCGGCGGCCCGGATGAAGGTGTCTAGTTGGTGGTTGTACATAAGGCCCTCCAGCGTAAAAAGCAGCTGCATTTGGATCAATATATCATAGCAGAGACATGGAATCAACTATATTTTATATAGAAGGATGGGGTTTCCAGGCCGTGCGGCCAAAGAGGCGGTTGGGAAGTGCGTCTGCTGTTTCTAAAAAGGGGAAGAGCAATAGAGCCATTGCGCCGCAATGACTTTGGCGCTGCAAATACAGGGGGCGCTTATTCTGTAAAAATTCCGCGCTTTTCCCTGTCGGTACGGCTCAGGCCCTGTTTGAAAAATGTCAAAGCGACCAAACCATGGATCTTTTTCCGCCGCTCCGCGTTGAGTTTCCCTGCCATACACAAAGTATGGCGGCGTCAAATCGCCTTGACTGGCAAAAATCTCTTGCCATTGGGCATTTTGCCATTTATCAAACAGGGCCTAATCAGTGCCGCCTTAAAGTGTTCAAATGTTCTGCGGGAGTTGGCCGGAGCTTGGCGGACGGGTCCGGCACCGATGTGGACTGCCTCCTGGGGTACGGATGAACGCCTGATTCGCCCGGCGGACGAAAATGTACCGCCGCCCGGACAGCGTTCGGACGGCGGTCTTTTCTGGGCGGCGGATTCAGTGTCCCCTGCGCTTCTCCCGCCGCTTCTCGCGGCGCAGGGCGAATTGGCGGGCCTGCTCCGTCTCCCGTTCCTCCCGGGCGCGGCGCTTTTTCGCCTCTTTGCCCTGCTCCCGCTGGGCTGCCAGGGCCTGCTGGGCCTTTGTGCCGCACGCCGGCAGCACCAGCTGCCGTTTGATTTGGCGCTGCCGGCGTTTGGGGTTGGCGGCCTCCGCCGCCGGGGCCCGGCCCTCTATGGCCGGACTAAACTGCAGGCGGCAATGGTTCTCCAGCAGGAAGGCGTGTACTTCATAGTCCTTTGGCTCGGGACCGAAGATGACCTTGCAGGCCTCCCAAGTCCCGCCGCCGCCCCGCTCAAAGAGCCCCACCCAAAAGGGGTCTTCAAAATAGACCGTCAGCCTCGCATATCCGGTTTCCATGGCAGTTTCCTCCTTAAAGCGGGGACGCATGGTCCCCGAAATATCCGGAGAACGGACAACCAAGGAGGCAGGTTACTGAGCCCCGTCCGGGGCCGCCCGGACTACCGACCGGGCCGTGTTTTTATCTCCGCGTCTCTTATCATAAAAGATTTTTTCTTTGCGGTCAAGTTGTACTGGAAATTCCATGGAAAACATGGTATGATAGGCAAAATCAATCTATGAAATGGAGGAAAGGCGATGCGCACTTTCTTGAAGGGCGGCAGCGTGGTCTCCGCCGCCGGCGTGAAACGGGCCGACGTCCTGATTGACGGCGAGAAGATCGTAAAGGTGGGGCGGAGCGTCCGGGGGGACGCGGACACGGTGGTGGATGTGGAGCACTGCCTGCTGTTCCCCGGCTTTATCGACGCCCACACCCACTTTGACCTGGACGTGTGCGGCACCACCACGGCGGACGATTTTTACACCGGCAGCCGTGCGGCCCTCCGGGGCGGCACCACTACGGTTATCGACTTCGCCTGTCCCAACAAGGGGGAGAGCCTCCACTACGGGCTGGACCTGTGGCACAAAAAGGCCGACGGCCGCACCTTCTGCGACTACGGCTTTCACATGACCATCGACGACTGGAACGAGTCCATCCGAGCGGAGATTCCGGATATGTTCGCCAAGGGCATCTCGTCCTTTAAGATGTATATGACCTATCCCGCCATGATGGTGGAGGACCGGGACCTCTACTGGGCGCTGAAGGAGCTGAAGCACCTGGGGGGCATCTGCGGCGTCCACTGTGAGAACGCCGGGATCATCGACGGCATGATCGCCGAGCGGAAAAACGCCGGTGATCTGTCTCCCGCCAGCCACCCTTTGACCCGCCCGCCCCTGGCGGAGGCGGAGGCGGTGAGCCGTCTGCTGCGCATCGCCCAGGCGGCGGACTGCCCGGTCATCATTGTCCACCTCACCTGCCAGGAGGCCCTGGAGGAGGTGGAGCGGGCCCGGCGGCGGGGGCAGAGGGTCTATGTGGAGACCTGTCCCCAGTACCTGCTGCTGGACAACAGCCTGTACTGCAACGGCGACTACGCCACCGCCGCCCGGTACGTCTGCGCCCCGCCCCTGCGGGAGAAGTGGGAGCAGCACGACCTGTGGCGGGCGCTGCGCCACGGGGAGATCCAGACCGTCTCCACGGACCACTGCTCCTTCACGTTGGCGCAGAAGGACGCCGGGCGGGAGGACTTTACGAAAATCCCCGGGGGCCTTCCCGGCGTGGAGACCCGGGGCGAGCTGATCTACTCCTACGGCGTGGCCACCAAGCGCATCACGGAGGCCCAGATGTACAAGGCCCTGTGCGAAAATCCCGCCCGGCTCTACGGCCTGTTTCCGCGGAAGGGCGTGCTCCAGGCGGGCAGCGACGCGGACATTGTGGTCTACGACCCCGGCGACAGCCACGTCATCCGGGCGGAGGACTGTGTGGCCAACGTGGACTACAATCCCTACGAGGGCTTTGTCACCTCCGGCGGAATCCGGCAGGTGTGGCTGCGGGGGACACTTGCCGTGGAAAAGGGCAGGGTGCTGGATGAGTCGCCCCGGGGGCGGTACATGGCCCGGGGGAAGTGTTCCCTGTAAAGCGGATCAGGCATTGATATTGATAAAGAGACGGCGGGAGCGTATGCTCCCGCCGTCTCAGACTGACAAAAAACGCTGGAGATTTCGTCAACGGAAAGGAAGGGTGTGTGCGGGAAACCCAAGAGGGGTTTCCTGCGCTGTGAAAATCTCTCTCAGCTTGTCGAGAAAGTATTTTCGACAAGCTGAGACGGCGGGAGCGTATGCTCCCGCCGTCTCAGACTGACAAAAAACGCTGGAGATTTCGTCAACGGAAAGGAAGGGTGTGTGCGGGAAACCCAAGAGGGGTTTCCTGCGCTGTGAAAATCTCTCTCAGCTTGTCGAGAAAGTATTTTCGACAAGCTGAGACGGCGGGAGCGTATGCTCCCGCCGTCTTTGTCATCCGGAGATCTCCGCCAGATACTCCTCCAGGCAGATGCCCCGCTCCATGATCTCCGCCGCGGCCTCCGCGCCCACGTAGCGGTAGTGCCAGGGCTCGTAATTCACGCCGGTGAGGGCGGCCTTGTCCGTGGGGTAGCGGAGGATGTAGCCGTACTCGGCGCAGTGGGCCATGAGCCACTGCTGCACTGCCGTGTTCTCCTGTCCCCGGTCCAGCAGCTGGTAGGACTTGTCCACAATGTCCACCGCCAGGCCCGCCTGGTGCTCGCTGGTACCGGGACGGGCCACCCACATGGCGGCCTGCTCCTCCGCCTCCGTCCGGCCGTATCCCTCCGCAAGAAGCCGTTGGACCTTGTTTTGGAACAGCTCCTCCTGCTTCTCCCGGGTGCGGTACGAGGAGCAGATGGTGGGCTGGAGTCCCTCCGCCCGGGCGGCGTCCATCATGCTTTGCAGGGCGGGATAGGCCCGGCTGTCAATGGCGTGGCCGTTCGCCAGCTGGGTCAGCCGGGGGATGGAGAAGTCCTCCGGCAGAGGGTTCTCCCAGTTCACCAGGATCAGGCTCCAATCCTCCGGGGAGACGGAGAGAACAGGCTCCTGGCCCAGGGCAGTCCAGTCCGGATTCTCCTGTCCGGCGGGAAGCTCCGGCATCTGGCCGTCCGTCCGGCCGCCGCCCTCCGGGGCGAGGATGGAGACGGGGGTGCCGCACGCCTGGGCCGGGAGCTCCTTGGCAAGGGCGGCGCGGCCCAGCAGGAAGCCGCCGCCAAAGAGGACAAGCCCCAACAGCAGCAGGGGCAGAAGGGAGCGGCGGCGCCTTTTGATCCGATGGGGCGGCGCAGGGCTGACGAGGTCCGCATCCCAGCAGCGGGCCGGGGCCACGTGGTACTCCCGGTCCGGGAGGGGAAATTCTTTTACAACGCAGGAACGATTGGAAGACATGAGAACAGCTCCTTTTCTTTTGGATTCTGCTCCCATGGTAATGGTTGTCCCCGTCAAAACTCCGGCGTTTTTCCATCAAAGAGGACAGCTTTTCCCATCAAAACGGCATCATGTTCGATTCCCTCTTATGCTGCTGTCCATAATGCCGCCAAGGGTCTCGTTCCGGCTTCCGGAGAGCTCCAGCGCCTCCCAGTCCAGCCAGGGACCGATGTGCAGAGTGGTGCGGCTGATGGTGGCGTAGTACAGCACCGGGCCATCCTGGAGGCGGAAGCAGGCCAGGAGAGGGTCATGGCTGAAGGTCTGGTATTCCAGTCCCAGCCGGTCCAAAAAGGCCGCTCCCAATGCCGCCGGGTCCGGCGTGTCTTTCAGAATCCAGATCGAGTCCAGCTCCACCTCCACCAGGAGTCCCGTCTCCGCGTCGATCACCAAAGACCGGTACTCCCCGGAGTCCCGGTCGTAGCCGTCAAGTCTGATGAAGCCGGCGCTGGACAGGTCTGTCTGGTCCCGCAGGTAGACCTTACCGGCGAAGAGTTCTGCGTTGTCCGGGTCCAGATATTTGGGTAGAACCCCGGATACCACCAGGTCTGCCAATTCCCCCCGGCCCAGCTCTGTGCTCTCCGTCAGCGCGGCGCCCTCCAGCTCCTGGCCGATGATGGTGAGGGTATCCGCCAGCTCCCTCTGCTGGGCCAGCAGCAGGAGCCGCCTGGGAAGCTCTGGGGGCTTTGCCGGGAAGTTGCTGTCCTCCGCTAACGGTTCGGTGTGGACGGTCCCGGTGAGCCGTTCGTCCTGAAGCGTGGACAGCCGCAGAGGCAATAGCGCCAGGGCCACCACGGTCAGACCGGTGAGGATGGGGGCCAGCCAGTTTTTCCAGTTTCTCATAGGTCCGCTCCTTTCAAACGAACAGTGACCCGGGTGCCCTGGCCGGGGCGGCTCTCCAGCTCCAGTGCGCCGCCGTGGAGATCCACGATCCGGCGGCACAGGGCCAGCCCCAGCCCCGCGCCTCCCTGGCGCCTGGCCCGGGACTTGTCCACCATGTAGAACGCCTCCGTCACCCGGTCCAGTTCCTCCTCCGGGATGCCCTTGCCGCTGTCCGTCACCCGGATGACGGGACAGTTCTCTTCACAGAGACCCTCCAGCAGGATGTCTCCGCCGTCCTCCATGGCCTTGCGGGCGTTGTCCAGCAGGTTGAGACACACGGTCTCCATCAGGTCCGGCTCCATCAGCGCCTCCGCCGGCTGGGCGCTGACGGTGAGGCGGATGCCCGCCTGCTCCAGCGCCGGGGCCATGGTTCCGCCTACCCGGTTTAAGAAGGCGTCCAGGGGGACGGGCCGCAGAGGGAAGTCCTGCCGGTCCAGCACGATCAGGTCCAGGAGCTTGCGGCTCAGGGCCTCCAGCCGCCGGCCCTCGCTGAAAATGTACCCGGCGCTCTGGCGCACCTGCTCCTCCGTGGCGGGCCGGGAGCGGAGCAGGTCGGCGTAGCCGATGATGGAGGTCAGGGGCGTCTTAATCTCATGGGCGAAGCTGCCGATGAAGTCCTCCTGCCGCCGCGCGGCGTCCCGCAGTTCCTGGACCTGCCGCTGGATGCGGTGGGACATGACGTTGAAGTCCGCCGACAGCTGGGCGATCTCGTCGTCTCCCCGCACCGCCACCCGCTGGTCCAGTTCTCCGGCGGCCATCTGCCGCGTGGCGGCGGAGAGGCGGCCCAGGGGCCGCAGCAGCATGGCGGCCGCCGCTAAAGACAGCGCCCCCACTGCCCCAGTGAGGATCAGCACCAGTGTGAAAAAGCTCTGGTACTGCTGCGACCGGTCCTGAAAGAGGCTGCTGATCTCCCGGCAGTTCTCCAGGTACAAAACGCCGTCCTCCAGGGCCAGAGGACTGGCGGCGTGGAGGTAGATGCGTCCGTCCCCCAGGGCGTTCATCACCCAGCCCCGTTGGCCCTGGGGCAGGGCGGCAGTGAGGGGAGCGGCCTCCACCGCCAGCTGCCCGCTGCCGCCCAGGGTCTCGCCGTCCTCGCCGCTGAGGCGGAAAGCCACGGTCCCCCGGCTGGTGGAGATGCTGATGCCCTTGGCCGCGGCGGCCAGCTCCCGGCGGCTGTAAAGGGGGTGGAAGGCCAGCTCCTGGGCCAGGGCGTAGCGCAGCAGGTCGTTTTCCTCGTACAGCGCCGAGACCTCCCGCTCCAGCGAGGCGCGGAACTGGGTGTCGATCAGCACGTACCCGCCCACGTCGCAGGCCAGGGCGGTGATGAGGACCATGCTGCAAAAGAGCTTCCAGAAGAGTTTCATTCTCTCGCCGCCTCTCCCTCAGGCCTCCAGCCGGTAGCCCACTTTGTAGACCGCCACCAGCCGGTTCTCCAGGCCCAGCTTCTTCCGCATCCGCTGGATGTGGAGATCCACTGTGCGGCTGTCCCCCAAAAACTCCTCGCCCCAAACCCGCTCGTAGATCCGGTCGCGGTACAGGGCGATGTTCTTGTTCTGCATGAAGAGGAGCAGCAGGTCGTACTCCTTGGCGGTGAGGGAAACGGGCTGCCCGTTCCGCCGCACCACCCGGCTGGCAGTGTCGATCTCGATGTCCGGCGGCAGGGAGAGGACCCGCCCTGTCTTGCCGCACCGGCGCAAAACCGTCTCCACCCGGGCCAGCAGCTCCATCAGCTCAAAGGGCTTGACGATGTAGTCCTCCGCTCCCAGCCGCAGTCCCTTCACCCGGTCCTCCAGCTGGCCCTTGGCGGTGAGGAAGATCACCGGCACCTCCAGCTGCTTGCAGTACTCCAAAAGCTCGTAGCCGTCTGCCCGGGGCAGCATGATGTCCAGCAGGGCCAGGTCAAAAGGCCGGGCTTCCAGCTCGTCCGCTGCGGCGGTGCCGTCTGCCGCCCAGATGCAGCGGTATCCCGCGCCCTCCAGGGCGGTCTTGATGAGATTGGCGATGGGGGTCTCGTCCTCCGCGATCAGGATCTTGTTCACAGCATCCACCTCGTCTGCTCTGTGTTTTTTCCAGTTTGCCGCTTTGTTCCATCATTTTTGTATCATACTCCATTTGCCCGGGCGGCGCAACCATGCTCTGAGCTGTTTCAAATGCGAGTTATAATCGTCCGGTGCGCCGGAGGGGATTTTGTCTGCCGCCTTCCGATGAGGCGGAATTTTTTGTATATTTTCTGTGTGACAAATTGCAAAAGGTGTGGTAGAATGTCATACAGAGTAAAAAATACATCATACAGGAGGACCGCGTGTGAACCAGAAACTGACCACCCGCCAGCTGGCGCTGATCGGCTCCATGCTCTTCGGACTGTTCTTCGGAGCGGGCAATCTCATCTTCCCCATGATCCTCGGCGCGAAGGCCGGGACCTCTCTTCCGGCGGCCCTGATCGGTCTGCTGGTCACCGCCGTGGGCATCCCCCTGCTGGGCATCGTCTCCATGGGCATCTCCCGCAGCGAGGGGCTGATCCACCTCTCTGGGCGGGTCTCCAGACGGTTCTGCTATCTTTTTACCTGCGCCCTCTATCTGACCATCGGCCCCCTGTTTGCCATCCCCCGGTGTGCCGCCACCAGCTTCACCATCGGCGTCCGGCCTCTGGTGGGGGAGAATCCCGTCCTGCCGCAGGTGATCTTCACCGTGCTGTTTTTCGCGGCGGTGCTGTTCTTCGCTCTGCGGCCCTCCAAGATTCTGGATTCTGTGGGGAAGTTCCTGAACCCCGCCTTTTTGGCCTTTTTGGGCGTGATGCTGATTACCGCCCTCATCAAGCCGGTGAATTCCCTCGCGGCGGTGCCGGCCAGCGGGAGCTATGAGAGCGGCGCGTTTTTCGCCGGCTTTCTCCAGGGCTACGACACCCTGGATGCTCTGGCCACGCTGGCCTTTGGCATCATCGTGATCCGCGCCATCCGCCAGCTGGGAGTGACAGAGCCGGGGGCCGTGGCGGGCAGCACCGTCAAGGCCGGTCTGGTCAGTATGGCGCTGATGGGGCTGATCTACGCCATTACCGCCCTGGTGGGGGCCCAGAGCTATACGCTGTACGCGGAGCAGCTGGCAGATCCCAGCTTCACCGGCGGCGACGCCTTCGCCGTCATCTCCCACTACTACTTCGGCCGGGGCGGCAGCCTGATCCTGGCGGCCACGGTGACGCTGTGCTGTATGAAAACCGCCATCGGCCTTGTGACGGCGTGCAGCGAGACCTTCCTGGAGCTGTTCCCCGGGAAGATGGATTACCCCAAGTGGGCGGTGGTGTTTACCGGGGTGTCGCTGTTGATTTCCAATATCGGACTGTCCCAGATCATTGCCCTGTCCGCGCCGGTGCTGTACTTCCTGTGCCCCCTGGCCATCGTGCTGATTTTGCTGGGCATTGCCGGATGCCGGTTCGGCCACGCCCGGGTGGTGTACGAGTGCACTATGGGCGCCGCGCTGGCGGCGGCAGTGCTGGAGCTGGCCCGGGTGGTGGGCGGCCCCGTTCAGCCCCTGGCGGACTGGGCGGCGGGCTGGCTGCCACTGTACAGCTACGGCCTGGGCTGGGTGGTCCCGGCGGCCCTGGGCTTCGGCGTGGGATTACTGCTGAACATGAGAGGGAGGAAACGCGCATAAAATGCGCGGCCCTGCTGGAAAAAGCGCCTGACGGCGGTCTCAATGACCGCCGTCAGGCGCTTTTGGTTTTCCTTCCTCACAGCGGCATCCAGCTGCCGCTGGCAATGGCCAGCAGCTTCCCCGTGTCCGCGTCGGTCAGCTCGCCCCGCTGGCGGATCAGGCTGCGGCCGGCCTTGACGATGTAGACCTTCAGCTCCACGTTCATGCCGTACTCCACGCCCCGGATGAAGGAGACAGTCATATCCGTGGTAGTGGCTTCGTTGGGGCCGGCGGTGAAGTTGGCCACCACACCGAAGGCGCTGTCAAACATCCCCAGGATAGCGCCGCCGTGAATGCCGCCCTTCTCGTTGATCTGCCACTTTTGGGTTTCGAAGGCGTAGGTAACGCTCTGTTCTTCGTAGTCGCACCGTACTAGGCGGACGCGCATCTTCTCGTCAAAGCCGCCGTCCCCCAGGTTCAGGTAGTGGGCAGACTTCTCCTCCACCAGGTTGATCCAGGCCTCTTTTTTGTCCATGGAATCGATCTCCTCTCTGTATGTCAAATTGATAAAGCTCTGATTCTGCACGGTTAGTTTCATACTATTGGAGTCGTACACAAAAAAACCGCAGATGCCGCAATGAAGCAAAAGGGCAAATTATGCGCTCTTTCTGCGCCGTTTGCGGCGGATTATGAAACGGATAACAAAAACTATTGCAATAGTAAATGTCAAAAAAACCGCCAGCGCCAACAGGGTGATCCAGCTGGGGGATTTCACCAGCTCCACAGGGTTCCAGCTGCGGCTCACCGTCTTTCGGCCGTCCGGGGCGGAGTACCGGGCGGAAATCCCATCCGGGCCGAAGGATTGGAGATACATGGCCAGCGCGTACCATTCCTTGATCTCGTTTCCGTCTCCGTCTCGGAGAATACAGTCGTTGAAGTCTGTCACCGGTGTGCCGTCGGCCATCTTGGGCTCCAGGGAGAGCAGGCCCATGAACTTGCCCTTTACCGTCCCCAGCATCTGCGCGGAGTACATGCCGGTGACCACCCGGTAGAGCTGGTCGTCCTGGATCTCACGGAGGACCGTGTCCGAATGGGTAACTGTATAGCGATAGCCGTCTTTGCTGCCGGCGTGCTGCGTATCTTCGGAGGGGGCCCCGTAGACCGGCGCCTCCTCTGTCCAGGTGGTGGTCTCACAGAGCAGGGCGTCTGTTATCCGGTTGAAGAACATCCGATGCGTGTTGAAGCTGTACTGAACCCCGGCGCAATACAGCTGGGCCGCCGGCATGATGGGGGTGACGGAGGCGTCCACCTCCAGTGCGTCCCGCAGCTCCGCCCCGGTGAGGTACACCGCCACAAGGGGAAAGCCGGAGGTCCCGTCGCTGCCCACGCCCATGGACAGCACGTCAAAGGCCTGGGAGACGGTGATGTCTCCGGCGGACAGGGGAGCCCGGAGAACGCCGTCCGCCGTCACCGCTGCGGTGGTCTGGTATTCCCGGCCTGCGGCCCGGTCAGCGGCGTTGGCGGCGTACAAAAAGGCGTCGGAGACCAGCTCCCCCAGGGCGTTTCCCTCCTGTACACCGGAGCGGGGGGTGTCAAGGTCAAAGCTGGAACGGACTAATACCTGGTCGTAGATGAGGCCGTACCGTTTCAAATAGGTCTCGCCCACCTGCGCCTTCCAGCTTTCAACCAGTGCGGCGGCGCCCGGGTCACTAGGGAGGGTCTCGTCAATGGGGATCAGGCGGTAGTCTGTCAGGCGGAGGGTGTCCCCATCCTTTTCCAGGGTGATGGAGCCCAGATTCCGGCAGTAGGGTCCGGCGGAGACAATATAGGTACCGTTCACCACAATGGGCTCTGCCAGCGTGGTGTGGGTGTGGCCGGAGACAATGACGTCGATGCCGTCCACAGCCTTTGCCAGCTCGTAGTCCTCCCCCTTGCCGCCCTCGGTGCCGGAGTGGGACAGACAGAGGATGAAGTCCGCCCCCTGGGCCTCCAGGGATTCCACGCACCGCCGGGCCGCCTGGGCCATGTCCTCCAGTGTAAAGCCGGAGGTAGGGGCGCAGTCGTGGGAGTCCACGCCCATAAGGCCGAAGATACCGTAGGTGACGCCGCCCCGCTCCAGGAGCGTGGTCTCCTGCACGCCGTAATTGTCCATGGCCGCCAGGATGGCGCTCCGATCCGGATTTTCCGGGGAGGGGGCGTAGATGGCCTCCACAAGGGTGGGGAGCCGCTCCCCGCTGTTTGCGGCGGCGTTCAGCATTTGGGCAAGACCCGCCCCGGTGTGGTCAAACTCGTGGTTGCCCAGGGTGGCGGCGTCGTAGCCCAGGGCCCCCATGGTCCGCAGTTCCGCGGCCTGAGTGGTGTAGAGGGTCTGGATCAGAGAGCCGATGGAGAAGTCGCCGCCGTCCACCAGCAGCGCATCGGGGTATCGGGCCTTCTCCCGGTCAATGACGGTTTTCAGCCGGGCATAGCCGCCGGACTCCCCGCCGTCCGGCTCCGGCTGGGGCAGGAAATGGGAGTGAAGATCGTGGGTGAAGAGGATGGTGGTCTCAAAGCTGTGATCGGAGGTCAGCGCCTCCGACTGCGGGAGGGCGAGAACGGTCAGCAGCAGGGCCAGGAGGAGGGAACAGAGCTTTTTCATGGGCGGGGCCTCCTTATATATGCTCCATTGTTCGGGGCTGTCTATGATTTCACCCTTATTATAGTACATTTGGCAGGGTTTTACAATACCCCCAACTGTCGAGCCCATCTGCCCGCGCCGCTGCTTTTCTTAACAGCTCCTTTACAAACTCTTTCTTGACATTGGTATGAAATCGTACTATACTGCAATGGGTACGATTTCATACCATTAACAAGGAGGTGCGCTATGGGATACGGTCCATCAAAAGTGATGCGGCGATTCAATCACCTGGTGGGGGAGATCGACGGGGTGTATCATGAGATGTCGTTGAAGCTGGGGCTGTCCGACAGTGCCATGATTGTTCTCTACACCATCTGCGACAGCGGCAGTTCCTGCCCTCTGCGGGACATCTGCCTCCGCTCCGGTCTCAGCAAGCAGACGGTGAACTCCGCTCTGCGCAAGCTGGAGGCGGAGGGCGTGGTCTACCTGGAGCCGGTATCCGCCAGGAGCAAGAGTGTCTGTCTGACAGAGGCGGGCCAAGCCCTGGCGGCGAAGACCGCCGGAAGGATCATCCGGATCGAGAACGACATCTTTGACTCTTGGCCCCAGGCAGATGTGGAACAATACCTGGAACTGACGGAGCGGTTTCTGCTGGCCCTCCGGGAGAAGGCGGAACAACTTTAGAAAGGAGCCTTGGGCCGGACGGCCCTTATGATAGAACGAATATGATCCAGTTATCCGACCATTTTACCTGCCGGCGATTGCTGCGCTTTACATTCCCGTCCATCATCATGCTGATCTTCACCTCCATTTACGGCGTGGTAGACGGCTTCTTTGTGTCCAACTTTGTGGGCAAGACCCCCTTCGCCGCTGTCAATCTCATTATGCCCTATCTGATGATGCTGGGCTGTATCGGCTTTATGTTCGGCACCGGCGGCAGCGCCCTGATCGCCAAGACCATGGGGGAGGGGAAGGCGGAAAAGGCCAACGAGATCTTTTCCCTGCTGATCTACACCTCGGCGGCCTGCGGCGCGGCGCTAACTGTTTTGGGCATCTTGTTTCTGCCCCGGGCGGCGGCGCTGATGGGAGCGGAGGGGCAGCTGCTGCGGAACTGCGTGGTCTACGGCGCCATCAATCTGCTGGCCCTGCCCTTCTACATTTTGCAGTTTGAGTTCCAGTGCCTCTTTGCCGCCGCTGAGAAGCCGAAGCTGGGTCTCTATGTGACGGTGGCGGCGGGGCTCACGAATATGGTGCTGGACGCCGTGTTTGTAGGTATCCTCCGCTTCGGGCTGGAGGGCGCGGCGGCGGCCACGGCCCTGAGCCAGCTGGTGGGCGGCGCGGTGCCCCTGGTCTACTTCGGGCGGGAGAATACCAGCCGCCTGCGGCTGGTGCGCTGCGGCTTTGACGGCAAAACCTTGCGGAGGGCCTGCGCCAACGGTGCCTCCGAGCTGATGAGCAATATCTCCATGTCCCTGGTGAGTATGCTGTTCAACGTGCGGCTGATGACGTACGCCGGAGAAAACGGCATCGCCGCCTACGGTGTTTTGATGTATGTGAGCCTGATCTTTCAGGCGGTGTTTCTGGGCTACTCCGTAGGCGCGGGGCCGGTAATCAGCTACCACCACGGCGCCGAAAACTACGAGGAGGGCAGGGGACTGCTGTGTAGAAGTCTGGCGCTGATCGGAGTGTTTTCCCTGCTGATGTTTGCCGCCGGCCAGACACTGGCGCACCCGCTCTCTCTGCTGTTTGTGGGCTATGACCCGGAGCTTTTGCAGATTACCGTCCGGGCCTTTGCCATCTTCTCCTTTTCCTTCCTGTTTTCAGGGCTGGCAATCTTCGGCTCCTCCTTCTTTACCGCCCTGAACGACGGCTTGACCTCCGCCCTAATCTCCTTCCTGCGGACGCTGGTATTTGAATGTTTGGCGGTGCTGATCCTGCCCCTGATCTGGGACCTGGACGGCGTCTGGCTCTCTACAGCGGCGGCAGACGCTCTGGCGGTGGCGGTCACGCTGGCCTTTTTGGCAGGAAAGCGGAAAAAGTACCACTATTGAGGCCGAATATACAGAGGAGGCGGAGCGTTTTAACGCTCCGCCTCCTCTGCGTCTGTCATTTTTTGGGCACAATGGGCAGCCAGACCTCGTTGTGAAGGTTGTCCGCGGAGTAGACCTCAATGTCCGGGGCCTCGGCGTACTCATAGCCGGAGCTGGGCAGCCACTCGCTGATGATCCGCCGCTGGAGATCCTGCATGGCCTGGGGCATGGGGCCGCGGCAGGGGGAACACCGCCCAGGTCCCCGCCGGGACCGTGTACTCCTCCATGTCCTCCGGTGCAGGGGCACGGGTGGCGGCGATGTAGTACCCGGAGAATCTCCCGCCGCCGCAGGCGGAGACGCCCAGGATTCCCATGGGACCCGAGCCATCTGTCCTCGCGGTTTCCCCGCGGAAAAAGAGAGGCCGGCAAGCCAAAGGTCCGCCGCTGCGCGGAGCGCGTGCCTGCCGGCTATAAAACCGCGCCCATCGCAGGATGGGCGCGGTTTCACGTCAATTCAGGAAGTCCTTCAATTTCTTGCTTCTGGAGGGATGCCGCAGCTTCCTCAGGGCCTTGGCCTCGATCTGCCGGATGCGCTCCCGGGTGACGTTGAACTCCTTGCCCACTTCCTCCAGCGTCCGGGTCCGGCCGTCCTCAATGCCGAAGCGGAGCTTCAGGACCTTCTCCTCCCGGGGAGTCAGGGTGGACAGCACGTCCATCAATTGCTCTTTCAGCAGCGTGAAGGAGGCGGCCTCGCTGGGCTCACTGGCGCCCTCGTCGGGGATGAAGTCCCCCAGATGGGAGTCCTCCTCCTCGCCGATGGGGGTCTCCAAAGACACCGGCTCCTGGGCGATCTTCAAAATCTCCCGGACCTTGTCCACAGGCATGCTCATCTCCGCGGCAATCTCGTTGGGGGAGGGGTCGTGGCCCAGCTCCTGGAGCAGCTGCCGGCTGACCCGAATAACCTTGTTGATGGTCTCCACCATGTGGACGGGGATGCGGATTGTGCGGGCCTGGTCGGCGATGGCACGGGTGATGGCCTGCCGAATCCACCACGTGGCGTAGGTGGAGAACTTGTAGCCCTTCGTATAGTCGAACTTCTCCACGGCCTTGATTAAGCCCAGATTGCCCTCCTGGATCAGATCCAGGAACAGCATTCCCCGGCCCACATACCGCTTGGCGATGGACACCACCAGGCGGAGGTTGGCCTCTGCCAGCTTCTGCTTGGCGATCTCGCCCTTTTTATAGTCCTTTCTCCAGGCGGCCTCCTCCGCGGCGGTGGCGGTGACGGCCTCGCCGTTTTCCCGCTGCCGTTTCAGCTCTGCCAGCTTTTCGGCGGCCTCGTTACCGGCGGACATGGCCTGGGCCAGATCCACCTCCTCGTCGGGGGTGAGCAGGGGCACCTTGCCGATTTCTTTGAGGTACATCCGGACGGGGTCGTCCAAGGAGAAGTTGTTGACCAGGGTATTGGGGTCTACCAGCTCCTCCTCCTCCACGTCGGCGATCTCCTCGGCGGCGGGTTCGTCGTCGGGCAGGTCCCGCAGCAGCAGATCGTCGGAGCTGATGTCGATGTTCAGGGCCTCCAGAGAGTCGTACAGCTGGTCCATCTGGTCGCTTTCCAGATTGAGGTCGTCCACGGCGTCCATCAGCTCGGCGGACTCCAGCTTGCCCTTTTTCTTGCCCCGGGCCAGCAGCTCCCGCAGCTTCTCGTTGCCGCTGAGCCAGCTGGCGGCGGGCAGAGCGGCCACCTGCTTGTCGTCCAGGCGGAGGATGCCGGCTTTCTTGGCCTCCTCGTCGGTGAGGAGGCGGGGCGGCTCCTCCTCGCCCTTCTTTCCCGGCTTGGCGGCCGGCTTGCGCTCCTCTGCCGCCGCGGCGGCCAGAAGCGCGTCCGCCTGCTGCTCCAATTCCTTGGGGGTCAATTTCTTTTCGTTAGCCATGAAGCTTTCCTCCAGTACCCTTCTTGTATTTTTCTGTTGCCGCCAGCAGGGGGTCCCTGCCGTCTTCCGGGGTCCCTTCCTCCCGGATCACGCGTATGTAGTCCGCCAGGGCCCGCCCGCCGTTCTGCGTGGACTCCGGCTGCTGGCACACCGCGGTAATGTGGCTTATCTCCTCCGGGGACAGCGCCCCGGCCAGGGCCGCCAGCGTCACGGGGCGGCCCGCCTCCCTGGCCTGCCAGAGAAGGCCGAACACCCGGCCCAGCAGGGGGGAGGAGAACTCCGCCTCCCTCAGGGGGGGCGCGGCAGGGAACAGGCTCTCGTCCAGCAAAAGGAGCCGCAGGACGCCCTCCTCCGCCCGGGCGGAGCGCATATTCTCATAGCGCAGCGTCCGCTCCTTGGGCTGGAGCGCCGCGGCGGGGTTCAGATCCTTTCGCAGCTCCGCCCGCCGTTCCCGGGAGGCCTGACGCTTGAAGGCCCGCTGGACCTCCAGCTTCATGGCGTCCGGGGTGATCTTCGCTGTCTCCGCGGCCCGTGCGGTGTAGATCTCCCGCTCCACGGCGTTGGGCAGAGCGGCCAGCAGAACGCTGATCTCCTCGCTGTAAGCCACCCGGGACTGGTCGTCGGTCAGGTCATACTTCCCGGCGATCTGGGCCATGCGGAACTCCACGCCGTTTTCGCTGCCGCTCAAGAGCCGCTCAAAGGCGTCTGGGCCGTGATTTTTGATGAAGTCGTCCGCGTCCTGCTTCACCAGCTCCCCGTCCTCCGTCCGCCGCCGGGGCAGCTGGAGGACCTTGACGGAGAACTCCGAGTTGTTCAGAATCCGGAGCGCCCGCTCCGTGGCGATCTTTCCGGCGTTGTCGTTGTCGTAGCACAGCACCAGCTCCTTGGTGAACCGGGAGAGGAGCCGGGTCTGCTCCGCCGTCAGCGCCGTGCCCATGGAGGCCACGGCGTTGTCAAACCCCGCCTGATGGAGGGTGACGATGTCCAGATTTCCCTCGCAGAGGATGATGTTGGGCCGCTTGGTTTTTTTTGCCAGGTTCAGCCCGTACAGAACACGCCTTTTGCTGTACACCGGCGTCTCCGAGGAGTTCATATACTTGGGCTCGGACTTGTCCAGCACCCGGCTGCCGAAGGCCACCACATCCCCTCGGGTGTCGATCACCGGGAGCATCAGGCGGTTTCGGAACTTGTCGTAGAAGCCGCCCTTTTTGTTGTCCACGATGAGACCCGCCGTCAGGAGCTCGGACTTGGTGTAGCCCCTGGAGGTCATCTCGCCCAGCAGTACGTCCCAGGCGTCCGGAGAGGCTCCCATGCCGAATTTCACCGCAGTGTTCCACCGAATTTGGCGGCGGTCCAGATAGTCCCGCACAGACTGTCCCGCCGGCTGCTGGAGCAGCCGGTGGTAAAAACGGGCGGCGTCCCGGTTCAGCTCCAGGAGCCGCTGCCGGCGGCGTCCGGCCTCCCGGTCGCCCTCCTCCTCCGGCACCTCCATTCCTGCCCGCTTGGCGAGAAAGCGCACCGCTTCAGGAAAGGTCAGGTTTTCCTCCTCCATGATGAAGTTCACAACGCCGCCGCCCTTTTTGCAGCCGAAGCAGTAGTAGATCTGCTTATCCGGGGCCACGGAAAAGGAGCCTGTCTTCTCACTGTGGAAGGGGCAAAGGCCAAAGAGACTGGCGCCCTTGCGCGTCAGCTGGACATAGCTGCCCACCACGTCCACAATGTCGCATCTGGACACCAGCTCGTCCAGAAAGCTCTGGGGAAACGCCATAGGAGTGCCTCCCTCCATTCGGTCAGTTTTTCCAAAATTCCCGCCGGTCATACAGAAAACCGGCGCCAAAACAGACTTCGGTATTTTAGATATACCCCGCAGCTATCGAATTTCCTCTTTTTTTTCACAAATTTTTAGAAAATTTTTGTGGGAAAGGAGAATTTACACCAATGGGAGGAGTGGCTACAATAGAATCGTGTATGACAGGGAGGGGACGGGAAGATATGTCCATCGAACTTTGGGCCGTCCGGCTGGGGCGGCCGCTGACGGCGGAGGAGGCGGAGACCATGATGGCCCTGCTTCCTCCGGAGCGTCGGGAGCGGCTTTTGCGGGTCCGGCAGGTGGAGCGGCGTCAGGAGCCGTTGTGCGCCTACTTTATTTTACGCCAGGCCCTGGAGGAACAGTACGGATGGCGGGAACTGCCAAAAATCGCCCTGACGAACCGGGGAAAGCCCTGCTTTCCGGAGCACCCGGAGGTGCAGTTCAATCTGAGCCACACCGCCGGCGCGGTGCTTGTGGGCCTTTCGGACGAGCCTCTGGGGGTGGATATTGAGCACATCCGCCCGGTGAGCCAGCGGGCCATGCGGCGGCTGGCGGACGTGGATACGCGGGAGGATTTTTTTCGCAGCTGGGTGCGGCGGGAGGCTCGGGCCAAGCGCAGCGGCGACGGTGTCGGCACGATGATCCGGGAGGAGACGCCCCTGCGGTACGGGGAGGTCTATTATGAAATCGAGACCTTCCCCGGCTATGCGGCGGGGGTGGCCTCCGGCAGTTCGGAGAAGTCGGGCACCGTACGGCGGCTGGTTCTGGGCGGTGTATCGGAGGGAGCGACGTGAAAGACGGGGAATTAGTGGAGTTTGTTCTGGCTTTTGCAGAGGAGGTCAACGCCCTCCAGCGCAGGTATGCCCCGCTGCTGGCGTCGGAGCGGGTGCGGGGCCGGTCGGCCGCCTTTCTGGAGGCGTACCGCGCGGAGGCGGGGCTGATCTATGCCCGCTATCTCACCAAACGGGAGCGGACCTATTACGCGCCCATTTCCGATCCACCCACCTACGCTGCCATGGATGAGATGACCCTCAGCACGGTGGAGCGGGTGAAAAACCGGGCCGTGGTGGAGATCCTGACCAGCGAGGGCCGGCTGGACTATCGGTTCAAGCTGGTGTGCGAGGGCGGAGCGTGGCGGATCAACAGTTATCAGCAGAGGCTCCACACAGAGTTTTACATCCGCCGTTGGGTCTACGGCGACTTTTGAATCGGGCGGGGAACATTTCCCTGCCCGATTTTTTGCACTCCGTGGAACCAACGCTCCCTCTTTTCCGACTAAAAGGATGAAAGCGGCTTTCAAAAGGAAGTGAACATATGGAGGATCAGGACATCATCACATTGTACTGGGAGCGGTCTGAGGAGGCCATCCGGGCCACGGCGGAGAAATACGGCGGCTACTGCGCGGCCATCATCCGCCGGGTACTGGGAGACGGCCGGGACAGCGAGGAGTGTCTGAACGACACCTGGCTGGGGGCCTGGAACGCCATGCCGCCCCAGCGGCCCCGGCGTCTGCCGCCCTTTCTGGGCCGCATTGCCCGGAACACGGCCCTGGACCGGTTTGATTACAACGCCGCCCAGAGCCGGAGCGGCTGCACGGCGGTGCTGGAGGAGCTGGCGGAGTGCGTGGGCGGCGACCCTGCGGGGGAGGACTTTGATTTGCGCCGCCTGGGGGAGGCCATCTCGGCGTATCTGGACACCGTCTCGCCGGAGTGCCGGCGGGTTTTTCTCCGGCGGTACTGGTACTGCGACACCGTTCAGGAGATCGCCGCCGGGTACGGGTTCACCCAAGGGAAGGTGAAGTCCCTGCTCCACCGCGCCCGAAAGGGGCTGCGGGCCTATTTGATCGAGGAGGGGTACGACCTATGACGAAAGAGGAGCTGTTCCGGGCTGTGGGGGAGGTCCAGGAGGACCAGATCACGGAGGCAGAGACCGTGAAAAAACAGAGCCGCCCCTGGCGGCGGTACGGAACCCTGGCGGCGTGCCTGGCGGTGGTGCTGGCGGGAGCCTTTGCCCTGGAGCGGGTGGAGGGTTCGCGAAAGTGGGCGGAGCTGGAGGAGGGTTTCGATACCCTGGCTCGCCCTGAGAGCGCCTTGGATTCCGGCGGCGGTGCGGAGGATGAGGTTGGCTGGCACGAAAAGATTGTGGAGTTTCATCCAGCGGAGGTGCCGGAAGACAACGCTGGTCTGGATGGCGCGGACTACTGGAGCGGCCGCGATACCCGTCCGGCCTCCAATTATTCTGTCAATGTGGAGATCGGAGAGCTGGACGGCGGAGCGCGGACGGAGGATGATATTATCATAGACGGAGAAAAGCACCGGACGGAGACCGACTCCGCCTCCTGTCTTGCGTGGCTGTCTCCGGAGGAGATCTTCGCACAGGACACGGCTGTCTTCCGGGGGATCGTCCGGGATCTGCGGTACTACGTGGTGGAGGCCGGCGGCTTTGAGACGCAGTACACTGTGGCGGCCGTGGAGATCACCGATCCCATCCGGGGGGACCTGACGGCGGGGGAGATTCGGACCGTCCTCTATATAGGGGGGCCGGACATGTCCACCAGCCTCTCCGGCCCTCTAACCGCCCTGGAGGCGGGGAGCGACGCCATCTTCATGCCCATCGCCGCCTCACCGGAGACTGGCCGCCGGGACGGGGACAGCTGGTTCTGCTACGCCGACCTGGGGGAATTCTACCTCTCCGAGGGGATGCGGTATGTGTTCCTGGATACAGGGGAGGGTCTGTCTTTTGAGCGCGGCCTCTATGAGGAGATCGCGGAGGCGAAGACCCTGGACGAGGTGGCAGCCTATATCCGGCGGATGACCGGTGCGGTACGGATTCAGCCTGTCCAGCCGGAGCAAAGCCAGCCCGCTGCGGTCCCCGTGGCGCCCCAGGCGGACCCGGCGGAGAGCGGCCGCGCCCAGCCCAGCTATGGAGTGGAGGGTCCCAACGGCGGGCGGGAACTCCCGGACAGCACGGTGTTGGGGCCAGAGGATCTTTTAACCGGCGGCTGAAGGCTCTCCGCAGGAGCTTCACGGGTGGCTTACATCCGTCGTCAAGTCGCCCTCGGCCCGGAGGGAACGGGCCGAGGGCGCGGCGGAAATCAATTGAAAACTGTTTTTCCTGAGGGCATATACCTCGGGAAAAACACCGCTCAGTTCTGGAGTGTGCGAAGCCCCCATCTGCCTGCGGCAGATGGGGGCTGAGTGCGCGGAAGAACTGTGATTCCCTTACCGAAAATGGCCAGAGGCCGTTTTCAGTGAATTAAAAGACGCCCTGCGCCATCATGGCGTCAGCCACTCTCTGGAAGCCGGCGATGTTGGCGCCCGCCACCAGGTTGTAGCCCAGGCCGTACTTCTCGGCGGCCTCCACGCTCATATTATAGATGTTGTCCATGATCCGGTGGAGCTGCTTGTCGACCTCCTCCTCAGTCCAGATCAGGCGCTCGCTGTTCTGGGCCATCTCCAGGGCGGAGGTGGCCACGCCGCCGGCGTTGACGGCCTTGGAGGGGGCCACGATGACGCCGGGCTGCTCCATCAGGAATTTCAGGGCGTCGTTGGTGGTGGGCATGTTGGCCACCTCAATATAGTACTTCACGCCGCTCTCGGCGATCTGCTTGGCATGCTCCAGATGCACGTCGTTCTGCATGGCGGAGGGCATGCACACATCCACCTTCACGCCCCAGGGCTTTTGGCCGGGGAAGAACTCCACGCCGAATTTCTCCGCGTAGTCCTGGACCCGGTTGCGGCCGGAATTGCGCATCTCCACCAGATACGCGATCTTCTCCGGCGTGGTGACGCCGTCAGGGTCGTAGACGTAGCCGTCGGGGCCGGAGAGGGTGACCACCTTGGCCCCCAGCTCCGTGGCCTTTTTGCAGATGCCCCAGGTCACGTTGCCGAAGCCTGCGCAGGCGATGGTTTTGCCCCGGATGTCCTCGCCCTCGTGCTTGAGGACGTTCTCCAGATAGTAGACAGAGCCGAAGCCCGTGGCCTCGGGCCGCACCAGGGAGCCGCCGGAGGCGAAGTCCTTGCCGGTGAGGACGCCGTTTTCCCAGGCGCCCCGCAGGCGGCGGTACTGGCCGAAGAGATAGCTGATCTCCCGGGTGCCCACGCCCATGTCGCCGGCGGGCACGTCCACGTCCGGTCCGATGAAGCGGTGCAGGGCCGTCATGAAGGACTGGCAGAAGCGCATAATCTCCGCGTCGGACTTGCCGGTGGGATCGAAGTCGCTGCCGCCCTTGCCGCTGCCGATGGGCAGGCCCGTCAGGGCGTTCTTGAAGGTCTGCTCAAAGGCCAGGAACTTGATGATGCTGAGATTGACGTCCTTCTGGAAGCGAAGGCCGCCCTTATAGGGACCGATGGCGCCGTTAAACTGGCAGCGCCAGCCGGTATTGGTGTGCCAGGCGCCGTCGTCGGACATCCAGGCCACACGGAAACTGATGGTCCGCTCCGGCTCCACCATCCGCTCCAGCAGACAGGCCTTCTCGTACTCCGGGTGCTTCTCCACCACCGGCTCCAGGGAGGTGAGGACCTCCTCCACCGTCTGGATAAACTCCGGCTCGCCGGCGTGCTTGGCCTTGACGTTTTCGATGACTCTGGCGAGATATGCGTTCATCTGAAATGACCTCCTTCAAATCATGGCGATCCCATCGGGGGCAGCGTGATCCCCCGTATTTCACTGCTATTTTACCACCTTTGGAGAAAAGAAGCAAGAGGGCAGCGGCGTTTCCCGGGAAAAAGATGGGATATTTCGGAAACTTTGGAGCTTGTCTCCGCCTTTGCCTTATTGACTTTTTACGGAGGCGGGGTATAATGATTCTGGAAAAAACCATTTGGAGATTTTTTGATAAGGGGAGAAGAGATATGAGTACATATCCCATTGAGGTTGCGGGCCTGAGGCGTGAGCTTCCCATCTGCAAAGTCACAGACGATCTGTATATCGCCGCTTTCATCGTCTTTGGCGACGCGGAGCTGACAGTGGCCTGCGCCCGGGAGCTTTTGAAGCTGGTTCCCGCGGACAGCTATGACTATATGCTCACTGCCGAGGCCAAGAGCATTCCCCTGATCCATGAGATGGCGCGGCAGTCCGGGGCGGAGAAGTACTTCATCGCCCGGAAGGGCCCCAAGGCCTATATGCCGGACCCCATCCACGTGACGGACAAGTCCATCACCACCGCCGGGGAGCAGAAGCTGTTCCTGGGCCGGGATGACGCGGACCTGATTCGGGGCAGGCGGATTCTGCTGATGGACGATGTCATCTCCACCGGCGGCTCCCTTCACGCCATGGAGGCCCTGGTGGCCATGGCCGGGGGCACCGTGACCGGCAGAGTGGCGGTGCTGGCGGAGGGCGACGCCCAAAACCGGCCCGACATCAGCTTTCTGGCGCCCCTGCCGGTGTTCAGCGCCGACGGGACGGTCAAGGGCTGAGGCGGCACAGCGAAAAAACGGGGCGCGCCGGGAGCGATGGCGTGCCCTGCTTTTTCGCTTTTTATGGAAAAGTTCCGACAAAAAACTTTCCAGCGGGCCGAAAATGTGATATAATCAACGGACTATGAAGAGAAAGACCATCTACTATCTGCCGGGGATGACGGTCCCCGCGATCCTGTCAGCGCTGTTCATGGTTTGCTCGGCGGTGGTGCGCATCGTGTGGGCCTGCGGGGAGCCGGCGCTCTCCAGACCCTTTCTGTGCCTCCAAATTCTCCTGCCTCTGGCGGCGAACGTGTCCTTTGTGCTGATTCTCCTGCGGGACGGAAGAGACCGTCTGTTCCGCTCCGCCATCCCGGTGTGGCTGGGGTGCGTGTTCTTTGCCGTCAAGGCCCTGGGATTTCCGTCCCGGCTGCACACGGCGCTGTGCCTGCTGCTGTACGCCCTGGTGGCGGCGCTCTACACCGCCACGGTGACGGGCCGCGTACCCACACAAAAGCTCCTCTGGCTCCTCTTCGGCCTGCCCATGCTGTACCACATCTTTGTGGAGGACACCCGGAAGCTGGGCTGGCCGGTCCATGACTGGCTGCCGGAGGTGTCGGTGCTTTTTTGTATGGCGGCCCTGCTCTGTGTGTCCCTGGCCATGCGGAGGCGTCCGGCAGGGGAGGGGGAGTATGTCCCCGGCTTCGGCGACCGGAACGACGGGCGGCGGCTGCGGTCTCTTTCTCCCATCTTCGCGGTGTCGCCCTATCTGATGAAGACCCGCAACACCTCCCAGAACTTTCTGGAGGACCACGTGGAGATCACAGAGATGGAGAAATACATTGTCTCCAAGCGGCGGGCGGGGCTCAAGAATTTCGGCATCCTCCACGTGCTGCTGGCGGCCTATGTCCGCGCCTGCGCCCGGTATCCGGGGCTGAACCGGTTTATCGCCGGGCAGAAGATCTTCTCCCGGGGCCGGGAGATCGAGATCAACATGACCATCAAAAAGACCATGTCCGTGGACTCTCCGGACACGGTCATCAAGGTCGCCTTTGACCCCGCCGACACGGCGGACATGGTGTACGGGCGGTTTAACGAGAAGGTCCAGGCCGTGAAAGACGCGCCGCTGGACACCGGCTTTGACAAGCTGGCGGGGGCCTTCAACCTGATCCCGGGGCTGCTGCTGAAATTCTTCGTCTTTCTGCTCCAGACCATGGATTACTTCGGCCTGTTGCCCAGGGCGCTGACAAAGCTCTCTCCCTTCCACGGGTCGCTGTACATCACCTCCATGGCCTCCCTGGGCATTCCGCCCATCTACCACCACCTGTACGACTTCGGCAATGTGCCGGTGTTCTGCTCCTTCGGGAAAAAACGCAGGGTCTATGAGACGGCGCGGGACGGCACAGTGGTGCGGCGGAAGTACATCGACTGTAACTACGTGACGGATGAGCGGATTGTGGACGGGTTCTATTTCGCCTCCGCTCTGCGCTATCTCCACGGGCTTCTGGACGACCCCTGGCAGCTGGACACGCCGCCGGAGAAGGTCGTTCCGGATCAGGCGTAGCGGAAGCTGGGCGAAACAGGCCCATATACCGGAAAAATCTCAAGGGCCAGGGGTTCACACCCCTGGCCCTTTTATGTATGCTCTGCGGGTCTTGCTCAGAAAGCGCTCTCCGCATTCGTGCCCTGTTTCAGACGGAAGGAGGCCACAAGCCCCTTGAGGAGGCTGGCCTGAGAGGACAGCTCCTCACTGGCGGCGGCGGACTGCTCGCTGGTGGCGGAGTTGTTCTGGACTACGCCGGAGATCTGGTCGATGCCCTCGGTGATCTGGCTGATGGAGACAGTCTGGCTCTCCACCTCCTCCACCACGATGGCCATCTTGGCGGTGACGCCGCCGGCGCTCTCGCTGGTGCGCTCCAGAGCCTCGGTGACCTTATGCACCACGTCGCTGCCCTCAGAGACGGCGGCGATGGAGCTCTCGATCAGGTCCTTAGTGGCCTTGGCGGCCTCGTCCGACCTGTTGGCCAGATTGCGCACCTCGTCGGCAACCACGGCGAAGCCCTTGCCGGCGCTGCCCGCCCGGGCGGCCTCCACGGCGGCGTTCAGGGCCAGAATATTGGTCTGGAAGGCGATGTTTTCGATGGCGGCGATGATCTTGCTGATCTCCTGGGAGGAGCCGGAGATGCGCTCCATGGCCAGGTTCAGGTTTTTGACATACTCCACGCTGATGCCCAGCTGGGCGCCCGCCTGTTCCACGAACTGACCGGCCTCCCTGGTGGCCTGCGCGGTTTTCTGGGCGTTTTCGGAGATGTCGCTGATGGTGGCGGAGAGCTCCTCCACGGAGCTGGCCTGCTCGGTGGCGCCCTGGGCCAGGGCCTGGGCGCTGGTAGACACCTGCTCGGAGCCGGAGGCCACCTGCTCGGCGCTGTTCCGGATCTGGTACATGGTGTCGTTCAGCCTGGTTACAATGCTGTCCAGAGACTTTTTGATGGACATGAAGTCCCCCACGTAGTCCTGCTGGGCGCCGTTGGTCAGATCGCCGTTGGCAATGGAATCCAGCACGTCGGCAATCTCGCCAATGTAGGAGCGCAGGCGGCGGATGGTCTCTTCAAAGATCCGGCCCAGTTCTCCGATTTCGTCGTTGGAGTGTACATTGACGCTGATCTCCTCGCCGCTGCTCAGGCCCAGGCGGCCCTGCACCAGGTATCCGGCCACCTGTGTGATCTCAGCCAGAGGGGCGGATACCGTCTTTTTGAGATACGCGGCCATTACCATAACACATACGACGATGACAATAAGGCTTACCACGGAGGACAAAATCACGGTAATAAGGATCTGCCGGCTGGCCTCGGCATTGGAGATGCCGGCGAAGATCAGCCCGTTGACATTTCCTCCGGCGTCTCTGGTGGGAACATAGGAGCAGAGGTACTCCTCGTCCAGGATGACCGCCTTGCCCACATAGGACTGTCCCTGCTGGAGCACGGTGCTGGACAGGCTGGAGGAGAGCTTGGTGCCTACGGCCCGCTCCCCGTTCTGGATCACGGTGGTGTAGGCCCGGGTATCGCCCTCAAAAATGGTGAACTCACAGCCCATACGGCTTTTCAGCTCGTCCAGCAGCTGATTGGGGTCCTCGCCGCCGCCGTTCTGGCTGAGTAGATAGGCCAGCATGTTGGTGCCGTTGGTGCAGCGGTCTTTCAGCATTTTGGTGGTCAGGCTGCGGAACATGGTCACACACATGACCACCGCAAAGAAAACTGAGACCACCTGCATGATAATGACCACTTTGCCGACCTTCTGGCCGATGCGCTTATCCTTTTTGCCAGCGCCGCCTTTGGAGAACTGGTTTTGTTTCATGCTTGCTCACTCCATTTGTTATAGTGTTTCTCTGTGGGCGGAATGCGCCGCCCAGCCTATCAATTATAATAAGGGTTGGAGCTTTTTGCAACCCTATTTTTTGTTCCGCTTTTTTGAAGTCTGTTTTCAAACCGATGCAATGCCGGATCGAGGCGGATACTTTCCACCGCGCTTCATTCAATTTTCTTGCCGGGCGGGCGGCCCGCCGTCGTCTACCACACCCGGTCCGGACAAAGGTCGTCCCAGCACCAGAGGGTCTGGTCCGTGTGGAGAATGATCTCACATTCCTTATGGCGGCGGTCAAACCAGACCCAGCACTTGTGCAGAACGGACTGCCAGCTCTGATATTGTGTGATGAACTCCACCTGGAGCGCCCCGCCGTTGACGGCGGCGAGGAAGTTTCCCGGCTCCCAGCCGACCCGGAGGGCGTTCCGCCGCTTTTTCTCCGTAAACACGTATATATCCACGCCGTCGATGTCCTCGTCAAGAATCCGGTATTTCACCTCGGACGGACCGGTTTTAACAATTTTGCCTGTGGTGTTCAGCGGGTGGTCCGGGATCACCCAGAAGCCGTCCGGAAAGCAGAAGGACAGCACCCCGTTTTCATATGTCATTCTCTCCGCGCGGCAGTCATGCAGGCTGAACAGGGAGGAGCCGCCGTCACAGTGCCGGTACATACTTTGTGTCCCCCCGTCAGCCCCGCGGATGGCTCTTTTTATAGGTGAGATACCCCTCCAGGATCAGCGACGCCGCCACGGCGTCCACAGTCTTTTTCCGTTTCCTGGCGTCTTTGCCGCTGTTCATCAGAATCCAATGGGCGTCGATGGTGGTGCGGCGTTCGTCCCAGAGGACCACCGGCAGGCCGGTCCGCTCCTCCAGCAAAACCTTCATGGCCCGGGCCTTCTCCGACCGGGGGCCCAGGGTGCCGTCCATGTTGATCGGGTGGCCCAGCACCAGCTCCTCCGCCCCGTGCTCTTTCGCCAGGGCGGCGATCCGCTCCACCGCGTCCTCCGGGCGGTAGGCGTCGACGGTGACAGTGAACCCGGCCAGCAGGCCGGTGGGGTCTGAGACGGCGATGCCGGTGTGGGCGTCGCCGTAATCAATGGCCATAATACGCATAGATTTCTCACTTTCCGGGGACAAAGTCCTCTTCCACAGGATAGCTGTCGGTGTCGGAGAAGTGCCACCACTCTCCGGCGTAGGGCTTGAAGCCGCAGTCCGTCATCACGTCCTCCAATAGCCGGGCATTGGCGGCGGCGGTCTCCGGTACGTCGCTGTAATCCCGGTCCGCCAGGGGGGAGAAGTCGTCAAACCCGGTGGGCATCTCCACCGGGGAGCCGTCCTCCAGCACCAGCGTCACGTCCACGGTGTTTCCCCGGCTGTGGGAGGAGAACCCCCTCTCCGGATTTGCCACGTACACCGGGTCCGGACAGACCTCCCACAAACGGAACTGGGCCTCCGTGGGGCGGAAGGCGTCCCAGATCAGCAGGGAGTACCCCTGAGCGGTCAGGATCTCCTGGGCGGCGGCCAGCTTCCGGGCGGTGCCGTACCGGAGATACGCCTCCGTGAAATCATAGATGACCTGGCCGGTGAAATTATCCTCGCCGGCGTATTTCAGGTCTGCCCGGATACCCGGGACGCAGTCTGACACCAGGACAAAGTCAGCAGGGGCGGGAGGAGGCTCCAGCTGGGGGGCGGGCTCCGGAACCGGCTCGGGCGCCGGGAGCGGCTTGGGTTCGGGGACGGGCGCCGGCTCCTCCGCGGCGGGGGCTTCCTCCGGCGGCGGGGACATCCGCTGTCCGCAGCCTGCCAGCAGGAGGGAGAGCCCCAGTGCTAGCGGCAGAAAAAATCGCATGGTTAGCACCTCGATCATCTTGGTTATACTGTTATGCAGGTGGAGTATAGCACACTTTCTGGGACAAAACAAGCTGCCGGAGGGAAACCACAGGAATCCTGGAATTTTTTTGCGGAAAACAGTTGACCTTGGACTTGACTTGTGGTAGAATCACATTTACCTGCGAGAAGGGGCTTTTTTGTCGTGCGCGCATTTCGCTTTTCGGCGTGCGGCAGGGGCCGGACTTCCAATCAGCAGGGAGGCAGTCGGCATCCCCGGCGAAGCCGGAGAGATGCCAATAATAAGGAGGTGCCGTTAATGCGCGTAAAAGTCACTTTGAGATGCAATGAGTGCAAGCAGAGAAACTACAATACGATGAAGAACAAGAAGAACACCCCGGACAAGCTTGAGCTGAACAAGTATTGCCGCTTCTGCAGAAAGCACACGCTCCACAGCGAGACCAAGTAATAAGAATGAAGAAAGGGCGTGTAACGTATGGCTGAAGAAGCGAAGAAGAAAAAGGACCGCGGGCTCTGGTTCCGCGAGATGAAAAGCGAACTGAAAAAGGTCGTCTGGCCGAATAAGCAGACGGTGATGAAAAACACCGGCACCGTGCTGCTGTGCTCCCTGGTGATCGGCGCCTGCATCTGGATCTTTGACTTCGTGGCGGTCTCCGCCGTGGATATGATCCTCAGCGTGTTCGGCGCGTAAGGAGAGCGGTATGTCAGACAGCGCGAAGTGGTATGTGATCCATACCTATTCCGGCTACGAAAACGCCGTCAAAACCAGCATTGAGAAGTTTGTCACCGGCCGCGGGCTGGAGGACCAGATTCTCCGGATGGAGATCCCCCTGGAGACGGTCACCGAGGTCACCGACTCCGGCGCCACCAAGGAGGTGGAGCGGAAGGTCTTCCCCGGCTACGTGCTGATCAAGATGATTATGACGGACGAGACATGGCATCTGGTGCGGAATGTCCGCGGCGTCACCGGCTTTGTGGGCTCCGCCAACAAGGCCATCCCCCTCAGCGAGGAGGAGGTGCTGGCCATGGGCATGGAAAAGCACGAGATCGTGGTCAGGTACAGCGTGGGCGACCATGTGCGGATCATGGACGGTCCGCTGGCCAGCTTCACCGGCGTGGTCGAGGAGATCGAGCCGGAGAAGAATCGGGTCAGCGTGGTGGTCTCCATGTTCGGCAGAGAGACCCCCGTGGAACTGGAGCTGGACCAGGTAGAGGTTCAGGCTTGACCATCCGGCGCTTTTGGGCGCTGTTCTGCCGGAGACGTTCCGGCGCAAGTGGGAGGGGCTTTTCACCGCCCCGCCAAAGACGGGCGCTCTGCCCGCCACCACATTCATAATTTAGGAGGTGCTACTCCGTGGCACAGAAAGTAACAGGTTATATTAAGCTCCAGATCCCCGCAGGCAAGGCGACTCCCGCGCCCCCCGTTGGTCCCGCTCTGGGCCAGCACGGCGTCAATATCGCCGCCTTCACCAAGGAATTCAACGAGCGCACCAAGAACGACGCGGGCATGATTATTCCCGTGGTCATTACCGTGTACGCCGACCGCTCCTTCTCCTTCATCACCAAGACGCCCCCCGCGGCCGTTCTGATTAAGAAGGAGTGCAACATTGAGTCCGGCTCCGGCGTGCCCAACAAGACCAAGGTGGCCACCATCTCCAAGGCCTCCATTCAGAAGATCGCCGAGATCAAGATGAAGGACCTGAACGCCGCCAGCCTGGAGTCCGCCATGAGCATGATCGCGGGCACCTGCCGCTCCATGGGCGTTGTCGTCGGCGACTGAGCCGAATACCTAAAACCTGCCGAACGGCCAAAGAGGCCGTTCCATACAGTGGGAGGAACTGTTTCCGAAGAACCACTATGAGGAGGAAGTAACATTGTTTAGAGGCAAGAAATATAAGGAAAGCGCCAAGCAGATTGAGAAAAATACGCAGTATGAGGCTGCGGAGGGCTTGGCTCTCGTTTGCAAGACCGCCAGCGCCAAGTTCGACGAGACCGTCGAGCTGCACGTGAAGCTGGGTGTCGACTCCCGCCACGCCGACCAGCAGGTCCGCGGCGCCATCGTCCTGCCCCACGGCACCGGCAAGACGGTCCGTGTGCTGGTGTTCGCCAAGGGCGACAAGGCCGACGCCGCCCGCGAGGCCGGCGCCGACTACGTCGGCGAGATGGACCTGGTGGAGAAGATCCAGAAGGAGAACTGGTTTGACTTTGACGTAGTGGTCGCCAGCCCCGACATGATGGGCGTGGTGGGCCGTCTCGGTAAGGTCCTGGGCCCCAAGGGCCTGATGCCCTCCCCCAAGGCCGGCACCGTGACCCCCGATGTGGCCAAGGCCGTGCAGGAGGTCAAGGCCGGTAAGATCGAGTACCGTCTGGACAAGACCAACATCATCCACTGCCCCATCGGCAAGGTGTCCTTTGGCCCCGAGAAGCTGGTGGAGAACTACAACGCTCTGATGGGCGCCATCGTGAAGGCCAAGCCCGCCGCCGCCAAGGGTCAGTATATCCGCAGCTGCGTCGCCGCCTCCACTATGGGCCCCGGCGTGAAGATGTCTACGGCAAAGCTTGTTTGATAGTTTGCTGAAAGGGGGGGACTGTTGTCCCCCCCTTTTTTGTATTCCGCTTGCCGGCCGCGGACCGGCGCCGCCGCCCGTTGATCTCGTCCCGGAGACCAAGCGGGCGTTCAGAGAGGGGCGTATCCATGAGTTTTTGTACAGAAAAACTAATAAAAACGCTTCATAATGGGAAATTAGGGCTTGACTTTTTGCCAAACCCTGTATATAATACTTCTTGCGTTCCAAAGACAGCAGGTGGGCTCTGCCCGTAAGTCCTGCCGAGGATGGCAGATCGTGAGATTGCTGCTCCGTCCGTGCGTCTTTGCGCGGACGGTTCTTTTTTGAACGCACCTATGATTCCTATGGAGGTGAACACAAGAATGCCTAATGCAAAGGTCTTATCCGAGAAGCAGGCCATCGTGGCCCAGCTGACTGAGAAGATCCAGAAGGCCACCGCCGGTGTGATTGTCGACTACAAGGGTATCACCGTTGAGGAAGACACCGCGCTGCGCCGGGAGTGCCGGGAGAACGGCGTGGATTACGCGGTGGTGAAGAACACCCTGCTCCGCTTCGCTTTCAACAACACCGGCCTGGGCGATCTGGACGATCTCCTCAATGGCACCACGTCTCTGGCCCTGTGCGACGACCCCGTGGTCCCTGCCCGTGTCATGGCCAATTACGCCAAGAAGCTCAACGACAAGTTTGAGATCAAGGGCGGTTTCATGGACGGCAAGCCCGTGGATCTGGCCACCATCAACTCCCTGGCTTCCATCCCCGCACTGCCCGTGCTGCAGGCCCAGGTCCTGGGTACCATGCTGGCTCCCATCACCGGTCTGGCTGTCGTGCTGAAGCAGATTGCCGAGAAGCAGGGCGCTCCCTCTGAGGAGGCCGCTCCTGCCGAAGAGGCTCCCGCCGCCGAGTAAGCGGCACCCACACACTTAAAAATTTACTATCAGGAGGTTCATACAATGTCTGAGAAAGTTACCGCCATGATCGAAGAGATCAAGGGTCTGACCGTTCTGGAGCTCAGCGAGCTCGTTCACGCCCTGGAGGAGGAGTTCGGCGTCTCTGCCGCCGCCATGGCCGCTCCTGCCGCCGCCGCTGCTCCTGCCGCCGAGGAGAAGACTGAGTTCGACGTGGTCCTGGCCGGCTTCGATGCTGCCGCCAAGATCAAGGTCATCAAGGTTGTCCGTGAGATTACTGGCCAGGGCCTGGCTGAGGCCAAGGCTACTGTCGAGGGCGCTCCCACCACTCTGAAGGAGGGCGTTTCCAAGGATGACGCCGAGGCTCTGAAGAAGCAGATTGAAGAGGCCGGCGGCAAGGTCGAGCTGAAGTAAGTTTAGGCGATTTTTGTCCCCCTCCCTCGCAAAACGGACAATGTATTCCAAATAAAATGACCAGATGCGGCTTTCATCATACGGCTTTCAGCCGTACATGGCTTGCAGCTGAAAGCTGTGTGCAGCCACATATGGCTTCCAGCCACAAAGGTCCGAGGCAACGACTTGTTGCTTCGGGCCTTTTCTTTTTATGTTTTTGGCCGGGAAAGCCGCAGTAACCGCTGAAACGGCCTGATTTCCGTCTTTTTTCTTCTTTTTCACCGCATGACTTTTAGCCACGCCCAAAGGCCTGTTTGCTGTACTTGCCGGGAGAAAACACTCCGGTTTACATGGCTGAAAACCGTGATTTCTGATTTTTCTCTTATCTATACGGCTGAAAGTCGTGCGCCGAAGGCCCCTCGCGGCTGAAAGCCGCGTGCTGAAAGCCGCGTGCTGGGCCAAGATAAGAGGGAGAAAGAGAGCGAAATAAAAGGGAGAAGAACAGAGTAGCTCAAACTAATTGGAATTAACATGAGCTTTTTGGAATAGCTCAATTTAATTCGAGCTTCCACTTCTATGGGGGGAAAACAGCAAATTTGTACTGAAAACCAGCAAAAATCCGTATATAGGGGGGATGTGCAGTCTAAATGTGACCGTGGCAATTAGACGAGCCAACTGCAAAAAGCTCAAGCTAATTCTAAAAGCTGCGGAAATGAAACTCAAAAAACGCGAGGTAAATCAAAAAAGCTCAAGCTAATTCTAATTCCGGGCAGTATCGGGCAGTGGGCATAACCGGCACAGAGCGGGGACTTTTCCTTTTGTGCAAAAGAGAAATCCCCAAAAGTGGGCAATGCGGCGTCCCGCAGTCCGATACCGTCAGAGGAGGATTCATGGAGAAAGCAAATCCCAAAGCCCGCGAGTATCGCTTTTTCAGTCAGAAAAACCAGAAGATGGTCTGCCTTCACAGCGAACAGGCGCTTGCCTATGCTCGGTATCTGGAGGACCGTCTTTGGGTAGCCGCTTATGACGCCTGTGTACCCTTGGAGCTGACAGACCAGATAGACCCCTGGGGCATCCGGTCGCTCTACTTCAAAACGGCCTGGGTTTCAGATTTTCGCCTGGTCTACGCAGACGGAAAACAGGCTGTCCGGGAGTTGGTACGGCTGGAAGACCTGGAAAAGCAGGCGGTAATAGAACGGTTGGAACTCTCCCGGCGGTACTGGATGTGGATGGCTAAAAGTCATCCAGTGGAATGGAAAGTCGAGGTGGTGGATTATAAGAAAAGCCTTTAACATAATCGGGATTCTTGCTCTGGTTGCCCTTGCCCTTTTTGTAATGGCAGCAGCACAGCCGCGCATGACTACGGCTATACAGCCTCATGCGGCTATCCAGCCGAACGGGGAGTCGGAGCCGCCAATTATCTGCCAGTATCTGGGGCCAAGGGAGACAATGCCATGAAATTCTACGACACTACTTGCCAGGAATGTCCTTTTCACCAGACAGCCGGAAGTTATACCCTGGGCACCACGCGATACTGTTCCGGATTCCCCGGACGAAAGCCGAAAAGATTCCCTCGCTCTGCTCCCAAGTTCAAGCCTCCCAAGTGGTGTCCCAGGCGGCTCTCCCCTGCTGTTTGCCGCGTCTTTGGCTTCAAGGATGAAGAAAGCGAGTGGCTGGAATTTCTTTTGCGTCAAGATAACAGAAGACGCCCTTGCCCGTTGAGCAGTCACTATAGCCCACGCATGGAGGTTCCCACCGGGCTGACCGCAAAGCAATTTTACACAAGCGTTAAGGAGGAATGCCTATCGCAAATCATACCCGGACTGGATGTGCGGCCAGGGGAAGTCATTTGCATTGATGACGGCCTGAAGCCCTACTATTTCTACTACCGCAGCGACTATGAAATTTCCCCATTGCCGGGGTTCAATCCAACAAAAGCGAGGTGAAAGCATGAACCGGTATGTGGAGCGGAACGGGGAGGTTTTCCATGTTCTGCTCCAGGAGGATGCGGGGGCCTGGCTGATATCCTGCCAAGCTCCGGCCGAGCCCTTCTTTGTGGCTCAAATTGAGGCTTTTAACCCCCTTGAGGCTTCCAGCCTCACTGAGGCCCTTTGCCCCCATGAGGCTCTTAGCCCCCACGAGGCTGAAAGTCTCATGAGTCCAGGGCAGGTCAAACGTCTGCGCCTGATTCAGCTTCTTTTAGGCGATTCACGCTGCATCACGGACAAGGCATACCGCTCAGCCCTCGCCAAGGAGACCGCTGAGCGGAACGGCACCACCTCCCGGAGAATCCTCCGGCTCTATTACCGCTATCTCGCCACTGGGAAACTCATGCAGGAGAGACAGCGAGAGCAGTCTGAAAACAAGGTTTACGATTGGGCGATTCGTACCTTCTACTTTTCCGCAAAAAAGCTCTCCCTCCGTGCGGCTTATGAAATGATGCTGGTTCAAAAATACACGGATGCCAAGGGCATCTTGCTGCCGGATGCGCCTACCTGGTCCAGTTTCCAGCACTACTTCTACGCCCATAATTACCACAAGCGGCCGCAGAAAATCATTGCCCGTGACGGTCTCTCCCACTATCAGCGGAATTGCCGCCCGGCGTTTGGTTCGGCATCCCGCTGGCGGGAAAGTCCGGGGAGCTACCAGATGGACGCCACCCAGGGAGACCTTTACCTGGTGTCCAGCCTGGACCGGAGCAGCGTAGTAGGCCGGCCGCAAATTTACATGGCAGTCGATTCCGCTACCCAGCTGATTGCCGGAATCTATGTTGGTTATGAGGCCGGGGAACGGGCAGTTATGGCCTGTCTGGAGAACGCAGCCAGCGACAAGGTGGACTTCTGCAGGAAATACGGTATCGAAATCCAGCCGGAGCAGTGGCCCTCCCGGGGGCTTCCCGGCGAAATCATCACGGATAAGGGCCGGGAATTTACCGGCTCCCGGATGGAGGAGCTCTGCCGGCGGTACGGCGTGGAGCTGCTGATTCAGCCGCCGTTCCGCCCGGATGGAAAGGGCCTAGTAGAAAAGGCCTTTGATTTGCTCCAGCAGCGATACAAGCCGCTCCTCCGTGGAAAGGGGGTAATTGAGTCGGATGCCCAGGAGCGGTGGGCTGTGGATTATCGGAGCCAGGCGGTCCTGACATTGGAGGAATTTACCCAGATTGTCATCCAATGTGTCATTTACCTGAACAGCGGGCGGGTCCTCCAAAGCGGAAAGACGCCCGCCCAAGTATGGCTGAAAGCCATGAGGTGGCTTTCAGCCACCGGTTCCGCCACCGGTTCCGCCACCGGTTCAGTCACCACCTCTGCCACCGTTTGGAAGGTACAGGATGTCCCTTCCAAAGAACTCCATGTCCTGTCTCTCCCCCGGGAGGAAGTCAAACTGACTCGCAAGGGGTTCCGGCTTCATGCTTTATCCTATGTTCCGCAGAACATGGACGGCCTGTATGTTGGAGATACCTACACTCTGGCCTATGACACCCTGGACCTCAGCGCGGTTTTCCTCATTGGTAAAGACCGTGATTCCCGGATTCCCCTGGCACCGGACCAGCAGCAGTACCAGGGCCTCACCCAGGCGGAAGCGGAGATTTGCCGGGAGCAGGAGCGGCAGGCTCGGAAACAGGCAAAGGCAGCG
Organism: Oscillibacter sp. 1-3; assembly: GCF_000403435.2. Lineage (GTDB taxonomy): Bacteria > Bacillota > Clostridia > Oscillospirales > Oscillospiraceae > Oscillibacter. Next base: position 660,486 of record NZ_KE159709.1, read on the forward strand.
GAGACCCAGGCCAGTATCCAGACGATTCAGGGGATTCAAAAGATTGTGAAAGAGGCTGAGAGGAGGCGGCAGGAGTGAACAAGGATTTTGGCAATCCCCTTCTGGCTGCCATGCCGAAAATGCTGGCGCCGCAAGAACTGACGCAGGCAGTCCAGAGCCTGCCGCCGCTGCCAGCCGCGCCCTCTTTGGAGGGGCTGGCATTGCTCTCCAGCATCTTTATCCCCATGGATTATATGTACACCCTGTACGACCAGCTTTACCGGGCAATTCGGACGACCTACACGACACGAACCGTATTGGAAGGCATCCGGCAGACAAACGCTCTTTTCCGGGGAGATGCCGGGACCTGCTGCGCGACACAAGCGGCGGCCGGCTCTGTTTTAGGCGTCCCCGGCATTGGAAAGACCTCTACTATCCGCCGCTGCCTGGACACCATGCCCCAGGTGATTGAGCATACGGACTTTGAGGGCCAGCCGTTCTTCTGCAAGCAGGTATTATATCTGAGAGTGGAGTGCCCTTCGGATTGCTCCGTGAAGACGCTGGCTCTGAATCTGGTGGCGGCGCTGGACCGGGCCATTGGCTCAAACTATCTGCATCAGCTGACCGCCCTCCGTTCTGCGGCGGCTTCGGCGATTGCGGCGCAGGTAAAAATCCTCTGCATGACCCACCATGTGGGACTGATTCTGGTGGATGAAATACAGAACGCCGTTGTGACAGCCCAAAAGAACAAGCAGGTAAAGCCGCTGATAAAGTTCCTGGTGGAGCTAACCAACGACACCTGCACAGGGGTTTTCTTTGTAGGGACGCCGCAGGCAGAGGAGCTGTTCACCAGCCAGGAGCACCTGAAGCGCCGGACCCGGGGCATCCGCCTCCTGCCCTTGAAGCCGGATGGGGTTTACCGGAATTTCCTGAAGCTGCTATGGCAGTACCAGCTGACACCGGAGCGGGCGGAGCTGACGGAGGCCCTGGCCAACAAGCTCTATGACTGGTCCGGCGGCATCCCGGCATATATCGTGAAGATATTCCAGGAGAGTCAGGCCCAGGCTTTTCTGATGGGCCGGCCATGTATTGACGCGAAGATAATGCAGCAGGCAATCAATATTCTGGCGATAAAGGTTCCGAAAACCTATGCGGGCGGCACCTATCTCTCGGACTTTCCCCCGATAGGCTTTCAGCCTATCCAGCCTGCTGAGGAGAGCTGCAAGTCCCCGGCCGACCTCATGGCGGGCTGCAAGAAGGCGGGCTGCAAGCCCGTCGAGAGGAAGCGGCTTTACGCTAAAAAACGGGGCCGAAAGGCTGCCGTCCGGGAGGAACAGGACCTTCTGGCCGCATTCAAGGCCGGAACGGATATGCTGGAGCATTTGGCAAGGTTCAATCTTTTGGAAAAAGAAAGAGAGGATGAAAATGGAGATTCAGAAGATAATTGAGTACGCAAAGGCCCTCAAACCAGAGGACATGGAGTGGAAGCCGCTGTACCCCAACAATATGCCGGGGAATGGTCTGATGGGCTATGCGGCCCGCCTGGAACTTCCCGATGGCAGCGGGAGCCGGTATTATACCATTCGCCTTCAGTACAAAGAGGATGAACGGGGCTGCATGTTGGAGGAAGTGGAGTTGTATGTACTCTTTGAACGTACTCACTCCGGCTCTGATTCCTTTGTGAGAGCCTTCCGAACCTTGGATGAGGCAAAGGCTCGGGCCGTACTGCAATTCCAGATGGTTTACGGCTATGCCATGTCTTATTTGGCGGATGATATGTAACGATGCTGACTTATTTCCCGATGCCCTACCCAGGAGAGTGGTGGTACAGCGTCCTGTGCCGGTATCATGTCCGCTCCGGGAACATCAAACAGCAGACTACAATTCGAGAACTGTTCCCAGGCCGGATTACTGCTGCTATCAGTTCTATATTTCCTAACAGTACCATCCGACAGGTAATTGAACAGCTGCCATCCGATTGGCTTCTTCCTGAAGCTGTCATTACTCAAAACACACTGTTCCCGTACTACACAAGATTTTTCCTGGCAGAAAAAAAGACTGCCTTACTCGAAAAAGCCTGCCTGGGGGAAACTCCGACAATCACCAGCCTGAGGCGCTCAGCTAATCTCTCGAAGTGGCGGCCACGGTATTGCCCTCAATGTGCGGAAGAGGACCGTGCCATTTATGGAGAGGCCTATTGGCACATCGAACATCAAATTCCTTTTTTGAAAATCTGCCCAAATCACAAATGCAGTCTCTATGTTTTGGAAGAAATACAGCCTTCCCACTTAGGTTACACATTTTATCCATTAGAAGCCCAGGTTCTCTGTTTGGATAAATGCAAAGATATTCCTCTCTGGCAGAGGACAGTCGCCTCCATTCTATGGGAATATGAGACTTTGCCTCTAAAACCAGCTATTGCGGAAAATCATAACCACATTGCCGCTTGTCTGTCCAACATGGGCTACGGCGTCATTCAAAATCACAGCCCCAATGTCATCCTGGATGCAAAACGGCTTTATCAGGATATGGCTGACTATTACAGCCCGGAGGTGATGGAGGATATCTTTGGGGATGTCTGTATTATCAATCGGGCCTGCAAATGGGGGACAGCATCTCCAGAGCGGTATGCCTTATTGCAGTCTTTCGCAGGCGTTTCTTCGGAAACAGTTTTCAGCGACAGGCCGGTTTCAGACCACTATGCAGATGAATTAAAAGTCCTTCAATGCAGCGGTACGCACCTGACTAAAAAGCAGGTATTGGAACAACTCTCTGTAACGCCGTCACAGTTGAACATTCTTTTGAAGAAGTATCATTTAGAGCCATTCTGGCGGCAGATGGGAGGTGAGTGTGCAGAATTAGGGAGGCATCGGTTTTCCTTTGCACTGAATGACGAGGAATTTGCACGGTTCAAACAGGCCCTCCGAAAAAGCGGATATCGCTATGACAGTCATTTCATTCGTCAATGTGTTATGGCGTATATTGATGCAAACCAAAAAGAAGGGAGCGGTGATAACTAAAAACAGGCTTAGTTAAAAACAGCGGAATGGAAAGAAGAGTTGGTAAACGAAAGGAGTTGTCGAACATGAATCAGTATGAGAAAGCAGAAATCGTTGCGCGATGCGTTGCGCATCTTGCATGGCAGGCATGGCTCCCGGTGCGCGAGGTGGCGGCGTGCATCGGCCCGGAGCGCATGGAGGAGCTGATGAACTTTGCACAATGCCGCGAGTTCATGCCCATTGATGAGATGGCATGGGAAATCAACCGGGGCTGCTGGCTTGGCTATGAGCTGGATAAAGACGCGCCGCTGCCTCCGGAGGACTTTGGGGAGAAGACCGTTCAGCGGATGGAGGATGACGGCCTGGACCTTTACACAGCTTTGGTGAAAGCCTGACACGGCCTGTTTCCGGGAGAATTTTAGACAAAAGAGAAAAGGGGGCAATGAATAAAAAATGTGCCCTGGCCCGATACAGCACGGGGCATTTTCATGAGCAGAAAAAAGGGGGTCTATGAAAATGAAACAAAAGCTGACGGCGGCCCTGCTGGATGTCAGTCTGCGGGATTCCCGGTTTTGCGCGGAGCTGCTGCGGATGCTCACCAAAGGTGGCGAAGCGCCATCAGGTCCGCCTCAGTATATTGGCCGGCCGCCGGAAGAGCCCCTTCGCTCAGGCGTGCGTGTTCAAACGCAGGGTAAAACTGCGGATATCTCCATTGTAGAGAACGCGGTTCCCAAAGAGGACCTGGAGGATATGGTTTTGGCAATCCCACAGGATGTGCTGGCGGTTTTCCTCTGTATGGAAGGAATTATCGGGGTGGATGAGGCGATGACCCAGGTACAATGCTCTGGCAGACAGGGCCTTTTCCTGAATCTTAAAAATCCTGAATCTGACCTGCTCCAGCTTTTGGAAAGCACTCGATGGGGAACAAAGGGCACATTGCGGCTGCTGGAAAAGCTGTATGCGCAGAACGATTGGACGCAAGGTGGAGGAACTCCACAGGGTGGAAGAAGAAAACAAATACAGACTCATGCCGCCTCCCCTGCTGGAGCTGCTTTGGAAAGAGATTTTTCCTGTTCTCTATATCGACTATGATATTGGGAAGGACTTCATGCCTCAGTTCCGGGCGGCGCTGGAAAGGATTACAGAACTGATGAAAAGAATCCGCTGAGAAAGGAGACCATATGAAAGCGCGATTCCTTGATATTTACCATACCCACATCACTCGTCCAGGAGCGGATAAGCTTCTCCAATGGCTGGAGTCCACGGACTTTTTCACCGCTCCCGCCAGCACTCGCTTCCATCTGGCCCGGGAGGGTGGCTTGCTGGAACACAGCCTTCACGTCTATGACCGTCTCCGGAAGCTGTATCAATCTGAGCTTGCCGGCGGAGCGAGGCTGACGCCGGAACAGGAGGAGACGGCTGCTGTCTGCGGACTCCTGCACGATATCAACAAGGCCAATTTCTACCAGGTAGAGATGCGGAACCGGAAGAACGAGCAGGGTCAGTGGGAGCAATATCCATTTTATGTGATTCACGACCAGCTTCCATACGGCCACGGGGAAAAGAGCGTATACATCATCTCCGGGTTCATGCGCCTGAGCCGTGAGGAGGCTATGGCAATTCGCTGGCACATGGGCTTTTCAGACAACGACTTCCTGGGCGGCGGGTACTCCGTTGGGGGTGCGTTCGAGAAGTTTCCCCTGGCGGTCCTGACCCATATCGCGGACCTGGAGGCCGCCTATCTGGACGAGTGCAGGGAGTAAGCGGGAGGAACAAATGACTATTGCGGAAATTGAGCGGGGGTTGGGCGCAGCGGAGTTTGCCGAACGGTTTTTAAGCAGGCTTCTGGGGAGGGCGGTACGCCTTCCCCACCCTCCAAAGCTGGCGCCGCCGGACCAGAGCATTTACGTTTGCCCGGATGCCGAGGCCGCGGCAGAGGATGGGAGCGCCTATCAAATTTATATTGGCCGGAGCCGGGGCGGCCCCCTGGTGAAGGAACTGCAAATTTATGGCGGCCAGTATGAGGGAAGCCGTGACGAGATTCATGTTATCCTGATTTGTGAAGGCCCAGAAACTCCAAAGCACTGGAGACTGGAACCAGCCATTGTGAACACCCCGGACGGACAGCCTGTGGTGCTGGACGGCTCCAGAATCATTTACCACGCGCTGTTCCTGGAGCCGGGCGAAGGCCATAGCTTGCGGTACCGGCGGAAGCAGGTTTCCTTTGCGGCATTTTCCAAAGCGAAGGAAGCCGGAGCCAGTGACCATGACGCGCTCCTGCATGCCGCCGATGCGGATTCCGGCTTTCTGGCAGCTTTCAATTGCTGATGATGTATAAGCGGCCAGGAGCCACCCGTGTAATGGAAAACAGTTGTTATTCGTTACATTGGAAATGACCCTGAAATGCTGTGGAGAAGCCCGTTAAAAAGGGGGATTTTGTTACGAAAAAAGAAGCTGGGATTTCTGTTACACACAGTCATGCAGTTACGCATGGTCATGCGATTACGCATGGTTATGCCCGCTGCTCCACCAACGAGGACCGGCAGGACATCGACCGGCAGACTAGGGAGCTGAAAAAGCATGGCGCGGAAAAGGTCTGGCTGGAGTATGAGCATGGAGACGCCGCCTCCAAGGAACAGCAGGCATTGATGCTGGAAACGGCCAGGCCGGGGGACACCATTGTGACGCTGGAAGTCTCCCGTTTGGCCAGGTCCACCAAGCAGCTCTGCGAAATCATTGACATCATCCGGGAAAAGCGGCTGCGGCTTGTCATTGTGGGGAGCATTACCCTGGACTGCCGGAATGGAAATCCTGACCCCATGACAGAGGCGTTTTTGCAGATTGCCGGGGTGTTCTCGCAGCTGGAACTGTCCATGATACGAAGCCGGGTGCGCTCAGGCGTTGAGAATGCCCGGGCCAAGGGCAAGCGGCTGGGCCGTCCCCCGGTCTGTGCGGAACGGGTGCCGGAGCATTTCCTGCGATACTATCCCCGCTATCAGAGCGGCAGCATCAACATCTCGGAGCTGGCCCGGCTGGCACGGGTCTCCCGGCCTACGGCATACCGCTATCTCAAGGCGCTGACATGAAGCAAGGCCCTCCCGACTGAGAGGGCCTTATTTTTTAGGCAAAAAAGAATGTGAGGGGGCCGTGCGGGGAGCAGTTCCCTACCGGCCCGATATCGTAGGGGAAGTTACAGGCTCGCGGAACCTGTTACAAAAATGCTCCCGGAAGCAGTAACAGGTGAATCCCTTGCAGGACAATGGTTACAGCCTCTGTGTTACATGATTACAAAATTACAGCACTGGAAGCCGGAACACGCAGAACATACTCACCGCTGCCGCCGCTCTCCACATAGGGACGGCTGGCAGGCACAGAATCCTCCGCCGGGGAGTGGACAGCAAGGAACTCCTCCCACCGCTGAATGCCCCTTTGAAAATAGGGAATCCCACGGTGCAGCTTACTGCCGGCCGGAGCGGACGCGGCCCGTTCCAGCGTGGCCCTCAGCGAAGCCAGGGACTCCAGCGCCATACGGTACTCTGCGGGCGTACAAGAAATCAGCATACAAAAACCTCCTTAAAATAGGCACAATTATCCTGCTGTGCCATTTCAAGGAGATTTACTATAAGTAAGTATACTCGTTTGCGGTGTATATGTCAAGTCATTATTTTCGTCAGTGTCGGGCTGGCCTGAAATGCCCAATTCCTGCTGCCGCTTTCTCCTTTTGCCAAATCTCGGGTTTTGACAAAAAGGAAATGCGGGCAGCAGGAAACAGGTTTTATTACGGCCCGATACCGCCTGGAGTGGGGATTACAGATTTTCCCTGACCATTACAAAATTCATGCTGAAATCTGTAATCTTTGAATCCGTTGCAGCGCAACAGATACAGCCTCAATATTACAAAATTACAAGATTACAGAGCAAATGTGCAAAAACTTATATCTGGGGACAGGCTCCCTTTCCCACAGGTCTTTAGAATAAGAATTTGTTTTCCTATATATTAAATTGTAATAATGTAATTTTGTAATACCAGAGGGAAATCCCTTGTGCCGCAAGGCTTTCAGGAATTACAGAAATATTACAAGTTCAGTGAAGCCTGTTACATTGTAATGCCTGTGTCTGAAAGCTGCCCCCGGCCAGTATCGGGCCAGCTTGAAAAGCTCAATTCCTGCTGCCGCTTTCTCCTTTTGACAAATCTCAGGTTTTAGACAAAAGGAAATGCGGACATCTGGAGTAAGGTTTTCTTACACGGCCCGATACAGCCCGGAGGTGGAGGTACAAGCTGCCTTTGACTGCTGTAAAATCCGTGTTGGGTGCGCAAAGACTCTCAACAGGCGTCATGCTTTCCTTTACCACAGGTCTTTGGAATAAGAATTTGTTTTCCTATAAATCAAATTGTAATAATGTAATTTTGTAATTTCAAGGAGAAATCCCTTGCGCCGCAAGGCTTTCATAGATTACAAGAACATTACAATTTCAGTTGGGCCCGTTACATTACAAAGGCCATATCTGAGATTGCCCCGGCCAGTATCGGGCTGGCTCGAAAAGCTCTATTCCTGCTGCCGCTTTCTCCTTTTGACAAATCTCGGGGTTTGGACAAAAGGAAATGCGGGCATCTGGGAAAAGGATGATATTACTGCTCGATACCATCATTTGAAAGTTACAAGCTGTTCCTTCCAAAACCAGTCTCACTTGCGGAGAGCTGCGCCAAAATCAGGCAATAGGTTTCTACAAATTGCCGGGCGGCGGCAGCGGCAGCATATTTGGCGGACAGGCTGGCGTCCATGAGAAACGTGTCACAGACCATAGAAACGCTACCATCTGCCAGAAGGCATAGCTTGATGCCCACATATTTACTGTTGAAGTCGTTTGCCTGGGCCAATGTACCATTCATCCAGCGGCTCCGGATGCTCAGGATATGGGACGAAGCCCAGGTTATTTCCAGGCGGATTTCCCCAGGGTCATCCTCCAGGCGCCGGATGGCGGATAAATGGCCTTGTGTCTTTACACATTGAAAATGACACTCTCTTTGCAGAGCGCCCCGGAGATAAACCAAAACCTCATCCTGCCGGCTGCTGATACCTGCTGGAGCGGCGGAATACTCGGCTGCGGCGTACCGCTTGTTCTTCCCCAGCAAAACAGCATCCTCAAAGGAAAGCTCCTGCCCGGACTCCCTCGCTCTGGCAATCCGGGCATTGACAGTGGCCGCGCTTATCCCAAAATGCGCCATGGCGGCGCTGCGGCTGGGGAAAATCATTCCTGCCACTGCAACCTCCCGTTTCCGGTGCCCTGCCGCCGCTGCCTGTTTAAGCGCCTCGGCAGTCGCTTCCTGTTCCGGCAGCCCCTCCTTCATCAGTCCCTTCCTCCGGGCATAGACGGAGCCGGGGCTGATGCCCAGCCTCCGGCAGGCCGTAGCCAGGGAAGGATATTCCTTACCATCCACGCAGAAGGAGTTCTGCGCGGGTGGTTCTTCTTTTTTGCCATGGAGCATGGAAACCGCTTCCTCTGGACTGACGCCCTTTCTTATGACGCGGAGAAGGCTCTGGTAGTCAATGTCGTAATCACTGGCAAGCTCCTGAAAGCTGTCATATTCCTGCTGGAAAACAACGATTTTCCCGTTTCCCATAGCCGTTTCCCCCTCTTTATGGCATATAAACTGATTCTATCATACTCAATTTGTCATACAGTGTTGTTTTTTCTGACTCTGCATACAATAACTTTATCGACCAGCTTGCACTGAATTTAACAGGCTTTTCGGCAATGACTTTATAAGTGATTTCTGCAAAATAGAAAAAGCAGAGTTTGCATATAATAAATCAGAACACAAAAATAAACTGTGAAAGGAAGTCTGATTATGAAAAATGAAACCTACATCACTGTGAAAGAACTTGCGGAACGCTGGCGCTGCAGCCGCCCCTCTGTTGTGCGCTATCTCAAAATCCATGAGGCCAAGGTGGTCCAGCTGGGCCGGAATATCCTGGTTCCATCCAGCGAGGTTGCCCGTTTGGAGGGAGACAATGGCCTGTAATACATTTTGCAAAATAGGATATAAGAAGTTCGCATACAATAAACTGACACAAAAGCAGAAAGGATGAATGCTTATGCCAAAAAATATCATATTTGAAAAAGACAAAGTAATTTGCGAAACCGAAAAGCTGGACAAAAGCGGAAAAACGGTTACGCAGAGCAAAACCATGATTACAGCTGGAATCGCCAAAGCAACCGAACTGGTCATGTTGAACAAGGACGGCTCTGCTTGTCCCAAACGGGAAATTGAGCTGGTATTTCAGCGGGAAAACGGCGAGTATCACACAGCACGTATGGATATCAGTGAACTGATAGACAGCAGGAAGTTTATGAACGCCATCAATCACCTGGATATCGTAGTCTTCGCGACACGGGAGGAAATGGGGCTCCTTAAGCGGGCTCTCATCCAATACAGTAAGTTTTCCTCTTGTACCCAACAATGGCGCAGCGGCATCTTTGAGGAGAACGGCCGGCTCATCTACGTAGACCGTAATGGATTTGTTGCCGCTGATGACAAACAATGGAATAAAAGCATGGTCGCTGCTCCCAGGTCGCCGTATCGGGACCTGACCGGCGTTTCTGATGTCACGGAGGAGACCATTGAAGAGGCCGTTGCAAAGCTGCATGAATACGGCCCCCTGAACCGCTGCGCCGCTGTCATCGGGTTTGCTCAGGCTGCGGCACTGAACTGGCACCTGG
>NZ_KE159710.1 GCF_000403435.2 Oscillibacter sp. 1-3
AAAGCGTAAATCCTCTGGAAATCGCTTGCAATGCAGATGTTCACATGGTAAAATCAGGCCTCAATGAGATGTTGCCTTGTGATACTTTGTCCCCCACCCCCGCAAAACGGACAGAGTGTCCCAAATAAAATGACCACACATGGCTTTCAGCATACGGCGTTCAGCCGCAAGTGGCTTGCAGCTGAACGCTGTGTGCAGCCACAAAGGTCCGAGGTAACGACTTGTTGCCCCGGGCCTTTTCTTGCTTTCTCTTGTGACTTTTAGCCGCAGCCATATTTGAATATATCGCCGAAATGGCCTGGTTTTCTGACTTTTTTCTTCTTTTTCCCTGCTGAAAACCCTGCCTGGCCCGCAATACAGCCGAAGTCCATGGCTGCTGTACCTGCCAGGAGAAAACACTACGGTTTACACGGCCGAAAACCGTGATTTCTGATTTTTCTCTTATCTATACGGCTGAAAGTCGTGCGCTGAAGGCCCCTTGCGGCTGAAAGCCGCGTGCTGAAAGCCGCGTGCTGGGCCAAGATAAGAGGGAGAAAGAGAGCGAAATAAAAGGGAGAAGAACAATTGTCTCGATTACGGCCGCAGGCCCGGAGCAACTGTCGTTGCCCCGGGCCTTTTGCCAATATGCGGGAGAGAACAAGAGAGAGAAGAAGTGATATAGATGATTGTTCTGGACCTGGAGTGGAACCGCAGCTATGACAAGAAGCCTCTGGACGAGATCCTCCAGATCGGCGCGGTCCGGGTGGAGGAGATCGGAGGGCCTATTGTGGACACGTTCAGTGTCTTCATCAGGCCCACGGTCCACAAGCGGTTCGATCCAGGGGCGAGGAAGCTGCCGGAATTACAGGCCTCTGTTCAGTCTACAGTGGAATTTCCCGTCGCGTTGGAGCAGTTCCGGGCCTGGTGTGGGGGAGAGACCGCCTTCGCCGCCTGGGGCGGCGGAGACGACTTCAAGGCGCTGCGGCAGAACTGCGAGTACTGGAATATTCCCCCGGTGCCGGTGGAGACGGTTTGCGACCTCCAGACGGCCTTTTCCTACCTGGTGGGCGCCGGCCAGCAGGTGGCGCTGTGGCGGGCGGTGGAGTACTGCGGCATTCCGGATATTTTCGATTTCCATAACGCCCTGTGTGACGCCATGTACACCGCCGTAGTGGCCCGATGGATCACGCCGGAGGCCCTGGCCTACCGGCCGGAGAGGCGGGAAAAGTCTCGCCGCCTGCCCTCGCCCCGCCTCTCCAAGCTGTCCTTTTCCAAGCAGCCCCGCCGGAAGGTGGGCCCTCAGCCCACCCCGGAGGGCGTTCTGAACGCCAGGGCGGGGCGGCAGCCGGCCTGCCCCATCTGCGGGCGGATGGGCTCCGTCAGCCGGTGGAGCTTTGTACGGCCCAAGGGGAAGACGGTGCCCCTGGTCTATTATGCGGTGTTCCGGTGTCAGGAACACGGACGGTTTTTGTGCCGCATGACGCTGAGCCTCCGGGAGGACGGGACCTGGGTGGGACGGCGGTCTGTTCCGGCCATTACGCCGGAGCTGGCGCGGGAGTTTGAGGCGGCGCGGCAGGGCGGCACCCACGTCTGCCGGAGCGAGGGGGGAAAAAAGAGAAAATCCAGACCAACGGGAAAGCCGTCTGCCGCTGCGGACCGGAACGCTTAAAATCCGGAAAATGCCGCATACTATCCCCGGTGATGAAGAATGGAGTCAATTTGGACAAAGGAAACGGCTCTGCCCCGTTTTCCAACTCTGCAGGGGGAACTCCGCACGGATGTGCTGGTTATCGGCGGCGGGCTGGCGGGGCTTCTGTGCGCCCGGCGGCTGACGGAGCTTGGTGTGGAGAATGTGCTGGTGGAGGCCGACGGCATCTGCGGCGGCGTGACGAAGAACACCACTGCCAAGATCACCTCCCAGCACGGACTGATCTATGAAAAGCTCCTGCGGCAGTTCGGCGCGGAGCGGGCCGGGATGTATCTGGCGGCCAACCAGGCGGCCCTGCGGGAGTATCGCCGGCTGTGCGCCGGAGTGGACTGCGGTTTTGAGGAGCGGGACGCGTTTGTCTACTCCAGGAGTGACCGCGCCGGGCTGGAGCGGGAGGTGCGGGCCCTGGAGGCCCTGGGCTTCTCCGCGGAGCTGGCGGAGGAGGTGCCGCTGCCGTTTCCAACGGCGGGAGCGGTGCGCTTTCCCAAACAGGCGCAGTTTGACCCGCTGCGGTTCGCGGCCGCGGCGGCGAAGGGCCTCCGGATCTATGAGCACACGCCTGTTCTGGAGCTGGCCCCCCGTACGGCGGTGACGCCGGAGGGGAGGATTCGGGCGGAGAAAATCGTCGTCTGCACCCACTTCCCCTTTCTCAACAAGCACGGCAGCTATTTCCTCAAGATGTACCAGCGCCGCTCCTATGTCCTGGCGCTGGAGAATGTCCCGGATGTGGGCGGCATGTATGCGGACGGGGCGGAGGACGGACTGTCCCTCCGGAATGCCGGATCGCTGCTGCTTCTGGGCGGCGGCGGGCACCGCACCGGTGGAAAGGGCGGCGGCTGGGAGGAGCTGAAACGCTGCGCGGCCCGGTATTACCCCGCCTCCCGGGAGGCGGCCCGCTGGGCGGCGCAGGACTGCATGACATTGGACGGCGTGCCCTATATCGGGCCTTATTCCGCCCGTACCCAGGGGCTCTATACGGCTACGGGCTTCAACAAGTGGGGGATGACCTCCTCCATGGCGGCGGCTATGATCCTGGGGGATTTGGTGACGGGCCGGGAAAACCCGTGGGTCCCGGTATTCTCCCCCTCCCGGACCATGTTACGGCCTCAATTGGCAGTCAACGCCGCCGGAGCGGCGCTGAATCTGCTGACGCCCACAAGGCCCCGGTGCCCCCACATGGGCTGTGCGCTGAAGTGGAATCCCCGGGAGCGCACCTGGGACTGCCCCTGCCACGGTTCCCGCTTTACGGAGGAGGGGCGCCTGATTGACAACCCGGCCACAGGGGACCTCAAGCGCTGCGGACGGAAAGGGGAATAGCGGCAGGGCCGCCGGGAGACCGGCGGCTCTTTTTGCCGCCGAAAGGCATATCCCGCCGCTCTGCCGCATACAATTTCCAAGACTTAAAAGGGAGGGGACGGCCATGACCTCAAGGCAGGCGGGACGGAGAATCAGCACCATTGCGGCGGCGCGGCGGAGACCGGGCCGCGCAGGCGCGCGGCGGGCGGTCCGGCGGAAAGAGGATTCCCTGAGCGCCGGGGAACGCCGCCGTCTGATTCAGCTGGCGGCCTGCGTGGGGATTTTTATCCTGCTGGTGGCGGTAAAGCTGCTGCTGCCGGGGCGGATGGCCCAGATCAATCAGTTTCTCAACGGCCCCATGGAGCAGAACGTGGATGTGCGGGCGGTGTTCTCCGCCGTGGGGCGGGCCTTTGCTGGGGAGTCCGACGTGGGCGGCGCGGCCCGGGATGTGTACCAGGCGGTGTTTCACCCGGAGGTGCCGGGGGAGATTCTGGAAACTGCCGTTCTGGGAGAGCTGCCGGAATCATCCGCCATGGACACCCTGCGGGCCTATCGGGACGCGGAGGAGCCGCCGGCAGAGACAGAGGACGGCGGACAGACAGGCGGAGAGGGGCAGGCGTCCACTCTGGCCTATGTGCTCTACTCCGACCAGAATTTGCCAAGCAACGTCAGTCTGGAGCAGGCAATTCTTGATTTTGACTACCGCGCCCCTCTTTCCGGGGCTTTGAGCTCCAACTTCGGCTACCGGGAGCACCCGGTAGAGGGGGAGGAGCGGTTCCACTACGGCGTGGACCTGGCGGCGGAGACCGGCACGGAGATCTGCTGCTTTGCTGACGGCACCGTCACGGCGGTAGGGGAGAGCAGCAGCTATGGAAAGTACTGCATTGTAACCCATCAAGGGGGATATACCACGCTCTATGCCCACTGCAGCCGGGTGACGGCTTCCTCCGGCACAGCGGTGCAGAGGGGACAAAAGATTGCGGAGGTGGGGGAGACCGGCATGGCCACCGGGCCGCATCTGCACTTTGAGCTCCAGCGGGACGGCGTGTACTTAAATCCCATCTACTATGTGGCGGCTGTGTGACCTGCGGGGCCGCATCCGCATCTCGCCTGGGTTCTGCCTGCTGACGGTCTGGTTCGCTTTGGACAACGGCTGGGAGCTGCTGGGAACCGTGCTGGGCGCCGCCGCGCTCCATGAGCTGGGGCACTGTCTGGTTCTGCGGCTCATGGGGGTGCCCATCGCCGGACTGCGGATCGGCGTATTCGGCGCGGAGCTGGCGGCGGACCGGAGGGGGATGTCCTATCCCGGCGAGCTGGCGGCGGTGCTGGCGGGGCCGGGGGCAAACATTCTGTGTGCCGTACTGCTGACACTGCCGGGCGGGACGAGGTGGGCGGTATTCACGGGGGCGAATTTGGTGCTGTGTGTTTTCAACCTGCTTCCCGTGCGCCCCCTGGACGGCGGACGGGCGCTGTACCTGCTGGCCGCCTGGGCCGCCGGGCCGGCGGCGGGGGAGCGGGCTGTCCGATGGGCTGGCGGAATCACGGCGCTGGCTCTGTCGGCGGCGCTGGCTTTTGTGATGGCTCGCACCGGCGGCAGTCTGTGGCTTCTGCCCGCCGCGGCGGGCCTGCTGGCGGCAGGGGGCAGAGAGCTGGCCGGACGGGGCGGAGATTTGAAATATTCCTGATCTGTAAAAAAGTGCTTGCATTTTGTCGTGGTCTGTGGTATTCTATTCAGGCTACAAAGGGCGGTCCTCTGCCGTGCGCTGGCGAAATGCGCCGCGGCGCCGTAAAAGGCGGCATGAACGCCTATCATTTAGGAGGAATATATCCATGGATCTCATCAAGGAATTGAACAAGGAAACCCTGGCCCGTGAAGTGCCCGTCGTCAAGATCGGCGATACCGTGCGTGTCCATGTGAAGGTCAAGGAGGGCTCCCGTGAGCGTATCCAGGTCTTTGAGGGCACCGTCATCGCCAAGAAGCACGGCGGCATTGAGGAGACCATCACCGTCCGCCGCATCTCCTACGGCGTGGGCGTGGAGAAGGTGTTCCCTGTGCACTCTCCCTCTATCGACACCATTCAGGTCGTCCGCAACGGTAAGGTCCGCCGGGCCAAGCTGTACTATCTGCGCGGCCGCGTGGGCAAGAGCGCCAAGGTCAAGGAGAAGCTTTGATCCGGAGATAAAGAGAGGCTGCGGCCTCTCTTTTTTCTTGCCGCGGGCTTGTGGAACGGGGGATTATTTGCTATACTATATAAATTAATAAATCAGGAGCTTTGCCAATGGGAAAGAGAAAGAGGGCGCGGCCGCCGGGCCGGGAGCTGTACGAGTGGGCGCAGGCGCTGGTGTGCTCCGTGCTGACGGTGGTGGTGCTGTTCACCTTTGCCGTCCGGATTATCGGCGTGTCCGGCGGCTCTATGCGGGAGACCCTGCAAAACGGCGATCTGCTGCTGGTATTGGACGGGTGGCTCTGCGGGGACTATGGTCCGGGGGACATCGTGATTTTGCGCAAACCGGGCTTTCATGAGGGGAATCCCATCGTGAAACGGGTCGTTGCGGCGGCGGGCCAGACGGTGGACATCGACTTTGACGCCGGTACCGTCTATGTGGACGGCAAGGCAATGGCGGAGCCCTATATCCGGGAGCCCACTCACACGGACGAGGGGACGGAGTTTCCGCTGACGGTGCCGGAGGGCTGTATCTTTGTCATGGGGGACAACCGCAACGAAAGTGACGACAGCCGGAATCCGGCCCTGGGGGCGGTGGATACCCGGAGCGTCATTGGCAGGGCTTTTTTCCTGGCGGTGCCGGGAGCGGCGGAGGAGACGAAGGAGCGGGACTGGTCCCGCATGGGAATGTTAAATCGGGAGGACTGAGAGCAATGGCGGAAAATACGGAAAGGCTGGAAGATCAGAACCAGCAGGAGGAGAAGTCGGACGGCAGAGAATCCTACGAGTGGGTACAGGCGCTGGTGTGCTCCGTGCTGGCGGTGGTGGTGCTGTTTACCTTTGTGGCGCGGCTGATCGGGGTGGACGGACACTCCATGCTGCCCACGCTCCAGAACGGGGACCGGATGCTGGTGCTGAACTCCATACTCTACCACGACTACAAGTACGGCGACGTGGTAGTGCTGCGGAAGGACACCTTTTTGAAAGAACCCATCGTCAAGCGGGTCATCGCCACGGCAGGCCAGACGGTGGACATCAACTTTGACAGCGGCACCGTCTACGTGGAGGGCGAGCCCTTGCGGGAGGACTATATCAACGAGCTGACCTTCCTGGAGGAGGGGACAGAGTTTCCTCTCACCGTGCCGGAGGGACACATCTTCGTCATGGGGGACAACCGCAACCGCTCCAGCGACAGCCGGGATTCCAACCTGGGCACGGTGGACACCCGCTATGTCATCGGCCGGGCGGTGGCGGTGGCCTTTCCAGGGCCGGATGAGGAGACGCAGAAACGGGACTTCCGCCGGATCGGGGTGATCGCGTGAATATCCAGTGGTATCCCGGCCACATGACTAAGACCCGCCGGATGATCGCCGAGCAGCTGCGCAACGTGGACGCTGTGTGCGAGATTCTGGACGCCCGTATCCCGGTTTCCAGCCGGAACCCGGACGTGGACCAGCTGACGGCGGGAAAGCCCCGGCTGGTGGTGCTGAACCGGGTGGACCAGGCGGACCCGGAGGCCACGAAGCGATGGGCCGCGCATTTTCGGTCAAAGGGCTATGCTGTGCTGGAGTCCAACGCCAAGGGCGGCGCGGGGACGGCGAAATTTGCCGCCGCCGTGCGGGAGCTGCTGGCGGACAAGCTCCGGGCCTATGCCGAGAAGGGCCAGGCCGGCCGGGTGGTGCGGGTGATGATTCTGGGCATCCCCAACGTGGGCAAGTCCACCCTTATCAACAAGGTGGCGGGCCGGAAGACGGCCAGGACCGAGGACCGCCCCGGTGTCACCCGGAGCAAGCAGTGGGTGCCCATTGACAAGGGGCTGGAGCTGCTGGACACGCCGGGCATCCTCTGGCCCAAGTTCGAGGACCAGAGCGTGGGGCTGAATTTGGCTTACACCGGCGCGGTGAAGGATGATATTTTAGATGTGGAGACCCTGGGCTGTCATCTGATGGCCTACCTGGGGGAGCGGTATCCCGACGCATTGACGGCGGGGTATAAGCTGCCGTCTCTGCCGCAGCGGGAGGACGGGGAGAACGACATCGCCTACGGCTACCGCCTCCTGGAGGCCGCGGGCCGGAAGCGAGGCTTTCTGATCTCCGGCGGCGAGGTGGACACAGAGCGGATGGCGAAGATCCTGCTGGACGAATTCCGGGGCGGCAAGCTGGGGCGGTTCACCCTGGAGCTGCCCGAACAGGGGGAGGAAGCGGTATGAAGCGAGTGGGCCCCAGCTCATGGATGTTGGCGGTGTCGGTGCTGGTGTGGCTTTTCGCGGTGCTCTGCACCGTCTACGGCGTTTGGGCCCTGGTCACCGGCCAGGTCTCCTCGGACCCGGCGGTGCTGGAGTCCATCGGTGTGGCTCCGGGCCGGGAGAGGCTGATTTATTATCTTGGCGTTCCTCTCTTCGGGGCCTTCGTGGTGTATTTTGCCTTCCATATCTTCTTCATGGGTACAGGCTGTATCCTCTATGACGAAGAGATGGTGGTCTTTGTCCTGAACCGGCGGGAGCGCCGGTCCTACCGCTGGAGGGACCTGCGCCCCGGCGGTGTGACGGTGCGCAGCCTCCGGGAGATCGAACCCGGGGGAGCGGTGTTCTTGCTGGACGGCTGGTATTTTACCTTTTCGGACGGGAGGCGCTTTCCTGTCCGGGCCATCCTTCCAGGCTATGGAGAGTTTGTGAATCTGCTGGCGAAAAAGGGCCTGCTGACCGGGCAGAGAGGTGTGTGAATGCGTGGAAGGTGCCGATGGAACATACGAATCCGCGCCAGGAGCGGCTTTTGGGCCGAATGGTGTTTTCCGGTGTCAGCTGGGTGATTTTCCATGTCTGGGCTGCAATCTATAACGGCGTCCGCTCCATTGACCACGGCGATGGCCACAGCTACGGCTGGCAGGGCTATGCGCTGACGGCGGCATATCTGCTGAGCTTGCTGGTATTTGACGGGCTGGCGTATTTCGTCCGGAGCCGGAGCGCCGGCCGGGTGCTGGCAAAATTTTGGGCTGTATGCGGTGCAGTTATCGCCATGATTCTTGCAATATGTCTGACAGGAGCGACCGACAAAGGACTTGTAATCCTGCTCCTGCTTCTTCTGCCCTTTGTCCCTCTGCTCCCTGTTCTGGAACTGGTGATGGTGAACGATATTCTCATATTGGCGGTGATATTCGCGCTGTGTGCGGGCCATCTTGTCTGGTTCCTGCGGCTGTATCGTCTGGCAGGGGTCTGCAGGGATTTGCGGGCAGATGAAAGCTCCAAGTTGGAGGAGACAAAATGAGTGACAAGACAGGAAAGATTTGTACCATTGCGGTGCTGGCGATGTGGATTGTTCTCCAGCTGTACACAAATGCCATCACGTTTTTTGAGAGCTTTTATTATACCTACTCAGACCGGACCTAGATTGCCCTGGGGCTCTGGATTCTGAGTATACTGGTTCTGGACGTGCTGCTGTATTTTTGTGGAAGTGGAAGGCTGCTATGCAAATTGAAATGGTGGTGGGTGATCTGCTGTCTGTTTTCTATGGTCATGTCGATCATATTTTTGCTTGGGGAGCGTCTGAACGGAGCTGCCGATGGGGCGGGAATCCTGCTCGGTGCCTTTGTGATGCCGCTTTTCCAGTATGGTGCCCTATCGTGGCTGGCACTGGGGCAGAGGATTAGCATACGGATTGTGTTCTGCATCGGCTGCTTGGGAGGGGGACTGCTGTGTCTGGTCCAGTCTGCCTATATAGCTTGGCTCCGCCGCCGGATCAAAAAGAGAGGGGAGACGCCCGATGGACCTGTGGACCCCGGAGCGGGAACAGTGGAAAAAAGGGTATAGCCTCCTCTGCGGCGTGGACGAGGCGGGGGCGGGCCCCCTGGCGGGGCCGGTGTACGCCGCCGCCGTGATCCTTCCCCGGGAGATCGGCATTCCCGGCCTCAATGACTCCAAGAAGCTGACGGAGAAAAGACGGGAGGTGCTCTATGGCCGCATCACGGCCTGCGCCGCCTGGAGCGTGGCCCGGGCGGAGGTGGAGGAGATCGACCGGCTGGACATCCTCAACGCCCGCATGCTGGCCATGCAGAGAGCCATTGACGGGCTTACCGTAACGCCGGATTTGGCCCTGATCGACGGCAATCGGGACCACGGCAGCCGGGTCGCTGTCACTGCGCCCCACGTCACCATCGTGGGCGGCGACGGGAAGAGCGCCTCCATCGCCGCCGCTTCCATCCTGGCCAAGGTCAGCCGGGACAGGTATGTCTCCACGGAGCTGGAGACACGGTATCCCCAATATCAGTTTGCCAGGCACAAGGGCTACGGCACAAAGCTGCACTATGAGATGCTGGACCGGTATGGCCCCTGCCCGGCCCACCGGAGGAGCTTTTTGAAAAAGTGGGAGGCGAGGCGGCCATAAGCGGGACGAGAGATGCCGGAGACCGGGGCGAGCGGGCCGCGGCGGAATTTCTGGAGCGTCGGGGCTGTGAGATTCTGGCTGCCCAGTGGAGGTGCCGGTACGGTGAGCTGGATCTGGTGGCCCGGGACCGGGACGGCGCCGTCTGCTTCGTGGAGGTAAAGCTTCGGAGCACCAGGGCCATCGGCCTGCCCCGGGAGTTTGTGGACGGCCGCAAGCAGGAGCGGCTCCGCAAGACCGCCATGGCCTATTTGGTGGAAAGCGGCATGGAGGATGCCCCCGCCCGGTTTGACGTGGCGGAGGTCTATATGGGAAGGGACGGTTCCCTCCGGGTGGAATATCTGGAGGATGCGTTTACATAACAAATCTCCTGAAAGTGAGGAAATTACTGATGAAATATTACAGCACACGGGACAAATCCCTCCGCATGGACTCGGCGGAGGCCGTGAAGATGGGCCTGAGCCGGGACGGCGGACTGCTGACGCCGGAGGCCATTCCCCAGATCGACCGGGCCTTTTTGGAGAGCCTGGTGAACGCGCGGTATCAGACCCGGGCGGCCAGGGTTATGGGGCTGTACCTGACGGACTACACGGAGGAGGAGTTGCTCACCTTCGCCGAGAACGCCTACGGCCCCGACAAGTTCGACACGGAGGCGGTGGCCCCCGTCCGGACGCTGGACGAGAATACCCACTGCCTGGAGCTGTGGCACGGCCCCACCTCCGCCTTCAAGGACATGGCCCTCCAGATGCTGCCTCAGCTGCTGTCCGCGGCTCTGCGGAAGACCGGGGAGGATAAGACGGTCTGCATCCTGGTGGCCACCTCCGGAGACACCGGCAAGGCCGCCATGGAGGGCTTTGCCGACGTGCCTCAGACGCGGATCTGTGTGTTCTATCCCAAGGACGGCGTGTCCAGGGTCCAGGAGGCCCAGATGGTCACCCAGGAGGGGGACAACGTGGGCGTGTGCGCCGTGGCAGGTAATTTCGACGACGCCCAGGCCGGCGTGAAGCGCATCTTCTCCGATGAGGCTATCCGGGAGACTCTGGCGGGCCGGGGCTATTTCCTCTCCTCCGCCAACTCCATCAACTGGGGGCGCATTCTGCCCCAGGTGGTCTACTATATCTCCGCCTACTGCGACCTGGTGCGGGACGGAAAGCTGGACATGGGGGACAGGGTGAACTTCTGCGTCCCCACCGGCAACTTCGGCGACATTCTGGCAGCGTACTATGCAAAGCGCATGGGCCTGCCTGTTGGAAAGCTCATCTGCGCCTCCAACTGCAACGACGTTCTGACAGATTTCCTCCGCACCGGCGTCTACGACCGCAACCGCCCCTTCCACACCACCATGAGTCCCTCCATGGACATCCTGGTGTCCAGCAACTTGGAGCGGCTGCTGTTCGATCTCTCCGGGGAGAACGACGAAGAGGTGCGGGGCTACATGGAGTCCCTGACGAGGGACGGGAAGTACGAGGTCTCCAACGCCATCAAGGCGGCCCTGAAAGAGGCGTTCTGGGGCGGCTTCTGCGACGAGGCCGGTACTGCCGCTGCCATCGGGGACTACTATAAAAACGGGTATCTCATTGATACTCACACCGCCGTGGCCGCCAGCGTCATGGAGCAGTACCGCCGGGAGACCGGCGACGAGACTGTGACGGTGTTCGTCTCCACCGCTTCCCCCTATAAGTTTTGTAACCACGTCCTCACCGCCATCGGAGAGACCCCGGCGGGAGACGGCGTGGAGCTGCTGGACCAGCTATGCGGCGTCACCGGCGTGACGGTGCCCCGGCGGCTGGCGGCATTGAAGGGCAAGGAACGGCGCTTTGACCTCACCTGCGAGAAGCCGGGCATGGACGGTGTGGTGCTGGACTTCCTGAAATGAACAGGGGAACGGCAGAGAGGAAGGTCAAAACACTGTATGCATGTGGGCATGGTGTTCACTGGGGCTGCGGGTCCTGGGGACAGGACTGATAGCAGCCTCGCCGCTTCTGACTTGGGTCTGGAAGAAGATGGAGAGTCCCTGGGCCGCCAGCCACGCATATCTGCGGCCGGCCTTCATCTTTGACGATGAGATATAGGAGGCACCCTGTATGCAAAGACTGAAACGAAAGCACGCCAAGCTCTTCTGGGCCCTGTTCTGGGTGTTTTGGGGGTTGGAGGGCGCGGCGTGGGCGCTGCGGCTGGCAGGGGAAGAGCACCCCTGGCTTTTAGCTGCGGCCAGCTGGATTACGATTCTGGCCTTTCTCCCCTTGCTGGGGGCGGGCGTAATCTGGCGCCGCCGCCTCCAGTGTCCCAACTGCCATGACCGGGAGCGGAGCGGCTCCGTCCGGCTGAACCCAAAGAAAACGGACTGCTGCAAAAGCTGCGGCCAGCCCATACTCTTTGACGATCAGATTTGACCTGCCCCCTGCAAATACCGTTTTCAAAGCCGCCGCTCCGATTTGGATGATTGCCGGACCATCAGAGCGAGCTGAAATTTTTGGTTACATTTATATAAAAAGTAAGAAGCTGTATTCATGGGCGGGAATGCTGGACGGACGAGGGATTTCCGCGTCGGTCAAGGCAAATTTTTGCGGGAATACTGGATGTATTTCAAGATAATTTAACGGAGAACGGCGCGAAAAGACCCGTCCGGACGCGTTCAACGTCTGTGAATGCAGCTTTTAACGGAAGGGAGGGGCGTATATGGCCCTCTACGCCATCGGAGACCTGCACCTCTCCCTGGCGGTGGATAAGTCCATGGAGATCTTCGGCCCGGCCTGGGAGAACTATGTCGCCCGCATTGAGGAGGGACTGGCCGTTCTGGGGCCGGAGGACACCCTGATTCTGGCCGGGGATACCTCCTGGGGCATGACCCTGGAGGAGGCGGAGGCAGATTTCAAATTCCTGGACCGCTTTCCCGGGAAAAAGTACCTCATCAAGGGCAACCATGACTACTGGTGGACCACCGCCGCCAAGCTTCACCGTTTTTTTGACGAGCGGGGCATCCGAACCCTGGACATCCTCCACAACAGCTGCGTCTTTTATGGGGACTATGCCGTCTGCGGCACCCGGGGCTGGTTCCTGGAGGAGGATCAGAAGCCTCATAACGCAAAGGTCCTGAACCGGGAGGTCATGCGGCTGGAGACCTCCCTGGCGGCGGCCGGAGAGCGGCCCATCCTGTGCTTCCTCCACTACCCGCCGATGTACCAGGGCTACCAGTGTCCGGAGATCCTGGCGGCGCTGGAGAAGTACCGCGTCAAAAGCTGCTGTTACGGCCATCTCCACGGCCCCGCTATCCGCCGCAGGTGGGAGGGAGAGCGGCACGGAACGGAATTTTCCCTGATCTCCGCCGACTATCTGGGGTTTGCACCAAAAAAAATCTGCGAATAGTGGAAAATTAGTTGAAAAAAGGCTGGTAATTTCAGAATTCTTCTGGTAAAATATATACTCGCACCGGCGTGGAGCCGGCGATGAACGGAGGAGTAGACAACATGAGTGTGAAAAGCTGCGAAAAGATCGAAAAAAGCCAGGTCGCTCTGACCATCGAGGTCGGCGCGGAGGCATTTCAGGCCGCTGTCGAAAAGGCGTATCGGAAGATGCGCGGAAAGATCAATATGCCGGGTTTCCGTCCCGGCAAAGCACCCCGCAAGCTCATTGAGCGTATGTACGGCGCGGAGGTGTTTTTCGAGGAGGCCATCAATATAGCGTTCCCCGACGCCTATGAGGAAGCTGTGAAGGAGAAGGAGCTCCAGGTGGTGGGCTACCCGGCGGTGGAGTTGGTGGGCGACGCCTCTGCCGACGGCTTTACCTTCAAGGCCACGGTCCCCGTCTATCCCGAGGTCACCTTGGGTGAGTACAAGGGCTTGACCGCCGAGAAGGAGGAGGTGAAGGTCACCGCCGCCGATGTGGACGAGCGTCTCAAGCAGCTCAGCGACCGGAACACCCGTCTGGTGTCTGTGGAGCGGGAGGCCAAGGAGGGCGACACCGCCGTCATCGATTTTGAGGGCTTCCTGGACGGCGCTCCCTTTGACGGCGGCAAGGGGGAGAATCACAGTCTGGAGCTGGGTTCCCACAGCTTTGTTCCCGGATTTGAGGAGCAGATTGTCGGCATGAAGGCTGGCGACGAGAAGGACATCGACATCACCTTCCCCGAGGATTACCACGCGGACCTGGCCGGCAAGGCCGTGGTCTTCAAGGTCAAGTGCCACGAGGTGAAGGAGAAGGAAGTCCCGGAGATGGACGACGAGTTCGCCAAGGATGTCAGCGAGTTTGACACCATGAAGGAGCTGAAGGCGGACCTGAAAAAGAAGATCGCCGAGGAGCGCCAGAAGGCCGCTGACCGGGAGTTTGAGGACGCCCTGATGACCAAGGTGGCCGAGGGCATCACCGCCGACATCCCCGACGCCATGGTGGAAAATCAGGCCCGGCAGTTTGTGGAGAACTTCAAGATGCAGATCACCCAGCAGGGCATCCCCTATGATCAGTACGCTCAGATGACCGGCATTACCGAGGCAAAGCTCCTGGAGGACGCCAAGGAGCCGGCCCTGCGTCAGGTGCGGATGGACCTGGCCCTGACCGCTGTCATCAAGGCTGAGAACATCGAGGCCTCCGATGAGGATGTGGAGGAGGAGTTCAAGAAGCTGGCGGAGCAGTACGGCATGGACCTGGAGATGGTGAAGAAGTATGTCCAGGCCGACCAGGTCAAGGACCAGGTAGTCAGCCGGAAGGCCGTGGCCCTGGTGGTGGACAGCGCTTCCGCCGTGAAGCCGGAGAAGAAAAAGAAGACTGCCAAGAAGGCGGAGGACACTTCTGAGGGAGCCGCCGAGGGTGAGGAAAAGCCCAAGAAGGCGGCGAAGAAGACTGCCAAAAAGGCCGCCGACGGCGAGGAAAAAGCTGCCAATAAAGCCGCTGACGGTGAGGAGAAGACCGCCAAGAAAACTGCAAAGAAGGCTGTGAAGGAAGCCAAGAAAGAGGAAGAGTAAGCCGGACTTTTTCCCGTTTTACATCGGAACGGCCCCGTCCCGGCGGACCCCCACAGCCCGCCGGGGCGGATTTTTGGGATTGTTCATGGATTCGACACATTCTCTCATGGTGCTTGTGGTATCATGGGAGAATGGTTTATTGGGCAGATTCCGGATGGGCGCCGTATGCAGCGGAAGCCGGAGGGCCATGAACCGCCCCACGAAAGAACGGAGGTTTTCAAGTATGAGTTTAGTCCCCTATGTTGTGGAGCAGACCAGCCGGGGAGAGCGTTCCTATGACATTTTCTCCCGCCTGCTGAATGACCGCATCGTGTTTCTGGGCGAGGAGGTCAACGCTACCACCGCAAGTCTGGTGGTGGCCCAGCTGCTGTATCTGGAGGCCCAGGACCCGGACAAGGAGATCCAGTTCTATATCAACAGCCCCGGCGGCTCCGTCACCGACGGCATGGCCATCTATGACACCATGCAGTACGTCAAGTGTGAGGTGTCCACTATCTGCGTGGGTATGGCCGCCAGCATGGGCGCGTTTCTGCTCAGCTCCGGCGCCAAGGGCAAGCGGCTCGTACTCCCCAACGCGGAGATTATGATCCACCAGCCCTCCGCCGGCACCCAGGGCCAGATCACCGATATGGCCATCCACCTCAAGCGTCTGGAGACCATCAAGAAGCGGATGAACCGCATTCTGGCGGAGAACACTGGCCGCTCGGTGGAGGAGGTCACTGCCGCCTGCGAGCGTGACAACTTCATGAGCGCCGAGGAGGCGCTGGAGTTCGGCCTGGTGGATCAGATCATCACTGCCAGAAAATAAAAGCGAGACTGAGGGTATTTACCATGAGTGACGACGGCAAGAAGACGCTGCGGTGTTCCTTCTGCGGCAAGCATGAGCAGCAGGTCCACCGCATGATTCAGGGGCCCGGTGTGCGCATTTGCGACGAGTGTGTCCAGCTGTGCATGAGCATCCTGAACGACGGGTTTGACGATATGGAGTCCAACCCCCTGGAGGATATTCCCGACCAGCTCCCCACGCCCCGGGAGATCAAGGACGTGCTGGACCAGTACGTCATCGGCCAGGACGAGGCCAAGGTGGCGCTGTCCGTGGCGGTGTACAACCACTATAAGCGCATCTTTTTCGGCGGCGACGAGGACGTGGAGCTGCAAAAGAGCAACATTCTGATGCTGGGCCCCACGGGCTCCGGCAAGACTCTCTTTGCCCAGACCCTGGCCAGGATTTTGAAAGTCCCCTTCGCCATTGCCGACGCCACCACCCTTACCGAGGCGGGCTATGTGGGCGACGATGTGGAGAACATCCTCCTGCGCCTGCTCCAGGCTGCGGACTTTGATGTGGAGCGGGCCGAGCACGGCATCATCTACGTGGACGAGATTGACAAGATCGCCCGGAAGAGCGAGAATACCTCCATTACCCGGGATGTCTCCGGCGAAGGTGTGCAGCAGGCGCTGCTGAAAATTGTGGAGGGCACCGTGGCCAACGTGCCGCCTCAGGGCGGAAGGAAGCACCCCCATCAGGAGTTCATCCAGGTGAACACCCGGAACATCCTCTTTATCTGCGGCGGCGCCTTTGACGGGCTGGACAAGATCATTGAGAAGCGTCTGGACCAAAAGAGCATCGGCTTTGGCGCCAATATCCAGGGCAAGAAGGACAAGGACCTTGACAAGATTCTCCATGAGGTCCAGCCCCACGATATTCTCAAATTCGGCATTATCCCGGAGCTGGTGGGACGTCTGCCGGTGATCGCGCCGCTGAATGCGCTGAAGCGCGAGGATCTGGTGCGGATTCTGAAAGAGCCCAAGAACGCTCTGGTAAAGCAGTACCGGAAGCTGCTGGAGTACGATGAGGTGGAGCTGGTGTTCGAGGAGGAGGCCCTGGAGGCCGTTGCCGACAAGGCCATCGAGCGCAGCATCGGCGCCCGGGGCCTGCGGGCCGTGATGGAGAACCTCCTCACTCAGATCATGTACGACATTCCCTCCGATCCCACCATTGTCAAGGCGGTCATCACAAAGGACTGCGTGGAGGGGAAGGGAGAGCCTCAGCTGACCCGTGACCCCAATAAAATCAATTATTCCGTGAAATTAAACACCGGCAAGGGAGAGAAGCCGAGAAACGGCGGCTCTGCCCCGCGGTCGGCGTCTTAAAGAAAAGAGGAAGGGACGCCGCGCGCCCCTTTCTCTTTTTCCTCTGAAAGGAGAACGCCATGGAACCCATTACCATGAATATTCCTGTGCTTGCCCTGCGGGGCCTGACGGTTTTTCCCCATATGAATCTGACCTTTGATGTGGAGCGCCGGGTCTCCATTGCCGCCCTGGAGCGGGCCATGGAGGCGGATCAGGACATTTTCCTGGTCACCCAGCGGGAGGCGGGCGTGGATGTGCCGGGAGAGGGAGACCTGTATGAAGTCGGCACAGTGTCCCATATCCGGCAGATCCTGCGGCTGTCACCTCACGCGGTCCGCTGCGTGGTGGAGGGCCGGCAGCGGGCGCGGCTGCGCCGTCTGTGGCAGGCGGAGCCCTACCTCCAGGCCAACGTAGAGCTCATTGAGGAATCTGCCGCCGCTGTCCGGCGGGGGCCCAGGATGGAGGCGCTGCTGCGTCAGGCCTGCAGCCTCTTCGGCGAGTATGCGGGACTGGTGAACAGCCTGCCGGAGGAGGTGATCGCCCAGGTGATGGACTGCCAGGACCCCGGGTATCTGGCGGATTTCATCGCACAGAACATCAACCTGCGCTACACCGACAAGCAGGAGATTCTGGAGGAGCTGGTTCCCCATGTGCGGCTGCGCAAGCTCAACGGCTTCCTGGCCCGGGAGTGCGACGTGCTGGGCTTTGAGCATGAGATGGAGGGCAAGGTCCGGGATCAGCTGATCCGCACCCAGCGGGACCAAATTCTGCGGACCCAGATCCGGGTACTGCAAAACGAACTGGGGGAGGACGAGGAAGACGACGAGATCGAGGTCTACCGCCAGAGAATTCTGGAGCTCCAGCTGGAGGAGGATACGGAGAAGCATCTTCTGAAAGAGGTCGGCAAGCTGGCAAAGCAGCCCTACAGCAGCGCCGAGGCCGCGGTCATCCGGAACTATTTGGACGTATGTCTGGAGATGCCCTGGAATGTGACCACCCGGGAGCGGGTCAGCGTGGACGCCGCCCGGAAGGTGCTGGAAAAGGACCACTATGGCCTGGAGAAGGTGAAGGAGCGCATTCTGGAGACCATCGCCGTCCGGCAGATGAATCCGGAGGGCAAGGGGCAGATCCTCTGCCTTGTGGGGCCTCCGGGCGTGGGCAAGACCTCCATTGCCATCAGCGTGGCCAAGGCGCTGAACCGGAAGCTGGCCCGGATCTCTCTGGGCGGCGTCCGGGACGAGGCGGACATCCGGGGCCACCGAAAGACCTACATAGGCTCCATGCCTGGGCGGGTCATTGAGGCCATCAGCCGGAGCGGGTCTATGAATCCCCTGCTTTTGCTGGACGAGATCGACAAGCTGGGCAGCGATTATCGGGGCGACCCGGCGGCGGCCCTGCTGGAGGTGCTGGACAGCGAGCAGAATCACGCCTTCCGGGACCACTTTCTGGAGATTCCCGTGGACCTGCGGAAGGTGATGTTCATCACCACCGCCAACACCACGGACACCATTCCAAGGCCCCTGCTGGACCGCATGGAGGTAATTCAGCTCTCCAGCTATACCGACGAGGAGAAGGTGCAGATTGCCCGCCGCCACCTGCTGCCAAAGCAGCTGTTGGAGCACGGATTGAAGAAGAGCGCCCTGCGGATTGACGACGACGTGATCCGGGCCATCATCCGGGACTACACCCGGGAGTCCGGCGTCCGCAAGCTGGAGCGGCGGCTGGCCGCTATCTGCCGGAAGGCGGATATGCGGCTCCTGCAAGGAGATATAAAGCGGATTGCCGTTACAGAAAAAGAGCTGCCCAAGCTGCTGGACTGCCAGCCCTATCCCCCGGCGCTTCACACGGAGCGGGAGGAGATTGGCGTGGTGAACGGTCTGGCCTGGACGGAAAACGGCGGCGAGATTTTGGAGGTGGAGGTGCTGGCTTGCGACGGCACCGGCAAGCTGGAGCTCACCGGAAACCTGGGGGACGTGATGAAGGAGTCCGCCCAGGCGGCGCTCAGCTGTCTGCGGAGCCGAGCGGCGGTGCTGGGCATTGAGCCCAGCTTCTGGAAGGAGAAGGACATTCACGTCCACTTCCCGGAGGGGGCCGTACCCAAGGACGGACCCTCCGCCGGGATCGCCGTCGCCACCGCCATGCTCTCCGCGTTGACGGACCGGAAGGTCAAAGCCGGCATCGCCATGACCGGGGAGGTGACCCTCCGGGGCCGGGTGCTGGCTATCGGCGGCTTGAAGGAGAAGACCATGGCGGCCCTGCGAAACGGCATCGGCACAGTGCTGATCCCCCGTGATAACGAGCGGGATCTGGAGGAGATCGACCAGACCGTTCGGGCGGCTCTGCGGTTCATTCCGGTGAGCACGGTGGATGAGGTATTTGCCGCCGCCCTCTGCCCGGCCAAAGTGACTGTCCGGGAGGAGGAGCCGCTGCCGCCGCTGGCGCCTCTGGTGCGGGAACAGGCCGGAGAGGCTGTTCTGCCGCAGTAGACGAGAGAAGGAGGGTTCAAATGCCTCTGAACTTTGGAAAGGCGGAGTTTGTCCGCTCCGCCGCCTCGCCGGAGCAGTTCCTGCGGGACGGGCTGCCCCAGTTTGCCTTTGCGGGGCGGTCCAACGTGGGCAAGTCCTCGGTGATTAATCGCCTGCTGGGCCGGAAGAATCTGGCCTACGTGGGTTCCTCGCCGGGAAAGACCACCCAGATCAACTATTTCCAGGTGGACCGCCGGGCCTACCTGGTGGATCTGCCCGGCTATGGCTACGCCAAGGTCAGCCGGGCGGAAAAGGAGCGGTGGGGCCGCCTGATGGAGCGGTATTTTCAGGATGAGGGGAGCCTCATCACCACCGGAGTTTTGATTGTGGACATCCGCCACAAGCCCACGGTGGACGATATGACCATGCACGCCTGGTTCCGGGAGACCGGATGCCCGGAGATCGTTGTGGCCAACAAGCTGGATAAATTGAAGCGCAGCCAGGTGGAGCCGGCCCTTGCTCTGATCCGGGAGACGCTGGAGCTGACGGCGGCCGACACGCTGGTGCCCTTCTCCGCTGAAAAAGGGGCGGGCAAGGAGGAACTGATCCGGCTTTTGAACGAGGCCTGCGAAAAACCATAATTTGGCGCTTGGCAAACAGCCTTCCGGCTATTGCAATTTTGGAAACAATTGCGTATAATAGAAGCAGAGAAAAAGCGGGACGCGAGGATTCTCACGTCCCGCTTTACACAGATGAGATGGATGGGAGCGGAAAGCCATGAAAAAGGGGATTATTACGTTATTACTCACTGTTGTCCTTCTGCTGGGGACATCTGCTGCTGCGTCGGCAGCGTCGACGGGCTTCTCCGATATTCCCGCCGGGTACTGGGCCGGAGAGGCGATTCGGAATGTGGCCGGAAAGAACATTGTCTCCGGGTATCAGGACGGCACCTTCCGGCCTGGGCAGAAGGTGAGCAACGCCCAGTTCGCCGTGCTTCTGGCCCGGGCGTTTTATCCGAAGGAGGCCGCGGCCTATGAGGACCAGGGCTATGGCGGTTCGGCCCCCTGGTATTGGGCCAGCATGGCGGCGCTGCGGGACCATGATATTTTGAAGGGCACCGCCATGGGCTGGGACACCGGCTGGCCGGAGCTGGGCTGTGACGGCGATTATGTCACTCGGTACGATATGGCCCAGCTGGCCTATAACATCATGCTGGATCACGAGCAGACCGGCAGCGGGGTGGAGCGGGAGATCGTCCACCTGCGGGTCAGGGATTGGTCTGTCATTCCGGAGGAATATCAGGACGCGGTGACCGCATGCTACGTGCTGGAGGTTCTGCAGGGCCATCTCGACGGGGATTTTGACGGAGCGGCCCTGATGACCCGCGCTCAGAGCTGTGTGGTGATTGACCGCCTGGGGAAGGCGCTGGGCGTTACCATCGGCATGGGAGAATATACGCCCGCTGGGCCCGCGGGAGCGGCCCTGCTCAGCGGCCTGCCTGTTACGGAGGAGAACGTGAAGGACCTGCTTCAGCGGGTTGCCGCGGAGTGGCAGGGAGACGTCCGGGCCTCCACCTATGCTGCCGGCAACTCCAGCGCGGAGGTGCAGGCCGTGATCTGGTCCTATACGGACGCAAACGGCAAAAAGCTGAGCATGACAAGCGGCTCCGGCGGATATGCGGCGTTGCTCAGTGACCGCGTCTTTGGACGGTACGGTTTTCCTGCCCGGAAGCTGGATGACATCACAAAAATGCGGGCCGGAGACATTGTGATTACGCTGGACAATGGGAAGATTGTCCGGGTTTCCACGTACAGCGGCACGAAGGGGGATATGATGACCCTGGAGGGCAGACTGGAGACGGGATACGGCATGTTCTATTTGAAAGACGGCGGCACCGCCGGGAGTATGGTCATCACGCCGGATGATGAATTCCCCGGCAGGACTTACGAGGTTTGGACCCGGTATCCGGAATAAAGAGAACGAACGCCCCGCCGGAAGGCGGGGCGTTTTTCTATGGCAGTTCGGATGGTGAATGGGGAAGACCGCCGAAGTCGTCCCGCTCCGCTGCTTCCAAATACAGCAGCATCAGGCGGCACCAGCCCGATTCCTCCGGAGTAAACATTCCGCTGGAGAGCGTGGTGTTCAGAGTTTCACGGGCGGCGGCCAGCTCCTGGGGATGCCAGACACCGTCAAAGGCCGCGCCAAGGACAGAATGGAACCGCCAATCCTCCTTGCTGTCCAAGTCACGGGTAAGACTGCGGATGAAGCCGGCAGGATCATAAAAAAAGACGCGGGAGAGCAGGCCGTCGTAAGATTCCGCATAGGCGCCGTCGATTCCTTTTGCCACAGAGCCTGCCTGGGTCCAGAAGATTTCAGATTCGGTATAGGCGTCCTGCTGTTGCAGCCAGTCCATCAGGGCAAAAAAGATGTCCTCCGGGTACTCCGCCGCCCCCATCCCGCGCAGTTCTTCCCAGTCCAGGTCCGGCAGGAGGGTGAAGATATCCCGGCGATAGGCGTACCGCTCCTCGGCAGTGAGGTTGTTGTTGGTCGCCAGATGGTTGAAGGCGATGTAGACCCGCCGGGCATCGCTGAGCTCCTCCCGCTCCGGCTCCTCCCGAAGGGAGAAGTCCGGCTGGCCGTCCTTCATGGGGAAGCGGGAGACATTGTCTGCATTGTCCGGCGTGTAGCAGTCGCCCAGGTCATACATTCTCTCCATACGGATGCCGGATACGGTCCCTCGCTCAACATAGAAAAAAATGGTGGAGTATCCGTCCGCGAAGGCCGACCAGGCGTAGAAGCAGTCGTGGGGAACCAGGGTATAGCGCTCCTCTTTCAGGCAGTATACCAGCTCATCGCCATAAGCCGCCAGCAGGTCCGCCTCACTGCTTCCGGAGGCAATGCCGCGGGGAGTGGCGTATCCGGGCACGATGGTGGAGAGGGCGTCGATGTTTTCCCATTTCTGTGTCGTTCCCTCGGGCCCCGGAGGATCTTCAATGCGGCTGTATTCAATAAAGACAGCACCGCAGTCCGCCCGGTGGGCAGTCATGCTGCCAAAGTCCGTGTCCAGAACCTCCTCCGGCGCGTTCAGCTCCAGGGGGGCACCGAAGGGGAAGAAATCCGCCTGCGTACCCAGCTCCAAAAACTCCTCATGCCCGTCGCTGCTGGTCCAGATCAGGGCGAAATCTGTGGCCGGGGCAGGGATGGGCACAGTCGTCTCAGTGGAAACCGTGTCCTTTGGCGGCGGGGCGGCGGAAGGGAGTGTGTCCGGCCGGAAATTAGTCCATAAAATCAGTCCCGCGGAAAACAGGACCAGCGTCAGTAAAACGATCAGAGTGGGGAAGATGAACAGCCGCAGATTTTCCCGGGACGCTTTTTCCTCTTTCGGCTGTTCCGGCGTCTCCGTCAGTTCTGCAACAGATACGCCGAACTCCCTTGCCAGGGCGATGAGGTTCGCCATGTCCGGCGTGGCCGCGCCTGTCTCCCACTTGCTCACCGCCTGGCGGCTGACGCCCAGCCGCGCCCCCAGTTCCTCCTGGGACACGCCCTGGGATCTGCGGTTTTGACCGATCCTCTCGCCTAAGCTCATAAAGCCGCCTCCTTTTTCTCTCTCAGGATACCATATTTCCCGGGAAAAGGCTACCACCCGGGTGTCAAATATCGGTTGCGGGCTGCGGATTCGGGGATCTTTTTCCCGGAAAAGCAGTGCGGCGGAAGGGGAGGCGTGATGATTTATTTGTAAAATCTTTGTCTACCCCCTATGCAAAAGCGGAAAAATAAGTTAAAATAGACAAAATCACTCTTGTACCACAACAACAGAAAAATGGAGGGCTCACTATGGAAAAACCTGTTTACCGGCGCGTCCTTTTGAAGATCAGCGGCGAGGCCCTGGCCGGCGGCAAGGGCACGGGCCTGGATTTTGAGATGATCGGCAGCGTGTGCGACACCATCAAAGAGTGCCTGGACATGGGCGTCCAGGTTGGTTTGGTGGTGGGCGGCGGCAACTTCTGGCGTGGCGCCAAGAACAGCGGCGGCAGGATGGAGCGTACCCGGGCCGACCATATGGGCATGCTGGCCACCGTCATGAACTGCCTGGCCGTGGCGGATGTCTGCGAGCAGAAGGGAATCCCCGTCCGGGTGCAGACTGCCATCGAGATGCGCTCCATTGCGGAGCCCTATATCCGTTCCCGGGCCATCCGGCACCTGGAAAAAGGGCGGGTTGTCATCTTCGGCGCAGGTACCGGCAACCCCTATTTCTCCACGGACACCGCCGCCGTGCTGCGGGCCGCCGAGATTGAGGCCGACGTGATTTTGCTGGCCAAGAACGTGGACGGTGTGTACAGCGCCGACCCGGTAAAGGACCCCGCCGCCGTGAAGTACGACACCATCAGCTATGACGACGTGCTGGCCCAGCACCTGATGGTGATGGATACCACCGCCACGTCGCTGTCCATGGACAACCACATTCCTGTGCTCCTCTTTGCACTGAAAGATCCCCGGAATATCATCCGAGCCCTGTGCGGCGAGAAGGTGGGCACCATCGTCAAGGAATAACCGCAGACGCGTTTCACATATTTTTACATTGAAAGGAAGGACCCCATTATGCTGAAAGACGAGTATAAAGTTTACGAGGAGAAAATGAAGAAGAGCATCGACTCCGTAGCCGCAGACTTCGCCTCCGTGCGGGCGGGCCGGGCCAACGCCGCAGTGCTGGACCGCATTATGGTGGACTACTATGGCACTCCCACCCCCATTCAGCAGATCGCGGCCATCGCCTCTCCCGACCCCCGCTCTCTGGTCATCACCCCCTGGGACGGCTCCGCGCTGAAAGCCATTGAGAAGGCCATCCAGAACTCTGACCTGGGCATCAATCCCCAGAACGACGGCAAGGCCATCCGCCTGTCCTTCCCCCAGCTGACGGAGGAGCGCCGCAAGGAATTGGTGAAGCAGATCCGCAAATACGCCGAGGGCGGCAAGGTGGCGGTGAGGAACATCCGCCGGGACGCCATGGACAACTTTAAGAAGCAGGAGAAGAAGTCCGAGATCACTGAGGACGAGCTGAAAATGGTGGAGAAGGATCTCCAGAAGCTCACCGACGACAGCTGCAAGACCCTGGACGATCTGCTGGCGAAAAAAGAGAAGGAATTGATGGCGGTCTGATGGAAAGGCAAAACAACGATACGGGGCGGCTTACGCCGCCCCGCTCTAATGAGACTGGCGGACCGGGAGGGCCGCTTCCAGGCAGGTCTTTGCCCAAAGGAACGGAGCAAGACAGACTTAGCGGGAATATCCCAAGGCACATCGCCATCATTATGGACGGCAACGGCCGCTGGGCCACCCGGCGGGGCCTGCCCCGCACCGCCGGGCACAAGGCGGGGGCGGAGACCTTCCGGCGCATCGCCACTTACTGTAAGAACATCGGCGTGAAGTATCTGACGGTCTACGCCTTCTCCACGGAGAACTGGAAACGGTCCGAGACGGAGGTATCCGCCATCATGGCGCTGCTGAAAAAGTATCTCCTGGAGGCGGTGGATACCATGGAGCGGGACCACATCCGACTCCACTTCTTCGGGGACATGACGCCCATCGCCCCGGAGCTTCGGGCTCTGGCCAAGGAGACAGACGAAATCACGGAGCATCTGGCTGCCGACGATTTCCAGGCAAACGTCTGCCTGAACTATGGAGGCCGGGATGAGATCCTGCGGGCGGTGCGGCGGTTTGCGGCGGACTGCGCGGCGGGGGAGCGGAGGCCGGAGGAGCTGGACGAGGCTCTGTTCTCCGGCTATCTGGACTCCGCCGGGATTTCAGACCCGGAGCTGATTATCCGCCCCAGTGGGGAGCTGCGGCTGAGCAACTTTTTACTGTGGCAGTGCGCCTATTCGGAGTTCTATTACACCGATACCCTCTGGCCGGACTTTGACGAGGCGGAGCTGGACAGGGCGATCCAGGCGTTTCAGGCGCGGGACCGCCGTTTCGGCGGAGTAAAGAAATAAAGTTTTCGTCCACCTTTTCCAAAAGGTGGCGGGGTGCAGGGGCAGAGCTCCTGCGGATTGCGGCGATGCGAAGCGAGCCGTACACCAAAGGATGTGATAGCTTGAAATCAAGAATCCTGGTAGCAGTGGTGGGCGTCCCGGTGCTTGTTTGGGTGGTATTGTGGGCGCCGTCCATTGTGATGCTGGCCGCCCTGTGCCTCCTGGCGGGCATTGGGGCCATAGAGCTTCAGCAGTGCGTCAGCGGAGTGAAGCGGAGCGAGCTGGCAGGCATGGGTGCCGTGGCGGCAGTGTTTGTGGTGGAGTGGTACTATGACCGGCCTGAGGCCATTGCGCTCCTCTTGATTATTGAGGCGGTACTCTTCTTCGGCTACGCCATCAAAAAAGGCGGCGAAGTGAAGTTCAACCAGATCATGGCTGCGCTTTTTGGCAGTATCGCCATCGCCTGGTCCTTCTCCGCCTTCCTCCGCCTGGAATCCGCCGGCATCCACCGGGCCTGGCTCCTCCTGCCCTTTATCCTCAGCTTTGCCTGCGACACCTTCGCCTATTTCGCCGGCCTCACCCTGGGCAGACACAAGCTGGCCCCCAAGGTCAGCCCCAAGAAAACGGTGGAGGGCTCCGTCGGCGGTCTTGCGGGCAACGTGGTCTGTGGCCTGCTCTTTGCCTGCGTCATGGACCGCTGGTTCGGCGCGTCCATTGCCGCCGTCCCTATGGTGCTGCTGTCCCTCATCTGCGGCGTGGTGGCTCAGATCGGTGATTTGAGCTTTTCTCTCATCAAGCGGGAGTTCGGCATCAAGGATTACGGACACCTCTTTCTGGAGCACGGCGGCGTGCTGGACCGGTTTGACAGTGTGCTGTTTGTGGCCCAGACAGTTGAGATCGCCCTCATGCTTTTTCCCGCAGCTTTTTCGATTTGGTGAGGTAGGACAGGGGATATGACGAATATAATAACAATACTGGGCTCTACCGGCTCCATTGGCCGACAGACGCTGGATGTGGCGGAGCAGCTGGGGCTGACTGTCGCCGCCCTTACCGCCAACAGCAGCGTAGAACGGGTGGAGGAACAGGCCCGGAAATTCCGGCCCCGCCTGGCAGTTATGACCAACGAGACAGCGGCCAGGGAGCTGGCCGTCCGGCTGAAAGACACGGATACCAAAGTTTTGGGCGGCCCCGCCGCTCTGGAGGAAGCCGCCGTGCTTCCAGAGGCGGATACGGTGGTTACCGCCGTGGTTGGCATGGTGGGACTGAGGCCCACCCTCGCCGCCATCAGTGAGAAAAAGCGCATTGCCCTGGCCAATAAGGAGACTCTGGTCTGTGCCGGAGAGCTGGTGATGGACGCGGCGGACAAGAGCGGTGCGGAGATCATTCCAGTGGACTCAGAGCATTCCGCCATCTTCCAGTGTCTCCAAGGCTGCGGGGACCGGCGGGAGATCAAGCGGCTGATCCTGACCTGTTCCGGCGGACCCTTTTTCGGCATGAACCGGACGGAAGCGGGCAGAATGAAAAAGGCGGACGCCCTGAAACATCCCAACTGGAAGATGGGGCCCAAGATCACCGTGGACTGCGCCACGCTGATGAACAAGGGGCTGGAGGTCATTGAGGCCATGCGGCTCTACCGCCTGCCGCTTCAACAGGTGGACGTGGTGATCCACCGCCAGTCCATTGTTCACTCCCTGGTGGAGTTTCGGGACGGGGCGGTGCTGGCCCAGCTGGGGACGCCGGATATGCGTCTGCCCATCCGGTATGCCATGACGTACCCAAAGCGGGGAGAAACGCCGGCAGAGCCGCTGGATCTGCTGACCTGTCCGCCGCTGACCTTCGCAGAGCCGGACCGGGAGACATTCCCCTGCCTGGCTTTGGCGGAGGAGGCGGCCCGGCGGGGCGGTACCGCCTGCGCCGTGCTGAACGGCGCCAACGAGGAGACTGTCCAGCTGTTTTTGCTGGATCGGATCGGGTTCTATGATATTTTTCGTTTGACAGAAAAAGCCATGGCGGCCCTCCCGGTGGTGAAAGCCCCCTCTCTGGAGGAGATTTTAGAGGCGGACCGGGCGGCCCGCGAGATCGTGAGCAAGGAGCATTTGGCATGAAACTCATCTATATCCTGGCGGCAGTCCTGATATTCGGCGTTTTGGTTGCGGTCCATGAGCTGGGCCACTTTCTGGCGGCAAAGCTCTGCGGCGTGCGGGTCAATGAGTTTTCCATCGGCATGGGGCCCACGGTCTGGAGCCGGAAGCGGGGAGAAACACAGTATTCCTTCCGAGCCCTGCCGATTGGCGGCTTCTGCGCTATGGAGGGGGAGGACGAGGACACCGGCGACCAGCGCTCCTTCGTCCGCCAGGGCTTTTGGCAGAAGCTCCTGATTCTGGCGGCCGGAGCGGGGATGAATTTTCTGGCGGGCCTTCTGATTCTGCTGTGTCTGTACGCCGGGGCGGGGGTCTTTTACACCGACCAGATAGCGGACCTGGCCCCGGAGTTTTCCCGGCAGGGGGAGCTGCTGCCCGGGGACCGGATCTACAAGATCAACGGCTACCGCGCCTATCTTGCGGGGGATTCCAGCATGTTTTTGAGCTATGCCCGGGACGGCGTGGACCTGGAGGTCATCCGGGATGGTGAGCATATTGTGGTAAAGGACCTCCGGCGGCAGACCTACACCGCCCAGGACGGCGCCGCCTACCGGGGCTTCGGCCTGTACATGGGCCGGTATGCCGAGGAGGCCACACTGGGAAATAAGCTGAAATACACCTGGAACACGGCTTTAGATTTTGTCCAGCTGGTGCGGTTCAGTCTGGTCCAGCTGTTCACCGGCGGAGCTTCCGTGGAGGACCTCAGCGGCCCGGTGGGTATTGTTTCCGCCATCACCGAGGTGGGAGACCAGGCGAAGACCCAGCGGGACGCCTGGTCGCAGATCTTCTATTTCGCCGCGCTGATCGCGGTGAATCTGGCGGTGATGAACATGCTGCCCATCCCGGCGCTGGACGGCGGACGGGTGTTCTTCCTGTTGGTGGACCAGCTGACGCTGCTGCTGTTTAAGCGGAAGGTGCCTGAGCGGTACCAGGCCGCTGTGAACACGGCGGGCTTTGTGGTTTTGATGGGCTTCATGCTGCTGGTGACCTTCCATGATGTATTCAAGCTGTTTCAATAGGAGAAAAGGCTATGAACTTTACACTTCGTCCCTGGCGGGCGGAGGATGCCTCCGCCATTGTTCCCTATGCTGACGATCCGCTGGTGGCCCGGAACCTGCGGGACGTGTTTCCGAATCCCTATACCTTGGCGGACGCTGAGTCCTTCATCAGATCCTGCATGGAGATGGAGGGACGGGGCCAGTTGTGCCGTGCCATTGTGGTAAACGGTGAGGCGGCGGGAAGTATCGGCCTTTTCCTGGGAAATGACGTGTACCGCAGAAGTGCGGAGCTGGGCTACTGGCTGGGGCGTCCCTTCTGGCGGCAGGGCATCATGACCGCCGCCGTAAAGGAGATGTGTGCCCTGGGCTTTGGGGCATGGGACATTGTCCGCATCTATGCGGAGCCCTATGCCAAAAACGCAGGCTCCCGGGGCGCGCTGGAGAAGGCGGGCTTCACCCTGGAGGGGATCAAGCAGAAGAGCGTATTCAAAAATGGGGAGCTGCTGGACTCCTGCATCTATGCAAGGCTGAGAGAGGAAGCGGAGCAATGACAAAGCAGCTGATGGTGGGCAATGTCCTGGTAGGCGGCGGCGCCCCGGTGAGTATTCAGTCTATGTGCAATACAAAAACCGACGATGTGGAGGCCACTGTGGACCAGATCCTGGTCCTGGAGGATGCCGGGTGCGAAATCATCCGTGTGGCTATCCCAGATCAGGCGGCGGCGGAATCGGTGGACAAGCTCAAAGAGCGCATCCGCATCCCCCTGGTGGCGGACATCCATTTCAACTACAAGTACGCCCTCGCCTGCGCAGAGCGGGGGGTGGACGCTATCCGTATCAACCCTGGCAACATCGGCGGGGAAGAGAGGGTGAAGGCGGTGGCGGACCTGTGCCGCCGGAAGTCCATCCCGATCCGCATCGGTGTCAACGGCGGTTCTTTGGAAAAGGAGCTGCGGGCAAAGTACGGCGGCGTTACTGCAGAGGCTTTGGTAGAGAGCGCCATGGGCCATGTACATCTGCTGAATAAATTTGACTTTGACGACATCTGCATCTCCGTCAAGTGTTCTGACGTGCCGCTGACCATGGCGGCCTACTGCCTTCTCAGTGAGCGCACGGATTACCCCCTCCATCTGGGCGTCACCGAGGCGGGCACGCCCTCTATGGGGCTGGTGAAGTCCGCCATGGGCATTGGGGGACTGCTCTGCATGGGGATCGGCGACACCATCCGGGTGACGCTGACCGCCGACCCGGTGGAGGAGATCTACGCCGCCAAGAAGATTTTGAAGGCGGCGGGCCTGCGGAAACAGGGGGTGAACCTCATTGCCTGCCCCACCTGCGGACGTACCCGCATTGACCTCATTCCCATGGCGGAGGAGGTGGAGCGGCGGCTGGCGGACTGTGAGAAGAATATCACCGTGGCGGTGATGGGCTGCGCCGTCAACGGCCCCGGCGAAGCCGCCGCCGCCGACATCGGAATTGCCGGAGGCAAGGGTGAGGGACTTCTGTTCCGAAAAGGAGAAATCCTTTATAAGATGCCGCAGGAACGGCTTGTGGATGCCTTGATAGAGGAGATTGAGAAGCTGTGAGAACCAGAGGATGTTGATATGACAAAGCGGCAAAATTTGCCCGGAAATCCTATGTTTGTCCCATGTGAATTTGTCCTTGTTGATGTTTTGGCGTGTGTAGGAGGGTTTTGTTATGAAAGCGGCTTTTTTTGCGCTGGCGCTCGGCGTATTCCTCAATATGTCGACTTTTGACGGGCAGGTGTGGCCCATTGGTTCAGTTGCCGCCATTGTGATGATGGGTGTATGGATCAAGGTCTCCATGGACAGGCGTTTTGAAGAGCTTGAAAAGCAGATCAAGGACCGGAGTACGGCTCAGAACGAAGAGAAGGAAGATCAGTAAAACACTATGTCGAGAAACATCCCATTTTTTGAAATGTTCACGGAGCTGCAGCTCTCCCCGGAGCTGCGGCTGAAACTGGCGGGAGCAGTGCTGACCGGCGCCGCCATTGATCAGGGGGAGATGTCTATCCGTCTCCAGCTGACGGTGAAGAGCCAGCTGAGCGAGGGGGATTTGCAGAGAATTCAGGATGCCCTGCGGGCGGTCTACGGCTTTTCCAGGGTGGAGATGGACGTCACCTGCAAGGCGCCGGAGGCTCCGCGGCCTGCGCCGTCCGCCTCTGCTCCCAGGGCGGGGAAGGGCGGCAAGCCCGTTGTGGGCAAGGTGCTGATGGGAAACCCCATCAAGGCAAAGGCCGTGCCTATGAAGGATCTGGATCTGAAGATGAACAACGCGGTTGTGACGGGGAAGGTTTTTTCCTTCGAGTGCCGGGAGACCCGGCGGCCGGGCATGTGGCGGCTGAGCTTTGACATGACAGATTACACAAACTCCGTGACGGTGCAGAAAAACCTCACCGCCAAGGAGGCCCAGGCTCTGGAGAGCGCCGTCAAGCCAGGCATGTGGCTGTGCGTCCAGGGAAAGATGGAGCCCACCTGGGACGGCAAGGACATCCAGCTGAACCCCTACCACATCAATGTCACCGAGCACCAGCCCCGGCAGGACACTGCCTCGGAGAAGCGTGTGGAGCTCCACCTCCACACCAAAATGAGCAACATGGACGCCCTGACGGACACAAAGGAGGTCATCCAGACCGCCATCCGCTGGGGCCATCCCGCCATTGCCATCACAGACCACGGCGTGGCCCAGTCCTTCCCGGACGCGTGGCACGCCGCCGGGGACAAGATTAAGATTCTCTACGGCGTGGAGGGCTATTTTGTCAACAACTTGGACGACCGGGTGGCGGTTCACGGTTCTCTGGACTGCGCCCTGGATGACGAGATCGTCTGCTTTGACATTGAGACAACCGGACTCAAGGTGGACCGGGAGGCTATCACAGAGATCGGCGCGGTGGTGCTGAAAAACGGGGAGATCGCGGAGCGGTTCCAGACCTTTGTCAACCCGGGCCGCCGTCTGACGCCGGAGATCATCGGTCTGACAGGCATCACAGACGAGATGCTCAAAGACGCCCCTCAGCCCAAAGAGGCATTGGCGGATTTTCTGGAGTTTGTGAACGGCCGCCCTCTGGCGGCCCACAACGCGGAATTCGACATCGGCTTCATCCGGGCGGGGTGCCGGGAGGCGGGGCTGGACTTTCAGCCCACTTACATCGACTCGTTGATTCTGGCACAGAACCTGCTGCCGGGCCTGGGGAAATACAAGCTTGACGTTGTGGCGGAGCATCTGGACCTGCCCGCCTTTAACCACCATCGGGCCAGCGACGACGCGGCCACGGTGGGCTATATGCTGATTCCCTTCTGGAAGATGCTCCACGAAAAGGGCATTCACACCCTCCAGGCGGTGAACGGAGAGATGGAGAAGCTGCGGCCTCTGGGGGGGAAGTCCAACCGCTTCCCCAAGCACATCATCCTGCTGGCCCGGAATAAGGTGGGGCTGAAAAATCTCTACCAGATGATCTCCGCCTCTAACCTGAAAT
This sequence comes from Oscillibacter sp. 1-3, assembly GCF_000403435.2. GTDB lineage: Bacteria > Bacillota > Clostridia > Oscillospirales > Oscillospiraceae > Oscillibacter. The sequence goes on from NZ_KE159710.1 coordinate 31,681, forward strand.
ATTTTAAGCGGGTGCCGATTATCCCCAAGAGCCTTTTGAAAGAACACCGGGAGGGGATCATCGTGGGCTCTGCCTGCGAGGCGGGGGAGCTGTTTAAGGCTGTGGTGGACCACAAGGACTGGGACGAACTGAAACGGATCGCTTCCTTTTACGACTATCTGGAGATCCAGCCCCTGTGCAACAACCGCTTTATGCTCCGAAACGGCGATGCCAGAAGCGAGGAGGATCTGCGGAACTTCAACCGCACCATCGTCCGCCTGGGAGAGGAGCTGGGCAAGCCCGTCTGCGCCACAGGGGACGTCCACTTCCTGGAGCCGGAGGACGAGGTGTACCGCCGCATCCTGCTGGCGTCCAAGAAGTTTCCGGACGCCAATGAGCCTTTGCCCATCTATTTCAAGACTACGGACGAGATGCTGGAGGAGTTTGCCTATCTGGGGAAGGAGAAGGCCTACGAGGTGGTGGTATCCAACACCCGCCTCATAGCGGATCAGATTGAGACCTTTGAGCTGCTGCCTAAGGAGTTGTTCCCGCCAAGGCTGGAGAACTCCGAGGAGGATCTGAACCGCCTGGTGTGGGAGAAGGTCCACCGGCTCTACGGAGAGGAGCCGCCGGAGCTCATCGTAAAGCGGCTGGACGTGGAGCTGGGCGGCATCCTGGGCAAATACGACGTGGTGTATATGTCCGCCCAAAAATTAGTGCAGCGGTCCCTGGAGAACGGCTATCTGGTGGGCTCCCGTGGATCTGTTGGGTCATCTCTGGCGGCCTACATGTCCGGCATCACAGAGGTGAACTCCCTGCCGCCCCACTACCGTTGTCCCCAGTGCAAAAAGAGCGAGTTTATTGAGGACGGCTCCTACGGCTGCGGCGCTGACATGCCGGACAAGGTCTGCCCGGTGTGCGGCACGAAGTACGAAAAGGACGGCTTTGACATTCCCTTTGAGACCTTCCTGGGCTTTGGCGGCGGCAAGGTGCCGGATATTGACCTGAATTTCTCCGGTGAGTACCAGGCCCGGGCCCACCGCCACGCCATCGAGATGTTCGGCGAGACCCAGGTGTTCCGGGCGGGCACCATTGGAACCCTGGCGGAGAAGACCGCCTATGGCTTTGTGAAGAAATACTTGGAGGAGAACGCCATGACGGCGGGCCGGGCGGAGGAGAACCGCCTGACGCTGGGCTGTGTAGGCGCCCGGCGCACCACCGGGCAGCACCCGGGGGGGCTGGTGGTGGTGCCGGATGACAAGTCTATGGAGGACTTCTGCCCCGTCCAGCACCCGGCGGACGACGACGGCTCCGACACCATTACAACCCATTTTGAATACCACTCCATGGAGGCCAATCTCCTAAAACTGGACATGCTGGGCCACGATGACCCCACCATGGTCCGCATGATGCAGGACCTCACCGGGGTGGACCCCCAGAAGATTCCTCTGGATGACCCGGACACTATGTCCATCTTCACCTCCAGCAAGGTGCTGGGATATGAAAACGATGAGATTTTGGGCCCCACCGGGGCCGTGGCCATCCCGGAGTTCAACACCCGCTTCACCCGGCAGATGCTGGTGGACACCCAGCCGAAGGATTTCAGCACGCTGGTGCGACTCTCCGGCTTTTCCCACGGCACCGATGTGTGGCTGGGCAACGCCAAGGACCTGATTCTCAGCGGCACCGCCGGCGTTTTGGATACGGTGGGCTGCCGGGACGACATCATGCTGTACCTCATCAAAATGGGCCTGGACCCCAAGATGAGCTTTAAGATCATGGAGTCCGTCCGAAAGGGCAAGGTGAAGAAGGGGGGCTTTGAGCCTGGCTGGGAGGAGGCCATGCGGGAGCACGATGTGCCCGGCTGGTACATCGAGTCTCTTGCCAAGATCGGCTACCTCTTTCCCAAGGCCCACGCCGTGGCCTACGTTATGATGGCCTTCCGCATTGCCTGGTACAAGGTCCATGAGCCCCTGGCCTTCTACGCCACCTTCTTCTCCGTCCGGGCCAAGGCATTTGATGCGGAGTATTGCTGCGCCGGAAAGGATGCGGTGAAGCGGAAGATCCGGGAGATTGAGAACAACAAGGACGCCACCGCCGTGGAGCAGAACCTGCTGACCACGCTGGAGGTCTGCTATGAGTTTTACCTCCGGGGCTACCACTTCGACACCATCGACATCTACAGATCCGACGCCACGAAATTCCTGGTGACAGACGGCGGACTGCTGCCGCCCTTTGTCTCCGTCCACGGCCTGGGCGACGCGGCGGCGCTGGACACGGCGGAGAAGCGGGAAGGGAAGGATTTCATCTCCATCGAGGAGTTTGCCATGTGCTGCAGCAAGCTCTCCAAGACCCACATTGAGCAGCTGAAGGCTTTGGGGGCTTTCGCGGGGATGGCGGAGACCAGCCAGATGACGCTGTTTTAAGGCGGGAGGACCGCGAAAAAAAGAGGCTTTTTGATCGCCGCCGTCCTGCTTTTCGCGCTCCTTCTCTTTGCGCTCTTTGTGCAAGAGATGCTTCGCTCCCCTTATATCGCGGCGGCGGCGGTGTTCTGCCTCCTAGGCCTTGTTTGGCGAAAAAATCTCTCGCCGTTGGGCATTCCGCCATTCTTCAAACAAGGCCTAGCCGGACTTTTCCTGTGCGGGAATATTCGTTCACTGGCCCTGCGCTTTGCGCCGTGCCTGGTGGCCGGGCGGAGGCTGAGACGGTACGTCCAGTCCGGTGGAAAGGCCCGAGTGGTCTGTTTCGGCAGGCCGGAGGCAGGGGAGGAGGCTGGCTTCTATCTGGCTTTCGATACGGTGCTCCGGCAGGACAGCAGTCTCCGGTTTCTGCGATGTCGAGCCCCCGGGCCTCGCTGCGGCTTTGCCACAGGAACGGGGCCGGGAGGCGGAGGTCTACTGTTTCCAGAATCAAAGAGGCCGGGGAATCCGGCTCACCGGCAGCCTGGAGCAGGGGAGATGTTGGTTCGAGATTGCCGTACACAGAGTTCAGATTGCCGGAAGAGCGGATGAGGTGTCCGTTTTGAAGGGCTGATCTGAAAATTATGTTGCTTTTGCACTGGCTTTTTCCCTAAAATATGGTACAATATTTTTATAAATATAGAGAGGAGCATCTGTCATGCTGAATGAAAAAGTTGCCGCGCTGCTGAACGACCAGATCAACAAGGAGTTCTATTCTGCCTACCTCTATCTGGATTTTTCCAACTACTTTGAGGCCCGGGGGCTGGACGGCTTTGCCAACTGGTACAAGATCCAGGCCCAGGAGGAGCGGGATCACGCCATGCTGTTCTACCAGTACCTTCACAACAACAGCGCCAAGGTAACCCTGGACGCTATCGCCAAGCCGGACAAGGCGCTGGACAGCGACATGGCCGTATTGAAAGCCGGTCTGGAGCACGAGCTGTATGTCACCGGTCTCATCAACGACATCTATGCCGCGGCTTATGAGGTGAAGGATTTCCGCACCATGCAGTTCCTGGACTGGTTCGTAAAGGAGCAGGGCGAGGAGGAGGACAATGCCAACGACCTGATCTCCAAGATGGAGCTCTTCGGTTCCGATCCCAAGAGCCTGTATATGCTCAACAGCGAGCTGGCGGGCCGCGTGTACAGTGCGCCGTCCCTGAGTCTGTGAAAAGCCTTACATAAAAGGAATCCCCGGAGGCGTTCCTCCGGGGATTCCTTTTTTATGGATTATGGTTCCAGTTTTCCGTTGCACTTGTCCAAAAACCGCTGGCAGTTGATGATGGCCCGGGTGTGGGTGCCGCCGCCCACAGGACCGCGTTCATCCCATGCGGAGACCTTGAAGTCCACCATCTTTCCGTTTTCCGACACGCCGGTGATTTCCGCCTCCGCCCAGACCTTCATGCCGATGGGGGTGGGGGCGTCGTGGTGTATGTCCAGGCGGGTGCCTACGCTGCCCTGACCCTCCTCCAAAAAGTTCTGGAGGGCCGTCAGAGCGGCGTTTTCCATCATGGCGGCCATGAAGGGTGTGCCGAATACCGCCAGGGCTCCGGAGCCCACGGCGGCGGCCGTCAGCTCTTGGGTGACGGTCTGTTCCAACTGACATTTCGTTCCGATCAAAATCATAAAAAGACCTCCAAATCAGTAGATTTTCGTTGCTGCCGTGTCATCTCATCAGTCTCTGCCCATCAGAGCGCGAAAAAGCTTTTTGGGCTGCTTTTTTCAAAGACCAGCGAAGCCGTGTCTGATAAATGACGGAATGCCCGGCGGAAAAAGATCCGCCGCTTGGGCGCTTTGACATTTTTCGAGCGCCGCCTAGATCCCAAGCTCTGTCCAGAGGTCGTTGTAGAGTGCGCGGATGCTGGCGGGCAGGACCAAATAGGCCTCGCAGCGGTCCAGGACTTCCTGCGGAGCTGCCATGATCTCGTAAATCTCCGGGTCCAGCGGTTCGCCGTACAGTTCCTCATAATAGGCCGGGTACTGCTCCAGAGCCTCCTGATTGGGGGAGGCGTACCAGAGATAGTCCATGTTTTTGAGGTTTGCCTCCGTGGAGGCGATGAAGTTGATCCAGGCCATGGCCTCGTCAAAGTGGGGGGCGCCTTTCAGGACGCACATGGCGTCCATGAACCAGTTGGAGCCCTCCTCCGGTACAACAAAGGCCAGATCCTCGTTGTTCTCCAGCATGGTGAGGTAGTCTCCGGCGTAGTAGGCGCCGATGGCGGCGTTGCCGCCCTCCAGCTTCTGGAAAATCTCATCCATGACGAAGGATTGGTACACCCCGCGGCTTTTGGCGTCCTTGAGCAGTTCAAAGGCCTCCCGCAGCTGGATGGGGTCAGTGGTGTTCAGCGAATAGCCCAGATAGCTCAGGGCAGTGGCCATGGCGTCCCGGGAGTTGCGGAACATCAGCACGTTTCCGGCGTACTGGTCGTCAAACAGCGCGCTCCAGCTGGTAATGGGCTCACCGATCATTGTGGTGTTGTAGATAATACCCACGGTGCCCCAGGCGTAGGGGACGGTGTATCTGTTCTCCGGGTCATAGGGCAGGTTTTTGAACCGGCTGTCCACCAGAGAGAAATTGGGGATGCTTCCGTAGTCCAGCTCCTCCAGCATGTCCTCCTCGATCAGCTGAGAGATCATATAGTCGGAGGGGACGATGACGTCATAGTCCCCGGCGCCGCTTTTCAGCAGGGAATAGAGAGCCTCGTTGCTCTCCGCGGTCTGGTAGTTCACCAGGATGCCGGTCTCCGCCTCAAACTGGGTGATCAGATCCTCGTCAATATACTCGCCCCAGCTGCACACGTTTACCACCGGCTGTGCGTTGGTGGCGCTGGTGAGAAGGATCACTGTGACCAGAAAGGCGGCCGTCAGCACTCCCGCCGCGCCCCGGCGGAACCATCTTCCCCTGGGGGAGTCCAGGAACCGGGTCAGGCGCTGGAGAACCGGCTTGGGCCGGCGCTCCTGCTGTCCGGTGCGCTCCATGTGGGCCTCCCGGAGATTGACAATGACCAGCAGCAGCAGTACGGTCACAAAGAGCAGGGTGGAGATGGCGTTGATCTCCGGCGTCACCCGTTTTTTCGTCATGCCGTAAATGGTCATGGCCAGGGTGGAGCTGGAGGACCCGGCGGTAAAGTAGCTGATAATGAAGTCGTCCACGCTCATGGTGAAGGCCGTCAGGGCCCCGGAGGCGATGCCGGGCTTGATCTCCGGCAGAATCACCTTCCAAAAGGCCTGCATCCAGGTGCAGCCCAGGTCCTGGGCTGCGTCCACCAGATTTTTATCCATCTGCCGCAGTTTGGGGCCTACGGACAGGATCACATAGGGGATGTTGAAGGTGACATGGGCGATCAGCAGGGTGCCGAAGCCCAGCGTCAGCCTTGCGGGCAGGGTGACCATGTGCTGGACGCCGTTGAACCAGACGGCAAAGTCGCTCCAGAAGGCGAAAAAGGCCACAAAGAACAGGCACATGGCGACGCCGGTGACAATGTCAGCGTTCATCATGGGAATGCTGTTCACCGTGTTCAGCACGGCCCGGGGTCTGCGGCGGAGACTGTAAAAGCCGATGGCGGCAAAGGTTCCGGCGAAGGTGGCGATGGCCGTGGCCAGCAGGGAGACCAGCAGCGTGGTGTACACGCTGCGCATGATGAGGCGGTTGTGGAACAGGGACTTGTACCAGTCCAGGGAAAAGCCGGTCCAGACGGTGTTGCTGTTGCCCTTGTTGAAGGAGAAGACGATCAGCAGCAGAATCGGCGCATAGAGGAAGAGGAACACCAGCGCCGTAAAGACGCGGCTCATAGCGGAATAACGGCGTTTCACAGCATCACCGCCTGTTCCTCGCCCTCGCCGAAGCGGTTCATGACCACCATGCAGACGACAACGATAACCATCATCACCAGGGATATGGCGGCTCCCAGCTGGGGATTATAGGCCCCGCCCAGGAACTGCTGCTCGATCAGGTCTCCCAGAATCATTTCTGTGCCGCCGCCCAGCATTTTGCTGATGGCAAAGGTGGAGACCGAGGGGACAAAGACCATGGTAATGCCGGAGAGCACCCCCGGCAGGCTCAGGGGCAGGATAACCCGCCGGAAAACATTGAGGCCGTTGGCCCCCAGATCCCGGGCGGCCTCGATGAGAGAGCCGTCCAGCTTGACGATGACGGAGTAGATGGGCAGGATCATAAAGGGCAGATAGTTGTACACCATGCCCAGCACCACCGCCCCCTGGGTATTCATCATGGGGAAGTACTCCAGGTTTGCCCCGGACAGGCTGTTGTACAGGTCGATGAGACCAATCCTCTGAAAGAGCTGGTTCAGCAGGCCGTTGTTCTCCAAAATGGACATCCAGGAGTAGGTACGCAGCAGGAAGTTGATCCACATGGGCAGCATAATAAGCACCATGGCGGCCCGCTGGAACCGGGGCCCTTCTTTGCTCATCATGTAGGATACGGGATAGCCGATCATCAGGCAGATGACTGTGGCCACCAGGGCCAGCTTAAAGGAGCGGAGGAACACCACCCCGTACAGTCCCATCCGGGAGAAATTATCCAGGGTAAAGCCGCCCTCTGCGGCGGTGAAGGCGTAGACCACGACCATGACAATGGGCGCCACTACAAAGAGGGCCATCCAAACCACATAGGGAACGGCCAGCCGGGAGAGCTTATTCTTCATCCCCGCTCTCCTCCTCATCCAGCGCAAGGCTGGCGTCGTCCAACTCGTCGTACTCATCGGAGAAGGAGGAGTAGTCGCCGAACATGCCGGAGTACTGGCTCTTTTTCATGACGTGAATGCCGTCAGGGTCGATTTTGATGCCGATACGGGCGCCCTCGGGGCTGTGGTCCGTGGTCTGGATCAGCCACTTGAAGCCCTTAAAGTCCACGATGATGTCGTACTGCATCCCCTTGAAGGTGACGCTGGTGACGGTGCCTGTCAGCTGGCCCTGCTCCACGGGAACAATGTCGATGTCCTCGGGCCGGATGACCACGTCCACCGGTTCGCCGGGTCCAAAGCCGCCGTCCAGGCAGGGGAACTGGCGGCCGTACATCTGGACCAGCTGATCCCGGACCATAACGCCGTCTATGATGTTGGACTCACCGATGAAATCTGCCACAAAGGCGTTTTTCGGCTCGTTGTAGATGTCCTCCGGTGTGCCGATCTGCTGGATGGAGCCCTTGTCCATGACCACGATGGTGTCCGACATGGTCAGGGCCTCCTCCTGATCGTGGGTGACATATATAAACGTGATGCCCACCTGCTGCTGGATGCGCTTGAGCTCGATCTGCATATCCTTGCGCAGCTTCAGGTCCAGCGCGCCCAGGGGCTCGTCCAGAAGCAGAACCTTGGGCTTGTTCACCAGCGCCCGGGCAATGGCCACCCGCTGCTGCTGGCCGCCGGAGAGGGCGTCGGGCCTGCGGTTTTCAAAGCCCTTGAGGCTGATAATCTCCAGCATCTCCAAAACCCGCTCCCGGATTTCCTCCTCGGGGATCTTCACCTTTTTCCTGGGATCGGAGGGGGCCGGGCGGCGCTGCATCCGAAGGCCGAAGGCGATGTTCTCGAACACGTTCAGGTGCGGGAACAGCGCGTATTTCTGGAACACGGTGTTGATCTGCCGCTGGTGGGGCGGAACGTCATTAATCCTCACACCGTCAAAGAGGACGTCTCCCGACGTAGGTGTCGTGAAGCCGCCAATCATCCGCAGCGTGGTGGTTTTGCCGCACCCGCTGGGTCCAAGCAGTGTGAGGAATTCTTTGTCATTGATGTAAAGATTGATGTTGTTTAATACAAGTTCGTCGTCAAACGCCATGCAGATGTTCCGCAGGCGAATCAACTCTTTGGACATGTATCCTCCCCCATTTCAATAGTAATTTTTATAACAGCGCCGCTGAAAATGCCTTCCGCGGCGGTGTTCAAGAATCATACGCCTCTTTTCTCTGTTGAGGGGGAACCTTTCTCGTCGAAATTCAGCAATATCTGCATGATAACGGAAGCGGCCTGAAAAGTCAAGGGAATTATTGCATGGGAACTATTGATTTTTTTTCAGTAGTTCTATTGACTTCCGCGGGGAGAGGATGTATACTCATGACAACACCTACTGTGTTTTTTACAGTAGTTTTGAAAGGAGCGGCTATGATGGAGCGGGATTATCTCTCCAGGATGTCCCGGGCGGCCCGTTGGTGTCTGCCGCCGGCAGAGGCGGCGGAGGTGCTGGAGGACTATCGGGAAATTGCGGAGGGCAGGAGCGAGGAGGCGTTGCGGCGGGACCTAGGCAGCCCCTGGGAGGCCGCGCGGCAGCTGGCCCAGACGAGGGCTTACCGGCGGTGGGTGGCTGTGTTTGCCGTGCTGGCGGCCTGTGTGCTGCTTCCGGCGGTGCTGCCGGTGCTGAGTGTGCTGTCAGGTATGGCAATCTTTCGGTTTCAGGCGTATGGCGTAGATTGGCTGTGGTGGTTCCCTGGCCTCTGCGACACAATCGCACCCTTTCGCAGTGGATTCTTTGTGACGGGCACGGCGCTGGCCCTAGTCTGGTTCCGGCGCGGGAGCGGAGAGGGAAGGAGACGGACCCTGCCCAAAGGGGCCGTGCTGCTTCTGGTCTTTTTGCTGATCGGGATAGCATTTCAATGGCTGGTCGCCTGGATTATTTTAGCTGAGCCGGCGGAGATTTTGGAGGCAATGACCTACCAAATCGCGGACGCTATGCGGCTGACAATGACGTTGGATATGTTTGTCATGGGGGCCATTGGAATGTTTGCCCTGGTGCAAGCCCGGATGACGGACCGCCGCTGGCGGGCGGTGTACATTTTGGCGTTGGCCGGGTGCATTCTTGGGCTGTCGATCTATGCACTGTGGAGCAGCATGGACGTATCGTTTGGCTCTGCCGGATGGCAGGCGCGCATTCTGCTGCAGTACGTCGCCATCACCGCTCTGGGCCTCGTTGGAACGGGGGTTTCCCTATGCTGAAACGCGACCTTTTGGAGCTGTGCCTTCTTCACCTGATGGCCCAGGGGGACCAGTACGGCTATGAGCTTCTGCGCCGCCTCCATGATGTTTTCCCAGATGTGCAGGAGAGCGCCCTCTACGCCATCCTCCGCCAGCTCTGCCGGGAGGGGGCCACGGAGCGCTACCAGGGGGAGATTTCCGGCGGTCCGGTTCGGAAATACTACCGTCTCACCGAGGCGGGACAGGACCGCTATGCCGCCCTGCTGACGGTCTGGCGGGATATGCGGGACGCCCTGTCCGTCCTGGGGATACAATGAGAGACGGAAGGGCCCGTCCATACGGACGGACCCTTCGTCAGCGGTCCGAAAAATACTTTTTCACAAAAGGCACGTCGGGAACCGTGAACTCTCTGCCCCGCAGGTAGTTCAAAATTCCGGCGTCCGTGGGAAGGGGAAAGGCCAGCTTGTAGGAGTACAGCGCCTGACGGGTCTCATGATAGCGCCGGTTTACGTCGCTGGAGCCATATTTGCCGTCTCCCAGCAGGGGACAGCCGATCTCCGCCATGGAGACCCGGATCTGGTGAGTGCGCCCGGTGAGGAGGCGGCATTCCACCAGGGACAGCTCCCCGCGGCTCTCCAGGGTCTCATACAGCGTCACGGCGCTGCGGCCTCCGGGGACTGGGCGGCGGTAGAAGGAGACCTGCTTTTTTGTCTCGTCTTTTAATAAAAACCCCTCGATCTTTCCGGCGGCTGGTCTGGGACGGCCCACGGTGACGCAGAGGTAGGACTTCTCCAGCTCATGGTCCCGGATCTTCGCGTTGACGATTCGCAGAGTCTCCGCGTTTTTGGCGGCGATGACAATGCCGCCGGTGTTGCGGTCAATGCGGTTGCAGAGGGCCGGGGCGAAGGCGTTCTCCCACCGGGGGTTCCACTCCTTTTTTTGGTAGAGGTAGGCCTGGATGTGGTTGATGAGGGTGTTGACCTTCTCTGTCTCGTCGGCGTGAACCACCAGGCCGGGGCGCTTGTCTGCCAGAAGCAGATTTTCGTCCTCGTAGACGATGTCCAGCCTCGGCTGAAACAGGGTGAGGAAGAGATTTTCCTCGTTGGGCTTGTCAAAGAACTCGTCATTGATATATAATTGTAAAACATCGCCGGGACACAGCCGCACGTCCCGCTTGGCCCCCCTGCCGTTGACCTTGATCCGTTTGAGGCGGATGTACTTTTGCAGCAGGGCAGGGGGAAGCAGGGGCAGGTTCTTGGACACGAAGCGGTCCAGCCGTTGTCCGGCGTCGTTTTTTCCTATGGTGAATTCCCGCATAAAGACCTCCCGGAATGTGGAATTGTCTTTATCATACCTGTTCTTCCAGGAGTTGTAAAGCCTGGGAAGGCAGGAATTTAGAAAACCTGGAGGTAGAGAGCATGGATATGGAGATGCTTTGCCGGGCCGTTCAGGAGACGAAGCCCTGGATCGACGATTTTCGGAAGCGGACCTATGAGAAGGCATTCCGGGCCTATACGGACCGGTTTGGCCCCAGCTATCTGGAGGCTGTCGGAGAGGCGGGGGAGGAGGGGCTCCAGCGCCTTGCCGGCGAAATTCTGGACGGCATTGAGGCGGGTTGGAAGCGCCAGCGTCCCTGGAACCGGGCGGCGGTCCGGGTGATGGAAAAGCAGATGGCGGTGGACTATCTCTCTCCCATGCTGCTGGAGCTGCCGGAGCCCATGTGCCAGACCCTCTGCGAAATGCTGCGGGACGGCTGGACCGCCCGCTGGCCCAAGGACACATACGGCGCAGCCACTTATCAGGAGCTGAAGCGGGGATTCCGGGACACCATCATGGGTATTGAACTGGGAAGAAGGCGCAGGGACGAGGAGTGAGGCACATGGAGGTCCGGTACTTGAACGCGGCCGACGACCGTCTGGCCGTCAGCGGGATCTACGAGGCCAGCTGGAAGTACGCCTACCGGGATATTCTGCCCAGGGATTATCTGGAGAGTATCCCGGCGGGGAGGTGGGCCGCCCATCTGGACAGCGAGGGGATGACCACGCTGGTCATGTTGGAGAATGGGCGGTACGTCGGCACCTCCAGCTGCTGCGCCTCCCGTTTTCCGGAGTTTGACGGCTGGGGAGAGATCGTGTCCGTCTATCTCCTGCCGGAGTTTATGGGACAGGGCCGCGGAAAACGCCTGCTGGAGGCGGCGGTCTCGGCGCTTGTGTCCGGAGGATACCGGGACATCTTTCTGTGGGTACTGTGGAAAAACCGGCAGGCCAGGGCCTTCTATGAGAAGGCTGGCTTTCAGTTCTGCGGGGCACATCGGGAGGATGTGATCGGCGGAAAAACGGTGCGGGAGCTGGCCTATTGCCGCCATATTCCATAAATTGGTCTAATGGCTTGTATTTTGCGCGGATGTTTGGTATAATGCTTCTATATTTTGGGTTTTGACGACTGGAGAGGCCTCATGCTGCACTATCTGGAAAACCTGTTTCACGCCCTGGACCTGGGCTCCATGAGGGACGCTGCGGCGCGGATAGCGGCGGTCCTGCTGTGCCTGACGGTGCATGAGACCTGCCACGGGCTGGCGGCCTGCGCGCTGGGGGACCCCACCGCCAAGTCCAGGCGCCGTCTGTCTCTGAACCCCCTGCGGCATATCGACTGGTTCGGCCTTTTGATGATGTTTGCGGTGGGCTTCGGCTGGGCTAAGCCGGTGCCGGTGGACCCCAGGTATTTCAAGGACCCCAAGCGGGGAATGGCGCTGACCGCCCTGGCGGGGCCAGTATCCAATTTTCTGCTGGCAGTGTTGGCAATTGCGATCAGTAAAGTGATTTACCTTTGCGGATATTATCACCCGGCGCTGGAAGCTGTATTTATGTTCTGCCTGTACACTCTTGCGCCGCTGTCTGTGGGTTTAGGGCTTTTTAACCTGTTGCCCATCCCGCCGCTGGACGGCGCAAAGGTTTTGGGCGCGGCGCTGCCGGATGAGGCGTACTTCCGCGTCATGCGCTATGAGCGCTATGGGATGCTGGCGCTGATTCTGCTCTCCTTCACTGGTGTTGGAAGCACGGTAATCAGCTGGGGCATCATGGCCGTGTACAGAGGTCTGTTCAACTTGTTTTATTGAGGTGTGGCTTTGGAAAATCCCGTGTTCAAACTGGAAAAGGTGGTCCGCTCAAAAGAGGAGATGCAGGACTTTGAGGGACCGCTGGACCTGATCCTGTTTCTGCTGGGCAAGAACAAAATGGAGATTCAGGACATCTCCATCTCCCTGATCTGCGACCAGTACCTGGAGTGGCTGGCGGTGCGGCAGGGCATGGATTTGGAGGTGGCCAGTGAATTTGTCACCATGGCCTCCCATCTGGTGTACATCAAGACCCGGATGCTCCTCTCCATTGAGGACGAGGAGGCCCAGAGCGAGATGGACGCCCTGATCCAGTCCCTGGAGGAGCGCCGCCGGAATGAGCAGTATGTCCAGGTCAAGGCGGCAGCGGAGCAGCTGTCCCCCATGAGCGAGTTCGGGCGGAACATTCTGACCCGGCCCCCAGAGCCGGTGAAACGGGGAAAGATCTACGAGTACGACCACGTTCAGGCGGATCTGATTCTGGCTATGGCAGAGATCCAAAGCAGGGCGGAGCGGGCGCTGCCCCCGCCCAGAACGGCCTTCCAGGACATCGTTCAGCATGAGCCGTATCCGGTGGAGAACAAGGCCCGGGAGATTTTGCAGAGGCTGAAAACGTTTGGTGTCACCCGGTTCCACCTGCTGTTTCGGGGCAACCGCAGCCGCAGCGAGGTGGTGGCCACCTTCCTGGCGGTACTGGAGCTCTGCCGCGCCCATGTTCTGCGGCTGAACGGCTCTGAGACGGAGTGCACTGTCCGGCAGGAGGGGGAATACCCGGAAGACTTGACAATATAGTGCAATAAATAATTAATATATCGGAAATGGAGAACGACCTTGGAAACCTTGGAGACAAAAGAGATCGAGTCCGCCGTAGAGGCGATTCTGTTCGCCTCCGGCGAACCCGTGCAGACGGAGCGGGTCTGCATAGCCCTAGGCTTGGAACGGCCTGCGGCGGAGCAGATCCTGCAGAAGCTGATGGACTATTACGCCTACGAGCGCCGGGGGATTCGGCTGCTACACATGGAGGACAGCTGGCAGCTGTGCTCCGCCCCGGATCATGCGGACGCCGTCCGCCGGGCCTTTGAGATCCGCAAGCCCGCAAAGCTCAGCCAGCCGGCGCTGGAGGTGCTGACCATTATCGCCTACTACCAGCCCACCACCCGGGCTTATGTGGACCAGATCCGGGGCGTGGACAGTTCCTACACGATGAGCCTGCTGCTGGACCGGAAGCTGATCGAGGAGTGCGGGCGGCTCCAGGTGCCGGGGCGGCCCCGCCTGTACCGCACTACCAGACAGTTCCTGCGGGCTTTTCACCTGACCAATCTGGAGGATCTCCCAGAGTTGCCGGACTTCGGCGTGGAGGGGCAGATGCGTCTCAATGAAAACGGCGAGGTCGTTGATCCGGAGCTCGAAGAGGAGGAGACCGCCGAGACCCCGGCAGAGGGTGAAAGCGGCTCGGAGGCAGGTCTGTAAGGGCTGCGGGGATTGCTGATTAGAGAGGGGGCGGCCTGTGGACTGGCGCTGGATATTGGGTGTTCTGATCCTGCTGATCGCGCTGTTGTGCTGGACACGGGTCGGCGTGCTGGTCACGCTGGGGGATACGCTGCGCGTAGAGGTAAAGGCCGGCTGGCTCCGCTTTCAGGTTGTTCCTGGAAAGAAGAGACGGCCCAGGAAGAAAAAGCCCCCAAAGAAGGAAAAAGCATCCTCCGGCGCAGATCGTGCGGAGGGGGAGAAGAGGAGGGCTTTTCCGAAGTTCTCCCTGGGGGAGATTTGGGATGCGGTGCAAACGCTGGCCCCGCCGCTGAAAAGAGCTCTGGGCCGCACCCGCCGGGGCGTCCGCATAGCCCCCCTGCGTCTCTCGCTGATTCTTGGCGGGCAGGAGGACCCGGCCGCCGCCGCGAAGCTCTACGGGGAGCTCAATGCCGCCGTCTGGTCGGGAATGCCTGTCCTGGAGCAGCTGCTGGACATCCGGGACCCCCGTATTCACACAGAGGTGGATTTTGAAGCGGATAAAAACCGGATGGAGGGAACGCTGGGTATTACAATCCGCATTGGAACGGCGTTTGCCGTGGGGTTGGGGATTGCTGTCCCGGCGCTGCGGTGGCTTCTGCGTTATATAAAGCAGCATCGGAAGAAGAAGCCGGCACCGGAGAAATCCGGCGCTGCGGCGTGATAAGGGAAGGAAGGTTTTAGTATGGAGAACAATGTGGAAAAGAAGAGCCCTCTCAATGATCTCATGCGCTCCGCTATGGAGAAGGTCCGGGAGATGGCGGACACCAATGCCATCGTGGGGCAGCCCATCACCACGCCCGACGGCGTGACCCTGATTCCCATCTCCAGAGTTAGTCTGGGCTTTGGCTGCGGCGGCGGAGACTACGGAAAGGTCCAGCCCAGAAGCTTTGGCGGCGGCAGCGGCGCGGGGGTGAACATCGCTCCGGTGGCGTTCTTGGTCATCAAGGACGGCATTACCCGCGTACTGCCGGTGGCGGTGCCGCCGGTGTCCACTGTGGACCGGGTGGTGGAGATGGTCCCGGACGTGCTGGACCGTGTGGAAAAATTTTTCGACAAAAAAGAAGATAAAGATTTGGAGTAATGGGGGTATACTACCATCACCGTAAAAAACGAGGTGATGGTTCTTGCCAAAGCGTATACTCTGCTGCCTGACTGCAGTCCTTATACTATACAGCGCTTTTCCTTGTCGGTCATACGCGGTGAGTACCTCCGCTGCGTCCGCCATTCTGGTGGATGTGAACAGCGGACGGGTGCTCTATGAGCAGAACGCCGACGCGAAAATGCTGATTGCCAGCACTACCAAGATCATGACAGCGCTGGTGGCAATTCGGGAGGGAAACCTGGGCGACGTGGTGACAGTCGACCACGAGACCACGCTGACCGAGGGGTCCTCCATGTATCTGAAAGAGGGGGAGCAGCTGACGCTGGAGACGCTGCTCTACGGCCTGATGCTCTGTTCCGGAAACGACGCCGCCGTGGCCATCGCGGGCCACGTGGGCGGCAGTCAGGCGGGTTTTGTGGCGCTGATGAACGAGACGGCCAGGGAGCTGGGGATGGAGCACAGCTCCTTCGCCAATCCCAATGGCCTGGATCACGAGGACCACTATTCCACCGCCAGGGACATGGCCCGCCTGGCCTGCGCGGCGGTGCAGAACGAGACCTTGGTGCGCATCGCTTCCACCCGGACGGTGACCGCCGGCGGGCGCACCATGACCAACCACAACAAGCTCCTGAGCTATATGGACGGCTGCATCGGCCTGAAAACCGGATACACCCGTGCGGCTGGCCGGACGCTGGTCAGCTGTGCCGAGCGAAACGGGCAGCGTCTGGTAGCGGTGACGCTCCAGGACGGCAATGACTGGGCGGACCACCAGGCACTTTTTGAGTACGGATTTTCCGCCTACCCGGCCCAGCGGGCGGCGGTGCTGGGACACACGGTGGGTACGGCTGAGGTACAAGGCGGCGTGTCCGGCACGGTGCCGCTGACGGCGGCGGGCAGCTTCTCCTGGCCCGTGGGGGCGGGGGAGTGGCTGGAGACCCGGATTGAGCTGAACAGGCCCCTGGCCGCGCCGGTGCTGGCCGGCACATCGGTGGGGCAGGCGGTTTTTACGCTGGACGGCGCGGAGGTGGGCCGGGTGGATCTGTTGTGCGGCAGAACGGTGCCGCCGGAACTGAGGACCGCCATGAGCACCCTGAAAACAGGACTGCCGGAATGAGGATGGAGTTAAAGAGATGGAAGAGCGTCTGCAAAAGCTCCTCTCCGCTGCGGGCGTCTGCTCCCGGCGGACAGCGGAGGGATATATCGCTGCCGGACGGGTGACGGTCAACGGTTTTACGGCTTCTCTGGGACAGCGGGCGGACCTGGAACGGGACGAGATCCGCATTGACGGCCGCCGCCTCTTGTCCAAAGCCGCGCTGGTCTATCTGATGCTGAACAAGCCCCGGGGCTATGTGACCACGCTCTCGGATGAAAAGGGCCGCCATACGGCGGCGGATCTTGTGAAGGACTGCGGTGTCCGGGTTTACCCGGTGGGCCGGCTGGATCTGAACTCCGAAGGACTGCTGCTGATGACCAATGACGGAGAACTGGCTCAGCGGATGACCCATCCCAGCCACGAGGTCTCCAAGACCTACCATGTCTCGGTTTCCGGGGCGGTGGAGGGGGCGGCGGAGCGGCTGTCCGCCCTGCGGGATCTGGAGGGCGAGGTCATCCGTCCTGCCCAGGTTTCGGTGCTGAGAGGCTCCGAAGAGACGGCGGAGCTGTCCGTCACCATTCACGAGGGAAAGAACCGGCAGGTGCGGCGGATGTGCGCCGCCTGCGGTTTGACGGTTCGGCGGCTACGCCGTGTCCGGGAGCATACTCTGGAGCTGGGAACGCTTCCAATCGGGGCATGGCGGTACTTAACAAAGAAAGAAATAGATGAGCTGAAGCAGTTGTGAGAAAGCTGTTTTCTGTGTGAAAATGGCCGCCGTTTGGCGGCTGTTTTGCTGCCCGCGGGGCCTGACCGTCGGACACCTCGTGAACTGCGGCTGGAAAAATCGCGATTTTTCCGACGGATGATTGGAAAGTATTGCGAAACCCGGAAAATTCATATATAATGAAATAATCAAATTTTTACGATTCAGTCCCGTTTTTACTGGCGGGGCGGGAACGGTGCGGGGACTGCGTGCCGGAAATGGAGGGCTTTGTCATGAGCGCTGGCTTGAAACTGGCGGAATTTGTGAGTTTATCCCATTTGGAGATCCTGAACAAGGGCAGGGATTACGATTCCACGCGCCTGACGATTACGGATGTGAATCGTCCCGGCCTGCAGTTCCAGGGATTTTACGACTATTTTGATCCCATGCGTCTCCAGGTGATCGGCAAGGCGGAGGTTATGTACCTCAAGGGCCTGCCGGAGGAGGCGCGCCGGAAATGCTTTGACGATTTTTTCCTGTACGACATCCCGGCTCTGGTTATCGCCCGTGAGCTGGACTGCTTTCCGGAGTGTCTGGAGAGCGCCCGGCTCCACGGCCGGACGCTGCTGCGCACCAAGGAGACCACCGTGGACTTTACCAGCCAGACCATTGAGCTGTTGAACCGGGTGCTGGCCCCCTGCGTCACCCGCCACGGCGTGCTGCTGGACATCCACGGTGAGGGGGTGATGATCACCGGCGACTCCGGCATCGGCAAGAGCGAGGTGGCCATTGAGCTGATTATGCGGGGCCACCGCCTAGTGGCAGACGACGCGGTGGAGATCCGGAAGTTCTCCAACGGACTGGTAGGTACCGCGCCGGAGGTGATCCGGCACTACATCGAGCTCCGGGGCATCGGCGTCATCGACGTGCGGCAGCTCTTCGGCCTTCGGTCCATCAAAAATGAATCCCAGCTGGATCTGGTGGTCAATTTTGAGCAGTGGGACAACACGAAGTTCTATGACCGTCTCGGGATCGAGGATCATTTCATCGACATTCTGGATGTGCGGGTACCCTGCGTTACCATTCCAGTACGTCCGGGGCGGAGCCTTGCAAGCATTGTGGAGGTGGCGGCTATGAACAACCGCCAGCGCCGTCTTGGGTTCAACGCCGCAGAGGAGTTGGCCCGCCGTGTGGACCAGCGGGCAGACCTTGGAAGTGGAAAGATTGGCTGATACAGGCATAAACGGAGGATAAGATATGTATATCGGTATTGACGTGGGTGGAACGAACCTGAAGGCCGGTCTGGTAGACGGCGATGGGAAGATCCTGCGGGTCAAGCGAGTACCTCTGGACTTCCAGGGGCCGGAGAATTTCGCCGGGACGCTGGCGGAGCTCTCCCGGTCGGTTCTGGCGGAGGGGGGATCTGCCGAGTACGTGGGTATCGGCCTGCCTGGGGCGGTGTCCGGAGGCGATGTGCTGTTTACCACCAACATCCCTATGGAGAACGTGCCCCTGGAGCAGCTGTTCCGGCAGCATCTGGACCTTCCGCTGCTGCTGGGCAACGACGCGGACTGTGCCGCCGTGGCGGAGTTTTTTTGCGGGGCGGGCAAGGGTACGGAGGATTTCGGCATTGTGACCCTGGGCACTGGCGTCGGAGTGGGGCTGATTGTGAACGGAAAGCTTCGGGGCGGCCCCGCCTCCAGTGAGGCTGGGCATATCGTTATGCGCCGGGGCGGTGAGCTGTGCAACTGCGGCCGCTACGGCTGCTGGGAGCGGTACGCCTCCGCCACCGGCCTGATCCGCCTGACAAAGGAGGTTATGGAGTGCCAGCCGGACAGCCTGCTCCATGAGATCGCCGCCCAGCAGGGCGGCGTGGAGGGCAGGACGGCTTTCCTGGCGGCGGAGCGGGGAGACCAGGCCGCGCTGGAGGTGTGCCGGGAGTATGTGGAGGATCTGGCGGACGGCGCTGTCAGCCTGATTAACGTCATCCGCCCCGAGGTCATCGCCATCGGCGGCGGCGTGGCGGCGGCGCCGGATCATCTGCTGCTGGAGCCCCTGCGGGAGATCGTGGCACGGGAGAGCTTTTCCAGCCACGGCGGACGGGTCACGAAGATCCTCCGGGCGGAGCTGGGGAACGACGCCGGCATCATCGGCGCGGCGTTCCTGGGGCGCGTCATGTGAGAACCTGGATTCCCTGTCTCGAGCGGCGAAAACATCCCTCGCCCAGTCAGCGTTTTTGATGATGGATACAGGTTTCAGGCATTTTAATGAAGGAGGCCCGTGAATGAACTGGGTGGCAGAGCTTGACAAGTGGGCGGCGGACTATTTGCCGGATATGAGAATCGCGGAGGAGGAGCCGATGGCAAAGCATATCTCCTTCCGCGTCGGCGGCCCCGCCCGGCGGATGGCCTTTCCGGAGAGCGGGGAGCAGATGGTGCTGCTGCTGTCCTTTGCCAGAGAGTGTGGGGCGCGGCCCCTTGTGATTGGCAGCGGCACCAATCTTCTGGCCCCCGACGGTGGTCTGGACCGACTGGTGATCGTTGCGGCGGGTCTGCGCCGGGTGGAGGCCGGACCTGAGCCGGATACCGTTTTGGCGGAGGCAGGAGCTCCGCTGGCCCAGACGGCGGACTTTGCCTGCGGGCAGGGGCTGACGGGCCTGGAATTCGCCCACGGCATTCCCGGCACGGTGGGCGGCGCGGTGTACATGAACGCCGGCGCCTACGGCGGGGAGATGGCCCAGGTCATCCAGAGCGTGTCGGTTCTGTTTCCGGAGGAGGGGGTCAGGCTCATCTCCGGCGGGGAGATGGCCTTTTCTTACAGGCACAGTTTACTGATGGACTGTCCGGAGGCGGTGGTCCTCCATGCGGTGTTCCGGCTGTCCCCGGGCGATCCCGTTGTGATTCGGGAGAAAATGCGGGAACTGATGGCCAGGCGGAAGGCCGGCCAGCCGCTGGAATACCCCAGTGCGGGCAGTACCTTCAAGCGGCCGGAGGGCCATTACGCCGGTACGCTGATTGAACAGTGCGGGCTGAAAGGGTTGACCGTGGGCGGCGCCCAGGTCAGTGAAAAGCACGCGGGCTTTCTCATCAACCGGGGCGGGGCCTCCTGCGAGGATGTGCTGGAGCTGGTCCGCCAGGTGCAGGAGCGGGTGCTGGCAGAGACTGGCGTCCGTCTGGAACCGGAGGTCCGCATCCTGGACGTAGAGTGAGCCGCTTTCGGCTGGAAAGGAGAGCATATGGACGTTTTGATCATCTCCGGCCTCTCCGGAGGCGGAAAGAGCAAGGCGGCCTCCTATCTGGAGGACATGGGCTTTTATATTATCGATAATATGCCCGCCGCCATGATCCTGAAATTTGCGGAGTTCTGCGCCGGGGCCAGCAGCCGCTATGATCGGGTGGCCCTGGTCTACGACGTGCGGACCAGCAGCTCCCCCGCAGAGCTCTTTGGTATTCTGGACCAGCTCAAAGCCATGGAGTCCAGCTGCCGGATGCTGTTTTTGGACGCCTCGCCGGAGACCATTATCAAGCGCTACAAGGAGACCCGCCGCCGGCATCCCCTCAGCGCTCAGGCCGGCTCTTTGGAGGACGCCGTCCGCCGGGAGCGGGAGGTCATGGAACCGGTGCGGCAGCGGGCGGACTTCGTCATCGATACCTCCCGGCTCTCCACCGCCAAGCTGCGGGGAGAGCTGCTGCGTCTCTTCGGAAATGCGGAGGAGAAGGGGGGCATGGCGGTCAGCGTCACATCCTTTGGCTTTAAGTACGGGCTGCCCATGGAGGCGGATCTGGTGCTGGACGTGCGGTTTATGCCCAACCCCTTTTACATTGAGGAGCTGCGGCCGAAGACCGGTTTGGAAAGCCAGGTGTCGGACTATGTGTTCAGTTTTCAGCAGACCCAAGGGTATCTCCGGCGGCTGGAGGAGCTGATGGCCTTTACCCTGCCTTTGTATGCAGAGGAGGGCAAGGCCCTGCTGGTCATTGCCGTGGGCTGCACCGGAGGCCGCCACCGCTCCGTGGCGGTGACCCGCGCTCTGGCGGAGTTTATCCGGCAGCTGGGCTATCAGGTGACGGAGAACCACCGGGACATGGGCCGGGGCGGATAAAACCGCCGCCCGGGTACGGAGGTCTGGAAAGGAGCGAAAACGCCTGTGCGGCACTGGAATAAAATCCTTCTGGGTTTCGCCCTTTTGGGGCTGGTCCTGCTGATGAGCGCGAATATTCTGCTGATGTGCGCACCCAGCCATCTATATGGGAAATTGGCTCTTTTCACGGTTGGGCTTTTGATTTCCATAACAGCGATGATCCTGCAGGTGCGAACCTGGCGCCGGCGTCAGGGGAGCGGAAGGCGGATCTGAAATAAAAGGAGAGACCATGGAACAGCGAGTATCCTACCGGGTCCCCAGGGAATACGGGCCGCGGGTCGCCGTCATCGGCGGCGGACACGGCCTTTCCACCATGCTGCGGGGCCTGAAGCAATATACGGAGAATATCGCCGCTATTGTCACGGTGGCGGACGACGGCGGCGGCTCTGGAATGCTGCGCCAGGATCTGGGAATGCCGCCTCCCGGCGACATTCGCAACTGCTTGGAAGCTCTGGCCAACACAGAGCCGCTGATGAGTCAGCTGATGCAGTACCGGTTTTCCGAGGGATCTCTGGCGGGGCAGAGCTTCGGCAACCTCTTCCTGGCGGCGCTGAACGGCATTTCGTCCTCCTTTGACGCGGCAGTGAGCCGCATGAGCGAGGTCTTGGCCATCACGGGCCGGGTCCTGCCGGTGACCACGGCGGACGTACGGCTGGAGGCGGAGTTTGAAAACGGCGCCAGCGTGGTGGGGGAGTCCAAGATCTTCTACTGCAAGAAGCGGGAGGACTGCCGCATCAAGCAGGTGAGGCTGATTCCTGAGCGCCCCAAGGCCCTGGCGGAGGCCATCACTGCCCTCCGCCAGGCGGATATGATCGTCCTGGGGCCCGGGAGCCTCTATACCAGCATCATCCCCAACCTTCTGGTGGACGGCATCGTGGAGACCATCCAGGAGTCCAGTGCCCTGAAAATCTATGTGGCCAACGTGATGACTCAGGAGGGGGAGACAGAGGGATACACGGTCTCCGACCATATTGCGGCAATCATTCACCACTCCGCCCCGGGGCTTGTGGATCTGTGCCTATGCAATTCCTCTCCCATCCCCAAAAGCGTTGCCGCCCGGTACGCGGAGGAGGGAGCAGAGCCGCTGCGGGGAGACGTGGAGGCATGCGCCGCTCTTGGGGTGGAGGTGGTCAGCCGTCCCATTGCCACGGTGGAGGACGGCTATGTTCGCCACCATTCCGTCCATCTGGCCCGGGAGCTGATTCTGCTTCACGCCGAACGCAGCGTCCGGATTGCCGGGGACCGCTTTGGCCGTCGTGACAACGGCTACCGGATGGAGGGTAGGAGACGCACTGAGAGGGGATATGAAGATGAAAAAAAGTGAATTTCAGCAGTCTCTTATCTTAGCGTTTGATCAATCGGTCGACGGTATGTCTTTTGAAGAGCGGATGGAGCTCATAGAAAAATGCTTCTCGGAGTATCAGAAGAAGAATGACAAAAAGCGTGAGCGGCCAAATTACGGAAAGCCGTGGAGCGACCAGGATCTGCGGATTGTTTTGCAGAGCGCACCCACAGTTGAGAACTGCCTGCGGTATGCCAAACTGTTTGGAAGAGGGTACGGCAGTATTGAACTGATTTACCGCTGGGCGTCAACGGCGGATCAGGATATACCGGAGGACAAGTCTGACGACGTGTTTATTGCCCATGTCAAGCGGATTGCGAAGGAAGTGGGATGGCGGGCATCATAGGACCTGTTCGCATCAACCAAATCAAACGGCTTTCCGGCAAGATTTACATGGAATCCCGAATATTTGTCTTATTTGAACAGACGCTAGAGCAGTCCCCAAAATACTGAGAAGCGTTCAGCGGTTCGAGGATCTGACGTCCTTGACGGGCGCCAGCCCGCCTGCGTCCTTTGCCTACCGCAATCTTGATCCTCACTTTCTTTTTTTGATTATTTCCGGGAACTGCTCTGGGCTGATTTATGGCGAACAGGGAGATGTTTCTCATGTCCTTTTCCTACGACACGAAAAATGAATTATGTAAACTGCCTGTTCAGAAGCTGTGCTGCGCCCGGGCGGAGGCCTACGGAATCCTGCTGTACTGCAACACCTTCAGCTCCACCGAGGTCCGGATCATCACGGAAAACCCCAACTTCGCGGGCCGGCTCCCAAAGCTCTTCCAGCGGGCGTTCAGCTTCCAGTTCGACCGAAGGCCGGAGCGGGTCGAGGAGGGGCAGGGGAAGATGGTCTTTCAGATCACGGAGCGGAAAAAGCTGGAGCGGATCATCAATCTGCTGGGCTATGACCCGTTGCAAAATCTGGTGCTCCATATCAACTTCGGATTGCTGGAGGACAGCTGCTGCCGGGGAGCTTTTCTGCGTGGGTGCTTTTTCGCGGGCGGCAGCGCCATTGATCCCCTCAAGCGCTACCACCTGGAACTGACTACCTCCCATCTCCAGGCCAGCCGGGAGCTGGAGGTGCTGCTGCGGGAATGCGGATACCCGCCCAAGAGTATTGCCCGGAACAACAGCTTTGTGACCTATTTCAAACAGAGTGACCAGATTGAGGATTTTCTGACCTTCATCGGCGCGCCGGTGGCCTCCATGCAGGTGATGTCCGCAAAGATGGAGAAGGATCTGCGCAACAGCGTAAACCGGCGGCTGAACTGTGATACCGCCAATCTGGACAAGGCCGTGGAGGCTGCCCAGAAGCAGGCGGAGACCATCCGGAAGCTGCAGACGGCGGGCAGACTGGACCAGCTGCCGGACAAGCTGCGCCAGACGGCGGAGATGCGGCTGGAGAATCCGGAGCTGCCCCTGTCCGAGCTGGCACTGATTCTGGACCCGCCGGTAACAAAGTCCTGCCTGAACCACCGTTTGCGGAAGCTGATGGAACTGGCGGAAGAGCTGTAAAGAGAAAATGCTGTACAAGCGGTGGAGGGCAATGGATGAAGCATCATCAGTTTCACAGTGAGCTGACATGCGACGAGGTCTGGTACCGGCTGAATATTCTGCTCCAGAGCTTTGCGGTCTGCGGGGCGAAGCGGTATGAGGTCCGCGGCGAGCTGACGGACTGGGGGTGCTATCTCTGGCTGCGGAATTCGGACGGCTACGGCGGAACGCCTGTGCCCCTGCGGCTGTGGACAGAGGAGGGGCAGTCTCCGGGATGTGTTATTACCGGCTCCTTCCTGCCAGCGGGGCGGGAATTGTGGGGACTGCTGATCGGCGGCGTCGGCTTATGTCTGGAGTTTTTTCTCGCGGAGCTTGTGTGTGGCGTCCCATTTTCACGTGCGCTGATGACCGGACTCTGGGTGGGATGTGCAGCAGCCGCTGTGCTGTATCTTCTGACTTTTGGCATTATACGTTTTTTTTCCAGAAAGCGGGAGAGAGAACTGCTTCAATGGATTCAGAAATATCTGCTCCTTCGGGAGCCGGATGGCGTTTTGTTTCCAGATGCTGAGACCCAGCGGGCGGAGTGGGTAGGGCTTCCCCAGAGAGTGAAGTCCACGAGGAGGAGACGCTTTGTCTTTTACAGTGTCCTGCCGCCAGAGGAACTGCCCGCCGCTGTGGAGACCTGGATTTCCCAACAGGGAATGCTGACGGAGGATGTGCGGGTCAAGTGGTCTGCGGAGTGGCGGGGACCGTGTTTGAAGCTCTCCCGGACAGAGATAGAAGAGGGGCAGAGAGAGGCCGGATCTTTGCGGATTTTCGCAGGCTGGTTCAAAACCTGGCAGTTTGCGGACCCCTTTTGCGGCGCTGTGGAACCGGATGGCCGGGGCGGGAGTATCCTGCGGGGAGCGTTTTGCTGTGAGCCAGTTTCGTTTCTGCCGTTTTTGGTTGCTTTTTTTGTGGTTTTCAGCTGTCTTTGGCGGGAATATCCGCCTTGGATCGCCCTGCCGCCGTTCTTTTTCACGGTAGTCTGCGCTGTTCGTCAAATGCGGAGCAGCCCCTTAAAAAGCCCAGGTTCCCGCAAGATATTAGAGTTTTTGCAGACATATTTTGAGGAGGTGTGATATGTCCTTTGTCCATCTGCATGTCCATACGGAGTACAGCCTGCTGGACGGCGCGTGCCGCATCCGGGATCTGCCCAGAATCGTGAAGTCCATGGGACAAACCGCCTGCGCCATCACTGACCACGGGGTCATGTACGGCGTTATCGACTTTTACCGGGCCTGTAAGGCGGAGGGGATCAAGCCGGTCATCGGCTGTGAGGTCTATGTCACCCCCCAGGGCCGCACCCGGTTTGATAAGCTCCATGAATTTGACGCAGAGAGCCGCCATCTGGTGCTGTTGTGCGAGAACGAGGAGGGGTATCGGAACCTCTCCTACATGGTCTCCATGGCCTGGACAGAAGGCTTTTACAACCGACCCCGGGTGGATATGGAGCTCTTGAGGCGCCACAGCGGCGGCCTTGTGGCCCTGTCCGCATGTCTTGCGGGGGAGATTCCCCGGCGGCTGCGGAATGGGGAATACGAAAACGCAAAAAGTTATGCTCTGGAACTCAGCGGGATCTTCGGACCGGAGCGCTTCTATCTGGAGCTCCAAGACCACGGCATTCGGGATCAGGCTGTTGTGAACCAGGGTTTGCTGCGAATCCATCAAGAAACGGGCCTGCCCTTGGTCTGTACCAACGACGCCCACTACCTCCGCAAAGAGGATGCCGAGGCCCACGACGTACTGCTGTGCATTCAGACCGGCAAGACCCTGGACGATGAGAACCGGATGCGTTACGAGCCCCGGAATTTCTATCTCCGGGACGAGGCGGAGATGGAGAGCCTGTTTGGGGAATATGAGGGCGCCCTGGAGAACACGGCGAAAATCGCGGACATGTGCAATCTGGAGTTTACTTTCGGCAAGTACCACTTGCCGGAATTTCAGTTGCCCCCAGGGTACGACAGCTTTTCCTACCTGAAAAAACTCTGTGACGAGGGCTACCAAGCCCGATACGGCGAGGACGGCAGCCACCGGGAACAGTTGGAATACGAGCAGAACATGATCGAGAAGATGGGTTTTACGGACTATTTCCTCATCGTCTCCGACTTTGTGCGCTTTGCCAGGGAGGCCGGCATTCCCGTGGGACCGGGGCGGGGCAGCGCGGCGGGGTCCATGGTCAGCTACTGCCTCTCTATCACAGACATTGACCCGGTGAAGTACGATTTGTACTTTGAGCGGTTTTTGAACCCGGAGCGGGTGAGTATGCCGGATATTGACATGGACTTTGGCGATACCCGCCGGGGCGAGGTGGTGGACTACGTACGCCGGAAATACGGCGATGACCACGTGGCCCAGATCGTCACCTTCGGCACTATGGCTGCCCGGGGCGTCATCCGGGACGTGGGCCGGGTGATGAATCTGCCCTATGCCGACGTAGACCAGATCGCCAAGCAGGTGCCCAGCGGGCCCAACAATCTCCATATCACTCTGGAGGAGGCATTGCGGCTGTCCCGGTCCCTGCGGGAGATGTACGAGACCGACGAGACCGTAAAACGTCTCATTGACACCGCCAAGGCCCTGGAAGGGATGCCCCGTCACGCCTCCACCCACGCCGCCGGCGTAGTCATCACACGAAGGCCCGTCTATGAGTATGTGCCTCTGGCGAAAAATGACGAGTCCGTAGTCTGCCAGTATGTAATGACCACTCTTGAGGAACTGGGCCTCCTCAAGATGGACTTTCTGGGCCTGCGGAACCTGACGGTGCTGGACGACGCTGTAAAGATCCTCCAGGAGGAGCAGCCCGGTTTCCATTTGGAGGATGTGCCGGAAGGCGATGTGCAGACTTATGAGATGCTCTCCGCCGGAAAGACATCCGGCGTGTTTCAGATGGAGTCCGCCGGCATGACCGGCGTGTGTGTGGGACTGAAGCCCCGGAGTATCGAGGATATCACTGCCATTATCGCCCTGTACCGCCCCGGCCCTATGGATTCGATTCCGCAGTTTTTGGAGTGTGCCAGAAATCCGGAGAAGGTCCGCTATGACCACCCACTGCTGGAGCCGATTCTCTCCAATACCTACGGCTGTATCGTCTATCAGGAGCAGGTCATAAAAATCTTCCAGGAGCTGGCGGGCTATTCCCTGGGCCAGGCAGACATGGTGCGCCGGGCCATGAGCAAAAAGAAGGTTAAGGACATCGAGAAGGAGCGGGAGGCCTTCCTGCATGGTGACAAGGAAAGAGACATTACAGGCTGCCTGGCTCATGGGATTTCCGAGGCTACTGCCCAGCTGATCTACGACAAAATCTACGATTTTGCGGAGTATGCCTTCAACAAGGCCCACGCTGTTAGCTACGCGGTGGTGGCCTATCAGACGGCCTGGTTTAAGTGCCACCACACCAAGGAGTACATGGCAGCGCTGCTGACCAGTGTTCTGGATAACTCCGACAAGGTGGCGGGGTACATCAACGAGTGCAAGGAGTGCGGCATTGCTCTGCTGCAGCCGGACATCAACCGCTCCGCCGACTGCTTTGCTGTGGAGGAGGGAGGCATCCGGTTCGGCCTGGTGGCCATCAAGAACATTGGTCGAAGCTTTATTCAGGCGGTGATGCGGGAGCGGCAGGTCCGTCCCTTTGACTCCCTCCACGATTTCTGTGAGCGGATGCAGGGCACGGATATGAACAAGCGGGCGGTGGAGAATCTGATCCGCTCCGGGGCCTTCGACAGCACCGGGGCCCGCCGCTCCCAGCTGATGAAAGTCTATGAGGGGATTATGGACTCCGCCGCCGCCCAGCGGCGGGACAATGTGGAGGGACAAATGGACTTCTTCTCCATGGGAGCCTCTACTGGCAGGACGGCGCCGAAACGGGTCCGCCTGCCGGACATCCCGGAGTTCACCGCCCAGCAGATGATGACCATGGAGAAGGAGACCACCGGGCTGTATCTCTCCGGGCATCCAATGGACCAGTACCGCAAGCAGGTGCAGATGCTGAACGCGCCCACTATCGGCTCCATTCTGGCGGACTTTGCCCAGGAGGGCGGTCCTGTCAGGTTTGCCGATAACCAGCGGGTGGTTCTCGCAGGGGTGATTACCTCCAGCAAGACCAAGACCACCAAGAACAACAGCCTGATGGCCTACGTGACGGTAGAGGACGACACCGCCTCTATTGAGATGCTGTGTTTTTCCAGAACGCTGGATCTCTGCGGCGCCTATCTCAGAGAGAATCAGGCGGTGGTGGTAAAGGGAAAGCTGTCCGTCCGGGACGAAAAAGCGCCCCAGATCATGTGCGACAGCGCCTATCCGCTGGCCACAGTCACTGGCAGCCTGCCGCCGGAGCAGGCTATGGAGCTCCCTGCGGACAAGCTGGAGAAAGGGGAGGTTCTCTATTTGAAATTTCCCAGTTTGGACCATCCTGCCCTGAGACACTTAAAATTGGTGTTCACTATGTTTCCCGGGGAAACACAGGTGAAAATGGTGATGGCGGATACCCGAAAGGTCTATGGAACGCGGGTTCTGCTCCACAAGGCTTTGCTGAAAGAGGCCCGTGAAGTCCTTGGAACTGAGAATGTTGTGGTAAAATAACCGATATAATAGCTGATTTGACCAATATAAAGGAAACCGGTGCTGTGAGCAGCTCACAGCGCCGGTTTTGGCTGTTTTCTGTCACTTTTGGCTGGGGTCAGACGGCTCCTCAGCCAGCAGGACATTCATGATTTCACTGTATGTCCGTTCTGGGGCCTGACGGAACCGTTCTGCCAGAATGTTTGCCATATCCTCCCGGACTGTCATCAATTTCAGGTCCATAAGGCTGCCCATATCGTCATTCAGAGAGAGGCGCACCGTATAGGTCCCATTGGGGCGCTTCTCACAGGAGGCGCGCACCTGACTCTTGCGGCGAAGCTTCCGGTTACACTCGCTGATGTTTTTGTCACACCGCAGCCGGACAGAATAGGGAAGGCTGGATTCGCAGATCTGGCTGTTTCGCATCCCTTTTTCTGTGATCGTGTACATGCCGTCATTGGAAACTGTTAAGTGTTCTGTCTTTACAAGGTCCCGCAGGCATTCGGAGAAGTCAAAGTAGTCCACGCCCTCATCGCACATAGCCAGGTCCAGTACCAGATCAAAGGGAATGGGCTCGATGATTCTGGCGGCAATGTAGAGGATCAGGAATTTGATTTCCAGTTTGTCTTGGATAAATCCGGCCATGGCGGCACCTCCGTCGTGTTCTGATTTCCTGTCCTCCAGTATACCGCATTTCCGGCTCGGTTGTACAGGGCGAAATTCCCGAAATTTGTAGATTTTTGCCTTGACGGCTTGGACAGCGGTTGGTATGATTGGAGCAGCACAGGAAAGGCGGCGATTTTTTATGAAAAGACGGGTCCTGGCCCTGCTTTTGGCCATTTGGATGACCTGCGCGCTGGCGGGCTGCGGAAAGGAGACTCCGGCGCAGCCGGAGTCCCCGGCGGCCCCCCCGTCCGTGGAGGAACCGAAACCGGAACCGGAGCCCGAACCCTATGTTCCGGCCGGCACCAATCCGCTGACAGGGGAGCCCATGGAGCCGGAGTATGAGAACAACCGTCCTGTGGCGGTGATGCTCAATAATCTCAAAGCGGCGCAGCCTCAGCTGGGTGTCTCCCGGGCGGACATCATATACGAGGTGCCCGCCGAGGGCGGCATCACCCGGATGCTGGGGGTGTACCAGTCTCTGGAGGGCGTTGGAAATCTTGGCAGCGTCCGCTCCGCCCGCTCCTACTATCTGGAGCTGGCGCTGGGACTGGACGCGCTGTATGTACATGCCGGCGGCAGTCCCGGCGCCTATCGGGACATCCCCGCCTGGGGTGTGGACAACATGGACGGCGTCCGGGGTGACGAGGACGCCGAGATCTTTTGGAGGGACCAGGATCGGCGGAAGACCAAGGGCTATGAGCACAGTCTGCTGACCTCCGGAGAGAAGATTCAGGCGTATCTCGATACAGGCCGCCTCCGCACGGAGCACCGGGAGGGCTATGTCTATCCCCAGGCCTTCGTGCCGGACGGCACCCCGGCGGGCGGCAGTCCCGCGGAGCATGTGGCGGTGCGGTTCTCCGCCTACAAGACCGGCACATTTGACTACAACGCAGAAAGCGGCAAGTACCTGGCAGGGCAGTACGGCAAGGAGTATGTGGACGGCGACACCGGGGAGCAGGTGGCCGTCACGAATCTGCTGGTGCTGGAGACCGGCATCTCCGTGATCTCCGGAGACGCGGAGGGGCGGCTGAACGTGCGCCTTACCGGCGAGGGGACGGGGACCTTTTTCTGCGGAGGGAAGTCCGTGCCCATTCTCTGGAGCAAGGCGGACCGCAGCAGTCCCTTCGTCTATACGCTGGAGGACGGGAAGCTTCTGGCCCTGGGGCAGGGAAACAGCTACGTCTGTATCATCAGCCCCAAGACCAGCAGCGTGACATTTGAATAGAGGTCTTTCCAAGACGCGCCATATCCGGCGCGTCTTTTTTTCACCCTCCGGCCTCGGTGGCATACACTGGATTGAAAGAAATTTTCTTTCACCAGCTACTTATTAGGAGGTATTGCAATGCCCGAGAAAGTTATGCCCGGTCCCGTGGAGGATCTCGGCGGCATCCGGGAGGCAGTTTGCATCCATACCAGGAAGATCTATGATTCCTGCCGAGATAAGGACTGCATTGAGGATCTGCGCTTCTACCCCAAGATGCAGTATGTGGATGTCATCAACCGCGCCCTGTCCGTCAAGGGCGGCTCCGCCAAGCTGCTCTATACCTATGTGGATGTGGAGCCCGTCAGCTTCAACCGGGGTTTCTACACCGTGGATATGCGCTTTTTCTACTCCGTGACCCTGCAGGCCTACCTCAGCTGCCCCGCCCCTGTCACCGTGGAGGGCCTGTGCGTGTTTGACAAGCGGGTAATCCTGTTCGGCAGTGAGGGGAACGCCAAGATCTTCTCCTCCCAGATGAGCACCGGCGGCCCCGACGCCCAGATGGTGAAGCGGGCCAATGCCCCCATCGCCGTGGTGGAGGCGGTGGACCCCATCGTGCTGGACGCCCGTGTCATGGACTGCTGCGGCAAGCGGGACTGCGACTGCGACCTGTGCGAGGTGCCGTCCTTTGTCAACAACTTCTTTGACTGCGAGCTCTCCAGCGGGGACGACTCCCGCCGGATCTACGTCACCCTGGGCCAGTTCTCCATTGTGCGCCTGGAGCGGGACTCCCAGCTGCTGGTGCCCGTGTACGACTACTGCATGCCCGATAAGGAGTGCTCCTGCGGCAGCGACAAGGAGGACCCCTGCTGCATCTTCCGGAACATCTCCTTCCCGGTGGGCGAGTTCTTCCCGCCCAACACCGTGCGGATGCCGGAGAATTACGAGGATACCAAGAGCTTTTGCAGCTGCTGCAACAACTGAGAAAACGAAGAGGCCGTCCGAAAGGGCGGCCTCTTTTCGTCTACATCTCCTGCTGATAGCGAATCATCAGGCACAGCTCCAGCAGGCTTTTCGCCACGAATACTGCCGCCGTAAGCAGCAGTATCCAGGACGGCGCACCCAGACCGAAGGACAACCACGATATGCCGACAACAGCCCACAGCAGCACATCACCGGATAATGCCTTTGCCCGGCAGCGAATAGCCAGATTCCGCTCGTCCTTCCGCTCGATCTCATTCCGTTTCCGCAGGGAGGGATCGGTATCCTCCATCCGCAGGGTGAGCAGCTGAGAAACGCTCATACCGATTAGCCCCGATGCGATGCCCATCAGCGCACCGATTCCGCGGGGTGAAATTCCTTTGTCCAAAAACAGATACACCGTTCCAATCAGACCAAGGCCGACGGCAATCAGTGCGATATACAGGTTTTTCTTCCATTTCATAGCTGCTCCTCCTCATAGATGAATATCTCTTCAATGGACATCCCGAAGTACCGGGCGATCTTGAACGCCAGCAGAATAGAGGGGTTGTACCGCCCGTTTTCCAGAGAGCCGATGGTCTGGCGGGAGACCTCCAGCACGTCCGCCAGCTCCTCCTGACGGAGCCCATGGGCTTTCCGCAGCTCCTCCAGCCGGTTTTTCACTGGCATTACCCCCTTTATGGAAAGTTTGCTTTCCATAAACAACAATAACACAAACAAGAAATGATGTCAAGTATGCTTTCCGTTTTGAGGTGATTTTTTTCAAAGGGCAGAAAGAAAGATGGCATACCAGGGGACAACCTCTCATAGAGTGTAGCAATCGGAAAGGGGGAAGTCCCTTGCAAAAGGATTTGAATATTCTGCGTTATGAGGACGCGGCGGTCTGTCTGCCCGTCCGTTTGCGAAAGGCGGCCCTGGCCCTGCCGGAGGATCGGAAGGCCCTGGCGGAGGAATTCCGCCTCCGGGCCGGACAACCCATGACGGTGCTTCTGCCCACGGGGGAGGTGTCCCTGCCGGTTCATGTGGAGCCGGAGGAGCTGGAGGGATTGTGTGATCTTGCTACGGAGTTCTCCCGCTACGCCGCAGTGGAGACGCTGCGGGAGGGGTATCTCTCCGTCCGGGGAGGCTTTCGGATCGGTTTGTGCGGCACGGCGGTGATGAAGGACGGTGTCAATACGAATCTGAAAAGCCTCTCCTCGGCGGCAGTCCGCATCGCCCGGGAAAAGCCTGGGATCGCCGACGGTGTGGCCCCAGGGCTGTTTCGGGACGGAGATTTTGCCAGCACGTTGATTCTCTCCCCGCCGGGAGGTGGCAAGACCACCCTTCTGCGGGATCTGGTGCGGCGGCTGTCGGAGGGCGTAGGGGAGTATGGTCCCCGGCGGGTGTCCCTGATCGACGAGCGGGGGGAGGTGGCGGTGATGTACCGGGGAGAGCCCCAGATGAACGTGGGCCCCCATACCGACGTGCTGGACGCCTGCCCCAAGGCCCTGGGAATCCCCATTGTTCTGCGGGCCATGAACCCTCAGATTATCGCCGTGGACGAGATCACGGTGCGGGAGGACCTGAATGCTGTCTCCATGGCCGCCGGATGCGGCGTGCGGCTGCTGGCCACCATCCATGCCTCAGGGGTGGAGGAGCTGCGGCAGAAGCCCCTCTATGCCCAGCTTCTGGCAGACAGGGTGTTTCGTCTGGCGGT
Organism: Oscillibacter sp. 1-3; assembly: GCF_000403435.2. Lineage (GTDB taxonomy): Bacteria > Bacillota > Clostridia > Oscillospirales > Oscillospiraceae > Oscillibacter. Next base: position 64,678 of record NZ_KE159710.1, read on the forward strand.
GCGGGTGATACCTACAGAGGCGGGGCGGTTTTATCAGGTGGAGGAACTGCCATGCTGAAACTCTTTGGGAGCGCCTGTATTTTGGGCGGCGGGATACTGGCCCGGTACTTCCAGGTGGCGGAGCGCCGCCGGGAGATGGACACGCTGTCCGATCTGCTGTGGGCCCTGCGGCGGATGGCGGAGGAGATCCGCATGGCCCGGACGCCTCTGCCGCTCCTGCTGGACCGGCTGTCCAAGGGCTGCGGGCGGGAGGCGGGGGCGTTTTTTCAGGAGGTATCCACCGCCGCTCGGCGGGGAGAGGACCTGGGAGTGGCCTGGCGGCAGGCGGCGGCGGCCCTGCCGCTGTCCGCCGTATCCTCCGCCGCGCTGGCGGGGATGGGGAATGACTTACACGGCGATGAGGAGAATATCTGCAAAGCAATTTCCCTTGTCATTTATTCCATGGCACAGGACATGGAGGAACGGACCCGCCGCCAGCCGGAGGAGAGCAAACAGGCCGCAGCGCTGTGGTTTTCCGGCGCGGCTCTGCTGGTGATTTTACTGATTTGAGGATTGCACGATATGGATGTGGATTTGATTTTTAAGATCGCGGCCATTGGAATTCTGGTGGCGGTGCTGAACCAGCTGCTGGTGCGCTCCGGCCGGGAGGAACAGGCGATGATGACCACCCTGGCAGGGCTGGTGGTGGTGCTAATGATTATGGTGCAGGAGATCAGCGACCTGTTCGATCTGATCAAGACGCTGTTTAACTTTTGAGTATGGAGCAGGTCTTTCAGGTGACTGGCCTTTGTGTGGTGGGGGCTCTGCTGGCGCTGGTGCTGAAAAAGGGGAGCCCAGAGCTGGCGCTGCTGCTGGCTCTGGCCGCCGTGGCGGCGGTACTGCTGTTTTTGGCGGAGGCCCTGGGGGAGCTGCTGGACTTTCTCCGGGAGGTCGGAGCGGCCAGCGGTCTCTCGGAGGACCTTTTCATCCCCCTGTACAAGACGGCGGGCATTGCCTTGGTGGTGAAGGCCGGCGGCAGTCTCTGCCGGGACGCGGGGGAGTCAGCCTTGGCCTCGGCGGTGGAGACGGCGGGGACGGTGTGCGCCCTGCTGGTGTCCCTGCCGCTTCTGCGGGCGGTGCTGGCGCTGCTGTTGGAGCTGACGCGATGAAACGACTGATTTTTTTGATCTTGGCCCTGGCGGCGCTGACCATTTCCGCCCGGGCGGCAGAACTCCCTCGGGACCTGACGGAGGCCCTGCCGGAGACGGCGGGAGATCTGCTGGAGCAGGTGGACGCCTCCGGACCGAAGGGACTCTCCTCCGGAATCAGCGCCATTTTGGAGTGGATGGGCCGGGAGGCGGGCGGGATTATCCGCCAGCGGATTCGAGGGGCGGCGCTGGTGCTGCTGGCGGTGGTTCTGTGCGGCGCTGTGGACGGTTTCTACCAGGGGGTGGACGGCGGAAAGGTGACGGTGTTTCTCCCCATGGCCGGGGCGCTGTCTGTGACGCTGCTGACGGCGGGGAGCCTGGACTCCCTGATGGGTCTGGGTGCCAAGACCATTGAGGAGCTGTCCACCTTTTCCAAGGTGCTGCTGCCTACGCTGGCGGCGGCCACGGCGGCCTCCGGGGCAGTGACCTCCGCAACGGTGCAGCAGGTGAGCACCGTTTTCCTGGCGGATGTGCTCATCAGCCTCATCGACCGGCTGCTGATGCCGCTGGTCTACTTATACGCCGGCGCGCTGGCTGCCTCCGCCATGCTGCCGGAGAACCGTCTGGGCGCTCTGGCGGAGGCTTTGAAAAAGGTTATTACCTGGCTCCTGACCACGGTGCTGCTGGCCTTTACGGTGTATCTCTCCGTGGTGCGGGTGGTCTCCGGGTCGGCGGACGCCGCCGCGCTGAAGGTGGCCAAGGCCGCCATCAGCGGTGTAATCCCGGTGGTGGGAAGCATCCTCTCTGAGGCGTCGGAGACCGTGCTGGCAGGTGCGGGGATGCTGAAAAACACCATCGGCGTCTTCGGGATGCTTGGAATCCTGGCGGCCTGTGCCCACCCCTTTTTGCAGCTGGGCGTTCAGTACCTGCTGTACAAGCTCACGGCCTTCCTGGCGGCCACGGTGGGCGCGCCCAGTCTCTGCAAGCTCATTGACGGCCTGGGAGGGGCCTTCGGGCTGGTGCTGGGCATGACGGGCAGCTGCGCCTTTTTGCTTCTGATCTCGGTGCTGTCCTCCGTGGCGGCGGTGACGCCATGATCGCCGCAGTGCGGGAGTGGCTGACGTCGGTAGTGGCGGTAACGCTGCTGCTGACGGTGGCCCAGACCCTGATCCCGGAGGGGAACATCCGAAAAATCGCCGCCTTCACCGGTGGACTGGCCCTGCTGGCGGCCCTGCTCCAGCCGGTTCTGCGGACAGATCTGAGCCGCCTGGAGTTGGACCTGGACACTTACAGCAAGGCAGTGGAGGAGCGGCAGGCGGAACTGGAACAGGCCAGGGAGGAGGAGCTGGCTTCGGTCATAGCTTCGCGGACGGAAGCATATATATTGGACAAAGCCGCCCAGCTTGGACTTTCCGTCACGGTCCGGGTGGAGACGGAGACCGGGGCGGAGGGCGTGCCCCTCCCCTCGGCGGCGGAGGTGGAGGGCCCCCGGTCGGAGGAGCTGGCGGCCTATATGGAGCGGGAGCTGGGCATCCCGCGGGAGAGGCAGGTTTGGCATGAAAATGAAAGCTGAAGGAGTGCGAAAGATATGGGACAGGTACAAATACGCGGCCCTGGTGGCGCTGATCGGCGCAGGGCTGCTGCTGTGGCCGAGTGGGGGGAGCGGCCCTGGCGGCGGTCTCTCCGTCGGACAGGAGAAGGGGGATCATCCGGAACTCCAGGCACAGCTGGAGGACATTCTGAGCACCGTCAGCGGCGTGGGACAGGTGCGGGTGCTGCTGACGGTGGACTCCGACGGGGAGCGGCAGCTGGCCCAGGACACGGAGCTGGAGTACAGCGGTCCCACATCCTCGCCGGAGGACTACTCCAGGCGCTCCGAGACCGTGCTGGTCAAAGGGGGAAGCGGTGCGGAGACGGTGACGGTCCGGCAGACGTATCCCACGTACCGGGGAGCCCTGGTGGTGTGCCAGGGGGGAGACCGGGCGGAGGTGCGCCTGGCAGTGACGGAGGCCGTGGCGGCATTGACCGGCCTCACCACAGACCGCGTCACAGTGGCAAAATGGCAGTAATTATTTGGAGGAGGAAACGACCCATGAGTGCGAGACTGAAACGAAACGCGGTGGTAGTGACCATGGCGGTGCTGGTGTGCGCCGCGGCGGCGCTGAACTGGAAGTATGCCGGCCAGGAGGTCCAGGAGGGCGTACAGGATGCCGGGACGAAGATCCTTGGGGAGGCGACGCTGGTCTCCGGCACAGAGGACGGCGAGGACACCCCTGCCGCCGCGCCGGAGGACGAGTCCGGCGTCTACACCGGTTCGGACTACTTCGCCTCCGCCCGGCTGACCCGCCAGCAGGCCCGGGACAGCGCCATCTCTCTTTTGCAGGAGGCGGCGGCCCAGGAGAACGCCGACGCCGCCGTGGCCAACGAAGCCTCGGAGAGCATCCAGGTCCTGGCCTCCTTCACGCTGAAGGAAGCGCAGATTGAAAATCTTGTCACTGCCAAAGGATACGCCGACTGTGTGGCCTTCATGGGGGAGGACAGCATCAGCGTGGTGGTATCCACCGCCTCCGGGGAGCTGACCGGGGAGGACGTGGCCAAGATCACGGACATCGCCATGACGGAGACCGGCTACGGCGCCGGCGGAATCAAGATCATGGCCGCAAATTAGAGGTTGTATTTTCCTGCTGGATGTGGTACAATAACAACTCGGAAATGTCGCTATTCTTTACACAATGATATTACGAGTTAAGGAGAGTCAAGCCATGGGCGAGAGCAGAGAATACATGACGCTGCCGGAGGAAAACGGGAGCATCAACATCTCGGAGGAGGTCATCGCCTCCATTGCCGTGGGCGCCGTGCGGGAGGTGGAGGGCGTGTCCGGCATGATGACCGCCATGGGCAACAGTGTCACCGACCTGATGAACAACCGTAAAAACGCCCAGAAGAGCGCCAAGGGCGTGAAGATTGACGCCACCGGCGCGGCGTTGACGCTGGACCTGTACCTGACAGTGGAATACGGCCACCCCATCCCCGAGGTGGCGGAAAACGCCCAGAGGGCGGTGATGTCCTCTGTGGAGGCCATGACCGGCTGCGCCGTGGAAAAGGTCAACATCCACGTGGGCGGCGTGACGCTGAACTAGAGAAAGACAGAGGAACAAAGAGTATGGTACGGAACACCGCGCGGGAGATCGCCATCCACCTCTCCTATGAGCTGAGCTTCACCGACAAGACCGTGGACGCGCTGCTGGACGAGCGGCTGACGGCGGAGGCCTTCGCAGCGCTGGCAGGGGAGGACGCCCTCTACGCCGAGGCCCCGGGCCCCAAGCAGGGGGAGTATATCCGCCGCCTTGTGAAGGGTGTGGACGAACACGGGGCGGAGCTGGATGGCTATATTGGAAAATATGCCAAGGGCTGGAAGTTTGCCCGCATCCCGCTGGTGGCCTCCGCCGTCATGCGGGTGGCCATGTATGAGATCTTGTACATGCAGGACATCCCCAACGGCGTTGCCATCAACGAGGCGGTGGAGATTGCCAAGAAGTATGAGACGCCGGAGACGGTGAAGTTCATCAACGGCATTCTGGGCAGCTTTGTCCGGCAGGAGATCGCGGAATAAATAAAAATAAGGCAGAGCGGGCATGGAGCGCGTCCATGTCCGGCTCTGCCTGTTTCCGTATGGGCAAAGCGTTACCGCGCGGCGGCGGACAGGCCCGCCCCGGTGCGGAGGCCCAGCAGGAAGGCGTGGATGGCCGTGAACTCCTCGCATTTTTGCAGGTCGGGGAGGAGCCCTTCGGGCAGGCTGTCTATGACATTTTGAAAGTGATCGATATATTCCCCCTCATGGATTTCATACAGTTGCGGGTGAATATAGTTGGCGTAGAGCCAGGGCATGAAGTCGGACATTGTTATCACCTTCTTTAATAAATTCAGCATATATGTGAAATTGATTTCGTGAAACCAGGATACTACGAAATTGGTTTCGTGTCAAGGGGTTATTATGGAATTTTCGGAAAGACTGCGAGAATTAAGAGCAGAGCACAAGGAAACACAGGTGCGGGTTGCAGAGGCGGTTGGGATGACATCCCGCCAGTATCAAGGACTTGAGGCTGGGACCAGTGTACCGAATTTTCACAACCTCTGCGCACTGGCGGACCATTTTGGCGTGAGCCTGGACTATCTGGCGGGCCGCACTGACAGGAGGTAGCTTCTAAAACTTGTGGGAACAGCCCCGGCAGAGTACTGCTGGATGTTGGGGGAATGGCCTGCACAGGGTGCAGGCCCCACAGTTCTCTTGGAAGGGAATGGTCTGGTCAGGAGTTTAGGCCCCACAGGGGTCTTCCACCGGAAAAGCTGGAGGTTGAGCAGAGGCCTGCTGGCCCCACAGATGTTCTATCGGAAAACAGAAGATTGTTGGGGGCGGGCCGGGTTAGAGCCCGGCCCCTACAAGAAAACCGGGAGAATAGAGTTTCATCTCACATGGAACGTGCTAGGCGCGAAGCGCGGGAAGAGGAGAGAGTCCTTGCGTCTACCAATCAAATTTTCTGCATGACCTTCAATCGAAGCAAAAAGCTCCCGCAACTACCAAAAAGTCTTTTTCTCTTTTGGACCGTGCACGGCCCGTTTTCTCTTTTTCTGCGCTCAGAAAAAGAGAAAATGGGGGGTGCATTGGACCAGCCATCGTCATGGCTGAAATCCCCCCGCCCGTCAGGGCAGATACATGCCATCTCTCATAAACTTTAGACACACTGACGTGAGGTAAGAATGGAACAACACATTTTCGGCGTGGCCGAGGTCAACCAGCTGGTCAAATGCCTGCTGGACAACGAGCCCATGCTCCAAAAGCTCTATGTCCGGGGCGAGCTCTCCAATTATAAAATCTATCCCTCCGGGCACCACTACTTCACCTTGAAGGACCCGGAGGGCGCTTTGCGCTGTGTCATGTTCCGGGGACAGGCGTCAAAACTCCGCTTCCGGCCGGAGAACGGCATGAAGGTCATCGCCGCCGGGCGGATCTCCGTCTTTCCCAGGGACGGGGCCTACCAGCTCTACTGCGATTCCCTGACCCCGGAGGGGGCCGGAGACCTGGCGGTGGCATTTGAGCAGTTAAAGACCCGCCTCTACGCTGAGGGCCTCTTTGACCCCGCCCATAAAAAGCCCCTGCCGCCCTATCCGGAGCGGATCGCCATTGTCACCTCCGCCGCCGGGGCGGCGGTCCACGACATGATCCGCATCCTGAACCGGCGGTATCCCCTGGCCAAGGTGATTCTGCTGCCCGTCCGGGTCCAGGGGGCCGAGGCCCCGCCGGAGATCGCCGGTGCCATTCGGTACGCCGACAAATGGAAAATCGGCGACGTCATCATCACCGGCCGGGGCGGCGGGTCCATGGAGGACCTGTGGGCCTTCAACGACGAGCGGGTGGCCCGGGCCATCTACGGCTGCGAAACCCCGGTAATCTCCGCCGTGGGCCATGAGCCGGACGTGACCATCGCCGACTTTGTGGCAGACGCCCGGGCGTCTACCCCCTCCAACGCGGCGGAGATCGCCGTGCCGGACCAAATGGAGCTGCGGCGGTGGCTCCGGGGCGCGGGGGAGCGGATGGAGCAGAGTCAGGAGGCCCGTCTGGAGACCCTGCGGCAAAGGCTGGAGACCCTGCGCTCCAGCCGGGTGATGACGGATCAGCTGGCCTATGTCCAGGACAGGCGCATGGAGCTGGCCCATGTCCAGCGGCGGCTGGGAGACCTGTCCGGAGTGCTGGTGTCCCGGAAGCGGGAGCGGTTCTCCGCCCTGGCGGCGGCCCTGGACGCCATGAGCCCGCTGAAAGTGCTGGGCCGGGGCTATGCCATGGCCCGGAGTGAAGCCGGGGCGGTTTTGAAGAGTTATCAAGACGTGTCCGCCGGGGACCATGTGTCGGTGACGCTGGGCGAGGGCGGTTTTTCCTGCACGGTGGACACATCCTACAAAAAGGAGCGGAAGAGATGAGCGCAAAAAAGGTGACATTTGAGCAGCAGCTCCAGCGGCTGGAGGAGATCGTGGCGGCACTGGAGAAGGGGGATGTGCAGCTGGCGGACTCCCTGTCTCTCTTTGAAGAGGGGACGAAGCTGATCTCCGCCTGTTCCAAACAGCTGGACCAGGCGGAGCAGCAGGTGGTCAAACTGATGAAGGGCCCTGACGGCGCGCCGGCGGAGCTGCCCTTTGAGGACGGAGAGGAGTAAGCCATGGATTTTACAAAGGAGATGGAGACGCTCCGCCGACTGACGGAGGACCGTTTACAGCAGTTTTTCCCCGGCGGGGGACTGGAGGAGGCCATGCGGTACAGCCTGCTGGCCGGTGGCAAGCGCGTCCGCCCTGTCCTCACCATGAAGTTCTGCGAGGCGGCGGGGGGAACGCCGGAGGAGGCCCTGGATTTCGGTTGCGCCGTGGAGATGCTCCACACCTACTCCCTGATCCACGACGATCTGCCCTGCATGGACGACGACGACCTGCGCCGGGGCAAGCCCACCTGCCACATTAAATTCGGTGAATGCACGGCCACCCTGGCGGGGGACGCCCTCCAGGCGGCGGCGTTTCAGACGGTGCTCTCGGCAGAGGGGGCCTGGCGCCACGGCGGACAGATGTACAAGGCGCTGGCGGCGGAGATCCTGGCGGAGGCCGCCGGTTTCCAGGGGATGTGCGGCGGACAGTACTGGGACACCCTCGGCGACGGACAACCCCGCACAGAGGAGGAACTCACCGCCATCAACGACAAGAAGACCGGGGCGCTGCTGCGGGCGGCCTGCATGATGGGCGTAGCGGCCTCCATGGGCCGCCGGGCGGTGGATAAGTCCTGCATGGACGCCGCCAGAGAGTACGCCGCGAACCTGGGCCTGGCCTTCCAGATCCGGGACGACATGCTGGATGTGACGGGGGACGCCGGGGAATTCGGCAAGCCCATCGGCTCCGACGCCTCCAACGGCAAGACCACCTATGTGACCCTGCTGGGCCTGGAGGCCTGCGGAGCCCGGGTCCTGGACTACACAGAAAAGGCCAAGGCGGCGCTGCGGCGCGGGAGCTGGGCTGGGTCCACGGCCTTTTTGGAGGCCCTGGCCGACAGCATGGCGGTGCGGAACTTCTGACTGGAAAAAAATTTACACTTTGTGTATACGGAATATATTGTATATTTATCAGGAATGTGCTATACTGGATACCGCTAAGCGGCGGCGCAGTATTCTAGTCAGATCTGCCGTTTCCCAGGAAGGGCCTAAAAATCCTTTGAAGGGCATATCGATGAAACCCGTGGTGCCTGCTTGATACGCCCAGTTTTGGGTGGGTGCTGGGGGGAAGCGCGTGAAAATGTGCTTGCGGATTCAGGGCGATGACCAATGGCATGGTCAACCCGCCCCTGTTTCTGTGGAGACCTGTTCTTGTGCGCGGACGTACTCCCATTGTGGTATTTCCGGCCCGCGTACGAAGCAGATTGTGAACCTGCAATGCGGTGCATCGGTCTTTCGGGGCCGTAACGCTGTGTGCAGCCGTAGCCTGCCTTGACGTGGGGCGGGTGGATGGGGGATCTACGTGGCGTTCCAGCTCCGGCCAGAGCGGGAGATCCACGATCGCCTCCTGAAACCCGGTCTGCAAAAGAGGCTAAAGAAGCGGACAGACTGTGGTGGAAAACACCTAGGCTGTTCTAGCGAGGCAGAAAAGGGATTGCAGTGCGGACTAAGTGGCAATCGGGTAGCGCGGACAGGCGACGCCGTGCCGGAGCGCTGAAAGGGGAACCGCCTCCATCGGCAACGAGGGGTGCGCTCCGGGGAAATCCAACCCGTACCTAAGCCGTAAGATTTACCTTTTTTGCCGCCGCCGTCTTAGCATATGATTTTTCTGTAAGCCGTTTCCAAATAGCGGCAGGGAGGATCTTTTGGCAAAGAAGGGAAAGAAAAAGAGTGGACCATCCGCCCAGTACCGCTGGGCGTTTACCGTGTTTTTGATGGCGGTAGCTCTGTCGGCCGTGCTGAGCCTGGCGTCGGAGTCGATGCTGAGCGGCGCGGGTGTGGCTGCCGCCCTTTTGATGCTGGCCGTCTTTATCGGTCTTGGCATCCTGTTTGACATCATTGGCGTGGCGGTGACCTCGGCGGACGCAAAGCCCTTCCACGCCATGGCCTCCCACAAGGAGAAGGGGGCAAAGCAGTCGTTGATGCTCCTGCGGAACGCGGAGCGGGTCTCCAGCGTCTGCAACGACGTAGTGGGGGACATCTGCGGCATCGTCAGCGGCGCCACTGGGGCAGTGATCGTAACCCAGCTCCAAAAGGCGTTGAATCTGCGGTCCGTGCTGATTTCTGTCGGTGTGACGGCGCTGATCTCCGGCGTGACCATCGGCGGCAAGGCGCTGGGCAAGGCCGTGGCCATCAAAAAGAGCACCCAGGTGGTCTATTGGGCCGGGCGTTTTTTGAATCTTTTCCACTGGTGAGAGGAGAAGCTATGCTGTTAGAATCCATCCATTCCCCAGCCGATGTCAGAGCGCTGCCGGACGGACAGCTCCCCCAGCTCTGTCAGGAGCTGAGGGAGTTTCTTGTCAAGAGTGTCTCTGAGACCGGAGGCCATCTGGCCTCCAACCTGGGGGCAGTGGAGCTGACGGTGGCCATCCACCGGGTGTTTGACACCGCTGCCGACCGGCTGGTGTTTGATGTGGGCCACCAATGCTACGTCCACAAAGCCCTCACGGGGCGGCGGGAGCTGTTTTCCACCCTGCGGCAGTTCGGCGGGCTCTCCGGCTTCCCTAAGCCCAGGGAGAGCGAGCATGACGCCTTTATCGCCGGGCACGCCTCCAACTCTGTCTCGGTGGCTCTAGGAATGGCAAGGGCAAGAACTTTACAGAACGGAAATTACAGCGTTTTGGCCTTGATTGGAGACGGTGCGCTCACCGGCGGGCTTTCCTATGAGGGCCTCAACGATGCCGGGGCCTCCGGGGAGCCGCTGATCGTGATCCTCAATGACAACGGCATGTCCATTGACCCCAATGTGGGAGCGCTGTCCAAGCACCTGAGCCGGCTGCGGAGCAAGCCCGCCTACTACCATTTCAAAAAATTCTACCGCCAGCTCTTTGGCGCCCGCCCACAGGAAAACCGGCTCTACCGGTTCAATCACAGGGTCAAGACCTCTCTGAAACGGGTCATGTGGCCCAGCAGCACGCTGTTTGAGGACATGGGCTTTACCTACCTGGGGCCCATCGACGGCCATGACCTGGACCGGCTGTGCCATGTGCTGGAGTGGGCCAGGGAGCTCTGCGGCCCAGTACTGCTTCATGTGCATACCGTGAAAGGGAGGGGATACTCCTTCGCGGAAAGGGACCCCAGCAAATTTCACGGGGTTTCGCCCTTTGACCCCGCCACCGGCCTTTTGCGAAAACCGGGCGGGGAGAGCTTCTCCGCGGTTTTTGGCAACACCCTCGCCGCCATCGCGGCGGAGAACGACAGAGTCTGCGCCGTCACAGCCGCCATGGCGGACGGTACCGGTCTCACCGGCTTTGCCCGGGAGTTTCCGGAGCGGTTTTTTGACGTGGCCATTGCCGAGGGGCACGCCGCCGCCATGGCGGCGGGCCTGGCGAAGCAGGACATGGTCCCTGTGCTGGCGGTCTACTCCACCTTTTTGCAGCGGAGCTATGATATGCTGATCCATGACGTGGCCCTCCAGGGTCTTCACGTGGTGCTGGGCGTGGACAGGGCTGGATTGGTAGGTCCTGACGGCGAGACCCACCAGGGCTGCTTTGACACCCTGTTTTTGTCGGAAATTCCCGGATTTACAGTGCTGTGCCCCGCCAATTTCGCGGAGCTGCGCTCCATGCTGCGGCAGGCCGTCCTTGAGATATCCGGCCCGGTGGCGGTGCGCTATCCCCGGGGCGGGGAGGGTGCCTTTCGGGAGGATACCTCAGCGGAGCCGGCAACCTGTCTCCGGCAGGGGAGCGGTGTGACGCTGCTGGCCTACGGTCTGATGGTGAACAATGTTCTGGGGGCGGCGGAGCTGCTCCGCGCAGAGCATGGAATCGAGGCGCGGGTCTTGAAGCTAAACCGGATCGCCCCGCTGGATATAGACCTTCTGACCCCCTGGTTTCAGGGCGGAGAGATTCTGGCGGTGCCGGAGGACGCCTTCGGCGCCGGATGCGTGGGACAGCGGGTGTCCGCTATCCTGGCAGAGCACGGAAAGGCCCCTGGCAGGCTGGTCCTGAAAAATCTGGGCAAGACCTTTGCTCCAGAGGGGTCCGTTGCCCAGTTGGAGCACAGTTTTGGTCTGGACGCCGCCGGTATTGCGGCGGCGGTGTGGGAGGCGGTAGTCCATGAGCAATAAGACGCGGCTGGATGTGCTGCTGGTGGAGCGGGGGGTTTTGGAGAGCCGTCAGAAGGCCCAGGCCACTATCATGAGCGGGCTGGTGTATGTAGGCGGCCGGCGGATGGACAAGCCGGGGGCCGCCGTTCCAGATGACGCGGAGATCGAGATTCGGGGAAATACGCTGCAGTACGTCAGCCGGGGCGGATTGAAGCTGGAAAAGGCCATGGCCTCGTTTCCCATCACCCTGGCGGGGGCGGTCTGCGCCGACATTGGCGCCTCCACCGGCGGATTTACGGACTGTATGCTGCAAAACGGCGCGGACAAAGTCTACGCCGTGGACGTGGGCTACGGCCAGCTGGCCTGGAGGCTGCGGAGCGATGAGCGTGTTGTCTGTTTAGAGCGTACCAACGCCCGGTATCTCAGCCGGGAGCATATTCCGGAGGAGCTGGACTTCGCCTCTGTGGACGTGAGCTTTATCTCCTTGAAGCTGATCCTGCCGCCCCTGTGCGCCCTGCTGAGAGAAGGGGGGCATGCGGCCTCCCTCATCAAGCCCCAGTTTGAGGCTGGGCGGGAGAAGGTGGGCAAAAAGGGCGTGGTCAGGGACCCGGCGGTGCACCGAGAGGTGCTGGAGCGGTTTTTGGAACACGCCCAGGCCGCCGGGTTTGCCGTCCTGGGGCTGACCTATTCTCCCATCCGGGGCCCGGAGGGAAATATTGAGTACCTGGGGTATCTGGAGAAGGGTCCATGGGCGCCCGTGGAGTTTGATCTGGAGGCGCTGGTGGCGGAGTCCCACCAGGTTTTACAAGAGCGCGGAGAGGGGAACAGCCAATGAACAGCAAAAAGATTATCCTGTGTCCCAACCCCAATCGGGACCAGGGCATGACAGTCACCAGGGCCGCAGAGAAGATCCTGCGGGAGTTGGGTTTCCAGACGGTGGTATGTTCCCCCTTCAAGGACCAGCGGCCGGGGCTCTTCGCCGGGTATGAGGTGCGGCCCCTGCTCCAGGAGCTGCGGGACGCGGACCTGCTGATTACCTTCGGCGGGGACGGCACGATTCTGCACCTGGCCAAACTGGTGGCTTTGAACAAGATCCCGGTCCTGGGCATCAATATGGGAGGCCTGGGGTTCGTGGCGGAGCTGGAGGCCGGTGAGCTGGATGCCCTGCGGAAGCTGGGGCAATGGAACTTTGCCGTGGAACAGCGGATGATGCTGGACGTGGCGGTCCTTCGGGAGGGCCGGCAGATCTTCACCAACCTGGGACTCAACGACGCCGTGATCCGGGAGGGGCCCATCTCCCACGTCATTCATTTGAAGATCTCCTCCGACGGGCGGCATCTGACGGACATTGCCGGCGACGGCGTCATCATTGCCACGCCCACGGGCTCCACGGCTTACTCCCTTTCCGCCGGCGGGCCGGTGGTGGAGCCGGAGGCACAGACCATGGTAGTTACCCCCATCTGCACCCACAATATGCGGTTTTCCTCCTATGTGCTGTCTCCGGAGCACACACTGACGGTGGAACTGGAGCGCAACGGCAGAAAGCCGGTCTACCTCTTTGTGGACGAGAGCCGTCCATTTGCCCTGCGGTCCGACGACAGGGTGGTGGTGCGGCGAAGTAAACATGTGACCAAGCTGGCCCGCCTGTCGGAGCGGAGTTTTTGTGAGATATTTGCCCAAAAAATGCTGCCGGGAGGGCTGAATGATGAAAAATAACCGTCAGGCAATGATTTTGGAGATCATCTCCCAGGAGAATATCGAGACCCAGGAGCAGCTGCTGTCCAGGCTCCAGGAGCGAGGGATCAACAGCACCCAGGCCACCATCTCCCGGGATATTAAGCAGATGCACCTGATTAAACAGCCGGCAGGGCAGGGCGTCTATAAATACGCTGTCTCCGACAACCGCAACCGCCTGAATTTTGCCGAGAAGCTGCGCACCATCTTTCGGGAGTGCATTACCAGCATTGATTACGCGCAGAACATCGTGGTCATTAAGACCATGCCGGGCCTTGCCAACGGGGCCTGTTCCGCCCTGGATAATATGGATCTGCCCTATATCGTGGGTTCCCTGGCAGGAGACGACACAGCGTTTTTGCTGATGAAGGACACGGAGGCCGCTGAGGCATTCTGTGAAGAGATCAAGGAAATGCTGTGAGACAGAGTGAAACACAGCGGCGATTGGACGCGATTTTAGCAAGACACGGTGTCCAGCCTGTGGGCAGCGGCTATATTGACTGCATCTGTCCGCCGGAGGAAGCCAAGGCCCTTTTGGAAGAGGTGCAATCCGCGGGGATCTCCGTGAGCGATTATAGCCTCTGGCAGTATGTGCCCTCACCAGAAGAGACGGGTCGGGGTATGGGCGGTCCCTGCTGCCGGTACTGGGCGGGCTGGTACAGTGAGATGGACGTTCTTCGCTCCTGGCAAGGCGTCGCGGAGCTGGAGACATTTCTCAACACTGCGAAAGAGCGGCTGCAATGTGCGCTGTCTCCGGGCTTTTGGCTGACGGTTCCAGAGCCTTGGCAGTACCTGCCGTGAGAGATGGGAGGTAAGAGGGAAATTTATGCTGGAAGTGCTTCATATTGAGAATATCGCGGTAATCGAGGAGGCGGACATCCAGTTCCGTCCGGGCTTCAACGCCCTGACCGGCGAGACCGGCGCGGGCAAGTCCATTGTCATTGACGCCATGGGCGCGGTGCTGGGAGGCCGTACCTCCAGGGAGCTGATCCGCACCGGCGCGGACAAGGCATTTGTCAGTGCCTCCTTCTCCGGTGTCGCACCGGAGCTGCCGGGACTGGCGGAGAACGGCGTCGCGCCGGAGGAGGACGGGACGCTCCTGCTCCAGCGGGAGATCGGGGGAGACGGGAAAAACGTCTGCCGGATCAACGGACGGCCCATCACCGTGGCCCAGCTGCGGCGGATCGGCGGGGAGCTGCTGAACATCCACGGCCAGCACGACGGCCAGCAGCTTTTGGACGAGGAACAGCACGGCGCATATCTGGACCGCTTCGGCAGGACGGAGACGGCGCTGGCAGCCTATCAGTCGGAATATCAGACTATGGAATCCCTGCGAACAAAGATGTGCTCTCTGCAAATGGACGAGGCGGAGAAGGCCCGCCGGGTGGACAGCCTCCGCTTTCAGATCGACGAGCTGGAGCGGGCAGAGCTGGTTCCCGGCGAGGAGGAGGAGCTGACCGCCCGCCGGAGTCTTCTGCGTAACGGGGAGAAATATCTCTCCGCCCTCTCCGGGGCGGATTACGCCCTGAGCGGCGGCGATGAGGGCGGCGGCGCGGTGAGCCAGCTTCGGGAGGCGGAGGACGCCCTGTCCGCCATCCGCACCCTGAGCGACGACCTGGGAGACTTGTACAAACGCTTGGAAGACCTCCGCTGTGAAGCCTATGACCTTGCAGAGACGATTCGGGATAGGCGGACAGAATTTGACTTCTCCCCGGCGGAGCTGGACGCGGTGGAGAGCCGCGCCGACCAGCTGTACCGCCTGAAAAAGAAGTACGGCGCCACGGTGGAGGAGTGCCTTTCATATCTGGACAAGTGCCGAGCGGAGCTGGACGCCATTGAGACGGCAGACGACACGCTGGTGCGTCTGGAGCAGAAGCTGAAAAAGGCGGAGAAAGCCGCTCTGTCCGCCGGAGCGGCCCTGACCAAGGTTCGAAAAGCGGCCGCAAAGGCCCTGGAATCCCGCATCCAGACCGAGCTGCGGGAGCTGGACATGGGGAAGGTCCGCTTCTCTATTGCCTTCGAGTCCAAGGAACCGTCTCCGGACGGGTGCGACGTTATCCGCTTTCTGATGTCGGCCAACGCCGGGGAGGATCTGAGGCCCATCGCCAAAATCGCCTCTGGCGGCGAGCTGGCCCGGATCATGCTGGCGCTGAAAAATGTGCTGGCGGAGCAGGAGTCCATCGGAACCCTGGTGTTTGACGAGGTGGATACCGGCGTCTCCGGCCGGGCGGCCCAGAAGGTGGCGGAGAAGCTGGCCCAGGTGAGCCGCCGCAAGCAGGTGCTGTGCGTCACCCATCTGCCCCAGCTGGCGGCCATGGCGGACACCCACTTCTCCGTGGAGAAGGGAGAGCGGAAGGGCAGAACCTACACAGAGGTGGTCCGGCTGGACCGGGAGCGGCGGAAAGCGGAGCTGGCCCGGATCACCGGCGGCACCAAGGTGACGGATGCCCTTCTGGAGAGCGCCGGGGAGCTGCTGGACGGTGCGGAGGCCTACCGGCGGGGCTTGTGAGATTTTTACAGAATACAAAATCGGCTGAGAGGAATGTCAGCCGGTTTCCCACTATGCCAAAGCCCTAAGTTTCTGAGGCGGATGAAGAAGCGGAGAAGGTGAACAAAACCAGTTGACAAACCGGCATCGATCCGCTATAATCCCCGATATATATGGTGAGGAAGAGGAAGAGTATCCGCCATGGCGTTGCGCAGAGAGCCCCTGTTTTGCTGAAAAGGGGAGAGGGTCAGACGGAGAATACCCCTCAGAGCCGGCACCCCAACGGCCTTACGGCCCAGTAGGCGTGCTCCGGGTGCGCCCGTTACCGCGCGGGAGTGTGCTGGCACTCCATGAGGCCGTCTCCGCGAGGAGGCGGCGAACCAGAGGTGGTACCGCGAAGTTGCTTCGCCCTCTGTCCCGGCCCGGGACGGAGGGCGAATTTTAATTGAAGGAGAAAGATTATTATGACTTGTTATGATGAACTACAGGCTCGCGGGCTGATTGCCCAGGTGACCAGCGAGGAGGAGGTCAAGGACCTCATCAACAACGGCAAGGCAACCTTTTATATTGGGTACGACTGCACCGCCGACAGCCTGACAGCCGGGCACTTTGTGACCCTTACCCTGATGAAGCGCCTCCAGATGGCTGGAAATAAGCCCATTGCCCTCATTGGCGGCGGCACCACCACCATCGGCGATCCCTCCGGCCGCACAGATATGCGGAAGATGCTCACCCGGGATGACATCGATCACAACGCCGAGTGTTTTAAGCGCCAGATGGAGCGGTTTATCGACTTTGGCGAGGGTCCCGGCAAGGCCATGATGCTCAATAACGCCGATTGGTTGCTGAGCCTCAACTATGTGGACCTGCTGCGGGAGGTCGGGGCCTGCTTCTCCGTAAACAATATGCTCCGGGCGGACTGCTACAAGCAGCGCATGGAGCGGGGGCTCAGCTTCCTGGAGTTCAATTATATGATTATGCAGTCCTACGATTTCTACCACATGTTCCAGACGGTGGGCTGCAATCTCCAATGCGGCGGCAATGACCAGTGGAGCAATATGCTGGGCGGTACAGAGCTGATTCGCCGCAAGCTGGGCAGGGACTCCCACTGCATGACCATCAACCTGCTCACGGACTCCCAGGGCAACAAGATGGGAAAGACCGCTGGCAACGCCGTGTGGCTGGACCCCAGCAAGACCAGTCCCTATGATTTCTACCAGTACTGGCGCAACGTGGGAGACGCGGACGTGATGAAGTGCGTCCGCTGGCTCACCTTCCTGCCTCTGGAGCAGATCGACGAAATGGACCATTGGAAGGATGCCCAGCTCAACCAGGCCAAGGAGATTCTGGCATGGGAACTGACCAATATGGTCCATGGCAAAGAGGAGGCGGACAAAGCCCAGGCCGCCGCCCGTGCGCTGTTCTCCACCGGCGGGGATGTCAGCAACATGCCCACCACGGAGCTGGACGCCGGGAAGTTTGAAGGCGGAAAGATCGGCGCCGTCAATCTGCTGGTGGCCTGCGGCCTGTGCCCCTCCAACGGCGAGGCGCGGCGGCTGATCCAGCAGGGCGGCATGGCGGTCAATGACCGGAAGGTGACGGACATCGGCGAAGCCTTCGACCAGTCGGACTTCGAGGGCGAGGGCATCATTATCAAAAAGGGCAAGAAGGTCTATCACCGGGCCGTTGTAAAGTGATAGGAGCTGTATCCCAGCCTGCGATGGTATTTGATAACTGATAGCGGACATCAAAATTTCCGGCAAATGGGCGGCCCCTACAGGCGATGCGTAGGGGCCGCCGTTTTGGTGCCCGCAATTTTGAGGATTGCTGTAGAAGCTGTATTCACAGGCGTTGAACGCCGTCTGGACGGGTCTTTTCACGCCGCTCGCGGAATTCTCTCGCCCATCCAGCATTTCCCGACTATGGACACGGTTTCTTAAATATTATCTCAAAACTATAAATTGGGGGATCAGAAATTATGAAAATTGAGAAATCTCCGCAGGTTTGTCCGGAATATCGGAAATCAACAGGTCCGTCCGCATCATCAAAAACCTTTGGACAGGTGATGCAGGCGAGATCTCAGGACCGTTGCGTTCCTAGCACGAATACCCAATTGTTCAATACAGAAGCGAATTTTACCAGTGCGGAATTGGCTTATGGGAATCCCGCTGTCTGCAACGCGACCTTTGCAAAACTCAATCAGCTGGCGGAAATAACCGAGCAGACGGACTATACCGGAATGAGTTCCGAAGAGATCTATGCGGAGATATGGAATCGCTATAATGAAGCCTTTGACGGGAATATGATCGCCATTACAGCCGGTATTACCAGGCCCATGGAATGGGCGCGGGTCAATAACCATTTTGTAAATGAGATCAACCGCCGTATTTTTATTCCTGAAGTAAATACCGCACGCGAAGCGGCTGGAGAAGCCAACAGTTATGAGGAAAAATGGCTTTGGAAAAAGCTGCCGGCAAGGTTCTCCATGATTCTCTTTTGAAGGGCCATATTTGAAAAATGGCGGAATGCCCAACGGCGAGAGATTTTTTCGCCAATCAAGGCAAATTTTTGCAGGCGGGCTGACGCTCGGCAAGAAAATTTAACGCAGAGTGGCGGATCAAGATCCACCGTTTGGGCGTTTTGACTTTTTTCAAACATGGCCTAGGCTATGATGGAATGAATTTTAATGAAATGGAGGCAGCAATTAGGGAGATATATGCCGGTAAAAATACGACTTTGTACTTCCTAAAAATGCAGAGTGAGCTGAGAAGAACTGGCGTTCTGGAACACAAGATGGGCGATCAGGCGTGCATTTGCTGCGCTCTCATACAGACTCAGTTTGAGTATGCCTTTAACCCCGACTACACCAAAAAAGACCGTTCAATAGGAGCCAATCTCCACATGTCAACGGATCAACGGAACCGTGTCGCAAATTAACCTTTCGACGCGGCGGAATTAGCGGCTGGAATAAAGGAACAGCTGAGCCGCATCCGCTCTGCAAATGAATATAGAGACGACATCGTAAAAATGATGGAGGACTGCATTGACCTGTTTGTCAAAGGGGTCATTGGCAATAGCTTTGAAGAGCTGGTCGGCGAGACAAAAGAATAACTGTACTGGAAATTCTAAATCCTCAAAGGGGGAGAGGGCCGCGGCCCTCTCCCCTGATTTTCCTGTTACCAGGCCGTTACTTCTTTTACCGCACTGTCATTTTTCTGTAACCGGGCTGTGGTAGACATAATATTCCATTTTCCGCTATACTGATTTCCATCAAGAGAGATGAGGGTGGAGCTTATGAAGAGAGAACAGATCATTGGCCTGTGTGCGCTGCTTCTGCTGACCGCTGGAACGGTTTTCGCGGTCTCCCGCGGTCCGGCGGCGGACGGCCTGTCCGACGGAGAGCGGGCGTACAAGGAGATGCTGGAGGCCGCGCCTCTGGCAGTGGTGGAAGGGGAGACCATCTCCCCCGATCAGCGGTTACTGGTCCGCACCGCGGGAGCGACGGATTTCTATGTCAGCGGCGTCCGGGTGCCGGAGAAGGTCCAGGTGGTGGACCGTCTTACAGAGGAGGTGCTGTGGGAGACGGAGGGCATGGTGAGCCAGAGGGCTCTCTGGTCTCCGGAGGGAGGGTATCTGGCCCTGGCCCGGTCCGCTCGGACCTGGTGCTCCGTCACCGTCCTTGAGACGGAGCACTGGACCGCCTGGGACTTCACTCTGCCGGATGGAAACTCCATCCCGGAGTACACCTTTCCGGCGTATTACGAGCCCTGGGGAGAGTGGCGGTCAGAGCACTGTCTGGACCTGACCTTTGACGATGTGAACGAGGGACAGTCCCGCTGCACCTGCTATATCACCACGGAGCAGGGGCAGATCACCGGCGAGACGCTGGAGCGTACGGAGGAGATCCTGCCGGAGACCTATGACTTCAACCACGACGGACAGCCGGAGACGGTGGAAATTACATCCGTTCAAAGCGCCCACACCCTCCGCGTTGTGGACGCGGACGGCGCCACGCTGTGGGAGGAGGAGGCTCACACCGCCCACGCCGGGTGGACGAGTATTTTCGCTTTCTCCATGGACGGACAGGACTATCTCATCCGGTATCTCCCTACCATGTACCAGGGCCAGGCAGAGTATTCGCTCCGGGTGTTCTCCCTGAACGCCGTAGGTGGGGAAGAGGTCCTCCATGAGAGCGGCGTGATCTGGGACTGCAATTTCCGCATGGACGGGCACCAATACGATGTGGAGGCCATGACAGATTTTTTGTGGGAGGTCCACACCTATCTTCGGGACAGCACGCTGCTCATAAGCACGGAGAATGGGATGTTTCAGTCCAATCTCCCGGGGCTCCGGCTGAATTACTATCCCTTTGGGGACGCTCTGGAGCTGGACAGCCGGGAGGCACTGGAAAAAGCGGTCCTTAAAGCTGAAAGACTTTACAAGGAGGAAGAGGGAATCACAGAATAAAGAGGCGGGGAAATCTCCCCGCCCCTCTTTACTCCGCCGGCAACAGCGCGTATTTCACCAGCGTCTCCCGGATGCGCGCCAGATTGGCGTCACTTGGCGGGCACAGGGGAAGGCGGAGTTCTCCCATCTCCCACCCCAGCAGATTCAGCGCCGTCTTGACGGGAATGGGGTTCACCTCGCAGAACATGGCGTCGCAGAAGTCCTTTAAGTACAGCTGGAGCTTCCCGGCCTCGGCAAAGTCGTTATCCAGGCACAGCCGGGCCAGGGTGTGCATCTCAGCGGGGAGGACGTTGGCCGCCACGGAGATTACCCCAACGCCGCCCAGGGCGCAGATGGGGACCGTCTCGTCGTCGTTGCCGGACCAGATGTAGAAGTCCTCCAGGCACAGGTTTTGGGTTCGCTGGATATTTCCCAGATTTCCGGAGGCCTCCTTGGTGCCGATGATGTTGGGGTGCTTCGCCAGCTCGGCGTACGTCTCCGGGGCGATGGAGACCCCGGTGCGGGAGGGCACATTGTAGAGGATGCAGGGGAGGTTCACCGCGTCGGCGATGGTCTGGTAGTGCCGGATCATCCCGGCCTGGGAGGCTTTATTGTAGTAGGGCGTCACCAGCAGCAGCCCGTCGGCCCCGGCGTTCTCCGCCTCCCGGGAGAGGGTGACGGCCACCTCCGTGGAGTTGGATCCGGCCCCTGCAATCACCGGGACTTTTCCCTTCACACGCTCTGCGCAGAACGCGATGACCTCTGTCCTCTCACGGGGTGTCATGGTGCTGGCCTCCCCGGTGGTGCCGCAGGCGATGACAGCATCCGTACCACTCTCCAACTGGAAATCCAGTAGCTTTCCCAGGGCGTCAAAGTTCACGCCGCCGTTTGTGAAGGGCGTGGCGATGGCCACACCGGAGCCTGTAAAAATCGGTTGTTTCAAGCGCATCACTCCTTTCATGATCGATGGACAAAAAGCGGATGCCCGGTTTGGGCATCCGCTTTCTTTTGTAGACAGTGCCGTTTATTTTGCCTCAATATATCCCTTTGCGCACAGCAGCTCCGCCAGCAGCACTGCGCCGCCGGCAGCGCCCCGGAGGGTGTTGTGGCTGAGGCCCACAAATTTGTAATCATACTGGGTGTCCTCCCGCAGACGGCCCAGGGAGACAGCCATGCCGTTTTCCAGATTCCGGTCCAGCCGGGTTTGCGGCCGGTCCGGCTCCTCGAAGTAGTGGAGGAACTGTTTGGGGGCAGAGGGGAGGTCCAGTTCCTGGGCGGGACCCCGGAAAGCGGCCCAGTCGGCCTTGATCTGTTCTGCGGTCGGCTTACGGCTCTCCTGGAACTTCATGAATACAGCCGCCATGTGGCCGTCCTGGCAGGCCACCCGAAAGCACTGGGCTGTGATGGCGGGGCCGGCGGCCTTGATGATTCTGCCGTCCTCCACCACGCCCCACAGCTTCAGAGGCTCCTGCTCGCTTTTTTCCTCCTCGCCGCCGATATAGGGAATACAGTTATCCACCATCTCCGGCCAGCGCTCAAAGGTTTTGCCTGCGCCGGAAATGGCTTGATAGGTACAGACCAGGGCCCGTTCCAGGCCGTATTTCAGCAGAGGGTGCAGGGCGGGGACATAGCTCTGGAGGGAGCAGTTGGACTTCACGGCGATAAATCCCCGCCGGGTCCCCAGACGTTTGCGCTGGGCCTCGATAACCTCCAGGTGCTCCGCGTTGAGCTCCGGCACTACCATGGGCACGTCGTCCGTCCAGCGGTGGGCGGAGTTGTTGGAGACGATGGGGCACTCCAGTTTGGCGTACCGCTCCTCTAAGGCCCGGATATCCTCTTTTTTCATGTCCACAGCGCAGAAGCAGAAATCTACCTGCTCCGCCAGTTTTTCCGCGTCAGCCTCCGCGTCCAGAATTACCAGCTCTTTAGCCGTCTCCGGCACCGGGGCGGACATGGCCCAGCGGCCCTCCACAGCTTCGCCATAGCGCCTCCCGGCGCTGCGGGCACTTGCAGCCACGGCGGTCAAGTGAAACCAAGGGTGGTTTTCCATCAGGGTGACGAACCGCTGGCCCACCATGCCCGTACAGCCGATGACACCCACTTTGTACTGTTTCATTATATGCTCCTCCTGCTGTGTTTGTTCCGGCGTCTTTTTTTGTTGCTTCTGGCGCCGTTTTGTACTATAATGTTTTTTACTGAGAAAAAAACAGCCCTGTATTTGTAAGACGGACATTTGTATGTATATTAACATACTTTTTGGGTTTCGTCAAGGTCAGGGCCATGGGGAGGTTCCATGAAAAAACTGCTTTTGACGGCCCTGTTCGTTGTGACTTTTTTCTCACTGTCTGCTGTCTCCGCATCCGCGGTGGTGAACGACAGGGTAAAGGTGGGACTCTGGTACGGCTCCAACGCGCTCTTTTCGGCCAATCTGGAGAACAGCCTGGGAGAGGGCTATGAATTCGGCTGGTTTGATGAGAGCCGGGAGTTCCGCTCCCTGGGGCGGACGGGGGAGACGCAGATCTCCATGACTGCCGCTGGTGATATTTATATGAACGGCAGCGGCGCTTATTCCCCGGACATCCCCTCCGGCGGCTACCGCTTTTTGGGCGGATGGCATGTGGAGCTTGCAGGTTTCCGGGACTATGAGGACGCTGCGGACGCCGCCCGGGAGTACGGCGGCTATCCCGCCTGGATCTCCGGCGAATTCGTTGTACGGATTGGCAGCTACCAGTCCCGGAGCGAAGCGGAAAACGACGTGAACCGCTATGGCGGGGACGGTGTGGCCCAGTCCTCCTCTACGGGCATTGTGGTGACAGTGACCAAGACAGACCAAATCCTCTTTGAGTTCGACTGCGGCGGCGCCCGTAATCTTGGCATACTGCCCGAGGGATGGCGGGGGGAGACTGCCACCTGGTTCAAGGGCTACAAATACGCAGGAGGCTTTGAGTACGCCCGGGTCACCGGCGGAAACATCAATGTCTCCAACGTGGTGGATGTGGAGGACTACGTCAAAGGCGTCATCCCCTATGAGATGAGCGGCGACTGGCCCCTGGCGGCTCTGGAGGCCCAGGCGGTTTGTGTGCGCACCTTTGTCTACGGCAACAACAAGCACACATCGCTCTACGGCTTCGACGTGTGCAACGGCGCTGACTGCCAGGTCTACCGGGGCCTGGGAAGCGGCGGCGCCGCCGGGCCCAGCGATCAGAGCAACGACGCCGTTGACAACACGGCGGGGGAGTGTCTCTACTACCGGGGCGAGCTGGTGAAGGACGCGGTGTACCACTCCTCCAACGGCGGCGCCACAGAGGACTCCGCCAACGTCTTCGGCGGAGACCCGGGGTATCTCATCGGCAAGCCGGACCCCAATGAGGCCCGGATCAATATCCCCAGTTACAGCTACTCCGTCACATACAGCGCGGACGAGCTTACCTGGATTTTGGAGCAGAAGGGCTACTCCATCGGCATGGTCCAAAACGTCTACATATCCGAGTACACCCCCATGGGCAACGTGAAAAAAGTGACCTTTGATGGGAGCCGCGGCTCCACCACCGTCAGCGGCGATACCTGCCGCACCATTTTTTACAGCAGCACATACAACAAATCCGTCCGCAGTATGCGCTTTGACATCAACGGCAGCAGTGCGGGCACCGGCGGCAGCGTCTATGTCAGCGGCGGCGGGCAGTTGCCGTCCCTGAATGGGACTTTCGTTATTTCCGGCGGCGGGACCATGGAAACGCTGGCAGGCGACTCCGCCTCCGTCATTTCCTCCTCCGGCATCTCCACGGTCAGCGGCGGCGGGGGAACCGTCTCCCAGCCCAGCGCCGGCTCCGCCAACGGCAGCTTTACCATCACCGGCACGGGAAACGGCCACAATGTGGGCATGAGCCAGTACGGCGCCCGATCCATGGCGGAGCAGGGATACAATTATCAGGATATTCTGGAATTTTACTATACAGACATCACCATTCGGTGAGGAACGGACACGATATGAAGACCAGCGATTTTTACTATGACCTTCCCCAGGAGCTGATTGCCCAGACGCCTATCCAGCAGCGGGACGCATCCCGGCTGATGACGCTGGACCGCTCCACCGGAGAGACCAGGCACTGCCATTTTTATGACCTGCCGGACTTTCTGCGTCCCGGCGACTGCCTGATCTTAAACGACTCCCGGGTTCTGCCGGCCAGGCTTCTGGGCCAGCGGCTTCCCGGCGGCGGCGCCTGCGAGGTTTTGCTGCTCACCGACAGGGGGGAGGGGACCTGGGAGTGTCTGGTACGTCCCGGCCGGAAGATGCGCCCCGGAGCAAAACTGTCCTTCGGAGACGGTGAGCTGACGGCGGAGGTGACCGGAGAAATTGAAGGGGGCAACCGCCTGGTCCGTTTCACTTACCAGGGAATTTTTCTGGAGGTCCTGGAGCGGCTGGGCAAGATGCCTCTGCCGCCCTATATCAAGGCGGAGCTCCAGGACCGGGAGCGGTATCAGACAGTCTACTCCCGGCACAACGGAAGCGCGGCGGCCCCCACGGCGGGCCTCCACTTTACGCCAAAGCTTCTGGAGACCATAGCGGCAAAGAGCGTGGGGATCGGATATGTGACCCTTCATGTAGGTCTTGGCACCTTTCGACCTGTAAAGGAAAAAGACATTACAGATCATACTATGCACAGCGAGTACTGCATCCTGCCTCAGGAGACAGCTGATCTGATCAATCAGACCCGGACCGCTGGGGGCCGGTGCGTGTGTGTGGGCACCACCTCCTGCCGGACGCTGGAGTCCTGGGCCGGGGAGGATGGACACATGGAGGCCAGAAGCGGCTGGACGGACATCTACATCTATCCCGGCTACCGCTTCAAGGTGACGGACGCGCTTGTGACCAACTTCCATCTTCCGGAGAGCACCCTGGTCATGCTGGTGTCCGCCTTTGCCGGGCGGGAGCATGTTTTGGCGGCCTATCAGGAGGCTGTCCGGGAGAGATACCGCTTTTTCTCCTTCGGCGACGCCATGTTTTTGTATTGATGGAGGAGGCTTTTGCTTATGGAATTGACAGATCTTCCCAATATCGGCCCCAAGCTGGCGGAAAACCTATGCCGGGTGGGCGTCACCACCCCGGAACAGCTGCGGGAACTGGGGGCGCAGGAATCATTCCTTCGCATTCGCGCCCAGGTGGACCCAACCGCCTGCTTCCATCAGCTGACCGCCCTGGCCGGCGCGGAGGACGGTATCCCCAAAAAGGCGTTGTCCCAAGAGAAAAAAGCGGCTCTGAGGACATTTTTCGACAGTCTTTAATAAAATTAAGGAGTAACGTCCATGTTCAGAGTTCTCAAAACTGAGGGCCGCGCCCGGCGCGGCGAGTTTTCCTGCGCCCACGGAGGCCTTGTCCAGACTCCTGTCTTCATGAACGTGGGGACACAGGCGGCCATCAAGGGCGGCGTCTCGGCCTTTGACCTGCAGGAGATCGGCTGCCAGATCGAGCTCAGCAATACCTACCACCTGCATCTGCGGCCCGGCGACCAGCTGGTGCGGCGTATGGGGGGACTGCACAAGTTTATGAATTGGGACGGCCCCATCCTGACGGATTCCGGCGGGTTCCAGGTGTTCTCCCTGGCAAGTCTCCGGAAAATTAAGGAGGAGGGCGTGTATTTCTCCTCCCACATCGACGGCCGGAAGATCTTCATGGGACCGGAGGAATCCATGCAGATCCAGTCCAACCTGGGCAGCGACATCGCCATGGCCTTTGACGAGTGCGTGGAGAACCCGGCACAGTACGACTACGCCAAGGCCAGCTGCGAGCGGACCTTCCGCTGGCTGGAGCGATGCAAGGCCGAGCACGACCGTCTCAACAGCCTGCCGGACACGGTAAACCCCGGTCAGATGCTCTTCGGCATCAACCAGGGGGCCACCTTCGCGGATCTCCGTGCCTGGCATATGCGGGAGATCGCAAAGATCGACTGCGACGGCTTTGCAATCGGCGGATTGGCCGTAGGGGAGCCGGCGGAGGTTATGTATGAGATGATCGACGTGGTGGAGCCCTTTATGCCGAGGGAGAAGCCCCGCTACCTCATGGGGGTCGGCACACCCAGCAACATTATCGAGGGCGTCAGCCGGGGGGTGGACTTCTTCGATTGCGTCATGCCCTCCCGAAACGGCCGCCACGGCAAGCTCTTTACCTGGGAGGGCACTGTCAATATCCTGAATGAGAAATATGCCGCGGATGCGCGGCCTATCAGCGAGAGCTGCGGCTGTCCTGTGTGCCGGCGGTTTTCCCGGGCGTACCTGCGGCATCTGTTCAAGGCGGACGAGGTACTGGCCCTGCGTTTGGCGGTGCTCCACAACCTGTATTTCTATAATGAGCTGATGACCCGAATCCGGCAGGCCCTGGACGAGGGAACCTTCGCGGACTTCCGCGTCCGGTACAGTGGGCGGCTGGAGGAACGGGCATAAAAATGCAAGGACGTATCCGGGGTGGATACGTCCTTGTCTGACTATTTTGTGCAGAAAAATCTCATAGAGCACATAAAGAGAAGATCTTCATATCCGGCGCTGCGCCAAGTCGGCCAGTGTCTCCAGGTCACCGCGCTGGATGGAGTGGAGCCCCTCCGAGATCCGCTCCAGGGGCCAGTCCCACCACCGCAGCTGCAGCAGGGTATCCGCCGTCTCATCGGAGAACCGCTTTCGAATAGGACGGGCCGGAACGCCGCCCGCAATGGTATATGGCGGCACATCCTTCGTCACCACGGCACGGGCGCCGATTACCGCGCCGTCGCCGATGGTAACGCCCGCCAGGATCACGGCCTCATAGCCAATCCATACGTCGTTCCCGATGACGATGTCCCCTTTGTTGTCCCAGGCCTCGGCGGGACTTATGCTGTGGTCCCATGCCTCGTAAAAGATAGGGAAGGTGTAGTTGGAAAGGGAGTGCAGGGTGTGGTTGGCGCTGTTGAAGAGAAAACGGGCGCCGCAGGCAATGGAACAGAATTTCCCGATGTACAGGCAGTCGCGGTTGATGGGGTAGTGGTAGAGAACATTGTTTTTCTGAAAGTCCCTGGGATCGCGTACAAAGTCGTTATAAATGGTAAACGCCCCAATTTGAATTGCCGGGTCGTCCACCACGTTTTTCAAATATACAGTCTGTGTATCTCCGGTCCTGGGGTATACTCTGGTGTGGTCTGGAATCGCCATAATCAAACTCCTTTTCTGATTACTTTTTCAAGACGATTCCAGAGACGGCAATGCAGCGTTTCACAGGCGTGTCCACCTCTCTTCGTTCCGTTTTCAGCGCATGCGCCGGAGAAATTTTACCACAAAACCGCCTCTTTGGCAATTCTTTTGGAAAACACAGGGGCAGTGTGGTTCATAATGCAAAGAAAGTTCTTGCAAAACCGGTTAATTCTGGTATAATGGTACCATTCTGAATTTACGAAGGAAAAGGAGTTTTATCAACATGGAACCTATTTTTATGATGGTTGCGATGCTGGCGATCTTCTACTTCATCCTGATCCGTCCGGAGAACAAGCGGAAGAAGCAGGCTCAGGAGATGCGGGACAGCCTGAAAAAGGGCGATACTGTCACCACCATCGGCGGGATTGTGGGGAAGATCGTCTCCACCGATCAGAACACCATCATCATTGAGACCAGCGAGGACCGTGTCCGCATGGAGCTGACTCGCTGGGCCGTCTCCACCGTGGGCGTACAGACCGGCGAGCAGCCCGAGAACGCCAAGAAGGAAAAGAAAGAGAAGAAGGAGGAGGCCGCCGATCCCGTTAACGAGATTCCAGCCCCTGAAAAAGAGGAAAAATAATCCCGGGCATTCATAAAAACCGCCTCCCTTGCAATATGTTCTGATTAGGAACGATTGTGAGGGAGGATTATTTATGGGCAAAGGAAAAAAACAATCGCCGAACGGGCTGGTATTTTTAGAAGGACTGTGTCTGTCCTTCGGGATCTATCTCCTGGGGCAGCTGCTGGTGACGCTGCTGGTGGTGAAGGGCGCGCTAACGGAGGCGGGTATGTTCCCGGCAGTGGCGGCACTCTGTCTGCTGTCCGCATTGGCCGGGGGATTTCTCTGCGCCCGGAGACCCATGTGGGGACCGCTGCCCAGCGCCATGATGTGCGCGGCGCTGTTCGCGGGTATTCTGGCGGCGGTGGGGATTCTTTGCTGGGAGAAGGGGATCAACTGGGCAGGACACGGCGGCATCCTGATACTGTGCGCCCTGGCGGGCGGCCTGCTGGCCGGCGTACTGGGCAGCGGACAGCGGAAAAAGAAAAAGCGGAAAATAGGAGCGCTGTAAGATTTCACAAAAATGTGTGCATTGCAAACTTATAGATGTTTTTGACTTGACAAAGGGCTGTGCAGGGAAGTGGGGCAGATATGGGGGCGTTGTCTGATACTGGAATACCAGATGTCGGCCTTTTCCAAAAGGTGGATCCCCCTGTTTGCTCAACTTTACGAAGTTTACATAAAATTGTTTACATAACATTTGTTCATAAATTACAAAAAAGATTTTTTTCATTGAAATTCCTTGATAATTTTGGAAATTTGAACTATTATTTAATAACAGTCGGTTTACGTCAACCATCTCATAAACCGCCCGCTTCGCTCATAGGATGAAGTGAGGTGAGGCGGTTTGATTTGGAAAAAACAAGGAAAAGACGGGCAGTCCGCCCCGCTGCCCCGCCTGGTGCTTCTGGCGCTGTTCTTTTTGGGCGGCGTGCTTTTGGGACAGGTCCTGTCAGGCCGTGTGCCGGACGCCACAGGAGACGAGTTGGGCCGCTATCTGACGGACTATCTCCGTTTGGACGGCGGCGCGGATCGAACGGCCTTGGCGGCGCTGTCCGCCGCGGTGATCTACTTCCGCTATCCGCTGCTGGCCTTTTTGCTGGGCTTTACCTCGCTGGGGGTACTTCTTTTGCCCTTTGCCACAGCGACCTATGGTTTTTTTCTGTCTTTTTCCGTCTGCTGTTTTACTGCCGCCTTTGGGACCGACGGAGTTCTGCTGGCTTTGGCGGTCTTTGGTCTGCGGTGTGCGGTGACGCTGCCCTGTTACCTTCTGCTGGCGGTCCCTGCATGGGGAACCAGCGCGGCGCTGGCCAGTCTGTCCTTCGGACGGGGAAGGCGGGCAGCTCCGGTGGTCTATGGCCGGAGCTGCTGGGTCCGGTTTGGCGGTGTGATAGCTGTGCTGCTGGCGGGTATGTGTGTGGACTTATTTCTATCGCCCTGGCTGCTCCAGCTGATCCTGGAGCGGATTCTGGGCATCGTCTGAACAGAAAGAGAGAGGGAGGTGTTTCTCCAAACATGGACGATGTGACACGATATGGTACATATTTGACTGAGGAGAAGCAGGCCTCCCGAAACACTGTCGCGTCCTATCTACGGGATGTGAACCAGTTTGCGGACTATTTGCAGAACCACCGGGAGTGCGGCCTTCGGCAGGCAAAGGCCGAGATGGTGCGGGATTACATGGATTGGATGCTGGGACACGGAAAATCCACAGCCTCTGTTACCCGGTTTCTGGCCTCCGTCAAATCCTTTTACAACTTCCTTCTGGCGGAGGGCTCCGTGGCGTCCAATCCCGCCAAAGGGCTGGCCGCCGCCAAATCAGAGCGCAAATACCCGGAGATCCTCACCTCCCGGGAGGTGGAGCTGTTTTTAGACCAGCCACAGTGCGTGGATGCCAAGGGCTTCCGGGACCACGCTATGCTGGAACTTCT
This sequence comes from Oscillibacter sp. 1-3, assembly GCF_000403435.2. GTDB lineage: Bacteria > Bacillota > Clostridia > Oscillospirales > Oscillospiraceae > Oscillibacter. The sequence goes on from NZ_KE159710.1 coordinate 94,471, forward strand.
GTATGCTACCGGCATTCGGGTCAGCGAACTGATCTCCCTGGATCTGGACGATCTGAACCTCTCCGCCGGCTTCATCCGCTGCCGGAGCAAGGGGAAGGAGCGGATTATCCCCCTGTACCACGGTGCCGTGAAGGCTTTGCAGGACTATGTGAAAAACATTCGCCCCCAGCTGATCGCCGATGGCGGGGAGGAGGCTCTGTTCGTCAATATGAACGGCGAGCGCATGAGCCGTCAGGGCTTTTGGAAGATTATCAAATGCTACCAGGAAAAAGCGGGTATCGAGAAGGACATCACGCCCCATACCCTGCGGCACTCCTTTGCGGTGCATCTGCTGGAGAACGGGGCGGACCTGCGCTCCATTCAGGAGATGCTGGGCCATGCTGACATCTCCTCCACCCAGATTTACACCCACGTTGTCAAGCGGCAGCTGAAAGACGTGTATCAGAAGGCGCATCCGAGGGCTTGAAGAAGTCCGCTCACTGTTGTATTCGCCACAAAGGTGAACGGACGGAGGTATATTGGGGCAGGCGCATGTCCAACCGAAAATGACTGTAATTTTTCCTTTCGTTTTGGGCGAAAGAATTGGGGGAGCCTAGGCGTCCCCCTAGTCCCTTTCCGGGCAGCACGGCAGAGCCGTGCTGTTTTTGCATTTCGGAAAATTTTTCTTTTGGAAAACAAAATGGAGTCCTGGAAACTCTAATAGATAAAGAAAGGAGGTGGCGCTTTGGACGGGGAGGAATTTGCCGGCAGGGTAGAAGCGGTGAAGGAGCGGCTGTACCGTGCCGCGTATCTGTATCTTGGCAGCGAGGCCGACGCCCTGGAGGCCGTGGACGAGGCAGTATACCAGGCTCTTCGGGGACTGAAAAAGCTGCGGCAGCCGGAGTTTTTTGAGACCTGGATCACCCGTATCCTGATCAACGAATGCCACCGGGAGCTGCGCCGCCGGAAGCATCTGGCAGGGGAGGAGACCCTTCCGGAGTCCGCCGGGCCGGACGAGTATGACGCCCTACCGCTGCGGGAGGCCGTCCGGCGGCTGCCGGAGGAGCTGCGGCAGGTGGTGGTCCTGCGGTTTTTTGCCGGGTACACCCAGGTGGAAACTGCTGCCGCCTTGAAGATTCCCCAGGGAACTGCGGCCACCCGCCAGCGCAGGGCTCTTGCGCTGCTGCGCCTGGAATTGGGAGAGGAGGAGTGCGTATGAACCGAAACGAGGAATATCAGGCCCTGCTGACAGGACTGGAAACAATGCCGGATGCGTTGGAAAGCACGGCACAGAGAGCATTGATAAGGAAAAATGCTTTACAAAAGAAGCGGCGTCTTTTTCTGGCTCCGGTTATTGGGATGGCCGCCTGCTTTACAGCCTTTGTGCTGCTGGTGAATCTCTCCATCCCCTTTGCCAGCGCCTGCGGGCGGATTCCCTGGCTGCGTGAGCTGGCGAAGGCTGTGGCCTTCTCGCCATCTCTCTCCGCCGCCGTGGAAAACGAGTATGTCCAGCCCATCGGCGAAACGAAGAGTCAGGACGGCATCACTGTCACGGTGGAGTACGTCATTGTGGACCGCAAGCAGGTGAATATCTTTTACACAGCGCAGTTTCCAAAGGAACAGGAACTGTATGTGAATTACGACTACGGTCTCGACGAAGACCACGGCAGCCTGGAATTTTCCGGCAGTACACAGGTGACCAGCGGCGAGCTCCAGCTGATCAAGCTGCAATTTGTGGAATGCGATGTTCCGTCTGTCATGGACCTGTGCTTTCAGTTTTATAACTATGACCAAGCGGCCCGCCTTAATGCGGAACTGAACGCTTCCGCCTTTGAGACGCCGGAGCACCGGGAGCCGGACTACCTGACCGAGATCCCTTTCCACCTGGAGTTCGATCCCTACTACACTGCCCAGGGGGAGATCATCCCTGTGGACACCGCCTTTACCCTGGACGGCCAGCGCTTCATCCTGACGGAGGTGGAGCGGTACCCCACCCATCTCCGGGTCAATCTGAGGGCCGGCGAGGGCAACACCGCGGACCTCACAGGATTGGACCTGTATCTGGAGAACGAGCACGGCGAGCGGTTTGAGCGCCCTGGCGGTCTCACCGCCTCCGGCGCCCCCGAGAGTGAGGAGGGGGCCACCTTCTGGCTGGACAGCACCTTTTTCAGCCACGGGCAACATCTGACCCTCTATATTACCCAGGCCCGGTGGAAGGACAAGGACGCCCCCAGAGTGCGGCTGGACCTGACGGAGGGCACCGTGGAAAATCTCCCCCAGGGTATCCGGCTTCTCAAGGCGGAACGTCCATACGGCGGCTCCTGGGAGGTGACGTTCCTGAAATTCACCGAAGAGATCGGAGACCTCGGCAACCTTATGAGCTGCCACGGCTTCTGGGACGAAGCCGGGAACCACTACGAGGTCTTGCAGAGCGCCTCCAACTACGGCTATCTGGACCCGGAGACGGAGGAGTGGGTCGAGGAGGACGGCGTCATCAGCGAGAGCTTCCCCCTGCGGGGCTTCTACGGCACCGTGGTTTATCTGGACCCCACCTCCAATCGGATCACGAAATTCGATACCCCTGTTGCCATCCCCATCAAATAAAAAAGAGCGCCTGCGGGCGCTCTTTTTTTATAGTTGCGCTTTTTCCTAAAATTTGCTATACTATCGAAGTATGCAATCTGAAAGGGGAGCGCCATGCGCATTTTAGGCATCGACCCCGGCTTTGCCACCATCGGCTTCGGCCTGGTGGAGGCGGAACGGGCACAAGTCCACATGGTGACGTACGGCGCCATTACCACTCCGGCGGGTCTGCCCCTCAGCCGCCGCCTGTACCAAATCAGCTGCGACATGGAGGAGCTGATCGGCCAGCTGAAACCGGATGTGATCTCCATTGAGGAGTTGTTCTTCAACACCAATATCACCACCGGCATCGCCGTGGCACACGGACGGGGGGTTATCCTCTGCGCCGCGGAGAAGTGCGGAATTCCGCTCTATGAATACACGCCCTCGCAGGTGAAGCTGGCAGTAACGGGCTACGGCAAGGCGGAGAAACGCCAGGTGATGGATATGACCAAGCGGCTCCTGAAACTGAAAACAGTCCCCAGGCCGGACGACGCCGCAGACGCATTGGCTCTGGCCCTATGCCATGCAAGGAGTTTTACTTCACGGATTCCCCAGGGGAGGGACGTGAGGGAGACTATTTGAGGAGGTCCCTATGTTCTACTATCTCGACGGTACCGTAGCGGAGCTGCTGCCGTATCTCGCGGTCATCGACTGCGGCGGCGTGGGCTACGCCTGCAAGACCACCAACAACACCCTCTCCGCCCTGAAAAAGGGCCAGCGGGGTCGGGTCTATACCTATTTGAATGTGGGGGAGGACCTCTTTGACCTCTACGGCTTTGCCACCCAGAACGAGCTCAACAGCTTCAAGCAGCTGATCGGAGTATCCGGCGTGGGCCCTAAGGCGGCTTTGGCGATTCTGTCCATCGGAACGCCGGAGACCCTGGCTATGGCCATTGTAACCGGAGATGAAAAGTCCCTGACTGCCGCGCCGGGCGTGGGGAAAAAGCTGGCACAGCGGATTATATTGGAATTAAAAGACAAAATGTCGAAGGATGTCTCGTCCGGACTGGATTTTTCCGGCGGCAGGGGAGTGCCTGCCCCGGCTATGTTCGCCAGCAAGGCCACGGAGGCGGCCCAGGCCCTGGCGGTGCTGGGCTACTCCAGCCAGGAGGTCTCCGCCGCCCTGAAAGGTGTGGACGTGGAGAAATTGCCTTTGGAGGAGATCATTCGTCAAAGCCTGAAAAAAATGGTGCGGTGAGGCATATTTATTTCATCGCGGCAGAGAGGAGGCCGTCCTGTGCGTTTTTCTGATCTGATCGGCTGGTGTTTTCTGGCCAGCATTTTCATGATGTGGCGGTTTTCCAAGTACAGCCGCATTCTTATCAACAGTAAGAAACTGGACGCAGAGGAGCAGGCGCGGTACCGCAAGAAGGCCCAGGTGGCTCTGGGGGCGGCAGGGGGATTTCTGGCCCTGAGTATCCTCAGTATTATTCTGGCGATCCTGTTCCAGTGACGCGCGGCAGAGAGGAGGAAGCGGCGTTTTGAGCATCGACTTTGGAAGCGACATTTACGAGGAGCCCATCGTGGCCAAGACCTTCCTCCAGGAGGATGTGCAGGAGGGCTCCCTCCGGCCGAAATCCCTGCGGGAATACATCGGTCAGGAGAAAGCAAAGGAAAATCTGGCCATCTTCATCGCCGCCGCCCAGAAGCGGGAGGAGGCCCTGGATCACGTTCTGCTCCATGGCCCCCCAGGGCTGGGTAAGACCACTCTGGCAGGGATCATTGCCCAGGAGATGGGGGTCAATATCCGTATCACCTCCGGCCCCGCCATCGAAAAGCCCGGGGATCTGGCGGCGCTTTTGACCAATCTCAACGAGGGGGACATCCTCTTTGTGGATGAAATCCACCGGCTGAACCGCTCCGTAGAGGAGATTCTGTATCCCGCCATGGAGGACTACGCCCTGGACATCATCGTAGGGAAGGGGCCCAGCGCCAACTCCATCCGGCTGGACCTGCCCCAATTTACCCTGATCGGCGCTACCACCCGGGCGGGACAGTTGTCCGCGCCGCTGCGGGATCGCTTCGGCGTGACATTGCGGCTGGAGCTGTATACGGCGGAGGAGCTTGCGAAAATCGTCACCCGGAGCGCAGGTATTTTGAATGTGGACATCGTGCCGGAGGGGGCCTATGAGATTGCCCGCCGCAGCCGGGGCACCCCCCGAATTGCCAACCGGATGCTGCGCCGGGTCCGGGACTTCGCCCAGGTGAAGGCCGACGGCGTCATCGCCCGGGAGGTGGCGGACCACGCCCTCTGCGCCCTGGAGATCGACTATCTGGGTCTGGACCCTGTGGACCGGCGGATGCTGGGGGCCATCATCGACCACTATAACGGCGGTCCCGTGGGGCTGGAGACCCTGGCGGCCACCATCGGTGAGGAATCCGTGACGCTGGAGGATGTATATGAGCCCTATCTCATGCAACTGGGATTACTGACCCGGACGCCCCGGGGCCGGTGCGTCACACAGAAGGCGTACCAGCATCTTCATAAGCCCATCCCCGGAGGCGCAGCGCCGGAGAATCCCATGGAGCAGCTGACACTGTGAAGAGGAGAGACGATGGCAGATCTGTTGTTTTGGCTGTTCATGCTGGTGTCGATGCTGCTGATCCCGGCGTGCATGCTGTATTTTGGCCGGTGTTTTCAGAAGAAACCGCCCCAGAGCATCAACAGCGGCTACGGCTACCGGACCGCCCGCTCCATGCAAAGTCAGGCGGCCTGGGACTTCGCCCATGCCTACAGCGGGCGGTTTTGGGTACTGTCCGGCAGGCCCGCGCTGGCGGTCTCGCTGGTCTGGATGCTCCTACTTTTCGGGCAGAGCATTGATAAGGTGGGTGCCTCCGCCATGGTCTTGACGGGAATCCAGATGATTCCATTTTTGGCGGTGATTCCCGCCACAGAAGGGGCTTTGAAGCGGAAATTTGGCTGATGGAAGGGAAGATGCGGCTGATTTTCCCGGAAAACGGCTGTTGAATTTCATAAAATCCCAGGTTTTTTCAGAAATTCCCTTGTTAATTTTGATAATTCGCTTGACATTTCTATCAGGAAACAGGTATAATGCAATATGTATAAATCTTATGAGCATCCACAGCTTTCTCTGGAGCAGATGATCGACGAGGACCTCTGTGGTCTGGCGGCCTCTGGAAACCGCATGGCGGAGGAGGTTCTGGTCACACGCTATAACCGTTTGGTCCGTACCTGTGCCCGTCCGTTCTTTCTCTTTGGCGGCGACAGCGAGGACCTGACCCAGGAGGGCATGGTGGGCCTCATCAAAGCCGTTCGGGAGTATGACGCCTCCAAAGAGGCATCCTTCCGGACATTCGCGGAAATCTGCATTCGCAGCCGGCTGTATTCCGTTCTCCGCGCCGCGGCGCGGGATAAGCATGCACCGCTTAATCAGTCGGTTCCTCTGGATACACCCTTCTTTGACAGTAATTCCTACACCTCTGGTACCAATAATTTGGCGCAGCGGAACCCTGAAGATGATCTGATCGACAGGGAGCACACGGCAGCCCTCTTATCCGGTGTCCGGAAACAGTTGTCCGAATTTGAAGCGAAGATTTTGGGGTACTATTTAGACGGTCTTTCATGCAGGGAAATTGCCAAGACGGTAGGCAGGCCCCCAAAGTCCGTGGACAACGCTGTGCAGCGCATTCGGCGCAAGGTAGCGCAGCAATTACTTTCCGGCGATGTCAGCGAGAGCTGAACGCAATATATTTTTCTTTTCAAAGAGAGGGTAAAAACATGTACGAAGACAAGACTTTAGTGTGCAAAGAGTGCGGCCAGGAGTTCGTATTCACCGCCGGTGAGCAGGAGTTCTACGCGGAGCGCGGCTTCCAGAACGAGCCCCAGCGCTGCAAGGCCTGCCGTGACGCCCGCAAGAACGCCGCCCGCGGCCCCCGTGAGTACTTCACTGCCGTGTGCGCCGCCTGCGGCGGTGAGGCGAAGGTTCCCTTCGAGCCCAAGTCTGACCGGCCCGTCTACTGCAGCGAGTGCTTCGCCAAGATGCGCGAGGAGCAGAGATAACGATTATTTCGTTTTGTCTCTTACAGAGAAAACCGGCGTCCGTATATACGGACGCCGGTTTTTTACGAAAACACCAAGGTTTTCTTCGGTTTTCTATTGAACTTGCGTGGATAATAGAGTATAATACCACATGAACAGTTTTTTGCCGAAAAAGGCCGCTCCGTTCCGTTGGAACACGGGCGGAGTCCCGGCATGACTATTTGAAATTGGAGGAAACATCTCTATGGTTACCATTACAAAAGATACCATCATCGGCGATATTCTGGACGTAGCACCCCAGACGGCGCCCATCTTCCTGTCCATTGGCATGCATTGCCTGGGCTGTCCTTCTTCCCGGGGTGAGACTGTGGAGGAGGCCTGCATGGTCCACGGTGTAGACGTTGACAAGCTTCTGACTCTGGTGAATGAGGAGGCCAACAAGGCCGCCCAGTAAAGGACGACTCTAACAAGGACGCATACGGGAATCCGTATGCGTCCTTCCGCGGGACGTTTCAAGGAGGTTTTCCATGAGGCACCTGGAGCTCTCGCCCCGGCTGCGGCTGCTGGCCGGCTGGGTGCGGCCCGGCGCGCGAGTCGCTGATGTTGGCACAGATCACGCCTATTTGCCTGTGTGGCTGGTACTTCACGGCCGCGTGGCCTCTGCCATTGCCAGCGACCTGCGAGAGGGCCCTCTGGCGCGGGCGCGGGAGACCGGACGGACCTATGGAGCGGAGGGCGTGGACTTCCGTTTGTGCAATGGTCTCTCGGGTATTCAGCCTGACGAGGCGGATACCATTGTTATTGCCGGGATGGGCGGGGAGAACATCGCCGCCATCCTTGCCAGCGCGCCTTGGACGGCGGACGGTGCCCACACGCTGCTGCTCCAGCCCCAGACCAGGGCGGAGGATCTGCGGCAGTTCCTCTCGGAGCATGGCTATCGGATCATCCGGGAGGCCCTGGTCCGGGACCGGGGGATTTTGTATCCCTGCATAGAGGTCACGGCAGGGCAGGAGGCGCTGAGTCTCGGCCAGCTCTACGGCGGGGCCAGGCTGCTCAAAGACCCGCTGGGGGAACAGTACATCATTGGGAAGATCATCCGCCTGCAGAGCGCTGTGGCGGGGCTGAACCGGGCCGGCGGCCCGGAAAATCAGGAAAAAGCGGACGCACTGCGGGAGGTTCTCACCGCGCTGCTGTCCATGAGAGAGGAGTGGCGCCATGCCAACTGTCCGTGAGATCGAGCAGGCTTTGTTCGACTGGGCGCCGAAGGAACTGGCTGCGGACTGGGACAATGTGGGGCATCTGCTGGGCGGCCCCGGCGATGCGGTCTCCCATGTTCTGGTGGCCCTGGATATTACGGAGGAAGTGGCGGACGAGGCCCTGGACCTGGGCTGTCAGCTGATTGTGTCCCACCATCCGGTCATGAACTGCAAGTGGCTGCCGGTACAGACTGTCCGGGAGGACCGTCCCCAGGGGCGGTTGCTGCTGAAGCTCCTGCGGAACAATATCTCCGCCATCTGTATGCACACCAATCTAGATGCGGCCCAAGGGGGCGTCAACGACCTGCTGGCAAAAGCGCTGCATCTGGCAGACCCCGTCCCGCTGCATGAATCGGGAATCGGACGGCACGGCACCTTGGCTGAGCCCATGGCTCTGCTGGAGTTCGTGCGGTTTGTCCGCAGGACACTGGGCTGCAGCGGCGTACGCTACGCCGGTGCCGGAGGTCTGGTTTCCCACGTAGCAGTAGGCGGCGGCGCCTGCGGGGATTTCGAGGATGACGCCATCGCCGCCGGGTGCGACACCTTCGTCACCTCCGACCTGAGCTACCACCAGTTTCTGGATGCGGCGGGGAAGGGGATTAGCCTCATTGACGCCGGACATTTCCCAACGGAGGATTTGATCTGCGGTGAGATTGTCTCGTATTTATTGGCCCGCTTTCCTGAGCTGACCGTTACAAAATCCGCTTCCCACCGGGAAGTGATTCAGTATTATATTGAAGGAGAGTAATACACTATGTCCGGACATTCCAAATGGCATAATATCCAAAAGACCAAGGGTGCGGCTGACGCCAAGCGCTCCGCCGCATTCACCAAGATCGCCCGCGAGATCATTGTGGCGGTGAAGGAGGGCGGCTCCGGCGACCCCAATAATAACTCCCGTCTGGCCACCGTCATCGCCAAGGCCAAGGCCGTGAATATGCCCAACGACAACATCAAGCGCACCATCGACAAGGCTCTGGGCTCCGGCAACACCGACAACTACGAGGCTGTGACCTACGAGGGCTATGGCCCCGGCGGCGTGGCCGTCATCGTGGAGGCCCTGACCGACAACCGTCAGCGCACCGCTCCGGAGGTTCGCCATGCCTTTGACAAGTGCAACGGCAATCTGGGCGCCCAGGGCTGTGTCAGCTGGTCTTTTGACAGAAAAGGCGTTTTGGTGATCGACAACGAGGAGGGCGAGTTGGACGAGGATACCGTCATGATGGACGCTCTGGACTCCGGCGCGGCGGACTTCGAGGCTGATGGCACCGCCCTGGAGATTACCTGCGACCCCGACGTTTTCAACGATGTGGTGAAGGCCTTGGAGGAGAAGGGGTATACCTTCGCCAGCGCCGAGGTGGAGATGGTCCCCCAGAATTACATCCAGCTCTCTGGTGAGGGCGATGTGAAAAACATGGAGAAGCTCATCGACATGCTGGAGGACAATGACGATGTGCAGAACGTCTGGCACAACTGGGACAACGGCTAAGACATGGGGACGGCGTGAGCCGTCCCTCTCTTTTTGGCAATATATAAACAAAAACTAGGTTTTGTTTATATATTGGTGCGCATTATTTGACTCTACCGCTGGTCGGTTGCTTTTTCAGCGGGGAGGGGTAGACTGAGGGCGAGGTGATTCCATAACAAAAGAACGGCTTGGCACATTTATCGCCGAAAACCGGAGAAGCCGGGACATGACCCAGCGGGACCTGGCAGAGCGGCTCCACATCACGGACAAGGCCGTGAGCATGTGGGAGCGGGGGATTGAGCTACCCGGACGTGACGCTGCTGGAACCGCTGGCGGAAGTCTTTGGCTTGGGGGTGGAAGAATTGATTGCCTGCCGCAGGGCAGAAGAGAAAAAGAAGGAGGAACAGCCTGTGAAAAACATTTTGGAGATTTCCCGGGAAAACCAACAAACGGACCGCCGGAGGACAGCCCTCCGCACGGCTCTGGCTGTTTTGGCCATTGTGGCCGCTGTATTGGCGGCGATTTTCTATGCGGCCACCACGATCCATGAACAGATGGGGACGTCTATTGTCCTCTAGGAGTCCGTGGGAAATAGCGACTACATCTACATTGAGAAGCAAGGCCACCTGATTCGCCTGAAGTGTGCCAGCGGTGTGGACTTTGATACCCTTACCACGGTGAACGAGTGGGGAGATATTCCTTCATACGAGATGGACTATCAGTGGAACCGTCTGACCCGCCGCGGTACCCTCCGTTCCTTTGAAGACCGGGGCACGGCTGTTTTGGGTGGGATGGTCAGTGTGACCTTTGAACCCGAGAGTGCTCCGATGCTTGGCTGTGATCAGGTATTCTATGAAAACGAGTCCCGGTATCCGGACCCTTACAGTGAGCCACGGGGCCGCGTGTACCTCAGCACCTACCGTTTCTGGACAGGGACATGGAACAGCGAGACTTTCGAGTGGGATGACCGGCAGCAAGTTCTCAAGGTGGAGGACTGCCTGTCAGTCACGCCGGCGGATGTCGATGGAGACGGGGAGAACGAGCTGATGGTCCGCAATCGCTGGCCGGAGAAGCCCTACCGGGTTACGACTGGGCCGATGGAGAGGTGACTGCATTCTGGCCGGACACGGTGCCGGAGGAGGTCCGGGAACGGCTGGTGTGCATTTGGGAACAGTAAAAAATACAGGGCCCCCGCTGGCGGATATGCCAGCGGGGGCCGTATTTCACGAGCAAAACTGTAAGCCGGGTTCTGTATTTGACAGTCATCTATCTAGGCGCACCGTTGCCGGTACGCTCAAGCCACCTCCTGAGGACGGCCGGGCCGGCCTTCTGTGTCCTCCCACGGTGTTGCTCCGGATAGAGTTTACAGCGACGGACAGTTCCCAGCCGTCGGGTGCGCTCTTACCGCACCTTTCCACCCTTACCGCCACAGAGAAGCTATGGCGGCGGTATATCTCTGTTGCACTTTTCCTGAAGTCGCCTTCGGCGGGCGTTACCCGTTATCCTTGCCCTATGGAGCCCGGACTTTCCTCATGGACGGCCTTTCGGCCTGCCCACGCGACTGTCTGTCTTACTCGCCCATTCATTTTACAGGAAAGGCACTGGATTGTCAACGGATAAAATCGCCCCCGGTCTCCCGCAGCCACCGCTCCAGGGCGGACAGATCCGACTCTGTGTGGAACCAGTGCTCCGCGGTCTCCTCCGTCCGCAAGCGGCAGGAAAACCGGTCCGCAAATGAGGCCGTCACAGCCGGATCGCACAGTGTGTCCCGACCTCCGGTCAAAATCTCCGTGGGAATGGGCCAGCGGCGGATAGGATGTTCCCGCACATAGCAGTAGTAATCCCAGTAGAGTGTCTGTCCCATGGGGGTGGGGACAGCCTGTTCCTGTTTCAGCCGCTCCGGAGACACATCAAACCAGGTCATCATGTTGTTAATCAAAGCGCCCATGTCCACCACAGGGGAGAGGAACCAGGCCCCCTCGATCCGGCGGTCCCAGCAGGCCAGCAGACTGAAATAAGCGCCCATGCTGACTGCAAAGAGCCCAATGTGTTTCCACCGGGCCTCTGCATAGTCCAGAACGGCAGTGAGGTCCCGGACACAAGACGGAGGCTTGCACAGCTCCCCCTGCCGGTCTCCATGATCCGGCAGGTCGAAGCAGAGGACCTGACAGCCCGCGGCGGTCTCCGCCAGGAGGCGGAAAGGCGTATCTTCCTTATGGGACTGCGCTCCGTGAATTCCCACAATGACCCGGTCTGACTCCGCTCCCCAGAGGACACAGGGAATTGTCTCGATTTCAAAACGCTGTAATTCCAAGCTCAGCGCCTCCTTATGTGTTTATATCGCTCCCATTATAGCACAACACGCCGTTTATGGCAAGGACAGGAGGACCTGAGAAAATTTCTCCGCCTCGTTGTAATTCGCCGCCGCTTGCGGTATAATTTCTATGTCTATTCTTTAATGAATATGTAAGGAGCGGTTTCCATGACATTTGAGGAATACCTAAAAAGTTTACAGGATAAGACCGTGGCCGTCATCGGCATTGGCGTCTCCAATCAGCCGCTGATCCAGCTGCTGCTCTCCCGGGACATCGACGTTACCGCCTGTGACAAAAAGAGCCGGGAGGCATTAGGCCCTCTGGCAAACGAGCTGGAGGCAAAGGGCTGCCGCCTGCGCCTGGGTGAGGGCTATCTCCAGGGCCTGGATCAGGACGTCATCTTCCGTACCCCCGGCATGCGGCCCGACCTGCCGGAGCTGAATGCCGCCGTGGAGCGGGGAAGCCGGCTCACCAGTGAAATGGAGGTGTTTTTTGAGGTTTGTCCCTGCACAAAAATTGCGGTGACCGGCAGTGACGGCAAGACCACCACCACCACCATCATTGCGGAATTGCTGAAAGCTGCGGGGAAGACCGTTCACCTCGGGGGAAACATCGGGCATCCTTTGCTGGCGGAGACAGGGAAAATGCGGCCAGAGGACATCGCCGTACTGGAGTTGAGTTCCTTCCAGCTGATGACCATGACCCATAGTCCTCACATCGCCGTCGTCACCAATCTGGCGCCCAACCATCTGGATGTTCACAGAGATTTTGCAGAGTATATATCTGCAAAGGAGAATATCTTTACACATCAGACAGCAGAGGATATTGCAGTATTCAATGCCGATAATGATATTACGCTGGAGGAATCCGGCCGCATTCCGGGACGGGCGAGGCTGTTTTCCCGGCGGCGGGAGGTGAAGGACGGCGTATTTCTGCGGGGAGACGCCGTAACTGCTCGGCGCGGCAGTGAGGAGCGGGAGGTCCTGCGCCTCTCCGGCATCAAGCTGCCCGGTATCCACAATGTGGAAAACTACATGGCGGCCATTGCCGCCGTGGACGGTATCGTGCCAGATGAGATCATCCGGAAGTTTGCAGCGGAGTTTGGCGGTGTGGAGCACCGTATTGAGCTGGTTCGGGAGCTGAACGGTGTGCGCTACTACAACGATTCCATCGCATCCAGCCCCAGCCGCACCATCGCAGGTCTCCGCTCCTTTGACCAAAAGATCATTCTCATTGCCGGCGGCAAGGACAAGGGGATTCCCTATGACGCTTTGGGGCCGGAGGTCAACGAACATGTGAAGCTCTTGATCCTCTGCGGCGCCACAGCCGGGGTGATCCGCCATGCCGTGGAACAGGCGGAGAACTATGCCGGACTGGAGGTTGTGGATGTAAACGACTACCAGGAGGCGGCCGCCCTGGCCCAGAGCCGGGCGGAGGAGGGCGACGTGGTGATGCTCTCTCCGGCCAGCACCTCCTTTGACCGCTTCGCCAACTTCATGGAGCGGGGCTGGGTGTTCAAAGAGATTGTCAACGCCCTGAAATAGAGAGATAAGGGCAAGCCGCCTCCGCATAGAATTGCCGGAGGGGGTGGCATTTATGAGGCCTGGATTTTTCTATTACCGCCGCTGGCTCAATCGCCGGACAATACTGCGGTCTCTTTTGTTCACGCTGGCAGTGATGGTTATCTCATCTCTGATTCTGACTACGGCCCATCTGCGTCCGGTGCTGGAGAGCCTGGCGGCCACCAGGGTCTCCTATGTGGTGAATTCCATCATCTCCCGGTCGGTGCAGGAGGCCATTGACAGCGGCGAGATCAGCTATGAGAAGCTGGTCTCCTTTGAGAAGGATTACGAGGGCAGGATTACCGCCGTCCACAGCAACATGATGGCCTGCAACCGGCTGCAGTCGGACATTCTGGACATCATTCTGGATCGAATCGACCAGGTGCCGCCCCAGGACCTGTCCATCTCCATCGGCAGTCTCAGCGGCTCTGTGCTGCTGGCGGGACGGGGACCGGAGATCTCCGTGCGGATGGAGTCGGTAGGGAGCTCCTCGGCCTGGTTTGAAAACGAGTTCATCTCCGCCGGCATCAACCAGACCAAGCACCAGATCGTTTTGAATATTGAGGTCTACGTCAGCATTCTGCTGCCCGGCTTTACGGCGGATACGCAGGTGTCCAACGCCGTCACCGTGGCAGAGACCATCATTGTGGGCTCCGTACCGGACACCTACACCTATTTCGCCACCGTTCCATCCAACTATGACGAGTATATCCTGAGTACCAATTGATATGGAGGAGTTTCCCATGGACTACCGCGAGGAGATCAGACATCTGCGCGACGTATTGAACGAAAACGGCTACCGCTACTATGTGCTGGACGCGCCCACTATGAGCGACCGGGAGTACGACCTGCTGAACCGCCGCCTGGAGGAGCTGGAGGCGGCTCACCCGGAGGAGATTACACCGGATTCACCCACCCAGCGCATCGGCGGAAAGCTCCTGGAGGGATTTTCCACCTACACTCATGAGGTGCCGCTGGAGAGCCTCCAGGACGTGTTCAACGCCGAGGAGGTGGCGGAGTTCTGCCAGCGTATGGACGAGGCCCTGGGGGCTCCGACGGAGTACTCCGTGGAGCCCAAGGTAGACGGTCTCTCTGTGGCCCTGGAGTACCGGGACGGTGTCTTTGTCCGGGGCGCCACACGGGGCGACGGCATGGTGGGAGAGGACGTGACGGAAAATCTCAGAACCATCCGTTCCATTCCCATGGCGCTGCCGGAGAAGCTGCCCCGGCTGATCGTTCGGGGTGAAGTCTACATGGCCCGGTCGGTGTTCGAGGAGATCAACGCTCTGCGGGAATTGCAGGGCAAGCCCCTGATGGCCAATCCCCGAAACGCCGCCGCCGGCTCTCTGCGGCAGCTGGACCCAAAGATCTGCGCGGAGCGGCGGCTGGACATTCAGATATTCAACCTGCAGATGGCGGAGGGACGGGAATTCTCCACCCATGCTGGGACACTGGACTATCTGGCCTCCCAGCGGTTCAAGGTCATCCCCCACGCAACGCTCTCCGGCGTGTCCGCCTGTCAGGCTGAGATCAGCCGCATCAACGATGAGCGGTTGAAATATCCCTTTGATATTGACGGCGCAGTTATAAAGATAAACACCTTGTCAGACCGCGCTGTACTAGGAAGTACCGCCAAATTTCCCAAGTGGGCGGTGGCCTATAAATACCCGCCGGAGAAGAAGCCCTCCAGGGTGCTGGACATTGTCATTCAAGTGGGGCGCACCGGCGTTTTGACGCCCAAGGCCGTACTGGAGCCCGTGCGTCTGGCGGGCACCACCGTCACCAGCGCCACCCTCCACAACCAGGACTATATCACAGAGAAGGACATCCGGATTGGCGACACGGTGATTGTGCAGAAGGCAGGAGAGATCATTCCGGAGATTGTGGAAGTGGACGTTTCCAAGCGCCCAGAGGGCACAGAGTCCTATTTCCTGCCGGAGTCCTGTCCGGTCTGCGGCGCACCGGCGCGCCGGGACCCGGACGGCGCCGCGCTCCGCTGTACCGGCGCGGAGTGTCCCGCTCAGCTGCTGCGGAATATCACCCACTTCGCCAGCCGAGACGCCATGGACATCGAGGGCCTGGGCCCTGCCGTTGTACAGCAGTTGGTGGACAGCGGGCTGATCCGGAACGCCGCCGATCTGTATGCGCTCCGCGCCGGTGACGTGGCTAAGCTGGAGCGCATGGGAGCCAAGTCGGCGGAGAACCTAATCCGGGCCATTGAGAAGTCCAAGGGCAACGACCTGAGCAAGCTGATCTACGGCCTTGGCATCCGCCAGGTGGGGGAGAAGGCCGCTAAGGTTTTGGCCTCCCACTTCAAGACCTTTGACGCCCTGAAGGCGGCCTCCCTGGAAGAACTGACGGAGATCGACGATGTGGGAGAGATTACAGCCCAATGCATCGCAGATTATCTGGCGGAGCCGCAGTCTCAGGATCTGCTCCGTCGCCTGCGGGAGGCAGGCGTCAATATGGAGAGTATCCAGCAGATGGTGGACGAGCGCTTCGCCGGAATGACCTTCGTCCTCACGGGAACCCTCACCCGGTTTGACCGCAAGGCTGCGCAGGCCATGATTGAGGAGCGGGGCGGCAAGGCCGCCGGCTCCGTCTCCAAGCGCACCACCTATGTGGTGGCCGGAGAGGCCGCCGGCAGCAAGCTGAAAAAGGCCCAGGAGCTGGAGATTCCTGTTCTGACGGAGGAGGAATTTGCGAACATGCTGGAGTGAGCGCAGGATCAAGCCCCCGGGCCGGAGAAAATTCTCCGGCCCGGGGGCCTTTTACATCTTCTGATTCCTATTTATCGAATGCGGGGTTCATATAATATACGTTTTTCTCGTTCATCTTGTCCTTGGCCAGCCGCAGACCCTCGCCGAACCGCTGGAAGTGGACCACCTCCCGAGCCCGCAGGAAGCGGATGACATCGTTGACATCCGGATCGTCGCTGAGCCGCAGAATATTGTCATAGGTCACGCGGGCCTTCTGCTCCGCCGCCAGGTCCTCCGTCAGATCGGCGATGACATCGCCGGTAACCTGCATGGTGGAGGCAGACCAGGGATAGCCGGAGGCGAACTGAGGATAGACGCCCGTTGTGTGATCCACAAAGTAGGTGTCAAACCCAGCGGTTCGGATCTGCTCCTCCGTCAGATTCCTGGTCAGCTGATGAACAAGGGTGCCCACCATCTCCAGGTGGCCCAGTTCCTCCGTTCCGATATCGGTCAGCAGCCCCTTCAGCTCGGCATAGGGCATGGAGTACCGCTGGCTCAGATACCGCAGGGAAGCCCCCAGCTCGCCGTCGGGCCCGCCGTATTGACTGATGATGACGGACGCCAGTCTGGGGTTGGTGTTCTTGATTTTCACCGGGTACTGCAATTTCTTCTCATAGACAAACATCAGTCATTCCCTCCAAAATCCCAGGGCCAGGGGTCCTTCAGCCAGGCATAGCCGTCCTCCGGGGTCAGATCGGTCTGGAGCAGGGGACCGTGCATCTTCTGATACTTCTCCTGTCCCTCTTTCAGCAGCTTGACGTAGGACCAGTACAGCTGCAGCGCCTCCTGGTCCTGGGCGTGAGTGGTCAGATACAGCCCCAGCTCGTCGACGGCGAAGCTCAGAGCCATCAGCTCCACCAAAGCGGTGTTGGCCAGCTTGGTTCTGGCCTGAATAGCCGCCTTGAAGGGCAAGTTCAGTCCGGGAAACAGGGTGCCGGTCTCCAGCGCCTCCATGCGGCTGTAACGGGCGGGATTGTTCTCCTGTATGGGAATATAGGGAAACGCCAGCTGAGCGCAGCTGGGCAGGGGACCCTGCCCTACGCCGCAGGCGGAATTTTCAGGCCTGTTCTGTTCAGGTTTTTCCATAAGTTATGGACGCCTCCTTCTGATGAGACGCGCAAATAAAGACGGCAGCGCTTTGATCTGCGCGCCACGCCTTGGCACAGCCCGCCCGAGATAGGCCGCCGTGCCGCGCGTTACTCCATTGTATGCCGGAATTAAGGGAAGGGGAACGCGGTCAAAATTAGGTTTGCTTTCCCCTTTGAAAACGGTATAATAAAAATAATATGCGGCGGTAAGCAGCATATGGGATAAGCTGTCTGGCATAGCCTCCAAACGGGGGTGCTGTCTGTGATTATTCTGATTCGTAAACGCGTATTTCTGCTCTCCGCGCTCTTTTGCTGTTTTCTTGCGGGCTTGGCTGCCGTCTTCTGGTTCGGACATACGCCTGCGGCGCCGGCTTTTGCCGCCCGGGACGACGTACCGGTCACGGTGGTGGTGGACGCCGGACACGGCGGGGAGGACGGAGGCGCCATATCGCCGGACGGAGTGGAAGAGAGCCATCTCAACCTGGAAATCGCCCTGCGGGTCAATGACCTGCTGCGCTTTGCGGGACAGCGGACGCTCCTGACCCGCAGCGAGGATATTACCATCGCCGACCCGGACCTGAATACCATCCGTCAGCGGAAGGTGTCCGACCTGAAAAATCGGGTGGCCTTAGTGAACAGTACGGAGAACGCCGTACTGCTGAGCGTCCACCAGAACAGTCTTCCATCCTCTGTTGTGACCCACGGGGCCCAAGTGTTCTGGAACCGGCAGGAGGGTGCAGAGGAACTGGCGGAGATCATTCAGGACGCGCTGAACGGGCACATCAATGCGGGAAATGAAAAGCATCCAAAACCTATTCCCACCACCATCTATCTGATGAAAAACATCACGGCTCCGGGAATCATCGTAGAGTGTGGTTTTTTGTCCAATCCGGAGGAGACCGTGCGGCTGCAGCAGCCGGACTATCAACTAAAGCTGGCCGCCGCCATTGCCGCCGGGTATCTGCGGTGCGCGGCGGGGGAGGAAGTGCCATGAAGCAAAGGACTATGTTCTACTGCACGGAGTGCGGAAACGAAACGGCAAAATGGGCGGGGAAGTGCCCTGCCTGCGGCGCATGGAATACCATTGTAGAACAGCCCGAGACACCCCGGGCTGGGGCGAAGGGCGGAAAAGCGGGCCGTTCCCCGCTGACCGCCCGCCGGGCCTGCCCGGTGACGGAGCTGGAGACGGACGAGGAGATTCGCTTTCCCACCGGAATGGGGGAGCTGGACCGGGTCTTGGGCGGCGGCGCCGTGAAGGGCTCCCTGGTGCTGGTGGGCGGCGCGCCGGGTATCGGAAAATCCACACTGATGCTGCAGATCTGCAGCAAACTCAGCGAGAGCTGCAAAATTCTGTATGTATCCGGCGAGGAGTCGGAGCACCAGCTGAAACTCCGGGCCCGGCGGCTCCGGGTGGAGAGCGGAAACCTCTATGTGGTCTCGGAGACCAGCCTGGGAGGGGTGCTGGAGTCCGTGGCGGCGGAACAGCCGGATGTTTTGATTGTGGACTCCATTCAAACGCTCTATAACGAGTCCCTGGACTCCCCGGCGGGCAGCGTCAGCCAGGTAAAGGACTGTACCATGGCCCTGATGCAGCTGGCAAAAGGGCAGGGGGGACTCACGGTTTTCGTCATCGGCCACGTGAACAAGGAGGGCTCCATCGCAGGGCCCAAGGTTTTGGAGCACATGGTGGACTGCGTGCTGTACTTCGAGGGCGACCAGCACACCTCATACCGCATCCTGCGGGCGGCGAAGAACCGCTTTGGAGCCACCAATGAGATCGGGGTCTTTGAGATGCGGGACGAGGGGCTGACAGAGGTGGAAAACCCCTCGGAAATGCTGCTCTCGGGCCGTCCGGAGGATACGCCGGGGACCTGCGTCACCTGCGTCATGGAGGGGATGCGCCCAGTGCTGGCGGAGATCCAGGCCCTGGTGGTGACCTCTGCCGGAGGCAATCCCCGGCGCACCAGCAACGGCTTCGACTACAACCGGGCGGCCATGCTGCTGGCTGTTTTAGAAAAGCGGGGGGGGCTGAAAGTCTCCGCCTGCGATGCCTATCTCAACATCATCGGCGGTCTTTGGCTGGACGAGCCCGCCGCCGATCTGGCGGCGGTGGTGGCTCTGTCCTCCAGCTATTTGGACAGGCCCATTCCCAACGACCTGGTGGCAATTGGGGAGGTAGGCCTGACCGGGGAACTGCGGACCGTCAATCAGCTGGCCCAGCGCATCTCCGAAGTGCGGCGGCTTGGCTTTCGGAAATGTGTCATTCCAGCCCACCGTGCGGGAAATCTGGGGCCGTTTCCCGGTCTGGAGCTGCTGCCGGCTCGAAATATCGGTGAGGCGATCCGAGCCGCTTTGCGTCCGCAGGAATGAAGTGGACGCAGGCGCCTCCCAGGGCGGGCACCCCGGCGGCCGCCGCACTGTCTAGGGTGCAGACGCCGTCAGACTGATAGACGCAGGAACTGGTGCAGGGAATCAAGCTCATGGCGATCATCCATTCTCTTTGAATTTTTCTTAGCTTGACCCGCCTGGGGAGATTTCATGCAAAAGAGGAGGCGGCAGACGTGAAGCCATGGCTGGATATTCTAGCGCTTGGAACAGTGACAGGCGTTGTAATCTATCTGCTGTATTGCCGTGGGATTGCGGTGACAAAGAGCGTTGCCGCCGTTCTGTTCGTCTTTCAGACCCGGAAAAGCGAGGACCGGGCCGCTCTGAACTCCTGTACCGGCTGGGTCCGGCATATGGGCAGGTTCCGCAGAAGAGGGACATATACGTTCACTCTGGACTGCCAGTTGTCAAACGGGGATGCCGCTGTGTCGCTGCTGGACAAAGAGAAGCGGGAATTACTGTGCCTGAACCGGTATGTAACCACCGGAAGCATAGAGCTGGAAAGCAGGTGTTATCTGCACTGGGAGTTCAAGGGCGCTACGGGAAAGTGCACCCTATACTGGAAAAACACCCCTATACCGTAGAGCTTTTAGGACTGTTGGATAACACATGGACATTGTGAAAATCTATGCGCTTGTTATAAACTGTTAAAAAAGTTCCGCTGTGATCCTCTGTAGGTTCAAACAGCACCCATTGCTCTTGCTCTTCATCATAATGTGGGTAAGCATTTGCAATCAGGCATTCAATTACAACATTGTTATCTAGTTTGATGCGTAAATCATACCACGGACTGATTTCCACAGAAATAACGGTACCATCAATGATTTCGGAATAGAATTTTTCCGCGTTGAACCATTCATCATTGTGGGTGCTTTCAGATAGATCCCACAATTGATAGTCAAAAGTCGTCACCAAAATATCATTGTTTTTGATTACTCTTGAACATCCCATAGCATGAAGTGCAAGAGGAGCAAAATCGAAATCCAGTATTTCAGCCTCACAGCAAAAATGGAGCAGTCTTTTGCCCACCAATTGATTTACAAATTGAGCAGCTGCGTAATCCATACCAAGTTGACCTCCATCATTTCTGATTTTGGAGGATGCTGTTTAATCAGGTCCGCACCCTCCGCCTATGAATACATTTTCTTAAATTTTACCATATGGACCATCCTCATTCAACAATTCGCTTTTGTGGAATTGTCGGAGTTCACGCCACAGAAGAGGGGACAATGACCTTTTGATTGACAGATCACCAATAAAGTGGTAAAATGCCAGCAGTCTGTTAATTATTGTATTTTATGTATGCGTCCGTAGCTCAGCAGGATAGAGCGTCCGCCTCCTAAGCGGAAGGCCAGCGGTTCGAATCCGCTCGGGCGTACCAGTTCAGAAATTCCCATCACCGCTCCGTTTTTGCCTTCCGGCGAAGACTGCGCTATGATGGGAGTTTCTTCGTTTTTGGTTTCGACTTGCTCCGCTGGACGCGGGACCGAAGGGAAAACGGATGCGGAAGTCTTCACGGGTTTCAGCCGTTCTAGGCCTTGTTTGAAAAAAGGCGGAATGCCCAACGGCGAGAGATTTTTTCGCCAATCAAGGCAAATTTTTGCAGGCGGGCTGACGCCCGGCAAGAAAATTTAACGCAGAGTGCCGGATAAAGATCCACCATTTGGGCGTTTTGACTTTTTTCAAACAGGGCCTAATACGGATTAGGGGAAATTTTGGCGAGAAGAGATCAAAGTGGAGATTGATTTTTGGCGGCTCCTGGACGCCATACATCGGAAAATATCCATCCGTTACGAAACTCTGATATTCTTCAAACAGGGCTGATTCAAAATTTAATAGGCAAATCCTCTGGAGGTTCTTGCAGAATTTGAAAAAAGCACAAAGCGCCGGAAATGCTCCAGCAATCCGCGGCACTGGACTTGCTGGGCAAGCCGTGGTATAATCATTTTTAGAATTCGGGGAGGAGGGATTTGCGGGTATAGATTTAATTGAACAAAATAAAAATTTTGTTCAATTAAGGGGAGCTGAAACCGTAGCAGAGGCCTCCGAGACGCGTTTTTGCCCATAGATCCGCAAAACAGTAAACATGGCCGATTATCTCACAGAAGCTCCGCAGATTCTGCGGGACTTTCTCTCATATCACGAGAATGTCAAAGCTCATTCCAAACGCACAGTCGATGAATACTTTTTGGACCTTCGAAATTTCTTTCGATATATCAAGCAAATTCGTGATCCGGCTCTGGCCGGCAAATCGCTGGATGAGATCGACATTATGGACGTCGACATCAGCTTAATCGCCAGCGTGTCGCTGACGGATATTTACGGCTATATGACCTATCTCAGCCGTGAGCGTGCCCAGCACCCCAACAGCCGTCACTCCGACTATGGCCTCAACGCCTCATCCCGCGCCAGAAAAATCGCCACCATCCGCTCCTTTTACAATTACCTGACCAACAAGGCCCACCTACTTCGTGAAAATCCTGTCAAAGATATGGATTCTCCCAAATTGCGAAAATCCCTGCCAAAATACCTGACTTTAGATGAAAGCCTGAATCTCTTGTCCTCCGTAGACGGCAAAAATCAGGAACGGGACTACTGTATTCTGACGCTGTTTCTCAACTGCGGCCTGCGGATCTCCGAGCTGGTGGGACTGAATCTCAACGACATCCAGGGCGATGCCCTGCGGGTCCTTGGCAAAGGCGGCAAAATCCGTATTATCTATCTGAACGACGCCTGCCAGGATGCCCTCTCCCGGTATCTGGCGGTACGGCGGAATATCACCGGCCGCCATGCGGGAGCCCTGTTTCTTTCGTCTCAGAATGAGCGGATCAGCCGTTCCACCGTCCATGCCATGGTCAAAAAGAGGCTGACGGCGGCGGGGCTGGACAGCACCCAGTACTCCTCCCACAAGCTGCGACATACCGCCGCTACTTTGATGCTGCAAAACGGTGTAGATGTCCGCGCGGTACAGGAGGTCCTAGGACACGACCACTTGAACACCACCCAAATCTATACCCATATTGACAATGAATCCCTGCGAGTTGCTGCAAAGGCAAATCCCTTGTCACGTGTTAAAAAATCAGGAAAAACTGACAATCAATAGAAAAACGCCGCCTCATAGGGCGGCGTTTTCCTATTCCCTGCCGCTCAGCTCACCAGCAGATTCATCCAGTTAAAGCTGGCCCTGGTCGGCACAATTCCAAGGCGCCAGATGGAGACATCCGTGATTCCCAGAAGCTTTGCGGCATTCAATTTTACCTGGACGCTGGTACTGTCATCATACCAGGTAAAATACCGCTCACCGCTCTCGGTCGTATAGATGGCGTAGCTGGTCTGATAGCTGTCCGACCAGCCGCGAATGGTGTCCGGCTGTTCCAGCCGTCTGTACAACGTCTCATTGGAGGGATACAGAGGCTTGCCGGAGACCAGCCGTTCGTTTTCGTCAATCTGCCAGGCGATATTTTTGCAGCTAAAGCCCAGCGCGATTTTTCCGGGGTCCTGAACCGCGGCGGCAATGGCCTCCAGCGACATAAATACCTGATCGATAGGTGCTGGGGCGATGTTTTTGTAGTACTCCGTCCCCTCGAAGCCGGAGAGATCCCGGGCGTCGTAGTCGTAGGCCATCAGAATGACCTGGTCTGCCAGAGCGGCAATGGAACGGTAGTCATATCCGTCGTAATAGGGCCCAGATAACAGCACCGGGGAGACACAGACATACAGCGTCTTTCCCAGACCGTGGACCTCCCTGCTCAAATCTGTCAAAAAGGCGGTGAAATCGCTCCGGGAGGCGGCCCGCAGGCCCTCAAAGTCCACTGTGACGCCGCTGTATGGATTCCGGCCCAGCTGACGGTAGGAGACGGTCAGCTCGTTGACGATCTCCTTCACGGCTTGGGCACGTCCCTCCCGGCTGGCCAGCAGCTC
The DNA here is from genome assembly GCF_000403435.2 of Oscillibacter sp. 1-3. Classification (GTDB taxonomy): domain Bacteria; phylum Bacillota; class Clostridia; order Oscillospirales; family Oscillospiraceae; genus Oscillibacter. The sequence goes on from NZ_KE159710.1 coordinate 117,829, forward strand.
ACGGGGAGCGGTACCGTCCATATAGACATTGAGGTGCATCCGCTTTCTGCCGTCTGCCAGAAAGGCGGCCACCTCCTGGTATCCGGTGGGGATGTAGTATTCATTGCCGCCGGCGCTGGTGGTGGTCAGCCGGGCTTGTCCACCGTCCCAGGTCATCCGGCTCCAGCCCACACTGACGGCGTCCAGATAATCCGTCAGATATAGCTGGCTGTAGGAGGCGCTGGCGTAAAACCCGTGGACCCAGCCGTTTTTCTGGTGGAGCTTCTCATAAATGCGTACCATCATGGCCGCGGCATGGGCCCGGGTAGCGGTGCTGTCCGGTGAAAATGTATCTGCAGAGGTGCCGTTGGTCATGCCGATGGTGTAGGCCACGGCGATGTATCCCCGGCGGTTGACAACATCGCCGAAGGGCAGGGAGATTCCCCTTTCAGCCAGCGCAGCCGCGCTCTTTAATCCCAGTGCCCGCACCAGCATCTCAGACATCTCTGCCCGGGTGATCCGTTCGCTGGGCCGAAATGGGGCATTGGCGTCCACCACATCGTTTTTTACGGCATAGTTAATGGCGCTCTGGTAGGTGTCAGAGAGCTTTGCCGGCAGCTCCATGGCGGAGGTGATGAAATTTTCTGCCGGGGAGGCCGCCCAATTCATCATCCGGCCCAGTACGGTTACAAACTGGGCCCTGGTCATGGAGTCCCCATAGCCGAATCTGGCGGCGCTGTATCCCTCCATCAGGCCGTATTGGACGGCTCTTTGAACCTCACCCGATAAAGCGCTCCCGGCGGGAATGTCCATATAGACGGCTCCTGCCGCCGGAACAGCCAAAATTGCTGTCAATACCGCCGCCAGAAGCCATGAAATCACACGTTTCATGGAGCTCCTCTCTCTTTCTCTCAATTCCTGAACATTTATGACTCCTATTTCTTTCCGGCAAGAGGAAAACGAACCTGAAAACCATCTTTTCCAACTGCCTGGCAAGGGCGGGAAAATAGCCGAAATGAAATATAATAGCCGCATTGCGGCTATTATAGCATAAATGGCGCTGAAATGGTAAGGTTTTTTAAGATTTTACAAATATTTTTTACGGCCAAATAATCCCAGTAATGTGTAAAAAACGGATGTCCCGATATTCGTAGGTGACCAGAGGGCGGTTGTCGGCATCATAGCTGTGGGCGGCAATGAGGATATTTTTCGGATCAGGACGCTCCCCCACGGATACTACGATGGGCGAATGCTGAAAGTCCTCCCCCTTGAAGGACAACTGGATCAGATCCCCGGGACGCAGATCCTCTATGGCGCAGGGCTCCCCTATCGGTCCGACGGAGGGTCCCCGGCGGGTCAGAAAATTGTAGAGATATGGGACGCCCGTCCAGGCCGGCGCCTTTTGGTTTGCGTCAATGTAGTACCACCCGATGTCCGGCGTAAAATTCATAACACCGCTTCCGGCGTAGATGCACTGAGAGGCGAAATTGGTGCAGTCTCCGCCCAGATTCTCGTAATCATAAAACCGGGGATTCCGCCCATAGGCCCACTTGTGGGCGTACATCACCGCGGCGGCGCGATTGTAGTTTTGGATAAAACGCATGGTCTCCCCTCCTCTTCCCCTCATCCTATGCAGAGGAGACCGGTGAGGACACAAAAGACCGGAGGCATAACGCCTCCGGTCCCTGACAGCTTGTAAATTACGCCTTGCCGTTGCAGCCCAGGACGTCCACCAGCTTGTGGCGAACCAGCTCCTTGATGTTGGCGCGGGCGGGCTTGAGATACTCGCGGGGATCAAACTTATCGGGATGCTCGTTGAAGAACTGCCGGATGGTGCCGGTCATGGCCAGACGCAGGTCAGAGTCGATGTTGATCTTGCACACGGCGCTGCGGGCGGCCTTGCGGAGCTGCTCCTCGGGGATGCCGACGGCGTCGGGCATCTTGCCGCCGTTGGCGTTGACCATCTTCACATAGTCCTGGGGAACGGAGGAGGAGCCGTGGAGCACGATGGGGAACCCGGGCAGGCGCTTGACAACCTCGTCCAGAATGTCGAAGCGCAGCGGGGGCGGGACCAGCTCGCCTTTTTCATTGCGGGTGCACTGGGCGGCGGTGAACTTGTAGGCGCCGTGGCTGGTGCCGATGGCGATGGCCAGAGAGTCGCAGCCGGTCTTGGAGACGAACTCCTCCACCTCTTCGGGCCGGGTGTAGTGGGACTGCTCGGCGGAGACATTGACCTCGTCCTCCACGCCGGCCAGAGCGCCCAGCTCTGCCTCAACAACCACGCCGTGGTCGTGGGCGTATTCAACCACCTTCTTGGTGATCTCAATATTCTCGGCGAAGGGCTTGGAGCTGGCGTCGATCATGACGGAGGTAAAGCCGCCGTCAATGCAGGACTTGCAGGTCTCAAAGCTGTCGCCGTGATCCAGGTGCAGCACGATGGGAATCTCCGGGCACTCGATAACCGCAGACTCCACCAGCTTCACAAGATAGGTGTGGTTGGCATAGGCGCGGGCGCCCTTGGAGACCTGGAGAATCACAGGGGCCTTCTCCTCGCGGCAGGCCTCGGTAATACCCTGCACAATCTCCATGTTGTTGACGTTGAAGGCGCCGATGGCGTAGCCCCCGTTGTAGGCCTTCTTGAACATTTCGGTAGAAGTGACCAGTGCCATAACAATCATCTCCTCATTATTATTGCGTCCGCCCTTCCCCATTCTGTCTTCACAAGGCAGGCGGTTCCCCGCCAAATTGAAAAAAACAGTTTTTGAAAAGGCGAAAACGTTTTTCTCCCTAGATAATATCACAAAAAAATTAAAATGCAAGTATTTACAATTCTTTTTTTCAATGATATGATAAATCACACCTTTGATTACCGCTTACGATCAGGGACAACACAAATTTTTAGGAGGTTTTTCCCATGAGTGAATTGAAAGGCGCCTGTATCTTTGGTCAGTCCGGAGGTCCCACCTCTGTCATCAACGCCAGCGCCTACGGCGTAATCAGCACCGCCCTGAAAAATCCCAACATCACCCGGGTGCTGGGCGCGGAGCACGGCATCAAGGGCGTTCTGAACGACCGCCTGTTCGATATGGGCCAGGAGGACCCCGCCGAGCTGGAGCTGCTGAAGTACACCCCATCCTCCGCCCTGGGCTCCTGCCGCTACAAGATCGCGGACCCGGACGTGGACGACACCGACTACAAGCGTATCCTGGATATTTTCAAAAAGTACGACGTCCGTTATTTCTTCTACAACGGCGGCAACGATTCCATGGACACCTGCAACAAGATCAGCAAGTATATGCAAAAGGTTGGCTATGAGTGCCGGGTGATGGGCGTGCCCAAGACCATCGACAACGACCTCTTCGGCACCGACCACTGCCCCGGCTTCGCCTCCGCTGCCAAGTATATCGCCACAAGCTGCATGGAGGTCTATCAGGACGCCCGGGTCTATGACACCGGCATGATCTGCGTCATTGAAATCATGGGCCGCCATGCCGGCTGGCTGGCCGGCGCCGCCGCCTTGGCCAGCGCCTACGGCGCGGGTCCCGATCTGGTATATCTCCCCGAGGTGGATTTCGATATGGAGCAGTTCCTCAGCGATGTGGACCGCATCTATAAGGAGAAGGGCAACTGCATGGTGGCCGTCTCCGAGGGCATCCACTACGCCGACGGCTCCTTTGTCTCCGAGGCGAAGACCTCTGCCACCGACGGCTTCGGCCACGCCCAGCTGGGCGGTCTGGCCGCCACCCTGGCCGAGGCCTGCAAGCAGAAGACCGGCGCCAAGGTCCGTGGCATCGAGCTGAGTCTGCTCCAGCGCTGCGGCGCCCATTTGGCCTCTGAGACCGACATCGAGGAGAGCTTCATGTCCGGCAAGGCTGCCGTGGAAAACGCCGTGGCCGGGATCACCGACAAGATGGTGGGCTTTGAGCGCAGCTATGAGGGCGGCCAGTACGTCTGCAAGACCAAGCTGCTGGGCCTCACCGACGTGGCCAACACCGAGAAGAAGGTGCCCCTGGAGTGGATCAATGAGACCCATAACGGCGTGAAGAAGGAATTTATTGATTACGCCCTGCCCCTGATCCAAGGCGAGCCCAAGCTGCCCAAGCAGGACTCCCTTCCCCGGTTTGCCAAGCTCAAGAAGGTTCTGGTGAAATAATCACAAAACGATATATGAAAGGCGTCCTATTTTCAAAAATGGGACGCCTTTTATATATTGGTAACCAAATATCAAACAGAAACCAGGAGGCTTTTTAGTTGTTCCTTTGTCAGCCAGGGACGCCTTCGATGAATCATACTGTGACAATTGGAACAAAGCAAAGAGATATCCTCTACCCGTGTCTGTTCACCGGGTTCCAACTCAGAAACTGGCTTTGTGTGGTGGCCTTCTATAAACTCCTGACCAATTTCACCATAATGCGCCTCAAAATCAAAACCGCAGACTTCGCATGCCAAATGTCCATGCTGTTCCAAATACCGCTTTTTTGCCAATAGGATTACCTGATGATTTCTCTCACGGAGAAGATGATTCCGTAAAACGGCACGTCCCTCTGGAAAGCCGGAATCATCCTGGGTAATATCCATGGATTCTACTGTGGGCACAAAGCTTCGCAATCCCCATTTCCCGCCGCCAAGCCCGTGAGCAGAGTAAAATAAATCCTGATTTCCATCAAAATTTTGAGAGTCAGAAGATGCTCGTTCCAACTCATGACGTACAGTGGCCTTCCAACTGCTGGTAAGAGACTTTTGGCTGCTGCTTTCGACGTAACTATAGATCTCTTCTAAATGTGCCTCTCCTCCCAATTGATTCAACGCGTCTTGAAGAAGTTCTTTCCAAGTCATAGTATCCCCCATCTCTATCTCTGTTTATCGATTCTTTTGGTAAATTGTCCAGAGCCCATCCATCAGCAAAAACTTATCATACACAATGGGATTCCGGCAGTACCGCACGATAACCGGGGCATTTCCTCCAGTGGCCACCACGCTGACCTCCTGCCCCGGAAACTCCTCTCGGATGCGGTCGATGATGCCGTCCAGCATTCCCGCGGTACCGTAGACAATTCCGGAGCGCATGCAGTCCTCCGTGGTCTTTCCAATCAGCGACTTGGGATGCTGGAGGGAGATGTCCGGCAGTTGGGCGGCCCGGCGGCTCAGGGCCTCCAGGGATACGTTGACACCGGGGAGCAGCAGTCCTCCCTCATAGTTCCGCCCCTGGGAGATGACGCCGATGGTGGTGGCGGTACCCATGTCGATGGTGATGATAGGCGGGGAAAACTTCTCCAGCGCCGCCACGGCGTCCGCCACAATGTCTGCTCCCACCTGGGTTTGGACCGTCAGCCGGATGTTCAGACCCGTCCTGACACCGGGGCCCACCACCATAGGCGGGCGGCCCAAGAGGCGCGCCAGGGCCTTTTCCATCATAAAGTTCAAAGGCGGTACCACACTGCACAAAATCGCACCGCTGACCTTGGTATAGTCAAAATGGTACAGAGTGAACAGATTCATCAGATCCACACTGATCTGGTCGGCGGTCTTCCGGCTGTCCGTGTCCAGGGAGGCCAGGAACTGCAGATTTTTTCCCCGGTCAAACAGTCCCACCGAGGTGTTGGAATTGCCCACGTCAATGGCCAGCAGCATAGCGGCAGCCTCCTTAAAATCTCAATTTCTTTTTATTGGAATTATGATACCACGTTTTTCCGCCTCTTGCAAGACTTCCGGAAAACCGGTATACTGAAAGGAAAGAAAGGAGGCGCGCCATGTTTTTCACTGACATCCCCTCCCCTGTCGGCCCGCTGCGTCTGGCCTCTGACGGGACATCCGTCACCGGACTGTGGCTGGAAAACCAGAAGTATTTTTCCACCGGATTGGACCCGGCGGCGCAAAAGGCGCCGGCGCTTCCCATATTTCGAGAGGCCGCGCTTTGGCTGGACGATTACTTTGCCGGAAACCGCCCCTCTGCCCTGCCGCCTCTGTCGCCTGCGGGGAGCGCGTTCCAACAATCGGTCTGGAACCGGCTGTTGGATATCCCCTGCGGACAGACCCGCACATACGGAGCCTTGGCGGCGGATCTGGGCTCCTCCCCCCGGGCGGTGGGAAGCGCGGTGAGCCGTAATCCCATCTCCATCCTCATTCCCTGCCACCGGGTGCTGGGGACAGACGGAAGCCTGACAGGCTACGCCGGAGGTCTGGAGAAAAAGCGGTTTCTTCTGATGCTGGAGGGTGTGGACACGACAAGGCCTAACAGCCGCGAACGCGGGAAAAGGCCGAAATTCCAGTACCTGCCGGAGGCCAGGAACAATCTGTCCCTCTCCCCAGAGGAGCCGCCTCCCCCGCCGGAGCCGGGGAAATTCCCCTGTCCCTGCTGCGGATACAAGACGCTTCCCGTGCCGAAGGCAGATGCCGCTGCCTGCATCTGCCCGGTGTGCTTCTGGGAAAACGATGTATTTGACCCCGGCGAGGACCAGCCTAGCGATGAAAACCGGGGCATGACCCTGCGCCATGGCCGGGAGGCCTTCCGGCGTCTGGGCGCCGTCCGGGAGGAGTTTTTACCCTATGTTCGGGAGCCTCTTCCAGAGGAAATTCCATGATTAAAGAGAGGGCATTGGACCGCCAATGCCCTCTCTTTAATTTATAGGATGATACAGATCAGCCCGCCGCTGCCCTCGTTGATAATTCGGGTCAGGGTCTCCTGGAGCTTCTTCCGGGCGTCCTCCGGCATCCGTTTCAGCTTGGCCTGCAAATCGTCGTTTACCAGCTCGTGGAAGCTGCGGCCAAAGATATTGGACTGCCAGATCTTGCTGGTATCCCCCTCAAACTCCTGGAGCAGGTAGTTCACCATATCCTCGGACTGTTTCTCATTGCCCACAATGGGCGAGACGGCGGTCTCTATATCCGCCCGGATCATGTGAATGCTGGGGGCGCTGGCTTTCAGCTTTACACCGTACCGTCCGCCCTGCTTCATGATCTCCGGCTCCTCCAGTGTCAGCTCGCCGATGCCGGGGACGACAATGCCGTATCCCGTCTCCCGCACGTCCCGCAGGGCTCCAGCCACCTTGTCGTACTCCGCCTTCACCGCCGCCAGACGGGTCAGCAGACTCATGAGGTCGCCATCGTCCCCCACCTCAAAACCAGACTGCTCCGAGAGCGTGTGGTAGAACAGCTCCCTGGGCAGGCTCAGTCTGGCTGTGGCCACTCCGGTGCCCAGGTCGATGCCTGTGATCTTTGCCTCGCTGATATTCTCGCAGCCGCCCAGAGCGCCGATAACGCCTTCAATCTCCCGGATATGGCGCAGCTCCGCCGTTCCCTGGCGGATGGCGTCGTACAGCCCCGCCTTGATGGGGTGATCCGCTGGCAGGGCGTCCACCCAGGGGGGCAGGAACAGATCCAGCTCCTGCATGGGAAACTCATAGAGAACGGCCTTGAGGATATTCGCCACGTCCTCCTCTCCCAGGTCCAGACAGTTCACCGGAGCGCAGTTTACCTCATACCGGGAGGTGATGTCCCTGGCGATGGCCTCCGCCCGGTCCCCCCTGGGGTCCGCGGAATTCAGCAGAACGATGAAGGGCTTTCCCAGCTCCTGGAGCTCCCGGATCACCCGCTCCTCCGCCTCCAGGTAGTCCTCCCGGGGAATGTCGGACACTGTGCCGTCGGTGGTGATGACAATGCCGATGGTGGAGTGCTCGGAGATCACCTTCCGAGTGCCGATCTCCGCCGCCTCGGTCATGGGAATCTCATGGTCGAACCAGGGAGTGGTGACCATCCGGGGCGCGTCGTCCTCAAACTGGCCGATGGCGCCCCGAACCATGTAGCCCACGCAGTCGATGAGCCGCACAGAGAAAGAGCCGCCGCCCTCCAGCTGGATCTGGGCCGCCTCCTCCGGTACGAACTTCGGCTCCGCCGTCATGATGGTGCGGCCGGACCCGCTCTGGGGCAGTTCATCCCGGGCCCGCTCCTTACGGTAGACATTTTCAATGTTTGGAATCACCTGGGTCTCCATAAAGCGCTTGATAAAGGTGGATTTGCCAGTGCGCACCGGCCCCACCACGCCGATGTAAATATCCCCCGCCGTGCGGGTGGCGATACTCTGGTAGATCGTGGTATTCATAGCATCCCGTCCTTTTTCCGCTCCATATTCATGGTTTACTCTATGTCCGGCAGCGGCAAAGTATGACAGCCCGTCTTTTTTTGGCAAAAGCGCACAAATTAGGCCTGGTTTTTCTCCATAGTTTCCGGTAGTTCTTCTTATTTACAGATACAATTTAGCGTGATAAACTGCTAATGTACTAAACGGACGGTCAGCCGCCCGAATCTGGAGGATGAAACGATGAAAAACAGGAAGAAGATTTTGACCTTGCTGCTGATGCTGGCCATGGTCCTGTCGCTGGCCGCCTGCGGCGGAAAGAAAAACGATGATCCCGTCATCGGCGGCGCGGACGGCCCCACAGACATTCAGGTGACCGACAGCGATCTGGCCTATGTCCAGGACAAGGGTACCCTGATCGTAGGCATCACGGAGTTCGAGCCCATGGATTATCAAAATACGAGCGGCGAGTGGATCGGCTTTGACGCCGACATGGCCAAGGCCTTTGCCGAGAGCCTGGGCGTAAAGGTCGAGTTCCAGGTCATTGACTGGGACAACAAGGTCTTTGAGCTGGATGGCAAGACCATCGACGTGGTTTGGAACGGCATGACTCTCACCGATGAGGTGAAGAGCGCTATGGAGTGCTCCAACGCCTACTGCAACAACACCCAGGTGGTGGTGGTCCCTGCCGCCAAGGCCGCGGATTACCAGAGCAAGGAGAGCCTGTCGGGCTTGAACTTCGCCGTGGAGTCCGGCTCCGCCGGTCAGGCCCAGGTGGAATTGCTGGGTGAGAGCTACACCGAGGTTCTGGATCAGGCCACTGCCCTGCTGGAGGTCAACTCCGGCACCGCTGACGCCGCCGTCATTGACTCCCTGATGGCCGGTGCCATGGTAGGCGAGGGCACCGGCTACGCCAATCTGACCTATACCGTCTCCCTCAACGAGGAGGAGGGCGAGCAGTACGGCGTGGGCTTCCGGAAGGGCTCCGACCTGGCCGCCGCGCTGAACGATTTCTTTAAGACAAGCTACGCTGACGGCTCCATGGTGACCTGCGCCGAGACCTACGGCATCCAGGCCGCGCTGATTGAGCAGTAATTCCGTAACACAGCTTTCTAAATCAAACCGCAGACAGAGAAACGCGGAGGGGATTTCTGCCCCTCTGCGTTTCCCCGTCTAGTAAAATCAACGACAAGGTGGGACTAACTGTGTTTGAAACCGTCCTAGGCGCCCTGACCATGGGCTTTCTCCAAACGCTGAAACTGTTTGCCGTCACCCTGATTGGGGCCATTCCCCTGGGATTGGTGGTCTCTTTCGGCTCCATGAGCCGTTTCACCCCCCTGCGGTGGCTGACCAGGACGGTGGTGTGGGTGATCCGCGGGACGCCGCTGATGCTCCAGTTACTGATTATCTTTTTCATCCCCGGCCAGCGGCTGGGTTCCAGTCCCTGGCCCAGCGGAGAGTCCGGCCGCTTTCTGGCCGCCGCCATTGCCTTCATCATCAACTACGCCTGCTACTTCTCCGAGATTTACCGGGGCGGAATCCAGAGTATCCCAGTGGGACAGCAGGAGGCCGGTCTGGTACTGGGCATGACAAAAAAACAGATTTTCTTCAAGGTAACGCTGCTGCAGATGATTAAGCGTATTGTCCCTCCCATGTCCAATGAGATCATCACCCTTGTGAAGGATACCTCCATTGCCCGCATCATCTCCCTCCAGGAGGTCATCTGGGCTGGCTACGCCTTTTTGAAGGGTTCCCACGGCTATTCCGGACTGACCTGGCCCCTGTTCTTCACCGGCGTGTACTATCTGGTGTTCAACGGCGGTCTGACTCTGCTCTTCGGCAGGGTAGAGAAGAAGCTGGACTATTTCAAGTAAGGGGGATAGCTACATGTCTATTTTGGAAGTACATAATATCGAAAAGCACTTTGGGGCCACCCGTGTGCTGGAGGACATCAGCTTCTCTCTGGAGCAGGGCCAGGCCTTGGCTATCATCGGTTCCTCCGGCTCCGGCAAAACCACCCTTCTGCGGTGCCTGAACTTTCTGGAGACCCCGAACAGCGGCTCCATCTCCGTCAATGGAAGCGTGATCTTCAACGCCGCGGACCCCGCAACGCAGCTGGAGAGCGAGATCCGGAAAAAACGTCTCCACTTTGGTCTGGTATTTCAGAACTTCAACCTCTTCCCCCAGTATACGGCCCTGCAAAACGTCACTCTGGCCCGGGAACTGCTGGCCAAGGAGCGGGGCGGCGAGAGCAGGGACCACATTTTGGAGGCCGGAAAGGAGCTTCTTGCCCAGATGGGCCTTGCGGACCGGGCGGGCCACTATCCCCACCAGCTCTCCGGCGGACAACAGCAGCGAGTGGCGATTGCAAGGGCTTTGGCTTTACAGCCAGACATCCTCTGTTTTGACGAGCCAACCTCCGCCCTGGACCCGGAGCTCACCGGCGAAGTTCTGCGGGTTATCCGGGGATTGGCAGAACAGAAAACCACCATGATTATTGTCACCCATGAGATGGCCTTTGCCCGGGATGTGGCGGATCAGGTCATCTTTATGGACGGAGGCGTAATCGTAGAACAGGGCGACCCCCGCCAGGTCATCGACCATCCCCAAGAGGAGCGGACCCGGCAGTTTTTGGCCCGGTACGGGGAGGGCTGACATGAATACGCTGACGCTCACCAGCCCCGCCTTTGCGAAGGGCTGTCCCATCCCGAAGAGGCACACCGGCTTTGGAGAAGACCTCTCCCCTGCCCTGTCCCTGTCTGGCCTCTGTGACGCAGCTGTCTCCATGGCTCTGGTTCTGGAGGACCTGGATGTTCCCTTCTGCAAAGCATACTGCCACTGGCTGGTTTGGAATCTGCCGCCCATGGCGGAGATCCCGGAGGGGATTCCCCACGGACCATCGGTCCCGTCCCTGGAAAACGCCGTTCAAGGCATAGGATACGGCGTCCATCGCTACCGGGGCCCCTATCCGCCGCCGTTTCTCCGCACCCCCCACCGGTATGTCTTTCGAGCCTATGCACTGGACTGCCGTCTGGACCTCTCCCCCACCGCCCGGCGGCGGTCGCTCATGAACGCCATGTCCGGCCACATTTTGCAAGAGACCTCCCTCCTGGGTACTTTTCAGCGAACATAAACTGAAAAAACGTGGAGACTGCCGGAAGGCGGTCTCCACGTTTTTTCCTCATGTCCGTTTTCTGGGGATCAGCAGCAGCTTCTCTCTGGGGATGTCCTGTTCCGTCTCCAGCTGGTTTGCCGACAGGATGGTAGGGATGGTGGTATTGTACTTCTTCGCAAGATCCCATGCGGTCTCCTGCTTACCCAGGCACCGCAGTACCAAAGACGGTGCGCCGCTGAGATCCTTGGCCGACTCTGTATCCAGCTTGGCTGCGGAGATACAGATCTTCTTCACTCTGGCCGTGGCCTCCACCCGGAAGTCCACCGGGAAACGCACTTCAATTCCCCGGTCTCCCAAGGTACCCTGCACCTCCTCGGCGCAGATGGCCCGGGCGGTAATCCGGCAATCCTCCGGCAACTCCAGCTGGCAGACTACATCAATGCACCGATCCGCCACCAGAGGCACCCCCCCCTCGTCCAGATACAGCGCCTGGACAGAGGCTCCGGTGCGCAGGGTAACTCCCTCTCCTTCCCGGATGGCGGACACCGGTCCGCAATTGACCGACAAGGACAGGATGGACTCCGCCACCACACCGATCTCCAGGACCTCCCGGACAGTCTGTCGGCGGCTCATGGTTTCGCAGAAGCTGGTCAGATTCAGCGGCGCCGCCTCGTACGTCATGTCATAGGCGGTGGAATAGAGGTCGTTCAGCATTGTGACCTCCTCCTCCGTCCGCAGAAGGGCTACGGCGTGGAAATACAGCGTCACCGCAATCTGGCGGCCCTCGTCGTCCGCGTTGTCGATCTGAAAATCCGTTCCGGTGAGTTGCAGCTGCACAGCGGCCGCGGCTCCCTCTGAAGCGCCCTCCATCTCCATGATCTGAGAGAAGGGCAGCTCGGCGGAGGTAGTACAGCAGCGGCCCTCTGCCGTTCGATACAGCAGGGCGACGTTAAACATACCCTTGAATACCAGTTTGCTGCCCACCACCTTTGCCTCGGTGACGGTACCGCACACCCGGCTGGTCAGAAGCTCCGCCGCTCCCTCCCTGCCCGGAGAGAGATTCATCTCCTCTGAAAAGGTATAATCCTTTTCAGCAATATGTGTCAGCAGGATTGCGTGCTGCTGTTCCTGCCGCTTCTCCACACACAGCTCCTTCTCTGCCTCCACGTCCGTGCAGAAGTCCAGCGGCACCCGCTGATAGCCGGTAAGGCGTGTCACCAGCTTGCAGTGCGTAAAGACCTTCCTGGGATTCAGCATTCGGGTCTCCAGAAATTCCGACTCTGTCTCCGCTGTCAAATATGTACAGCCCGCCATTGCCCGGCTGTCGCTCTCCACGGTGAATGGCATGGCAAATTCCAGCGTGCGAATTCCGCTCTCTCCATCCGGCGTGTACAGCACCGTCACTCGAATGGTGCCGGATACCTCCGCCTTACCATCCCGCAGCTCCCGGCTGTGGAGGAACACCTTCCCCTCTGTCTCAATGATCCGCGCAATGTCCGGGCAGTAGTCCGGCACAATGGTCTCCGTCGTCTCCTCCTGGGTCAGCGCCAGCTCCCCGCCTACCTCATAGGCGTCCAGACCGGCTCTTTTTAATTCCAGCTCCATATGACAGTCCTTCCTTTCCCGGCAGTTCATGTCCCAATCTATGAATTGCCGGCGGTGTTTATGCCACCTTTTGAAGGACAATTCGCTCTCTTAATCCTTAATCTTGAACAGGCGGCGCAGAATGCCCCGCAGAGCCTTGGGTGATTTCCAGACTACGATGTTCATAAAAATACTCCTTTCTACCGCTTGCAGCAGGCAAGGCCGCACGCGATCAGCACACAGGCCACCAGGAACATCAGCGCTCCCACAGGGAAAACAGCGGCGATCAGGATTCCGACGCCCAGCGCCACAGCGAAAACCCCGATAAACCAGCCGCCTCCCGGTTGTTGATTGCACATACGTCCCGCCCCCTCTCCTGATAACAGTATATCCAATGGGATTGTCCCAGGTGCAAGGGTATGAAAAAAGCCTGCCGAATGGTTTAATCATCCGGCAGGCCGTCTCTATATTCCGTTATAATGTTTTTTTAACTCAATATATCGGAATTATTTTTTGCCCTTTTGCACCTGCCAATCCTGAATCGGTTTCAGCTCCTCATAGAGCCGCAGATAGCTCCGATGGCGGCTCTCCTGGATCTTTCCCTGCCGCAGGGCTTCCAATACAGCGCAGCCCTTCTCCTTGGTGTGACTGCACCCCACAAACTGACACTTGTCCAAATAGGATACAAATTCCAGAAAGGTCTCCGGCAGCCGGCTTTTCAGCTCCAGGTTCAGCTCGTCCGTCTCAAAGGAGGAAAAGCCCGGGGAGTCCACTACCGCGGCTCCACAGCTCAGCTTGTAGAGCTCCACATGGCGGGTGGTGTGACGGCCACGCCCGAGGGCCTGACTGACCTCCCCCACCTGGATACGGAACGTCGGGTCCAACGCATTCAGAATGCTGGACTTTCCAACGCCAGAATTCCCTGTAAAGGCAGATAGCTTTCCAGCAATCAGATCTTTCAAATCCTCTATCCCCTCCCCTGTCTCCGCACTGACGCGGAGTGTGGGAAAGCCGGCGGCGTGATAGATTTCGTATAATTCATCCGCCCGATCCAGGTCGCATTTGTTCAGGAGAACCACAACCCGGCACTCTTTCAGCGCCGCGATGGCGGCCACCCGGTCTATGAGGTACGGGTCCGTCCTGGGAATGGCGGCGGAGGCGATGACCACCAGCTGGTCGATATTGGCCACGGCGGGCCGGGCAAAGGTGTTTTTTCGGTTGCAGATTCGCTCCACAAATCCCTCGCCGCCGCCCAGTTCCCGGACCTCTACCAAATCTCCCACCAGGGGGGAAATTCCATCCTTACGGAATTTCCCCCTGGCGCGGCAGGTGAGAATCTGACCGTTTGTCTCCACATAATAGAAGCCGCTGAGGGCCTTTTGAATCCGTCCCTCTGTCATCATGTGCCAAACGAAATATCTTCGTCCCGGAATAGCTCACCGTCAATATAGACGGTGATGTGGGCCGTTCCCGTTCCCTCCAGGAGTATGAAATAGCTGCCGGGACGGCAGTCCACAGGCTCGTTTAGCAGGCAATCCGCATCCTGGAAAATCTGCAGCACTGCACTGTCACGGTCTGCAGGCAGGGGGATGGTAAGACCATAAGTCATGATGTCGCCCTCTCCTTCTTCCGGACCGTCGCTGACCACCACGTTAATCTTAGTGCCGGGAGCAACCTCGCCAGTGCTGGGGTCCTGGCGAATAATCAGTCCCGCCCGCACTTCTGTGCTGGGCTCGGATGTGACCTCGCCAATCTCCAGGCCGCCAACCTGGAGCAAACTTTTCGCCAGATCCAGATCAATACCGGTCACAGAGATTACCTGGACCGGCTGCGGTCCTTTGCTGAGGACCACCCGGACCGTATCGCCGTCCTTTAGCACCGAGCCCTCGGCCGGCTCAAAGGAGATCACGTGGCCTTTGGTCACCTCATCACTGTACTCCCTCTCCCCCTCCTCAATGGTCAGATTGAACTTCTTCTTCAAATCCTGCATCATCACCGTGACTTCTGCCATAGAGCGGTCCTTTAGATTCAGCATGTTTCCGGTCTCCTGACCGGCGCTGATCCAGACCTTAATCTCCAGACTGTCGCCCTTGCGGGTCTCCCCTGCCGCCGGCTCCTGTTTGGCAATCTCTCCCGGAGCAAAGTCGTTGGAATAGATGGTCTCATTCTGTTGGGTAAGTGTAAAAATGCCTTTTATCTCCGCCAGCTCGCCCGCACTCTCCAGGGTCTGGCCCAGCACATTCGGCACGGCGTACTGCTCCGGCGCTGCCGGCTGGAAAGACCCCAGAATAGAGCGGAACAGCACCCCTGCCAGAGCCAGCGCCAACAGACATGCCACGACAACCAGCGCCACCCGTCCTTTGCTGACGACGGGCTCCGGCGGGTCATAGTCATCGTAATCCCAGCGGCGCTCCCGCTCCCGGACCGGGGTAGAGCGGTGTGAGACCGCGATGCTGCCGCCATGCGCCCCGCTGGTCCGCAGCTTCATGGTGGGCTCATCCACCTCCTCGGGCCGCAGGTCCTTCATCTCGAAGTCCAGGTTGGTGTCTGGATTCTTGCGGAATGTTTCCAGATCCAGGATCATCTCCTCCGCGGAGCTGTACCGGAGGTCGATGTTAGGGGCCATGGCCTTCATGCAGATCAGCTCCAGCTGCTCCGGAATCTCTGGATTGATCTCCCGGGGAGCCAGGGGGATGGAGCTCAGGTGCTGGATGGCTACGGATACGGCGGAGTCCCCCTCAAAGGGCAGCCGTCCCGCCAGCATTTCATACAGCACCACACCGGCGGAGTAGATGTCGCTGCGGGCGTCGGTCCGGTCGCCCCGGGCCTGCTCCGGCGAGATATAGTGGACAGAACCCAGGGCCTCCTGGGTCAGCGTCTGGGCAGAGTTTTCAAGGCAGGCGATACCGAAGTCGGCCACCTTCACGCTGCCGTCCCGCAGGACCATGATATTCTGGGGCTTGATGTCCCGGTGGACGATGCCCCGGCTGTGGGCGTGGGAGAGGCCCCGCATGATCTGGGTGATGAAGTGCAGAGACTCCCGCCAGTTCAGACGGCCCCGTTTTTCCATATACTGCTTCAGCGTAATGCCGTCAATCAGTTCCATGACGATATACTCAATATCGCCGCCCTTGGAGACGTCGTATACAGACACGATGTTGGGGTGGGACAGCTGGGCGACGGCCTGGGATTCCGCATTGAAACGGCGGCGGAAATCCGCGTCTTGGGCCAAGTCGCTCTTCAAAATCTTGATGGCCACCAGACGGTTGAGCCGGTGGCACTTGGCCTTGTAGACCACCGCCATGCCGCCCATACCGATCCGCTCCAGAATCTCGTAACGGTTATCCAGCATTTTTCCAATGTATTGATCCATATTGCCTCCCCCTTTCTTACACTACTTGCAGCAGCACGGCCGTCACATTGTCCGGCGCGCCGTGCTCTCTGGCGATCTGTAGCAGCTGCTCCAGGGACTGCTCCACTCCCTCGCCGTGAAGGACCACGGACAGCATCTCCTGGTCGGTGACCGTGTTGACCAAACCGTCGCTGCACAGCAGCAGAAATTCCCCTGCCGCCAGGGGGCAGATGTACCCGTCGCATTCGGCGTCGATGTCCGGACCCAAGGCCCGGGTAATGAGGTTCCGGTTGGGGTGGCGGCGAGCCTCCTCGGCGGTGATGTCCCCCCGCTCCACCATGCTCTGCACCAGGGAGTGATCCTTGGTGACCCGTGTAATCTCCCCGCCGGCGATGCGGTAGGCGCGGCTGTCCCCCACGTTGGTGATCACTGCCCCGCCCTCGTAGACCACGGCAGATACCAGGGTGGTGCCCATGCCGCCGTACTCCGGCGATTCCCCAGCGGCGGCTTGGATGGCTCGATTGGCCAGAGAGACGGCATAGGACGACGCCTCTCGCAGCTGCTCAGGGTCCATAGAGGCCGAGAGTACCTTCTCCAGCTCCTCCAGATAGGTGGTGACGGCGATCCGGCTGGCCAGCTTTCCGCCGGCAGTGCCGCCCATGCCGTCGCAGACCACGCAGACCGTGTGGCCGGAGGCGGTTTCCTCCCTCACCGCATAGGCGTCCTGGTTCTCCTTTCGGACCAGTCCCACGTCAGTGATGCCCTGTACTCGAATCATTGGGAATCCTCCCCTTTCTGTGCTTCTTCCAATGCCTTCCGGCGGAGCTGTCCGCAGGAGGCGTCAATATCTCCACCCAGGCTCCGCCGCACGGTGGCGGTGAGGCCGTGGGACTCCAGGCGCTTTTGAAAAGCCGCCAGCCGCTTCGAGGGCTTCAAGGGACTCTCCGCCACGTTGTTGAGTGGGATCAGATTTACGTGGCTGGGCATTCCCCGCAGCTTTTGGGCAATCAGATCCGCCTGCCAGTCATGGTCGTTGACGCCGTTGATCATAGCGTATTCAAAAGAGATCCGCCGCCCGGTCTTTTGGAAGTAGCTGTGGCAGGCGTCAAACAGCTCCTCCACGTCATAGGCCCGGTTCACCGGCATGATTTTAGAACGGGTCTCGCTGTCCGGCGCGTGGAGGGAGACGGACAGCGTCAGCTGCAGTTCCGCCTCCCCGAGGCGGCGGATGCCGGGGATCAGCCCGCAGGTGGACAGGGAGATGTGGCGCATCCCGATATTCAGCCCCTCCGGGTGGTTTACCAACTCCAAAAAACGCAGCACCGCGTCCAGGTTGTCCAGCGGTTCGCCAATGCCCATCAGCACGATGTTGGAGACCGCTTCCCCGGAATCCAGCTGGGTGAAAATTACCTGATCCAGAATCTCGGCGGGCGTCAGGTCCCGTACCTTTCCCGCAATGGTAGAGGCGCAGAATGCACAGCCCATCCGGCAGCCCACCTGCGTGGAGACGCACACGGTATTGCCGTGGCGGTACCGCATGAGAACGGACTCGACACAGTTGCCGTCCGCCAGCTCCCACAAATATTTTACGGTTCCGTCCAGCCGGGAGACCTGCTTCCGGACCGCCTTCGGCACAGCAAGGGGATAGGCTTCCGCCAGCTTCTCCCGAAGGCCTTTGGGTACATTTCCCATCTCATCATAGGATTGTATCCCCTTATGCAGCCAGGTAAACACCTGCTTTCCCCGAAAGGCCGGTTCACCCATGGCCCACAGGGATTCCGTCAGCTCCGGAAGGGTCATCGACTTCAGCTCGTTCATAATTTCCTCGCTTGCCGCCGCATACGGCAGATGTAAAAGCCGTCTGTCCCATGGCGCTGAGGCCACAGGGTGATCTCTCCCGGGACCTCGCCCAGAAACGGCAGTGAAAAGGTTTCCCGGGAAAAGTCCGGGTGCTCCGCCAAAAAGGCGTCTGCCGTCTGGCCGTTCTCCTCCGGCAGAACGGTACAGGTGGAGTACAACAGCACGCCGCCGGGGCTGACATAGGCGGCTGCGTTGTCCAATATATCGTGCTGTATCACCGGCAGGGAGAAGAGCTCATCCGCCTTCTTATAACGGATGTCCGGCTTTTTCCGGATAATGCCAAGCCCGGAGCAGGGAGCGTCCACCAGCACCGCGTCAAACTGACCGATCCATTCCGGACAAGCTCTCCGCCCATCGGCGGCAGAGGTCTCAATACTGGCGAGTCCCAGCCGTTCCGCGCCATCCTGAATCCGTTTCAGCTTTTTCTCGTGGAGATCACAGGCCAGAACGCGGCCCCGGTCCTCCATGGCGATGGCGGCGGCAAAGGATTTGCCCCCAGGGGCGGCGCATACGTCCAGCACCCGATCTCCCGGCTTCACATCCATTGCCATGACCGCCAGACGGGCCGCTGGGTCCTGGATATAGAACGCTCCGTCCCGAAAGGCTTTCAGACGCTCCAGCTCCCCCGTTCCGGACAGCAGTAGACAATCCGGAAGCCAGGGGTGGAAGTCGGCCTTTACACCCTCCGCTTCCAGTGACTTGCAGAGCTCCTCCGCCGTTCCCCGCAGAGAATTGACCTGAGCCGCCGCAGGCGGCTGGCTGTTGCCGGCGGCCAGGAACCGCTCTGTCTCCTCCCTGCCCAGCAGAATCAAAAGCCGCTTCACCAGCCACTTGGGATGGCTGTACCGGATAGAGAGGTACCTTGCCTCGTTCTGTTCCGAGATGGAGGGCAGACTGTCTCTATTTTGGGAGATCTTCCGCAGGACGGCGTTGACCAGGCCGGCGGCCTGTCCCCGCCCCGCCGCCTTTGCCAGCTCCACGGAGGTGTTCACCGCGGCGCTGTCCGGCACCTTGTCCAGAAACAGAATCTGGTACGCGCCGATGCGGAGAATGTCCAGCAGGGGCGGCTGTAGGTGGTCCGGCTTCTGGGAGCAGTAGGCGGAAAGATAGAAGTCCAGCAGCAGCCGGTTCTGGGTCACGCCGTAGACAATCCTGCTGCAAAGCGCCGCCTCCGGACCAAACAGGCCGTCCCGGCCCAACTGGGCTTTCAGGGCGGCGTCCGCCCAAGCCCCGCCCGCACGGCAGCTGGTCAGCACCCGCAGGGCCGTCTCCCGGGCGCTCACCGGCCGCCTCCTCTGCGCCCGTTATTGCTCCGGCCCAGAAAGATCAGCACGAACCGCAGCAGCTGCAAAGCCGACATCAGCAGCGCCGCCACATAGGTCATAGCCGCCGCCCGCAGAACTCTTTTCGCTCCGCTTACCTCGTCTCCCTCCAGCAGCCCCTGCCCCTCAATGGTCTGGATGGCCCGGGCGGAGGCGTTGAACTCCACCGGCAGCGTCACCAGCTGGAAAAGCGTGGTCAGGGAAAACAGCAGGATTCCCGCAAGAAACAGCGTCTGGCTGTACAGCGCCATGCCGACGATCAGCAGGATAAAGGAGAACTTGGAGCCGATCTGCGTGGCGGGGATAATCGCCCCCCGCAGCCGCACAGGGCCGTAGTTCTCGGCGTACTGGACGGCGTGTCCCGCCTCATGGGCCGCCACGCCAACCGCCGCAATGGTGGGGGCGTTGTAGACAGCATCCGAGAGATAGATGGTGTTATCCCTGGGATCGTAATGATCCGTCAGCTTTCCACGGCAGGAGCGGATGGGAACATCGTACACGCCGTGGGCCCGAAGGACCGCCTCCGCCGCCTGGGCTCCGGTCAGCCGCCTGCGGTTATTGACGGCGCTGTACCGCCGGAAATTCCCGCTGACCTGGGCCTGAGCCCAGAGAGAGAGGATCATCACCGGGATCAGCAGAACGCAGTAGATGTTGTTGGCAAGAAAATCACCGTAGTTGTAGTAATAAGGCATAGAATTCCTCGATTCAGCATTGGATTGGATGCCCCAGCAGGTAGGCCGCCGCAGTCATCCGCTTTCCCCCCTGGGCCTGGAGCTCCAGAATCCGGAGGAGTCTGCCGTCCCCGCAGGCGATGTCGATGCCCTGTTTTCCCGCCGCCGCGATGGTTCCGGGCCGGGCTGCGGTCTCCTCTCCGGTCTCCCGCACGGAGAACAGCTTTATGGGTGCCCCGCCGATCACGTCCGTGGCGGCGCAGGGCCAGGGGATCAGCCCCCTCACCTGACAGGCGATCTCATGGGCGGAGCGGGTCCAGTCCACGGGAGACATCTCCCTGCTGAGCATGGAGGCATAGGTCTGCCGGCTTTCATCCTGGGGCATCCTTTGGGCGGTCCCCGCCGCTAAAGCCGCCACCGCCTCGGACAGCGCCTCCGCCCCCAGCTCCGCTAACCGGGCCGTGAGAGACTGGGCGTCCTCCTCCACCCCGATGGAGGTGGACTTCTGCAGGATTACATCCCCGGCGTCCAGCTCTTTTGCCATATACATGATGGAGACGCCGGTCTCCGTCTCACCGTTCAAAATTGCCCAGTTGATGGGGGCCGCCCCCCGGTACTTTGGCAGAAGGGACGAGTGGACATTGATGGAGCCATAGGGCGGAACGTTCAAAATGTCCTCCGGCAAAAGCTTTCCATAGGCCGCCACTACGATCAGCTCCGGCGCCAGCTCCCGCACCAGGTCCAGAGCACTTCCGTCCCGCATAGAAGCCGGCTGATAAACCGGAACGCCAACTGTAACGGAATATTCCTTCACAGGGGAGAAGGTCATCTTATGTCCCCGGTTTTTCGGCTTGTCCGGCTGAGTAAAGACGCCGCAGACTGTATGTCCGTCCTCCACCAGCCGCCGCAGTGACGACACGGCGAACTCCGGTGTTCCCATGAACAAAACGCGCACAGACTCACTCCTCCTCTTCGTCCAGATACTCCTGCAGTTCCTCCTCCGTGAGGAAGTGGTCAATGTGCTCAGTGTACATATGGCCGTCCAGATGCTCGATCTCATGGCAGAAAGCCTGGGCTGTCAGACCCTCGCCCTCGGCCTCAAACCACTCCCCATTCCGGTCCTGGGCCCGTATCCGAACCACCTCCGGCCGGGCCACAAGGCCCCACTTGCCCGGAATGCTGAGACATCCCTCCAGACGCATCTGCTCGCCGCTCTGGGACAGGATCTCCGGGTTAATCAGCTCCAGATACTCCTCCGAATCCTCATCCAGCACCAGGCAAGCCCGGCGCAGAACCCCCACCTGGGGGGCCGCAAGCCCCGCTCCGCCGGCCTCCGACAGAGTCTCCGCCATGTCGTCCAGCAGCTGGTGCAGACGAGCGTTAAAGTTCGTCACGGGGCGGCAGACCTTTGTTAGGCAGTCGTCCCCCTGTTCAACGATTTTTCGCAATGCCATAAATTTTATCCTCCTAATGGTTCGGACAACTCTGTCCCGCTCTTACTCCAGGCCGTTGCAGTCCGCAAAAATATGAAGTCCGCGGTTTTCGCGGTTATTGGCAAATTCCTTCAAAACCCAGCTCACCAGTTCCCGGGCGGCCTTATCGTTTTTCCCCACCAAAAGCACCCGGTAACGGTAGCGGTTGTTCAGCTTTACCACCGGAGCGGGCGCGGGGCCCAGAACCTCCGGCTGGCTGGCCGAGACCGGCGGCGCGGCGCACAAGGTCCGCAGACGCTCCCGCAGGGCCGCGGCGGCCCGTAGAACGACGCCTTCCTCCGTCCCGGAGACTGTGAAAGTAAAGAGGTCCGCAAAAGGCGGATAGCGCCGCAGACGCCGCAGGCGGATCTCGTTTTCATAGAAGCCGTCGTAGTCCTGCCGGGCGGCGCACTGAATGACATCGTTTCCCGGCGTGTAAGTCTGAATCACCGCACGGCCCGTCCGGTTTCCTCGTCCCGCACGGCCCACCACCTGAGTCAGCAGACTGAAGGTGCGTTCGGCGGCGCGGTAGTTGTCCACATACAGCGAGAGGTCGGCGGACAGGACGCCCACCAGCGTTACATTCTCAAAGTCCAGCCCCTTGGCCACCATCTGGGTACCCAGGAGGATGGGGACTTTTTCTTTTTCAAAGTGAGACAATATCTCCTCGTGGCGGCCGGAGGCGGTATCCGCATCCATTCGCAAGACCCCCGCCTCCGGAAACAGATCCCGCAGTTCCTCCTCCACCCGCTGGGTGCCGGTGCCCACATGCTTCATCATTCCGCCGCATACGGGACATGTATCGTTCAGCGGCCGGGAGTGGCCGCAGTAATGGCACATCAGCCGCCCATTGGCGGAGTGGTATGTCAACGCAGTACTGCAGCGGGGACACTCCGGCACATGGCCGCACTCTCCGCACAGCAGCATGCGGCTGTTGCCCCGGCGGTTCAAAAACAAAATGCTCTGCTCCCCGCGGGAGAGGTTCTGCTCCAGCTCCCGGCGCAGAACGGCGCCGATCAAGCCCGGATTCCCGGCGCGGATTTCCTCCCGAAGATCCGCCACCAGCACTTCCGGCAGGCCCTGCCGGTTATACCGCTGCCGCAGCAGGGCCCTGTGGTAAATTCCGTTCTTCGCGGCCCAGGCTGTCTCTACCGCCGGTGTGGCGGACCCCAGCACCAGTGTGGCCCCTTGACGTCCGCAGAGATATTTCGCCACGTCCCGGGTGTGATACCGGGGCGGGTTCTCCGACTGGTAGCTGCCCTCCTGCTCCTCGTCCAGAATAATCAGCCCCAGGTTTCGAAGCGGCGCGAATATGGCGGAGCGAGTGCCCAGAACTACCTGGACCTCCCCCCGCCGGATACGCTTCCACTGGTCATAGCGCTCCGTCATGCGCAGGCCGCTGTGGAGCATGGCGGCCCGGTCTCCGAAATAGGAGGAGAACTTCCGCATCATCTGAGGCGTCAGCGCAATCTCCGGCACCAGCACCATTACCTCTTTGTTTTGGGCCAGCATCTCCTGTACCAGCCGCAGATAGACCTGGGTCTTTCCGCTGCCGGTGACGCCATGGAGCAGCACCGCCTGCGCCGAGGGTCTCTCCGTCAAAGAGAGGATCTGTTCAAAAGCGGCCTGCTGTTCCCCGCTCAGTATGATGGGCGGTCCCGGCTCCGTCTGCTCCGGAATCGTGAGCCGCAGCGCCTCCTCCTCGGAAAAAGCAATCAGCCCTCTCTTCTCCAAGGCCCGCAGGGTCCGCATGGACGCGCCGGTGAAGTAGCACACGTCAGCGGCGGAGATCCGCCCGGCAGCGGCCAGAAGACTTACCACCTCATACCGCTGGGGCGCGGAGCGCCGCTTCGGCTCCACCGCGGCCAGAGCCTCCTCCACAGGAACGGCCAGCTCCGCCATCCGGCGGGACCGGTCCCCGATCTTCCGTCTGGCGGCAGTCTCACAGGTAACCACGCCGGCCTTCTGGAGCTTGCGCAGCACCGCGTCCGTCTGACTGCCGCAGCTGCAGCGCAGAGTCTCCAGATCCGCGCTGCCGCCGCCGGCGTACAACATGTCCAGCACAGGGACCGCATGCTTGATAGAAGCGGCCATGCCGTCAGCCGTCAGCCGGTCCATCTGAATGTCCGCCAGCCTCCAGATTTCCCGGAGCTGATACCACAGCCCGGCAGGCAGGATGGTCTTCACCGCCTCGAACAGCGTGCAGAAATACCGCTGCCGCATCCACAGCGCCAGTTCAATCCCCGCCCTATCCAGCACTGGCGACTGGTCCAGCACTGCTTTCAGGGGCTTGAGTCTTGGCGTCCGCTCCCCTGTTCCCCGGGCCAGAACCACGCCCTCAGAGCTCCGGTTTCCCCTCCCAAAGGGAACCATCACCCGGACGCCGGGAACCGCGGTCTCCAGCATCGTCTCCGGAACCAGATAGTCATAGGGCTTGTCTATGGCATAGGGCGCGGCACTGACCGCGACCTTGCAAATCACAGCGGCCTCCATGCCCCGCCCCCTTTCGCCCTGTTATTCCCCGTCCTCTTCCGCCTTCAGATCCACGCTGCCGGCGTCCAGACGGCCCTCAGCCACCTCATGGATGGCCAGGGTCACTGGCTTCTCATCCAGCGGTTCGCCGATCTCCTCAGCGGCCTCGGCGATCTGGCGGGCCCGGCGGGCCACCACATTCACCAGCATATAGCGGTTGGGCACATAGCTTGTCAGTTTGTCCATTGCGGGATACAGCATCATAATACTCTACTTCCATTCTGCCAAATCTGGCTTAAAAATTTTGGCGGAAACTGCCGCATGTGAGAATAAAGCCTCAGTTTCCGTTTATAATCTCCATGCGCTCCTTGGGCTTGCAGTGTTCAGCGGTCATGATGGCCTCCAGCTCCCGCACCGCGTTCTCCACATTGTCGTTGATGACGAAGTAATCGTAGGTGTGGGCCGTCTGAAATTCCACCTTGGCCCGCAGCAGCCGCTTTTGAATCTTGTCCGGGCTGTCAGTTCCCCGCTCAGTGAGGCGGCGCTCCAGCTCCGTCCAGCTGGGCGGGGCAATGAAGACGCTCACCGTCTCCGGCCGCTTGCTCTTCACTTGGATGGCTCCCTGGATCTCAATGTCCAGAATTACATCCTCTCCCCGGTCCATGGCCTCATCCACATACCGCTTGGGCGTGCCGTAGAAGTTGCCCACATACTCCGCGTACTCCAGAAACTCCTCCCTGGCAATCCACTGACGGAAGGTGTCTACCTCCAGAAAATGGTAATGCACGCCATTCTCCTCCCCGGGACGGATCTCCCGAGTGGTTGCGGACACGGAGAAGTACACATCCCTCCGCCGCTCCAGCAGCGACTTGAGTACGGTACTCTTTCCGACTCCCGACGGGCCGGAGACGATAAAGGTCTTTCCCCTCTTCATATGCGCTCACTCTCCTCTGTATTCTCCACTTTGCCGCCAAACCGCTCCGGCGGTAAGGCCGACAGGATCACATGGCCGCTGTCCGCCACAAAGACGGAGGCGGTCTTCCGCCCGTAAGTGGCGTCGATCAGCAAGCCCCTCTCCCGGGTCTCCTGGATCATGCGCTTCACCGGAGCGGAGTCCGGGCTGATGACAGCCACCAGCCGCTCCTCCGAAACCAGGTTTCCAAATCCAATGTTGATCAGCTTCATTGCTCACTCCACGTTCTGGACCTGCTCGCGCATCTTCTCCACCTCGGCCTTGAGGCCCACCGCCACTTGGGCGATCTCCACATCGCTGCACTTGGAGCCAATGGTGTTGGCCTCCCGGTTGACCTCCTGGATCAGAAAATCCATCTTCCGCCCCATGGGCTCGTTGGATTCCAGCATGGTCCGCAGCTGGCTCACGTGGCTGCGCAGGCGGACGGTCTCCTCGTCCACCGCCACCTTGTCGGCGTAGATGGCCGCCTCGGTGAGGATGCGCTGCTCGTCCACCGATGCGTTCTGGAGCACCTCCTGCATTCTGGCGGTGAGCTTCCGGCGGTATTCCGCCACCGTCTCCGGGGAGCGCTCCTCCACCTGGGCGGTGTAGGTCAGGATGTTGTCCAGCCGGTTTGCGATGTCCTCCGCCAGCTTGGCGCCCTCCGTGGCCCGCATGGCGTTGAAGGCCGTCAGGGCCTCCCCCAAAACAGCGCACAGATCCTCGCTGACCACGTCCAGGTCCTCGTCCGCCTTGGTGACGGTGAGAACGTCCGGAAAGCGGGCCAGCTGGTCCGGCGTGACCTTGTAGGCTGTGGGGCCGCAGACCTTCGCCAGCTCGTTCAGGGCGGCGGCGTACTGTGCCGCCAGCTCTCGGTTGACCGTGACCTTCGCCACGTCGGCAGCGGAGGCGTCCACGGTGATAAACACGTCCACCTTTCCCCGGGAAACGGCCCTTTGTACGCACTGCTTCACGGCGTCCTCGGCAAAGGCGTACATCCGGGGCATCTTTACCGTGCAGTCCAAATAGCGGTTGTTGACAGCGCGCACCTCCACGGTGATGTCCCGCCTATGCAGCTCCTGCCGCGCCCGGCCGTAGCCGGTCATGCTCTTGATCAAATCAATCCCCTCCCCGACTCTCAGCAGCAGCAAAAATATCCGCCGCCGCTGCAGAACGTATAGATACAGCACAGCTCCAGGCACAGACTGCCCGGGCAGACCTCCGTCCCAAAGGGGCCGCCGCCGGGCCGGTAGGCGCCCCGGGGTCCGCCCGCCATAAAGTTCCGCGCCTGACGGTATTCCGGATTGCCCGGGTCCATCTGGCAGGCGGTCTCATAGTACCGCTTGGCCTCGTCCATCCAGCCCCGGCGGTAGCAGATCACTCCCTTGAGGAAGTTCCACTCGGCGTTGTGGTCGCTGTAATTGGCCAGCAGCGCCTCGGCCCGGCTCAAATCGCCGGAATTGACAGCCATGCGCGCCTGCTGGAGCACGGAGGATGTGGAGGACCCGGACTGGCGGTACTGCTGTCCGCCCCCGTATCCATAGCCGTATCCGCCTCCCGGCCGCCCGCCGCCTCCGCTGCGCTCCTTGGTGATCTGCTCATAGGCGGCGTTGATCTCCTTCATCCGCTCCTGGGCCAGATCCGCCAGGGGATTATCGTGGTAGTTGTCCGGGTGATACTTCCGTGCAAGGTCCCGGTAGGCCTTTTTGATCTCTTCATCTGTGGCGCTCTCAGAGACGCCTAAAACTTGATAGGGATCGTTCATGTGGTTTCCTCTTCATTCTTGTGATTCTTTCTGATCCTGCCCCGCCTGACCGCCTGGAACGTGCCGTCCAGCACAGCTTTTCCCACCTGAAAGAGACCGGTGTACAGGGTGCTTTCCAAAACCGGCGTCCATACGCCGAAGTCCCACAGCTCAAAAGCCGTCGCCATCATGTGGATCGAATGGTCCAGCGTTGCGGCGAACTCCCGCCGCGCCTCCGCCGTCCATACGCCGTCCTCCAGACCGAAGCGCAGCGCCACGGGATTGTAGTTTCCGGAGACGGCGTCTTTTTTCAGATCGTCAGCTGCGTCCACCAGGTAGACCCACCGTCCCAGGTGGTACAGCAGCTGTTCCAGCACCCGCCGCCGGATGGGGCCCTCCACCTCCTGAGCAGCCGCTTTCAACAGTGCCGCGAAGGCATCCGCCGCCCGGTCAATGGAGGAACACTGCTCCGTCTCTAACCGCCCCAGCAGCTCCAGCTGCCGGCGGGTCCTCTCGTCAAATCCGGGCCGCAGGGATGCCGCCTTGCGGTAAGCCGGTTCCAGAACCCTGGATACGCCCCGATATTTCAGCCCGTGCAGCCAGTCGTGATCCGCCGCGCCGTCCCGCAGCTGCCAATAGGCCAGGATGACGCTCTCATCCGCCGCCAGCTCCAGCGCGTTGTTGGACGACTGAAAGCATCGCCGCCGGACAGGACTGACAAGGCATCTGGATTTACAGCAGTTCCCCTCTGTAGGCTCAGAGAGGAGGACCGCCAAAAATGTGAAGTCGTAATTGAGAATGAACCGGGCCGCTGTGCCATACCGCCGCCCCAATGTGTGGCACAGTCCGCAGTAGACACGGCGGAACCGCTCCGTCTCCTCCTCCGGCAGCGCCCCAAGGGGCGGCCTGACATAGCCGTACATCAGAACAGCCGGACGATCTGAAAGGAGAGACCGCCCTGCCGGCGAAGACGGCGGTCATAGAGGACCGCCAGAAAAATCCCCACGGCAAAGCCGATTCCGGCAATGAGGTACTGAACGGCCGCGCTGGGTGTCACTGCCACGGTGATGAAGTACCCCGCCAGAAACAGCAGCACCGGCGTAAGATACACCAGGGCGATGATGCGCAGCATCTTATTGGTATCACTCTGCACCACCACCTTCTGCCCGGGAAGGGCGCCGATGGGATTCAGCGCCCGGGCGTGGACCGCCGCGCCGGTGACGCCGCAGCCGGCGCACTCCTCACAGTCATGCCCGCAGGCGGACTTTCTGGGCACGGAGATCTCCGCATGGTTTGCGTCGATAATCCTCTCCACTGTGGCGATCTGGGTCATGGCTCCTCACCTTCTTCCTCTCCGCCCTCCTCCGGGTTCATGGCGGGAATCTGGTCTTCCTCGGGAAGCTCTAGCTCGTCTCCAGGCTCCCGGATCGTCACCTGGATCTCATACTCCCCGGTGACGCCGATGTCTCCGCCGGAGTCAATCTCCACCTCTGCGGGAATGGCGTAGCTGCCCAGGGCAGAGCCGTAATCGCTGAGATCCGCCACCAGAGTGATATTCTCCCCGTTGATGGCCGACACATCCGCATCCGTGCCAAAGACTGTCACCACGATCTGCGGTGTCTGCACATCCAGATTCTTCCCCTCCGGAGCATTATCAAACCGGATACGGTCCGTCACCACTCTGGCCGTGATCTTGTCCGGGTAGGAGATGGTCAGCGTGGACCGGGTGACACCGCTGAGGTTGGTGCATCCATCCGGCACTGTGATACCGTAGGTGTGAGTGCTCTCCGTATTTCCAACGGACAGCAAATCAAAGTCGCCCAGGACGATGGTCTCCTGATCCCGCAGCACCTCCGCAGGTCCCGAGACCATAATGGTCTCCGGGTCCAGCTCGGCGCGCATATTCCGCCGCCGGGCTCCGGGCGCGTCAATATAATTCATCGTCAGCCGCAGCTCCTTGGTAACGAACACCGGCAGAGATACCTGAATCCGCTCCACAGTGGTTCGGATACCGGCGGAGTCCAGCGCCTCCCCCTCCGCGGTGTAATACTGCACTGCCAGCGTCTCGGAGATACTTCCCGTGGCGCTGCCGATGTCCAGCTTTACCTTGGCGTAGGCCACCTGGTCGATGAGCTCCTGCTGACCCCAGATCTCGATCTCGCTGTGGGACATCTGGAGCTGTCCGGCGTTGTAGCCCTCCGCCACGTTGCCCACCAGCTCGCACTTGACCTCCACCCGCTTGCTGTACAGCTCGCTGATGTTCACTGTGGCCATGGAGATGCTCTTCTTGGTCACCTGCACAAGATCATCAAAGCTTGAAACCACTGACAGCTGATAGGGCACCCGCTGATCTCCCGGAGAAGTGACATTCTTCAACTCTACAATCACACGGATGCTGCTGCTGTCCATCCGGGAGACGTCCCAGCGTTTTCCCTTGACGGTGACGTCCATGACAACGTCCGTGCCCTCCTCCAGCAGCATCAACCCCCGGTCCGCCAAAACCGTGTCCTCGTCCGTATAAATGATAGAAACGTCTGTGATCTCCCGTTCCACCACCTTGTCATTGGTCATATCCACGAAAAACCAGATCATGGCCGCCACGCAGAAGGCCAGGAGAAGGTATAGCACCTTGCGTATTCCGACGCTCTTATTCTCCATCGTCAGCACCTCCGTCCTTCCTGCTCCGCAGCAGGCGCAGCAGGCTGAACCTCTGCTTCGCGCCGTCAGGGTCCTCCTGGGGCAGCAGTTCATTGCGCAGCAGATTCTCCAGCGTCTCCGGTTTCAGGTGCCGCTTGAGCATTCCTCCGATGGCCACGGAGATGGAGCCCGTCTCCTCCGAGACAATGACCACCACCGCGTCGGAGTTCTCGCTCATGCCGATGCCGGCCCGGTGGCGCATTCCCAGGTCCCGGCTCAAATTCACGTTCTTGCTCAAAGGGAGCATACAGCCGGCGCCCAGAATCCGCCCGTGGCGGACGATCACCGCCCCGTCGTGCATGGGGGCCTTTACAAAGAAGATGTTCTTCAAAAGCTCGCTGGAAACCGACGCGTCCAGCACGGTGCCGCTGCGAACCAGATCATCCAGCATGATCTCCCGCTCGAAGACAATCAGCGCCCCCGTGCGGCTCTGAGACATCTCCGTGCAGGCCAGCACCGTCTGGCCGATGGTCTGCTCCATCACGTTCCCCGCCTCGCTGTGGCTGAAAAACGCAACAATGCGGCGGCTGCCCACCTGCTCCAGAATCCGGCGGATCTCCGGCTGGAACAGGATAATCAGGGCCAACACGCCCATCTCCATCATTTTGCTCAGGATGTAATAGATTCCGTTGAGCTGGCAGATGTAAGACAGGGCCAGCACAGCGAAAAACACCAGCAGACCTTTCAACAAGCTGGCGGCTTTGGTGCTGCGCACCAGCGTCAGCAGCTTGTACAGCAAAAACGCTATGATGAGAATATCCAGCACGTCGGTGATCTGGAGTGTCAGCAGATACCTGCCGGCAAACGCCGGGATCTGCGAGAACTTCAGTTCCATAGTTGGGTCATCATCCCTTTCAGGCCATGAATATTTCAATTATATAAAATATACCGGTAGATTGCAAGGCAAACCGGGGAAAAATTCACGGACTGTTTAGAAAATTCCAGTTATTTCAGGGAGAATCCGCCGCAGGAAGGGATTGGAAAATAAAAACCGCCTTCCGGCGGTTTTTATTTCGGAGTCATTTTCCGCATATCAGGCGAGAATCTCCCCCATGGCGGACACTAAGCGGGACACCTCCTCTGGCGTATTGAAGTCGGAGAAGCTGAGGCGGACGGTGCCGCTGCCCAGCGTTCCGGCGGAGCGGTGGGCCAGGGGCGCGCAGTGGAGCCCCGCCCGCACGGCGATGCCCCGCTCCGCCAGGGCCTGCCCCATGGCCTCCGCCTCCCAATCCTCCGCCGTAAAGGACAGCACTCCCAGCTGAGCATGGAGGCCCGGGCGGGCATACACCGTTACACCGGGCAGCCCTCTCAGCTCCTCCGCCGCCATGTAGGCCAGCTGGCGCTCCCGGCGGCAGATGGCCTCCAGCCCCCTCTGGCGGACATACCGGACGCCTGCCAGCAGGCCGGCAATGCCGGGCATGTTGTGGGTGCCCGCCTCCAGGCGGTCCGGCAGAAACTCCGGCATCTCCTGCTGGATGGAGAGGCTCCCGGTGCCTCCCTCTAAAAGTGTATAAGGCTTGACACCCTCTCCGCACAGCAGTACGCCGGTCCCTTGTGGCCCGTAGAGCCCCTTGTGGCCCGGCATGGCGGCGAACGCGGCCCCCAGAGCCGCCATATCCAGCGGCAGTACACCGGCGGCCTGGGAGTCATCCACAATCAGCGGCACGCCCCGGGTTCTGCAAAGGGCCGCCACCGCCTCCACTGGCTGGATGAACCCGAATACGTTGGAGACGTGGCTGCAGATCACCGCGTCCACCCCACTGTCCACCAGCTTGGAAAAGGATTCCGACACCGCCTCCGGATGAAACAGCGGCGCCTCCGCGATCATCACATCCGCCTCCAAAGCCGCCAGGGGCCGGGTAACGGCGTTGTGCTCATAGCCGGAGATCACTACCCGGCCACCGGGAGGCACCAGGGTCTTGATGGCAATATTCAGAGCATGGGTGGCGTTCAGAGTGAACACAACCTGCTCCGGGTTTTTCAGGCTGTACAGCTCCGCCAGCTCGCTCCGGCAGTCAAAGGCGGCATCGGCGGCCGCCATGGCGGCGGGATAGCCCCCCCGCCCCGGAGAACTCATGGTGCGCAGGGCATTCACCATGGCCGTCTCCACAGCGGGGGGCTTTTGGAAGGTGGTGGCGGCGCTGTCGAGATAGATCATCTCCCCACCTCCCGGTACAGTCCGCGTTGGTACAAAAATATTTGAACAGGGTCCAGCGATTCCCTGTGAAGGGCAGTCAATGCGTCGGTCAGGTCGCTGACCGCCACGCGCACGGCGTAAGCACAGCCCAGCTCCGTCAGATCCCGGGGGGCGCGGAAAATCTGGCAGCGGACGCCCGCCCGTGCCAGCGTCCGCTGCATCCGCTGCGCGTAGGTGACAGACCGTGCGATAATCAGATAGTGATCCACAGGCACTCCTCCTCTCTACCCATTCTATGGACGGAACGGAGAAATGTGCGCCAAAAGGGGGCCCCGCAGCAGCGGAGCCCCCTTTCATATTTCGCGTATATCGGTCCTGCCGCGAACCGTCTTTCAGATCTGCGGACTAAACCAGCTCAATCTCCAAAGAAGATCGTCCGCGCCGCATATGGCGTCAAATCCCATAACCGGCAAAGCTGACAGGGTTCATCTCAGCCTCTCCAGAAGCACTACGGCGTGGGCCGCCATTCCAGAGCCGTCCCCGGTGAAGCCCAGTCCCTCCTCGGTGGTGGCCTTTACATTGACCCGCTCAGACTCAATCCCCAGCGCCCCGGCGATATTCTCCGCCATTCGCTCCTTGTAGGGGGCGATCTTCGGCGCCTGGGCCAGGAGTGCGGCATCGATGTTCACCACGGCGAAGCCCCGCTCCACCATCAGACGCCCCACCTCTGCCAGCAGCTTGAGACTGGAGATCCCGGCATAGGCCGGGTCCGTGTCTGGAAACAGCCTGCCGATGTCCCCTAGGCGGGAGGCTCCGGTCAGCGCGTCCATGACGGCGTGAACCAGCACATCGGCGTCGGAGTGACCCAGGAGCCCACGCTCCCAGGGGATCTCCACGCCGCCCAGAATCAGCTTCCGTCCCTCCGCCAGCCGGTGGACGTCATACCCATGACCAATGCGCAGATTCGTCATCGCCCTTCCTCCCGGGCCCGCAGGATGGCCTCCGCCAAAATCAAATCCACCGGAGTGGTGATTTTCAGATTCTCCTCCTCGCCCTCCACCAGGAATACCGCCTTACCCAGACGCTCCACGGCGGAGCAGTCGTCAGTGACAGGCGCGCCACTCTCCAGCGCCGCCTGGAGTGCCGCCTTCAAAAGACTGGACTCAAACACCTGGGGGGTCTGGACGGCCCGCAGGGCATCCCGCTCAAGCGTCTCCGCCACAGCACCGTCGGCCCGGACCATTTTGACAGTATCCTTCACCGCCACGGCGGGAGCCGCCGCGCCGCAGCGGGCGGCGGCATGGATCACGCGGCCGATCAGCTCCGGCGTCACCAGGGGACGGGCGCCGTCCTGCACCGCCAGCAGCGCCGAATCCGGCGAGGCCTCCAGGGCCGCCAGCAGTACGGAGTGGACGCGGCTCTCGCCGCCCCGGACCACCTTGGCGCATTTAGTGATCCCATATGTATGACACAGCCGGGAGATCTCCACCAGATCCTCCTCCCGGACGGCCACCACGATCTCGTCCACCTCCTCCGCCAATTGGAGCGAGGTCAGCGTCCGCACCAGCACCGGCACGCCCTCCAGGGGCTCCAGCAGCTTGTTTACGCCCTCCATGCGGCTGGAGACACCCGCGGCGGCTACCAGCGCGGTGCAGCGCGGACGGCTTGCGCCTTTAATCCTGCGCAGAAAAGAAAACATATCGGCCTCCCTGCGCCTCTCCGGCGCTCTTAAAGAAGTGATACTCTGTATCCGCAGCTGCCGGTCAGACGGCGGCCTCCTGGGTCATGGCGCAGTCAACACGGGTCTCCACGGCCTCGTAGTCCACCTGCTCTGTCAGAACAATCTCGGAAATCAGAATCCGCTTTGCCGTCTGGAGCATCTTCCGCTCGCCGGTAGACAGACCCCGCCGGGTGTCCCGGGTCATCAGCCCTTTGATTACCCGGGATACCTCCCGCAGATCTCCGCTTTTCAGCCGCTGCAGATTCTCTTGATACCGCTTGTTCCAATTGGCGCTGCTCTCCACCTCCAGAGAGGGAATTCCCGCGATCAGCGCCTCCGCCTCCTCCGGCGTAATGATGGTGCGAAGGCCGATGGCCTCGCTGTTGGCCACCGGGATTTTCAGCAGTAGCCCGCCAACGGGCATTTTGAAGACATAATACTCCTGCGTGCTTCCCGCGACCTTCTCCTGAATAATGGCGTCTATGACGCCGGCCCCGTGCATTGGGTGCGCGACGAAATCCCCGATCCTGAACATGGCAAGCCCCTCCCCTTTTTCATCGGTTCATTGTGGTGCCTGGTATTCGCTTATACGCCATTTGCTATATTTTTCCTATGTAATATCTTTATTATATCCTTTTTTCCTCATTTTTACAAGCACTTTTTCAAAAAAATTACAGATATTTTTCCAAGAATGCTGCAAAAAATGGCGGACAGCCTCATACTGTCCGCCATTTTGAATGAATGCTTACCGCTTGTTGGAACGGCGCCAGATGTGCATCTTCTCCGCCTCGGCGATGAGTTCCTCTCGGAACTGGGGATGGGCGATGCCGATGATACCCTCGGCCCGCTCCCAGGTGGACTTTCCCTTGACGTTGAACTTGCCATACTCCGTCACCAAGTAGTGGAGATTTGTGCGGGTAGCGGTCACAATGGAACCCTCCAGCAGCGTCGGCCGGATTCGGGACTTTAACTGACCGCTCTTTTTATCCATGTAGGAGGAGGAACAGCAGATGAAGCTCTTGCCGCCCTTGGCCAGGTATGCGCCCATGACAAAGTCCTGCTGGCCGCCGGCGCCGGAGATGTGGCGGGTACCGGAGGACTCGGAGGACACCTGGCCGAAGAGATCGATGTCTACTGCGCCGTTGATGGAAATAAAGTTCTCAATCTGGGATACCCGGGCGATGTCATTGACGTAATTCACCGGCGCGGCCATGCACTCCGGGTTGCTGTTCAGGAAATCATACAGCTTTTGAGATCCCGCGGCGAAAGCGTAGGTCTGGCGGCCCCGGTCAAAGGGCTTGTGGATACCGGTAATCCGTCCCGCTTCGGACATATCCACAAAGGCGTCCACATACATCTCCGTATGTACGCCCAGATCCCGCAGATCGGACTCCGCCACCATCTTACCGATGGCGTTGGGCATTGCGCCGATGCCCAGCTGGAGGCAGGCGCCGTTGGGGATCTCCGGCACAACCAGACGGGCCACCGCCAAATCCACCTCAGAGGCGGCTCCGCCACCGCCCAGAACGTCCATGGGAGGATTCTCCCCCTCCACAATCATATCCACGTCGCTGATATGGATGCAGTTGTCATAGCCGCCAAGGCATACGGGCATATTTTCATTGACTTCCACAATAATGGTCTTTGCGCACTCGCAGACGGCCTTCAGGTGGGAACCGCCGGGACCGAAGTTAAACCAGCCGTGCTGAT
Source organism: Oscillibacter sp. 1-3 (assembly GCF_000403435.2). Taxonomy (GTDB): domain Bacteria; phylum Bacillota; class Clostridia; order Oscillospirales; family Oscillospiraceae; genus Oscillibacter. The sequence goes on from NZ_KE159710.1 coordinate 152,690, forward strand.
CCATCGGCGCAACCTGAAACATGGCCACATCCAGAGACTGGATGCAGTTGGTATAGTACCCCGGCAGCTCGGAATAGCGCAGGGGGATATAAAAGGCAAATCCTGCACTGACGGCCTTGCGCTCAATGCCGCTCATGTGCCAGGAGTTCCAGGTGAAATGGCTAGCGGCGTCGGGCACATCAAAAATCGCCGGCTGATGGGTCAGAATACCGCCCCGGATCTTCACATCCGTCAGCTCGTCCGCCCGCTGTGCCAGGGCCTTGTCCAGCGCGATGGGAGAACAGACGCTCCACCCGTAATCCAGCCAGTCGCCGGACTTGACCACCTTTACCGCCTCGCCGGCAGAGGTCAGCTTTTGTTTATACTCGTCCTGATAGTTCATCGTTGTTCCTCCTGTTTTCCCGTTTATATAACCAAGCGGACAAAAAACCGCAGCGGCGCGGCCTCCGCTTAGATCACTCAAAAAGCCATTCCCTCAATGCGGCCCTGGTCGCCCCCGCTTCATAAAACAAGCGGGGGCAGGATTGTCACACTTTTCACAAGAGAAAATTATACCACACCATTTCCCTAATTGCAACGAAAATGTCAAAAATATCACAATTTGTTCAAAAAGAGAGACGGGCCGTCAGCCCGCCTCTCTCCATGAGCACACTTATTCCTCGGTCTCCAGAACCTCGGCATCCTCCTCCGGCTCTCCGGCGGGGGCCAGCAGGGCGCGGATAGACAGGGAGATCTTCTGCTTCTCCTCGTCGATGGCGGTGATCTTCACATCCACGGTCTGATTCTCGGACAGCACATCCTCGGGCTTGTCGATGCGGCGGTCCGCGATCTGGGAAATGTGAATCAGGCCGTCCACACCGGGCACCACCTCGGCAAAGGCGCCGAAGGTCATCAGCTTGACGATGCGGACAGTGGCCACATCGCCCACGGCGTACTTATCCATGAACACCTGCCAGGGATTGACATTGTGGTCCTTGACGCCCAGGGAAATCTTCCGCTTCTCCGCGTCGAAGGAGATGACATACACCTCCATGGGATCGCCGACCTTGCACACCTCGGCAGGGGTCTTGATCCGGCTCCAGCTCAGCTCGGAGATATGTACCATCCCGTCCACGCCGCCGATGTCCACAAACACGCCGTAGCTGGTCATGGACTTTACGGTGCCGGAATAGCGCTTGCCCACCTCGATGTTGGCCCACACCTCTTCCTGGGCGGCCCGGCGGGCCTCGTCAGTGACGGCCCGGATAGAGCCCACCACACGGCGGCGGGCGCGGTTAACCTCGGTGACGCGCAGCTGCACCCTCTGCTTGACCATGGCGCTCAGATCCGCGCCGCGGGGCTGACCGCTCTGGGAGGCGGGGACAAACACCCGCACGCCCTTGACGGAAACCACGATGCCGCCCTTGTTCTCCTCGGTGACAGTGCCCTCCAGCACGGTCTTCTCCTCGACGGCAGTCTCGATGTTCTCCCACACCTTGACGGCATCCAGGCGCTTCTTGCTCAGCTCGGCGTAGCCCTCCACGTCGTTGACGCGGACGATGTAGGTCTCGATCTCGTCACCTACCTTGACGATGTCCTCGGGCTTTGCGTTGGGGTCGTCGCTCAGTTCACTGAACTTGATGTAAGCAGCCTGCTTGGCGCCCACATCCACCTGCACCTCAGTCGGCGTGATGGCCGTGACAATGCCGGTTACTTTCTCTCCTGTATTTAAAGTTTTGAAAGACTGATTCAGTAATTCCTCGAAGGACTCCTCTTTGCCCTCGGCCGCTTTGATTTCTTCGCTCATCGTTGCATATACCTCCTTAATAATGCCCGCTGGCGTGGAGGCTCCGGCCGTAAGGCCCGCAACAGAACAACCATCGAAAAAAACCGGCGAGAGCTCGTCCGCCCCCTCGATCTGGAGGACGCGGGGACATCTCTCTTTGCAAATTTCCGTCAAATGTTTGGTGTTGGCGCTTTTACGGTCTCCCACCACGACCATTACGTCCGCCCGGGCGGCGATTTCCACCGCCTCGGACTGGCGCTTGTGCGTAGCATTGCATATTGTATCAAATATTTTCGCGTTTGTACACTCTTTTTTTATGATTTTCCAAGAAGTTTCAAAAAGTTCACGAATACAGGTGGTCTGAGCGGCCACTGTCAGCGGAATCTCCCGGTTTTCCGGGGCGCTGTCCAGCCAGCGGCGGACGGCCTCCGGCCCGTCGAACACCAGGGGCTCCCGGCACCAGCTGGCCACGCCCGCCACCTCCGGATGGCCGGGGTCGCCGATGATCGCCGCCCGGCGGCCCTCCGCCTCGGCCTGGGCCACAAGCCGCTGGATGCGCACCACGTTTGGACATGTGGCGTTGACACAGCGCACTCCCCGGGCCTCCAGATCGTCCAGCACGCTCTTCCGCTCCCCATGGGAACGGATCACCACCGTATCTCCGGCCCCCAGTGAGAGCGGGTCCGCCGTCTTCCGGACGCCTTTCCGGGCCAGGTCCTCCACCACGTGGGCGTTATGGATCAGATCACCCAGCATCCAGCAGCCGTCTGTCTCGGCGGCAGTTTCCTCCGCCAGCTCCACAGCCCGCCGCACCCCATAGCAGAACCCGGCGCTTCGCGCCAGCAGAACCTCCTTCACAGCGGCTTCCCCCCTACGGCCTGGCCGCCCAGGGCATAGGCCGCCGCCAGAACATCGTCCGCGATCTTCTGCATCTCCTCCGAGGTGCCCCGCCGCCCGGTATAATGGGGCTCATAGGGCTCGCCGAAGATGATGCGGGTGCGGTGAAACAACTTCTTCTCCCCGTCCACAAACACAGGCACCAGCGCCGCGCCGGTCCGCACGCCGATCATGGCTACGCCCGCCTTGGCGTGGGCCGGCAAGCCGTCTATGTACCCCACGCCGTTCCGGACCACAGTTCCCTCCGGGAAGATCAGCAGATTGTCGCCATCCTTAATGGCCTGCATGGCGGTGCGCACGGTATTGATGTCGTTGTTCCCCCGGCTGACCGGGAATGCCCCCACCTTCCGCAGCAGCCAGCCCAGCAGCGGGTTTTTGAAGAGTTCCTCCTTGGCCATGATGTGAAGGCGGTAGTTCTTGGGCAGCTTCAGCGCCACCAGGATGGGGTCCCAGTTGCTGGAGTGGTTGGGACACAGCAGCGCACCGTTTTTTGGCAGCCGCTCCACCCCCTCCACGGAGACCGGATGCAGAATGTCCGCCAACAGACCCGCCGCATAATAGATAAAGACAAATAAACGGTTAAATGGCTTCATGCGCCGCCCGTCCTTTCGCGGATGATTGCCAGCAGCGCCGCCTCGCTCTCCTGAAAATCCAGCGCCGTGGTGTCCAGCAGCACGGCGTCCTCAGCCTGACGCAGAGGCGCGACGGGACGGTGGGTGTCGTTCCAGTCCCGCTCCTCAATTTCCCTCAGAACCTCCTCGTAGGGCTGCGGCGTTCCCCGCCGCTCCAGCTCCAGACAGCGGCGGCGGGCCCGGGCCTCCGGTGAGGCGGTGAGGAAGATCTTCACCTCCGCGTCCGGCAGCACCACGGTGCCGATGTCCCGTCCGTCCATGATGACGCTGTGCTCCCGGGCCAGCTTCCGCTGCATCTCCAGCAGGAAGGCCCGTACGCCCGGGTGGGCCGAGACAGCGGAGGCGCACAGGGAGATCTCCGGCAGGCGGATGGCCTCCGTCACGTCCTCCCCGTTCAGCAGCATGTGCTGCAGCCCGTCCTCTCCGTAGGTCATCTCCACAGAGACCTCCGGCAGAACTGCCGCAACGGCCTCCCCGTCTTTCAGGTCCAGGCCGCGGCTGCGGGCATAATAGCCGACCGTGCGGTAGATAGCTCCGGTGTCCACGTACAAACAGCCCAGCGCTCCGGCGGCCGCTCTGGCCAGAGTGCTCTTTCCCGCGCCGGAGGGTCCGTCAATGGCAATGCGGATGGTATTCATCTCTCTTCTCCCCTGTCAATCATCGTTATTCGCCGTCTCCGCCGCTGCGAATCCGGCGGCGCGGCCCGTCGCCCAGGCGATCTGCAAATTGAATCCGCCGGTATAGGCGTCCACATCGATCAGTTCACCCGCAAAGTATAATCCCTTTACAATCTTTGACTCCATTGTATTGGGGTTGATCTCCGCCACCTTGACGCCGCCGGAGGTGACGATTGCGTCCGTCACAGGGCACGGGCCGGCAATCACCACGGGAAAATGCTTCAAAACCGTCAAAAGGCCCCGGCGCTGTTCCCGGGTGACGTCATGCACCTTTCGGCGGGGCTCGATCTCAGAGAGCCGAATCACCATCGGAATCAGCTTTTTGGGCAGCAGATCGTCCAGGGCATTGCAGAAGTCGTGATTGGCGTATTTCTCAAAATCCGCCAGCAGACGCCGGTCCAATGTCTGCTCATCCAGCGCGGGCTTCAGATCGATCTCCAGATGATAGGCCCGCTCACCAAACCGCCGCATATGGGCGGAGGCCGACAGAATCAGCGGCCCGCTGACGCCGAAATGGGTGAAGACCAGCTCCCCGAAATCCGTGTAGATTTTCTTGTTGTTCTCAAAAACCGTCAGCCCCACATTCCGCAGGCTCAAACCCTGCAATTCCCGGCCCGTGCCAAAATCCCGCAGGGGGACCAGTGAACCTCGGAGGGGCGTCACTGTGTGCCCTATCTCCGCCGCCATGCGGTGCCCCTCTCCCGTGGAGCCGGTGGCGGGATAGGAGACGCCCCCCGTGGCCAGGACCACCGCCGCCGCCGGATAGCGGCGGCGCTCCCCTGCTACGCCTCGGATTGCGCCGTCCCCGGTCTCCAGTGTTACCGCCCGGTCCCGGACCAGGGAGACATCCAGGGCTCTCAGCCGCCGTTCCAGTGCGGCGCTGATGTCAAAGGCCCGGTCGCTGACCGGAAAGACCCGGTTTCCCCGCTCGGTTTTCAGCGGCACGCCCAGAGCCTCAAAAAAGGCCATGGCATCCCGTCCGTCAAAGCGGGAAAAGGCACTGTAAAGGAATTTTCCATTCCTGGGAATATTGGCCAGCAGCTCCTCTGTACCGGCGCTGCTGGTCACATTGCAGCGGCCCTTTCCAGTGATATTCAGCTTCTTCCCCAGCCGCTCGTTGGGCTCCAGCAGCGTGACCGCTCCTCCCTGCTCAGCTGCGGAGACAGCCGCCATCATCCCGGCGGCGCCGCCGCCGACCACAACAATTCCCTTACTCATCGTCCGTCTTCCCAAACACGTCGTAGGCATTCCAGATGTCCTCCAATTCCGCGAAGGTCTTGGCCGCGTTGGTTCCCAGACGGACGCCGATGGCAATCAGCAGCGCGTTGACCAGGGACAGCGGCGCCACCATGGAGTCTACAAAGGAGATCATCTCACAGGGGGCCAGCAGGGCCGCGTCCGCCATCTGGTACACCGGGGACAGCTCGTTGTCCGTAATGGCGATGATGGACGCCCCCCGGTCCTGGGCAAACTTCACGGTGTTCAGCGTCACCCTGGAGTACCGGGGGAAGCTGATGGCCACCATTACATCCTCCGGCCCAATGCGCAGCAGCTGCTCGAAGATCTCTCCGGCGGCGTTGGACTGCACCAGCGTCACGTTCTCCGTCAGCAGGTGCATGTAAAAATTCAGATAGCCCGCCACAAAGGAGGAGGAACGAACGCCCAGAATATAGATGTGGCGGCAGCTCAGCAGCTGGTCCACCACCCGGTCAAACTCGCTCTGATTGGCCTCGCTGGCCATCAGGCGCAGCTTCTCAATGTCCGACTGCACCACCGACGGCAGGATGGACCGACGGTCAAAGAGATCTCCAGCCGCCTGGATGCGCTGGGTAGAGGTCAGGCGGCTGCGGATCATCTCCTGCAGGGCCCGCTGCATACTGGGGTAGCCGTCGTACCCCAGCTCCGAGGCAAAGCGCACCACCGTGGACTCGCTGACCTCCGCCAGCTTTCCCAGCTTGCTGGCGGTCAGAAAGGCCGCCTTGTCGTAATTTTCAAGGATATAGTTGGCAATTCGCTTTTGTCCTTTGGAAAAGCCCGCCATATTGGTCTCAATGGTATGTAAAATGCTCTTTGCCACGGTAGTTCCTCCAGCCCGCTCCAGGCGATGGATTCACGGTCTCCAGTTTACAGGATGAGAAAATGCATCTTGTGGTATTGTACCACAAATTCCAGGGGATTCAACCGTTTTTTGCAGGATTTTTTTCGTGTCTTGCAAAATCACGGGGAAGATCTCCCCTGATCTCCTGTCCTGTCAGCTCAAAAGGCCGTTATTTTCCAAATTATTTTGAAAAATAGTTTGACAACCAGGCCGCTATCCCTTATAATACTAGTCGTGTCATTGCGAGGTAGCTTATGCTTTTAGATGTAAAACCGATCCTGCACACCCCGGGCGGACGCCTGGATTTCCAATTTGACCTGGACCTCTCCGACGTGGAGTTCTCCGGCCGGTATCCGGTCTCCAGTTCCGTCTCTGTCTCCGGCGAGGTGCGGAACGCCGCCGATGTGCTCCACCTGAATCTGACGGCCCGGACAACGCTGGACGCCGTCTGCGACCGCTGCGGCAGGGAATTTTCCATGGAGAAGGAGATTCCCTATCACTGTATGCTGGCGGAATCTCTGGAAAACGGGGAGAGCGACGAGATCGAGCTGCTGGAGGACGGCAAGGCGGATCTCGGCGAACTGGCCCGTACCGCGTTCATCCTCGGGATGGACACTAAAACCCTGTGTTCTGAAGATTGCAAAGGACTGTGCTCCCGCTGCGGCGCCGACCTGAACCTCGGCCCCTGCTCCTGCAAAAAGGAGATTGATCCGCGGCTGGCGGCCCTTGCCAAGCTTTTGGAGAACAAATAGAGAAATGAGATAAGGACAGGCCCCGCCTGTGCCTTTGAACGATCAAGGAGGTGTCACAATGGCAGTACCCAAGAGAAAAGTATCCAAAGCAAGACGCGACAAGCGCCGCAGCTCCACCTGGAAGCTGACGTCCCCCGCTCTCGTCGTTTGCCCGAAATGCGGTGCGCAGCACCTGCCTCACAGAATGTGCCAGGAATGCGGTACGTACAATGGCCGCGAGGTCAAGGTCGTCAAGTCCGTTGTCGCAAAATAAGGGATTTTGTACGCTTGCTTAGGAGGGAAGCTCTGTCTTCCCTCCTTGCTTTTTGTCTTGCTATCCTGTCCTTGGGCGGGTATAATACCTATATCAATCATCATTTATAGAGAGAAAGGAAGTGAGTGCCTATGAAACCCATCGTCGCCATTGTGGGGCGGCCCAACGTGGGCAAGTCCCAGCTGTTCAACAAGCTGGTGGGGCGGCGGGTCTCCATTGTGGAGGACACCCCCGGCGTCACCCGGGACCGCATCTATGGGGAGACCGACTGGAACGGGCGGCAGTTCACCCTCATCGACACCGGCGGCATCGAGCCCCGCACCGACAACCTGATCCTGGAGTTCATGCGGGACCAGGCCCAGACCGCCATTGAGACCGCCACGGTCATCATCTTCTTGACGGACATCCGCACAGGGCTCACCGCCTCCGACCACGAGGTGGCGAATATGCTGCTGCGCAGTGGAAAGCCCATTGTGCTGGCGGTGAACAAGATGGACTCTACCGGCGCACCGGACCCGGATTTCTACGAGTTCTACAATCTGGGTCTGGGGGACCCCATCGCCGTCTCCGCCGTCCACGGCCACGGCACCGGCGATCTGCTGGACGCCTGCGTGGCCCACTTTCCTCCCGAGGAGGCCGAAGAGGAGGAGGACGACGCCATCCATGTGGCGGTCATCGGCAAGCCCAACGCCGGTAAGTCCTCTCTGGTGAACAAAATCCTGGGCGAGGAGCGGGTCATCGTCTCGGATGTTGCCGGCACCACCCGGGACGCCATCGACTCCCGGTTTGAAAACGACAAGGGCAGCTTCGTCTTCATCGACACCGCCGGCATCCGGCGGCGGTCCAAGGTGTCGGAGGACATCGAAAAGTACAGCGTCCTCCGGGCCACCATGGCCATTGAGCGGGCGGACGTGTGCCTGATCCTCATCGACGCCGTGGAGGGCGTCACGGAGCAGGACACCAAGGTGGCAGGTCTTGCCCATGAGGCGGGCAAGGCCAGCATCATCGTAGTAAACAAGTGGGACCTGATCGAAAAGGACGGCAAGACCATGGACCGGATGCGGGAGGAGGTCCGGCAGGGCCTCAGCTTCATGGCCTACGCCCCCATCCTCTTCATCTCCGCCAAAACCGGACAGCGGGTGGAGCGGCTCTTCGAGCTCATCGACTACGTCTCCAACCAGGCCGCTACCCGCATCACCACAGGAATGCTGAACAACGTCCTGGCGGACGCCCAGACCCGGGTCCAGCCCCCCACCGACAAGGGCCGCCGGCTGAAAATCTACTATATGACCCAGGTGGGCGTGAAGCCGCCCCACTTCGTGGTCTTCTGCAACGACACCCGGCTCTTCCACTTCTCCTACCAGCGGTATCTGGAGAACTGTATCCGCAACACCTTCGGCCTGGAGGGAACGCCGGTCATCCTCTCCGTCCGGCAGCGGAGCGATAAGGAGGAGTGAGAGATGGAATGTTCAATCTACGCGATCCCCTCTGGAATAGAGCTGATTTTAATAGCGGTCGTCACAGCGGTGGCCTCCTATTTCCTGGGTTGTTTCAACGGTGCGGTCATCGTATCCAAGTATGTTCTGCGGGACGATGTGCGGGGCCACGGCAGCGGCAATGCCGGCCTCACCAACTTCTACCGCACCTTTGGCGGCGGGCTGACTTTTGTGGTGATCCTCTGCGACGTGCTGAAAGCGGTTATCGCCGTACTGCTGGGAAGCTGGCTCTTCGGCGGATTCTTTCTGGTCGGTAAATACTGGGCAGCTCTTTTCTGTCTCCTGGGGCATATGTTCCCCTGCATGTTCCATTTCAAGGGCGGCAAGGGCATCCTCTCCGGCGGCACCATCGCCATTATGATCGACTGGCGGGTTGCCCTAGTGGTCTGGGGCGGATTTCTGCTCCTGACCATTCTCACCCGGTACGTCTCTCTGGGGTCCCTGTGGGCCGGTGCCAGTTTCCCCTTCGCCACCTGGGTCCTCTACCCGGACCCGGTGATCGTGGTGCTGGGGTTCCTCTGCGGAGGCCTTGTGGTCTGGCAGCACCGAGCCAACATCAAGCGCCTCCTCTCCGGCACGGAGAACAAATTCAGCCTGCATCACAAAAAGGAGGACGGTTCATGAAGACGACAGTTTTAGGCAGCGGTGGCTGGGGCACGGCTCTGGCATTGGTCCTGTGCGACAACGGGCACAACGTAACCCTCTGGTCCCACTCCCCGGAGAAAGCGGATCAGATGGCTCAAACCCGGGAGAATCCTCTGCTGAAAGGCGTTCCCCTGCCGAAGACGCTCCACATCACCGGCAGTCTGGACTGTCTTGCCGGCGCGGACATGGTGGTCAGCGCTGCGCCCTCCTTCGCCGTCCGGACCACAGGGGAAAAGGCCCGGCCATATCTGCGGCCTGAGACCGTTCTGGTCACAGTCTCCAAGGGCATCGAACGGGAGACAGGGCTCCGCATGAGCCAGATCCTTCAGGAGGCAACCGGGAATATCTGCAGGGTGGCCGCCCTCTCCGGTCCCTCCCACGCGGAGGAGGTGGGACGGAAGCTGCCCACCGGCTGCGTCTCCGCCTGTCCGGACCGGGCTGCAGCCCGATTTGTCCAGGACGCCTTCATGAACGACTATTTCCGGGTCTACACCAGCTATGACATCATCGGCGTGGAGCTGGCGGCAGCCCTGAAAAATGTCGTTGCCCTCTCCTGCGGCATCTGCACGGGCCTTGGCCTCCAGGACAACACCAAGGCCCTGCTGATGACCAGGGCCATGGCGGAGATCACCCGCCTGGGGGAACAGCTGGGCGGCACCCGTCGGACCTTCGGCGGCCTTGCCGGCATGGGGGATCTGATTGTCACCTGCACCTCCCTCCACTCCCGGAACTACCGGGCCGGAATCCTCATCGGCCAGGGCAGGACTGTTCAGGAGGCCATGGAGGAGGTGGGCGCCGTGGTGGAGGGCTACTACGCCGCCGAGAGCGTCTACCAGCTGGCGGAGAAGGAGCAGGTGGAGATGCCCATCTGCCGCTGTGCCTACGAGGTCCTGTACCACGGCAAGCAGGCCCGGGATGTGGTCAGCGAGCTGATGGGCCGGGCCAAGAAAGACGAACTGCTGGAACGAACCTGGATGTAAATGAGAAAAACCGGGCGGAAATATTCCACCCCGGTTTTCTCCAAAGAAAAAATCCCGGACATCTGTCCGGGATTTCGTTTGTACATGTCAAATCGCTCTGGTGACCTTACCGGAACGCATGCACCGGGTACAAACATACACATGGCGAGGCGTACCGTTGACAATGGCCTTCACACGCTTCACATTGGGCTTCCAGGGACGATTGGAACGCCGGTGAGAGTGAGAGACCTGAATGCCGAACGTAACGCCCTTGTCGCAAAACTCGCACTTTGCCATCCTTTGCACCTCCTTGCTATTGCGCACTTTAATTATAATATCAGGAATACTTACAAAATGCAAGAAAAATTTTCAGCAATTTTCCCTGCCCTTGATCTCAAATCAGGCGACAGCCTTCTTGGCGATTTCGGTCAGCTGGGTGAAGGCGGCGGCGTCGCTGATGGCGATCTCGGAGAGCATCTTCCGATTAATCTCAATGCCGGCGGCCTTCAAGCCGTGCATGAAGGTGGAGTAGTTCATCCCGTTGAGCTTGCAGGCGGCGGAGATACGGGTGATCCACAGGGAGCGGAAGTCGCGCTTTTTCAGCCGGCGGCCGGTATAGGCGTAGGTCAGGGACTTCATGACCGCCTGGTTTGCCACGCGGAAGTGCTTGGACTTGGAGCCCCAGTAGCCCTTGGCCATCTTCATGACCTTATTTCTTCTCTTGCGCGTCATCATCGCGCCTTTGATTCTAGCCATTGTAAAAAGCCTCCTATTCTATACAGCTTACTTGTAGGGTATCATCTTGCGCACGGCATCCACATTGGTGGCGTCCGCGTAGCCGCCCGCCCGCAGACGGCGAGTGCGCTTGGTGTCCTTCTTGGTCAGGATGTGGCTCTTGAACGCCTTGGCGCGCTTCACCTTGCCGGTCTTGGTCAGGTTGAATCTCTTCTTGGCGCCGCTATGGGTTTTCAGCTTAGGCATAGTAAATTGCTCCTTCCGTTTGTTTGAAAATCCTCGGTTACTTGCCGCCCTTGGGAGAGAGGAAGATGGACATCATTCTGCCCTCCAGCTTGGGGGCCTTGTCCAGATTGGCTGTCTCGGCACACTGCTCGGCAAACCGCTCCAGCAGCTCACGGCCAATACTGGTGTGGGCCATCTCCCGGCCGCGGAAGCGGACAGAGACCTTTACGCGATTGCCGTCGGCGATGAACTTCTGTGCGTTTTTGAGTTTTGTGTTGAAATCACCAATGTCGATGCCGGGAGACATCCGGATTTCCTTGATCTCCACCACATGCTGGTTCTTTCTGGCCTCTTTTTCCCGCTTGCTCTGCTCAAACCGGAACTTTCCGTAGTTCATCAGCTTGCACACCGGCGGGGTGGCCTGGGGCGAGATCTTGACCAGGTCCAGACCCTGCTCGTCGGCGATCCGCAGCGCCTCTGCGGAGGACATGATGCCCAGCTGCTCTCCCTGAGAGCCGATCAGACGGACCTCTTTATCATTGATGGCTTCGTTCAGTTCATGCACTTGCTTACTAATGGCCGAAACACCTCCGTTCCAAAATTCACAAAACGCGGATACCAAACCGGCACCCGCGCAACAACAAACCACCTCCCGGCAGTTTGATTACAACGTTGTTGACCTCTTCACCCATCTGGCTGGAGGTGAGGCGGATGCGTCGCCTTCTTTGTTTTGCTTGATTAGTATATCAGCGCTCCGCCGGTTTGTCAACAATTTTTTTCCATTGCTGAATATTTTCCGGCCTTCTGGCAAAAATAACGCCTGTACGGGTGAAAGCGGCTCGTTCCGTTTTCATCCGCAACCGCATAGCAGAATTCCGAAAGGAGGTGTCCCCTCATGTCTCAGAACAACCAGAATCAGGAGCAGAACCGTCAGAACCAGCAGAATCAGCAGAACCAGGAGCAGAAGCGCAATCAGAAGGAAAACCGGAAGTAACACTTCTCTCTTGAGAAAATCGCGGCGGGAAACTCCCGCCGCGATTTTCTATGGTCTGCGGGGCGTCCGGCGCTTCTCCATGTGGACGGAGCCCTCCTTGTCCGGTTCTCCTCTGCCTTGCATATAGGCGTATCCCATCTTTTTGTAAAAGCCATGCGCCGTGATGGAGGAGCTGAGCTCGACCCGCTCCGCCCGCAGAAAGATCTCGTCCGCCTCCAGGGTCTCCAGGAGCTTCCTGCCCACACCTCTTCCCTGACAGCCGGGCAGGACAAATAGAGTCATGATATAGCTCTCCGTCTCGCTGCCGTCATAGCTGGAGACAGCGCCGCAGCCGACGACCGCGCCGTCCTCACACCCCACATACATATGGGACTCCCCTGCCCGCCGCAGCACGCCGGCAGGCGAGTAGAACTCCGCCAGCTCCTCGATCTCCTCCGCCGGATAGTCCGGTCCGTTGGTCTCCCGCAGGGCAGCGGCAATCATCCTGGAGGTCTCCTCAGCGTCCTCCGGACGAAATCTTCTGATTAGCATGTCCTCTCCCCCAATCTCCATTTTCCTTTTCTTTTCACGGGAATCGATTCCGCATCTTTAATTTATCAAAAACGGCTGAAAAAGTCCGAACTGAAAACAAAGTGCCAACACGGTCATCACGGCCTTTATTTTCTGCCTAAGCGCAGTTTCCGCCACTTCTCAAGCTCTCTTTGAACGTTCTCGGTATCCGAAAGCCAATCAAGCCACTCCCGATAGAATTCATTAAAACTGTGAGCCGTAAAAGCATAAGCGCCTTCATTGTCCGTATCAAACACCTGTCCCGTTCGCCCGCCTGATACGATGAGTCCGAAATCCCATTGGCATCCGCGGGTTCCAAGAAGGAAAAAACCGTCCGTTCCGCAAATGTCATCATCTTCTTTCTCATAGATAAAATATTTATCTGGCTCCTGCTCATAAGCGGCTTTGAAAAAGGAAAACTTTTCCACTTCCTCCAGCATCATCCGCCGGGGAGTAAACGGCTTTTTTAAGCTGCGTTTATATGCTTCCTGAAAACAGTTATACGCCCCGGTCATAAGCGACTCCTCAAACGGCATAATCCCATAATCAGGACCAGCTCCTCCGTTGGCGATCTTGGTGATAAAGCAGACATAGTCCTCCGGAAGTCTAAAATTATATCTTTCTTCTACCGCACGGACAACCGTCTCATCGATTGGCGGATTTAGTCTGTATTGATGTTTTGATGCGCCGAACAGTTCACATTTTTGGTCGATGCGGTGTGCCTGATCCAGTACTGCCGCTATTCTCTCATAAAACAGCTCTTCCATCTTTCACCCCGGCAATTGTAAGAAATGCCTGCCTTTATATCTCTCTTTGCGGAAAATACAGCGCAGAATTTGGACTTTTCAATAAATACAAGCGGCCTTACCGCTGCGCGCGGCCACGCAAAAGATCTGATTCTGCAACTCTGCTCTTTGGCGCCTCTGCCGGATTCAGCCATTCAAGCACGTTCGCCAAACCGTTTATTGCCATACCTCAATTCGTGCTCTTCTCCGCATTCATGTTCGCAGACAATATTGCCAACCAGGCACCACTGCCACCCCTGTCCCGCAGATGGTGCCTCATCTTTCGGTCTCACCGCATTTACCACCCTATAAATACCAATTCCATAAAAACTATATCATATCGGAACGACGTGCGCAAGTTTCTTTTACGAATCATGGATCGACTTTCCGCCAGCATCTTTCTGAAAAGGAAACGCGGTCTCATCCGCTTGCCTTTTCCCCGCCGATGTGTTATCATGAGCACCGTGTCGAATTTCCGGGGAAAGGACAAACTGCCATGAAAAACCGTGAACGGCTCACCGGTAATCTCTTCGCCATCTTCACCATTATCGTTTGGGGCTCCACCTTTATCTCCAGCAAAAAGCTTCTGGTCTCCTTCACCCCCGCCCAGATCATGCTGACCCGCTTTCTGCTGGCCTATTTCTCCCTGTGGCTCCTGCGGCCCAGGAGGCTGAGCCTCACCAGAAGACAGGAGGCCGCCTTTTTGCTGCTGGGCCTGACAGGCTGCTCCGTCTATTTTTACACAGAGAACACTGCCCTGACTTATACGCTGGCCTCCAACGTCAGCATCATTGTGGCGGCCGCTCCTATCTTTACCGCAATCGCCGCCCACTTCGCCGGAGAGGAGCGGTTTCGCCGGAGTACCCTCTGGGGCTTTCTGGTGGCCTTCACCGGCGTAGTGCTGGTGGTGTGCAACGGCACCTTTGTTCTGAAGCTGAATCCCCGAGGCGACCTGCTGGCCCTGTGCGCCGCACTCTGCTGGGCGGTATATTCCGTGCTGCTCCGGCGGGCGGGCCAGGGGCTGGACCCGGTGCTTGCAACCCGGCGGACGCTCTTCTGGGGAATCGTCACGGCCCTCCCCCTGGTAGTTCTGGAGGGCGCTCCCTTTCCCGCCGCAGCGCTGCTGACGCCGGCGGCAGCCGGAAACTTCCTCTTCCTGGGCCTGATCGGCAGCGGGCTTTGCTATGTGCTGTGGAACAACGCCTTCCGCCTGCTGGGCGTGGTGGCCACCAACAACTTCATCTATCTCAATCCCTTTATCACCATCGTCACAGCCCGAATTTTTCTGCAAGAGCCCATCTCCCCTCTGGCCCTGCTGGGCGCGGCGCTGATCACTGCCGGCGTCGTGGCGGCTCAGCGAGGACCCAAAGAGGCAAAGACAGCATCCTGACACCAAAAGAGGCGGCAGGCCGTTGGCCTGCCGCCTCTTCACATTTACCAGGGAATAAACTGGAGGTTGGCGTCCACCCGGCCCCCGATGCCGGCAATGGAACAATTGCTGGTGAACTGCCAGTAGTCCATCTGATAGCGGATGGTGGGGTACAGCTTCTCCGAGGTGTCGCTCTTATACTCCGGATACCAGCTGAGATACGGGGCAATGGCCCCCTGATCGTACTTGATGTAGCTGACATAGGTTCCCGCGTAGATCATGGGCGTATAGCCCGCCTCCGCGATGCGCTCACAAAAAGCAATCGCACAGGCCGTGGCCATCTCCGGCGGGGTGCCGTAGACACGGTAACGGGAGTCGCTCATCTCCCAGTCATAGGCCACCGGGCCGTTAATCTCGTGGTCCCGCAGCAGCTCGATGACGAAATCCGCCTCCTCGATGGCCTCCTCCACAGTGATGGCCTGGGCGAAGAAGTACACGCCGGTCTCAATGCCCGCCGCCATGGCCCCGTCGATATTTCTGGCATAGTAGGCGTCGGCGTTGATGCCGCCGCTGGAGTAGCCCCGCAGGCCGACGCGCACCATGGCGAACTCCACACCGTCGGCGGCCACGGCCTCCCAGTCGATGGTCTCGTTCTCGCTGGCCCGGTTCTGGTAGGCGGACACATCAATGCCGAAGCGGGTGCGGAAGCGGTCCCCGGTGTAGATCAGGCGGTCCCCGGTGTCGTTCCACATGAAATCGCCCTGATAGAGCTGGATGGGCTCCGCGTCGGCGTAGACGGGGATCTGCCGCTTGTCGTATTCAAAGGTCTCCCCGGTGGTGATGCCCGGAGTATAGACCTCGCTGGGCTGGATGCCGGGCCCTGCCGGCGTCACCGGGGTCACCGGCGTCTGGGTCTCCCCCGGCTGCGCGGGGTCCGTGGGCACCACCTGGAACACCGTGAGCTCCACGCTGCTGAAATTCCGGACGGCGCCCTGGACGGTCACGTTGTTCAGCGTCACCGGCCCGGAGACGCCAGGAGCCAGAATCAGGTCTCCAGCGATGGTCATATCCGCCAGGGACGCGCCGCCCTCGGCGTTAATCATCAGCGTACCGCTGACATCGCTGGAATAGTTCACAGTCTCCTGCACCAGCACCTGGATCATGTTGTTCAGGATGCTGACGATCTCCGCTCGGGTGATGGGTTCCAGAGGACGGAAGCTGCCGTCCTGGCTGTCGGTGATGTAGCCCCGGGACGTCATCTCCGCCACAGGGCCCCGGGCATACTCCGCAAACTGCTCAGCGTCCAGATAGGGCAGCGTATCGGTGGCCGCGTCAATGCCGAAGGCCCGGGCGATCATGGTCACCGCCTGCTGGCGGGTGATGGTATCCGAGGCCAGGGCTTTCCCGTTGTTTCCAAGGTAAATCCCGGCGGCATTGAGCTTGAGGATCGCCGACTCCCAGTAAGTCCCCGCCGTGTCAGAGAACGTCTCCGCCGGGGCCTGGGCCTGGAACTTCAAAAACCGATCCAGAATGCCGGCGAAGGCCCCCCGGGTGATAGAGTTGTCGGGGCGGAAGGTTCCGTCCTCGTATCCTTGAATGATCTGGTATTCCTCGCTCCACTTGGCGATGGCGTCCGCGGCCCAGTGGGCCTCAGTGTCAACGAAGGCGGCGGAAACCGGGGTCATGGCCAGCGCCCCCGCCAGCGCTGCGGCCAGGAGGCGTTTTGGCAGTCGAATATGCATGGCGGCAGTTCCTCCCTGTCGAAAATTGTCGGCACAAAATGAAAAAAATGCCGCGGCTCCGGAAAGAGCCGCGGTGTTATGTCACCTTTAGGCGCCGTTTCCCTATTATACCGAAAAAAACACACAGGGTCAATATCTCTTTTCCGGCTTATTCTTTCCAAACATTACGTTTTGAGGAAATCAATGCCGTCTTTTCGGCTGCCGCCGCAAAACGGCTTCAATTAAATGGCATGATTCCTGTGTTAAATCACAGAAATCATGCCGTAAAATGCTGTCAAAAGCTGGTAAACAGCGCATCCAGATAGGCGAACCGCCGGGGACCGTCGGCGCCGGCCACGGGGTCGTGGATCACGTCGAAGACGATCACCGGCTCCGCGTCCTTCATAAGCGATTCCGCCCAGGCCAGAAAGGCGGTAATCTCCCCCTCGTCCGCGTCTCCCTCCCGGGTCTCGCTGTCCCCCGCCGGGAAGAAAATCCGCTCACGGACATGGTCCAAAACCGCGCCGTCCTCCCCCAGGAAGAACTGGGCCGCCTGAAAATCCCCCCGGCCCGAGGCGGTATAGGGCGCGTACCACACAAGATAGTCCGCTCCCTCCTCTTTTTTCAGGTACAGCTCCCCCCACTGGCTGTGCTCCGCGCCGCAGGCAAACTCGTAAATGGGCAGGACCTCTCCGCCCTCCCTCGCCCGCAGTACCGTCACCTGGGCACGGGTAAAGCTGTCGGCGTCCAGGGTGCCGCCGTGGAGCGGCATGGACTCCCCGGTCCGGCTGTTCTCCACTGTCAGGACCAGAAGCTCCTCCACGCCGTCGTGGGTCAGGTCCGTGTAGACGGCGGAGCAGCTGGCTTCGCTGTAATGATCCATGAAGTATGTACGCAGAATCTGCCGGGCCTCGTCGGCGTCCAGCGCCGGCTCCGCCACGGGCTTTGGCAGGCGGTCCTCCGCGGTGCCCCAAAGCCGGCCCTCTTCCCACCGGGCCAAGCCGAAAGCCAACGCCGCGGCAAAAAACAATCCCATCACGCTCAGAGCGCGCCGTCTGTCCATTCCATCATCCTCTGTCTATAATCTCTCTGATTATTAAGACGTTTCAGGAGGCCGGTTTGTTTCACCATTTTTCCAAATTTGGAGAAATGCACAAAATTTTATTTTTCTTTTGTGGAAACAATCAATATTTTTATCCGCCACGGAAAGAAAGAACGGCCATTATCCGCCGACGGCTCATCCCGGAGGATACTGCCGCCCCGGAACACGGACAGGACCAGACCAATGAGCGCCAGATCCAGCACCGTGTGAAGATTTCCGACAATCAGAGGCAGATGGGATGAAAACATCACAAAACCCAGATTCAGCGCGGCGCTGAACAGAGTCTCCAGTCCCAGACTCATTACCACCGCCAGCGCCGTCAGGCGGCCCAGCTGCTGTTTCTGCCGCAGGCACCGGATCAGAAGCCAGACCAGCAGGGCGGCAATCGCTGCCATCAGCAGAAGATAAGCCAGCCAGCCCCATCCCGCCAGCAGCTTCAATGGCACAAAATCCTGATCCATACTAAATTCCACATAGCCCTTCTCACCGAACCAACTGCCGTATGCCCTGCCGCGGCTTGCAATGCCAAAAGAGGCGTGTTCATCCCGCCGGATGAACGGGACATCCCGCAGCGTCATTCTTGTCATCCAGCCCCAATATCCGCTTCCATAGGGGTCCAGCTCCGGATGGAACGCAAAACGCAGTCTCATGATGAAGGACGCTCCGTAACCCATTCCGAAAAAGAGGACGGGCACCCCCACAGCCAGAGCCAGCGCGGTTCCGGCAAATTTCCACCGGCCGGGACCGAACCACCCCATCCGGACAGCGCACAGCAGAAGAATCAGGCCGCACACCAGCAGAATAAACAGGCCGAAGCTGAAAGGGGCCAGCATGCAGATCAGCGCCAGTGGAATCCCTCCGGCAAGTGCCAGAACAAAATGTCTCCAGCTGCTTCCCCGGCAGCTGTACAGCCACAGTGCATATACAACCGGATAGAGCAGGATGATGTAGCGAGTGTAATAAGCGGCGTTGTTGACATGGGGCAGCAGCCAGGACAGCACACCCGCCGCCAGCGCCCCCGCATAGACGGCTCTGGGATGGCGGACCAGAGCCGTAAAATCCCAAAAATACGCCCCCAGCAGGGCCGCCGTCCCCAGCGTCAGCGCCAGAGCCGCCATGACCGGGCTGACGGCGTCCGCTCCATCCCCCCGGGTAAGCCAGACCCGCAAAAACGCCCCCACGCAGGCCAGGGCGATGGCCAGCCCCAGCAGCCCCCATTGGGGCCGGGGCCGGTGGAGCCGGTCCAGCTCCGTGCCCACGGACACCGGGTCCCCCATCTCCTCTACCGCCAGCCGCTCGGCGTCCTCCAGGCCCTCCGCCGCAAAATCGTCCCGCTGGTCTTCCATGTGGCGGCGCAGCTCCAGAGAAACCACGGATCGGGCCCGCCTCCAGCGGATCTGCTCCTCCACCGCCTCAATATACCCTTGAATGGTCTCAGGCAAAGCAGGCGCCCCCCTTCAAAACCCTTCCCACAGCCTGGGCGTAGGCGTTCCACGCCGTTTCCTTCTCCCGCAGGGCCCCATGGCCCCGCTTCGTCAGGCGGTAGTACCGCCGGGGCTTCCCGGCGGCGGCCTCTCCCTCGTAGGCGGTCACCAGCCCCTTCTCCTCCAGGCCGTGGAGCAGGGGGTACAGCGTCCCGGCCTTCAAGTGAAAGGTGTCGTCAGAGCGGCGGCACAGCTCCTCGATCATCTGGTAGCCGTACTTATCCCCGTCCTCCAGCAGTTTCAGCACCAGCATGGCCATACTGCCGCTGACCAGGCTCTTGTCCAATTCCATGGCGGTCTCCTCCTTTATATCGGTTATCTATATAATATATTGGCAGTCGATATATGTCAAGAAAAAACTGAGCGGCGTTTCCAAAAAACGCCGCTCAGCTCTGTCAGGTGTTTCGGACCGGATACCGGGTCAGGGGTTTCCTTCGGCCTCACTTCCGCCGCACAGGATAGCAGACCTCCGTCAAAAACTCGTCGGGGTTCCGGGTCTCATGGGGGCTGATGTGATAGATGTTGAAAAACAGCCCGTCAAACTCCCAGCCGTTCTCCCGCACCCAGGCGGCTACCGCCTCATTCACTTCGCCAATCTGGTCATAACTCCCCCGGAAAGTGGCGGAGGCCACCTGCACCGCCGGCACGGTCTTGAATTTCACGTGCTCCGTGTCGGGATAGGTCCCCA
Source organism: Oscillibacter sp. 1-3 (assembly GCF_000403435.2). Classification (GTDB taxonomy): domain Bacteria; phylum Bacillota; class Clostridia; order Oscillospirales; family Oscillospiraceae; genus Oscillibacter. The sequence goes on from NZ_KE159710.1 coordinate 172,516, forward strand.
CCACGTTTTTCTGGATTTCTACATCCACGTCCTGGTCCTTGAATTCGCCGTCATGATACATGGCGGTGCAAAGAACCGGGCTCCCGTCCTGGATGTTCATCCGGGCGGTCTCCTGGCAGTAGATGTGCCACAGGTCTCCCTCCCGGTCATAGTTGGGGATAATCTGCCGGACGCTGGCCACAGTCCGCTCCGGCACCGTTTTGATCGTCACATCGTATTTCATCTTTGCTTCGTCCTTTCTCAGCCGTTCCAGGGCTGTGTCCAGGAGCCGCAGACGCCGCTCCGCCTCCTCCAGCGCCGCAGAGGCCTCCGCCCGTTTCAGCCGCAGGCACCGCTCCAGCAGCGCTGGATCGTCATAGCAGTCCAGCACTTCAGAGACGGCACTTGCTGTAAAGCCCATATCCTTTAATGCTCTGATCCGATTTGCCGTAAGGAGCTGGTACTCGCTGTAATAGCGATAGCCGGTGAAGGGGTCGGTAGACTCCGGGGTAAGCAGGCCGCTCTCGTCGTACTGGCGCAGCAGGCGGATGCTGATCCTGGACAGCTTTGAAAATTCGCCGATTTTCAGCATGGTGTGTTCCTCCACATCGATGTGAATCTTGAGCTCAAAAACAGCATAAGCCCTCTCCCAGGGTGAGAGTCAAGAGGGATTTTGAAATTTTTTCTGCCGGTTAAAAAACCGCCCGCGTCTTTTGACGCGGGCAGTTGGAATCATTCCACAGTGACGGATTTTGCCAAATTCCGGGGCTTGTCGATGTCGCACCCCCGCTGCAGCGCCACATAATAGGCAAACAGCTGGAGGGGCACGATGCCAAGAGATGGCTGGAGAATGGGATGGGTGTCCGGCACGGCGACTACTGCATCGGCAGTCTTTGCCATCTTCTCCCGGAAGCCCTCTGTGGTAACGGCCAGAACCTCTGCGCCTCGGGCCTTTACCTCCACCACATTACTCATGGCCTTGTCAAACAGCGGCCCGTAGGTGCCCAGGGCCACCACCAGCGTTCCCGGCTCAATGAGGGAGATGGTGCCGTGCTTCAGCTCGCCGGAGGCATAGGCCTCGGAGTGGATGTAGCTGATCTCCTTCAGCTTCAAAGAGCCCTCCAGGCCCATGGCGTAGTCCAGATTCCGGCCAATGTAAAAGACGGAGTTGTGGTTGAAATACCGGGAGGCAAAGTACTGGGTATCCTGAAAATCTTTGAGATACCGCTCCATCTTCTCCGGCAGGATCTGGAGCTCCGCCAAAACGGCGTCATACTCGCTCTGTTCCACAGTACCCAGCAGGTCCGCCAGATACAGCCCCACCAGGTCCAGCGCCGCCAGCTGGGTGGAATAGCCCTTGCTGGTGGCCACGGCGATCTCCGGCCCAGCCCAGGTGTACAGCACATCGTCCGCCTCCCGTGCGATGGAGCTGCCCACCACATTGCAGATGGCCAGCGTCCTGCCTCCCAGTCGCTTGGCCTCCCGCAGGGCGGCCATGGTGTCCAGTGTCTCGCCGGACTGGCTGATGGTGATGACCAGGGTGTTCCCGTCCACCAACGGCTCGCTGTATCGGAACTCCGAGGCCAGCACCACCTCCACCGGCCGCCGCAGCAGCTGCTCCCAGACATACTTCCCCACGATCCCCGCATGATAGGCGGAGCCGCAGGCCACCATATAAATGCGGGAGATCTTTCTGGCGTACTCCGTTGTCAATGTAATGTCGTCCAGCACAATCCGACCATCCCGAATGCGGGGCGAAATGGTCTTGCGGATGGCCTCCGGCTGTTCCAGGATCTCCTTAAACATGAAATGGGCATAGCCGCCCTTTTCCGCCGCAGACACATCCCAGTCCACTATATTGTGCTTTTTGTCCACTGGAATCAGCTCATCGTCAAAGACGTCAATGCTGTTGGGCGTCACCACGGCGATCTCACCATCTTCCATGTAGATGACGTCCCGGGCGTACTTGATGATGGCCGTCACATCCGAGGCAATAAAATTGCCGTTTTCGCCTTTACCTAAAATCAGCGGGCTGTCCTTTCGGGCTGCAATCAAAGCGTTGGGATAGTCCGAGCAGACGATGCCGAAAGCGTAAGAGCCCTCGATCCGGCGCAGGACCCGGCCCACGGCCTCCAGCATATTATGGCACTCGTTGTAGTGGTACTCCAGCAGCTGGGCCACCACCTCTGAGTCCGTGTCGGAGGCGAAGTTCACACCCAGCTTCATCAGGTGCTCCTTAAGCTCCAGGTAATTTTCAATGATGCCGTTGTGGACCAGGGCAATACTGCCGTTCTCACTGACGTGGGGATGGGCGTTGACGTCGTTGGGCTCTCCGTGGGTGGCCCAGCGGGTGTGGCCGATGCCCAAAACTCCCTCCAGGTCCGCCCCGCCGCGGGTCAGGTCCGACAGCGCCCGCAGCCGGCCCTTGGTCTTGCGCACCTGGAGACCCCTGGTCTCCGAACGCACCGCGATTCCGGCGGAGTCGTATCCACGGTACTCCATCCGCTCCAGTCCGTCCAGCAGAATCGGGGCGGCCTGGTCCTGCCGTCCCGCAAATCCAATAATTCCACACATGATAAATCATCCTCCTGATTTTTGACCAAGAGAACAAACGCGCAGGATTTGTCACTCTCTCCGCGGCCGCGGCCTCTTTGTTTTGCGGTCACCCGCATATTTCAAGGCCCGCGTCACGCATCCGCGGGATACGGAGGGACATCCGCCGAATTTTCGATTCTTCCCTCTCCTCGTCATCCTGTAAAGTACAATTGCATTACAGGCTCTGGCGCTTTTGATGGGTGGCTCCCATTATCCTCCTTTCTCTCTGCGCTTTGTATGATAAAACCTCTTTTTTAGAGGCAATATCCAGGAATAATTTCACGGCGGAGGCAGAAACTATCCGAACGGAGGGAAACCGCTTATGATGACCGCCTTCGCACGCACCGTAATACTCTATTTCCTCATCATGATCGGCCTGCGGCTGATGGGCAAGCGCCAGATTGGCGAGCTTGAGCCCAGCGAACTGGTGCTGACCATGATGATTTCAGACCTGGCCACCGTGCCCATGCAGGATTTCGGCATCCCACTGCTGGCCGGGGTCATCCCCATTCTGACGCTGCTGGCCCTGTCCATACTGTTGAGCCAGCTGTCATTGCGGAACCTGCGGTTCCGAGAGCTGGTATGCGGCACACCCGCCGTGCTGATCCGCCGCGGGGTCATCCAGCAGCAGACCATGCGCGAAAACCGCTACACCCTGGATGAGCTCCTGGAGGAACTGCGGTGCCAGGGAATCTCCTGCGTAGAGGATGTAAAATACGCCATTTTGGAGAACTCCGGCCAGCTTTCCGTCTTGCCCTGGACGCATCAGCATCCCCCCACCGCCGCCCAGCTCCATCTGGAGGTGGAGGACGACGTAATGCTGCCCACGGTCCTCATCAACGACGGGCGGGTACTGCACAAAAATCTCACCGCCTGCGGCCATGACCGCGCCTGGCTGGAGGAGCAGCTGCAAAAACAGCACCTGTCCTCCCCCAGGGAGGCCTTTCTCCTGACCCTGGACGAACATGGCCAGGTATCCTGCGTGAAAAAGGAGGACGGTCCATGAGGGGAACCCTGCCGCCCCTGATCCTGCTGGCGTGTCTGCTGTCCTTTGCCCTGTGGAACGGAGCCCGGATCACAGACGACACCGCCCGCTGGCGGGCCCAATTACAGAAGGCGGACACCCTGGCGCAGTCGGAGGACTGGGCCGGGGCGGCCGCCGCCCTCTCAGAAAGCCACGAGGACTGGAGCGGACGCCAGCCCTACCTCCGCACCGTCTCCCAGCACAGCGCCGTGGACGAGGCGGAGTCTATGTACCGCCGCTGTCAGGCCTTTGCCGCCGCCCGGGAGCTCTCGGAGTTTCGGGCAGAGCTGGCCGGCCTGCGGGAACAGCTGCGGCTGCTGGCGGAGATGGAGCGGTTCAGCATCCAAAACATCCTCTGAACAGCCAAAATATCACTCATTCTCCAGAAGAAGCTTGTTCAGCTCCTCCTTGAAAGTGTCGATGTCCTTGAACTGGCGGTACACGGAGGCAAAACGGACGTAGGCCACCTGATCCACCTTCCGCAGCCGCTCCATGACCTTCTCCCCCACGTCCTCGGTGCTGATCTCCCGCTCCATGCTGTTCTGGAGATCCTGCTCAATCTCGCCGGCGATCCGCTCCAGATCCGCCAGAGGCACCGGACGTTTCTCGCAGGCGCGGATCATGCCGGAGAGCACCTTCCGCCGGTCAAAGCTCTGGCGGCTGCCGTCCTTTTTCATGACCACCATGGGGAGGCTCTCCACCGTCTCATAGGTGGTGAACCGCTTGCCGCAGGAGAGACACTCCCTCCGGCGCCGGATGCTGGCCCCCTCCTCGGCGGGCCGGGAATCGATGACCTTGCTCTCGCTGTACCCACAAAACGGACACTTCATAAAAATGGCCTTCCCTTCTCTCGCCGGCAGTCCGCCGGCGTTTTTCTTTTGCGCTCTCCCGCCCATCCGACCCGATATTCGCCAGGCGAACACGGATACCTATCTATATTTCCGGTAATTATAACACAAAAATGTCGAATGTGGTATACATTATTTTATTTTTTCAAAAGTTTTTTCCCGCTTCCGGGAAATGGCGGCGGCTTCTCACGGAAACACCGGGCGCTCCTCACTGTCAAAGACAAAAACGGCGTACTTTTCGCCGTTGATGGAGCGGACGTCGGCAAGGCAAAACAGCGTGGGCAGGGGGAATGCCTTTCCGCTGTCATAGGGCAGGGCCAGAAACATCCGCCCCTGCCCAGTTCGGACCAAGGCCCCCGCGGCGCCCCGCAGCCGTTTTTGCAGCCAGGGAGCATGGAACAGTGCCTCCGGGTCCGGCGCGGCCTTCCAGGCCTCCCGGTCCTCCGCCGCCGCAGGCCGGACCTCCCCCCGCAGCAGGCGCCCCAGGGGCTCCGTCATCCGCTTGGAAAACCGCCGCCGGATGACCGCCTCCTGGCCCAAGGGCTCCAGGACACCCAGGCGCAAAGAGCCCTCCCGGCCCACGGCCCAGGCACACCACAGCCCCTCCCCCGGCAGGCGGCAGCGGGCGTCAAACCAAGTGTAGAGGGCCTCCCGCTCCACGGTCAGCTCCCCCGCCGCCCTGCCGTCCAGCAGCAGCGGAAACTTATCCATACATCCTTTGTTCATGGAAACACCTCCCCGCCGGAGGAAATTTCAGCGCGTCATTTCACAGGCCGGGAAAAGATGCATACCCCGCCTGTGCCAATCTATGCACAGACGGGGGCTGTTATGTAAGAAGCTGTGCCAATCAGCAAAAATGTGCGTGCTGGAAGAAATTTTCTCGTCAATTCACGCACTTTTACTGATCGGCACAGCTTCTAATTGTTGTCTCAGGCGATGGTATACGATCCCCGCACCAGCAGCTTGGTGGTGGCGGCAGTGGCTCGGACGGCCCGGTTCTCAATGGTCATCATATACAGGTGGTTTTGGGCCAGGGCGCCGCCGTTGTTCAGCGTACCAGCAGTGGTCTCGTCGATCAGCCCCGGCGCGGACGGCGTCACACAGACGGCGGCGCCCACCCGCAGCATCACCTCGCAGCCGATGTCCCCGGTGAGGGTCTGTCCGTTGGAGAGAGTCACCACGGTGAATACAGACGCCGTGGCTGTCCCCGTGCCGGAGACCTGTCCTCCCAGCTGGCCGCTCCAAGCGGCAATCTTCTCATCCACCCGGGCCATGATGGTGTTCATAAACGTCTCGTTCAGGTAGCTCAGGGTCACCAGAGGGTCCTGGGCGGACCCGGCCTCCGCCGCAAACGCTGTAGTCACCAGCACACCGCAGAGGGCGGCTGCCGCAGCCAAACGCAAAAACCAGTTTTTCCTTTTCATATGTACCTCCTTTGTAAAACCGTCCTCCCGGAAGAGCGAACCTCCTCCGGGAGGATCGGCGACTCACACCAGTTGATCGTGCGGCAGTCCGAAGCTCGCCGCGATGGCCGTATCGCTTTCCCACACCGGCCCTTCGGGCCGCTGCGGGAGCCCTTTTGATCTCACTCAAATCGCCGGAAATGAATTCCGCCGATTTCAGGGTTTCGCCGCCGCGAAACGCCTGACGCCGCACTCGCGGCGGAGTCGATCCGGCGCTTTTCCACCGCACAACACATTCTCAAACCAGTTGATCGTGCGGCAGTCCGAAGCTCACCGCGATGGCCGTATCGACCTTTTCCATCACATGCTCCTCCACGTGGCCCATGCGCTCCCGCAGCCGCTTTTTGTCCAGGGTCCGCACCTGCTCCAGCAGGACCACGGAATCCCGGCTCAGGCCGCAGCTCTGGTCCACAGGGAGATCGATATGTGTCGGCAGCCGGGCCTTGCCCGTCTGGGAGGTAATGGCCGCCGCGATCACAGTGGGGCTGTAACGGTTTCCGGTGTCGTTCTGAATAATCAGAACCGGCCGGACGCCGCCCTGTTCGCTGCCCACCACCGGGGAGAGATCGGCATAGTAAATATCGCCGCGCTTGACACTCGTATCCACAAAGTTCACACTCCGCCGAAAGAAGTACCCGTCACCGAAGTCTCTTCGGTGAGGCCACTTTCATTCTCCCACGCAGTTCCGGAATTTATACGCTGCCCCGCAGGGAAAATTCCGGCGTCTCCGCCCCGCAGTATCCTATGCGCGGGACAGGGCCGAAGTGTGCGAATCAAACTCAGAGCAGCAGCCGCAGGCTCCGCTCCACAACCCCGCCCCCCTGGATATACAGCCGGGGCACCCGCTTACTGACCGCGCAGGTCAGCTCGTAGGGAATGGTCCCCAGGACCGCCGCCAGCTCGTCCACCGGCTGGCGGCCTCCAAAAATCTCCACCTCGTCGCCCTCGCAAACATCCGGCAGGCCGGTGAGGTCCACCATGGTCATATCCATGCAGATCCGTCCCAGGACAGAAGCGGGACCTTGGGCAGTCCACACCGCCATGCGGTTGGAGAGTCCCCGGAACAGCCCGTCGGCGTACCCGATGGGCAGCACTCCCACCCGGGTCTCTCCCCCTGTGCGGAAGGTCCTGCCGTAGCTGATGTCCGTCTCCGGTCCAAAGCGCTTGACGGTGTAGACGCAGGATTTCAGCGCCATCACCGGCCGCAGGCCCAGCCGCTCCCGGTCCGCTCCCGCCCCGTACAGGGCGATGCCGGGGCGCACCATGTCCAGATACATCTCCGGATACCGGGCCAGAGCGCCGCTGTTGGCACAGTGCCGCAGGGCAAACGTCCTGCCCTTTGCCGCCAGAGCCTCCAGTACCCGGGTAAAAACAGCGAACTGCCGCCGGGTGTAGGCCTCGCTGTCCCCGCCGTCCTCGTCGGACACAGCGAAGTGGGTGAAGATTCCCTCCGCCTCCAGGCCTGGCAGGGCGCAGGAGCGGGCAATGGACTCCACTCCGCTGTCAAAACGCCCGTCCCGCACCTGAACGCCCAGGCGGGACATACCGGTGTCCACCTTGATATGCACCTTCAGCGTTCCGCCGCAGGCGGAGGCGGCGGAACTGTAAGCCTCCGCCTTGGCCTGGTCGGAGACCGCCTGGGTGATATTATGGGCAATCAGCTGGGGCGTCATCTCCGGCGGAGTGTGGCCCAGAATCATGATGGGGGCCTGAATCCCTCCCCGGCGCAGCTCCTGGGCCTCGTCCAAACTGGCCACCGCCAGGTACTCCGCCCCCAGCCGCTCCAGGCAGGCGGCCACCTGCACCGCGCCGTGACCGTAGGCGTCCGCCTTCACCACACCCAGGTACCGGACCTCCGGCCCGGTCAGCGCCCGGGCCCGGTGGTAGTTGTGGGCCAGGGCGTCCAAGTCGATCTCCGCCCAGGTCCTTCTCAAAATCGTATCGTCCATTCTGCAGGGCCACCTTAAAACATCTCTTCCGCGGGGCCGGGAAGCCCTCAGGCCGCGCCACTCTCCCCCGCGGGCTCTATTGTATCACAAAAAGCAAAACTCGTAAAGTCCGCCGTCAAAATGATTTCCCCATCCACGGCGACCTCCCCCCGGAGAGGCGTTCCGTCCTCCTGCCGCAGCCAGACCGTGGAGACGATCTTTCCGTCCTGGAGGCCGCTCTGGTCCACAGAGAGCCGCAGACAGGGCGTCTCGTTCCACTCCTCCCGGTTCTCCTCCAGCAGCCAGCCGTCCCGCAGGGCGCTCATCAGCCGGGGCAGACAGACGGCGGGGCTAATCTCCTCGCTGCTGAGCGCTCCCGCGTTCAAACAGGCGTCCTCGTATTCGATCTGCCAGTCGCTGCCGCTGAGCATTGCCCTGACTCCGGCGATGGACTCCGGCTCCAGCACCTCCACGGTGCTCTCTCCGTCCGGCGCGTATTCGCACCGCAGCAGGGCCTCCCACTCCAGCCCCTCCTGGCCGCAGGTCACGACGGCCTCCATGGTACAGCCCGTCATGTCGTGGTAACGCTGGCGCAGATCCACAGTCTCCGCCTCCCCTGTCCCGCTGCCGGCGCAGGCCGCCAGCAGCAGGAGCAGAGCCATCATTGGTACACAGAATACTCTGCGCACCGAATACCCCCTTCTGAAAATCAGGAATGAGAAATTAGGAATTGAACCAGGTGGAAGGAGCCAGACCTTGTTTGAAAGATCAAATCGCCCAAGCAGCGGATTTTTTTACGCTGTGCCGCCTTAAAAATTTTTTGAGATCCGCAAAATGTCCCTGGGAATTTTTGTCTTGCCCGGCGCAGAAACCTCTCTCCGCTGGGCACTCCGCCATTTATCAAACAAGGCCTGGTGAAACACAGAATTTTCTCGAAAACACAAAGTCGATAATGAAGAGGAGCCAAAGTTTCCGAAAAGGAAAAATTCCTAATTTCCAATTCCTAATTCCATAAACGCCTCCGGCATTTCCCGGATCACAGCCTCCGGCGTCATGCAGTAGGCCGTCAGGCGTTCCGCCGCCAGATCCCCGGCGCGGCCGTGGAGCCATACGCCGCCCGCCGCCGCCCGGACCGGCACGGCCCCCTGGGCCAGGAGGGAGGCGATGATCCCCGTGAGCACATCTCCGCTGCCGCCCTTGGCAAGGCCTGAATTGCCGGTGGTGTTCACCAGCACGGTGCCCGCCTGTGTGGCCGTCACAGTCCTGTGACCCTTCAGCACCAGCGTACATCCGTGCCGGAGGGCAAAGCGCCGGACTGCATCCGCCCTGCCGGCTGAGAGATCCCCTCCAACGCGGGCAAACTCCCCGTCGTGGGGCGTCAGAATCGTGACCCTGTCCCGCCGGGCGTCCAAAGTATCTATATGCCCCTCCAGGGCGTTTATGCCATCGGCATCCAGCACCACCGGCTTTTCCGTCCGCTGCAGAATCTCCCGTACCAGCCGGGCGGTATCCTCATTCCGGCCCAGCCCTGGGCCGATGGCCAGCGCGTCGCAGCCCTCCAGCTTTTCCAGGATAGCCGGAAGCGCCGTCCTCTGGAGCTTCCCGCCCCCGTCCGCCAGGGGAAACGGCATGGCGGAGACGCACCGGGATGCCTCGACCGCCCAGATACTCTCCGGCACCCCCAGATACACCAGCCCGCAGCCGGACCGCACCGCCGCCGAGGCGGCGAGATACGGCGCGCCAGTATAACCCACCGCGCCGCCCACGATCAGGAGCTTGCCAAAATCCCCCTTGTGGCCGTCGGGCTTCCGGGGCGGCAGAGCCTCTTGGACATACTCCCGCTCCACCGTCATCACCATACAGGCGGTCCGGCGGACCAGGTCTGACGGAATGCCGATTTCCCGAACCTCTACCCAGCCGGAGCACAAAACACCATCCCCCGCAAATTGGCCGATTTTAGGCAGTGTAAAGGTAACTGTCCTGTCAGCTTTTACGGCACAGCCCAGGACCCTTCCCGTGTCGGCCTCCACGCCGGAGGCGATGTCCGCGGCCACCACCCTGCCCCGGCTTTGGTTTATCAGGCGGACGGCAGCCGCGGCGGCGGAGTCCGGAGCGATCTCCCGGGAGAGGCCCACGCCGAAGATCGCGTCCACCAGCACATGGCTGGCGGCGATCCACTCCGCCTGGTCCTGACTGCCGGGGTCAAAGGGCTCCAGCTCCACTCCGCACTCCGAGAGCCGCCGGGTCTCCTCCAGGGCGTCCGGCGTCAGCCGCTCATAGCGGCCCGTCAGAAACACCCGGACCCGGACCCCCTTCAAAAACAGCAGCCGGGCTGCAGCGATACCGTCTCCGCCGTTGTTCCCCGCGCCGCACAGCACAGCGGCCCGGGCCTTTCCCGGCTGAACGGGCAGCAGATCCAGCGCGGCCTCCGCCACGCCCGCCGCCGCCCGCTCCATCAGGTCGATGGAGGGAATCTTCCGCTCCTGAATCGCCCGCCTGTCCAGTTCCCTCATCTGGGCCGATGACGCAAGCTTCATTGTATCTCCTTCCTTTCTTCACAGGCCGTATTCAAAAAATGAAAGTCACAGTACTGCGCGCCGCCGCCCAATGTCCCGGAGCGTTCAAAACGGATCTTCGGCAGCAGTCCGGAAAAAACGATGTCGTCATTTTCACAATAGACGCGGCACAGCTCCGGACAGCCATGGGCGTTTGTCAAATCCCAATAGATACAGCGGTGCAAATTAAAATGAATCTCCTGCCCGTTCCGCTGGACCCACTCCGTCCGCCATCCCTCTTCCGGAAAGAATTTTTTCATATATCGCTTAACGGTCATCCTGTAAAGACGGTACGCAAAAGGGAAGCCCGCCAGATTCCGCATTCGCTCCCGCTTGCTCTCCGCCGCCCGGCGGGTTTCTCTCCTCACATATTCCAGCGCCTTCTCCAGGGAAATTCCCCGCTTTCGCAGCGTCTGGTAGAACGCCATGGCCGGAAACAGCTTCCGCCGCAAATGCTCCTGAATGGCGGCGCTGTCCGCTTCATCCGCGCCGCGCAGAAGCTCCTGAAAACGGGCCTCTGTCTGCTGGAAAACCGCCGCTCCTTCCGACTTAAAAAAACGGAGACAGTCCTCTTCCAGAAAGGAGAGCGTTGTCTCAGCCAGCATCATCTGCTCCACCCCCTGCAATCTTCCGGAAAACCTCCTTGGCGTGCCGCTCCAGTACGTCCGCCTTTGTGACGGCAAGCCCCCATTTCTCATCTCCAAGAACGATCATTGTGTCCCCCGCGCGGATCTGGAACACCTCTCTCGCCTCCTTTGGAATGACAATTTGTCCCCGCTCGCCCACCTTTACCGTGCCGAAAATGTAACGCCCCTTTGGAACCTCCATGTATTCCATCCTCCATTGCATATAAATCATATTTTTCATATTTTAATGAATTTTAGCGGATTGAACAGGAAAAGTCAAGGAAATTTTGCATGCAGTACTTCTTTACAGGCAAAAAAGCTGGTAGAATGGTACGCGCAACCCAAAGTTTACACGATTTTCTCCAAACGCAACACGAAATCGCTGGCGTTGCGGCCTCCGCTCCGGTACGCTGAGATCATCAAACACAAGGAGGAATTTCCTATGGCATTTCCCGAAAATCTGCAGTTCATCCGTGCCCAGGCCGGCATCACCCAGGAGCAGCTGGCGGAGCAGTTAGACGTCTCCCGCCAGTCCGTCAGCAAGTGGGAGGGCGGCCAGAGCTTTCCCGAGATGGACACTTTGCTGCGCATCTGCGACCTCTACAGCGTGAATCTGGACACCCTTCTCCGGGGCAGCGTGGAGGAGAGCCGGGTGGAGGACACCGCCCGCTATGACCGTTTCATGACCCGCTTTGCCAAAAAGATTGCCTTTGCCACCGGCGGAATCATCGCCGGTGTGGGCCTGTGCGGCCTGCTGGAGGCCCGGGGTGTGTCGGAGATGCTCAGCGGCGCATTTTTGCTGCTGGTGATCGCAGTCTGTGTGGTGGTCATTGTGGCCAGCAGCATCCAGCATGACATCTTCTGCAAACGCTATCCCGTCATTGCCGACTTCTATACCCAGGAGCAGAAGGACGCCTTCCACCAGAAATTCGTCTGGTACATCTCCGGAGGCGTGGGGGCCATTCTCTTCGCCGTGGCGCTTTTGCTGCTGTTTTTCTTCGTCTTCCCGGAGCAGGAGCCCTATGAATCCTACGGAATAGCCCTCCTCCTCCTCATCGTTGCCGGCGCGGTAACCTGCTTCATCTACGCGGGAATCAACGACGACAAGTATAACATCGCCAAATATAACCGGGACAACAATCCCACCCCGGAGGCCAGACAGAGACTGAATCTGATCGGCACCATCCAGGCCGCCATGATGCTGCTGGCCACAGCGGTATACGTGGGGCTGGGACTGACCCGGAACCTGTGGGGCACCGCCTGGTGGATTTTCGCCGTGGCGGGGATTCTCTGCGGCGTGGTGGCCGTGATTCTGAATCCCTACAAAGGCAGTGATTGACAAATTCCCCCATTCCGCCGTATTCCGGCGGAATGGGGATTTTCCCTCTTGCATTTCTTTTATTTCTATGGTATAAGTGATAGTTGAAATCAGCGATGAACGGGAAAATAATGGATTCCGCAGCGCTCAGAGAGGACTGGCCGTCGGCTGTGAGCCGGTCCGCGCCGCGCCGTTTGGTTCGCCCGGGAGCCGCCGTGGAGACACGGCCGGAGGCCCACCGTTACAGGGGCCAGAGCGCGCGCCGTCAGGCGCGAATCCGGGTGGTACCGCGGAGGGGTTGCCTTTCGTCCCAGGTCATGGGAGGGAGGGTCTTTTTTATACCCAAAGCGGCCGCACAACTACACAGAAAGAAGGAACTTCTCTTGCGTCACCCATGGAAGCGGGCCTTTTCCGCCCTTCTGGCCCTCGCGCTTCTTCTCTCTCTTATGGCCTGCCAGTCCTCAGGCGATCCGGAAAATCCGTACAGCGGCAGAAAACTGCCCGTCCTGATGTACCACCACGTGGTGGAGGACGGCCAGGAGTGCAACGACATGACCATCACCGTCTCCCGCCTGCGGGAGGATCTCCAGTGGCTCCAGGACAACGGCTACACCACCGTCCTCCCCCGGGAGCTGGCGGCGGGGGAACGTCTGCCGGAAAAGCCCGTCCTCATCACCTTTGACGACGGCTACCGCAGCAACTACAACCTGGCCTTTCCCATCTTTCAGGAGTTTGAGGCCAAGGTGGTCATCTCTGTCATGGTCTATATGCAGGACAACGCCGCCAGCGACTTCATCACCTGGGCCATGTGCCGGGAGATAACAGACTCCGGCCTCATCGAGATCGGCTCCCACACCTACCTCCTCCATAACCTGGACGAGCGGGGCGGCAGCTTTGACCCGGAGGGCGTCAACGGCGTCCAGCGAAAGCCGGAGGAGACCGACAGGGAGTTTCAGTCCCGGGTGCTGGACGACATCCAGCTGAGCTACGATTTGATCGCAGAGAAGCTGGAGCAGCCCCCCACCTTCTTCGCCTATCCCTTTGGCCTGACGGAGCCGGACGCCGACGGCCTGATCCAAGAGCTGTTTCCCGTCACGGCGGTGACGCTGCCCAAAACGGCGGACCTCTCCGACGGTCTGTACGACCTGCCCCGGCACACCGTCACCATGAACAAGAGCCTGGACAGTATTCTGAACCCGCCGCTGAAAACCGTGGTCAAGGCCAAAATCAAGGACTTTCTAGGTCTCTCGTAAAGGAGGCGCGTTATGCGTGTACGAGTTTACGACGAAATGTCCCGGACGTATTTCCACTCAGAGCTGTACGCCGTTTTGTACAGCGGTATCTTTGAGCAGTATCTCATCATGCAGAAAGACCGTCTGCTTCTGGCGGACAAGTGGCGCCGGGAGGGGAATTCCTATGACTCTCAAATCCATCTCATTGACACAGACTTTCCAGAGAACTGGATCGCCCTGACCAATGGAAACATTTCCAATTTCCCGGACTTCCCCAAGCGCCTGCCCGAGGACAAGTGGACCGCTTTCCGGGGCTTCCCCTGGGTCTGGGAGGACAAAGACGCGCTGCGCCGCATGCTGAGCGGGGAAGCGGTTCCTCTTTCAGAGACGGTTTTTCCGCCTGTCTCCTCCCTCCTCCCCGGCTGGAGCTATGTGCTCTCTCAGGAGGAGGCGGAGACGCTGCTGCAACGCTACCATGACTTTCACGATTCCGTTCTGGTGGACCTCCGCTATACCAGCGGCTCGAAACAGCTTCCGGACGGCAGTATGCTGGTCGCCGATTATGTCCGCCAGGTGACCATGCATTTCCACAGCGACTGGGCGCCGCCCCTCGAAATGGTTTTTGAGGGCGTAGAGGGATTGGACCTCCGCCCCGCTGACGAGGACTGCTTCTCCTGTCTGCAGGAAGCCGCTCTCCGCTTCCGGGACGGGGCTGTGTTCTTCTGCGACGGATTCTGTGAGGATGAAGCCTCGTACCCCGGCACTAAAATTTCAGCCTATTCTCTGCGCTGGCGGTTCCTGCCGCCTGTAAAGCAGCAACCCACATCCAAGTAAAGGAGTTAAACGCATATGAAAGCACAACTGGAAGCCATTCGCAAAGGCGCACTGGAGGCCATCTCCGCAACCCAGGCCGTGGCGGACCTGGAGTCCCTCCGGGTGAAGTATCTGGGCAAAAAGGGCGAGCTCACCGCGGTCCTCAAGCAGATGGGCAAGCTCTCCGCCGAGGAGCGCCCCGCCATGGGCCAGATGGCAAACGACGTCCGCACCCGGCTGGAGGAGGCCATTGAGGCCCAGTCCGCCGCCCTCTCCCAGAAGGCCCTGGAGGCCAGACTGAAGCTGGAGGCCGTGGACGTAACCATCCCCGGCAAAAAGCCCGCCCAGGGGCACAAGCACCCCATGTACTCCGTGCTGGACGAGATGAAGGAGATCTTTTTGAACATGGGCTTTGAGATCATGGACGGCCCGGAGATCGAGCAGGCGGACTACAACTTCACCAAGCTCAACGCCCCGGAGAACCACCCTTCCCGGGACTGGACCGACACCTTCTATTTGAAGGAGGACTCCTCCGTCCTGCTGCGGTCCCAGACCTCCCCCATGCAGATCCGGGCCATGGAGACCTACGGCGTGCCCATCCGCATGATCTCCGCCGGACGGGTGTACCGCAAGGACGAGGTGGACGCCACCCACTCCCCCATGTTCCACCAGATCGAGGGTCTGGTGGTGGACAAGGGCATCACCATGGCGGATTTGAAGGGGACGCTGAACGCCGTGATCCGGGAGATCTACGGCCCCGAGACCGTCACCCGTTTCCGCCCCCACCACTTCCCCTTCACCGAGCCCAGCTGCGAGGTGGACATCCAGTGCTACAAGTGCGGCGGAAAGGGCTGCCCCACCTGCAAGGGTGAGGGCTGGATCGAGATTTTGGGCGCAGGCATGGTCCATCCCAAGGTGCTCCGGAACTGCTGCATCGACCCGGAGGAGTACTCCGGCTATGCCTTCGGCATGGGCCTGGAGCGGCTGGCGCTGGGCCAGTACAAGATCAGTGATATGCGGCTGATCTTTGAAAACGACATACGCTTCCTGGAGCAGTTCTGAAACTGGCGGGAGGTTCTGATATGGCGGATTATGTATCGGTTTTCACCTATAACGACAAAGTGTCCCTTTCTTTTGCGGCTGAGGATCCCAAGGTCATGTCCCTGGGGGAAAACTGGAGACCCTCTCCCCGGAGAATGAGGCCCGGGCGGAGCGGTTTGAGAAGCTCATCCGCTCTTTGATAGAAAACGAGGAAGAGCTCTGCCGCATCGTCCGGGACGAGGGAGATGAAATCGAGTGGGACTGACCAACGATTACGCCGGACGGACGGAATTGACCTGGCCATCCTGAACAAGGACGCCGCCCGCCAGAACGCCATGTATCTCGTGCCTGGACCCATTGCCGAAAATATGAAAACCTATCCGAAGCGAAACGCTCCGGAAGAAGGAGTTTGACATTATGAAACTTTCCCGTAAATGGTTACAAGAGTTTGTAGACATCGGCCCGGTGAACGACCGGGATTTCGCCGAGGCCATGACCCTCTCCGGCTCCAAGGTGGAAGTCACCGAGGACCTGGGGGCGGAGATCTCCAACGTCGTCGCGGGCCGCATCAAAAAGATGGAGCGCCACCCCGACAGCGACCATATGTGGGTCTGCCAGGTGGACATCGGCGAGAAGGAGCCTGTGCAGATCGTCACCGGCGCCTGGAACATCCACACCGGCGACCTGGTGCCGGTGGCCAAGCACAACTCCACCCTCCCCGGCGGCAAGAAGATCACCCGGGGCAAGCTGCGGGGCGTGCTGTCCGACGGCATGATGTGCGGTCTCAGCGAGCTGGGCCTGGACGAGCGGGACTTCCCCTACGCCGTCATTGAGGCCGCCGCCCTGCTGAACGACTACAAGCCCATCGAACCGGAAAAGCCCTCCATCCCCGCGGACATCCAGCCGGGACATAAAATTTTCGGGCCGGTGGTCTGCGCCCGGGTGGAAACGGTGATGGACAACGGCGGCGGACACTGGACCTTCGCCCTGGACTGGGGTGAAAGCAGCGGCAATGTCCACAATGTCCGCCTCCAGAATATCCACCAGGGAGACCTGGTGGCCTACAACACCAAATCTCAGTCCATCTGCACCCTGGCGGACCTCCACGCAGAGCAGAAGGAGTTCCCCCACTGTATCCCCGACGGCATCTTTGTCATGCACGAGAAGTGCAGGCCCGGTGATGACATTAAGCCCATCATCGGCGCGGACGACCACGTGGTGGAGTTTGAGATCACCCCCAACCGGCCCGACTGCCTCAGCGTCATCGGCCTTGCACGGGAGGCCGCCGCCACCTTCGACAAGCCCCTGAAGCTCCATACCCCCGTGGTGAAGGGCTGCCCCGAGGACGCGGACAATCCCCTGGCCCAGTCCATCGCGGAGCGCCTGGACGTGGAGACCCCGGACCCGGATCTCTGTCCCCGCTACACCGCCCGGATGGTGCGGAACGTAAAGATCGCCCCCTCCCCCAAGTGGATGCGGGAGCGGCTGCGGAGCATGGGCGTCCGGCCCATCAACAACATCGTGGACATCACCAACTACGTCATGCTGGAGTATGGCCAGCCCATGCACGCCTTTGACTACCGCTATGTCAAGGGCGGAAAGATCGTGGTCCGCCGGGCCCAGGAGGGCGAGGAACTCACCACTTTGGACGGTAGCATCCGCAAGCTGAACGCCGACATGCTGGTGATTGCCGACGACACCCGGGCCGTTGGCCTGGCGGGCGTCATGGGCGGACTGAACAGCGAGATCGTGGAGGACACCGCGGACGTGGTCTTCGAGTCCGCCAACTTCGACGGCGCCTGCATCCGCAAAACCGCCCTGGCCCTGGGCATGCGGACCGAGGCCTCCGCCAAGTTCGAAAAGGGCCTGGATATTCTCAACACCCTCCCCGCCGTCAACCGGGCCTGCGAGCTGGTGGAGCTTCTGGGGGCCGGCGAGGTGGTGGACGGGGTCATCGACATTCTGAACTACGTCCCCCAGCCCACCGTCCTGAAAGTGGAGCCGGACAAGATCAACGCCCTCCTGGGCACCGATGTGGCGGAGAACGTGATGTACACCACACTGCAAAAGCTGGGCTTTGAGACCACAAAGGACCGCGGCATGATGAAAGTTCCCTCCTGGCGGAGCGACGTGGAGGGCATGGCGGACCTGGCCGAAGAAGTCGCCCGGTTCTACGGCTACAATAAGATTCCCGACACCCTCTCCTCCGGCCTGAATGAGCGCCGGGGCTGGAACTTTGTCCAGCGGGCGGAGAACGCCGCCGGGGCTCTCTGCCGGGCCGCCGGGTACAGCGAGATCATCACCTATTCCTTCATCAGCCCCACCTATTACGACAAAATCGACCTGCCGGCGAACTCCCTCCTCCGGAATTCCATGAAAATCCTGAACCCCCTGGGGGAGGACACCTCTATCATGCGCACCACCACCCTGCCTTCCATGCTGGAGATTCTGGCCAGGAACTACAACTACCGCAACAAGTCCGTGCGGCTCTATGAGCTGGGCCGCACCTACTTCCCGAAAAACGACGGCTCCGGCATGGCCGACGAGCCCAAGGTGTTGTCCCTGGGCGCCTATGGCGGCGGAATGGATTTCTTCACCCTCAAGGGCACGGTAGAGGCCGTTCTGGAGGGTCTTCGGATTGCCGGCGTGCGCTATGAGACGGAGCGGGAGAATCCCTCCTACCACCCCGGCCGCTGCGCCAGGGTATACAGCGGAGAGACTCTTCTGGGCGTCCTGGGTCAGATCCACCCCCATGTGGCCGACAACTACGGCGCAGACTGCGAGCTGTATACCGCAGAGCTCCAGTTTGACGCGCTGTATCAGTGCGCCGGCGGCAAGCCGCTGTACCGCCCCCTGCCCAAATTCCCCGCCGTCACCCGGGACATCGCCCTGCTGTGCAGCCGCAGCATCCCCGTGGCCGCGCTGGAGGACTGCATCCGCCGGGGCGCCAAGGGCCTTTTGAAAAATGTGACCCTGTTTGACATCTACACCGGTCCCGGCGTACCGGAGGACAAGAAGAGCGCCGCCTTCAGCCTGGAGCTTCGGGCCGACGACCGCAGTCTCACCGCCGAGGAGGCGGACGAGGATGTAAAGAGCATTCTGGAGCTGCTGAAAACCGAACTGGAGGCCGTTTTGCGCTGAAAAATGCCCCTCTCCCCGCCGCAAATCGTTCCCAGGCGGGGAGAGAGTAAAAATCTTTTATAAATTTCCAGCAGAAACTCTTTACAGTTTTTCAAAAAAAGTGTATACTAGCACTATAATGAGTTTTCCTGTGAGAGAAAGAAAGGTGGTGTCTGCATGGACGATTATACCCGGAAATTCAGCATTGCGATGGACAAGGATGAGGAGATTTATCAGATCCTGTCCACGGTCTATCGGGCTCTGGAGGAAAAGGGCTACAATCCCATCAATCAGATTGTGGGATATATCCTGTCCGAGGACCCCACCTATATCACCAATCACAACAATGCCAGGACCCTGATCCGCAAAATCGACCGGGACGAATTGTTACAGGTTCTGGTGCGGAAATACCTGAATCAGTAACAAAAGTAACAAAGATTACAATCTTGTAAAAATTTTTTCTGCGGAATTTTTCATGTCGCTTAACGGGTGATTTGAATGATTCCGCAGATTTTTTCGCACTTATTGGCGAATTTTTGCGGATTTCGGGAGAGATTTCAATCAAAATCCGCCCGTCGTTTCATTGACAAAGAGGGAAAAACATGTTACAATTTGGTTACAAAATTTCAAAGGAGTGTTTTGATGGCAGATAAGAAAAGCACAAAGAACGAAGGTCTCCTCTATAAGGGTCATCCTCTCCGCCGGGTGGACAACCTGATTTACTACGGATCGATGACGGACAAATATATTATTATGATGCAGGTCCTGGAGAACAGACAGGAACAAGACATCAAGCTGGCCACCAAGGTGTCCATCCAGCTCCAGCTGACGGAGCCGGAGAACTCCCGCAGCCGCATTGTGAAAAAGAGCGAAAAGGACAGCCTGTACGCCGCCATGGACATCGCTGCCATCTGGCTGGACCGAGCTCTGGCCGGAAAGTAATCCCTCACCACCTTCTACAAAAGCTGAAACGAAAGGATGCATATACGTATGACACACCTCGTTGGAAAGGCGGTCAGGATCGCCTCCCTCTCTGTGATTGCGGTCTTGCTGCTGGGCGTCACCGCCCTGGCCGCTGAAGAAGATATGGCCGTTGCCATCGGTGCCACCACCGGTTCCTCTCTGCGGCTCCGTTCGGGCCCCTCTCTCGACGCCTCCATCATTACCATGCTGGATGAGGACGTGCCTGTGGCCGTCCTGGACGACACGCTGGACGGCTGGTACAAGATTAACTACAACGGAAACACCGGCTACGTCTCCGCCGACTATATGCTCATCGACCAGGACAACATCTTCGACGCCTATGGCCGGGTGGAGGGCGACGGCGTCAACGTCCGCTCCAACTCCTCCACAGACGGCCAGGTGCTCACGGTGATGAACCGCAACAGCATCGCCACTGTCAACGGCTTTGAGGACGGCTGGTACAAGATCACCGCAAACGGCGTGGACGGCTACATCCGCAGTGACTATCTCACCATGTGCGGTTCCAGCGCCGCCAGCGCCACCGGGTCTCTTGGCAGCACTGCCAACGATGTGGTGAGCTTCGCCAAGCAGTATCTGGGCACCCGGTATGCCTACGGCGGCTCCTCCCCCAGCGGCTTTGACTGCTCGGGCTTTACCATGTATGTCTACAAGCACTTTGGCTACTCCCTTCCTCACACCGCCACCGGTCAGTGGCAGAGCGGCTACGGTACCCGCATTTACAATATCAGCGAGCTGCAGCCCGGCGATCTGGTGTTCTTCTGTGACCCCAGCCGCTCCAACGGCAAGGCCTGCTCTCACGCCGGCATCTATGTGGGCAATGGGCAGCATATTCACTCCTCCTCTTCCCGGAGCGGCGGTGTGATTATCAGCGACCTGACCAGCGGATACTACAATACATATTTTGTCGGCGGCATCCGCCTCTGAGGAAAATTATTTCAGAACCGGCACGGTTTCCGTGCCGGTTTTCCCTTGCTATTTTTTCAAAACTCTGCTATATTTGGACAGAAACCAACAAAAGGAATTGAGAATCATGGAACAGATATATGAACAGCTCGGCGTCAGCCGGGAAGTATATGAATACGGCGAGGCGGTGCTGGCCGCCCTGCGACCCCGTTTTGACGCCATTGACCAGACAGCGGAGTACAACCAGTGCAAGGTTCTGGCCGCCATGCAGAAAAACCGGGTCAACGCCACTCACTTTGCCGCCACCACCGGCTACGGCTACGACGACGAGGGCCGCGACAACCTGGAACGGGTCTACGCGGACGTCTTTCACACAGAGGCCGCCTTGGTGCGCCCTCAGATCACTTGCGGCACTCATGCGCTGACGGTGGCGCTGTCCGCAAACCTGCTTCCAGGTGATGAGCTCCTCTCCCCCGTAGGAGCCCCCTATGACACCCTGGAGGAGGTCATCGGCATCCGGGAGAGCAAGTGCTCCTTAAAGGAATACGGCGTCACTTACCGGCAGGCGGACCTGATGCCGGACGGCTCCTTTGACTATGACGCCATCCGGGCGGCCATCAATGACCGGACAAAGCTCATCACCATCCAGCGCTCCAAGGGCTACGCCACCCGCCCCTCCTTCTCCGTTGCGCAGATCGGAGAGCTGATCTTCTTCTGCAAGTCCGTGAAGCCGGATGTGAAAGTGATGGTGGACAACTGCTACGGCGAGTTCGTGGAGCGGCTGGAGCCCTCGGACCTGGGGGCCGACATGGTGGTGGGGAGCCTCATCAAAAACCCCGGCGGCGGTCTGGCCCCCATCGGCGGCTACATCTGCGGCACACGGGAGTGCGTGGAGCGGTGCGCCTACCGTCTCTCCGCCCCGGGCCTGGGCCAGGAGGTGGGGGCCAATCTGGGACTGATGCCCGCCTTCTACCAGGGGCTGTTCCTCTCCCCCACCGTGGTGGCCGGGGCGCTGAAAGGCGCCGTCTTTGCCGCCAGCATCTATGAAAATCTGGGCTTTTCCTGCGTGCCTGCCGCCGCGGAGGAACGCCACGACATCATCCAGGCGGTGACCCTGGGCAGCCGGGAGGCCATGGTGGCCTTCTGCCGCGGCATCCAGGCCGCCGCCCCGGTGGACAGCTACGTCACCCCGGAGCCCTGGGCCATGCCCGGGTACGACAGCGACGTCATCATGGCGGCAGGGGCCTTTGTCCAGGGCAGCTCCATCGAGCTCTCCGCCGACGGCCCCATCCGCCCTCCCTACGCCGTGTACTTTCAGGGCGGGCTGACGTGGTACCACGCCAAGCTGGGGATTTTGATGAGCCTCCAGAAGCTGACGGAAGCGGGGATTATTGTCCGGCTGCCGGAGTGAATAAAAGCCAGGCGGCCATGGGCCGCCTGGCTCTGTCAGTTATGCGCCAGGTCATAGGGGTAATAGGGATTTTGCGCGAACCCGCTGTCATCAACTCTGAATATTTTGGACAGCGCCGCGATTTCAAAACACCAATATCCGCAGTATGTATCGTTTTTAGAGCGGTGAGCATTATACCAATACGCGTCCTTGCGGCGCTGGTACCACTGGGACAATTCCAGGGACAAAATCTCGGCCGGGTTCTCGCCTTCTGCAATACGATTGAAATAATCCAGCTGAGACGGGCGTATGGTCAAGGGCTCATCTCGCAGAGATTGGATCAAACAGCAGATCAGCCCATCCCGGGAATCAAACTTTTCCGTAATGCTCTCCAGACCTGGGAGGAAGTTGGATTTTGCCGCCTGGAACAGCACCCCCAGCGAGAGCGCGTCAATGACATCATAGGCGCTGTCCACTGGGGCGCAGACATCCTTGTAACTGTCAATAAACTGGAGATAGTGAGCATACACGTCCTGAATTCCGGCTCCTGCGGAGTAAGCCGCCTTCAGAGAGTCCAGATGCAGCCTAGACAGCCAGCCCTTTCCAATTCTGATCCCGCGCTCGTTGGATGGCTCTATACCAGTGAGAAGCGTTTCAAATTTCAGAATACGCGCCTGGTTGGATTGTAGTTTATTGGTAAAATACTCCTCACTTTTGATGGTATCCCTCATACTCTTTCCCCTCTCGCTTCATGAGTGGTCCGGCGTCACGCCGGATCGTCCATCTTCATCCGCTGGTCCAGGCGGGCCAGGAAGTAGGCCAGGGCGCAGCCGCCCGCGCAGCAAAGCGCCGACAGCACAATCTCTTCCGCCCCCCGGTAAGAGGTTGGAATAATCACCAGTGTGGAAGCCAGCACAATGCCGAAAGTCCCGTGGAAGGCCACGGAGTACCAGCGGCGAAAACACCAGGTCACAAGGCGCGCCAGCAAAAACACCGTCAGCAGCAGTCCCGGCAGCGAGGCGGACAGCACCAGAAAATCTAAGTTTGCCAGCCCCTCCAGCACAGGCTGGTACAGGTCCAGGGCCATCATCACCGAGGAGGAGGTCATCCCAGGAATCACAACGCCCATCCCCCACAGCACACCGCAGAAATTGTACCACCAGAAGTTTGGCTCCGCCGAAAAACAGGCGATGCGGCTGATGTAAAACAGCCCGGCGAACACACTGCCAGCGCACAGTAGCAGGCTCACCCAGGAGGCGGCGGAGCGCCCCTCCTTCCCCGCCTCCCGGTACAGGGCGGGCACTGTGCCCACTATGAGCCCGATGAAGAGCCAGGTGGTCACGGTACTGGAGAAGTCGATGGCCGCCGCGATCCCCTTGGCAAAGCCCATAAAGCCCGCGCACCATCCCAGTCCCAAGGGCGGAAGCCATCTCCAGTACTTTGGAAGCGCCCGCTTGGGATGGGTGAGGATCTCCATAAAGGGGCGGTAGATGTCGAACACCACCGCCAGCACGCCGCCGGACACGCCGGGCAGAATCGCTCCGGCGCCGATCAGGATACCGCAGAGCAGATTCCGCAGCCAATGAATCACCCGGTTTCCTCTTCCTCTCACCCTTGGGTCCCCTCTCTTTCTCTGTATACTCATAGATAATAGCAGTTTTGCCCTCCCTTTTCAATCCAATACCGGCCTCCGACATGAAAAATTTTCCCCCAGAGGCCGGGATGTTTTTGCTTCTTTTGTCTAAATCCGATAAAGTTTCTGACAGAAAGCGCGGATATTATAGCGGTTTCCCCCGTTGACAGCCGCCCGCTTTTTGTGTAAACTGCAAGATACATAATTGCATACCGCAAAGACGATGAAGAGAAGAGTAAGCAGGCAGATACGGCACAGAGAGCCCCGGTCGGTGCAAAGGGGTGCGGAAGGGCCTGCCGAACATGGTCTTGGAGTTGCGTGGCCGACTGCGTCAGCATAGGTCACGACGGGAGCCGCCCGTCACAGCGCAGAAGTGTAGATTGCACTTCCAAAGGCCGTCTCCGTGAGGAGGCGCGCGAACCAAGGTGGTACCACGGCGTTTGTACGTCCGTCCTTGAAGCAGCTGCTTCAAGGATTTTTTTATTGTTTCCCTCCCAAATGAACCGTAAAGGAGTTTCGATACTGTGAGTCAATCGATTATTCAGATCCAGCATCTGAGCAAGACCTTCGGCAGCGGAGCGGAGGCCGTCCACGCCCTGGAGGACATCAATCTGGACATCCGGCAGGGCGAGATCTTCGGCATCATCGGCCTCTCCGGCGCTGGCAAGTCCACCCTGGTGCGGTGCATGAACCTGCTGGAGCGTCCAACCTCCGGCACGGTAATGGTAGACGGCCAGAACATGACGGAGCTCAGCGAAAAGACCCTGCGGCTGGCCCGGCGGAAGATCACCATGATCTTTCAGAGCTTCAATCTGCTGATGCAGCGCACCTGCCTGAAAAACGTGTGCTTCCCCATGGAGATCAGCGGCCTGCCTGCCGCCCAGGCGAGACAACGGGCGGCGGAGCTGCTGGAGATCGTGGGCCTTCGGGACAAGGCGGACGCCTATCCCGCCCAGCTCTCCGGCGGACAGAAGCAGCGGGTGGCCATTGCCCGAGCCCTGGCCACAGACCCCAAGGTCCTCCTCTGCGACGAGGTCACCTCCGCTCTGGACCCCACCACCACGGCCTCTATCCTGGACCTTTTGAAGGATCTGAATCAGAAGCTGGGCGTTACGGTGGTGGTCATCACCCACCAGATGAGCGTCATTGAGGACATCTGCACCCGGGTGGCCATTCTGGACGGCGGCGTTGTGGCGGAGCAGGGGGACGTGCAGGAGATTTTCTCCAATCCCTCCACTGACGCGGCCCGGCGGCTGGTGTATCCCGGCGGCGTCACCCCGGCCCAGTACCCCGCCAGCACCCACGTCATCCGGATCTCCTTCAACGGCGGCACGGCCTACGACCCGCTGATCGCCTCCCTGGCCATTGACTGCGGCGTCAAGGTGAACATCCTGGGTGCCGACACCCGCAACGTGGGCGGGAAAGCCATCGGCACCATGCTGCTGGGCCTTCCGGAGAATCCCAACGAGGCCGCAAAGGCCCTGAGCTACATCCGCGCGCAGAAAAATATTACGGTGGAGGAGGTTCCGGATTACCATGAGTGAGATATTTATTACCCTGTTTGAAAGCTGGGGTATTGCCAAAGTGCCGGAGCAGATCGCCTACCTCTCCGATTTCAGCACGCTTGCCTTTAATGTCTGGGAGACAGTCTACGCCCCCGCTCTGGCAACGCTGTTCGCCTATGTGATCGGTCTTCCGCTGGGCATTATCCTGGTCATTGGCGAGAGCGGCGGCGTGCGTCCAATGCCCAAAGCGCTGATGAGCGTTTTGAATACGGTCGTCAATCTCCTGCGGTCCGTGCCGTTCCTGATTTTGATGGTCATGGTGGTGCCCCTGTCGCGACTGATTCTGGGCACCAGCGTGGGTACGGCGGCAACCGTCGTTCCGCTGACTGTGGCGGCGGCCCCCTATGTGGCGCGGCTGGTGGAGATCTCCCTGCGGGAGATGGACCGGGGCGTTATCGAGGCGGCCCAGGCCATGGGCTGCTCCCCCTGGCAGATCGTGGTCAAGGTCATGCTGCCGGAGTGCCGCCCCTCCCTGATTAACGGGGCCACCAACGCCGCCATTACGATTCTGGGCTACGGGGCCATGGCGGGCGCCATCGGCGGCGGTGGTCTGGGCGCGGTAGCCCTGATGCGGGGCCACGGGCGCAATCAGGTCATTGTCATGTATGTGGCGGTGATTATCCTGGTCATTCTGGTCCAGATCATTCAATCCATCGGTACCGCCTGGTCGATAAAATCCGACCGGCGTATCAATCCAACCGAAACAAAAAGGAGAACGTAACATGAAAAGAAGAATTGCAGCTCTTGCGCTGGCCGCTCTGCTGGTCCTGGCTCTCACCGCCTGCGGCGGAAAGAAAGCGGACGGTACCACCATCAAGGTCGGCGCAACCCCCGCGCCCCACGCGGCCATTCTGGAAGTCGCCAAGGACATCCTGGCGGAACAGGGCTATACCCTGGACATCGTGGAATACGACGACTATGTGACGCCCAATACCTCCCTGGAGGACGGCTCCCTGGACGCCAATTACTTCCAGCACATCACCTACATGAATGAGTTCAACGCCGAGCATGGCACTCACCTGGTCAGCGTTGCGGACATTCACTACGAGCCCTTCGGCCTGTACGCCGGCAAAACCGCAGCCCTGGCCGACCTGGCCGACGGCGCACAGATCGCGGTTCCCAACGACGGCACCAACGAGGCCCGCGCACTTCTGCTGCTGGAGCAGGAGGGCCTGATTAAGCTCAAGGAAGGCGTAGGCCTCTCCGCCACGAAGAGCGACGTTGCTGAAAATCCCCACGACTATGAGATCATCGAGCTGGCCGCCGACCAGCTTCCCTCCAGGCTCCAGGACGTGGATATGGCCGTCATCAACGGCAACTACGCCATCGATGCGGGCTTGAAGGTCTCCGACGCGGTGGCGGTGGAAGCCGCTACCGGCGAGGCTGCGGAGGCCTATGTCAATGTGCTGGCCGTGAAGGAGGGCAATGAGAGCAGCGAGGGCATCCAGGCCCTGGTGAAAGCCTTGCAAAGCGACGCGGTAAAAACCTTTATCGAGGAGACCTACGACGGCGCCGTGGTGCCGCTGTTTTGAGAAAGACACCCAGACGGGGAGGAACTTTCGTTCCTCCCCGTTGTTCGTCTGATTACACAAATAGTATGTATTTTTATCGTAGAATTCAGCTGAAATTTCCGGCGGTCCCAGTGGCTTTTCCGCTAAGACCATGTTAAAATAATAGAAATCTGTATTCACAAACGGCGTTCAACGGCTGTCAATACAGGTTCCAAACGCCGGTTGAGACCGGCAAATTTACAGGAAACAGGAGGCTGTTGTTATGGCGCGGGGCCAGGGAAAAACCTATGAGATCGATATGTGCAGCGGGGCAATCCTGCCAAAGCTCCTGCAATTCGCCCTGCCGCTGATGTTCTCCAGTATCCTGCAGCTTCTCTTCAATGCGGCGGACATCATCGTGGTGGGCCGCTGGGCCGGGGACAATGCCCTGGCGGCGGTGGGCTCCAACGCTTCCATCATTGGCCTTTTGACCAACCTCTTCATCGGCCTGTCCGTGGGCGCCAATATTCTGGCGGCCCGGTTTTACGGTGCCCGGGAGGAGGAGAGCCTGTGTCAGACCGTCCACACCGCCATCCTTCTCAGTCTCCTGGGCGGGCTGTTTCTGACGGCGGCGGGCGTCTTTGGTGCCCATACCATCCTGGTATGGATGCTGTCTCCGCCGGAGGTGCTGAATCTGGCCACGCTGTACCTGCGCATCTACTTTCTGGGAATGCCCGCCATGATGCTCTACAACTTCGGCGCGGCGCTGCTGCGGGCCGTGGGCGACACCCGCCGGCCCCTGTACTACCTCTCCTTCGCCGGCGTGGTCAACGTGGCGCTGAACTTGTTCTTCGTCATTGTCTGCCGCCTGGATGTGGCCGGTGTAGCCATTGCCACCGTGGCCTCCCAGTGCGTCTCCGCCCTGCTGGTGCTCCGCTGCCTGACAAAGGCAGGCGGGGCCGTCTGCCTGGACCTGCGGCAGCTGCGAATCCACCCTCTCCGGCTCCGGCAGATCATGAAGGTGGGGATACCCGCCGGTATCCAGGGCATCCTGTTCTCCCTGTCCAACGTGGTGATCCAGTCCTCCGTCAATTCCTTTGGGGAGATCGTCATGGCCGGAAACGCCGCCGCCAGCAATATTGAGACCTTTATCTACGCCTCTGTCAATGCCTTTTATCAGGCCAACATCTCCTTCACCAGCCAGAACCTGGGCGCCGGGCGGATCGAGCGCATCCGCCCCATCATGGTGCGGGCCCTGGGCTGTGCCGTGGTAGTGGGCGGCGTACTGGGCGGCTCCGCCATGCTCCTGGGCCCCCAGCTGCTGGGCATCTACTCCGACAGTCCCGCCGTCATCGCCGCCGGGATGGAACGTCTCCGCATCGTCTGCGCCCTCTACGCCCTGTGCGGATTGATGGACGTGATCGTGGGCTCTGTGCGGGGCATTGGCCTCGCCGTCACGCCCATGCTGATCTCCCTTATCGGCGCCTGCGGCCTGCGGATTCTCTGGATCTCCGTCCTCTTCCAAATCCCGGCCTACCATACCATCCAAACCGTCTACATCTCCTACCCTGTCTCCTGGACCATCACTTTTCTATCTCAGCTTACCTGCTACTGTCTGGGAATGCGGCACTTGAAACGCCGCATGGGTGCGACGGAAATAACGCCGGACGCCGCATGACGTCCGGCGTTCACCCTGTTCACAGACCCAGCCAGAGCCTGACGGTCAGCACCCCGCAGCCGCCCAGCAGCAACGCCAGCGCTCCGGTGCCCCAGAGAAGGCTGTAGCTCACCGCCTCCCTGTCCCGGGACCGTCCAGCGGCCACGGAGGCAAAGACGTAGACCGATACCATGCCAAAGGCCACAGCCGTGATGTCCGCCGCCGTTTCCAGCCCCAGGGCGGACAGCGCCAGATACAGCAAAAACCCCAGGCCGGAGACGATTGCCCCAGCCCGCATCTGCGCTAATGTATAAAGCAGAAAACCTTTTCTCTCTTTCATTGCTTCCTCCATTATTTTCAAACTAGGATACAGCCCCCAGCTCGTTCCACATCGCAACAGACTCTGTGATACGTGATCTTCAGCCTGACGCTGTCGCGGGGGTCAACGTTGTCAAGCAGAGCAAATATATCGGCCTCAAAGCCCCTTTCCGCCCCCGACTCGTCAAAGGACAAGATCTCCAACTGCCGAAAGTCCAAAGCCTGCAGATGGCCAATGGGCTCCAAGTGCTCATCCGCAAAGGAGGGATACAGCTGCCCGCTCAAAAAACCGGCTCCAGCAGCTCGATCCTCCCCGGACCGGACTGGCTGACCTGAGGATAGGGGTTCTCCGGGTGTTCCCGGCAGACCTGTCAATATCCGTTGACGATCACATCCAGCACCTTTCCCGCCACGGTCCCGGCCACAGCGTTTCCGCCGCCGCCGTTCTCCACCAGCACCACAAAGGCATAGGGCGCGTCCTCGTTCCGCAGGAAGCCCGCGAACCAGGCGTGGGGCGTCTGCGCCTCCCCCACCTCGGCGGTTCCGGACTTGGCGCACAGGTCCATATTGGGAAAACGACCTGTGCCATAGGTCTTCTCCACATTGGCGGACATCATGTCCGCCAGCTTCTCCGCCGTAGCGGCACTCACCAGCGCCCCCGTTCTGCGGGAAAAACGGGGCAGAGACGGCAGTCCCAGGGCATTTTTTGTCCGCAGGATCAAGTACGGCTCCGCAGCCCTGCCGCCGTTGGCAATGGCGCCCATATAGACCATCAGGGCGCAGGGGTTCACCATATCCTGGTCCTGCCCCACGCCGGCCCAGCCCAGGCGGCCCTCCGTCATGCCCTCCCAGGTGAAAGTGCCCCGGGCTGTGGGAAGGCCGTCAACAGAATAACTGCTGGTGAGGCCCGCCTTCTCCGTGTACCGTTTCAGTGCGTCCGCTCCCAGCTCCGCCGCAATCTGGGCAAAGGCGGCGTTGCAGCTGTTGGCAAAGGCGTCCCCGATGTCCTGCTCTCCGTGGACGCCGGAGCAGACGATAGTTTCCCCCCCTGCCTGTACCGAGCCGGAACAGGTCCAGGTTCGAAGCTCCAGGTCCGGAATGTTATCCAGCGCCGCCGCAAGGGTGACTGTCTTATAGACAGACCCGGGAGTGAACGTGGAGGAGAGGAAGCGGTTCAAATACGCCCCCCTCCAGCAGTCACCGGTCTCGATGTCCTCCGGGACATGCAGCGGGTCATAGCTGGGAGCGGAGATCATGCAGAGGATTTCCCCGGTCTTGTAGTTGTACACCGCCGCTGTTCCGGCATGACCGTTCAGAGCACGGTAGGCCTCGTAGTTGTACCGGGCGTCCAGGGTCAGGTACAGCTCTCCGCCCCGCCCGGCGCCAAAGGCCCCGTTCAGCAGACTGTATCCCGTCAGCTTGTCGGCAAAGGCATTCAGCGCCCCGGTGCCAATGCTGCCCTGCAGGTCCCCCACCGCATGGAGGGTGGCCTTGCGGACGGTCTCGCCGTCATAGTAGGTCCGTTTCCCGTTCTCCACCCAGGACAGCAGGTCTCCGTCCCGGTCCAGCACCGTTCCCGCCGCCAGCTGGCCCTCGGTATTGTACAGGTGGCGGTTGAAGGGCGAGGAGGCCCAGTCCCCGGCGCTCCGAAAATACCGCGCCAGAAAGAGGCACAGCCCCGCCGCCAGCAGCAGCGCCAGAATGCGGCAGACCAGGGCCCGCTGTTCAATCTTCTTCATGGGATTCCTCCGTTTCCCGGACAAAGGGGGCAGACTCCGCCCGCCGCCGGGCCTCCTCCGTCAGACGGCGGGCGGGTCTCCGGCGGATGGCAAAACTGGCGTTTTCCCGGGTGTCCGTGGCCTTCAAAAAAGCCAGCAGCCCCCAGGCGGACATCATGGCGGAGCCGCCGTTGGACACAAAGGGAAAGGTCACGCCGGTGAGGGGCAGCAGGTCCACAGAGCCGAATACATTCAAACAGGTCTGGAACACCAGCAGGGAGCCGGCGGCGCAGGCGGCAATGGTATAGAAGCTGGACCGCCCCACCCGGACGGCCCTGGCGGCGAAAAAGGCCAGGGTGATGATGGCCCCCACCGCCAGCACGGCAATCAGCAGCCCCCATTCCTCACAGAGCATTCCGAAGACCAGATCCGTGTCCGCCGCGGCAACGCGGTGGAGCCAGCCGCTGCCGGCCCCCATGCCCAGAAGGCCGCCGGAGGCGGCGGCGGACATGGTGCGGGTCTGCTGGTAACCGGTGGTGGAGGCGGCCTCCCAGGCGTGGCCCCAGGAGGCAAAGCGGCTGAGAATGTAGGGCTTAAACCGCAGAATGATCCCCGCGCCGAACACCGCCCCGCCGCAGATCAGCGCCAGCGTGGCAAAGTCCCCGGAGCGGAGGTAGGCGATGACCAGGAAGGTGACAAAGAAGATGGCCGCCGTGCCAAAGTCGCTCATACAGCCCAAAAGGCCGATGCAGACGCCCGTCAATACGATGAAGAGAGTCAAGTTCCGCCGCCGGAACAACCGCTCCAGCGTGGCAGAGCCTGCGAAAATATAGCAGATCTTGGCGATCTCCGAGGGCTGGAAGGAGAGGCCCCCGATGGAGATCCAGTTCACCGCGCCGTATTTGGAGCGGCCCAGCACCAGGGTGATCCCCAGAAGGCCGATGGCCGCCGCGGCCATGAGCCAGCGGTTCTTCTGCACCCGGGTGAGGTCCCGGAGGAAGATACCCAGCACCAGGAACAGCCCCAGTCCCAGCACAATGGAGAGAAACTGCTTAAAAAGGCTCCCCGGGGCGCTGGAGGCCGTCACCGCGAGACACAGCGTGGAGAGGAAAAAGGCGATGGTCTCCATCTCAAATCCAACGCACCGGGTACAGCGCAGAACGGCGAAATAGGCCCACATCACTGCCGTCAGGCCCAGAAAGGCCAGGGGGATGGACACCGGCGCCGCCGCTCCCGCCGCCACGATCAACTGCAGACAGGCCAGCACCTGGAACACCGTCAGCCACAAGAAGGACGGGAAGATGGCGGCAGGACGCTCGCCGCGCCGCCGCCGCTCCAGCTCCTCCCGCTCCTGGACGGTCTGGGGCAAAAGCACCAGAGGCACGCCTCCAAGGGTAATAGAGTCTCCCATGGCCACCGGCGCGGAGCCCTCCACCCGTACGCCGTTGACCTCTGTTCCGCCCTTGGAGCCCAGGTCGTAGAGGGTCCAGCCCTCGTCCTCCCCCCGGCAGAGGGCCGCATGCTGGCGGGAGACGCTGGGATACCCCAGCTGTATGTCCGCGCTCCTGCCGCGTCCGATGATGTTCTCCCAGTGGGTCAGGGGGATGGAGGCGCCGTTGGGCAGACTCAAAAGTCCCCAGGTCTCCGGCGTGTGGGGAATCCTCAGCAGGGAACGCACCGCCCGCCACAGGATCAGTACCGCCAGCACCGGGAACAAAAACCGCACAAAGGCGGTGTACCAGACACCTGCCAGCGGATACTCCGCCAGCAGGCCGCACACCAGATCCAGCAGAGTCTGGAGAGGCGCCGTCAGCTGCTCCATGCGATGGTCCCCCTTCCCGATTGATGACTAGGCCTTGCTTGATGATAGTATACCATTTTTTCTCCCCGCTGTACAGCCTCCCCTCCACTCCTTTTTATTTTGCCTGGAATTTGAACGGAATTTCCCTTTTCCTCTTGACCTTTTGGGGGAAATCCATTAATATTGTATACTGCACATGGGTTCCACCGGGCACAGCCCCTCTGGATTCCCGGCTCCTATCCACATTACGAAAGGCCGATCAGAACATGACACATCCCTACAAGACGCGGGAGGGCGGCGCCACAGTGACGATCTTCGTCCCCTACGACTGCAAGAACCACTGCCCTTTCTGTATCAATAAGGAAGAATACGCAGATATGACGGGCTTCTCTCTGGAGAAGATCTGCCAGAGCATCCGGCGGATGGACGCCATTACCCCCCGGTGTGACTTTGTCTTCACCGGCGGCGAGCCCTTGTCCGACCTGGGCGCTCTCCAGGTCATGCTGGACGAGATCCCCACCACCCACAAAGTCTATATCAACACCACCCTCCCGGTCTCCGAGCACCAGTCCGAGGAGGATGTGCTGGCATTCCTGGAGCGGAACAAGCACAAGATCACCTGTGTCAACGTCTCCCGCCACATGCAGAAGTATGTGGTGGAGTCCAACGACGGCCTGCTTGCCAAGCTGCCGGTGCGCTTCCGGGTAAACTGCGTGCTGTATCAGGACTACCCGGCCAAGGACCTGGTCCCCTATCTGGACCGGTTCCGCCAGATTCCCGGGGCTTCCATCCAGTTCCGCTTCGACTACACCGCCACCACGCCGGAGAACCTGTACGAGGAGGACCAAGACAAGATTCTCCAGGACCTCAAGCAGATTGCCCGGTACACCGGTCTGGACGGCTGCCGGATGCGCTGCGGCTTCCACTTCGACTACCAGGGCATGGAGCTCACCTACCACAAGACCCTGCCCTACTCCACCATCGTGGAGACCGACGCGGCGGACGGCGTGACCTACGACATTCTGTACGACATCCTCATCAAGCAGAATGGCGACATCCACTCCGACTGGACGGGCGTTCTGCTGGATGTGGACGCCTATGAAAAGGTGGTCTACGAGCCCTATGACCTCCGCTGGCTGGCAAAGATCGCGTAAAAGCCGGGTCTGCCCGGATCAATCACAGCGGTGACAAAACGGCGCCTCAGTTTGAGGCGCCGTTTTCCTTATACTCCCAGTCTCGCCAGCAGGGCCGCCGGGTCCACCACCCTGCCGTAGGGATACTCCTTCCCTTCCGCCGAGGAGATGGAGACAGGGCTGGCCGTGGCCTGGGCCGCGGCCAGGAACTCCTCAAAGGTGACCTCCGGCCTCGCCTGGCAGGCCAGGGCGTACAGCCCCGCCACATAGGGGACTGCCCAGCTCATGCCGCCCTCGGCAAAATAGGCGTACTCCCCCTCCCCCGCCGGGGAGGCCGCGGTCCGGCGGTCCATGGGGACCAGGAGGAGAGAGCCGTCCGTGCCCCGGTACTCCCCGCTGTACAGGCTCTCCTCCCAGAAGGCCCCAGGGCGGCAGTCCACCCGCCGGTTGGGGTCGCCGTACGGAGTGCGGCCCATCCCCATCCAGGGCTCCAGCAGCGGGTCCCGGCTGTTGACACAGACGACAGCGATGCCCGCCGCCCGGGCCCGGCCGATGGCATCCTCCAGCTCCGCCGCTCCAGCGGTGTCCGCCATCCAGCCCACGGACATGGAGATCACCCGGATCTTCTCCCCCTCGAGCAGGGTCTCATTCAGAGCGACCAGCCGGTCCACGTCCTCCGCATAATACGTCATGTCCCGGACAAAATTCTCCCCTGTACCGGTTCCCACGTCGTCGGCGATGAAATACAGCAGGGCCTCCGGAGCCGCGCCCACTGTCTCTCCCAGGGCGATGGAGGCCACGGCGGGACCGTGGGTGGAGGCGTCGTCCTCCGCGGCGGTGTGGTACTCCTGATAGAGCCGCAGGCGGTTTGCGTACTCCTGGTGATCCACCAGCAGCGTCTGGTCGATGATGGCGATCCCAACGCCCTTTCCGGTGATCCCCTGCTCATGGAGCGCCCGAAGCCCCAATCCCGGGTCCTTCCCCAGCTCCAGAAGCCGCCCGGGGGCGAAAGCCGCCGGCAGACTGTCCGGCCACTGGGTCCGGGTGTCGAAGTCGGCTGAGAAAAGTTCCGTCTCCATGTCTGTGAGGTCCCAGCTCCGCAGGTCGGCGCAGCGGAAATCCCCCCAGCCGGCGTCAACGTTCGGGTCGTCCGCCAGGGAAGCTGTGACCGCCTGCGGACGGCGGCAGACCGTGCCCGCCCGCAGGGCATCGGCCTGCGGCGGGGCGCAGGCCGTCAGCAGGGCCAGCAGAAGGCACAGAGCCGGGTAAACGCGCTTTTTCAATGAAACCATCTCCTTTGTTTGGTAGCCCCATCATACCAGCCGTTTCTTACAAACAGCCTGACATTTTTCTTACAAATTTCTTACGATTTCCCGCAACCTTTTGCTCCGAAAGCCGTCTATATAGGTAACGACATAAAGGAGGAACCGTGATGAAAAGAAATCTCCTGCGCCTTTCCTGCCTGACGCTGACGCTGCTCCTGCTCACCGGCTGCGGAAGCGCTGGCGCCGCCCCCAAAAGCCTGACAGCGGATTTGAACACCCACACCCCCGACCTCCGGCCCATTACGGAAGCCCAGGCCGGGGCGCTGGCCGCCTTCGCCCTGGACCTTCTGCGGGAGAACTGGACGGGTGAGAACGTCCTGCTCTCGCCCCTCTCCGTTCTCTCCGCCCTGGGCATGACCGCCAACGGAGCCGGAGGCGAGACCCTGGCCCAGATGGAGTCCGTCCTGGGCCTTCCTGCGGAGGAACTGAATGCGGCCCTCGCCGCCTGGGCCGCCGGACTGCCCCAGGAGAAGGACTGCCGGGTAGACCTGGCCAACTCCCTCTGGCTCCGGGACGACGGGAGCTTTACGGCCGATCCGGACTTTTTGCAGACCGTCACGGACTGGTATGGGGCCGGGGTATTCCCCTCAAAGTTTGACAGCGAAGCAGTCAAGGACATCAACGGCTGGGTCAGCGGCAGTACCCACGGCATGATCCCGGAGATCATCCGGGAAATTCCGGACGAGGCGGTCCTCTACCTCATCAACGCCCTGGCCCTGGAGGCGGAGTGGGAGCGTATTTACAAGGATACCCAGGTCCATGAAAACCGCATCTTCACTACAGAGGACGGCCGGGAACAGTCCGTGACGCTGATGTACTCTGACGAGGGATTTTATCTGGAGGACGCCCGCGCCCAGGGCTTCCTGAAACCCTACAAGGGCGGCCGGTGGGCCTTTGCCGCCCTGCTGCCGGAGGAGGGCATGAAGCTGGAGGACTACGCCGCCGCTCTCACCGGGAAACGGCTCTATGAAATTCTGTCAGGCGTACAGGAAACTCTGGTGGAGACCGCCATTCCCAAATTTCAGTGCGAATTTGCCGCGGAGCT
The DNA here is from genome assembly GCF_000403435.2 of Oscillibacter sp. 1-3. GTDB lineage: Bacteria > Bacillota > Clostridia > Oscillospirales > Oscillospiraceae > Oscillibacter. Next base: position 208,020 of record NZ_KE159710.1, read on the forward strand.
GTCCGACAGTCTGAAATCGCTGGGCATGACCGACGCCTTCGATTGGGCGACCGCCGACTTTGCCGCCATGGGCTCCTCCCCCAACGGCCCGCTGTATATCAGCAGGGTGCTCCACAAAACCTATATCTCCGTCGACGAAAAAGGCACAAAAGCCGGAGCCGCCACAGCAGTGGAAATGCCTGCCGGCGGCGCCGGTCCCGATCTCAGGACGCCCCCTCGTGTCTATCTGGACCGCCCCTTCCTCTACATACTGGTGGATCTGGAAACCAGCCTGCCCGTCTTCATCGGGGCTGTGACAACCATGGAATAGAGAAAAGCGGACGGCTGTGCCGTCCGCTTTTCTTATCTCAGGAAAATGCGCTTTCCGCCCCGGTACTCCTGAACTTCGCCGATTCTCTGGGCGCTTGGGACCGCACCGCGCAGCTCCACCAGCAGCGCCTCCGCATCCTCCGGGTCCACCGCCATCAAAAGGCCCCCGGCGGTCTGGGGATCGTAGAGCAAGTCCTGCTTCCACAATGGCGTATCTCCCGCGTCCACAGTGCTCTCGGCAAAGGCCCGGTTGCGGTACATCCCCTCCGGCAGGATGCCGATCTTCGCCAGCTCCGCCGCCTCGGGGATGAAGTCCACCGCGTCCGTCCAAAGCGCAATCTCCACGCCGCTGCCCTGGGCCATCTCACAGGCGTGGCCCAGCATCCCAAAGCCCGTCACATCCGTACAGGCGTGGACGCGGTAGTTTACCATAATATCCCGGGCAGACCTGTTCAGGGTGGTCATCAGCCTCTGGGTCAGCTCTATGGATTCCGGTGAGGCCATATCCGCCTTGGCGGCGGTAGTCAGCACGCCGATACCCAGGGGCTTGGTGAAGAGAAGCACATCCCCCGGCCTGGCTCCGGAGTTGGTCAGCACCTTGTCCGGGTGGACGAACCCCGTCACCGCCAGGCCGTACTTGGGCTCGTCGTCTAAAATACTGTGGCCTCCGGTAATCAGCGCCCCGGCCTCGTAGACCTTGTCATATCCGCCCCGGAGCATCTCATGGACCGCCTCTTTCGGCATGGAGTCCGGCACCGCCATGATGTTCAGGCACAGCTTGGGCTCGCCCCCCATGGCGTACACGTCGGAGAGAGCGTTGGTGGCGGCAATCTGGCCGAAGAGATAGGGATCGTCGGCGATGGGCGGGAAGAAATCTACCGTCTGCACCAGCGCCAGATCATCGGAGATTTTGTACACCGAGGCGTCGTCGCTCTTGTCAAAGCCCACCAGCAGATTCGGGTCCTCATGGACCCGGATGCCCTCCAGCAGCTGGCTCAGAACGCCCGCGCCCACCTTGGCCCCGCACCCGGCGCACTTGGCCAGCTTTGTCAGCTTCACTTCATTTTCAGCCATGGTCCTCTCCTTCCCGCAGCGCGCCGGACAGCGCCAGAATCGCCTCCAGCACACCGCCGCCCACCGCCAGCGCCTTGTCGCTGGCGCAGTAGCAGTGCTTTTCCTCACACCGGGGGTCAATGTCCCCGGCTTTCATCCCCTGACGGACCGGGGTCCCGTCCGCCAGGATGCCCCGCAGAACGCCGTCCAGGGTGCAGACCATGGGCCGTCCGTTCACCGTGGCGGCCACGTCCCCCATCTTCACCTGGGCGCCGATGTCTAAAATCCGGCGGAACACACCGTCCGCCGGGGCCCGGAGCACCCGCTCCCCGGCAAAGCCGCCGATGAGGCCCGGGATGCCGGTGTTGGGGATGGGGGACCCGTCATAGATCACCCGGCCCAGATAGTGGCCCCGCATGGTCTCCACCGCGGCGTGACAGTCCACCCCCGCCGTAAAGCCGGGGCCCACGCCGATGACCACCGGGGCGTCGGTAATCCTTGTGCCCAGGTTCCGCTTGGCTAAAATGGCGTCCACCACTGCGGCGGGCCGCAGGTCCGGGATGCAGCGTCCATCCGGGTCCGCCAGCACCGGGATCACGCCGCCGCGGAGTAGCTCCAGCGCCTGAAGGGCAGTCTCCACCCGCCGGGCCGTCACATCCTCCACCGTGGTCTCCCCATGGACAATGGCCTGAGAAAAGCACACCGTCCGCCGGATGGCGGTGGGCCGCTCTATGTCGGTCATCGCCACCTGGATATGGCTTCGCCAAAGCCGCAGGGCAATGCCGGAGGCCAGGTCTCCGGCCCCCCGAATCACCGTGAGCATTGTTGATACTCCCCCCTCCGCAGAGACCCCGCCAATACGGGGCAGTCCAGCAGTTTTGCCAGAGCGGCGGCGGACTCAAGAGCCTCCGCCGTCTCCGCCTGATTTACATAAACCCGGTTCTGCAGCCCCTCGGCCCGCAGAACTGCTGCCTCCGCCTCCGGCGTGACAGCGGCCGTCTCCGGCAATCCCGCGAGAAGCGCGTAGAGCGCCGGACGGTGGGCCGCCTCCGCAACGGGCTGGCCAAAGCCGGAGGCCCCCGCCACCAAAATCGTCTGATTCGCAAGGGGCGGGATCACCGGCTCATGGGGCGCGTGGGCCTTCATGGGCCGGCCAGCGGAGCCGTCCGCCTCCGCCAGCACATAGTCCGCAAGCCCCGCCAGCCGCTCCATGGGAACTTCCGGCGCCGTCAGCTTTCCGGCGCCGGGAACCGGCGCGCCGGCGCAGACCAGACGGTGCGCCGCCAATGCCGCCCGCAGCGTCTCCTCCACGGGGGAGAGCAGGTTCTCCAGCCCGGAAAAGGGAATAATCTTGGTTGTGGCGCACAAAAGCACTGTGTGTCCCCGCCGGGCCAGCTCCTCCCCCAGGGTCCGCAGAAGAGACGTCTTGCCGCCGCCGCCGATGACGGCGGTGACACCTGGCCGAATCTCCAGCAGCTCCGCCAATTCCACGGCGCTCCCTCCTCCGTTGTCTTTTCCATAGAATAACACTCTTCCCGTCCCGCCGTCAAGGTCAATCCGGCTGATATAAGGAAATTACCGATTAGGCCTTGTTTGACAAATGACAAAATGCACAGCGGCGGAAAAAGATTCGTCGCGTTTTGACATTTATCAAACGGAGCCGAGCGGTGCTCGGCATAGTGACAGCCCCACGGCCTTTGGCCGTGGGGCTGTCACTATGCCGCGGGGGTGTTCCAGAGGTTGTCAAACCAGTTTCCGTCGCCGGGGACGCTGGGGTCCGTCGCCGGGGGATCTGCGGGCTCCTGGGGCACGTCGGGCTCCGGCGTGGTGGTTCCCGGGTCCGGAGTCGTAGTGCCTGGGTCCACGGGCTCCACAGGCGGCTGATAGTTGGGATCAAAGGGGTTATTCGGGTCATAGGGATTGTTGGGGTCCTGCGCATTGGGGTCGTAGGGCATCCCGTTGCCTCCGTGGAAGGGACAGCCGCCGGCCTCCTCCGCCGCCTTCTGGATGTTCACCAGCAGATAGGCGTCGTCCTCCGCCGAGATGCTGGGACCGTAGTCCTCCCGCTCATAATTCAAAACGCCCTTTTCCACAATGGAGGACTCGGGGCACAGCGCCCCGGCCAGACAGTCGCCCTCAATACAGTAATTGGCCATAGTATGGAGGGTGCACTCCTCCGTGGGGGCCAGACCCGCAGGGATCTCAAAGGATATGGCCCGGCTGCCCCGAATGTCCGCGAGGCAGGCGTCAGTCAGTTTCATCCCGCTGTCGGCGCAGACTGTGACGGTGGTCAGGCCGCTCTCCGGCTTTTCAAAGGATTTATTGGGCAAGTCCTCATGGATCTGCTGCATAACCTTCTTCCACATGGTGATGGCTGGGTTGCCGTTGTAGGAGATGCGCTCGGCATACTGGAAGCCGGTCCACACCGCCGCGCAGTAGTATGGCGAAAAGCCCGCGAAGTAGCGGTCACAGGCGGTGTTGGTGGTGCCGGTCTTGCCGGCGATGGTCATGCCGCTGAAACTGGCGGAGGCGCCGGTGCCGGTGGTTGCCGCCATGTTGAGCATCTTGGTCATGAGGTAGGCCGTGGTCTCCTTCATGGCCACGTGGGACTCCGGCTCGTTCTCCAGAATCACATCACCCCTGGAGTTCTCCACATAGGTATAGGTGCGGGGCTTGTTGTAGATGCCCTTATTGAGGAAGCAGGAGTAGGCCGCCGCCATCTCCACGGTGTTCAGTCCGTAGGTCAGGCCGCCCATCCCTAAGGGGCTGGGGGCCATGTCGTTGGGATGCAGGTCCAGCCCCAGGTTTTCCGTGGCGAAGGCATAGGCCTCCACTGTACCCACCGACTCCAGCGACTGCACGGCGATGGTATTGATGGACCGCCGGATACCCTCCTGCACCGAGGTCCAGCCGGTGTAGCGGTTGGGGGAGTTCTTGGGCCAGGGACTGCCCCCCTCCAGCCGCACAGGGTAGTTGTCAAAGGTGGAGGCCGGAGTGATGACTCCTGCGTCCAGTGCCGGGGCATAGGCCGTCAGAGGCTTCATGGAGGAGCCCACCTGCTTTTTCATGGTGGCGTAGTTGGACACCAGATTCCCCTCCTTGGGGTCCATGGCGCCCACGATGGCCACCACATTGCCGGTATAGGGGTCCATGACAGTGATGCCCGACTGAATCACCTGTCCCTTTTTGGAGGTGACATCCAGGTTGCTGCGGTCCGCATAGACGGCCTCGGCGATATTCTGGATCTCCGGGTCCATGGTGGTGTAGATCCGGTAGCCGCTGCGGTACATCAGATCCAGAGCCGCGTCCTTGTCGATGTCGTACTTCTCGGCCAGGTCCTTGGACACGTCCAGAAGCACCTGGTCCACAAACCAGTTGTTGATGCCGCTGCGGCCCGCGCTGGCGGTGGCCTCGGCCACCAGCTCGTCCGCCTTCACAGAACCGTCCGTGAAGTTCAGCGGCTCCGCCTTGATCTGGTCCCGCTGCTCCTCGGTGAGATAGGGCTTGCCGGTATTGGGGTTGATGACCTCCTCGTCGGCCATCCGGTCCAGCACCCACCCCTGCCGCTTTTTGTTGGCCTCCCGGGGAGTAGTGGTGGTGCCGTCCTCTCGGGTGATGGTGATGGTGGACATGGGACCGTAGATCTCCGGGTTGTTGGTGATGGCGATGATGCTGGCGCACTCCGCCGTGGTCAGATCCCACACATCCTTGCCGAAGTAGTACTGGGCCGCCGTCTGGACGCCGTAGCACCCCTTGCCCAGATAGATGGTATTGAGGTACCGGGTGAGAATCTGCTCCTTGGTGGTGTTCTTCTCAAACTGCAGCGCCCGGATGATCTCCCGGATCTTGCGGTTGATGGTGACCTCCTTGTCCTTGGTGATATTCCGCAGCACCTGCTGGGTGATGGTGGACGCGCCTCGGGTGTCCCCACCCGTCAGGAAGGTCTTCACTGCGCCCAAGGTCCCGTACCAGTCCACACCGTGGTGCTGGAAGAACCGGTGGTCCTCGATGGCCACCGCCGCCTGCCACATGGCCTCGGGAATCTGGTCATAGGTCACCAGAATCCGATCCTCGACGCCGTGGATGGTCTGGTATTCCACCCACTCCCCCGTCTCCTTGTCCTGATAGTAGATAAAGGAGCTGAGGTCCAGCTCGTAATCATCCATGGACACGGTCAGATTGGGGGCCACCGTGGTGTTGATATACTGCAAAAAGATATAGGCGAAAATTCCGGCGGTGAGAACGCCGATCAGCGCCACTGTGAACAGCGCAAAAAACACGCGGCCAACAATCCCGGCCGCCGTGCGGGCCGGGCTGCCCCGCCGCTTCCGGGGACGCCGCTCCGCATGACCGCCCCCCCGGGGCGCCTGCGGTCTCTTATCGTGCTCCAAAACTAGGGCACCTCCATTTCTGAATCAAAAATTCCGGCAAACTCCGCTCAAAGCCTGTCCCGGCTGGACAGCCGCCTGCGGAAAACAATAATTCACCATAATATTTACTATTGTACCATCCCCTGTCAAGCTTGAAATTGTCGCATTTTCCGGAAAAATAGTTCTGGATTTGTATGATTCAGGCGGATTTGCGCAGAATATATCCCGTCAGAGGACTGTCTTTCCTGTATTTTCACAAGTTCCGCTCTTGCAATCCGGGAAAAAGTCATGTACAATACATTTTAATCTTACTTGAAACCGCCATGGCAGAAGGAGGACGCCCTATGAGCGAGGAGTTCGGCCCCACCTTTATTACCGTCACCGACGAGGACGGCAACGAGATCGCCCTGGAATTTATCGACGCCCTGGAATATAACGGCCAGATGTATCAGGCCTTCTTCCCCGCCGAGACCGAGGAGGACGAGGACGATCCGGACAACGGCCTGGTCATTTTGAAGGTAATCCACGAGGACGGCGAGGACCTTCTCTCCACTCTGGATTCCGACGAGGAGTTGGAGGCTGTGTACGAGCTGTTTATGGAGAGTTTATTTCAGGAGGACGGCGAATAACCTCTTGCGTTCCGGCAAATAGTGTGATAGGATAATAACTGCCCTGCGGGGTTCGTGATAGATCTTTTTTTAACCCACATTTCGTTATACGGGATGCCGGATCAGCGCGTGGTTCGCAGGCCTCCCGGCTGCCGTCTGCGGCTGGAAGTTGGAAGCGATAAAGCGCGTTGGAGGCGACCCACCTGTCCGTAAAGGTGCAGGTTATAACGGGTCTACACGGCCTTCGCGGGGTACGTCTTTTCAGGGCAGGTGATCTGCCCTGTTTTGCTGTGTAAAAATCGTTTCAGGCTGATTTCAGGCTGAGAGCCTATTATAAAGATTGTGTACGCTGAAAGGAGGTCATCGGATGCGGATCTTGCGCCAAATGCGGGCGATAGCGTCGGAGGACTGGACTATTTTTGGAGGTGATGAAAACATATAGACAAAAAGGAGAATTTTTATGAGGAAAATTCCGGACCCCAATACGATTTTTCCCAATGAATACAAGACCTCTTGTTTTCTTAAAAATGTGATTACGGCCCCCAACATCTCCGTGGGAGACTACACCTATTACGACGATCCCGTGGACCCCACGGGCTTCGAGCGGAACAATGTGCTCTTCAACTACCCGGAGTTTGGAGACCGGCTTGTCATCGGCAAGTTCTGCTCCATTGCCAGCGGCACCCGGTTCATCATGGGCAGCACCAATCACCGTATCAGCAGCGTCAGCACCTATCCGTTCAGCGTCTTCGGCGGCGTGTGGACGGAAAACACCCCGCCCCACCTCTCCCAGCTCCCCTTCAAGGGGGACACCGTGGTGGGAAACGACGTGTGGATTGGCCGGGAGAGCATCATCATGCCCGGCGTCCGCATCGGGGACGGGGCCATTGTGGCCGCCTGTTCCGTAGTTGCCAGGGATGTGGAGCCCTACACTGTGGCGGGCGGAAACCCTGCCCGGCCCATCAAAAAGCGGTTTGGCGAGGAACTGATCTCCCTTTTGCAGGAGCTGCGCTGGTGGGACATGGAGCCGGAGGCTCTGGCGGACTTCCTGCCCGTCCTGTGCGACAGCGATCTGGAGGCTGCAGAGCGCGCAATCCGGCGGATTTTGGAGGATCGGAGGCACATTCCGTCCAAAAAACTATAAATCCGTTGAGCGGTTTAGAATTTCCACTTGCACAATGGGCCGGAATCCAGTATAATAGGCAAGTGCGTAAAATCCCGGCCGCGGAGGCGGCAGGAACTACCAATACTTGAGAGGACTGAAACAACAAATGAGCGCATCTAGAGAAAAGAAATCCCGTCAGGAGCTGAACAGCACCGGCTGGACCGACCCCAAAACCGCCCGTGAAGCGCAGCAGCGCAAGGAGGAGCGGCGCAGCAGCATCCTCTACGGCGTCATCGCCGCGGCGTTTGTGCTGGTGGCCATCACTGTCGTCGTCTGGAAGTCCAACATCATCCAGAAGACCGCTACCGCCGCCACCATCGACGGGCAGAAATACACCGCCGCCGAGGTGAACTTCCACTACCAGAACGTCTACCGCAACTTTATCAACAACAACTATGATCTGCTCTCCTACGGGCTGCTGAGCCTGAATCCCAACGCCTCCCTCTCCAGCCAGACCATCAGCGACGGCGACGCCGCCATGCTGGGTCTGGAGTCCGACGCCGAGGGGCAGACCTGGAAGGACTACTTCGCAGACCAGGCGCTGAATCAGATGGCCGCCGTCCAGTCTGTGCTGCAAACCGCCAAGGACGAGGGCTTTGCCTATCCCAGCAGCGTACAGGAAAACTACGACGCCGATATGGAGTCCCTGCGCGCCGCCGCCTCCGCCAGCGGCGTCTCCGTGGACCGCTACCTCCAGGCCAACCTGGGCAGCACCATGACGGAGAAGGTATACGGCCAGCGGCTGATGGCCACCCTCCAGTACGAGGCCTATGCCACCGCCCAGGAGGAGAGCCTGGTCTATTCCGACGCGGATTTGGAGGAGGCCTACAAGGCCAACCAGAACACCTATGACCGGGTGAATTACGAGTATGTCACCATCCCCGGCACCGCTGATTCCACCACCGACGCCGAGGGCAACACCGTGGAGCCCACCGCGGAAGAGGCCACTGCCGCTATGGATGCCGCTCAGGCCAAGGCGGAGGAAATCCTGGCCGCCTATGAGGGCGGCGAGAGCCTGGAGTCCCTGGCAGACCCCGACAACGGCATCACCTATTCCCACTTGGAGACCGCCGCCTACTCCAACACCCCTGTTCTTGAGTGGGCCTTCAACGATGCCCGCCGGGAGGGCGACGCGGACGTGATCGAAAATTCTTCCTCCTACACCGTGGCCCTGTTCCACAGCAAGTCCCGGTTTGAGTACAACACTGTGGACATCCGCCACGTGCTGATCCGCCCCGAGGAGACCACCCTCTCCAGCGAGGACGAGGGCTACCAGGCGGACGTGGATGCTAAGCGGGCCGACGCCAAGGCAACGGCCGAGGCACTGTATGCCCAGTGGAAGTCCGGCGGCGCCACCGAGGACTCCTTCGCCGACCTGGCCCGTGAGAACTCCGCCGACGGCAATGCCGCTGAGGGCGGCATCTACACTGAGGTCTATCAGGGTCAGATGGTCCCCACCTTCAACGACTGGTGCTTCGATGACAGCCGCACCCCCGGCGACAGCGGCATTGTGGAGACGGACTACGGCTACCACATCATGTATTTCGTGGGCCAGAACGCACCCTACTGGCAGGTTCAGGTCCGTAACAACCTGATGAACACCGCTATGGACGAGTGGTACGAGACCTTCACCCTGGATCACACCATCACAAAGAGCGATTCCGGCATGAAGTACGTCGGCTGATCTCAGCGAATTCTTTGGATAACGGGACGGCCTGCGGCCGTCCCGTTTTTACGGAGGCCGTCTATGAACGAGCAATTCCTGCGCAATGAGATGCTGTGGGGCCGGGAGGGCCAGCAGCGGCTCACCGCCGCCCACGTCATCGTCTTCGGCCTGGGCGGCGTGGGCAGTTACGCCGCTGAGTGTCTGGCCCGCTCCGGCGTCGGGGAGCTGACGCTGGTGGACAGCGACACCATCTCTGTCACCAACCTGAACCGGCAGCTGGAGGCGCTGTGGTCCACTGTGGGCCAACCCAAAGCGGCGGCCGCAGCCGCCCGCATCCGGGACATCCATCCGGAGGCCGTCCTCCACCCCATCCACGCTGTCTATGACGCCGCCCACCGGGAGGATTTCTTCCCCGCCGGATGCCGTTACGACTACATCGTGGACGCCATTGACCTTGTGAGCTGCAAGCTGGACCTGGCGGAAACCGCCCGGCGGCTGGACATCCCCCTCATCATGGCCCTGGGCACCGGCAATAAGCTGGACCCCACACTTTTGCGGGCGGCGGACATCTCCGAAACCTACGGCTGTCCCCTGGCCCGGGTCATGCGGAAGGAGCTGCGAAACCGGGGCATTCTCCACCAAAGGGTGGTATTCAGCCCAGAGCAGGCCGCCCCATCCCGCCAGCTGGAGGCTCCGCCGCCGGGGCGGCGCAGCGTCCCCGCCAGCAATCCCTGGCTACCCGCCGCGGCGGGACTGCTGCTGGGCAGCGTAGTGGTACGGGACATTCTGAATCAGAAAGAGAGAGAATCCATATGCTGACAGGTACCATCATCAACGCCCTGGCGGTCTTGGCCGGCTCCATGGCGGGACTGCTGCTGAAATGGCTGGCGGCCCATTTCTCCTCCCGCCTCCCCGCCGGGAGCGCCGCCCTTGGGCAGCGGCTCCAGAGCATCATCATGAACGGTGTGGCCCTGTGTGTCCTTTACATCGGCGTCAGCGGCTCTCTGAAAGGCAGCAATACCCTGACCGCCATCCTCTCCATGGTGGCGGGGGCCATTACTGGCGAGCTGCTGGACCTGGACCGGCGAATGAGCGCGTTGGGCGACTGGGTGCAGAGAAAAACGGCCCGTCTGACACGGGGCGAAGGCGGCGCCTCCGTGTCGGAGGGCTTTGTCACCGCCAGTCTCCTCTTCTGCGTGGGAGCCATGTCCATTGTGGGAGCGCTGGAAAACGGCCTTACGGGGAACTACGAAACCCTCCAGGCCAAATCCCTGCTGGACGGCATCAGCTCTATTGTCTTCGCCTCCTCCTTAGGTGTCGGCGTGGCCTTCTCCGCTGCGGCGCTGCTTTTGTACCAGGGGAGCATCTCCCTGCTGGCCTCCGTCCTCTCCCCCTTTTTGGGGGACGCTGTCATTGCCGAGATGACCTGCGTGGGATCGCTGCTCATTGTGGCCCTGTCCTTAAATATGCTTGGTCTGACGAAGATCAAGGTAATGAATCTGGTGCCCGCCATTTTCTTCCCCATCCTGCTCTGTACATTTATGTAGAGGCTTTGAAAATCGGCGGAAAGACGGACTGGCGCAGATTTTTGCGCTGAACAGGGCGTTTTGGCGCAGGAATTCTGACGGATTGCGCGCGGTCCTCAGCGGAAAAAATGCGCCAAAGACGGCGTCTTGCCATCTTTCAAACAATGCCCAGACCAAAGACAAAAAGAGCCGCGAAAGCGGCTCTTTTTTCGATGTACCTCAGCGCACAAACGGCATCAGCGCCGAGGCCACCAGGGCCAGCAGCAACACCGCCACCAGCACAAGCGCCATCACGCGCTTCATCTTTCCTCTCATAGCCTCTCCCCCTCCATCAGGATTTTTCGGATGCTCTTCTCCGCCTTGGACCGGGGCACCATCAGCTCATGGCCGCAGCCCAGGCATTTCAGCTTGATGTCCATCCCCACCCGCAGGATCTCCCACTGGGTGCTCCCGCAAGGATGGGGCTTTTTCAACTCCACTTTGTCGTGCAGACGCAAGTCCATACGGTTCCTCCTGTCATCACTTTCGCATATACTGTCTCATATAAAAACGCCGCGCCTGGCGGCAGATAGGATGCGATCAATATGCCGGAAAACAAGCTGTTTCTCCCGGAGGGCCTTCGCCCTCCTATCCGCCTCACCCTCGACCGCCTGCGGGAGGCCCTGGAAAGCGGCGCTGTGTTGGAGGCCCCCGTCCAGCGGTGCGACACCAGCCATACCCTACATATCGACCTGAGCGGCATCCCGGGCCGGATCTTCCGGCCGGAGGCCATCGCCCCCTGGATCAACGGGGCCGGCAGGGACATCGCTGTCCTGTCCCGGGTTGGAAAGCCGGCCTGCTTCAAGGTCGAAAGTCTCCAGGCCGACGAAAAGGGCGCACCGGAGGCCCTTCTCAGCCGCAGGGCCGCCCAGGAGACCGCCATGGACTGGTTTCTTGAAAATCTGGAGCCGGGAATGGTACTCACCTGCCGGGTGACCCGGCTGGAACCCTATGGGGCATTTTTGGACATTGGCTGCGGCATCATCGCCATTTTGCCCATTGAGCTGATCTCCGTCTCCCGCATCAGCCACCCCGGCGTCCGCCTGCGGGAAGGGCAGAAGATTCTGGCGGCGGTGCGGTCCTTTGACCGGGAGAACCGCCGGATCACCATGACCATGCGGGAGCTGCTGGGCACCTGGATGGAGAACGCCAGCCGCTTTGCCCCGGGGGAGACCGTGCGGGGCATCATCCGCAGCGTCAAGGAGTACGGCAGCTTCATTGAACTGGCCCCCAACCTCTCCGGTCTGGCGGACAGCCGGGAGGACCTGTCTCCCGGAGACGGGGTGTCGGTCTTTATCAAGAGCATCCGTGCAGAGCGGATGAAGATCAAGCTCCAGGTGATCGAGAAGCTGCCTCCGCTGGATACGCCGGAGCCCCTGCGCTATCAGATCACCGACGGGCGGCTGGAACGCTGGACCTACTCTCCGCCGGGATATGAGAAGGAACCGGTGGAGACGGTGTTCACAGCTCCTTCCCCTTGAGCTTCTCCCAATAGGCCTTTGCCGCCTGCTCCGTCTTATTGTCCCCGAACTCGTAGTATTTCACGCCCTTTAAGGCGTCGGGCAAGTACTGCTGGTCCACCCAATGGCCGGTGAAATTGTGGGGATACAGGTAGTGCTGCCGGTTGTCAAAACCGGTGGTGTCGGCGTGGACATTCTGAAGCTGCCGGGGCACGTCTCCGGTGCGGCCCGCCTTCACGTCCGCCCGGGCCCTGCCGATGCCCTCGATCACGCTGTTGGACTTGGGGGCCGTGGCCAGCAGCACCGCCGCCTGGGCCAGGGGCAGCTGGGCCTCCGGGAGCCCAAGCTGCATGGCGGTATCCACGCAGGCCTTCACAATCGCCACGGCCTGGGGATACGCCATGCCCACATCCTCGCTGGCGGAGCAGAGGAGGCGGCGGCAGGGCGTCACCAGGTCCCCGGCCTCCAGAAAGCGGGCCAGGTAGTGGAGGGCCGCGTCGGGATCGCTGCCCCGAAGGGATTTCATCAGGGCGGAGGCGATGTCGTACATGGCATCGCCTCCCTTGTCATAGCGCATGGCGCTGCGCTGGGAGACCTGAGCAGCGTCCTCCAGCGTCAGACGGAGCTTCCCCTTCTCCGGCACCGCCGCCTGACAGAGGAGCTCCACGGCGTTGATGGCCTTGCGCACATCGCCGCCGCAGGCGGTGGCGATATGGAGGGGCACCCCCTCCTCCCAGGCAAGGGGCAGAGGACTGCGCTCCTTCTCAATCTCCAGGGCCCGCGCCACGGCGGGCTCCGCCTCCGCCGGGGAGACGGATTTGAACTCAAACACCGTACTGCGGCTGAGGAGGGCACTGTAGACATAAAAATAGGGGTTCTCTGTGGTGGAGGCGATCAGGGTCAGCTTGCCGTTTTCCATAAACTCCAGCAGGCTCTGCTGCTGCTTTTTGTTGAAGTACTGGATCTCGTCCAGGTACAGCAGCACGCCGCCGGGGGCCAGCAGGGTTCCCACGTCGCCGATGATGTCCTTGATGTCCTGGAGGGACGCCGTGGTGGCGTTGAGGCGGTACAGTGTCTTCTGCGTCCGCTCCGCGATAATATTGGCGATGGTGGTCTTTCCGGTTCCGGAGGGGCCGTAAAAGACCATATTGGCATCGGTGCCGCTCTCGATCAGGCGGCGGAGCACCGCGCCGGGGGCCAGGATATGGCGCTGTCCCACCACCTGGTCCAGTGTCTGGGGGCGGATCTCATCCGCCAGGGGGCGCTGCATAGGGAGACCTCCCTCCTGTTTTAGTCTTTCCGGTATGCCTCCACAAAACAAAGCAAGAGGCCGATACACATCACAACAGTCGAAACAATAAATGGGACCAGGGTATCCGCTCCCAGGAAGGAACCCATTAAGCCGCCAATCCCATTGTAAATGCAGGGATTCATAATCGTGTAAATGAAGCAGAATGCAGAAAACACAAATTCCGCAACTGTGACCAGAATCCCGAAAACCATTTTTTTGTTCACCCAAATCCCCTCCAAAATGGCTGTCATAAGGCTACCAGTGGATTATACCACAATTTACCGGGAGATTCCACTCTTTTTCACAGGGAGCTTTGCCCAATTAAAAAAATTCAATATTTCTCTCGCCAAGGGTCGAATTTTATGGTATCCTGTCATCGTGAGGTGACGAATATGAAATCCAAGGCCGCTGTCAAGCGCATCATTGAGACCCTAAAGGGCATCTACCCCGACGCCCTGTGCTCCCTGCAATACGAGAAGGACTACGAGCTGCTCTTCGCCGTGCGGCTCTCCGCCCAGTGCACCGATGCCCGGGTAAATCAAGTGACACCGGCTCTGTACGCCCGCTTCCCCACTCTGGAGAGCTTCGCGGAGGCCGACCCGGCGGAGGTAGGGGAATACATCCGCTCCTGCGGGTTCTTCAACGGCAAGGCCCGGGACATCGTGGGCTGCGCCCGGCGGCTGATCGACGATTTCGGCGGCAGGGTCCCCGGCACCATGGAGGAGCTGACCAGCCTCCCCGGCGTGGGCCGTAAGACCGCCAACCTGATTCTGGGGGACATCTTCGGTCAGGAGGGCTACGTCTGCGACACCCACTGCATCCGCATCACCGGGCGGCTGGGGATCACCGACGGCTCCAAGGACCCCCTCCAGGTGGAAAAACAGCTGCGGCTGGCCATTCCGCCGGTGGAGTCCAACAACTTCTGCCACAGGATGGTGCTCTTCGGCCGCGATACCTGCACCGCCCGGTCTCCCAAATGCCAGGGCTGTCCCCTGGCCGGGGACTGCGACACGGCAAAGGCGCAAAAATAAGAAGCTGTATTCATAGGCGGGGAATGTCGCATGGACGAGGGGGTGCAGTCCGGTAAGGCAAAGAATCGCAGGAATACTTGGTGTAATTCAAGATTTTTAACGCGGCAGGGCGGCAAAAGACCCGGCCAGCCGGCGTTCAACGCCTGCGAATACAGGTTCTAAGAGGAATGTGCCTGCGGAGATCCGCAGGCACATTTTCGCGCCCTCCCTCATATACTGGATAAAAACCACCGTTTGGAGGATGTTCTTATGGATGACAAGACCAGCCGGCTGGTAAACCAGCTGAAAGGCAACCCCGCCATGCTGCGGGCACTGATGCAGTCCCAGGACGGGCAGGCCCTGATGCAGATGCTGACCCAGGGCGACCAGGGCGCCGCTCTGCAGCGGGCGGTACAGTCCGCCGCCAAGGGGCGGCCCGAGGAGATGGTAAAGATGGTAAACCAGGTAATGCAGAGCCCCGAAGGGGCCGACCTGGTGGAACGGATCAACAAGGCGGTCCAGAAATAATCCGGCAAAGGGGTGGAGGATATGGCGGAATTTGACGATAAGCTGAACAGTATCCTGTCCAATCCGGACGCCATGTCCCAGATCATGCAGCTGGCCCAGTCCCTCTCCGGGCCCGGGCCGGGACAGGAGGCGCCGTCCGCTTCCCCGCCGCCTCCGCCCCAGCAGGCCGCCGCACCGCCGCCTATGGGGGGCGGAGACCTGTTCTCCTCCCTCTCCTCCCTGGCCGGGGGAATGGACCCCAAGCTGCTCACCCGGCTTCTGCCTCTGGTCCAGGAGCTGGGCGGCCAGCGGGACAGCAACGCCCGAGCGCTGCTCTACGCCCTGCGGCCCTATCTGAAGGAGGAGAAGCAGAACAAGGTGGAACGGGCCCTCCAGCTGGCCCGGCTGTTCCACCTGGGAAAGAAGTTTCTGTCCGGATGGGAGGGGTGAGGAATGTATAACCGCTATATCCGCAACGATAACGGCACCTACACCCGGATGCCGGAGGAGGAGCCCCATGCTCCCCCTCCGCCCCAGCCGGAACCACCGCCGCCTCCGCCGTCCGGCGGTTCCCCTCCTCCGCCACCGCCTCCGCCGCCAAAGCAGGAGCGGCCGGCGGGGCCGGGCAGGCCGCCACCAGGGCAGGCCGCCGACGGGCTGACCGGCTTTCTCCGGCACATTCTGGACCAGCTGCATCTGAACAATGTGGACACCGGCGACCTGCTGCTGCTGGGCCTCCTGTTCTTCCTCTCCAGGGAGGAGGCGGATGAGGAGCTGCTGGTGGCCCTGGGACTGCTTCTCATCTTATAACCGGCAGACCTGATTAACACGCGGCGGCAGAATTTCCTAAAGCCGCTGAAAGCGGCCGTTTTTCGATTTCACCGACTATAAAGCCAGCCGGAGCCTGCGGCTCCGGCTGGCTTTATTCCGCTTCCAAAAGCATCGTGCCGTCCGGCAGGGTGAAGTCCTCCGCGGTGGGGAGGTCCTGGTCCAGCGACAAAGCCGCCATGCGGTAGACCGGCTCTCCGTTCAGCATCCGTTCCGAAACTGTCAGCAGCCCCGTGTCCACGCTGACCCAGTACCGTAGAACATACCCGTCCGGGTCCTCCGCCGTCTCCACGTAGATACAGTTGACGCCGGAGATGGTCCGGTAATCCGCCGCGGCGATGGACTCCAACCGCAGGTCCAGGATCTCCTCATAGGTGGGGATGGTCTGCTCGTTGTCGGCGGAGATCCCCCCCGCCGCTACGGTGCAGACCTCCGTCTCACTGTCATACCAAATATAGGTGGTCTCCCCGTCGGTGATGGTGTGGCGAACCCGGCCCCCGGCCAGTGTCCTGTCTGTCCGGGTCCAGCCGCCGCTGACCGCCGCCGACGTCTCGTATGTGCCGCTGCCGCCCGTCCAGAGCTGCTCCACCGTCACCGTGCGGCGGTACTCCTGGGGCCGGGAGAGTGTGGCGACGGCTGTCTGGACCGTCTCCGGCGTCACCTCCACCACCGTCAGCGCGTCTCTGGTCACGGCGGCCTGACCCGGCGTCTGCTCACTGGAGGGCAGGGTGATATGGGAGGTGCGGTGCAGCGTGCCGCTGAGCATCACCGCGATCACAAGCACGGTAACCGCCAGAAAGGCCGCCGTAATTTGGCTCCGCCACCGCTTATCCATCTCTTCCCTCCTCTTGTTCGTGCGCTTAGGCCCTGTAGTCCTCCGGCCGCTCCTTCCGCAGGCCGTACCGCCACTCGATGGCGTCGGCAATGCGGCGGCAGGCCTGGCCGTCGCCGTAGGGGTTGACGGCGTGGGCCATCCGGTCATAGGCGGCTTTGTCACAGATCAGCCGCTCCGCCATGGTGACAATGTCGTCCTGTACCACCCCGGCCAGCTTTACGGTCCCGGCGGCCACAGCCTCGGGCCGCTCCGTCTCCCGGCGCATCACCAAGACGGGCTTTCCCAGGGCGGGCGCCTCCTCCTGCAGGCCGCCGGAGTCCGTCAGCACCAGATAACACCGGGCCATCAGGTTGTGCATCTCATCGGCGGGCAGGGGATCGATCAGGTGGACTCGGGGCGCGCCCCGGAGGTACTTGTCCACCGCCTCCCGAACCACCGGGCTCAGGTGGACGGGATACACCAGCTCCACGTCCGGGCGCTGCTCCGCGATCTGCCGCAGGGCCAGCATGATATTTTTCATGGGTTCACCGTAGTTCTCCCGCCGGTGGCAGGTTACCAGGATGACCTTCTTCTCTCCGTAGGGCAGCCGGTTCAGCTCCTCCGTTGAAAAGCGGTAATCCTCCCGCACGGTGGTCCGCAGGGCGTCGATCACTGTGTTGCCGGTGATGAAGAGATTTTCCCTGTGCCCCTCCCGCATCAGGTTCTCCCGGTTTCCTTCGGTGGGGCAAAAATACAGCTCCGCAATGCCGGAGACCAGCAGGCGGTTCATCTCCTCCGGAAAGGGAGAGTACTTGTCATACGTCCGCAAGCCCGCCTCCACGTGACCCACAGGAATCTGGTGGTAAAAGGCGGACAGGGCTCCGGCAAAGGTGGTGGAGGTATCCCCATGGACCAGCACCATGTCCGGCTTCAACGCCTCCAGCGCCTCGTCCATGCCGGTGAGGCACTTGCTGGTGATGGTGGACAGCGTCTGCCGCGGGGTCATGATGTCCAGATCCCAGTCCGGCTTCACGTCAAAGACATCCAGCACGCTGTCCAGCATCTGCCGGTGCTGGGCGGTGACACAGCAGAGGCTCTCGACCCCCGGACGGGATGCCAGCTCCTTTACCAGCGGACACATCTTTATGGCCTCCGGCCGGGTGCCGAAGACACTCAAAATACGCAGCTTGTCCATTTTTAAGAATCCTCGTCTTTCTTCTCTTCCTCGCGATGCCCATGGTCTTTCAGCTCCTCCAGCTCTTCCTGGAGCTCCTCCCGGAGCTCCTTGGGAAACACCACCCGGGCGGCCACCGCTCCCACAATGCACAGCGCGGCAAACAGCAGCATGGCCTTCTGCTCCCCGCCGGTGGTCAGCACCACGGCGGAGAGACCCAGAATGGCGGAGATGACGTACAACGTGGCCACCGCCTGCTTCTGGCTCAGTCCCATGTCGATGAGCCGGTGGTGGATGTGGCCCCGGTCGGCGTGCATGGGGCTTTGACCGTGGGCAATGCGGCGGATAAAGGCAAAGGCGGTGTCAAAAATAGGCAGGCCCAGAATCAGGAAGGGCACCGCGAAGGAAATCACCGCGTAAAACTTGAAAAGGCCCTGGATGGACATGGTGGCCAGAATATAC
The DNA here is from genome assembly GCF_000403435.2 of Oscillibacter sp. 1-3. Lineage (GTDB taxonomy): Bacteria > Bacillota > Clostridia > Oscillospirales > Oscillospiraceae > Oscillibacter. Next base: position 226,302 of record NZ_KE159710.1, read on the forward strand.
CCCAGGAAGGTGGCCCCGGTGTCCCCCATAAACATTTTGGCCGGATTCAGATTGTAGGGCATAAAGCCCACACAGGCCCCCACCAGGGCCGCCATAACGATGGCCACCTGAATCTCCGATGCCATCAAGGCGATGACCAGCACCGTGGTGGCGGAGATGGCGGACACGCCGTCCGCCAGTCCGTCCAGGCCGTCAATGAGGTTCACAGCGTTGGTGATGGCCACGATCCACAGCACCGTGAAGGGCACGGACAGCCAGCCCAGGACCCAGTAGAGATTATCCGAGAAGATATTGGGATTGGAGAAGGCCTGGATTACCACGCCGTTCAGGGTGGGGATCAGGGCGGCCACGATCTGGATCACAAATTTCAGCATGGCGGGCAGGGCCATAATGTCGTCCACCACTCCCAGCACCACGATGATGGCCCCGCCCAGAAGGATGCTGCGCATCTCCGGCGTAATCTCCACAAAGAGCAGAATGCTGACCATAAAGCCAAAGAAGATGGCCAGTCCTCCCAGGCGGGGAATGGGCTCCTTATGCATCCGGCGGTCGTCCTTCGGCACGTCGATGGCCCCCACCTTGTAGGCAAAGGATTTCACCACCGGGGTCATCAGAAAGCTGACCACCAGAGCCGCCAGCAGGGCCAGCACCACATAGGCCACCGACTGTGTTTGAAAAGCCATGGCGCGCCCCTCTCAGCGGGCAATGAAGCCGACCTTGCGGTGGACCTTGTCCAGCGTCCGCTGAGCCACGCGGCCGGCCCGCTGGGCCCCCTCCCGGTAGACGCTCTCCAGATGGGCCTTATCCTTCATCAGGCGGGCCGCCTCCTCCCGGATGGGGCGCAGCAGCTCGATCACCGCATCACCCACGGCGGGCTTGAACACGCCGTAGCCCTGACCGGCAAAGGCCGCCTCGGCCTCCTCCAGACTTTTGCCCGTGGCGGCGCAGTAAATCGTCAGCAGGTTGGACACGCCCGGCTTGTTCTCCTTGTCGTAGCGGACGCTGGTCTCGCTGTCGGTGACGGCCCGCTTGAACTTCCGCTGGATCACCTCCGGCGGGTCCATCAGATTGACGCAGCCCTCGGGATCGGATTTACTCATCTTGTTCAGCGGATTCCCCAGGCTCATGACCCGGGCCCCCTGGTCCACTCGGGGGATAAACGCCTCCGGCAGAACGAAGGTGTCGCTGTACACGCCGTTGAACCGCTGGGCGATGTCCCGGCACAGCTCCACATGCTGGCGCTGGTCCTCTCCCACCGGCACAAAGTCCGCCTGATAGAGCAGGATGTCCGCCGCCATCAGCACCGGATACGTGAAAAGACCTGCGGTGATGTTGTCGGCGTGCTGCTGGGACTTCTGCTTGAACTGGGTCATGCGGCTCAGCTCGCCGAACTGGGTATAGCAGCCCAGAATCCAGCCCAGCTCCGCGTGCTGGGGCACATGGCTCTGGACAAACAGGATGCTCTTCTCCGGGTCCAGGCCGCAGGCCAGATACTGGGCCAGCTGCTCCAGCGCCCGGCGGCGCAGGTCCGCGGGGTTCTGGCGCACGGTGATGGCGTGCATATCCACGATGCAGTACACGCAGTCGTACTCGTCCTGCATGGCCACCCAGTTCTTGATCGCGCCCATATAGGAGCCCAGGGTCAGATCACCGCTGGGCTGGATGCCGCTGAACACTCTCTTTTTCCGCTCTTGATTTTCCATAATTAGACACCTCGTATCTGCGATTTGACGCCGCCCGTCCGGCGGCGGAGTGAACGTTTTGGGGTTTATCGGAGCTTATTCGGTAGATATTGTACCACGTTCTTCTCGTTTAGGCAACGAAAAGGCTCGGAATGAACGCCCGATTTGCCGGGAAATTTTAAGAACCTGCATTCACAGCCGCCGAACTCTGTTTTGGCGGTCTTTTTCCCGTCATACTGCGTCGATTTTCCCTGTCTGCCGGAAAATCCTTGACAATCCCGCATTCCCCGGCTATACATGCAGGTCCTGAGTCTGTTCACAGTATATGCGCCCTCTTTGGGACACGGCAAACAAAAAGCGCCCCTGTCCCCCGCATTTTGCGCTGGGACAGAAGCGGTTCCTCACTTCTGCGGTGCCACCCGGCTTGGCGTGACTTCCACGCCCGCTTAAGGCGTACAGACATACGCCGGATTTGATAACGGAGTCCCCTCCGGCTCGCCTACTTGACATCCGTTCGGTCCGCCCTCAAAAGCCCATTCCCGCCGACCGTCCCCGCTCCGCTTCCACCATCCGGAGCTCTCTGAAGAGTACCTGCCAGCGTTACTTACACTTTCTCAAAGGTTTTATTGGCGTATTGTACCACTTCATCAGAGGAATGTCAAGTTGTATTTCGCCGTGGCAGTATCCAATCTTGCATTATCATCCGCGATTTTGGCTTTGCGGCCGCGGCTTTGTAGGGGCGGGGCTCTGTCCCTGCATAAAATCCGCGAAGAAGCACGCCCTTTCGCTGGAGAGATTCACGGAGCAAAGCCTGTCCTCAGAAGCGCCCCCCTCCCCGGCGGTGATGAAAAATCGGCAAAAACACCTATCTCCAGGGCGATCCCAGCCTTGACAATCCACGCCGAAACCGCCATAATGTCAAATGTATGTCGAGACGAATTTCCAACAGGAGGTATTTTTATGGTCCTTGACCACGCTTTTTTTGAGGAGATGGAGAAGCGGATTCCCAGGGGGAAAGTCCGCACCCGCTTCGCCCCCTCCCCCACCGGCTATATGCACGTGGGCAACCTGCGCACTGCGCTGTACACCTGGCTCATTGCCCGCCACAGCCGCGGCACCTTCATCCTCCGCATTGAGGACACGGACCAGGGCCGTCTGGTGGAGGGCGCCACCGACGTCATCTACCGCACCATGCGTGAGTGCGGCCTGACCCACGACGAGGGCCCCGACGTAGGCGGCCCCGTAGGCCCCTATATCCAGTCGGAGCGGCGGGATCTCTACGGCAAATACGCCCACCTGCTGGTGGAGAAGGGCGCGGCCTACTACTGCTTCTGCGAGAAAACCGAGTCCGAGGAGGATTCCGGCAGCTTTGACCGGGCCGCAGACCCCTGCCGGGATCTTTCCCCGGAGGAGGTCAAGGCCAACCTGGACGCCGGCAGACCCTATGTCATCCGCCAGCGCATCCCGCAGGAGGGAACCACCACCTTTCACGACGTCAGCTTCGGAGACATCACCGTGGAGAACAAAACCCTGGACGACCAGGTCCTCTTAAAACGGGACGGCCTGCCCACCTACAACTTCGCCAACGTGGTGGACGATCATCTGATGGGCATCACCCACGTGGTGCGGGGCAGCGAATATTTGAGCTCCGCGCCCAAATATAATCTGCTGTACGAGGCCTTCGGCTGGGACATTCCCACCTATGTCCACTGCTCCCCCGTCATGCGGGACCAGCACAACAAGATGTCCAAGCGCCACGGGGACCCCTCCTACGAGGACCTGATCGCCGGAGGGTACCTGACCCCCGCCGTGCTGAACTACGTGGCCCTGCTGGGCTGGGCCCCCAAGGGCGAGCGCAGCGAACAGGAGATCTTCTCCCTTTCAGAGCTGGTGGAAGCCTTTGACATCGCCGGCATCTCCAAATCCCCCGCCATTTTCGACATGGCCAAGCTGGACTACTTCAACGCCACCTACCTCCGCGCCCTGCCCCCGGCGGCATTTGCCGCGGCTGCGGAGCCCTATATCCGTCAGACGGTAAAAAATCCCGCCATTGACATCTCCGCCGTGGCCGCCCTGCTTCAGGCCCGGTGCGAGAAGCTGACGGACATCCCCGAAAAGGTGGACTTCTTTGACGCGGCGCCGGACTACGGCGTGGAATTCTTCACCAACAAGAAGTCCAAGACCAACCCGGAGGTCTGTCAGGCGATGCTGGAGGCAGCCATCCCCGCCCTGGAGGCCCTGCCGGACTGGACGCAGACGTCGGTCCACGACTGCCTCATTGCCCTGGCGGAGTCCCTGGGCGTGAAGAACGCCACGCTGATGTGGCCCGTCCGCATCGCCGCCGCCGGCAAGCTGGTGACCCCCGGCGGGGCGGTGGAGATCTGCCACATTCTAGGCCAGGAGGAGGCCCTGCGCCGCCTGCGGGCGGGGCTTGAGAAGCTGCGGGCATGAACCTCTCTCCTTCCCCGCTGCGCGACCTCCGGGAGGCCTGGACCGACGGTCTCAAGGAGGAGGTCAAGCGCTCCGCCATCGCCTTTCTCACCATCTGGGCGCTGTTTTTCGCTGTCTGCGCCATCTTCCCGGACCTGCGGGCCAAATTGGTGCAGATGATGTTTTCCACTCTGAGCAGTAAGAATCTCTCCAACGAGAGCGGAAAGATCTCCGTTCTGGCGCTGTTTCTCAACAACGTGCAGGCCACCGCCTTCATCATGCTCTACGGCCTGCTCCCCTTCATCCAGCTGCCTGCTCTGGCCCTGGGCGTCAACGCCATGATGCTGGGGGTGATGGCTTCGTGGTATGCCGCGGAGGGGATCTCTCCTCTAGCCTATCTGGCCGCCCTGCTCCCCCACGGGGTCCTGGAGCTGCCGGCGCTGTTTCTGGCCTTCGGCACGGGGCTGTACATCTGCGGACAGCTGACCCGCCGCTGCCGGAAGGATCAGAGCGCCCGCTCCCTGTGGGCGTGCATGACGCTGGCCTCCCAGACGCTGCTGTCGGTTCTGGTGCCCCTTCTGCTGATCGCCTCCTTTGTGGAGGCCTACGTCACCCCGGCAGTGGCCGCCCTCTTCCTCTGATTCCCCAAATTCATATAAAGGACTGGTTTTATCACATGAGCAGACTCACCATCCCCGCCGGCTACAAAATGCCCCTGACCAACAATGAGCTCCAGCGGGCCATTGAGCTGATCCACGCGGACTTTCAGCACAACCTCACCGTGCGGCTGAACCTGCACCGGGTCTCCGCCCCCCTGTTTGTGGACGGCGCCACCGGCTTGAACGACGACCTCAACGGCGTGGAACGCCCCGTGTCTTTCGACATCCCCGACGTGGGAACCGAAGGGCAGGTGGTCCACTCCCTGGCCAAGTGGAAGCGTTTGGCCCTGAAACGGTATGAGTTCCAGGAGGGCACCGGGCTCTACACCGATATGAACGCCATCCGCCGGGATGAGGAGCTGGACAATCTCCACTCCATCTATGTGGACCAGTGGGACTGGGAAAAGCACATCTCCCCCCGGGACCGCACCGTCCCCTATCTGAAAGACACCGTGCGGGATATTGCAGGCTGCATCTGCGACACCGCCACGGCCCTGCGGAACGCCTACCCCGTCCTCACCTTCCGGCCCGACCGGGACGTATACTTCATCACCACGCAGGAGCTGGAGGACCGCTACCCCAGCCTTACCCCCTCCGAGCGGGAACGGGCAGTCTGCGAGGAACACCACACCGTGTTTTTGATGCAGATCGGCAAAACCCTGGCCTCCGGCATCAAGCACGACGGCCGGGCCCCGGACTATGACGACTGGGAGCTCAACGGCGACATTCTCATGTGGAACCCGGTGCTCCAGAGCCAGTTTGAGGTCTCCTCCATGGGCATCCGGGTAGACGCTGCGGCCTTAGACCGCCAGCTCACCGCCGCCGGCTGCGACCACCGCCGTTCCCTCCCCTTCCACCAGATGCTGCTGAACGGTGAGCTTCCCCAGTCTATGGGCGGCGGCATCGGCCAGTCCCGCCTCTGTATGCTGCTGCTGGGCACCTGCCACATCGGCGAAGTCCAGGCCAGCCTGTGGGATCGGGAAACCGTGGCGGGCTGTGAAAAAGCGGGGATCACCCTGCTGTAAATTCCTCCAAAGCGGCAAAGACGCGTTGGGAAAAGCAGCAGCTGGTTTTCCTTCTGTTTTCTCCCCAAATCAACAAACTGCCGGGTCGTGCCAAAGGGAAATGGACCATTGATGGATCACCTGTTTTTTGAGGAAACTGAGAAAATCGGACTTCGGAAGGGATCTATGCTCCATTTCGATGATCCAATTGACAGCGAAACCATTTTGAAGCTGGAAACAATTCTGGAACAATTTCTGATTCTATCACATACAAAGTTCAGCAAAAAACGGGGCGGCTTGGGCCATGTCAACATCCGGAATCTTCGAGGCAGCTGGAAACGGTTTTTTACAGAGAATTTGACAAACGAGAACAGGCGGACAGCCAGTGTTTAACACTGGAAAACAGCAGTCCCCAGCACCTCCAAACCAGCCGGGCTGTCATATCGCTGTCCAACAGGTCGCCAAACGTTTATCAAACGCTCGATTTTCAATGGCCCATCCAGACAGAATGGTCTGTTTTATACAATTTTTTGGAATCGGTGAGCGGACTGCTGGATTTGAAGTACGCAAGCACCGGGTACGATATGGCCCTCAATATTTTTTACTACCCCGGCAGCGTGGGGCAGGCCGTGCTGGCCGCTGAGGAATCCGCCTTATGTAAAAGCGAATACACGGAGTGGAGCCCCCGCATATCGTCTGAAAGCGAAGACCCAAAACGGAATTCCGTGTCCAAAGTTCATCCAGGCGTTCAGCTCCGAATTCTTTTCCAAAGTTCAAATTCCCTCAGCCGAATCCCATGCTGGACTGTATGCAAAGCACATGGACGGTCTCTGGTTTCTCGATATTCTCGATCACCGCGAACCGTCTCTCTCAGAAATTGCGAACCGCTACACAGCGCTTTATAAACGGCTCAAGCCTATGGTCCTCCTCTATGACTGGCCAAACCAGATGAATGGGCAAAGCTGCAGAACCGCTTTGCAGCACGGCCATAGACCGGCGCAAAGAAAAACAGTACCGCCCGGAGACCTGCACAGGTCTCCGGGCGGTACTCGCTTTTCCAGTCTGTTAAGTCAGATCCGCCGCAATCGTATCCGCCAGGGCCAGCAGTGCCTCCCGCTGGGGCTCCTGCACGGCGGACTTCACCGTCACGCCGCTCTCCAACACCGTCATGTTCTTCATTCCGGAGAGGATCTCCCGCATCAGCTTCCCGGCCTGGGGACCCCAGGAGCCGTTTTCAATCACAGCCGCCGTGCGGCCTTGCAGATTGTGAGCTTTCAAATCCAGTAGCAGGTTCTCCATGGGCGTGAAAATGCCGTTGTTATAAGTAGCGGCGGCAAACACCAGGTGACTGCATCGGAAGCACTCCGCCACCAGCTGAGACACATGGATGTGGGACACGTCGTACTGAACGATATTCCTCACACCCTTCTCCGCCAGCCGTACAGCCAGGATGTCGGCGGCGTTGTCCGTATTGCCGTAGACAGAGCCGGTGAAGATGGCCACCGCCCGGTCCTCCGGTGTGTAGGCGCTCCATATCTGATACTTTTCAATGAACCAGGCTATGTTCTCCCGCCAGATGGGGCCATGCAGCGGGCAGACCATGGAAATCTCCAGTCCGGCGGCCTTTTTCAGCAGGGACTGCACCTGCATCCCGTACTTGCCGACGATATTGGTGTAGTACCGGCGGGCGTCGTCCAGCCAGTCCCGCTCAAAATCCACCTGATCGGCAAAGAGGTTGCCGCTGAGGGCCCCGAAGGTGCCGAAGGCGTCGGCGGAGAAGAGGATCTTGTCCGTGGTATCATAGGTCACCATGACCTCCGGCCAGTGGACCATGGGGGCCATGACAAAGGTGAAGGTGTGCCGCCCCGAGGAGAGGGTATCCCCCTCCTTCACCACCACAGCCCGGCTGGAAATATCCTCCCCGGTGAACTGAGCCAGCATGGTGAGCGTCTTGGCGTTGCCCACCACCCGGGCCTCAGGCCAACGGCGCAGAACCCCGGCCAAGGACGCGCTGTGGTCCGGCTCCATGTGGTTCACCACCACGTAGTCCAGAGGACGTCCGCCCAGACTGTGCTCCAGGTTCTCCTGGAACCGCACAGCCACAGCCTCCTCCACAGCGTCCAGCAGTACGGTCTTCTCGTCCAGCACCAGATAGGCGTTATAGCTGACACCCCGGGGAATGGGATAGACATTTTCAAAAAGGGCCAGGCGTCGGTCCGAGGCCCCTACGTACACCAGATCCGAGTTAACATTCTGTATGCAATACATGGTCATTTCTCCTTTGTGCCGATATTTTCCGGAAACCACTTTACTCAACTTCTCCCTGTTTGTCAAGGTTCTTAGGAAAAATTGTGAATCTATAAACAAAACGAGAGGGCGGCAGGGGCCGTCCTCTCGTCTGTTCTGCTGGTCTTAGAATTACACCGGGTCCTGTTTGCTGCCAAAGGCCTCCACAGCCCTGGCATTCGCCGCCCGCTTCTCTTCCAGAGATTCCTTCAAAATCATGTCCTTCACCTTTATGGGGCCACGCTATTAGGCAGTGCTAACATATCACAAATAGTCCCATTTGTCAACGATTCCGCTTCCCTGTTCTCCCGGTTAGTCCCATCACTTCACAGCCAGTCCCAGCCTGGAAGCGGTAAGAATCCGGCAGCCCAAACAGCCTCTTTTCCCTCTGGCCTCTTGGCTTTTCCCATACTCAAAGCCCTGTATTTCAGCTCCCGAAGCGGCAAAAACCCGGTAAACCTCACGCCGCCTTTTGATAGTCAATCACAGCGACCTCCTGCATGAGCCGTTTGGCCGCAGATACCAGCTCTTCCAAACGCTCGGTAACTTCATCTGTGTAAAACTTTTCCCCACATTGCTCACATTCCTCGCAAGGAACGTTTTTGATTACAATAATACAATTTCTGTAATTTACCACATGCGTTGTAACAGATTCTTTCACTGTGTCGCATTTACAAAACATACACATAAATCAACGCTCCTTTCTGGTTCTCAAATCGGCTTCGAATTTATCCGTACTGGGATAGTAGGCGGTAATGACATAAGCGGTGGTTTCGTCCGCCCCTATTACAATATGGAGAACCTTGTCCTGTGTAGTATATCCAAAAATCAAACAACTCGGGTATGGGAAATCGTTGGGGTAGTCCTCTATGATCTCTCCCCGAAGCACGCAGGAGATTACATCATCCCTTAAAATATCACGCTCCTGCATCCGTTCCAAACAGTGGGTAGACCATTTGACAGAACGATTTTGAAACAGCGTTTGAATTTTATGAATGTCCATCTCTACCCCTCCAGCTTATGAATATCATATCGCATACCGGCTAAAAATTCAAGCGAAATATCTTGAAGCGGCAAAACCCCGGCAGCCCTCCCCCAAGGCTGCCAGGGCTTCTTTCTCATGCTAATAGTCTGTCGATACCTTCCAGCTTGTCAATCTCCTTCTCTTTCGTATCCTCCAAAAGGTGGACGTAAATATTATAAGTGGTCTTGACATTTGCGTGTCCCAACTGCTCACTGATTGCTTTAATGTCCACCCCGGCCTCAAAACATCTTGTAGCGTAAGTGTGACGCAACGTGTGCATGGTCGCTCCCTCAATCCCAGCCTTGGCGAAGATTCTACAAAGCAAATGCTGCAAATTTCGATTATGTACCATGTTCCCCCGTGTGTTCGGGAACACCAAACGGCTTTCGCTCCATTTCTCCCCGGATTGCTCTACCCGCTTCATCATTTCCGCTTTATGCTCTCTCAACACTCCGACCAAACCAGATGTAATAATCACCCTCCGCTTGCTGGACTTCGTTTTACAGAAGTCTTGAACCACCTGCGGCGCTGAATGACTGGTGTAGTCGTGGCAGACAATCGCCTTCTTATTCACTCGGATCGTCCGCTTCTCCAAGTCAATGTCCTCCCACGTCAGCGGGATTCCCTCCCCCATTCGCAACCCTGAATACAGATACATGAGCAACATGGGCCGATAGTATTCACCTTCCAACTGCTCAATAAACCTTTGCTGTTCCTCCTTGGACAGTACCCGCATTTGCTCCGTATCATCCTTTGGAAACGTCACGCCTTTACAGGGATTCCGAACCATCATCCCCAGTTCAACCGCCTTTTCCAAACTGCCATGAATGATGTTATAATTTTTCACGAAAGTCGAACAGCTTCCCCCGATTGCGTCCAAACATCTTTGAATATGATATGTACTCAACTCCCGCAATACAATTTCCCCAATGTATGGCCTGATATGGATTCTGAAATTATTGCGATAACTCGTCAAAGTAGCAGGAGCCAGCTTTGGAGACTTGTGCTTTTCAATCCATGTATTCATCCATTCCCCCGCCTTGATTGCCGCCTTGCTCTGACTAACCCCCATTCCCTTCTCCGCTTGAAGCTGGCGCAGAATCTCCGCCGCCTCCGCCTGCGTATCGGCGTAGCGGTAAACATATTCCCGCTTGCCATTTTCTTTATACAGACCCGTTGGAAAAGTCACCAGCCATTTGCCGTCTGTGCGTTTCCTGATACTGCCCTCGCCATTTGCCCGTTTCGCCATATCTTAACGCCCCTTTCTTAAATGAGTGGGGCAGATGATAACGCCATCCGCCCCACTTGTCAAGACTTTTCACTCATCCCAGTTTTGGAGAGGTGAAGTCAGCTTATCAACGGCATTTGCCCTTTGAGGATCCAACTTCTGCGAGAAGTATTCCATGTCGAGTAGGCAGTAGCACCACTCGAAAATAGCATTACCTTTCTCGTCTTTATGCGTCGGAACCTTGACCTGATACCCACAGCATGAATCTGTTAAGTAAAGAAGACGATTCTTTTTCAAAAGCTCCAGTAGCTTTTTATCGTTCATCTCCATTTCTCGAGCGATTCTTCCTACCTCCTGTTCGGTCAATATAAAGTATCCACCTCTTCGGTAGTACCTGGATACTTCTGAACAGTAAAAGTTTATGACTTTCAAAACCTCAGAGTACAGCTGTGCACGGCTCATTTCTGATCTCTCTGACACAACTGGAAGTTTACTCAAAACCTCCGCCAGAGAAGTAATTACCTCCAAAATATTGGGAATCTCCTTCCCACAGCACTTGTTGAGATAATCCGTCCGAATCCGCCTAAGGCATCTCCGGCAATCCCTTTTCGTTTCGGAGTCTTGCAAATTGCTTTCCATGCTTCCCAAAGCTACAGTCAGCAGATCACTCTGACTAATACTGAACTCAGGAGAATATCTCCCGTCCTGGTACTGCTGGATAAAACGGATATCCCTTTTACCATTTTCATTCTCCTGGACGTATGCAAACAAACGTCCACTAAACTTGTTGAGAATCTGAAGCATCCCCACAGTTGGCTCAAAAAACCCTTGGGCTTCATACTTTTTCATCTCATCAGGGATGCAACCAATTTCGGCTTGAGCGTCCTCTGAAACCAGTGCTTCAAAGGGGGTGATCAGCCTTGTAATAGTTGGCTGCGTTGTTTCTGAATCATCCAACGCAGTTGTCACTAATTCAAGATTCTTCGCCTGTCCCTCTGGTATAAATGCACCTGTGTTCATATCAATATTGTTTTCCATAATTTGTCTCCTTAAACTACTTCCTCGACTTGGCTGAGCCAAGCCAGGAACTTATCTCTACGTACCCGATACTGCTTCCCAATTCTAAAACTCGGAAAATCTTTACTATGGACAATCTCATAACATTTGTTACGAGAAATCCCCAGCACACGTGAAATGTCCTGGGGTGTTAAATTAATAGGTAGACCGCTTTCATCCATCTGTATCACCTCCTTTCGGGATGGTGACATGATAAACAACTGACCCCCTCCAACACAAGATTTTATTCTCCACGTTCAGACCCAATTCTTTATTTAATATGTATAAGTGTCCATTCTAAAAGTAACCAGTAAAAATAATAAATCATTGTCCCCATTGCCAACAGCTTATTTTGCATTTTAATTCTCAGTTAAATTTTCATTAGAAATATTTGTAATTTTAGCAATATCATAGAATATCAAACAACATCAAAGCCGTAATGTTATTTTTATAAGAATTTCTAAAAACGGTTGTTATTAATAATCCCCTAACCGACGCCGGAACTGTGGGTGTCCCGCATCCTATTATCAAGTTAGTCAACATCGAACATATTAAATAAACCCGCCAGCCTGATTCAATCAAGCTGACGGGTACAGTTGGAATTTTTAGAATTTTTGGAATTTTCAGTCGTCCCGCAGTTCCTCTAAACACTCTTGGAGCATTGATACCAACGCTTTTCCCACCTCCGCCAGTTCATGGAGCAGATACAGAAAGGCCACCATACTGCAACAAGTGAAGCCTGCCAGAAATTCAAAGGAGACGGTCATTTAGACCGCCCCCTCTCTGGCCCCCGTGGAACCCTCTGTGGCCTCGCTTACCTCCACCCCCTCATGGATTACCACCCAGCCCTTCTCGTCCAGTCTGGCACCCCCTACACGAATCAGGGACAACAGAGCCTTCAGCCTGTCAGCCTCCACCACTTCCAGCTTGAACCGATTGCTGACCAACTCGTAACGGTCGCCAGCCTTGCCGCCCTTGATAACCTTGGTAACTGCGAAATACTTCGATACGCCGCCGTCCTCGTCCTCCTTGATAGGCGTGAAGGTTGCAAGCCCGGTCTTGCTCAACAGGCCAGTGGTGAAGGTTTCATCCATCACAACCTCCCCGGCCTCGGTCACAGTCACGCCGTTGATCCGCTCACCCGCCGCAATCTTGGCTTTGATTTGTTTGTCAGAGTACCAAGTAAAGTCCCGGCTCTGATTCAGATAAACCGCCCAGCCCTCACGCCGCTTACCCAGCTTTTCCTCAAAGATAACAGTAGCCTTACACATAATAATTCATTCTCCTTCAATTTTGATTTTCTGAAAGTTCTTTTCCCTTTCAACAAAATCATCTTAACGCTGGGTTCATTGACGTGCAAGACACGATACTATACGGGAATGAATCCTTAAAATTGTGGAGTTTGTAGAAGTCAAACAGGTTGTAGCCGCCAACCGCTCTATTCTGGTAAACATTTCAGCCTTTTCATACTTCCCACATTTGTCATAATTTCAATTTGCAACATTTGAAACACAATCGCAACTAGCCTAAATCATGTCGAACCCTGTTCTGTTTCATCTTTCTTTCTCTTGCCTTCCTCTTCTGGAAAATCACCCATTTCCACCTTCTCAACCCTTCTAAATCTTTGAAAAAGTCACTCTGAATCTTAAATCTAAATCTCCTTGAAATTTTGAGCATATTTCAAAAATTGTCCTATGAAGTAGAATCCGACAAACTTACATTTGTCAAACTCCACGCATTTTCTGATTCCTTTAAGATATGCTTTATCTATGGAATGCTGACAGATTTGAATGGAGTGATAGGATTGATGATTAAAAATCAAATGCAGTTGGATATACCAACTGCATTTACTGGATATAGTATGTAGACTCGCTTGCATCTACTGCTGTATTGGGATTTATGATGTTTCCATTTTCGTCTATAATGGCCCCAGGCCTTAACTCGGGATGGGCCTCTCCTGTATTATGTTGATTTGCCCATGCATCCATACCAGCCAAAGCCAATTGACTGCATCCATGTTGTTTGTGATATTATTAGCCACCGTTTAGTAGCTTGCCTAGTATTTCTCTGTCTGCATCCGAATAGGTGTTGTTGCCTCCAGATGTAACTAGACCTTGGGATTCTAGGTCCTTTAACTGTTGTCTAATGCTAGGCTTTTCAGTATCAGATGGTTGTGTTTCGGTTTGCGTTTGCTGTGTTTGCTGCTGTTGTGTACTTTCACTCGGTTTTGACTGCTGTCCGACACTGGGGTTGCTGGTCTGCTGTTGCTGAACTACGGGCTTTGTGGTGCTTAAGTATTTGTTGCTCACATAAACTGTACTGCCATCACTTAATTGGATTCGGCTCCAACCTTCTGCGTCTGCTGTTCCAATGCCTACACGGGTTACGCTGTCACTTTTGTTGAGGGAACCCACTTTGTCATGCGCTGTACTCGGACCACTGCGTAAATTCACCGTTCCTGTGGCATAGACTGTCTCGTTGACCTCTGTGAAGGGGTCTACTTCCTCTAAGTCACTTTCTGCATTTCCAGCACCTTCTAATATACCAGCCCCGTCCGCTTCTTCTGGTTCTATGTCCTCCAACTCTGTTAAAGGTTTAGTGGTGTCGTTTTCATTTTTTACCTCCATTGATTCAACTGGGGGCGCAGTGCTGGTGGGCTCGCTCTGTTGGACTTTCCCTTGATCCGGCTCCTGCGGCTCCTGCTGGGCTTGCTGGCTTCCGCAACCCGCCATCCCTAGCATAAACGCAAGGGAAAGAGCAACTGCTAAAGATCTTGTTTTCATGTTCCTTTCCTCCAAACTGTATTCTTAACAGGTTCCGCATAAACCGCCCTGACTGGCGGTCAGGGACAGTCTATGCTTTCCCTGCCAAGAACAACAAAAGCAGTGCGACGGATTTGTGTAAACCCATCACACTGCCTGATTTTTCATCAAAGCAAACACAGCTATTTTTCCCGCCCTATTGCTAAATCTGATTTGGACAGGTATAATAATGCTGGGTGCAGAGTAACTCTGCTGTGCTGGGTAGTGCGTGTACCCGTACAGCCTGGGGGCGGGCCGCAATCCCGTCCCCAGGTGCCTGCAATTCGTTATTCTTGTATCTTTTATTCTACCGCAGGGCCTACTTTTCGTCAAGCCCTCTATTCCCATTAAAGTTCTCTAGGAGTTAAAATATCCATAGCTAAGTTTCCGTATATCTTTCCTAAACGGTGGCCTACTGTTGCCCCCACTCATATCACAAAACTACTTGTTAGCAATTTATTATACGTTTTACGTCGAATTGCAGGCTTTCGCTTACCTTTGCCATTTGGGGACACAAGTCATTCCAGTATCTAAAGATATTTTTTTAACCTCTAATGTTACCTTTGCTTATCCACGCACCAGCAACCTAAAAAATTTTCCGATTTTGAAAATCATGTCATTTTGACTCCAATGCTCCCCTAAAAATTTTACCGTGTATACCATCAAAAAAGCCCCATGTATCTGACATTTTTTTGATTGTAGAGAGCAAATTTGCCTTCCTTACTTTTTCATCACAAAGGATCCAGAAAGACAAAAAAAGCTGGTAGCTGTACTGCTACCAGCTTTTTTCACTATGTTTCCTTACAAATCAACAAACGGGTCATCCTCATATTCACGCACTTTTCGATACCATGTCGAGCGTGAAATTCCCAACTGTTTCGCTCCTGCGCTGGCTGACAGCCTCCCCTCCTTCACGTTGAGATAAACACCCTCGAAAGTATCAACCGCTTTCTTGGGTCTGCCAGTCATGCGGCCCTCTGCCTTGGCTATGGCGATTCCCTCGGCTTGACGCTCCAATATATTATCCCGTTCGAGTTCAGCCAAAGCGCCAAAGACCGCCAGTATGAATTTTCCTGCCGCTGTGCTGGTATCAATGTTTTCTTTCCTGCTTATGAACTGCACACCTTTTGCGTCCAGTGTTGCGGTTAGGTCAAGCAAGTCCCTCGTATTTCTAGCAAAGCGTGAAATACTCTCTACAGTCAGACTGTCACCCTCCCGCACAAAATCCATCATCTTGCGCAGTTCTGGCCTTTCCTGATTCTTTCCGCTGACCTTATCGGTGAACACCCGTTCTACCCCTAATTCCTGCATGAGCAAATCCTGTCTTGCCGTGTTCTGCTCCTTGGTCGATATCCTCACATATCCGACTTTCATTGTACTTGCTCCTTTCAACTAGATTTTCAAATGAAACCAAACACCGAAACTGTCCCGAAAGTGTTGCGCCCGGAAAGCTATACCATTCAGAGCGTCCCAAACCCTCCCCCTTCTCTCCCTCTGGAAGTGTCTCGAAAGCTCCGTTTCTGTTTTCGGCGCACTCTTTCGGTGCGTCTCATTTGATATTTAAACTTCATTTTAGAGCAAAAACAAAAGAATACCCTCCGAATTTTTGGTAATGTGGTAACTGCTGGCACAAAAAAGATACTGCCCGGGATCCATCCCGGGCAGTATCTTTTCTTTTCTAATGCTTTATATGACAGACAAAATCAAATTCCTGCCATCGTCAGCATCAATCATCAAATCACCGCAGTATGTACGGTGTTGGTCGTGGTCGGCGGGTGTCACCGCCTCCAACATTCCGGGCAGATGATTGAACTTACTTCCCTTGTGGTGAGCAAATTGTCCTACTTGCAATCCTGGACACAGCTCCCTGTGTAAGTAGACTGTCTTGCCATCACGGCAGGTACTAACGTAATTGTTAGTTCCCAACCAATATTCAGTTTTTATTTTTTTATAGTCCGTCTCACTCACAATAGTGAAATATGTTTCCCCTTTCTCGGTGTACTGCATGAAGACTATACCCGGCAAGTCTGGGCACATATATGCTGGATTCTTTTCAGCACTTTGCAACTTCACCATGTACCTCGCAATCACCATCATGCAAATAATTAACCTGTTGAACTTCATTGATAATGCCTCCTTAAATTTTTTAGACTTCAATTATAAATTAAAATCTACTTTCTATTCCTAACACAGCTTTTTGGTAGGCACTAACACTGATTTCCTAACAGTATCCAGTTTTCAACCTTGCTGACAAAAAAAGAGGTACTGCCCGGGATTCCTCCCAAGCAGTACCATCTTTCACTTTTTAGGCCCATCCTAGAAGCGGTAAATAAGCGGTACAGCTACCCCTTAAACCTCTGACGGCGCCTCACTCGAATCCCCGAAAGTCCTTATGGCTCTAGCGGTTTCAGCCCGCTTCTCTTCCAGGGATTCCTTCAAAATCATGTCCTTGACCTTCATAAGCCGGATGGTAGTGGCGCGGTCGTTCTCGTCCAGCTTCATGTTGATATATCGGATAGCCTCCTGGGTATTGGGGATCATCACATACTCCAACGCATTGACCCGGCGGCGGGTCTTCTCGATCTCCTCCGCCATCAGCTGGGCGGACTTCTCGATCTCCGCCAGCTTTAGCATCTTCCGAAACACTCTCCCCAGGGCGTCCACAGCGGTGTCCAGCTCGCCGGAGGTGGCCGCGAAACCGTAGGGATAGATGTCGGAATCAGACCGGGTCTGGGTCTGGAAGTCGTAGACAGGCACGTTGACGGACATGATGTTCTGGAAGGTCATGGTCAGCTCCACGCTCTGCTTTGGATAGACCAGAGCCTGCTCTAAGGCCTCGGAGCTCATGAGGGCGGAGGCGACGGTGAAGGACTTGTGCACCGTCATCAGCTCCTCCTCCACCTCGGCCCGGAGGGCCCGGACCTCCCGGACCGTATCCAGGAACTGCTTCATCAGCTCATCCCGCTTGTCTTTCAGCAGCTTGTGGCCCCGCTGGGCGGTGCGCAGCTTGCCTTTCAGGCGGGTGAGCTCCATTCGGGTGGGGCTTACCGTGATATTCGCCATGGCTCACCCCTCCTTACTGCTCGTCTTTCTTCGGCCAGTACTTCTCGATCAGCTCCGGTTTGATACGTTTCAGCTCGCTCTTGGGCAGGATGCTCAAAAGCTCCCAGCCCAGGTCCAGTGTCTCCTCAATGGAGCGGTTCTCCTCGTAGCCCTGGTTCACGTACCGCTTTTCAAACTCGTCGGCGAACTTGGCGTACAGCAGGTCCGTGGGCGTCAGGGCCGCCTCGCCCAGAATGGACATCAACTCCTTGTTGTCCTTACCGGTGGAGTAGGCGGCAAAGAGCTGGTTCATGGTGCTGGCGTGGTCTTCCCGGGTCTTGCCCTCGCCAACGCCCTTGTCCTTCAAACGGGACAGGGAGGGCAGCACGTCCACCGGCGGGTGGATGCCCTGTCGGTACAGCGCACGGCTCAGAATGATCTGACCTTCAGTGATATAACCGGTCAGGTCGGGGATGGGGTGGGTCTTGTCGTCCTCGGGCATGGTCAGGATGGGAATCATGGTGATGGAGCCCTTCTTGCCTAGCTGACGGCCGGCGCGCTCGTACAGCGTAGCCAGGTTGGTGTACAGGTAGCCCGGGAAGCCGCGGCGGCCCGGAACCTCCTTCTTGGCGGCGGAGACCTCACGGAGAGCCTCAGCGTAGTTGGTGATGTCGGTCATGATGACCAGCACGTGCATATCCTTCTCAAAGGCCAGATACTCCGCGGCAGTCAGGGCCATACGGGGAGTGGCAATACGTTCAACAGCGGGGTCGTTGGCCAAGTTGGAGAACAGCACGGTACGGTCGATGGCTCCGGTGCGCTTGAACTCGTTGACGAAGAACTCAGACTCCTCGAAGGTGATGCCGATAGCGGCGAACACCACGGCGAAGTTGGCCGCCTCGTCGCCCAGCACCTTGGCCTGGCGGGCAATCTGGGCCGCCAGGTTGGCGTGAGGCAGACCGGAGCCGGAGAAGATGGGCAGCTTCTGCCCGCGGACCAGGGTATTCAGACCGTCAATCGTAGAGACGCCGGTCTGGATGAACTCGTTGGGATAGTCACGGGCGGCGGGGTTCATGGGCAGGCCGTCGATGTCCCGGTACTCCTCGGCAAGGATCTCCGGGCCGCCGTCGATGGGACGGCCCATGCCGTTGAACACACGGCCCAGCATATCGCCGGACACGCCCAGCTGCAGGGGATGGCCCAGGAAGCGAACCTTGGCGTCCGCCAGGTTGATGCCGGCGGCGGACTCGAACAGCTGCACCACGGCGGTGTCGCCGTTGACCTCCAGCACCTGCCCGCGGCGGGTGCTGCCGTCATGGAGCTCCACCTCAACCAGCTCGTTGTAGGTGACGTTCTCCACCATGCGGACCATCATCAGAGGACTGACAATTTCCTCTACGGTTCTGTATTCACGGATCATCAGTTCTCACCTCCCTGAGCGGCCACGGCGTCGATCTGCGCCGCCATGTCCTTCTCGATCTGCTCATAGACCTGGACGTACTCCTCCGCCGGAACGCTCTTGGCGCGGCCGATCTGCTCCCGGGCCGGGATGTCGAAGAGCTTGGAAACGGGAGCTCCCTTGGCGATGGCAGCGCGGCACAGATCCTCGTAGCGCAGCACCATAGCCAGGAGCTTCTGCTGCCGGTCATAGCTGGAGAAGCCGTCGATGTCGGTGAAGGCGTTTTGCTGCAGGAAGTCCTCACGGACCATGCGGGCCACCTCCAGCGTCAGCTGGTCGGCGGGAGACAGGGCGTCCTTACCAACCAGCTGAACGATCTCGTTCAGGCTGGCCTCATTCTGGAGGATGCTCATGGCCTTGCTCCGGTCCTGCATAAACTCCGGCCCGAAATTCTCGTCAAACCAGGGCTTCAAGGTGTCCAGATACAGGGAGTAGGAGGTCAGCCAGTTAATCGCCGGGAAGTGGCGCTTATAGGCAAGAGAAGAATCCAGTGCCCAGAACACCTTGACGATGCGCATGGTGGACTGGGAGACAGGCTCGGACAGGTCGCCGCCGGGAGGCGACACAGCGCCCACGGCAGTCAGGCTGCCCCGCCGCTCGTCGCTGCCGAGGCACTCCACAGAGCCGGCCCGCTCGTAGAACTGGGCCAGACGGGATGCCAGGTAGGCAGGATAGCCCTCCTCGCCGGGCATCTCCTCCAGACGGCCAGACATCTCACGCAGGGCCTCGGCCCAGCGGGAGGTGGAGTCAGCGATGACGGCCACGTCGTAGCCCATATCGCGGAAATACTCGGCGATGGTGATGCCGGTGTAGACGGAGGCCTCACGGGCCGCCACGGGCATATCGGAGGTGTTGGCAATCAGCACCGTCCGCTTCATCAACGACTCGCCGGTGCGGGGGTCTTTCAGCTCAGGGAACTCCCGCAGAACGTCGGTCATCTCGTTGCCGCGCTCACCGCAGCCGATGTAGATCACAATGTCCACATCGGACCACTTTGCCAACTGGTGCTGCACCACGGTCTTGCCGGAACCGAAGGGGCCGGGGACCGCGGCGGTGCCGCCCTTGGCAATGGGGAACATGGTATCAATGATCCGCTGGCCGGAGCACAAGGGCCGCTCCGGGGAATACTTCTTCTCATAGGGACGGCCCACACGGACGGGCCACTTTTGGATCATGGTCAGGGGAACGTCCTTCCCGTCCTCGGTGGTCAGAGTGGCAATGGTCTCCGTCACGTTGAAGGACCCGCTCTTGATGTTCTTGATGGTGCCCTTCATATTGGGGGGCACCATGATCTTGTGGAGCACCACGGGAGTCTCGGGCACGGTGCCGATGATGTCACCGCCGGTGACCTTGTCCCCCGCCTTGGCGGTGGCGGTGAACTCCCACTTCTTCTCCCGGTCCACGGCGGGAACCTCCACGCCGCGGGAGATGTTGGCGCCCACCTTCTCCACGATCTTCTCCAGCGGGCGCTGGATACCGTCGTAGATGCCCTCGATCATGCCGGGGCCAAGCTCCACGCTCATGGGCGCGCCGGTGGTGATGACGTCGGCGCCGGGGCCCAGGCCGGAGGTCTCCTCGTAGACCTGAATGGAGGCGGTGTCGCCCTTCATGGTCAGGATTTCGCCGATCAGACGCTGGGGACCCACGCGGACCACGTCGGACATATTGGCGTCCGAAAGTCCCGTGGCGACTACCAGCGGTCCAGAAACTTTAACAACTTTTCCGCTCAAATTCTAAAACCTTCTTTCAGGATAAATTCGCCGGAAGGATGCCCTTTCCCGCCAAGGCACGCCCGGAAAAGGGTCCAGGGGAAAAGCCTGTTTTCCCTTGGTTTCTCCGCCTGCGGCGAAGAAAAATTTTTCAATCATTTTCGTCAGAGCGTGTACCTGACGAAAATATTCCGGCCCGTGCGCCCCCTGGGGCGCACACAGCAGTGAGCGGATCTCACTGGGGGTTCAGCGGAGAGGCGGGCAGCGCCCGCCGAAGCGTCTGAGGGGGACGCAGTCCCCTCCTTAGAGGATCAAAGGATGTCCGCCCCCACAGCCCGCTCAATGGCCCGCTGGATGTTATTTTTGCCAATGCCCAGGGAACCTTCCCGGCCGGGGATCAGGATGATGGCGGGACGCAGCCCGTCCTTGTACCGGGCCAGCACATCCTCCATGTCCTTTGCCAGCTGCTCCGTGAGATAGATCACCGCGCAGCTGGTCTTCGCCAGTTCCCGCACCTTTTCCCTGGCCTCGTCCACAGACGTGACGGGATAGGTGTCCAGCCCCAAGGCCCGGAAGCCCATAACGGACTCCCAGTCGCCGATGACGGCGATTTGATATGCAACAGCCATAACTTACACCGCCTTACACATAGCTCGCCCGCAGGCGGGAACGGATGACGTCCGGGTCAATGCCCGCGCCGCGCCCCATCAGGAGAATGCGCAGGTTGGTGTACTCCGTCTCCCGGGCCGCCAGATACCCCACCAGCGGGGCCTCGCCGAAGGGCACAAACAGCGCGCCGGCAAGGTAGTCCCCCACCACGTCGTCGCACAGCTTTTCGAACTCCGTCAGAGGACCGCCCTGGAGCGCCCGGGCGCCGCTCTCTGCAGTCGCCTGGAAGCGGGTGGGCGCGTACAGCTCCGCCAAACCGCCGCCTCTGGCGGCGCTGACCGCCAGGACCGCATCCGGAGCGATCTCACCGCCCTCGAAGAGGACGCCACGCAAAAACTCCTCGTTCTTGCCCATCCGCAGAGTGCGGACCAGAGTCCGCAGGTTGGCGGCGTCGATCTGCACCTGCACATAGCCGTGGAGAAAGGCGCTGCCGGTGGCCTCCGCCACGGCGTCCATATCTTTGTAGGACCAGCGGTCCAGCACAATATCGCACAGCTGGGGGTCCCGGGTGGTCTGCAAAACCTCTTTAGCCTCCGTCACGGCGGACGCCAGGAAGGGCGGCAGATTGTCCAGTTCCCCGGAGCGCATGGCCTCCCGCAGTTCCGCGGCGGGCACGCGGCCCATATCCATCAGCATATGGCCGGGATCGGTATCCATGGCCTCCGCCTTCAAGATGGCCTTCACGTTGTGATAGTCGTATTTCAGCTTGAAAACGTCGATATACCTGGGGTCCGGCGCACCGTCGGCCAGATCGGAGAGCGTGGCCTCCCGGGCGGCGGCAAGAGCCGCGTCCATGGCCTCCGGGTCCGCGGCGTCCAGCTCCGGATAGCCGCAGTCCTGGAGGATCTTCTGGACCTCCTCGCCGCTGCGGGCGTCCAAGAGCTGTTCCATCCGCTCCCGGGTCAGCAGGGTGCTCTCCATGGCCTTGATACGGGCGGAGATGACCAGGTAATCGGTGTCTTTGATTCTATTAGCCAAGACACTTCCTCCTTGTTGTGGAAGCTCTGATTCAATCAGCCTGCGCAGATCTTCGGCAGAAATTTCTGGCGCAAAGACTGCGTACGGAGATGGATTCAGAGGTTCCTTATGCCTCCGGGAACAGCTTTTTGGCAACCATCCCCGCGGTCTCCGCCTTCTGCAGGCGAACCAGGGTATCGAAGGTGCAGTTGACCTCCACGTTCTCATCTTTGAGAATAAAGCCGCCCTGGATCGCTCGGGTCTCCTTGGACAGCGTCAGCATTGCCGTGCCCTTGGCAATGGCGGTCACGCTGGTGGCCACCTTGCTCAAAAGGTCCGTCACCTTGGAGCCGCCCTGGGGAACGTCCGGCGCGGCCTGCTTGGCCAGAATCTCATTGGCCTTGGCCACAGCGGCCTTACCCACGCGGTCCCGGTCCGCCTGAGAGAAGATAACCTCCTCCCGTCCGGTGGAGGACGCCTGTACCAGCAAGTCCGCCAGCACCTGAACGTACCGCTCCTCCGGCATGGCGCACAGCTTCTCCAACGCCAGGGCGTAGGTCTTTTCCACCATTTCCTGCTTGGCAGCCAGCTGGACCTTGCGGGCCTCCATCTGGGCGACGCTCACAAGGCGCTCCTCCCGCTCTACGGCGGCCTTGGCGTTCTTCGCCGCCAGGTCTCCGGCCTCGGCCTCGGCCTCGGCCTTGTACTTCGCGGTGATCTGAGCGGCCTCCTCACGGGCGGCGGTCAGGACGCGCTCCGCCTCCGCCTGGGCGTCTGCGGTGATGCGTCCGGTGATTTTTTCAATTCCGTTCATGTTTGAATCCCCTTTCTGCGGGGCTGATTAAGAGATGTTGATAATCATCAGCATGGAGGCCAGCAGGGCGAGGATGGCGTAAAACTCCACGGTGATGCAGAGCACCATGCCCTTGGACCAGTCGTCGGGCTTCTTGGCCAGAATGTTGATGGAGCCGGCAGCCACACGGCCCTGTGCAATGGCGGAGAACAGACCGCCCAGCGCCATGGGCAGGCAGGCGCAGAGGTACTGAAGTCCCTGGGCCACGGTCATGCCGGAGACGTCGCCGCCCAGCAGACCCATGGAGTAAATGGCGAAGAACCACACCACCAGGCCGTACAGGCCCTGGGTGCCGGGGATGACCTGGAGAATCATAACCTTACCGAACTTGCTGGGGTCCTGGCACAGAAGTCCCGTGCCCGCCTCGCCGGCGATGCCGGTGCCCTTGGCGGAACCGATGCCGGGCAGCACCGCCGCAAGACCCGCGCCCAGCAGGGCCAGAGCCAGACCGCCGAAGGCGCCCAGGAAGGACTGCGCCGCCGCATTCTGTTCAATTGCCTGAATGATATCCGTACCCATAGTTGTGTTCCTCCTAAATTTTGATTACTTTGTGATGTCCACGTATTTCGTCTCCATGGCCAGGGGCCGGAAGGGTCTGCCGCCGTCCTCGTAGAACTTGCCGAAGTACTCCAGGCACTGGAGACGCAGGTCGTGGACATAGCAGCCCAGCAGGTTCAGCGCAAAGTTCAGCGCGTTGCCAGCCAGGGAGATGATGAGGAAAATAATGATGTTGTTGGGGATGGCGCCCAATGTATTGAACACTTGGGCGATAACGCTGCCCGCCAGCATCAGGGCCATAAGACGGGCATAGGAGAGAAAGTCTCCGAAAAAGCCCGTCACATGGTTGTAGAGGGACCCGAAGATGCCCATGATCTTGCCAAAGCCCTGTCCGGTAACCAGAGGACCGACGACAACCAGGGCCAGGCCCGCGTAGAGCACGATGTTCGTCACACCCGCAGCCATGAGGCCGATGCCGATAAAGACAATCCACCAGGTGGCCTCTTCAAAGACGGCGTCCAGCACCGCTCCGGCTTTAAGCTTGCGGATGAAGCTGACGGCCATGCCGACAACGATATGCACGCCGCCCAGCGCAATAGCGCCCACCAGGATCATCAGTGTGTCGTTCAGCGGCGTAAACAGCGCCGGCAGGGCGAAGTCTCCGCCGGTGGTGAGCTTCACCACCTGGGTGAGGAAGTCCCCGAAGAAGCCGCCGGTGATGGCCCCCATGATAAAGGTGGACACGCCGCACAGCTGCATCAGGCCCATCATGTGGCCCATGGTGCCCTTGGGGCGGTACTTTCTTGAGACGATAGTACCCGCCAGGAACATCAAAAGCCCGTAGCCCATGTCCGCCATCATGATGCCGTAAAACAGGATAAAGAACGGCGCCATCAGGGGATTGGGGTCCACATTGTTGTAGGCGGGGAGAGAGTACATCTCCGTCACCATGTTCAAAGGCCTTGTGAACCAGTTGTTTTTCAGCTGCACCGGAACCTCGGGGATCTCCTCCTCCGTGGGGTCCGACGCCTCCCACGCGCAGCCCAGCTTCTCCAGCAGGGCCTGCACGCCGTCCATACGCTCCGCCGGGGCCCAGCCCTCGAAAAAGAGGATGGTTCCGTCAGTCAGCAGACGCTCGGCGTTAATCTCCCGGGCCTCCTCGGCCCGCAGGCGGTCAGTATAGAGCTGGAGCAGCTCCTTCTCGCCGCCCTTGGCGGCAATGGCCTCCGCCGCCCTGGTCTGCGCCCCGCGGTTCTCCTCCAGCTGCCGGTCCAAGGCCTGGAGATTCTCCGCCGCCGTGCCGGTCATTCCCTGGAAGGACACCACGCTGAACGCATGGGGCCGCAGGAGCTCCATCACAGACGGTTCGTCCGCCTGATGGCACACCAGCAGGCAGTAAATCTGCTGTTTATCCGCGCTGAGCTCATAGATCTCAGCCGCTGTGTCCGCCGCCGCCAGTTCAGTCTTGACAGCACCGGTGTCGGCTCCGCCCGGCAGAACCCCCAGCCGGAACAGCACGTTTGCCGTGCCCTCCTGCTCCAGAGGCATGTCCAGTGATCTCCATGGCAGCAAGGACGCCTGCCTTGCCAGCAGGCGGCTCTCCTCGTTCTGGAGCCGGGTCAGAGCCTGGAGCTGCTCGCCGATTTCCCGGCTCACGGCTCTGGCCTTCTCCACGGTCTCCCCGCCCAGGAACTCCTCCTCAGAGATGGGGCGGCGCTGGATAAACAGTCCGTCCTTGGTCTGGGCGTACTTTTTCAGAGCCGCCAGGGCGGTGCCCGCCTGGGTGATGTCCTCCTTGGCGGAGAGCAGGCGGGACTGGCCCCGCCGCAAAAGCGCGGACCACTCCTGTTCCTTTCCGTCTGGCTCGCTGATCTCCACACACCCCAGGCGCAGAAGCCCCTCCAGCAGTTCCTCTCGCTGGCCGGCCATCGCGATCACGCGGAGCTTCTTCATTTTTACAATGGCCATATCAGTGCTTCACAACCCTTCCGACAATAAACTCCGCGGCCTCCTCCAGGTGCTGTCCGGCCGTCTCCCGCAGGGCGGCGGCCTCCGCCTGGGCAGTACGGCCGATCTCGGCAGAACGCTCCGCGGCCTTAGCTTCCGCCTGCCGCAGCAGCTCCTTTCCACTCTCCGCCGCGCTGGTCCGCGCCTGCTGCAAGAGCGCAAGTCCTTCCCGCTCCGCGTCGGCGACAATTCTCTGCGCCTCAGCTTCGGCGGCCGCCTTACGCTCTTTATTTTCGGCCTCCACCTGTGTGACCTTCTCGATTGCTTCCAGGGACATCCGTTTTCACCTTCTCTCCTGCAACGCGATTTTAGAACCTGTATTTATAATCGAAAATGCTAACTGGGCAAGGGATTTTTCCGCCGGTCAAGGAAAATTTTTCAGCGATACTCTGTGTCCCCGTAAAGGGGACGCCGGATCTCCGAGCGGCAAAGCCGCCAAAAGATCCGCCATATCACCATAAATTTTAACTTAACGGCGGCAAAAGACCCGCCCAGGCGGCGTCTGAGGTTTTGAATACAGGTTCTGAACGCCGCTGTCAAGCCGTCCGCCGGGTGTATGGACGGTTCTACATAAGCTAAATTATCATACCATATCCGCACCCACAACGCAAGAGATTTTTCCCAGTTCCGGTGGTTTTTGACTTTCCGCTTTCCCAGCGGCTCCGGCAGATTTTCCAGTCTTTCCCTCCTTAATTCCAGAGTCTGTTTTCAAACCGGCGGAAGCCGCCTCGAGGCGGCTTTTTGCAGGCGGGCTGTCGCCCGGCGAGAAAATTTTACGCAGAGCGGCGGAAAAGTATCCCCTTTGGGCGTCTTGACTTTTATCAAACAAGGCCCGCAGCGCCCGCGGTCAGCGGCGGGCAATGCGGCAGCCTTTGCCCGCCGCGCGGGAGAAATACGCAAAAACCGCGGCGGACACCTGGTCCGCCGCGCGCCGCTTAATCCTCTTTTTCCCTGCGCTCCAGCAGCGCCTCCAGCTCCTTCAGCTCCGCGCCGGACTGGTCCATAGCGCGGGGCAGCTGAGTGAGGTTCACCTCAATTTTCCGCAGCTCGCTGTTGACATGGGCGGCGGTGGTCTCAAAGGTGCTCATCAGCGCCCGGTACTGGGTTTGGAACTGGTCCGCCAGCCGCCGCAGACGGGTATTGGCCTCATCCTCCAGCCCGGCGGCCCGCTGGCGGGCCTCGCACTCAATAGCCCCGATCTGCTCCCGGAACCGGGCGTAGGATTCCGCGTCGCGCCGCAGGGCCTCCGCTTGGGCCCGCAGGCGCTTCGTCTCCGGCTCCAGCGCCTCCAGCTCCTCCCGGCGGGCGCTCTCCCGGGCCAGCTCCTCCTGCAGGCGGGTGTTCTCGGCCTCCAGGGCCTCCAGCCGGGCCTGGAGCTCCGAGACCTGACCGCCCAAGGCCTGGGACTCCTGGCGCAGGCCGTCGTTCTCCTGCTGGAGCTTCTCCTGGGCCTCCGCCGCCTCCCGGGCGGTCCTCTCTATATAACTGACGACATCCTGCTTGTCGAATCCTCCAAACGCCACGCTCTTGAAAATATTGTTCTCCATGGGACCACCACTTTCTTCATACTCTTTCGCCACTTTAACACACAATGCCACAATTTACAAGAGAAAATGAAACAGGCCGGGAAAATCCGGCCTGTTTCGCACTTTACTGGATTCCGGTAACTTGGTAATCCTGATCCTCCACGGCCTTTTTCAGCGCCGCGTCGGAAATCTCCCCGGACAGCGTCACCACGGCGGTGCCGCTCTCGTGGCTGACGGCGGCCTCCGCCACCTCCGGCAGAGCCTCCAGGGCCTTCTTCACCCGGGCCTCGCAGTGTCCGCACATCATGCCCTCGATCTTCATGGTCTTTTCCATAATATTCGCTTCCTCCTTGTGTTTTACTCTGATTTTTTTATCCCGGCCCGCGTCCCGAATGTCAAAGAGATTCAGCCGCAAGGCATTGGAGACTACGCAGAAGCTGGAGAGGCTCATGGCCGCCGCGCCGAACATGGGGTTCAGCGTCAGCCCCAGGGGGATGAAGAGCCCCATTGCCAGGGGAATGCCGATGGTGTTGTAGAAAAACGCCCAGAAGAGGTTCTGGTGGATATTCCGCAGCGCGGCCCGGCTGAGCCGGATGGCGGCTGGCACGTCGCTGAGGCGGCTTTTCATCAGCACCACGTCCGCCGCGTCGACGGCCACATCCGCTCCCGCGCCGATGGCGATGCCCGTATCCGCCCGGGTCAGGGCCGGGGCGTCGTTGATGCCGTCGCCCACCATGGCCACTCTCCCCTGCTTTTTCAGATTCCGGATCACACTCTCCTTGCCGTCCGGCAGCACCCCGGCAATCACCTCGTCCACCCCGGCCTGTCTGCCAATGGCCTGGGCGGTGCGTTCATTATCTCCGGTGAGCATGACGACCCGGATGCCCATGTTCCGCAGTTCCTTCACTGCCTGAGGACTGTCCTCCTTGATGACGTCCGCCACCGCCACCACGCCCAGCAGGGTCTTCCGGCTCTCGCTGGCGAAAAACATGGGGGTCTTTCCCTCCGCCGCCAGCGCCTCCGCCCGGGCGGCCAGAGGGGCGGGGTCAACGCCAGCCTCCCGGATCATGGCAAGATTGCCGCCGATGAGGGTCTCCTCCCCCACCAACGCCCGGACGCCCCGCCCATGGACGGCGGTGAAGCCGCCCACCGAGGTGACAGGCAGGTTGCGGCGTTTGGATTCCTCCACAATGGCCGCCGCCAGAGGATGCTCGGAGGGCCCCTCCAGGGAGGCCGCAGCGGTGAGCACGCTCTCCTCCGTGTTTCCGGAGGCGGGGATGACATCCGTCACCTTGGGCTCGCCTCTGGTGATGGTGCCGGTCTTGTCCAGGGCCACGATCTCCGTCCGTCCCGCCGCCTCCAGGGAGGCTGCGGTCTTAAAAAGAATGCCGTTTTTCGCCCCCATGCCGCTCCCCACCATGATGGCCACCGGTGTGGCCAGCCCCAGGGCGCAGGGACAGGAGATCACCAGCACGGAAATGCCCCGGGCCAGGGCAAAGCCCAGCCCCTCCCCCAGCAGAAGCCACACGGCGGTGGTGACGGCGGCGATTGCGATGACCGCCGGAACAAACACGCCGGACACGCGGTCGGCGATTTTGGCGATGGGGGCCTTTGTGGCCGCCGCGTCGCTGACCATCTGGATGATCTGGGACAGCGTGGTGTCCTCTCCCACCCGGGTGGCCCGGCACTTGAGAAAGCCGGACTGGTTCACCGTGGCGGCGGAGACACCGTCTCCCGGCGCCTTGTCCACAGGAACGCTCTCCCCTGTCAAGGCGGACTCGTTGACCGCGCTGGCGCCCTCTACCACCACGCCGTCCACTGGGATATTTTCCCCGGGGCGGACGAGAAAAATGTCGTCCCTCCGCACCTGCTCGACGGGGACCTCTGTCTCCCGTCCGTCCCGCTCCACCACGGCGGTCTTGGGGGCCAGCTTCATCAGACCCTTCAAAGCGTCGGTGGTCCGGCCCTTGGACCGGGCCTCCAGCATCTTGCCCACGGTGATGAGGGTCAGGATCATGGCGGCGGACTCAAAATAGAACTCCATCATATAGGTCATGACGCCGTCCATGTCCCCCCGGACCTGGGCGTCCGTCATGGCGAAGAGAGCGTAGGTGCTGTACACAAAGGCCGCCGAGGACCCCAGGGCCACCAGGGTATCCATATTGGGCGCCCGGTGCCACAGGCTCTTGAAGCCGCTGATAAAGAACTTCTGATTGATAACCATGACCGCCACTGTCAAAAGAAGCTGCAAAAGGCCCATAGCCACGTGGTTGCCATGGAAGAAGGCCGGAGCGGGCCAGCCCCACATCATGTGCCCCATAGAGAAGTACATCAGCACCAGCAAAAAGCCCAGGGACCACACCAGCCGCCGTCTCAGAACCGGGGTCTCATGGTCCCGCAGGGCCTCCTCAGTCTCCGGGGCGGAGACGGTCTTTCCGCCCGCGCCCTTGGGCGAGGCGCCGTACCCCGCCTCCTCCACCGCCCGGATGATCTCCCCGGCGGAGGCGCTGCCCTCCACGCCCATGGAGTTTGTCAAAAGGCTCACGGAGCAGGACGTGACGCCCGGCACCTTGGCCACCGCCTTTTCCACCCGGGCGGAGCAGGCGGCGCAGCTCATCCCAGTAACATTGTATTGTTCCATAGTTCCTCCCCGCGCGCACCCTACTCAGCACGCACCGCACATAAATTCCGTCACTTCATCAGCTTTTGGATCGTGGCAACCAGCTCGTCCAGGGTCTCCTGCCTGCCCTCCCGCACATCCCGGGCCACGCAGGTGCGGATATGCTCCGCCAGCAGCTCCCGGCTGAAGGCGTTCAGCGCCGCGTTGGCGGCGGCCACCTGGGCCAGGATGTCCGGACAGTAGGCGCTCTTTTCCACCATGCCACGGATGCCCCGGATCTGGCCCTCGATCCGGTTGAGGCGGTGGATCAGGCATTTGTACTCCTCCGGAGAGCGTTCCTTCGTCTTATGGCAGTTACAGTTTTGAGATTCCATCGCCATGCCTCCCGATTCACATATACCCCCTCGGGGTATTGTTATCATATACCCCTCACAGGTATTTGTCAAGCGCCCTTCAAAAGAATTTTCCCACCAGGGCAAAAATGTCTATTTTCGTATTTCGGAAACGTTTACGATTCTATATCTGTATATTATTTGAAAATTCAACCAATTTTTTCTCAAAAATTCCACAAACAGCAAGTTCCGCTCATTCCGCTCCCGCTTCAAGAGATGATTTTTGAAAAAAGCCGCCAAAAAACATACGGCTTTTTTATTGAAATAACCGAACTTTTTACAAAAAACGCAGATATGATTGACAATCTCCGTGGATGTATGGTAAATATAGATTGACAATTGCCGGAGAGCAGAAACGCAAACGTTTTCAACCAGTTCTCCGGTATCCCGAGCGGAAGATACGATTGGGGAAGAAGCGGCAGCGGCCGGTTCTTCTCCTCTCTTATTCCCTGACCCCGCCGGGAAACGGGAGGGAGGCTGTTTTTGTGATCGAGGCATTGGACTGCCTGCGGCAGTTGAACATCGCATCCGTGATGCTGCGGCTGACGCTGGCCATGCTGTTCGGCGGCATGATCGGCCTGGAGCGCGCCCGCAAGGGCCGACCGGCCGGCTTTCGCACCTATATGCTGGTGTGTCTGGGCGCGGCTCTGACCATGCTGCTGAGCCAATATGAGTACTATATGCTGAACCACAGGTGGGCGGCGCTGGCGGCGGAGGTCGGCATCCGCACGGACGTCAGCCGCTTTGGCGCCCAGGTGATCAACGGCATCGGTTTTTTGGGCGCCGGCACCATCATCGTCACCGGCCGGCAGGAGGTCAAGGGTCTGACCACCGCGGCGGGCCTCTGGGCCTCTGCCTGTATGGGGCTTGCCATCGGCGCCGGGTTCTACGAGTGCGTAGCCGTGGCGTTTTTGATGATCTTCCTGTCTGTCCACGTCCTCACCCCCATTGAACTTCTGGTGATTGAAAACGCCCGGAATATGAACATCTATGTGGAGTTCCAGTCTCTGGACAACGTTGGCGAGATCATCAACCGCATCAAGGCCCAGAATGCGCAGATCTATGAGGCGGAGGTGGATCACGGGCAGGAGAGCCTTTCCCACCACCCTAACGCCATCTTCACCATCCGGATGATCCACCAGAGAGGCGGCCACGCCCGGCTACTTGCCTCCATCTCCGAGATGGAGAGCGTTTATGTGGTCCACGACATTTAGGGAAAGGGGCAAGAAGTATGCTTTCAATTTTTGACGGCCTGCGGGAAGTCACACTGCTGTCAGTGTCCCTCCGGCTGCTGCTGGCCGTGATCTGCGGCGGCGTCATCGGCATCGAGCGGGAGTTCAAACGCCGTCCCGCCGGCTTCCGCACCCATATCCTCATCTGCCTGGGCGCGGCCATGACCACCCTCACCAGCCAGTACCTCTATTTATATATGGGCCAATATACCGACATGGCCCGACTGGGCGCCCAGGTGGTGGCGGGCATCGGCTTTATCGGCGCGGGCACCATCATCGTCACCCGCCGCCAGCGGGTCAAGGGCCTGACCACCGCGGCGGGCCTTTGGGCCGCCGCCATCATCGGCCTGACTCTGGGCGGCGGCTTCTACGAGGGCGGCCTGTTCGCCACGGTATTGATTTTGGTGGCGGAGCTGTTCTTCTCCCGCCTGGAATACAGAATGCTGAAGAACTCGCCGGAGGTCAACCTCTACATAGAGCACACCGACAAGGCCTGCATCGAGGTCATGCTCCGCTTTTTCCGGGAGACGGATCTGAAAATTCTGAACATGGGCATTATCCGCTCTGACCGCAGCGAAAAGCACAACGCCTGCGCCATTTTCACCCTCCGCCTGAAAAAGGGCACCAACCAGGAGGAGCTGATGGACCACATCCGTGCCATCGCCGGCGTGGTATCCGTGCGGCAGCTGTGATTTGCCGCGTGCAATCGGAAGCTCGATGGACCGTCCGCCAGTGCGGGCGGTTCATTTTGTCCATATATTAGGAATATACGTCTTTATAGAGCGGACATTTTGTGGGAAAACGCAATTGACAATTGCACAGGATCGTGATAAGGTAATACAACAATAAAAGAACGGCATAGGAAGTTTCTGGGAAAATGGCGTCTGCCTGCCGAAGGAGTAACACTCTCAGGTATCCGGAGGACCGGATGAGGACCAGGAATGGATGTGGCTCTGGAGAAACCCGGCAGAGCCGGGTACCGAAGGTGCAAGGCGGAATACCGCTGAATCTCTCAGGTAAAAGGACAGAGCGGACGTTTCCGCCGGCTGTGTGTGTGCCGGCGGATGGCCCGTTGATTTTCCGGAGCTGCGTTTGCAGCTCCTTTTTGCCGTTCAAAACCGATTATGGAGGGATTTTATGGAGATCTTTGATACCATCCTGGGGTTTTTGAAAGGCCCCCTGAACGACTTCGCCTGGATGTACACCTTTCTGCCCTGCGCCATTCTGGGCGGCCTGTTCCTGACCATCCGCAACGGCGGCGTGCAGTTCCTGCACTTCGGTCACGCCATGAAAAACACCGTGGGCAAAATGTTCCAGAAGCAGGAGGCCGGCGAGGGCGCGGTGACGCCCCTCCAGGCCGTAACCACCGCTCTGGCCGCCACCGTTGGCACCGGCAATATTGTGGGCACCTCCCAGGCCATCGCCCTGGGCGGCTACGGCGCGGTGCTCTGGCTGTGGCTGGCCGCTCTGGTGGGTATGGTAATCAAGTACTCCGAGATCGTCCTGGCCATCAAGTACCGTGAGCGGGACGCCAAGGGCGACTGGGTCGGCGGCCCCATGTACTATATCTCCAAGGGTCTGGGCAAAAATTGGAGATGGCTTGCGGCGCTCTTCGCCGTTTTCGCCGCTCTGGCCTCCTTCGGCATCGGCAACATGTCCCAGGTGAACAGCATCACCGGCTCTGTTATCGGCGCCTGCGCCGCCTTCACGGAGGTCTCCTCCGGCATGGAGCTGGCCCTCAAGTGGATCATGGGCATTCTGCTGGCCATTCTGGTGGCGGTGATCCTGCTGGGCGGCATCAAGCGCATCGGCGCCGTCACGGAGAAGCTGATCCCCTTCATGAGCGTTTTCTACATTCTCTTCACCCTCATCGTTATCGGTTTCCACATCGGCAGCGTACCAGATGCTTTCGTGAAGATTTTCTCCACGGCCTTTACGCCCCAGGCCATGTTCGGCGCCGCCACCGGCATCGTTCTGAAGCAGACCATCATCTGGGGCCTGCGGCGCAGCGCCTTTTCCAATGAGGCGGGTTTGGGCTCTGCGGCCATTGCCCATGCGGCGGCGGACACCAAGGGACCCGTGAACCAGGGCCTCTACGGCATCTTCGAGGTCTTTGTGGACACCATCGTCATCTGCACCCTCACTGCCCTGACCATCATTGCCAGCGGCGTGGCCATCGACTTCGGCGTAAAGCCCGGCAGCGAGCTGATTACCGCCGCCCTGGCTACCGTCTTCGGCGACAAGTTCGCGGCGCTGTTCATCGCTATCGCGCTGGCTCTCTTCGCCTTCTCCACCGTTCTGGGCTGGTCCCTGTACGGCACCCGCTGCATCCAGTATCTCTTCGGCCACAGGGCCGTTCGGGTGTTCCAGGTAATCTTCATTTTGGTGGTTGTGGTCGGCTGCGTGTCCCCTCTGGAGTTTGTGTGGGATGTGGCGGATACCTTCAACGGCCTGATGGCCATCCCCAACTTCATCGGCCTCTTCGCCCTCTCCGGCGTGGTGGCCATGGAGACCCGGAACTATTTCAGCGATAAGAACAACCTGCGATAAAGTAAGAAAGGCAGTATGGCATTCATATGAAAATCTCAGGAACAGTGCGATATTGGTTTAACTACCGCATCAAACGCCCTATGATTGAAAAGCTGTACAGCCTATGCAACGCCCTGCAAGGTAAGCTCGCAGACGGCGCAAAATTTCTGGAATGTCATGCGTATGGGCCCGCTATACACTATGAGCGGCCTACAAAAGCCGAGCGGGAGGAACGAAACAAAAATCTCAGAATCGGAACAGCTGTTGTCTTTGTAGTTACAGTCTTATTCGTATTAATTGGCTGGTTTGCAGAATACTATTTTACGGTTTGGGGAAACAGCTTATCTTTCGATGAGTGGAACAGCTCTGCCGGGTCATTCTGGGGCGCCGTTTTGGGCGCTGCGATTGCAGGAATTGTCACAGTATGTACCACCATTCTGGTTATCCAAAGAAGTTATAAAATCGATTATCATCGAGAACGGCTTGAAGCACTGCCTGTGTTAGATATGAAAGTTTTTCTGGAACACTGTACAATGACAGAAAACTTTGAAAAAGATCTCCAGCGCAAGGCAAAGGGTCAGGCAAGAGATTTTATGATTTCTTTTGGCGCCGCCAGTATTGGGGAGGATGTCCGCGTATATACCATCAAAAATATTGGGGCGGGGATCGCCTATAACATCCAGACCTCTCATTTCTTTTCAGAGGAATTTGAAGAGGCATATTTCAGAGGTATCCTGCCGCAGAACGACATATTATTACTTGCTACGAGCAAAAAATCAGAGGAGGAGGTTTTTATCACTTTTTTTGACCTGTATGAGAATAAATATCGCCAAAAATATTCCTTATATCAGTGTGGCGGGCGAACTCAGGTGACTACTTATCCCCCGGAGTTAATTCGCAAAACACAGCGTATCCGATATACTCAATAAAGTGAATAAGTCCCGCTTTTCAAACATCGTCATTGAAAAGCGGGACTTGTCATACTCAGATAACTTTAATACTGTATGATCTGTTTCCCTGCTGCCAAAAGAGCTTTCCCCAAACACGCCAGATTTTGTCTGAACATTGGTGGAATGACGGATTGGCGCAGAATATTTCGCCGAACATCTCCTTATGCCTTGTTTGAAAAATGGCGGAATGTCCAACGGCGAGAGATTTTTTCGCCAATCAAGGCAAATTTTTGCAGGCGGGCTGACGCCCGGCAAGAAAACTTAACGCAGAGTGGCGGATCAAGATCCGCCGTTTGGGCGTTTTGATTTTTTTCAAACAAGGCCTAATCCAAAGATTTTTTCACGGTCCCTCACTTATTAAAAGGGGGAATTTGCCGATATATTTTTTGAAATGCTGTTCGGAGAGTAAGAAGCTGCATCATAGGTGGGGAATGCTGGATGGGCGAGGGCGTTCCGCGCCGGGCGAGGCAAATTTTCACAGGAATACTGGATGTATTTCAAGAATATTTAACGAAGAACGGTGTGCCCCCCCCTCCAGACGGCGTTCATCGCCTGTGAATACAGCTTCTAAGCCTATTTTTCACACTTGGCGGTTACGGACAGCGAAAGAAAGAAGGAGACTGATAATTATGATTAATTACATACGGAATTTAAGAATCAGGTTAAAACTTTATATCCTCATAGGGGTCGCGCTGTTTGGAATGCTTATTATCAGCGGCATGTCATTTTATCTTATGGGCCAGATGAACGATACGACAAGTGACATCGCGGAAAGCTGGCTTCCCAGTGTTGATATAGGAAGGGACTTAAGCACCACCATCTCCAATATTCGTCTGAATGAATTGGGGTATCTTACCGCAATTTCTGACGATGTAGAGAAATCCAGCCTCCAGTACCTTCAAAGTGAGAAAGCAGATATGGCCGCCCTCTTAGCCACATACGGGGAATTAATTGACGAAGAGGAAAGTGCTTTCTATCATAATGCGATGAATTACTGGACTCAGTACAATGAAGCGGATGAAAGAATGATGGCGTTAGCCAAACAGGGCCGTATTGATGACGCACGCGCGATTCTGGAAGGCGAATGCGTAGATCTCTACAATTCCTTAAACAGCGCCTTCAATGATATTATCGCCTACAATACGGAGGGCAGTGACGGTGCGGCAGAGGAAAGCACTTCACTATACAAAACCGCTGTCTGCCTTATGGCGGTGGTTGTCATTGTCATAATCCTCGTGGGCGTCTTCTTCTCATTTGTGATTATACGCCTGATTAAGACTCCTATTTCCGAAATTGAGAATGCCGCCATCAAAATGGCCGAGGGTAATTTGGACGTTGAGATTTCCTATACCTCTAAGGATGAGCTGGGCGTTCTCGCAACCCATGTCAGCAGGCTGATCCATAAGCTTCAAGTGATTATTGATGATGAGAATAAATTCCTTGCTAAAATGGCTGAGGGAGATTTTACGGTGGATTCGATCTGCGAAGAGGAGTACACAGGCGGCTTCTATCCCCTGCTTGTCTCTTTCCGGGGCATTGCGGAAAAGCTCAGCGACACCATGCTGCAGATCAGTCAAAGCTCCTCGCAGGTTGCAAGCGGAGCGGACCAGGTGTCGAACGGCGCCCAGGCTCTCGCCCAGGGAGCAACCGAGCAGGCCAGTTCCGTACAGGAACTCGCTGCCACCATTGATGAAATCTCCAACAAGGTGAATCAGAACGCCAACAATGCGCGGCAGGCCAGCGCTGCGGCAGGCTGCGTCAGCACAAAAATGAATGTGAACAAAGAAAAGATGGAGCAGATGATACAGGCAATGAGCGATATTAGCAGCTGCTCCAGTGAGATCGGCAAAATTATGAAGATCATTGAGGACATTGCTTTCCAGACCAACATCCTTGCTCTGAACGCCGCCGTAGAAGCCGCCCGCGCAGGCACTGCCGGAAAAGGGTTTGCCGTGGTAGCCGATGAGGTCCGCAATCTGGCGAATAAAAGCACAGAGGCCTCTGAAAACATCTCCGCTTTGATTGAAAATTCCTTAAAGGCAGTCGAAAACGGAACGCAGATTGCAGACGATACGGCGCAGTCTTTGATTCAGACAGTCAATGACGTGAACGAAATGACAGCCATTATCGGACAGATTTCGGAGGCCAGCAGCGATCAGGCTGATTCTATCTCTCAGATCCTTACGGGAATTGACCAGATTTCCAGTGTTGTACAGACAAATTCGGCAACCGCAGAAGAAAGCGCGGCGGCGAGCGAAGAACTCTCCAGCCAGTCGCAGCTTATGAAAGGTCTCGTAGGGAGGTTTAAGCTAAAGGACAGCTCCTCAAAATGAATCCTGAAACGGCCCGCCTCAATTGAACAAGCCAAACAAGGTTTGTTCAAATCGGGGCGGGCCGCTCTGATATGAAACCATTGCTGCGCCAGGACTTTTACCCTATACCGCAAGAATATTCCCAAAAGAAAGAAACGCAGTTTCTCAGCGGCGTCCGCAAAAGAAGCGTTCGCCCTGCGTTGGTGGGGTCCGTAAGCCGGGATGATGCAGACCCAAAACAACCGATCATCTCACCCCCCAAATTGGCAGATCCGATGCTCACAGACAATCAGCCTGCGGGGCTGGTTCAGACAGAGATGGAACGTCAACTTGGCGAAGAAGCCGCCATCTGTCATAGAAAGGCACCAAGACGCCGAAGGCAGGGTTCTTCCAGGAAGAACGGGCGCAGTTTGGCATTCATGCGGCGCTGAGGTAAGATCGCATCTATTCTATTTCCGCCAGCTCCGCCTTCCAATCCCGTACGGCGGTTCCGGCATAGCATCCCAAAAACAGCACGATCTGCACGACGGTGGAACAGGGTGTCGCCAGCCCCACCTGGAACAGTGACACCGGCTCCAGCCGGCTCATGAACAGAGAAACGGGTATCCGAACCAGGAAAGCTCCCACGATGCCCTGGACCATGACGAAAGCCGTGTTTCCCCGCCCGTTGAAGTAGCCGATGAAGCAGAACAGGATCGCGGTCAGCAGGGTGTCGATGGCATAGGCCCGCAGGTAGTCCGCCGCCGCGCCGATCACCGCCGCGTCCCGAGCAAACAGGCCCGCCAGCAGACTGCCATGGAAAAAGGACAGCCATGCCAGCACCACGCCGCAGCAAAGAGAGGAACCCATGCCATAGAGCATCGCCCGTTTTGCCCGGTCTTTCCTTCCCGCGCCGATATTTTGCGCCACAAAAGCGGACAGGGACTGCCCAAAAGAGGACGGCACCAGCATGATAAAGCCGCACAGCTTCTCCGCCACGCCTACTCCGGCGGAGGCAATGACCCCCAGGCCGTTGACAATGGCGGCGATGGCCAGGAAGGAAACGCTCACCAGCACGTCCTGAAGGGCCACCGGAACGCCCAGCCGCAGGATACGCCCTGTATGCCTGGGATCAAAGCGAATATCCCGCGTAGAAAACGAAAAAGGCAATCCCCTTCTCTTGATAAACAGCAGACTCAGCGCCACACTCACCGCCTGAGCCAGCACCGTAGCCAGCGCCGCTCCGGCCACGCCCAGACCGCAGGGGCCTACCAGCAGCAGGTCTCCGGCGATATTCGTAGCACATGCGATGGTCACAGTGAGCAGCGGCGTATTGGAATCCCCAAGCCCCCGGAACATGGCCCCAAGAACATTGTAGGCCACGATGAACACCGCCCCGCCGGAGCAGATCCGCACATAGAGCACCGTCTGGGCAAATGCTTCCGCAGGGGCCTGCATCAGCCGGGCCAGCGGAGACGCCGCCCACAGCATCGCCGCCGTCAGGACCAGGGCCACAGCGGCAAACAGGGCGATGGCGCTGCCAAGGACCTTTCCGCCTTCCTCCGGCTTTCCTTCGCCCAGCTTTTGGCCCAGCAGAACCGTGGCTCCCATGGAAAGCCCGGTAACCAGGGCGGTAACCGTATGCATTACCTGACTGCCGGTAGATACGGCGGAGACGTCGGCGGGCTGGCCGAACTGCCCCACCACCATCAGGTCCACTGCACCGTACATCGCCTGTAAAAGCAGCGCCAGCAGGACGGGAAAGGTGAATCGCAGCAGAGGATTGAGAATTGGGCCCTCAATAAAACTTCCATTTCGTTTCATAAAAACCGGCCTCCAAGATATTTGCGCGAGAAAAAAGCCCGAATAAGCAACGGGCTTCTCAGCCCGCCATCTTATCCGGACTCACGCCTCCAACGGGCGCTTCTCCTCCGATGACTAGGCCTTGTTTGATAAATGGCAAAATGTGCAGCGGCGCGAGATTTTTTTGCCGGTCAAGACAATTTGACGCCGCCATACTTTGTGTATTGCAAGGAAAATCAACGCGGAACGGCGGAAAAAGATCCGTCGCTTGGGTGTTTTGACATTTTTCAAACAAGGTTAGAGAGAGTATACACCGGAAACGAGCGGTTGTCAAGCTTCTGTGCCGCACGGATGTGTTCAACCGCGCATTTTATCATCCGCGATTTTGGCTTTGCGGCCACGGCTTTGCAGGGGTGGAGCTCTGTCTCCCTGTTTTCCCGAAAACGCCAGGTTTCCTGCGGACGGGCCGGGACAGAACCCGGCCCCTACATAAGATCTGCGAGAAGCGGATACCCCCTCCCGCGCTCTGCCCGCTTCTGTGACAGACCATACGCGAAATGAACAGGATCTTTTATACTTCCAAGCTTTGTGGACGGTCATGCTCAGGAAACTCTTCCAAATTTCATATTTTCGCCCATGTGTTCAAAGGTATCCTCCCATTGGAGCACCCCGCCCTCATCCAGATAAAGCATTCCTGTCTCCTCCTCCAGCACGGCGGTGGACTGTATCTCCCCGCCGTCCAGCGTCTGCTCCGAATACCGGGCTCCAATATAATCAATCCCCTCCCAGATCTCGTCATAGGTCCCAGTGAAGCGCCAACGAGAGTCATCCCAGCGAATGTCAATGGCATAAATCCCATCCGCTCCACAGTCAATGGACAACCGGCATTGTCCGCCGGAGGGTCCGTCCTCAGCATCCTGCCACTCCCCCACATAGGCGTCCGCAATCCCCTGCGGGGCCGGTTCCTCCTCCGGCGGCGCATCCGCTTTCACAGGATTCGCCGGTGTCTCTGTCTGTGCCGCAGATGCCGGCGGCCCGGCAGAGAGATCTGCGGAAGGGGACTGCGTGCCACTGCAGCCCGCCAGCAGAACGCAGAGGACCGCCGTCAAAATTCCTGCCTGTCTCTTTTTCATACCAATACTCCTCACTCGTGATAGGATCAGCCTTCATCTGCGGTCTACAGAGGAAGCCCGTCATCATATAAGTCAGCAGTCGGGAAAAAAAGTTCTCATTCCCCGGCGCAGCAGAAAATTTTTTGGTCCTGTCTGAAAAATGGCCTGAGCGGAAAAGCCCTGCCGTTTTCACGGCAGGGCTTTTTTCAATCACTGCGGCAGCGTCTCCACCGCCCGTCGGATGTCTCCGGAGAGGTACAGCGATCCCAGGGCGCAGACAATGCCGGACCGTCCGGCGGCCTCCAGGGCGGATCGGACCCCCTCCCCTGCTGTACCGCATACCTGGGAGGGGACGCCCCGCTCCTCCAGGAGATCCGCCAGCGTCTCCGCCTCCATGGCCCGGGGGCTCTCCGGCCGGAGGGTAAAGACCCGCTCCGCCAGGGGCGTGAGGCAGTCCAGCATGGCGGACACATCCTTGTCCGCCAGAACCCCCAGCAAAAAGACGGCCTTCCGGCCCGGAAACAGGGCCCGCAGACTCTCCGCGGCGGCGGTCATGCCGTGGGCGTTATGGGCCCCGTCCAGCAGAAACACAGGGTCCCGGCGCAAAACCTCAAACCGCCCGGGCCAGCGCACCGCCGCCAGTCCCCGGCGGATGGCCTCACCGGAAATGCGCCACCCCTTTTTCCGGAGGATCTCCAGTGCGGTGATGGCCGCGGCAGCGTTTTTCAGCTGGTATCCCCCTGCCAACGGGAGGTACAGGTCCTCATAGGGCAAAAAGTCAAAACGGGCTCCGTCCAACCCCGCGGAGCGGGGCCGCAGACGGGAGAAATCCACCTCCACAAGGCAGGCCCCCCGCTCCCTGCACACCCGGCGGAACACCTCGTCCGCCTCCGGACAGCCGCCGTAGCTGACCACATCCCCGCCGGGCTTGATGATCCCAGCCTTGGCGGCGGCAACGTCCGCCTGGGTGGGGCCCAGCAGGGCCACATGGTCCATTCCCATAGCGGTGATGACCGCCGCCTCCGGCACGCCGATGACGTTGGAGGCGTCCAGCGCGCCGCCAAGGCCCACCTCCAGCACGGAGATGTCACAGTTTTTCCGTCGAAAATACAGCAAGGCCAAGGCGGTAATCAGCTCGAACTCCGTGGGATGCTCCTCCATGGCCTCCGCGGCGGGACGGATCTCCTCCACAAGCGCTGCCAGCTCATCTTCGGAGATCATCTCCCCGTCCACCCGGATGCGCTCATGGAAGGTCATGAGATAGGGCGAGGTGTTCAGCCCCACCCGGTACCCGGCGGCCCGAAGTACGGCGGCAATACAGGCACAGGTACTGCCCTTGCCGTTGGTGCCCGCCACATGGACAAATTTCCGGTCCGCCTGGGGGTTCCCCAGAGCACAGAGCAGGGTCCGGATGCGGTCCAGCCCCGGGGCGCGGTGTTTCCACTGGTGAGAGTGAATATAATCAACAGCCTCCTGTCCGGTCACAGCGCTCCTCCTATGCCCGGGCCAGTCCTTGGCGGCGCAGCAGCGCGGCTATGGGCAGGGCCGCGCTGGCGATGATCACGGCGATCAGAACGCCGGAGCCCAGGCGGTAGAGCAGTTCCCCGAAGACATAGGCCCGGGAGTAGTAGTGGCAGATCCACGCGTCCACGGCGATGACGGCGGTGTTGGAGATTGTGGTGCACAGCGCCGCCAGAATACAGACGGCGTACCCCAGCACCGGGCGGCGTTCCAGGGGACGGTCCGTGCGCCGGAGGGCCGCGGCCGCAATCCCGATGACCACCCCCCGCACTGCCGGGGGAATGAGCCACAGGCCCGTGGTGGCGGTGATGCCGTAGCCGCCGATCAGCTGGTTGATAAACTCCCCCACAAGGGCCGTCAGCGCGGACTCCAAGGGGCCGAACAGCAGCGCCGAAAGCACTACCGGCAGCGAGGCGAAGGTAATGCGCAGATTGCCCGCCTTAATGGCGATGGTGTTGTTCAGCAGTACGTACAGCGCCGCCAGCATGGCGACGCGGCACAGGGCCCGGGTGTTGAGTTTTTTGGACATAAAAATACCTCCTTCTGATACGGCAGTACGCCGCACAGAGGAGAGCTCCTTCATGCGGCAGCGGGATGCGGGACACACACTGCGGTTTCCCTTTCGTCCGGAAAGCAACTCCCCGTCTTCCCAGCACTGCGGACGGCCCTTGCCGCCCGTTGACACGTGTGTCCCTACTCTGCCTGTTGGTTACCATTATACATACTTTTCGGAAAATAGCAAGA
Source organism: Oscillibacter sp. 1-3 (assembly GCF_000403435.2). GTDB lineage: Bacteria > Bacillota > Clostridia > Oscillospirales > Oscillospiraceae > Oscillibacter. The sequence goes on from NZ_KE159710.1 coordinate 268,386, forward strand.
GCGGAGATCTCCGGAAAAACATCCAAAAAAGAATCGGAAAAAGTGTTGCGTCCGCAACATTTTGTCATCTTCTTTTGCGGTATAATGCCGTCAAAGCACATGGGAGGAGATCACAATGCTGCGAAAGATCATCAAAATCGACCAGGAGAAGTGCAGCGGCTGCGGCGCCTGCGCCGATGCCTGCCACGAGGGCGCCATCGACATGGTGGACGGGAAGGCCGTTCTCACCCGGGAGAGCTACTGCGACGGCCTGGGGGACTGTCTGCCCGCCTGTCCCGCCGGAGCCATCACCTTTGAGGAACGGGAGGCCCCGGCCTATGACGAAGCCGCCGTTCTGCGGACAAAAGCGGAAAAAAACAAGGGCTGTCCCGGCGCCCGTCCCCAGACACTCCGCAGTCAGCCGACGGAAGAGGCCGCCGTTTCCAATGCCAGCCGACTGTCCCAGTGGCCGGTACAGATCAAGCTGGCTCCCGTCCGCGCCCCCTACTTCGACGGGGCAAATCTGCTCATCGCCGCCGACTGCGCCGCCTATGCCTTCGGTGATTTCCACAACACCTTCATCAAAGACCGCGTCACCCTCATCGGCTGTCCCAAATTGGACGAGGTGGACTATGCGGAGAAGCTGACAGAGATAATCGCCGGAAATCAAATCAAAAGCGTAACCATCGTCCGCATGGGGGTCCCCTGCTGCGGCGGTCTGGAAAACGCCGTGAAGCGGGCCCTCCAGTCCAGCGGGAAGCCGATTTCCTGGCAGGTGGCGGTCATCTCCACTGACGGAAGGATTTTGGAGCGGTAACAGGCGCAAAAACGGCCGTCCCGGTTTGGGACGGCTGCTTTTATTTTTCTCCCTTTTGGGAAACGTGTTCCATTAACTATTCCACAAATACAGAATTTGTGTTTATACAGGTTTAGGCCTTGTTTGAAAAATGGCCTAGGCTCTGTTTGATAAATGGCAAAATGTGCAGCGGCGAAAGATTTTTTTGCCGGTCAAGGCGATTTGACGACGCCATACTTTGTGTATTGCAAGGAAAATCAACGCGGAACGGCGGAAAAAGATCCGTCGCTTGGGCGTTTTGACATTTTTCAAACAAGGGCTGAGTGTAATTATAATTTTTCCTTAACGGATACGCAATTCCGAAAAGGGAGTTATTTTTTGAATTTTCCCTTGACAAGAACGAACGTTCGATATACAATAGAAATCGAACAAACATTCTATTTTGCCGCATATCTCCAGCGGCACCTTCAAGGGAGGTCTTTTCATGACTGGCTGGACTCTTTTCTTCATCGTCGTCGGTGTGGCCGTTCTCACCGCCCAGCTTTTCCGGCTGATCGACGCCATCGAGCGCCCCCGGCGGACCAGGTGAGCCGTTCCCATGGATGTCCTGGAAAAACTGACCATTCTCACCGATGCCGCCAAATACGACGCCGCCTGCACCTCCAGCGGCGGCAGCCGTACGGCAAAAAAGGGGTATATCGGCAACACCTCCACCTCCCTGGCCGGGTGCTGCCACACCTTCTCCGCCGACGGGCGGTGCGTCACGCTTTTGAAAGTGCTGATGACAAACCGCTGCGTATACGACTGCAAATACTGCGTCAACCGCCGCAGCAACGAGACAAAACGGGCCGCCTTTACCCCGGAGGAGCTGGCGGACCTGACCATCAACTTCTACCGGCGGAATTATATTGAGGGGCTGTTCCTCTCCTCCGGCGTGTTCCGTAGTCCGGACTACACCACGGAGCTGATGATCCGCACTCTGCGGCTCCTGCGGGAGACCTGCCGCTTCAACGGCTATATCCACGCCAAGGCCATCCCCGGCGCCGCGCCGGAGTTGGTGGAGCAGCTGGGATTTCTGGCAGACCGCCTCAGCGTCAACATCGAGCTGCCCTCGGAGGCGGGACTGAAGTCCCTGGCGCCGGACAAGACCAAGGGCGCGATTCTCGCCCCCATGCGCCAGATTCAGGTTCGGAACCGGCAGAGCAGAGAGGAGCTGGTGAAATACCGCCACGCTCCCAGGTTCGCTCCCGCCGGGCAGAGCACCCAGCTGATCGTGGGGGCCACGGCAGACAACGACCTCCACATCCTGCGGCTGACCCAGGGTCTCTATGACCGCTATCGGTTGAAACGGGTGTTCTATTCCGCCTATGTGCCGGTGGTGGAGCACGCCCTGCTGCCCGCCAGGGACGTAAAACCCCCGCTCCTGCGGGAGCACCGGCTGTACCAGGCGGACTGGCTGCTGCGGTTCTACGGCTTCCGGGCAGAGGAGCTGCTGGATGAGGAAACGCCGGATTTTGACCCTCGGGTGGACCCCAAGTGCAGCTGGGCCCTGGCCCATCTGGAGTTTTTTCCCGTGGAGGTCAACTCTGCGGACTACGAGTCATTGCTGCGGGTTCCCGGCGTGGGCGTCACCTCTGCCAGGCGCATCCTGTCCGCCCGCCGGACAGGACCGCTCCACATCGAAAACCTTCCAAAGCTGGGCGTGGTGATGAAGCGGGCCCAATACTTCCTCACCGCCTCCGGCAAAATTGCCGACGGCCTCCGCTTTACCCCGGACAGCCTCCTGCGGGGGCTGATCGCTGCGGAGCATCCCCTGCTGCCCCAGCCGCCCATGGAGCAGCTGTCCCTCTTCGCCGCTGTGTGAGGCTTTTATGACGGAAATGATCTATTGCTACGACGGCAGCTTTGAAGGCTTCCTGTGCTGCGTATTCGACAGCTACGCCAACAGAGAAGTCCCCACCGCCATCTGCCGCGATGAGGACTTTGTTCCAACGCTGTTTGCAAGCCGCTCCATTCCGACGGATCGGGACCACGCGGGCCGGGTATACCGAAAGGTGGTCAAATGCTCCCCCTGGGCGGCGGAGCTGCTGCGCAAGGGGTTTCTCACCTGCCTGCCAGATCGGGAGATCCATCTCTACCGCCTTGTTCAAAAGCTGCTGCGGGAGGGGCCGGGCTTCCTTGGAAACCTCTCCGACCCGGTCCTCTGCCCAGTGGCCGGGGCGGTGCGGCATCTGGAGGGCGAGGCACATCTCCTCAAGGGGTTTGTCCGCTTCTCTGATCTTGGGGGCGTGCTGGGCGGTGAGATCGAGCCGAAGAACCGAGTGCTGCCCATTCTGCGGGTCCACTTCTGCGCCCGCTATCTCAACGAGCGTTTTTTCCTCTACGACCGCACCCATCACGAGGCCCTCTTTTATGCCGCCGGAAAGGCTGTCATCCGTCCTCTGGCAGATTTTCAGATGGCCCCGCCGGACGAGGCCGAGGCCTCCTACCGGCTTTTGTGGAAACGGTTTTACGATACCATCGCCATCAAGGAGCGATATAATCCAAAATGCCGGATGACAAATATGCCCAAGCGCTACTGGAGCACCATGACGGAATTTCAGGACGAATCGTATTTCAAGGCCCGAAGCTCTCCCGCAGCCGTTTCAATCCCCGGCGCTCCAGCCGGGATACCTGCACCTGGGACACCCCCAGCACCCGGGCCGTCCGCTCCTGGGTCAGTCCCTTGAAGTAGCGGAGCAAAATGGTCATCCGCTCCTTCTCCGGCAGCTGGTCGATGGCCTCCCGCAGAGCGATCCGCTCCACCAGGGCCTCCTCCGGGGCCTCCGTGCCCAGCACCCCCTCCAGGGTCAGTCCGTCGATGGTCTCCTGCTGGAGGGATTCCGGCGTATCGGTGGCCAGGTCAATCTGGGCAATCTCCTCCGCCGTCAGGCCGGAGGCCTCCGACAGCTCCGACAGGGCCGGTTCCCGGCCCAGCTCGTGGCGCAGGCGCTCCCGCAGTCCGTAGAGCATCTGGGACTGCTCCCGCAGGCTCCGCCCCACCTTTACCGCGCCGTCGTCCCGCAGGAACCGCCGGATCTCCCCTGCAATCTTGGGTACGGCGTAGGTGGAAAAGCAGGTGCCGTAGTCGAAGTCAAAGCCCTGAATGGCCTTCAAAAACCCAAGGCATCCCAGCTGATACAGGTCGTCCGGGTCCACGCCCCGGCCATAGTACCGGCGCACCACGCTCCAGATCAGACCGTTGTTCTCAATGACCGCCTGCTCGCAGGCGTCCCGGTCCCCCTCCTGCGCCGCCCGCAAAAGCTCCAGCGCGGCGCTCATTTCGCCGCTTTCAGCCGGGGCGCCAGCCGCTTTTTCATCACTACAGCCGTACCCTTTCCCGGCACAGAGCGCACGGCCAGCTTATCCATAAAGCTCTCCATGATAGTAAACCCCATGCCGCTGCGCTCCTCTCCTCCGGTGGTAAACATGGGCTGCCGGGCCCTGTCCACATCCGGAATGCCCCGTCCATAATCCCGCACTGTGATCTCCAGAGTATTCTCCGGGCAGATACGCACCTTCACCACCACCTTGCCGATGGAGTCCGGATAGCCGTGGACAATGGCGTTGGTCACCGCCTCGCTGACGGCGGTCTTGATGTCCTCCAGCTCATTGAGCGTGGGGTCCATCTGCGCCGCAAAGCTGGCCGCCGCGGCGCGGGCAAATGATTCGTTGCTGCTGCGGCTGGGAAATTCCAGCGTCACTTCATTGAATGCTCTTGTCTTCATTATGTAAACCTCCCTCTATCGAATCGTCACCAGCCGGCCCACACCAGCGGCGTCCAAAACCCGCCGGGCCTGGGGCGGCACGTTGCAGACCAGAACGCTGCCGTCCAGCAGCTGCATCCGCTGCTGCGCCCGCAGGATCAGCGCGATGCCGGAGCTGTCCATAAACGTCACGCCGGTCATATCCAGCACCAGCCTGGCGGGCAGCGCCGCGTCCACCGCCAGCTCCAGCTCCCGCAGGGCATCCCGCGCGCCATGGTGGTCGATCTCCCCTGACAGCTCCAGCAGCAGTTTCCGGTCCGCGCTCTTTGCGTTGATCTCCATATTCTTCGCCCCTTTTTATCCTTTGCATAGAAAAACACCGTAAGGCTCTATGCCTTACGGTGATGATAGCATGTCTGACTTTTACTTTCTGTCGAAACCCTTGGAAACCCTATGGAAATTTTCATCTTTTTTCATTTTCCGGACTTTCCGGGCGGTTTTCGCAGCCGCAGGTCGATTCCCCGCCGGGCCGCCGCCTCTTTGCACAGCGCCGCGGCCCGGCCGGCTCGCTCCCGGGGCGGCAGTCCGGACGCCTCCTCCGAAAGCCGATCCAAAATCTCCCGCAGGTCCTCCAGCTTCAGCAGATTTGCCGCCAGGGCAAACAGGGTCTTCCGCCTGCCGTCGTTATAGTTCTCCAGCAGGAAACGCAGAATTCCGCACTTTTCCCTCTGCTCTGCATGATAGGACTCCATACCGGTCCGCCGGGCCTTTTCCAGATCCCGCAGACGGTTTTGATGGGTGATGAAGCTGTCGTATTCATCCTCCTTATAGCGGGCGCAGGGGAATTCCCCGCATTGAAAGCAGTATGCAATCCCGCCGTGTTCCAAACTGCACCGGGCAATGGCGCAGCTCTGGTTCCCCTCTCCTCCGCCGCAGCCAGGGCAGTACCCGCCAAGGCGCATGGTACAAAGGCCGCAGTTCAGCCCGCAGAGGGAGAACATCTGGTCTGATCTTGCAAAGTCCTTCATATGTACTCCAAATGCTCTGATTTTCGGAATGAAATTCATGAAAGAGGTCCTTTTCCGCTTCTGGACAGTTGCGTCGAATGGGAGGTCACGCCTCTCGCAGCAGCCATCCGCCAGAGCGGCAGTTACCAGGTAAAGACCGTACCCTTTGGCACGGCCCTCTGCCGGCAGGAACAGGCCGTCCCGGACGTCTGATGTCTCGCAGGGCCCCGCCGGTGTTCCGGTGGGGCCCTCGGTATTTTTACGTCCGCATGGCCCTGGCGGATTCCTCCAGCTTGGCGATCAGCTCCTGGAACTTAGCGGCCTTCTCCCGCTCCACGTTCACAACCGCCTCCGGGGCCCGGGAGACAAATTTCTCGTTGGAGAGCTTCTGTTCCACAATCCGCAGTCCATTTCTAGTCTTTTCAATCTCCTTTTCGATCCGCGCAAGCTCCTCGGCCACATCCACCAGCTCGCTGAGGGGCAGGTACACCGTGGCATTGTGGGTCACCACCGTTACCTGTCCGGCGGTGTCGGCGGGGGCCGCGTCAGCGAAGGTCACCCGGGAGGCATAGGCCAGCCGCTGAATGAAGTGCAGACCCTGGGCATAGATGTCCGGCGTGGCGGTGACCAGCAGGACCTCCGCCTTCTTGCTGGGGGGCACATTCATCTCCGCCCGGCGGGCCCGAATGGCCTTGATGGTGTCCATCACGGCCTCCATGGCGGTCTCCTCCGCCGGGAAGCTCAGCTCCGCCCGGTACTCCGGCCACTGGGAGGTCATCAGAAACTCGCCCTCATGGGCGGAGCCTGCCTGGCCGGGCAGGGCCTGGAAGATCTCCTCAGTAATGAAGGGCATGAAGGGGTGCAGCAGCTTCAAAAGCTCCACCAGCACATAGCACAGGACGTTCTGAGCCGTCAGGCTGGCGTCCCGGTCCTCTCCGTTCAGCCGGGTCTTGGTGAGCTCGATATACCAATCGCAGTAGGTATCCCACAGGAAGTCGTAGACCTTGGCGGAGGCCACGCCGATCTCGTAGCTGTCCAGATTCTCCGTGACCTCTTTTACCAGGGTGTTCAGCTTGGAGAGGACCCACTTGTCCTCCGGGGCCAATCTTTCCGCCTCCGGCAGGGCATAGCTGTCAACGGTCAGGTTCATCATCACGAACCGGCTGGCGTTCCAGATCTTGTTGGCGAAATTCCGCATGGCCTCGCACTTCTCGGTGTAGAAGCGCATATCGTTTCCGGGGCTGTTGCCGGTGATGAGGTTGAAGCGCAGGGCGTCCGCGCCGTACTTCTCCGCCACCTCCAGGGGGTCGATGCCGTTGCCCAGGGACTTGGACATCTTCCGGCCCTTGTCGTCCCGCACCAGGCCGTGGATCAGAACTGTGCGGAAGGGAATCTTTTTCATCTGCTCGCAGCCGGAGAAAATCATCCGGGAGACCCAGAAGAAGATGATGTCGTAGCCGGTGACCATGACGGAGGTGGGATAGAAGTAATCCAGATCCGCAGTCTTCTCCGGCCAGCCCAGGGTGGAGAAAGGCCACAGAGCGGAGCTGAACCAGGTATCCAGCACGTCCGGGTCCCGGGTCAGGTGCGTACTGCCGCACTTTTCGCACTTGTCGGGGTCCTCCCGGCTGACGTTGATGTGTCCGCAGTCGTCGCAGTACCAGGCGGGAATCTGGTGGCCCCACCAGAGCTGGCGGGAGATGCACCAGTCGTGGACGTTTTCCATCCAGTTGGTGTAGGTCTTGCTGAACCGTTCGGGGACGAACTTCACCTCGCCCTCCCGGACCACCCGGAGGGCTTCCTTCGCCAGGGGCTCCATCTTCACGAACCACTGGGCGGAGATCAGGGGCTCCACGTCGTTGTGGCAGCGGTAGCAGGTGCCCACGTTGTGGCTGTAGGGCTCGGTCTTCACCAGATACCCCTGCTCCTCCAAATCCTTCACAATGGCCTTCCGGCATTCATAGCGGTCCATCCCGTTGTAGGGCCCGCCGTTTTCGTTGATTTTCCCGTCGTCCCCGATGCAGCGGATGATCTCCAGATTGTGCCGGAGGCCCACCTCGAAGTCGTTGGGGTCGTGGGCGGGGGTCATCTTCACCGCGCCGGTGCCGAAGCCCAGCTCCACGTACTCGTCCGCCACAATGGGAATCTCCCGGTTCATAATGGGCAGGATGCAGGTCTTGCCCACCAGATGCCTGAACCGCTCATCCTCCGGGTTCACGGCCACGCCGGTGTCGCCCATCATGGTCTCGGGCCGGGTGGTGGCTACCACCAGGTCGCCGGAGCCGTCGGTGAGGGGATAGCGGATGTGCCAGAGGTGGCCGGGCTTGTCCTGGTACTCCACCTCCGCGTCGGAGAGGGCGGTGACGCAGTGGGGGCACCAGTTGATAATGCGGCTTCCCTTGTAGATGAGGCCCTTGTCGTAGAGCTCGCAGAAGGTCTCCCGGACGGCCTTGGAAAGCCCCTCGTCCATGGTGAAGCGGGACCGGGACCAGTCGCAGGACACGCCCATCTTCTTTTGCTGCTGGACAATGCGGTTTCCGTACTTTTCCTTCCACTTCCAGACCCGCTGGAGGAACTTCTCCCGGCCCAGGTCATAGCGGCTCAGGCCCTCGTTGACCCGGAGGTCCTCTTCCACCTTCACCTGGGTGGAGATGCCGGCGTGGTCCACACCGGGGACCCAGAGGGCGGCATAGCCCTGCATCCGCTTAAAGCGGGTGAGGATGTCCTGGAGGGTGCAGTCCATGGCGTGGCCCATGTGGAGCTGGCCTGTGACGTTGGGAGGCGGCATGACGATGGAAAAGGGTTTCTTTCTGGGGTCCGGGTCGCCCTTGAAGCAGTCCCCCTTCTCCCACATCTCGTAGATGCGGCCCTCCACCTGCTGGGGCTCGTACACCTTGGGCAGTTCTCTTTTCATATTGACTCTCCTATCTTAAGCGTTGTCGTTTTGCAGAATAGACCATTCTCAATGAACCGGACTGACCGGCAGGACCTGCTTTCCCGTCCGCTCCTGCCAGAGAGCCGGGAGATCCTCCGGCACACCCTTGGCGAAGGACCGCTTGGGGAGAATATAGATCCGGCAGCCCGGCAGAACCAGGTAATAGTGTCCGGCGTCCTCCCAGAGCTTATCCAGCAGCCCGTAATCATAGCGGTGATCGCTCTGGGCGTCGTAAATCCAGCAGCCCTCCCCGTCAAACCGGCAGCTGCGCAGACGCGGGGCGGCCTGATACCGTTTCCAGGCCCTCTTCGCCCAGCGGGGGCAGGACGGCGCCCGGGACTCCGAAGGGGATTTGGCGTCCCGCCGAATCTGCCGGAGGCACAGCGCGCCAAAGGCGATGACCAGCACTCCGCCAAGAGGCGTGGTGAGACCGAGATTCAAAAACCAGATGAACAGTCCGCCGCCCTCCATGCGCATACTCTTTCCCTGCCAGAGGCTGTTGACAATACACAGCGGGCCCATCACAATAAAAAACCAGCTGAAAAACCGCCCAGCCGCCAGCACGGGCTTTGGGGGAATGGTATTCGGTGGCGGGGCCCCCGGCGTCTTTTCCATGAAGCCATGCCAGAAGGCCGCGAAATCCTCCACAGCATAGTCCTCCAGGCAGATCTCAAATTCCACATGCTCGCCTCCCAAGATAAAAACGCCCCGAGCCTTTCGGCTCAGGGCGAACAGAAGTCCGTGGTACCACCTGAATTCGCGCCCGCAGGGGCGCGCGCTTACGGGCGCCTTCACGCCCTCTCCCGATAACGGGGGACCCCGCCGCGGCCTACTCTCCATTCAGCCGCGATGCTCCGGGACGACTTCTCCGGGGGCCTCCCGGGAGCTTGCACCATCCGCTCCCTCTCTTCGCTTCCGCCCGCCGGGTACTGCTTCCCTTCTCCGCAGTTCCATACTTGCGACAGTATAATATATCCGCTCCCAATTGTCAAGTCCTCTTCCTTCATGCCTCCGACCCGTTCAGCCAGTCCTCCACCACATCCCGGACCGCGGTGGGCGTAACGCCGCCCCGCACCAGGGTATCCAGCAGCGCCTGGATCTGCCTCTGGGAGCTGGTGATGTCCGCCACCGTCTCCGTCTCGTTCCCGCAGCTGACCTGGAGACCGTAGCGCTCCACCTCCGCCGTCTCCTCCGCCACCAGGTAATAGCATACCGCCGCTCCACAGCACTCCGACTGGCCAAACCAAATTTTCCGCACACAACGACCTCTCTTCACAAAAAATACGACCCCGCCTGAAACATGCGAAATACTCAGCGGTCAAAAAATCCGGTTCCGGGTATTTCGGCATTTTTCAAACAGGGTCATTGCAAGTATACCACCGTTTATTTGTTGTTTTTCATCGAATTTTGTCGTTTTCTGGAATTTTCGCAAGTTACAGCGGCTCCGCTCCCCGCCGTCCATCACCGCCCTGGAGCAGCGCTTCCAGCTCCTCCCGGTCATAGAGCAGGTTCAGCGCCTCCAGAAGGCCGTTGGCGGTCAGGTGCTCCGGCAGGTCCAGCTGCCGCAGCAAAGTCCTGCGCCGGGCGGCGCTGTCCTGCCCGCCTGTGAGACCCAGTTCAAAGAGATCCGCCTTGGTCAACCGCTCTTTATCAGCTGCCTCTGCCGTTTCATCCAGGAAGGTTGCCCCCGCCCTTTGGAGTGCCTCCAGCAGCACCTCCGGACGCATTCCCTCCACCCCCAGCTTGCCCTCCTTGCCGGGGCGGCGCTTGCGGCGCTCCTTGCCCTGGACGTCCGGGATATACGCCTGTCGCACCTTGTCCCTGGGCAGGGCGCCTTTCAGATAATTCCGAATGACAAAGCCCGCGCCGTCGCTGTCCGTCAGAACAATCAGGCCCTGTTTCTCCGCCAGGCGGCGGAGAAAGGCCAGCTTCTCCCGGTCGTTGAACACGGAGAAGCCTCCCAGGGTGACGATGACGGCCTCCACCGTCTGGGAGAGGGTATTTTTGTCGTACCGCCCCTCCACCACGATCACCTCTTTAATTTTCCTCATTTCCGCGCCGCCCCCAGCCGTACCAGCAGCAGCTTCAGCTCCCCCACCGGATCAATCCCCTTCTCGCTCTTCATCCGGCGGTCCAGGGTCTGGCACATACGCACCGCGTCTGCGCACCACTCCGCGGTGGTCCGCCGGGCGGCGGACAGCAGCAGCTTCGCCGGGTAGTCCGACCGCATATCCCACAGCTCCATGAGCCAGTACCTGTCATGTCCGCTGTCGATGGCCAGCCGGGCTGTGTAGATACGCCGCAGCTGCCCTCCCAGGGCCGCTAGAATCACGATAGGCTCCGTCTGCATCTTCAAAAGGTCTCCCAGGATGGCCGACGCCCGGTCATAGTCCCCCTGGAGCACCGCGTCGGACAGCCGGAACACCTCTGCGGACAGCACCGGGTCCGCCACGGCGTCAATGTCCGCCCGGGTGATGGACGGGCCCTTTGCGTAGGCCCCGATCTTGGCAATCTCCGGTACCAGCCCCGTCATCAGCCCGCCGCAGGTGAAGATCAGATACTCCGCCGTCTGACGGTCGATGTCCTTGCCCAGGGCCCGGAAGCGGCGGGCAATCCAGGCCTCCAGGTCGCTTCCGCCGGCGGGGCGGAACTCCACCGCCTCCACATGGCTGTCGATGGCCTTGCACAACTTCTTCATGGTCTTGTTGGGCTTGTACTCCACCGTGTCGTATACAAACACGATACAGCAATAGGGCGGGATGTCCTCCAGCAAGGCAATGAGCTTGTCCCGCTGCTCCTCGTTCAGCTTGAAGATGTCAAAGTCCACCGCTGCCAGCAGTGTCCGCTCCGCCATCATGGGCATGGCCTCCGCCATCTCGGCCAGCGTCTGGACGTTTACATCCTTTCCCTCCACCCGGTGATAGTTGAAATCCTCAAATCCCGCGGGAACCAGCTTTTTCCGCAGTGCCTCCAGATAGTACTCCCGCAAATAGCTCTCCTCGCCGTAGAAGATGTAAGCGCCGCCCAGGGTTCCCGCGGAGAGGTCCCCCTTGAACTTTTGAAACGCCCCGCCGATGCCGGACGATTTTTTTCCATAGGCCATGGTCAATTCTCCCAATTCAATGATAGATGGATGTCCCCGTGGAGGTCCGTGCGGAAAACGGTACACCCCTGCCGGGCCAGCCGCTCCAGGGCCTCCTCCGAGGGATGCCCGTAAGAATTGCTCCCCACGCTGACGCATGCCGTCTCCGGCCGAAGGGCCTCCAGCAGCTCCTCCGATGTGGAATACCTGGAGCCGTGGTGGCCGGCCGCCAGAATCTCAACATCCGGCAGGTCATACGCCGCCAGGAGCTTTTGCTCCGTGGCCCGGTCCATGTCGCCGGTGATCAGCAGGTCCAGATCCCCGGCGGAGGTCAGAACGGCCAGTCCCTCCTCGTTGTCCCCGCCCTCTCCCACCGGCGGATAGACGGTCAGCATCGCCGCGCCCAGGGAGAGCGTCCGCACTTCCTCCAGGGACGCGGCGGACGCGCCCGCCGCCTCTGCCGCGGAGAGGACAGTCTCCCGCAGTCCCGCGCTGTCCGCGCCGTCCGGCGCCAGCAGAACCTCCACGCCCATGCGCTCCGTCAGGGCGGTGACGCCGGAGACGTGGTCGCTGTCGTAATGGGTCAAGATGAGATAGTCCAGCCGCTTGCAGCCCAGGGACGAGAGGTGGTCCGCCGCAATGTCCCCGGCGCTGAGCCAGCTGTTTCCGCTGCCACAGTCCACCAGGGCGAAGCGGCCCTCCGAGGCCAGCAGCACGCACTGGCCCTGCCCCACATCCAGAACAAAAATATCCAGATCCGCCCGGCAGCGCCATTGACCCAGCTTTACCGCCGCCGCCAGTGTCAGCGCCGCTAAAAGGGCCGCGGCGGCGTACTTCCGGCGATTCCCGGGCCGGAGCACAAAGGCCAGGGCAAAGAGCGCGTAGACATAGACCAGCCAGTATTTCAAATAGGGGTTGGTGTAGTACAGCGCGTGACAAGGAATACCCGCCAGCAGACGGGCCGCACAGAGGATATACCCGGCCAGCGCCCTGGGAAGCAGCGCCAGCAGGGCCCCCAGAGGCGTGCAGAAAAATCCCACTGCCACGGACAGCAGCCCCAGCATAAACGCAAGCCCCGCCGCCCAGAGGCACAGCAGGTTGCTCAGGGGCGACACCAGCACCAGCCTCCCGAAATACCAGGCGGTCAGCGGTGTGGTGAACACCAGCGCGCCCATGGTAGCGGAAAAGCCGGCGGATACAAGGCGGAAGACCCTGCCCCGGGGCCGCTCCCCCGCTAAGGTCCTCATCAGCCTCGGCGTCAGCCACAGAAGGCCCGCCATGGCGGCAAAGGACAGTTGAAGGCTCACCGAAGCGGCAGCAAAGGGATTTACCAGCAGAATCAGAAACAGCGCCGCAGCCAGGGCCGTAGGCGGGTCGCTGTCTCGCTGGAGCAGCGGCGCGGCCAGCAGAAACGCCAGCATAACGCAGGCCCGCACTACTGAGGGACTTCCGCCGGTGAGCAGGACGTAAAACACCAGCAGCGGCAGCGTGAGCGCCGCCGTGAGACGGCGCCGTCTCCCCGTCAGCACTGTCACAAGGGTCAGGAGAAATCCGCAGTGCATCCCGGAGACTGCCATGATGTGGTACAGTCCCGCCTCGGACAGCGCGATGCCGTCCCTCTCGGAGAGGCCGCTCCTGTCCCCGGTGAGGACGGCGGTCAAAAAGCCCGCCGTGCCGTCCGGGCAGAGCTCCCGGATCTTCTCTGTCATGGCCCGGCCCAGGCGGGCAGGCAGCCAGCGGAGCGAACCGGCGGTCCCAGGGCCGTATGACATCTCACCCCGCCCGTAGGCCAGGAGAAATATCCCCTTGGAGGTAAATGCGGTAATGTCCGTATCCCGAATTTTCGCGGCGCTCTGAAAGCGGGCCGCGCCGGCAACCGTCTGCCCCGGCTCCAGCTCCAGCAGGGACGCGTCGCCGTAGAATACAGCCTTTCCTAAGGGAAATCCCTCCAGCTTTACAGACGCTCTTGCGCCGTAGTCCGTCTTCTCCGCATAGTCCCACAGGGTCATGACTGCCGCTCCCTCCGTGCCCGCCAGGGATTCCAGGGGCCTTTGCACCTGCCGGACGTACAGCCAGCTCCACCCCAGGGCCAGCGCCAGTGCGGCGAAGGCCGCCGCGCTCCGGCGGCGAACCTCCCAGGGCAGCAGAAACGACGCCCAGCCCAGCCCCAGAAACACCAAGGCTGCAGGAAGAACCCACTCCGGCCGCAGTAAATACTGTGCCAGAAAGGCCCCCAAGGAGAAGGCCCCGGCAAAAACCGCCAGCTTTCTCATCTCCTGCGGGCAGGCGGATAGGGCGTCCGCTGGTCCGTGCGGCCCAGGAGATAGTCGGTGCTGACCTTGTAGTAGTCGGCCAGCTTCAAAACCGCCCAGGTGGGAATTTCTCGTTTTCCCTTCTCGTAACGCCAATAGACGTTACGCCCCATGTTCAGGTATTCCGCAATCTCGATCTGCGTCTTGTCATGATCAACCCGCAAATCCTCCAAACGTTGAAAGTGCATGATATTCACCTCAGAAAAATGCTACCAAACGGTAACATTCCCTTGGCGAAATTCATCCATACGGATTCACTCTCATTTGTATTTTACCACAAGCGGCAAAAAAATGGAAGCATATATTCGCCATGCGCGGAAAAAATCGGGGGCCTGCTTGCAATCCGTTGAAATCACATATATACTTGTTATATTATGAGGTCCAGAAATTTCCAACCGGACAGAAAGCAGGTGTCCCTATGGCTCACTACGAGGAACTGCGCGCCGCCCTCCAGTCCATGCGGGAGGGCATTTTGATGATCGACACCGAGGCCAGGATCATATTCGCCAACCAGCCCTATCTGGACTTTTTGAAAAAGTCGGAAGCGGAGATTCTGGGCCGCCCCCTGCGGGAGGTGCGCCCGGGAGCGCGGCTTCCAGAGGTGCTGGCCACGGGACAGCCCATTCTCCACGCCCCCCGTATGGAGGAAAACGACGACGTCTACTTCGTCAATATGTATCCCTTCTTTTTGGACGGCGCAGTGGCCGGCGGGCTGTCGGTGGTCACCTTTATCCGGGACGCCTACGACTTCCGCACAGAGCTGGAGGCCTATGAAAAACGAAACAAGCAGGTGCTCCGCCGGGTAAATAAAGCCAACTCCACCCGGTACACCTTTGACTCCATCGTGGCCGTGGGCGAAAACGTGCGCGCTGTCAAGTCCTTGGCCCAGCGGGCGGCGGCCACGGACGCGGCGGTCCTGCTGGCCTCGGAGAGCGGCACCGGCAAAGAGCTCTACGCCCAGGCCATTCACAATGCCAGCCCCCGGTGCCGGGAGGTCTTTGTGGCCATCAACTGTGCAAACTTCAACGCGAATACCCTGGAATCCGAGCTCTTCGGCTACGTGGAGGGCGCTTTCACCGGAGCCAAGCGGGGCGGCAGGATCGGCCTGTTCGAGGCCGCCAACGGCGGCACCATCTTCCTGGACGAGGTGTCCGAGATGGATCTGGGGCTCCAGGCAAAACTGCTGCGGGTCCTCCAGGAGGGACGGGTGCGCCCGGTGGGCGGCGTGGAGGAGGTGGAGTTGGACGTACGCCTGGTCTGCGCCAGCAATGCAGACCTGCAGTCCTACATTTCCGCCGGGAAATTCCGCAGGGATCTGTACTACCGCCTCTCCACCTTCCAGATCCGCATTCCGCCCCTGCGGGAACGGCGGGGAGATATTCCCGCCCTGGCCTTTGTGATCCTGCAGGAGCTGTCCAAAAAGCTGAAACGATCCGTGACCATCTCCCCGGAGGCGCTGGAGGTTCTCACCGCCCATGACTGGCCGGGGAATGTGCGGGAACTGCGCAATGTGCTGGAATTTTCCGCCTACCTCTCCGACAACGGCGTCATCGTCCGGGACTCCCTGCCGGAGAGCCTGGTGCGCCCCGCCACAGAGCTTGAAAATATTCCCCTGGCCCAGCGGGTACGGATGTTTGAACAGAGCGAGATCCATAAGGCGCTGCTGCGCTGCGGCTCCTCACTGGAGGGAAAAAAACAGGCCGCGGCGGAACTGGGCATCTCCCTGGCCACACTTTACAATAAACTCGGCTCCGATTGAGTTCTACATTTTTAGAATCGACTTCTAATATTTTAGAACCCCAGTCATTACAGGCATAACGCTCAAAACCTTCTCAATTCTCTTTTGTGAAATTTCTAAAATTTTAGAATTTCTCTTTGCTGCTATGGACAAAACAGCGGAATGCACAAGCGTCCGGTCCCTAGTCTCCCAGACACTTGGTGATTTTTGCGAGGCGCCTCCTGCTGTTGGCATGATTTTTGCTTTTATAGTTGGCATAGCTGCAGCGTGCCCCGTGCCATTTCTGGGCCTGGCGACCCCGCGGTACATACAGGCCCAAAAGCGAAAGAGAAAAGAAGAGGAGGACAATTCTATGTTGGCATTTTTGGGCTTTCTGACCGTGGTGCTGATGCTGGTCCTTATTATGACCAAAAAAGCATCGCCCCTGGTGGCTCTTATTGCAGTCCCTGTGGTGACCGGCATCATCTCCTGCGCGTTTTTCATCACCGACCCTGAGAACGCTCCCGGCGTAATTGACTTCATGGCAAACTTCAAAAAGCTGGGCGGCTTCATCACCGGCTCCAGCGGCATCGGCTCTGTGGCCGCCACCGGTGTCATGTTTATCTTCTCCATTTTGTTCTTCGGCATCCTCACCGACGCAGGCACTTTCCGCCCCATCATCAAAAAGGTGCTGGACCTTGTGGGTACCGATCCCATCAAAATCGCCATCGGAACCGCCATCCTGGCAGCTATCGTGCACCTGGACGGCTCCGGCGCCGTGACCTTCCTGATCTGCGTCCCCGCCCTTCTGCCCTTGTATGACGCCCTGGGCATGAAGCGCACCACTCTGGCCACCATCGTGGCTCTGTCCGCCGGCACCATGAACATCCTGCCCTGGGGCGGCCCCACCATCCGCGCCGCCACCGCCCTCACCGCCGAGGGCCAGCAGACCGACGCCGTGGCCTTCTTTATGCCCGTGCTGCCCGCCGTGCTGGCAGGCCTTGTGTGCGTGCTGGTGATCGCCGTGTTCCTGGGCCGCGCGGAAAAGGCCCGTTTGGGCACGGTGGCCCTGGCCGGCAAGGCCTATGTGGAACCCGAGCTCTCCGACGAGGAGAAGGCGCTCCTGCGCCCCAAGCTGTTCTGGGTGAATATCATCCTCATCATTGCCGCCATTGCCGCCCTGCTGAAATCCGGCTTCGCCCCGGCGGTGATCTTCATGGTGTTCTATGTGCTGGCCACCCTCATCAACTACCCCAAGGTAGCCGACTCCAAGGGCCGGGTAGACGCCCATGCCAAGAGCTGTTTGATGATGTGCTCCGTGCTGTTTGCCGCAGGCTGCTTCACCGGCATCATGAAGGGCACCGGCATGATTACCGCCATGGCCGATGCTCTGGTATCCATCATTCCCGATACTCTGGGCCGCTTCTTCCCCATCATCGTGGGCGTTGTGGGTATGCCCGCCTCGCTGCTGTTTGATCCCGACTCCTTCTACTACGGCGTGCTGCCCGTGCTGGCCCAGACCGCCGAGGGCTTCGGCGTGGCCGCCCAGTCCGTGGGTCGGGCCGCTATCCTGGGCCAGATGACCACCGGCTTCCCCGTCTCCCCGCTGACCGCCTCCACTTTCCTGCTGGTGGGCCTGGCCGGCGTTGACTTCGGCGAGCATCAGAAGAAGACCATCCCCATGGCCTTTATCGTGACCATCGTAATGCTGGTGGTGGCTGTCGTCACCGGCGGCGTGACCATGTGAGAACCAGTTGATCCGTCCATCCAATTCTGCTGAAAGGAAGCGAGTTTTTATGAAGTCTATCCGCATCGGCTCCGGCGCCGGGTACGCCGGCGACCGCTTGGAACCCTCCCTGGAGCTCATCGAAAAAGGCAATCTGGATTACATCAGCTACGAGTGCCTGGCCGAGCGCACCATTGCCATCGGCCAGCAGGCCAAACTAAAAGACCCCAGCAAGGGCTACAACGGCCTGCTGGAGTACCGCATGGAGAGGGCCCTCCCCCTGTGCTGGAAGCATAAGGTGAGGCTCATTACCAACATGGGCTCCGCCAATCCTCAGGCAGCGGCGGCCAAATGTGTGGAAATCGCCAAAAAGCACGGCCTCACCGGCATGAAGATCGCCTGCGTCACCGGCGACGACCTGCTGCCCGTTATCGACAAGTACATGGACACGGAGGTGTGGGAGACCGGCGAGCCCCTCTCCAAGCTCCCCGGCGAGATCGTCTCCGCCAACGCCTATATGGGCGTAGAGGGCATCCTGAAAGCGCTGGAGCAGGGCGCCGATGTGGTCATCACCGGCCGCGTGGCCGACCCCGCCATCTTCATGGCTCCCGCTATCCACGAGTTCGGCTGGTCCTTAGAGGACTGGGACAAGCTGGGCAAGGGCACCATCATGGGCCACCTGCTGGAGTGCGGCGGCCAGGTCACCGGCGGCTACTTCGCCGAGCCCGGCAAGAAGGATGTGCCCGGCGTCGGACACCTGGGCTTCCCAATCATCGAGATCTCCGAGGACGGCTCCTTCTTTGTCACCAAGGTCCCCGAGGCCGGCGGCCTTGTGACTGTGGAGACCTGCTCCGAGCAGATCTGCTATGAGATCCATGACCCCGAGAACTACTTCACCCCCGACGTGGTGGCAGACTGCAAGAACATCACTTTCACCGAGACGGAGAAGGACAAGGTGATGGTCACAGGCGTCACCGGCAAGCCCAAGACCGAGACCTTCAAGTGCTCCATCGGTTACCGGGACTGCTTTATCGGCGACGGTGAAATCAGCTACGGCGGCCCCGGCTGTGTAGCGCGGGCCAAGCTGGCTCTGGAGATCATGAAAGAGCGTCTGGAGCTGGTGGCCCCCGGTCAGTTCGACGAGCTGAAATTTGACCTGATCGGCTGCAACAGCCTGTACTGGAACCCCGACCGCCCCGCCGGCGGCGAGCCCTCGGAGGTCCGCGTCCGGGTGGCCGGCCGGGCCAAGACCCGCGCCATCGCCGACCTGGTGCCCAACGAGGTGGAGGCCCTGTACACCAACGGCCCCGCCGGCGGCTGCGGCGCGGTGAAGCGCACCCGGGACATCGTGTCGGTGGCCTCCATCCTGGTGAGCCGCTATGACGTGAAACCCGAGATCCAGGTCTTTGAGGTATAAGAAAGGAGAAGCCGCCATGAAACTCTGGGAAATCGCCCACTCCCGCACCGGAGACAAGGGGAACATCTCCAACGTCTCCCTGATCGCCTATGACGCAAAGGATTTTGAGATGCTCAAGGAAAAGGTCACTCCCGAACGGGTAAAGGAGCATTTCAAGGGCATGGTCCACGGCGACGTGGTCCGCTATGAGCTGCCGAACATCCACGCTCTGAACTTCGTGATGTACGCGGCCCTGGGCGGCGGCGTCACCCGGTCGCTCTCCGTGGATATGCACGGCAAGGGCCTGTCTTCCTATTTGTTGGATATGGAGATTTGATTCTGATACCCTGCAAGAAGGGGCAGCCCGCCACAATGGCGGGCTGCCCCTGTTCTGCCGGATACCGCCGGAGATTTACCTGCGGCCGATATAGCCGCAGATCAGCTCCGCCGTCTTCTCCGGTCCAATGGAGCTGTCCACACTCAGCTCATATTGATGGGGATCTCCCCACTCATGGCCGGAAATGCTCTTGTAATAGGAACCTCTGGCGGCATCTGAGCGGGCGATGCTCTTCTTCCCCTCCTGCTCCGTATCGCCGTACATCTCCATAACCTTCCGCACCCGGTAGAGCTTGGGCGCATGGATGAAAATCCGCACCACATTCTCCCGGTTCCGCAGAACGTGGTCCGCCGCGCGGCCCACAATGACGCAGGAGCCCATATCGGCAATCATGTTGATGGCCTTTTCCTGGGCGATCACCGCCTGCTGGACGGCACTGGTGCTGAGATACAGCTCCCGCATCACCGCGTTTTCATTGGAGTTGATGTCAGAAATAAACTCCTTCGCCAGCCCGCTCTCCTGGGCGGCCAGGGCGGTCATCTCCTTATAGTAGCAGGGGATTCCCAGCTGCTGCGCCACCAGCTGTCCAATCCGCTTTCCGGCCGTGCCATGCTCCCGGGCAATGGTAATGATTACGCCGGGACGGGATGCTTGCAGAACGGTCTGCGTGTCCACAGGCTGGCCGTCCTCCGCCTTCAGCTGGCTCCAGAGGCGAACCATAACGGCCGCCGTCACCGCAGCCGCCAGAACGTCCGCTATGGGTGCGGCCCAGAAGATGCCGGTCACTCCCCAGAAGATTGGAACCGCGACGGAAAATACGATCAGCAGCACGTCCCGCAGGATCGACAGCGGTGCGGCGGCCTTTGCATGACCAATGGACTGAAGGAAAATGGCGCAGACCTTCTGAACGCAGGTGAACAGGATCAAGGAAAGATAAATTCGCAGGCATTGTACCGCGAATTGGGTATAAAGCTCCCCGTCCGCGCCGAACATCCGAATAAAGAACAGGGGAAACACCTCAAATAAAACGGTACAGATCAGGCAGACGGCAGCCGTCCACTTGACAATCAGCCCCAGCAGCTCCCGCACCCGGCCGTACTTCTTCGCGCCGTAATTGTACCCCACAATAGGCTGCGCTCCAGCGGCGATGCCGATGGCAATGTTCAGCACGATCTGGAACAGCTTCATAATGACCACAAAGGCCGCCAGAGGGATGTCCGCGCCATAAGGGGATACCGCGCCGTACTTCACCAGCAGGATGTTGTTGATGACTGTGATAATCACGATGGACAGCTGGGTCAAAAAGCTGGAGGCCCCCAGGGCCATGACCTGTTTCAGCAATGTCAGCTCCAGGCGGAAACTGGCCCGGCAAATGCGGAAGGATTTGCTTTGGGTCAGATAGGCCGCACAGATCAGGAAGCTGACGAACTGCCCCAGAATGGTGGCATAGGCCGCGCCCTTGATGCCCATGTCCAGCACAAAAATTGCCACTGGGTCGCCAATGATGTTCAGCACGGCGCCCACCAGCATGGCGCCCATGGCATACTTGGGACTGCCGTCGGCGCGGATGATGGAGGCCAGTGTGTTCTGCACCAGGGCCAGGGGCATCATGGCATAGATGATAAAGCCATAGTCATGGGCCAAGGTCAGGTTGGCATCTGTGGCGCCGATGAGCCGCAGAAGGCCGTCTCCCCAGCAATAGCTGATGAGGATAATCACCACGCCGCCCAGAAAGGAACAGAGGATGCTGTTCCCTACGCTGCGGTGGATGTGCTCCGTCTCATTTTTTCCCAAGGATACGCTGAGAGCGGCCGCCGCGCCGTCGCCGAAGAACAGCGACACGCCCCAGCCGACGACAGTGACGGGAAAAATGACCCCCGTAGCGGCATTGCCCAGATACCCCACGCCGTTGCCCACAAAGATCTGGTCAACGATATTGTACAGGCAGGAAATAATGAGCGAAAAGATGCAGGGAACCGCAAATTTCAGCAGTAATTTTCCGGTTTTTTCGGTTCCCAGGTAATTGGATGTCTCCATGACAACTCCTCCTTCAAAGTCAACGGACAGAGAAAGGCACATGCGGACGCATGTGCCTCAAAAGACGACACACGCAGAGCATCACTGTACCGTAATCAGATTTACGTGCAATGCACCACATGTGTCGTTGAATGACCGTATGAAATTGAAAATTAGTTTAGCAGAGCAAACCGGGAAAATCAAAGGGCAATTTTCACAAATTTTCAGCGGGCCTGAATGGGCCGGCTTTCAGAAAGCTGTACCATTAGGCGGCGGTACGCAGATTGGTACAGCTTCTATAGAAACCATGAGAATTCCCGGCAACCAGGCCGGCGCCTTTCCCCAATCCATTGAGGGGAAACGCGCCGGCCATAATCTTTTCTCTATATGACAGCGCCTCTACGGAAGACGACCATCATATTCCCTTTCTTTGGCATGTCACAAATCAGGTTCTGCCGCCTGCGGACCATTTTAGACAATACAGCCCGCTGTTTTCAGGCGGCCCCGCTTTCCGCCCCCCTTTAGAAGCTCAGGTCATTCCAATGCAGGCTTCCATTGACAATATTGATGCCCTTTACGTAATCGTTGTAAGCGACGTAAGTGGCCTCGCTGTAAAAGGGAATAATATTCCAGTTTTCGAACATCTCCTTCTGGATCTCTCCGACCTTCGCAATCCGCTCGTCCGCGTCCACCGTAGCCGCCGCATCGGCCACCGCGGCATAATACGCGTCCGTATTGCCCGGAGCATTCTGATCGTAATAGCAGGCGTTCAGGATCAGGATGGGTTCCGCCCACTCCAGCCATTCGATTCCGGCATCATACTCATCGTTGTTGATATTCTCGTAAATATAGTTCCAGTCAAGGGCCTCGATGTTCATCTTGATGCCGACCTGCTTTAGCTGCTCCTGCAGTCCCTGGGAAACGATCACGTTGGGGCCGGTGGACCAGGAGTAGAAGGTGAACTCCACATTCGTGCCGTTCTTGTCCACATAGCCGTCGCCGTTGCTGTCGGTGTAGCCCGCGTCCGCAAGGATCTGCTTTGCCCGTTCACGGTCATTGGCGTAATTTGCCTGGAAATTATCCTTCGCCTCCTGGGAGAAGCCCTGCATGGAATCATAGATCATGGAATAGGCCGGCAGAACGGCGCCGTCTGTCAACTCGCTGAGCGCCTCCCTGTCAATGCTGAGGGCCACGGCCTGACGGACAGCCACATCCGCGAACGCGCCTTTGTCCGTATTCATCTCAAAATAATCGATGTTGGGATAGGTCTTCTCCGCCACGGTCACGCCGCCCGCGGCCTCCAGCTGCTGCTTGCCATCCATGGTGATGCCGTTGATATAATCGATGTTTCCGGCTTTCAGCTCCTCAATAGCGGTGAAGTCCTCCATATTGAACTTGACCTCGACATGCTTAATGGCGGGCGCGCCCTTATTCTCCACCAGGGGATTGTCGGTCCTATACCCCTCGTTGGCCACCAGGGTCACACCGGAACCAGGCTCGTAGCTCTCCACGGAGTACATGCCGTAGGGAACCGCCTGCCACATCAGCTCGTCCTTGCTCAGGGAGTCCAGCTGATCCTTGTCGATGACACCCATGAAGACCTCGCCCAGGTAATAGAAGAGGTCCGAGCGGAACTCCGACAAGTGCATAATCACCTGCCGGCCGTCCACCTCCATGGACTCGATGTTGCTGTACCCATCGGCATAGACGCTGACTTCCTGGCCCCATTCGATGGAGGCCACCACGTCCTCCGGCTCCACCTGCTCGCCTGTTGCGTAGTACTTGCCCTCCGGGACCGTCATCGTCAGGGTCAGGCCGTCCTCACTGGCAGTCAGGTCTGTGCAGATGCCGTCCAGCAGGTCGCCGCCCTCCGGGTCCAGGGTAAACAGGGCGTCTGCGATCAGGGTCTGTCCGGAGCTCCAGGAGTCCTGCTGATAGAGATCCGTGCCGTACCACTCCTCGTCCGCCAGCGTAAAGGTATCCTTTCCGGCCCCATCGGCGCCGCCTTCCTTCGGCCCGGTAGCATCCACATAGCCCCCGCCCCCGCAGGCCGCCAGCGACAGGATCATGGCGGCAGTCAGCAAGAAAACTGTAACCCTTCTCTTTTTCATAATCTTCCTCCTTCATTTTAATGAAACCTCTGCCTTATGGTTCTATTTTCAGCGGATGCAGGCATGCGACCTGATGCCCATTTCCGGCACTCAGGATTTCAGGGTCCTCCTTTTCACATTCTGAAGTCGCATATTTGCATCTGGCAAAAAATCTGCAGCCTGTCCCAATGTTGATAAGACTTCCCGGATCGCCCTTCATCAGTTCCTTCTCCCTGCCCCGAAGGCGGGGGTCCAGAATCGGAGCAGCGTCCATCAGTCCCTTCGTATAGGGATGCTTCGGATGTCCCGTCACCTCCTCCGTCGGTCCGAACTCCACAAGCTTCCCCAAATACATCACGGCGATCTTATCACTGATATACCGGATCACGTTCAGATCATGGGTGATGACCAGATACGTAAGATTCATCTTTTCCTGCAGATCCAGAAGTAAATTCAGGATCTGCGCCTGCACGGACACGTCCAGGGCGCTGGTGGGCTCGTCCAGAATCATGATCTTCGGCGACAGGGCCAGGGCCCGTGCGATTGCGATCCGCTGCAGCTGCCCGCCTGAGAGCTGATGGGGGAAGCTGTCCAGATACCGCCGGTCCATCTTCACCATGTCCAGAACTTCCTTCGCCTTATTCTGCGCCTCCGCCCGGGGAACTCCGTGGATCACCATGGGCCGCATGATGGAGCTCTCCACCGTCTGGCGGGGATTGAGATTGGACGCCGGGTCCTGGAACACCACCGCGATCTCCCGGTGCAGCTTCTTCATGTCTTTTTTCGTGGCCCTTGAGAGGTCCACGCCGTCGATCATCGCCTTGCCGCCGGTCATCTTCGTAAGGCTCAAAAGCACCCGCGCAAGCGTCGTCTTTCCGCTTCCGGATTCTCCTACCAGACCGACGATCTCTCCCTCCTCAATGGAAAGGGAGACCTGATCCACCGCCCGCACCACTCTGTGGTCGGTGTCAAACATGCCTTTGGAGATCTTAAAATGCTTTTCCAGCTTCTCCAGCTCTACCATTTTTGCCATCGCTCACGCCCCCTTCCCGCTTGAAGCGTGTTCCCCCGACACCAGAAAGCACCGGCAGCGGTGGGTCTCACCGACCGTTGTCTCGCCCGGCGTCCGGCTTCTGCACAGCTCCTGCGCATAGGGACACCGGTTGGCAAAGCGGCACCCCGGCTTTTTATCCAGAATCCGCGGCACAGAGCCGTCGATGGTCTCCAGGCGCCCCTCCCGTTTCGTCTTTCGGGGGAGCGCCTTCATGAGCAGTCTGGTATACGGATGCATGGGATTTTCAAAAATCTCAAACACATCCCCGCTCTCCACCACTTCCCCCGCGTACATGACCGCAATCCGGTCCGCCGCCTCGGCGACCAGCCCGAAATTGTGGGTAATCATCAAAATCGCCGTATTCCGCTTCTCCTTGAGCTCTTTGATGATCTCCAGGATCTGCGCCTCGATGGTCACATCCAGGGCCGTCGTGGGCTCGTCCGCGATCAATAGCCTGGGATCTCTGGACAGCATCATTGCAATCATGACCCGCTGGCGCATTCCGCCGGAGAGCTCGTGGGGAAAGCTGTCCGCCCGCTCCTGAGCATCCGGCATCTTGACATCCTGAAACAGCTTGATGGCACGGCGCATGGCCTCCTGCTTGTCCACCCTGTCCAGCATGATCGCCTCGCCGACCTGATTTCCCACCGTGTACACCGGGTTCAGAGAATCCAGCGGGTTTTGAAAAATCATGCCGATCTCTTTTCCCCGGACGGCCTCCATCTCTTTTTCCGAGCAGATCATCAGATCCCGCCCGTCAAACAGGATTTTCCCCTCGATTTTCGCGTTTCCGCCGGAGAGCAGCCGCATGACGCTGTGGGCCACCGTGGACTTTCCGCAGCCGGATTCTCCGACCACCGCGAAGATCTCCCCCTGGCGGATGTCCATGCTGACATCGTTGACCGCGGACAGGTATCCGCCCTTGATCTTATAATCAATGCTGAGATGCTCCAGGCTTAACAATGTCTCCTTCATACCTCACACCTCTTTCATTGTGATTTCATATGGGGGTCCAGAATATCGCGGAGTCCCTCGCCAAGGAGGTTGAAGCCCAGCACCGTATACACCAGCGCAATGCCCGGAAAAACACTGAGCCACGGAGCCGTCCCAATGTAATCAATTCCCTTGGAAAGAGCCAGCCCCCAATCCGGCGAGGGCGCCTGGGAGCCAAGTCCCAGGAACGACAGCGTTGTCGTCGAGAGGATCGTGGCCGGAAGGCTCATGGACACCATGACGATAAGGGACGGCACAACATTGGGCAGGATGTAGCGGAACATCAGGGAGAAGGAGGACTCTCCAAAGGCCGTTCCCGTCTCCACAAAGGCCATGTTCTTCAAAGACATGGTCTTTGCGCGCACCGGCCTTGCGTAGGAGGCCCAGCTCACCAGGGAGATGGCGATTACGGAATTGGTCAGTCCCTTTCCAAGCAGGGTGACCACCGCCAGCGCCAGAATCGTCCCCGGAATGCACCAGGTGAGGTCGGTCAGGAAGGAGAACACGCGGTCGATCCACTTGCCGAAATACCCGCAGATCAGGCCCACCGTCACGCCGAGAACCAGCTCCAGCGTCGCGCCGATGAAGGCCACCCACAAGGTGATCCGCGTTCCCGCAACCACTCGGGAAAACACGTCCCGCCCCAGCTCATCCGTCCCGAACCAGAATTCCGCCGACGGCGGGGAAAATTTTCCGCCCACCAGCTGCTCCGTATAACCGTAGGGCGCGATCTGCTCGGAAAAGAGGGCAACCAGAAGGACGCTTAAAAGGATCAGAAATCCCACCATGAAATTTCCGTTTTTCAAACATGCCTGAAGGGTCTCTCTCACTTTTTCCCGGTCACGCATCACTTCTCACCCCCGCCCATAGAGATCCGAATCCGCGGATCCAAAATGCCGATGACGACATCGCTGATCAGATTGCAGACAACGGTCAGCGCCGCAACGATCATCAGCACCGCCTGCACCACCGGAAAATCCTGCACAATGATGGAATTCAAAAGCAGGCCTCCCATGCCGGGAATATCAAAGATCTTTTCAATGACCACCGCGCCGGAGATCAGCCAGGGAATGGACATAAACACCTGGACAGTGACCATAATCAGGGCGTTGCGAAGCACATGCTTCACCATAACAGTCCGCCTGGGAAGCCCCTTTGCCGTGGCTGTCGTCACATATTTTTCATTAAGTACCTCCAAAACCTCCGACTTTGTCAGACGGATGGTTCCCGCAATGCTGGCCGACACCAGGGCAAATACCGGGAGAACCAGATACTCCGCCCCCTTATAGCCGCTGATCGGCAGTATGTTCAAGCCCACGCCAAAGGCCAGGATCAGCAGCGCCCCCAGCCAGAATGCTGGCATCGCCGTCAGAATCAGGGTGAAGACCACGGTAAACCGGTCGAAAAACGAGTCCTTCTTAATAGCACAGAGAAGCCCAATGGGCAGGGCGATCAGCATCTCGATCAGCAGCGACCACCCGCAGAGCACCAGGCTTCTGGGAATCCTGTCCCTCAAAAGACTCACCACCGGCACTTTGTACCGGGTGGAGTTCCCAAAATCATGGTCCACCACGATCCCCTTCACCCACCGCATATACTGCTCCGGCAGAGGCAGGTCGTAGCCCATCTCATGGGCCAGCTCCGCCTTCTTCTCAGCGGACACCTTTCGGTCGACGATCATGTCCACCGGATTGCCCGGCATCATATACAGCAAACTGAATACCAGCATTGACACCGCCACAATCAAAAGGAGCCCTTGCAGCACTCGTTTGATCAGATACCCTTTCATAATTACCTCCTCTTTCGTACAGGTACGGCCGCCGGCCGGGACATATCCCGCACAAGCGCCGGCCTCTATCCGCCGGCCGCTGTGCGCTGATAGATCCTGGTGTCACATTTCACCCCCCAGGCCTTTCCGTCTCTGATATAAAACCGCAGGGTCTCCACACGTCTCTCCGGATGATCAAACTCCACCGCCGCAAAGCAGGTGCCGCCGCAGTGGAGCAGCCGGACCTTTCTTCCATGATAATCCGCCGTCAGCTCACCCTCCTCGACGCGGACGGCGCAGCGGGCCGGAAGTCCCTCCTTGGACAGAAAATCCCCGCAGAGCATGTCCGGCCTGCTGAATTTCCGTCCAGAGGGCACAGCGTAATCGTGCCTCGTCTCCAAAGGAAGCCCCAGGATAAAATTGTAGCAGATCCACTGGAACTCCTCCATGTCCAAATCGCCCTCGTTGCAGAGCACAACAGCCGCGTATCCGCCCTCCATGAAGCCCCCCTTGGAGGAGACCCCGTGGAGCCCGCCGGAATGCTCGCACACCATTTTCCCGCCGATCAGCCGCTTTTTCAGTCCCATGCAGTAGAAGGGCCTGTCCCGAAGGGGGAACTCCCTCCCATACATCAGCTCGGCGGCCTCCGCCGGAATCACCTGACGCCCCATCCACCGGCCGCCGTCCGCGAGCATCTGGTAGTATTTCGCCATATCCCTTGCCGTGGACTTGACGCAGGCGCAGCCCCGGAAGGGCGGCAGGACAGACCAGTTGTCGTCCCAGACCATTTTCCCGTCCTCATCCCGTTCAAAAAGGCTGGTGATATTGCCCTCCGCCAGCTTTCTCGCCTCGCTGCCGTCCAGATCGAGAACGGTCCGCGTCATGCCGAGCGGCCGAAAGATCCGCTCCTCCAGAAATTCCTCCAGCGTGATCCCCGCCGCCTGGTCGACAATATAAGAGAGCAGAGCATAGCCCTCGTTGGAATAGCTCATATATTCCCCAGGCGCGCCAAGGGGCTCATAATTTCCCGCGGAGATGTAGTCGACGATTTGCTCGATCCTGTCCATCTGGTTGGGAGCCGTCCGCAGCATCTCCCGATACCACCTGCTCTCGCGCTCGATGCTGTTTTTGGCGATAGACCATTCCAGGGGTTCCATGGGCGGAAGGCCGGCCCGATGCATGGCCAGCGTCTTCACCGTGACGCACTCGTCCGCCGCCCCGGGAATATGAAAATCCGGAAAATAGTCTGTCACCGGATCGTCAAGGCTCATCTTCCCCTCCGCCTGCAAAATGCAGCAGGCCAGTGCCGTCATGGACTTGCTCATGGAAGCGATTCCAAAGACGGTATCGCCGTCCACGCCCTTTTTCGGCTCCATG
Source organism: Oscillibacter sp. 1-3 (assembly GCF_000403435.2). GTDB lineage: Bacteria > Bacillota > Clostridia > Oscillospirales > Oscillospiraceae > Oscillibacter. Next base: position 296,717 of record NZ_KE159710.1, read on the forward strand.
CTCCGATAGCCAAAGCCCTTTTCAAAAAGGACTCCCTCCGGCCCCCGGACGCATACCGCCATGCCAGGATACCCCCTCCTTTCAAACAGCTCCGCCAGGCAGCTTTCCAGTTTTTCCACATCTCCCATACCGCTCTTCTCTCCCTGCAATTCAATTTAGCTAATTAAATTATAAATGATATTGAGGATTTATGCAACCGCTTTCTGGAATTTCTTTACTTTTCTCAAAGCGGTCCGCCTGCTCCTCCGTCTTCCGGCAAGCCTTGGCTATGAAAGGACCCGGATATTCTTTGCGGCAGCAAATGATTCACAAAAGCCACAAAAGCACTTGCCCCAGGGCGTTTTTTTCTCTATAATAGCACTGTCGGCTGATCGGCCATATGTGAGCGCCGATAGACGCGGAGGCATTCCATGGAACTTTCATAGAAATGAAAGGATTTTCTAAAATGACAGATTATCATTATGAAAAGCAAGTTCTCGGCCATCGCATTGCGGTCAATCTTCATCAAATCGGGGAGGATTGGCTGGCAGAGATTTCAGGAGGATGCCGGCCTCACATCGGCAGCGTCAGTGTTGGAACATTCGTAAACGGACAGGTTTCTCTGAAAAAGATCCTGCTTCCAGAGCACCGGGATGACGTGATTGGCGACCTCTTCGCCGCAGAGCTGTCCAAATCCCTTCAAACCACCGTCACTGTCGTCTGCGGTATCCACTATGAGCTGCCGGGGCCGGAGGGGATTCAGCAAATAATCGTCTGTGCAAAAAGCCTGCTTCAAGAAATCAGCTCGGAGTTTTCAAAATAAGAAGCTGTCCCAATCGGCAACGGCACGCATTTTGATACAGCTTCTAAATCCGGAAACGAAACCGCCAGGTACCCCTGGCGGTTTCGTTTCGTTTGGAAAGTCACAGCATTTCGTTTATTCGCTTTGTCATTCTTTACAGCCAAAATACGAAAGCAAAAAAATTTGAAAAGCGATTCCGTTTTTTATCTGATCCGTCACATAACCGAACCCAGAATTGTCAAAATTAACAAAACTATTCCCGCCTTCCGTTTTGGTTTGGAATTTTCGACAAAAAAACCACAAGGGAACCACCCTTTATGTTAAGATTTTTGACAGGACATCATCGCGGTGAGGATTCCGATCCCAAAGGACATCCGGCGGATGCGCATCCGCCGGAACGAAAAATGAGCTGTTTTCTTGTTGAAAACAGCATGGAAGAAGGAGAGTCCAATATGACCAACAAAATGAAACGCGTCATATATCTGGTCCTGATTTTTGGCGGTTTCGCAATTCTGCACAACTTTGTGCCCGCAGGCCTTGACCAAGCCGGCTGGGACGGCTTTCTGGTACTCTTTGTCACCGTTCTTCTGTGGCTGACCGAAGCGGTGCCCATGGCGATTACATCCATTTTCGCCCTGTTCTTCGGCGCTTGGGTGGGCTTTGAGGCAGAGGGCGCCATTCTGGCGGGCTTTGCCGGTACAGGCGTATTCTTCCTGCTGGGCGCCATGATTATTGGCCAGATTTTCTCCAAAGTGGGACTGGGACGGCGTCTGTCCCTCTATGTCCTGCCCATGTTCGGCAATAAATCCAGGGCGGTTCTGCTCAGCGTCATGCTGGGCACCTGTATCATCTCCATGTTTCTGGCGGATATTCCCACCGCGCTGATCTTCTTTGGAATCTGCCACCCCCTGCTGGAGAAGAATAACTGTGAGCCCGGCAAGTCAAAATACGGAAAGGCGTTGATGCTGGGCATCCCCGTAGGCGCGGCCATCGGCGGCATCGGCACTCCCGCCGGCAGCGGCATGAACGCCGTCACCATGTCCCTGCTGAAATCCATCTGCGGCGTGGAGATCTCCTTTGCGCAGTGGTCCATTGTGGGCGTTCCCGTGGCGGTCATCAGCACGGTTCTGGCATGGCTGTTCCTCTGCGTGGTGTTCAAGCCGGAGATCGACGTCGTCAAGGGGCTGGATTCCCTGAAAGAAGACCGAAAGAGCATCGGCCCCCTCCAGGGCGACGAGCTGAAATTCGCCGTCGTCTTCTGTGTGATGATCGTGCTTTGGTTCATCCCCAAATATACGGGCATCGACATGTACATGACCACCTGGGCCGGTATCTTCGTGATGTCCCTGCCGGGTATGGACATGGTGGACTGGAAGGAGATGAGCGGACGGATCGAATGGTCCGCAGTCCTGATCTGCGGCGCCGCCACGGCTCTGGCAACCGTAGTCTCCAATTTGGGCACGGGCGAATGGCTCAGCGGCATTCTGGCCGACCTCTTCCTGACCAGAGTCGCCGGTATGGGCATTTTGATCCTGCTTCTGGTCATCAACCTCATGATGATGGCGGGTCACTATCCCATGCCCCAGGGCGTCTCTCTGGCAGGACTGTGTCTGCCCGTGGTGGGCGCGCTGGCGGTAAACCTTGGACTGAATCCCGCCGTTGTCTGCCTGCCCGTGTGCATGTCCACCAGTATGCTTCTTCTGGTCCCCATTGACCCCACCTGTTTCACCACCTATTCCGGCGGTTACTGGAAGATTAAGGACATGATGTGGACCGGCATTGTCATCACTTTGGCCTATGTGGTCGTCAACGCCCTTTGGACCACAGTGGTCAGCGGCATCGGCCTTCTGGGCTGAATTCCATCCCGTCCCCGCACCCCCCAGGTCTTGTTTGATAAATGGCGGAATGTTCAGCGGCGAGAGATTTTTCCGCCAATCAAGGCAGATTTTTGCAGGCGGGCTGTCACCCGGCAGGAATTGTGAGCGCAGAGCAGCGGAAAATATCCGCCAGTTGGGCGTTTCGTCATTTTTCAAACACACCTTAACCATTATGTAAAAAATAAGGAGGCGCTGCAATGATCCAGTTGGACGCAACGGACTATGCCATTCTGGAAATCTTAAAAGACGACGGCCGCTGTTCCTACTCGGACATTGCGGAACAGGTCCATCTATCCCGGGTAGCGGTTCGGGAGCGAATCAACAGCATGAAGGAAAGCGGCATTATTCACGGCTTTACCGTCGTAATAGACGCCAAAGCATATCAGAAAAAGGCCGGTGTATTTATGGATGTTGAGGTGGCGCCAAGCAAGCTGGAGTCTGTGGCCGCCAGGCTGGTGGAACAAAAAGAGATCGCCATCGTATCCCAGCATACTGGAACCACCGGATTACATGTCCATGCGTATATCGATGATGTCAACAAGCTGTCCTCTTTTTTGGAGGAGAACATTTACAGCATTGACGGCGTAAAAGCCGTTCGGTCCCAGCTTTTGATCCACCAGTACAAAACCAATTCCTATTTGGCCCGCTATCAGGAATAACGCATCTTTTAATTGAGGAGGCTACTTTATCTATGTGGGAATTCAAGTTTTATTCCCGCGGCGGTCAGGGCGCGGTCACCGCGGCGAAAATCCTGATTAACGCCGCGATTCTGGAGGGAAAATTCGGCCAGGCCATCCCCTCCTACGGCCAGGAGCGCAAGGGCGCTCCGGTCTATACATACGCCCGCATCGCCGATGGTCCCATCGAAGTCAAGTCCTATGTCTACCGGCCCAACTGTGTCATCTGCTTTGACACGGGCCTTGCCGATCTCGGCATTGACATTACCGAGGGGGTACGTCCCGGCGGAACGCTGGTGGTCAACACCAACGACCCCGGCTACGCCTGCCCCGCGTTTGCCAATGTGACGAAGATCGACGCCGACAGGATCACCCATGAAACCCTGGGAGAGGTCCCCCCTAATGTCGCCATGCTGGGCGCCCTGGCGAAGGCGACCGGCTGTGTCTCTCTGGAGAGCCTGATGCAGGCCGTCCAGATGAAAATTTCCGGAAAGGCTGGTGAGATGAATGCAAAAACTTGTGCAGCAGCGTATGAAAATGCTTGAGACCCTGCCCGAGATTCTGGGTCCTGTCTCCGTAAAGGTCTCCGATGTCCACACCGGCGCCTGGCGCTACCGCCGCCCGGTGATCCGCAAGGACGACTGTGTGCTCTGCGGCATCTGCGCGGAATACTGCCCCTGCGGCGTCATCGAAAAAGAGGACGGCCGGATGACCGTTGATTACACCTATTGCAAGGGCTGCGGCATCTGCACTGTGGAATGCCCCAAGAAGGCCATCGATTTTGTCCTGGAATCGGATTGTGAAAAGGAGGACGAGTAAGCATGGGCACCATCAAAGCACTGGACGGCAACGCCGCCATTGCCTACGGCGTAATGCGTTCCAAGGTACAGCTGGTCGCGGCGTACCCCATCACACCTCAGACCCCCATCGTGGAAACAATCTCCTCTTTGATTGACACCAAGCAGTATGACGCGACGTACATCACAGTGGAATCCGAACACTCGGCCCTCAGCGCCGTGATTGGAGCCGCCTCCACCGGGGTACGCACCTTCACCGCCAGCGCCTCCCACGGGCTGGCCCTGATGCACGAGGTCACCGGCGTCACCTCCGCCTCCCGCCTGCCGGCGGTGATGGCGGTGGTCAGCCGGGCCATTCCCGGGCCAATGTGCCTGTGGTGCGACCACTCCGACATCATGACCCAGCGGGACCAGGGGTGGATTCAGCTCTTCGCCAAGAGTCCCCAGGAGGCCCTGGACTTCATGATGATCGCCTACCGCACCAGCGAGGACGAGCGGGTGCTGATCCCCACCATGGTGGATATTGACGGGTTCTTCTGTTCCCATCTGACCGAACCGGTCAACGTCCCCTCCGTGGAGGAGGCCGAGCGGTTCATTCAGGACTTCAAGCCCGTCAACGCCCGGCTGGACACCGATCACCCCTACGCCATCGACAATCTGACCTCTCCCGCCATTTTCACCGAGATCAAACGCTCTCAGGATTTGGGAATGCGGGCCGCCGCCGGCGTGCTGGACCAGCGCTTCGCAGAGTTTGAGAAGCTCTTCGGCCGCGGCTACGGCCGGGTTATGTGCGACGGCACAGAGGACGCCGACACCGTGGTGGTCTGCATGGGTTCCATGTCCGGCACTGTACAGCACGTGGTCCATCAGCTGCGGTCTGATGGAAAAAAGGTCGGCATTGCCCGTGTGGTGGCCTTCCGCCCCTTCCCCCAGAGAGAAATCGCAGAGGCGCTGAAAAACGCCAGGACCGTGGCGGTCATCGACCGTGTCTCCGGTATGGGTTCCTTTGGTCCCCTGTATGAGGAGGTCCTGGCCAGCATGAGGATCAGCGGCAGCAACGCCAATGCGTACAGCTTTGTGGCAGGTCTCGGCGGCCGCGACATCTGGGAGCAGACCGTGGAGGACGTATTCACAAAAGCGGAATCCCTCAGCGCGGAGAATGCGGTCTGCGATCAGCCGATTTGGATCGATTTGAAGGAAAGCGAGGTGCGCACCCATGGCTAAACTGGACCTGTTGAGCAAGGGCCTGACCACCTGCCAGGGCTGCCCCATGGAGCTGATCGGGCGCGCCGCCCTGGAGGTTCTGGGGCCCAAAACCATTACCATGACCCCTCCCAGCTGCTCCGCCATTCTCACCGGCAGCGGCGATGAGACCGGCTGGGGCATCCCCTCCGTGCAGACGGTGCTGATGAGCCTGCCCGCCTTTGCCTCCGGCGTATCCGAGGCCCTGAAGATCCAGGGGCGAAACGATGTGACGGTGATGGGCTTTGCCGGAGACGGCGGCACCTTTGACATCGGTCTTCAATCGCTCTCCGGCGCCATTGAGCGGGGACATAAGGCGGTTTTCATCTGCTACAACAACGAGGCGTACATGAACACCGGCAACCAGCGCTCCAGCGCCACAACACTGGGCGCCTCCACCAAGACCACGCCCACCGGCAAGAAGGAGGTCAGCAAGAACATCGATTTCATGCTGCTCCACACCCCCCTGACCTATCAGGCCACCGCCTCCGTGGGCAACATCAAGGATTTCAAGCGCAAGCTGGCCAAGGCCGCGTCCAAGGACGGCCCCTGCTTCATCCATGTGCTGACACCCTGTCCCTCCGGCTGGAAATTTCCCACGGATCAGACCATTCAAATCGCAAAGCTCGCCGTCAATTGCGGCGCGTGGCTGCAATTTGAGCGGGAGGACGGTAAAATCACCATCAACCAGAAGCCCGCTGATTTTGAGCTGATTCACGATTACTTAAACCGGCAAAAGCGGTTCAGCCGCATCGACGACGGCATCCGCGCACGCATTATCGCCGAGGCCAGGTCCCGCTATGAAACGCTGCAGCGTCTGGCGGAGCTGGCGTGTCTGTAAGGCGCCTCTCTCTTTGGCGCGGGGGACTGCTCCGCCCTTACCTCCGGAACAGTCTCCCGCGCCGCTCTATGGATCTGTAAAAGGAGCGACATATATGGCAAAAATCATTTCAATCAACCAGGCGGTTGACCTCATTCAAGACGGTATGACCGTTGGCATCAGCGGTTTCGGCGCCTTTGCCTCCCCGGACAGCGTTCTGGCGGCCATGGGCAGAAAATTCCGTGAGCAAAACACCCCTAAAAAACTTACCATCGTCTCCGGCGTGGCCCCCGGCGACTTTGCAGAGGACGGCTGCGGCATGTCCAAGATCAAAGACGAGGGCCTCATCGACACCCTCATCGCCTCTCACCTGAGAATGTCTCCGGCCATTGGGCGGGCTGTCAGCGAAAATAAAATCGCCGCTTTCAGCATGCCTCTTGGCGTATACGGCCAGCTGATGGCCGCCATCGGCGGAAAACGCCCCGGCGTGCTGACCCATGTGGGCCTTCACACCTATGCCGACCCCCGGCAGGAGGGCTGCAAGCTGAACGGACGGGCCAAGGAGCAGGACCGGGAGATCGTCCAGCTGGTGCAGGTGGACGGAAAGGACTATCTCCTCTATAAGTCCTTCCGCATCGACGCCTGCATTCTCCACGCCAGCTATGCCGACGAGGACGGAAACATCTCCCTGCAGGACGAGCCCATCCGCGGCGAGCTGCTGGAGCTGGCTTCCGCGGTTCACAACAACGGCGGCATCGTCATTGTGGAGGTCAAGGACATTGTCAAATCCGGCTCCCTGGACCCCCGTCAGATCCTGATCCACAAATCCTATGTGGACTACCTGGTGAAGGCGGAGAACAGCGAAAACATCGCCCTGGCCTACAACGCCTCCCTGATCGGCGACATCCGGGTACCCACCGAGGGCAGCGTAAAGGCCCTTCCGATTTCCTATAAGAAGGTCATCGTCCGCCGGGCCGTAATGGAGCTTGAGAAGGACGCCCTGGTGAATCTTGGCATCGGTATCCCCGCGGGCGTGGCGAATGTCGCCAATGAGGAGGGGCTGAGCAATCAGGTGACGCTGTCTCTGGAAACCGGCATCTATGGCGGCGTGCCTCTGGACGGTCCTCTGTTCGGCGCCTCCGTGAATCCGGACTCCATCTCCCGCTCGGCAGATATGTTTACCACATACGACGGCGGCGGACTGGACATGACGGTGCTGGGCTGTGCGGAGATCGATCCCATCGGCAATGTCAATGTCTCCAAATTCTCCGGCCGGTGCGTAGGGCCCGGCGGCTTTGTCAACATCTCCCAGAACACGCCAAAGGTCTGCTTTGCCTTCTCCTTCACATCCGGCAAACAGGACATAGCCGTAGAGGACGGCAGGCTGGTCATCCGGCAGGACGGCTCCGGCGTAAAGTTCAAAAAGTCTGTGGAGCAGATCACCTTCTCCTCCGATTACGCTCAGGAGACAAATCAGACTGTGCTCTTTATCACTGAGCGGGCGGTATTCCGCATTCTGAACGGCAAGGTCACCCTGACGGAAATTGCCCCCGGCGTCGATTTGAAGCGGGATATTCTGAATAAGATGGAGTTTCTCCCGGAGATTGCCCCGGACCTGGCAGTAATGGACGAGCGGCTGTTCCGCCCGGAAAAAATGGACCTGTCCTTCTAGACCTTGTTCGATCAATGGCGGATTGCGCAGCGGGAAAATATCCGCCGGTTGGGTCTCTTGACATTTTCAAACACGGCCCGTATAATTTTCCGGAAAGCCGTGCGTCTGGGATTATATGAACAGGCCCTAAATTTTTTCTGGGAGGATCGCATATGCGGAAATTGATTATCGGCATCAGCGCCGCGGACGGCATGCGGATCGGCATGCGGCTTCTGGAACTCCTGCGGGAGATGCCGGAGGCAGAGACACATCTGGTGGTATCCCGCGCGGCGGAACGGAACCTCCAGCTGGAATGCGGAGTCAGCACGGCACAGATTCAGGCGCTGGCGGACTACTCCTATGCGCCGGAGAACATGGCGGCGGCAATTGCCAGCGGTTCTTTCCAAACGGATGGCATGATCGTGGCCCCATGCAGCATGAAAACGCTGGCGGGCATCGCCCATGGCTATACGGATAACCTCCTGCTCCGCGCAGCGGACGTCTGCCTGAAAGAACGACGGCGGGTCGTTCTGATTCCCCGGGAAACCCCCTTGAGCCGCATCCATTTGAAAAATCTGCTGGCGGCAGACAAGGCCGGCTGTATGATCCTCCCTCCCATGCTGACCTTCTATCATAAGCCGGCAGATGTCGCAGCCCAAATCGACCATATCATTGGCAAGGCGCTGATGCCCTTTGACCTGACGCCCGCCGCCTTCCGTCCTTGGGAGGGAATCACATAAATTGAGAGGTGCACAAATGGATCTGAAAGATTGCCTGAAAAAGATGGAGCAAGCCGGACGGCTGGCCCACGTCACCACACCGGTGGACGCGGTCCACGAGCTGAGCGGCGTCGCCGCCAAAATGGACGGCGGCAAAGCCCTGGTTTTTGATCGTGTAAAAGGGTACGATTACCCGGTATCCACAGGCATGTGGTGGAACCGGGAAAATGTGGCTCCTATCTTTGACACTCCCGCAGACCAGCTCTCCAATCTCTTCGCCCAGGCGACTGCCTCCCTGCGGCAGAATCCAGTCGCCCCTGTGACAGTGGAGAACGCTCCCGCCCAGGCGGTTACAATGCCGGAAGTGGATCTGGGAAAGATCCCCGTACCCACACACGCTCTGCTGGACGGGGGTCCCTATTTCTCCAACTGCGTAATCATTGCCAAGGACCCGGACACCGGTGTCCGAAACACCTCGATCCACCGCCTGATGGTCACGGGAAAAGACCGGCTGGGCCTTTTGATGGACATGGGCAGGCATCTGCGGGACTACTATGAGCGTGCGGAAGCCCGCGGTGAGCCCCTGGAGATCACCATCAATAACGGCGCTCATCCCGCCTACTTTGTAGCGGCCACCACGCCCAGCTCCGCCGCGCCCATTGACGTAGACGAACTGGCCGTGGCCTCCTATCTGCTGCGGGAGCCCGCGCGTCTTTGCAAAAGCCGGACGGTGTCTGTGGAGGGAATTGCCGATGCGCAGATGATTCTGGAGGCGGAGATTCTGCCCCATGTCCGGGAGCCGGAGGGGCCCTTCGGCGAGGTCAGCGGCTACTACGCCACGCGGGCAGACCGCTGGGTCGTTCATGTGAAGGCAATCACCATGCAGCGAGATCCCATCATCCACATGCTCCATCCCGGGCGGGAGGTCTGGAACGGGCAAGGCCTTGGCATTGAGGCCAATCTGTTCCAAACCATCGGCAAGCAGGTCAAGGGCTTAAAAAATGTTTACATGACCCATGGCGGCAGCCACTATCACATTGTTCTGCAGATGGACCCGCCCAATAACGGCATGGCAAAAAATGCGATTATGGCAGCATTTGCAGCCTTTTCCGATTTGCAGATGGTCACTGTGGTAAACAGTGATGTTAATATTTATGATGCCGAGGACGTAGAACGGGCGATGGTCACCCGCTGTGATCCGGCCAAAGACATTGTAATCATCCCGAATGCTTTCGGCCACGAGCTCAACCCCGTGGTAGAAAACAACATGGCTTCCAAAATGGGTTTCGACTGCACGTATCCTGTCCCTAAACCTGCCGCCTACACACGCGTCTCGTTCCAGGACGTTGACCTCTCAAATTACGAAATTCTATAATATATCAAATGAAGGCAGGCGGTTGGACAGCCAATTTGGACTGTTCAATATGCCTGTCCTCTTTTGCAAATCCCGCACGGTCAGTTTTCTATGCTGCCTTGCGGATTGTTCGTCTTGATTGTACCCAGAGAGCTGCCGCTGTAATCGTGGATTGGTAAACTGTTGAGAACAGCATCTGCCGGCCGCCGGCATGATCCCCATCTCAAAAGAGCGCTTCGCCGGCAGCATACGGCATCAGCGGCGCCGTTTTCCAAACAGAAAAACGGCCTTGCTGATTCCCTCTCCTCTCATGCCATTCTGCACCGTCCGCTTTTCTGCGCAGCCAAAAGGGCCCCGCCTGTCCGAAACAGGCGGGGCCGCCGTTTATGTAAGCTCAGACAAATACGCCCCAGACCAGCGCCAGCAGCAGCGAGCCCACCACAGGGATGATGCAGGTGGTGACGCAGACATCCCAGTAGGACTCCTTGTGGGTGCAGTTGGACACCGCCAGCAGCGTCAGAACCGCGCCGTTGTGCGGCAGCGTGTCCAATCCTCCGGAGGACAGGGAGGCGACGCGGTGCAGATACTCCGGATTCAGGCCAATGGTGTTTGCCATCTCCAGATATTTGGGGGCCAGGGCCTCCAGCGCGATGGACATGCCGCCGGAGGCAGAGCCGGTGGCGCCGGCCAGAAGGTTGACAGCCACGGCCTCAGAGAACAGGATAGAGCCGGGCATATTCAGCGCAGCCCTGGTCAGCAGTCCGAAGCCGGGGACGACCTTCACCACGGAGCCGAAGCCCACCGCGCAGGCGGTGTTCATAATGGCGCTCATGGAGCCCACGGCGCCCTCGTTGATGGCGCTGATGAAAATCTTAAACTGCGAGGCGTTCATCAGCAGACACACCAGAATGCCGCAGATCAGAGCAATGACGATGGCCTGGCTGGGAGTCAGGGCGATGCCGGCGGAATCCTCCAGCACCTTGGGAAACAGGTTCAGCATCAGAACAACCACGACCAGGGGGAGCAGTCCGGACAGCCAGTGCCAGGAGGGCAGCTCCTTCTCGCTGTGGTCGATCTCCTTGTGCTTGGGGTCCGCCACAAAGTGGAGCCCCTTGGCGCGGGCCTGGTGGACGCGCCACTCCAGATATGCATAGCCGGGAACTCCGACGATGATAATCGCCGCAATGGACATGGGCAGGCCGGCCATGGCGGTGGTGCCATAGTACTCCGTGGGAATCAGGTTCTGGATCTGGGGGGTGCCGGGAATGGCGGTCATGGTCAGACCGAACGCGCCGAAGGCGATGGCGCCTGGCAGCAGGGTGCGGGGCAGGTCTGCCGCGCGGTAGATGGCGTATCCCATGGGGTAGATAACAAACACCACAACAAACAGGGAGATGCCGCCGTAGGTCATCAGCAGGCAGGGGACCACGACGGCCGCCACGGCGAACCGGGAGCCGATCAGCCGCACCAGCCAGTCTGCCAGACTGCGGGCGGAACCGGTCATATCCATGACCTTGCCGTACACCGCGCCCAGGAAGAAGGCTGGGAACCAGGAGAGGACGTAGCCCGACATACCGGCCATGTAGTCGCCAAGATAGGCGTCCAGCAGGGAGTAGCCGCCCATCACAGCCACCACCATGGCGCAGACAGGGGCCAGCCAGATGATATTACAGCCCTTAAAGGCCAGGTACATCAAAAGGACCAAACCAATGATGATGCCGAACAGAGATACCAATTCCATAAATTCTCCTTTCTGGGCCCTGCTTGATAAACGATGAAATTATCAACGGCGGAAGGCCGCTTCGCCGCGTGCGGAAAAGCGCCGCCGGAGAGCTTGACACAGTTCAAACAGGGCCGAAACCACACACTTGATCTGCCCTGCCCCGCTCCGGAGGGAGAACCAGGCCGAAGCGGGAGGGGCATGGCTGTCATGCTTTTACTCGTACAGGCATTTGGCCAGCTTGGTGAACATCTGATCCCGGTACTCGATCTTCTCCTCCGCCTTGCCGCCGGAGTAGTCGTAGAACCCCTTGCCGGTCTTGACGCCGAACTCCCCTTTTTCGAACCGTTCCGTCAGAATGGCGCAGGGGTCCTTCCGGTCGCACAGGTCGGCGTAGAGATAGGAAGCGATGTTGTAGAAAATATCCAGGCCGCCCAGATCACAGACCTCAAAAGGACCTAGGCACGCGTAACGCAGGCCCAGACCGTACTTCATCACGTCGTCCACGCCCTCATAGGTGGAGATACCCTCGCTGACAATATGCAGGCACTCCCGGAGAATGGCAAGCTGGATGCGGTTCAGCGCGAAGCCCGGCGCGTCCTTGACGATGACCGGCTTTTTGTTGACCTTCAGCGCCAGATCACGAATGACGCCTGCAGCCTCATCGCTGGTCTTCTCGCCTTGGATAACCTCAATCAGCGGAATGATATGGGGCGGGTTGATCCAGTGCATGCCGCCGAAGCGCTGGGGCAGACGGACCGCCTCGGCAATTTTGGTGATGGAGAGGCCGGAGGTGTTGCTGGCCATCACCACGTCGTCGTCCACCAGGGCGGAGGCCTCAGCCCAGAACTTGTGCTTGACCTCCAGGTTTTCCAGCACGGCCTCCACCACAAAGTCCGCGGTACGAAAGGCCTCCATCTCACCGGTGTACTGGATGCGCCCCAGGAGCGCGTCGGACTCCGCCTGGGTGACGATGCCTTCAGAGACCTCGGTCTTCTGGTTCAGCGTAATTAGATTCCTGGCCTTCTCCAGCGCGGTGGGAAAGATGTCATACAAAACGACCTCATAGCCGTACCGGGCAAAAATCGCGCCCATAGACGCGCCCATGGTGCCGGCGCCGGCAATGACGATTTTTTTGATCTCCCGCATTTATTCTTCCTCCATTCTCTTGAGGTCGGGGCTGACGATGAGCTCGCAGCCGGTGGCGGCCTTGATGTCGTCCAGGGAGTAGTCGGGGTGCAGCTCCTTGAGGACGATGCCCTCGGGAGTAACCTCCATCACGCCCATCTCGGTGATAATCATGTCCACCACGCCCACGGCGGTCAGGGGCAGGGTGCATTCCTTGAGGATCTTGTGCGCGCCCTTCTGGGTGTGCAGCATGGCCACGATCACCTTCCGCGCGCCCACCACCAGGTCCATGGCGCCGCCCATGCCGGCCACCATCTTGCCGGGGATGATCCAGTTGGCGATGTTGCCCTTCTCGTCCACCTCCATGGCGCCCAGCACCGTGGCGTCCACGTGGCCGCCGCGGATGATGGAGAAGCTCTCCTCGGAGCCGAAGAAGTTGCCGTAGGGGGCGTAGGTGACGTAGGCGCCGCCGGAGTTGATGACGTCCACGTCCTCCTGGCCCTTCTCGGGGGCGCCCAGCAGGCCGGTAAAGCCGTTCTCGGAGTGCAGCACGATGGTCACGCCCTCGGGCAGGCAGTTGGCCACCATGGTGGGCAGGCCGATGCCCAGATTGGCGATGTCGCCGTCCTTAAATTCTTTCGCCGCACGCTTGGCGATTCTCATCTTCAGATCTGCCAAGGCTGCTCACCTCCTACGATATAGTTCACATACACGCCGGCGGTGGTGAAGGTGTCCACATCCACCTCGCCGATCTCCACAACCTTCTCCGCGCCGAGGATGACGGTGTCCGCCGCCATGGCCATGACGTGGTTGAAGTTCTTGGTGGCCTTGGCGCAGCTGAAGTTGCCGAACTTGTCGCAGATGCTGGCCCGGCACAGGGCGAAGTCCGCGCGGAGGGGCAGCTCCAGCAGATACTCCCGGCCCTCGATGGTCAATGTCTCCTTGCCGTCGGCGATGATGGTGCCAACGCCCGTGGGGGTCAGCACGCCGCCCAGGCCCGCGCCGGCGGCGCGGATCTTCTCCGCCAGGGAGCCCTGGGGCACCAGAGTGCATTTCAGGGTGCCGTCGTTCATGCCCTTGCCGATGATGGGGTTCATGCCCACGTGGGAGGCGATGATGTGGTCGATCATACCCGCGCTGAGGAGCTTGGCCACGCCCCGGTCCGTGGTGCCGGTGACGGAGGCGGGCAGCCCGCCGTCGTTGGCGATGACGGTCAGGTGTTTTACGCCCTTTTCCACCAATGCGTCGATCAGGATCTCCGGCGTCCCGGTCCCCAGGAAGCCGCCCACCATGACGGTCATCCCGTCCTGGATTCCTGCAACAGCTTCCTGGGCTGTTCTCATTTTGTTAATCATAGTCTGTTCTCCCTTCTTGGCAAACCATTTGTGGGACAAATTTCGTCCCACACAAACGGGCATGCCCGTTTGCGCAATGCTGCGCGCCCTGCGGCCCAAGGGCTCCCCTTCCCGCCGGAATCAGCCCGCAGTCCAACCGCCATCGATGGTCAGCGCGGAACCGGTGATGTGAGAGGCCGCGTCGGAGCAGAGGAATTTGATGACCTCGGCAATATCCGTGGGCTCCAGCAGCGTCTTAATGGCCGCTTTCTGCAGCATGATTTTGCTGACCACCTCGTCCTCGCTGATGCCGTGGTTCCGGGCCTGGTCCGCAATCTGGTTGTCAACCAGGGGCGTGCGCACATAGGCGGGGCAGACGGAGTTGACGGTGATGCCGTAGGGCCCGCCCTCCAGACCGGCGGTTTTGGTCAGTCCGGTCAGGCCGTGCTTTGCGGACACATAGGCGGATTTGAACTCAGAAGCCACCAGACCGTGGATGGAGTTGAGATTGATGATCCGGCCCCACTTCTGCGCCTTCATCTCCGGCCACACATACTTGGTCAGTAAGAAGGGAGAGGTCAGCATAAGGTTGATGATGTAGTCCCAGCGGTCCTCCGGAAACTCCTCGATAGAGCAGACATGCTGGATGCCGGCGATGTTCACCAGGATATCGGTCTTTCCGTACTTCTCCCTGGCGTAGTCCGTCACGGCTTTGCATCCCTCCCGCTTGCTCAGGTCCACGGCGAAGGGATCTCCGCCGATCTTCGCGGCGGACTCGGCCAGAAGGGTTTCATTCATATCGGCCATAACGACCGCCGCCCCCTCCCGGGCAAGCGCCTCCGATGTGGCATAGCCCATGCCGCTGGCAGCACCCGTGACGATAGCAACCCGATTTTTCAACATAGCAGTTTCCTCCTGAAATATAAGATTACGGCGCCAGGCTCCAAGGTCTTGCCCCTCTACCGCTGCCAGCTTATTCAAGCAAAAAATATGCCAGCTCTCCCCCACTCTCTAAAACCCAGAGATTGCAGGAAAAAGCTGGCATATACTGTCTGTAAATTTTTTGCTCTCAGCGTTTTCTGGCAGAAACGCCAAAAAAACGAAAGAGCATCCGTACATCTCTGTACGTTTTGATTTCAATCTGTAAGATTTTCCGTACATTACCAAAAATGTGTTGGTTTTCCGTACGGATATTCAAACACTCCCCTCTCCTTCACAGTCGTCATTCCCGCCTGTAAGCCGGTGCTGTGCCATTTTTTCATACAGTGTGGTCCTGCTGATCCCCAGCGCTTTGGCTGCTTTGGTCTTACAGCCGCCGTTAGTCAGCAGGGCATTGACCAGCACCTGCCGTTCCGCAGCCTCCATCATCTCCTTCAAAGTCTTCTCAGAGGCAGGCGCAAAATCCATATCCCCGCCGGTGATTCCCGCCGGCAGGTGCTTTCCCCTGACAATCCGGTCCTTTCCAATAAAATTGATGGACCGCTCCAACACGTTTTCCAATTCCCGTACATTCCCAGGCCACTCATAACGGGTGAGCAGCTCCATCGCGTCCTTGGAGATGGCCGCTATGCTCACGCCCTCCCGCGCGGCAATCTTCCGGGACAGCGCCTTGACCAAAAGGGGGATGTCCTCCCTGCGGTCCCGCAGAGCGGGGATATTCAAAGAGACCACGTTCAGTCGGTAGTAGAGGTCCGCACGGAACTTATCCTCCTGCACCAGGCTCCGCAGGTCCTTGTTAGTGGCCGCGATAATCCGCACGTCAATGCGCTCGCTGACGCTGGAGCCGATCTTGCGGATCTCCCGCTCCTGGAGGGCCCGCAGCAGCTTCACCTGGAGCGGCAGGGGAATATCGCCGATCTCGTCCAGGAAGATGGTTCCGCCGTTGGCGGCCTGAAACAGCCCCTGTTTACCGCCCTTCCTCGCCCCGGTAAATGCCCCTTCCACATAGCCGAAGAGCTCCGACTCAATGAGCTCCTGGGACATGGTGCCGCAGTTGACCACAACGAAGGGCGCCCCTGCCCGCGCACTGGCCTGGTGGATCGCGTGGGCAAAGAGCTCTTTTCCCGTTCCGCTCTCGCCCAGAATCAGAATGCTGGAACTGGTCTTGGACACCTGGCGCACCACCTCTTTCAGCTCCTTGATGGAAAGGCTCTTTCCGATAATATCATCCACGGAATAACGGGCGGTACTGACCTGCTCAAAGGCCTTCTTGTACAGGTTCAGCTCCATAATCATGGTATCCATCTTCTTGCTGAGATCCTGCAAATCCTTCATATTCCGCAGCAGTACCCGGCCGAAGGCACCGATGACCTCTCCGTTTTTGAAGATGGGAATCCGGGAGGCGATCATCTTCTCCCCCTTAATGACCTGCGCAACACCTACCTCGGGTATGCCGCTCTTGGCCACAGTGTCCATCCGCGTGTTCTCAATGACCTCTTTGACGTGCCGACCCACCACCAGCCCAGGGTCCACCTCCAGGAATTCCGCATAGGAGGTAGAAAGAGCCTCTATGTAACCGTCCTGATCCACAATGACGATCCGTTCATCCACCGCCGACAGCATGGTATCCAGCAGAATTCCCGCCTCAATGCTCTTCTTTCGCCTGACCTGTGTCAATGCTATCCCCCCCGTATATGCCGTACGCTCTGCGGCAGCCCCCGCTCGCGGCTTCCGCCCTGCCGGACGCTTGCTTTGATGTAGGCCCTGTTTGAAAAATAGCAAAATGCCCAACGGCGAGAAATTTTTTTGCCGGTCAAGGCGATTTGACACCGCCATACTCTGCGTATGGCAAGGAAAATCAGCGCAGAGCGGCGGAAAAAGATCCGTCGCTTGGGCGTTTTGACATTTTTCAAACATGGTCCAGTCCAGTTTACCAAAAATGGAAACGATGTTCAACTTTATTTTTCGGTCAGTCACGCATTGATCATCATGTCTCGAAGAACTTACAAGGGTTTGCCAAATTCCTCATTCCCGAATCACCGGCAATGCCCACTATGTGGCCTGCCGGCATATGGTTTATTGCTCACAGCATGGCGAAGGACACAGGCTGGTGTGCTGCCCGGATGGTATTTCAGCCCTCCGGCAGCGGGATCGAACGCCGTCTTCTTTCACGACTGCATCAAAAAACAATATGAAGTAATTGAAATTAGCAAAGGAATATGTTACCATAAACATAACAACAGCCGAGCGGCCTGAACCGGGCCGCAAAATAACTCTTAGGCGGCAGATAAAAAGCTTGGAAAATATTCGCCGTATCTGGAGCTGAGAAACTGCTTTACGGCTTTGGGCAAACGAACCGTATACAGACACGCTGATTCATGGAACGCAAGGCAGCCGGCGTCCTCCAGCCCTTTGGTCCGTGTCATTGAGACTGTCCGAAAAACCACGGTCCAGCAAGCATTTACTTTTAGAAGTTTTGTCATACGACAGAAAGGGCGGATGAGCTCTTATGCGGAAATATGAGCGGAAAGAGCAGCGCTCTCTGATTCTCAGCGAGCAGACTTTTCCCATCATCGAGCAGATCACTGCGGGAATGCCCGGCGGTTTTTTCATTTATCACGCCGATGAGGAAGAGCGTCTGATTTACGCCAATCAGGCGCTGATTCAGATATACGGCTGCAAAAGTCTGGAAGAATTTCAGGAGTATACCGGCTATACATTTCAAGGGCTGCTCCACCCAGAGGATATAGAAGCGACCCAGCAGAGCATCAAACAGCAGATTTTTACACACGGCAGCGATCTGGACCACGTGGAATACCGCATTGTGCGGAAGGACGGCACGGTCCGGTGGATTGAGGACTTCGGGCACTTTGTCCGCACCGACCTCTACGGCGATGTCTTTTACGTTTTTGTGGAGGACGCCACGGAAAAACACTTCAAAGCGATCAATGACGCTCAAACGGTCCAGCTGGCCCAGGAACGTCTGGAGGCGCTGGAGGCGCTGGAGCATGAAACCACGGCGCTGAAACTGGTACACGAGATCCTGAGCTCCGGGATGTGGACCATGGAGTTTAACCGGCAGGGGCAGATGGTCAGAGTCTTCTGGAGCCAGGATTTCCGCGCCATGATCGGCTATAAGGACGAGGAGGACTTTCCCAATGTCCTCTCCTCATGGTCGGATCTGCTCCACCCCGAGGACCATGACCGGGTGCTGAGGGAATACTATGCCACCATTGAGGATTACACCGGCCGGCGGCTTTACAATGTGGAGTACCGCCTCTTGACCAAGGACCGGGGCTATCGCTGGTTCCAAGCCACAGGCAAGCTCTCCCGACGGGAGGACGGCACACCCATCACTTACGTAGGTATGTTCGTGGATATTACGGAGCGCAAGGAGACGGACGAAAAGCTCCAAGAACAGCATAAGCTTTTGGAGGAAGCGCTGGTCAAGGCCCAGCGTGCCTCCCAGGCCAAGACCATGTTCCTCAACAACATGTCTCACGATATTCGCACCCCCATGAACGCCATCATCGGCTTCACAAATCTGGCGGCAACCCATCTGGACAACCAGGAGCTGGTACGGGACTATCTGAGCAAAATTACAGCCTCCTCCAGCCACCTCCTCAGTCTCATCAACGATGTGCTGGACATGAGCCGCATTGAGAGCGGAAGGGTGGTCATTGATGAGGCGCCCTGCAGCCTGCCCCAGCTTCTGATCGACCTTCAGTCCATCCTGCGGGCCGACCTTGATACCAAGGGACTGAACTTCCGCATGGACGGCCACGCCCTGCTCCATCCCTATGTGATCTGCGATCAGCTGCGGCTGAACCAGGTGTTGCTGAACATATTGAGCAACGCGCTGAAATTCACGCCTGCCGGCGGGCATATATCCATTTCAGCCGCCGAGCGGCCCGGAGACGCGGCGGACAGCGCCGTCTATGAATTCTGCATTCAGGACACGGGCATCGGCATGGCTCCGGAGTTTCTGGAGCATATCTTTGAGCCCTTTGAGCGGGAGCGGACTTCCACTGTCAGCGGCATCCAGGGTACTGGGCTGGGCATGTCCATTACCAAAAACCTGGTCGAGCTGATGAAAGGACGGATCACCGTGGAGAGCCGGCAGGGACAGGGCAGCACTTTCATCTGCACGTTTCCCTTCCGCCTCAGCGAGGCCCCGGACGCACAGGAGACACTGGAGAGCCCCTGCCCGCAGCAGCCCGCCGGCTGGCACATCCTGCTGGCCGAGGACAACGAGCTGAATCGGGAGATTGCCGTGACCATTCTGGAGGAGGCTGGCTGCATTATGGATGTAGCCTCAGACGGAGCTGAGGCGGAGGAAAAGGTCCGCAATTCCCTGGACGCTCCCTACGATCTGGTCCTTATGGACATCCAAATGCCTGTGATGGACGGCATCGAAGCCACCAAAGCCATCCGCGCCATGGCCGATCCCCGGCTGGCCCGCCTGCCCATTGTTGCCATGACTGCCAACGCCTTTGAGGAGGATCGCCAGCGCGTTCTCTCCGCCGGCATGAACGGCCATTTGGGCAAGCCCATCGACGTGGACAAGCTGTTTACAACATTACAGAACATTCTGGGTAGTGAACAATCGGGATAAGCCGGTATCTCTTTATGTAAAACAAGACAAATGGAAAGACACACTGAAAGTGTGTCTTTCCGTTTGTTCCGCTTGAATCAGCAGTATTTGGCAATGGCAGAACGAATCATCTCATGGGCCTGGACGACCGTTTCCTGATCGCCGGGCTCCAGCTCCAGCAAAGGCGCCCGGACGCCGCCGATGTCCGGCCCGCCCTGGAGACGGAGGATCTCCTTGATTACGGCGTACATATTCCCCTGAGCGGAGCACATCTTATAGATGATCCGGCAGCACTCGTTTTGGACCTCCCGCCCCTTGGCCAGTTCTCCGGCTTGGAAACAGCGGAAAATCTCCAGATACAGCTCCGGCATGGCGGCGTAGGTGCCACCGATGCCACCGGCGGCGCCGGCGGCCAGACCGCTGAGGAGCTGCTCGTCGGGTCCATTGAAGACCAAGGCCCCCTCGTCGTGCCACATCTGAATATCCTGGACGGGCATGGAAGAGTTTTTCACCCCGATTACCCGGGGATTTTTCAGCATCTCCTGGAGCAGGGGCACCGTCAGGGCCACGCCCGCCAGCTGGGGGATGTTGTAGATCACAAAATCCGTGTTGGGGGCGGCTTCGGAGATGTCGTTCCAGTACTTGCCGATGCCCTTGGGCGGCAGGTGGAAATAGATGGGCGGGATCGCGGCCACGGCGTCCACACCCAGTCTCTCGGCGTGGGCGGCCAGCTCCCGGCTGTCGGCGGTGTTGTTGCAAGCCACATGAGCGATGATGGTCATCTTACCGCCCACCTCGGACATGACGTTCTCCAGGGTTTCCTTCCGCTCGGCCACGCTCTGGTAAATGCACTCGCCGGAGGATCCGCCCACATACATTCCCTGTACGCCCTTGTCCAGCAGGTATTTCGCAAGAAGCCGGGCCGCCTTGCCGTCCACTCTGCCATCCCTATCGTAGCAGGCGTAAAAGGCGGGGAAAATGCCCTGGTATTTGGAGAGGTCTCTCATTGTTGTCACTCCTCAATCATCAATAATTCGTACCTTGAAGACCACCTTGCTCACAGTCTCCGGGCCGTCCAGCTGCATCTTAATGCGGTGGGCATCCCCTGGAAAGACCGTCAGGAAGTCCCCGGGGGAGAGCGTCAGCTTGTAGTGTCCCCGGCCCCGGTAGGCGTAGAAGTCGTTGGCCTCCGTGCGGTCGAATTCCTCCAGCGCCTCTGGCGGGGCGATCTCCACGCCCTCAGAGCCGTCCACCATGATGTGAATGTCCAGATATTTTTTGTGGGCTTCAAAGAAAGTGTCCTCCGCCGGGACGGTCTCGTAGGTGAAGCGGGTGGCGTAGACATCGCCGCCTTTGAGTTCCGTGCGCTCCGGACCCACGCCGGCGAGAAATTCCGGCGTAATGTGGTCCAGAGCGAGGTCCAGATTTGGGTGGATGCCCCGGTAAGCCGGGGCGTCCTTGTTTTTGGCATAGATCATATTGTCTCCTTGTTTTACGGGGGCAGGCGCAGCCTTCAAGGACAGGGCGGGACTTGGCTGCTGTCCTTTTTGCATGCCGCCTGCGCTACACGCGGCGCCGCAGGGGCTCTGCCCCTGCACCCCGCAAGCTTTTTGAAAAAAGCTTGCGCAAAAACCTTTATCTGCCGTTCAACCCTTTACGGCGCCCATGGTGATGCCCTGGGTGAAGTACTTCTGGAAGATCAGAAACACGGTGATGATGGGCGCCGCCGCCAGGGCCGCGCCGGCCATCAGCAGGCCGTTGTCCACAGAGGTCTCCGCCTGGAGGGTGGCAATGCCCAGAGGCATGGTATAATTGCTGCCGCTGGCCAGCATGACCAGCTGCATAAAGTAGTCGTTCCAGCAGTTAATGAAGGTGAAGATAGCCAGAGCGCCAATGCCCGGCTTAATCATGGGCATGACCACGGTGGAGAAAGTATTCCACTCGCTGGAACCGTCAATGCGGGCCGCCTCCAGAATCTCGCCCGGGATGCTCTCTGAGAACTGCTTCATGAGGAACACGCCGAAGGGCCAGCCCACTGTGGGGAAGATGACGGCCCAGAGGCTGTCGTACAGGTGCAGGGCAGACATCTCTTTCAGCAGGGGGATCAGGATGACCTGCTTGGGCAGGGCCATGGCGCAGACAATCAGAGAGAACAGGAGGGCACGGCCATTGAACCGCTTCTTGGCCAGGGCGTAGCCCGCCATGGCGGCGGTGAGGCAGGTGAGGAGCATCGCCATTGCGGACATGAGCACCGCATTGATGAGCCAGCGAATGGCGGCGGGGGCGTCCGGTCCGGCGGTGAGAAGGATCTTTTTCCCGCCGTTGAAGAAGCTGCCGAAGGGCAGATAGATCTCCCACAGGGGGACGCTGCGCTGCTTCATCAGCTTGTTGAAGTTATTCATCACCCACTCGGTGGGAACCCAAATGGGTTTGGGGGCGTTGATGTCCGCGCCGTTTTTGAACGCACCGGTGACGATCCAGTACAGCGGGAAGGTGAAGAGGAACGCCAGAATGATCAGAATCATGACAGAGGCGATCTTATACGCGCGGCTGCGCCCGTTTTCGATTTTCATACCAGCACCCCCTTACTTTTCTTTCGCCAGCTTGAACTGGAGGGCGGACAAGAGTCCGATGAAGATGGCCAGCACCACGCCCATGGCGTTGGCGTAGCCGAAGTGGCCCGCCTGCTCCGTCAGTTTGAAGGCGGTCCAGTAGATGTGGTACATCACCGTGTTGGTTCCTGCGCCGCCCTTGGTCAGCAGCTGGATCAGCGCGAAGCACTGGAAGGAGTTGATGGTGGTGATGACCAGGATGTACAGGGTGGTAGGCATCATCTGGGCCCACTTCACCTTCCAGAAGACCTGGAAGCTGGTGGCCCCGTCCACCTCGGCGGCCTCCACCAGGGTTTGGTCCACGTTGCCCAGAGCGGAGACGTACAGCACGATGGGCTGGCCCACGGAGGTGGTGAAGAGGATCAGGATGATGCACCAGAGGGCGTATCTGGAGTCGCCCGTCCAGTTGATGTTCTGTTCAATCAGGCCCGCGCCCTTGAGAACGTGGTTGAAGATGCCGGTGTAGTTGTCATACATCCACTTCCACACCACGGTGACGGCCACAGAGCCGGTGACCACGGGGAGGTAGAAGATGCAGCGGAAAGCGGACAGCACGGGTCCGCTGAGCTTATAGATGGCGGAGGACACCCACAGAGAAAATGCGCATACCGCCGGGACACTGACGATGACGATAATAAAGGTGTTTTTCAGTGCCTCCAGAAAGGTCTCGTCCGACCACAGCCGGGAGAAGTTGGAAAAGCCGATAAAATTGCCGAACATACCGGCGTCGTGCATGTTGGCGTCGGTTAGGCTGGTAATGATACAGATAATCATGGGGACGACCACGAAGCCGAGGAAGAAGATCAGGCTGGGCAGCAGGAACAGGTAGCCGGAGATGTTCTCCCGCCGTTGGAGAGCGCGGCTCATGGTACGGGTGGGCTGTCTTGCCAAGGTCAACACTCCTTTACAACTGGAATCGAGCCCTGGAGAGGGCGGGCCCTGCCGGGAAAAAGCAGGCCCCTCTCCCGCCCTTCGCGGGAGAGGGGCGCAGAAACCCTATATCGCTTTGACTGCTTATTGGGACTTAGCCGGCGTTGGCGTTGGCATTGCCGGCGTAGGTGGCGACGGTGGAGGCGATGTCAGCGCCCTCGCCCACCTTCTGGAGCATGGTCCACCACTCGGTACGGGCGCCGGCCCAACCCTTGGTAACCTGGTAGTAATCGCCCAGATAGGGCATGAGGACCTGATACTCGTTCATGATCTCATTGTCGGCCCAGATGTCGGAGAGGTCCGTGCCCTCGGCGGCAGAGCGGGCGGCGAAATAGTTGGCGGTCTTCACCGCGTCGACGGTGTGCTCGGAGTCGCACATCCACTTGATGAACGTCTTGGCGTTGTCGACCTTGGCCGGATCGCCGTTGTCAAACACGCCGAAGCCCCAGATGCCGCCCTGGAGGGCAGGCGTGCCGCTCTCAGAGGGGAAGCCCATGAAGACGATCTCTTCGCCATTGGCGGTGAGACCCGCGCCGGTGTCGGCCAGGTTGGGGTTGAGCTGCTGGGCGATGTTCCAGCAGAAAGCCATCTTCAGGATGCCCTGATAGAAGACCTTGATTTCATCGCCGCCTTCCAAGGAGGCGTCGAAGGCGATGCCGGGCATGCTCTTGAGCTGCTCCAGGGCCTTGATGTTCAGGGGATCGTCCCAAGTGTACTTGTCGTGGCTGGCAGTGGCGAAGGTGCCGCCGTACAGGTTGTTGACGAGGGCGCGGGTGCCCTGGTCGCCGCCCTGGCCCTTGCAGTACACAGCGCCCACGGGGGCGTTAAAGTGCGCATACAGGGCGTCCACGGCCTTGATGAAGTTCTCCGTGGTCCAGGTGTGCTTCTCGAGATCAAGGTACTGGTCGGCCCCTGCCTCCTTAAAGGCGTTGAGGTTGATGGCCATGCAGTGGGCCGTCACGACCAGGGGATACTCGTATACCGCGCCGTTGGAGTGGGTGCAGGCGGCCATGGCGGCGGCGTTGATCTCGCTCTTGTCGGTGTCGTCAAACATGTCGCTCAGGTCCACCAGATAGCCCTTGTCGCCCCAGTTGGTCACCAGGCGCTCGGGACCCTCCATAATCAGATCGGGGGCTGCGTTGGCAGTGATGGCGGAGTTGACCTTGTCGTCGCCGTCGGCATAGGCTAAGTACTCCACTTTTACGGTGATGCCGGTGTCGGCGGTGAAGGCGTCGGTGATGGCCTTGACCTTCTCCTCCTTGCCCCAGTCGCCGATGGGATAGGTCCACAGGGTGATCTCGCCGCCGTCGGCGGGAGCGGAATCACCAGGGGTGTCCTGGGTCTGATCCTGGGCGGGAGGCGTGTCATTGCTCTGGTTGCCTCCGCAGGCAACCAGGGCCATGACCATGGTCATGGCCAATAGGATTGCAAGCAGCTTCTTCATCGCGGATCCTCCTTCAATATCACAAAAAATAGGACTGTGAGGCGTTCCTCACTGTATAAATTATACAAGTAATTCCTATATCTGTCAATTAAAATCGAAAACATTTGCGAAAAATCCGCATATTTAGTGGATGTTTCAAAAATTATTTCGATTTTTAGGCAATTTACACTCAAAATTTTTTGCTGCTGCGCACAGGACTGCCTTGACAAACAAAAAAAAACTGGTAGCCTTATAGAAAAGAGGCATCCGGAGACGAGGAGATCTGAAAATAGAAAGGGAGCGGAGCCATGAAAAAACATATTCTCTGCCTGGGGGATTCCAACACCCACGGCTATTGCGCAGACCCCGCCGACTGCGCCGACGGCGGCATTCGATTCAATGAAGACGAGCGCTGGACCTGTCTTTTGCAAAAGGCGCTGGGACCGGAGTATCTCGTGACGGAGGAGGGGCTCAGCGGCCGCACCACTGTGTTCCCGGACCCCCTCCATGAGAGCATGGACGCCCTGGGCGTCCTCTACGCCCTGCTGAAAAGCCATGAGACCGTGGACCTGCTGGTCATCATGCTGGGGACCAATGATACGAAGGAACGCCTGGGGGTCAACGCCTCCTGCATTGCCATCGGCATGGAGCGGCTGGTCCGCAAGGCTCAAAGCGTGGACTGCTGGGGGAGCCACGCCCCCAATATTCTGATTGTCTGTCCGCCCCCCATCCGCCCGGAGATGGAGCTGGCGGAGTGCGGCCAGCCCATGGGACGGGGCTGCCTGGAGAAGTCCCGGGAGCTGCCGGGATACTATGAGAAGACCGCGGCGCTGGTAGGCGCCCACTTCCTGAACGCCAAGGACTGCGAGTTCAACGCCCTGGACGGGATGCACCTGACCCGCAAGGGTCATGCCCAGCTGGCGGCAATGCTGGCGGAGGCCGTGCCGGGACTGCTGTGACCGTCTCGCCTGGGAGATGGCGGCAGTCTCTGAAAAACAAAAACAGGTCTGACGCCAGTTGAAGCGGCAGACCTGTTTTTCTATTCGTTTGGATCGGACTCCTCCTGCGCAGCCAGCTCCGGGGAGTGCTTTTGAAAAATCCGCTCAAAGAACAGCGAGACCAGCAGCATGGCGATCACAGGCATAAACAGCACCGGCCACCACCGCTGGACGCAGAAGACGGCGGTCTGGGCCGTCAGCAGCACAACCACGACCGTGCTGGGCAGGTGAGCGACGGTCAGCTGGAGGGCCGCGCGGAACAGGCCCGCCACGGTGTACTCAAACCGCCCCAGCAGGGGGAACAGCCAGCACAGCACTCCCGCCGGGAGCGTCAGGGCAAAGTAGTAGGCCACATACAGGATATAGGCCGCGCCGCCCCATCGGGTGCCGTACCAGCGCACGATGAAATGACCGCCCAGCAGCGCCGCCGCTGCGGCCAGGGCGACGAGCCCTGCCAGAAATCCGGTCCGGAAGTTCTGCCGCAGAGAGCGGAAGTAGTACCCAAAGGCCCCGCTCTCCCGTCCCCGGACGCACTTGACCACCGTGTAGTACAGCGCCGCCGTGGCAGGACCGGCGGTGACGACAGGCAGGCACAGGAAAATCCACAGGATCGACAGTCCGCAGATGTCCACCATCGTACTCAGCCAGACCCAAATTCCCTTTTCCGGATTGAAAAAATCGCCCATGAACATCCTCCACGGAAGATTCGCCGTCCAAAGGCGGCAAATACAGTCAAATTTTGCATCCTGCGGCTCCGCCCGTCATCACACGCATTTCTTGGTCAGCGCCTTGCCCACGGACTGGCGGCTGCGCTCCGCTGTCTCCGGGTCCCGGCGGATAAATTCGCTGAGGAGCACCTCCACCACATAGAGCTGGGCCATGAGGGCGGAGGAGGAGCCGAACTGGAAAGGCTGCTCATTGGGGCCGCACAGCAGCACCGTGTCGGCGTAGGCGCTGGCGGGGGAGTTGAGATACCGGGTCACCAGAATCAGCCTCGCCCCACGGTTCCGGATCACCTCCGCCGCCTCCAGAACCTCGTGGGTGGCACCGGAGTAGGAGAAATAGAGCACCGCGTCCTCCGGCGACAGGGTGGCCAGCACCACCGTCTGCATATGGGAGTCCTGAATGGTCTTGAACTTGGGAGAGGTAGTGGAGAACTGGGCCCAAGCCGCCAGGGCAACCACGGAGTGGTTCCCCTGGCCCAGGCAGACCACCTGTCGGGCCCGCTGGATCAGATCCGCCGCCCGCTCCAGAGCGGTCTCCGACAGCATGTGGTAGGCGTTGTTCAAGGCGTCCTGAGCGGCGTGGAGCACCTTGCCCATCACCTGTCCCGTGGAATCCTCCCAGGTGATCTCGCCGCTGGACTGGCTGGCCTCCGGCACGGCGGGCAGCGCCGCCCGGGCCAGCTCCAGCTTGAAGTCGTTAAATCCCGCCAGCCCCAGCTTCCTGCAGAACAGCGACACCGTGGACACCGCCACCTCGCACTCCGCGCTCAGATCGGTGATGCTGATATACTGGGTCTCCTGCTGATGCTCCAGTACATAGTCCGCGATCTTCCGCTCCGAGCGGGTAAAGCTCTCGTACTCCTGCATCATCAGCGCCACGATATTCTTTCCCAAAGCGCACCTCCCGCCGGCCGCGGCGGTATCCCGCCCGTTACAGCCTTGCTGAAATCTCCTCGATCATCTTGTCCACCAGGACCATGCTCCGGGGCATGTGGAAGGGCCCCTTGAAGGTGCTGCCCTTGGTGGAGGGCTCTGTGGGCAGGCCGTCCCGGCGGAGGTAGCCGTACCACTCGCCGTATTCGGGGTCCGCGAAGTGCTCTTTGCAGTAGTCCACGGTCTTATAGAACCAATCCAGATACTTCTCCTCCCCGGTGTCCCGGTAGAGCATCATGGAGGCGATGAGGATCTCGTTGTGGGGCCACCACAGCTTCATGTCGTGCTCGTAGGCCTCCGGGGGCTTGCCCAGGCAGTCGGTGAAGTAGAGCAGTCCGCCGTACTCCTCGTCCCACCCGGCGGCAATGGCCCAGTCGAACATCTCCGCCGCCTTCTTCACCAGCTCCTTGTCCCCGGTGCGCCGGGCATGCTCCAGCAGGAACCACACGCCCTCAATGTCGTGGCCGGGGTTGACAGTGCGGCCCTCGGTGTAGTAGAGGCGCGGCGTACCGTCTGTGTCCACGTTCTCCAGGGTGCATTTCAGCTCCGGCTTGACGTGGTATTTGAAAATATCGTCTACGCACTGCTGGGCCCGCTCCTCATAGAGGGCCTTCCGCTCCGGGTCGGTGCGCAGCAGCACGCCGGTGACGTTGAGGATAATCATAGGGGTGCCGAAGGCCCGTCCCGTCCGGGTCTCGGGGATGGTCTTGGGCCCCATGCCGACAGGGTCGGGCATTCCCCGGCTCAGGTCCCAGTACAGATCGTAGCACTGCCGGGCCCGCTCCAGCCGGGATCTCTCGCCGGTGATGCCGTAGTACTCGGCGTTGGCGATGGCGCAAAAAGCCTCGGAGAAGTAGTAGCGCCGCTGGCGCAGGGGCTGTCCCTCCGCCGTGACGGTGAAGTACATCCGGTCCCCGGCCTCGTGGTTAAAGCAGTGGGCCTCCATAAAGTCCAGACAGCTTCTGGAGGCATCCAGCCACTCCTGCTTCACGCCGTAATGATGGCACAAAAACGCGAATATCCAGCCGCAGCGGCCCTGCATCCAAACGCTCTTGTCGGTGGAGTAAATCTCCCCCTTCCGGTCCAGGCAGGTGTACACCCCCCCGTGCTCTTTGTCCATGCCGTGTTCCAGCCAGAAATTGGCGGAGCGGTCCAGCTCCCCCCGAACCCAGGCCTGGGTCTCTAACAGTCTTTTCCGATCCATACGTTCACTCTCCTATTCTTTTTTGATTTCCGGCAAGATGGCGGCAGCCGCAGGCCAGGCCGCTCCGGCGAAACTTCTCCTCCTGAAGCGCCGTCCCGAAACGGCGCTCCAGGAAGTTTACGATTGCTTCGCAATCCCGCTTCCGCCTGTGCGCATGACGCTGATGCCAAAGTCTTTATGGAGCTGTTCTGATTCCGTCTGGTTTTTCTCCGCCTAGGCCTTGTTTGAAAAATGGCGGAATGCCCAACGGCGAGAGATGTTTTCGCCAATTAAGGCAAATTTTTGCAGTCGGGCTGACGCCCGGCAAGAACATTTAACGCAGAGTGGCGGAAAAAGATCCGCCGTTTGGGCGTTTTGACATTTTTCAAACAAGGCCTAAACATACTATGAACGTATTCTACCATAGATTTCCGGAATATGCAATCAGGCCTTGTCTGATAAATGGCAAAATGCGCAGCGGCGATGGATTTTTTGCCGGTCAGGGTGATTTGACACGGCCATACCTTGCGTATGGCCAGGAACACCAATACGGATTGGTGCAAAGATGTCTGCCGTTTGGGCGTTTTCACATTTTCCAATAAAACCGGGCTCTTTTCCAGCTGCACCGGCGGGCCAGCAGAATAATACTTGATAATTTCCCATAGGGATGATACAATATAAATTGTTTAATATTTGGAGCGAGCTGTCTTGGTTTACAGGAAGCGCTTATCAATACGAGGTTTAGAAAAGGCAGGAGATGAAAGTGTCGGTTTTTGATCGTTTTGTCTCAAGAGGGACGGGCGAGCAGGAAAGAAAATCATTTCTCCCCACTCCTTACATGAAGCTGTTCTCAGTGTTGGAAGTGTCAGGGAAAGAGGCGAAAGCCCAGTATCCAGACGACAGCATGATCGTGGATGATTTTATTTGGGCCTTAAAGGATGCGTGCAGGACCCGATATAAAAAGGCGCTGAACGACCCGGCCCCGCTGAAGGCGGAGACGCATTTTTTTCTGTCGAAGGACCGGATGAGCGCCTATGCGTGTGTGCTTCCGCCGGAGAACGACGGGGACGGGCTTACCCTGGAAAAATTCATGGAGGATATGTACTGCGAGGGCATTCACTACGGCGTTTTGCAGGAAGAGATCCCGCAGGAGTTTGCTTTGGGATACCTTCACATATTTCCGGCGGCGCGGGGAAAGCCGTTCCAGACGGGGGAAGACGGCAAAGTAACGGAGCTCTTCCAGCGGCGTAAAAATATGGGCCTTGAAGTGCAGAATGGCAGCGAGGTGGATTTTACAGAAGGCGCCCAGCTCCAGCCCATCAAAAAAGGGGGCGTTATCTGTCTGATCCGGCCTCCGCGGGCGGGAACTGACGGCATGGATGTAACTGGGCAGGAAATTCCCAGCCCGCAGACCGTCAGCGCCTTTGTTCCCCAGGGGAAGAATACCGTGATCGGCAGAGGCGGGCAGGCCCTGATCGCGCGTGTGGATGGAATCCTATACATCGAAAACGACCGATTCTGCATTCACGAGCAGAAGATCATAGACGGCGATCTGGACCAATTTCAGGGAACGCTCCAGATCTCCGGCAATCTCTATATAGGTGGAAATGTGGATGGCGGGGTTGATATTCAGGCCTCCGGAGACATCATCATCAACGGCAAGGTCGGACGGGCACGCGTAATGTCTACCAACGGAACCATCCGGGTTCAGCAGGGTATCCATGGAACGGACGGAGAGACTTTTATAACCGCAGCCTGTCAGGTGCAGTCCCCTATGATGGAATGGGCAAGAATCGAGGCCGGGACCAGCGTGATTGCGGAGGTCATCCTGAACAGCATCATCCGCTGCGGCGGAACGGTCTATGCTATGAGCGGGCGCGGGATGATCGCGGACAGCCAGATACAGGCGGGAGACAGCGTCCTGTGCATGCGGATCGGCAATCTGGCTGGGGGCCGCAGTCAATTTTCGGTGGGCTATCCTCCGCATATTCCAGAGCTGTGGAAGAAGCTCAAGGCAGATGTGGCAAACGTACAGTCCACCTTTGAAAAGCTGTGGGAGCCCATCACCGCCCTGCGGAAAAAGGGCACTCGGATCTCAGACGAGGAGGAGGCGCTGCTGGAGCAGTTGGTGGAGCAGCGGGACCTTTGCACCGAAAAGCGGAAATCGCTGGCCGCGGAACTGAAAGCTGTAAACAAGACCCTGGACAAAAAGAGCAGGGGAAGGATTCGTTGCGAGAAATTGTATCCTGCTCTGGATGTGCAGATTGGCAGATCGACAGAGGAAATTACCACAATAGAGGAAAACTGCAATATTCACGTCGAGGAAAATCGAATACTCTTGAAGTGAAAACCAATCGTTTTTATATACATTTATATACAAGACGCCGTCAGGACAAAGGTCCTGACGGCGTTATTTTAACGATGAGCAAACTCAATTCCCGGTGAGGTCTCGCTTGAAAAAGCCAAAACGCTGCCGCGCGGCATCTTCTTCTGTCAGGTCCGCGTTGATTTCTCTTGAAATCCGTCAGGATTCCTGCGCTCTTCTTCCCTTCCAGGCAAAAAATTCCCTCATTGGTCCACGCACAGCTGCCGATCGGTATGGCTACTCGCTGCCAGGGCGTCGTCGACGCACATTT
This sequence comes from Oscillibacter sp. 1-3, assembly GCF_000403435.2. Lineage (GTDB taxonomy): Bacteria > Bacillota > Clostridia > Oscillospirales > Oscillospiraceae > Oscillibacter. The sequence goes on from NZ_KE159710.1 coordinate 327,790, forward strand.
GATCCGCTCTCCTCACGAACGGAACGGCGGCCGTTACCGCTGCACGCGGCCGCTGCCGTCGCCGCTCATCAGCTTTTCTACGTCAGAAACGCCAATCCGGTTAAAATCGCCAATGATGCTATGCTTCAGACAGGATGCCGCCGCCGCGAACTCCAATGCCCGCCGCTTGTCCTGATATGTATGCAGTCCATACAGCAGACCGCCGGCAAAGCTGTCGCCCCCGCCCACACGGTCAATAATATCATTTATCAAATACCGCTTGGACTCATAGAATCGCTCTCTGTCATTCAGACATGCCGCCCATCCGTTGGTGTCTGCGCTCCTGGATTCACGCAGGGTTATGGCAATCATCTCCATATTGGGATATTCTTCCAAAACCTTGTCTCCCAAGGCCTTATACTTGCCGCGGTCCAACTCTCCGGACTCCACAACAACGTCCGTTGTGATGCCAAGCGCCTTTTGGACGTCCTCCTCGTTAGCAATCGCAATATCCACATATTTTGCGATCTCGCGCATGACCTCACAGGCGTCCTTCCCGTACTTCCACAGGTTCTTCCGATAGTTCAAATCGCAGGACACCGTGATTCCCCGTTTTTTTGCCTCGCTCACAGCGTCTATGGACAGCTCCATAGCATTGCCGGACAGCGCCGGCGTGATGCCGGTGATGTGGAACCAGCCAACTCCTGCAAAGGCCTTCTCCCAGTCAATCGTCCCCGGCTTCGCCAGAGAAAGGGCCGAATCCCCGCGGTCATAGACCACCTTGCTGGGCAGCTGATTCGCACCGCTCTCCAAAAAGTAGATTCCCATGCGGCCGGAACCATACTGGACTCGGCTCATATCCACGCCGAACCCGCGCATCTCCCTGATACACGCCTCCGCAATTTCGTTTTGGGGCAGCACCGTTAAAAACGCCGCATCCATCCCATAGTTTGCCAAAGAAACCGCCACGTTGGCCTCGCCTCCGCCAAAGGTTGCCTCCAGCATTGGGCTCTGAAAAAAACGCTCATGCCCGGGCGCTTTCAGCCGAAGCATAATTTCGCCGAATGTCAAAAATTTCATAGTACTCCTTTTCCGTTATACGGCGAAGCCCATATTCAATAGGCGCCGTCATAATACACCGCGGGAAACGCGCTTGCCATGCGGGAGAGGAATTGCGCGGCTTTCTCCAGATGCGGAAGCGTCTGTATGATCTTCTCATCCGTAACGCTCCGTACAGAGCCGGATATGCTAATCGCCCCCACCGCCCTGCATCCGCCGCCGCGTACAGCCACTGAGGCGCAGCGAACCCCCAGCGTCTCTTCCTCATTATCCACAGAATACCCGTTTGCACGGATCTTCGCCAGCTCCGCAATCAGCCCGTCCTGCGTGCAGATGGTATTGGGCGTTGATTGGACCATGTTGTTCTCTGTAATCGCCAGAACCAGACTGTCAGGAAACGTGCTGAGAATCATTTTCCCCGCGCTGCAGCAGTGCAGCGGCAATGTCTTACCGGCAGTAGAATAGGCGGCAAAACGGCGGTCCGGATAGATTCCCTCAAGGATAATCAGTCTGTTCCGGTTCACTGTGGACAGGTAGGTAATCTCTCCTGTCAGGCGGGTGATGTCCTCCATAATCGGAATCGCGTACGAAATAATCGGAAGAGAATTCCGCACACAGTACCCCATCTCAAAGGGCTTCAATCCCAGCAGATAATTCTGAGACACCTCAGACTTCCGCAGAAATCCCTCACCCAGCAGAGTTTTGACCAGATTGTAGGTCGTGCTCTTCGGCACGCCGATCTTGGCGCTGATCTGCGCCAGGCTCTGTTCGCTGTGACCGATGTCAAAACTATTCAAAATCGCAAGCGCCTTGCCGACAGAACCTACCTTCCAGCTGTTCTTACTTTGCTCATTTGTACTCATGCAACCTACTCCACATATTATTATTGTACAAGATAATCTCGCCCGTACAATTTAATTTTAGGCGCATTTCCCTCAAAAGTCAAAGGGTTCCTCTATCTCTGCATCAGATGGACCGCAAAACCGCCGATCTCCTCCTGAAGGAACACGGCAATCAGCTCCCCCTTTTCATTGTAAGTCCATGTGTTTTCGTCCAACGCAATCCCCCGCCTGCGCATCTCGGCCACAGCGCAGGGGAGGCAATTCGTTTCCACCGCCAAATGTCCGCAGCTCCCCCGGCCGGAGTGCTTTTTGACCTCAATATCTCCGGAGGAAAAGTCAGAGGAGCCCTTCCCCGGCCTGTATGGAAAATCAAATGCCGCCTGAAACGCCATGCAGATCTCTCTGGCATTCTCCACGCCGCCGGCGTTGATGCCAATGTGACCCAGTTCAAAGCCGAGAATCCGTTTCCGCGTATCCCTGCACAGGGCTGTGATCTTTTCATAGTTTTCCGCTTCAATATCCGCCTTCGGGCAGGTCCAGCTCCCCCCTGCCGCAAACACAAAGGGCGCGCGAATAAACTCCCCCACATTTTCGGCGCTGATACCGCTGGTAGGAATAAATTTCACACCGGGGAACGGCCCCGTTAACGCCTTCATGGCATCCAGCCCGCCATAGATATTGGACGGAAAAAATTTTACGACTTCAATGCCGTACTCCAGCGCCGCCATAATCTCCGCGGCGGTGACACAGCCCGGCACAACGGGGACCTCGTGGTCCACGCACCATCCAACCACTTCCCTGCTGAAGCCCGGACTCACAATAAACTGCGCGCCGCTTTCCACCGCAAGCCTGCACTGTTCCAGGGAAATCACCGTGCCCGCACCCGTCAGCATATCCCGGCAAGACCCTCTGATTGCTTTGATCGCGTCCGCTGCCGCCGCAGTGCGGAAAGTGACCTCGATCACATCTACGCCTCCGTCCAGCATGGCCCTTGCCAGGGGAACCGCCTTCTCCACGGCGTCGATAACTGCGACGGGCACAATTCCAGACTGCCCGATCCTCTCCATAACCGCATTTTTTTCCATGTTCGATTCCTCCGATCCCAGTCATTCGGGGCTGCCGGCCTTCCCTGCCGAACAAAAGCACCTCGCTTTTCCCCGCGCCAAAACGTCATAAACGGCTACCGCTCAACCCTGCCCGTGGCATTGCCGCCCACAAGCTTCTCAACCTCTTCCGCCGTGGACAGGCTGAAATCCTTCTCCATGGTCTGCTTCAGGCAGGATGCCGCCGCCGCATACTCAATCGTGTGCTGCGGGTCAAATCCGCTCACCAGGCCGTAAATGAGGCCTGCGGCAAAGGAGTCCCCGCCGCCGACACGGTCCACCAGATGAATCATGTAGCGTTTTGAAAAATACGCCCTTCCATCCTGATAGAGCATGGCGCCCCAGTCGTTGTCAGAGGCGCTGAGGCTGCGGCGCATGGAAATCGCAGCCGTATGTATCCCATATTCCCTTTCAATCCGGCGCGCCGTTTCCTCATAGCCCTTGTCATCCAGGACCCCCTGCATCACGTCAGATCCCGCCGCTTTGATTCCCAGGACCAGCTCCGCGTCCTCCTCATTGGCAATCAAAACGTCGATATACGGCATCATTTTTTTCATCGTGACCCCGGCCTCCTCAGGCGTCCACAGGTTCGTTCGGTAATTCAGGTCACAGCTCACCGTCAGTCCGAGCTCGCGGGCCGTCCGGCACGCCTCAATACAGATCTCCGGCATTCCGCCTCCTAGGGCCGGCGTGATTCCGGTGATGTGGAACCATCCAAACCCATCCAATATCGCTCTCCAGTCATAACACTCCGGCGGGCTCTCGGCAGCGGCGCTGTGCTTCCGGTCATAAACAACCCTGGAGGGCCGCTGCGCCGCCCCCTTTTCCAGGTAAAACACGCCCATGCGGTCGCCTCCAAAGACGATCCTGCTGGTATCGACACCATGCCTGCGAAGCTCGCCAATCCCCGCATAGGCGATGTCGTTTTTTGGCAGCCGTGTCACAAACGCTGTCTGCACGCCCATATGGGCGAGCGCAACCGCAACATTGGCCTCCGCCCCGGTATAATTGATGTCAAAGCTGCCCGCCTGAAAAAAACGCTCGTAGCCCGGGGGGCTCAGCCGGACGATAAAATCTCCAAAGCCCAACATTTTCATCATAAAAACTCCATTCTATCCCCGCGCCGGCGGAACCGTGCCTCACCGGCAATATTTCCCGCCGCCTCATGCGGAGCGGGCGCATTCCGCAGCCGACCGCTCCAGCCGCTCCAGCATGGCCAAGGCAGAGGGCATGTTGTTTGCATACAGCATAACGCAGTCCAGCAGAAACGGCGACCACTCCAGCCCCAGCATCTCCTGTGCAAATCCCATGGCGGCGATTTCCGCCAGCGGGGGCAGGCACACCTTTCTCCCCAGGAAACCGAGGGGCTCTCGATAGGTGCGCGTAAATACGGTCTTGCTGTCACGGGTTTCAAGAAAGTGAAAAAACTCATGGCATAAGACCACATCCACACAGCAAAAATCACCTAGAAACGCATCCATCCCACTCTCTTTGACAAGACGGTCACAGCCGGAAAGGAGACCAGCCCGAACAAGGATGTCGGAAGGCGGCTCAAAAAGCGCGAAAATCTCCATATTCGGCAATTCCGGTATGGTGAGCTCGCGGACCTCCAGGCCATTTTCTGCGCACAGCTGAGACGCGCGCGCTCCCTCCGAACGAATCCCGTACATCCGTCCGCACGCGTCCGCCGCGGCGCCAAGCGTTCGCATATCTTTTATGGACTTTTGTCTTGTCAAGGCGCTGCGCAGAAAACACTCCCTCCAAAACACCTCGGCCGGCGCAGAGGCCAGCCGCGCGATCCTGCCGACAAAATTCTGATCCACCGCGTTCTCCCCCTGTATCCGGCCACGCCTTATAATTTAAGAGCGGCACCCACGATAATCACCTCATAATCCGGCTCATAGGCGCCCATCTCAAGCTCCATCAGCATCTTCACATTGTTAATGTCGATGGAACCGGAAAAATCCATCACCCTGCCGCCGGCACAGAGATAAAAGTCGGGTCTGGTAATCGAGTCGCCCTTATACTCCGCCAACTCGTCCCACATCCAGTCAACAAGCTTTTCATACTCGGCCGCCGAGGTTTTTCGGGCCATCGCACAGCTGCGCTGCACTTTGATAAAGCCCTTGCGGTCCAGAATCCGCAGACAGGTATTTCTCTTTTTATCCTCTCCTGCAAATACATAGAGCTGTCCGTTTGTGCACTCTGTGCGCACATTGCTGATGCCAGGGCCAAAGTCCTCCCTCGCAAGCTCCAGCATTTCCCCTTCGGAGCACTCCTTCAAAAGGTCGGTAGTCTTGACCTCCGTGGAACCCAGGGCAATCGCCGTGACCTTTTGCGTCTGGCTCTCGATTTCAATGTGCACCTCGACAGACTCCGGCACCGCACCGGATTCAATCGCTTTATCAATCGCCTCCTGTTTGATCGCACGAATCTCCTCGCTGGTGGGATTGGGTATCACCCGTTCCACCACGTCGCGGACCATGGACAGCGCGACACCGATAGAGGAAATGACCTCCGCGTTTTGAGGAATATTGTACTTAATGTTGTACTTTTGCGCATAGTAGCAGATCAATGCGGCAGCGCCGCCGCCCACGCCCACAAAGGACATCTGCTCCGGCTCCATCCGGTATTTCTCAGCCAACTCGTCAATAATCGGTTTAATCTTCTCCACAGCCCGATCCAAAATCTGCGCGGCGGCCTCGTCAACCGTTAAGCCGGCGTACTCCGCCAAAGGCTGAATCGCCCGACGCGCGGATTCCCGGTTTCCATGGGAAAAATATTTTGGATCTACCAGGCCCAGCGCATTGGCCGCGCATGTGTTCGTAATCGCCACCAGTTTACCGCTTGCAAGACGGATCGCCGCGTAATCCTCCGGATCGCCGGGTCTCGGCGAAATGAATTCGAGCTTGGGGTCAACCACTTCATCCTCCGGCGTGAATACCGCATACTCCAAACCCGCAATATGCGCACTGCGTGGACCAACGTCCACTACTCCCTCCCGGTTGGCGCGTATCATGCTTCCGCCCGCATCGCCAATTACCCGAACGTCCAGTGAGTTGACATAAGTCCGGTGTCCTCCAATGATCGTATAGTCAATTGCGGGGCGGCCGTTCTTGATGACGCCGATATTGGTCGTCGTTCCGCCCACCTCAAAATACACGCCGTTGGACGCCCTCAAATACATCAAAGACCCCATCACCGATGCCGCAGGACCTGAGAGCATGGTCAAAACCGGACGCTTTTTCATCTCGTTTATATCCATAACGCCGCCGTCGCCGCGCATAATCATCAGCGGTACGCCGACATTCGCCGCCCGGACCGAGTGCTCCGTGCTCAAAGCTGTATCCATCATTTTCGGCAATATGCTTGCGTTAATGCAGGCGGTGCGTGTTCTGCGGGTAAGCCCGTAGAGCTTTGTGATGTCGGAGGCCATCGTCGTAAAAAGACCGCGCTGCTGCGCCGCATCGGCAATGACCTGTTCCGGTCCGTTATCGTCAACCCCGAAGGCCATGGAGGACACAATTACCTGGGCCCCCTCCGCAACGAGCTTGTCCAAATTCTCCTGGACAGTCTTTGCGTTAAATTGCTTCTTCTTGAGGAAACTGTTGCTGACGGTTATCTTTTTGCCGTTGCCAAGGCCAATATCGTCGATCCTGCTCTGGCTCTTTGCCAGCAGGCCCTCCAGTCCGCCGGCCGCAAGGGCAAATACGCCCACATGCGCCACATCGCCCTCTACAAGCGCGTTTGTCGCCTGGGTTGTGCTGTGTGCCACGAAAATAATATCATCAGGGGCAATTCCATTTTCCTGCATACAATTTGTAAAAGACTGTACGACGCCTGCCGCAACGCCGTCAGGATGGTCATGGGTCGTTTTAACCTGTGATATACCGACGATTTCGTGGGTGTCGTTATCGATTGCCACCGCCTTGGTATGGGTCCCGCCGACGTCGATCCCCATGCGGATATTTCTTTTTTCCATTTGAATCTCCTCCTGTCCTGAAGGGAACCCAGCGGCCCTATTGGGAGTGGGGAAACCGCCAAACCCTTCCATTCGTCTTTACCGGGAAACAGCCGAACTTCCAACCTTGGAAACTCTTTTCCGAAGGGGTGCGCAAGTCCATTTTCAGGACCTGATTTCTCGCAAAAGCCCAATTGGGGAAAACGGGCATCCGTCCTTGCGGCTTTTGCACCAGCCGCATGACGGACACCCGTCCCGGCACTATGAAATTTAGAAGCTGTATTCATAAGCGGGGAACGTTGAATGGGCGGGGGATTTCCGGGCCGGTCAAGACCTGCGGCAGCGCTTCCGCAGAAAAACGCTGCCGCCAATAAGCCCCCGCTTTCAGACAGGCCGGCTGCCACAGCGCTGTCAGCCGCGCATGACCCAGCTGACAATCATCACCATCGCGGTCATAACCCAGCCCACAGGGATGGAAAGCTTCAAAAAGTCCTTGGTCTCACACTTCGTATAGCCTACCGCCCAGGAGTTCCAGGACTGCGTCAGGTCCGTCGCGCAGTTCATGATGATGGTTGTACCGGTCAGGAAGGGGAACATCAGCGTCGTCGGCATACCGATGGTGTTCAGAATGCCCACGGTCACAACGCCCGCGCCCATCAGCGTCAGCGGGCCGCGGTTCATGCCCAGAGGCGCCAGAACCGCCAGCGCAGCGGCAATCACCAAGGTGTTCTTCGGCACCACCGGGGCCAGAAGGACCTTGAAATATGGAGCGCACAGGGAGGCGGCGTTGCAAAACATCGGAACCGTCAGGAAGAAACCCATGATTGCGGCGGAGTCTACAACACCGTCGGCAAAGGCCTTGCTGATGCTGCGGGACAGCTCACCGCCGGATTTTCCTTTGCCGCACAGCAGCAGCGCCAGAATGGAGGTCACGATCATAGCAAGGATCACATTGACCTTGAAGATGATGACCAGAAGGATGGGAACCACCGGGCAGAGCAGCGCAATGCCGGGCACATGGCCGCTCTCCGGCACGCTCTTCGGCGCCGCCCAGGCGGCTGTTTTTCCGCCGCGGATCGTCAGTACGCTGGAATAAACCAAAATGACTCCCATCATGATGCCGCAGGCGACGGCGGCCCAGGGCAGGTTGTCCTGATAGGTGTACTCTGTGCCGCCCTCAGCATTGGCAAAGTAGGCCACGTACTGGGCAAAGATGACGGGATTCAGCAAAAAACCGGCCGCGACAGAGGCCACATAGGACCAGACAGCCACATTTTTCTTGATCCCCAGGGTCAGCAGAATGGGAAGCACAATAACGCCGATGGAAATAACGGCGCCGGGTCCCGTCATTGTGGTGAAGCAGGCGGCGGAAACGATGCAGAGCAGGATGTTTGTCACAACCGGCTTGTCGCCGCCCAGCTCCACGGTCTTGCGGATCAGCGTGGAAACAATGCCCGTATCCAGCAGGACGCGGCCGAAGAACGCGCCGAACATGACATTGACCAGAACAACACCCCAGCCCACAGGGCCCGTGGTGTAGACATTGGTCAAAATGTCATTGATGCTCATCCCAATGACGTTTGCGTTTTCCTCCGCGAATCCCGCTCCGCAGGCATATTTTCCGACAATCGCCAGAATGGTCCACAATGTGGCCATCATCAACATGGTGATCATCAGATTGCTGCCTCTCAGGATATAAATGATACACGCGATAAAAGAAAGAATGAGAATAATCGCAATTACATACTCCATATGGATGCTCCTCTCCAAATCGTGCTTCATATATAACATGATTCTTGTTATGTAAAGATTCTCTCCGGCGCCGGGGAATCCCCACCCATTTCCCGCAAACGCTTCAGAATCATTACATCAGGTAGTCTTCGCCTCCCGCGGGCAGAAGCACGGCGCTTGCAGCACCGGATCGTACTTGACCCCAAATTCCACCTCGTCCATAATGCCGATAAAAATATTGACCGTATTAAGCGCCTTGTTCCCCTCGCCCATCAGGTGGCCGCCGCTGACGCGTCCTTCTGAATCCGCAAAAGCGGCATGGACGTGGATGCTCCTCTCCCCGTTCTCCAGAATATTGATCTCTCCATGGGCGCTGATCAGCTCCGCCGGGTAACGGACGTAGAGCGGGTCGCCGTAGGAAATGCCCGCCGGATTGCTGTCATCGGGACGCGGGTCGTAGAAGACAGCCTCCTGAACGCTGCCCACCATGCTCATAATGCATGCGGCACGGATATTATGCTCCTCACAGGCGGCACGGATACTCCCCATGATGTCCTCGCCGCGGCACAGGCGGAGGACCAGCACACGGCTGATCCGGGCGATGGCCTTATCCACAGGCGCTTCCCTCCTCCCTCATCATTTTTCGGACCGCCGCCGCAATATCCGCTGTATTGGGGAAAAAAGCATCCTCCAGCGTATGGGCAAAGGGCGGAACGATATTTTTAGCGCCGATCCGCACCACCGGCGCTTTCAGCGCCCCAAACAGATTCTCCGAGATCTGCGCGGAAATTTCGCCTCCATAGCCGCCGCGGTTGACGCACTCCTGCGCCACAACCGCCCTGCCGGTCTTGGACACTGAGGCGGCGATTGTATCGAAGTCCAGCGGCACCAGGCTGCGGATGTCCACCACCTCAGCGCTGATTCCCTCTTTTTCCAGGATCTCGGCAGCCTCCAGCGCATTCAGCACCTGGCGGGACCAGCCGATCAGCGTCACGTCCGTTCCCTCGCGGCGAACGGCCGCTTTGCCAAACGGCACCGTATAGTCCCCGTCCGGGACCTCTCCCCGGATGTTGTAGCAAAGCTTATGCTCCAGCATCACCACAGGGTCGTCATCCCGAATGGCCGCCGTCAGCATTCCCTTGGCGTCGCAGGGAGTGATCGGCGCCACAATTTTCAGTCCCGGGATATGGGTGAGCAGGGACTCCAGATTCTGGGAATGCTGCCCCGCATTGCGGCGGCCGCTTCCCATGGGAAGCCGCAGCACCATGGGTACGCTGACCTGGCCGCCGGTCATGTAGCACATCTTCGCGGCCTGGTTGATGATCTGGTCCATGCAGACGCCGATAAAATCAATATACATGAGTTCCGCCACAGGCCGCATCCCCCGCATAGCGGCACCCACGGACATTCCGACAAACCCCGCCTCGCTGATGGGCGTTGCAATAACGCGTTTATCGCCGAACTCCTTTTCCAAATCCGTCGATACGCCGTAAAGCCCATCAAAACCGCACTCCTCTCCAATGGTGAACACCTTCGGGTCCCGGAGCATCTCACCGCGAAGCGCTTCATGGAGCGCCTCGCTGATCGTCATGACACTCATCTGACAACACTCCTCTCATTGTCGTTCTTATAGACATTCTCACATACCGTCTCCGGCGCGGGATACTTGGAGGCCGCAGCAAATTCGCAGGCCTCTTCAATTTCCGCATCGGCTTCCGCCTCCAGTTCTTCTAGCGTCTTCTCCGCAACGCCGCCGGCAAGAAGCTTCTCCCGGAGCCGCTTGATGGGCGATTTCTCCTCCCACGCGTCCCGCAGTTCCTGAGACCGGATCTCCTTGTCGGACGAGTTGTGGGCCCGCATCCGGAAGGTATAGAGCTCTACAATCGACGGCCCCCCGCCGGACCGCGCCCGCTCGACCGCCGTGCGGACCGCCTCATAGACCGCCTCCGCATCATTGCCGTCCACACGGACGCCAGGAATGCCATAGCCCGCGGCTCTCTCAGCAACACCAGGGGTGTTCAGCACCGCCTCCGCAGGCGTATTGACTGCCCACTGGTTATTTTCGCAGATGTAGACCACCGGCAGTTTCCAGATGGCAGCCATATTCACGGACTCGTGAAATGTGCCCTCATTGGAAGCGCCCTCGCCAAAGAAGCAGGCTGTCACCTCATCCGTCCCATTAATCCAGGAGGCCAGCGCCGACCCTGTGGCAATGGGAATTCCCCCGCCCACAATTCCATTGGCGCCCAAAATCCCCCTGCTGACATCCGCAACATGCAGGGAGCCGCCGCGCCCGCGGCAGTATCCTGTCTCCCGGCCAAAGAGCTCTGCCATCATTCTGCCGGTGTCCATTCCCTTGGCGATGCAGTGGCCATGCCCACGGTGGGTCGTCGTCAAAAAATCCTTTTTGTCCAGCGCACAGCAGGCGCCTACCACCGCGCCCTCCTGACCGATACAGGTGTGAAAATTGCCGTAGAGCATACCTTTCGGAAAGCAGTCGTCTACGATCTTGCACTCAAATTTACGAATACGCACCATATCCCGGTACATATCCAGCAGGACACCCGTTTCCATCAAATCGTCACTCCTTTTTTCATTCAGGTTCTATATACATGATGTCTGGCGACCAGGCGGAGCCCTCCGCCAAGGGCAGGCACCTGTACATCCGCAACAACGGGCGCCATGTTTTCCCCGTTGACCAGAACCCTGCCGTCCAAGCCAAGCTCTCTGAAAAACGCCAGCGCACGCTCCAGCGAATTTGCATAAAGTCCAGCCACAGGATTTCCGCTCAGATTTTGGACTTCTTCCGGAATCTCCGGCACATGGCCGCGTGCCTGGGAATAGAGACTCAGAGCCTCCGCAAGCCTCCTGCCTGCGGCGTCCAGCCTACTGCGGTCAACGTACATGAGCTCCAGCCCGAGCGACCCGGCCACGGTCTGCCGCGTGAACTTTGCGATCTTGTTCCAATCATGCGCCGCCACCAGCTCACGAGGCATCATGCACACGGTCCCAACCGCCATCACATATGGATTCGGCGCAAATTCCAGCAGGTCGTCATAGCTGATGCCGCCTGTCACCACATAGCGGACATCGCTGTAAATCTCACTAATCTGCCGGATGGCCTCCACTCCTCCCAGCTGCTTTACCGGAAAGTACTTGAAATACCGCAGTCCGCTTTGATAGCCGCAGCTGACCTCCGTGATCGTCGCGCAGCCGGGGATAACCGCCACACCATAACCGCAGCACCAATCGACAATCTCCTGGCTGTAATAGGGCGAGACAATATAGTCCGCGCCCGCGGCAGCCGCCTCCTTTGCAGCTTCCAAAGTCCGTACCGTCCCCGCCCCGACGACCATGCCAGGAATCGCCTCTTTCACCGCGCCGACAGCCCTCAGCGCATCAGGCGTTCTTTGCAGAAGCTCAATGACGCGAATTCCGTTCTCATGGAGGGTCCTGGATAGAGAGACGGTCTCCGCCACGTCGTACACAAAGGTCGTCGGCATAATTCCGCTCTCGATAATTCTCCTGTATACTTCCGAACCGTTCATCCATTATCACTGTCCAATCGTTTAGTATTACTGAATTATATCCCGCTTTTCTACATTTTTATTGTAAATTTGCATACTAAAAAAGTCAAGAGACTTTGCATTTTTCGTCGCTTTATACTACTTTCAACTCAAAAAAACGTTTGATTTCACCACGGTTTTCCGCCATTTTGAACTCACGTTTTTTATTTCTGAACGCACGTTTTTTAATGCGGAAAATGCGTACAGTGCCGTCTTGAGAACGCATCGAAAGATCCCCGCATTCAAAACGCGTGTACCGGAAGACCATTTGACTTTTCTTCCCCGATGTGCAATATTACCCTTACAGCATCCGCACATGCCACGCGCTGAAAACGGAGGTACTCATGAAAAATATACTGGTTATTGGCAGCATCAATATTGACTTGGCAATACAGGTCGACCATATGCCTAAAACGGGAGAAACCCTAAAAGGCTGGGGTCTGACCGCTAACGCCGGCGGAAAGGGCGCCAATCAAGCCGCGGCTATGGCAAAGCTCGGCGCCCCTGTGCGTATGCTGGGCGCCGTGGGACGTGACAGTTACGGCGCGCAGCTGCGAGCGGCTCTGGACGCCTGCGGCGTCGACTGCGCCTCAGTGTCCGCAATTCAAGACCTTCCAACAGGGCTTGCTCTGATCACCGTGTGCCGCGGAGACAACTGCATTATCATCGAATCCGGCGCAAACGCCGCGGTTCTTCCAGAGATGATCCATCAAAATGCCTCTCTTTTGGATTGGGCGGACCTTGTGGTCTTACAGCTGGAAATTCCGCTGGAAACCGTGGTATACGCCGCAAAGGCGGCAAAGGAGGCGCAGGCCTCCGTAATCTTAAATCCTGCCCCCGCATACCGCACGCTGCCGGAGGAACTATTCTGCAATGTGGATCTCCTGATTCCAAATGAACACGAGGCATCTCTGCTGCTGGATGGCAGACCGGTTTCAGAAAAAAATGCCCAGGAGGCGGCGCGGGAATTACATGAAAAATTCCACAGCAGCATAATTATCACGCTCGGCAGCAAGGGCTGCGTCTATTGCGACGGCAGAACCTCCCTGTATCAGCCCGCGGCTGCAGTTACCGCTGTTGACACGACAGCGGCCGGCGACAGCTTCATCGGCGGATTGTGCTGTGCCATCGCGGCTGATACTCCCATAAAAGACGCCATCCGGTATGCCACGGCGGTTTCCTCCGTAACCGTTACGCGGCGCGGCGCCATTCCCTCCCTCCCAATCAAGGCCGAGGCTGACGCCGCCTACGGAATGCTTTCTCAGTAAAATCGGCTCGTCCTCAAAAGTTTCGGAAATCTCATAGGAAGTTTTTTCTTGACAAAAGTTCCATTCTGTGGTAGTGTAAGTTTCGTAGTTAGTTTAAGCTAACTCCTGGCGGTAAGGTCATCACCCGTTCTCTTCTTTCCCAGGGTTCCCTTTCCTCTGGATTTCTTAACCGCGTGAGTTAGTTAAAACTAACTACAACCAAAAATATCCCGTAAAAGGAGTGCCTGATATGAACAAAATCGCAATCGTATTTTGGAGCGGAACCGGCAATACGGAGGCAATGGCCAACTATATCGCCGAAGGTATCCGGACCGCCGGCGGAGAGGCGGAATTATTTGGCCCCAGTGAATTTTCCGCCGGGCAGCTGGCGTCGTTCAGCGCAGCCGCCTTTGGCTGTCCTGCCATGGGCAGCGAGGTGCTGGAGGAAATGGAATTTGAACCCATGTTTGCTTCGCTGGAGGGCGCCCTCAGCGGCAAGCGGATCGCCCTCTTCGGCTCCTACGGCTGGGGCGACGGCCAGTGGATGCGGGACTGGTGCGCCCGGTGTGACAACGCCGGCGCCAGCCTTCTGGACGAGAATGGGCTGATCGTCAACGAAGCACCGGACGGGGACGGCGAAGCCGCCTGCAGGGAGCTGGGAAAAAGGCTGGCCCAGTGGTGAGTGCGGTTCCAGGGCCGGCCCGAACCTTTGAAAGCGTGTTGATCCGGCAATGCGCCCCAACGCTTGCGGGCCTGAAACCGGGAAGTATCTTCTGCGTTAAATTTCTCGATTCCGAGTCCGTTCAACAAAAGGTCCGGCAGTGGGACAAAAAGCTGAGCCCCCGGGGACTGTCGGCACAGGTTCTTTTGAAACGCCCTGATTCCATGCTTATTTACATTTATCGAAAAAAGCACCTGGAACAAATTCTGTTCCAGCGTGATTACCAGCAGTTTTTGAGGGAATCCGGCTATTCAAACGCAAATCTGGACGGCCTGTTGGCGCAGCTCATCCTCCGGCTTCGGACCCGTCCGGAGTTTCCCCACGAGATTGGCGTATTTCTGGGCTATCCGCTGGAGGATGTCATCGGATTCATCGAAAACCACGGGCAGAATTTTACCTGCTGCGGTTTTTGGAAGTCCTACAGCGACCCGGCGGAAATCCAGGCTTGTTTTGACCGATACCGCAGGTGCATCCATATCTACACCATCCTGTTTGAACAGGGAATCCCGATTGAACGGCTTGCAGTATCAGCATAGGGCAAGATCCCTGCCAGGCCTCCGCACGGTGTTATAGCCTACGGGGGCCGTTTCCCATTACAGACAAGGAGGTGGTTATCATGGAATTACGGGCGTCCGGAGAGGACTACCTGGAGGCGGTTTTGGTTCTGGACCAGAGCATGGAGCAGGTCCGCGCCATTGATGTAGCCCAATATCTGGGCTTTGCCAAGACCAGCGTCAGCCACGGACTGCGGCTGCTGCGGGAGGGCGGATTTCTGGATCGGGACGCAGCGGGATATTTGCATCTGACGGAGATCGGGCGGGAGACGGCGGAGAAGATCTATGCCCGGCACTGCTTTTTTGCCCAATGGCTGACCGGCGCGGGCATTGACCCCGAGACCGCCGAGCGGGATGCCTGCCGCATGGAGCACGCCATCAGTGAGGAAAGCTTCCGCATACTGATGAAGGCGCTGGAAAAACGCTGAACAAAGTTTCCCTAAAAATGCGCAAATTATAACAGTTCGTCTTGACTCCCCAAAGATTTGCGGGATATAATCCATTCAATTCCAACATACCAATCTGCGTATTCCCGCAAAAAAGCGTCGATATTCCCGTCAGATGGAGGTGATTCCAATGAAGCAGCACCGGTTCTGGGCCTGGGGCGCCGTCTTTTGTATGGTCATGGTGATGATCACGGGATACAAGCACAAATAACGGTCTTTGTTTAGGAGGAATGATTATGGATTATGATAAGTACTGCAAAAATCTGGCCGTCTTTGCGGGCGGCGTACTGTTCGGCTCCGCCGGAGTGCGGCTGCTGACCAGCCGGGACGCGAAAAAGGCGTATACCCACGCCACCGCCGCCGCTCTCCGGATGAAGGAGTCGGTGATGGAGACTGTGACCACAGTGCAGGAAAATGCCGCCGACATCCTGGCCTCGGCCAAGGACATCAACGCCCGGCGGGCGGAGGCGGAGACAGCGGTGGAAGATACCTCTGACGAAACCTGATCCATACGACAGGGGGACTGCTCTGCGGCCCCCTGTCTCTACATTTGGAGGTCAATATGAAGTTTATCATCAAGCATGAGGCACAGGGCCGCATGCGGATACAGCTCGCTCAGCCGCGGATGTCTCTGGAGCAAGCCGATCTGCTGGAGCTGTATCTGCGGGGCCTGCCGCAGGTCACCCGCACCGCGGTCCATGAACGAACCCGCTGCGCGATTGTGGAGTATCAGGGCCCAAGAGAGGACATCATTCCCGCTCTCAGCCGGTTCTCCTATCAAACAGAGGGCTTGAAAGAACATCTCCCATCCCACAGCACCCGCGAAATTAACCGGGCCTATGAGGAAAAGCTGACGGGGATGATCGCACTCAAGGCCGCCGGCGCGCTATTTTTCCCCGCCCCCCTCCGGGCCGCCTACACCATTTGGAAGGCCCTTCCCTACCTGCTCCGCGGGGCAAAATGCCTTCTGCGGGGACAGCTGTATGTGGATGTGCTGGACGGGTTGTCCATCGGAATCTCACTGCTGCGAAAAGATTTTGCCACCGCCTCCTCGGTGCGCTTCCTGCTGGGACTGGGAGAGCTGCTGGAAGAGTGGACCCACAAAAAGTCTGTCAGCGATCTGGCCCAGTGCATGTCCCTGAACATCGACCGCGTCTGGCTGAAAACGCCCCAGGGGGATGTGCTGACGCCGCTCTCGCAGATTCAGACAGGCGACCGGATATGCGTCCGGCTGGGCGGCATGATCCCCCTGGACGGCGTGATCGCAGAGGGAGAGGTCATGGTCAATCAGGCGTCCCTCACCGGGGAATCCGTCCCGGTGCCCAAGGGCGCGGGCATGACTGTCTATGCCGGGACCGTGGTAGAGGAGGGCGAGTGCGTCCTGCAGGTAGCCGGCCAGTCCGGCAGCAGCCGCTATGACAAGATCGTCGCCATGATCGAGCAGTCGGAGTTCCTGAAATCCACAGCGGAGAGCCGGGCGGCCAATCTGGCGGACCGGCTGGTACCCTATACTCTGACAGGCAGTATGCTCACCTGGCTGTTGACCGGAAATGTCACCCGGGCCCTTTCCGTCCTAATGGTGGACTTCTCCTGCGCCTTGAAGCTGGCTATGCCTCTGGCGGTCCTCTCCGCCATGCGGGAGGCCAGCGGCTTTCACATCACAGTAAAGGGCGGCAAATATCTGGAGGCTGTGGCCCAGGCGGATACCGTCGTCTTCGACAAGACCGGCACTCTGACCCACGCCTGCCCGGTGGTGGAGGCGGTCATCCCCTTCGGCGGGCAAAATGAGGCCGATATGCTCCGGGTGGCCGCCTGTCTGGAGGAGCACTTCCCTCACTCCATGGCCAACGCCGTGGTCCAGGCCGCCCGGGAGCGGGGGCTGTCCCACGAGGAGATGCACTCCGAGGTGGAGTATCTGGTGGCCCACGGCATTGCCAGCCGAATCAGCAGCAAGCGCGTTGTGATCGGCAGCGCCCACTTTGTTTTTGAGGACGAGGGGTGTGTTATTCCCGAGGGGGAACAAGTGCGCTACGACACCCTGCCGGAACACTATTCCCACCTGTATCTGGCCATTGGAGGCGTGTTGTCGGCGGTCATCTGTATTTCTGATCCCCTGCGGGCAGAGGCCGGTCAGGTTATCCGCAGTCTGCGCAGCCTGGGTATCCGGCGGATTGTCATGCTCACCGGAGACAGCGAGCGCACTGCCGCCGCCATTGCCGCCCAGGTAGGGGTGGACGAGTACCGCGCGGAAGTTCTGCCGGAGGACAAAGCCAGCTTTGTAGAGACGGAGCGGGCAAAGGGCCATACTGTAATCATGATCGGCGACGGCATCAACGATTCCCCTGCGCTGTCAAAAGCGAATATCGGCATTGCCATCAGCGACGGGGCGGCCATCGCACGGGAGATCGCGGATATAACCATTGCCGCGGACAGCCTCTACGAGTTGGTCAGTCTGCGTATGGCCGCTGAAAAGCTGATGAAACGCATCCGGTCCAACTACCGGTTTGTGATCGGCTTCAACAGCGGTTTGATTGCGCTGGGAGCGCTGGGTGTCATTCCGCCGGCCACGTCCGCCGCACTGCACAATCTGTCCACGCTGGCAATTAGCCTGAGGAGCATGACAAATCTTCTGGAAGCAAAATAAAACAGGGGTATGCCGTTTTGACATAGGCGTCGCCAAAAATCCCTATTATCAGGGTAGAATATCTAGGATTTTGGAGCCTCAAGAATATGACAGCACGAACTGCCGCCATGTAACCAATCAACAGATTTGCCCCCAATGCCGGTCAAAACTTCATATGCGCCAAGAAAACGGACATCAGAAGATGTCCGTTTTTTTCATTCTACAGAAGGTGAGAAATTTTGAGCCATCCTGACCCCGCCTCTCCCATAAGACGAAGCAGGTCATCAAAAACGCGGGAGATCTCTGCCCTCGGTTATTGCCCGGCCCATGAAGGAACTGCGTCAGTCCGAGAAACCAAACAGAGGACACCATGATGCCTCCCCCGCCTCCGCTCCTGCACATCCTGATAAGCGGCTTGCACTCATCCAGCCATATGGGGGTATGGCATCCAGGAGAAAATCACCCGTGCCGCGTATGGATCCCCAGAGGCTATCTGAAGGCAGCGAGGAGCTGCAGCCGAGTGCGCGTCACACCCGCACGGATACAAGTGATGTGGAATTTACGGAGACGACAGCCGTTTTATTGTTTGCCCGGATTGCAGGTAATAGAGAGCCACGCTGAATATCGAGATATTTGTGATTGTCTGAATCAATAGACCATTCTCATTTCAAATTGATAATTTGCTGATTATCTTGCGATTGATAGAAACTTACTTGTGTTTTTTGCCGCCGCCGGATACACTTGACTTAACAAAGGCGGCCTCATACACGCAGCCGGCCATGGCTTTGCTGCTGCGGGACTGCGGCCCGCATAATCGCGGACACCCGCCCAGAAGACCTTGAAACCACCAATAACCACCAAATGCTAAATGACGGAGGATGAGACCATGAGCTACTGCTTTGACCAGTTGAAAGACAGAAGGAATTCCGGCTGCACCAAGTGGAACGTCAAGGAAAATGAACTGCCGATGTCGATGGCAGACATGGACTTTGAAACCGCGCCTGAAATCAAGAAGGTCTTTGCCGACCGGATAGAGCACGGCGTGTTCGGCTATGCCGACTTGCCGGACACCTGGTATGACGCCTATATTGATTGGTGGGCCGCACGTCATCAGTTCAACATCCAGCGGGACTGGCTGATATACAGCGCCGGTGTGATCCCCACCATTTCCAGCGTCATCCGCAAACTGACCACCCCTGCCGAAAAGGTGGCGGTGCTGACACCCTCCTATAACATTTTTTATAATTCCATCCTCAATAACGGCCGTGTGGTGGCAGAATGCCCGCTGTGCTGCCATGAAGGTACATATGACATTGATTTCGCCCTGCTGGAGGAAACGCTGTCCGATCCCCAAGTGTCCATTTTGGTACTGTGCAATCCCCACAATCCCGTGGGAAAGATCTGGGGGCGGGACACATTATTGCAGATTACCGCCCTGTGCCGCAAATACGGCGTGCTGGTGCTCTCTGATGAGATCCACTGTGACCTGACAGACCCCGGTAAAGAATACATTCCCTATGCCAGCATTTCCCCTGATGCAGCGCAGATCAGCATCACCTGCGTGTCCCCCACCAAGGCCTTCAATCTGGCAGGCATCCAGAGCTCTGCCGTCATCGTACCCAACCCTGTCCTGCGTCATCGGGTATGGCGCGGCTTGAACACCGACGAAGTGGGCGAGGCCAGCATTCTGGGTGCTATTACCCCGAACGCGGCCTTCGGCCAGGGCGGCGCGTGGCTTGACGCGCTGCGGCAGTATGTGTTTGAAAACAAGTCCTACGTGCGGGATTATGTGGCCCGGCAAGTGAAAGAGGTGCGGATAACGCCCTCCGAGGCCACGTATCTTCTGTGGCTCGACTGCCGGGCCGTTTCCGAGCATTCCACACCGCTGGCCGGCTTTCTAAAAGAGAATACCGGACTGATCCTTATCGACGGCGCCGGCTATGGCCAGGGCGGCGACGGCTTTCTGCGGATCAATCTGGCCTGTCCCCGCTGCACGGCGGAGGACGGTATGGAGCGTTTTGTCCGCGGCGTCTGGGCCTTCCTGGAGCAGAAATAGCCTCTTCGGTTTTGAAAACCGTCTGTCCGACAGCGCAGCGCGTTTGGACGCCGGCGCCCCCATATGGCCGGCGATGGCGTTCAGGCCAATCGGTCCATTATCATAAACAATAGGAGGATTTAATATGAAAACAGTATTTACTCCCAAGGCTCCCGCGGCTATCGGGCCCTATTCTCAGGCAATTGGGACCGGTGATTTCCTTTTCATATCCGGGCAGACCGGCCTAGTGCCCGGCACCGGAGAAGTCTCCGGCAATACCGTTGACGCCCAGGCGGAACAGTGCTGCCAGAATGTGCAGGCAATCCTGGAGGCCAACGGCATGGGATTTGAAAATGTGGTTAAAACCACTTGTTTTCTGGCTGATATGGCGGACTTTTCGGCGTTCAACGCCGTGTACGAAAAGCACTTTGTCAGTAAGCCCGCCCGGTCCTGTGTGGCGGTGCGGGAGCTGCCGAAAAAACTGTTATGCGAAATTGAGGTCATTGCTGTTAAGGATGAAACGCTTCGATGAAAGGAGAAAGCGCATGAAAGACATAGTAGAAATCCGGTGGCATGGCCGAGGAGGGCAGGGAGCAAAGACGGCGTCCCTGCTGCTGGCGGATGCCGCGTTCAACACGGGGAAATACGTCCAGGGCTTCCCGGAGTACGGCCCGGAGCGGATGGGAGCGCCCATCACCGCCTATAACCGCATCAGCGCTGAGCGGAGCACAGTCCACTCCAATATCTACGAGCCGGATTATGTGGTCGTCGTGGACGAGACCCTGATCTCCGCGGTGGACGTAACAGCCGGCCTCAAAAAAGAGGGCGCCGTCCTCATCAACTCCAGCAAATCCCCGGAAGAGCTGCGGCCCCTGCTCGAGGGCTACGAGGGCCGGGTCTGCACCATCGACGCCGGCAGGATTTCCGAGGAGGAGCTGGGAAAGAACTTCCCCAACACCCCCATGCTGGCGGCGATTGTCAAGGTCAGCGGGGTGGTGGACGCCGAACAGTTCGTCAAGGATATGGAGGCGTCTTTCAAGCACAAGTTCGCCGCCAAGCCCCAGGTCATCGAGGGGAATATGCGGGCGCTCAAACGTTCGATGGAGGAGGTCAAGGAAGGATGAGCCATTCAGCGAAGGAAATGACCCCGCAGGTCACGTGGAAGGACATCACCCCCGGCGGCGCCATCTTTGAGGGCGGCACGTCCCAGGCCGTGGAGACCGGCGACTGGCGGACCGTGAAGCCGGTGCTGGATAAGGACAAGTGCAGACAGTGCCTGCTGTGCGCGCCGGTGTGCCCGGATATGTCCATCCCCGTGGGCGGGGACGGCAAGCGCCAGGACTTCAATTACTTTTTCTGCAAGGGCTGCGGCATCTGCGCCAATGTCTGCCCCTTCGGGGCCATCGCCATGGTCAAGGCCGAGAAGTAAGGAGGGGTAAGGAGAAATGAGTATCAGAGAAAGACTGTCCGGCAACGAGGCCGTAGCCTACGCGATGAAGCAGATCAACCCCGGCGTCATGGGCGCGTATCCCATCACGCCCAGCACCGAGATTCCCCAGTACTTCTCCGCTTACGTGGACAACGGGGAGGTAGACACAGAATTCATCGCCGTGGAGTCCGAGCACAGCGCCATGTCCACCTGCATCGGCGCGGAGGCGGCGGGCTGCCGGGCAATTTCCGCCACCAGCTCCTGCGGCCTCATCTACATGGCCGAGATGCTGTATGTGGCGGCCAGCGACCGCCTTCCCATCACTCTGGCGGTTTCCTGCCGGGCCCTCAGCGGCCCCATCAACATCAACAACGACCACTCCGACGCCATGGCGGTGCGGGACTCCGGCTGGCTGATGCTGTTTGCCGAGACGAACCAGGAGGCTTACGACAATTACCTCCAGGCCATGCGCATCGGCGAGGCGGTGAGCCTGCCCATCATGATCTGCCAGGACGGCTTCATCACCTCCCACGCCATCGAGAACATCGAGCTGGAGGAGACGGAGGCGGTGCGGAAGTTCGTGGGCGAGTACAAGCCGGCACACTTCCTGCTGAACAAGGACGAGCCCATGGCCGTGGGTCCCTACTCCACGCCCGTTTACTATATGGAGACCAAGCGCCAGCAGGCCCAGGCCATGCTGGACGCCAAGAAGGTCATTAAAGACGTGGCCGACGAATTCGCCGCCTGGACAGGCCGTCAGTACGGGCTCATCGAGACCTGCGAAATGGACGATGCGGAGACGGCGATCATCATCATCGGCTCCTCTGCCGGCACGGCCCGGGAGACCATCAAGCAGCTCCGCGCTCAGGGTAAGAAGGTCGGTATGATTAAAATCCGCTCCTTCCGTCCCTTCCCGGCCGAGGAAATCGCCGAGGCGCTGAAAAACGTGAAGGCCTTCGCCGCCATGGACAAGGACGACAGCTTCAACGCCCACTGCGGCCCCATCTTCGCGGAAACCTGCGCGGGGCTGTACGCCAATGGAATCAGCGGCCCCAAGGGCATCAGCTATATCTACGGCCTGGGCGGCCGGGACGTGCGCGTGGAGAGCATCCGGCACGTGTTCGCGGACCTGGAGAAGATTGCCCAGACCGGCGAGGCGGGCGAGACGTACCGCTATCTGGACGTGCGCGAGTAAAGGAGGGAACCGTCAAAATGGCCTATAATCTGAAAGAAAATGTCATGAAAGAGGACCGCTTTACCGGCGGTCACCGGATGTGCGCGGGCTGCGGCTGCCCTATCGCGGTGCGGACGGTGCTGCGGGCGCTAGAGCCGGAGGACCACGCGGTGGTCTGCTCCGCCACCTGCTGCCTGGAGGTCTCCTCCTTCATGTATCCCTATACGTCTTATAAAGACAGCTTCATTCACAACGCCTTCGAGAACGCGGCGGCGACCCTGAGCGGCGTGGAAACCGCTTACCACGCCATGAAGAAGCGGGGCAAGATCGACAGCACCTACAAATTCATCGCCTTCGGCGGCGACGGCGGAACCTACGACATCGGCTTCCAGAGCCTCAGCGGCGCCATGGAGCGGGGACACGACATGGTGTATGTCTGTTACGACAACGAGGCGTACATGAATACCGGCATTCAGCGCTCCAGCTCCACGCCGAAGTTTGCCGACACCACCACCACTCCGGTGGGGAAGGCAGTCCCCGGCAAGCCCCAGCAGAAGAAGAACCTGACGAAAATCATGGTGGCCCACGGGATTCCCTATGTTGCCCAGACCACCTTCATTGGGAACTTCAAGGACATCACGGAGAAGTCCCGCAAGGCGGTCTATACCCCCGGCGCGGCGTTTTTGAACGTCATGGCCCCCTGTCCCCGGGGCTGGCGGTATCCCAGCGAGAAGCTGATGGAGATCACCAAGCTGGCCGTTGAGACCTGCGTGTGGCCGCTGTATGAGGTGATCGAGGGCAGGTACATCCTCAGCTACAAGCCGAAGAACAAGCTCCCTGTCACGGAGTATCTAAAGGTTCAGGGCCGCTTCGCCCATATGTTTAATCCCGGTAATGAGTGGATGATTGAGGAGGTCCAAAAAGAAGTCGACAAAAACTGGGAGGACCTTCTCAAGCTCTGCGAGTTATAAATCTGCTTACCTTCTATTCTCTCTAAAAGGCTGCCAGGGTCTCGGATCTTCCGGGGCCCTGGCGGTCGTTATGGACCCGTCTAGGCGGCAATTGTTCCATAGGCGGCTGTTTATCCGGAAGTGGGTATATCCCCAACTGGTGTTTTGACGGATCAGCGACCAGGAAATGCAAGCGCGGCGGCATTGCTGCCGCTAAAATTGGCAGGTAATATCCTTTTTCTCCACACTCTGTGGCGAAGGGCCTGTAATTAGCGAGACCATCGAGAAAAGCAACCCCGGATTCGACTTCTTCTTTGAGAAAGACGAGGATACCCAAACCACGCAGCACACGCATTTTCCTTGACAAAACCAGCTTTTTCTCTGGCTAAAATACCAGGTACAGACATCTATTTCTTTCGCTCTGTTTCCTGAAAATCAACCCCATTGAAAATTTCAGGATCTGGCTCAAACATTTTTTGTGTTAAATCCTTCCGGCCGCCTGTTCTCTTACGGTGACGATATTATGGAAAGCTTTGGAGATATAACGACCGCCAGGGCCCCGGAAGATCCGAGACCCTGGCAGCCTTTTAGAGAGAATAGAAGGTAAGCAGATTTATAACTCGCAGAGCTTGAGAAGGTCCTCCCAGTTTTTGTCGACTTCTTTTTGGACCTCCTCAATCATCCACTCATTACCGGGATTAAACATATGGGCGAAGCGGCCCTGAACCTTTAGATACTCCGTGACAGGGAGCTTGTTCTTCGGCTTGTAGCTGAGGATGTACCTGCCCTCGATCACCTCATACAGCGGCCACACGCAGGTCTCAACGGCCAGCTTGGTGATCTCCATCAGCTTCTCGCTGGGATACCGCCAGCCCCGGGGACAGGGGGCCATGACGTTCAAAAACGCCGCGCCGGGGGTATAGACCGCCTTGCGGGACTTCTCCGTGATGTCCTTGAAGTTCCCAATGAAGGTGGTCTGGGCAACATAGGGAATCCCGTGGGCCACCATGATTTTCGTCAGGTTCTTCTTCTGCTGGGGCTTGCCGGGGACTGCCTTCCCCACCGGAGTGGTGGTGGTGTCGGCAAACTTCGGCGTGGAGCTGGAGCGCTGAATGCCGGTATTCATGTACGCCTCGTTGTCGTAACAGACATACACCATGTCGTGTCCCCGCTCCATGGCGCCGCTGAGGCTCTGGAAGCCGATGTCGTAGGTTCCGCCGTCGCCGCCGAAGGCGATGAATTTGTAGGTGCTGTCGATCTTGCCCCGCTTCTTCATGGCGTGGTAAGCGGTTTCCACGCCGCTCAGGGTCGCCGCCGCGTTCTCGAAGGCGTTGTGAATGAAGCTGTCTTTATAAGACGTATAGGGATACATGAAGGAGGAGACCTCCAGGCAGCAGGTGGCGGAGCAGACCACCGCGTGGTCCTCCGGCTCTAGCGCCCGCAGCACCGTCCGCACCGCGATAGGGCAGCCGCAGCCCGCGCACATCCGGTGACCGCCGGTAAAGCGGTCCTCTTTCATGACATTTTCTTTCAGATTATAGGCCATTTTGACGGTTCCCTCCTTTACTCGCGCACGTCCAGATAGCGGTACGTCTCGCCCGCCTCGCCGGTCTGGGCAATCTTCTCCAGGTCCGCGAACACGTGCCGGATGCTCTCCACGCGCACGTCCCGGCCGCCCAGGCCGTAGATATAGCTGATGCCCTTGGGGCCGCTGATTCCATTGGCGTACAGCCCCGCGCAGGTTTCCGCGAAGATGGGGCCGCAGTGGGCGTTGAAGCTGTCGTCCTTGTCCATGGCGGCGAAGGCCTTCACGTTTTTCAGCGCCTCGGCGATTTCCTCGGCCGGGAAGGGACGGAAGGAGCGGATTTTAATCATACCGACCTTCTTACCCTGAGCGCGGAGCTGCTTGATGGTCTCCCGGGCCGTGCCGGCAGAGGAGCCGATGATGATGATCGCCGTCTCCGCATCGTCCATTTCGCAGGTCTCGATGAGCCCGTACTGACGGCCTGTCCAGGCGGCGAATTCGTCGGCCACGTCTTTAATGACCTTCTTGGCGTCCAGCATGGCCTGGGCCTGCTGGCGCTTGGTCTCCATATAGTAAACGGGCGTGGAGTAGGGACCCACGGCCATGGGCTCGTCCTTGTTCAGCAGGAAGTGTGCCGGCTTGTACTCGCCCACGAACTTCCGCACCGCCTCCGTCTCCTCCAGCTCGATGTTCTCGATGGCGTGGGAGGTGATGAAGCCGTCCTGGCAGATCATGATGGGCAGGCTCACCGCCTCGCCGATGCGCATGGCCTGGAGGTAATTGTCGTAAGCCTCCTGGTTCGTCTCGGCAAACAGCATCAGCCAGCCGGAGTCCCGCACCGCCATGGCGTCGGAGTGGTCGTTGTTGATGTTGATGGGGCCGCTGAGGGCCCGGCAGGAAACCGCCAGAGTGATGGGAAGGCGGTCGCTGGCCGCCACATACAGCATCTCGGCCATGTAGATGAGGCCGCAGGAGCTGGTGGCGGAAATTGCCCGGCAGCCCGCCGCCTCCGCGCCGATGCAGGTGGACATGGCGCTGTGCTCGGACTCCACGGCGATGAATTCTGTGTCTACCTCCCCGTTGTCCACGTAAGCGGAGAAGTACTGGGGAATCTCGGTGCTGGGCGTGATGGGATACGCGCCCATGACGCCGGGGTTGATCTGCTTCATCGCGTAGGCTACGGCCTCGTTGCCGGACAGTCTTTCTCTGATACTCATTTCTCCTTACCCCTCCTTACTTCTCGGCCTTGACCATGGCGATGGCCCCGAAGGGGCAGACATTGGCGCAGATGCCGCAGCCCTTGCAGAAAAAGTAATTGAAGTCCTGGCGCTTGCCGTCCCCGCCCACGGGGATGGACATATCCGGGCACACCGGCGCGCACAGCAGGCACTGTCTGCACTTGTCCTTATCCAGCACCGGCTTCACGGTCCGCCAGTCGCCGGTCTCCACGGCCTGGGACGTGCCGCCCTCAAAGATGGCGCCGCCGGGGGTGATGTCCTTCCACGTGACCTGCGGGGTCATTTCCTTCGCTGAATGGCTCATCCTTCCTTGACCTCCTCCATCGAACGTTTGAGCGCCCGCATATTCCCCTCGATGACCTGGGGCTTGGCGGCGAACTTGTGCTTGAAAGACGCCTCCATATCCTTGACGAACTGTTCGGCGTCCACCACCCCGCTGACCTTGACAATCGCCGCCAGCATGGGGGTGTTGGGGAAGTTCTTTCCCAGCTCCTCCTCGGAAATCCTGCCGGCGTCGATGGTGCAGACCCGGCCCTCGTAGCCCTCGAGCAGGGGCCGCAGCTCTTCCGGGGATTTGCTGGAGTTGATGAGGACGGCGCCCTCTTTTTTGAGGCCGGCTGTTACATCCACCGCGGAGATCAGGGTCTCGTCCACGACGACCACATAATCCGGCTCGTAGATATTGGAGTGGACTGTGCTCCGCTCAGCGCTGATGCGGTTATAGGCGGTGATGGGCGCTCCCATCCGCTCCGGGCCGTACTCCGGGAAGCCCTGGACGTATTTCCCCGTGTTGAACGCGGCATCCGCCAGCAGCAGGGACGCCGTCTTTGCTCCCTGCCCTCCTCGGCCATGCCACCGGATTTCTACTATGTCTTTCATGCGCTTTCTCCTTTCATCGAAGCAAACCTTCTGAAAAAGTACAGGTCTTGCGCTTTTCGTCCCGTATTGCAGGTGACTGTACTCCGCTGTTGTCCAAGACAATCCGGATGGATCGCTCAGCGCAAAACAACCACTGCGCTGATTTCCACATCCAGGCCGCCCCAGACGCCAGCTTCTACGCACTGCCGCGCGGGAGGGTTCTCGGAATTAAAATATCGCCGGTAAACAGCGTCCATCTCATTAAAATCCTTCAAATCCCGCATGAAGATGTTGGTTTTGATGATATGTTCCATTGTGAGACCCATGTCTTCCACAATGTTTTTCAAATTTTCCAGTATTAACCGCGTCTGCTCTGCCACGGAAGTTCCCGTTATGACTTCGCCGCCGGCCTCTTGGGAGATCAGTCCGGAAACCCAGGCGGCTCCCAGAGCGTCCGATTTGCTGACCTGCGCAATCCAGCTGGAAGGCCGCGGAGCGCTGGGGGTTGACCATGCTGACTTCATAAATGGTTTTCTCCTACCTTTTTGTGACGACTACTTCACCGGTGCCGCCATCTAATTCCACCCAGTCCCCTGTCTTAATCGCTGTGAAAAGGTCGACACTTGCCGGAAAATCCGCCACGGCGGGGACCTCCAGGGCCGCAGCAGCTACGCCGCAGCGAGAGTCGATGTTTGAGAACAGCCAGCCTGCCGGGGAAAAACCGGCGACAGCGGCAGAGTGGAAATGCCCGGACCAGCCGGTGGAGCCCTTTCCATAGGGGATTACGAGGATCTTGCCCTGTATGCTTTTTCCAAATTCCGGGTGCCCCGCCTCAATAATGCAGCCGGTTTCCTCACTCACTCCGGCCCAGCCCTGGATGCTGTGGGGACAGACCAGGGCTTCTCCGGCAGCCCTGCCAGGATAGGCCGGACGTCCTTTTAACTTCAACCGTTCCATACTCACGTCTCCCATCTTCCTTGAATGGCGGCCTCCACGCACTGCGCCGTGCTGCCGTAAAACACTTTGCAGTTTCTGCCGTTTAAGTCGGAATGGACATAGTGGGACTGCTTCGCGCCGTCGGCGGCAAAGCCTGTGGTCACAATGTCATAAGCGGTTCGGGCAGCAACCATTGGGCAGGAGCTGTTGAGAAGATACGCTCCCGCGTCCCGGATGATCTGCGCGTAGCCATTGACCTCCGCCAAATGCTGCATTGTCATGTCCGTCCAGATTTGCAGCCGGACCCCATCGGCGACCTTTCGCCCTTTCAGCAGCATCGCCACATTGCGGATCTCCTCCAGCGTATAGTGGGGGCAGCCCAGCGTCACCAATTGTACATCAGCGGAGCCCTCGTCGCAGACTTCCGCAAGAGAATTGTCACAATCCCGCTGCGTGAGCGTGATCTGTGCGGCGGGCCGGCGGCCCATCAGAGCGGCTTCCAGCGTGGGAGCTTCCGCAGTGCAGCCTACAATATGGCAGATTTCGCAGCCGCTGGTAGTTGCCAGAGAACTAAAAAACTTCTTCAGTTTGTTCACATCGGGACGGTGAAAATTCCCGGTCAGGACCGGCCTGGCATTGCCGTCCGTCAAAAGCCGCCCCAGCGCATGTCCCATGAGGTCCCAATCCACGGCGGACTCGCTCCTGCACTGTACGTCGATCACATGCGTGGCATAACGGTTTTCAAGGATATGATTTCCCCACAGCGGCGTTCTGCCGCAGATCGCCGACCAGGCGGAGGCCTCCAGACCGTCGGCATTGGCGCAGGCGCCATAGACCGAATTGCAGAAAAGAATATTGCTGGATTCCGTGGATACAAAATGCTCACCCCGCAGGGGAATCCAGCCGCTGAGGTACGGGGTGCAGCTTCCGGCGATGCTGACTCCGACATCCCTCGTCAGATCGAGGAATCTACGGTTCTTCTCGTACACTTCCCTCGAGAGATTTACCGGCTCATAACAGAACTGGTCGCAGGCGCCCACGCAGGTCTGCGTAAAGCAGGTATCGCAAAATTTCTCCAAATGATACTTTTGATCACTGCACAGAACCATTCTGGAAAAAATCTCATCGTAATCTTCGGATTTCACCGCATCCAAATAGGCGTGATAGCCAAAATATACGGTGGCCTTTGTGACTTCGCACAGTTCCTCCGCGCCCAGGGCGTTGGCGTAATCGACAATCTTTCGGATGGCACGCTGCTTAAAAGGCCCCATCTCCCCATCCAGCATTTTCTGCTCGTATTCTGTAAGTTTTACCACACGTTTCACCTTCTTCATTTTGTAGACATCACCCGGCGGTCAAGCTCCCCTCGTCCGGCTTTGACTCGCGGCCCTTCTTAATAATGCTCGTTGTTTTCATAGAAGTGACTGCCAGGAAATTCTGTAAAAGTAACCTGAACAAAATCCTTACCCTTGGTTTTCATCAGCTGAGTCAGTGCGCCTGCTACATTGTCGCAGAGCTCCTGGGGGCGATGCATCCAGTAGACGTCCACCGCCACCTCCTCCGGCGCGTCTACCCGGCACACGGGAGAGTAGAAGACTTTTACATGCTCCTCTTTCACTTGGGCGGCGTCGACAACGGCCTTTTTCAGCTCCGTGCTCATTCCGCGGAGCTCCTGGGAATCGATTCCCCGAACAGTGATATGCGGCATAAAATTTCCTCCTTATAAAATTTTATATCTGTGATTTTTATTTTACAACAAATTCTCAAAATGCAAAGATGGTATATTGACGGTTTTTTATAAAAAAATTTGTAGAATAATACAATTTGAAATTGAAAACCAAGGGACTGCAGTGGTTTTATCGGTTCAAAAAATTTTATAAATGAAAATGGTTGATTATCTCAAAAAGGCCTTGATTTACGGGCATATAAGCAGGATTCTAAGCCGAATTTACTACTTTTAAGGGAAAGATCCTTGATATGCGCGGAATCCTGCAAGCCCCAATATCAGCACAGCATTGAAAGAACAAATGAAAACTGAATATGACATGGACACGGCGTTTCTCTATCCCATAACAGGGAGAACAGGAACGCCGCTTTTTCATACCCTCATGTTGCGCAATAGAAGCCCAAAGAGCCTTACTGCAAGCGGCTTTGTGGACGTGTTTTTGCAGGAGGATTTATACCTAACCCCGGCAAAATGGCGTTCTATTGCGTAACATACCCCAAGCAAAAGACGCTCTGAAGCTATGCAAGAGAATCACAACCGAATTTGCCCGATATTGGAAATCCAATGCAATTAAATAAAGATATACTAAATACTGATTTGGACGCTGGCTTTGTCATTCAGAATGGCGTGAAAATCCTTATCAAACGCCAGCGATTTGAGCAGTTTTTGGATGAGCTGTCGTCAATTTAAGCGCCGCACTTTGCGAAAAGTTTCAAGAAAGCGGTCAGATTGATATGGAAAATGAGCCTCGGTTATGGTATAATATAATTATATCGTGCCGAGGCTCTTTTCACAGAAAGGAGCATAGACGTGAGCGAAAAGCGACGTGACAGCAAGAACCGCATTCTTCGCAGCGGAGAGAGCCAACGCAAAGACGGACGATATGCGTACAAATACATCGACACCACCGGCAAGCCACAGTATGTTTACAGTTGGAAGCTGGAAGCCACGGACAGCACGCCCCAGGGCAAACCAGACGGGCTTTCCCTGCGGGAAAAGGAGAAGCAAATCCGGCGGGACATTGAGGACGCCATTATTCCCCGCGGCGGAGAGATGACCGTTCTGGATTTGGTGAAGAAGTACCTCTCCCAGAAAACCGGCGTCCGGCACAACACAGAAGCCAACTATAACTTTGTCCTCAATATCATCAAGAAAGAGGACTTCGGCAGACAGCGCATTGACCGGGTGAAGCTGTCCGACGCCAAGTGCTGGCTTATCAAGTTACAGCAGGACGGCAGGGGGTACAGCTCCATCCACTCTATTCGGGGCGTTGTCCGGCCTGCGTTTCAGATGGCTGTGGACGATGATTTGATACGCAAAAATCCCTTTGAGTTTCAGCTTGCCACCGTTGTTGTCAACGACAGCGTGACAAGGGAAGCGATCACAAGGAAACAGGAGCGGGCATTTCTGGAATTTGTAAAGGGTGACAAGCACTTTTCCCGGTACTATGATGGCATTTATATCCTGTTCAAGACGGGGCTTCGCATTTCGGAGTTCGTAGGGCTGACGCTGGCTGATCTGGACATGGAGAACCGCAAAATCAGCGTCAACCACCAGCTTCAGCGAAAGCGGAATATGGAGTACATCATTGAGGACACGAAAACTGCCAGCGGGACGAGGGAAATCCCCATGACGGACGATGTGTACCAGTGCTTCCAGCGCATTATCGCCAGCAGGCCAAGGCCCAAAACCGAGCCGATGATTGGCGGAAGGTGCGGCTTTCTGTATTTGGATAAGGACGGCAAGCCGATGGTGGCGCTTCACTGGGAGCATTACTTCAAGCACATCTGCCAGAAATACAACAGCATCTACAAGGTGCAGATGCCCAAAGTCACCCCGCACGTTTGCAGGCACACATTCTGTTCCAACATGGCAAAGAGCGGCATGAACCCCAAGACGCTGCAATACCTCATGGGCCACTCGGATATGGGCGTCACGCTGAACACCTACACCCACCTGGGCTTTGAGGACGCGCAGGCGGAGCTGGAACGGGTTGCCAGCGGCGGGTAGTAAAACGGGATAAGCACCCTTGATTTACTACCTTTCCTACTACTTTTGGGGTCAAAGCTGTGCTATTTTATGCCGGGATATGCCAAGAGAATGAGCAGAAGAAACTGCCGCAAAACACCTGCGAGGCCCGGAATATCAATACTTTCAAGAGGTTTCAGGATATGACAAGAATTTTGTTCGTCTGCCACGGCAACATTTGCCGCAGCCCGATGGCCGAGTTTGTAATGAAGGACCTGGTGAAACAAGCGGGGCTGGAGGGCCAATTCCAAATTGCCTCTGCCGCCACCAGCACCGAAGAGATCGGCAATCCGGTCTACCCTCCCGCCCGTCGGAAGCTGGCGGAACACGGAATCAGCTGTGCCGGGAAAACCGCCCGGCAGCTCACAAGGGCCGACTATGCCCGGTACGACCTCCTGATTGGCATGGATCGGGCTAACATCCGCAATATGAACCGTATCTGCGGCGGCGATCCGGAGGGGAAAATCAAGCTGCTGCTGGACTTCATGGACCGCCCCGGCGATGTGGCGGACCCCTGGTATACGGGTAACTTTGACACCACTTGGCGAGATGTGCTGGAAGGCTGCCAAAAGCTGTTAGAGCGTATTTCAAATCTAAGTGCGGGAAGAAATCAGAGGTAATGCCGTATGAGTTGTTCCCCAAAAAACGCAATTATAACTGTCCAGAACATCCCCGTGACAATTCTCAACTTGGATCAGCGGGAATACATCAGTCTGACCGATATGGCAAAAGCCCGCACAGATTCCTCCAGAGCCGCAGATGTAATCAAAAACTGGCTGCGTGCCCGTTCCACGTTGGAATTTTGGGGAACATGGGAGATTCTTTATAACCCAGATTTTAAAGTGGTCGAATTCGACCACTTTAAAATCTGGGTGGGACTGCATACATTCACACACAGCACAAAAGAGTGGATTGAGCAAACGCACGCCATCGGAATGTATGTACAGTCTGGCCGGTATGGGGGAACTTACGCCCATAAAGATATTGCCTTTGAATTTGGCTCCGCAATCAGTCCCGTATTTAAACTTTATCTCTTGAAAGAATACCAGCGCCTGAAAGAAGACGAGAATGACTGTCTCAAGCTGGAGTGGAACGCAAAGCGGTTCTTAGGCAAGAGCAAGATGAAAATTATGTTTCCCTTACCAAGATCGCCCAGGCTCAAAGCGAAGATTCACCGGGATATGTGATTCAAAGTTGGCTGCGGAGTGGTAACACATTGGCATTTTTGAACTTATGGGAGAAAGAGAATAATCCTGACTACAGTGAGGCCGGTTATATGGAACTGCTGGAGAAAAAGAAAGCGGCTTCATTTACGCTGACGCCAAAGCTGTGGATCGACAGAACAAAAGCGATTGGCATTTTTTCTAAGCAAGGCAAATCTGGAGGGACCTTTGCGCATCCGCTGATTGCCTGTGAGTTTGCTTCATGGCTTACTCCAGAGTTCAAAATGCTGTTGTTGAAATTGTCTTTGAATCGAGGCAAATTAAACTAAAAGTTTTATTTGATGTAGGAATCAGCGATGATGTGACAGGCTATGAAATACAACATCGCCTTGGTGTTATCGAAAGGAGGGAATTTGATTGCCCTTTGAGAACAAGTTCAGGCCGCTGACACCCAATGACGCGATTGACCTTCATCATTATCAGGAAGCCTTGGATTACGTATTTTTCAGCGGCAAAATCCGCAATATTGCCCTTACCGGCTCCTACGGTTCCGGGAAAAGCAGCGTTATCCGCAGCTATGAAAATATCCACAAAAAGCAAACCTTCATCCATATTTCCCTGGCCCGATTTGAAGAGCAAGGGCAATCCGCTGGCAATCCGGCCGACCCGACAAAAACGGTAAACATCCTGGAAGGAAAGATCATCAACCAGCTTCTGCACCAAATCCCGGAGAAAGAACTTCCACCGTCCTACATTCAGCCGCAGGGCAGAATCTCCTGGAAACGCCATCTCCTGATGGTGCTGAGCTTCTTGGCTTTTATCGTGTCCGGCATATACGTTTTTCAGTTTCAAAAATTGGTTTCCGCAGTCTCCGGTTTAGGCGAAAGCCAGGTAAAATCCCTTCTGCAAATTACCACCAACCCCTATGGCCGTCTGATTGGCATAGGGTTATTTCTGATTCTGCTTGGCTGCGGGATGTTCTACATTCTGCGGACATACCCTTTCCGGGTATTCTTTAAAAAGGTAGATTTAAAGGGACTTGTGGGTATTGAACTGTTCAGTGCCGAGGAGGATACGTATTTTGACAAATTCCTGCACCGTGTTCTCCAATTATTTGACCAGGCCAACGCCGACGCCATTATTTTCGAGGACTTAGACCGCTACGATGTGACCTTGATCTTTGAAAAGCTCCGGGAGATCAGCGACCTGGCATACAGCCGTGAAAAGCTGGGACTGCGTCAAAGGAAAAAGCCTCTTCGGTTCTTTTATCTCATTCGGGACGACGTGTTCACGGCCTCGGACCGAAGCAAGTTCTTCGATTTTATCATCCCTGTCGTACCCTACGTAGATGCCTCCAATTCCTGCGACCAGCTCTTGCAGCAATTCGAGGAAGCCGGCTTTTCTGGGCTTTTTTCCAAACTGTTTTTACAGGACGTGTCCTTATATCTTGGCGACATGCGCCTGGTTTCCAACATCGTCAACGAATTCAGCGTTTACCGTGGACGCCTCAGCGGCAGCGGGCTGGGGCCACGAAGCCGGACCGGCAGCTGGCCATGGTCATCTATAAAAATCTCTATCCCGAGGATTTCGATTTGCTCCAAAAAGGCCATGGGTATGTTTACGCCCTTTTTGAGCAGAAAAAGCAATTGCTGGGAAGCGCAAAGGCGTGCCTTGAAGATAAATTGCAGGCGCTTCACGACCGCCTTGACAATGCCGGAATGGAAACACTAAGGTCCATGGACGAGCTTAACGCCCTGTACTTCCCCCTCTCAGGGAGCGAGATTACTATTGAAGAAACCGACGTATCGAATCTGAGTCGTATAGAATTGGTCCGCCGGATTTTAGAAAAACCTGATACGGTAAAATACACTTACTTCACAAGGATTAATTATTCCAAATACACCAACACCGAATCTTGGATAGACGTGGCGGAAAACGGGCAGAAATGGAAGCAAATGAGGAGTATATCCGCCGCAAAGCCTATATAGAGGATCAAGGCTCCCAGCGGCAGAAAGAACTCTCGGAAGAAATCTGGAGTTTACAGGAAAAACTGGCAAAATGGGACACCATGAATCTGCGGGAAGTACTTTCGGACCTTGATCCGAAAATGGAAGACACCTTTTGGTCGCCCGAGCTCCCTTCCTATGAACCGAAAAACTATCTGGCAGAAATCCAGAACAGCAAGAATTTCGGTCTTTTAAAATACCTGGTGAGGAACGGCTATATTGACGAAAACTATGCCGCCTATGTCAGCTATTTCTATCCCAACAGCCCTACTGCTCAGGACCGGAACTTTCTTCTGTCCATTACAGATCGCGCATCTTTGGAGTATGTCTACCACTTGGATCAACCAGATGCGGTACTGGAATGCTTGGAGGAAGCAGATTTCTTCCACCGGGAGGTGCGAAATTTCGACTTGCTGTCTTATCTTTTGAGAACCAAAGGCCCCCACCTTCGCACACTTTTGCAAAGCGCTGCGACAGACCAAAGCGCTCATACTTTCTTTGTCGAGTTCTGGCGCACCGGGCGGCGGTCCACTCGCGCTTTCCGTTTCATCTGCGCATTATGCCAGGAACACCCGGAGTGGTTCCGTATATGGTGCGAAAGTAAGTCCATTCTTTTGGAAGGCGAATGGCGGCTTTTCGTCCTGGACGCGCTCTATTTTCTTCCTCCAGAGCGCCTCAGCCGTATCAATAAGGAAAACTGGCTGACCGAGAGAATCTCCGACGATCCAAAATTTCTCCAGCTGGACTCCCCCAATGTCCAGCGGCTCATACCAGCCCTGAAAGCGTTGAGCGTTCGATTCTCCCAAATTGATTACCGGGAGGAGGATATTTCCCTGGTGCGGGAGGTCTGCCAAGAAAATCTCTATACGCTGAATCTCTCCATGTTGAAAACCGCCATGGCAGTTATTTGGAGCATCCCGCCCGCCGAAGTGGAGAGCCGCAGTTATACCCACATCCTCCGCCATCCGGGGTAGCCGCCGTCTCTGCGGATTCTTGGAAACATGGATGTCTACGCCGGTGCGATTCTTCTCGAGAGCGATAGCCGCTTTTTCGACAGCGAAGAGGCCCTCATAGATTTTCTAAACTGCGAAAGCCTCTCTGAGCCGTATAAGGAGGAGTATATCCAGCGGTCAGATACTGTCTTGCCGGACATGAACACCATAGCCTCTCGCACACTTTGGCCTGAATTGATTGGGAGCCAAGCAGTTGCTTATGCTTGGCAGAATATGGCGGATTATTTTGCCGAATTTGGCAGAGATACAGACATCCTCCCGCCGGAACTGGCAGCTTTCATCAACAGCGGCAGCGGCTCTTTAGGCTGGAAGTATGAACAACTGAATCAGCGCATCAACGATCAGGCAGAAAATCTGCGCCAAGCAATTCTTGTCAACGAGGAGCTCTCCCTGGAACGCTATCAGACCGCCTTGGCAGGCATGACTTTCTCCTACAAGAAGTTTCCCCTCCACGGAATTCCTGATGAGCGGATGAAAATTGTCTTGGAGCTGGAAATTGTACCCGTTACCATCGAAAATATCGCAGTAATTAGAGAAGACTATCCGCAGCTTTGGAATGATTTCGTCCTGTCAAAAGACGCAGATGATTTGACAAAGCTGATGGATACCGATGAGGTCCAGCTGACAGAATCAGAGCTGGCAAGCCTTTTGGAGGATGCCCGGATGGAGGACAGCATTGCCGAAAACATGCTGTTCATTTTCTCTAAAACCGTTTCTTTGCAGAATAGAAAATTTTCCACTCCTGTCCGTGCCCGCATTGTAGCGGCCCATCTCGCTCCTGATGATTTGCCGTTCTTGCTGAAATCCTTTACTCAGGAGCCTCTCACTGTTCGTTCCGCATTTTTGGATTACACCGCAACCCATGCGGATTCGATTGCCGACGCGGCAGAGCAAGCCCAGTTTGTCCCTGTAGAGGTCTATGCCGTCTGCTTAAATAAATTGACGGAAGACCGGCTTCTTATCCTGCGGCCTTACCTGGCGGACAAGAATTTTGAGATCGTATGCATGGAAAATAAGAAGCCCAAATTCCCCAATACACCGGAAGTACGGGCAATCCTGGCTACCTTCGAAGCCTATCGCTGGATCTCCAGCTGGAAGAGCAAGGACGGCAAACTCATCGCCTATCCTACGCGCAAATAAATACAGTTAAATAATATCAAACGAAAGGATCTGTCATCGTGAGAAAAAAAGTTTACGCTATCGTATTTATGGCCTGCTTGACGCTGCTTTTGGGCTCCGGCTGTTCCGGGAAACCGTCGGCGGAGACGGAGGTAACCGGCCCCGAGACTCAGCAACCCGAACCCCCGGCGGAGAACTCCTACACCGCAGTCATTGAAATCGAGGGATATGGTACGATCACCCTGGAACTGGATGCCTCCGCAGCGCCTGTGACCACGGAAAATTTCGTGTCGCTGACCCGTGAGGGCTTTTACGACGGGTTGACATTCCACCGCATTATCGAAGGATTCATGATCCAGGGCGGCGATCCAGATGGAAACGGTACAGGCGGCAGTGAACAGACGATCAAAGGAGAGTTCCGCGAAAATGGGGTGGAAAACAGCCTGTCCCATACGCGCGGCGCAATCTCCATGGCCCGCTCCAATGACTACGACAGCGCCAGCTCACAATTCTTCATCGTCCACGAGGACAGCACGTTTCTGGACGGAAGCTACGCCGCGTATGGATATGTGACGGAGGGCATGGAGGTGGTAGACGCCATCTGTGCGGACGCTGAACCAATAGACGGCGACGGCTTTATCGCTCCTGAGAATCAGCCGGTGATTCAAAGTATCACCATTCAGTAAATCGCAAATTACAAAAAACGAGATGAGACGAGAGTGGTGAGACCCTGTGAGACGCCGGATCATGTGCTTTGGAGATTCCAACACCTACGGATATGATCCCCGGTCTTATTTAGGCGGGCGTTACCCAAGATCTGTCCGTTGGACGGGTAGGCTGGAGGAGGACGGCTGGGAGGTCTTTAACCAAGGCGAGAATGGCCGCTCCATCCCCCGGCTGGATTTTGAAATTGAGGCGGCGGTGCAGTCCGTCCCAAAAGCGCGGCCGGATATACTGACGGTCATGCTGGGAAGCAACGACCTGTTACAGTGCCCCGGTCTTACCGCTAGGGTATGCGGGGAACAAATGGAGCGGTTTCTACCGCATTCTTGAGGAAGGTCTCTGTGATTTTGCTGATTGCTCCGCCGCCTATGGAACCGGGGGATTGGGTGCCGAACGAACGCCTGCTGATAGAATCCCAGCGGTTAGCAGGCTGCTATGAAGAACTGGCCCGGCGGTTAAACATCCACTTTGCCAACGCTGGGGCTTGGAATATTGAGCTGACTTACGATGGAGTGCATTTTTCGGAGAGCGGACATCGGGCGTTTACCGATAATCTATTAAAAGTTTTGACTGCCATGTTTCCAGATACGAAATAGCCGGACGCTGATGGAAAATATCCAGATTGTCCGAGGATTCCATGATAAGTGGACAGATTGCACTAGGGGGGTAGTCTGTCCACTTTTATGTATAATCACATAAAACCTTTGTGCCGCAGTGATTTCATTGCGGTATTTTTATTTATAGAAGGAGAATTATAATGAACGTGATACAAAAAGAAGAAAATTGACCTGATTCTGAAGAAGTCTATCAGCCGTTTTGGCCGCAATACAGTGAATATGCTGCGTTCGCTGAGGGATCTGCACGGTTTGGGTGTAGAAGTCTATTTTGAGCAGGAGGATATGAGCCGAACTATGAAGTGCCCCCTGTCAAGTAGACAAAACAGAGAAAAAGAAAGGCAGGAATGGCAATGAGATAGCTTTTGCCTCTATTTCACCCCAGCTGCCAAGAATTCCATAGGCGTCACACACCCAAGCTTTTTTTGGTATCGTTCATGGTTGTAGAAATAGATGTATGCGGCGACCGCCTCGCAAAGCTGGCTGTAGTCATCAAAATGATGTAAATAGTACATCTCGGATTTCAAAGTACCCCAAAATCCTTCCATGGGCGCATTGTCCAGGCATTTTCCTGGACGGGACATACTTTGACAGACACCGGCCTCCTTCATCCTTTTTTGAAAGGCGCGGCTGGTATATTGTGCGCCCCGGTCGCTATGAACCAGCGGATGCGCATCGGGATACTGCCGGAACGCCCATTCAAAGGCTTCGAAGACCAAAGCGATGTTATTACGCTGCCCGAATGAAAAACCTACAATATTCCTTCCGTACAAATCCAGGACTGCGCACAAATAAGCTTTTCCGCTTGTCCCATATTTGAATTCTGTTACATCCGTCAGCCACTTTTCATTTGGTTTCTTTGCCGCAAAGCCCCTGTTCAAAATATTTTCCGCAAGATATTCATCCGAAGACTTCTTCCTGCGTGTCCGCTTTCTTCTCCTGCATACAGAGCGGAGGTCAAGGAGCCGCATCAGCCGGTATACCCTCTTCAGATTACACTTGATTCCATACCGTCGTTCCAAAATGATCTGCATCTGCCGGTAACCGGGAACGCCGTGCTGGCTTTGGTATATTTCAACAATTAGATGAGCCAGCTTTTCGTCTTCCCTCTGCTTGGGACTTGCCGCTCGGTTGAGCCATTTGTAATACCCAGCCCGGCTGACGCCTGCTGCCATACAGAGCTTGCACACAGGCCAGTGATACGTCTCATGCAGTTCCTTGACGGTTTGATAGGCCGTTTCATGCCGGACCCCGCTGAAGTCCGGCAGCTGATTTCTGGGCCAGCATATCTGCTGGTATCTCTGCTGTACCGCCATTTTCATTTCCAGTTCCAGGCTGTTCATCCGCAGGCGCTGGTTCTCCGCGGCAAGGCCGGACGAACGATGGTCACCGTCCAACCCCTCCAAGCCTGCCTTGTGGTATCGCTGTACCCAGCCATAAACCTGCTGATATGTGAACCCGAAGCAAGCCGCGGTCAGCTTGTAGTTTTTTCCATGAGTGATGCAATACTCCACCGCTGCTTTACGCTCTTCATAAGATACCATGGTCAACGGAACACTCCTTCTGCCTCCGGGAGAACGGAATCCTTTTTGACCATTATACAACTTAATCCACTGTTCCAGCTGCGATCTTGACCGCAGCTGATATTTTTTGCAGACTGCCTCTATACTTATCTGACCGGACAGATACAGCTCTGCCGCCTGCTGCTTTACGATTGCGGGATAGTGATGATTCCCCTTCCGGTGACGCAGCCCTTCCTCACCAAACAGATCATAATTCTGAAGCCATTTCTGTAGGGTGCTGCGCTGCACCCCAAATCTTGCTGCGATTTGATTCAGGCTCCCGGCTCCGGCATAGCACTGCTTCACTGCATCGATCTTTGTTTCCGCACTGATTGCTGACATAATGATGCTCCCCTTCGAGTAGTCTGCAAGTTTTTCTCGCTTTGTCTACTCTATGGGGAGCATATCACTATCAAATGGGGAATCAAGAGAGGCTTTGAAAAGGGCACCTCGGGCTGCGCTGAATTTGTGTGTTTTGGGTATAAGCGTGGAGATGATGGAAGGCTGGCTATTGATGAGCCTGACGCTAAAATTGTTCGGAAGATGTTTGAGATGAGGGCTGCTGAAAGTAGGCCTTGTTTGATAAATGGCGAAATTCGCAGGGGCGAGAGATTTTTTCGCCGGTCAAGGCGATTTGACGCCGCTATACTTTGTGTATGGCAAGGAAACTCAACGCGGAGCGGCGGAAAAAGGTTCGCCGCTTGAGCGTTTTGACATTTTTCAAACAAGGCCTAGTCTTGGAGCAATTTCAAAATGGCTGTATGAGAGTAAGGTTCCATCCCCAACAGGGAAACCCCATTAGAGTCGGGAGACAATCAGCAAGCTGTTGAGAAACGAGAAATATGTGGGGGATGTTCTGCTCCAGAAAACCTTTATAGCGGATTTGTTTTCTGGGAAACAGGTTAAGAACCAGGGTGAGTTAGAGAGATTTTTGATACAGGAGCACCACCCGGCGATTGTAGGCAGGGAGCTGTTTGAAACAGTCAATCAGGCACGCGAAATAGATCCATAAAGGACTGATAAAAGTCAATACCGGCAAACAACAAAGTGATTGCTTTTCCCTCTCCGGCATCAGCCTTTCTTCCTGAATCGTTGTGCCGCAAGGGATTCAAAGAAAAATCGATTTTGTCCGTTTACTCCAAAGCCACGGAAATTCATTGGATTTCCGTGGCTTTGGTCTTGCTTTCTGCACTTTTGGGGGCGGTTGAATTTTGTGGCTCCGGTTTGACCCAAGCCGTGACCCATACGGGAACTTGGAGCAGAAATCATCAGAGCGTACCGGAGAGGAAACTCCCTACGAGGGAATCAGAATCAGATCAAAGTCCTTTTGCAGCATAGCAGCCCGCAGCACTCCGGCGCTGGTATCTTCCGCATGGACAAAGAGCAGCTTGTGAAAAGTCGGGGCCTTTTCGCCGGATAACTGCCGGTAGGCGTATCTCACCAGCATATCCTGTAGCAGCATCCCTTTCATTTTGTCCATACACAGCGTCGCGCCCCGTTGCTTGGCCTCCTGTTCGTAGTCCTCTTTATCATGACAGGACACCAGAATAAAAGGCAACTCCTTGTCTGTGGCCCGCACCTCGTCCAGAAAGTCCATGCCGGAACCGTCCGGCAGGTCGAGATCACAGCAGATTACCAGAGGCATTTCCTCTTGGATGACTGTCCGAGCTTCTTTCAGTGTGGAAGCCGTTTCTACCGGGTAGCCTCGTCGTTGTAAATATTTTTGCAGACATCATATATAGGTGTCGCTGTCGTCGATCAGCAGTATCTTTTTCATATGTCCTCACCCACAATATTGATTTACTACAAGCATAAACTACAAATGTTACACAAATGTCCGAGGGGCATTTGATTTCGACAGAAAAACAGGCTGAATTGTTACAAAGCTCGGACATTTCAAAATATTTTATCAAGGGATAGCAAAAAATCAGTGGCGCAGCTAATGAACCGCTCCACTGATTTTCCCAAATGTCCAATTTACTTTTGTGTTTTCTTTCACTTTGCATATTCATTCGTAGTGGCATTTGTTTTCCCTTTTATGGGAATCTATAACAGTAGCACTATGATTAAATAGTATTCGTTCCTATTTCTCAAAAACTACAAAACCACATTCATAAGGATGGTCGCAATACACACTTTCTTGCTTATCAGTGCGGTATAACATACTTTTCAGTATAATTAGAAAATCTCCACCACCCGATAGAATCATGTATTCTGCCAGAAAAAACAGCAGTAATTGATTTACCATTACAGCAACTACTGCAACTCCGCCTCCTAAAACTAATGTAGGCATAGCAACCCCCAAGAGATATTGCCATTTTTTCAGTGGATTTGAACAAGTGCAGTACGGAGAAAAACTACTCCAAATAATTCCAAAATCAATTGAGTGAAAATGATTTTTTGCAAAAAGGCTCCAGGTAATTCCATGTATTAACTCATGCAGAATGGATAGACATAAAATAAGCATAAGTAATGCTACAACAAATCCCCACGAAAGACAATCTAAATCAAAACCATTCACATTATAGTATATCCAAAATGCTAAAGCCATAAATGGCAGCATAATTAAAAGACATAACGGTTTTGCTTGTTGAGTATTGATAATTATATTCTTCATTTTATATCCTTTTTGTTGCATTTCAGAATTGAACTTTTCAAAGTTATTTTTACGATTCAATTCTTTTTCTGTTAATTTTCTTTTATCGTTATCCATAGATAATTCCTCCAAATTTTATACGCTTATTCCATCGCCCGCATTTGTTCAATCAGGGATTGTTTTTTCTGTCTGCGGATTGTCCAAACAGACAAGATCAGCTCCATTCCAAACAATACCAGAATGAACAGGCCCATTTCCAAAACCGGGAATTTGTAGGGTACTACATTTCCGGCAAAAGTATCTATGCTCATTTTTCTGCAAGCAAAGATGGAAACAGGAAGCCCAACAATCAGCATCGCTAATGTTGCAAAGAACGCATAGCATAGGCCCTCGCAGATGTTCATTTTACATAGCTGCTTTTGGGTCAGACCGATGGAACGCAAAACACTGTTTTCTTGCTTTCGGGCTATCTGGTTAGAGAGTGTCGTGTTAATCAGGTTGATAACGCCAAAGAGGAATACCAGCCATGAAAGTACCTCCATGCTGCCAAATGCAAAGGAATTTGTCATTTCTTCATATTCAATCACTGTATTGATTTCATCTAAGGCAATATTACTATGGCTGGCAACAATATTTTTCAATTCAGCCCCCACATAGTCCGTTTTTTTCGGGTCGTTCACGATGCTCCATGAATAATCGAAAGAAGCGATTTCCGGGTGCAGTTCATGGAACAACGCTTCTGGTGCAAAAAGAGTCGCTCCATCTAAGTGCATCCTGCCATGTCCTGAATATGCCTTTGCGGGAGCATATAACCCCGATATAGTAACAGAAACAGATGGCTGTCCCTCTCCAAAAGAAATTTCAACCATTGAGCCAACCCCCATATCTTCATTCTTCTTTACCACATTATAGTCAATTACAATACTACGAGAATCTGTTGGCATGGTTCCCGCTGTCAGAGCTGCTTCAACGGTCGCATAATTCTGGTCGGTCAGCATATCACACATACCACCAGCTTGATGAATCTCCGTTTTATAAGTTGCATGGAGAGATTGCCTGCTTGGAATTATATCAGTAATGCCATCAATAGATAAGATTTCCTGCTTTAATTCCTCATTCAAAGGATTTCCCGCTGCCATAGTTTTTTCTTCTGTTACTTCGGAATCCAAATAAATTTTATAGTCACCGTCTGGGAAAAACTGTCTTGCAAGCGTCTCTGGGGAGCGTAGCAAAACAACGGAGGATACCACAAGCAGGATAATTCCACCCAAACTCAAAGACGCTATAATAGAGATTGTCTTTTTGCGGTCACGCTTAAAATTCGCAATTCCCATTGAAACAGGATTGAGCTTAATATTCTTTTTCCGACTGCGGATGTCCTTTTGCGCCGGGGTAAAACGGACGGCTTCAATGGGGGAAATCCCTGCTGCAATCTTTACTGGCTTACGGATGGAAACAGATACCATGATCCAACTGCTTATGAGTGTCAAAATAACCGTTGTCACATAGGAAACAGCGTTAAATCCCTTGGAAAACAGGAGAAAACCGCCGCATACGCCCAGCACTGTACCAATCAGAATCCCGATACTGCCGAGTTTGTGTCCCTCCTGTTTTACAATCCGCTTGATTTGCTTTGGCGTTGCGCCAATCGTCCGAAGCTGCCCGTAGCTCTGGATTTTGTCATTGATGGAGATACGGAAGATACTCTGGATCACAATATAGCCGCCGATCAGAACAATAGCAATCACACCAACAATCGGTAAAAAATCAAAGGATTTAGAAGCATAAGCAAAATATTTGCTGTTCATTTTGGGCATAGAAAGCTGATATTCCTCCGCAACCTCCCTGCAATAAGAGGTCATCAGTTCTTCGTCCAACTGAACGCTGTTTTTGAAATGGGCATAGGCGCGATACCCAGCGGGGTTAAACCCGTCCCATTCTTTCAGGGCAGCTTTGGAAAGAATGATGGCACAGGTATTCGCTTCTTTTTCATTTACGCTGTCCAGAATGCCGGTAACGACATAATCGCCATGAAAACTCTCTGTATCTAAGGTCACAGTGTCCCCGATCTTGGCA
Source organism: Oscillibacter sp. 1-3 (assembly GCF_000403435.2). GTDB lineage: Bacteria > Bacillota > Clostridia > Oscillospirales > Oscillospiraceae > Oscillibacter. The sequence goes on from NZ_KE159710.1 coordinate 372,393, forward strand.
TTGTGTCCATAGGTGGAAAGAAAGTATTCGCTTACGACAACTTCATTTGCCTTTTGGGGCAGATTTCCCTCCAATAGCTTCATTTGGTCGCGCCCAATCTCCATCATTTCTGCGTCATTATATACATAAGAGGCATGATAGCCCTGTTCTGAAAGTTCCTCACCCAGCATATAGTAGCCGCCTACGCGCTCAAACTCCGGCACTCCTTTCAGGGTTTCAATGTCGTTTTCCTCTATACCCAGCCAAACCGCCTCATAAGTATCGACAACCTGATTGCGCTGCATTTGTGTCAGGGAAGTAGACACAATTCCCGTAAAGCAGATCAGAAACGCCGCCAGCGCAACGGCGATCACCACCATCAGATTCCGGCGCTTCTCGCTTATCAGACTTTTCTTTGCCAGCTTCTTTGTAATGGCGCTGGTATCATTCTCAAAAGGCCATGTCATAGCCTGCCACCTCCTTATTCCACAATCCTGCCATCCTCAATGCGGACAATCCAATCTGCAAGGCGGGCAATGTCATTGTTGTGGGTAATCATCACGACAGTTTGCCGGAACTCCGCGCTGGTGCGTTTGATAAGCCCCAGCACCTCGGCGCTGGTCTTGCTGTCAAGGTTGCCGGTCGGCTCGTCGGCCAGCACGATAGCCGGTTTGGTAATCAGGGCGCGGGCAATCGCCACACGCTGCTGCTGGCCGCCGGAGAGATTGTTCGGCATATTCTTCAGTTTATCTTCCAGCCCCAGCAGGTGAACAATCTCGTCTAAAAACGTTTGATCCACCGTGTCCCCGTCCAGCTCCACCGGCAGGACGATGTTCTCATACACATTCAGGATGGGAACAAGGTTATAGTTCTGGAAGATAAAACCGATGTTGCGGCGGCGGAAGATGGTGAGCTGTTCGTCGTTCTTCTTTGCCAGTTCTTCGCCCCGGACAATCACGGTTCCGCTGGTGGGAGTGTCCAGCCCGCCCATCATGTGAAGCAGGGTGGACTTGCCGCTGCCGGAGGTTCCCACAACGGCCACAAATTCGCCCTCGTCCACGGAGAAGTTCACGCCGTCAAGGGCGCGGGTGATGTTCGGCTCTGTGCCGTAATACTTTTTCAGGTCAATCGTCTGTAAAACGCTCATACTCAAAACTCCTTTCAAGGCTTTCTGGCTGTTGATAAGGCTATTGTAAAACCCAAATGTCCGCGAAATGTTGCAGCGGACCAAAAAAATCATTAAAAATCGGGGTGAAATGTTACAACGCTCGGACATTTCAAAAAAATTTACGGCGGGCAGCCGGAAATGGCCGTCCGCCGCGTTCTATTTTATTGAAATTGAAAGACAGCAGTAGCTCAAAGCAAGCTGCCTTTCAGCCCTTTTTTGAAAACTAATACGGCTCTTTCTGTTCCCCAAAATGACATTGTGACAAGCCGATAACTTTGCTTTTCCATTTCTTCTATTTTTGCATTGATTTTCTCTGTTACATTTTCAACGGTAATTTCTTCGACTAATTCAGTCCAATACATCTTTATTACCTCCGTCAAGTGCATTTATCAGTTCTTGTACCTCATTAAAAAATCTACACAAATGAAACCCATCTGCCACAGCATGATGAATGTTCATAGTAAGCGGCATCATGTACCTGCCATGTGACATTTCATATTTTCCCCAAGTAATGACTGGTGCAAGAAATTTACCCTCATCAAAAACATGAACATCAAAGTGGCTGTATTTTACCCATGGTAAACAAGATACATCAAAAAAGTTCAAGGGCTGGTTTTCCACAAAAGCACGATCCGCTTCATGTTTTTCTTTGTCAACCATGAAACGCTCAGAAAATTCAAATATATCATCAGAAAATTCCGTGACTAATTTTGTGAAATTTTCATCTTCTTTATGAAATTCTGTATATGACGGACTAATAAAATTCCATTTTATTAGATCACCAGTATCGTTCCAGCTATATTTGAACTCATCATGTGTATTAACAACTTTTGATACAATCCATATCATAGACGGATAAAATTTCAGATTATTTCTCTTTGAAAATTCTATTAGATTTGTCACATCAATCTCCACAGTTAAGCTCATAACAATACGCATATTTTCAATGTAGCTCTTAAATAGCTTTCCTCTGCTCCACTCATTCAAATCAATTTTTGTATAGCTCATTTCCATATTCATTCTCCTTTTCATTTTTAAACTTTTTAAGAAAACACAAGCCTCTCCGAATTGTATAGAACTTCATACACTTCTAAAACCAATTCGCCTTTTGATTTCTAAATTGAGGGATGTCGCTTTCTTGATAGGGATTATAAGTATTGCGGTTACACCCAAACTCTTTTAATGCTTTTATTTTATTGTCCTCTGTCCATTCAACCAAAGAAATGCCGTCAAATTCCTCTATATCCCCATTGTTCATTTCATTTTTGAAATACCATTCTACAATCGTTTGATTTTCTTTATGGAAGAATTGCCTGATTTCCCAAATTACCACCTTTCCACGGGTATTCCACTCCTGAAACCAATGCTTTACGGTTTTACGATTGCTATACTGGGGACACCAACTTTCTGTATAGAGGACATCTTCTGTAAAAATATCATCAATGCCCATATCTTTCTGATAAAGCCACATATCAAACCACAGTCGGATCGTTTTTTCTCGTTCATTCATAATAGAAACACCTCGCTCATTTACTTTCATTTTGTAGGCAGCATAATGGAAAATTCCGAACCCTTGCCCGGTTCCGAAACTACTCTGATATAGCCGCCCTGCCGCGTTGTGATCTCGCGCGCCAGATACAGGCCAATGCCAACGCCCTGCTGTTCGTGTACTTCTTCCTCACGATAGAAGCGCCGGAAGATGGCGGCCTGATTGCTTTCGGAAATGCCCTTGCCGGTGTCGGCCACTTTGATCTCCACATACATTTCCCACAGTACCACCGACACATCAATTTTCCCGCCTGCCGGGGTGTACTTCACCGCATTGTCCAGCAGGTTAAAAAGGGCTTCGGATGTCCACTTGCTGTCATGGGAAACGGCCAAATCCTCCGGGCAGTCCACGGACACGGCGATTTCCTTTTTCTCCGCTGCATACACAATCCCACTCATAGCCTGCGCCACGGTATCAAAAAGGCGGCCCGGTTTCTTATCCAACTGGATCACGCCCGTTTCCAGCCGGGAGGTTTTCACAAGGGCCTGAAAGAGAAAGTCCAGCTTATCCGTCTGGCTGCGGATTCCCCGGATAAAGTCAGTGCGCTCCGCCTCAGTCATAGGCTTTTCCAGCAGGGTGTCCGTCGCCATTTTCAGGTTGCTTACCGGTGTTTTCACCTGATGGGAAATATCCGATACAAGGGCCTGTAACTCCTGCCGTTCCTCGTCCACAAGACGGCGGTTCTCCTGCATGATCTGGTAAAGCCTTGCCAGCCGGTGTCCGATTCTGGCAAGCTGGGTTTCGCTGTCCTCTGGCCGCTGGGGCGCTTCATTCCCGGCGATCATGTGGTCTAAAGTCTGGCACAGGTCAGCGGTAAACTGTGACAGCCGTTTTCCAAACGCCTGCGTCAGTACAAAAATCCCCACAAGGGCGCACAGCAGCAGCGCCCCGCCAGTCAGCAGCACCGCTGCCTGTTTTGTCACAAAACACAGGGCTATGGTAATCCCGGACATAGAGAGGACAAGTCCCATTGCTACCCGGCCAAACAGCCGCTTTACCGAGAGGTTTTGAAACTTCATTTCGCCTCGCCTCCCGTCCACTGATAGCCCATGCCGTAAACGGTCTTGATGTAGGGCGCGCCGCCGTCGGATTCAATCTTGCTGCGAATCCGGCTGATGGAGGTTGTCAGGGTGTGTTCATCCACAAATTTCTCGTCTATATCCCACAGCTTTTCCAAAAGCTGCCCACGGGTCAGCACTTGCCGGGGATTTTTGCGGAACAGGTTCAACATTTTGTATTCCATCGGGGATAGGGTCAGGGGCTTGCCGTTTAGGGAAGCCGCCTGCTCCGAGAAGTCCAGAAACAGCCGCCCGTCGTCGTAAATGTCCTTGGCCGGTTTGTGGTGTTCCAGCATGGCGAACATGGCTTTGATTTTCCGCTGCAAGGCCCCGATCACAAAGGGCTTTGTGATGTAGTCCACCGCGCCCACCTCATAGCCTCGTATCTGGTCGCTTTCCTGATCGTTGGCGGTCAGGAAGATTACAATGGTGTCCGGGTGCTGGGGCTTTATCAGCCTGCACAGTTCAAAACCGTTCCCATCCGGCAGGTTGATGTCCAGCAGCACTAAATCAAATTCCCGCTGGCGTAGGACATCGGCTGCGGTTCTGGCAATTAGGACAGAAGTCACGCCGTATCCGTCTGCGGTCAGGTTATAGGCTAACATCTTATTCAAAAAACTGTCGTCCTCGACAATTAAAATCTGCTTCATATCCGCACTTCCTTTGCTTTTTGCAGATAGTATAACAGGCAAATGTCTGCGAAATGTTACAGCGGACAGATTTTTTCAAAAAATATCCACCTCTATTATAATTTGATTTGGTTAATGATACAAGGATAGCGTTTATATCTCACTAAAAAAACAGTATAATCATACCTGTTAGTCGGCACAATAAGGTTATTCCTTTGTTTAAATCGGCACAATAGAATATATTTGAGATGAATGATTATGCCGATTGATGATTTAACAGCTTTGGGGCAAAAAATGCGGGAAGCCCGAAAAAGAAAAGACCTGACACAGCAGGAGCTTTCTGATTTGAGCCATGTATCTGTAAAGCAGATTGCCAAGATTGAAAAAAGGCAGATGAATCCGTCCTTTTTGATTTTGAAGGCACTGGCAAAGGTACTGCTGATTTCTCTGGATTCTTTAATCAATCCAGATGTTTCCCCGGAAGATGAGGGAGCCAGTCAGATGAAGATGCTGTATTGCGGCTGCCCGTCAGAAATGCGTGAACCCCTCTTCCAGAATCCTTTCCCAAATTCCCTTATCCCGCCATCGACAAAACCGTCGGTGTACATTCTTCCAGTTTTCATAAGTTTCTGGCAAGTCCCGCCAAGGCGCTCCGGTGCGCAGAATCCAGAATACTCCGTCGATAAACTGCCGGGTGTCTCGAGCATTCCCTCCTTGTGTTCCCTTTTCGCCTATAGTGTATGGCTTGATTTTCTCCCAACCTCTATCGCTTATACCGTGTCGCCGCTGTTCCTTTCCCATTTTTCAGCCCCCTATTTCTTTGAGGACTATTTTATCATATTTATATTGATGATACCATCTAATCGCCAAAAATCTCCTCTCCCTTATACACTGGTACAATCCGCAAACTGTCCAGCAGCATTTTTGCAGCTGACTGACACCCCATGTAGAAGGACCTCGGCAAATGCGGCAGACTCTCCGCATTTGCCGAGGCATTTTCCGCTCTATATCTACACTACTGGTATTCTGCAATTTTCCAATTCCGTCTGATGGCTTATCCGTAAAACCGCAGAGACTCAATCGCAAACCGCTCCAAAGAACAATCCCTTTTTTCCTGCGCCTGCCGCCAAGTTCCCCGTAAGGCCGTCTTTCCTGGGGATGCCTTCTCTTTCAAGCATTTCCGCCCCTGAAAAGCCCGCTGTTGAACAAAATGTACCGAAACGTTCATTATCTAACCCTCCAGCATTTAGATTTATCAAAACATCGATGGATACCGGCTGTTTCTATTTTTAGTATACGGTACAAAATTCACCTTTTATATGTTGACACTCTACAAATTTATTCTTATAATTTATGATAGCATCACAATAAAGAAGAGGTACTGCACAGTGGAACACGCAAATTATCCAACCCTTGAGGAATTATTGCGACAGGATATATTTTCAAATAGCCAAGTGCTGAGCGGAGAGGCCGCCCTGGATATTCCCGTCGCCGGTGTAAATTTGACAGACACGCCGGATTACTATGACTGGGTCTCCCCCCATGAATTGTTGGTTACAAACTGCTACGCCATCTGCGGTGATGCACCCGCTCTGTCCGCATTCATTGGACACCTTGCGGAAAAGGGGTTGGCGGGTGTATGTATCAAGCCCTCACGGTTTCTGGGAACAATTCCAGAATACATGATCTCGGCGGCAAGAGAGCAGGAGTTTCCTTTGATAGCGCTGCCGCCTACGATCCGGTTCGCCGATATCACCAAGGCGGTCTCTGACGAACTTCTCCGCCGGCAGACCGCTCTGCTACACAACAGTATCGCGGTAAACCAGATGCTGCTCCAAACCATTACAGAGGGAGCGTCCCTGGAGGATCTTGCCCGAAGGATACGAGAAATTGCAGGCGGAAGTGTTCTTTTGGTGGATAGCATCAACCAACGCCAGGCATGCAGCCTATCCAAGGCGGACTCTGCGCGGCTGGCCGCTTTGGAGCATGACGCCCTATGCCAAACCCTTCTGGAAGAGGCGGATGTCTATGAAATGCAAATCGATGGCCACTTGTTCGGTACCGTCTGTCTGTGCCGGGCGAAAGATCAGCCCCCGCTTCAAACGGACATTCTCTCCCAAATTCTCCAGACAATCCCACTCGAAATATCCAGGGAACACTCCATACGGAAAACCGAAAGCCGGAGCTTTACTGAGTTTTTTCAGCACCTGATTTCTGACCACATTCTGGATGACAGTTGGGAGCAATCCCGCGCCAACGCCTTCCATTTGGATTTATCCGCATCGCATGCTTTGTTGGAACTTCATTTTCAGTCAAACAATTCTATCAGCGAATATACAGCCACCTTTCAGCGTACTGCTTTTTTTCATACTCTGCGTCAAAGTCTGGAACAGCTTGGTATAGATGCCCACATTATGGATCAACCCGACGGCTGTCTAATCCTTATGGGTTCCAAAGAGGACTCCATCCCGCTGGATCATGCGTTAGCCCGTCTGTCCTCTACCTTTGAGACCTTTCGAACCGGCTACCCAGATTTGTCCCTCGCCGGCGGATGCAGCCGCTCACACGCCGGAATCCCCGGTCTCTCTCTCTGCCGTTGGGAAGCACAGCTTGCGCTGAAAGCCGCCTGTTCAAAGAATGGAAATTCTTTTTTCCACTTTGACCAGCTTGGAATTTTACGGCTTTTATACTCCAGTAATCCGTCCCGTGAAATCGGGCGGTTCATCAGAGAGACGCTGAAAGAACTGGCATCACCGAAACTGTCCCACGAAAAAGAACTGCTTGAAACGCTGGAATCCTACTTCCGAAACCTCGGCAACCAACGCCGCATCGCGCAGGAACTCTATATTCACTATAACACTGTAGCATATCGGCTGAATAGTATCCAAGAACTCACACGGATGAATCTGGATAATCCTGAGCATCGTATGCAATTAGAGTTGGCGTTGTACCTCCGGCGGATCCACATCATGGATAAATTAGGCCATGTTTGAAAAAAGTCAAAACGCCCAAACAGTGGATCTTTTTCCGCCGCTCTGCGTTAAATTTTCTTGCCGGGCATCAGCCCGCCTGCAAAAATTTGCCTTGATTGGCGAAAAAATCTCTCGCCGTTGGGCATTCCGCCATTTTGCAAACAAGGCCTAGCTTCTTTTGTAAACGGGGATCCATAATTCGGAATCACCATATTGGGATCAAACAAGCCAGTGGTAACGGCGAAATTGCATTTGACCCATTTTTGACCCAGAACAGGAAATTCCTCTGCGGAACCAACGGAGCGGATGGTAAATGAGGGACTCTATCAGCTGAACGAACACTGCCAAACAAGGCTGAAAGAGTCTGCCACCATCCCTCCAAGCTACGGACCAGCCGGTGTTACCCAGCGTGGCGGCGCAAGACGCCACGCTTTTATCCTGCTTTTCCTTCGTTCAATCATCAGGGCTGGTTTGAGTACTGCCTTTGTACATAATGATGCGGCCTCCGCCTTGCCAACAACGCCTGTAGAAGTCTTAACACGGTGCTTCTTTTCGCTGGATAGGATATCCAGTTCCACTGGCCCACACGCCGAAACACGGGCTATCCTGCCAGTCTGCAGCGCGTTTCCCTTCTCGGCACTCCTTTCTCCTCTCCCCCTTCAGGTGGTATGGGGTGCCAGGGCTTTGCCCCGGCGCGTGTGGCCGTCGGTAAGCCTGCGGCAATGCTTGGTCCCACCCCCGGGTGGAAAAACTCGCCTTTACAGCTGCACCTTATTGGGGAATTTTGGTATTTTGTTTTGCCGCATACCGCTGCCTGTCGATGGGGACACAGATGCCCCCCGTCCTCAAATCCCCTGATTTCCTCTGTTCCGTTCCTTGTTCGGGGATGGAGACCGTATGCGTTTCATCCGCAATGATCGTTCCCACTGTGGACATCTGCCGCTTATTCGTGCTATGATGAAAAAAACAGTTCACGGAGGCAGATCTCATGCAAAAGATCATGATCGTAGAAGATGACCCGGCCATTCGGGAGGAACTGGCGCTGCTCCTGGAAAATGAGGGATATACGCCTTTTGTAATTACGGAGTTTATCGATATACCCGCTCAGGCGGCGCTGGAACGCCCGGACTTAATTCTTTTGGACATTGGCCTTCCGGGCAAGGACGGTTTCTCTCTTTGTGCGGCGCTGCGGAAGGCCATTCCCGCGCCGGTGGTTTTTGTCACCAGCCGGGACGCCGGTGTGGACGAAGTACGGGCGCTGAGCCTGGGCGGGGATGACTACATCACCAAGCCATACAGTGTTCCCGTCCTGCTGGCCCGGATCAAGGCCGTCCTGCGCCGAACCGGCCGCGGGCTGGCGCAGGCGGATATTCTGGAGGCTGGCGGGCTGTGCCTGAGCCTGACAAAAGGCATTGTGTCGGCCAATGGAAACACCGCGGACCTCACCCGAAATGAGCTGCAAATATTAGCCTGTCTGATGGCTCACGCGGGGCAAATTGTCTCCAGGGCCGATCTGATCGATACGCTATGGGACCATCAGATTTACATCGACGACAATACGCTCAGTGTGAATATGACCCGGCTGCGGGGGAAACTGGCGGCGCTTGGCCTGCCCGATGCCGTCAAGACCCGGCGGGGAATGGGGTATCAGCTATGACCCCTCTGGAATTTTTGTCGGACCGGCTGGGGCGGCTCGCGCTCCAACTGATTTGTATTGGGCTGGCGGTGCTGTTCCTCTTTGCCACAGGAACACAGCCGGGTGTTCTGATTATTCTGCTGTTTGTTCTGCTGTTTATTTTCGCAGCGGCACAGATTTACGACTTTTTCCGTCAGCGTATCTATCTTCAGGAGCTGGAATCCATCCTGGACAGTTTGGACCAAAAATATTTGTTTGCCGAGTGTGTTCCGCCTCCCCAAAATCTCTATGACCGGCGGTTGTTTAATTTAACCCGCCGGGCGGGCCGGGCCATGACGGGGGCGGTTTCCGATGCCCAGGCCGCTCAGCGGGAGTACCGGGAGTATGTGGAACGCTGGGTACATGAAATCAAGGCCCCGATCACCGCCGCCCGGCTTATCTGCCGGGATCTGGACGGGGACACCCGTCGGAAGCTCACAGCGGAACTTGGTCAAATCGAGGCTCATGTAGAGCGGGCATTATTCTATGCCCGGGCAGAAAACCCGGAGCAAGACTGCCTGTTCCGGAAGATAGAGCTGGAGAAAATTGCTGCCCAGGCCATTGAAAACCACCGCTCCCTATTGATTCAAAATGGCATCCAGGTGGAGACAGAGGGGCTGAGCGGTACGGTTTATACCGATGAAAAATGGGCGGTCTTTATCCTGGGCCAACTGCTCCAAAACGCCGCCCGCTACCGGGGAGAATCCCCGGTCATTACAATCTCAACCCGTCCCCTCGGAAAGCGGGTACAGCTTACCGTCTTCGACAATGGCATCGGCATTCCCGCCCATGAGCTGCCCCGTGTGTTTGAGCGGGGCTTTACCGGCAGCAATGGACGCTCTCGCGGCGGCTCTACCGGCATGGGCCTGTATCTATGCAGGAAACTGGCCGGTTTTCTGGAGCTGGGACTGGATATTTCTTCCCGGGAGGGGAAGGGAACGGCGGTAACGCTGACCTTTCCCGCAAAGGAAAGCCTTACAAAACTGTAAGGTAAATCAATATAACCTCGATACAACGGCCTTCGCTTTTGGTATACCATAGAGCCGCAAGCAAAGGAGGCAAACGATATGCTGCAGGTACAAAACATTGAAAAATATTACGGAAGCAAAAACAACGTCACCAAGGCGCTGGACCGGGTAAGCTTCGATGTGGAGGCCGGGGAGTTCCTGGCCATCATGGGTGCGTCAGGAAGCGGAAAAACTACTCTGCTCAACTGCATCTCCACCATCGATACCATCAGCGCCGGGAAGATTCTCTTGGACGGGGTGAGTGTAGCCGACCTGTCGGAAAGTGAACTGGCTAAATTCCGCCGGGAGCGGCTGGGCTTTGTGTTTCAGGACTTCAATCTGCTGGATACCTTGACCATCGAGGAAAACATCGGTTTGGCCCTCTCTCTGAATCACCAAAACCCCGGGACAGTACAGAACCGGGTGCGGGAGGTGACTGGAAAGCTGGGCATCACCGACATCCTGGCGAAATTTCCGTATCAGGTTTCCGGAGGCCAGAAGCAGCGCACCGCTGTCGCCCGGGCAATGGTTGCGGGACAATCCCTGCTCTTGGCTGACGAACCCACCGGGGCGTTGGACTCCAAGGCATCTAAGAATCTGCTGGAAATCATGACCACCATGAACCAGGATATGGGCGCCACCATCCTCATGGTCACCCACGACGCCTACAGCGCCAGCTATGCCAAACGGGTGCTGTTCCTGAAGGACGGACGGGTGTTCAACGAGCTGCTCCGGGGAGAACGGGGGCGGCCTGTGTTCTACCACGAGATTCTGGATGTTCTGGCCGCGCTGGGGGGTGATGTCAGTGACGTTATCTGAGCTCTCCCTGCGCAACGCCAAGCGGCAGGCCCGGGACTATCTGGTCTACTTTGTCACAGTGGTCATGGCCGCGGCCCTGCTGTATTCGTTTAACGGGCTGGTATTCTCTCAGGAGATCATCACCTTGTCCAAGGGTATCTCCGTACTTCCCCTGATGATTGTGCTGGCCAGCGTGGTGGTGGTGTGCGTCTTTGGCTGGCTGGTGGCCTACGCCACCAGATTCATGCTTCTGCGCCGGGGCCGGGAGCTGGGGCTCTATCTGCTCATTGGCTTGGAAAACCGGCAATTGGCCCGGCTGTTCTTTCTGGAAAATCTGGCTGTGGGCGGCTGTGCCCTGGTGCTGGGGACCGCCCTGGGCGGGCTGCTCTATCAGGCCTTCCGCGCCATTGTGCTGGCGCTGTTCGGCCTGCCCTACGCCTTTTCGTTTGGATTTTCCCTCCCCGCCTTGGGGCTGACGGTCCTCTATTTTGCCTTGATCTATCTCTTTGCCCTTCGCCGCAGCCGCAAATATATCCGCAAGGCGAATATCCACGACCTGATTTATGTTGACCGCGCTAACGAGGGCATGGTCATTCAAACGGGAACTGTGCGCCGCTGGATGTTCTCTTTCTCCATTGTGCTGGGTGTGGCCGGAACCTGTCTGCTGATGGCGGGAGGCGCCATTTTGGGCGTCATCGGGGCGGGATGCGTCATTGCGTTCCTGTTCGGATTTTTCCTTAGCTTCGCCTCCGGTGTACCCGCCTTCTTCGACCGGCGGCCCGCCCGGAAGTACCGGGGGCAAAGCCTGCTGGTATTTCGTACCCTGACAGCCAAGCTGGCCACCATGGGTGTGCTGATGGCCACCATCTCCATGATTTTTACGGCCACCCTGATCTCCGAGGGGGCCGGGTTGGTTTTCCGGGGGCTTTTCGCGGGCCGTGCGGCGGAAAACGCCTGCTTCGACCTGTATATCGGCGCTGCCGGCGACGGACCGGTCAGCCGGGATTATTTCGATTTCATCCAGGACAATATTTCCGTAGAACGGGAGCTGCACTACTGCGTCTACCAAGCGGAGGACAGCCGGGTCATGGACTATGTGGAGCGCATGGGAGAGGACTATCACCGCTACTTTGACCGGGACCCGGTGCTGCGGTACAGCGACTACGCCGCGCTCCGCGCCATTGCTGGATACCCGCCGGCGGAATTGAAGCCGGGGGAGTATCTCATCCACTGCAGGGCCTACCTGGAAAAGCACTTGACCGGCTACACCAAGCCCATCTCCCTGGGAGGCGCCAGCCTGATTCCCGGCGGGGTCCATGCGGAACACCTGCTGCAAAATTACGACACGGGCAACGGGGCGCGGTATATCCTCATAGTGCCGGACGAGGCGGCGGAGGGCCTTCCGGTGTTTCACCACGCCTATGCGGCCAAGACTGCCCAGCCGGTGGCGGAGTCCCAATTTGACCTTCTGTGTGACATCAATTACAGGCTGGGAGAGCAGAATCTTCTGGAGCCAAGCTATGATGAGATTCACACCAGAGCCTCGGAAAAGGCGGAAGAGGCGGCCCAGACGGTCCTGTTCGTCTTTCCCCTCTTCTATCTGGCCCTGGCCTTGACCATGACCGCCGCCACGATTCTCACCATCCAGCAGCTCAGCGAGACAGAGCGGTACAGGCGGCAGTTCCAGCTCCTGCAAAAGCTAGGGATGGACCGGCGAGAGATGGCAAAGGCCCTGGGCCGCCAGTTCACGATTTACTATGCCCTGCCCGCCGTGCCGCCTGTGCTGATCGGCATACCCTTTATCCTCCACTTGTCCCGCGCCCCCGAGCCGGGAGTGATGGTGGGGATGAACAGCCCTGGGGCCATTGTGGCAATCTCACTGGGGATTTTCTTCCTGATCTATGCTATCTACATTCTGCTGGCCTATACCAGCTTGAGGCGGAACGTACTGCCGCAGTGAGCGTAGGGAGAAGCGGCCTCCTGTCCCCCGCTGGGCTGTTTGACCCATAACTTGACCCGGAACAGGAAATTCCTCTGCGGAACCAACGGAGCGGATGGTAAATAGGGGACTCTATCAGCTGAACAAACAGTGCCAAACACGGCCGAAAGAAGCCGTCGCCATCCCTCAGACAAGCTACGGACCAGAAGGCCGGGGGTTCGAATCCCTCAGGGCGTACCAAAGCAAAAGCCCACTTTAGATGCCGTAGGCTGAACGCCTACGGCATCAGTGGTTTCCGGGGATTTCAACCCCCGATTTTTCACCAGTCAAACGGGAGATGTAAATAAGGGTTTTCGAGCAACTTGGGGGATTTGAACCCTCGTAATATTCAATTGAAAAAAGGCGCTAAATTTCAAGCGCCAATTTTATGCGTCGATCAGGCGGCAATGAACAGCCAACTGACCGGCGCTTTTTTTATTGCAGGCAAAAAGGGCACCGCAGCAATGAAGTGCCCCCTGTCAAGTAGACAAAACAGAGAAAAAGAAAGGCAGGAATGGCAATGAGATAGCTTTTGCCTCTATTTCACCCCAGCTGCCAAGAATTCCATAGGCGTCACACACCCAAGCTTTTTTTGGTATCGTTCATGGTTGTAGAAATAGATGTATGCGGCGACCGCCTCGCAAAGCTGGCTGTAGTCATCAAAATGATGTAAATAGTACATCTCGGATTTCAAAGTACCCCAAAATCCTTCCATGGGCGCATTGTCCAGGCATTTTCCTGGACGGGACATACTTTGACAGACACCGGCCTCCTTCATCCTTTTTTGAAAGGCGCGGCTGGTATATTGTGCGCCCCGGTCGCTATGAACCAGCGGATGCGCATCGGGATACTGCCGGAACGCCCATTCAAAGGCTTCGAAGACCAAAGCGATGTTATTACGCTGCCCGAATGAAAAACCTACAATATTCCTTCCGTACAAATCCAGGACTGCGCACAAATAAGCTTTTCCGCTTGTCCCATATTTGAATTCTGTTACATCCGTCAGCCACTTTTCATTTGGTTTCTTTGCCGCAAAGCCCCTGTTCAAAATATTTTCCGCAAGATATTCATCCGAAGACTTCTTCCTGCGTGTCCGCTTTCTTCTCCTGCATACAGAGCGGAGGTCAAGGAGCCGCATCAGCCGGTATACCCTCTTCAGATTACACTTGATTCCATACCGTCGTTCCAAAATGATCTGCATCTGCCGGTAACCGGGAACGCCGTGCTGGCTTTGGTATATTTCAACAATTAGATGAGCCAGCTTTTCGTCTTCCCTCTGCTTGGGACTTGCCGCTCGGTTGAGCCATTTGTAATACCCAGCCCGGCTGACGCCTGCTGCCATACAGAGCTTGCACACAGGCCAGTGATACGTCTCATGCAGTTCCTTGACGGTTTGATAGGCCGTTTCATGCCGGACCCCGCTGAAGTCCGGCAGCTGATTTCTGGGCCAGCATATCTGCTGGTATCTCTGCTGTACCGCCATTTTCATTTCCAGTTCCAGGCTGTTCATCCGCAGGCGCTGGTTCTCCGCGGCAAGGCCGGACGAACGATGGTCACCGTCCAACCCCTCCAAGCCTGCCTTGTGGTATCGCTGTACCCAGCCATAAACCTGCTGATATGTGAACCCGAAGCAAGCCGCGGTCAGCTTGTAGTTTTTTCCATGAGTGATGCAATACTCCACCGCTGCTTTACGCTCTTCATAAGATACCATGGTCAACGGAACACTCCTTCTGCCTCCGGGAGAACGGAATCCTTTTTGACCATTATACAACTTAATCCACTGTTCCAGCTGCGATCTTGACCGCAGCTGATATTTTTTGCAGACTGCCTCTATACTTATCTGACCGGACAGATACAGCTCTGCCGCCTGCTGCTTTACGATTGCGGGATAGTGATGATTCCCCTTCCGGTGACGCAGCCCTTCCTCACCAAACAGATCATAATTCTGAAGCCATTTCTGTAGGGTGCTGCGCTGCACCCCAAATCTTGCTGCGATTTGATTCAGGCTCCCGGCTCCGGCATAGCACTGCTTCACTGCATCGATCTTTGTTTCCGCACTGATTGCTGACATAATGATGCTCCCCTTCGAGTAGTCTGCAAGTTTTTCTCGCTTTGTCTACTCTATGGGGAGCATATCAGAAAACGGCGCGCAGCCAACCGGCAAAGCTGCCGGTCCCCAGACAAACGGTCGGGGAGGAAATCGTATGAGCTATGTGATCAAGGCGGTGCTGTCCAATCCCCGGCACCCGGAATGCGGGCAGATCACCATTCCCTTCCCCATCCCCGCTGATCAGTACGATCAGACGATTGAGATGCTCCAGGCGATGGATCTGGGGTACTCCGTAAACCGGGACTGCACGGTGGATGAGGTGGACAGCCATTACCGTGTGCTGGGCGCCCTGAATGGTACGCTGGTCAATGTGGACCAGCTGGACTATCTGGCGAAGCGGCTGGACAGCTTTTGTGTGGGTGAGGACGCCCAGTTCCAGGCAATGGCCCATAAGATGGAGTTAGCCGACATCAAGGACTTCATCAATCTCACGTTCTGCTGCCAGCAGGCCACGGTCATCACAAACTTTTCCGATTTGGAATCCATAGGGCGCGGCCATTTTCTGAACCTGAATGGCGGCAGCGCCAGGACGGAGGAGCTGGAAAACCTGGACGGCGCCGAAACCGCCTTGCTGCTGATCGACAGCGGCGGCGAAACGGTCACCCCTTACGGTGTGGTCTACAGCAACGGCATAGTGCTGGAGGAGCTCTATAACGGGCATCAATTCCCCGCATATCTCTATGACAATCCCCTCATGGTGCTGGAGATTACGCCAAATCGGGGCCTTGCGGAGGGAAAAAACCCGGAATACCTGTACCTCCCCGCTTCGGAACACCAAATTGAGCGGACACTGCTCCGCGTCCATGTTGATACAGCGTCCGACGCGCGTCTGCGTTTTGACTTCAATGAACTGCCGGAAAAAGTGGCGGACGCCCTGGATCTGGAACAGCTGTCCGGTGATGACCTTCCCAGCTTTAACCGGCTGTGCCAGGCCATAGAGCCGCTAACGGACGCGGACATCGAAAAGCTGAACGCGGCAGTGCTGATGACAGAGACCTCTGGCATTCTTTCTGTCTGCCGCCTGGCGGAGAATCTGGACCAATTCAGCTTTGTTCCCGGCGTCCAGACTCCGGAGGAGTATGGCAAATACATGATCCAGCAGTCCGGCCACTTCGAGTATGACAAAAATCTGGAGGGCTTCTACGACTACCGGCGCTATGGGGAACAGCGCATCCGGGAGGATGGCGGACAGTTCAACGAGTGCGGTTATGTGGCATATCAAGGCGCGATTCCACTGGAGGAATTGATGCGGGACAATCCTGAAGAACCGTGTCAGCAGGGACCCCAGATGGGAGGACTGTCATGCTGAGACTTCACATATCAAGCGGAATCAGCAGGGCGGGACAGCTGGAGCTGCCGATGCCTCCGGGTGATCTCAAACGGCAGACGGAAACGCTCCGCCCTCCAGCGTCTAATCACCCCCTCCATGTCTCCTCAGTGGACTCCCCCATCCCCAGCCTCGGCTGGCATCTCCAGCACGTCAGGCTGGACAGCGGCACCACGCTTCAAAAGCTGAATCGGCTGGCGGAGACAATTGATGGGATGAACGAGGCGGGATACTACCATCTGGGCAAAGCTCTGAATACAGAGTCCCGGCAGAGTCTGGATGAGGTGCTTCGGACCGCCGCCCATATAAAACCGTCCAGTATGGACTGTTATGAAATCATCCCGGATGTCACCACCCACCAGGCGCTGGGCGAGTGGCTTGTAGAGCATGACAGCCTGGAGGAAAAGGTTCCCGAGAGTCTGCGGCCCTATCTGGACTACCACAGCATTGGCGTGGATTATTGCATCGCCCATGAGGGGGAATTTCTGTCCACCGGATATGCGGGAATCCGAATGGGGGCGGCAGAGCAGGTTCTGGAGGAACAGGGAATCCTCCACCTGACGCTTACCACAGCGGAAAGCTGGTATTACCTGACGCTTCCCGCCTCAGAGGAAAAGCTGGAGGACGCGAAAAGGGATCTGGATGTGGAGGATTTTGCCCAGGCGATGATCGCAGGCGTAAAATATACGGCGCCTCATTTAGGCCGGCTGATTCCCGCAGACTGCATCACGGTGGAGAACGCCAACGAACTGGCGCTGTGTCTTCGGGAGATGGAGCAGGAGGAGGGCGAAGTAATGAAGTTCTGCGCAGTCCTGGAGGCGGAGCAGCCGGATACCTTTGCGGAGGCCCTCAACATCGCCATGGACCGGGACGACTATGAGCTGGTTCCGGAGAACGCGGAGGGGTACGGAAAGCAGGTGCTCCGCCGCATCGGGGCGGATGACGAGATCATCGACACCATCGACAGCTATATGGATTTCGCCCAGCTTGGCACAGATTCCCTGGCGGAGGATGGCGTTCGCCGGACAGAGTTCGGTATGGTGCGCCGCCTGAGCAAACCGTTCCCACCTGCGCCGGAAATCGGACAGGCAATGATGTGAAAACTTCTGCTGGACTTCCAGGCGAAACTGTGGTATCTGTTGAGATCACAAACGAGAAAAAGGAGATGAACGCGTTGTACATCGACATCTACAAGGACCAGATGCTCCCGATAGAGCTGTTTGGCAGGCAGGTACTTTATACCAAGCACCCCATTGCCCGAGAGGAGGTTCCGGAGGGGTGGTGCTGTTATGACCTCTGCGGGACAGACCGAAAGCCGAACCAGTCGCTGAAGCTGACGGACGCCGCCCTGATCTACCATACCGGTACGGTGCTCTCCCCGCGGCCATTGAAGCGAAGTACCACATTGGAACGAAAAGTGACGGATTTATTTTTCCCAAATGCGGAGCCGCTCACTCTGGCGGAATTCTGCCGCAATCAGAATCTGCCCTTTCCCCAGGACCCGAGAAAATACGTTCTGCGTCCCGCTTCCCCCGAGGAGGCGGGATTATTTTACGCCCTGCCGCCGGAGAGGGATGAGGCGCTGGGCGCTATCGGCCATGTCCGCATTGACTTTGGCGGCGGCGGCAGCAACTTCCATCACAGCTGGTGGCCCAGAGGCCCCGAGGAGCTGAATACTCAGGAGTTCAGGGATGAGCTGGGCAGTGTGGTGGATGAACTCCGCAGAAGCGTTTTGAAAGACCTCTCCTCCATGCGGCGCTATTGCTGGGGCCATAGCGGAGAGATCAAGGGCGGCGTCTGCTGCCAGAATTACGGCTATGTGGTGGAAACAGACCGCTGTCTCTACCGCCTTCGGTGCAACCCAGCACAGGGAGATTACCATGCCTATCTCGGGTGCTTTGATAAGCAGGCGCAGAAGCAGATCATCGGACGTGTCACGTTTGCCAGCGGCGTGAGCGAGGACTTTACGGACCCGCAGAAATACCTCCGGACCCTCCGGGAGGAACTTCCCTATCACCCCACCACTGGCTTCCGCTATGAGACCCTGACCGATGATCCGGAAATCCGCAAGGCGGTAGATGACATGCTCTATGATCTGTATGGCGAGGAAAATCCACGTCCTTTGGAGGACTATGGCAGCAGCGGCATGATGGGGGGCATGAGCCTGTGATGGAAATGACGAAAGACGGCTTCTGGGACCTGATCGCGGAGGCAAAGAAGAGATACGGCCAGGACCAGGACGGCTCGTTCCAGTGGCTGAAAGACCAGCTCACCATCCTTGGCCCCCAGCAGGCCCAGGACTTCCATGACATTCTCCACGGATACCAGCAGCTTGCCAATCAGTACGGACTCTGGAGCGCCGCAATATTGATATGTGAACACGGCTGTACGGACGACGGCTTTATTGACTTCCGGGCCTGGCTGATCGCCCAGGGCAGGGAAGTCTATCTGGCGGCGCTGGCAGATCCGGACTCCCTGGCGGAGGTGGAGGCATATGGCGGCTGCCAGTTTGAGGAGCTGACCGATACGGGGAATACGGTGCTGGAGACACTGACAGGCCAAAGCGCCTATGAGGGCACAGACCTGGCCGCCTGCAATGCGCTGGCGGCGGAGCTGCGGCAGGATATTGCCTATGGCGGGGGTATCGGCTATCCCTGCGAATGGGATGAGCTTGAAGCGCATTTCCCCCGCCTGTGCGCCAAATATCTGGAGCCGGGCACAGTGGAGTCCATGCTGGAGACCGACAATACGATATGGTACTCCGGCAGTCCGGACATCCAGAAAGCGCGGGCGGGCGGCCCGCCGCAGCTCAATATGAATATGGAGGGGATGTAAATGAACCAAATATCAAAAGAGTGGCTGGACTTCCTGCGCCAGCAGTTTCCGCAGGGCAGCCGGATACAGCTCCGTGAGATGAAAGACGTTCCCCGCCCGGTGGAGCCGGGAAGCAGGGGTAGGCTGGAGGGCATTGACGACGCCGGAAACTTCCTGGTACGCTGGGACAGCGGACGCAGCCTGAATCTGGCACCGGGCGAAGACAGCTTTACCGTCCTTCCCCCACCCCTCCAGATACTGAAGTTGTATATGCCCATGACCGCGACCTATTATGATGAGGAAGACGGTGTAGAGAATGAGATCACAATGGACTACCGCGAGACAGTGGAGTATGCCCCGCAGATCATCGCGGCGTTTCAAAAGGAGCGTGCGTGGCTGGAACAGCACGCGGGCAGCCTTGAAGATGCGGAGCGCGGTCTCATGGCCTATTTCAGCGGTACGGAAAGTGTACATCAGAAAGTACGATCCTGCTATTTCACCGCTGAGGTGCGGGAGGGACAACTCTGGGGTGTGGCGGAATGCAAGATATGCGGCAGCCTGACGCCGATGGAACTGGAGCACCTCATAGATGAGATTGGCGGACAGGCCAGCGATGGTGTTGGAGAGGTCTTTGAACAGCATGAGATCCAGATAGGCAACGGCCTGAAAATCTACCCTCACCTGTGGCAGAGCGAGGGTTGGAGTATCATGCCGGAACAGGATCGCTTCGATCCCCACTTTTCGGAGCGGCTCCCGGATATTTGCCTCTCGGTTCTGCCGGAAAACAACGCCCTGATCTATATTACCAAGGGCACTGGCTGCCAGATATCGGAAGACAGCAGTGAGAAGCCCGGCCTGAACCGGCACATGGCAGACTACTGCAATAGAAAGCGGGGCATCAGCAAGGCTCAGGAGGCGGCTATGCTGGGCGGATGTCTGCACGGCTGGGAGTCCACCGCCGCTGATCCCAAACGCTATATGCAGGAACAGTGCCAGACTTCCGGGCGGAAAGTGACAGAGGAGCTTCCGGAGCTGTGCTTCTCTGTCCTTCCCAGCACCGGGGCACTCATCTGCATCAAGCGAGGCGAGAGCGGCTATTTTCCCTCGGACTGGGATACCGGCGATCCGGCTCAGAACCGGGAGCTGGCAGACTACAACAACCAGCGCCTCGGCGTCACGGCCGCCCAGCGGCTGGCGATGGAGGCTGGGTCTATGCATGGCTGGGACTGCCCTGCCGCTGATCCCAAGACCTATGAGCAAACCCCGCAGACGATAGGGGGGATAACCCTTGCGTAAAGTGTTTGAGGTCTATCTGGCGAAAGCGGACCAACCGGACAGCGCCGCGTGTGCGGAGCTGTCCCTCCCTGCGGCGCCCTATCAGCTTCAGGACGCATTTGACAAGCTCCGATTGGCAGACGGCGAGTCCCTGTACTGGGAGATCACAGGGTATCAGCAATTTGAAGAGCTGTCCTCCGTTTTGAACGATACCTGCGGGCTGTACGACCTGAACGCCCTGGCGCAGAAAGTGTCAGAGCTGGATGAACAGCAACGCGCCGCTTTCGCGGGGCTTCTGGCCATAGAACAGAGGAAAAACCAGCCCATCCCAATCTCAAGGCTGATTGACATTGCCCATAGCACGGATTGCTGTCATATAGTGGGTTCGGCTCTGAACGACTCCCAGTTGGGCCTCTTCTGCGCGGAAAACGGTTTTCTTCCTGAACTGGATAATCTGCCGGATACGGTGTTCAGCCTGCTGGACTTTGAGCGGATCGGGCGGGAATACCGTCTGCGGGAGGGCGGAGTCTTCATAGAGCGCAGCACGGACCATCCCGGAGGTTATGTGGAACAGAGCAACGCACTGGCAGAGGTATACAAAACGCTGGACCTGACTCCCGAAATACCGGACTACGCCATACTGCTGGAGTTGTCCAAGGGGTTCTTCAACGATCCCGGGTATGACAGCGATAAGACCGCCCAGCTGAAGTTGCCCGCTTCGCCGGAGGAGTTGTCCTCCGCGCTGGATGCTGTGGAAGCCCGGGACTGGCGGGAAGCTGGCTGGAGCTGCCTGGACTGCCGGGTCCCGGCGCTGACGGAGATGATCTCTGACGCCGGGGAGGGGATCGACTTTCTCAATTGCCTGTCCCAGCGGCTGGCGGACATGGAACCGAAGGCCCTGACCGCATACAAGGCCCTGCTGGACGCGGTAAAGTGCCATGATCTTCAAAACGCCGCTCTGCTGGCAGATACGCTGGACAGGTACATCTTCTCTCCGCAGTACAGCTCCCCCGCCGAAGTGGCGAAAGGGGAGCTGTCTGCGATCCTCTGCGAAGTGGAGTCGGAGATTATCATGCCCCATGTGAACCTGTATCAATATGGACAAGCGCTGATCCAGAAGTACGGCGGAACGCTGACCTCCTATGGCCTGATCGAGCGGGTGGATGGACAGCCGGTCCTGAATATGGAAAAAAGACCCCAACAGGGCGGAATGGAGTTGAAGTAACATAGAAAAGTTTAATCATCTGCTGGAGCTGCCCGGCACACCCCAGGAGCGGATGTGGCTGGAGGAGCGGCTGGAAACACTGAGCGTTCGGGAGAGCTATATCCTCGCCGCCATTTCTATGCGGCATCCGCCTGAAACCGCGGGCAACGCCATCAACAGCATTCAAAATCTGTCCGGGTGTGAGACGCATCCGGCTGGCTGTTACGAAGAATTAGGCCGGTTCAGTTTGGGTCAGGCGTCCCAATTGCCGGAGGAGGTTCTGCCCTATGTGGACTTTGAGCATATCGGGCAGCAGTTTGAGAATGAGCATCCCGGCCTGTTCATCGGAAGTATTTATGTGGAATATCCAAAAGAACCGCCAGAGCCAGCTTACTGCGGAAAGAACACGCTTCTGCCGGAGGACAGCGATTGGAGCGTCAAGCTGAAGCTGGCCTCCCCCGCTGTGCCGGATGGGGTATGGCTTCGCCTGCCGGACTATGATGGGCAGACGCCGGAAAAATCCGGCGAGGTCAAGCTGGTTCTGGAGGAACTGCGGGTCAAGTCTCTGGAGGACTGTACGCTGCTGAAGGCCCGGTGTATTCTCCCGGAAGCCGGCGATCTGATGAAACAGTATGACAGCGTCACGGATCTGGTTCGGGACGGAGATAATCTGGGCTATGTCCTGGATGAGCAGGGGCAAGGCGCCCCCCACTGGCTGGAGAAGTTCGCCGCCGCGCTGGAATACGAGAACTGCCGCACCCTGAAATTTGCTCTGGATATATCCCAGAACCTCCACTGCTATGAGTGGGTGCCGCGCGGCAGTTTGAAAGAATTTGCTGCGGACAATCTCCGTTCCCATGGCGTGTCAGAGGCGCTGATCCAATCCGGCAATATCAATCTGAGGGAGTACGGTTCAGATCTGCTGGATGCCTCCGGATATATGGAGGCCAGCGGCGAGACCGGCTATCTGGTCCGTAACAGTCAAATATTTGTCCACGAATACACGGCCTCTGTGGAAGGTTCCCCCTCCTGGCGGGATATTTTGAAGGCGCTCCCCCGTCTGGAACAGCTCTCCAGCCAGGCCGGCCCGGAGGAAACCGCCAGCGCAAGAGCCGCCATGATGGAAGCTCTCGCAGAGAGCGGCACTGACGGTATCCGGCATCTCCAGACGGCGATGGAATATGAGAGATGCGGCAGTCTCGAGGAGGCCGCGGAAATAGCCGCCCATCTGGGCAGCTATGACTTTGTGGAGAAAGCCGAATTTGAGGAGAGTGTAAGGCAGGAACTGCTGGCAAAGGGACTGAGTGAAGAAATGATCCGTTCCTGCATTGACTTTAAGGCTTATACGGCAATCGCCTATGGATATGATTCCATCTACAGCTCTTATGAAACCGGACTGTACGTCCACAGAAGCGCCGCCCTGTCCCAGCCGGAACAGGGCGGCATATGCATGCAGTGAGCATACCGTCAATTTGAGGAGGTGGTGTGAAATGGGCGCAGCCCATACCCGGCGAAAAATGAATAATTAAATCATCACAGGGGCCGTTTTCCGAAAGGGACAGACGGCCCCTTCTTTTTTTATGTCCATTTTCGGAAAACCGACTCCGGAAAGGACGAGAAAATGCGGAAAAAACAGCTGTTAGCCTACCTGAAAGACGCCTGCCCCGGACGCCGGTATACCGTGAAAGGCGCCGAGCTGGAGCAGGTGCTTCACCTCAGCGGCACAGACCTGCGGAAGCTGGTAAACCGCCTGCGTCAGGACGGCGTCCCCATCTGCAGCAGCCGGAACGGGTACTTCTACGCCAGAACTGCCGGCGAGATCTACACCACCATCCTCCAGCTCCAAGCCATGGTGCGGGGCCTGGAGGCCGCCATCCGCGGTCTGGAGTCCGCGCTGGAATACTTTGGAGAACCCCGCGAGGCTCCCGCCGGGCTCCCGCGAAGCGGAACCGGCGGCGAGGAAGGAGGTGTCTGAGATCGCAAGGCCGGTCATTCCATGGGTAGGCGGAAAAGAAAAGCTGGCGCCCTATATCACCCAGATCTTTCCGCCCAACATGAAGCAATATCTGGAGCCTTTCGGCGGCAGCGCCGCCGTGCTGCTGAGCATGCCGTCCTGCCCCGGCAGGCTGGACATCTACAATGACCTGAACGCGGAGCTCAGCAACCTCTTCCTCTGCGTGAAAGAGCGGTGTAATGCCCTGCTCCGGGAACTTAGCTTTCTTCCCATCCACTCCAGGGAGGTTTTCGAATTCTACAAAGACTTTGCCGCCCACAGGGAGATCACCCTGCGGAATATTCAGGAGGAGCTGCGGATTCTGGACGATCCGGCGTGCTTCACCCCGGAGCAGGCTGCGGAACTGCGGCCAATTTTCCAGGAGAGGCTGGAGCTCTATGACGTCCAGCGGGCGGCGGCCTATGTCATGCGGGTCCGGGGCAGCTTCAACGCCACCACCACCTCTTTCGCGGTGAAAGGTTTGAACCTGCCCCGGTTCCTGTACCTGTTCAAGCCCGCATCCGAGCGGCTCCAGGATGTGGCGATTGAGAACAAGGACGCCATCCAGATCATCCGGGAGCGGGACGGCGTCAACAGGCTCACCTACTGTGACCCGCCCTATTTCGGCGCGGAGCGAAGCTATGATCTGGAGATCGCGGCGCAGTATCACACCCGGCTCCACCGGGTCTTGCGCAAATGCCGGGGACCCGTGGCGGTATCTTACAATGATCACCGCTTCATCCGGCGGCTGTATGACGACTTCCACATCCTGGCTTTCGCGCGGGACAACCCCATGGCGAAGCGGAGCGGCGCGTTATATGGCGAACTGCTCATGACCAATTATGACCCCACTCCATTCCTGGCGGACCAGCTGACGCTGTTTGGCGGGCAGGAGACGGAAAAGCTCCGGCTGGAGCTGGTTCATATTCCGAAAAAATCACTGATTACACTTTGATATTGGAGGTTTCCTATGAATTCCCAGAAAATGATGAACTGCAAGAAGTACAACACGGCAGAATCCGCCGGCCCTCTGTCCCTGATCCTCACCGCCGGCGGTATGGAGCCTGATACGCCTGTCGATATCCATGCTTCCGCGGACACGGCGGTAGTTTTGAGAGAGACGATGACTGCCGCGGAGCTGGTCAGGACCATCCAGTTCCTGCGGACAGTTACGACAAATCTGCTGATCCATCTGGCAAAGGCGTGCGGCCCCTGTGACAACTGCGATGTGGACTGTCCCTGCCTGAAAGATGAGGAGGCGTTTCCGATTCCGGACGCGCTGCTGGAAGAGGCCGGCATCCCCCGTGGCGCCAGGCTGGACGTCTTTGCGGAGGATGGTGCGATCCACATCACAGCCGCGGAGGGGCCGGACCTGCGGGACGTGCCGGTGGACCTTCTGGAGCTGTTCCGGCAGACGGGGATCTGCCTGGATGAGCTGGACGGCCTGCTGCGGGAAAACGGGGTGATCTATGGCGGCTGATTATCCCTGCCTCTACCCCTATTCCCGGCAGGAGGCCCAGCGGCGAAAAGAGGTGAAACTGCACACGGAGAGCTTCAAGATAAACGTCAGCTGTGCGCGGGCCATTGAATGCGCTGTCCGTGACTATTGCAATGAGGCGGATGGGAGTCTGGCGGAGAACTGCGCACAGTCCGTGCTGGAGCAGTACGGATTTAAGCGGGTGTGCTTCGTCCTTTCCAACTCTATCAGACAGATGGCTGATCCGGACCAGATCAGCGGCGAAGCCCGCCAATGGGTGCGGAGAACTTTTGTGCCTCCCGGCCGCAGATACAACATCTATTTTGCAGTGGATGCTGCGGCGCCGCAGCTGGAATCTTTTATCAGGCAGACACAGGAGGCATATCAGTCCCTTGGCCTGTTTGGACCGGAGCATTGCACCGGCGTCCGGTATGAACAGGACTATGAGGGCAAGGTGCTGGTCATGAGTCCGGATACCCTGCGGGAGAGCTGCTGGGACCCCCGCAGTCAGCTCTGGCTGGGTGAAAGCGGCTTTGGATGCTCCCCGCACGCTAGAGGGCAGGCGGTCTACGCCACCTGCCTGGGGGACGGGGAACGGACCCGCTGGAACCGTGCCGACTTCACCGGTGTATTGGATGAGCAGTACCTGCCGGACTGGGCGCGGGAGAAGCTGGAGGAATTACGCAGCGCCCGGCAAGAGCAGCACGTCGGTCCCAGTATGGGCGGTATAAGCTGAAGGAGGCGTTTGCTGTGAAGAAGGCGGAATTACAAAATCAGCTCATAGGAAAGGTACAAAAATGCTGGGATACCTATACAGACAGTCTGCTGGAGCTGAGTCCCGGCGAACTCATCAGCAGCGCGAATGAAATCGCCGCTGCCAGCTGCTGCCACGAACAGCTGAATGGCTGTGCCGACTCTTGCTCGGAGGATTTACTGGAATATCTCCTCCGTTTTGACGACCCGCTGAAAGCCATACGGGATCAATGGATGGCAGAACTGGATATGGATTGCGGCGAAACGTTCAAACAGGTCCTGTGGAGCCTGCGGCAGTACGGTCCCGAACCGGAAAACAGCCCCGCTGTGGGCGGTTTGACTATGGAGTGACCCTGTTTTATCTAAACTCTGTATTACTTCAAGGAGGAAACGATTATGCAAAACACCCCTGCCCCGGCATCCACTCCCCAGCGAGAAGTGTTTCCCATGCAGGTGGATGTGAAAATCCACACGCTTCACACCAGCAGCCCGGTGCTGAACGCTTACCAGCAGGCGCTGAACCAGATTCCTCAGCGGCAGCAGGAGAGTCAGGAGGCTCCTCCCGTCCGGGAAATGAAAATGTAAAGGAGAAGTGAATATGAAAAGATTAACCACCGTCTGCGCCTTGGCACTGGCGTTGACCATGGCCCTCACTCCCGCCGCTCACGCGGCGGAGTGGGCCGATCCCGCCCAGGTGTGCTATCCCACCTCTGTTACCCAGAATGAGGACAGCACCGAGATCCGCAAGTTCTACGACCTGTCCCCAGAGGACGATCCCACTGGCATCCCCCGCTCGGACTTCCAACAGGACGGGTACCATTACACGCTGGTAGAGCTGCTCAAGCAGGAACTGCCGGAGAATGAGAGCCGCCAGCACACCGAGACCGTGACGCTGGAGAGCAAGAACAAGGATATGGCCTCCGTTCTGGCCCTTCTGCCGCAGCAGCGGGAATTCGTGACGGATGATGGGCTCACAGGCATCCTCACCCTCCAGCTGGATACCGTACAGGTGGATGTATCCGGCTACGGCAGCTCTACCAGAGCGGTCAATGTCACCCGGTCCTATCCCAATTTGGCGGGGCAGGACACCCAGTACATCCCCAAGACCATTACCGATAACGGCAGAACCCTGACGCTGCAGGACATCAACTGGCAGACGGACAATACCGGCAGTCTGGACGGCTATGCCCTGGGCGACCGCTACACTGCCGTGGCCACCTACACCGGCAGCGCCACCAGCAGTTATGTCAAAGGATATACTGTCACTGCCGACTATACCGGCACTGTCAGCCGGATCGCACTGAACAAGACCCGATATGTGGCTATATTTGAGGGAACTCCCCTCCAGCCGGTGGAGCCTGTGTTCGATGCCGCGAATACCGCCGGTTCCAACTTTCACTGGGCCTATGTTCTGATTCCACTGGGCGTAATCACCGTGGCCGGCGGCGGAATCGGTATCGCTTTGTTCCTCAAGCGGCGCAGTGAGCTGGCCGAGTGTGAGGACGGAAATGTGTGATCTCAAGCCCATATCATAGGAAAGGACAGGAGAATATTATGAAGAAGAAACTGATCACGCTCCTGCTGACGCTGTATGTGACGGCCTTTATGACGGCGGCCGCCTATGCTGCGGAGCCGCTGGAGTACACCATTGCCGGCACAGACAATCCGGAGTACGGCAAACCCACCTCCATTGAGGTAGTGCATACTCCTGACGGCGGGGCGATGAAAAACGAGGACATCAGCAAAAACGCTGCCCTTGCCCCACCTGCCTTCGGCAGTGCCAGTGCGGATACCCTGCATACCGGTATACCCATTACTCCCAATCTGGCTCCCGGCTATATGCCGGATACCAACGCGGTTATCAATGGCAGCGCCGCCGCGGTTCAGCCCCCCGCCATGGGCGGCGGAACGGCCTCCGATACCGGGGCGCTTTATGTCCCCGGTTCGTCCACCGTGACAGTGACCAATCCCGGCGGTGCTGCGGGCGGTTATACGGAGGTGACAGATGACCTCTATTACAGAGGCGGGCATCTCGGCACACTGGAGATCCCCGCTATTGACCTGGATGTGAAGATCTACCAGGGTACGGACAGCAGAACCCTGGCAAAGGGCGTGGGCCACTTTACGGAGACCACCATCTGGGCTGGAAATGTTGGGCTGGCCGCTCACAACCGGGGGACTAACTCCTACTTTGGGAAAATTCACACACTCAAAGCGGGAGACCGGATCACCCTGACCACCAAGCTGGGGACGCGCGTCTACGAGGTAACCACAGTTTCCAAGGTCAGCGAGACGGATCGAAGCAGCCTTGCGGACACGCGGGACAACTGCTTGACCCTGTATACCTGCGTCCGGAATGAGCGGGACCAGCGGTGGTGCGTCCGTGCTGTGGAGGTGAAATGACTATGTAATCTGCTTCATTTCGCCCCTCTTTTTCTACCTTTGCTTTTCCATGTTTCCATAGCTTTCATGTCCGTTTTGCGGTATGATATGGGACAAGAAAAGTCATAGGAGGCACAGAGAATGAAAAAGAGAGAGCTCGGAACACTGGCTGTGGGCATGGCGTTGGGCGCGGTGCTGACCGGCGGCGCTGCTGCTGCGGGAGTCATGGCAGAACCCTCCTGGTCTCCCATCTATGTAGACGGCCAGCAGGTGCAGATGACCGCCTATAACATTGCGGGCAATAACTACGTCAAGCTTCGGGACATCGGGCAGGCAGTGGGCTTCAACGTCTACTGGCAGGACGGCGTCCAGGTGGACAGCACCTCCCCCTACACCGGAGAGGCGCCGGCCCAAACACCTCCGACCACAACGGCGCAGGCGGTCCGGGTGAGCAGCTACAAAGGAGATACCCTGAGTGTCGGAGACCGCAGCGGCATCATGATCTCTCCCAGTGGAACGACCTATACGGTGACCTCCAGCAACCCGGCAGTCATTGCAGTTGAAAAGGTATCCGGGAACTGGGTTGCCGTGGCGAAATCCGCCGGGACTGCTGCAATCACCGTCAAAAGCAGCTCTGGGGAGACCGGACAGCTCACGCTGACCGTGACCGGCGGCACAGCAGATCCCGAGGCTGATAGACAGCTCTCTGCCCCAGATGGCGGGATCGATCTGTCTGCCAATATGGAGATCCGGCAGGAGATGATTCGGCTCATCAATGAGGTGCGCCGCAAAAACGGTGTGGCGGAGCTGGAGGTAAATGAGGCTCTGATGAATGCCGCACAACACTGCTCTGCACAGGGTTTCACCACACACCACACTGAGTATGAGTGCAGGACAGCACTGCGATACGGCTACCCATACGGTTTTGGGGATAACCTGACAATTTTTACACCCACCAATACAGCAAGCATCGCACAAAACGCTGTTTCCAATTGGGAATATTCGCCCGGTCACTTCCAGACAATGACTGCGGAGCGATACGACTGCATTGGCGTCGGCGTGACGATCATAGACGGAAGAGCCTACTGCTATATGTTCGCAGGAAATCCCAATGGACATAATCCCTACGAATAAGCGAAACAATCACGTTCCCATCCTGAGTTCCCCGGAATACCGGGGAACTTTTTTCTGAATTTTTTTGGAAAGGAATCACAATATGAATCGATTACAGCATACATTGCAGACACGCCTGACTGCAATGTTTTTGGCACTGATTTGTTTGTTCAGTCTGTTACCCGTTCCTGCATCCGCAGCAGGGCCAAGCACGATCAAGCTGGACCGTTTCGGGTTTTCGGGTGTCACCTATGAATCCGCCAGTTTGGGCCGGTGTCTCATCCACCAAATGTACTACGACTATGATGGAAAAAGTACCATCGGGTTTTGTGGTACCAAGGGTGCCACAATGAACCAGTCCCTGACGGGGCAGACCTGGGGTAATCCACAGGCCATCTCAGATCCTACCGTGGAGATGATGATGGCCTATTATTATGCCCACTCCACCAACAATTTTACCGATCAGGCACACGCCCTCGGTGTAGATGATGTCTGGGACAGCGGTTATACATGGTATATGAATGCCTGGGTGCAGGCAATCGTATGGCGCTACAAAGCCGGGACTCTCTCCGATCCTGTGGTGGCCTGCGCTGAGGAACTGATGGCTGTATTTAACTCGCTGGAGGGTACACATTTTACCAGTATCGATCAGGAGAAAGACGGCACTTCGTTTCGATCCCGTGCCCAATATATCCTTGATCTGGGGCGGCAGGGTGTTTGGGACAATTGCTCGGTACAGGAATATACTTTCACTGGAGCAGCAGCCGGCAATGTACAGAAGATCATGATTGGCACTTTGGATTCGCCGATGACAGAGGATAAATATGCGCTGACCATCAAAAAAGTAGATTCCACAAATCCCGCCAAAGGCTTGCAGGGAGCAAAATTCCATGTTGAAGCTGTGAACGGTTCATACAACAAAGAGATTGTAACTGGACCCGATGGTACCTACACGTTAGAGAATCTGGATGCAAACACCTACGCCGTGACGGAAACAGCCCCTCCTCCCGGCGGGTATGAGATTGACAATCCTGGCCCGGAGTATGTGGTCCTGCCCAACGGTTCCAGCAATACCGTGACCGTTACCTTCACAGACACGCCGCCCTCCACCGGCGAGGGAACCATCCGTAAAGTGGACGTTGATGATCCCTCCAAAGGACTTGCCGGAGCGGTTATCAAGATCACCGGCGTGGACAACAACTTCGTGGGCACCTACACCACCGGCGCGGGCGGCTATCTCACAGATGTCCCCTGGGATCAGATGCCTGTGGGCAGCTATACCGCAGAGGAGGTCACGCCGCCGGAGGGGTACACCAAGAGCCCGGATGTCAACAAGACCAAGCAGACCTTTGTATGGGACGGACAAACGGACATCTCCCTCATTTTTGAGAATGACGCCCACGTAAAAATCCGCCTCATAAAGTTAGATGATTCCAATAATCCCCTCCCCGGCGCTGTGTTCAACATCTTGCGGGATGGGCAAATCATCGGCACGGAGGCCACCAAAACCGATGGCACCATCACCGTCACCGATGTCACCGAGGGGATGTACGCATTTGTTGAGGTAAGCGCTCCGACGCCTTTCGCCAGGCTTACAGAGCCTGTCATTGCCCACGTGGATCAAGCTACAATCAACGGCGGCGGAACAGTCACCGTAACAGCGTCGGACAAGCGCCTGCCCAATCTCACCATTTTGAAGAGGGATGCCCAGACACAAGACCCGGTCCCCGGCACGGTCTTTGAGGTCAAGGGCATCCATTTTCATTACCATGAGGATGTGGAGACCGGGCAGGACGGAAAAGCGGTCCTGTCCAATCTCCCCGTGGACAGTTATGAGGTCCGGGAGAAGTCCGTGCCGGACCCTTATGTTATAGGAGACGAGCCGGTCCAGACCATCTACCTGGGCCCCGGCGAGAACCGGGAGCTGATTTTTGACAACCTCAAGCAGCCGCTGCTCACCATCTCGAAAGTGGACGCCGTGACCGGCAATCCGGTCCCCGGCACAGTCCTGACCGTTGAGGGCATCGACAGCGATCACAAGCACGACGTTACCACCGGAACGGATGGCACCGTCTCTCTGCGGCTTGCTCCCGGCAGCTTCAAAATCACGGAGAAATCTGTCCCCTCTCCCTACTACCTGCCGGACAAGGACGCGGACCGGGTACAGATCATCTCCCTGAACGCAGGCGATGAAAAGACCGTGGTATTCAAAAACCACCGGATGCCGGAGGTCATGGTCTATAAGGAGAACAGCATCACCAGGGAGCCGATTGAACATGCCAAATTCCACATTACCTATACGTCCAACGGTGAATCCGCAGACGCACCTTCCACCATTGACTATGGGTACTTTTTTACGGACGTAAAAGGCGAGATTCGCCTCCATGAGCAGGGCAAGCGGCTGTACCCCGGCGAATTTACCATCACCGAAGTGGAGCCGGCGGACGGTTTCCAGCTGAAAGAACCCATCACTCAGAAAGTCATTCTCCACGGAAGTGAGAGCAAGACAGTTGTGTTCCAGAATACCCCGCTCTCCGCTTTGGTAGTCTGGAAATATGATTCCGTCACTGGTGAGCCTGTTGAGGGCGCCGTCTTCCAGGTCCGGTATATGTCCGGAACCAGCGGCAGCGGCGGAACAGTCATCGGCACCTACAAGACCGGCCCCGGCGGCAGTTTCACTATCAACCGGCTCAAGGCAGGCGCATACACCGTGGAGGAGCTCGCCAGCGACGGGAACCATGTGATTGACACGGCCCCGCAAACAGCCTATATCTCCGGCGAGGAGCAGGACGTGGTGCAGCTCTACTTCGGCAACAGTCCCAAGGGCAGCCTGCTCGTCAAGAAAATTGACGCCGCGACCCACGAGCCTTTGAGCGACGTTGAATTCCTTGTCACCGACAGCCACGGGACTATGCTGGGCGATGCCAACGGCAAGTTTGTGACCGACAGCGCGGGCACCATCCTGATTTCCAACATCAACCCCGGTACCACACTGGTGGTGCGTGAGACCAGAACCAGAGAAAACTACATTCTGGACGATGTGCCCCAGACGGCCACCATCCAGGCGGGCCAGACTGTGAGCCTTGAATTTAGGAACCAGCCGAAAGGCTCCGTCACTCTTTATAAGTTTAGCAGCCTGGACCGGAGGACTCCCCTGGAGGGCGTGGGCTTCAAGATTACCTTTGCGGACGGCAAGGTCGTGGACAACATCGGCGGCAAGCTGTCCAGTAATGGTATCTACTACACGGACTCCGACGGTTATATATCATTAGTATAAGAAAGCCTATAAAAAAGAGATGCCGGTGATTTGGCGTTCTTTGTCCACGCGGATTTCCTTTATCACGGAGCGCCAGAGGGTGCGCTTTTCCTCTCGCTCCAGACCATCATAGATTTTGCGGAAGCCGGATGCAAGGATCGCTTCGACGGCTTCAAAGTTGGGGCGCTCCTCCTCGGCGGAGGGGGCGGTACGCTCGGAAAGCTGGGCGGTGTATAGTTCATAGTCCCGGCGGTATTCCTCCAGGTCGATCATCTCATTCACGTAAAGTTCTTTTAGGCGGGACAGCTTGCGGCGGATTGCCGCCCGGTCGATGGAGGCGGCGGTCTGCCTGCGCCGGGCCTCTTTGATGTCCCATTCAAGGCGCTGCTTTTTCAGCTCGTCCCCCAGGAAGGTAAATAGCCATTCCTCAACGGCGGTTTCCCGAATCTGCTTTTTATGGTCGCAGGTCCGGCGGCTGTAGTGCTGCGGACAGCGGTAATAAGGGCCGTATCCGGTTTGAAGACCGGCCAGCCGGTGGCCGCACTCGGCGCAGATCAGGAGAGAGGTAAAGAGGAACACCCGCCCGGTGGGGTTGGCCTTTGTGTTATTGGACAGGAGCTTTTGCACATCGTCGTACAGATCGCGGGGGACAATGGGAGGGCAGAAGTTGGGGTTCACTCGCCCATTGCTCTCATAGTGGCCGATGTAGAGCGTCTGGGCAAGGTTCCGGCGGCAGCGCACATTGTCCCAGTTCAGGCCATAAGTCCGCTGAATATAGGCGGCGGTGGCGCGGACGGAGACGGTAGAGCGGTAATGCTCAAAGGCATCCAGGATGATTGCCGCATTTTCGGGAACGACCTCCAGGCGCTTTTCCTCGTTGATCCGGTAGCCGAAGGGGATTTTGCCGGAGACCACCGTACCGTGCTTTACCTTGCTGTCCAGCACGACGCCGATCCGCTCCCCGCATAGGTCTGCTTCGTTCTGTGCAATGGAGAGGCGGAGGTTGATATACAGCCGCCCGCCTGCCGTGGTGGTGTCGTATTGCTCCTGGGTGGTCAGCCAGCCGCAATTATGGGCGTCCAGAATCTCCATGACCTTGTAATAGTCGGCCACGGAACGAAACCAGCGGTCAAGGCGGGTAAACAGGATCAGGTCTACGTTGTCCTGCTTCACGCTCTCCAGCATCCGCAGGAAGTTTGTGCGCTTGCCAAGGCTCTTGCGGGCCGTCTTCGCCGCGTCGATGTAGACGCCGACGATTACCCAGCCTCGTTCCCTGGCGTACTCCTCCAGGCTTTCTTGCTGGGCCTCCAGAGACAGGCCCTTGATTGCCTGCTCCTGACCGCTGACGCGGACATACAGCGCAACCCGCAGCGGGGCCACCTCGTTTTTTCCCATAAATATAACACCTGCCCTTCAAAAAGGTTGCAATCAACCAGGGGCAGGTGTTATAATAGCACTGTCCAGGTGACTATTATCGGGCCTGCCCCGGTAAGGTTCACTCCCCGCCCCCGGTGCTGGTAACACCGGGGGCGGATTTTTTATTTTCAGAATGTGCGATAGAAAATATCCTCCAGATGGATGTTCAGGTCGTCATATAAACTGCACTTGAAACGTGTGACAACCTCGGCACGCTCTTTTTCGGTCATTCTGGCAGGCATCCAGTCAGGAGGCAGAACGTAAATGGAGTTTAGAACCAAATCCCCATCTCGCAAAAGGTACTGTTCAACCGCCTTATCACCTGGGCTGATGATCCAGTATTCCAGAACGCCGCACTTTGCGTAGACTTCTTTTTTACGGGTCTTATCGTTGCGCATTGTGCTGGGGGAAAGAATTTCCACCACCAGATCGGGAGCGCCGTGGACACCGTCCGGCTTGATCTTCTCCCGGTCACAAACAACCATCATGTCCGGGACAAAATGATCTTGTTCAGTGAGAAATACTTTTACCCCATCCATAAAGGGAACGCATTTTTTACCCTTCAAGTAGTTTCCGAAAATGCTATAGACATTGCCGGAGACGAGAACATGGTTGGTGGAAGCGGGAGCCATAAGAAATACTTCCCCGCCAATCAGCTCTTCCCGCATCTTCTCCTGGCAATCATCCCGATAGGCCAGATTACCACTCATACAGAATACTCCTTTCTTCTGCCCGGTGAGTTTATGCCTCGCCGGGCTTATTTTTTATGCGTGTCTCGCCGTGCCACCGCCAGCCAGCGGCTCGGAAGATTCCGACAACATTCCCGCAGCGGCTTTCTTTTCAGAAAGAATCTGCTGGTAAATAAGCTGGGCCTGCTGCTCCGCCTCGGCGTGGGCCTCCTCCTCAATGGTAGAGAAATGGGCGGGGGCAAAGGCCGGGGCGGCGGGGTCTTTCATCAGCTCCAGGGCGACGGCCTCCAGCGCCTCCCATTGTTCCGGCCGCAACCGGGACAGCGCGGTTACAAGCCGACGCCGGAAGTCCGCGCTTTCCTCCGCCAGTAGTTCATCCATGAACGCGGCCAGTTCATCGTCCCTGGTCCGCTTCACAAACATTTCCCCTTCGCCGGTCCGCAGCCATGTTTCCGATACATTGAACTCCCGGCAGATCAGATTGATAACCGCCTCGGCGGGATTGTTTTTGCCGACTTCGTAGGTGGCAATGTTGCTCCGGCTTACTTTCAGTTTGTCCGAAAATTCTTGCTGGGTGAGGCCCAGGGCCTTGCGTAGATTTTTTAGGCGCTCGCCTATTGTCAAATTGTTCACCCCCTTCTGTATTGCCAATCATAACACGCAAAATGTCGGATGTCAACAATAAAGTTGGAAACCGACATTTTGGGTATTGACAAATGTCGGATAATGATTTATTATTGTCGTAATCCGACAAACGAAAGGAGGGAAACGGGGTGGACGAAAAAAAGAGTGCCGCCCCAGCGCCGGAGGTGCAGGAGCGGCAGGGAGACATCAATCCTGATAGGTTTCGGAAATCAGTGATTCTAGGTCTGGCAAGGTTATTCCATGTTTCGATAGGTACTGCGACAGAATACAGTGATATTCTCGCAGCGCAAG
Organism: Oscillibacter sp. 1-3; assembly: GCF_000403435.2. Taxonomy (GTDB): domain Bacteria; phylum Bacillota; class Clostridia; order Oscillospirales; family Oscillospiraceae; genus Oscillibacter. The sequence continues at coordinate 407,951 of NZ_KE159710.1, forward strand.
CGAAACAAAACGGTGTTGAGCTGAAATAGCAATCTGGTGTTCGTACACTTTTGCGGGGTCTTCAACATCTGCAAAATCGTTGGCGAGCGAATAGTGTCTTTCATCAACTGCAAGGAATGATGGGTTACATACTCGCTTGTAACCTTGTCCTCGAATTTTTCAGAGCATCCGCAAAGACTTCCTCCTTTCTATGTACTCGGCCCTGGCGGGGGCTTGTACCTGGATTATACGGGAGGACGGTGGGAAATGCAAGGGACGAGCGGGAGAGTTGGGAGGGCAAAGCGGCAAATGAAAGGAGGGAAACGGGATGGACACGCTGGAGGCTATAGATGTGTTTGCGGAGCATTTCGCCAAACTGCAAGCGGACAGCAAGCCAATTTCAGAAAATTCCCTGGCAAACGACGAGCGCCATGTAGAAATGCTGAAAAGAATTACTCTGCGGCGGTTGGATGGAAAAGAAAAATTCAGGATCGTAGTGGATTACGACCCCGAATTTCCTTTGATTGCTGTGGATGTATTCAACCTACACTAGCGGGTTTTCTGTAATCCGACAGGCTGGCGGGAGCTGTGGATAGACCGGATCGCCAAATCTTTCCCACATGAAATAGTAGGTTTCTATGGATGCGACCCCAGTCAAACGGTCAGACCTGGGCGCATTGGCTCCGTCGTAAATCCAGCCGCAAGTCTCGAAAGCCTTTTCGACATCGGCTTTTTGTTCGCGGGTCTCCAGGCCAGACACATCAACAGCAATCAGTAGATCAGGGCACACAACATTTTGCTCCTTTCTATCAGTTTCGGCGGCGGTGACGCGCCGTCCGGAAACAGTATAGCAGAGGAGGCCGGAAAAAGAAAGAAGGAGGTACAACCATGTCCGAGAAGGAAAAGAAGATCATGGAAACGATTGCAAAGGTCGTCAAGGGAGCGTCCGCACCGACAAAGGACTACCTGCTGGGGTGGGCCGAGGGCGCCGCTTCTGTGGTGTGTGGCCCGCTGCTGCCGGAACAGGCGGCGGCGGAGCGGCCCGGCGCGTGAGCCGGGCCGCGTGGAAGGGGGCGTGGAAATGGACGGCGTGAAAGTGACTGGCACGTTCAACGCCAATGCGTTTTTCCAAACGCTGGCCGCGATCCTCTCCCGGAAGTACGGGAAGGAGATCACCGTCACCGTGACGCCGCCCGCCCAGGACGAGCGGGCGGCACGTCCGGCCAAGGACCGGAGCAAATCCAATCAGCGGGTGAGCGCATGAACGCGGCGGACTGGTCCAGGACATGCAAGGGCTGTCGGTATGTGGAAACCGTGATGTGGCCGGTAAAAGGCAGTTATAGCAAGGAAACCGAGGCTTACCGGTGCAATGCGCCGGGGCCGCACCAGGGATACCACATCGGGACAGGGGTTTTTCTACCGTATGTTCCGGCGTGGTGTCCGGAAATGGAAGCAAGGAAAGGGGACGCACAATGCTTGAAATCGTCCCAATGACATTGAAAGAGGCAAACGCCTTTGTAGAGCAAAACCATAGACACCATGGGAAAGTTACGGGCCACAAGTTTTCTATCGGCCTTTCGGACGGTGTGTCAACGCCAATTTGAAATTGTAAGAAAACGCCGAAGAAATTTTGTAGTTTTTCGGCGGGGGGGGGGGTAACAGAATCAGTTATTTCCTTGCAGGAAAAGAGTATTTACGATTTGCTGTTTCTGGCGCATAAATTCCTTGCGCTCCTTCAGGCGGTAAGACTCACCCTTGATGTTGATAACGGTGCAGTGATGCAGTACACGATCCAGGATGGCGGAGGCGATGGTGACGTCGGCAAAGACCTCGTTCCACTGGGAGAAGGTTTTGTTGGAGGTGAAGACGGTGGATGTTTTCTCGTACCGCCTGGCAATGAGCTGAAAGAACAGGTTTGCACCCTGGATGTCCATGGGGAGGTAGCCGATTTCGTCGATGATGAGCATCCTGTACTTGGCCAGAACCTTGAGCTTGTCCGGCAGACGGTTCTCAAAATGGGCCTTCTTGAGCTGTTCAATGAGCTGGTGGCAGTTGATGTAGTAGGTGGAGAAACGGTGCTGTGCCGCCACCAGGCCCAAAGCGGAGGCCAGATGGGTCTTGCCCACGCCGGGCGGGCCGAGGAAGACCACATTCTCCCCGTTTTCCAGGAAGCGCATGGTAGCCAACTCATCGATCTGGCGCTTGTCGATGGAGGGCTGGAAAGAGAAATCGAAGTCGTCCAGGGTTTTCTTAATGGGAAAGCCAGACATCTGGATCTGCTTCTCATAGGCCCGTCTCCGCTTGGATTTGGCTTCTTCTGAGAAAATGTGATCCAAAACCTCCACAATGTTGAGCTTGTCCGCCACCGCCCGTTCCAGGTAGTTGTCCAGAATCTCCAGGGTGTTTTTCATTTTAAGGGCTTCCAGGTTTTCCCTCAGCCTGTCCATAGTAAATTCAGTCATACAGCACCTCGTCATATCTGGATAAATCGGAGGGCTTCAAGGGGAAATCTATTACTTTGCCCTGTTCCAGCAGAACATTTTCCGCATCTATTGTCTGTTTCAGCGTAATCCTTCTATAGTGCTGAGGATTGACAACCATGTCCTTCCTTTGATACGATATTCGATGCAGAGCGATCTGCTTTCCCTCATAGTAGGCGGCCAGCATACTGTCGAGGGCCACGACTGCCACATCTTTGCCGATGTACTCCGCTGGCACGGAGTACTGATTCCCGGCGTATGAGATGAGGCAGTCTTTTTGTACCCGCCTAAGGTTGATCTTGTCGATGATGTACTCACGGGAAAGAGGACTCAGCCCCTCTTTTTGCAGCCGCTCAAAGGGAATCTCGTTGGTGGTGGCATGGACTTTGCCATTGACCTTATTACACCAAGCCAAGGCTTGTCCATTCAAATCTGCCAGGCTGTTGTACTTGATCCCGACCATGAAGTTGTCCCGCACAAACTGCACCGTCCGCTCCACTTTTCCTTTCGTCTGACCACGATATGGCCGGCACAGGATGGGTTTGAATCCATAGAATCCCGCGAAGTCCTCAAACTGCCGGTTTAGTGTGGAGTCCTCCTGCTTCAAAAGCCGCTTGATGACTACCTGCTTCATGTTATCGTACAGAATCTCCTCCGGGTAGCCTCCGAAATACCGAAACGCGTTCTGATGGCACCGTATCAACGTGTTTGTGCTCATATCTGTGACAAATTCGATGTACCGCATCCTTGAGTACCCCAGAATCATGAGAAAGCAGTACAGCTTCTTCCACTTTCCGTCCTCGTATACCAGGTGATCCTCGAAGAATCCCCAGTCCATCTGCCCTTGCTTTCCTGGCATCGTCTCAAACCGCACCGTTGCTTTCTCATTCAAGTCCATCTTCCGGCTGCTCACATACGCCTTGACAATACTGTAACCTCCGTCAAACCCCATCTCCCGCAGCTTCTCCAGTATCCGCAACGCTGAATACGGCGCCTCTTCCAGCCACTCGTCCACGATCTGCTTGTACGGGTCCATCTTTGTTGGCTTGGGTTCGCTCAATGTGTACTCCGGCTTCTGCGGCGATTCCGCGTACCGCTTTGCCGTCCGCGGGTCCATGTGGTACTTCCGTCCCAGCTCCACATAGCTCAGCCCTTTTTGTCTGTCGCTTCGGATATCCATCCACTGTGCTCCTTTCATTTTCTGACTCCCTTTCCGGGCTCTTTCTCGCCCTGATTGGGAGTCTATCTTTTTCCCTTCACCTCCGCCACTAAACTACATTTTTTCCTCGGCGTTTTCTTACATTTTATCACTGGCGCTGACAGGTGAAAAAATTGTGGGTGTTGCTATTGTAGGCCGTCCGGTTGCCCGGCACTTGGACGACGGGTGGACGCTGGAGGTAAACCGGCTTTGCACAGATGGGAGCCGCAATGCCTGCTCCATGCTGTATGCTGCGTCCTGGAGAGCGGCCCGCGCTATGGGCTATAAACGGGTGGTGACATACATCCTGGAAAGCGAAAACGGGGCAAGCCTGCGGGCCTCCGGCTGGAAGTGTGTGGGACAAGCTGGGGGCCTGCGTTGGACCGGGAGACGCCGCCCGGAAGTGGACCTTTACCCGGCGCAAATGAAAATCAGATTTGAAAAGGAGGAAGCATGAACACAATCTACAAACCGAAGGGCGCGGCGGCGGAGTACGGCGACTATGCCGTGAACATCTACACCGGATGCCCCCACCGCTGCTACTACTGTTTCGCGCCCCAGGTCCTCCACCGGGACCGGGAAGCGTTTCACTCCTGCGTGGAGCCGCGCAAGGGAATTGTGGAGGAACTGCGGCGGAAGCTGGAGCGGGAGAAAATCACTGGGAAGCTGGTCCACCTGTGCTTCACCTGTGACCCGTATCCCACCGGCTGCGACACGACCACCACGCGGGAGGTCATTCAGACGTTGAAGGAGTTCGGGAACCACGTCCAGATTCTCACCAAAGGGAGCGGGATTTGCGACTTTGACCTGCTGGACGGCGGGGATTGGTACGGCGTGACCATATCCTGCGGGCGGCCTATGGAAGATGCGGCGGAGCCCGGAGCGGTCAGCCTGGAAAGCCGCCTGTATGACCTGGAGGAAGCGAAGCGCAGGGGGATTAACACATGGGTATCGTTCGAGCCGGTCCTTGACCCGGAAGCCGTACTGGCGTGTATTTATGGATGCGCGTACTTCATCGACAAAGTAAAAGTCGGGAAGCTGAACTACCACCCGTCGGACATCGACTGGGGACAGTTTGGCCGCAACGCCGAAATGATGTGCCGGGAGCTGGGTCTGGACTACTACATCAAGGACAGCCTGCGGGCGGAAATGGACAAGCCGTGAGCGGCGGAGAGGACTTCACCCGGACCTGCGAGGGGTGCGAGTACATACGGACAGAGCCGTGGCCGGTCAAGGGAAGCTACAGCGAAAAGACTATTGCTTTTCGGTGCTTTGCGCCGGGGAAACACAAGGGCTATCACATGGGGACTACCTACCTCCTGCCCTACGTCCCGGCGTGGTGTCCGAGGATAGCGCAGGAAAAGGAGGTGATTTAGGTGGAACATTTGGGTGACATTACAAAACTGAACGGGTACGAACTGTACCCTGTTGATGTGGTCATTGGTGGTTCGCCTTGTTAGCCAGGACCTTTCTGCGGCAGGGAAAAGGGCTGGTCTTGCTGGAGAGCGGAGCGGCCTATTTATGGAGCAAATCAGAATTATAAAAGAAATGAGGGAAGCAGATGTACGCAGAGGCCGTACAGGAAAGTTTATTCGGCCCCGATTCATGGTGTGGGAGAACGTACCTTATGCGTTGAAGCACATAAGGTACGTTATGAATAGAAAGCAATTATGCAAAGCACCTCCTAAAAATGCAAAGAAACAGCACCGTTAGGCGCTGTTTCTTTGCACATAATATTTCGCTAAAAGTATTCACCCAAGAGATGAGAGCCAGTCAATGAGTTCAGCGTCTTGCTCCCAATCTGAGAATGTAGGCAGGCCAAGATGCTCTGTGGCTTTTTCCAATGCAGCCCGTTTCGCCTCATTATCTGCTCTGGCATAAATCTCAGTTGTTGAAATATCCGCATGACCAAGAAAGTCCTTGATATATACTGGATTAACATTGGCCTGCACAAGATGCATGGCTTTTGTATGACGGAGTTTATGCGGCGTAATATTAGGCGGCATCTCAGGCGAGACTTTTCGCGCCATCTCAACGTATTTTTGGAGAATGTAGGTAACTCCCGAGCGTGTTAGCTTTTGTCTATGGGCATTCCAGAACAAGGGCATATCAGAATGCAGATGAGGATCAATGCGGTTTTCCGTAAAATAGGCTCTTATTAGTTCAACTGTCTGCTTCATAAGCGGCACAGAACGTATCTTCCCACCTTTCCCATGGAGCGTGATTACGGCGGGGGCATCCAACCGTACATCGCGGATTCGAATATCAACCAATTCACTGACACGCGCCGCTGTGTCATACAAGACTGTAAGCAGAACCAGGTTCCGCCGCCCTCTCCTTGTGGATGCGTCAGGCATGGAAAGCAGCAATTTCAGACTATCCGCAGTCAGATATTGAGCTGGCGGAGACGATGCAACCTTTCTGGGGATATTGTGGATTTGAATGCATTGCTCCATGTATCCTGGCTCCTCCGCTATCACATAATCAAAGAACGCATGAATTGCACAAAGGCGCTGGTTATAGGTGGACGGCGATGCACCACGAACATTAGCCAGCCACAGCAGAAACTCTTCTACACAGTTCTTATCCAACATGGGCAGCCTCAATTTGGCGATGTTGTATCCTTTCACATCTCTGCAAAATATGAGAAGCAGCTTGAAGGTGTCTCGGTAAGAGCAAATTGTATTGCTGCTTAAATTTCGTTGCACGGGCAGATAATGTGTAAGGTAGCGTGTAAGAAGGGTGGAAAAATCAGTCGTTTTCATTTGCCATCCCCCTCTGTGGAATCAGCTCGCCAAATTGCGTTTCCAACTTTGAGGTAATATCCGGATACATTTGAGCGGTTAACTGTAAATAGTTCTGTGTTCCCCTTATGCCATTATGTCCCAAATACCGAGAGAGTACAGGCAGCACAGCAGTGAGGTCATCTCCAGAAAGCACCCAGTTATTGAGACAGTGAACAGCGAATGTGTGACGAGTATCGTGCGGACGCGGCCCTTTCCCGACCCCATAGTAAGGGATCTTCGCATGGTCGAGCAGCATACGGAATTGCACTTGAAGCCAGGTGGCTCCATACGCACCGCAGTTACCATGAGGTTTTGGACTTGGAAACAGTAGGGAATCCTCAGATTGCGGCGAAAGGACTTTCAAGTATTGTGTCAGTGCATCAGAGACAGGTTCGGAGAATGGGACAATGCGATTCTTGTGAAATTTTGTATCCCAAATCGTGAGCGTATTCTCTGTAAGATCCACATCGCCTGTGCGCAAATGCCGAAGCTCAGCGGAACGCAGGCCACAGTTGAACAAAATGCGGAACATAACTGGAAGCTGATGATGCCGGAGTGGATTTTGCTCTGTAGGAAGCACATGGTCGGCTGCATCCAGCATCCTTTCAATTTCATCGTCTGAGAAGATATATGCCTTAAAACTTCTGGATTCCTTGGGCAAAGAGCGTGGCGGAATTTTGTATGCCTTAAACCCTTTTCGTACCACAAAGTCAAGAAAACCATTGATTGCACTGGCTTCCCTGAGAACCGTATTGACTTTTTGGTTCAATCTGTTTCCAATGTGCTGGAGGACATAATCTTTTGTGAACTCTATATCGCCATCTTCTGGTTCCACATAATCTTGCAAGAACCTTCGGATGCAGTCCCTGTCAGTTTTCCCGACAAAGCCGAGGGCATGGCGCTCTGCCATATATTGCTCAAGCAGCAGCTTCGCAGTCATGACATTTCCCTCCTTGAGCCATAGGATAATGCACATTTACGAAGTGCTGGAAGATCGATCTTTGTGTAGGCAATCGTTGTCTTGGGGGTGTCGTGTCCTAAAATATTGCTGATTGTCATCAACGGAGTACCATCCCTAAGCAGCGTACTCGCCACTGTATGTCGCATGGAGTGTGCAACCTTGCGATCCTTTACCGTTAACCCGGCTTTCCGCATATATCGCTTGATACTTTCGGACAAAGTAGAACTGGATGCAATTGGACCATAAGGATGAACATGGCGTATAAACACATTATCGCAATCAGAGTCTAATCTTCCGTTTTTCAGATAACTGATGATTGCTTCACCGATTGGCGGCAACAGAGGCAGCGAATTGATCTTGCCGCTTTTTTGCTGCCTATAGGTAATCACTTTCTTGTGCCAGTCAATCTCTTTGAATTTCAACGCACAGATATCACCAGCCCGCATCCCCAATAGAACCGCCAACAGAATCATTGCGTAATCACGTTTTCCTATTGCGGTTCTACGATTGATTGCAGATAAAAGCTGCTGGATTTCTTCCGGAGTCCACGTCTCTGGAAAAGACTCTTCCACATAGATTTTGGGCCTTGGAACATCACCAGCCAAATCACTTTTTAGAATGTTAGACGTATGAAGATAGCGAAAGAAATCTCTCAATACGCTGCTGATGATGTGAATAGTCGCCCTTTTATACTGGCATAGTGTGGTCATGTAGTCTGAAATGTTTGAAGCTGTAACATCTGGCAGAAGTATTTGCTGCCCATCAAGATAGCACAGAAATTGCTTCAGTTTTGTTCGCTTGACATCAATTGTACCAGAAGCTCCATTGTTTTTGATGCAATTGTTGAGGTAGGCTTCTAAAACATCGGCATATGCGACTGGCACCCTATAGTCGTGGTGACTATTTCGCCTGGCACAGCCAAACTGGTAGATGTCGTCCAGGAATCGAATTGTCCGGCGGGTCGCGCGTTCTTTTTCCGTGAGTTTGATTGTACTGTCTGTCATGTCTAAACCATATCGCTGCAAAAAATATGCGATTCCGGTATCAAACCTATAGATTTGTATTGCGTTTTGAGCGCAGTAGTCAGCAAGCTCCTGAAGTTCTTTACAATGCCCATAGACTGTCCTTGGGGAAAGCTGTAGCCGTCGCAGTTCTTGATCTGCGGTATCCATCATCTGGTCAATTGTTATCTGCACTGTGTCCCCCATCACATAGATCGTCCTCCTGTCTCCGTTATTTCAACGTTTGTCGGCATATCTATGGTAACGGGTTATGCAGAGAAAAACCAGTCTGTTTTTTGCGTTTTTTACCAATTACACTGAAAGGTTGACCATTTTCTCTATACAACGTATTTCGTGAATAACGTCATAGGATACCTTTCATCAAGCGACTGAGTGGACTATGTATCTGTGCTTCGAGTGTCCGCAAATATCGAGATTCCAATTCCTGTTTCTGGAGGATAGGACTATACTGGAATGGTGAGAGAACAAGACGTTGAGCTCTGTTGGTGGTACTTGGATGTTCAATAGAATATTCGGAGACATATGCTGCTTTGAAGTATTTGGTCTTCAGAGTCGTTTTCGAAGTACCTCGTCCAAAAACTCCTTTTGAGGAAAACAGACCTCCGAGGAATACCCCAGTTCTCCAGCCCGACACCCTCCTTGGCATATTGGCATGAATACGCAAGTATGGCACTGTGTTTTCAATTCTGTATTACACCAACAAGCCATGGCTGCTTCATTTGTAATTCCATTCCAGACATCTCCCACCTTGGCATTAGAATCTGTCATGGCCATAGGGCATTTGAATAGTACCCCCTCTGGTGTGATTACAAATCCCTTAGTTTGACAGGCAAAACACCGAGTTCGCCTTATCCAAAGAGAAAATGCCTGTTCCGGTGTTGTAAATCTATGGCGTATCAGGGCATTTTGGATAGTGAACCACTCTTCTTGCCGATGTTGATCCGCTGGATTTTGAGAATCAGTACTATATAGGTGATATGCATATACTCGTAAGTTCTCAGCATGAGGTAGGGTTCTTCCCAACTGTTCAATCAACTGTAGGATATCTGAGTAATTGTTGTAATCATAGTTCAGCCGTATCACAGTCCGAATTCCAGATTGGATAGCCAACTGGATATTCTGGAGTACTGTTCTAAAGGGATCGGCCAAGCCGACATAGTTTTTCCGTCTCGCATACTCTTTATCTGTGCCATCTAAGGTAATCTGAATTTGGGAAATATTCCAATCATTGATCATTTTATGAATCAGTTCATCGTTAATAAGAGATCCATTGGTAATTATGCTAAATTGAAGATTGTTGTCGTTAATCTGTTGTCTCAGCAGCATCGTCATATATTCTATGATTTCTGGGTTCAATAGTGGCTCTCCACCAAACCACTGGACTCGGATTGACGTATTGCCACTCCGTTTCTGAATAAACCGAGCGACTTGCGATGCTGTTTTCCTATCCATAGATACGGCATGATTACGATTTTCATAGCAGTAGAAGCAACGGGCATTGCAGGCGGAAGTTGTAAGAATTCGGTAAACTGCAGTATTACTATTGAGGATGCCATCAGCCCGAGCCCGGTCCAGTAAAGCATTTTCATTTCTTCCTTCTGGAACCAAAAAACCATTTTCGATACATGATCTTTGATCTGCAAGAGAAAGCAAATCACCACCACGCTCAAGCGCCGAAAACTCCTCCAAACGCAAAGCAGCCAGTGCTTGAGTAAAGGTGTTGTATAGGCCAACAGTTTCTTCATCGATCTGAAAATTGTAATTGAATTTGGATGGTTTATAATTCATGTTTACATTACCTTTCACAAAAAATGTAGACAGGCCATGCTTTGAAATCATGCTTCAAACCATGGCCTGTCCACCATAATATAGATTTCTCAAGTATCCGCATCGCAATTCCAATCTGCCGTCTTACAACTATCACCAGTGCACTCCCCGGAACAATTCGCTTTCATGAGAAAGTCATTTACCTCGTTCTCAGCCATACCAAACACTGCCTTTTCAATTAGAACCACCTATCTCACCTCCCGTAACTAAATATTGGAATCCTTCATAGCATAAAAAGTCTTTTAATATTATAAAAGACTTAGGCGTTGTTGTCAAGAGGCTCCCTTTCTTAGTTGGCCATCACTTACGAGATAAAGACACATTTGCGCAAAAATATCCAGGCTGTGCATAATTTATTTCTTATCATAACGTACCTTATGCGTTGAAGCACATAAGGGACGTTTTCCCAGCACATCCATCGCGGGCGAACAGAGAACCCTGTCCGTCCTCGTTCCATATCTGCATTACGCATCTCCTTTACAATACGAACTTGTTCCATGAAAAGGCCGGAGCGGGCGCCGGACAGACCAGCTCTCGCTCCGGCCACAGACAGTCCTGGCATGGACTGCCGCCGCAGATAATGTCCACTGGCGGGAGCTGTGCCCCGTCCAGTTTGGTGATGTCGCCCACATGGATCATGTCAGGGAAGTGGCGTTTCGTGATGGAGACGGGGGCCTTTTCGATCTCGCTGGCCCACAGGGGGACGATCCCCTGACGCCGGGCGGCCAGGGGGAACACACCGAATGCTGATAGGTAAGTCTCCGATGAAATCATCTCGGACTTTTCCCCCAGCCCACACCGTGCGGGCGCCTTTCGACGCACACGGCGCACCATCTTACTTTGTGAAGCGGCACCTCATTTCAATGTGCCGCTTTGCTGATGAAGGGAATACATATTCACGCCGCTTTGTCATATAAAGCCTCAATAAGTGCCTTGATTCGCTTCTTTTTCTTAGGAAACAAATCATAGAGCCGTTCCGGGGTAGTGCTGTGCAGAATAGTGTGTTCCAGCTCGGACAAGACGCAGAGATTGTTAAAATCATTTGTGCCGCCGTTTTTCAAAGGCTTGATGTGGTGGCAGTGGTATAGCCCAACCGGGACATATTCCCCGGACAGATAGCTGATACCCTTTGTCGAACTGTACTTGCTGATTCTGAACAGTGCCAATCTGCTGTTTTTGATGTGCTTGGATACCCTGACGAGATATTCAATGTCGTCGATGGACACTCCGGGCCGCTTTTGCCGTTTTTTCTGCGAATACGGATTTTCCCGTTTTACAACGCCGTTTCCGCCAGCCAGAAGCCAGCTGTCCCAGCTTGCCCACTGGATTTCAATGACCGGATACCCGTTAAAGCAGTAGTAGCCGTTGCCTCCCCAGGAACGATAGCCTCCTCTCTGAAAGTTATTTTTATATGACTGCTCTTGCGTAAACGTAACATTTCGCTCCATCGTGTGGTAGAACAATTTCTTGATTCGCCAACCTATCTTTCTAAAATTCATGCAGAAGTGCGACATACCCTTGTAGTAGTTGTGGATGCCTACCACATAGGTATTCCAATCGTGTATTGTCTCAAAATTCGGATGTTTCCTGACGGCCCGGAGCAATTCCCGGCACCTGTCAACGATTTCGTCTTCCTTTTTCTGTGGAAGCGTATTGGCAACCATATACATACCTTTTTGCTGAACACATTTGGGCGGCGGCTTGAATACATAGAACTCATATCCCAGGTATTTCATTTTCTCTTTCGTGAGGTCATATATCCTGGTCTTTTCCTCATTGATTTTCAGCCGCATATTTTGTGTTAGGTAATGGGTGACACTGTAACGAAATCGCACAGCGTCCTCATAGCTTTTGCAAATCACCAAAATGTCATCAGCGTAGCGAACATGGATGCCAATTTTCAGACCTGTGCGCTCCAGATTGCGCCGCCTGTGGTTATTGTGAAATTTTCCCACCGTCTTGTCATGCCAGCAGTCCCCTTGTTCCCTCAGCCAAACATCAAACCGATGCAGATAGATATTGCTGATGAGCGGACCCAGTATGGAACCCTGCGGAGAGCCTTTTGGGTCTTCTACTTTGCAGGAATCCTCATAGTAGCCTTTCTTGATAAATCGGTAGATATAGTTGAGAATGACCTGGTCACGAATGCCAATATGCCATAGCTCCCGGTAGGCGATGTCTGCGTCAATCGTTCCAAAGTAGTCCTGCATATCAACAGACAGCACGTAGGGCATGGTCATGCACTGGGTCTTCACCTTTGCCAGCGCCTGGTGCTGGCTGACCTGGGGACGGACGCCAAAAGAACTTGGCACGAATTTTGTTTCACAGTAAGGCTCTATCACAAGCTGGATACATTTCTCCACCAGCTTATCCCAGATGGAGCATATCCCCAGGGGGCGCTTTCTGCCGTTGCTTTTGGGAATGTATGTCCGTCGCACATAGTCCATTTTCTTGTTCAGCAAGCGGTCTTTCACGGTTTCCGCTAATTCCAGGATGGAATACGGCTCTAACGTCTTGATATTCGTACCATCAGGCCCCAGCGCCATCCGCCCTCCGCTTTGGCTCAACTGCCGCAGCGCAAAGGCCACATTGTCAGCGTCATAGACCATGGGATGAAGCGCCCGCATATCCATTTTCCCCTTCTGGTAGTCATTAAACCGCTGCTCCATATCCACAAAATAATTGTAGCTATTGGTCAAAAGTTGCTTTCATAGGTTGGTTGGCCTCATTTCCGTAATGAATAGTCTCTTGCGTCTAATCAGGCGAATAGAAATGATTGTTCTGCCGTTCAAAGTAAGACTAAGGCCCTTCGCTCCTCCGTATTTCTTGATACGGTATCTTCACTACTATGGCCCCGCTGACTACCCGTGCGTAATCTTTCTGGCCCTACCCTTTCGGTGCGGGCCGTCCCCGATTACTACATGACAAAAATTTCTTGCCATGCCGGGCAGTTCTCCCATATCAATACGACTGCCTTAATGCCGCACTTAGGACTCCTCTTTACTCCGCAGGCTTGGGTCTCCCCGGTCCGTTTCCCACGGACTCTATGGCGGCCATAACGCCATCCCCCATAATGACACGGAAAAATCACGTGAGGTAAGCCTGTTTTTCCATCCTCTCCTTACGGAGCAGGACAGCCATTCGTTACGAAGCGTACAAGAAAGGAATTTCTATCCATATGCGGCGGAACCCGAGGTGTGCTGTCGCCAGCAGTGTCCCCGTCTTCACCTATGCTTCGCGACTGCCTGTTGCCAGACAGCCGGCAGGAGTATTAGTCGCGGTCGGATACATGAGATATTTGGCTCTCATGCCGCCGCCAGCCGTATCAACACCTACAGGGTACACGAATGAAATGCCCCTGTCAGGTTCACAGTGGTGTCCTCGCTACTACGCTGGTTTTACACTGTGATTCGGGACGCACTCCCATCGAAGAGGCTTCCCATGGTCAGCTTCATCCCATCACCATCCCCTGGGTGGGTGATATTTTCATGGATCGGATCTCTTCCGCGCTCACCTGCTTCACAGGGATACCCAGGGATTCCGCCAGTTTCCGTTCTCCCTCCATGCCGGGACTGATCCGATCCCCGCACAGCCACAGTTCATCACACAGTTCCAGCATTTGGCTTCCCATATCGACGCCCAGCTGACGTTCCGCCGGGTCGCTGTCATCCAGCATCTGGGGATACAACAGATGTGGAGCGAACGGCGTGGCGCCCTGGGTAATGGCATAGCGGCAAGCCTGCCGCGCAAAATCAAGATTTCGCTCTACTTCCCCGGATAGGGGTGAGGCAATATATACCAGTTGATTTATACCCATGTTTTCCTCCTGTCCTATTTCGCTGCCGCCTGTACAACGGTGCGGGTGGTATTGACGGCGGCCTGGGCGGTATAGACGGCGCTCATGATGTTGGCCCGCGTGGTAGTGTCCAGTCCGAAAGTCCCGGCAATCCTGGGCACCTCTCCTGCGGAGAGCATGAGCCCCAACCCCAAGAGGGCATTTTCCCGGAATACCATTAACCCCGCCACAAGGATTGTGGACTGCAGGAAAGCCGTCAGGCACAGGCCGATCACCTGCTTCATCCACTGGACAAAGCCGTCGATGTACCCTCTGGGGATACTGAACATATAGAGGCTCCCCACGGCGATCTGGATGAGCAGGATGCCGCCCCGCTTCAGATTTGCGAAAAACACCTTGATCACGGCGTAGGCCATCATGATGATGCAGAAGATCAGCATAATGGGGCTGGTGAGGACGCTGAGTCCGAAGCTGGGTGCGCCCGCCATATCCGCGAGGCTCTCCACGCTGGTCAGCTCCTCAATGATCCGCTCTCCCACTGTGCCAATGCTGGTTCCGTAGCCGGTCAGCCCTGTGGCAAAGGTGCCCTGCAAGGAAACCGACAGGGCGTAGAGCCGGACGGGCGCCACGGTGAACAGACTGACGGACATGAAGCCCTTGATGGCGTTGAGGGCGGTCTGCCGGAGGTTTCCCCGTCCGGAGGAGTATTCGATGCCGAATTCGAAGCCAGAGACCACCAGGCTGACGCCGAAGAGGGCCCAGCCCAGCTGTGAGAAAAACAGGACGATGGCCTGTACCCACTCCAGCTCAAACAGCTCGACGCCCATGTTTCCCATGGCCGAGAAGAAGTTGCCGAGGAAGCCCACCACCTGGCCGTAGAACCAGTCGATCAGATTGTCCATGATGGTGGACGCTACAAAGTCAAAGATAAAGATTGATATTCACCTCGATTCCAAAGCAGGCTTCCGGAAGAGGCACAGATACTCCTCCGCCAATTCCGAGAGTGCATCTATATCCGGCACAGGGCGGGCAATGTCCCATGCTATGCTCTCTTCATGGTCTGGGACTGCTTTTCTCCCACCGCGGGGCAGATCCCAAAAACTGACTGTCACGGAATCCACGGGCCCGCTCCGCCGGTTCAGGACCGTCAGCCGAAGCCCATTATATCTGCCGCCGCGGGAGGTGAACTCTGCTTTTGCCAGATTGCCGCCATCCAAACGGAGGTAACAGACGCCGCCCAGACACACAGTGTCCGGGTGGCGTCTCTCCAAGGCTTTCTTCAGTTCCTGCGCAAGTGTCATACCGTTCAGATCCCGATGATGCCCCAGATGTAGGATGGGGCGGTGAGCGTGAAGACCAGACAGGCGAAGAGGATCACCGGCCCTGTCCATTCAAACTGTCCATGCTTACGATAATCAAAATACGCCATCCCAAGTTTGGTGAAGAAGGCGATGGCAAGAACCATGTCCAGTGCGGGAAAGACCACATTTTCCACCACGGTCTTGATCTGTGTGGCGGCGCCCTTCCAGGTGCTTTCCACAGCGGCGGCTACATCTCCCGCGGCGAGAGCGGGTGTGCAGCAGAGAGCGGTCACTGCCGCAATGGTCAGAAGAACGCAAATTGCTTTCTTGTGGTTCATATGGGTTCCTCCTGTAATCAGATAGAATTTTAGGCGGAAGGAGCCGCCCTTAACAGGCGGCTCCTTCACAATGAAATACCTTAATATCCGGTGCGGGGCAGGGGCTTGGAGGGCTTGTAGACCCTGGTGACCCACCGGCTGGCGGCCATGATCCACTGCCCGTTATACACACCGCCCACATCCGCCTGGTTGACGAACTGGGTACCGCCGTTGAGCCAGGACACTACGCTGCAGTATACCCGGGGCGCTTCCACCTGCCGGAAGTTTCCGGGAACGACGCCAAAAGAGACCATAAACTCTGTGACATACTCATTGGAGGCAAGACCCAGCGCGGCGGGAGAGGCGTCCAGCACGTTGTTCTGCTGGGTATTCAGGTTGTCGTACATGGTGCGGTATTCGCCGTTCAGGTTGGTCTTGAACACGATCTTGTAATTCCCCTGGACGTTGTAGGTTCCGGTGACGATCTTGTCCAGCCGCAGGGCAGTGGGCAAGGTGTCCCTCCAGAAGAAGGAGGTGAGAGCTGTGGTGGAGTTGTTGGCGATACCGCTGAAATCATAGCGGATCTGCTGGCCGGGCATGACCTCCACAAAGCCTGTCTTTTTGATGCTGACGTTGGTGTAGAGTGCCTTGTTGGTCATAGCCGCCTTGACGATCTGGCCGGCATACTCGATCTCCACCTCAATGGGCGTCTTGTCCAGCCCGTAGAAATCTGCCGCTTTGGACTCTACGATTTTGTACCGTCCTAAAGGCAGGGGCTTGGACACAGCTGCACCATTTTTATCGGTACGGATGGTATCCACCAGATTGCCGGTGCGGTAGTGGTAGATCTCAAATTCCGTGCCGGGAATGGGGGTGCCGGCGGGCCAGCCATTCATGGAGTTGTAGTCCTCGGAGGTCTTGGTAATCTGAATCTGACCTGTGATGGCGGTGTTCTCCCAGGTGATTTCGGTGGTGGTCCCATCGGTGACGTAGACCGTTTTCAATTGGGTATCCACCAGGTAGCCGTCATTCTCCAGTTCCCGCAGGTAGTATCGGCCAGAGCCGGGCAGGTCGTCGATATAGACGTAACCGCGGTCATCGCTGCTGTACTGCCCGATGGGTTTTTTGTCGGCGTCGTAGAGGAGGAAGGTCACTCCATAAATTCCGATCTTGCTAGCGGAATCAATCTTGTGGATCAGGATACCACTGAAAGCCCTGTTGGTCACGGTCAGGGTTGTGGTTTTGCCATCCTCAATGGTGAAGTAGTGGGGGGTATTGTCCACCTGAAAGCCCTTGGCAGCTTCGATCTCCACGGCGTAGTAGTTTCCGGCATCCAGCTCCACATGGACGCGGCCATTGTCGCCGGTGATGACGGTATCAACCAGCCCTCCGTCCATCCTTCTGATTTCAAAGGTGGTGTTGGGGATGCGCTGGGTTTTGTCCGCCTCATTGACCTTGATAAGTTCGAGCCCGCCAATGGGGGTATTGTAGACGGTGACAGTCTGCGTGTCCGCCGGATTGACGGTAACCACCTGCCGCTTTGTCCCTTCATCAATGATATAATTGGGGAGTGTTTTGGTCTCCTCGATAACCACTGTTCCTACGACAGGAATACGAATTTCACCGTTCTGGTCTGTCCTGTACAGACCCAGGGAGGACAGATGTCCGTATGCGTCATCCACATATTCACCGGAGGCATAGGTCAATTTGAACTCCACCCCGGCTAACGGCTCATTCGTCATCTTGTCCAGTTTCTTGATTACGAGGTATCCGGTGGCCTTGTTGACGAATCGGAGGGTTTGACCGCCCTCGCCGCCCTTGATCTCGATGCTCTTGGGGGTGGAGTCCAGCACCACGCCGTCAGGCACGCGGATCTCTTTTGCGGTAACGGTGATGCCCGGCTCCAGATTGGGGATCACGATGCGGCCATTTTCATCGGTTGTGTACTCTCCATTGCTGCTGCCGACCACCGCGCCGCTGGAATCGGTGACAAGGAATGTGACGCCTTTCAGCGGCCGGTCACCGGTCTCAGTTTCCAGGTACTTCTCAATCGTCAATGTCGTCTTGGGGATGTTCTCCACGGTAATATTGTTGCCCCCAGAGTTTCCGCTGGAGGACCCGCCGGAACTGCCGCCATTCACAATCCCGGAACTGCCGCCCGCGCCAGAGAGCGTGTTGCTGCCGTTGCGGACGATGATCGTCCTGGGCGTGGGGTCCAGGACGTAGTTGGAGGGGACCTTGGTTTCTACCACGACTACCGTGGAATTGGGAACGAGGCCCGTCACCGTCACTGTCCCGTCGGCTCCGGTAGTATAGCGTCCAATGATATTTCCATCGCCGTCTTTCAGCGTAAACTCTGTGTTGGGAATGGGTTTTCCGGTGACGGCATCCAGCTTTGTCAGTGTCAAGGAGCAAAGCGGCTCATTATACACTACCAGGGTCTGGGTATCAGCCGGATTTACGGTTACGGTCTGGATTCTGGTGGCCTCATCGATCACGTGAGTGGAGAGAGTTTTGACCTCCTTCACCACAATGGTGCCAACCACGGGAACCCGGATCTCCCCATTGGCATTGGTGGTGTACAGGCCCTTGGAGGACAGATGTCCGTAAGCATCATCAACGTACCCACCCTCGGCGTAGGTC
Source organism: Oscillibacter sp. 1-3 (assembly GCF_000403435.2). Lineage (GTDB taxonomy): Bacteria > Bacillota > Clostridia > Oscillospirales > Oscillospiraceae > Oscillibacter. The sequence goes on from NZ_KE159710.1 coordinate 426,261, forward strand.
AATTCAAACTGAACGCCGGGCAGCGGCTCCTTGCTGATCTTATCCAGTTTTCTGACCACAAGAGTCCCGATTTTCTTATTGTAGAAGCGGAGGATATTGGCGCCATCGGCGCTGATCTTAATGGTTTTGGGAATGCCGTCCAGCACCACGCCCTCGGGTACCTTGATCTCCCGCACGGTGATGGTGGTTCCAGGCTCCACACCGGAAATAACCACCCGGCCATCGTCGCCAGAGACATACTCGCCGTTGCTGTTGCCGATCACGGCGCCGCTGCTGTCGGTGACGAGGAAAGTCACGCCTTTCAACGGCTCATTCCCGGTTTCGGTTTCCAGGTACTTCTCAAGAATCAGGGTGTTTTTCGGCGTGTTATAAAAATAGGCGTGCTGTACATCATCGGGATTGACCACGATGGTCTGGCTCCGGGTTTCCGGGTCAATGGTGTACCCCGGAATTGTCGCCTGCTCGGTGATGATCACGGTGCCCACGATGCCATTGATCGTGATGGTTCCGTCCAATTCCGTGTAATAGATGCCGTTAGAAGAGACCTTGCCGTTCTCATCATCTACAACACAGCCGGGGGCATAAGTCAATTTGAACTGGACACCAGCCAGCGGTGTTTTCCGGTCCAGGCTGCTGTACTTGTGGATGACAAGGCTTCCCAGTGGCTGGTTGAACAGCTCGATATTATAGGTGCCGGAGCCTTTGACCTCAATGGTTTTCGGCGTATCGTCCAGCAGGAATCCGGATTTTGCCTTGACCTCCTGCACGATATAGCTGCCGGGCTCCACGTCTACCTTGATGAAGCCGTTTTCGTCCGTCCGGAACTCGCCATTGGACTCTCCGACGACGGTGCCGTCCGTCCGGGTGATGCGAATGATAACATCACTCAGGGGCTCCTTGGTAGAGCTGCTCATTTTCTTCACTACGATGGAACCAATGGGCTGGTTGTAGAAGTAGACAGACTGGTGGTCATTGGGATTGACCATGATGGTCTGGCTCTTGCGGTTCTCGTCAATCAGGTACCCCGGAATTGTGGAAATCTCCGTGAATACCAGTGTTCCTGTCACACCACTAATGTTGATCTGGCCCTCCGGGAGACTGAGCATCATGGACAGCAGGCCCTTGGCCTTGAAGGAAATGGTCTTGTCCCGCAGGTGATAGTTGCTCATGACGGTGTAATTGTTGGTGCGTTCCACTCGAAAAACTGCCATAATATTTTACTCCTTTATAATAATTGGGCGGCGGAGAAAATACTTCTCCGCCGCTTGCGATTAATAGGGGTCTGCTGTTTAGTTGTAAACGGGGCAGCCATATCCCCAAATTTCGTAATGCCCCACATTGTAGCTGCGCTGCCGGCAGCTATCGCCGGAGTTGCCCTCCACGGTGTAGACCACGCCATTCTCCACCCGTTCCACGATGCCTACATGGTCAGGTACATCGTCCTGCGGCCCGGAGCCGCCTTTTTCGTTCCAATCAAAAAATATCAGGTCTCCAGGGCGCAGCTCGTAGCTACCGTCCTGCCACTGGCCCCGATTCTTGAACCAGTTGGAGCCGCCTGTGCATCCGGCGAACTTGGGGATCACCCCAGCGTCAATGTAGCCGCACTCATTGGCGCACCAGCTCACGAAGCAGGCGCACCACTCCACCCGGCTGTTGAAGCCGTACCAGCTCCAATAGGGCTGGCCGCCCACGTTGCCCACCTGGGACAGCGCTACGGCCACGATCTCGCCGCTGGAGCCGTAAAGGAGGGTATTCCACATCTCCCGGTTTGCTGCCGTCAGCAGCTCGTCCAGGGCGGCGTTCTGCTGATCCGTGAACGCATAAAACACCCGCATATCGTCCGGTGTCCTGGGCGTGACGGTGATGGTCAGTACCTTCTCCATCCAGGCTTCGGTGTCACCCTCGGCGGGATGCTCCACGTCCGCCTCCGCCGTGGTGATCTTGGTCATATCCCAGAACACCGTCCGCAGCTTCTCAACTGTGTCCGTGTTCAGAACAGCCACGGACTATCCGTCTGCTGCCCCGGCAGTTTTGGCGGCGAACACTGCAAACACGTCCGCCCAGGACGGCGGGAGGCCCTGGATCTCCACCCGGTCATAGGTCCCACCGGTCTGGAGGCTGGACAGCCTGTCCGCGTACTCGCTGTTGATCTGGGCGATCACCGCAGTGGGGGATGCCGCATCCGGGGAGCCGCCGCCGTCCGAAAAGAAGATGCCGAAAGGCGAGGCGATGAGCAGGCCGATCATGCAGATCACCAGCACCACCACGAGTACCACCCAGCCCCCTGCGGCGATGGCGGCGATCAACTCCTGCATGGCCGCAATGGCCGCTTTTATCGCCGCCACGGTGGCTTTCGCTGCGGCCTTGGCGGTGACCGCCGCCGCTTTTGCCGTGGCACGTGCGGTCTGTACGGCCCGCTGGGTGGCCTTTACGGTGGCCTGGGCGAATCTCTGGGCGGTCTTGACCGTCTGCTGGGCAGTTTTCGCCGTCCGCTGGGTGGTTTTGATGGCCTTTCTGGAGGAATGCTCCGCTGTTTTGATGGTCTGGCGGGCGGTGCGCTTGGCGGTCTTTCTCCCGGAACGGGCCGTTTTGATGATCGTCCGTCCGCCCTCCCACATAGGCCGGGTATCCGATTCTTCCGGACTTGGCGGCCTGCGCACAGCCTGGGTGGGGGTATACCTGCCCTGCCCACCAGCGTACTTGCGCCGGGTCGGAGCGGGAGGGGATGCAATCTCCCCACCATTCGCCATCCGTTGGCCCTCCGCCCGCTTCATGGCCGCAGCACGGCCACGCTCCCGCACAAACTCCTGCCCGCCCTGCGCAAACGCTTGGGGCGGCTGTTCCAAGGTGTCTGTCGGATGGCTTTGGATGTAGACGTTCTTTGTTTTGATGGTCATCTGGTCGGGTGTACTCGGCTTATGGTCAGAGGGCAGAGCGGTGCTGTCACCAGAGAGAGCGCCGGTGACGGTATCCCTCGTCTTGATCTTCGGCGGCTCCGATCTCACCCGTGGGGCCGATTCCGCATCCGCAGGAATATCATGGACAGCAGTCTCCCTCGTTCTGACCTGGGGTAGCTCCGGTGCAGCCTGCGGCGCAGGCGAAACATCCAGGCGGGGATCATCATGTACAGCAGACTCCCTCGTTTTGATCTGCCTCTGCTTCATCCGCTCCCCTGGGGGTGGCCCAGCCCTGCCGCTATCAGACGGCCCAGCGTTGGCACCACCCTCCCTGGCGGAAACAGCTTCCCGTGTCTTGATCCGGGGACGCTCCCGTGGGGGTAGCTCATGGGGCGAAGGCTGCTCCCCTGGAACTTCTGGCGGCGGTGGATCTGCCGGAGGTGCCTGCGTGGACGGATCTGCGGCAGTGCGCGGTTCCCCGTCCGCCTCCCGGCCCTTGGCGGACTTTTTCTTCTTCAGCAGAGATTCCACCCCACGCCGGGCCTGATAGGCCCCACGGGCGGCGGTGTCCTCAATCCGGTCGCCGCCTTAGTCGCTGGCCTGCCCTCGCTGGGCGGTTTCCCGGAGCTGGCTCCGCAGGCGTTCCGTCCCGTCATCCAGCCCACGGCGGACAAGCTCTTTCGGCGTAGACGTAACCTTTTCTTTTAATTTACCCTTTACTGTGCGCTTTTCTTTGATTTTTTGATACTCTCTCACATCACTTTGCGTTCTTCGTCATTTTATGCTACACTGTCCTCCAAAGGAGGGAGCCTCAATGGAACAGATTCACAGATGCGAATGGGCCGGCCCCGACCAGATATATATTGACTACCACGACAACGAATGGGGCCAGCCCCTCCACGATGACAATAAACTGTTTGAAATGCTGATCCTGGAGGGGATGCAGGCCGGACTGGCATGGATCACGGTGCTGAAAAAGCGGGAAGCCTTTCGCGCCGCCTTTGACGATTTCGCACCCCAAAAGGTCGCGCTGTATGATGACGCAAAGGTCGAAGCCCTTATGTCGGACGCTGGGATCATCCGGCACCGGGGCAAGATCAACGCCGCCATCGGGAACGCAAAAGCGTTTCTCGAAATTCAAAAGGAGTATGGCAGCTTCGACCGATTTATCTGGGCCTATGTCAATCACACACCTATCATCAACGCCCCACACAGCATGGCGGAGCTGCCTGCATCCACCCCGTTGTCTGATCAGATCAGCAAAGACTTGAAAAAGCGGGGCTTCAAATTTGTGGGGTCCACCATTGTCTATTCATTTATGCAGGCTGTCGGGATGGTGGACGACCACATGATTTGGTGTTCCTGGCACACAAACAACAGAAAATGAGGTCAGTTATTCAGGCGGCGTTCGTCTCACTGAGCTTGGTGGTCATGAGCTTATAGAGCCGGTTTTTGGGAAAATTGTCCATAAACGGCACGATGGCGCTGCCACACTTGATGAGGCCCCTGCCGAAGTCCACGTTGGTGATGTAGGAAAGTTGGTTGTCCGAGATGTTCAGCAGCCGCGCCAGCTCCGCCCGGTCTGTCGCCGCCTGGTTCAGCATGACCAGGAACTCGCTGTTGGCCAGCATGGTCCGGGCGGTGTGGGACTGGAGCAGATCGTCCACATTCTGAGTAAGCCCGGTGCAGCAGGCGCCGTACTTTCGGACTCGTTTCCAGAGGGTAAACAGGAAATTCGCACTGTATTCGTGCTGGAAAAGGAGGTGGGCTAAACCACAGGCGCCTTGCCGTCTCACGGCGGCAGGTTTCCCATGGTTCGCCCCCGAACCGTACTTACACCTCTCGATGTATACGGCTCTCTATTTATCCACCCTACGAATTGGTGATTGATTTGTAGCAGTCCTCGCACACAATCAGCGTCTTGCGGCGCTTTTTCAACATAAATTGTTCCCATGGCTCATTGCCAGCAAGACTTTTCAGGCTTTTGACCTGGTAAATCATAACCGGGAGTTCATTTTTACAGCACAGCTCGCAGTATCCGGTCATAAACCTGGCAATGACTTCCTTGGGACGGATGGGGTATCTGTAATCCGGCTTCGTATCCATGTCTAATTTAGATGGCATGTTTTTTCGGAAACCGTCATGGTAAAACTCGGCCCGTTTTAGTCCCTGCTTCGTCTCGTACTCTATGCCAAATATGCGGTCTCTCGTATATTTCTTCTTGATTTTCGCCGCAGAACACCGCATTTTCCTTGCAATGGTCTTGTACATACTGTACTCCATGACATAGCGAAACTTATTTAGGACAGATATATTCCGTGCTAGACGGTAGTAGTTGTAAATACCCCTGATTTCTCCGTTGAATTGTGCGAGGATTTCAATAGGTTCTTTGTCTTGCAGGCCGTTCCTTGCCACAGGCATCCAGATTTCTTTTCCCATGCCATCCTTTTGGATATGAAGTGCCCCATATTCTTGCAGTTTGCCCATCCATTTTTCTTTTGGAAGCAGGAGAACAACGCGCCCATTGTAGGCCCGCTTTATGCCGCCCTTTGTCTTTTTGACAGCTTGGTCTTTGCTGATGGTGATGTCATATCCCAGGAATCTGGCCTTGTCATGTCCGTGGGTAATCAGGGTTTTCTCCGGCGACATGGTAAGGCTTAACTCCTGTTTCAGAAAATCACTGACGGCGGTCTTGATGTGTTCGGCGTCTGCTCTGCTTCCAATCACGCCAATCAGAAAATCATCGGCGTATCGGACATATAGGACTCTGCGGTAGTTGGGGTCCATTGGCTCCCGGCTGGGAGTAGAGAGTAGGATTGTCTGCAATTTCTTCTGCATGATTTTAGCGTCGTTCCGTTCTTCTTCGCTCATGGTATTCCATTTTTTGGCGTTTCGTTCCCTGGTTCGCGCATAGTGGTGATTGGCATTGACATAGTCGTTGCTAAACCGCCGTTTGTCACCCCTACTGAACTGTACCCGGAGTTTTTCCATAAATAAGTCCAACTCATTCATATAGATATTCGCCAAAAGCGGACTTACCCCGGAGCCCTGCGGCGTACCGCTGTATGTCTGGTGCTTCATCCAATCCTCCAGATACCCGGCCCGGAGCAGCTTCCAGATCAGGTCGATGAAAGCCTCGTCCTTTATTCTTCGTTTCAGAATATTGACCAGGATGTGATGGTCGATGTTGTCGAAACATCCTTTGATGTCACCCTCCACGAACCAGCTGACGCCAGTAAAGGTTTTCTGTATCTGTGACAGGGCGGTGTGACAGCTTTTTCCAGGTCGAAAACCATGAGATGTGCTTTGAAAGGTCGGCTCATAAATACTTTCCAAAATCATGCGAACGGCTTCTTGTACCAGTTTGTCATCTGCCGCCGGAATACCCAGCGGGCGCAGCCCGTTTCCACTTTTCTTGGGGATGTACTGCCTTCTGGCGGGGTGGGGCTGATAACTGCGGTCCCGTAGCTTTTGAATCAGAGACTCGATTCGCTTCAGGCTCATACCGCTGAGGGTAGCGCCGTCTGCTCCAGCCGTCATGCTCCCTTTGTTTGCGTATAGGTTCTGGTATGCCAAAAGGTAGAGTTGAGGGTTGTACAGGTTGCGGTAAAGACGCTCGTACTGGTAGTGCGCTTCCAGCGCGTGCTTTCGTAGGGTTTCCAATACTGTCTGCGGACTTCTCATAGTGCCTCACGCACCTTTCCTTTTCAGTATTAGGGGATAAACTGCCACCCTTATGGTGTCGACGTTCATCTTGTGTACCTCCTGCGTTATTTTTGCTGTCAAGGGAGGGCGGATGGTTTGGTGCTCTCCGGATCGTCCCCGGCCTTCACTAAGCAGCCCCGCTCTTTCACTCGGGAGCGGCGGGCGGTTCAGGTGCTTTCCGGTTCGTCCCCGCCCCTCACTTGGCGGCCCGGCTGTTCCCTTACTGTGATTATAATATAGAATATCCATATGGATATTTGGATTGACACAATACACAATATCCATATTAATATATCGTGCAAATTGTATACTGATATGGATAGATTTTTAGGGTATAATACAGCTATAATAAGGGGGAGACTATCTAAAAAAACAGCCTCCCCGAAGGGAGGAACATCATGCCAGCTTCAAAGGCGCAGCAGAAAGCCGTCCACAAATACACAAAAGAAAATTACGACAGATTTTTAGTAACAATGAAGCCGAAAGGATTTCTTGAATCAGTAAAAGCCCACGCGGCGGCCCGTAGCGAGTCCGTAAACGGCTTTATCAACCGGGCCATATCTGAGACTATGGAGAGGGACGGGGCCGCTCCTGATGGCTCTGAGGAGGCAAAATGAGCCAATATGAGCCAATATGAGAAGCTGCTTTTGCCCATCCTAAGCGGCACAAGGGACAGGAACATTCTCTTTGCCGATTTACAGATGGTTTTAGACCGCCTGGGCTTCCAATGCCGCATAATGGGAGACCATTTCATTTATACAAAGGACGGGGTGGAGGAGATCATCAACCTCCAGCCAGTTGGCAGCAAGGCGAAACCGTATCAGGTAAAGCAAGTTCGCAATATCATCTTGAAGTACCAGCTTGGAGGAAGCATTTATGAAGTATGAGATCATTCTGTACTGGAGCGAAGAGGACGGCGCTTACATTGCCGAGGTCCCCGAGCTGGCCGGGTGCATGGCGGACGGCCCCACTGCGAAAGAGGCGCTTCACAACGTGGAGCAGATCGCCCGGGAGTGGATCGAAACGGCCCGGGAACTGGGCCGGTCTGTCCCGGAGCCGAAAGGGCGCCTAAGATACGCGTAAAGGCTATTCTAGCGGGCTTTTCTCTGCGCTAGTGGTTCTATTTCCACAGCGCATGGAACGAGACAGCGTAGAAGGTCCTCAGGAGGCCGCAGGAGCCATTCCGGGGGCGGGATAGTATCCCGACACTCGGAGGATTCCGAAACGGCGCAGAGGGCCGCAGAAGGCGAACAGGAAAAGGAGGCATGATCATATGGCATTACCAGCAGAGAAGGATCGGTACACATTCGCAGATGTTCTTGCATGGCCGGATAACGAGCGGGCGGAGCTTATCAATGGGGAAGTCATCATGATGGCCCCGGCCCCGTCCAGGGGACACCAGAGAATCAGCTTTGAGATGTGCCGGCAATTTGGAAACTATCTGGAGGGGAAACGCTGTCAGGCTTATTCTGCCCCCTTTGATGTGCGTCTCTTTGAGAAAGACGGTGATACCCCGGAGGATGTGGACACGGTGGTGGAGCCTGATATAACTATCGTGTGCGACCACTCCAAGCTGGATGATCGTGGGTGCAAGGGCGCCCCGGACATGGTAGTGGAGATTCTTTCCCCCTCCACACAGCGCCATGACCGGCTTGTGAAGCTGGGCTTGTACCAGCGGGCCGGGGTGCGGGAGTACTGGATTGTGAGCCCGGAGGAACAGACGGTACAGGTGTTTTTGAACAAGGACGGCTCTTTGCTTCCCCATGAGGTCTATGACCGGACAGGCGTGGCAAAGGTCAACGTCCTGGACGGCTGCTTTATCGAACTGAGCAAGGTATTTCCTGAGTAAACAGGAAAGGAGCGGTGTATGGTGAATATCAAGAGAATTGACGGCAAAACCGGCGTCAGCTACAAGATTACCGTCACCAGGGGCCGGGACAGCTCCGGGAAGCAGATACGCCATTATATGACTTGGACGCCCCGGCTGGCATGGGGGAAAAGCGTGCAGAGCGGGAGGCCCAGTAAGCCGCCATACAGTTTGAGACGCAGATCGAGCAGGGGTTCCAGGCCGATGACCGGCAGAGCTTTGAGCAGTATGCCTGCTATGTGATCGACCTAAAGGAGCGCAACGGAATAAAGCATAACACGATCCGTTCCTATCGGGACATTCTGCGCAGGATCGTGCCCTCTATTGACAGTATGAAGCTGGGCGATATTCGCCCGCAGCATTTGAACAAGTTGTACAAGGCCCTGCAATCCCTGGATGAGCGATTGTCCGGGGCGAAGGCCGTCAGCAAGGAAACCCTCCTGGAGTGCATTAAAGGCTCAGGGATGACCCGTGAGGCGCTTTCAAAGGCGGCGGAGGTATCCCATACTACCGTGACACAGGCCTGCCGTGGTGCGGCTGTCAGTGTGGAGAAGGCGGCGTTGATCGCAAAGGCGCTTGGTGAACAGGTTGAAAACCTTTTTACCTTGACACATGTTCAGCGACCGTTTTCCAATAAGACCGTGCTGGAACACCACCGGTTCATACATGCGGTTTTAGACCAGGCGGAAAGGGAGATGCTGGTTCCATACAATGCCGCGGCGAGAGCCTCTCCTCCATCTGTGGAGCGGAAACCACCGGAGTATTTTCAGCCGGAGCAGATTGCCGCTATCCTGGAGGCTTTGGAGGAGGAGCCGGAGAAATGGCGCGTCATAACGCATCTCCTGATCGTCACAGGCTGCCGCCGCGGTGAGATCGCCGCGTTGAAGTGGCAGAAAGTCGACTTGGAGCGAGGGAGACTTGAGATCAGCGCAAACCTCTGATTCGAAAGAGCGGGGTATCTATGAGACCTCTACCAAAACCGGGAATGTTCGCTTTGTAAATATCCCGGTGGAGACGGTTGCGCTTCTAAAACGGTACAGAGCCTCGCAGGCAGAGCTGCAGCTTGCGAACGGTGACTGCTGGCAGGATACCGGGTACTTGTTCACGCAGGATGACGGGCGCCCCATGAATCCCACCAGCATCACGGCATGGCTGAATAAGTTTTCCCGGCGGCGGGGGCTGCCCCATATTCACCCGCACAGCTTCCGGCACAGCGTCGCCAGTGTTCTGATTGTCTCTGGGGTCGATATTGTCACAGTCTCGAAACAGCTGGGACATGCCCAGGTATCCACGACCGGAGATGTTTATGCCCATGTGATCGAGGAGGCGAAGTCACAGGCAACAGAGTGTATTGCGGACGTTATGTTCCGCAGAAAAAAGCATAGGGAAAGGGCGGTCTCCGCTGCGAGAGGCTGCCCTTTTTTAGTGCTGTGCGCCAAGTGTGGATTCTTCAATTTTAATTTGTTCTAAAAGCTAGTAAAACCAGCCGATTCATCGAGAATCAGCGGGTTTTACTGGACTAAGGCGGCAAAATCGATTTTTCTTTGAATCCCTTGCAGCACAACGATTCAGGAAGAAAGGCTGATGCCGGAGAGGGAAAAGCAATCACTTTGTTGTCTGCCGGTATTGACTTTTATCAGTCCTTTATGGATCTATTTCGCGTGCCTGATTGACTGTTTCAAACAGCTCCCTGCTTACAATCGCCGGGTGGTGCTCCTGTATCAAAAATCTCTCTAACTCACCCTGGTTCTTAACCTGTTTCCCAGAAAACAAATCCGCTATAAAGGTTTTCTGGAGCAGAACATCCCCCACATATTTCTCGTTTCTCAACAGCTTGCTGATTGTCTCCCGGCTCCAATGGGGTTTCCCTGTTGGGGATGGAATCTTACTCTCATGCAGCCATTTTGAAATGGCTCCAAGACTACTTCCAGCAGCCCTCATCTCAAACATCTTCCGAACAATCTTAGCGTCAGGCTCATCAATCGCCAGCCTTCCATCATCTCCACGCTTATACCCAAAACACACAAATTCAGCATAGCCCGAGGTGCCCTTCTCAAAGCCTCTCTTGATTCCCCATTTGATATTTCGGCTCATGTCCTCGCTCTCAGCCTGGGCCAAGGCACAGTAAGCGGTCAGCAGGATTTGTATTCGCTGTTCGTTCAGCCACATATCCTCCTGCTCAAAATAGACTTCTACACCCAAGCCACGCAGATCCTGCAGCAAACGCAGCATATCCAGCGTATTGCGCCCAAAGCGGCTAATAGACTTTGTCAGGATCAGGTCAATTCTCTTTTTGCGGCACTGTGCGATCATCCGGCGAAACTCTGGCCGTTCTTTTGTGCTTAAGCCAGTAGCTCTTTCTGCAAAAATGCCGGCACTTTCCCAATTGGGATTTGATGAAAGCAGCTGTGAATAGTGCCGCTCCTGCAATTCGATACTGCTGGTCTGCTCCTCCAACTCTGTACTGACCCGGCAGTAAGCAGCTACACGAAGATGACGCAGTTCCATTGGACGATGACTTTGCGCAGGAAGAATTTCAGTCACCTTTCGCATTTACACGACCTCCTGCAGTTTTCTTCATTATATCAAAGCGAGAGCTTCATGGCAATGTGATTTTGCGGTTCTTTGGAGCGGCTGAGTTTCTCCTGTTGTACCGCCATGAACATCTTATCAGAAATAATGGCCTCATGGGAGCCGGTGTAGAGATACCGTTCCATGAGGCCATTGTTTTCGATCTGAACAGCGCCAGTGCTGAGCGTCTTCTGTAGCAGCACCCGTCCGGTGTATTTTTCATTAGAGAGCAGTTTGTCAATTGCCTCCCGATTCCATTTGGGCCTGCCGGTGGGGGAGGGAATGCCCTGCCTTTCCAGACCCGCAGCAATTTTCCCAAGGCTGTCACCAGCAAGATACCGTTCAAATATCCAGGTCACCACCTTGGCTTCGTCCGGATTTATTTCCAGTTCTCCATCAGAATTGATCGTGTATCCGTAGCACTTGCGCTTTGCCATTTTGGAGCTGCCGTCCTGAAAGCCTTTTCGGAGACCGTTCTTAATTGCTTCACTTTTTTGTATCATGTTCATGATAATTCTCCTTCTATAAATAAAAATACCGCAGTGAAATCACTGCGGCACAAAGGGTTTATGTGACTATACATAAAAGTTGACAGACTACCCCCTTGGTGTAGCCTGTCAACTTATTATGTCTCTCGTTGGCAAAAAAGATGCACCGTCAAAGCCATTGCACTGCAACGGTTTCCGGCTTTTTGGAACGCCTTTCGCAAAACGACAGTCAGATTTCCTTAACCTGATTATAGCATGGCTCAAAGCCCCTGTAGGGGAGAAATTGAAAGCGGATAGAAACGCCTCGGACATATCCGAGACATTTCTATCCGCTCTCACTCTTTCGATCTGATGATCTGCTCGTACAGCAGAACATATTTTTCCCGTATGACCCGGTTTGTATGGTAGTGTCCAAAAAACTGGTATTTGAACCGGCAACGCTGGGCCACTTCCTCCAGGAAATCGGTCAGGGCATCGGCTCTGTAAAAACCGCCGCTCAGTTCGTCCTGCACTGTGGTTGGGCAGCAGTGGCTGATGATGTAGTCCACCGCCCAGCCCGCTCTGTCCAGGTTGGCCCTGGCGGTCTGGTACTCCTCCTCGCTGGGCAGCTCCTCCTTCCACCAGGAGCGGTGGCCCACCCGGTACATCGCGCCCCTGGCGTCCAGCCTTCGGCATTTCTTCTTGAACAGCGGATCGTCCGGCTCCAGGATGCCGTCCTGGATGTCGTGGCTGCTGGCCCCACCCGGCTCGTCGCAAAGTCCGCTAAGCTCCGTTTCCGGCTTCGCCAAAAACTGCGCCCGCTCCCTTGCTCCTCGTCTTCGCGGCAAACCCGCTGCGCTGGGCTTTGCCGCGATTTTGATTCGCCATGCCAGTCCTCAATCGGGAACTCCGCCAGCATATCGAAGTTCTCATGGTTGCAGGAAACGAACAAGGTGGTGAAGGGCTTCGCCTCCAGCCAGTCCAGCCGGTGGCGTTCCTCCGCGCTGCCGTCCCAGATACCGCCGAAGTCGCCGGCGATCATGACGCAGTCATCCTTGGTCAGTTCCGCCTGCTCATAGAAAATTTTCTTTTTGAACCGGGTAAGATCGCCGTGAGTATCACCTGTTATGAAAATTGCCATACCATATTCCTCCATGCGCTATTTTAGCACAGTTTCCCATCGATCACAACCTCCGTGTCCCTGATCCTGACTTGGATAGTTTCGGCGTCCACCACGGTGATTCGCTCCACGAACCTGCGGGTGAGAGTGTCATCGTACTCCGTAAAACACATGGGCTGCTGATCCAGCCATTCCTCCATCTCCCGCTGCCTGGAGGCTTGGGCAGCCCGCTGTTCCTCGTCCTGCTGGCAGGCCGCGATCTGGTCCAGGACCCTCTGCTTCTCAGTTGTCACTGCTTCGAGCTGGGCGTTCAGTTCCGGGCTGTTCATATTCTCCAGAATCTGATCCAGTACGACCGCCTGCTCTGCCGATAGAGCATCCAGTCTCTGCCGCAGTTCCAGAAGGCTCATGCCGCCGTCCTCGCCGCCGCTCCGGGCCAGCTCTGCCAGTTCCAGGACATCGGCCTTGACCTCCGCCCGAATGGCGCCGTACTCGTTCAGTGCGGTCACGATGGCCCGGTGGAGCCTGTCCTCGTCCAGCGTGGGGGAGCTGTGACAGTATTTCGTCCCAAACTCCAGCCGGGAGACGCACCGCCAGACGATCCGCTTCTTCCCATTTCTGGCCCAGGTGCATCGCTTATAAGGCGTTCCGCACTCCCCGCACACCAGCAGCTCGGACAGGGCATATCTGGCGGAGTATTTCCCCTGCTCGGTCTTGGCGGTTTTTTGCATCACCTTCCGTTTGCTGGCCCTGCGGGCCATCTCCTCCTTCACCCGGTAGTAGATATCCCTGGGGATGATGGCGGGGTGATGGTCCCTACTGTAGTACATGGGCAGTTCACCGTTGTTTTTCACCGTCTTTTTGTTCCCGATGGGGCCGGTGGTGTAGGCCTTTAGCTTAATGAAATTGGGTCTGGACCTGCACATTTCCTGGCCTGCGCGTCCGGGACAGGCCGCAGAATATAGGACTTTGAGGGCGGCTGACTGACATGTAAAAAGTTTGCTTTCCCCACTTATTTTGGAATATTCTGTGCCGATGTTACTGATAGGAGAAGGTTAGGTTCACCGGGAATCACACACCTGCTTTCCGCCGGTCGGGCGGAAGAAAAATGGTCATTTTGATGGAATATTCCATAAGAAAGGTGGGAGTTCAATGTGCAAGGGGCAGTTAGGAAGACAAGATTATATTGATGAGCGCAACAGAGAGGGAGGACTGAGAATCGAACCATTTAATGAACATATCGATCTGAAGCTGGCCTCTTACGACATTACGCCGACCATGATTGCCATGTCAGCCAAATGTGGGTTGCTGGAGACGGTATACCAGAAGAAGGACATGTCCCTCTATATCAAGGTGAGACCGGGGGATACTGTTCTGGTGGTCAGCAACGAGTTTATTTCCGTCCCACCGTATATGGCGGGCTATGTAGTCTCGCGGGTATCGAAGGTGGCGGACGGCTTTGGCCATGTCAGCACGAGCATCGACCCCAACTGGCAGGGCGCACTGCTCATCGCCCTCAGCAATCCCACCAATAAGCCGATTGAAATCTGCGTGGGCAGGGAGCGGGGCCCAAATGCAAGGGGCGATTCCTTGGCTACCATATCCTTTCACTATCTGAACGAATCGCCCCCGGAAAGGACTTCGCCAGACCCAAACTTTACTGGTATGCGCCTGGATCTCCTGCAAAACAAACAGTATTCCGCACGTTCAGACATAAAAGCTGCGCTTTACGGATTTCTTCACTTCCGGCGCCGCAAATTTACAAAAGCCTTTTTCGAGTATATTAACGGTTTTTATAATATTTCACTGGAGACCTGGTCGGAAGTCTCAAAGGCCTTTAACGGCCTTGCTCTGTCGGATTCCCAAAATCCCTTTGCCCAATATATCGTGAAGGAAACCTGGTGCACACGCGTGCTGAACTGGATGAAAAAGCACTGGAAGGCTTTACTTATCATAGCAGTTGTCCTTTTGCTCATGTCAGGGATCCTCCCCAAAGAATTCCAGGACTGGATACTATCTTTTTTTAAGAATTTCACTGATATCAAAAACCAGCTCCCCACCCTATAGGACTGGGCTTGATTATGGAGGTGTGCGATGGGAATTGAGATCACCAACCAGCGAAAATACATCGCTGAGCTGCTCAAACAGCACGAGGAGTTTATCCTCATTGGCCTGACCGGCCGGGTGGGCTCCGGTTGCTCTGAGGCATCGGAGATTTTCGGCTCGACCTACGAAGAGCTGGAGCTGCCCCACGAGTCGGTAGGCACTGACAGTCTGGACCCGGGCGTTGAGAGGGCAAAAGGGCTTGAGAGCGACGCCAGGAGGGACAGGCGCATCCTGCTGCGGTACGCCTGCCATCACTGGCTCCGCTTCGACGTGATTCAGGTGAGGACGGTGATCGTGTCTTTCCTACTCAGCCGGATCGAACAGTTCTGCCAGGAGGTCGTAGAGGCGCGCCCGGACCTGGGCGGTAAAAAGCATCTGCCTGCAGATTTTCAAAAAGGCCTGATTGAGAGAACATCAAAGATACTGGAAACGTTTGCTAATCATGACTATTCCTTTTCTCAGGTGGCAGTACAGTCGGCTTTGGTAGAAAACTTGCTTTGGCAGTCCGGAGAGTCTGCCAAAGCAGAAAAGCTGAAACAGTACTGCCCGTTCTGGGATGAGCTTTCACCGCAGCTGACCGGCAATGACGCGCCCATAGAGATCCCCAATCAGGTCATGAAAAATTTCGGAGAGCTGTTCAGGGTACTGTACAGTGTTGCGGACAGGCCGGAGCACTATCAAATCAGGACCCCGCTTTTGAAAGCGGTGGACGAACTTTTGGAAATATTGTCGGCTCAAATCGCCTTCAAGTGGTGGAAAAAGCATCTGGATAGCTATACCGACAAAAAAGCAGTGCAGGAAAAGCTGTCACAAATCGGGGACTTCCTGATGAAGCGGTCGATGTCCGGCGACGCCGACATTCCGATGTTTTATGAGTATATGCTGGTACACAACATCGTGCCGGCCCTGAGCAACGCGATACACGAGGTGATCGCCCAGCGCGATTCCTCCCTGTTTACGGAGCTGTTTCAAAAATACGGGAACAGCATCCGGCGCTACGGGGACGTGAGCTTTACGGGCGGGAAGGATATTCCGGCTGGACAGGCCGACCGCATCGGCGACAACGCCTTTGCCATCCCTCGGCGGATCAACCAGTTCATCAAATCCTTCCGCCACCCCTTCGACCGCTCCTACGCAAGGCCCACCCGCATTGTGATCGATTCCATCAAAAGCGTGCTGGAGTCCACCTACCTTCGGGAGAGGTATTCCGCCTTTTACCTGTTCGCCATCTCGGCGGACGACCGCGTACGGGAACAGAGACTTATCAATAGCCACAAAAAGAAGCTGAATATTCGAGACATCCGTATCATCGACTGGAATGAGTTCTCCAACCACGGCGCGGAAATCTACAGGGACTATAACGATGAGGCCAAGCGGAAATTGCTGGACGAGGACGAGAAAGAATTTGCGAAGATCGTGGTCGGCGAGCAGGGCGGCGGCCATATCGTGGACAGTGTACGGAAAGAGGCCTACGAGAGCGGCTTGCAGCAGTTTGTTCTGCAGGACGTGGGGTCGGCCATTCAAAACGCGGATGTGTTCATTTCCAACAACCACAACTCGACGGCCAAGAATATGGAACTGCGCTGGGAAATCGTCCGCAGCGTGAGCCTGATTATGTACCCCGGTTTGCTCCTGCCTACCCCCATAGAGCGGTGCATGCAGACCGCCTTCGTCGCGAAAGCCAACTCCGGGTGTCTCTCCCGGCAGGTGGGGGCGGTGGTCACCGACGCAGAATACAACATCCTCTCCGTGGGGTGGAATGATGTTCCCGACTGCGACATCTCCTGTGCGCGGAAGAACCTGCTGGATATCCAAAAAGAGCTGGATATACCCGCGTATTCAAAGTATGAACTTGAAAATAAAAACTTCCGCCGGCGGCTCGGCCAGATTTTCGACCAGAACCTGGGCGATGACCGGCAACGACTGGGAGAACTGCTGTGCGGCTTGCCATGGAGCTACTGCTTTAAGGACATCCACCGGGACGATCGGCAGCCCATGCGCTCCCGCGCTATGCACGGTGAGGAGAAGGCCCTGACGAAGGTGCCGGAACAGGTGCCAGGCGGCTGCCTGTTTACCACGTCAAGCCCTTGCGAGATGTGTTCCAAAAATGCGAAAAACCACCACATCCAGAAAATTTACTATATCGAGCAGTATCCCGGCATCTCCGCAGAGCAGTATAGCGAGTCAGGCTATACCTGCAACCGGGCCCAGCATATCCTGTTTACCGGCGCGGTCGGGCGGGCATATATCCAGATGTATACCCCGATTATGCCCCATAAGGACGCTTTGAAGTTTATGGGCATTAACTATAAATTGGACTGATGAGAAAATCGCTATGACAATTAGGCATAGTGAGAAGCAGGGCCCGGGCAGTTTGCCTGGGTCCTATCTGTTCAGGCCCTTCCACCTCTCGGAAGGGCCTGATTTTTTAAAGATTGCCAAGCCAACCGAACACTTTTTTGAAAAATTTTTGTAGACGACATTTTGCGTTGTGTACGAAGCGTTCGGGCGGGGGTTGGACAGGTTTGGACACACTAAACCAGACCAGTGGGTAGGAGCCTGTTGGTCTAGTTGTGTTTATGGGCGGTTTGGCTAGGTAGTCAGTTTGGCAAGTTCTTGCTCCAAAAGCTCCCGAGCGGTGGCGTAGCCGAGAATTTTCCAGGACGGATTTGTGCAGAAGAAGCCGAAGGTGAAATGGCAGTGGGACCCGAGCGCACAGAAGCGGCGGACCATCAGCAAACCGGCCTAGTGGCCGGACCGGTATGTTCACCATGCACTTATCCAAGCCCTGCAACCGACCTTTATACGCGGGATAAACCGCATTGCTGCGGAAGCATCCGGGGCTGGGGGACCAAGCGGGGCAAGGAGGCCGTGGAACGGTGGATGGAGAAGGACCTAAAGGGAATAAAGTACGAGTTTTCGGGAGACGTGTATCACTTCTACAACAGCTTGAAGCCGGACATGGCCCGTATTCGCCAGCGCTTCAAGGACAGGCGGGTGCTGGACCTTATCTGGAGAATCGTCAAGGCCGGCGTTCTGATTGGGGCGTATCCATCACCGTGGTTTGCCAATACCGTCCTGCAACCTCTGGACCAGCTTATCCGGCAGAGCGGGCTATGCGCCCATTATGTACGGTATATGGACAACTTGACAGCCACCGGGCTGAAAAAACTCCGTTTCATCGTGGAGGAATGGCTGAACGGACACGGCCTGCGGCTAAAGGGAGACTGGCAGATTTTCAAAACGGTGGGCAAGGTGCCGAAGAAGCCGCTGGAGCCTCCGCGAAACGGGTACGCGCAGCCAAAGGCGAAGATGCCGGACGCCATATGGTACATAGGTCAATGTCCTCGTTGATTTTATCCCGTCCTCTACTGAAACTGGTTTCACATCTGCTCTAGGTATGCTATTATGATACCATAAAGTCGAATTTTTGTAAACGAGCGTTTATTATTGCTCATGGCAACAGCAAACACGATTTACATATCAGCAGGAGGGGAAAGATTGCCTTTGAAGTATTCAATATCAGATAGAACTCTGACTGTTACGCGATACCATTCTGGAGAAAAAGTAACCGATTTGTGTGCCGAACTAAATATCTCTAAAAGTACGCTCTACAACTGGATCAAGCAATATAATATAACATCTGTAAAGACCAACAGTCCACCCATCACAGCAAGAACTGTGTATTTGCTGGAAAAGCGAATCAAAAAACTGGAATCAGAACTGGAAATATGGAAACGTTGCGGCTGTACGTTGGATTCACCACTGCATGAAAAGTTAGCTGCTATTGAAAAACTCGTTCCTGAGTTTGGTGTCCATGCACCATGCAGAGTACTCGGAGTTCTTCGCTCTACATATTATCATCATACTTTGCGCCGGCCAGAACAGACAGTGATTGAAAAAGAAGATGAAGTATTTCGTCCCATTATTCAGAGGATATTTGAAGAGACGCAAGGCCGGATTGGAGCAAAAAAGATTCGGGCAATTATGATGGCCCAAGGATATACAATCAGTCCAGAGCGGATTAGCCGGCTCATGAAGGAGACGGGGCTTGTATGTATATCCACCATGAAAGGTACTCACTGCAATTTTACGCCTAAAGGGATATATCGACATAACAGGCTTAAGCAAGACTTCCACCAAGAGCACCCCAACAAGGTTTAGGTCAGTGATATTACCATGCTGTATGTGAATTATGAGCGATATTACCTCTGTGTCATCATCGATCTATTTTCTCGAAAGGTCATCGCCCATCAAATTGATAACAACCAAGAAGCCCCAATTGTAGAAAAAGCGTTCCTGGATGCTTATCGCAGCCGGAACGTTCCATCTGGATTATTATTCCACAGTGACCAGGGCTCACAATATACCGCTTATAGTTTTCGAAAATTACTTCGGTCTCTCAACGTCGCACAATCCTTTTCTGCTCCTGGTTGTCCATACGATAACGCTGTGGCCGAAGCGTTCTTCCGAACAATCAAAGCCGAGGAAGTTGCCCGTCGTCAATATAAAACTGAGGAGGAACTAAGGGATTCTGTTGCTGAGTACATTGATTTTTTCAACAACCGCAGACCGCATCAAAAGTTTGGTTACCGAACTCCAAGCCAAGTAGAAAGCGATTATTACTAGGCATAAAATCAGCGAGGGTATTTTGGACTTTCCAAAAAAGATTGTCCAAAATACCCCCGCCAATTCAATTCGAACCCCCAGCCTTCTGGTCCGCAGCTTGTCTGGGAGATGGTGACAGCTCTTTTCAGCCTTGTTTGGCACTGTTTGTTTAGCTGATAGAGCGTCTTATCTACCATCCGCTCCGTTGGTTCCACAGGGATATTTCCTGTTCTGGGTCAGGTTCTGGGTCAGAGCTTTTCTAAAAGTATCATGTTCTGCCGGTATGTGTGCGGCCTTAACTTTTTGCAGTAAGGAAGAAGACATTAATAAATCTGCACCAGTAAATGCCAATGCTTTTGCTGTGATGAGTCCCTGGGTATATGCATAGTCTGAATTTACCTGCCTGGCAAATTCTCTTGTGTGAAGATCTGCGTGTGATGTGCCACATACATTAAAATAAGGATGGATAGCAGGACATATGTGGCTTACGTCGCCCATATCGAGAGAAAAGGGCTGTGTCATTGCTGGGGCGATTTCAAAACAGTTTAGAGCGTGAAGATTTTTTGTGAAGCAGTCAGAAAGAATTTGATTTGTAACCATTTCTTTATAAGGCGTTTCAAAATGTGAGATTTTTACAGTTGTCCCAGTTGAATCAGCCGAGTGTTTTGCGTAAGCTGCGACTTTTTCATGGAGTTCGTCTAGTTTAGCGCTTGTGGAAGCGCGCAGGTGGAAATCTCCGCAGGCATAATCTGGGATAAGATTAGCAACAGCGCCTCCCTGAGATATAATTCCATTGAGTTTTATGTCAGGCGGCAGTTGCCGCTGTAAGTTGATACACTCATGAAAAAAGAGAACAAGACCTTCCAGAGCGTTGCGTCCCTGTGATGGGTATTCGACCGCATGGGCCTCTTTTCCAAAAAACTCAAATCGCAGCGGTTCCAACGCAAGAGAACTCCCACTTTCGCAAAAGCAATCATATGGATGGGCTAGCATCGCCGCGTCAACATTCCGAAAAGCACCCTTTTTGACGAACTCTACCTTTGCACCGCTGCTTTCTTCCGCTGGACAGCCCAGTACTACCACACGACCGCCAGTTTTATGAATCACTGATGTGAGCGCGATAGCGGCAACAGTGCTGACCGCGCCTAACAGATCGTGACCACACCCATGTCCAATATTTGGGAGGGCATCGTATTCAGCTAAGTAGGCGATTGTAGGTCCGGAGGATTTCCCAGCAAACACCGCCTTAAAAGCTGTATCGATTCCGGCAAAAGGGTATTCGATGTTAAAGTTATTTTGTGCCAGCAACTCCATATGGCATTTGGATGCGTAATATTCCTGACCGGATAATTCTGGATAATTGTGAATGGATTGAGCGAGTAGAATCATGTTCTCTTTGAGTTCATCTGCTCGTTTTGATATTTGGTTTTTCATGGTTCGCGCCTACTTTCGTTGTTTTGGGGAACCGGTGGTGCTGCGCTTAAAAAAGGTTTTGTTGTTCTACTTCTTGGATTTTATAATTTCTTCAAAAATATTTAAAGTTTTATTATGAAGAACAGTACATAAAATCCATACACTCAATATGAAATTGAGAAAGACAATGGTAATAGATTTAAATTCAAGGACAAGGTTTGTGCATATAAAACCAATTTGCATCAGGCGCATTATTGTTGAGTTCAAAATACTTTCCCTTGTGTCGGGCTCCTTATTGGTATGAGAAGTTTTGCTTCTTTTATCGATTTCTTTAACAATGAGATAGTTCCATACCACATACGAAATGTATATGCATAAATAAGAATAAATAATGATTTTGATTATGTTTTGCCCTAGCTCAATGCTTGAGATTTCTGTTATTCCTGTTGAGCTTTTTTGCACCTCAATAAGGATGTATATTTGCCAAAAAAAGATAGCGAGGGTTATAATGTCTATCAATAATAATATGCTGTTGTAAAATGATTCAAAATATTTTGAGATGGAAGCGCAATTATTTATAATTTCTAGAAAGTTTAAAATAACAACAAGAATTAAAAAAACTAGTGATTGCCATGACTGTTTTCTAGCATACTCATTAAACAAACTATGATATAACAGATTTCCAATAAATGTGGCATTCATAACAATAACAGCGAGGCATGCTGTTTGAAAAGCAGTTAAAACTAATGACGTATTTTTTGGTACTTTGTCCTGATCAGACTGTGTTGGTCTACTTTTTTCTTGCCTCCTTGCCCCATAATTATCAACACCTCCCATACAAATTTTATGATTAGATTATATGCCAAATATGAGGAGACTGTCAAATATTTCTGGTTTGCTATTTTGATTGAGAGAAATATTTTTTTAGATTTTGAAATTGGAAATAATAAAGATGTGCTTTATTGGCATATAAAAATGCATTTAGTCATGATATTCAAGATAAAGAAAGTGGAGGGCAGACTATAGCTGCACTCCACTTTCAAAAATCTGTTGAGGCTATTTTGGCGAAATGCTCTCGGCCATACGGATCATCACGTCCTTGTCCAACGGGGCCAGGAGGCGGAAGGTGATGCCGGTCTGCGGGTCTGTCCGGAGGAGGGTGTTCATCTGGGCCTCTGTTGTGGAGATAGAGATCACCGTTTCACCGGCGGAGGCCGTTGAGGGTTCCGCGTTGGGATCAGTCCTCCAGTATTGGGCCTGAATACCCTTTATCGTTATCGTCTCTGGCGTTCCCGCAGGGGCAGCCTGGAGGCCTCTGGAGTAATACCACCTGAACTGGGTGCTGATGCGGGGCTGTCCATCAGCTTGGGTGGCTCTTTCCCACCGCTCGGTCACCATCTGGGGCGTGACCGTGGAATTACGCTTCAAAAAGCCATCCGGCATCCAACCCATTTGATACACTGGAAGTGCCTTTTCCTTGAGTTCCTTCACACTGCTGGCAATTTTCTCCAGGGTGGCCTGATCCAGATTGCTTTCAAGCCAGAAGAGATTCCCCACGCTGTCCTCCCAGACCAGATTTGCCATGTTATTGATCTGGTAGAAGTCTGCGGAGCGTCCCTGGACGGTGGCTGCCCACAGCAGGGCGGCAGTGTCCACCTCCACACCGTAGCCTGAGCCGCAGGGCTTTTCAGTGGGGCGGTAGCAGGTGAAGGACACCAGATACTTCCTGTCCTTCTCGTAGTTCCAGCCTACGGTAGAATTGGGTGTACTGATGGGGCTGACCCAGACGCCGTTCAGCGCAAAGCCCTCGGGAAGCCAAGTGGGCTGGAATGCGGGGAGATCGGTGTACTGGGACACCTTGCTGGCCTTGGGCCAGTAGTAGTGGATGCCGCCGTTTTTTAGCTCCCGCAGCCATTGGCGGCCAGGGACAGTCACCGCCTCGCTCCCCGCCTCATACTCCAGCGGCATCTGATTTGTCTGACCACCCAAAAGGATTGTTTTCGTGGCGGAGTCATACCCGATCTCCACCCCCAGCAGCTCGCTGACGGCCCGGATGGGCAGGTAGTTGGTCTTGCCGCCCTCGGCATCGGTAAAGAGGATGGTACCGGGGACCATCTGCCCGTTGGCGGCGGTGATATCCTGCCCGGCGGTGATCTTCGTCTCCCCGTCCAGGGAGACGTTGGCGAAGTTATAGCTCACCTTTCCGCCGGCTGCCAGGGCGGTGGTCAGGCAGCTTACCGTCAAAAGTGTAACTGCAGCTCCGCTCAAAAACGAAACAATTTTTTTGCCGGTTTTCATACTGCCATTCCTTCCCGAACAAATGATTTGTTAATACTGATACGCATCAATTGTGAAATTCACGTTGTAGAGATCAGAGGGATAGACACTCCAAGTAGCTTTAACCTCGCCCGTAAAATCAAACAACCCGTTCAGTGTAACCCTGTATGTCCTGTCAGTGTTCATAACACAATAAAAACTATCGCTGCTGTTGCCGACCCAAACATCCAGAGTCAAATCACCAGCACTTCTGTTGTCAAGGTCAAATGCCAGCGTATTCCCATATGCCTTTTTGCAGGTAGCATTGTCGCCAAACACCTCAGTTTTTGTCCAGGTTCGAGTGGGAACGAGATAATGTTTGCCTGCTCTGGCTGTATTGAGGGCCTCTGCCTCATCTACTTCATCCATTGAAATGGTAATTCCGTTGACGGTGACCGAATCGCCTGCCCTCAGACAGATAGCATTTTCCTTAGCGACCTCTTGGGGCTCAGCGGCAAAGCTGGGGACGGCCAGGGGCAGACTCATGACCAGCGTCAGCAGCAGGGCGTTCAGCTTCTTCATCTTCTTTATTTTACAAACTCCTCTCATTTGTCATGTGGTTTTGGGTGTCGAGTTTTCTTCGCGGCGCTCCCGCTCTTCGGTGGAGCGCCTGTTTACTTCTGCATGGGACTTACCTCTTTCTCTTTTGTAGTCCGGGGCCTTGACTGCCCTCTAATATATTAAAGACAATCAAGCGCCCAAAGTGCAACATTGGAATTTTGCTTTTTTTGAAGAAATCTGATTTCTCCGGTTTGGTTCCATTGCTGCCCTCTATTACTGAAAGACACCTGCGGTTGAAAAGTGCAACATAAAAAGCAAGGCCGGAGCTTTTTCTCCGGGCCTTGCCAAATATGATTTAATAGCTAATCTCATCAGAATATGCTTCTGCGCTTTCTACCAGATTTCCTCTGCTATCGTAATCAAGTAAAGATCAATCAATTACCCATTCCTTCCCTATCCTTTCCCCTACCCCTCCCTTTGGGAAACAGGCGGCAGAACCGCCGGAAGGGAATGGAACTGAAAGAGACCGAATAGTAGCAGGGGTTATCAGGGCCGTTATTTGAACTACACTGGACAAGGGCATAAAAAGAAATTGGTCTGACGGTATACCCACCGTCAGATTTTCCATTCAATTTGCAGCTTCTCGCTGGTGGCGCGAATAACGGTAATCATCAAATCCACCACCTGCTGCTTGTCCTCAAAGCTGACATTCTCCCAATCATCCAGATAATTGGAAATCGTGTCAATCTGCTCCGGGGACACGGCCTCGGCGGTCAGCTTGGCAATCTCGCTGGCAAGGGCCTGACGGCGGCTGTCCAATTCCTCAATCTTGGCATTGGCATAGGAGATCAGCACCGGGGTCGCGCCCGTCAGCGTGTCCAGCAGCTTTTCAATCTCGCTCTCCACCTGGGCCAGCTCCATCTGCTTTGCCGTCAGTTTCGGGCTGGCGGCTCTTCTCTTTTTGCGGCCCGTCAGCGTCTTGTAGTCCTCCAGCTTCTTCACCATCTGCTGGTAAACTACCGCCTCTAAATCGCGGAGACGGATTGTACCGCAGCCGGAACAAAACTTGCTGTCAGCGTGTTTCGTACAGCGCAGATAGAGATACCCGCAGGAGTGGGCCGACATCAGAGCATAGCCACATTTGCCGCACTTGATTTTCCCCGCCATCCAGGTGTTGCGGGCTTTCCTGGCCGGTTGATAGGTCTGGTTCGCCATCATCTTCTTGCGAACTCTAAGCCACAAATCAGACGGGATAAAGCCCTCGCTGGGGGCCAGCACCAGCGTCTGGCCTTCCAAGTGCGTGTGCTTATTCTCGGTGCTGTCCTTGCTCCGGTAGTAGTAACATCCGTTTGTCCCTACGAAGTCGGCGGCATCGTTGTAGATGTTCGTCCCTTGGCTCTTGAAAAACTCGTAAATATCCAAGTCAGCCATGGTGTAAATGGGATTACGAAGCATGATGCTGATGGTCGCCCTGGAAAACGGTTTGCCGAAGTATGTCCGCATCCCCTGCTCGGTAAGCTGCCGGGTGATGTCGTGAAGCGACACCTGGGGGTCAATATACATCTCGTACATCTTACGCACGAACGCCGCCTCGGTCGGCTCAATCACCAGCTTCTTTGTATGGATGCCGTCAATGATGATAGGCTCCGTCCGAAATCCATAAGGCGCACGCCCGCCCATTTTGAAACCGCGCTGACACCGGGCATACCATGCGTCCTGCACCCGCTTCTGGATTGTCTCGCGCTCCAACTGTGCGAACACAATGCAGATGTTCAGCATCGCCCGGCCCATCGGCGTGGACGTGTCGAACTTCTCTGTGGAAGAAATAAATTCCACGTTGTACTCCTGGAACAAAGCCATCATGTTTGCGAAGTCCAGAATGGAACGGCTGATGCGGTCGAGCTTGTAAACGACCACCCTGGCAATCAGCCCGCGCTTGATGTCCTCTACCAGCATTTGAAACTGGGGCCTGTCCGTATTCTTACCACTGTAACCCTTGTCTTGATACTCCTGGCAGCTTCCACCCCTCAACTCATATTTGCAAAACTCAATCTGACTTTCGATAGAGATACTATCCTTTTTGTCAATGGACTGTCTTGCATAAATCGCGTCAATTCGGTTGTTCATTTTGCGCTCCCTTTCTGAAAAGAAACGGAGCTGCTGACAGCTTCATTATACTGTCAGCAGCCCCGCAAATCAATCTCTATCTGAAAAAATCACGAGGCAGGCGTTTCCCTCTGCTGGTACTTGCGGAACACTTCATAAAGCCGCTGCTCCAACTCCCGGCGCTTCGCCGCCTCCTGTTCCGGGGAGAGAATGGGCATGAGGTTTTCCAGCGGGATTTCTCGGCCCTGGAAATTGACAATCTCGGTCTGTTTCTTGTAGCTGATATGCTCCATAGGCAACTCCTTGTTTTCAAATTTTCAAACGGGCCTGTGATGTAGCTGCGGACATTTGTCCGGCGTTTGTCCGAAAAGTGGGCGCTATTTACTCCCACTCGTTTGATTCATTTATTTGTTTCTATTTGTTTGATTTGGGGGTAGTTTTCTATCTGCGGAAGGTCTTGTTTTCTAACTGTTCCGAAGGTCATTTTCTGCCCCCGTGATGGACAATCCTTTGTCCATCTGGGATGGGATAATTCTTTGTCCATCAGGCAGTTTCACATAAATCAGATTGGGCAGGAACTGTCCCCGCCGCTTTCGCTCAATCAGCCCTGCCGCCGACAACTCGGCCAATGCGTTCTTGGCTGATGAAAGGCTCCTGTTCAGCGCCGCCGCAATTTTCTCCACGGGGAAAATGAGATAGACCCGCCCGGCCTCGTCCGTCCAGCCGTTAAGCTGGGAGAGGTGCGCCCTGTCCAGCAGGAGGGCGTAGGTCAGGGCGGCGGTATGGGACAATGGCATATCCATCAGGAATTGGGGGTAAGGGAAATAGGGCGGCAAATCGGTATCTACCGCCATGTAGTCAGTCATGGTATTGGCCTCCTTAATGTGGGGCTGTCAGACCACCGCTGTGGGCCATTAGAGGCCCGTTTTCGGGGCTGGGAAGGAAATGTATCAGGCCCCCGTTGAGGGCGGTCTTGAAAGCCTTGATATGACTGTGTTTTCATCGGGTACTTTTTCTACACTCCTGCCCGGTTTTTCCTTGCCCATGCCCGCTTGCTGCGTTTGGTTCGTTCTGCGGCACAGGTGGAGCAGTAAAGGGTGTTATGCTTGGGCGGGGCAAATAGCCTCCCACATTCCCAACACCGCCGCCGTCCGACAGAGGGAGCCGGGAGCAGGGCGGCACACAGGCCAGCGTCCAGAGGGAGGACGGCGGTGCGGAACCATTTGCAGATCAGCGAGTAGGTGATGCTTTGAGGGCAGATACATTCCTCGCCGTTGTCCAGGAGCAGACAGTTTCCGCAATCATAGTTGCAGCACTCATGCACCAGCCTCCGAGCTGTGCGGTACTGCTGGTAGGTCATGTGGGGAATTTCGGATGCCGCCATTTCACACGCTCCCCCGATAAAATCCTAAAAACGCCAATTTGACATTTTTAACGTGAGTGCCGATCTGGCAGTAACGATACCTGACCCGCAGAAACGGAACAGACGCGAAGCGGGTGTTCCGTTTCTGCGGGTGCGCAAGGGGTTTGGGGAATACAATTCCCCATCGCGTCCGAAGGACGCAACGCCCCCGGCAGGGCGCACGACACCGGAACGGTGTATAAGTGCGCTGTTGGAAACAGACGGGGTTTCCAGCACAAAAAATAATGGTGTTCACCGTGACCTCCTTAGCGTAGGAGGGACAAGCCGCCGAAGCAGCTTGTCCCTCCCGGTGATAGGGCGATTGCCCCTCACCTTGTAGCCATCATGCCGGGGTGATCGTTGGGTAGGTCAGCGGAAAAATTTGAAAAACTTGTTCCGCACACCCTCAATGCTGTCATGGACTGCGGCCTTGGAGCAGCCACACAGCCGCCCAATCTCCGCATAGGAAAGGTCATACAAAGCGTGGAGCAAAAACCGTTCCCGCTGGGTCTTGGTGCAGAGGGCCAGCACCGCCAGAATTTCGTCCAGCGTTTCCTGCTGGCAGACCAGTTCCTCCGGGGTGGCACAGTATGGCAGAACGCCCTGGGCGGCAATTATGTACTCGTCACATTCGCGTCCGTCCCAATGCCGCCGCTGTTCCCGGTCAAGGCTCCGTTCGGTACGCTTGGCCAGCTCCCAAAATTCCTCAAGAGTGGCGGCATCCTCATAGGTCATTTTGCGGCTGTATCTCTTGATGGTAATTTCCATCGTGTTATCCTCCTGTTCAGATTTGGGAAAATGCGAAATCTGAACAGGAAGGGCGGGCCGCGACACCGGGGCCGGATGGGACAGTCCCCTGAAAAAGCAAAAATGCCCGAACAGCACAAGGCTGTTCGGGCGTTGGGGGTGGCGATATGGGTAGACAAGAAACGACTATTTTCGCAAACCTGGGTAGGGGATGCCGCTGTGAAGATTAGGCTTTTTTTGACAAGTACCTATCTATTCGTAATCGCATGGCGACATCCTCCTGTTGCCGCCAAAACGCAAAAGAGCGGCGGCTCTGACTTCTCAAAGCCGCCGCTCCGGGCGTGATTATACTCCTGCTTGTACGACGGCTTTTTTTCTTTTGCCGTCGTGCGGCAAGTTATTTCAATATTCAGAAATGTTATTGTGAGCTTTCACTACTTTCACGTTGCTCCTGCTCCTGTTTTAACCGGGCTTTTGCATCCTCCACGGTTTCGCCGTCTCTGGTGAGATAGCGATCAACAAAAGCGTCCTCCACTTTTGTATATCCTCCAACGACAGCTTCCTCAATCTTCTCAAATGTGTCTACCACTTTCTTGGCGATTTCCTCATTTGCCTTTACAAATTTAGACTGTGCCATGTGTGTTCTTCCTTTCTTTGCCGCTTGTTAAAATTGTAAAAATCCCCAGCAGCAATATAAACAAGCATACTGATATTCCTGTTAGGCTGTTCATAAGGGCAATATCTTCATTGTCCATTGAACCGAATGATATGAGCATAGAGCGTTGTAGCGTCAGAAGTGATGCAGCTACTTCCGCATATCCGATTGTACGGATAACAACGAGTAACGGGACTGTATTTTTGCGCTGTTTTATGGCCCGTATGACTGCAACTGTGATTTTATAAAACGTGTACGTTGCAATCGTAATCATAACAATTTCGTGGTGTTTGACTGCGATGTTTTGGGAGAGGCTGATATAGACAATGCCACCCAAAATGAAACTCAAAAGAACCAGTAAACCACCGCATAGTTTCGCCACAAAATATTCTGTATCCTCAGAAGCCAAAGACTTGCGTTTCCACTCACATAGGACAGCAGAAAAACGCATGGAACTTAAAATCATGTAATATGCAAACATTGTTACGAACCACAGGGATTGATTGACTACGCCCAGAGCCCCATGGTAAATGGCATACATGATGTTGGCCAGCAGGCCCACAGCGGCAGAGAAAACTGCCCGGAACCGTTGTTCTTGAATAAACCGCCTTCCTAAGTTGGTCCTCTTGATTTTTTGGATGGCAGCTTGTTTTGCGTTCATCCCTTCAAGCCCTTAGTCAAAGGAACCAGGCAGAGCAGGATAACAATACCAGCCAGCCCAATGATGATACCGACCACCATTTTGCCCCAGACCATGCAGAAGCACATACCAACCCCCAGCGCCAACGCGCCAATCACACCGACCACGGCTGCAAGAATTGTCTTTGCAGAAAAGTGGATGGGGGCCTTGTGCTCCATTTTCCGCCAGATCATTACCGTGACCAATCCCAGCAGAAGCCCTACACAGCCGAACACAATCCCCGGCTGGAACGCGCCCCACTCCGGGATGAGTGCCATGCACATTCCCAGCGCAAACAGCACTCCGCTCACCGTTCCCATAAGCATCGCAACAAAACTACTTTTCTTCATTTGAGTACCTCCTTTAAGGCAACGGTTGATTGTTTATTGCAAGAATAGTATAATGGAACCGAAAATCAAAAACAATCAACAATGTTTGCACAGATGTTGGATTAAAGGAGATTTCCATGAATACAAAAAATAATCGGCGTAAACGAGCCTCTATGCAGAAAATTGAACAGGTTTTAGTGGAGCTTCTGCAAACGAAAGAACTAAATCAAATCAGCGTGTCTGATATATGCAAAAGAGCTGGCCTAAACCGCAGTACCTTTTACGCAAACTATGTGGATATATACGGGCTAGCTGACGCAATACGGGAGAAGCTGGAGGCCCAGGTTGCGGAGCTATACAAGGATGAGGTTGAACAAGGATTTAACTCCAATAATTACTTGATATTATTCCAGCACATAGCACAAAACCAGATTTTTTATCGCACGTACTTTAAGCTGGGATATGATGAAAAATATAAGATTTTAGCTTATGACTACAATCTCGCAAAGAAACACCTTGATAACCGTTTTATTGAATACCACATGGAATTTTTTAAGAGCGGACTTACAAAAATTATTAAGCTGTGGCTACAAAACGGCTGCAAGGAAACTCCCGAAGAAATGTTTGAAATTGTAAAAAGCGAATACCGGGGACGGGAAGAAATTTTTGCGGAATAGTTTACAAAAGGAACAGGGGACATACAGCGATGTCCCCTGTTCACAAGGAATAATTGTCAGCAGCTCCGCTTAAATTTTTGTGGTCTTGTCCATATCAGTGACCCGAAGAAACCGTACAGACGCGAAGCGGGTGTACGGTTTCTTCGGGTGTCACAAGAGGGCCGTAGGCCCTCTTGTGACAGCACAGTTTTACAGTTCAGCAGAAACCGGGGCAGGAGCACCGGGGTGTCGGCTTCCTGTCCCTAATTTTTTTGTGTCCATCTCTACGCATTTAGAACCTCGTTTTTGAGGGTGCAGGTCAAATCGTATTGTCCTCTGTGTGACCGCCGCTCAGAAGCCTTGGAAATAGGCAGCTGAATAGGTCCTAAATGCGTAGGCTGCTTGTAGTAAATATCTTGGTAAACGGTTAATTTTTTATTTACATGCCCCAATAACATCTCTGATCTTTTGTGCGACCTCTGATAAACTTTTTGTACTTTTCAAAAGTTTTTGATAAAACCGGCTTACGTCAGTGTCGCCCAAAATATAAAGAACCTGGCTATTACGCAGTGCAATTTCAAACAGAGTATCTTTTTGCTCATTTGTCCAGCTATCAATCTTTTGTAGTTTACTGATGACAGAATGCGTCCCCGCAAAGCTACTACTATTTTCCAATTCAATAATCAAGTCAGTCTTTTCCCGTTCTTCATGGCTACTGGCTCGATCTGCGGCTATGCGTTCTCTCTTACATTGGTAATGAAGTGCTTCTAGTGCTTCATTTGCCGCAGTGCGGTCGATGATGGCTTTCACCAGCGCATCTAATTCAGTTCCCTCCGAATAATCCGCCGGTGCAAAGTATTTAATTCGGCCATCACGCATCATTTTATAAACCTTTGCTTTATCTTTCGTTTCTCCGTTATAAACGCCGATAGAGTGTCCCCCGTATGTATTTACAAGTTTCATACACGGAATATCTGTGTCGCTGTCTCCAATGTAGACCATGTTGCGGAATGGAACACGAACATCCTCTGGAGAAAACGATTCATTTACCGCTGAATCGTTGATGCCTAAAACGCCTTTTTCGATTCGGAATAGGAACTGTGTTTTATTGGTGAAGTTCACCACCTGTGCCGGCCATATTGCAACACCATTTTCGTCATAGTAAAATGAGCTGGCATAAATCTGCTCAAATGCGCCTGCCTGAGCAACAGCGGTTCCCTCAATCATCTCTTTCAGCCCGGAAGAAATGATATAGTGTTCCACAATAACGTCCCTCTTTTTGCCATACGCCCGAATCCGTTCAAACCACTCTTCCACACCAGGAAAGAGTTGAACCTTTGCACCGTATTCTGTAAGCTGCTGTTTTGTAAAAAGAACCTTGCCAGCCGATTTTTCCTTCATCATATACATATAAGCGAGATTTTGATCCATTGCGTTACTTGTTGCCAGTCCATTAGAGGCCGTCCAAAAATCTGCGACATCATACCCGACAGATTGAATGAAACCTTGGGCCTGCATATCATCAGGAGACAGGGTCTTATCAAAATCATAGCATATTGCAACTACAGGTTGACCTTCCTTGTACTTTTTCTGGAATTCTTCGTGTACCATACTCTCATCTCCTTTACTGAAAATGTTCTTTCATCGAAGGAATGAATTTTAATGGTTTTCAAATGCTCAAATTTTGCAGTCTACAA
This sequence comes from Oscillibacter sp. 1-3, assembly GCF_000403435.2. GTDB lineage: Bacteria > Bacillota > Clostridia > Oscillospirales > Oscillospiraceae > Oscillibacter. The sequence continues at coordinate 458,103 of NZ_KE159710.1, forward strand.
ACGCACTAATTTTCTAAAAGGTAATCATCTATCTCCCAAAAGCTTGATTAAAGATGTTTAGCAGAACTGCAACATTTGCCGAACCAACAAGTTCCTCTGCTAACTTTTGTTGCTGATGTACAGGTAGCTTACGAACAGAAGTCATAGCCTGTATAACCTCTTGCTTCGCTTTATCATAGTCGTTTGTCGGTTCTACTCCAACTGTCACCCGATAACTATCCATATCTATAACACCTCCATCACAATCACCACTATATCCAATGTCTGTTTGCAACTTTTTTAGTTTTCCAGTTTATTATACTATAAGTATATCATAATAGCATGCTCAAATCAATGTAAAAAGGGCTTTTTCGTTACACCTACTCGATTTTTGAAATTGATTTTTCAGGCTATAAGGGGCCCAATCAATACTGATGCCATTTTTATGTATCTCTACTATCACTTGGACACGTCATACGGTTTCTCACTTCCTGTTCACTAGGTGTTGCTTCCGTACTGTATAAGGGTTTGGGCCTATACCAACAAGCAAAACGGAAGCAGCACTCACAGAGGCATAAAAGATGTAGCGATGTATTTTTATCAGGCTACCCGAAAAGTCTGCACCAAGACGCCGGAACAGCGGGACAGAAAATTTATGGGCCAGGTGTAGAAAAAGTAGCACCCAGAGGTATTGAAAACACAGGCCTTTTTCGTGGGTGTCGGAGAGCGGCAAGGTGTTTATATCTGTTTTCTCGAAAATGGGGGTAACTCTTTCTACATAGCACTCTTGTCGACACCTCGGTTAATAGTCCCAAATCAGCCCATCAGCCTATGATTTAGGGCCTATTCAGCGCCCTGTTTTCAAGGCTTCCATAGGGGCAATACAATTTTGCGCCTGTCAAAACGGGCCTCTAACGGCGTACAGATGGACGCAAAAAGCTAGGGCAGGAGGCCGACACTCCAGCACTCCTGCCCTGGCTTCTACTGAACTATAAGCTGTGCTGTCACACAAGAGGCCCTGCAGCCCTCTTGTGGCACCCGCAGAAACCGTACACCCGCTTCACGTCTGTACGGTTTCCGCGGGTCAGATAACGGCCCCGATAAGCCCTGCTACTATTTGACCTCTCTGCTTTCCGCTTCTGTTCCATTCCTTTCCGGCGGCTTTGCCGCCCATCCCCAAGGGAGGGGGTAGGGGAAAGTATAGGAAAGGAATGGGTAATTAATAAATCTTTAATTGATTTTTCTTTATTTACTTATATCTTTATTTTATTGCATCGGATTTACCTACATAGGATTTTCCGACAACGGTTTTCCCGACGTAGGTTAATTCAACGCCGGGAAAGCTGACGGCACTTGCGGCTGTTCGTAGATGGTGTACTCCGCTCCCCGCAGCCGTCCCCGGCTGTCCCGCTCTCTCGCCCGCACGATATATCCGGCCCGCTCCAGCTCGTGGACGGCCTGACGGATGGCGTTGACCTGCTCCCGGTTGATGTAGGTCAGCCCTTGCACGGTGTAGTCCCATTCTTCCAGGAGTAACAACATTTGCGACAGCAGACCCTTTTAGCTTTCAGGGACAGGGATTTGTCCCGCAGATGGTAGTTTACCATGATTGTATAATCTGTATTTTTCTCTGGATGAAACATTAAACGAATGGTCTTCCCTCTGTGGATAACTTTCAGGTCTTGGATTGGGGTGTAAATTTTTTTGAGGCCGCAATTTCTTCCTCGCTGGCCTTCTTGGGGCGTTTGCTCCGGGGCATTACTTTGCGCCATCCGAGTCGGTGCAGCACAAAATAAATCCGTCCTGTGCTGATTGGATGATCTACAGCACTTTGATATGCTTTTGCTATCTCGCTGCTCTCCACCAGCTCTCCGGCTTCAGCCCGGGCCCTGAAGGGGGCAAGAATGGTCGCTTCTTCTGCACTCATATTTCGGAGATTGCCTCAAGTCCATATTTTCGGTACTTTGTCACTAGCTGTGTCACATACGCTGCATGAAATCCTGTTGCTGCTGCTACCTCTTTCGCGTTTGCTCCTTTGGCACGCATCTCCAATGCTTTCAATTTGGCCTCGGTTCGTTTATTCTTATTTTCTTTGCGTCTTTGCTCGATTGCCTTAATTTCTTCCTCGCTATTTTATATCTGGAAGCCATTTTCATCACCCAGATTTATTTTAGCAGCTTATCTTGCCAAATTAAATGCTTTTATCAAGGAATAGTATGAGAAGTTGATCTCATCCTTTTACGTGTCGATATATGCCGCCGCTGCGTAGCCCACGTAATCCCCGTAGTGGACCACATACCAGCCCTGCCACTCGCCGTAGATGGTGACGCTGGCCCCGTTTGGCATATTTGCTACGATGTTGCCCTTGGGAGAGGGATAGCTCCGCAGATTCAGCGTGCCGTAGCTCACCCGCACAGTGCCCCCCACCGGGGTCATGGGATAGATGAAGGGCAGGCCGAAAAACCGGGTCAGGGCCCGGGCCAGCTGCTGGGCGATGTCGTCCCAGTGTCCCTCCAGCCATGTTGCGTCGGCGTAGTTGTCGTGGTAGCCGATCTCCACCAGTACCGCCGGGGCCTTTGACTGGCTCACCTCCCCCAGGGTGGTTGTCTCCCGCGTGGTGACCTTGTTGGGCAGCGGATAGATCTTCCGCAGTTCCTCGGCAATCAGCTCCGCCGCCCGCTGGCCTTTGGAGCTGCCAGGGTAATAAAAGGCGATGATGCCCCGCTCCTCGCCGTAGTGTCCCTCCGGCGCACCGTTGGAGTGCAGGGCCAGGTAGAAGTCGTAGGTCCCGGCGTTGGCCTCCCGGACGGAGGACCCGGCGGTCATATCCGGTCGGTTCCGCTTATATTGAATACCGTTGGAGAGCAGATAGGGCACAAGGGCATCCGCCAGCAGGTTCATGTTGTACTCCTCGGAGCCGCTGCCAGTGACGTATTGATTCCATTCTTGTGTACTTGGACTTAAATAAATGGTGGGCATGGTGGTCTCCTCCTTCTCACTTATTTATATGGCAATCAGCAGCGGAATGTGATATAGTGGATTGGGAACAACGCTCCCCATTTTTGACCTTAAATTCCTAATTCACAGAAGGGCTGATTGATATGAAGGCAGAGCGAACCTACCCCAGGTACACCGTTACCCCCAAAGCGGAAGCCGCCATTCTCCGGGGACACCCCTGGGTCTACGGCCAGGAGGTGCTGTCCGCGGAAGGCGAACCGGAGAACGGCGCCCTGGTGGACGTCCTCAGCAGAAAGGGGCGGTATCTGGGAACCGGCTTCCTGTCGGAGCGGTCCAAAATCCGGGTCCGCCTTCTCTCCCGCAACGCCAACGACCGCTTTGACGAGGCCTTTTGGCGGCGAAAGCTCCAATGGGCCTGGAAGTACCGCAAAACCGTGATGGAGCCCCAGGATCTGGACTGCTGCCGCATCATCTTCGGCGAGGCGGACGCCTTTCCGGGGCTGACGGTGGACAAGTTTCACGATCTCCTCTCTGTGCAGGTGCTGTCCATGGGAATGGAGCGGATCAAAGGAATGCTGCTGCCTATGCTGGCGGAAGTCCTCCGGCGGGACGGACAGACTATCCGGGGAATCTACGAGCGAAACGAAGTCTCCCTGCGGGACAAGGAGGGCCTGCCCCAGCACAAGGGCTGGTTCCCCCTCCCCGGCGAGACGCCTCCCGCCTCTCCCCTGACGGAGATTACGGAAAACGGCATCCGCTATCTGGTGGACGTGGAAAACGGGCAGAAGACCGGGTTTTTTCTGGACCAGAAGTACAATCGCCGGTGCGTGGGCCGGCTGGCGGCCGGAAAAACCGTGCTGGACTGCTTCACCCACACCGGCTCCTTTGCCCTGAACGCCGCCCTGGGCGGAGCGAAGCACGTCACTGCTGTGGACGTGTCGGAGGGAGCGGTGGAGATGGCCCGGGCCAACGCCGCCCGCAACGGCCTGGAGGGCCGGATGGATTTCCTGGCGGCGGATGTGTTCGACCTGCTGCCCCGGCTGGAGAAGGAGCCGCCCCGGTACGACTTCATCATCCTGGACCCGCCGGCCTTTACCAAGTCTCGGAAAACCGTGACCAATGCCATGGCCGGGTACAAGGAAATCAACTACCGGGCCATGCAGCTCCTGCCCCGGGGCGGCTATCTTGCAACCTGCTCCTGTTCCCACTTTGCGGAGGAGAGCCGATTTCTGGCCATGCTCCAGGACGCCGCCCATGACGCAGGTGTCCAGCTGCGGCAGATCGAGGCCCGCCAGCAAAGCTGCGACCACCCCATTCTCTGGGGGGTGAAGGAGACGAATTATTTGAAATTCTATCTGTTTCAGGTAATATAGTATGAAAGTTTAGGGCCGCCCTTTTCAAAGGGCGGTGGGGTCTGGGGCAAAGCCCCAGCGGCTTCGGCAGAGCCCACGATTTCCTTATAACGTATTAAAAACGCAAAAAAGAGCGTGTTTCCGCCGGAAACACGCTCTTTTTGTTGGTGGAAATATTATCTCCTGACCTCAATACACCGGACATAGCCGCCTTCAGTGTAGATGGTGCACTGCTCCGCATAGGCGTGAGCCTCCGCCAGGGTCACCCACATCTTCATGTCCCCGTTGTAGCAGTGGACATCGGAGGGAACCCTGTAGGTCATGCCGCCCACGGTGACCAGATTTTCGCTGGTCCAGGCGGAGTTGGGCACGTTCTTTGTCTCGTCCAGCTTCTTGAGACTGGAGAAACCGCTCGTTCCCCGCAGCGTCATGGCTACATAGTCGCCGCCGTTGATGTCATACGGTGAGGTAAAGGGGCCAACCCGCTGGCCGTTGCCGTACTCGACGCCCAGACGCTGAATCTCCTGCTCCCCAATCACTTTATTCGGATCATTCTTGTCATAGACCGGCTTTGTTGATACCTCCAGGAACACACGGCCATAGACCACCGTGCCGTTCACACCGGAATTCAGCACAATCAGATCCACCTTATTGGCGGAATTCACCCTGGCGTAGGCGATCCGGCCAGAGGGGATGATACCATCCGTGAGGTCGCTAAGGCTCACGGCCTCCACGCCGTCCACACCGTTCTGGAAGATCATCACATTATCCGCCAGCTTCCGTTGTCCCATGGTGCGCTCCGCCACGTCAAGATTGCCGCTGGCGTTGCCGCCGCTGAGACGGGAGAGGCTCAGATGTCCCCGATAGGTGGAGGAGACCCGGACCAGCTGGCCCTCCAGATCCTTTCCGTCCTCGCTTCCGCCGGTGAGGGTGATGCCGCAGAGCAGGTCCACCCGCCCGCCGGAGCGCACAATGCCGATGGCATTGCTGGTAACCACGGCGCCCTTGGCCTCCACGGCTCCGGCCACCTGATTGTCCTCCGTCAGCAGAAGTGTCAGCTGGTCGCCGGGCTTGAACTTGGAGATGCTCTCCCGAGCCGTTGTCAGCACCGGGAAGGCGTGGCCCAGCACAGTGATCTCCTCAGGGGCGTCGGGACTGGGGGAGCAGCTCTCATAGAAGCCGCTGATGCGGATGTCGCACACCCGGATGGAGTTGGTGGCGGGAGCGTAAGTGGCCACATCGTACTTCCGGATGTCCCTGGCCAGGACCTCCGCGCCGTTCTTGTACAGCTTGTAGTTGGTACTGCCGCCGGTAAGGTCGGCGAACCCGGCGGTAGAGCCGTCGTTATAGACGATGACGGCGGAGCTGGCCGCGGAGCCGCCGCCCACGAAGATGTAGTCCGCGCCGCCGGCGGAGTTGAGGTACAGCGTCACGGTGCTGCCGGCGCTGACCCAGGAGAACACCTCGCTCCAGGGCTTCTCCTCGCCGTTGTAGTAGGTCTGGGTCTTGCCAGTGACAGTATAAGCGGCGCCGCTGACATCCACAATCTGGCTGGCCTTGGCGCTGGCCACTGTAATGGTCATCTGCACGCCCATGGCGTCCGGCACAAAGGTGATGACCCTGCCGCTCCCGTTCAGCACCAGAGTGCCCCGCAGGCCGTTCAGCGCCCCGTTGGACGCCTTGCCGGAGGCCATCTGATACACCGTGTCGCCGGAAGCAAGCTTCATGGCTGTCTCCAGCCCGTCAGGGCCCGTGGCGGAGGAGGTCACCAGCACCTGGTTCTCCAAAACGGTACCCTTGAGGGAGGAGAGATAACTGCCCTTCTCCTTCATATCGGCCCGAAGCAGGTTCAAAAACAGCTGTGCCGCCTGGCCCCGGGTGAGGGTGGCGTTTCCGTTGGTACCTACGCCGTCGGTGAGGCCCACGGTGGCCCCCACTGCCATGTAGCTGGCGGGCCACACGCCGCCGATGTCCTTGTCCTCATAGCCCAGCATCCGCAGAAGGATGGTCACGGCCTGTCCCACGGTGACGGTCCGCTCCGGATGAAACCTGCCGTCGGGATAGCCCGCGATGATGCCCTTCCGGGAGGCCATGTTGATGTAGGCCGAGGCCCAGTGGGAGGGTTTGGCGTCCGGGAAGATGGTGACGGTGTTGTAGAGCCCCAGCTCCTCCTCACCGTTCATGGCGTACACCGCCATCTTGCAGAACTGGGCCCGGTTCAGCGCCGCGCCGGGGCGGAACGTGTTGTCACTGTAGCCGTCCAGCACTCCCATGAGCCGCAGGGACTCCACGGCCATGATGGTGTTCCGGTCCGTCACGTCGGAGAAGCGGACCACGTCCGCCGCCCCCGCCGGCAGAACCAGCAGGGATGACGCCATGACCGCCGCCAGCAGAAAACTCAAAAATCTCTTCATGTTCTTCCTCCTTATTCCGCCCTGAGGGCCTCCACAGGCTGGAGCTTGGCGGCCTTGGCCGCGGGATAGATGCCGAAGATCACGCCCAGGGCCACCGACAGCGAGAAGGCGCTGAGGGTGATCCAGGCCGCCGGATAAATGGTCATCTGGAACAGCAGCTTTCCCGCCAGCAGGCTGCCGCCTGTGCCCAGCAGGATGCCGATGACGCCGCCGATGCCGCAGAGCATGGCCGCCTCAATCAAAAACTGGGTGACAATGGAGCTGCGCTGGGCGCCGATGGCCCGGCGGATACCGATCTCCCTCGTCCGCTCGGTGACGGTGACCAGCATGATATTCATGATGCCGATGCCGCCCACCAGCAGACTGATGGCGGCGATGCCGCCCAGTACCAGGGAGATCATGGCCATCTGCTCATTCATGGATTGCTGCCACTGGTTGTCGGAGTCCACCCAGAATCCGCCGGTGGACTCGTCCACCAGGCCCTTCAAAAAGCCCTGGATGCGGCTGGTGGCCTCCTGCACGGACTCGCCGTCCTTGGCCTTGACGATAAAACTCTCCATGGTCTCGCCCCCCATGACCCGGCGGGCGGTGTAGGGCAGGATAATGATGTTGTCGATAAAGCTGCCCTGGGCGTCGGCCCCGGTGAGACGGGGGGCATAGACGCCCACCACGTCAAAGCTCTGGCCGTTGAGCTGGAGCTTCTTTCCCACCGGGTCGGCGGAGCCGAAGAAGGTCTCCGCCGCCTGAGAACCCATGACGCACACCTGGTTATAGCGGCTTACGTCCAGCTCGGAAATGTCCCGGCCCTTCATGACGGTCAGATTGTTGCAGATGCTGTACTGGTCGCTGCCGTAGTAGATGTCCGGCCTCCGCTGGCCGGTCTGGGTCTCCCAGTCCCACTGGAAGTTGTCAGAGTTCTTGGTGCCGTAGACCACAGTGGCGTTGCAGCCAGCCTGGGGCGTCACGCCCACTACGTACTTCGTAAGGCTCTTGCAGTAGTCGTACAGGTCCGGGAAGTAGTCCTTGCCCGCGCTAACCCAGTTGCCGTTGGCGTCCTCCACGTACATATAGCTGTAAATCTGCACATTGATCTTGTTGCTGCCCATGGCGGAGTACTGCTCCATGGTCTTGGCCGTGTAGCCGTTCATGGTGGCCACGATGGTCATGACGGCGGCGATGCCGATGATGACGCCCAGCATAGTGAGTATGGACCGGCCCTTTTTGCCCACGATGGACTTCCAGGCCATCTTGACCGCTTGGCGGATATTCACAGCCAGTCCACCTCCTGTTCCCTGTCCTCCACAATCTTGCCGTCCTGGAGCCGCACGCAGCGGCGGGCGGTGGCGGCGATGCCGTTGTCGTGGGTGATGAGGATGATGGTACTGCCCTCCTTGTTCAGCTGCTGGAGGAACTGCAGCACCTCCTGGCCCGTGCGGGAATCCAGGGCGCCGGTGGGCTCGTCGGCCATGATGATGGGGGGATGGGTGGCGATGGCCCGGGCGATGGCCACCCGCTGCTGCTGGCCGCCGGACATCTCCGTGGGCCTGTGTTTCACGCGGCCGGAGAGCCCCACCCGCTCCAGGGCCTCCATGGCCAGGTCATAGCGGTCGTCGGCGTTGATGCCCTGATAGATCAGGGGCAGCTCCACGTTCTCCAGCACCGTCAGGCTCTGGATCAGGTTGTACTGCTGGAAGATGAAGCCGATCTCCTTGTTGCGGATCAGGCTCAGCTCCTTGTCCGTCAGCTCGCGGACGTCGGTGCCCTCCAGGTAGTAGTCCCCACGGGTGGGGATGTCCAGACAGCCCAGCACGTTCATCATGGTGGATTTACCGGAGCCGGACTGGCCCACAATGGCCACGAACTCCCCCGGGTCCACCGTCAGGGACACCCCGTCCAGGGCGCGGACCTCGCTCTCCAGGCCCTCGCCGTAGATCTTGTAGACGTCCCGCAATTCTACCAAATGTGCCATGCGATCACCAGCCGTACATGGACTGCATCTGAGTAAAGACCTCAGTGCCCTCTTCCACGCCGGAGCGGATCTCCACGTTGTAGTTGTCGGAGATGCCGATCTCCACCGGCACAGCCCAGTAGCCCTCGGGAATCTGTTCGTCCACCATGACGTTCTCCACGGCATTGTCCGGCTTGCTGCCGGAGACGTAGACCACCTGCAGCGTCTCCCCCTCCTCTGTGGACACAGTGCGCACGCACTGGAGGGGCAGGATCAGGCAGTTGTCGTTCTCGCTGGCGGTGAGGCTGTAATCCAGGTAGCTGTTGACCTGGATGGTGCCCTCGCTGTTGTCGGCGGAGATGGTGACGGGGTACGTGGCCACGCCGTTGTTGACGGTGGAGGACATACTGACCGTCTCCACTATGCCCATGGCGGGGTTGCCCCACTGGTTCAGATCCACCATCATGCCGGGCTTGATGTAGCTGATGTTCCGCTCGTCCACGTTGGCGGAGACGGTGATGGTGGAGGTGTCGGAGATGGTGACGATGGTGGTGTTGGCGGCGATCTCTGCTCCGGGCTGGACGGTGAGGCCGATGACCATGCCGTCGATGGGGGCCACAGCCTTGCAGTTGGCCAGGTTCTTCTCGGCGGTCTCCAGCTCCTCCCGGGCGGTCTCCAGGTTCTGCTGAATGGTGAAGAGCTCACTCTCGCTCTCCTCGCCGTCGATGACCACCAGCACCTGTCCGGCGGAGACCTGGAGGTAGTCCACCAGACCGCTGGAGATCACAGTGCCGCTGACGGTGGAGTTGAGGTCGCCGGTGCGGTAGTACTCCAGCTTCCCCGGCTCATAGGGGTAGACGGTCTCGCCGTTCACATTGACAGTGGCGGAGGCCGCCATCTCGGCGGTGAGGGCCCCCTCGTTGTCCAGGATAATCTCCGCAGAGAAGAGCTTGGAGCCCTCCGCGGTAATGCGGCTGACCATATGTACCGCCTCGATCCGGCCGGAGATGGTGCTCATCAATGCGGGGACGGACACGTCCACTGTCTGGCCGGCGTACAGCTCCCCGGCGTAGGCGTAGCTGTAATACTGAGTCAGGCGCAGGCGGGTGTCGTCCGCCAGCACCGCCACCTTCTGTCCCTTGGTGATGGTGTCGCCGGGGTTTAACGTTACGGTCTCCAGCAGCTTTCCGGGGTAGAGCGCGGAGAGATTCAGACCCGCAATGTCCTTCTCCGCCTGATTCAGCTGCTTCTGGTAGCCCTCCAGATTGCTGCGGGCCTTCTGCACGGCGGTCTCCGCCGCCGGGCTGTCGATGGTGAAGAGGGGCGTTCCGGCAGTAACCATATCGCCCTCCGCCACCAGCACGTCCAGCACGGTGCCCGCGGTGGTGAGAGTGATGGTCTCGCTGCTCTTGGCCTTCGCCAGGCCGCTGCCGTCCACAATGGAGGTGATGGAGCCGTACTGCACCACGTCGGTGATAATCTCGCTCTCCCCCTCCTTTTTGCCGCCGAGGACCTTGTACAGGATTCCTCCGATGACGGCCAGCACCAGCAGAAGGATCACCAAACGGACAATCTTCCGCCGCTTCTTCCGGGGCATGGATTTCCACTTTTCTTTCAGCGGCACCTTGGCGGGCGCGTTCTCCGCCGCCGGAACAGCCGCCGTCTCCGTCCCCTGGGCCTGGGACAGCTCCTCGCGCTCTTTCACTTCTGCCATGTTTTTCTCCTTTTCCTTGGTCCTGTAAACTGTATTATCAATGATAGTACAGTCAGTCCCATAATGCAATAACAAAATGGTTACAAATTTATACATCTATTAAGACGCAGAATTGGCAAAAAAGTTTCCGAAAAAAGGAGAATAGGAAAAATTTTTTCAAATTTTCAAAAAAAGCGGCGCCTGCGCCTGATTCCGGTGAAAAAGCCCGGAGATCCGATGGATCTCCGGGCTCTCGCACTGCGCATATTCCCGGGCGCTCGTCACCTGCTGCGCTTCAAAAATTCGCACACCAGACGGTACACCCGCTCTGTGGAGGCCACGCCCAGCTTTTCCCGGGGGGAGTGGATCTCCCGCAGCTCCGGCCCCAGGGACACGGCGTCCAGGCCGGGGAGCTTCTCGATGAACAATCCGCACTCCAGGCCGCCATGGGTGGCCTCGATGACGGCGTCTTTGCCGGTGAGGTCCCGGTAGACCTCCATCAGCCGACGGCGCAGGGCGGAATCCCGCTGGTACTGCCAGCCGGGGTAGCTGGAGCGGACGGAGGATGTGCCTCCCCCTGCGGCTACGATGGCCCGGACCCGTTGGATCACCATCTCCTTCTGGGAGGCGATACAGGACCGGACGGAGACGGTGAAATGCAGGCCGTCCGTCTTCATCCCTATGATCCCCAGGTTCAAAGAGGTCTGCACCAGGCCGGGGAAATCCACATTCATGGCCTGAACTCCCTGTGGAAGCATCAGCAGTGTGGCGAGGATCCGCCGGGTGTCCTCCGGGGACAGCGCTCCATCCATCAGGCCGGGGATGCAGGTGAGTGTGATGCCGTCGTCCACTCCGGCGTACTCGTTTTTCAAAACGCCGTCAAACTCCCGGATGAAGGTCTCAAAGGTCTCCCTCTCCTCCGCGGGAACGGAGACGCCGGCCGTGGCATTGGGGCAGATCACGTTATCAAACTTGCCGCCCCGGATACCGGACAGCCGCAGGCCCGGCACACGCTCCATGGCGCTGTACAGCACCCGGCCCATGAGGTGGTTGGCAGAGGCCCGGCCCTTGTGAATCTCACCGCCGGAGTGTCCGCCCAACAGCCCCTCCAGAATGACGGTGTATCCGGCCTCGCCGCTCTCCCCCGCCTTCAGGGCGCCGGGAAGTACGCAGTCAATCCTTGCCCCACCGGCGCAGGAGACGGTGAAGACCCCCTCCTCCTCCGAGTCCAGGTTCAGCAGCTGGCGGCCTTTGAGGTCGGAGCAGTCCAGGGCAAACGCTCCGTCCATACCGGTCTCCTCGTCTACGGTGAACACCGCCTCCAGGGGCGGGTGGGGCATGGTCTTGTCCGCCAGAATCGCCAGGGCCATGGCCACGGCAATGCAGTTGTCCCCGCCCAGGGACGTCTCTTTCGCCCAGACATATTCCCCGTCAGTGGCAAGATCCAGGCCCTCCCGGGCCATGTCCTTGGGACAGTCCTCCGTCTTGGCGCAGACCATGTCCATATGGCCCTGGAGGATCACAGTATCCGCGTCCTCGTAGCCGGGGGTGCCGTCCTTCCATATCACCACGTTATTGAGCTCATCCTGCCGCCACTTGAGGCCCAGCTCCTTGGCAAAGCCCACGCACAGGTCGCTGATGATCTTCGTGTTGCCGCTGCCGTGGGGCACGGCGCACAGCTTTTCAAAGTACTCAAATACCGCCTTGGGTTCCAGATTGGATAAAACCGCCATAAAAATCCTCCTGAAAGACAGAGCCTGCCGAAACGGTCCGGCAGGCTCTGCAGATTTTGCCGTCTTCCAGTATCATACCACTTTTCAACGGACTTTTGCACGCTTTTCCCGGGAAATTCAGACGCCCAGGTCGCCTTCCAGGCCCATATCGTCCTCCAGGCCGAACTCGTCGCCCTCGCCGGGGAGATCCTCCTCGCCGGGCTCCTCCTCCACCATGGGAACAAACTCAGAGAACCACGCGTCCTCCGGCAGGTCCGCCAGATAGGCGGGCAGATTGATAATGATGCCGTCCACGCCGTAGGGCAGCTGGATGGAGACTTCCTTAATATAGGGCTCGTCGCCCTTGTTCTCCGTGATCTCCAAAGTCATTTTGAAGCTCTGGCCGATCCAGGTGGCCATGCCGCGCTCCCGCTTGCCCAGCTTTGCGATCTGCTCGCCCTTGACGGTGACCACCACGCGCTCAAAGGCCCTGTACTCCTGGCCCTGATAATCCTCAATGGTCTTGTTGTCAAAGTAAAGGGTATGGCCGCGGCCAATGACCATCATCGTTGCGGCCACAGCGACGCAGACAGCCAGAGCGGCAAGGCGGATCAAAAGCGTTTTTCCTCTCATGTCTGGACGCCTCCCTCCCGCTGGGCCCGCGCCAGCAGCTCGCCGCCCTGGCTCCTGGCCCTGCGCTTCTTGATCTCATACATGATGAGGGCCAGCGTGATGACGCCGTAGGAGACGAACACACGGAAATACTCTCCGATCATGGCGTCGCCGGTGATGGCGACACCTGCCCTAGGCGCCACAATGAACATGGTGTGGAACAGGATAACGCCCAAAAAGACATTTCCGATGGAGGCTTTCTCCACGCTGGCGCCGCCAACCAGCAGTGCGGCAATGCAGAACATACCGATCTGGGAGTGGGCGGTGTAGGTGGGGAAGTTGCCGATGTTCTGCAGGTAGATGATCTGGCCGAAGCCGGCAAAGACCGTGGAGATGATGATGGAGATAATCCGGGTGCGGTCCACATTGATGCCGGCGGCCTGGGCCACCTCCATGTCCTGGCCCACGGCCCGCATATCCTGGCCCAGTTTCGTCCGGCGGAACCAGATGATGAACAGGCACAGCACGGCGATGATGACAAAGTTCAAAACTGGGATCTTCACGCCCTTGTAGAGGATGGCGAACTCATTGTCCAGGCACTGGCGCATATTGGCCAGGTTCACAGTGGTGCGGATGCCATAGCCTCTGGGCAGGCGGATGGAGGCGTGCATGATGGGGATGATGGAGCCCATAAAGTAGAGCACCAGCAGCTGGTAGAGGCCCGTGACGAAGTAGTTCATCATATAGCCCAGGATCATCTCACGGCCCTTGGCCATATTCATGAGCTTGCCGCACATGAGGCCCAGAAGGGCGGACAGGGGCACAGAGAGGATCATGGCCAGCACTACGCCGGGAATGCCCCAGATCTGCCAGTCGGTGACGAAGATCAGGGCCACCTGTCCCGCCATGGCGCCCAGGGTCATGCCAAAGTTCAGGCCCATGCCCGCCATGATGGGAATCAGCAGGCTGAGGATCAGGAAGATGTTCCGGCCCATGCGGGTGACGACCTCGTTGAGCAGATAGCTGGTAGAGAAGCCGGAGAGGGGGATGCAGACAGCGCAGATGATGATGAACATCAGGGGCACCAGGTTATTCTGCAGGAAGTCGAAACCGTTAAAATTCTTTTTTATCTTCATTTCGCTCCCTCCGTCTTTCTCGTCAGGGCATAGATCACCATGCCGTTGGAGACGATGATGCGGATGACCTCGCTCACGTCCGTATGGATCAGGGCAGTGATTACAGTGGGCGTCATTGTCACAAGCCCCTGGAAGAGGAGCGTACCGATGATGACGTTGGAGATGGACGCCTTATTCACCGACGCGCCGCCGATGAGCACGGCCGCCACCGCCGGCATGGTCATATTCTGAGGGGCCGTATAGAGCTGCACAAAGCCAAAGCCCTGCTGATAGACCAGAACGCCCACAGCGCCCAGCCAGGTGGACAGGACCACCGACAGAATCCGAATCCGGTCCACATTGATGCCGGAGGCCCTGGCGAACGTGGGGTTGGAGCCCACGGCGGTCATGGCCGTGCCGGTCTTGGTGTGGAGGAAAGCCCACACGCCCAGGGCAAGCAGCGCGAAGAACAGGATGGACCCGGTGGGGATCACCAGATTGATCCCTATAGGGTTCAGGTCGATCTCCAGGAACTTGGAGAGAACGCCTGCGTAGAAGCTGTCCAGGGCGAACATATTCCTGAGGCCCACGCCGGTGTACGCCATGACGATGGAGGGGTTCTTGTAGGGGATCAGCAGCCACATGATGCACATGAAGGACACGGAGGAGAACCCCACGTAGGTGGCCACCATCATCTCGCCGCCCTTGATCCTGTTCAGCAGCGCGCCGTAGCCGCCGCCGAAGAGGATGGCGAAGGGGGTGGACACCACAATGGCCATCAGGAAGCTCATGGGCCCGGTGAAGCCCATCTCAATGGCCAGCGTACCGCCCAAAAGGCCCGCCAGGACGCCCAGGGGCACGCCGAAGTTCAGTCCGCAGCCGGAGTGGATCATGGGCACCATGGCCAGCACCAGCACGGCGTTCCAGCTGAAACGGTTGATGACGTTGGTGATCTGGGTGGACAGGTCGGACCCGGTGATGGGGGCCATGATGAACAAAAAGAGGAGGAAGCCGGCGATAATCAGCCGGGGATAGCCCATCTTTTTGAGCCAGTATTGCAATCCAATCGCAGATGCAGGTTGATGCATATCGTTCCCTCCTCCTTATATGACCTTGCTGACCATCAGCAAGCCGAATTCCTCCGAGGACGCCGCTGCGGGCAGGATGCCCGCCACCTGTCCGCCGGAGATAATGGCGATGCGGTCGCAGGTCTGCCGCAGCTCCTCCAGCTCTGAGGAGATCATGACCACGGTGACGCCGCTCTCCCGGTTGAACTGCTTCAAAGCGTCCAGCACCAGGGCCTTGGCGCCCACGTCGATGCCCCGGGTGGGCTCGGACACGAAGAGGAACTTGGGCTCCAGGGCAAAGGCCTTGGCCAGGCACACCTTCTGCTGATTGCCGCCGGAGAGCTCTCTGGCGTTCTGTTTGGAGCTGGTGCACTTGATCTGCAGCTGGTCAATGTATTTCTGCGTTACGGCGTGGATGGCCCTCTCGTCCCGCCACTTGATAGCGCCGCCAAGCAGCTTTTTCAAGAACTTGTCCTGGATCTGCATGGCGGAAAAAGCCACGTTCCACTCCAGCGTCTCGTCCAGCAGCAGTCCCACCTCCCGGCGGTCCTCCGACACGAAGGCCAGGGAGGCGTCCAAACATTTTCGGGGGCTGTTCAGGGGGATGGCCTGTCCGTCAAACTCCACGGTGCCGCCGGCCTCATAGAGGCCCATGACGCCGTTGGGAATGCCCAGCTTGCCCTGCCCGGCAAGACCCCCGATGCCCAAGATCTCGCCCTCACGCACATCCAGGGAGACATCGCGCACCGTTTCGCCGGGCATATCCACCCAGAGATGCTTGATGGACATGATAGTCCTGGCGCCTTCAGCCGCCTGATCCTTCACCTCCGCGGGGGCGGAGCCGCTCTGCACATCCCGGCCCACCATCCAGCGGGTGATGTCATCCACGCTGGTCTCACTGGTGGGCACGTCCCGGACCACATGACCGTCCCGCATGACCACCACTTTGTCGCACACCGCCAGGATCTCATGGAGGCGATGTGTGATGAAGATCACGGAGATCCCCTGGGCGGACATGCCGCGGATGGAGTCCAGCAGGGCCTCCGCCTCCTTCTCCGTCAGCACGGCGGTGGGCTCGTCCAGAATCAGCAGCTTGAGCTGGTCCTTGCTCAGCTCACGGGCGATCTCCGTGAACTGCTTGTGTCCCACCGGCATACTGCTGATGACCATCTTGGCGTCAATCTCCACGCCCATCTTCTGGATAGCCGCCGCGGACCGGCGGTCCATCTCCTTGTAGTCCAGCGTGTTGAGCCGCTCGCCGAACACCTGGGAAATCACGTTGCGCTTCTGGGGCTCCCGGTTGAGCAGGATATTCTCAGTAGCCGTGAAGCCGGGAATGAGGGAAAACTCCTGGTGGACCATGCCGATGCCCGCTTTCAGCGCGTCAAAGGGGGTGTTGAACACCACCTTTTCGCCGTTGATGAGGATGTCGCCCTCATAGCCGCCGGTCTCCCGGATCACATCCATGCCGAAGAGGATCTTCATCAGCGTGGACTTGCCCGCGCCGTTCTCGCCGCACAGGCCCAGGACCTCCCCCTCGCCCAGTGTGAAATTGATGTCGGTGAGGACCTGGTTGCCGAAGAAGTCCTTTTTGATGCTGCGCATCTCCAGCAGAGGAGCAGTTGAATTACCTATTGAAATCACACCCCTTATCTGATATAAACCCTGTATTCACAACCGCAAACGCCGTCCGGGTCTTTTTCATCGCGGTTGCAGAGAACTCTCGTCCCTTTGCCATTTCCAGTTGTAAATACAGGTTGTAAGAAACAGGGGGAGGATGAACCTCCCCCCTGTTTCCATTGTCGATTCTCTACAAAAATCCAGTGCGCAGATTACTTCACGGTGAAGTACTTCTCAGGCACCTCAACATCGGTGGCGCCCATGAACCTGCCGGGATTGCCCATGATATAGGTGTCCTGATAGATGAGGAACACGTTGTCCTCCTTAACGCCGGTGTCGGCGTTGGTGTAGCCGGAGCCGTTCCAGGCGGCCTTGGGAGAGTACTCCTGCAGGGCGGCAGCCACGTCGTCCATGTTGGTGATCTCGCTCCTGCCCTCAATGACGTTGATGGCGTGCTGGGCAAGGCCTGCGGACAGGCAGTAACCATAGGAGTAAGCCCAGGTGCCGAAGCGGCCGTCGCCGCCGGCGTCCACAACGGCCTGCTCCACCTTGGCCAGAATGGCGTCAAAGTCGCCGGCCTCGGCAGTCAGGTCCAGATCGCCCAGAGCGTTGGGATAGCCCATCAGAGGAGAGGGCAGGTCGGCCTCGATGAAGTAGCCGCCCAGCTCCAGCAGCCGCTGCAGAAGGGGAGCGGTGTGGGCGTCGTTGGTGCAGAAGTAGGCGGAATTCTGGCCGTACTTCTGAATCCACTCGGGGGCCTTCTCCAGCACATAGGCCTGGGCGCCGGTGACGCCCACGTCGGTGGTGGGATCGGGAGCGGTCTCCGGGACAAACTGCATGTCGAACTCGTTGCAGGCCTCCTGCATGACGGCCACACGGCGGCTCATGGTCTCATAGGACATGTGCCGGGGGAAGGAGATGTGGACGAAGGTGTCGCAGCCCAGCTCGTGGGCGGTGCGGATAATCAGATAGCCGCGGGAGACGAAGTCATTGTTGCACACCAGGTCGGCAGAGGCGCCCACCACGGGCAGGTCCTCATGGGCCTCGCCGGCGATGCACAGGATGTCGGGACGGCGCTCCTTGATCTGGGTGAATGCCTCGGCGGTGCCGGGGACGGACTGGTTGACGATGATGGCCTTCATCAGAGGATCGTCGGACATGTTGACGATGGTCTGGATGGTGGTCTCCAGCTCCTCGGTGAAGTTGTCGGGGTAGGTGGCGAGCTTCACCTTGTCCTCGCCGTACTTGGCCTGAATGGCCTCCGCGCCGCGCAGGTCGTCCTCGGACTGGGACACGGTGCCGGTGATGATGCCGATGTGCCAGTCCTCGGCGGGAGCGGCGTCGCCCTCATTGGGCTGGCCGGCGCTGTCCGCGTCCTGGGCAGGCGTGTTGGCGGGGGTGTCGCTGCCGCCGCATCCGGCGAGGGCAAGGACCATCACCAGCGCCAGCAGGATGCTGAGAAACTTCTTCATTACAAACCTCCAAATTTTTTTGTGATCCCGGCGTATAGACCCTGCCTCATGGTTTGTTTACAAACCATGAAAAAGGCGTACGCCTTTTGAACCTTATTTAGTTTAACAAAAATTTCATATTTGTCAACCTCATTTTCCATATTTTCCGCAAATAATCCAACAATCTCCCCTCCCGCCCCCTCAAACGGGGTGTGAGCTGGAAAATCGAAAGCCTTCTTCCTCCCCCTTTGCGTTGATGGGCTACTTTCAAGTTCAGACTTCGTCAAAATGACAAAATCCGGCGGTCACTCGACGCGGATCACTGCCAGACAAACCGGAGGCTGTCATCCTTCCAGTATCCTTCTTCCTGCAATAATTATAAGCGGTAAATACATAAAAATCAGATTGAGCTGCTGCCACAATCCCTTAATTTCAATATATTCCATCTGCTGTTTCTCCAATCTGTGATTTGCCGTTCTGGCTATATCGCCGGCGCTTAAGGACCGCTTGAAAAATGGCAAAACGCCGTCTTGCCAAGAGACGGTTATCCGCGTATAATAGAAAACGCATATCTTTTTAGGAAACGGCGGTGGTACAGAAATGTCATTGAAGGAAAAGATTACAAATATTTTGTTCGGCTCAAAACCGGAGGCGGAACCGATCGACGAGGCAGGCACGGAGCGGGAAGCCGCCGCGGCGGAAACTGCCGCGGAGCCTGCAATGGGCGGCATCATTGACCCGGCCCGTCTGGAGCTTCCCCCGGAGCATCCCCTCCTCCGCCTGTATGATCTGCGCCGAAGAAAATCCGGCTTTCTGCCGGCTCCCCGCCTCTCCCTGGACGAGGACGGCGTCCTCCCCCAGGAGATGGTCCAGCGGGAGCTGGGGCGTCTACGCTCGTCCATGACCAGCGTGTGCAGTGCGCGGCTAAAGCAGATCAAGGACAGCGAGAAGCAGAACCGGTCCGGCAAAAAGAAGCCGGAGCAGGAACAGGAGCCGGATGCTCCTCTGACCCTGGATGCGCTGCCCTATTTCTTCCTCTCTGCGGATAAGCTCTACGCCTGGGTCATCGTATTTCCCCCCGTTGGAACGGGCCAGGAACTGAACCGCGAGCTGCTTCTGCGGACCATGCTGAGCCAGGATATCTCCTACGGCGTAGACGAGCGGCTGGTAGACCGGCTTTCCCATGATGAGGAGCGGTATTTTCACCTGTTCCTCATCGCCAGGGGAAAACCCGCCTTTGACGGGGAGAACGGCAACATTGTGGACTACTTCCCCCGGGTTATTGACCGGGTGCTGGAGGTGGACGAATACGGCCAGGTAGACTATACCAATTTGAACCTGATCCGCAACGTAAAGCTGGGGCAGGAGATCTGCCGCCTGATCCAGCCCACGGAGGGCGACCCCGGGCGAACCGTGCTGGATCAGGAGATTCCCGCCAAAAGCGGCAAGTCCGTGCCGCTTCCCAAAGGACGGAACACCGAGATCAGCGAGGACGGACTCACCCTCGTCGCCTCCATGGCGGGGCACGTGGAATTCACCGGCCGCAGTTTTCAGGTCAAGCCGGTGCTGGACATTGCGGGCAATGTGGACTTCGCCACAGGCGACATCAACTTTTTAGGCGACATCAATATAGAGGGCGACGTGCTCAGCGGCTTTACCATCCGCGCCATGGGAAACATCCATGTGGGCGGCGTTGTCGAGGCTGGCAGCACAGTGGAGGCCGGCGGCGACCTCGTCGTGGTCCGCGGCATTCTGGGCGACGGAACCACGGTGGTCCGGTCGCACCGCAGCGTTTTCTCCAAGTACATCGAAAACGCCACCATCTACGCCCGTGAGAACCTGCAGACCGACTGCATCATCAACGGCAGCATCTACTGCGACGGAGAGGTCCTGGTGCGCTCCGGCCGGGGATGTATCATGGGCGGCCGGATCTGGGCGGCCAAAATGGTGAACGTCCAAACCGTGGGCTCCCAGTCAGAGGTCAGGACCTCCATCGCCCTGGGCGGACTGCCCTGCACAAACTTCGAGCGGGAGATCATCCTAAAGGAGTTGAAGGAGCTGGAGATGGAACTGGAAAAGCTGGAGTGCCAGCTGGACAGCCCCACCAAATCCAGCATCCTCGCCAAGACCCGGATGAAGCTCTCGGTGGCCGAGCTCAAGCTCAAGCAGCTGGAGGAGGATCTGGCCAATATTAAACTGACGATGAAAGAGACGGAGAGCGGACGGCTGGAATGCTCCATTGCCTACCCTGGGACGGAGATCAGCTTCGGAGACGAAGTTCTCCGCCTGCGCCAGGAGGCCCGGCAGTGTGTCGTCAAGATGGTTTGCGGCGAGATCGTGGTCATGTAGCCGAAACACCACACAGACCGGAAAAGTGGAGGCGCCATATGAACGCCTTAGTGCCGCAGAAAGACCTGACGGAGATCCTCGACCGGATCATCCGGGAGATTACTCTCCTGGCGGCGGGTGTTCGGCTTTTCCCGGACACCGCGGAGCCGGAGAGCGAGAGCTATACGGTCTATATGGTTTTAGAAAAAGGGTTTCATGCGCCCCTTTCCCTGCGTACGGAGAACCCCCTGCTTATCCGCATGGCGCAATACATGATTCAGGCGGAGGACATCACGGGACAGGACCTGGAGGAAGTGGCTAAGGAGTACATCAACGTACTGTGCGGGCATGTCGCCTCCCGGCTGTTTCAGCTGACCAAAATCCCGGCCCGGTTCAACGTTCCGGCCTTTCAATTGGAGCGCTATGCGCCGGAGGGACACCGGGACCATATTGTCCTCAATTACTCAAAAACGAGCACGCGCAGCTGATCCACCACGTTCCCCTGGAGAACACGCCGGACAGCCGCACCTAAATTGACAGAAAAAGGAAGTGCAGTTATGAAAAAGAAAGTCTTGGTAGTAGATGATTCCCGAATGATGGAGCTGCAGATCTGCAAGCTTTTGGAGGGATCTGCCTTTGAGATGGCGGCGTACTGCGAAAACGGCGAGGACGCTATCGCCCGCTATGAGGAGATTCAGCCTGACATCGTCACCATGGACATCATCATGCCCGGCATTGACGGTTTGGAGACCGCGAAGATCATCCTGGAAGAACACCCTGACGCGCGGATCGTCATAATCTCCTCCCTGGCGTATGACGACACCATCAATGAGGCCCACGACATCGGGGCCAAGACGTTTCTCTATAAACCCCTCACCAAAGAAAACCTGATCCAGGCCCTGACCGAGGCCATGGCGTAACGCGCCTTGAACGGATCTCCGCCTTCGCATCCCCGCAGCCTTCCAGCGCCTGAGGAGCGGCCGTCATGCTTTGCATGACGGCCGCTCCTCCTTTGCTGCTCAGAATCCCCTGACGGAGATCCTCTGTCAGCCCATCATCAACTCACAGGCGATCTTCAGCTCTTTGACCGTCTTCGCCGTGTAGCGCACCACATCATCACCGATCAGCTCCACGCCGGGCAGCTGCCGGGCGGAGCGCACCGCCTGATGGGTGGGCAGGCACAGATCCAGCGCCATCGTCTCCGGCACCTGGGGAACCGGCGGCGCACCGGCTGCCAGCTGTCTGGCCACCGCCTCCTCAATGGCCTTCTCCGCCGTCTTGGGGTGAATATTCCAGGTGGAATTTCCCTTACAGCGCTTCACCGCCACTGTGGTTAGGCCGGGGATCTCCTCCTCCGCCAGACGGCACATGGCCTCGTCGCCGCTGAGGAACAGGGACGGAACGCCCAGGGACGCCGCGTACAGGGAGTTCATGGTAAACTCGGAGGCCAGCTTTCCATTGATCTTCGCCCACCGGATTTGCTGATACTCGCTGGTGTGGGCCAGCGGACTGCCGTCGCTGCCTGCAGGGGCATGGTAGCCGATGTAGATCACGCCGCTGAACGTGCCGTCCAGCCCCGCCATCATGGAGCCGGGGTGGCAGGCCCAGCCCCGCATCAGCTCAGCGCCCTCGGGCAGGTCCATATGCCGGATATTGCAGGCGCCGCCGTGCCCGTCCCGGACCACCGGCAGCGCGCCCGCCGCCAGCACCGCCCGGCAGGCCGCTGCCGTCTCCCGGGTCATCTGTTCGCAGGCCGCGTCGTAGCCTGCCTGACCCGCCTCGGTCTCCGACCAGAAGGTGACGTCGGTGATCCCCTCAATGTCAACGCTGATAAAATACCGTTTTTCCATTTCAGCCTCCCGTCAGTCCTTTTCGTATTTTTCCAAAAATTCCAGCAGGCCCATATACTTGTTCCCGCGGACGCCTACAGTGGTTTTTGCATGGTAGAGGGAGCTGATAATGGCCTCCTCCACCGCCTCCACTGTGGACTCAAACACCCAGTCGATGTTCTCGTCGTAGAACATCTTCATGTCCCAGACGTTCGTGCCGCTGTAATGGGGCTGGTTGTTGGCGGTGGTGAAGGCGACGGCGATGTCGCCGCTGCCGTTGCCGCAGTAGGAGCCCACCCGCCCCAGGGCGATCGCGGCCCGCTTGGCAAGCCGCTTGAGCTGCCGCTCGTTCAGCGGCGCGTCAGTGCCGATGATGATGATGACGGAGCCGCTGTCGCGGAACTCCCGGCCGCACTCCTCGTTGCACTTCCGGGTGTCGATGTGGCGGCCGCCGATCACCAGATTCCCGGCCGCGCCGAAGTTTGTCATGACCAGGGCGCCGGTGGTATAGAGCTTTCCGTCTGCCTCCAGCTGTCTGGAGGAGGAGCCGATGCCGCCCTTCAGGCCCAGGCACACCATGCCGGTGCCGCCGCCCACGGCCCCCTCCTCGAAGTCCTCCGCCGCGCGCTCTACGGCCTGGAGCACATGCTCCTCCGTGACATGGAGGCCCCGGATGTCGTTGAGCCGCCCGTCGTTGCACTCGGTAACCAGGCAGTTTACCGTGCCGGTCTTCACGCCGATGTCCGGATTTTGGGCCAGCATATACTTCACCATGGCGGTGAGGGCAGTGCCGGTGCTGAGGGTGTTGGTCAGGATGATGGGCGATTCGATGGTGCCCAGCTCCTCGATCTGCACCAGGCCGGCGCTCTTGCCGAAGCCGTTGATGATGGCCGTACCGGCCATGACCTTCTCCTGAAAGAGGTTTCTCTCATGGGGGAGGACCGCCGTAACGCCGGTGTTGACTTCCCCGTGCTGGATGGTAACCTGTCCGACCTTCACGCCGGGCACGTCGGTAATCAGATTCCGGGGCCCGCGCTTCCACCTGGAGTGGAGCTCCAGGCTGCCCTCAGGAATTCCCATAGTCTGTCCTCCTTGTTTTTCAGCGAAATTCGTATTGGCTGGAAATACCCAGCGGCAGGATCACCGCCGGGCAGATCCGTCTGATGTGATTTAATGCCGTTCCAGATTACTGCTGCGCCTTCTCCTTTTTCATCTTCGCGTCAAAGATAAAGTAGACCACTGCGCCCAGGGCGGGAACCACCAGACCAATGATGGAGGTGACGGGGTCCTCGATGAAGGTGTTAATCATGAGGCCCGCGAACAGAACCACGCTGATGACAACCGTGACGGGATAGCCCCACGCCTTATAAGGCCGCTCCAGGTTGGGGAACTTCTTGCGGTAGATGATGACCGCAATCACAACCAGGGTGTTGAACACCATGCCGGAGAACACCACCAGGGAGGTAAGCTGGTCCAGATTCCGCAGGAGAACCAGCACGATGCAGATGACGGCCTGCCAGATCAGGGCATTGGTGGGAACCTGGTACTTTTTGGAAAGCTTCGCCTGGCTCTTGAAGAAATGCCCCTCCACGGCCATCGCGTAGTAGTAACGGGCAAAGGCGATAATCATGCCGTTGGCGGAGCCCAGCATGGCAATCAGCATGGCCGCCAGAACCAATCCGCCGCCCAGTCCGCCAAAGATGCGGTTGGCCACCTCGGTACCCAGGTACAGGTTGCCCTCGCCGATCATAGAAACAATCTCCGCATGGGGAATGACGCGGTAAATGGCGAAGTTGAACAGGACGTAGAGGAGGGTGCAGGAGCCGATGCCGATAATCAGCGCGCCAGGGAGGTTCTTGCCGGGATTCTTGATCTCCTCGGCGACCGCGTTGGCGTTGGTCCAACCCTCATAGGCCCACAGGGTGGCGACTGTCGCAAAGGCAATCATGCCGATGATGCCGCCGATGCCGCCGTCGTAGCCGGCCGGAATCAGGCTCAGATCAGGGGTCTGACGGCCCATAATCAGCGCGCCGATGACAATGATGGCAATGGGGACCAGCTTGGCCACCAGAGACACATTCTGCAAAAGCGCCCCCAGCTTGATGCCAAAGCAGTTATAGGCCGTCAAGGCGATAATCAGGACAATGGCAATAATTTTGATGGTCATCTCAGAGAACCCGAAATACCCCTGCAGCGCAGTGGGCAGGGCGATGGCCACTGCGGAGATGGAGCCCGCGCCGCTGAGCAGCCAGCTGGTAAAGCCGAACATATAGCCCACCACCGGATGATACGCCTTGTCAAGATACACCACCATGCCGCCCGCCGCCGGGT
This sequence comes from Oscillibacter sp. 1-3, assembly GCF_000403435.2. GTDB lineage: Bacteria > Bacillota > Clostridia > Oscillospirales > Oscillospiraceae > Oscillibacter. Next base: position 482,512 of record NZ_KE159710.1, read on the forward strand.
CGCAGGCCCCCAGCTCGGCAAAGCACAGACCGCCCAGGATGGACACCACGCCGCCAACGATCCAGCACAGCAGGGCCAGACCCATGCTCATGTGGGTGCGCTCCAGAACGTAGGAGCCCAGATAGAAAATACCCGAGCCCACGACGATTCCGGCAATGATGCCAATGCCGCCAAAGAGGCCCATTTCACGTTTCAGGCCAACCTGCTGTTCATTTTTCTTTTCCATAGTTTTCTCCTCTCTCAAATCTGTCTTCGGTTGGATTCCTCCTGCGGCTTTTTAATTGCAAAAAACATGCCAATTTTGCAAAGCCGTTGAAACCCTGTTTTTCTCCGTTGTTTCCCTCTAGTTGCCGTTTTATCTGGGGGTTATTCACCAAATAATCTTATTTAATCTTGTTTTTATCCTATTATTATGCTACACTGTTCAGGAACCAGCAACGCTTTTCCTATATGAGGTGAACAGACGTGAAAAATGCCATCATCCTTTATCAGAACGATGAAAACCGGGAGGTCATCGACTTTCTGAAAAAAAGTTTTGAGGAGGTCTTCGACCAGTACATCACCTTCACAAACGTCTTTCTCAACCGCCTGGAGCCCCGGGCTGTGCTGGCGGCGGATGCCTACCTGGTCTGGGAGAACGGCATCCTCCAGGAGGTCAAGGATCTTGTGGACGACTTCTCCAAGGTCATCATGGTCACCCGAAGCCCAGCCCGGGAATCCCTCAACTTGATCTCCTCCATCCCCGCGGGCACCAGCGTTCTGCTGGTGAACGACTCCTATGAGACGGCCCTGGACACCGTGTATGCCTTTTATGAAATCGGCGTCAGCCATATTAACCTGATCCCCTACGACAGCGCCCTGACCCGCACCGGCATCTACGACCAGATCACCGTGGCGGTCACCCCCTCGGAGCCCCATCTGGTGCCGCCCCACATCAAGCAGATAATCGACATCGGCTACCGCAAGGTGGGCTTTGACACCATGTTCAAGCTCATGCAGCTGCTGGACCTGGATGTGGGCATCATCAACCGGAACCTCCAGCGGCACATTTGCTCAGTGGTGGAGTCCAACGAGGGCTTTCACTCCAACTACATCTACGGCTACCTGAAATCGGAAATGCTGAGCCGGGTGGTGGACGCCAGTGAAAACGGGATGCTCCTTACAGACAGCGCCTATCAGCCTGTATACGCCAACCGGCTGGCCCTGAAGATCTTTCAGGCTGACAACAAAAACCAGATCCACATCGCCGACCACATCCCGGCGGAGACGCTGGACGCCCAGGACCACTCCGAGGAACCGGTGATGATCGGCGGCGAGACCTACGGCTACGAGAAAAATCCCATCCGCCTCATGGACGATGTGGCAGGTTACTACTTCATCCTCCAGGACTACGCCAAAGCCAGGGCCCAGAGCCGGGGCGCCCGGCAGGCGGGCTTTACGGCAAAGTACACCTTCAAGGACATCCTCTGTCAATCCCCGGAGATGTCCCAGCTCATTGACACCGCCCGGCAGATCGCCGCCGCGGACGACACCGTGATGATCTACGGCGAGAGCGGCACCGGCAAGGAGCTGCTGGCCCAGTCCATTCACAACGCCTCCCCCCGCCGCAAGGCGCCCTTCATCGCCATCAACTGCGCCGCCCTGCCAGACTCCCTGCTGGAGAGCGAGCTCTTCGGCTATGAGCCGGGCTCCTTCACCGGAGCCAGCAGCCGGGGGCGGAAGGGCCTTTTTGAGCTGTCCATGCACGGCACCGTCCTGCTGGACGAGATCGGAGAGATCTCCCCCAAATTCCAGGCCAGCTTCCTCCGGGCCCTGCAGGAGCGGCAGATCATCCGGGTAGGCGGCAAGGAGCTGATCGACATTGATGTGCGCTTTATCACCGCCACCAACCGGGACCTCCGGCAGCAGGTCCAAAACGGCGCCTTCCGCAGCGACCTGTTCTTTCGGCTCAACGTATTCCCCCTGTCCATCCCACCTCTGCGCCGCCGGAAAGCGGACATTGAGGCCCTGCTGAAAAACTTCCTCCAGGAGGACTACCGCTCCGTCACCCCGGGGGAGTTCGCCCTGCTGGACCGCTACGCCTGGCCGGGGAACGTCCGGGAGCTGGAAAACGCCTGCACCTTCTATCGCACTATGCACAAATTCCCGGACTATCTGTTCAACGACGCAAAAACCGCTCCTCCGCGAGCAGAGGACAGCCATATAGAGGTCCTGCGGCTCATTGGGGAGAACACCCGGCTCTCCCACGGCATCGGCCGGACAAACCTGATCTATCAGCTGCGAAACCGCAATCGCCACATCAGCGACCATCAGCTCCGCCTGATCCTGGAGGAGCTGCGCCAGCAGGGGCTGATTACCATACGTCCGGGCCGCTGCGGCGCCCAGATTACCGAGCGGGGCAGCACGCTTTTGCAGGGCTCATGACATGCCGCGAAATCAAGCAAAATAGGTTATTAAATAGGATAAAATAAGATTATCTGCCCGGTATCCGCCCGGAAATTCCCGGAGAATACAGGGCGGGCCGCCCTCCGCCTTTGGCACAATTCTTGCATTATTGTATTGGATAACGCAGATAACACCGCGATAACGAGACGGGAGGAAAACATATTATGTACGACCTGGTGATCCAAAATATCCGGGTGATCGACGGCTCCTCCGCCCCCTGGTTCCGGGGCTGGGTGGGCGTGAAGGACGGCGTCATCGCCGCCGTGGGGACCGGCAGGGCTCCCCGGGACGCCCGGGAGACGGTGGACGGAGAGGACCGGTATCTAACCCCCGGCTTCATCGACATCCACTCCCACAGCGACGTCAGCCTGCCGGCCTGCCCCACGGCGGAGAGCCGGATTCTCCAGGGCATCACCACGGAGATCGGCGGGGACTGCGGCATCTCTGCCGCCCCGGTGAGCCGGGACCCGGAGCGGAAAAAGCAGCTGCGGGACTATGTGGGAGACCTGGAGTACAGCTGGGAGAGCGTCGGGGATTATCTGGATCTGCTGGAAGCCAGCGGGACCAGTGCCAACTTCGGCACCGCCGTGGGCCACGGCACCATCCGCGTGGCGGCCATGGGCTTTGACGCCCGCAAAGCGGAGCCGGCGGAGATGGAGGCCATGAAGGCCATGCTCCGGCAGTCGCTAAAGGAGGGCGCCTTCTGCCTCTCCAGCGGACTGATCTACCCCCCGGGGTGCTACGCCGGCACAGACGAGCTGGTGGAACTGTGCCGGGAGCTGACGCCCTACGGCGCGTTTTACGAGACCCATATGCGGGACGAGGGCGAGAGCGTAGTGGAGGCCGTGAAGGAGGCCCTGGAAATCTGTGAGCGCTCCGGTGCGCCGCTGCAGATCGCGCACCACAAGGTCGTGCGCAAGAGCGTCTGGCAGGTCCATTGCAAAACCACCATCGCCCTGATCGACCAGGCCCGGCGCCGGGGACTGGACGTGAAGGTGGACCAGTATCCATACAGCGCCTCCGCCACCTCTCTGGACAGCAATGCCCCCCTCTGGGCCTTTGAGGGCGGCGTGGAGCGTCTGCTCTCCCGTCTCCAGGACCCGGAGACCCGGGCCCGTATCAACGCCGAGGCCAACGCCAGCCACGAAGGCCGCTGGGGGGACATCTTCATCCCCTATGTGGCCACAGAGAAAAACCGGTGGACCGTGGGCAAGTCCATCCAGGAGATCGCCGAAATCCGGGGCGTGGACCCCGCCGACGCCTGCTTTGACCTCATTGTAGAGGAGCGGTGCCGGGTGGGCGAGGTCAACTACGGGATGTGCGAGGAGGACATCGAGTACATCATGTCTCAGCCCTACACCATGATCGGCTCCGACGGCGAGGCCGCCTCCCTGGACCACAGCGGCCAGCCCCACCCCAGGTGGTACGGCACCTTCCCCCGTGTGATCGCAAAGTACTGCCGGGAGCGGAAGCTGTTCCCCCTGGAGACCGCCATTTTCAAGATGACGGGCCTGCCCGCCTGCCGCCTGGGCCTTCAAAACAGGGGCCTGATCCGGGAGGGGATGCAGGCGGATCTGGTGCTCTTCGACTTTGATGAGATCCAGGATACCCCTACCTATGAAAATCCCAAGCAGCCCTGCAGGGGCATCCGCCGCGTCTACGTCAACGGTGCGCTGACAGCCCTGGACGGTGTCCACACCGGAGCCAGAAACGGCCATATACTGAGGAAAGGAAGGAACGCATGATGAACGCCAAGGAACGCATTTTAGAGAAGATCAAAACCTTCCCCGGCCAGTCCGGCATCTACTACCAGAATCTGGAGACCGGCGAGACCTGGGGATATGGGGACAAGGACCCCTATCTTGCGGCCAGTATTGTGAAGCTGCCGCTGATGGCCGCCATCCTCCTGTGGAGATCCCGGGGAGAGACCAGCTTTGACGACAAGGTGACCATCCGGGAGGACCAGAAGATTCCCGGCTGCGGCGCGGTGCAGTTTCTCAACGGCGACGTGACGCTGACCGTAGGCGAGCTGTGCAGACTGATGATCGTCATCAGCGACAGCTGCGCCACCAACGCCCTTTTCCGCCACTATGGAGCCGCGGCCATCCGGAAGGCGTTTTTGGAGCTGGGACTTGCCGGCACCCAGTTCAACCGGGAGTACTGGGACGAGGAGCGGGAAAAGCAGGGGATCAACAACTACTTCGTGCCCGAGGAGATGGGCCGGCTGCTGCGAAGAATGTATGACCGCACCCTGGTGAACGCGGAGTCCTCGGAGTGGCTGGAGAACATTCTCCGCCAGCAGCAGATCAACCACAAGCTGGGCGGAAAGCTGCCCATGGACTTTCCCATGGCCCACAAGACCGGCGACGAGGAGGACAAGGCCCACGACGTGGGCATCGTCTTCACCAAGTCCCCCTTCATCGCCTGCTTTGCCTATGTGGGCCCCGATATGCAGGACTATGAGGATTTCATCCGCCGCGCCGCCCGGATGCTAGCGGACGAAAACGGCGGCGTGGAGATGTAGGAACCACTCCCGCGCCATCATCTTCATCCTCCGGGCGTTCCCATGAGGGGAACGCCCGGTTTTTTTGTCTTCATGCCGGCCGGCGGCATAATCCGGACGGGCCTCTCATAGGATACAGCATCACAACCGAGAGGTGGAAGACATGACAACTCAAATCCGGAACGAGGTGCTGCTGGAGGGCGTCGCCCTGGAGACGCCCTCCCTGTCCCACGAAAACCACAGCACCCGCTTTTACCGCTTTCCGCTCCAGGTGCCCCGGCTGTCCGGTCAGGTGGACGTCCTGCCCGTTCTGCTGCCGGAGCCGCAGCTGGCCCAGGTGAAAGAGGGCGCGGACATCCGCATCCAGGGACAGCTGCGCTCTTTCAACAACCGCAGCGGCGTAGGCAGCCGCCTGGTGCTGACGGTATACGCCCAGCGCCTCTCCCCCGGCCTGGATGAGCCCTGCAACCAGATCCTTCTCTCCGGAACACTGTGCAAACCGCCGGTGTTTCGCCGCACACCCTTGGGCCGCAGCATCTGCGACCTCATGCTGGCCGTCCCCCGGAAATACGGCCGGGCGGACTACCTGCCGGTAATCGCCTGGGGCCAACTGGCGGTGCGGGCCGGGCGGCTCCAGGTGGGCGACTTCCTGGCCCTGGAGGGCCGGGTTCAGAGCCGTACATACCACAAGGTCACGGACCTAGGCACCGAGGAACGGGTGGCCTACGAGGTGTCTATGATGCACCTGCTGGAGAATGCGCCGGCTGAGGAGCCGGAACTGTGAAAAAAATGGCGCCCGAGGATCTGTCTCCGGGCGCCGTCTCTCTATTTTGTGGGAAAGCCGAAGGTATTCCGCATGGCGAATAGGAACCGCAGGAAGCCCTCGGGATACGGGATGAAGCTGCCGTCCGCCGCCATAGCCTCGGCCTCCGCCTCCGTCACATAGCGGACCTCCGCCACCTCCTCCTTCTGCAATACCAGAGAGGAGAGGTTCAGGTCCTTTTGGATGATAAAAAAATCGTCAAATCCGCCGTCAAAGTTCACCGTCACCGACTGGCGCAGGTTCCCCAGGTCCAGCGGGTATCCCAGCTCCTCCAAAAACTCCCGCTCTGCCGCCTGACGGCTGGTCTCCCCGGCGTCCACGCCGCCGCCCACGGACACGTCCCACCGGCCCGGCCAAACTCTTTTCTCCTCCGTCCTGCGCTGGATCAGCAGCCGTCCCCGGCTGTCAAAGGCGCAGACATGGACCACCAGACGGTACTCCCCCGGCCCCTTGGGAGCGTGGCGTTCCGCCGTGCGGCCCAGGGGGATGCGGTTTTCATCATACAGATCTACCAGTTCCATAATACCTTCCTCTCACTGTCTGAAAGCGGTCTTGTAGTCGCCTCCGGGGCGGTAGAAGGGACAGGCGGTGCCGACCCCCTTCAAAAACCGCTCCATCTCATCCTCGTCCAGGTCCATGGTGCAGACGAAGGCCTCCAGCTCCTGGTCATAGTCATAACAGACACAGTCCTCACAGATGTTGGACATACGGCATCCCTCCTACATCAGATCATGATAGCATAAATGCCGTCCGCATCCAAGTGTTTTTTCATCACCAGCTCCTCCAGTGCCTCCCGGGCCTCCGGCGGGGCCGCCCAGCACATGCCGCACCCGGCGGTGACAGCCCGGGGCGCCGGGATCAGCCGCCCGGGAAGCCCCTCCTCCCTGCATGCCCCCTCCATGGCCATGGCCCCGGCAGTGGTGCGGAAAGTCACCACACACCGCTCCGCCCGCTCCCTCACAGCCGCGCCTCCGCCGCCAGAACGCGGACGGCCTCCGCCGCGGCATCCGTCTCCTCCGCCGTATTGGCCCAGCCCCAGGAGAAGCGGACGGCTCCCCGCTCCGCGGTCCCCAGCGCCCGGTGAAACCGGGGGGCACAGTGGGCCCCAGGACGGGTGGCAATGCCGAACCGCTCCGCCAGCTCGTCGGAGACCTCCGAGGAATCCAGGTCGCCGATATTCAGCGTGACGATGGGGGCCCGTTCTTCGGCAGAGAAATCTCCGTACACCGTCACGCCGGGGAGACCGCGGACGGTCTCGTAAAACCGCCGGGCCAGGCCGCACTCATGGAGTCGGACCGCATCCCGGCCCGCCTGTTCCAGATACTCCAGGGCGGCCCCCAGCCCGGCGATCCCGTGGCTGTTGAGGGTCCCCGCCTCCAAGCGGGTGGGCCACTCCTCCGGCTGGCTCTCCAGAAAGCTCTGGACGCCAGTGCCCCCCGTCAGGCAGGGACGGACATCCACTCCCTCCCTGACGCACAGTCCCCCGGTTCCCTGGGGGCCCAGCAGGCTCTTGTGGCCAGTGAAGCACACCACGTCGGCGCCCTGCGCCTCCATGTCAATGGGAAACGTCCCCGCCGTCTGGGAGGCGTCCAGGATGAACAGCAGCCCGTGCTCCCGAGCAAACGCCCCGATACGGTCCAGATCCGTCATGTCCCCCGTCAGGTTGGAGGCATGGGTGCAGACCACCGCCTTCGTGTTGGTTCGCAGAAGCCCCTCCAGCCTGTCGTATTCCAGGCGCCCCCGCAGATCCGCCGGCAGAAAATCCAGACCCATCCCCCGCTCCCGCAGGCGGTACAGGGGACGGAGGACGGAGTTGTGCTCCCAGTCCGTGGAGATCACGTGGTCCTCCGGCCTCAGCAGCCCGCCGATGGCGATATTCAGCGCGGCGGTGGAGTTGGGCGTAAAGGCCGTATGGTCCGCCCGGGAACAGCCGAACCACTCCGCCAGCTTCTGCCGCACGCCGAACACCATACGGGCGGCGGAGAGAGCGTCCTCATGGACGCCCCGGCCGCTGTTGCCGTAAGACTGCATAGCCGCCGTCACCGCCTCCGCCACGCCGGGGGGCTTGGGGCGGGTGGTGGCGGCGTTGTCTAAATAGATCACGGCTTAATCACCCTGGCCGCCCCCGCCAGTTTCTCTACAATGGCATACATATTGGTGGCGGAGCCCACCGCCAATCTTTCCGTCAGGCCGTAGAAGTTCAGGCAGGTGCCGCAGGTGAGGATCTCCACCCCCTGGGACTCCAAATTTTTCAGGTCCTCCAGAGACTCGGAGCCCTCCACCGTCAGCTTCGCGCCGCCGTTGTAGAAGAGCATGGTCTCCGGCAGACGGGGCAGCTGGGTGACGGCGAAGAGAAAGCCCTTCATCAGCGTCCTGCCCAAGTCCTCGCTGCCCCGGCCCATAACGTCGGTGTCCACCGCCACCAGCAGCCCCCCGCCTGCCGGGACGCAGACCAGCTCCGGCTCCTCCAGCGGGGCCTCGCCCACCGGGGCGGCCACCTCCATGGAGACCACGTATTCCCGCTCCCCCGTCTTCTCCCAGCAGGCCGTCAGGTTGTGACCCGCGGCCATCCGCGTCAGGTTCTGTACGGCAATCTCGTTGTCCACATGGACCTCCAGCGTTCCGGGCTGACGCATCTCCCTCAATGCCCTGGCGGCCTTCACCACCGGAATGGGGCACTGCTCTCCCACTGCGTTTACCACAACTGCGCGCATAACCGTCTCCTCCTCATGTTGTTTTTCGTCCATTGTACCGCGGGGAAATCAAAATTACAAGGGTTGTTTTCTCAAAAGCATCACGGGGAACAATGGGTGTCCCCTGTCGGTTAATCGATTTCCAAGGGGGATTTTGTTTTTTTACAAAAATTCTTGACAGCGATTCTTTCAGGCGGTATATTCGAATACAGAGGAATTGGGCGCTCCCGCTCTCCTGCTGCCACAGGAGCGATCCCACATCATTCAAGACCGCATTTCAAGGCTGCGGGGTTGTACCGAATATGCGACCAAATAACGGGAGGTTTATCTTATGGAGAAACATGTCAAACGAATCGGCGTTCTCACCAGCGGCGGCGACGCTCCCGGCATGAACGCGGCAGTGCGGGCCGTAGTGCGGGCCGCCACCAACCGCGGCATCGGCTGCGTGGGCATCCGCCGGGGCTGGAACGGCCTCATCAACAGCGATTTTGTGCAGATGAACGCCTCCAGCGTCAGCCACATCATTAATAAGGGCGGCACCATTCTGTACACCGCCCGGAGCCTGGAATTCATGGACGAGGCCGGCCGGGCCAAGGCCCTGGCCACCTGCCGCCTGCTGGGGCTGGACGGCATTGTGGCCATCGGCGGCGACGGCACCTTCCGGGGCGCCCTGGCCCTCTCCCGCCAGGCGGCGGATGCGGGCATGTCCCTGCGGGTGGTGGGCATTCCCGCCACCATTGACAACGACATCGGCTGCTCCCACTACACCATCGGCTTCGACACCGCCTGCAACACCGCCGTCGAGTGCGTCGACAAGCTGCGGGACACCATGCAGTCCCATGAGCGCTGCTCCGTGGTGGAGGTCATGGGCCGCCACGCCGGGTATCTGGCGCTGTATGTGGGCATCGCCGTAGGCGCCACCGCCGTGCTGATTCCCGAGCGGGAGGTGGACTTCGAGCGGGACATCGCGGAAAAGATCCGCCGGGCCCGCCTGGCGGGGACCACCCACTACATGGTGGTGGTGGCCGAGGGCGCCGGCAGCGCCATGGAGATCAGCGGCCGCATCCACCAGGAGCTGGGCATCGACCCCCGGGTGACGGTGCTGGGCCACATCCAGCGGGGCGGCTCCCCCAGCGCCCGGGACCGGGAGACCGCCAGCCGCATGGGCTATGAGGCGGTAAAGGTTCTGGCCGAGGGCGAGGGCAACCAGATCATCGGCATCCAGAACGGCTCTATCAAAGACATTGACATGGAGACAGCCCTGGCGATGACCAAAAATTTCCAGATGGATCGTTACCAGATCCTGGAGGCCCTGACCAACAGCCAGGGCGGGGATTTTTGATTTGCGCATATACAATATACTGAGCCGCCCCGGTGCGAAACGCACCGGGGCGGCCTTTATGCGTCTATGCGTTTGCGAAAACCAGCCTCTCAGTCCAGCCGGGAGGAGCGGCGGATGTTCATCCGCCGTTTCCAGTTGGAGGGCGCGAACAGCAGCAGCATGGGGAATATCTCCAGCCGCCCCACCAGCATGTCAAAGGACAGCAGCAGCTTGGACGCCGGCGAAAAGGCGGAGAAATTGCCCAGGGGGCCCACCATCTCCAGCCCCGGGCCAATGTTGTTGATGCAGGCCGTCAGAGCCGTGAAGGTGGTCACCAATCCCTTCTGCTCCAGGGACAGCAGCAAAAAAGAGGCCACGAACACCGCCATATACACCGTAAAATAGATATGCGCCCCCCGCAGCGTCCTCTCCGACACGGGCTTGCCCTCCAGCCGGGTGGTGGCCACGGCGTTGGGGTGCAGCATCCGCTTCATCTCACTGACGGACGCTTTCAGGAGAATCAGGATGCGGGAGATCTTGATGCCGCCTCCGGTGGACCCGGCGCAGGCCCCCACAAACATCAGCGTCACCAGGATGGACTTGGAGAAGGTAGGCCAGAGGTCAAAGTCCACCGTACCGTAGCCCGTGGTGGTAATGATGGAGGAGACCTGGAAAAAAGCGTGGCGCAGACTGATCCACACACTGCCGTACATATGACAGATGTCCGCCGTGATCGCCGCTACAGCGGCGGCCACCACCAGCAGATAGGTCCGCAGCTCCTCGGAGCGGAATACCTCCCGGAAACGCCGGATCAGCAGGAAGTAATAGAGATTGAAGTTCACACCGAAGAGCAGCATGAATACGCCGATCACCACGTCAAAATAGGGGCTCTGGTAGGCACCCACGCTGAGATCCCGGCAGCTGAATCCGCCGGTGCCGGCAGTGCCGAAGGCGTGGACGCAGGCGTCAAACAGCGGCATTCCCCCCGCCAGCAGGAGGAGCGTCTCCAGCGCGGTCATAGCCAGATAGATGCCGTAGAGGATCTTGGCGGTATCCCCCAGGCGGCTCACCAGCTTGCCCACCGTGGGCCCCGGCACCTCCGCCCGCATCAGGTGCATCCCGTGGCCGTCGGTCATAGGCAGCACGGCCATGACAAACACCAGCACGCCCATGCCCCCCACCCAGTGGGTAAAGCTGCGCCAGAACAGACAGCTCCGCCGCAGGGGCTCCACCGCCGTCAGGATGGTGGAGCCGGTGGTGGTAAAGCCGGATACGGTCTCAAAAAAGGCGTCGATCAAATTGGGGATGTCCCCGGAGAGTACAAAGGGCAGCGCGCCGAAGAGGGACATGAAGATCCACGCCAGGGCCACCACCGCCAGACCGTCCCGGGCGTACAGGGACATCTGCCGGGGCTTTTTGCCGCCCAGCAGGAGCCCGACCGCCGCCAGCAGCAGCATGGGGATCAAAAAAGGCAGCGGCGATTCCCGATAGATCCCCGCCGTCAGCAGAGGCAAAACCATCAGCACCGCCTCCACCAGCAGAATCCTGCCAATGACATACCCGATCATACGATAGTTCATACAGCCGCCCTCACTGGAAGATGTCCCCGATTTTTTGCAGGGAGGTCCGGGTGGTCACGACGATCACATCGTCAAAGGGGTGCAACACGTCGCCGCCGGAGGGGATGACAATCTTTCCGCTCTGCCGGACGATGCCCGCCAGCAGAATGCCGCTCTTGAGCTGCAGGTCCTTCAGCGGAATTCCCGCGAAGGGGGGATTGGGGCCCACGCCGAACTCCAGGGCCTCCACCGCCCCGTCCACCAGGCGGTGGAGGGTCTTGATGTGGTCGCCGGCGGCGCTCTGCATGGCCCGGACATACTGGACGATCAGCTCCGTGGTGACGGAGGCGGCGGAGACCACGCTGTCGATCATGTGTTCGCCGGACACCAGGTCCACCAGGGACTTGCGATTGATCTTGGCCACCACCTTGCAATTCTCCGCCTGCTTGGAGGCGCTCATGGCCATGAGGATATTGGCCTCGTCGATGCCCGTGATGGCCACAAAGGCGTCGGTCTGGTCGATGCCCTCCTCCCGCAAAAGCTCCGTGTCCGTGCCGTCGCCCACGATGACCAGGGCCTTGGGCAGCCGCTCGCCCATGCTGACGCAGCGGCTCTCACTCTGGTCGATGATCTTCACGTCCATGCCCATATCCAGCAGGTCCGAAGCCAGGTAGTAGCAGATCTTGCTGGCCCCCACGATCATCACCGTGGACGCCCGGTTCCGAAACACCCCCAGGTGCCGGAAGAACTGAGCCAGCTGGTCCGAGGAGGAGGTGAGGTAGATCTTGTCCCCGCTCTGGAGGACGAAATCGCCGGAGGGGATGATGGTCTCCCCTTTCCGGCTGACAGCACAGATCAGCACCCGGACCCGCAGGCTCTTATAGAGGTTCAGCAGCTGGACGCCGCTCAGGGCGGAGTTCTCCGGCACCCGGTACTCCACCAGCTCCAGCCGGCCCTTGGAGAAGGTCTCCACCTTCATGGCCGCCGGGAAGCGAAGCACGCGGGCGATCTCCCGGGCGGCGGCCCGCTCCGGATTGATGGACATGGAGAGCCCCAGCTCCTCCCGCATGAAGCGCAGCTGCTTCTCATACTCCGGGTTGCGGATGCGGGCGATGGTGTGGGGAACCCCCATCTTCTTGGCCACAAGGCAGGCCAGGATATTGATCTCATCGCTGGAGGTGGTGGCGATCAGCAGATCCGCCCTGTCGCCTCCCGCCTCCAGCTGCACCTCGTAGCTGGCTCCGTTGCCACAGACGCCCATGACGTCGTAAATGTTGATGACGTTCTCGATCAGCTGGGCGGCCTCGTCGATGATGGTGACCTGGTTCTCCCCGGAGAGCTGTCTTGTCAGCTCCAAACCCACCTTGCCGGCGCCCACAACAATAATCCTCATGCCGTCCTCCAAAGGCGCCGCGCCTGTCCGGCGCGGCCTGTAAAATAATCCATATCCTCAGCGGCAGATCCAAACGCCTCCGCCGCTGGAAGCTATTATAGAGCATTCCAGCGAAAAAGGGAATACTTCTGGAAAATCTTTTCTCCCGGCCCAATCCCTGTTTGAATAATGCCTAAAACAGCCCCGCAGGAATACGGATGTCCTCCCGGGGTACCTTCTCCCAGGAAAAATCCGCCAGCAGCGCCTCCGCCGTCCGGGGCTCCGCCGAGGGGTTGAACCCCGCCAGATACGCCAGCTTTCCCAGCACCTCCGCCGCCGCACGGCCCCGGAGACTGTCCAGCCCCGCGTCCGCGTCCCGCTTGCTCAGCCGCCGGCCGTCCGGGGACAGCAGCAGCGGAAAGTGGACAAAGGCCGGCGCCGGCAGGCCCAGCAGCCGGTACAGCAGCAGCTGACGTGGTGTGGAGGACAGCAGGTCCGCCCCCCGCACCACCTCCGTGACGCCCATGGCGGCGTCGTCCACCACCACCGCCAGTTGATAGGCGAACATCCCGTCGGACCGGCGCAGGAGAAAGTCCCCGCAGTCCCGGGCCAGATTCTCCCGGTACAGGCCCATATGTCCGTCGGCAAAGGCGATCTCCTCCTCCGGCGCCCGCAGCCGCAGGGCCGGGGAGCGTGATTTGGCCCGCTCCGCTGCCTCCGCCGCCGACAAACGGCGGCAGGTCCCGGCGTAGACCACCTGTCCGTCCTCCCGGTGCGGGGCACTGGCGGCGTGGAGCTCCGCCCGGGTGCAAAAACATGGGTACACCAGTCCCAAATCCGTCAGCCGCTCCAGGGCGGCCTGATACAGCGCCGTCCGCTCGCTCTGGTAATAGGGACCGTCCGATCCGCCGGCGCCGGGCCCCTCGTCCCAGTCAAGGCCCAGCCAGCGAAGGTCCTCCTCCATTCGGGCGGCATACCGCCGGGGACAGCGGGCGGTATCCAGATCCTCCACACGCAGAATCACCTTTCCGCCCCGCTGCCGGACGCTGAGCCAGGCCAGCAGGCAGCAGAGGATGTTACCCAGATGAATCCGCCCGCTGGGCGAGGGGGCGAACCGTCCCCTGGGAATGTCTCTACGCTCCATGGGCATCCGCCCTCCCTTCATTGGGGGTATTATAGCACACGCCGGCGGAATTGCAAAGACCCGCCGCCGGAATCAACCGGCGGCGGGTCTCTTCGGTTTTCACTGCATCAGCCGGTCCACGCAGGAGCGCATCTCCGCCTTGGAGGTCGCGGCGCGGGCGGCGTCAATCACGGCCTGACGCTCCGCCTCCGGCAGGGCGGCAAAGCGCTCCATGGCCTCGGGGCGCTGGGAAAAGGCCATGCTGAGGCCCTGGGGGAGTTCCTGTTGATCCATCACATTCACCTCTCCCCCAGTATGCGCCGGGACGGCGGCGGTTATTCGCTGCAGAAGTAAAGGTCCAGCAGCAGGCTCAGGTCGCTGGCAGCCAGATACGTGACGCCCTCCTCCGTGACGCAGGGGGCAAGCAGCTCCCACTCCCCGTCCTCAGCATTGGGACGCTTGGCGGCCCCGGCGCCGGGCAGAACGGAGAAAATCACCTTGTCCCCCTCCTTCACTGTGGCGCCCTGGCCGCTGACCCAGGAGACCTCATAGTTCACGGCCTCCGCCACCGCCCGAAGAGGCAGCAGGCCCGGGCCGGACAGCTTGGCGTTCACGGACAGCTTCTCACCGTTCACCGTCACCTCGCCCTTGCCGTTCAGGGTATACCAGCCCCGGTAAGCATAGGGAAACAAAAGCACTTTCTCCGCATTCCCGTCCTTGTCCTTCCAGACCAGGATCTGGGAGCCGGGAACCAGGCTGTCCACATTCACCATCTGCCTGGTCAGCCAGGGAGTGACCTGAGCGGAGACCGGAATTGTCAGAGTCTCTCCGCCGGCCACCGGCAAATTCACCTCGGTGCGTTCCGGAGCAGGGTAAATGGCAATGGTAACAGTCTGATCTGTGCCGACAATTTCATAATACTCCGGCACCTTGTAATCCGCCGGGACATTGCCCACCACGATCAAAGCGGAGGTCTGGGGCGGCAGGCTCATGGTCATGGCGTTCCCCACCCAGGCGTAGAGTGTGTCGCCGTCTTTAACCTTGGTCATATCCATGGGCAGTCCGGTGACGGCGTCCACGCAGGGCACGCCCTCCGGCAGATGGACAACGACCTCTCTGTGGAGGGCGGTTTCGTCGTCAGTCTGCAGCAGCAGGGAACCGCTCTCCAGCCGGGTGACCTTGCCCCAGACCCGGACGGGAGCGAGGCTGGCGGCCTCCGGCGCGGGGGAGATCAGCAGATCGTCCTCCGCCGCCAGGGCGGGTAGGGACAGCACCAGGGCAGCGCACAGCGCCAGGGAGAAAATTTTTACAAAACGCTTCATATGGCTCTTCCTTTCCTGTTCAGTTGTATGGTCAGACGGAGGGCAGCGCAAAAAAGTTCCCGCGAATCAAAATATTATGCGAAAATTTTTTGAGTTCACAGAGAATCCTCCATCACATCCAGCCCGCCCAGGTCCATACCCATCCGCAGGCCCAGGAGGAAGCGGCAGTCCCCGTCCACCTCCTCCTGGACAATCTGAGCTTCCAGGAGGTCCACAGTACTGAGCAACTCGGGGGTTAAGCCGGCGGGCATAGCGGAAGGCGGCATAATGTTTCTCGAACTCCCGGCACAGCGTCACCTCCGGGCGGTGGTGGATATAGTCCCGTCGCAGACAGGGTTTTGCTCGCCCTGACGGGCGGGGTGGAGTTCAGCCATGATGACAGCTGGTTCATTGCACGGCCCAGAAGAGAAAAAACGCTGAGGTGGAATTTGGCTGCAGGGGCCAAATTCGCTCAAGATACGGGGGTAGTCTGAACGGTACTTCCGTAAATTTCCAGTCTTCTGCCGAGGGCGCTTGACAGTGTACCTGGCGGGGGCGCTGTGCCGCATTTGCCATTGCTTCAAAAAATTAATCAAGCCAAAATTATACACAGATAGATTTAGATGGTCACATCAATAAATGAGGAACCAAATGGCAATACAACGAATTTGGACAGCCGCAACAAAAGAAGCAAGATTTTTTGCATAACGTGTAGCAGTACCGCACCATCTCTTGAGAAGCAGAAAAGCATTCTCAACGAGATGACAGAGTTTGTAGAGATATTCATCGTATTCTCACTGGTGTTTCCGGTTTTTTCTCGGCGGAATGACCGGAATCATTCCCACCTCGGTGGCTTTGAGGAAGGATCACGTCTATGTCATAGCCCCAGTCTGCCAAAAGATATTTCGCCCGGAAACCCTCTATCAGTTGCGCTGCAAAAGAATCGCACTGGCATACCATGCGCATCCACGGCCAAATGTATCTTGGTGTTAAGCCCCCTTTTGTGCGGTCCATCGCCTGATTGCCGTCCCGTGCGCCAGCAGCGTCCGGATGCGCTTTGACATGGCTGGCATCTACCATCAACCACTCAAAGTCTGTGTTATCCACCAGCACTTCCAGAATCCTTTCCCAAATTCCCTTATCCCGCCATCGACAAAACCGTCGGTGTACATTCTTCCAGTTTCCATAAGTTTCTGGCAAGTCCCGCTAAGGCGCTCCGGTGCGCAGAATCCAAAATACTCCGTCGATAAACTGCCGGGTGTCTCGAGCCTTCCCGCCCCGTTTCCCTTTTCGTCTATCGTGTATGGCTTGATTTTCTCCCAAGCTCTATCGCTTATACCGTGTCGCCGCTATTCCTTTCCCATTTTTCAGCCCTCCTATTTCTTTGAGGACTATTTTATCATATTTTTATTGACGACACCATCTAGCTTGAAGACACCCGCTAGTCAATTGAAATTTTTTCGGATTGGGTGAAATGTTTTGATAGTTTAGAACAATGTATATATAAAAGACAATAATAAAACGAGTAAAGAGGCGAGTCCAATGTGGTAATCAGATGCTGTACCAATAGGGAAAAAAGTAGTATAATGAGCATATGATACAGAAAAATGAAAGACCGGTATGCGAGTGATTTAAGCGACCGCCAATGGGCACTCATGGAGCCACTGTTCCCGCGAGCTGGAAACAGTAGCAAATGGGAAAAGCTTGAATTGGTGGATGCAGTGTTGTACTTTGTAGATAACGGCTGCAAGTGGCGAAATCTGTCCCACGACTGTGGCCAATTTTTATTATGCCGCAATCCGAAGCGGATTTTGGGTGAAAATCCGCTTCGGATTGCGGCACTGGTGGAACGGGTACGGACAGTCGCAGGGCGAAACGCAAGCCCCAACTACGCAATCATCGACTCGCAAAGCGTAAAAACCGCCTCACCCGCGGAAGAACGCAAAATTGATAGAGGGAAAAAACAAAAGAGCGCAAACGGCACATCGTAGTGGACACCATGGGAAATCTGCTGGCGGTGGTGGTTCATGCTGCCAATATACATGATACAAAGTCAGGGATTCTGGCAGCAAGAGATGCCTTTGAGAAATATCCATCCATTCAACGCTACTGTGCCGATGCAGGATACCGCAAAACCTTTGAGTAGGATGTTTCCCGTGAACTGGGCCTTGGTGTTGATATTTCAGTACGGATTAAGCCTGAATGAGAAATCCTGCCCAAGCGATGGATTGTTGAGCCTTCCTTGGCTTGGTTCAACAATTCCCGCCGTCTTGCCATAGGCTACGAGTTATCTGTCCGTTCTGCTCAAGCCGTTTGCCTTATTGCTGCTTTCCGCACTTTGCTTAAAAGGCTTTACCCTATTGATACAACCTCTTAATTTTCGTTTGGGCACTTTCTTCGCTCAAAAATGTCCTTCAGCGCACCCTCCCACAGGGCTTGTCCAAAGAATGGTCAGGCACCGGCTCTCAATTTTTTCTCTCAAAAACCCTCCGAATTACCCCGGCCCGCCGCCAAAAGGACAACAAAAAAGAGCCCAGAGCAATTCGCAATGAACTACTCTGGACTCTTCTTTTTTACTCAGGGCTTGCTCTCAACGCTGCTCTGAAAGGGACAAAATTGGGAGCAGAATTGGGATGGTTTTGGGTGGGGCAAGCTCAAAATTGTTCTTCTCCCTTTTATTTCGCTCTCTTTCTCCCTCTTATCTTGGCCCAGCACGCGGCTTTCAGCCGCGAGGGGCCTTCGGCGCACGACTTTCAGCCGTATAGATAAGAGAAAAATCAGAAATCACGGTTTTCAGCCATGTAAACCGGAGTGTTTTCTCCCGGCAAGTACAGCAAACAGGCCTTTGGGCGTGGCTAAAAGTCATGCGGTGAAAAAGAAGAAAAAAGACGGAAATCAGGCCGTTTCAGCGGTTACTGCGGCTTTCCCGGCCAAAAACATAAAAAGAAAAGGCCCGAAGCAACAAGTCGTTGCCTCGGACCTTTGTGGCTGGAAGCCATATGTGGCTGCACACAGCTTTCAGCTGCAAGCCATGTACGGCTGAAAGCCGTATGATGAAAGCCGCATCTGGTCATTTTATTTGGAATACATTGTCCGTTTTGCGAGGGAGGGGGACAAAGTATCACAAGGCAACATCTCATTGAGGCCTGATTTTACCATGTGAACATCTGCATTGCAAGCGATTTCCAGAGGATTTACGCTTTGTTCATAAATACAATCAAACTTGAAACGCCAGAAGCGACCATACATTGGCCGTCTCTGGCGTTTTTCATAAAGTAATATTCACTCCTATTTGTCTGCCCAAAAGGTGTCCGACTTTGCCCGGCAATCAATTACAGCATCCAGGTACACAACATTGTCAGAGACCGAAAACACTGCCTTATACCAATTCGCAAAAAACGCGCCTCTGTAAACGTCTTTAGGAAGGTTCGGGTCTTCGTATGGAGGAAATTGAAACGGATTCTCTGACAGTCGTTTTAGGACATCGGCAAATTCATCTCGGAACCGCTTTACCGCAGGAGTGCTGACCCCTGCAATAAAAGCGGTATGCTGCAATAGCATGGCATGGACGCAGTGTGCCGTAACTACCTTGTATTTAGACACCGCTCTCCGCCTCCCCAATTATCCGGTCCATGTCTTCTAAGAGCTGGCTGGCAGAAATCCCCTCGATACCCTGTTCGCGTTCCGCTTTGGCCCGCAGCAAATCCGCATAAAGAGACTGCTCAGAACTCAAAGAAAGAGAAAGGGGAACGGCCCGGTCCCGAACAATTTGCCGCAAAAACATATTGATAGCGCCGGTCATATTCATACCAAGCTGGGACAAAACCTGCTCTGCCTGCGCTTTCAGTTCAGAATCTGTGCGGATGCTCATATTGATACTGCTCATGATTATCACGCTCCTCCGAATGTATCTTATCACGAGATATGTGCAATGTCAATGCAAATACACCTCTGTCTCTTTTGGGAACGGAAGGTTCAAAAGGAGACTTCCGTCTAACTGCCGGGATATAATTTGCATATTAAAGCCTTATTAGAAGGATATTTTCTTGATATTACCCTCAAGAGCATATTGTTTTCATATTATCGGGATATTACTTGAATATTAGGCCATTCAGGATATGATTTACATATTAGCTGCATATTAAATTGATATTACGCCTATAAATTGCTTATTATTGTGATATTAACTGCATATTGGGAACCGTTCCTGTCTTTCATCAGGATAAAACAGACCTCTCTGCTGTGCCTGCAAGGGGATTGGAAAGTGCAAGGAAAAATCCACGCCCCCTGGCTCCCCCTTATAAACATCTTCCCTGCGGAACCCATAATAGAGAGGGCAGATTCAAGCTGCATATTCCGCAAGAAAAAGGTACGATTCAGCCTAAGCCAGCTATTCTTCGTACTCTGTATTCAATGTCCTCAGCATTTCCTCACTCATGGCAGTGATGACCCGGAGTTGTTTGGGAGTGGCCTTTTTCACAACGGCTTCCAGAGAATCCAGGTAATGGCTCCGCTCCTGAGACAGGGAATCGTATACCAGGGAATCAACCGTAACACTCAGCACCTCGGCAATATCAACTACCGCTTTTAAGCTGGGTTTGGTGATTCCACGTTCCACATTGCTGATGTGGGAGGGTTCGACTCCTATTTTTTCGGCTACCTGCTGTTGGGTAAGCCGTTTTTTCTTTCTGGCATCACGGATTCGCTTGCCAAGAGCATCATAGCGCAGTTCCAAATTCATCACATCCTATAACTCATAGTCTAACGGGCACATACCCTGCAAGTACACGTTGTATATGCTATTTTGTGAGTTATGGGATTAGTTTTTGAAAATTTGTTGTAAAAGTGTAGTTTATTGTTTTACATCTGCCTGAGTGTTTGATGAAGTTTGGCTTCAGCCGTTTCTGAACTGAAAAATTTGTCGAGAAAAACGGAACATTACTTGCAAATTATGTTGTAAAGGAATATAATATATCTATACATTAAATTTAGACGATAAAGGAGTTCATTGTGATATGAAAAGATATATTTCTTCCCTTATGGCGTTTTGCCTGATGTTTGCCCTTGTACTGCCTGTAGAAGCCAAGGAAGCTGAAAGCTTCCGCGATGTTCCGGCTGATTTCTGGGCCTACGAGCAAATCAACCGCTGCGTGCAGGACGGCATTGTGGGCGGCTACTCTGACGGCACCTTTAAGCCCGGCAACCCGGTTTCCTACGGCGCCTTTTCCATCATGCTGGCTCGGGCCTTCTACTCCGATGAATTGGCCGGTTACTCTGACCAGAGCACGGCTACCGGCGAGGCCATCATGAACAAGCACGGCATCCTGAGTGGTACCAGCCGTTCCTCTGCTTCCATCGGCGCCTCCCTCCCCCGCGAGGATATGGCACAGTGCATGTATAATGTGCTGGTGGATAAGGGAGCGAAGATTCCCTCTGTGCAGGAGCAGAGCGCTCACATCAGCTCTATCCCCGACTATACCAACGTTAGCTACAGTTGCCGTACTGGCGTCCTGGTGTGCTACTCCTTGGGCCTTCTGGGTGGGCAAAGCGATGGCAACTTCGGCCCCAAGAACTCCATGAACCGCGCCCAGGGCTGCGTTGTCATTAACCGCCTGCGGGATTACTTCCAGAACAATGGCGGTACCACTACCCCTGTTACTCCCCCGGAGCAGCCTGAGACCCCTGTTGACCCACCCGAGCAGCCTGAGACTCCTGTTCCTCCTACTGTGACGGAGCTGCCGGAGTTCAAGATGCTGGCAGGAGAAACTGCTTCTGATATGATGTCCAGAATTTGTGTTACGGGTTATACCAAGGGCTATTTATCAAACGGCTCTGAGATTTCTGACGAAAATATCACGGCCCTTCTCGAAAAGGTTAAATCAACCATGCCTAACCATACTGTTTGGGATTCAAGTCAACAGTATAACTATCGCTCTCCGAGTTTCGGGAAATACTGGGGGAATGCTGGCAAATGCGCTGGATTCGCAGCATGCCTTTCTGATTACCTTTTCTCAAGCGATGCCCCACTGAGGAGACATCAGGATTACGAACAACTCAAAGTCGGGGATGTCATTGATATCAGAAATAGTGCGAATGGTTACAAGCACGCCGTTGTTGTTATTTCTATTGATAGAAGCTCAGGTAACGTGTACACATGTTCAGGAAATAGCGGCGGGGAGATTCGGTGGGATGGCTATACTACTTTCGAAATCCTCAATCGAGACACCGTAGCCCCCAATACCTACGTTTATTCCAGATACTGAGCCTGATGAATTTCCCAGCCCCGGCCATCTGGCCGGGGCTGGGGGTTTCTTTATTATACCACAAATAGAAATCTCAACAAACGCATATAATAAAATATGCTGTTCAATGATTAGCTGTCAATTGATGCAAGCACCAAGAGGCAAGAAAGCCACCTACTAGCGATAGGTGGCTTTCGTCTTACACAGAAGACATAGAACTCACCTCTTCCAGGGTGGGTTTTTCTTTTTGCCCATAATGCCTAGATTATCTATGTATTTATATAAGCACGGTACCACCCCCTCTCTTTTCTCCGAGTCCTAAAGTCCATATCGAGCTGAAAGCCCCCATCATGCATCGCTTCCACTATTTCTTTTTGTCCCAATATCCTCCTAAGCCGTTATCGTTTTTTGCCGGTTTGCATATCATATATTATCCATCGCGCAGGAAGAACTATGGAACCTCGCTGTGAAAATAGTTTTTCCACGCTCTGCATATAATATTGCACTGCAAATTCCTCGCAGGGCTGTTAGCCCAACCTGACAGGGAGGCATGCGCACCACGATACAGCAAGGAGGGATGATTTATGAACTGAGTCTTCATCGCAACCTGAAACCAATGCAAGCCTCAAAACACTTAACGACCTAAAAGGAGGTATTTTCACCCACATGAGTAACAACAAACATTTTCACCTGACCAATTTTAAGCGGGCGCTTTCCTTGATGCTCGTGCTGGTCACACTCCTGGGCATTTTGCCCATTCCGGCGGCAGCTGCCGACACGCGAACGGACATCGCAGAAAAAGTCAGCATCGACTCCGGCAGCTACCACAAAATCGGCAGTACCGACTACCACTCCCCTATGCTCGGCTCCGATTCCACTATCCACTATATCCGTGCCAAGGTTGACGGCGCTTACCAAACGGTGTTTTGCGGTGAGCATGGCATGGCTCTGAAGCATGGCGTGTGGAATGTTGCTACTTTCAGCGATGGCAGCAACTATGTCAAAGCAGATAGCGGCAATGTTGCCCCATACATGATTTTCACCGACTACTACTACAACATGAAGTCTGAAAACGAGGTATCAAACGCCTGGGTTCAGGCCTGTGTATGGTTGATGCGCGATAATTACAGCACATATAAATTTTTGCTGACTGTTACCGCTGACGATATCATGAGCACCAAGTATGATGACCTCATTGGTAAAATCGCTGACGAGGCAATTGCGGCGTATGAGCATGCATCTGGAAGTAAACATCCGCAGGGGCGCGCTTGGATGATTAACATCCTCAAGACAGAGGTTTTTGTGCCCTGGATTAAAAAAGAAATTCCTCACCTTGACTATGTTGTCTATACGCGTTCGGGGACAGACCCGAAGTCCGGGAGACCCTGGCAGCCCTTGATTCTGGGCATTCCTAGCGAGGACCCTCCTGACGCTGACCCGCATGTCTACATCAAGGTCAAAAAAGTCGACTCCAAGGGCAATCCCCTCGCCAATGCTGTCTTTGAGGTCCTTGATAAATCTGGTGCAAGTCTCGGTATTACGTTGACAACCGGAGCCGACGGTACTGCCTGTGCAGAGGTTCCTCTTGCTCAAGGCGAAACTTCTATTGATGTCAAGGTCCAGGAGACCCAGGCCCCGCCCGATTGTGAGCTGGACGACACTATCTACCCTGTTCACCTGGATGCAAACCAGCATGGCACTGCTGGCAAAGCCGCTCTTGTCAGCGGAAAGGCCATTGTGAACGACAAGCCCACAGAGCCCGGCGATGGTTCCTTCCGTAAGGTGGACCAGTACGGCAAGGGCATTGAGGGTGCCAAGTTCCTCATTGAGGGCCAGGCCGACAGCGAGGATGGTTCCACTGGCCAGCGGGTTCATGTGGAGCGGTTCAGCCTGAAAAGCGGCGAGATTCCTGTTCAGTGGGTCAACCCCGATATGCCCAACTACATTCCGCCCGGGCATTACACCATTCGTGAGGTAACTCCTCCTCCGGGCTATCGCCCCACTGATGAAGTCAGGCACATCGACCTTTATCAAAACGGTCAGTGTTCCGGTGATGTCATCTTCACCAACGAGAAGTTCCGGACCATCAAGCTGATTAAGCAGGACGACTCTGGCAAGGGTCTCCCTGGCGCTGTGTTCAAGGTTGAGCGCAATGGCCAGGACCTGGGCTCTGTGACCACCGGCCCTGACGGCACCTTTGTGCTGGAAGGCGAGAATGATACCGGTCTTTTGCCCGGCCTGTATACCTTTACCGAAACGACCGCCCCCGAGGGCTACCTGCTCCCCTCTGAGAGAGTGCATCAGGTCTGGCTGTTTGAGGAAGGCGACACGGTTGAGCAGTACGTGCTGGCCGTGACCAACTACCAATACCCCGATATCGAGATTGAGAAAATCTCCCGGGAGACCGGCAAGGGTCTGGCCGGCGCTACGTTCGAGGTTCGGATTAACGCGCAGACCATTGACACCTTCAAGACCGATGAAGAAGGTAAGATTCACCTCACCTATGAGCAGTACGGCAGATTCCTGAAACCAGAAGGTGCAGAGTCCTGGACAGTTTCCGTCCGTGAAATCACGGCTCCCAACGGCTACCTCATCGATGATGAGAACTGGCAGGAGGCTGAGATGCACCAGGGCGAGGAGCTCAAGACTTTCACCTTTACCGATACCCGATACCCCTACATTCGCATCATCAAGCGTGACCGTGAAACGGGCGAGACCCTTCCCAATACCACGTTCCATGTCTGGATTGACGGCAAGGACATCGGGACCAAGGTGACCAACGAGTTGGGCATCATCACCATCGACTATGATGAGTATGGCCGCTTCCTTGACGAGCATAATCATGACAACTGGACCATTACGGTTCAGGAAGAGGAGATGCCCGACAAGTACAATAAAGATAAGCAGGACGCGTCCGGCGACTACACGCTGACGCAGACCCTGAAATGGGGCCAGGAGTACGCTGAGTTCACCTTCAAGGACACCCATTTCCGCGACCTGCGCATCACCAAGCGCGACAAGTCCAACACCTGGACCCTGGCGGACGCCACCTTCACCCTGGATTCCCTGAACCTGGAGAACGAAAAGGGCGGCCCCATCCACCGGGAAGGCAAGACGGATGCCAACGGCCAGCTGACGTTCAAGGACCTGCCCAACGGCACCTACCGCGTCACAGAAACCGTTCCCCCGACCGGATACAGCCTCGCAGACCCCAACTGGCAGGATGTGACCATCACATCCTACAGCGACCGGGTTATCGACATTGAGTTCCTGAACGCTCCCGAGCAGGGCCTCCTGATTCGGAAGCTGGACGCCACGACCAAGCAGAATCTGGCCGGCGTCAAGTTCGAAATCCGCTACCTGGGCACCGCCGACTCCTCCAGTGGTACCACAAATGACCCGATGGAGAAAATCACTGATTCCAACGGCCTCATTTACATGCCTGACTGCAGGAGGCTTTCAGCCTCCACCTAAATAGTTTGTTTAGCCTCCTCCTGAACAGCTTGCTTTCCGGGTAAGTGCCCGGCTTTTTTTATGCAGATTTATACCTTCTAAAGAGAAAATCCGCTGGCCCAATTTGAACCAGCGGAAAATTGTTGAACAGCTTTGAGGAACCTGTCATTCAGGGAGTCACAAGGCAGTGACTTTTTTGAGCTTTGAGGGGTTTACAATAATTTCAGCTTCCCCGCCCGCAAAATACGCAAAGACATCTTTTTTATTGATATTTGCCCGATAGATGATACGGTCATCCGTTTGAAATCGATTCGCAAATCTTTCTGCCACTTCTGGGCTCAGCGTCCAGGAAAACGCACGTACATTTTTTTGGCTAAGTTGATTTACACCACGATAGACAGTCAGCTCATCAGGAAAATTACGGAAAGCTTCAAGTTCTTCCTCTGACATAAGATACTCAGGGACACATTTGGAAAACAAGTCTGTGAGTTCCTTCTTTGTGAATACGGACGTTTTATTTGTGATATTACAGCTTGTCCATGTGATACGAAAGACCTCCGCAAAATCCTTTTCCGATAACAGGCGAAGAATAGTCTTCAAAAATTCAAAACGATACCCTATTGAAATCATCCAAATTACTTCTGCAGGTTCTTTGCATTCATGCAGATGTTTTTTCTTAATTTCTTTACCCAGCTTCAATGCCGCCGGGCTTTCCAGTATATCAAAAATCCACGAGTCGTTGATACTGTCTGCAAGGTGAACGTTATCAATATTCAATGATGGAAGGTCAAAAGATTTAGGAACCATCATGTATTGTGAATCAAAGAGCGGATGAGACACAATGACAGACTTTGAAAGAGAGAATGATATTTTCACATCAATGTCCAAGAACACTTCGGCAACCTTAATAATACGCTCCATATCTGACTGAGTTTGCATAACAGGTATATCCGCCCTTTCTGTGTATTTTATCGGAACCTCTTTCTGGATACCTTGATTATACCTCTATTGCAATGGAAATGAAAGAGGGTATTTTCTTTTTTGACACGTCCTTTATGGCGTTCATTTAGAGGAGGCTTTCAGCCTCCTTCTGAATAAGCTGTCATCCGGAGCACGTTCCCAATTTTTTTGTATAGCTTTACATATTTACTTGAGGAAATCGATGAATTTTACGATTTAATTTTACAGAAGCAACAAAAATATGGCTGTTTTCACCCCTTTGAACGGGGCTTTTTTTCACGTTCACTACAGATTTTGAAACAAAATTTGCAATCTCCTTTTTGGTCTGCTACAATGCTCCCAGCGCAGAAAGAAAGGAGCGATTTTCATGAACAGACAACAGCTCAGCGCGGTACGGCGCGTTTTGAAACGGGAAAAGAAAAACTGCAAGAATGACGACCTCTTCCAGCGGCCTGGCCTGCACCCCAGCATGGGCCGCCACCTTGCCACCGACGGACATATCGCCATCTTGCTGGACTCCCCCCTGAAGAATGTTCCTGTGGGCAGCTGCATGGACTCCCTGGGCGGGACAATTTACAAGGAGTGTAACCGGGGTGAGCACTTTCCCCTGGATGATACAGAGATAATGCCGGAGCTTTGGACCAAGCTCCGGGCCGATGATTATGATTTGGGACCCGTGGAGATGACAGCCTATACCGAGGATGGCTATGTTATCCGTGGAAATTTCAGCCCCACGTGCCTGCTGGACGCCTGGGAGGCTGTGGGTGAGGACGCCTGCTTCTATCTGGGCTTCGGTGGGATGGGGCGGCAGCGGCTTACCCTTCTGGTCGCGCCGCCGGAAGGCAGCCAGTCAAAAGGGGTAGGGGTGCTGATTGCGAGGGTGTTGGAGGAGCGAAGCTGATTTTGTACTGCCCGTCCAAAGGTTTTTAATCAAAAGAGAAAATCTGAGGCATGGGGGCAGTGATTCCCAATTGCCCGATACAGTAAAAGGGGAGGGGTGGCGTTTCGCCACCCCTCCTGGTGTTTCGCCATACCCTCCTTTGGATTAGCCATGCACACAATATGCTTTCACATTGCACGTTGGAAATGCCTCCGCAATCTCCCGCAGGAAAGGCTTGCGGAATGAGTAGTAGAGGAGAATTTCCTGAATCTCCGCACCATAGCACTCCATGGCCTCCCGTACCGCGCCGGCCTCATGAGCCAGCAGGAAACAGCAGTTATCCTCCGGCTTTGTGGCAAGGTAGTCCGCCATCAGGGGCAGGCTCTCACAGACCACAAGCCGTTGTACCACCGCTCCAATCTCAAAGTGGAAGGAACCATCTCCGGTCTGACCGCAGGGATAGCCATAGAGGTCCGTTCGGACAAACCCCAGCATCTCCCCTGTCTCAAAATCACTGCAGGCCCAGTCAAAATACTGGTTATCAGAGGAGCGTGTCACCAGCATCCGCCACAGAAGAAAGGCGGAAATCCGTTCCGGCATCACGCCGTTATCTGCAAGAATCTTGGAAGAAATAGCATAATCGTTCATTTTATATCAATCCTTTCTCTATTTTGAAGGGCCGAAAGTGCAGATAAGAAACCTGGAATGTCCATGACGGTGTACTTTCTGGCCGCTGGGGATGCTTTGTGCGTGGGTATCAGGATGCCGTTTTGGGCTAAGTAGTCAGAGTCCAGAACCGCGTTTCCCGCATGGCCGGCGGCGTAAGCCGCCATAGCCTTGCCGGGCATGTAATAAATCTGATTGTTGGGGCTGCTCCGGAACTGGATGATAAAGCCGGCATGGATGACTCCCGGAGCAGACCGGTCATACAAATTCATCTTCTCCAGCTGATGCGGTCGGATGTCAATTAACGGCAGCTCTGGGCACGCTGTGGACTTTAACTCAAAAAAACAGGTCATGCCGGGCAGTACGGAGAAATAGTCGCAGGGCTGGCGGTTCTTGTTGACGTCCAGAAGCCGGACCAGCTCGTAGCCATTGCTCCTGTACTGCTGGGAAAAGTCTTTTTCAAATCGCTTACCGGCTTTGATATTTTCAGCGGATATATTGCTCATTGCTCTCACCCCCTCAGCTGGCTAAGGCGTACAAACTCATCTGAGAAGGCTGTTCAGGCTGCATAGCCTGTTCAGCTTTCTCGGCCTGGTCTGGCTGCACAGCCTGTTCGGGCTGTATAGCCTGTTCGGGCTGTATAGCCCGCTCGGTTTGATTTGACAGACGGAACATCTCCGCCACGTCAACCGGAAGGGCTTTCAAGCGGAACATACTCCGGCGTTCTGTTTTGCCGCCAGGTACATGGAACGCCTTGCTCTCAACAGGCATAATCTCAGGATGGTGCTTCAGCTGCTTTTTCAAGGCATCCTTTGGAACCGCATCTTTTTCAGTACGGCGGCAATATTCGCAATACAGAGGGTACACATTGTTGAGATTCAGCCATATGGCATCCTCTTCCGCGTCATAGCGATAATAGCGGCCATGCGCGAGATAAAAACTGGCTTCAGAATCCGCTTCGGCCATATCGCCCAAGGTACAAAGGAACTGAATGGCCTCGGTTTTCGGGACAGCGCTGGAATCCATTACATGCTCATAGATGCTGTCCGCCAGTGCGGAGGCCGCAGCGGGAATGTCAGCTTCCGTGTAAAACTTCTCCGCAAAGAGCATATATCCCGCCAGAATAACGGCAAAACTCTTTCGGATGCGCTCCTGCCGGAATGTACCAGGAACATATATCATGGCCCTGTCAATGGCTTCCTGTACGTCCTCGGTGGTCAGGGAAAGGGAATAGCGCAGCATCTTCCAGCTGATGGCCCGCAGGGCATCTGTGTGAGAGGCAAGCCAATCAAACGAATCCCGCCGCTCCGGTGTGATGTCGCCTCCATAGAAACCGCAGGTCAC
>NZ_KE159711.1:0-56601 GCF_000403435.2 Oscillibacter sp. 1-3
AATATGGCGGACGGCGCGGGGACGGTGGATGTCAGCATCTCCGCCGTAGCGAAGATTGAAAATGGCAGCACCACCACCTATGTGGGCAATTTGGACGATGCGTTCAAAACGGAAAACGATGGCGCGACCATTACGCTGCTGAAGGATGTGACGCGAACACCAGTACTCGACATCCAAATCACCTGCAACCTGGACCTGGGTGGGCATACCATCACCTGCACTGGTAGAACAGCTATCAGCATTTGGCGTAACGCAAATCTGACCATTCAGGGTGCGGGCGAGGTTGTTTCTGCAAGCAACACCGCTCTTGATGTGGGGGGAAATGTCACGCTGAAAGGTGGAACCTTTACCGGTGGGGGATCGCAATCTGCTGGTGTAAATGTCAATGATGAGAGCGGATCTCTATCCGTCACCGAAAATGTGACCATACAGAACACAGGCGGCGGTTATGGATTGGCCGTCAGCAATGCACAGTCTGTTCAACTCTCAGGTGGAAAATACTCCGGGACGGCGGGGGCAATTGTCATAACGAGCCAATCCTCATCTCTCACCCTCGGCGGTCTGCTGGCCCACAGCGGCGACACCCGGTACGCCTATTTTGACGAAAGCGGCATCAAACCCATTACGGGCAAGCTGGACGACAAAGAACTGACCGGCACAGTGACGGTGAAGAAGTGCAACCATACCGGCGAGGGCGTCTGCGAGTACACGCCGAATGAAGGTGCGGAAACCCACGCCATGACCTGTCTGGCCTGCGGGTATGCGGGAGCTGCGGAGGACTGTCAGTACACCTATACGCCCGACAGCGGCGGGGAGCATCACATCACTGCTTGTCAGTTCTGCGGCAGGACCAAAACAGAGGCGCATACCTACGGCTCGTGGACGCCGGAACATAATGAGAACGCTGTTACCATCCGGCGCAGCTGTGAAAACTGCGGCTATACGAAAACGGATGGCACGTTCACAGTACCGGCCCACGTCCAAACCATGCAATATGGAAAGCCCATCACACTTACCTGTTCCTCCACCCTGCCGGGGGCAACTTTTAGCTGGTCCCTTAATGGAAGCACTGCCGAGGGGACGGGAGCCAGCTTTACCCTGCCGGAGACGCTGGCAGTAGGTGAGTACATGTGGAATGCTCGCGTAACGTGGACTGGCTCGGATGGCGAGACCATGTCTGAAAGTGGCTATTTAAGTGTCCTTCCCGCCCCGCTGACCGCCACCGGAGCAACGGCGGAGGGCAGGGCCTATGACGGCACCAATTCGGTGGAGATCACCGGCGTGACGCTGGCCGGGATTTTGAACGGCGATGATGTATCCGTTGATACCACCGGCCTGACCGGAACCCTGAACGGCTCCAACGCGGGAACCTATACCAACCTCACCCTGCCCGCAATGACCCTCACCGGCGCGGACGCGGAGAATTACACTGTGACCCGGCCCGCAGGAGCGGTCCCGGCCAGCGTGACCATCCGCAAAGCTGCGCCCCTCACCCCCAAGACCGGCGATCTGGCGGTTGCCAATAAGCAGGAGCATACTTACACCTACGGCCTGGGCGCTCTGCGGCCCGATGTGCCGGAGGGCATAAGCCTGGGCAGCACCGCCGTCACCTACGAGCTGGGTACGGTCAGCCTGGGCAGCTACTACGACAGCGGCGCAATGATTGACGGCCAGACCCTCACCCTGCCCATTAAGGCGGTGGAGAGCGACAGCGAAACTAAAATCGGAACCATCACTGTCACCATCCATACCCAAAACTTCGAGGATATGACCGCCACCCTCGACGTGCGGAGCGTCAACAAGATCATCCCCACCGGCGGACCCAACCTGAGCGGGAATACCCTCACCTATGGGCAAGCCCTCGGCTCCATTACCCTGTCCGGCAACATGAAGGACGGTGAAACGCCTGTTCCCGGTAAATTTGAGTGGAGCAACCCGGATAACCGGCCTGCTGTGCAGGAAAACTATGCGGCGGCATGGATCTTCAAGCCAGATGATAACAAAACCTACGCCATTGTCACCGGAACCGCCTTGATCCAGGTCCTCCCGGCTCCCATTATGGGTGTTGTGATCGTGCTGGACCATACGGCGTTCAAGTACGACGGCCAGCCCCACCGCCCCGGCATCACCAGTGTGACGCTGAATGGGACCCCGCTGACGGCGGACGTGGACTACACCGCCGCGATCCCGGAGGGAACGGAAGCGGGTACATATACCGTCACCCTCACCGGCAAAGGCAATTACACAGGAACGGCCACAGCGGTATTTATCATCAATCCTGTGGAGCAGAAACCGCTGGATCAGAAGGACGACGACGGCCACGAGCTGCGGCTGGAGGTGGAAACCGGGCTGTCCACCGTCCCGGAGGCGCTGAAAACAAATGAGCAGTTCAATACGCCGGGGAAGATCGAAACCGCCCTGCGGACCAGAGTGGCCGAGGTGATGTCCAATGTGGGAGAGCAGATCGCGGTGTTCGATGTGACCCTCCAGTACAAGGACGAAAGCGGCGTGTGGCGCAACGTCGATCCCAACCATTTCCCGGCGGAGGGCGTGACGGCGGTCCTGCCCTACCCGGCGGGGACCGGGGCCACCGGCTACACCTTCACCGTCCAGCACCTCATTTCCAGCGGCGCGCAGGCCGGGACAATGGAGACTCTGGCCTATACACCGACAGCGGACGGCCTGCAATGTAAGTTCAGCAGCTTGTCCCCGGTAGCCATCGGCTATCAGGCAGCCACAAAGCCCAATCCCCAGCCGAATCCAGGCGGCAACTCCGGCGGCGGGGGCTGGAGTTCCAGCACCTACGCCGTCACCGTAGAGAAATCGGAACATGGCAAAGTGACCTCCAACCGCACCAATGCCAGCAATGGCAGTACTGTCACCCTGACTGTCACCCCGGACAGCGGCTATGTGCTGGACACCCTGACCGTCACCGACAGCCGGGGGAATGAAATCAAGCTGACGGCCCAGGGCGGCGGCAAATACACCTTCACTATGCCCAGCAGGGCCGTAACGGTAAAGGCATCCTTTGTTCCTCTGCCGGACGATACGCAAAAGCCCTGCGATGGCGGCGCGGACTGCCCCTCCCACGGCTTTACAGACCTTGGCACCGTGGGGACTTGGTATCACGAGGCGGTGGACTATGTGCTGCGGAATGGGCTGATGAACGGCTACAGTAACGGGACCTTCGGCCCCAACAACAACCTGACCCGCGCCCAATTTGCTCAAATCCTCTTTAACAAGGAGGGCAGGCCGGTTGTCAATTACCTGCTGCAATACAGCGATGTGGCGGAGGGCGCGTGGTACACCGAGGCCATCCGCTGGGCCACCAGCCGGGGGATTATTGGCGGCTACGGAAACGGGAATTTTGGCCCCAATGACAACATCACCCGTGAGCAGCTGGCCGTCATGCTCTGGCGGTACGCCGGAAGCCCCGCCGCTACCGATAAGGAACTGCACTTTACCGATGCGGACAAGGCCAGCGGCTACGCGCTGGAGGCCCTGCGGTGGGCTGTGGAGAACGGCATTTTGAACGGCTACGGCGATGGGCTGCTCGGCCCCCAGGGGCAGGCGACACGGGCGCAGGTGGCGCAGATGCTGAAAAACTTTATTGAGAATCGGGAGCCCGATGCTTAAAAAACTTGTATTTTCTTGAAAGACGCATAGTACCACGAAAGCGGGACGGTGTTTTTCCGTCCCGCTTTCAATATAAGCATTTCCGCAAAAATTGTAGAAATATGTCTCAATTTGAGACGCATTTTGGAAAGAAAGGGGGGACTATCCGACATGATATACAGCGTATTGACCGTGGGATTGTCTGATAAATTGGTTGCGGCCCTGCAAAACTTAATCATCCAGTATGATTTGAACTTCACTACATCCTTGACCACGCGGGAGGCAAACCGCTTATTGGAGCGTCGAGTATTCCATCTGCTGATTATTGGTCTGGACTATCTGCGGACAATCCAGCAAGCCGACTGGCTGACAGATATTCGGCACATCAGCTTTGTGCCGCTTATCGTCCTGTCCGACACCCCGGAGCAAGATATAAATAACATGGTGCAGCTTGGCGCTGATATGTGCATTTCAGGAAAGCCGCCTTTTGCCGCGATTGCCAATCACGCCTGTGCCCAGCTCCGGCGATATACGGAATATAATCATTACAATGACCCGGCACGTACAGAGACTTCTTCTTTTCAAATGGGTGATATATTTATAGACCCGGCCCGGCGCATTGTGAAAGTATGCAGAAGGTTGGTAAATCTCCGCCCACGGGAATTTTCGCTGCTCCTGTACTTCATGCGAAACCCCAACATTGTATTGAACTCTGAGCAAATATGTGAACACGCCTGGGGGATGGAGGGAAGCTATAATCAAGGTGTTTCCCATCCGGTCCGTTTACTCCGGCAGGCTATCGAACCGGACCCGATCAACCCGGTCTATATCAAAACAGTCTATCGGGTTGGCTATTGCTTTACCGCGTATTGTGTCGAAACTTGCGATATGTGTTAGAGCGGTGTTAGCGCATTGTTAGAGTAGTGTTAGAAACGAGTGGTACATTGTCCTTACACAGAAGAAAGGACGACCACCATGAAACGCTTTTCATTTTTCCACGTCAAGTACATATCGCTGGCAGAACAGGCCGCCGCCCCGGAACAAGGGGCGGCGGCTTCTTTCTATTCGACAGAAAACGAGCGTTTTTGCAGAGGGGACGGTCAACGCGCTGCCGCTAAAACTGTCGAGGAGTATCTTCTTTCGCCGAATAAAAAAATTCTTTCCAAAAGTTTGGCAAAACACCCCCTGGCACTTGTAATAAGGATAGAGGGGGAAAACAAGCCCCTCCCGGAAAAGGGGGTGACAGCATGAGCATGGAGCAGAACAAGCGGCACGCTTTTGACGCCTACTGCAAGCGGCTGGTGAAAAACGAGGCGGTCAACATCCATCTGGAGTATGCCCGCCAGGGGAAACGGGAAGCAGTCTTTTCCGAACTGACCCAGCGGGAGCTGCAAAGTCTCTGCTGCACAGACCGCTACGCCCCGGAACGCCGGGTGTTCACCGTTCTGGATATGGACTTTGAGATTGAGGACGCCGACCTTGTCCGGGCGCTGGCCGCTCTGACCCTGAAGCGGCGGAGTATCGTCCTGCTGGCCTATCTGCTGGAAATGAAGGACGACGAGATCGCCCAAAGGCTCCAGATGAACCGCTCCACCGTACAGTACCAACGCACCAACACCCTGGAAGAACTAAGAAAACTGATGGAGGGATATGAGTATGAATAATTATCGCCGCAACAGCAAGCCCCACAGCCGCCTGCTGCCCTACGCCACCATCCGGGCGGCATCCGAGGGCGACCCCGACGCTGTGAACGCCGTCCTGCGGCACTATGAGGGCTACATCACCCGTTTGGCCATGCGCCAGCTCCATGACGAGTATGGCAATACCTATCTCTGCGTGGACGAGGCTATGCGCCGCAGGCTGGAAATCAAGCTGATTACCGGCATCCTGGCGTTCCGGGCCGCATGAGCGGCCACAGCCCCTACAACATAATCACCAAGGAGGCGGCAGTATGAGAGATATTCCCTATACATCCAAGCTGGACCACGCGGAGGACGGACGGCCCCTGGCCCTGGACTACTTCATTTTGGTAAGAGACGGCGAACCGGAACAGTATGGGATCAAGGTCATTGAGAAAAACAGCGGGGCACAGTCCCTGGCCTTTGATCTGACCACGGAGCCGGAGCGTATCTACACTTTAGCGGACAAGCTCTCCCGGAACAGCGTTACCCCCGCCACTCTGCTGGACATTGTGGACGATTGGCTTTAGTCGGAGGTAGAAATGAACACAGAACAGCTTTTGAGAAGTCTCAGCGCTACCGGGAACCTGAAAGGGTTTCGGTATGCCGTCCATATGATCGAATTGGCAGAACAGGACCCGACCGCAGTTACAAAGGTCACAAAATACCTTTACCCGGAAACAGCCAGACATTTCAATGTTTCCCCCAGTGTTGTGGAGCGCAATCTGCGTACTGTTATCCATATCTGCTGGAGCCGTGGGAACCGGGAGTTTTTTGACGAGGTGGCAGGTACTCGCCTGACATACCAGCCCACCAACGGGATGTTTCTGGATATGGCTGCTGCGTTTCTGCGGCGGCGGGAGGCATAGCTTCCCAAAAAACCTATCCCGGCTGGGGTGAAAAGCCCCAGCCGGGGCCAGAGAAATGCGGCTCAAATTGAGACACATTTCGACACGCCGCCAAGCGGCACGGGCGCACCGTCCCCGGCGCGTCCGTGCGGACTGGCGACAGTCCGGCCCATGCACCTTGAAAACGGAATGACCGACCAAAGAGGATATGTACCCTTTTGAGTATGCCGTCTGCGTGCCTGGGGGATGATACGCCGCTGACGAACCAGGGGCAGGAACGACTTTGGACAGAACGGCAATTTATGAAACAGGGGGTGAAACAGAACGGGAGCATCATTTTCCCTATTCCAAGCGAAACAGCCGGGCCGGTATATTGCCGCATGACGCAATATCTCCGGTCCGGCTGACATACCAGGGCCGCGTCCGACAGCCGGGGGCAGCCCTGCATTTTCTACAAGGAGGCCGTGCAATGGAGAGGGATAATTTTTCCAAGAGAGCAGATCGATCCGCAGAACAGCCGAAAGTGGTTTATATTGGCGGCTGTAAGGTCACTGTCAGATACAGCGGGCAGAAAAACCCGTCTGCGGTCAAACGTATCAAGGACACGCTGATTGCTGGCGCGACTGCCGGGAAAAGCTGATTTTTTGCATTTTTTGTTGAAATATGAGATAATAATGGTGTAGTAGACGGCACCTTGAAAACAGAATATTTCTGGCCGCCATATATACACCGTTCACTCGGAAAGTGAGGAGTATATTATGGCAGAGCAAATGATACAGAATATCAGCGGCGTCATTGGTGGAGAAGCCCGAGACAATGTAAGGCGGGTTGTCTGCCTGTACCGGGTGTCCTCTGTGGGACAGGTAGAGAAGGACGATATTCCCATGCAGAAGCAATACTGCCGGGAATTTGGCAAAAAACAAACTGGCTGGGAAATCGTCAAGGAATTTGCCGAGAAGGGCGTATCCGGTTTTAAGAAGTCCGCAAAGGACAGGGACGCTATTCAGGAAATCCAGAAGCTGGCCCTGCAAGGCAGGTTTGACATCCTGCTGGTGTTCATGTTTGACCGGCTGGGCCGCAGGGACGATGAAACGCCTTTTGTGGTAGAGTGGTTCGTCAAGCAGAACATCGAAGTATGGAGCGCCATGGAGGGCCAACAAAGATTTGACAATCACGTTGATAAACTGCTAAACTACATCCGCTACTGGCAGGCGTCCGGGGAGAGTATCAAAACCTCCATGCGTGTCAAAACACGGATTGAACAGTTGACCCAGGAGGGCCACTTTACCGGCGGACGCGCGCCTTTTGGCTACCGGGCCGAAAAGACAGGCCGCATGAACAAGAAAAATCAGGACGTGCGAGACCTCGTGATAGACCCGGAGGACGCGGAGATCGTCAAGCTGATTTTTCAGAAATATGTCTATGAGGGTTACGGGGCGCTCCGTCTTTGCCGCTATTTCAGGGAGCAGGGCATACGAAGGAAGGACGGCGGCGAAGTGACCGTGGGCATGATTAACAGGGCCGTGAAAAACTCCATCTACATCGGTGTGATCCACAGAGGCGACAGTAAATCGGAAGTGCTGCCAGACCTGAAAATCATTGACGAGGAATTGTTTTTCAGGGCGTTGGAAATCGCCGGTGAGCGGAAGGTGCAAAAAAGAGAAGTCCCCCTCACTACAAGGGGCCGGTCCCTTTTGGTGGGAAATGTCTATTGCGGCTGCTGTGGGGCACGTCTCATGCTGGCAACCTCCGGCCACAAGTATCAGAAGAAGGACGGCACTGTAAGCACAAGCACCTGTTCCAGCTATAAGTGCTACAACAGGACATTCGCCCCTGGGAAATGTGACGGGCAGACTTCTTTCAGTGTTGAAAAGCTGGACAACCTTGTGGAGCAGATCATCCGCATCCAGCTGTCGCAAATCCAAAAGGCCCCGCCCCAAACGCTGCTTGCGAAGCAGAGAAGCCGGGAAGTTGACCTTGCCAAAATGAAAGCGAAGCGCCTGCATGACGAGTACGAACAGAAGCAGAGGGCTTATCAGGATTTACGAGCCGAGACACTGAAAGTTATCCAGGGCAACAGCCGTTTCAGCGCCGACCTGCTGAACAGCCTGATGGACGAAACCGCCGCCCAACTGAAGGAGCTGGAAAGCCAGATACAGGCGGCAGAACTGGAAGTACGGGAAACCGTGTCCTGCGCCGAGCAGGTACAGAAGGAATACACTCAGCTGATGAATTGGGCCGAGCTGTATGACAACTGTTCCCTTGAAGCAAAGAAAATGATTGTGGCTCAGTTTGTGAAAGCCGTCCGCGTCAAGCGGGGCTATGAGCTGGATATTGAGTTCAATGTATCCTTCGAGGAATTTCAGGCTCTTTATCTGGAGCCGGAGGAAAAGGGCCGTAAACGCAAAAGGGCCGGGGAAATCCTGGCCCTTGCGGAGTGCGCTGGATAGGTTCCCCGGCTGATTAGTGTACTTTTAAGAAGTTCACCCGTTCCATTTTTGGTTGGTGTGAATACCCGCGAACGTACTAACTAAAAAAATATTTGTTGCTATAACCGTACTGTTCGGCATGCTAAGCCACAAATATCAAAGAAATGCCACCGTTCTAATTCATCTTACTGATTCCGCAGAGGACGCACTTCCTTCAAACTCTCTTGAGCTTCACATTCTAAAATATAGGGAGTAATTTCTTCGTAAGCCTTTTCTGGCGAACCTGCTTCCGAAGGAATATATGTCCACTGCGTCAGAAAGCTGTGAGCATAGTTGCAGTGAATATTTCCGGTATAAATCTGTACCAGAGGATCGGTGATCCAGCTTCCGTCAGCAGATGCACAGTCACTCCGATAAGTAAAGTACCGCTGTCCGTCCTTTACAAATATTATGTTCACAGTCAGTTGATCTTCTGTGATGTCCAGCCGTTCTTCTTTACCGGCCATTTCATTGTAATTATTCTCGGCTTCCACTTTTTCAAAATAAAAGTATTTCCTCCAGGCGGCCAATATCTCCTGTTCCATATCACGGTACTGGTTCGGCACTAACAGATTCAGTGTCAAATCATCCAGTACAAGCTGTTTTTCCAATTCCAAACCATCTTCTGTTTCAATAGGATTCCACTTGAAATATTCCCGGCTCACCTGTATAGACATTCCAGCGGGAGCGATTTCGATTGGGACTTCTGGCGTATTCATAGTATATAGGGGCGTACCCTCATCATCCATCGTCTGATAATTGTATGCGTCCATGACAAACGCACCTGTTTTTTCCTCCAGCAAAGACAATAGTTTCTGGCTGCGCTGTGCGATTTCCAAATATTTTGCATCGCTTTCATCTTCTCCGCTGTTATAAACCACTGTGCGGTAAAGGGGTTCTTCCCACTTAGGCTCTGCCGGTTCCTTCCCAGCACAACTCGCAAGTATCAGCAGCATAGCCAATAACGCCGCCCATCTCAATATTTTCTTCATTTTACATCGCTCCTTGTTTGTTGAATGGTTCAATTTCCAGGGAAACCTGTTTTCATCACTGCCGCAA
The DNA here is from genome assembly GCF_000403435.2 of Oscillibacter sp. 1-3. Taxonomy (GTDB): domain Bacteria; phylum Bacillota; class Clostridia; order Oscillospirales; family Oscillospiraceae; genus Oscillibacter. The sequence continues at coordinate 9,670 of NZ_KE159711.1, forward strand.
CCGCTCTATGATGCTGACTTTAGCAATTTGCCGGTACAAAAGCGCCGGTATCGCCACGGTCAGGAGGATAAGAAACGGATAAATCACCAACATGGGCCACATGACAAATTGATAGGTGAAGAACCAAATCCCGCTGGAAATCCCCCGCACGACTACCACAGAAAACAGAACGCCAAGGACAGCCGATGTGATAATCGTTCCCAGGGCGTAATACAGCCCCTCAAAAGAGAGCATACGCTTTAACTGCTCTCCTGTCATGCCAATGCTTTGCAGCATGGCAAATTCTTTTTTGCGGGTGATAACGCTTGTCAGGACGGAGTTGACAAAGTTTGCGATGCCGATAATTCCGATGATGATACTCAACGCCCCTCCGATGGTGATGATAAGGGAAGTGAGGTCGTCAAAGGAGCTGGTATAGGTTGCCTTGGATTCAAAATCCATGCTTGGCTCCACACTGTCGATATAGCTGTTCAAAAACTCTGTCATTTCTGCTTCCGTTCCCTCCTTCACATCAAAGGGGAAACTGACCAGATGGGGGTTATCACACAGCGGCAGGAAGATTTCTGTCGGGAGATAGAACCGAGACTCGCCTGTGTTGCGGGTGGTGGCCGTGTTCTCGTTGGCCCGAACCTTTGCCATGATGATAAAGTCATAGCTGTCTGTAATGGTGGTGGAAAGTTCCTCCGCTTTCAGATGGTTGATCCGCACTGTATCACCCACGCTGATATTGGGGTTCTCTATGACCGTTCCATCATCGTTGCAATCCACGCTCAAAAGAATATACTGTCCCGTTTTCAGCTTTTCCAGGTCAATACTTCCCTCTACGGCCTCCATGCCGTTTAACAGAAAATCGTCCGCGCCATACAGGGCTACAAGGGGATTTCCATTCTGGTCTTTGTTATAGCTGGAAAAGGCATTGTGTTCCGTGGAAAACGGTTCTTCCAGCATACGGGAGGTATAGAGCCTGCCACCGTCCTCAAAACTATCATTTTGTTTGACAGCTTCAATAAAGCTCTCCGAAAGGTCGCTTTCGCTTTTTTCAAATTGGAACTGGAAATAGCTTGCGGTAGAGATCACGAAGTCCGTATCTAAAAATTTAGCGATATACTTGTCAATATCAAAGCCGCTGGACAGGGTGAATATCGTGTTGAACAGCACCAAACTCAATGTCATGGACACAATCACCAGCACAGTACGTTTGCGGTTGCGGCCCAGGTTTGCCAGCGCCATAAAGTGGAGCTTCGCGCCGTGGGTCGAGTTTTTGTCCTTGGCCCTGCGCTTTCCAAACGCTGCCGTATCATTTTCCGTGTAGCGGATGGCCTCGATTGCCGAAACCGTACCGGCGATCTTCGCGGGCTTGCGGACGCTGACAAAGACAGTAAAAAGGGCAAAAGCGGCGGAACCAATGAAAATCAGAGGGTTTACCGTTACCTTAATACCGGCGTCTGCGGTATAACTCGTTCCGTTCATCAGGAAAGGCACCAAGGCCCGGCCAATGAAGAAGCCCACCAGCAGGCCGATGGGAATACCAACTAGGGACAGCCGGAGCGCCTGCCGGTTGATAAGCCGCTTGATCTGCCGCTTTGTTGTCCCCAGCGTTTTCAGTTGTCCATAGGATTGTATATCCTGAATGACAGAAATCTGGAAAATGTTGTAGATAATCAAGTACCCTGTTACGATAATCAGCGCAACGCCAATGATGCCGGAAATCAGCATAGCGGGATTGTCCGTTAATGCGCCGCTCTGATAGGCCGGACTGACACGGGCGATCACATAATTGCTGTCCTCCTTGCTGCCGCCCATCGTATCGCAGGTATAGCCGGTTTCGGAAAGCAGTTGATGGAGCTGGGCCTCTATATCGCCTGTCCCTCTGAACATCACATAGGCGGTGACAATGCCAGAATAATCATTGTCCATTGGATAGGTATAGGTCAAAATATCCGAATGAGTATCCACAAAGGCTTTCGATACGATCAGCCGCCCGATGTTGCTCAAACTGTCTGTTTCCCAGAAGCCGCAGAGGGTAAAATCGGTGGTATATGACTTCCCCTTTACTTCATAGGTCAGAGAAACGGTTTCCCCGATCTGCGCCGGTACACCTAGGGCGTCCAGCGTCTTTGTGTCTGCGATGATCTCATTTTCCGCTTCGGGCCGGTGACCTGTTGTGGGGGTGTAGCGGGCAAATTCCAGAGCGGTAGCATCCATATACCACAGGTCAGACCGCCAACGCTCCAAGCCCGGATTTTTCAGCCGGTAGGATACCGCTTTGGTATAGGCGATACGGTCAATCAAAGGATTTCCCACTATATCATTGTAAACTTCATCGCTGATATAATTTAAGACCGCCTGCCCATCACCGCCAGCCTTGCGGATGTTCTGATCGTGAACGGTGTCCATCAGGCCAGACCCAAGGGTGAAGATCGTGGTAAAGAGTATGGTTGTCAGAACGATTGCGATAATAGCAATGATATTTCTGCTTTTGCTGGCCTTGAAGTAGCGGCTTGACAGCTTTTTGATTACCGCGCCGTTGTTGTTGCCGAATAAAATGTCATTCATCGTCAGTGCCCCCTTACTCAAAAATCCTGCCGTCCTCAATGCGGATAATACGGTCGGCAAGCTGGGCGATCTCGTTGTTATGGGTTATCATCACCAGCGTCTGATGGAATTTGCTGCTGGTCGCTTTCAAAAGCCCCAGCACATCGCCGCTCGTCCGGCTGTCCAGATTGCCGGTGGGTTCGTCTGCCAGAACGATGGCGGGCTTGGAAACGAGGGCGCGGGCGATAGCGACGCGCTGCTGCTGTCCGCCGGACAGGTTGCCCGGCATACTGTTCAGTTTGTCCCTCAGGGCCAGCAGGCGCACCACCTCATCCATGAATTTTTTGTCCACCGTATCGCCGTCCAGCTCCACGGGCAGGACAATGTTTTCATAGACATTCAGGACAGGGACAAGGTTGTAGTTCTGGAAGATAAAGCCGATGTTGCGCCTGCGGAAGATGGTAAGCTGCTCATCGTTCAGCTCGGACAGCTCCTTGCCCTTGATCTGAACGCTGCCGGAGGTGGGCACGTCCAGACCGCCCATCATGTTTAGCAGAGTGGACTTGCCGCTGCCGGAGGTCCCCACAATGGCGACAAATTCCCCCTGCTCAATGGAGAGGGTCACACCGTCCAGCGCCTTTGTGATGTTCGGCTCTGTGCCGTAGTATTTTTTGAGGTCAGTTGTCTGCAAAATGCTCATGGGTTGCACCATCCTTTCTGTGATACTGCTATCATAACAGCCAATTCTCACAGAAATGTCACAGGCCGCATTTTTTCTTAATCATATTCCGCACAGATATATTTGAAATCCGCCGTCCTGTTTATCGCTGATAATGCGTGTTCCTCAATGTGTTTTGACATAATTTCCACAGCATATTGGAAATTCTCGCATGGATGGCCCATAGCACAGCGCACCATTGTAATCAGTCTCTTGTTATCGCCTTCGATGTTTTCAGACGGATAGTTGCCGGCACAGTTGCAGGAATCCTCGTCACGGTATTTCTGCCTTACCGCTTCCATTTGATCCGCTGTGCCAATCACGGCGTGGTAATCCATGTTATCGGAATCACAATAATACTCAATGAAAAGCCTTGCCACAACATCTGTGCATTGTCGAATCTGTTCAATAATGGCATCTGCATTCTGGATAGCAAATCTCCGGATTTCCTGTCTGGCGTGTTCCTCATTTTCATAGCGGATGTACAAAAGCGTCTCATGGCCGCCCAATATGGCGGTGATGTTCTGGAGTGCTCCATCTTTACCATAGACGGCACGGAGTGTCCGGATGAGATCGTCCTCCGGCACATTGTACAGCGTCATCCCACGCCAGTCCTTCCCGACAGGAATGTCATAGGTGAGCATTTGATACTGCGCGTCATAATCAAAGGAAATCGCGTTGTCACAGTCAATGTCCTTGCTGAAACCGGCGAGGCTGTACGTGCCTGCTTTGCAGATGAGTGGAATGTCGTGCAATTCTGACATTTAGGTGTCCCCCTTTATTATAGTGGCCGTACTTGAAAGCAAGTAAGGTTTTTGAAGCAAAATGTCCACACAAATTTATAGTTTCAAACTATATCGCAAAAGATTATATTGGTGGCCATCTTTGCTGTCTGTTTTAGCTGCTGAAGAAATCAATGAAAAGCCGAATGACTTTGCTAATCGGTTGGAAGCTGTGTTTTCATCTCTCGCTGAATAGATAAACTCTTTTGCGCCAAATTGTTCTCTGCAATATTGAATCAGACCTTGAAGAATCTGCCTGCCAAATCCTTTCCCCACATAGTTCGGCCCCAAACATATTCCGGCCTCCTGATATATGAAAGGCTCGATTTTCTCTACACCCGCAAACCCAATCGCCTTACCGCTTGTTTTTTCATAAACCAAATAAGTGTCATGCTCCTTCTGAAATATGATGGTTTTCGTGATTCTTATTTTAGCGGCTTCTTCGCTTGTGGTAATCGTCCACTCCATATATCTCGCGCTTTCCGGCTGTGACCAAACATTGTGGTACATTCCCGCCCAATCCGAAAACTTTGCTTTATCTAAAATAAGGCTTTCTGTTTCAATCATGTTCAAACTCCCCCCAATCCTGATCGGATTACAAATTATGATCCGCGAGGAAGAAATACAGAAAATGTAGAGCCGCTGCCCACCGCCGAAGTTACTTTGATATATCCGCCCTGCATGGTGACGATCTCACGGGCAAGATATAACCCTATGCCGATGCCCTCAACATCATGTACTTCTTCCTCACGATAGAAGCGTTTGAAGATCTTCCCCTGTCTGCTCTCCGCGATACCCTTGCCGCTGTCCGCAATATCAATTTTCACATACAGCTCCCAGCTTTGAACGGACACCCGAATAGCGCCGCCCGCTGGCGTATACTTCACAGCATTATCCAAGATGTTAAACAGGGCTTCACTTGTCCATTTCTTATCATGGGCCAGCAGTATATCGGATGGACAATCTACGCTGACCTGAATTGTTTTCTTTTCAGCATTCAGCAGAATACCGCCCAGCGCCGCCGCCAAAGTGTCGTAAATCGGCTGCATCTTTCTGTCCAGCGAGATCACACCGGTTTCCAGGCGGGAGGTCTTTATCATGGCCTGCATAAGAAAGTCCAGTTTTTCGATCTGGCCGCTGGATGCCTGTAGAAATTCCTGCCGCTTTTCTTCTGTCACAGGCTGTTCAAGCAAAGTGGCGTTTACCATTTTGAGATTTGCAATGGGTGTTTTTACCTGATGGGAAATGTCGGAGATCAATTCCTGCAAATCGGCCCGCTCTTTTGCTACGCTCTCCCGGTTCTCCCGCATAGCTTCATATAGGCGGATAAGCCGGTGATTGATTTTATAAAACAGGTTTTCTTCCTCATAGACCTGCGGCAGGGCCGATGCCCCGTCCAGCATATTATCCATTGTTTCGCACAGCCTGTCCGAAAATAACACCAGCTTTCGGCGCAAAAAGGCCACGAAAAAAACTACACAGATAAACACCAGCAGGATAAACAACAGGCCCAGCCACACGATTGCCGGATTTCTGGTAAAGAGAAAAGCCGCTGTAATGGTCATAATGGAGAGCAAACCTAAAAAAGCTGCCCCAACTGCACAGGCACGATTGATGGAAAGTTTATCTCCATTCACTTTTTCATTCCCCCAATCCACATATAACCCATGCCGTAGACGGTCTTGATATATTGCAGGCCGTCTACTTCAATTTTCCCCCGGATGCGGCTGATCGCAACGGTCAGCGCGTGTTCATCCACAAAGTTTTCGTCTGCGTCCCACAGCTTTTCAAGAAGTACCTGCCGGGTCAGAACGATTTGCGGATTTCTCACCAGCACCTTTAGCAAGCGGTATTCCATCGGTGTGAAGATAACCGGCTCCCCTGCGAGGGTGGCGGTCAATTCCGAAAAATTGATGGATAATGTGCCGTCTGTGTAGCAATCGCCGCCTGTCTGCTTCTCAATGCGGCCCAGCAGGGCCGAAACCTTTTTTCGGAATACGCTGATCGGAAACGGCTTCGTCACATAATCGTCTGCTCCCAGTTCAAAGCCTTTCAGCATATCGCTCTCCATATCGTTTGCGGTCAGGAAAATCACGGCGGTATCAGGACGACGCTCTTTGATTTCCGTACAGAAATCAAAGCCGTTTCCATCAGGCAAATTGACATCCAGCACGATCAGATCATAGTCCTGCGCTTCACAGAAATTAGCTGCCGCTGATTTTGACATAGCAGCATCTACTGTGTAGCCCGCCGCCGAAAGATTGTAGCAAAGGGTATTGTTCAAAAGGCGGTCATCCTCAACGACTAAAAGCCTCATGGCTTCACTTCCTTTCCCTTATAGGATAACATGAAAATGTTACAGAAATGTCACAGAAACTTCACGGCAGTTTTCTTCTCCCTTTTCAGATTGGTGTTACGAATTGAGTCTATGGAATATGCCCTTATTTACTTGATACCGTTGAGTGAATCGGCCAAGGTCCTTTTTATTGCATAAATCGTTGCTCCATAGTAACACGCTAAAATAAGCACCACCAATAGGCTGGGAATCAATACGCCAAATTGGAATCCAATATACTCATATATTTTCGCAAGCCTGGGTAGGGGGTGCCGTCGCAAGTGTCAGGCTTTTTTTGACAAGTGCCTATCTATCTGTAATCGCATGGCGGCATTCTCCCATATGTCGAGAAAGCAAATGGAAAGGCGGCGGCTTTAATAAACCGCCGCAGAAAATAAGCCCTAAATGGATAGAACTTCTGTTATTCGCTGAAATTACCCTTCATCATCCGATGGAGCAGAATAATGATTCTGTACTGCTGCTGGAAGCTCGTCATACTGCACCTCGCTCCAATCCAGGACTCCCCGGACCGGCATGACGGTCAGACGGATAAAGGCCCCCTCCCGCAGTTCTCTGGATGTCCCAAAGGTGATCTCTTTCTCGCTCCCGTTTTCGTCATAGGACAGCAGCGTGTAGGAATAGGGCAGGTTGCCTTTGAAGTTAATGACACCTCCATTAGAATCCACCTGTTCCACCTTGGTGTTGTCGATCTGGGCGTAATACTCGGCGCTGCCGGAGCCGGAGAGGAACCATGCACAAAAGCCGGCCAGACCAATGAGCAGGACGGCAGCGACGCCTATTGTGATTTTCACTTTTTTCTTCATGTTGTTTGAAACCCCTTACCAACCTTTTTTAGTGATGACCCGTTTGGGCTTTTTTGCTGTCTTTGGAGCCGCGCCTTTTTTTGCTGTCGCTACAAAAGCGGCGGCAATCAGCAGAGCGGCCAGCAAACTGAACATACAAAGCAGTGGATTCCAATGGACAGCCGCATCATAGCTGCGGTATCCAATCAGCCCCATGCTTGCGGTCACGGGATACCAATTCGCCAAGGTCATGTTCCCCGCCGCGAACATCCCGCCGTAGCCGTAGACAAAGGCTACCACTGCTCCAATCAAGTGACCGTTTGGAATGCGGGCGGCGATGGCGATGATTGGCAGAACTGCGATATAAAGGAACAGGCAGTTGGCCGTAATCTGCAACCCGGCCTGCATGACTGCCGGAAAATCGCCGCCGGGGAAGCCCAAAAGGGAGGATGCCGTCACAGTGAACACGGTGCTGACGATCCCCAGGAACAGGGAGAGCAGTCCGCAGACGGCCAGCTTGCCAGCCAGCAGAGCGGAAAACGACAGGGGGACCGTCAGGATGTTTTTCAGTGTGTCGTCCGTTCCCTCCCGGCTGATGATATATCCGGTAATCAAAGCGATGCACATAGGGAAAATCGTTGTGATGTTGTTCTTCAGGACCTGCTCCACGAAAAAGGAGAAGGTCCATACACTTCCATCCTGGGCGGTGGCGGAGAAAACCGTAAGCAGGACGGACAGCAGCATCAGGAAAACCCCTGCCCAGACCATGTGATACCGTTTCAGTTTCCAAACTTCAGTTTTCAGCAGTACCAGCATCTCAATCTCCCCCTCTCATTTTATACAGCCGGTCAATCAGCAGAATGGACAGGACAGCCATTGCACTCAAAATCAAGACGGTCTGCATTGTTGAGGGAATCAGGTATTGCAGTTCCCCCAAGCTGCCCTTGACGCCATGCCGAACCATATCCCCCGCGCACCAGAGGTTTGTGAGGGGAATCGGCATCAGCCAGCACAGAAACTTCGGCAGGGCACCGAAGCTGCTTTCGGCGGTCAGGCTTAACACGCTGTAAAAGATGCACAGCAGAACGGAGAAGATATAGGTCTTGCTGAAAAAGACCACCAGCACTACCAACGGCAGGGTGCCCGCCGTGACGAAAACTCCCATCTCTACCGCCACCCACAGCTTGTAGCCCAGCCCGCCCACCTCGGCAATCAGGCCCCCGCAGACAATGGTGACGGCGGCTGTGGACAGACAGAAGATCAGTCCGAACAGAAACAGAACGATCATTTTGGCAAAAATCATCTGGGTGCTGGTCACCGGAATGGTCCGCAGGTTTTTGAAGGTGTCGTTGTCCCGCTCCATAAAGAACAGCATAGCGGCGATGACGCCGATGACGCAGGGCAGAAGCAGCTCCACCCCATAGCCCAGGACAAACTGGTAAAAGTCGTCAAAGAGCTCGGCTTTCGTGTCGTACCGCTCCATCATGCGGGGCGTCAGCATCATCAGTGCCAGCGGGGGCGGGAACAGGAACGCGGAGAGGATCACAAAAGGAAAGAACTTCTTCCGTTTCAGCTTCTGAAGCTCACAGGAAATCAGCTTAAGCAATCCCCTCACCCCCGGTCACCCGTTTGAAGTAATCCTCCAGGCTTTCCTCCACAGTTGCGGCCTCCGACACCTCCAGACCATACTGCACAAAGGCAGAAACAATCTTTGCCACGGGGACCTTGGAAGAATCCAGCCGCAGATGTTGGCCGTCCTGTACGGTAAACTGATTTTCGTGGAAAGCACTGTTCAAGACCTCCGCTGCCCGCCCCGTGTCGGAGACTGTGAAGCGGATATACCGGTCGCTCTTGGCTTCCAGGTCCGCAAGGCTCTCCTCCTCCAGCAGCACACCGTGGTCGATGATGCCGATGTCGTCCGCCAGCAGCGCCACCTCGGAGAGAATGTGGCTGGAGATCAGGATGGTCTTGCCCCGCTCATCGCACAGCGCCCGGATGAAGGAGCGCACCTCCGCGATGCCGATGGGGTCCAGGCCGTTGATGGGCTCGTCCAGGATCAGCAGCTCCGGGTCGTGCATCACCGCCAGGGCGATGGCCAGCCGCTGCTTCATACCCAGGGAGTATTGGAAAAAGAGCTTTTTATCCCGGTAGGGCAGTCCTACCAAATCCAGGGCGTTCTTAATAGCCCCCTGATTTTTCAGTCCCCGCAGGGCAGCGAAAATGCGCAGGTTCTCCGTTCCCGTCAGGTTGGGATAAAAGCCCGGGGATTCAATCAGGCTGCCGATGCGGGGCAGCAGCTTCCTCTCATTGCCCAGCAGGGACTTCCCCCAGATCGTCACCTTCCCGGACGTGGGCTGGGTCAGGCCCAGCAGCATCTTCATGGTGGTGGTTTTTCCGGCTCCGTTTCGGCCCAGCAGACCATAGATGCGGCCTCTTTGAACATGGATGTTCAGCTCCGCCACGCTCTTTTGCGTTCCGTACTGTTTGGTCAGTTGTTTTGTTTCGATGACTATTTCGCTCATAGCGGTTACCTCCTTTGTAGGGTCAATATACAACACCATCCTTGAGCGATCCTTGAGGGAACCTTGAGATAACCTTGAGATTACGCTGGCGGCATATACAATTTTTAGTTTCTGCGCTATAATGAGTGCGGACAGGAGGGGCTTATATGCTGGACAGAGAAATCCTCGTTGTAGATGATGAAAAAGATTTGCGGACAATGATCCGCTCCATTTTTGAGAGCGCCGGATATACACAGATTACAACAGCGGCCTCCGGGCAAGAGGCGCTGGCGGTGATGGCGAAAAAAATACCCGGCATCATCATTCTGGATGTGATGATGCCGGATATGGACGGGTTTGAACTGCTCCAGGAAATTCGGGCTGTCAGCAAAGTTCCCGTTCTTATGCTCACCGCGAAGGGGGAAGCCGAGGACCGCTTTGCCGGGTTCGAGCTGGGGGCGGACGATTATCTGGTCAAGCCTTTTCTCCCGAAGGAATTGCTGCTGCGGGTTCAGGCGATTTTGAAACGGGCCTATCCTGAAAAAGAGCGGGTTGTTACGCTGAACGCTGCCGCGGTGGATTTAGACCGGGCGGAGGTTATCCGAGATGGACAGCGGATGCCGCTGACCGCCAAGGAGTACAGCATTTTTGAAAAGCTGGCGGAGAACGCGGGCCGGATCGTCACCATCGGCGTTCTCTGTCAAACGCTGTGCGGAGAGATTTGGCAGGGGTATGAAACGACGTTAATGACCCATATCCGGCATCTGCGGGAGAAGATCGAGGAAAATCCGTCGAGGCCCGTATCGCTCCTGACGGTGAAGGGCCTGGGGTATAAGCTGGTGGTAAAGGAGCCGGAGAAATGAAACCTGTGGAACGCTTCTTTCGGAAATACTTTTTATCCATGGTGGGCATTATCGCACTGTTCCTGCTGCTCAATGTTGTCCTGCTTTTCTCTGTGTTGATCTGGGCCTGGCAGACCTCGGAGGTACCGGAAATCTCTATAAGCAAAATCTGTGACAGCATTACTCTGGATGGAACCGGACATTTGACGGCGGCTGGGGCGCTGGACGAAATTCTGGAAGAACATCACGCCTGGGCGATGATTTTGGACGATACCGGAACGGTCATTTTTCAGAGCAAACTGCCGGAGGAACTGCCCCGGCAGTACACGGCAGCGGATGTGGCAAAATTCAGCCGGTGGTATTTGGGGGATTATCCGGTCTATGTGCAGGAGCATCCCCAGGGGCTATTGGTAGTGGGCGGCGAAAAGGGCAGTCAGGCGAAGTATTACTTTTCCGTCAGTGAGAGCTATGCGAGAAAACTGCTTGTCGGGCTGGCTGCCGTCTTTCTGACCAATATCATTGTGGTGGTCCTGCTGATCTGGAAGAACACCCGGCACGTTGAAAAGGCAGTCACGCCTATTTTGCGGGGGATTGAAACGGTTTCCTCCGGCCAGCCGGTCAGTCTCCCGGAGAAGGGAGAATTGGCGGAGATCAACCGTCAGCTTAACAAGGCAGGGGCTTTTATTGCCAAAAAGGACAGCGCCCGCGCCGACTGGATCAGCGGTGTTTCCCATGACGTGCGGACGCCCCTCTCGGTGATTTTGGGTTTTGCCGGACAGTTGGAGGATGACCAAACACTTCCAATCTCTGCCCGTGAACAGGCGTCCTATATCCGTAGGCAGGGGGAGAAGCTGCGGAGCCTGATCTCCGATTTGAACCTCACGTCCAGGCTGGAGTACGCCATGCAGCCCCTGCGGCTGGAGAAGGTCTATCCGGTGGAGCTGGCCCGGCAGGTGGTCTGCGAGTTTCTGGACGGCGGTCTGGAGGAGCGGTACGAGATAGAGTTCAGCGCCGATCAGGAGAGCGAGCCGGTGACCATCCCGGGCGACGAGGCCCTGCTGAAGCGGGCACTGGGCAACCTGATCCAGAACAGCATCGTCCATAATCCCCAGGGCTGCCGGATTTCTGTTTCGGTCCTGTGTGGGGGTACCAGTATTATGGTCGAGGTTGCGGACGATGGCGCAGGGGTATCGTCCGAGAAACTGGAGGAACTGACTGCAGGCGGTCACCGGCTGGAAAGTACGGATGAAAAGCTGAACCTGCGGCATGGATTAGGTGTTTTATTGGTCTGGCAGATCATGGAAGCGCACAAGGGAACCGTGACCATGGAGAGCGAACCGCAGAAGGGGTTCAAAACAGCGCTGGCATTCCCGGTATCAAATTTTTGAGAGAAGGATTATATAAATAAGTCCCTTATCTATTTCAGCGTGGTAAAGCTAAAAACATGTGGATTTTTGGCAACTCTACCGCTGGTAGGTGTGCATTTTCTCCGGCCCAGGTATAATGAAACGCGAAAGGGAGGTTTTTAGCATATGGATCAAAAGAAAATCGGCAGCTTTATTGCAGCCCGGAGGAAGGATAATGGCCTGACCCAAAGTCAGCTGGCAGAAAAATTAGGGATTACAGACAAAGCGATCTCAAAATGGGAAACAGGTAAATCTATGCCTGACCTGTCTTTATTCAATCCTCTGTGCGATTTACTTCAAATCACTTTGAACGAATTGCTTTTAGGTGAATTTATATCGGATGAAAATCTGAAAGAAAAATCCAATCAAGTTCTGTTTGAAGTGGTGACGAGCTGGCTGGGTAAGGATCAATGGGAAAGCAAAACAGGCCCTCACGCTTCGCCTGTTCTAAAACTACAAAATATCAGAAAGATATATGAAACAGAAAGCACTTCGACTGTGGCAGTCAAAGATGTTAGCTTTGAAATCAACAAAGGAAATTTTGTTGGTATCATGGGTGCATCCGGTTCAGGAAAAACGACTTTGCTTAATATGATTGCGACCATCGACAAGGCCACCAGCGGCCAGATAGAAATTGATGGGCAAACTATTTCTGAGCTATCCGAAAATGACTTGGCGTCTTTCCGCCGGGAGCATTTAGGGTTCGTTTTTCAAGAATACAACTTGTTAGATACGCTAACTGTCTATGAAAATATCGCATTGACATTGACAATTAAGCAGACAGCAAAAGAGAATGTACGACAAACGATTATTGATTGGGCCGAAAAGCTAGACATATCTGAAATCTTGAACAAGTTCCCCTATGAAATTTCAGGCGGTCAGCGGCAAAAATGCGCTTGTGTGAGAGCAATCATTACAAATCCAAGCCTTATTCTTGCGGACGAACCAACAGGCGCTTTAGATAGTTACTCTGCAAGACAGTTGTTAGAAACTTTTGTTATGCTCTCCCAAAAGTATACCGCTACCATTTTAATGGTTACGCATGATGCTCTATCCGCCAGCTACTGCGACAAAATTCTATTCATGCAGGACGGTGAATTTAAGGCTACGCTGAAGCGTGGTAAGGAGGGAAAACAAGAGTTCTTTACCAGAATATTGGACGCTATGGCAAAAATAACAGGAGGCGTTCACTATGTATCTTAAATTGGCAATCCGCAACGCAAAACGATCCATGCTTGATTATGTTCTATATATTGTCTCCATGATTTTGCTGACATCTGTTATCTGCCTTTCAAACTGTATTGCAAATTGGGGAGATATGCAGGCGGGCTTTCAGACAATGGCGCTGCCACTATTGATTGTTGTGATTATGGTGGCATCAGTAAACTATATCAATATTTTTATTGTCAAACAACGAGCAAAAGAGTTTGCCACATATATGTTGCTTGGAATGGAAAAGAAGAAATTGTCCCTAGTTTTCCTGTGTGAACTGCTTGTAATCGGACTGATGTGTTTTCTCTTTGGGGCCGCTTTAGGTGTGGGGATATTTTCTGTTTGTTGCTGTACGATACTACAAGGGGCTGGAGAACAATCCATGCTCCAAATTATCTTGAAAAGCATTTTACAGACGCTTGCTTATTTTTGTTGTGTAGAAGTTTTGTCGTTGCTTTTTATAAAACGAAAAATTTACAAATTGCAGATCGTCCAACTTATGCGTGAAAAGCAGCATAATCAACCGCTCAGAGCTGACAAAAAGGATTTTTGGGGCTTGATGCTTGTTATCAGCTTTTCTTGCTATATGGCATTATTGCTTGGTATTTCCTTTATGTCTGACGAGTTAATGTCTATCTCTATTTCGCTCATTACCTTACCAATATTGCTATGTGTTTTCTCGTTTTATAAATGGCTGTATGCTTTTATCTCCTTTTTACGGCTATCACAGGCAGATGCTTTATATCAGGGCAATCGGCTATACCGAATTGCCCAAATGACAACAGGCTCAAAGACAAACGCAAATATGAATACCATTTTTTGTGCATGTATCATTTTTTCGGCAATTTCCTCTGTATTTGGAACGTTATTACTCAACTCAGATATTCACATTTTTGAGCAAGATAGGCAACAATGGATGGGAATTTTACAAATCAGCATCTGCACCATTTTTATGATTATCTACTTCTCTATTATTTCGTTATTGCAGGTTATTGATCTAAAAAGGGAAGCAAGAAATATCAAGCTATTATTTCATATGGGCAAAAATCGGCCTGAGCTAAAGACCTTACTTTACACTCAAACGCTTATGCGAATGTTTCTGCCAGTGGTAATGTCTTTTATTGTGCTTTTGACAGCCACACTGTTTATCAACTATAAATTTAATTTGATATTTCCGGCGTTCATGTACAATCTAATCCTTAAATCTGTTGGCGGCTTTGTGATTTGCTTTTTTGTTCTATATCTGTGCTATTTTTGCGTGATATATATGATAAACATGCATTATATTAAAATTGATACACAATAGTCATTTATAAAAATGTTGCCACACGACGGCAAAAGAAAAAACGTCATGCAGCAGCTGCATTCTCATGTCCTCTCATGCCCTAATTTTGACGGCGGTTTTAAAATACCAAGTTCAAGGCCGCCGCTTTCTTTTGAAAAAATGGAAAACGGAGGGTGTGTTAAAGTCGCCCATTTTTAGGACACGGCGGTATCCGGAAGATATCGTCATGTCCTTTTTTTATCCTGGCCCCCTCTAACCTGACAAAAAAAGCATAGACCCTCCGCCGGGTTACTCTGGCCACGAACATGAAATCTGTAAGTACATTAAAAACTATGTCACTTCATATGCCTGCACAGTACAACGCTGTGTAGGCACTGTCGCTTTCCGTCACTTCTGGTTATCGTAGCTAAACAAAATGATGAATCTGGTCTTAGGCGGCATTGCGGGCATCTCTTTTTTAGTGGGAGGCATCGGAATCATGAATATCGCTGGTAACGGTGCCAGAACGGACCAGGAAGATCAGCGTCCGGCGGGATATCGACGCGCCCAGGGCCTCTATCATGGCGCAGTTCCTAGTGGAAGCTGCTGTGCTGTGCGGCGTCGGGGGCACTATTGGAATCGGGCTTGGAGTGCTTGGGGCTTTGATTGCGGGAAAGCAGCTGCTGAAAATGCTACTATTTCCAAACACAGGACTGGCAGTTGGGGCATTCCTGTTCTCAGTATTGCTAGGGATTGGACCCGGGATGTACCCGGCGGCAAAGGCTTCGGGGTTGATGCCTGTAGAGGCGCTTCGGTTGGAATAGAACTGAGCCTCACGCGGTTAAAGGCGCAACGGCTTATTATTTATACATTTCCTCGCTCCATTTGGAAGGGCACACGCTGAACTGACTCTTTTCATTTCTATAGATTCGTGGTATACTGCAATAAAAATGAAGAAGAGGTGTTTTCATGGCTCCATACAGCATTGATGAATTAAAGAACATCATTGCACCGATTGCTGATGCACATGGTGTGGAAAGCGTTTCGGTATTCGGTTCTTATTCCAGGGGTGAGGCCTTGGCGGACAGTGATGTGGACTTGAAGATTGAAAAAGGCCGCCTCCGCTCTCTCTTTCAGCTGAGCGGATTCCGTCTGGCTGTAGAGGATGCTTTGCACCTTCCGGTGGATATGGTCACAACGGAGGCTTCCGATCCCGACTTTTTGGAAATGATTCGGAAAGAAGAGGTGTTGCTCTATCAAAATGCGTGATGAGGTTATTCTCAGGAAAATCATTATGTACTGCCGGCGGATTGCGGATAATCTGGAGCGGTATCATCATGACTTTTCCGCATTTGAAAATGACCACCTTTTCCAGGATGCCTGCTGTATGTGCGTTGTTCAGATTGGTGAACTGGTTTCCCAGCTCTCGGATGATGTCAAGCAGAAAAAACCTGCCGTGCCTTGGCGAATTATCAAAGATACTCGGAACTTTTATGTCCACGCTTATGGTGCGATTGATGTTGCTGCCGTTTGGGATACACTGGAACATGACATCCCCTCTTTGAAAGTTGCTTGTGAGGCGATTCTGGAGCGTTGACCCACAACTTGACCCACAATAGAAAAAATCCAGGCGCAAGCAGTGGAGCGGACAGGACGCTGACATTACAAAATTTGGGCACAAAAGGTCCGGATGGAGGGAATAGGACGCTCTCCTCTTCCCTATCGAATATTCACACGCATGAGGCCACTGGTTCGAGTCCAGTAGTCTCCACCATGAAAAGTTGACAAACTACATCAAGGGAGTAGTTTGTCAACTTTTCATATTGAGCATACTAAACTTGTTGCGCCGCAGTGGTTTCACTGCGGCATTTCTATTTGTGGGAGGAAAACTGTAATGAATGTAATACAGATTGTCCCCGCAGTCGAGGCCGCGGTACAGCCGGAGCGCCTCTTCCAGCGGCAGCGCATGGACTGACTGCAGTGACGGAGTGTTGATGTTCTCAATCACATACCAGATGTGGGTGTGGGGCCTGTTGGGGTCGGCGGCGTTCTGGAGGTGATATGCTCCCCATAGAGTAGACAAAGCGAGAAAAACTTGCAGACTACTCGAAGGGGAGCATCATTATGTCAGCAATCAGTGCGGAAACAAAGATCGATGCAGTGAAGCAGTGCTATGCCGGAGCCGGGAGCCTGAATCAAATCGCAGCAAGATTTGGGGTGCAGCGCAGCACCCTACAGAAATGGCTTCAGAATTATGATCTGTTTGGTGAGGAAG
Organism: Oscillibacter sp. 1-3; assembly: GCF_000403435.2. Lineage (GTDB taxonomy): Bacteria > Bacillota > Clostridia > Oscillospirales > Oscillospiraceae > Oscillibacter. The sequence goes on from NZ_KE159711.1 coordinate 26,343, forward strand.
GGCTGCGTCACCGGAAGGGGAATCATCACTATCCCGCAATCGTAAAGCAGCAGGCGGCAGAGCTGTATCTGTCCGGTCAGATAAGTATAGAGGCAGTCTGCAAAAAATATCAGCTGCGGTCAAGATCGCAGCTGGAACAGTGGATTAAGTTGTATAATGGTCAAAAAGGATTCCGTTCTCCCGGAGGCAGAAGGAGTGTTCCGTTGACCATGGTATCTTATGAAGAGCGTAAAGCAGCGGTGGAGTATTGCATCACTCATGGAAAAAACTACAAGCTGACCGCGGCTTGCTTCGGGTTCACATATCAGCAGGTTTATGGCTGGGTACAGCGATACCACAAGGCAGGCTTGGAGGGGTTGGACGGTGACCATCGTTCGTCCGGCCTTGCCGCGGAGAACCAGCGCCTGCGGATGAACAGCCTGGAACTGGAAATGAAAATGGCGGTACAGCAGAGATACCAGCAGATATGCTGGCCCAGAAATCAGCTGCCGGACTTCAGCGGGGTCCGGCATGAAACGGCCTATCAAACCGTCAAGGAACTGCATGAGACGTATCACTGGCCTGTGTGCAAGCTCTGTATGGCAGCAGGCGTCAGCCGGGCTGGGTATTACAAATGGCTCAACCGAGCGGCAAGTCCCAAGCAGAGGGAAGACGAAAAGCTGGCTCATCTAATTGTTGAAATATACCAAAGCCAGCACGGCGTTCCCGGTTACCGGCAGATGCAGATCATTTTGGAACGACGGTATGGAATCAAGTGTAATCTGAAGAGGGTATACCGGCTGATGCGGCTCCTTGACCTCCGCTCTGTATGCAGGAGAAGAAAGCGGACACGCAGGAAGAAGTCTTCGGATGAATATCTTGCGGAAAATATTTTGAACAGGGGCTTTGCGGCAAAGAAACCAAATGAAAAGTGGCTGACGGATGTAACAGAATTCAAATATGGGACAAGCGGAAAAGCTTATTTGTGCGCAGTCCTGGATTTGTACGGAAGGAATATTGTAGGTTTTTCATTCGGGCAGCGTAATAACATCGCTTTGGTCTTCGAAGCCTTTGAATGGGCGTTCCGGCAGTATCCCGATGCGCATCCGCTGGTTCATAGCGACCGGGGCGCACAATATACCAGCCGCGCCTTTCAAAAAAGGATGAAGGAGGCCGGTGTCTGTCAAAGTATGTCCCGTCCAGGAAAATGCCTGGACAATGCGCCCATGGAAGGATTTTGGGGTACTTTGAAATCCGAGATGTACTATTTACATCATTTTGATGACTACAGCCAGCTTTGCGAGGCGGTCGCCGCATACATCTATTTCTACAACCATGAACGATACCAAAAAAAGCTTGGGTGTGTGACGCCTATGGAATTCTTGGCAGCTGGGGTGAAATAGAGGCAAAAGCTATCTCATTGCCATTCCTGCCTTTCTTTTTCTCTGTTTTGTCTACTTGACAGGGGGCACTTCACACGTCCAGCGCCCTTTTTGCCTGTTCCAGCCGCTCGTCCGCGGCGGGGAGGCTGAGGGGGAATGTCCCCTTTGATGTGGTGAGTGTCAGATGAATGACGCCCTGTTCCTTTGGAATCCGCTGCTCGATCACTCCGCCGTTATCGGCTACATGAATCCTCATTATGACAGCCCTCCCATCTGCGGTCCCTGCCACTGCTCTGTGGGAGCATCTCGAAGCAACTCCTCCAGCAGAACCGTTCCCTGGTAGGCCACATAGCCGCACTCGTTGAACTGTCCGCCCTCCTTCTGGGCGCGCTGTTCTCCGTAGCGCCGGTAACCGTAGAAGCCATCCAATTCCTCATCGTAGTCGAAGAGTCCAGATTCCCGAATCATGTGCTTGCCGTATTCCTCCGGGGTCTGGACGCCGGGGACAAAGTTAAATTGATTCAGATTCTCCGCCAGACAGCGAACAGCCATCATATCTCCCGGCTCCGCCATGCAGACTGCCGCGTTCAGCTTTTTTGGTCCATTTCATTCAGAGACGCGATGACCCGGCACAGCCGGTTCAGGCCGGGGAGGTCACCTCTGGACAGATCCTCCAAATCCAGGGCCTCCGATACTTTGTCCGGCAGTTCGTCAAAAGTACACCGGAGCTACACGCCGACAGAGGAATCAGTGCCGGTGCGGAGTAGGGTCCGCTCCAGCTGGTGTTCCGAGTAGGGGAAGTACAGGTATTCCGGATTTTTCCCCTCCGCGAGGCCACGCTCCGGCGTCACTTCCAGCACCAAGGGGTGGCTGTCATAGAGATACGCGGGGAACTACCGCCCGTTGTAGAGCTGCTTCAGCTCCATACCGTTGTCGTAGACCACGCCGAAGGGGGTGACTGTTTCGCCGCCGCCATCAATCAGCAGCCAGGCGGTTTCAGCGGCATCCAAATTTTTCAGTTCCTCCGTGCTGGCGCTTCTGCCATTCAGATTCAAATAATGGCTGCGCCCTACGGCCTCCAGATCAGAAAAGTCGGTGATTACCGTGGCCTGCTGGCAACAGAAGGTCAGATTGATAAAGTCCTGGACGTTGGTCAGCTCCAGCTTGTGAGCCATGGCCTGAAACTGGGCGTCCCCGCCCGTGCAGAAGCTGTCCAGCCGCTTCGCCAGGTAGTCCAGCTGATCCACGTTGACCAGCGTCCCCTTGAGAGCACCCAGCACATGATAGTAGCTGTCCACCGCATCCACCACGCAGTCCCGTTTCACCGAAAACCCCAGATCCACCGCCTGGATCATTTCGATGGTCTGATCGTACTGATCCGTGGGGATGGGGAAGGGGATGGTGATCTGCCCGCACTCCGGGTGCCGGGGATTACTCAGCACCGCCTGGATCACATAGCTCATGCGCCGCCCTCCCGCACGTTCCGCCCGGAAGATTGGGTTTTGGCCGTTCGATTACAGGGCGGCTTCTTCTGGGGTCTCTTCCTCCAGCTGTCGGTGTGGATAGGGGGCCTCCTAGACGAATCCATCGTCATCCGTTCCAGTCTGCCCAGACGGGTATCGCCCATAAAATATCGCGCCATCTTCTTTTGTCCTCCTCGTTTTTGGTGTTCTTGATTCCCCAAAAAAGGACAAAACAAAAAAAGCGCGGCCCTTTTTCCATGGAAACGGCCTTAAGTGGTACAAATATTGGATTTTAACTGAACTGCATCCCGCCATCCTGGGGGAACTCCATAGCCGCCAGTTCCACCTCTTTCTGATGGGACAGTTCTACCTACGCCTCCAGATCTGGGACACCACTCTCGATTTGTCCTGCGGTGGATTCCAGGCATTTCCGCCGTTCATCTGTGAGAGGGTAGTCATTCTCCAAGGTCTCTCGGATGCTGCGGTAAATCTCTGTCAACTGCTCCAGGGTTAAAAGGGCGCTGCGGGGGACGAGGCCGGAGCGGGTGGCGAAGTCCCGCTTGGCGGCAACGTAGCTGTCTGTGCCAATGCCAGGGCCGTAGTAGTTTCCCTGATACAATCCGGTGCGCTCCCGCACCCACTCCCAAGTAGCAAACTGGATGCCGTACTTGGTCGGGTGGTCCGCCAGAACCACATCGTTGAAATCCGCCAGCAGCCTGTAGTCTCCCGTCAGGCCGCTGACCGTCAGCTGGGGCGCCGCCTCCATCTGGCGCATATACTCGGCAGTGGTTTCGGTGATAGAGATCACTTTGTCCAGTGCGGCGCTTCTGTGGTCATCTGCCGCGTCCTCCCGCCAATACCTCACCGCGCCAGTATCTAGCGCGAAGCAGAGGTGTTGTCCGTCCAACTCCACCGGCAGGAGGCCCTCCTCCGTTTCCGGCTTTACGGTGAATCCTTCGTGTTGGAGATTGAGGATCAGCTCTCGGAAATACCGGCTCTTTTCTTCTGTATTCATGTTCATCCTCCTTCCAATGTAATGGTAATTTTCAGGCATCTTTTTGGAAAAGAAAAAAGCGCCGGTCTGTCAGTTCCCTTGGAACTAACGGATCGACACCCGAAGTAGGCACCCCAAATGGCTGTGCATAGTCAACAACTTCGGCACCAAAATTTCGTGTATTATAATCTTGTGAAAAACGGACGATTCAGGCCGCTGAAAAAGGGCGCTTCACTCAAAATGCCGTTTGTCCGTAAAAAGGGGGGAGTTCAAACCTCTCCAGTTGTGCTGAAACCCTGAAAATATCTATTTCGCGGGATTTTGAAATCCCAAAAATCAAAAAGGTGAAACAATTGGTACTCTAAGCGTTCAGCCTAAAATATCCAGATTATGGTGGAGCGGAAGCAACCAACGGTGAACACCCCGCATGGCAGGAAACGGCGCTTCCAAAGTGTTCCTCTATCTCGTCCAGCAGAATATCGCCAATGGAAATCGGTCTGTCCCCGCCGTTGAGGATTAGCATCATTCTATCGTCGTAAAGGTAGATGGCTGCAGGAAAATATTCACCATTCCCCGGCGGTTGTTCTCGTCGTTGATATTTCCCCGTTTCAGCGAGTAGAGAAACGCCTTGATTTGCGGTGCAGTAAATGTGACCTGTTTTCCCATCTCAATAGCAAGCTGGCCCTGCAACTCGTCCTTTTCCCACTTGCGCTTCTCAATGCGCTCGGTGATCATATCCACCGCCTGCCCACGCGCCAAGGCTTTCCAGAGGTTTTCTATGGCGGCGTCCGCCTCCTGTATCGCCGCCTTGATGCGTTTAATGGCGGAGCTGTCATAGTCGGCCTCACAAGCGGCGGTAACCACAAGGGCGATTTTCTCAATATTGCTGTCCGTCAACAGCTTGCGGCACTCTAAAACAACCCTGTCCTCAATTTTCTGCTTGTTGACAACTTTCTTCCGGCAGGTCTTTTTCTTGGCGCTCTTGCAGGCGTAGTAGCGATAGGTAGTCCCGGATTTTCCCGTCCCGCCGTAGCCGGTCATCACCTCCCGGCAGTAGCCGCAAAACAGCTTCGTCGTCAGCAGATATTCCTCTCGCCCCCTGGAACGGGCGGGAGCTTTTTTGTTGCGGTCAAGGATATGCTGTACCCGCTGAAAAAGTTCGTCCTCAATGATACGGGGCATCCCGCCCGGCGTTTCCGTGTCCTTGTAGATGTAATAGCCGATGTACCGCTTGTTCCGCAAAAGACGGTGCAGACTGTTCTTGTTGAACTCCTTGCCCTGGGAAGTCTTGACCTGTTTCGCGTTGAGGTATTTCGTGATTTCAGCGACCGTCTTTCCGCTGGCGTACATCTCGAAAATCTCCCGGACGACGGCAGCGCCCTCCGGGTCAACATGGAAGCGGCGTTCCTCGTCCACTTAATAGCCAAGGCCGGGATTGCTCCCGTTACTCAAACACTTCTCAGCGTTGATGTCCATGCCCTGCCGTATCTTTTGGGACAGCTCCGCCGAAGTAGTATTCAGCCATGCTCTCCAACACACCCTCCACCAAAATACCGCTGGCTTCGTCGCTGATATTTTCCCTGGCGGAAATCACCCGGACGCCGTTCTTTTTCAGCTTGGCCTTGTTGATGGCGCTTCGTAGCGGTTCCGGGCGAAGCGGTCAAGCTGATAGACAAGCACGCCCTCGAAAATGTGTTTGTCGCTGTCGGCAATCATGCTCTGGAACTCGGTCCGGCTGTCTGTCGTGCCGCTCTGCGCCCAGTCGATGCACAATATGTCCGTTGTTCTTGGTGAACTCGTAGCAGATTTGAAGCTGGCCCTCGATGGATTGCTCCGTCGGCTATGGCTGGAATACCTGGCGTAAATGACGACATTCACTCTTTCACCTCCTCCAGCATTTCAACGATGGCTTTTTTCAAGCGGTCATTCATGGGTGAGGCGGGGTCAAAGCACATCTCCACAAACCGCCTCATGTCCTTATCTTCTTCCAAAATTTTTGGCTTGTACTTGTACAGCTTACCCTGGGGCTTTTCAGTGCGGCAGCAGATATAATCCATCGACACATCGAAGTAATCCGCATACCAGATCAGCACTTTGATGGGAGCGGCGGAGTAGCCTGTTTCGTATCGGTTGATGGTAGCTTGGGGAATACCAGCAATTTTTCCGAACTTGGCTTGAGACAGACCGATACCCTCCCGGAGCGTTCTCATTCTTTTGCCTATATCGCTCAAATTGCTCACCTCCTGTCATACTAATAGCATAGCAGAAAGTGAGGTTTCTGTCAATTCAAATTATGAATTATGAAGAAGGGAAATGTGAAGTCAATGCCAGTATTTCAAAGGGAAAACCACAGATTACACCGTCATGGCAAACTACCATCTCGGGACAAATCTCTGTCCCTGAAAGCCAAGGGCCTCCTGTCACAAATGTTGTCACTCCCGGATCTGTACGACTGCACCATCCTCATTTCCTCCCATATGCTGTCGGAAATTGAGTTGATGGCGGACGACATCGGTATCCTCAATCATGGGCAGCTGCTGTTTGAGGGCAGCTTGGATGATCTGCGGCACAGCGCAAGGCAGGCGGGAATGTCCGCCGACAACCTGGAAGATGTGTTTCTCTCCATCGTGGAGCAGGACAACGCCGCCAGAAAGCAGAGGGCAAAGCTATGAGGGCGCTTGTGATCGAACTGCGGAAAGAGAAGCGGACAGGGGTGATCCCGGTGCTGCTGGCTGTCGGTATTTTAGGTGCGGCCTATGCCTTTGTCAACTTCCTTGTCCGAAAAGATACGCTGCTGGGTCTCCCGCTGGCCCCGATGGACGTACTGCTGACCCAGCTTTACGGCATGATTATGATACTGAACCTGTTCGGTATTGTTGTCGCCTCCTGCATGGTCTACAACATGGAGTTTAAGGGCAGCGCAATCAAAAAGATGTATATGCTCCCCATGAGCGTACCGGGGATGTATCTCTGCAAATTCCTGATCTTGACCGTCATGCTCTTTGTGGCGGTGGCTCTGGAAAATCTGGCGCTCATAAAAATCGGGATGAGCGATCTGCCGCAGGGAACATTTGAAATGGGAACGCTGCTCCGCTTTACGGCCTATTCGTTTATCACATCCATGCCGGTGCTGTCCTTTATGGTGCTAATCTCCTCCCACTTTGAAAATATGTGGGTTCCCCTTGGCGTGGGAGTTGCCGGTTTTTTAAGCGGGATGCCCTGGCATCTTCAGCGGCAGCGGTCTTGATGGAGCATCCGTTCATTGTGATGTTCAAGCCTGCGGTGGCTATGAGCGCACAGCCCGATATGCTGGTGGTCATATTCGCGCTGGTCGAAACGCTCCTTTTCCTTGGCCTTGGGCTGTGGATGGCAAAAAATCTGCGCTATGAGTAAGGGGGGAGCCACATGAACTTTTCGGATTTGCTCGGCATTGAGTTTATGAAAGTGAAACGCTCAAAGATCGTTCCGCTGATTTTTATTGCCCCGCTGCTAGTAGTGGCCTCCGGGGTGGCCGCATTAAGCCGGTACTTCACTCCGGAGTACACCAACGCATGGCCTGCTATGTTTATTCAAAGCGCCTTGGTCTACGCCTACTATCTGCTGCCGTTCAGCATGATCGTGGTATGCGTGATGATTGCGGGGCGGGAAACGCAGAACAATGGCATCCTGAAAATGCTGGCCCTGCCGGTCAGCCGGAAAGCCCTTTCCCTGACAAAATTTTGTGTCCTGATGTTCTATCTGCTCATGGAAATGGTTGTCTTTCTGGTTGTGTTCGTAGTCGCCGGTATGCTGGCCGCTTCCATAATAGGTATTACGGAAACATTGCCCGTTCTCTATCTTCTGAAATGGTGCGTGGGGCTGTTTCTGACCATGCTTCCCTGCTTGGCGGCGATGTGGGCCATCACGGTGTTGTTTGAAAAACCTTTGCTTTCCGTGGGGCTAAACCTGCTGCTGGTTATCCCCGGTACTCTGGCCGCCAACACGCCGCTCTGGATTGCTTATCCCTACTGTTACAGCGGCTATCTGGTGTCCTGCTCCCTGCACGATTTTACGGCGGAAACCTCTGATGCCGCATTTGCGTTGATGCCTTTCCTGCCCTGTGCAATCGCTGTATTCGCTGCTCTGCTTGCCCTGTCAATTACACGATTTGGAAAAAAGGAAATGATGTAATCGTATGGAAGTCACAAAGAAACTGCAAAAGCTCAGTCTGGCAGCTCTGATTATCAGTCTGCTGCCGCTGGCAACCCTTGTTCCGGTGTTTCTGAAAATTACCCTGCCGGATGGTGTACGCATGGTTTGGGCGATCTGCAACATCGTCCTTGTGCTGGCGGGCCTCCTGCTCTCCGTGATCTGCGTAAAGAACGAGGAAAGCCGGAGCGCTGTCAATATCATGTCCACGGTAATTAGCGTGGCGCTGGTGCTGATGATGCTGGGGATTGTCGCCCTTGCTCTGCTTCTCAACTTCTTGCAGTAATAACAGATCGGGAGACTGCCATATAGCCAATATTTGAAAAACTGCCGCACGACGGCAAAAGAAAAAAGCCGTCGTGCAGCAGTCTATAATCACGCTCATTTGCGAACGACGGCTTACAAATCAAAGCCGCTGTTCTTTTATCCCCCAAAAGAATGACGCGGCAACGCTGACAGATACGTCGACTGATAGGAGGCAGCCGCCATGAAGTACATAACCGTTCGACACGATTTGACAGAGTTTGAACCGTCAAAAAAAGCCCGTTCCCCACCTGGGGGAACTGCGGCCATGCGGTTATACTATACAGTATAGATATAGCAAACTATACAGTGCAAACCGCCCGGCGGGTCTTTAACCTGCCGGGCAATTTTTGTCGTTTCCTGCGGCCCGGAAAATTTTCTTCACTTTTTTCTCTGCGGAAAGCGGTTTTTCGCGCAAAACCTGTACCGCTGAACGCTCTGTTAGCGGAAAGGGAAAGTACCACCATCCCCCAGCGAAAGGGGGTGAGAAGATGGAAACCAACCCCCGCTACTATGGCGAACGGTACAGGTTTGATGCCTTTTGCAAGACCGTGTTGAAGCATGAGGCAATCGACTACATCCGGGAAATGAAGCGGCAGGCCAGCCGGGAAACGTCCTTGGAGCGGCTGCCCCAGACGGCGATGAACAAGCTGTGTTCGGCTGATGATTACCCCAGCGACAGCACAGCTATGTGTTCTCGTATTGCGGCTGTGACCTGCCGATCAGAAGCCAGCAGGTGGCCGACGCCTTTGCCGGTCTGCCGGAACAGGAGTAAAGCATTTTGATTTTGCGTCTGGTGCTGGATTTGACAGTCAGTGAGATCGGCGAGGCCCTGAGGCTGTCCCGGAGTGCCGTCCAGCGGCGCAGAACAAAATCGCTGAATGTCCTGCGGACGAAACTGACAGCGAGGAAAGGAGGTTAGCGCCCATGAAGCGCCGGAAGTACAAGTACCGTGAACTGCTGCCGTTGGCGGTGAGCGACGCGGCCCAGGCTGGGGACACTGACGCTGTGGAGCAGGTCTTACGGTACTACGAGGGCTACATAAACAAGCTCTGTACCCGGACGGTCTATGACGAAAGCGGCTGTCCCCACGCCTGTCTGGACGAGTACATGAAAAGCCGCTTGGAAAACAAGCTCATCCGCGCCATTCTCGGCGTGAACTGATAACCGGCCCCGGCTGGGAGGAACAGCTTACCCTTTCCATGTTCCTCCCGCCTGCGGGCCTTGTCCTGCATTTGGGAAAGGGGGAAATTATCTGTCAGAAGAACAGACTGAAATCAAAACTGAAATCTGTCAAATCGAATTGCCGCAGGCTATCATAGAAACCTTTGCCCGCTTCCTCGTTCCGGAGATACGGAAATACTATGACAGCGAACAGGGCCAAGGGGAGTTTACGGAATGGCAGGATGCCCAGGGCAAAACGAAATAAACCGATAAAACAGCGGAGGCCAAGGCTTTTATACCTTGACCTCCGCTGTTCGTTTCGACATCAGAGCCACACCATGACGGCGAAGCCGACTTTGAAATAATGGTGTTCGTCCAATGTCCATCTGGAGCACATGCCCATTTTCGAACCCCAAATTGCGGAAGTAAAAATGACGTACCTTGTGGTATAATCGCAGTATATCATAAATTCAACAACAGGAGCGAGAGCATGGCGAAACGATATACAGACGATTTCAAGTTTCAAGCAGTACAGCAGTATCAAAATGGCGCATCAGCTACTGCGCTTTGTCAGCAGTTGGGTATTGCCCGCAGCACGCTATTCCTGTGGGTCAAACAGCACGCTCAAAATAAAACTGACCGTATTTCAAGAGAACAATATTTACTGCAAAAAGAAGTGGAACGGCTCCGAGCAGAAAATGCGATTTTCAAATCCTGCGGCTGTTCCCCAACATCTCCATTGGCAGTTCGGCTTGCGGCGATCTGTGCCCATAAGGACGAATTCAGTATCCACGAACTCTGCCGCACTTTGTCTGTACGGCGTTCTACATACTACTATCACACATTGCGTGCTCCCGAGCAAACCCAACTGCAAAAGGAGGATGCCCACCTGAAACCTGTCATCTCCCAAATTTTTGAAAAAAGCGGCAGGCGATTCGGTGTACGAAGAATTCGGACAAAGTTACTGGAACTTGGATATACAATTAGCGAACGCAGGACATCCCGCCTGATGAAAGAATTAGGGCTTTCATCAAAAGGGGTAAGACCGCATTTGAATTCAGCGAATGACTGCCAATACCAGTATTATCCCAACAAACTCAAACGTCAGTTTCTGACCGATACGCCAAATAAGGTGTGGGTCAGCGATATTACCTACGCTAAAGTCGGCATGGATTTTGTGTATCTGTGTGTCATCATAGATTTATACTCCCGCAAAGTAATCAGTTACACAGTATCAGAAAATATGGATACCGCTTTGGTGATTGATACATTTCAACAAGCATTTCTGCTTCGAGGATGCCCAGCCGGAGTCCTGTTCCATAGCGACCAGGGAACACAATATACCTCGTTTCAGTTCCGAAAGCTGTTAAGACAAAATGGCGTCACACAATCTTTTTCTGCGCCTGGTTCACCTCACGACAATGCGGTTGCGGAATCCTTTTTCGCCTCAATTAAAAAAGAAGATTTCCGCCGCAACTATTATCCGACGTTAGATCAATTTCAGGCAGCTGTAGATGCGTATATTGAATTTTATAATGATTATCGTCCACACCAGCGCCTTGGTCAGCTTACGCCAAACCAAGCGGAGGCGGAGTATCACGCCGCAAAGAGGATATAAGAAAATGCCTACAGAAACAAGCAGTCCGAAAAGACTGTCCAGTTTACTGTAGGCATTCCATTTGGTGGAGGTGGGGGGAGTTGAACCCCCGTCCGAAAGCACTTTAACGGGATGTTCTCCGGGCGCAGACGATTATTGCGGAAGTCTTCCTTCCTGTTCCCCTTCCAGACGGCAAACCGTCACGCCGTCAGGTCAGGTGAGCTTCATGATGTGTGGCACGGGCAAAGCTTACCGTACGCACATTTACCGCTAAACGACGCCCTTCCCGGCTCGCGGTCCTTCCGGGTCGGACGGCCGCCTTTAATTAGGCAGCAACAGCAACAGTGTTGTTGTTATTTGATTTATAAATTGCCCGTTTTATGGCGGTCAGGCGCCGCCGCCCGCTGATCCCGCCTCCATACCCCCGTCGAAACCGGTACACCCCCTCGTCGGGGCAAAATCCGCTTCACTCCGCTCCCGCCTTACGGCGAAAACTGCGCTCCGCTCCTTTGCCCCTCCTCTTCCCGCGCGGCTTGCTCCTCTGGACTCACGCGGGAGACCGCCGAGGCAAGAGTATCTCCTCTTTTTAGGATTTGCATCAAAGCGGAGAGGCACGGGCTTGAGATTGGTATCTATGAGGTACTGCGGGAAACTGCTACTTGAAATCGTAACACATTTCTCTGTCGAAATGTGTTACGATTCCGTGACATTTTCATTTTTGTCAGGTTTTCGCAAATTTTACCATCAGTTTTACCGGCATGACCTTGGCCAGCAGGCGGTAGAACTTGTAGAAAAGCCTGGGCGTGTAGATGGTGCGGCCCTCTTTGGCGGCCCGCAGGGCACCCGCCGCTACCCGGACCTGATCGCAGTAGGGCAGCAGCTCAAACATCTTCGAGTTGCCTGCGATGTTTCCGGCCTTCAGGAACTCCGTGGCCATGGGGCCGGGGCACACCGCCGTAACGGTGATGCCCTGCGGGCGCAGCTCCTCCGCCGCGCCCACGGTGTAGGCGGAGACATAAGCCTTGGAGGCGGAGTAGACCGTCATGCGGGGATTGGGGCAGAAGGCGGCGATGGAGGATACGTTCAAAATCCGCCCGCCTCCGGGCATGTAGGGCACCGCCATGTTGGTGACGGCGGTGAGGGCCCGCAGGTTCAGATCCACCATGCGGGTCTGGGAGGCGGTGTCCGCCTCGCCAATGCGGCCCAGGTAGCCGCAGCCGGCGTTGTTTACCAGCAGGCACACCTCCGGCCGGTCTTCCGCCAGCTTCTCCTGAAGCCGCACAAAGCTCATGGGGTCGCACAGGTCCATATCCAGGCAGACGGCCTCCTTTCCGGGCAGGGACTCCGCCAGCTTCGTCAGGCGGTCCGCCCGGCGGGCGATCAGCCAGCAGCACTCAATCTCGGGAAACACATCCCACAGCTGCCGGACGATCTCCCGGCCCAGACCCGCGGACGCTCCGGTGATGATAGCGGTTTTCATAAAGCGCCTCCTCTATGAATCATTGAATGGTTCGGATGGATGGAGACCCTCAGTGGGTCTCGGGAGCGGGGTACTCCACGCCGTGGGTGCCCACCTTGACGGACTGGATGACCACCGGCTTTTTGGGCTTGTCGTCCATCATGTTCCGGGGCACCCGGGAGATGGCGACGGCGTGGTCCGTACCGTCGATGATCTGGCCGAAGGCGGCGTACTGGCCGTCCAAATGGGGGGCCGGGGCCACCATGATGAAGAACTGGCTCCCGGCGGAATTGGGGGCCATGGTGCGGGCCATGGACAGCACGCCGGTGGTGTGGGCCAGGTCGTTCTGGGCAAATCCGTTGCCGGAGAACTCCCCATCGATCTCGTAGCCGGGACCGCCCGTGCCGGTGCCATCGGGGCAGCCGCCCTGGATCATGAAGCCGGGGATCACCCGGTGAAAGGTCAGGCCGTCATAAAAGCCCTTGCCGGCCAGAGAGATGAAGTTGTTCACCGTGTTAGGGGCCTTTTCCGGGTACAGCTCGGCGGTCATAACCTTGCCGTCCTCCATGGTGATGGTGACAATGGGATGGTTGGACATATCGTTTTATTCCTTTCTGGGCGCTCACAGTTTGGGGAGCGCGGTCTGATGTAGTCAACGCGCAAGGACGCCGCCCCTTCGGCAGGGCCGACTGGTCCGCCGGCTGAATATCCGCGGTCTGCGGCTCTTCAAATGCGCTGGCGATAGATGACATTGTGGTCCGTCAGGAAGTCCATAAACTGGGGGCCAAAATCGTCCCGCATACTGAACTTCGCCAAGGTTTTGCCCTTCTTGTCATACAAGATGTAACACTCGTCGGAGCGATGGAAGCAAAAGCCGCCCACATCCTCCGGGCGCAGCTCCCGGAAGCAGCCAAAGGTGATGATCCGCATCCGGTCTCCCTCCACGGCGAGGACGGGCGGAAAGAGCTGCCCCTTCGCCAGCGCCAGAACCCAGGGACCGGCGATCAGAATGATAATGACCGCCAGCAGAATGTCCAGGCTCCACGCCGCCCGGGAGCCGCTGAGAATCGCCACGGCGGGAAAGCCGAAGAGGAACAGCAGCAGCCCCAGGCCCAGCCCCAGGGCGATCCACACCCCGATGGGCTCGGTCCGCCGGAGCTGGAGCGTGAAACGGGGGCCGAACGCCTTTTCCATATCCGTGTGGCGGATGGTCTCGTCGTTTTCCTCCGGGCCCGCGGGAACAGGCTCCAGAGGCTGGCCGTCGGGGCGGTAAAAGGGCACGCCCTGACTGCGCAGGTACTGGAGGAAGACCTGCCCGTTTTTCTCCCCTGTGGTAAAGCGGCAGAGGGTCTCGCCCTGCGCGTCAAACAGCACGTTTTCAAAGCTTCTGCCCCTGGGGCGGCGGACGGTGAGGCCCGCCGCCTGCCGGATGAAAAAGGTCCGTCCCTTCCGCAGCGGAGGCTCCACACGGACAACGGGACCCTGGACAATAATCACCCGTCCCCCGCCTCCCTCGTTTACCTTGAAGGAGGCGGGAACCGTCAGTCCAGCGCCGGTGCAGGCCGCCATCATCGGGACTTCATGGCCCGCTCCATCTCCCGCTTGGCGTCCCGCTGGGCGGCGGCGTCCCGCTTGTCGTAGTTCTTCTTGCCCTTGCACAGACCGATCTCCACCTTAACCCGCGCGTCCTTGAAGTACACGGACAGGGGCACCAGGGTGTAGCCGTCCTGCTTGACAAGGGCGTGGAGCTTGCGGATCTCCCGGCGGTGCATCAGCAGCCGCCGGACACGGATGGGGTCCTTGTTGAAGATGTTGCCCTTCTCATAGGGGGAGATGTGCATTCCGTGGACGAACAGCTCCCCATCCTTCACGGTGCAGTAGGCGTCCTTCAGGTTCAGCGTGCCGGCCCGGATGGACTTGACCTCCGTGCCCGCCAGCTCGATGCCGGCCTCGTATTTCTCCTCCACATAGTAGTCGTGGAAGGCCTTGCGGTTCTGCGCCGCGGTCTTGATCCCCTTTTTTTCCATGGGACTCACCTCTTTCGCCGGGGGTGCCGAATCAAAGTATACCACATTCCCTAAGAATATACCACATTTTTCCCCGGGCTTCAAGTGTGATCTTGCCGCTTTGCGCTTTCATAAATTCGGGCCCGGTAGCGGAAGGTGGACAGGGGCATTCCGCACTCCCTGGCCGCCGCCACGCCGGTGATGTCGCCGGTCCTCCAGCGCTGATAGACGCTGTGGTAATTCTCCGGCAGGGCCCTGGGCGGCCTGCCGAAGCGGACGCCTCTGGCTCTGGCCGCCTCAATGCCCTCCGCCTGCCGCTGGCGGATATTGGTGCGTTCGCTCTCCGCCACAAAGGACAGGATTTGCAGCACCAGATCGGCGATGAAAGTCCCCATCAGATCCTTTCCGCTGCGGGTATCCAGCAAAGGCATATCAATAACGCAGATGTCCACGCCGATTTCCTTGGTCAAAACCCGCCACTGGTTCTGGATCTCCTCATAGTCCCGCCCCAGCCGGTCGATGCTCAGAACGTACAGCAGGTCCCCCGTTCTCAGTCGCCGCACCAGCTTTTTGTACTGCGGCCGGTTGAAGTCCTTGCCGGACTGCTTGTCCATGTAGATGTTCTCCTTGGGCACCGCCCTTTTTCGCAGCGCGATCCGCTGCCGGTCCTCGTTCTGGTCCGTGCTGGATACCCGGATGTATCCGTAGGTGTTTTCCCCCATGGAAGCTCCTCCGTTTTTTATTTATCCTTAAAATGGGCTCTGTATTCGCAGTCTCCGAACGCTGTCCACCGGCACAGTTCTCCGTCCATATGGTACGTCCCCGTTACAAATACAGGTCCTTATTTTACAATTTTACAGGATAAAAGCGGTTGTTGTCCCGTTTTTTACCTCAAATTCTCCGCAAAAAATAAACCGGCCCGGTGACGAGCCCACAGAAGCGCGGGCGCCGGGCACCGGGAAGAGAGCTTCCGCATAGGCTGGAAGGACACCTGATTTTCAAGGAGGTATGCCGGATGTGTGACTGGAAGCAGCTGAGCGGAGAGAGAAAGCGTCCCTCTCCGCCGGAGACGGCATAATGGGGCGGCCTGTCGGAGAGGCGGGCCTCGCCCTCATCAAGCAGTTTGAGGGATGCCGCCTGACGGCGTACAGAGCCGTCCCAACGGAAAAATACTGGACCATCGGCTGGGGGCACTACGGCCCCGATGTGGAGGAGAACCAGACCATCAGCCAAGCGGAAGCGGACCGTCTGCTGCTGGCGGACTGTCAGCGGTTCGCCGACGCGGTAGACGATCCGAAAAACTGCCCGCCGACGGAGGAGCTCAACGACAATCAGCGGGATGCGCTGATCTCGTTTACCTTCAACTGCGGCGTGGGACGCCTGAAAACACTGTGCAAAGGCCGCGGCCTGCCGGAGATCCGGGACGCCATGGCCCTGTACAACCGGGGCGGCGGCAAGAAGCTGCCGGGCCTTGTCCGCCGCCGGGCGGCGGAACAGGCGCTGTTTGACACGCCGGTCTCCGGGCAGACGGCGGACAACGCTCCCGCTCCCGCCCACCGGGAGGGCGTGGCCTGGTGCGTGGAGCATGGCATCCTCACTGGGGACGCCGACGGGGACCTGATGCTCACCCAGCCCGTGACCCGCCAGCAGCTTTGCACCATGCTGTACCGTTTTGCGAAGCTGGCAGACATGGTCTGAGTTTCTGGTTCGTGGTCTCCCAAATTTTACCCCCGACATTCCGGCAGGGCGAAGTAAATCCAGTCGCGGGTCTTATTCTGCGGGGGTTTAATCAGCTTTGCCTTGGGCAGGGGTGCTCAAAAGGAAACCGGCCCCCGGACTTTCGTCCGGGGGCCGGTTTTGTGTCTCTCTAACTCGAGGTTAGATGCTTGTGGGGAATCTGTCGATCAGTGCACGATAGAGACAGCAGCAACCACATTGCCGCAGGTCAGTCTCCACTGAGAAGCGGGATTCAGAACGCCCACATAGTGTCTGTCAGTGTAGTTCGCGGTAGTAGCCTTGACATTCCACTCGTCGTAGACAATCCAGCCGTTGGCGCCCAGAACCTCAAGCACCATTTTGTAGGTCTGGCCGCTTGCGCTGCCAACCAGCTGATAGGTCAGCTTGCCGGTGCCGTAGGTACCCGTGGGAGCAGCAGCGTAATACCGAGCACTGTAATCATAGCCGGGATTGCTGTAACCCAGGTGCCGATAGGTGTCGCCATAATCTCTCGCGGGAGTATCGTCGTTCCAGAAGCCGTCGCCAGCAACATCAATCGCGGTCAGTCTGCCGGAGCCGGGAACCGGACGGCTGCCAGTCACCAACTCAGTGTAGTTGATGAACACAACCCAAGTGGCAGCGCCGCTGCCGTTGATGGCAGCCACGATCTCGCCGTTGTACTGCAGGCCGTCAGTCGTCTCATCCGCATCAGCCAGGCCGGAGATCGCGGAAGCGACAGTGTTGTACTCGGTCTTCTCCCAAGAGCCATTCTCCTTCTGGATGACCAGCGCCTTAGCGTCGGAGGTCAGAGCCAGGCCCTCATCGTGGCGGTCAGCGGTAACGTACATGGTACGGCCGCGGAGCATCACAGTGTCGGGAGCGGAGTCATAGTTGTGGGTCACACCGCCAAAAGCCCAGGTGAGGCCCTTGGTGTAGGTGGAATTCAGGACGTTCATACGGTAGACCTTGGCGTCATCCAGGTTCATCTTGGTGTAGCCGTCGATGCCAGTAGCAGTATTATCCTGAATGCTCTTGCCGCCCAGGTAGTAGTTGTAGATGTCCTTCTCGACAACGTTCTTGATGTCAACGACGTTCTCGTCAGCGTCAAAGCGCAACTCCACAATACCATCGTACCGGTTGTAGTCGGTCACACCATTGGTACCAATACCAGAGCTGTGGGTGTTCTTGGCATACTCGGTGTCCACAGCGCCCTGCAGAGTGCCGTACTTATCCTTAACGGTCAGGGTCTTCTTCTCGCCGTTAACGAAGGCGTCGAACTCCCAATAGTGGGCGTCCTCGGCGGAGTCATAGCGCTCGCTCTTCACGTCGCTCAGGACGTAGGCGATGGTGGCGTTGCCGCCCTTAGCCTCGCCGGTGGTCACAGCGCCGATGATGTAGCCGTTGCGGTCATACACGGTGTAGATCTGAGCCTCTTCGATGGCGCTGGTGACGTCAATCTCCAGCTCCACGTCCTGCACGCCGCTGAACACATCGTTCACCTCGGTGATGGCGCGGGTGCCGTCGTCGGTGTCAACGTCGTCCAGGCCGACAGTGATGAACACGGAGTCATCGTTGCCGTAAGCGCGGACATTGTTGTTGTCAACGTAGGTCTTGCAGAAAGGAGCGTGGCTGTCGGGATTGGGATGGCCGCAGGTAGCGAGACTGGCATCCCAGCCGCCAACAGTGCCAGCAGTGGCGCTGTAGGGATAATTGGTGCTCACCAGAACGTTGTCCTTCAGGGACACGTTGGCGGTCTTAATGGTGACCTTGCCGTCGGTGGCATCAGCCACACCATACTTCGTAGCGGTCATACGGACAGCGGGAGTCAGGGTGTACACGCCGCTCTTGTTGGTGCTGTAAGTGAACCAGCGGTTCAGACGGTAGCTACCCTCGTCGCCGGGGAAGTTCGTATTGGTCCACTTGATGAAGTACTCTCTGCCGGTCTCGCTGGCCTTGATGCGGTCGATGTTCTTGTTGGTCTCGGTGACATTGACCTTGATGGTGTCCATAGTGCCGTCCAGGAAGATGGCGGCGGCGTTAGCGGTGCTGATGGACAGGTTACTGGTGGGACGGTCAAAGCCGGTGATGAACACGTAGTTCTTCGCGCCGTCGTCCAGCTCCACAGCGATCACGTAGCCATAGGGATCCATGAACACGTTGTAGGTGTGGTCGGGCAGCAGGGTGGCGTTGTACTCGTCCAGAGCGTCGTCGCTATAAAACGCCATACGGGCGGACTTGTACTCCGTGCCGTTGGTGGTCAGCTTGTCAATGACCTTCTTGTCGGACTTGGAGAACTTGGTGATGGTGGTCTTGTCGAGGACCTCGGGGTCAGTCAGGGAGACCACGTCGCCCTTGTTGTTCTCCTTGAAGGAGATGTTGACCAGGAAGTAATCCTCGTCCTGCACGTCGACAACAGAGGGAACGTCCTCAACGTCAACATTCCAGCCGGCCTTAACGGTAGTCTTGGTGCTAGGGGTCCAGCCGTAGTAAACGTCGATGGGAGCGTACTCCTTGTTCTCCTGATAATCGCCGGTGGCACGGCCCAGCCAGGTGTCGATGGACACGATGGTGAGCTCGTTGCGCTCGTCACGGCCAATGCCCTTCTCCAGGAAGACCTGGGTCAGAACGCCGTTGGCGGAGACGCCGAAGTCATCGGTGTTGGAGCGGACAATGTCGGACTGCTCGCAGTCGCCAATGCCAGTGATGGCAAAGTTGTTGACAGAGGTGAACTCATCGGGCTCCAGACCGTCGACATAATAGGTCATGTCGCTGTCGCGGAGGGTGGTGGCGCCCAGCAGGTCATACAGGTCGCGGCCGGTCACGCCGGAGGTATACTCCTCAACCAGCAGCTCCCAATTGACATAGGTGCCGATCTCTTCCTTGTCATACAGCCAGGTGTAAGAAGGACGCATGAACTCGTCGGTATCAGCCTTCTTCTCCAGCTTGTTGAAGTACTCCTCGGCGAACTGGATGATGTCATCCTCGCGGATGTTGTTCACCCGGGTCTGCTGAGTGCTCCACTCCTTGGCGTGAGCGCCGCCGGAGGACAGGGTGACCTCGGTGCCGTTGATGGTGGTAGTCAGCCGCTGACTATACTCAACCAGGTCGGCCTGCAGGGTATTGAAGGCATACAGGCAGGCCTCCTCGCGGGTCACGGCCTTGATGCCGTTGAACTCGCCCTCGAGGCCCTTGTTCAGGCCGATGCCGATGGCCTGCTTGGCCACGTTGATGGACCAGTTGGAGCCAACGTAGCTCTCCAGGGTGGCGTCATAGCCCAGGGCGCCCAGCAGCATCTTCATGAAAGCATAGCCGGTCAGGGTGTTGCCGGGGCGGAAAGCGCCGTCAGCGTAGCCGCTGATGATGCCCTTGCTCTGGCAGTAGGCGATGTAGCCGGCGAACTCGCCGTTGGCGGGAACGTCCCGATAGGGGGCGGTATCCGCGTGCAGCTCGGCGGCGGTGGTGGGACCCAGGATCAGGTTGCAGATGATCTTCGCAGCAGCCTGACGGGTCAGGGTGTTGGCGGGCTTGAACTCGCCGTCGGCATAACCGTCGACAATGCCCACCTCGGACACCACGGCGACGGCTTCATCATAGGTGATGACGTCGTTGTCCGTGAAGTCCTTGGCCCCGGCGCTGATGGTGACCAGGGACATAACCATAACCAGCGCCATGACCATAGAAAGGAACTTCTTCATGGTGGATCTTCCTCCTTTTTTATTTGCCGTACGACCCAGGGGGGCCGGCCGGCAGTGAAGTTCTTGAACGCCCTCGGAGGATCTCCCTTCACACGGTATACATACCGCGGCTAGCCTGAGCTGTATCTATACCGGGCTGCCGGGGGGTCTTCCTCGTTTGTTCATTTCGCATGATAACAGACGGAAAAGCAAAATGCAATAGATTTCGATTGCTTGTAATCTAACTGTAACATTGAAGAAAAGTGGGCTTTCTTCTCTTCTCTGGAAAAATATGCGCCATTTCCGGAAAAAAAGTTTCGCGTTTGCACGATGCGGCGAAATATGCGGGGTATTTCCAGCGCCGCCCTTTCTTTTTCACGATCATACCACGCCAAGCGGAAATGCATTATATATAATAAGTATCTGTAATGCAATCGTAACGAAGCTCCGCAGGGACAGAAAAGCGCTTCCGACCGCAAAAGATCTGGAGAGACAGTTGCGCCGTGCCGCCAGATATGTTACAATTGCGCGGCAAACT
Source organism: Oscillibacter sp. 1-3 (assembly GCF_000403435.2). Taxonomy (GTDB): domain Bacteria; phylum Bacillota; class Clostridia; order Oscillospirales; family Oscillospiraceae; genus Oscillibacter. Next base: position 46,806 of record NZ_KE159711.1, read on the forward strand.
ATAAGCGCAAGCGAGGGAGAAAACGATTTGAAGACTCTTCTTTTAACATTTTTTATGGCGATGGTGCCGGTGGTGGAGCTGCGGGGGGCCATCCCCTTCGGCGTGGCCGCCGGACTGCACCCTCTGGCGGCCATGGGGGCGGCGATTTTGGGCAATCTGTTCCCCGTGCCGCTTATTCTGCTGCTGCTCCGGCATGTCTTTCGCTGGCTGCGGCATTTTCCCAGGCTGAGCACATTGATCGACCAATTAGAGCGCCGGGCGCATCTGAAAGGCCGCAAAGTGCGGAAGTACCGGACATTGGGCCTGGTGCTGCTGGTTGCCGTTCCTCTTCCGGGAACCGGCGCGTGGACTGGGGCGCTGGTGGCGGATGTGCTGGACATCCGGATGCGGACAGCCCTGCCGGCTGTTACCTTGGGCGTAGTCATCGCCGGCGTGATGGTAACCGCTATGACCTGCGGCGTGGCAGGAATGATCGGATAGCGTCAGTAAAAATGCGAAGCTTTTTGGCGCGCGGAGTTCTCCGCTCCCAGGCCGCACCCTCTTTCGCTCCTATTTGCTTTTCGGCGGCTCGTACACAGTTTGAAGATACTGTATTCCTGCCCGGCGGCGTATAGAAAGATGCAGCTCTGCAAGCGAGAGCCGTTCCCCGAAATTTAGGCCATGTTTGAAAAATGGCGGAATGCCCAACGGCGAGAGATATTTTCGCCAATCAAGGCAAATTTTCGCAGGCGGGCTGACGCCCGGCAAGAAAATTTAACGCAGAGTGGCAGATCAAGATCCACCGTTTGGGCGTTTTGTCTTTTTTCAAACATGGCCTAAGCGCAAATAGGTTGTTTTTTGTTTAGATTGTAAACTCGAATACTGTTCCCGATTGCTGTACGAAAGGAGATGTGAATGTAAAATGGAGAACTATCTGGCTCACATCAGAAGAGACCGGCAGCCCATGGAGGTCCAAACAGTCAGCGAGCACTGCCGCAGCACCGCAAAGTATGCCGCGCAGGCCTTGGAGGCGGTATCGCTCTCCTCTTGCGGGCATTTGGCCGGACTGCTTCATGATATGGGAAAGTACACTGCGAGCTTTCAAAATTATCTGGTCAACCAAATCGGACAAAGGGGAAGCGTGAATCACACCTTTGCCGGTGTACATCTGCTGTTGGAACGGTTTTTCAGCGAGGACGCCGAAGACTTTTCCAGTGTTGCCAGCGAAGTTCTGGCCCTGGCGGTTGGCGGGCATCACGGCCTATTCGACTGTATAGATGACCGGCAAAAAAGCGGTTTTCAACACCGTCTGGTCAAGGAAGGCACCGGTTATGAAGAGGCAGTCGAAAATTTCTTCCGCTTTTGCATCAGCCAAGAAGAGCTTGACCAGCGGTTCCAGGCGGCCCAACAGGAACTGACACCTGTGCTGGAACGAATCCTCGCTATGACCAGCGAAGACAATACGTACTTTGACGATGAAACGTCCTTTTACTCCGGTCTGCTCGCCCGGCTGCTGCTCTCCGCAGTCATCGAGGGGGATCGTCGGGATACAGCGATCTTTATGACGGGATCTGAGTTTCCTCCGGCCCGAAACAAGGAAGATCTGGAACAGCTGTGGTCTGCCCTTCTGTCACGGACCGAAGAAAAACTGGAGGCGCTCCCGCGGGAGACTCCAATCGGTCAGGCCCGGCAGACCATTTCCGACCGGTGCAAGCAGGCCGCGGAACAGCCCGGCGGCGTGTTCCGTCTGAATGTGCCCACGGGCGGCGGCAAGACCCTGTCCAGTCTGCGGTTCGCCTTGGCGCATGCGCACCGGCACCGGAAACAGCGCATGATCTTCACATCGCCATTGCTCAGCATCCTGGATCAGAACGCAAAAGAGATCAGGACATACATTCAGGATGACAGTCTCATCCTGGAGCACCACTCCAATCTGCTCCAAACGGAGGAGGATGGACAGCAGTTAGATGAACGGGAACTCCTGACCGAAACCTGGGAAAGCCCTATTATCATTACCACTTTGGTCCAGCTCCTGAACACCCTGTTCTCCGGAAAGACGGCTGCTATCAGGCGCTTCCACTCTCTATGTGACAGTATCATCGTAATTGACGAGGTACAGACCGTACCTAGTAAAATGCTCTCGTTGTTCTCGTTGGCCGTCAATTTTCTGGCGGAAATCTGCGGAGCAACCGTAGTCCTCTGCTCCGCGACCCAACCTTGTACAGAACAAATTGAACACCCGCTCCACAATCCGATCCCTGAAATCGTGCCCTATGAGCCTGCGCTGTGGGAGGTTTTTCGCCGGACGGACATCCGGGATGCCAGAACAATGTCGCTGGAGCAGATTGCAGATTTTGCGCTGAACAAGCTGGAGCACGCAGACAGCCTGCTGGTCGTCTGCAACAAAAAGCGTCAGGCAGAGCAGCTGTACAATCTGTTGAACGGTCAGAATTTCGCGCTCTTTTCCCTCTCCGCTTCCATGTGCATAGCCCACCGCCGGGATACCTTGGACAAGCTCCGAAACGCGCTGACCCGGTGCGCGCAGAAAGTTGTCTGTGTCTCCACTCAGGTGATTGAAGCCGGCGTGGATATATCCTTCGCTTGTGTGATACGCCTTGCCGCCGGGATGGACAGCGTTGTGCAGGCGGCCGGGCGGTGCAACCGCAGCGGCGAGGCCGGTCCGGGCGTTCTGGCTCCGGTTTATTTGGTTCGGTGTCAAAACGAATCACTTGCACAGCTTCCAGATATCAGAAAAGGTCAGGGCGCAACTCAGGAGCTTTTAAGTGAATTCGCGGCTCATCCGGAGTTGTATCACAACAGTCTGGACTCAGCCGAGGCAATTCAGTACTACTACCGCGCCCTATACCGCAGAGAGGACAAGGGCCACCATGATTACTGCATAAAAGACCGTCCGTCCCTGCTCTCCCTCCTGTCTCGAAACGAATCCTGCACAGCCGATCCGCCCTACTATTTCCGGCAGGCATTCCGGACGGCCGGGTCACTGTTCCAGGTGTTTGAGGAGAACACGACCGACGTGATCGTTCCCTACGGGGAGGGGGCGGCGCTGATTCAAAATCTCAACAGCGAAAGGGCGGAACATGATCCGATTTATTTGAAAACACTGCTGGAACAGGCAAAGCCCTATACCGTTTCCCTGTACCAGTACCAGATCGACCGTCTCACCGCGGAGCACAGCCTCATCCCGCTCCAGGGAGGAGCGTTGGGGCTCAACGGACACTATCTCGCGGAAACCGGCTTTTCTATGGACGAATCCAACCTTGATTTTCTGGGGGTGTGAACATGCAGTATCCAAACATTGTAGAGTTCCAGGTCACGGGGGACTACGCCCTCTTCTCCGACCCCATCATGCGGGTAGGCGGGGAGAAGTGCAGCTACCAGGTGCCTACCTATGAGGCGCTGAAGGGGATTCTGTCCTCTGTTTATTGGAAGCCCACGCTGATCTGGTACATCGACGCAGTCCGGATGATGAACCAGATTCAGACTGAGGTAAAGGGTATCCGGCCGATTCATTACCAGGACAGCAAAAACGACTTGTCCTACTACACCTATTTGAAAAACTGCCGCTATCAGGTGCGGGCTCATTTTGAATGGAACGAAAACCGTCCGGAGCTGGCCCAGGACCGCAATGAAAATAAACACCACAATATCGCCAGGCGGATGATCAAAACGGGCGGCCGCCGGGATATTTTCCTGGGCGCCAGGGAATGCCAGGGCTATGTGGAGCCCTGCGTCTTCGGCGAGGGACCGGGGGCCTACGACAAACTGCCCGAGCTGAGCTTTGGGCTGATGTACCACGGCATTACCTATGCCGACGAGGCCTATTCTCCCGAAACCAAGGGGAAAATGACCGCCCGGTTCTGGTATCCCACCATGAAGCAGGGAGTCATCACCTTCCCCCGCCCGGAGGACTGCCCGCTCACAAAGCCCCTGCGGGAGATGGAGATAAAACTTTTTGGGGAGGACTTCGGGAATTTCTCCGGTCTGCGGGAATTTGGGGAGGTGACGTGATGGGATTGCTGCAAAAGGCCTGTGAAACCTATGACGTCATGGCCTACCGGGCCGGAATTGTGTATGACGGCGAAAACGTTCCGCTGGCTCCTGTCTCCCACATCATGGCGCGGGCACAGATCGAGATTACGCTGGACCAGGATGGCAGGTTTGTCTCTGCCCGGACCACAGCGAAGGAGGAACCCAAGATCATCATCCCAGTAACGGAGGAATCGGCGGGCAGGACCAGCGCTCCCTGTGCGCATCCTCTGTGTGACCAACTGGGGTATGTGTCCCCGTATGACGCCAAAAAGCACGCGCTCTATGTGGATGCGCTGTCAGACTGGACCAGCTCGGAGCATTCGCACCCCAAATTGCAGCCTATCCTAACCTATGTGTGCGGGGGCACAATTCTGTCCGATTTGTCAGGGTCCGGCACTCTTTCCTTGACTGCGGAGGGCGGTCCAAAAGATGAGAAGTGGATGGTCTGCTGGATTGTCAACGGCCTGGGTGAGGAATGGAGCGGCCCATGCTGGACAGACCAAACACTTATGAAGGCATTTATCAGCTACAGCCGCGCAAAACGGACCGACACACGGTCTGCTCTGTGCATGGTTTCCGGCACAGTGGAGCCGCCGGCCGGCCAACATCCAAAGGGCATCATCCCCATCAACGGGAACGCGAAACTGATCTCCGCCAATGACTCCAGCGGGTTTACCTTTCGGGGCCGCTTTGACCAGGACTGGCAGGCTGCGACGGTGAGTTATACCGCCTCCCAAAAGGCCCACAGCGCCCTGCGGTGGCTGGTAGCGAACCAAAGCGTTCCCTTTGGCGGACGAACCTTTCTGTGCTGGAATCCCAAGGGCGTACAAGTCCCCAAGGTAACAGGTCCTATGGGCCGCAGGAGCGGAGGCACGCAGCGGGCGGCCAATCCCACTCAGTACCGTCAACAGTTGAAGGAGTCGCTTTCCGGCTGGAAAGCCGACCTGCCGCAGTCGGCGGAGGTGGTCATCACCGCGTTCGACGCGGCTACCACGGGCCGGCTGGCGGTCACCTACTACAACGAACTGCTGGCCTCTGATTTTCTGGACCGGCTCCATGACTGGGAGGCTTCCTGCTGCTGGGAGAACGGCCCCTATGGGATTCAGTCGCCCTCCCTGTTCCAGATCGTCAGCCAGGCCTTCGGAACCCCCCGAAACGGAAAAGCGGAACTCGACGACCGCATTTTGGCCCAGCAAATGCAGCGGTTGGTGGCCTGCCGGGTGGACAAAACGCGATTCCCGCTGGATATCGAGCGGGCACTGGTGGAAAAAGCCTCCCATCTTCTGCTCTACGAGGGAGAAAACCGGCAAAAGCTGCTGTTCACGGCCTGCGCGGCCATTCGAAAATATCACTATGACCATTTGAAGGAGGAGTGGGATATGGCATTGGATAAAAACTGTTCCGACCGCAGCTACCTGTTTGGCCGGCTGCTGGCCATTGCGGACGCGGTGGAAAACAGCACTTACACCAGCGAGGACCGGCGGGAGACAAACGCGCTTCGGATGCAAAAGGCCTTTTCCCTGCGGCCTATGGCAACCTGGCGGCTGCTGGAGGAAAAGCTGGTGCCCTATTACAAGCAGCTCAGCCCCGGTCTGTGCCAGTACTATCGAAAGCTGGTTCAGGAGATCACGGATAAGCTCTCTGTTTCAGACCGTGATCTAAATCAAAAATTGGATGATATCTACTTATTAGGATACTACCATCAACGGGCTTACCGTACCGAAAAGGACGGCAAGCCAGCCGAAGCGTAAAAAGGAGGACGAATCAATGGGCATTTTACAAAATAAGATTGACTTTGTGGCCTTTGTGACCGTTACTATGGCCAATCCCAACGGCGACCCCCTCAACGGGAACAGCCCCCGCACCGACTACAGCGGTCTGGGGGAAATGAGCGATGTGTGTATCAAGCGCAAGCTGCGCAACCGAATGCAGGATTTGGGACAGGCGGTGTTTGTCCAGTCCGCCGACCGGTGTGACGACGGATACGGCAGCCTCAGCGAGCGGGCCTCCGCTGTTCTAGGCAAGGCAAAGGACTTCAAAGATTCAGAATCTTACGCTCAAAAAGCTTGTGAAACCTGGTTGGATGTACGCTCTTTTGGTCAGGTGTTCGCGTTCAAAGATACCAAGGGCGTTTCCATCGGCGTGCGGGGCCCAGTCTCCATCCATCAGGGAGTTAGCGTCTCTCCGGTGCAGGTGGAGGATATGCAGATCACGAAAAGCGTAAATGGAGAGAGCGGCGATAAGGGACGCTCCTCCGACACTATGGGGATGAAGCACTTTGTACGCTTCGGCCTCTATAAGATCAAAGGCTCTATCAATGTTCAGCTGGCGGAGAAAACCGGCTTCACCGAGGAGGATTCCGAGGTATTGAAAGAGTGCCTGCGCACACTCTTTGTCAACGACGCCTCGTCCGCCCGGCCGGACGGTTCCATGGAGGTGGCCAAGCTCTATTGGTTCCGCCACAACTGCAAGGTTGGACAGTATTCCTCCGCAAAAGTCCACCGCTCTGTCCATGCCGAGTTGAAGGACCCCAGTCAGCTTCCCTCCTGCGCAGAGGATTACCAGATCATCGCGGAGCCTCTGGACGGTTTGGCGCCGGAGATCTTCAATGGGATTTAATGAGGAGGACTGGCTCCAGCTCTCGGGGCTGCAGCACTTTGCCTTCTGCCGCCGCCAGTGGGCGCTGATCCACATAGAAACCCAGTGGGCGGAGAATTTCCGAACGGCGGACGGCCATCTCATGCATGAACACGTTCACGATCAGGAGTTTCGGGAGAGCCGGGGCGACCGCCTGACTGTCAGAGGACTGGCGATCCATTCGGCGGAGCTTGGCATTTCCGGCCAGTGCGACGCGGTGGAATTTCACCGGGACCCGGCCGGCGTTCCGCTGCAAGACCGGGAGGGGTTGTGGCGGCCCTATCCGGTGGAATACAAGCGGGGCAAGCCCAAGGAGCACAGCGCGGACGAGCTGCAGCTCTGCGCCCAGGCCATGTGCCTGGAGGAAATGCTCTGCTGTACCATCCCGGAGGGGGCTCTCTACTATGGCGAGCCCCGCCGCCGGACGACCGTTCGATTTACACCCGAGCTGCGCAAACAAGTCCATGACAGTCTCACAGAGATGCATGAGCTCTATAAAAGACACTATACGCCTAAGGTCAAACCCTCTAAAGCCTGCAATGCCTGCTCATTGAAGGACTTGTGCCTGCCGAAGCTGATGAGCCGTAAAAAGGTTGCGGATTATCTGTCCACCGCTATGGAGGAGCTGGAATGAAACATCTGCTCAACACCCTTTATATCCTGTCGGAGGACATTTACTTGTCTCTGGATGGAGAAAATGTTGTGGCCAACCGGGACAAGCAGACAGCAGCCCGCTATCCTCTGCATACTTTGCAGAACATTATCACATTTTCCTACTCCGGGGCCTCACCCGCCTTAATGGGCGCCTGTGCGGAACGGCAGATTGGATTCGCGTTTTGCACTCCCCGAGGAAAATTCCTGGCAAGGGTATGTGGGGAGGGAAACGGAAACGTCCTGCTTCGCCGGAGTCAATACCGTGCTGCAGACGATGCGGTCCAGTGCTGTCAGATCAGCCGCACCATGATTTTGGGAAAGCTGTTCAACGCCCGCTGGAGTATCGAGCGCACCCGCCGGGACCACGGCCTGCGGGTGGACAGCGAAAAGCTGACTGCCGCTTCCCGGCAGATCCACGGCCTGTTGGCTCAGGTCAAAGAGACCACTGATTTGGAAGAGCTGCGGGGCCTGGAAGGAGTTGGCGCTTCCGCCTACTTCGGAGTTCTTGATGAGATGATCCTCGGAGATAAAGAAGCGTTCTTCTTTCGCGGACGCAGCCGCCGCCCGCCGCTGGATGCGGTCAACGCCATGCTGTCCTTCGCGTACAGCCTCTTGGCCCACGACTGTGCCTCCGCGCTGGAGAGCGTAGGGCTGGATTCCTATGTGGGATTTTTGCACCGGGACCGTCCGGGACGGACCTCTTTAGCCCTGGACCTGATGGAAGAACTGCGCCCCTGTATGGCAGACCGCTTTGTACTGACCCTTATCAACAACCGCCAGGTCAAAGCGTCAGATTTTATATATATGGAGAGCGGTGCGGTGCTTCTGACCGACGAAGGCCGGAGAGCATTTTTGAAAGGCTGGCAGGAAAAGAAGAAGGAGACGCTGACCCACCCCTATCTTGGCGAAAAACTGTCATGGGGAATGATCCCCTATGTCCAGGCACTTCTGCTGGCCCGCTGCCTCCGGGGGGACTTGGACGCTTACCCGCCTTTTTTGTGGAAGTGATATCATGTTGGTTTTGATTACCTACGACGTGAACACAGAGGATACCGCCGGCCGCAAACGTCTGCGGCAGATTGCGAAGCAGTGTGTCAACTATGGCCAGCGTGTGCAGAACTCTGTCTTTGAGTGCCTGCTGGACACGGCTCAGTGCCGCATATTGCAGGCAAAGCTATGCAAGATTATGGATTCCGAGAAGGACAGCCTTCGATTTTATTACTTGGGGAATCGTTATGAGAACAAAATTGAGCATTTTGGAGCAAAGGCTTCTTATGGTCCAGAGGATGTCTTAATGCTTTAGGTGCGAGGTCCAAGTAAACAGAAAAGCGCGGTAGCTTCGCACCAAATTTTTTAGGTAATTTTCACGAGCATACACAGCAGATTCACTGTCGGGAATAACTGCAGGATGATGTTTGTGAAAATCGTATGTTTTTTGTAAAAACGGTCGCATTATTTGGCTGTTTTTGCTGTCGCCCCCCATGCGGGGGGCGTGGATTGAAATCTGCCCTTCCATAGAGGGTAATGATTGTGGGGGTGTCGCCCCCCATGCGGGGGGCGTGGATTGAAATCTGGAGGAGAAGTTTAAGGTGAAGCCAGCCCTAGGGTCGCCCCCCATGCGGGGGGCGTGGATTGAAATGGTTTGTGGCTGATGTCCCTATTGTGGCTGATGTGTCGCCCCCCATGCGGGGGGCGTGGATTGAAATTGGGTCCGATATTCATTGGGGTCTTTGAAAACCGTCGCCCCCCATGCGGGGGGCGTGGATTGAAATGCCTCTCACATCTTGAATGAAAACACTCCGAACGGGTCGCCCCCCATGCGGGGGGCGTGGATTGAAATCCCGGCAATCGTGGAATTAACCCGGACCAGGGTGGTCGCCCCCCATGCGGGGGGCGTGGATTGAAATCCAAGACCATGCAGGACAAGGTGATTGAGGGAAAGTCGCCCCCCATGCGGGGGGCGTGGATTGAAATGGCCTCTCAAGTACTCAATGGCCATGTTGAGCTTGTCGCCCCCCATGCGGGGGGCGTGGATTGAAATGGGGAGCTCTCCCAAAGATAACTCGGCTTAGGGTCGTCGCCCCCCATGCGGGGGGCGTGGATTGAAATTTTCGTTGCTCTTTCCGGAGGTATTTGTCGTCCGAGTCGCCCCCCATGCGGGGGGCGTGGATTGAAATATCCGGAGGACCTTGGCCAAGGGACATGAAGCAGGTCGCCCCCCATGCGGGGGGCGTGGATTGAAATCCAGATGGGGTAACAGCAGCAGCTTTTGAGGAGGGTCGCCCCCCATGCGGGGGGCGTGGATTGAAATATTTCCTTTCTTAGTTGTTTTTTGGTATCCAACGTCGCCCCCCATGCGGGGGGCGTGGATTGAAATGTGAAGACCCGGTCGTCGGCCTTGGCGACGATGGTCGCCCCCCATGCGGGGGGCGTGGATTGAAATTGGAAGGACAAGAAGGTCAAGATCAAGTGGGAC
>NZ_KE159711.1:57586-65920 GCF_000403435.2 Oscillibacter sp. 1-3
CCTGGAGCGCGTCCAGTAGGTCATCGTCGCCCCCCATGCGGGGGGCGTGGATTGAAATAGTGCGAACGAAATCGTTGGATTGGGCTTTTGAGTCGCCCCCCATGCGGGGGGCGTGGATTGAAATGTGAAGGTTTTCCGCGCCGGAGGCTCCGGCCTCGTCGCCCCCCATGCGGGGGGCGTGGATTGAAATTCATCGATACAAAAGAAAACGAGGGTTTCCGGGTGGTCGCCCCCCATGCGGGGGGCGTGGATTGAAATGTGAAATTGGCGCAATCATGATGAATTACACGCCGTCGCCCCCCATGCGGGGGGCGTGGATTGAAATCTCTTGAACCATTCTTTCTTTTTTAATATTGGCAGTCGCCCCCCATGCGGGGGGCGTGGATTGAAATAACTGTTGCGGATATACGTTAATCACCTGCAGGAGTCGCCCCCCATGCGGGGGGCGTGGATTGAAATTGTCCCGCAGGGCTGGCGGGTGCTCCGTGTACTTTGTCGCCCCCCATGCGGGGGGCGTGGATTGAAATAATTCCAAGTCCCGGAATAGTTCGGTCAGCTCCTCGTCGCCCCCCATGCGGGGGGCGTGGATTGAAATAATTCTCCAGCTTCTCCGCGTCCAGCCTGATGAAGTCGCCCCCCATGCGGGGGGCGTGGATTGAAATTCGCCTGGTGACGGACCGGACCCAGGCGGACGTGGTCGCCCCCCATGCGGGGGGCGTGGATTGAAATCTCTTTGTTATGGTCCTATTATACACGCAATGCGGTCGCCCCCCATGCGGGGGGCGTGGATTGAAATAATGATGGCGGCGCGGTCCTTGGTCTCGCCCGTCAGTCGCCCCCCATGCGGGGGGCGTGGATTGAAATCCAGGCTTCCGGCTGTCATAGTAGTACTCCCGCGTCGCCCCCCATGCGGGGGGCGTGGATTGAAATCAGGATGTGCTGCTGTGTGACGGACACGGAGCCGGTCGCCCCCCATGCGGGGGGCGTGGATTGAAATATCAGCCTGTCCTGGCCGTTTAGAGCTTGGGACAGTCGCCCCCCATGCGGGGGGCGTGGATTGAAATATCGGGAACAGGCTGCTGGCATGGCTGCTAACCAGTCGCCCCCCATGCGGGGGGCGTGGATTGAAATACCTCCACATCGACCGCGCTGATGATAACCGTGAGGTCGCCCCCCATGCGGGGGGCGTGGATTGAAATTCGGACTGCTGCGCCTCATAGATCCGGCTGGCCTGGTCGCCCCCCATGCGGGGGGCGTGGATTGAAATTCATAGGTGGCGTTCCGGGACAGGGAGGCGATGAGTCGCCCCCCATGCGGGGGCGTGGATTGAAATGCCTGATAGGCAGGGTCTTCCAAAGCCTCCCGCAGTCGCCCCCATGCGGGGCATAGATTGAATTGACATACTGAATATGCCTTGGCCGTCCCAGTAAAAATAACCCCATATAATATTACCTCAACATAAAGCGGAAAAAGTTCTCGGCCGCGGTGCTGCCGCGTGAGGGCACCGAACATCCTCGGACAAATGCCTGTAAAGGCGAACCCGTCTCGGTCAGCGCGGCAGCATCAGGCTTGATCCATTTTTGCCTTTTTACAGAGGGATATTTCCATGCTTTTTCCAGGGTGTTGTCCTTTCCTTCTTCTCCAGCATTTCCAACGCAGCCAAAATCCGTTTTCTTGTATCCTCCGGCCGAATCACTTCGTCAATAAACCCCCTGGCTGCCGCAATATAGGGATTCATAAACAGAGTCTCATATTCCTCCACCAGCTCGTCCCTGCGCTTTGGAGCCGCACGGAGCTCCTTCCGGAAAAGAATCTCCACCGCTCCCTCCGCGCCCATCACCGCCAGCTCCGCGATAGGCCACGCAAAGACCATATCGGCCCCCATCCGTTTGCTGTTCATGGCGATATAGGCTCCGCCATAGGCCTTGCGCAGCACAACGCTAATTTTAGGAACAGACGCCTCCGAAAAGGCATACAAAAGTTTCGCTCCGTGACGGATAATCCCATTATGCTCCTGCTCTTTTCCCGGCAGGAAGGCCGGAACATCGATCAGAATTAACAACGGAACATTGAAGCAGTCGCAGGTGCGGATAAAGCGCGCCATCTTATCGGAGACATGGTAATCCAGCGATCCGCCCATATACGCAGGCTGGTTGGCTACAATGCCAACGGTTCCGCCGCCTAAACGCCCAAAGCCGACGACGGCGTTTCGGGCCCACTCGGCCTGAACTTCAAAGAAGCTGTCCCTATCCAAAACGGCATCAATTACCTTATGTATGTCATATGCCTTCCGGGGATTTTGCGGCACGAGTTCCTGCAGTCCGGCGCAGTCCCCCGGTACGGCGCCAGCTATGCCGGGGGGATTTTCCCGGTTATTTTGGGGCAGATAAGTGAGAAGCCTCCGCACTCCTTCCAGACAGGATTTGTCATCAGGGTAGGTGAAATGGGACACGCCGCTCTCTGTGGCGTGGACCCTCGCTCCGCCCAGCTCCTCCACCGTCACCGTCTCACTAGTTACGGTTTTCATGACTTGTGGCCCAGTAATAAACATGTAGCTGCTTCTTTCCACCATAAAGATGAAATCGCAGATAGCGGGAGAGTAGCAGGCTCCACCGGCGCAGGGTCCCATGATTACGGCAATCTGCGGGATCACTCCCGAGGCCTCCGTGTTGCGCAGGAAGATGCCGGAATAGCCGTTAAGCGAGTGAAGCCCTTCTCCGATCCGCGCTCCCCCGCTGTCGTTGACGGTAATGAGCGGCGCGCGCATCTCCAGAGCCATGTCCTGCAGCTTGCAGATTTTCAGGGCATGGGATTCCCCCAGTGTCCCGCCGAACACGGTAAAATCCTCAAAGGCCGCAAAGGCAAGCCGCCCGTGGATTTTTCCATACCCTGTGATAACGCCGTCCCCGGGAATCCGCTCCTGCTCCGTGCCAAAATCCAGGGGGCGGGACTCGATCAGCCCGCCAATCTCTGTAAACGTGCCGGGGTCAAACAGAATATCCATCCGCTCCCGTGCAGTCAGCTTGCCCGCAGCGTGCTGCTTCGCCATGCGCGCCGCACCCCCGCCGGCCCGGGAGGCCGTCTCCCGTCTCTCTAACTCCTCAAATACCGCCTTATCCCACATCCGGTCAATATCCTCCAGTTATCGTCATTATAAGTTCTTCACTGCGCCCCGGAAAACTGGCGGCAGGGTCGGGAGGCCTTTGAAACGGCCTCCCGGCCCTGCTGCCTTTGGGTTTACTCCATGTAGCCGAGTATATCCGCTACGGTTTTCAGGGACTTCAGCTCCTTGCCGGAAATCGTCTTTCCGAATTCCTCATCCAGCATGGCGATCAGCGACAGCATGGCCAGGGAGTCCCAGGACTCCATGTCGTCCAGAACGGTCTCCGGGTTCAGGGCGCCCTCATCGGTATCCAGGGTCTCTTCCAGCAGAGCAAGTTTTTTTGTCAGTTCCATGTTTGTGTTCTCCTTTGCATTTCAAATTTTAGGTATCTGTATGGGTCACAGCCGGACAGCTGAACCGACCAATGATGTTTTGCAGATCGCATCTGCCAAAATTGGAAAAGTAACGTCTAAAAGACAAAGTTATCGTTGCCCCCTATGTCCCCCGCCGTGATCTGGATTGCCTGTCCGGTAATCTTTTTGCTGGCATTGCTCAGCAGGAAAAGGACCGCATCTGCAATATCCTCAGGCATTAGCTTCCCTAATGGATAACGCCCCTCCTCCATTCGTTCCAGATACGCCGCGCCCATCGGCGTATCCGCCATAGCTGGACAAATGGTATTCACTCTGATCCGACGTTTAGCCAGTTCCTTCGCAACCCCAATAGTTATTGAATTAATGGCTCCCTTCGTTCCCGCATAAATGGACTGCCCTTTAGTAGGCATAAATGCGGCCATGGAGGAAATGCTGACAAACGACGCTCCATCCCGGCTGATGCGGCGAGACGAAAACACTTTCAGGATTCCGTAGAGGGAAAACAGATTTGTCCGGAAAATCTCCAGCAATAAGGGCTCCCTGATTGCTGTAATAGGGCCAAGTGTGCTGACTCCCGCAGAGAATACGCAGCCATCCAGCTTTGCGCCGTCCAGCTCCACCGCGTCTTCGACCACAGCCCGAGCCGCGTCAAAGTCCGACACGTCACAGGGCAGAATCGTACGGCGGCCCTCCGGGATATGTCCGGCCGTTTCCTCCAGCCGCTCCATGTTCCGGCCCACCAGAATGACGTTCGCGCTCTGTTCGCCCAATTGGATGGCGCAGGCGCGGCCAATACCGGAGGATGCGCCGAACACTATGATTTTTCTCCCGTCAAACTCTTGCTGGATCATATCAGTCCTCTCCTCCCTCCTTAGTAAAATAAGAGAAGCTGTCAATGCCGTCATCAAATACCGCCGATGTTTTGACAACCGGCAAAACTACGCTCAGATCCAGTTCAAAACCGGCCAAAGCAACATTCAGCCCAACACCGAAAGCCAGATTCAGAATTCGCTTCATTCCCTTATGCAAGTTCTCCCTCTGGACATAATCACAGATGTTCATCGCCGTACTGGACCCTCGTGTGTTTCCGTAACGGTTCAAAGACCAGAGGACCTTTTCCGCAGGCGCCTGGACCCGTTTTGCCACATTGTCAACAATCATTTTGTTTGCCTGGTGGATTGAGATCAGGTCGTAGTCATCCATCTGGCAGTCAAAGTGCGCAAGGAATTCTTTTGTCGCTTTCGGCGCGTCCTTGATGCTGAAGGTAAACACATCCGTCCCATGCATGGTTCCTTTATTATTATAAGCCAATGCGTCCTCAAGCCCTCTGTCCCGATAAAAATCACTAAGCGGATGGCGCTGCATCCCATAAGGAGAAATCAAAGATGGATAGCCCTTCCCTATGGTTCGAATACCCACTTTGATGGGGGCCACAGTCTCTGACACTTTTTCCAAAACCACCGCAACGCCGCAGTCGCCAAAAAGCAGATCGTCCTTCTGCATACCTGGACACTCCACAAAAGAGTCTCCTACCAGCAGCAGAATTTTTTCGCATCCCGCCATTAAATCCGCACAGGCCATCTGGATTCCGAACGGGAAGCCGGAACAGCCGATACTGGAATCATATACAAGGCCGCAGTTGTCCAGCCCCAGGCGGTACTGGATGATGCATGAGGTTGGCGGCGTCATGTAATCCGGTGTCTGCGTGAGAAGAATCAATCCGTCGATGGAATCTCTTTTGATGCCGGTTCTCTGAAAAATTTCCTCTGCAGCAGCCACGCAGAGATCCGCGGCGGTGGTCCCAACACCTACACTGGAATACCTTTCCTGAATGCCGGTAGATTTGCAGAACTTTTCAATCTCTTCCGTCGAAAATTGGGCGGCGTAATTGATGAGCTGTTCGCGATGGTCCGGGACAGCCGCCGCCAGGGCGGAGATTCTCACGTTGGAGAACTCATTAAAATACATAGACATAACACCTTTCTTCAAGTTTGCTCCGGGCGCTTCAAGGGTCTGCCGTCCACCTCCACGTCCCTCCCGCGTCAGAGCACAAATACTGCCCATTCCCGTCACAGCTCTCCGCTGAAAACAGACTCTCCGCCATGTCCGGGAAACAGAATGCTTCCCGGTGAAATGGCCTCCAGACAGGGGCGGGTCTTCTCCTCATAGAGCTTCCGGCTTCCTCCGGGCAGCTGAGTGACCAGCGGCGTCTCCGGAATCAGAGAGTCCCCGGTGAAATACCAGTGCTTTCCCACCTCAATGAGCTGACTCCCCGGGGAGTGCCCAGGGGCCTCCCGCAGGTTCAGCGTCAAGTTCTCCCAGCAAATCTCCAAACGCCCAGTATACGTCCGGTCCGCCCGGCAGGCATATCGCGGCTCCAGGAACCCCTCCAGCGCCGCCTTCTCGGACTTGTCCTTCTGGAGGGCGATTGCCTTGAAATAAGCAGCAAGATTCTTCTTTGGGTCGGCGATTCGCCCGGCACAGCTTTCCGAGCAGACCACCTGGCAGGGCAGCCGCTCCCGCAGCCAGTTCACGCCGGAGATGTGGTCGTAGTGCTCATGGGTCAACAGCACCAGGCAGCTTTCGATCCGGAGCTCCCTCAGCAGCTTCTCCGCCTCCTCTGAAATACAGGGGTCCACAACCAGGCAGGAGCCATCTGCCGGGACCAGGTACATGCTGGAATCGATCACCGGCATAGCGAACCGGTAAACCGGGCGGTCAAAGATCGGATGTAAGCATTTCACAAAATCTCATTCCTCCCAGCTTTACAATCATAGCTCCCCACATAAGTCCAGAGCCAAAGGCGGCGAGGCAGCAGGTCCTCTCCTCCGGAGCCCTGAGCTCCTCCGCCAGATTGTGGACAGCGCACACCGGGATACAGGCCCCGGAGGAGTTTCCAAGCTCCTCCACCACATTCATGGGCATCTTCTCATAGGGGACGCCCAGCTTCTCCGCCAGCTTCCGCAGCATGAAGCGGTTCGGCTGGTGGAAGAGATACCAGTCGATCTGCTCCTTCGTCAATCCGGCATAGGCCAGTGTCTCCTCAATCAAGGGCGGAACCTTCGTCTGCATAAAGTTGAACACGTCCGCCCCCTGCATGGTGAGGTTGTCCAATGCCCGCAGGTTTCCGTCCCCATCCCGGTCCTCCGAACGGGCGGTCTCCGGCGTGCTGGGCATGCGGGAACCGCCTGCCGGGATCATCAGCGCCTGGCCAAGTCCGCCGTTGTTATAAATGACGGTGGGAATGCCGTCCGCCTCCGGATCGTTCTCTACAACAGCAATTCCGGCGGCGTCGCCGATGAGAGGCCAACTGTTGCGGTCCTGCCTGGAGACCCGCTTGCTCAGCACGTCCGTGGCAATTGCCACAGTCTTTTTTCCCGGCTCTAAGTGGTCCAGCAGGAGGAAAGACTCCGTCAGCGCCATCAGGAAGCCCCCACAGCCCTGGCTGATATCCGCACACAACACATCCTCCGGGAGGTCGAATTTTCCATGGAGGATGGAGCTCACCGGCGGAATGAAGTGATCCGTGTAGGAACAGCTCACCACCAATGCGCCGATCTCCTCCCTGCGGAGCCAGCCCTTTTCAAAAAGACAGGCCAGACCGGCTGCGGCCAGGTCCGAGGCGGCCGTGGTTTCCTTGACGATGGAGTGCCGCTTGAAGCCCATCACCTTCTGGAGACGAAGCGTCTGCTTTGCCGGAAACGTGTAATTTCCCACCTCGTCCTCAAAGGCCACGCTGGCGGCCGGAAGCACGCTGAGAAGGCCGGTAATCCGTTTGCCGCGGAAAACTGTTTTCAATCCAACGTCCCCCCGTTTTTTCTGACAGTGGCAGCAATCGCTTCCACGCTGCAAAAGTTTTCCGGCAATACATCCATGCCGTCAATCAGGATATGGAAGGTTTCCTCCAGCTCGCTGATCAGCGCAACAATATCAAAGGAGTCCAGATAGCCGTCATCAATGAAATCCCTGCTGGAGGAAAAATCGAATTCCGGACGTAAGCCGGACAAAATTTGAAGAATGGTTTTCATAAAAATCCCCT
Source organism: Oscillibacter sp. 1-3 (assembly GCF_000403435.2). Taxonomy (GTDB): domain Bacteria; phylum Bacillota; class Clostridia; order Oscillospirales; family Oscillospiraceae; genus Oscillibacter. The sequence goes on from NZ_KE159711.1 coordinate 65,103, forward strand.
TATCTAAAGATTAAAACTGTATCCTCCAGGCCGTCGAAAACCGCGCCGCTTCTTTGCAGCACCCGAACCGAGCGTTCGTTGCCGTCTATCACCCAGACGGTAAAAAAGGAGCAGCTGCCGGCGCAGCAGCCTGGAATATATGGGATCACGAGGGTTCCCAGGCCACGCCCCCGGTATGGAGGCGCCACTAAGGTCTGATAGATGTACAGTCCGCGGGTTCCGGTTCGTTCCAGACATTGGACCGCAGCAATCTCTCCGTTCTCTACGATGCGGTAAACAAGCTGGTCGTTGATCAGCCGCAGAAGCTTTTCTCTGCTGGGCAGATGAGAGACATATGGATCAAAGGTCTCGCAAAGAAGCGAGAATATCGGTTCACAATCCTCTGGAAGCGCAGGCTGAATCACGGCATCCGCCTCTGGATGATACTGAATATTCGTATTCCGCAGCCGCCGCAGGTGCGCGTACGGCGCAAATCCCGCTGTGCAGAGCGCCAGGGAGACCTCTTCGACCCGCTCCGCGCTCCCGACACAGTCTATAATGATCGGCCGGGCACATATCTGTCCCAGCAGCTCCCGCAGGGCGGGGGCCGCTTCCAGGGAGGAAAGGTCCAGATACAGTCTTGTGACACCGTTGTCATCATAAATCAGGGCTATGGCGTGCTCATTATAAATTAGACGAGTGTCCTCACGTTCGGAAAGCTCTGTCAGGACAGTCAGGATTGGGAAATTATTCCACCCTTCCTTCCTTCCTTCCTTCCTTCCTTCCTTCCTTCCTTCCTTCCTTCCTTCCTTCCTTCCTTCCTTCCTTCCTTCCTTCCT
>NZ_KE159711.1:66001-169192 GCF_000403435.2 Oscillibacter sp. 1-3
CTTCCTTCCTTCCTTCCTTCCTTCCTTCCTTCCTTCCGGGCCAACAGCTCCTGCATATCAAACATGGCTGACTCCTCTCCCTTCTCCTGATCGCATTTTTGAGAAGTATCTTGTTTCAGGCCAAACAGCCTGACAGACTCTCCGTCTCTGGATATCGTGCATGTGTCATGGAGCAAATCCAGGGAAAACGCAGCGTCCCCTGGGGAAGGCTCGAGTGCGTACCGTTCCCAGCTATAGCGAATCCCGTCATATTCAAGGAGCGGAACCCCCAATAACGCCAGCTTTCCATAATCCATGGCGCGTAAAAAAGCATATGTCTGAGAGATATCCCAGGCCAAAGACAGCATACCGTCATTGGGTCTTTCCCAGGAAAAATGAAATTTGATGTCTTTCCGCTCCTCCTGCTTTCGGCGCGGAAGCTCCTCTCCGCGGCATAGATCATTCAAAATTTCCTGGAACATATTGAATGCAGTTTGTGTCTGGAGAGACAACAGCCGAATCGACGTGATATGCGGCGATAAAAGAATCTCTCTTTGCGCAACAATATTTCCGGTATCCACATGGGCATCCACAAAGTGCCATGTTACACCGGCTGTCTGATCCTGCGAAAAAATGGTCCACGCTTCCGCGTTTCTGCCCGGATGTTTCGGCAGCAGGGAATTGTGATAATTCAGAATTGGAACCCTCTCTGCCAGACTGCCGGGAAATAAATAGACGTTATTGATGCTGAAGATGACAGCCGGATTTACTTCCAGGATTTCCGCTTCAAGCCCTTCTCCAACCTCGCCATAATGCACGCCGGCTATGTGGGACAGGGATCTTTCCAAAATAGAGACATTGCTCTGCTTTTTTTCATAAACATAAATTTCTGCATCAACCATATCTCTAAGCAGTTTTACACAGCGCGCCGCAATGGTCCCTGAGCCGAACACAGCCAAGCTATTCGCTTTTCTCAAATTAATACTCATCGTTCTACTCTCGTCTATATTCCCTCTCTCAGCCTCAGCCGGTCGATCTTGCCATTGGTATTCCTGGGAAGAAGCTCCATATGGATAAACCTTCCCGGGACCATGTATTGGGGCAGCTGTCTCCCAATCTCCCGCCGCAAAACAGCCGCCTCCAGCTCTTTTGGCGCTTCGTAAAAGAACACGATCTCCTTTTTACCGTGATCGTAGACGGCGCAGCCGTTTCTGACCAGCTGGAGCGTATTGACGATGACATGCTCAATCTCGCCCAGCTCAACCCGTTTGCCCATGTGTTTAATGAGACTGTCATTTCGCCCCTTGTATACAATCTCGCCCTCTTCATTGATGTAAACAATGTCGCCTGTTCTGTAAATCAGCTCCGGATATGCGGTATTGAGCGGATTCTGGACAAATACAGCAGCCGTTTTCTCCGGGTTGTTGTAATAGCCCATGGCCAGGGAAGAACCTCGGACACAGAGTTCTCCCTCCTCGCCCGGAGAAACCAGCCGGTTCTCGCCGTTCAAAATCAGGATATCCGTATTGCGGCAGGGCTTTCCGATGGGAATTGGCTCGTCGTCTCTGAGCGGACGGTCTGCCACGTAATAGGTACAGTCCACTGTAATTTCAGTCGGGCCGTACAGATTCACAAACGTTGCCTGCGGCAGTTGTCTTCGCCAATAATTAAACTGCTTGGTCGGAAAGACCTCTCCGGCAAACCAGACCATTCTGACCTCTGGCAGGGGAATTCGGGAAAGCAGGTCCATATTCGCAATGTTTACCATGATCGTCGGCACCCAGAAAAGATAGGTCGCATGCCTTTCCTGCAAAAATTGCAGCAGCCTTGCCGGAAAGCTTGGATAGTTTTCCGGAATAAGTAGCAAGGTACAGCCCCGAACCAACATCAGACAAAATTCATAGCTGAAATGGTCAAACACAATGGGGGCAATGCTGCCGGCGATATCATCCTGTCTAAGGCCCAGGGTCTCAATCGCCCAGGTGGTATAGTCGATAAAGCTCCTATGGTTCAGGACAACGCTTTTGGGCGTTCCTGTGGAGCCGGATGTGTTGATGAGACACAGCGGGTCCGTGTCGATCACATCCTCCAGCGCCCTTTGGAGCTCCTCCTCCGCGCCGGCCCTGGGAATCTGTCCATCCACAAGGACGGTCCGGTCCTCCGGCCAGACGGCGGACAAGGCCGCCTGATGCTTCCCGTCCGTAATTACGAATAGCGGGTCTACCAGATCCAGGATGTTTGCGATCCGCCGGCCCGGCGTCTTTACATCCAGATTCATGTAGGCATTCCCGGAATAGACGATCCCAAGATCGCTTGTGATCGACTCGATGCTCTTGGGGAGATACACCGCCACGGGCTGGCGGATCTGACCGTGACTCTTCCGCCGCAGCTGTGCCGCTAAAGCCAGGGCGTTCCCGGATAATTCCGCAAACGTGATCTCCCTTTCACCATCTATGACGGCCGTTTTTTCCGGCGCCTCCGCCAAGGTCCTTTCAAAATACTCCAGAATATTTTTAATCATAATATTACCTTCTGTATATTTCAGCAGTGTGTGACCCGTTCTCCGTTTTTCCCAAACGTATACTCATGGGTCAGATCCTTTTCCGCATAGGGAGCTGTGAAGCTGAAAGGGTCTCTCCTGATCCGGTCAGTGACCGCCTGGAAGATGTCCTCCTCCGTGATGCAGGCTATTTCCCCATCCCCCAACGGCGCAATCCTCAGAGCTCCCTCTCGAAAGAGATCCTCTTTGAGCTCCGCAAAGCTCATCAGCTCCACGCCTCCGCACTGCGTATGAATCGCGTGCGTATGCTGGAAAGCCTGTCCGTTTTCATCTATGATGGTACCGGAAAATCGCATATCAAAGCGATACGGAACATCCAATACCTTCTCGATGTAGTGGATATATGTGAAATATTCCGCGAACTCCGCCCCAAAGAATAAGAACTTTACATTTCCCGCCCGGTGCAGCCGGTCGAAGCCGGAATCCGGGCCAAAGCAATGGGCCGTCGGATCACCGGATGCCAGATCCGTCCGTTCCCCCTTCACCAGCAGCGAGAGCAGAGGGTCCAGAGAGCGGCGCACGTCCAGCTGTGTGCGGAAATACTCAGCGAGTATCCCCATACTGGTCCGGCTCTTTCGCACGTCATAGATCTCATGGTTTGCAAAGCTGAATGAGAATCCTGGAAACACTAATGTGGGAATCTTCAAATCCAGAAATATCTGATAAAGCTCCTGCAAATATCCCGTCCTCCCCAAAGAGCGGTTTGGCCGTCCAAACATCAGATCCGAATGAATGAACAGGATATCACAGCGATCCGCGCCGACCGTCTGGAGCTGCTCCAACACGTCCTCCCGCCTCCATGGACAGCCGCAGGCGGTCTTGAAAAGTTCCACATTCTCCATGTTTGTTTTCTCCTTATTTGTTACATTCTGCAATGATGTCTCTCAAATCCACCCGCCATCGGCCTGAATGTTTTTTGCGTTGATGCTTGAGGAGGCATCGCAGATCAAAAAGGCACATATGCGGGCAATCTCCTCCGGGGACTGCCAGCCTGAAAGCGATGTCTGCGCAGTTCGCTCAAAAAAATCATGGTTGCCCAGTTCTTCCGAAAGACGCTCCAGCATCTCCGTCTTTACCGCCCCGGGGCTCACACAGTTAACGCGGATTTTCCGATCTTTCAGCTCCATGGCCATAACCGCCACGGCGGCTTCCAACGCAGCCTTAGCCGAAATGTAAGCCAGCTCATACGGGCGGGGACGGCGAGCCAAGACCGCAGATATCCCAATAATTGAACCCCCGTCCCGGCTATACCGCTTTTTCCCGAACTGACGGACAAGTTCCACAAAAGAGTAGAAATCGACGGCCATGACCTCCTCCAGCCGCGATCTGGTCAATGCCCTCAGCGGGATGACGCCGGGAATCCCGGCGCAGTGGATCAGCCCATCCAGTTTTCCTGTCCTCGAAACGATTGTTTGAAAGAAAGAGTCCAACCCCTCTGGGCAGGCCAGGTCCTGTGTGATGGACGCGCAGCACGCCGCCGCCAACTGACGCTCCGTCTCCGCCAGGCGAGTGCTGTCACGTCCGGTAATTGCCACGCTTGCCCCCAGCTGGGCACAGCGCAGCGCTGCCGCCCGGCCAATTCCGGAGGAGGCGCCGGTAACAAGCACCGTCTTTCCTGTCAGCTTCATATCCTCTGTCAGACTCGGAATCATAAGCACACTCTCTCCTCATCAGCCGTCCGCCGCATGCCGGAGCACAGCCTCCAGCGTTTCCATATCTTCCACATGATACGCCTTTCCCTGGGGTACAATCTTTTTTACGAAGCTCTCCAGGGTCTTCCCCACGCCGAGCTCCAGAAACGTATCCGCTCCCAGCTCCGACAAGGCGTTCACTGTGTCCACCCAGCGCACCGGCGACACCAGCTGCCGCAGAACGCACTGCCTGATCTCCTCCGCCTCCCTGTGGGGCCGCCCATCCACATTCATATAGACGGGAATTGACGCGTTCCGAAATCGCACAGACTGAAAGGCCTCCTCCAACGCTACCCGTGCCGGCTCCATCAGTCCGCAGTGGGAAGGCACACTCACCGGCAGCCGCATTGCCCGGATCTTCCGCTCTTTTACAAGCATCAAAAGCCTGTCCACAGCCTCCGCCTCACCGGAGACCACAGTCTGCGCCGGGGAATTGAAATTCGCCGGGACGACATAGCCTCCTGCCTCGCTACACAGCGCCTCCACTTCCTGGGGGCGCAGCTTCATGACGGCGGCCATAGCGCCCTGGCCGGGCGGCACAGCGTCCTGCATAGCGTCCGCCCGAATCTGGATTACGCGGAAGGCATCCTCCATTGTCAGCACGCCCGCGGCGGCCAGCGCCGCGTATTCCCCCAGGGAAAACCCGGCGGCCGCATCGGGGTGCAGCCCTCTCTCGGTGACCGCCGCATAAGCGGCCAGGTCCGCCGCCAGCATACACGGCTGTGTATTGCGGGTCAGGTTCAGCTCCTCCTGCGAACCGCGGAAGCAGATCTCCGCAAGATTCCGCTTCAAAACGCCTGCCGCAAGCTCGAACACAGACCGGGCGGCAGGGCTGTTGTCATACAGCTCCTTTGCCATACCGGGGCACTGCGCCCCCTGGCCCGAAAAAAGAATCGCGATTTTCCCCATCCCTGCACTCCTTTACCGCACACCGGCCAGTCACGCCAGAAGCTCTTTGATCGTCTGGATAATCCGGTCCTTGTTTCCGAAATACTCCTCCTCCAACAGAGCCGGATCAAAGTCAATCTCGAAGGCGTCCTCCAGATCACCGATCATCGTGACAAATGACAGCGAGTTTACAAGCCCGTCCTCCAGCATGTTGCTGCCCGTGTAGGTGAGGAGCTCTTCATTGGTCTCCGCCAAAATCTTTAAAACCTTCTCTTCCATGTTCATGCCCTCCTAATCAAAATTTTGTGATACTGTTTCGTTCGCTCGTAACCCAACGACCTGTGCAGCCGGATAGAGCTGGTATTTTGGTCTTCAATGGTCGCCCGTAATATCTTATTGGGGTGTTCCCGAAGTTCCCGCTCTAAACCCTCAGAAAGCAAATATGCTCCCACGCCGGGAAACTCGTCATAGACGAATACAAATCCGTTTCCCCAGCCGTCTTTTTTCCCCATGCTGCTGCCGGCATGCTTCCCGTCTACCGCACAGGACAGGATGCTCATCGTTTCTAGATACTCAGGAAAGGCTTTCCGCAGAGGCAGGGCATCGCTGTATGGGTCAAAGATGTCATACATGGCGGACAGCTCCTCCACGCTGGCCTGATATGTGAGGTCAAAGCCCTTCAAGTGAAAACGCCGGAAATCCTGCCCGCTCTTTCGATCATAGAAATGGTAGGTCTTATAGTCGGTAAACCCCTCTGTGTACAGCTTTTCCAAAACAGCTCCCTGCTTCTCCCTCCCTTCCTCTTCATCGATTTCGCATGTCAGCACACCTCGTTCTACACTGGGGGGAAGCTCCAGCCTGATATGATCTGCGTCGCCTATGAAATAAAAGAGCTGATAGAACTCGTCCATCCGTTCAATGGCGTAAATGTTGTCGCCATCCTCTCGATAAAACATCTCCGTATATCGGAGGTCATCGTTCCGGGTGCTGTGCAGAAAATAATAATTCGTATAGTAGTGCCCCCGGCATTTCCGCCTCAGCGTCTTTGCTTTTGCCTCCAGCTCCGTTTCATTTCTGAGCAATACCCACTCGCTCATCGTTCCCGCCTCCTCTCAAACCATCTCCTTCAATCGGGTCCGGTCGATCTTTCCATTGGCGTTCAGCGGCATCTCCTCCAGCTGGACTACCTTCTCCGGAATCATATACACCGGCAGCAGCCCGGACAGGCGCTCCTGCATCTCCGCTCTGGCAATCGGATGCTGGGATACCACGAACAGCACAATCCGGCTGCGCTTTTGATCGTAGACACAGCAACAGCGGTCAATATCTTCAAGGGAAGAAACAGCAGTCTCAATCTCCCCCAGTTCAATGCGGTATCCAAGGTGCTTGATCTGGAAGTCCTTCCGGCCGACATAGACAAGCTCACCGTACTCGTTGTAGGAGGCCAAGTCTCCCGTCCTGTAGATCTTCTCCTCATACCGGTCATTCAGCGGATTCTGGACGAATGCCTCTTGTGTCTTCTCCGGATTTTTGTAGTACCCCACGGAAAGGCAGGTGCCCCTCACACACAGCTCGCCGACGGACCCCCGTTCCTCCGGGCGGATTCGTCTGCCGTCTTCACCCAACAATAGGATTTCCGTGTTCCGCATGGGTTTGCCGATAGGGAGCGGCTCATCGTCTTGAAACTCCCGGTCCACTCTGTAAAAAGTACACGCGTCTGTAATCTCCGTAGGACCGTAAAGGTTGGCATACACAGCGCCAGGCACGGCCTCCCTCCACCGGTTCAGCTCTTTGTTCGGCATTGCCTCGCCGCAGAACAGCACACGCTTGATGGTCCCGGTCATATCTACCTTTTTCAGCACCCGGAGCCGCGCCACCACGATTAGGGCGGTAGGGACCCAGAAGATCGTGTTAACTCTGTTTTCCTTTAAGTATTCCAGCAGCCGCGCGGGATTTGAAAACAGCTCTTTGGGGATAACATAAAGGGAGGCGCCGCTCTTTATGGCAGAGTAAATATCCAGAATGGAATTGTCAAAGTAGAACGGCGCCTGGTTGCCGAAGGAATCCGCCTCCGTAACACCGAACTCCTCCACTACCCAGTCGATATAATCAATGACCGCCCGGTGCTGAATCCCCACACCTTTGGGCATACCCGTGGAACCAGAGGTAAACAGAACGTAAAGCAAATCTGTATCCAGGATTTTCTCCGCCACAGAGCGAACAATATCTTCGTTCTCCTCCGATGGCTGGATATTTTCATAGATAAGATATTTTCCGCTGTAACCAAAAGCCGCAAACTGTTCCTTCAGCTCTGCCGTCGTGATTACTATTTTGGGCTGGAATATTTCCAGGATTTTGTTTGCTCTCGATGCCGGCATCTCCTCATCAATTGGAGAATAAAAGTTCCCGCTGTAAGCAATTCCCATGAAAGAGGCCAACACCTTCGCGCTCTTTTCCATATAAACCACCACCGGCTCCCGCGGGCCGACGCCGCTGGAGATCAGTTCTGCGGCAATCGCCAAAGCCTTCTGCCGGTACTCCCGGAAAGACAGCATCTCCCACTCGTCTACAATGGCCGCTTTGTCCGGAAACCGCTCCGCTGTCCGGTCCAGCCATTCTGTTACGTTCTTCTGCATTTTCCGACACCCTCCCTAAAAAACTTAGAATCCCGCATAGATAAAATCCGCCGCGTCATAACCCGGTCCGTAAAAGCCAAAAATTATAATTGCGAAAATAAGCGCATAATAGATGCACCACCGCAGGATTACCGGCTTTGCGGCGATTGTTTTACGAAGATAGACGCCTCTTTCTTTGAGCGTCTCTACAAGCATCAAGACTGCAAAGCAGACCAAAACCATCAAAAATTTCTGGCGGCTAAGTCCATAGTTGAAAAGGCTTCCGTCAAAGAGCACCCACAGTCTCGCCTCTGAAAGAAGCTGTTTCCAAAGCGTTACAAAACCGCTGACCGAGCCGTCGAAGGTCAGGGAACTGCCGATGCAAAAGAGTCCTACCGTTCGGATAGACTGCCAGGCGGAGAAGCTCCGGCTTGCCTTGTCGATATGCAGCCGAACGCATAACGTGTCAAACACAGGTTCCAAAATCTGAGAGAATACCAACAGGACCGTATAATATACGCCCCAAAGAAAAAAGCTGATTCCTGTCCCATGCCAGGCTCCCGAGAACAGCCACGCTAAAACAGACGGAATGCCTACATTGAACAAGATACCCGCGACCCGGCTCTTTTGTGCGATGGCCTGACCCTTCCTCCGAAATCGTCTGTCCCGTGTGATGGGAATAAAAATGTAATCGCGCATCCACGTGCCAAGGGTAATGTGCCAGCGCCGCCAGAACTCGGAAATATTTTTGGAAAAGAAGGGCTGCCGGAAATTTTCATCCAGCTCCACGCCGACGGCCTGGGAGATTCCCCGGACGATATCCATACATCCGCTGAAATCTGTGAAGCTGTATATAACACTGAAAATCAGCGCAATCGCGATTTCCAGCCCCGCGTAATCCATTATGGAGGCAGTCACCGTGCTGATATAAATATGCAGTCCCTCCGCGATAATCAGCTTTTTGAACAGCCCCCACAGGGCCAGCTGCATCCCGAAGCAAAAGCGCCTGTATTCGAACCTCGGGAGCTGGTCGAACTGCTCTGCAAGCTTGTCCAGCCTGCCGAACGGACCTGACACGATATGAGGAAAGTAGGTCACGCACAGCAGAAATTTGAGATAATTGTGCTGTACCTTCCCCCGGTCCCAGTACACGTCCAAAACATAACCGATCAGCATGAATGTATAGTAGGAGATGCCAATCGGTACAATCACGGATTTTCCAAAGGAAAACCCATGGAATCCGCTGACCTTCCATCCCAAATACCTGCCGATCTTAACATAGGTGAAAATTCCCACCATAAGGAGGACTGCCGCATACAGATAAATCCTGCACCTCTTTTTGTAGGCGTTGAACAGCTCAATCCGCTTTTTCAGCGGAAGCTCCGCTTTCACCTTCTCATATCCTGCATACTTCCGTTCAATCAGCCTGGCAGCCCCATAGGCCACCAGAGTGGTCCCCATGACGATGATCAGCGCGGACCGCCCGGCGCTCCAGCAAAAGACGATGTTTCCCGCCAATAGAATCCCCTGCTTCATCCAGAGCTTAGGCGCCAGATAATAAAGGCACAGGAGAACCGCCAGGAAGACAGCAAACTTTAAGCTCAGGTATGACATCGTCTCACCCCTCCTGTTCCAGGAGCACAGTCACAGCCATGTCCTCTGAAAATTCACCGCCGAAGACAACCCCGCCGGATCCATACAGCGCCTGAACGATATAGGAGACTGCGCTCTCCCCCTCCGCAGTCAAACTATCGAAATAGGCGTTCCCGGCGGCGGACTCCTTCAAAACCGTCCAATCCGAGGTCTCTGTCTTTTTATAGATCCGGTATGCGCCGGCGTTGGAGGCCGGGGTCCAGACGAGCTCAATCCCCTGTCCAATCTGCCGGGCAAATACGATTTCCGGACTGTCTGCCACTACACTGTCCTGTGTCGGACAGTGCCACGCATCTGTCTCTTGAGACGCAAATCGGTACTCCTCTTTAGAATAAGTCAGCGCAGCTGTAACACGGTACTGGTACGCCACACCTTTTTCCGCCGTGAGGTCCTCAAGCGAGGCCGCCTCTCCGGAAATCAGCTCCGCAATCTCGGTCCATCCACCTCCCTTGGTCCGGCGCTCAATATAATACTTGCCAGCACCGGACACCGGTTCCCAGGAAACGACAATTCGCCCGCTCTCGGCGGAGGCAGTCAGCCCAATATCCTGGAGCTGCGGCAGCCAGAGAAGACCGTTGGCATCGCTGCTGCCCAAAATACGGGCCCCTGTTTTATCCCGCATATACGCCCTCACAGTATACTGGAACGGCACTTCGCCGCCAAAGAGGTTCGTATCCGTATACTGCGTCTCTTTGCCAACATCGGCAACCTCGATCCAGCTTCCGCCGCAAATTTTCCGAAAGACCGCATAACCGTCCGCTTTCGAAACCGTCTTCCAGGTCAGCGTCAGCGACTGGCTGTCCCCTGTCAGCTCCAGAAGCTTTGGCGCGCGGGGGATAGTCGTGGCGCTGATTCCGGCAAACTGATAGTTTCCGTGCCAGTTTTTTCCGTCGGTCTCTCTTTGGGGAACGACAGTATATGTGTACTCCCGAAACAGAGCCAGATCCGTATCCTGATAGCTCAGCGTATCCGCTGTGACCTCTGCCAGCAGCTTCCAGGGCTGGGATGCCCCCTGCTTGCGGTAAATATGGTAGGCGTCGGCTCCCTCGACTTCTTTCCATTGCAGCGTCAGCTTCGTGCCGTTGACTTTCAGTGCTGAGAGCTCCGGCGCCTGGAGGCTGCTGTCATAGGCGTCGGCATTCAGCTCTTCCGCAACTACGTAGGGCGCGAGGATATTCTTGTACTTTTCGGCGGCAAGGTCCCAGCTCTCATAGCCCTCCTGTCCTCGCTTGTCCTGGAAGTCATAGTGCTCCACCAGATAATCGGAGAGATATTCTGTATACTTGATGGAGCCGTGAACATTTGCATGCCCAGTGTTGTAATAGTCTGTCGCGGTATTGATTCCGATTTCTTCCTGCTGATTCTTCATATTCAGCGTAGAATATCCCCGCGCTTCGGCCATCTCCATAATCTGATTGACCTCGGCGAGTGCAATTTCACTGGTCGTCACAGAGGTGTTGGACACAAACAGGACCTGGATATTTTCCTGGTCGATATAGTCAAAAAGCGATTCAAGGTATGCCTCCGCCTCATCTGACAGCTCCCCAAGCCGGTCTGTCTCCCGGTATGATTTGGAAACATCTTTTGTGTTTTTCAGGAAGCTGTCATATTGGCTTCCTCCCTTCGTCCCGTCCAGCTCGTAGGAGAGATCCTCCCTGATGAGCTCGCTCCATCTGCTGTGATAGCGGTATAAGGAGAAATAGAACTCCAGGCGGTCTGCCAGCTCATAGTCTCCCGTCTCACAGAGGTAATGGATGAGCTTCAGCTTTGTCAGGGACCAGGGCATATAGTCAGTCAGCCAGTGAATCTGACTGACTGAGCATTCACCTATATCGCCGGATGATATGTTGATGATCTTCAGGGCATCCGGCTGCGTTTTCTGAACCTCCTCAAGAATGAAGCGAACCGCTTTCAGAGGCTGACCGTTTGCCGCATAGGGCCATACCGCGATCCCATGGGAATCCCAGCCCAAGGCCGCCTGCCAAAATGCGTAGGTCGCGCTGGAACCGATATATACTGCGTCCAATGTGTCCTCCTCTTCCTCGTAAAATCCATGGACCCATTGGTAGTTCCGATAATCCCCCGGGCTTGTCAGCATCTTCGCAACCGATATTAAAATTCCACAGAAGATCACAAGAAACAGAATTGACTTAACAATTTTGGATGCTTTCGCCTCTTGGGGATCCTCTTCTGCCTGATACATCTCGCTCTCATTTCCCTTCTATTCTCAATTTTTATGTTCAAAGCTATTGTGCTTGCACGTTGCGCAAGCACAGCAGACTGGGTACCCAGTCTGCTAAACGGCTTTCTTCTCAGCATTTTTCTAAAAAAGCCTCATATCGGTCACAGATCCCCTGCACATCGTCTCCGAATTCCACTCGTTCTCCCTTATGCAGCCACAGTATTTTTCCGCACATCTCCCGGACCTGGGGCAGCGAATGGGAAACCAAAATGGTCGCTGCGCCGCCTGCGATGATCTCCCGCATTTTTTCCTCGCTCTTCTTGCGGAAGGCCCCGTCACCAACAGACAATACCTCATCCAAAATCAGAATATCCGGCTGCACAAGGCTGGCGACCGAGAAAGCCAGCCGGGACTTCATTCCAGAGGACAGCTGCTTAAAGGGGCGGTCCTGAAACTCCTCCAATTCTGCGAATTCAATAATCCGCCCATAGGCCTCATCCATGAACTTCCTGGTATAGCCCAGCATCGCGCCACGAAGGTACGTGTTTTCCCGTACAGTCAGATCCCCATCAAAGCCGCTGCCCAGCTCCAGCAATGCCGCAATGGTTCCCCGACGGGTCACTTTCCCCTCTGTCGGTTCCATGATTCCCGCAACCGCTTTGAGAAGCGTTGACTTTCCCGCGCCGTTGGTGCCGATGATGCCCAGCATATCTCCCCTTTCCAACGTAAAGCTGATATGCCGGTCCGCCCAGAATTCCCTCACTCGGTAATTCCCACGAAGCTTTTGCAACACAAAGTCCTTCAGGCCAATGTCCTTGAAATCCCCCGTAATATACCGGATGGACACATCTTCAAGCCTTAAAACACTCATTTCTGTCTCCATCAAACATAGTACAAAAATTTGTGGTTATACTTCACGTACATCCAGCAGCCCAGGCCAAACGCGGCCGCCGTATAAAACAGCAGCAGCAGATGGAACTCCAGCGTCGGAATCGTCGCCTCAATGACAATCTTCCTGAAATACCGGATGAACACATAAATCGGATTCAGATAGAAGGCATACTGCCCCATCTTGCTGTACTGGTCAATCGTATAGAAAATGGCGGACAAATACGATAACAGCCGCAGAAAAACCGTCCAAAGGTACCGAATATCCCGAAAGAATATGAATAGTGCCGACAGAATCAGCCCGATCCCAAGGCTAAAAACCACCAGGCAGGCGATTGGATACAGCAGAAAGATGAATTTCCAGGTAAATGTGATATTGTCGATGACGCAGAACAAGAAAAAGACGCACAGCGTCAGCCCGAAATTAATCAAAGTCTGCACATTTTTGGAAAACAAAAACAGGTATTTGGGCACATTAACCTTGGAAAAGATCTTGGAATTTCCCAGCAGACAGGACATGCCCTCATTGCTTGATTCCCGAAAATAGGAAAATATGAGGTTACCGCAAAAGAGGTAGGTGGTGTAGTGGGGCGTGTCCCGTCCGAAAAACTGGGTAAATACCAGCCGCATCACCAACAGCGTCAGCAATGGTGACAGAATGCTCCAGGCCATGCCCAAAACCGTCCGCTTATATTTCTTTTTGAAGTCCCGCTTCACCAGTTCCTCAAAGAGGAACTGGTGTTTTTTCAATCTCTGCCACATGATAAATACCTGCTATTGTCTCAATTCCCACAAAATGTCCATGGTCTCATGGATTCCTGTCTCAATATCATATCCCGGGCACCAGCCCAACTCCTTCAGCCGTCCGCCGTCCATCAGTGCCTTCGTCGCGGTGGAAAATCCCCTCCGCTCCCACTCATTCGGCAGCTCGAATACAACCTGTGTCCCGGCATACTGCGCAATCATCTCTGCCAGCACCTTCAGCGTGATATCCGATCCGCTGTCGCCCAAGTTATAGGCCTGGCCCGTTTTTCCGCAAAGAAGGCTCCACAGTATTCCCAAAACCACATCATACACATGTGCATAAGAATACAGTTGATTTCCTTCGCTCTTGAGCACAATATTTTCCCTGTCAATGCCCTTTTTGATAAACTGCGCGGCAGCTTTACTGTCAGTCATCCGCATTGTAGGGCCATAGCTTCTTGGAAGCCGGAGAATTACGGCGTCCACACCGTACTGCTGAATATATGCCTGGCACAGCGCCTCGCCAGCCCGCTTTCCCTCCGGGTAGCCCGCGCGGAGCGTGTTGCAGTCCAGGTATCCGCAGTAGTCCTCCTGGAAATACGTTACGTCGCCTCGGTTCTCCCCGTATATCTCCACGCTGGAGAGCAGCAAAAACCGGCTTCCCGGCTTTTGTGCCGCGAGTTCCAGCAGATGACAGGTTCCCTGCACATTGGCAAGGACCGTGTTCACAGGCTCCGAAGAATAGGCAAGCGGATGCGTTGTGCTGGCCGCATGGATCAGATAATCCACTTTGCTGGCAAACGGCGGCGCCGGCATCCTGACATCATACTCCAGAAACGTGAATTCCTCTGCGCCAATCCACGGTTCAAAGCGCTCTTCCGCGGCAAATCGATTCCGGCCTGCCGCGATGATTCTGCATCGCCTTTCCGGCGGCAGGCGTCTGTTGTATCGCATGATGGTGTCCACCAGAAGGCTTCCTATCATACCGGACGCACCGGAGAGGAACAGGGTTTTTCCCTCCATCCGCTCCCAGTACGGAAAGGCCTCATGCAGTTTGTCCACCATGTCTAGGTATCGTCTATTTTCTGTGATTCGCATATGTTTCCCCTATTTCAGCCAGGAATCCCGTTCCATCTTCATGTAGGTCTTAAACAGCTCAAAGTCATCTTTTGTGGTCAGCTTGATGTTCTTCTCCGAGCCGGCCGCAAAGTAGAGCCGCTCTCCAAGATCTACCATCAAGGTATTTGCGTAGGTAGACGCCTGGATGCCAATATTCTCCGCAAACGCTTTTTCATACGCCCAAAGCAGTTTTTCA
This sequence comes from Oscillibacter sp. 1-3, assembly GCF_000403435.2. Classification (GTDB taxonomy): domain Bacteria; phylum Bacillota; class Clostridia; order Oscillospirales; family Oscillospiraceae; genus Oscillibacter. The sequence continues at coordinate 80,517 of NZ_KE159711.1, forward strand.
TAGCGGTACGCCTGGGGCGTCGATACCCGGCGGAGCGTATCCCTGGGGATATATTTCGTCGTGGACACTTCGTTATCCGCCACAAAGATCTGCTCGTTGTAGGGCAGGGATGTCACCGCATTTCCATGCAGTCTGCATTGAATCAAAATGTCCGACAGGACAAAGTCCTCCACCATGGGCCGGATTCCATCGTGGATGATGACAATATCATCCGGGGCACATTCGTCCCGCAGGCGGAATACGCCGTTTCGGATTGATTCCTGCGCAGTTTCACCGCCGGAAGTAATCCAGCGGAGCTTGCTGATCCCGAACTGCTTGGCATATGCCCGCAGCACCTCATGCCACCCATCCAGGCATACGACCCCGATGGCGTCGATTTCCGGGTGCCGCTGGAAACCCTCCAGCGTATACACAATGACCGGCTTGTCATATACGTTCAAAAACTGCTTGGGAATATCCTGGTTCATCCTGTGCCCACTGCCGCCGGCAATCAAAATCGCAATATTCATGACGGTTTTCCTCCTTTTTCTGACGGCCGGTGAAACACGTAATCGTAGATTCTCTGGGTACTGTGCCCGTCACACGCCGACATGAATCTGTTTTTCAGGGCCCGGACTCGTTCCACGTCAAACCACTCCTCCACTGTCAGCAGCTTCTCCGTCAGCTCCTCCTGGTCAAATACGTACGGCCCCGGCGCCAGTTGGTCATAGGGAAAAAACAGCCCCCGATCCTCATCATATTTGTCGATATCATAGATGTAGGAGATAACCGGACGCTCCAGCAGGTAATATTCAAATATGATGGACGAATAATCCGTAACCAGAATATCAGCAGCACAAAGAGCCTCCTCCGGCGTCAGAAGCTCTGTTCCATCGAAAACAAATCCGCGCCCCTGCAGACGGCCGGACTCAGGAAGTCCGCTCTTGGCCATCAGGGGATGAAACTTGGTGATCAACGCATAGCGATCCGAAAGGCACTCCTTCAGCCTCTTAAAATTCAAATCATACTTGATGTAGGATTTGGCGATGCTTTTTCCACGAAACGTCGGCGCATACAGAATAACCTTTCGTCCGCCGATCTCCGGGAACAGCAAGCGCACCTTTTCTTCGGCTCTCTTTCGAAAGCCGTCATCAAAGTAAATATCCGTTCGGGGAACACCCAGCGGTTTTACAATCTGCGGACTGCTGTGGAACGCTTCACAATAACCCGCGATTTCCCTTTCTCCCGCAGATGATATGCTGGCCAATGTATATGCCGTATGCATGGGATAGCGTTTCTTCTCCCGCTCAGACATCGCTCCGGCCCCCCAAGCCTCGCTTGTTACGGCATATCCCATTCTTTTCATGAGTCCACAGCCATGCCACAGCTGTACCACCTGTGTCCCCGGCCGCGGTTTCGCAATATCCGACAGCGGAAAATGCTCCACCAAAAACAGTGTCCGGCATTGCGCGTACAGCTTTATAAATTGAAAATGGAACCGCAGCTTCGCTTTTCTGCGTTGCCAATTCGGCAGCTTGTTCGAAAAAGATCTACCCGACAGGACTTCACATTGATATCCATCCCGTTCACAAAGTTCATATAAACTCAAAAAATTATCCGGCATATCCCTGTCGCGGAGGTCTGCAAACACCACCAGTCTATCGTTGATCGGTTTCCGGCTGTGCCATCGATAGACCACCGGTAAAAGCCATTTGTACCCAACATACTTCACCGTTTTTTTCAGCCTGGCGGCAAGTTTTTTTGCAAGTTTATTTTTTAATTCTACTTTTCCCTTTGCAGCCATAATTCCGCCCTCTTTCCGGTCACGTTCTTCCGCGCCCTTCTCTGTCCCTGTATTCGCGGATTCTCTTCTGTTCCAGCACCACAGCTGAAAACATGCTCATAAATCCGTTCCCCAACCAGCCGGGCGGCCCTTCCCGTCTCGCAGCCGCCCAGCTCCCGGTAGTGCCTTACGCAGGCCTCTTTGTAATCCTTCATGGAGAAATTCAGGATGCTCTGCTCCAGCTCTTCAAGGCTGGATGCCTTTGGAAACGGCCACTCCGACACCGGCGTGTACACCTCCGTTGTCTGAAGATAGCGCTCAAAGTCCAGCGCGAACAAAAAGCACGGACGGCCCGTCAGCATGAAGTCCCACATGGACGAGGAAAAATCCGTCACCAGCACATCCGCCGCGCAAAGCAGCTCCTGCATGTCATCATAGCCGGAGACATCCAGCACTCCCAGCATCGGACTTTCCTCCCGCCGCTTGATTTCGGGGTGAAACCGGAACGCAAGCCGCCAGGTCCCGCCAAACCTCCGCTCCAGGGCCCCGCACAGGCACGCGCGGTCCATGCCGTACGAAACCGCGGCGGGCTCCTCCGTGCAGACGCCTCCCAGCCGCCGGAACGTGGGCGCAAACAGCGCCAGCCGCTCGCCTTCGGACAGCCCCAGCCGCTCCCGGACCTCCTTCCGCAGGATGGCGTCCGGATGAAGCAGGCTGTCATTCCGCGGCATCCCAATCTCCCAGAACAGGCGGCGGGGAATCAGGAAGGATTCTGCGAAAACCTCGCTGGTATATACCGATGTCGACAAAAACAAATCCAGATTGGAGGCCGCCAGCTTCATTTCCGCTCTTCCAATCTTGGGATATTTGTATCCCCATAATCCGCACTTCTTATAGGCCCCCCCGCCATGCCAGGTATCTATCACAAGCCGCCCCTTCCGCGAAGGAAAATAGGAATAGCCGCCGTTGTTGGTCAGGTAAACCGCCGCAGTCATGGCGCAGTAAAAATACCGGAGGGAGCGGAACCTGACAGGCTGTATCCCCTTCTCCCGCAAAAAACGATGCTTTTCTACATCACGAACCGCAAAAAAAATTTCAAAGCAGCCGGGGTAGCTGCGGCAGAGGAATTCCGCCACGGCCTTGGGGTTGTCCGAATAATTATGGGAGAGGCCGTTGTTCAGGACCACCCGGTTTCTCCTCACCGGAAACAGCCGCAGCGGAAGCAGCAAGGCGCGCATCACCAGTTTTTTTAAAAGATGTACCAGTTCCCGCATACGCGCCCCTTCCTTCGGATCTCCTGATTTTTCCTCTTTTGCAAACGCTGTGGACGGCATAGCGCAGCGTCAGCAGCACCGCGGCAGGGCGCGAATACCCCACATGGCGGTAGGAGCCAACCATCATGCCCACGGACCGCATCCGGTTCCCCGATTTGGACTGCCCGTGCATCCGGTACACCAGCAGCGGCTCGTTCAGCCCGTAGGCGCACCGCGCCTCCCGCAGGATCTCCAGCCACGCCGCGTAGTCCTCGTGCATCCGGTCCCCGCCCATGGGGTGGCGGAGCATCACCTCCCGCCGCACCATCACGGAGGAGCAGGACAGCAGATTCCTCCGCAGCAGCGTCCTATAGTCCGTCTTTCGTTCCGCCTCCTGGATGTAGCCATAGGGCCGTCCCTCCCCGTCCATGAACGATGAGGCGGTATAGCCTAAAACGGCGTCCGGGTGCGCCTCCAGCACCGCTAACTGCTTCTCCAGCTTGTCCTCCCGCCAGAGGTCGTCGCTGTCCAAAAAGGCAACCCACTCGCCCCCTGCCTCTGCCACGCCCAGGTTCCGGCTGGCGGAGACGCCGGCGTTTTTCCGGTTCCTCAGCAGGACAATCCTGCCGTCCTCCTCCGCCAGCCTCTCCGCAATCTCCGCCGTGGCATCCTGGGAGCCATCGTCGATGATAAGCAGCTCAAAATCCCTCCACGTCTGGCGCAGCACAGACCGGACCGCCGCCTCGATGTACCTCTCCGCATTGTATGCAGGCATCACTACACTGACCTTCATCCCAATACACCAAATCCCCAAACGCCTTCCTGCCCGCCCTGGTAAACCGCCTCAGCAGCGCCGGCCCAGCATTCAAAAGCCTTGTCTGCGGCAGACGCCGCCCCTGCGCCTCCGCGATCCGGCAGATCATCCGGCAGGTACAGAAATACTCCGGGTCCTGGGGGCAGAAGACCCCCTCCGCACCACTGTCTATCGTTTCCTTCATATAGGCGCAGAGATGTTCAATGGAAATTGCACTGCGCCGGTTCTCATACTCCGGACAGGCCGGCAGAAGCCCCGCCAGCCTCACCAGCGCCCGGTAATTCCCCCGGCAGCCCTCCCCGTAGACCATAGGCGGCCGCAGGATGGCCACGCGGAAGGTCTCCGTCCGCAGCCCCCAAAGGAGTTGCTCGGCCTCCAGCTTGCTCCTTCCGTAGCTGCTTTGGGGCCGTGGAACCGTCTTCGGCGTAATGACCCCCTCGTCCATCCCATAGACGCTCATGGAGCTCAGGAACAAAAACTGCCCAACGCCTTCTGCCCTGGCCTTTCGGGCTGTCTCCACAGCCAAATCCCGGTTGATCTGGCCATACAGCGGCCGATTCCCTGCGGTTTCCCTCATATGTGCCAGCCCCACGGTATGCAAAACCGCGTCATATGGAGAAAAGTCCTTCTCTCGCCAGCTCCCATGGCGCAGGCTGACAGAATGCACCATATACTCGCCGGAAAACGCTCCCATATATTGGGAGAAAGCTCTTCCGATGTAGCTGTTGGCGCCGGTCACCAGGATGCTCCTCATCTCTCAGCTCCCATAATCTTTCGCAGATTCGTGGAAAAGACCCTCTCGGCAAAGTATGTATGGTAAACCGCCTGAATCTGCTCCCGCCGGCTCTGCAGGGCCAGCAGCTTTGACGCGGTAACCTCCATACTCCCGTCGCAGTTGAGCCCTACAGGATACCTCTCGATGAAATCCCAGGTGTCCCCCGGGACGTTGTTGATGACCGGAAGGGACGCCTCCAGGTAATCCACGCTTTTCATTGAAAGCCCGGAGCGCGGCCCGTTTCTCAGCAGGTTCAGCCCAGCGTGGCAGCGCTCAAAAATCCTCCGCTTTTTCTCCGGGGCATAGACCTTGCCATGGAATTCCACACGGGCCCCAGCGTCCTCCACCGTCCGGCGCAGCATCGTCTCCCCGTCCCCAGCCCCAATCACATGCAGCTCCGCAGCCTGACCCATCCTTTGCAGCAGCCTGCCCACCGCCTGGAAATCGATGTCACCGTTCACTTGTCCCAGGAAACACAGGGCAATCCTGTCCCTGGGCGGGTGCGCCTCCAGGTATCGGAACCCGTCCTTCCTCGGCACAAACAGCGTATGCAGCTTCTTTTTCTCGCAGCTCTTTTGCAGGACTGCCCAATATTTGCTGGACTCCGTTACAACAATATCCGCCCCGTCCGCATAGCGGTCCCGCAAGCCTTGCCAGAGACACCCAGGCGGCGTGGAAGCGAATCCCGGTACCGGCATGGACTCCGGCCACAGGTCCATGAAATCCAGCACCAGCCTCATGTCTGGCCGCCGCTTTCTGTAGAGCGCCGCCTCCCTGACCAGGGAATTGGGCGGCACCAGCACCCACAGCAGGTCTGGCCGCAGCTCTTCCGCCCGGTATAGTGCGTCCCTGGCAAAGCGCATATGGGACCGAATCCGCGCCGGGGAAAACCTGCCGTAGTAGGGAATCACCGGCAGCATTTCAAATCCCGCCGGGCAGTGGGTGCGCCTGCACCGCTGCATATGCCGGAAGTTTGGCACCAGCACGGACACCCGGTGTCCCTCCCCCCGCAGGGATGCCCTCAGCAGTTCCACACGGCGGTCATATACATCAAAGCAGTTAATGATGGTAACCTTCATCGCTCTGCCAGCTCCTTCGGCTTCTCCGCGCCCTCCCGCACACCGTCGTGCCGCAGAACCGCTCCGATGGTGCCGAAAAAGCATTTACAGTCAAACAGGAAGCTCATATGTTCCACATATTCCCCGTCATAGCGGGCCTTCACCTCAATGGGCAGCTCGTCACGGCCATTGATTTGGGCCCAGCCGGTGAGGCCTGGCCGGATATCGTTGGCGCCGTATTTGTCCCGCTCCGCCAGCAGGTCATACTGGTTCCACAGCGCTGGGCGGGGACCGATAAAGGACATCTGGTTCCGCAGGATACAGAGTAGTTGCGGGAGTTCATCTATAGAGTACTTCCGCAGGAACGACTGGAACGGCGTGGAGTAGGCCGCGGCGTCCTTCAGAAGGTGGGTCGGCATGCTAGCGGGGGCCGTGACGGACATGGTTCGGAATTTCAGCATCTGGAACTCCTTCCGGTGGATGCCCACCCGCCTCTGGCGGAAGAGCACCGGGCCTGGGGAATCCAGTTTCACCAGAACGGCAACCGCCAGCATGGGAAACAGCAGCAGGAAGAGGGCCGTCAGAGCAACTGCGATGTCCAAAAGCCTTTTTATGTAACGCACATACATAACAATTCCCCCGCCTGCGCTTACGCGGTGCTTCTGGCCGTCTCCTGTCCGGCCCCGCCGGGGTACGGGTCAAAGCCAAGCTCTTTCAGCCGCCTCACCTTGCACTCCGACAGCTCACCATTCCTCCAGGCCCGCCGCTGGAGCTGCAGCCAGCTGTCCAGCCGCTTTCCACTGCCGCCCAAGCAGCCCTTGGGAACGTCCAGGTGCCCGTGCTCCAGGAAGAACCGCCGCGCATCCTCATACCTCGCCTCCCAGACCTCCTCATTCTTCGAGCGCCAGGTCATGCCAATCCGCTCCAGCTGGGCGACCTGCTCCCCGCTGAGGCGCTTACCGGGGCGGCTGCCCCGGTAAATCTGCTTTTGCTCGTTGAGCCACTTGTGCAGCCAGACCCCCTCCGAGACATAGTTTCCCGGAACATCCAGGTTTCCGTGCTCCTCGTAGTACCGCTCCGCCAGTCGGTACCGCCGCTCCCAGGAGTCCTCCTTTTCCCAGCGCATTCCCAGCGCGTCCAGCTTCGCCCGGCGCTCCGGCGTGACGCGGATGGCCAGGCGGCCCGTTTTAGGGTCCCGCTCCGTGTGCCGCCACAGCCATCTGCCTAGGGCAAAGCCGTCCTCATCCACATAATTGGCGGGGATATCCAGATTCCGGTGGGTTTCGTACCACTTGACAGCCCGCCCATAGCCATACTCCCATCTCCGGGTGTAGGTGTCCTCCCAGATCATGCCGATGGCGTCCAGCCGCCGGATCTGCTCTTCCGTCAGGGAATTCCTACCCCGGCCACTGCGCATCCGGCGCAGGCTGCGAATCCAGGTGCCCAGCCTCTGCCCGTCCGGGTTGACATAAGCCGCAGGAATATCCAGGTCATGGTGCTCCAGATAATAGGCCGCGCAGCCCAGATAATTCCTCTCCCACAGGTAATCCAACTTATTCCAAATCATTCCCAAAGCATCCAGCTGTTGTATCCGCTCCCGCGTCAGGTAGCCGCTTCGGCTGCCTGCGGAACGCGCCGTGCGCAGGCTGCTGACAAACGCCCCCAGGCGGAGTCCCTCCTCCGTTACATAGTCTGCCGGAACATCCAAATCCCCCCGCCGCTGCCTGTAGAGGCAAAGGGCGCCGTAGCAGCGGTTCCAGGACGCGGTATGCCGGTCCTCCCAGGTCATGCCGATGGCGTCCAGCCTGGCGATCCTCTCTTCGGACAGGCTTCCGTACTGCTGCCCGGCCCGCACCTTCCTTTGCGTCATGAGCCAGTTGCCCAGCGCATACCCCTCCGGTGTTCTGTAGCGCCGGGGAACCCGCAGGTTGCCGTGCTCCCGGAAATACTGTGCCGCGTACCCGTACATCAAATCCCAGGAGGCCGAGAGGGTGTCCTCCAGCGCCTCGAACAGACTCCGGCAGTCCCGCAGCTCGTCGATAACGCGGAATGACTCGTGGACAATCCGCTCTCCCTCCCCGCAGAACCGGAGGTCCTCCGCCGCCTCCCGTATTTCCGCCTCCACGGCGCCGATGCTGTACAGGTTCTCGATGTTGTTCACCACGTCGAAAATCACAGCCTCCCTGGCCTGGCTGGCCGACAGGGCCCGCCCTACCTGCTGCTTGTATATGATGGGCGAAACCGTCGGGCGAAACAGAACCACCCCGGACACCTCCTCCACGTGGATGCCCTCATTGAGCATATCGATGCAAAACAGCAGCTTCAAATGCCGGCTGGTATCCGCCTTGAAGCCGGCAAAGGCTCTGCCGGCGGCCGGGTCCTCCGAGTATGCCCGGTAGACGCGGGGCTCCGGGTCGATTCTCCCAAACCACTCTGGCACATGGGAAATCATCTCATCCATATGCTTTGCGTTAGCGCAGAAGATGATGTACTTCCCCGTCCGCTCCCGCATGTGCTTTTCAAACATTACATCCAGTCCGTCCGCCTGCTCCAGCGTCCGCCGCAGGGCATCCAGCAGTTTTCTGGCTCGGTCCCCTGCGGGCCCGCTCCCGGCGCGCCGGATGCGGGCCTCATATTTCCTCCATTCGCTTTCCAGGGAAAACATGCCCAGCACATATCGGGGCGGGTGCAGAATGCCCCGGGCAATGGCCTCGCCAAGCGTCATCTCGGAGGCAATCCGCCCGCCAAAGAGCTCCTTGGCCATATCCCGGCGGTTATCCAGGTAGCGCACATTCGTGGCGGAGAGACCCAGCAAGCCTGCCTGCGGGTACAACTCCTCCAGACGCCGCACCCCCCGCCCCCACTGCTCCGCCCCACAGCGGTGGAACTCGTCCAGGACGATGTAATCCGGGCGGAGGACAGACAGCTCCTCTTCGGACAGCATCATAAGCCTGGCATAGGTGAAAAAGCTGATATTGGGCAGTTCCCCACCGCCTGCCGCCTGCCAGTTTTCCAGTTGGGTGCGGAAGATATGCTCCGACGGAGACAGCCAGCAGACACGGGCGGATGGATGGTCCAGGCACAGCTGGAAGCCAATCAGGGACTTGCCCGTGCCGGTGGGATGAATGACGGCGGCCTTGCCGTACGCGGCCAGCATCGCCGCGGCAGACTGGTACGCCTCTTCGTTGTGGGGATACAGGATTCCGGCCATCTCATTCCCTCCTTTCGGCTTTACAACAGGATAGTCGTTTTGTTGTAAAATATCCTGTACCTGTTTGGTTCCTGCACATGGAACTGGACGCTTTCTGTCTACTGGACGGCAAAAAGGCACAAAAACTGGACTGGAGAGGAATTGTTACCCTCCCCGGCCTGATTTTTGCGCCTGCCAAAAGACTGATATGTATAAAATATGGCCTGTGCCCTATCCGATTATGTTACAAATGTATTGCAAATTAAAAAACGTTGTGGTATTCTTAGAACCATAACGAATGCTGGAGCCCCCCAGAGGGGCCCTGCACCCTTAAATCAGGCTCCGCTTTACAACAAAACGACTATTCCGTTGTTTCTATATCACCAATCCCAGCCGTTCCAGGCGCTGCGCATGCACCGCGCTGCTCTCCATGATATAGATACGAGTAGTTTCTATGCTGGCATGACCCAACAGGTCTGCCAGCTTTGCTATATCCTTTTCCTCATTATAAAATAAGACGGCAAACAGGTGTCGAAGGTTATGGGGAAATACCTTACTGGCATCCACACCTGCCCGCTCACACAGGGCCTGCATTTCCCGCCAAATATTGGAGCGGTCCAGCGGCCGCCCGGTCCGGGTCACGAACACTGCTCCGCTTCGAATGCCACGCCGCAGACAGTATTCCTTCAAGGTCCGCCGCAGGCGCTTCGTTAGAAGAACGGTCCGCTGTTTGCCCTTGCAGTCCACTGCCGCAAAGCCCCTCTCCAGCGTTTCCACGGTGATGAACCGCAGTTCCGAAACCCGCATCCCTGTGGAACACAGCGTCTCCATCACCAGATACAACCGCTCATTACCAGCCCGCTTCGCGGTATCCAGCAGACGCAGATACTCCCCCCTTGTCAACTCCCGTTCTCCGGACCGGAACACACTCCGCTGGCGTTTCAGCGGTTTCACCCTGCACTCATTCCAGCCGAAAAAGCAGAACAGCCCATTCAACGCAGCCAGCACCCCATTGATGGTAGAGGGCGCGTACTGTTGGGACAGCAGGTACTCCTTCCATGCGACCGCAAGCTCTTTCGTAATGGCTCTGCCGTCCAGCCATACGGCGAACTGCCGGATGTCCCGCAGATATTTTTCCACTGTACCGGGTGCACGTTCCTCCAAACGCAGATGCTTGTCATATTCTGCAATCATCTCCGCCGTCAATTTGTGATCCTCCATTTTGAAAACCTCCGTTTCTCTTTCAGTTCATTTGAATTCTAACGTAAAGGCGGCCTGGCTTCAAAAGCCACGCCACCTTTTGTTATTTTACGTTTTCTAAAATGAGGATGCCAAATTAAAGCCGTAATATACCTCCTATGCTTTGACACCGGATTCTCCGGAGAAGGCCCGGATTTGCGGCGGAGATGAAAAAGACAGACTTCTCACCGGGCATAAAATCCGCACCGGACCGGTGACTGAAATGGACAGACGGAATCAGTCCCGCAGATACAAAGAAATAATTCACTCTGGACCCTTTGTTTCTATGCGGTTTTGTTTTTTGTCCCCACCATATATTGGCCCCTTCTTTTTCCGGGTAAAGAGCGCGAAATGTATTAACAAGGCCGGAAGAAAGTAATTCCTCAAAGTTGGCTTTGCTTTTTGGCTTAAATAGAAAGAATACCGTCCATATCTACATTCTGATTTTTTCGATAACTATCTATGGCCTTCCGAGTTATGTTGTTGAAATCCCCAGCCAGAATAACCGGCTGGGGAAAGCTTGCAATGTACTCGCGCAGGGTATGATCCCACTCGTTTTGATAACTAAAGCGTTCAGGCTCGAAATAGGTGTGGAGGCTGGGGACATATGCGCTAAAAAATAGTCTTCATATTCAAGATAGTGTCTACACAAGATTGGAAGAACATGGTAAATGGATGCATTCAGAGAAAGAAGAGGGAGAAGAGATGGAAGCTTCGTGTCATCGCCATGACATCAGTGGCAAAGTGCGGGCCCTGATGGAGCCGCATCTGCCTGGACAACGCGGCCAATGGGAAGGAATCACCCAGGATAACCGACGTTTTATCAATGCAGTATTTGGGGTACTGCGCACCGGAGTGCCTGGCGTGACCTGCCGCCAGATTATGGGAAATGGGGCAGTGTTCACCAACGCTTCATCCGGTGGCGCAAAAGCGGACGCTTGCTTCAAAAAAGGAGACACGCGGTGCGTGTCTCCTTTTTTGGCGCTCCGGTACTTCTCAAGCAAGGTCCCATAGAAGGCCGTCCCATTTCCGCGGCCCCAGTCATCCACACTCACCGCTTCATGTCCTGCCAGCGCAGTCCCATCCGTTCCGGCCGGAATATCCGCGGATCCATCTCTTTTACATCTTTGGAGATGCGGGGCGCAAAATCCATTTGCCCCAATATATCTCTCTCCAGATCCACGCCTGGAGCGATTTCAATCAGGGTCATGCCCTCATGGCACAGCTTGAATACCGCTCTTTCTGTAATGTAGAGAACATGCTGCCCTGCCTTGCCGGAAAAGCGCCCGGAAAAGGTGATCTGCTGGACCTGGTTCACCAGTTTTTTTACCCGGCCCTCCTGTTTGATCCGCAGCTTTCCGCCCGCCGCCGCCGCTTTTAATCCATCTGCAGTCATCGTTCCGCAGAAAATCACATTCTGCGTGGCCTGCGTAATATTGATAAAACCGCCTGCTCCCGCAATCCTGGGACCAAATTTTGAGACATTGACATTTCCCTCCCTGTCGGCCTCGGCCAATCCAAGGTAAGCAAGATCAAGTCCTCCTCCGTCATACGTGTCAAACTGTGTGGACTGGTCCAAAATGCACTCCGGGTTCAAAGACGCCCCAAAGCCGATCCCAGACACCGGAATTCCGCCGACGGGGCCGGACTCAATGGAGAGAGTCAGCCGGTCCCGCAGCCCCTCCTCTTCTGCCACGGCGCCGACTCCCTCCGGAATACCGATTCCCAAGTTGATTACCGCATCCGGAATCAGCTCCATAGCGGCACGGCGGCAGATAATTTTTTTCGCGTCCAAAGGCCGTTTTCCGGCGGCGGTACGGATCAGCATCCGGCAGTCTCCGCAATACCCCGGGTTGAACTGCTCGTCAAATGTCATCATGTGGTTTTCGGCGCTGGACACAGGTACCACATAATCCACCAGCGTGCCGGGAATATGGACCTTTCGCACATCGAGACTGCCGTAGGGAACCACCGCTCTCACCTGGACAAACACCCGGCCGCCGCAGTTTTTGACGGCTTGTGCCGCCTGCAAAGACTCCAGATAACAGGCCTCCTTCTCCATAGAGATGTTGCCTCGTTCGTCGGCATAGGTCCCCCGCAGAAAGGCAAAATCCGGCAATTTCAAATGCTTGTAATGCAGATATTCCATGCCGCCGATCTCAATGATCTCAGTAAAGTCCTCGGTAGTTGCGCCGTTCAGCTTTCCGCCCTCGAGCCGGGGGTCCACAAAGGTCTCCAGCCCAATGCGGGTGATCGTGGGCCGTTTGGCGGCGATGTCCCGGAACATATGGGAAATGACGCCCTGGGGCAGGTTATACGCCTGGATTTTGTCGTGGGTGATGAGATCCTGCACACGCGGCGCCGGATTGAAATGTCCGCCGGCAATCCAGTCCAGCAGTCCCTCGTGCGCCAGGTGATTAAGCCCCTTGCCGCCTTTGTCGCCCTGGCCCGACGAGTGTATCCAGCTCAGATGCCTCGGCTCGCCCGTCTCCAAAAACCGCTTTTCCAGCTCCAGCAGCAATTCCTCGGCGACATCGTTTCCGCCCATGCCCTGAGAACAGCCGGTTTGATGGGAGTCAATCAGTCCGGCGGCCTCTGCCGAGGAGATAATTTTTACGCTCATTTTATGGCCTCCGCAAATCATTTGTATGGGTATCCGCAGTCCGCAAAGCGGTCACATGATGTATTCCTGTCCCTCTCCGGTAATCACCAGCTCCTGATTCTGATTGAAGCACTCCGTCCTGATCCTCACACGGCGCTTTTCCTCCAGCTTTTCTATGACGGTGGCCGCCGCCGTAATCGTGTCGCCAATATACACCGGCTTGATGAATTTCAGAGTCTGTCCGGAGTATACGTTTCCAAACGTCGCCTTTGTCATAACCGCAGAGATCAATCCGGCCACCATCAGCCCCGGAACGACGATGTTTTCAAAGCGGGTCGTTTTGCTGTACTCTGCGTCGATATGGATGGGATTCATATCCCCTGTCAGGCCGACCCACAAAACCACATCCGTCTGTGTCATGGTTTTGGTAAAGCGGACCTCGTCGCCGATCTGTATATCATCCCAACGCTTGACTTTCGAGCTGTAATTCACTGTGCGCACTCCTCTCCGCTTCTATAGTTAAACTTGAAAAACAGCAGAGCTGTTTTCGGGCGGGCAAAGCCCGCCGGCGTATAAAACACACCGGATCTGACTATGAAATCCAAGCCATGGCCGCTTTCAGCGGCCTGTAACGGCGGATATGCCGTCACGCTTAAAAATAATTTTAACTCTTTTCAAGTTCCTTGGATTATAAAAGCTGCCGGTAAATCTCCGCTGCGTCTGCCGGAGTGATCTCCCGCCTGTTGTTCACCAGCAGCCGGGAGGCCTCCATTCCCCCGGAGACCAGCTGCGGCAGGTCCTCACTCCGCACGCCGAGCTCCGTCAGACTGGTGGGAATATCCAAATGCCGCACGATCTCCTCCAGACGGGCAATCAATGCCTCGCTCTTTTCCTCCGCGGTGACCGCGCCGCCCCGAATACAGCGGTCATAGGCCTCCGCAAATTTATCGCGGCAGGCAGGCTCGTTAAACCGCATAACCGGTGCCAGCAAAACCGCATTGGAAACTCCGTGGGGGATATGGTATCTCCCGCCCAGGGGATAGCTCAGAGCATGCACCGCCGTACAGCCGGATGCGGCGATGGCAATGCCCGCATAAAAGCTGGCGATCTGTACGCTGCGTTTGGCAGCAATGTCATCCGGAGAGTCACAGGCCGGTTGGATATGGTTGAGGATCAAATCCAGCGCCTCCAGCGCATAGAGGTCGCTGAACGGGTTTGCCTTACGGCTGGTAAAGCACTCAATCGCGTGGGCCAGCGCGTCGACGCCTGTGGCTGCGGCGATCTTCCGGGGCAGATCTTTTACCATGGCCACATCCAAGATCACGTAGTCTGCGATCATATCCCCGTTGACAATGCCGACTTTCAGCTGCTTTTCCGGCACGGCGACAATCGCATTGGGCGTCGCCTCGGAGCCGGTGCCTGCAGTAGTTGGAATCATCAGCGTCCGCAGGCACTTCCTGGCCCGGGCGGGGTTGTCCAGCAATTCCTTGACTCCGTATTCCTCGGTCATCAAAATGCTTGCCAGTTTGGCGGTATCCATCACGCTCCCGCCGCCGGCCGCAATGATAAAATCCGCTTTGGCGGCCTTGCATTGGTCTACCAGCTTCTGCGCCTCCATATAGGACGGTTCCGGCGGCAGATCGTCCAGAACACAGTATTCTGCACCGGCTCCACGGATTTTTTCCAGGGGAATGTCCAGCAAACCCGCCCTTTCAACCCCCTTATCCGCAAAAACCGCGGCTTTTTTCACACCGTTGGCAGCCAGTATGCGGCCGATTTTATCCAGCGCATCCTCGCCGCCGTACACGGTGTCCGGCAGCTTTAATTCATATTTTGAGAGCATAGCCGCTCCTCCTTGTCATTACGTCTGCCCAATAGAGCGCGCGGAAAATATCCGGACGGCTCCGGCAAAACTGATCTTCTGCGCTTCCGTCTCACTAGGCCATGTTTGAAAAAAGGCGGAATGCCCAACGGCGAGAGATTTTTTTGCCAATCAAGGCAAATTTTTGCAGGCGGGCTGACGCCCGGCAAGAACATTTAACGCAGAGTGCCGGATCAAGATCCACCGTTTGGGCGTTTTGACTTTTTTCAAACATGGCCTAACCTTCCGCAGCAGCGGACTTTCCCGGGAAAGCCGTCAGGCTCCTGTCCTTTTCCCCTGCTTTCTGCGCTCGCTTCGCCTTTTTAAGAGCGTGGGCAAAACCAGCATCAGGACGGAAAAAATCAGCAGTCCGACGGAAATGGGCTTGCTGAACAGGGAGATGAAATTACCCTGGTTTGCAATCAGCGCCGTGCGCATATTGCTCTCGATGATATTCCCCAGAATGTAGCCCAGCACAACCGGTGCCAGAGCAAAGCCGTTGTTCACCAGAAAGTAACCCAACACACCTACGCCCAGCAGCACCCAGCTGTCAAAGAGGCGATTATTCACCGTGATCGTTCCCACCACGCACATCAGCAGGATAATGGGAAACAGCAGGTTCATCGGAACAGCCAGAAGCTTGATAAATACCCTCATCAGCCTCATCTCCATCATGTACATCACCACATTGGCCAGGAGATAGGCGGCGAAGATGATTCCCACAACGTCCACACTGCCGGTAAAGAGCAGAGGCCCTGGCTGAAGTCCATGGACGACCAGGCCGCCCAGCAGAATGGAGGTCACCAGGTCGCCGGGAATGCCCAGCGTCATCATGGGAATGATGGCGCCGCCGCAGCAGGCGTTGTTGGCGGCCTCAGACGCCACGATCCCCTCCGGAGTGCCGGTGCCGAACGCCTCGGGGTGCGGGGAGGTCTGCATGGCCGTTGAATAGGACAGCATTGAAGCGGTGGCCTGCCCGATGCCGGGCAGAATTCCAATAAAGGTTCCAATCAACGAGGAGAGAATGTGGGTCTTTCCCGTGCCCTTCAGCAGCTCCTTTCCGGGAAACGCCCGGATTTTGCCCGGAGAAATGGTCTCAAATTTCTGATTGATGGACTTTAGCTGCGTCAGTACCTCCGTAACCGCAAACAGGCCCATCAGCACGTCCAAATTGTCCAAGCCCCCGTTGAGCTGCCACATGTCAAAGGTGAGCCGCGGCGTACCCATTACGGCGTCCATACCGACCATGGAGAGCACCATCCCGATAATTGCCGAGATCAGGCCCTTAACCATGTCTTTGGCGCAGAGGCTCACCACAACAGAGAGGCCCATGAGCCCCATGGCAAAATACTCCCATGCGCCGAACATCAGCGCAGCCTTTGCAAGCTGTGGAGCGATAATCACCAGCGCCAGGGCGCTGAGCACTCCGCCGATAAACGACGAGAACACCCCCAGGGTCAGAGCATCCCCGGCGCGCCCCGTCCGCGCCATCGGACTGCCGTCAAAACAGGTGACAATCGATGCGGGTGAGCCGGGGATGTTGAGAAGCACCGCCGCAATCAGACCGCCGGAAATTCCGCCGACATAAATGCCGATCAGCGTTGTAATTCCCTCGTGCGCTGTCATGGCAAACGTAAAGGGCAGTATGAGAGACACTCCCAGCGCAGCGGTCAGGCCCGGAATCGCGCCGAATACCATTCCAAAAAACACGCCGGCAATCAACAGCGCAAATAACAGCGGTTCTTGAACAAAGCTCTGAATACCAGTCAGCAAAACACTCAATGCGTCAATCTCCTTTCTGAAAAGCCGGCGCGCCGCGGCGGGGAGATCCCGCCGCGGGCGGCAAAGCGCCATAAGCCCGGAAACCGCATCAGATCAAGAGAGCGTATGTTATCCGTGCGGCCTTCGCCGGAATTTAGACTGTGTTTGATAAATGTCAAAACGCCCAAGCGGCGGCTCTTTTTCCGCTGTTTATCAAACAAGGCTCAGCTCTTATTTTACCAGGCCGGCCCACTTCGTCAGATCGTTGACGATGGCCGGAATGATGTCCCTCAGCTCGGCGCTGGTGCTGAAGGCCGGGGTATAGCCCAGACCCAGCAGCG
Organism: Oscillibacter sp. 1-3; assembly: GCF_000403435.2. Lineage (GTDB taxonomy): Bacteria > Bacillota > Clostridia > Oscillospirales > Oscillospiraceae > Oscillibacter. The sequence continues at coordinate 97,173 of NZ_KE159711.1, forward strand.
TCTCCGAGCACTCCGGAGACTCGCAGGCGGCCTGGAGGGCGTCGGAGAGATAACTGACAACGGCCTCGTCGACGCCCCCGGTGGTCCAGATGCTCCGATGCAGGCCAAACTCGATGTCATAGCCCTGCTCCTTGAAAGTAGGCGCGTCAAAAAAGCTCACACGCTCGTCGGAGGAAACGCCCAAAACGCGCATATCGCCGGAATCTACCAGCGCCTTGATCTCGGAAACCTGACAGATCACCGCGTCGTTGTCGCCGCCGAGAACAGCGGTGCGGGATTTGCTTCCGCCGTCATAGGGGACATAGGTAAACTCATAGCCGGCGACATCGGCCAGGCCAAAGGCGAAAAATTCGTTGGAACCGCCCTTGGAGGTGGAAGCTACGGTACACTTCGTGCCGGCCTCCTTGGCATAGGCCACAAAATCGTCAAAGGTCTGCCAGCTGGAGGCGGAGGCGACAGCCAGAACGTTGGCGTCCTCGGCCACTACGCAAAGAGGCGTCAATTCGGCGTACAGCTCGTCCTGCAAAGCCCCGGACATATACTGGGCAATCCACGCCTCCGGCGCTACAGATACCAGGGTATAGCCATCCGGGTCGGCGTTGAAGCACTCATAACTGCCGGTCAGGGCGTTGGCGCCCTCAATATTGGTGACCACCATAGTCTGCCTGCCCAGATCGATTTCCGCCGCAACCGCGCGGACCATCAGATCCGTACCGCCGCCGGCAGAATAGGGCACAATGCAGTTGACGGATTCGACAGGGAAATTGAGGGCCGGCTTACCGGCATCGGGCGCAGCCGGATCGGCGTTGGGGCCTGCTGCGGACTGACCCGTATTTCCGGAACAGCCGGGCAGACAGGCCAGCAGCATGAGGACACCGAGCAGGAACGTGACAACTCTTTTCATCTTCATAATTCGTTCTCCTTTTGTTTTATTTATGAATTGCCGTGCAGGCAAAACATTGCGCGTCCGTTTGCCTCAAAAAAGTTTGCCGGCGGGGAGCCTTACGCTTAAAACACGGGTAAACAGCAGTTCGGTAGCGGCAGTCGTGACCAGCGCCGCCGCCGCGTACATGAGGATATGAAGTACAAGGGCTCTCCCGGTATAGTCCAATTTACCCATCCGCTTGCTGTACACAAGAATCAAAATAGCCTCAAAGGCGAATGTGGAGACGGCAAAGCCCAGTGTATTCATGGAAACGAGATACAAAAACAGCATTATCACAGTGAAAACGCCGTCTTTGCACCAGATTGGCTCGCATTTCTCCATGTCTCTTTTGAGAACAGCCCTGACAATCATGATCGCTGCCAGCGCCGCCAAAATGCCGAGCCATATCCACAGATATACATCCGGTCGGGTAATAAAAACCGGATTGCCGCTGATCCGCATATCCAGGGTCTCAACCACTCCAAAAGCACAGCAGGCGATCAAAACAACGCCGTAGATTACATCACGCTTCCATTTTGCCATGAGCGCCTCCTAACGTCATCACTCAACAATGTGCTGTGCATATACGTCGTTATGGGAGTAGACGACAGACTTCTGTGCCCCCACATAACGTTTGAAATCCATATCGCACAGAAATTGGATAATGCGGGCATGGGCCGGAGAGTCCTTCCACTCCGGGCGGTGCCACACCAGCCGGCCGCGGCAGAATTGGCTCTCGGCGGGCGGGCAGTCCGATTGATCCATGTCAGCGGGCGGATTCCAGTCCGCAGGACCCAACACAGAATAGCACGCGTCCGCCTCGGTGAAGGGTGCGCCGGTGCGGGGAACATATTTGAAGTGGAGCTTGCCCTTGTTTTCAGGATTGCAAAGGATCAGCCTCAATGTCTCCGGGTCTTCCGGCTGGGCGTTGACATCCACGACCATCTCCAGGAAGGTAAATTTGTGTGAGGCAATGCTGCCTTTGGCAATGCCGTCCTCTTCCTTCATGGTTTCGATGAATCCAAAAATCTTGGAGTAGCCCAGCTGCTCCCTGCCGGTGAGAATCGCATCGGCAACATCCTCCCAGAGAACGGGCTCAAACATCGCGGCAAACCGGTCCTTTTCTCCTTTGAACCAGACGGGGATCTCCACATGGACGATATTATAGCCCCCGCCCTGCAGCCAGGCGATGTTTTCCAGCTCGGAGAAGGTGATGACGACATGGGGGGAGAGAAGCGCATACTTCTCAGGCAGAATAGCCTCCAGGCATTGGGCGGAAACCTCGCATACCACCTTATAATGCGTTGTTTTTGTCGGCGAGTCGTAGACCCAGCGTCCTCCCTCGGGCTTTTGCCGGGGGGTGACGCAGGGGCCGAAGACCACCGGCATGGTGTACATTTTTCCTTCCTCGAATTTGAAGCTCATTTTAATATCTTCCTCTCTGTTTTCTTATACGGAGTCGGCCATAAACCGCCCCGCCAATTTATATGCCTCCGCTAACTGCGCATCCCGCTTGCGAAGCAGCACGTCCACGTCCTGGCCGCTGTAATCGTAAAACCCCTTTCCCGCCTTGATTCCAAAGGCCTGCTCCTGCTCCAGCTTTTTCAGGATCTCCGGCAGTCCTGCCTCGGGCGGCAGATGGTAGCTGCCATTTTTATAATTGTTGATGGTCATATCCACTCCGCCAAAGTCGATCTTTTTGCAAATACCCAGTACCATGGCCCTGGGTATGAAGCTCATTCTGGCGGCATAGTCCACGTCCTCCGCGCTGCAATAACCGTTATCCAGAAGGTAGAACACCTCGCGGTTGATGCACTGTAAAATCCGGTTAACAATATAGCCGCGAATAAACTTCTTCATTTGGACAGGCGCTTTCCCGCACTCTCGCAGCAGCTGCATCACCGCGTCCGCCATTTCCTGCGGCGCGGCCTCGCTCTTTACGACCTCCACCAGGGGAACCAGCTGCGCGGGGCCATACCAGTGGGCGATCAGCTGGCGGGACAGCAGGTCCTCGGGAACAACCTTAAAAATATCCAGGGCGGACGTATTGCTTGCAACGATTGTCTTTTCCTGAATATAGGGCAGCAGGCTGCGGTAAAATTCGCGCTTGACCGATTCTTTTTCCACGATGGTTTCCATAATCAGATCCACACCTGTGACAGCCTCTTCCAGACAGGCTGAAAACCGCGCGCGCGCAAAGATATTCTCAACATCCTCTTGTGCGATCAGCTCCTGCTCGGCCGAGGTTTTCAGTCCGTCATAAATGCGGGTCCTGGCCTTTTCCCGGGTCTCCTCCACCGGCTCCCAGACATTCACTGTGCGGCCGCTGGCAATCAGAGCCTGTGTAATGCCGGGACCCATCGTGCCGGCGCCTATCACGGCAATTTTTTCAATGGCGTATGGATTATTCATTTTGCGGGACCTCCTTCCCAGATGGCAAAATATATAAGCAATATTCGTGCCATATTTTACTGTCAAAACATCTGCTGAAAAAGCCCAAAGCCGCCGCTTTTTGGGTGGTAAACGCAAATATTTCAAATCCGCTCCCGCGCCCGTTTGTTTCCTAAAGCAAACAAGGTAACGTTACATGCAACGAACCGGGCCCGCACAGAATGCAGCCCCAGCCTGGCAGATCGGAAACCGCGTGCAGAGAAAAAGCCCCTTTGCCTCCGGATGTGCCAATAGAAGCAAAGGGGCCGCTGTTTTTACAGATGCAGTTCTATATCCTGCTCTTCCTTCTTCAAAAGTCTCCAAAGATGAGTCCTGCTGATCCCAAGCCGTTTGGCGGCTTCCGTCCTGTTCCCCCCGCACAGCCGCAGGGCCTCCTGAATTTCCGGCACGCTGACAGACCGGGCCGCTTTTGCGCCCGGATACGCTCCGGCCGTGCCCGGACCTTCGTCCCGCGGAGAATTGCTCAACAATGTTTTGACCTCCGCGGGACCGATTGTACCCATATAGTATCCCAAAGCGAAAATTCTGCTGGCAAAATTCTGCAGCTCCCGCACATTGCCCATCCAGCTATAATTCAGGAGATGCCTTTTGGCCTCCTCGGTGAAAACAGCCGTGCATTTGAGATTATACTGCCTTCCCCGCTGGACCACAAACGACTCCAGCAATGGGAAAATATCCATCCGCCTCTCCCGCAGCGGAGGAATCGTAAGAAACACGGTGTTCAGCCGGTAAAACAGATCCTGGCGAAACCGCTTTTTCTCCACCTCTTCATAGATGTCCCGGTTGCTGGCCGCTACAATGCGCACATCCACAGGTATGATCGTATCAGATCCGATTCTTCGCACCTCTTTCTCCTGGATAACCCGCAGCAGCGCGCTTTGGGAGGCCGGAGAGAGCTCGCCGACTTCATCCAGAAATACGGTGCCTGTGTGAGCCCGTTCAAAAATACCGGGCTTACCGCCCCTTTTTGCCCCTGTGAACGCCCCTTCGCTGTATCCGTAGAGCTCACTTTCCAGCAGACTTTCCGGCAAGGCCGCGCAGTTGATCGCATAAAAGGGTCCTGCGCTCCGGCCGCTCTCGTTGTGGATGCATTGGGCAAAGAGCTCCTTACCCACGCCGCTCTCCCCGTATATCAGTACGTTTTCATCAAATTTTGCGCATTGCTTCGTCTTCTCCTTGCAAATGCGCATTTTCTCGCTGTTTCCTAAAATATCCTCCAGCGTATACTTGGCATATTGGCCCTTTCTGCGGATCTCCGCGCGAATTTTCTTCTCTTCTTCAACCACACTGTCCGTCTTTCTGAAAAAAATAAAGGCTTCCCTGCCGCCGTCGGCGCCGCAGACATTCTTCGTGTCCATAATAATATCCTCGGACGCCGTTGTATTGACAATCACATTTGTCTGCTCGTTGGACAGCACCTTTTCCCAGCGAATCCCCGGAATTGCGGCAGGAAGATCAATTCGTGAGACATCCTCGTTGTAAGGGATTCCGAGGACGCGGCGGGCGTAATCATTGATCCACTCCACCCGGCACATCTCATCGATGTTGATGATCCCCTCGTTCCGCGTGCTCAGCACCGCCTCCATTTTTCCGTTTCGCGCGGCGTCCTTTCTCCGGGTATCGATCAGGCCGATTGCCTCAATGACTGCCGTACGGATTGCGTTTTCGCCCACATACAGCGGGGCACAGCGCCCACCGATTTCCTTTGCCCGCTGAATCCCATTGTGTCCGCTGAACAAAATCCGGTCCCGCATATAGACCTGATTGATCTTATCGTAGTACTCCTTCATATCGTAGTAGCTTTCAATCTCCGGATAAACGCCAAAGAGAGAATGGATATAGCTGCTTAACTTCTCACATTTCAGCAGTACATTGCTGTTCTGAAACAGGATTGTGACAGGATCACGCTCTTTAATCCCGTAGTCGATCATCGCCTCCAAAACATCCAGCAGGTCCGGCTCCGCGGTTGCCACCGGAATGTCCACGTCCGCCTTTATCAGCGCTGCAGTATAGCCGCGGGCGATGATCGCTTCATACCCCAGCTGTTCAATCATTTTTGCCCGCTCAGTGAGGATTTCATATGAGAAATCACTGCCGTATTGTATGACCTCGGTATTTTCAAATTCGGTTTGCAATTGGTTTGTGTACTTTTCCAAACGGTCCTGATAGGTCAGGATCGCAATTTTCCTCATATGATTCATCATTGACCTCATTTCCACGCCGGTGATTTCGTATCCGCAGCAAGGATTCCGGCCGCCCGCCGCCGTCTGAGTTCTTCAAAATCCGGCGGCAATTTGTCAGACGGCTTTTCATGAATCATATCACAACCTTCACGTGAATGCAATTTTCCGTGCAAGACGGCGTATATATCTCCGATCCGGGATACCGGACTATGGCCCGCCGCGATTCACCCCGGGCGCCGGCGCAAATTTTCCACCTGCCCATTTCAATAAAAAACAAGGAAAAGGTCCTGAAACCTCTCGGTTCCAGGACCTTTTTCTGCGCGGACAGAACCCGAACCCCCGGCTTAATTTTGGCGGCAGATATTCCGGCGATTTCATACCGCGATTTCCCATTTCGGATCAGGTCATGGGGCAAATCATTTTGCATGCGCAGTATAACCGGCAATCCCATAAAAGTGCTGCGCATGATATGCCGCCGCAAGGGTACAGTATAGTCCGTATGCGTGAAAACCGCACCGCTTAGGCCTTGTTTGAAAAAAGGCGGAATGCCCAACGGCGAGAGATGTTTTCGCCAATCAAGGCAAATTTTTGCAGGCGGGCTGACGCCCGGCAAGAACATTTTACGCAGAGCGGCGGATCAAGATCCACCGTTTGGGCGTTTTGACTTTTTTCAAACAGGGCCTAATTGCCGCGGACAAAAATCCTTCTATTTTCTAGAGAACAACGGATGGACGCTTGAGAACATCTCCGCCGCAGCTCTCCCGGACGATCAACTGGAATGGCATCGAGATGCGGATGGGATATTTCCGTCTGCTGTGAATTTGATCGGTCAGCAATTTGACGCTGTATTTGCCGATCTCCTGACGGGGAATCTGGATGGTGCTCAGCATCGGGCGGGAATAGGCCGCCATATCAATATCGTCGATACTGACAATGGCCACATCCTGAGGAACCTTTAACTTATGGAGACGCAGCGCCTTTAGCGCGCCGATGGCGCAGTAGTCGTTAGCGCAAAAAAGCGCGTCAGGAATATTTCCGTGGGCGAGCCGCTTATCTACCGCCTGAAAGGCCATTTCTATATTTAAGGGTGTATCCACAATAAAATCACGGCTAACAGGCAGGTCCAGCTCCTCCATTGTCTTGATATATCCGTCGTAGCGATACTCGTTCAAAAGCATGGAGGAGCCTCCGGGAGAGGCTGTTCCCACATACCCGATCCGCCTATGTCCGAGGGCGGCCAAATGCTTTACAGCGGTTTTGGCACAGAGAAAACCGTCGCATACCACCTCGTCAAACTGGTGGTTAACCGGGTTCAAACCGGCATAAACAACATGCTTGTTGTTCTTCGCAATAAAATGAAGCGTGTCTGCGGTCATCCGCCCCAAAAGGATCATGCCAGAAACGGCGTTCGCAGCAATTGCGTTTTGAATAGCTGTCGGAGAGGTATCGCTGAACGAGTAGGTAAAGCTCAGAGAGTGTCCGGAATCCGCCGTCTGGGTCTGAATACCCAAGAGAATATCGTAAAAGAAATTGTCGTTATAGGAATCAATGGCCGAGGTAAGCAGCACGCCAATGTGCAGGGTATCCTTGGTATCCCGGCGCTTTTGCCGCAGATTTCGGGCAAACTCGTTTGGCGTATACCGCAGCTCGACAGCGGCATCCAGCACCTTCTTTGCCGTCTTCGGACTGACGCGATGAATGGAGTCGTTGTTGATAACGCGGGATGCGGTGGTCAGAGATACGCCGGCACGCCGGGCCACATCATTCAAAGTCACAGGCATGGTTCAGCCCCCCAAAAAGGAACACGTTTTCCGTATATAGACAGATTATACTATAAAATAGAAATAATTCAACAATATATCAGATAAAATTATGAAATTCGCGAAAAAAGCGCGTGTAAAAAGCGACAAAAATGAAAACGTTATCCATTTACAGCTCATTAAAATTTTCTATAATTTTAGACTGCATAATGTAAATTATTAATCTTTTTTTCTGATTATCAAACTAAATTGCAAATTTTATAAAAATAAATTAAACGGGCATCGTTTCCCAAAAAGCACATTGAAGATCAGGACTGTGCCATGTAATATATAAGTAAAGCACAGCAGAAGTACAAAAAGAGCGTGTCATTAAAAAGGAGACGAACAAAATTGAAAGTATTAATTACCGCACCCATGTACTGCTCTGACCAAATGAAAGATGTCATGGAATACGCGCACCAGAGCTTTGACGAGGTAATCCTCAACCCATTTGCCCGCACCATGACGCAGGAGGAGATCGCCGCAATGTGGGACGGCGCGGACGCCGTCATTGCAGGCGTCGAAAGCTGGGACGCCGAATTTATTGCCAAGGCCCCCGCCGGCCTGAAAATCCTGGCACGGAACGGTATCGGATACGACAATGTGGACGTCTCGGCCGCAAACGCAAGAGGAATTACTGTGACAGTCACCCGTCAGGCAAATTCGGATGCGGTGGCAGACTGTACCTTTGCCCTGATGCTGGCGCTGGCCCGACATATTATCCCCATGAACGCGGCAGTCCACAGCGGAAGCTGGGGCTATGCCGTGGCCGACGATGTCCATGCAAAAACGATTGGTATTCTGGGATTCGGCGCCATTGGACAGCGCATCGCAAAACGGGCGGCAGGCTTTGAGATGGAGATTCTGGCCCATGATCCATACCTCTCCAGGGAGCAGATCGCAGAATTGGGCGCCGCGAAATGCGAACCAGAGGAAATCTACCGCGCAGCGGACTACATCGTCTGCACCGGCCCGCTGACAAAGGAGCGCTTCCACATCATCAACGCCGAGACTTTGTCCATGATGAAGCGCACGGCCTATCTGATCAATACCGCCAGAGGCCCCCTGGTGGATGAGGCTGCCCTTTATGAAGCGCTGAAAGCCGGAACAATCGCCGGCGCCGGTCTGGATGTGTTTGAGGAGGAGCCCTGCCGCAGCAGTCCCCTGTTTGAACTGGAGAACGCCGTGCTTCTGCCCCATCTGGGCGGCCATTCCAAGGGCGCGACGCACAATATGGGGCGCATGAACATCGACAATATCCTGGCGGTCGCTGCCGGGGCGCCTTGCGAAAACATTGTGACCCTTTGACCAGCATGTGTATGACGGGGAGACCCGTAATATAAAAAATGCAAAAAGGTGGAAAGAAAATGAAGAAGTTATTTGCGCTTGCCTTAGCACTCTCCATGACTCTCTCCCTCGCCGCCTGCGGCAGCAAACCCGCGGCGACAGCGCCTGACGCCAATGCCCCTGCCGGCAATTCCGCCGATCCCTCCCAGTCCGCAGAGCCCGCGCTGGACTATCCTGTTCAGCCCATTACCATGATGGTCGCATGGCCCGCCGGCGGCGGCTCCGACCTGCTGACCCGCGCCATCTCCGCCGACGCCCCTGATTTTATCGGCGTCAACATGAACGTCACCAACCGCGACGGCGCCGGCGGCACTATCGGTTTTGCCGAGGCCGTGGACTATGCCAACGACGGCTATAACCTGCTGTACTCCACTTCCGGCGTCTTCTCCGCGCAGCCTCTGCTGCGGGATGTGGAGTATTCCATCGACGATTTCTCCTTCATCTGCGGCGTTGGCGAAAAGCCCATGGCGCTCGCCGTTCCCGCCGTCTGGGGTGTCGGCAGCCTGCAGGAGTGGTTCGATTATGTGGCAGCCAACAATATTGAAGTGACCGTCGGCACTTCCGGCGCCGCCGGGTCCATTCCTGCCTTCGGCGCCGAAGCACTGTTTCCCGAACTGGAAGAAAAGGGCCTCTCCAACTACAACATTGTCAATTACAACGGTTCCGGTGAATTGATCCCCGCCCTGCTCTCCGGCGAAGTAAACTGCGCGTTCATGCACCCCCATGAGGCAAAGCCCTATATGGATTCCAACGATTTTGCCATCATCGCCGTCGCCACCGGCGAGCGTCCCGAAAAGTTCCCCGAGCTGCCCACATTCAGCGAGCAGGGCGTCGATTTCACGCTGGCCGTTTTGGAGGGCTACATCGCTCCCGACGGCCTGGACCCCGCTATCCGCGACTACCTGGAGGCCGCTTTCCTGAGAATTCTGGAGGAGGGCGGAAACTACATGACATATGCCGAGGGCGCCAACCATCAGGTTCGGCCCATGAGCGGCGAGGAGTTCCGTCAGGCGGTACTGGATCAAAGCGAGCTGTTCAAGACCATGTTTGGTTAACCAACCCAAAACGCGTACAGTTCAGAGAAGGGCTGCATATCGCCGTGCAGCCCTTCTTTGAGAAACGAGTTCATGTCGTTGAACGCGATATATCGTGATATTTGGATTCAGCAATGAGGGCTGTTTATGAATGATAAAGTGAAAAAAGAATCGATTACACCGAATATCTTTATGATTGCCGTCTCGATCCTGATAATTCTCATTATCCCAGGCCAGATTGACAACTCAGTTCAGGCCGACCGGCTTGGCCCGCGCTTTGTTCCCTATGCCGCCTGCGCGCTGGTCCTGCTGCCGAATCTGCTGCAGATGTGCATGAAAGCGCTGCGGAACAAAAGGGCACGGGATGCCGGGACGCCAGAGCCTCCCTCCGGTGCGGCAAGACCGCCTTTCGGCGGGATCTGTCAGCGTCTGGCGAGGCAATACTGGGTGCTGGCGGCTGTAATGGCCATGGCATTCGCGGCCACATTCGTTGTGAAGTATCTGGGCTATGTCGTCACCTACTGTCTGCTCTGTGCCGGCATGCTTCTGCTCTTTCGGGAGAAACGCTGGTACTATTATCTGATTACCTTCGCCCTGGTCGCAGCAGTGTATATCGGATTTACCAGATTCCTGTATGTTCCGCTGCCGTCGCTTTTCTAAGGAGGTACGCAAGCTATGACAGACTATGTTCTCCATGCGCTGCCGAATGTATTTACAATATCAAACCTGCTGTACGCGAACCTCGGTCTGTTTTTTGGCATCGTCATCGGCGCGCTGCCCGGCCTGACCGCCACCATGGGCGTTGTTCTGATGCTCCCGCTGACCTTTGCCATGGACACCGTTCCCAGCATCGTTCTGCTGCTGGGGGTTTATTTCGGCGGCATCTACGGCGGCAGCATCACGGCCATCCTGCTGAACACGCCCGGCACTCCCGCCTCCGCCGCCACCGCGTGGGACGGCAACCCCCTCGCACGCCAAGGCAAAGCGGGCAAGGCTCTGGATATGGCATTGGTAGCCTCCTTTGCCGGCGGAGTCGTCAGCGCCGCCTGTCTGCTGTTCTTCGCGCCTACCATTGCGAAATATGCGCTGAAATTTGGTGCGCCGGACATGTTCTCTCTCTGCCTGTTCGGCCTGACGATCATTGTCTCACTGTGCAGCAAAGATCTGGTGAAGGGCCTGTCCATGGCAGGCATTGGCCTGGTGCTGGCCTCCATCGGAATTGACCCGGTGGGCGGTATTGAACGGCTGACCTTTGGCATTCGCGGTTTTACCGGCGGCATTGACCTGGTCACCGCATTGATCGGCCTTTTTGCCATCGGCGAGATCTTATTTAAGGTTCTTCGCATTGACGAAGCGGGCGAAAAGGTTACAGATACGCTCAGGGGCTACTGCTCGAAAAAAGAGCTCTGCGAGTGCGCTCCCTCTATTATCCGCGGGAGCCTGATCGGCGTGGTCATCGGCGCAATCCCCGGCACAGGTTCCGTGATCGCGTCCTTCCTGAGCTATGACACCGCCAAAAAGCGGTCCAAGCATCCGGAGCTGTTCGGCGCAGGGAGTCTGGAGGGCGTCGCCGCTTCCGAGTCCGCCAACAACGGCGTCACCGGCGCGGCCCTGATTCCCCTGCTGACCTTGGGCATTCCCGGTGACACAGTTACCGCGGTCATGCTGGGCGCCTTGATGATGCAGAATCTGACACCCGGCCCCATGCTGTTCAAAACGAACGGAAATCTGGTTTACGCACTGATCCTCAGCGCGTTTCTAGTCAATATTTTCATGCTGATCCAGGGAAAACTGCTGATTAAGCCATTCTCCAACGTCACCAAAATCCCCATGCGGCTGATGGTGCCCATTCTGACTGTGCTGTGTCTCACCGGTACCTTTGCGCTGCGGAATACCATGTTTGACGTGCGGGTCATGCTTCTGTTCGGCATCATCGCGTTCTTCGCCACGAAGAACGGTTATCCTACGACTCCCATGGTGCTGGCCTTCGTTCTGGGCCCCACCGCGGAGAGATACCTGAGAAAAGCGCTGATGCTGTCCAAGGGCAGCTACGCCATCTTTGTCACAAATCCCATCAGTCTGGCATTCCTAATCCTTGCGGCACTGTCTCTTATTCTGGCAATGCGCAAGAACAAAAAATTCGACAAGCTTCGCGAGGACTGATTTAATAGTTTTGAAAGGGACGATATGCTATGAGCAAGATTGATCTGAACAGCTATATTCACGTGGGCGTGGTGGTCCGCAGTATTGAAAAGACCCTGGAGCGGATGAAGCGCATCGAGGATTTTACTGAGTACAGCATTACAGATTTTCCGCCCAAGGAAATGAAAAAAGAGGATGTTCAGCTCTATTATTACGGCAAAAAAAACTGGTTTACCGCCCGCTTCTGCTTTGTTAAGATGGGCAGCTCCGAGGTGGAGTTCATTGAGCCGGTGGAGGGCGAGAGCGTATGGAAGGATTTCCTGCAGGAAAAGGGCGAGGGAATCCATCACCTGAAATACGAAGTGGATTCCCTGAACGACGCCATGGACTTCTTTCAATCCAAAGGGATCGCGTGCATACAGTACGGCTCCGCCGTGGGCAAAAATCTGGGCAAGACCTGGGCGTATTTTGACACCACGAAGGAGCTGGGCTATGTGATCGAGGTTTTGAACAGGCAGGTCGGAGAGCAAGTCCGCTGATTCTGTGTCAGGCTGTATATACATAGGGAGGTCATGTGATTATGATGCGTGAGAACAAACTGCGCGCGCTTTTGAATGCAGGGAAGCCCTCCATCAGCACCCGAATGTGGAGCACCTGGCCGGGCTACCTGGAGTCGTTGGGGAATATCGGGACATTTGACTATTTTGAATTTGTGGCGGAATATGTTCCCTTCGCTCAGGAGGAGCTGGCAAATCTGGCACGGACCGCGGAGCTCTATGGTATGGGAAGCATGATTAAAGTGGATTTCATGAACCGGGGCTATGTGGCCCAGCGGGCCGTCGCGGCAGGTTTCCAGTCCGTTCTGTTTTCCGATCATCACACCGCCGATGAGGTCCGTGAGACTGTGAACATGGTCCGTCCGGAGGGTCCGGGCAGCGGGGGCCATTTTGGGTATCCCAACGCGCGCTTTATCGGAATGCAGTCCCATATCCCCTGTATGTCCCACGTGCAAAGACTAAAAGACGTTGTTCTCTGCTTTATGATTGAAAAGCAGAGCGCCGTGGAACAGGTTGAGGAGATCTGCGGTATTGACGGCGTGGATATGGTCACATTCGGAGCAAATGATTACTGCATCACCCGCGGATGGAATCCGGCGGACCACAGGGATGCGTGGCGCGAGGCAGAGCGGCACGTGTTTGAAACCGCGCTCAGGATGGGCGTCCAGCCTCGCGCCCACATCGACAGCATGGAAGAGATGCCCTATTACCTGAACATGGGCGTCCGGCACTTCTGCGTAGGCGATCAGATGAAAGTTCTGAAGAACTTTTGGACGGAGCAGGGCAGCCGTTTTTCCGCCCTTCGGGACACGCTGTGACTATGCCGCTGCTGTATTTGGCGGTAGCCCTCCTGTCTGTGGGCGCGGGATTTTTGACCGCGACCATCGGCTTTGGAGGCGCAGTGTTTCTGATGCAGTTTCTCCCCCTGTTTCTGCCCTTTTTGAACGCATCCAGCTTGTCCAGCATCATTGTCTATGCGGGGATTCTGATTCTCGCCTGGCAGTATCGCGGGCATGTGTTGTGGGGAGAGGTATGGCTGCCGGCGCTGCTGTACGTGCTCAGCGGTGTGCCGGCGGTATTATTCGCAGGAACGCTGGATACGCAGAAGCTGAAGCTCTGCTTCGCGTTTTTTCTGGCCATCCTGGGACTCTATCATCTCTGCGGCTTAAAGGCCGGAGGGATTCGCCTGCCCCGCAGCCGGGCGGTCACAGTGGTCTGCTCCGTGTTGTCCGGAATAGGGACCGGACTATTTGGTATCGGCGGTCCGCCGATGGCGCTCTATTTCCTCTCTGTTTCCGGAGATGACAAAGAGGCATACATCGGAACGCTACAGGTTTTTTTCGGCCTCAGCATGTTCTTTACCATTTCCGCCCGGTTTATCAGCGGCGTCATGCCGGCGGAGATGGTGCCGCTGGCGCTTTTGGGAATGGGCACATCTCTGATCGGAAAACGCCTGGGCACCGGACAGCTGGCATACATCAATGTGAAGATGATGAAACTCTGCGTCTGCTTATTTATGATCTTTTCCGGTGTGATTACCATAACGGGCTGTATCTGAGCCCGAAAATTCCGTATTAATAAAGGAGTTGAACAGATGAAACAGCTGAGAGGTATTATCCCCGCCCTGCTGACCGCTGTCCATGAGGACGGTTCCATCAACGACGACGGCATCCGTGAAATCATTGAAAACGGCATTCAAAATGGGATCGGCGGCATTTTTGCTCTGGGTTCCTGCGGTGAATTTACCGCGTATACTCTGGAGGAAAAGGCCCATATTCTGGATGTCATTATGGAGCAGACGGCCGGACGGGTCCCTGTGGTGGCCGGCTGCGGCGCTCCCAGCACCCGGGAAGTGCTGCGCCTTTGCAAAATGGCGGAGAGCAAAAAAGCCGATTATGCGGCGGTGGTCACCCCGTATTACATTGCGCCCACACAGGATGACATATACGAGCACTACCGTATCATCTCCGAAAACTGCTCCCTGCCCATTCTGCTCTACAATATTCCGCCCAGAACGGGGCTGTGCATCTCCCCGGAGCTGCTGGGCCGCCTGAAGGAGCTTCCCAACATTGCGGGCATCAAGGATTCCAGCGGAGATCTGGAGCTGTTCCGCCAATACATGACATACAATTCCGAGGACTTTCAAGTCATCATGGGAATTGACGGCCTTTTTCTGGACGCTTTCAAGCTGGGCGCCGCCGCCGCGGTCTCCGGTCCCGCCAATGCGCTTCCGGGCAATCAGGTGGGGATTTATAGAAATTTTGTGGAGGGGAATCTTAAGGAGGCGGAACGGTATCAGGCAAAATTCATGAAATTCAAAAAGGTCCTGGGTCTGGCCCCCGGACCTACCATTGCCAAAGAGGCGGCCAATATCGTCGGCCTTCACGCCGGTCCTCCGGTCAGCCCCCTGCGCCGTCCCAGCGGAGAGGTCTGGGAACAGCTGAACGCAGTGCTGCATGAGGAATTCGCCGACTGCTTTGTAAAATAAAGAGAACGCCCTTTTGGGCCATATTTGAAAGATGGCGAAACGCCCAAGCGAGGATCTTCTTCGCCATCTATCATACAAGACCCTATATTGCTGATAACCTATATTGATACACCGGAGGTACAGAGTATGAAAGAAAACAAAATCAGACAGCTTTTAAGCCGGCAGCAGCCCACCACCTCCACCCGCATCTGGAGCACCTGGCCGTTCTATACGGAGGTCATCGGCGAGACCGGCAATTTCGACTATATGGAATTTGTGGCGGAATACGCCCCCTTTACCCACGCGGACCTGGAAAATCTGGCCCGGGCAGCCGAGCTGAAAAGCATGGGCTCCATGATTAAGGTGGACTTTCAGAACCGCGGCTATGTCGCCCAAAAAGCGGTGGCCGCGGGTTTCCAGGCCATCAACTTCGCAGACCATCATACGGCCGAGGAGGTGCGTGAGAGCGTTGCTATGATGAAACCGGACTGCCTCGGCCGGGGCCGTTTCGGCTATCCGAACCGCCGGTATATCGGAACCCAGTCTCACATTGATCAGATGGACCACGTAAAGCGGCTGGACGACATCGTGCTGTGCTTCATGATCGAGAAGGAAGAGGCCATGGAGAACATCGAGGAGATTTGCTCCGTTCCCGGCGTGGACATGGTGCAGTTTGGCCCATCGGATTACTCCATGAGCGCCGGGAAAAACCGCGCGGAGTATGAGGCGGAGTATAAGGCCGCCGAGCGGAAGATGATCGAGACGGCGCTGCGGCACGGCGTTCACCCCCGCTGTGAGATCCCCACGCCTGAGGCGGCAGAGTATTACATCTCTTTGGGCGTGAAACACTTCTCTCTGGGCGACCAGCTGAAGGTGCTGGAGAAGTTCTGGAAAAACGACGGAAAAAAGATGCGTGAGCGGGCGGATTCCCTGAAGTAAGAGCCTGTATGTATGCCAAAAAATGCCGGCCTGGGCAGGGCCGACGGTCAAGGAAAATTTTCACAGAAGCGCTCCGAGCAGATCTGCAAATCATGCTCCGCAGCTTATTTGCATAGTTTTCCTCCCGCGCGCTCCTGCCGGACGGCGTTCGAGGCTATGGACACAAGCGCTGAGATATTTTCTGAAATTATAGAGAGGAGTCGTAGCCAAATGAGCGGTAAAACGCCGTCCCTGCGGGAAGAACTGGAGATCATTGAGGCCCTAAAGGAATTTGACACGCCTACAATCACCAACGTGGTGGCAACCTATCCCGGCGCGCCCACCTGTCTGAATTTGTATGCTCCCTGGGAGTGCGGCTGGTACACGGACCAGCGTCTGCGGGTGATGTATCCGGAACTGGGACGCACCTGCGGCTTCGCTGTAACGTGCGTTTACGGCCTGCCGGACGCCGCAGTCAAAGCCGGCCCGGTTCTGGGAGACATTCTTCACGCGATTGACGACTCCCCCAAGCCGGTGATCCTGCTCATCAAACAGGATTTTCCGGAACGTATCAAGGGAAAAGTCGGGCTCTGCGGCGGAAATATGGCCACGGCATTTAAGTCCGTGGGCTGCGTGGGCATTATCTCCGACGGTCCCTCCCGGGATGTGGACGAAATCCGTTCCTTGGGCGTGCAGTATATGCTGACAGGCACGCCGGCCGGTCACGGTCCCATGGCGGTGAAAGCGGTCAACGTCCCTGTGGAGATCTGCGGAATGGATGTCTGCCCCGGCGAGATCGTCCACATGGATGAGAACGGCGCGGTGAAGTTTCCGAGAAAACACCTCCGGGAGGTGCTGGAGCGGTGCCGGACCCTCAGCAGGGAGGAGGCAAAAAAGATGTCCATGATGGCCTCAGCGAACGACCCCGACCTGATCGCGCGGTACATGAAGGGACAATATCAGTAAGGCCGCAGGCGGGTGCGGGACGATCCGCGTCTGGCGCCGGAGGAGGAATGGTTATGAGCGGGAAACTCAGAGACAGCCGGTGGGATAAAAACGGCGTTATCCGGAGGCTGATCCAAGATGCGGAACTCCCCTCGATGGTCCGCATTCGGCAGAATTTTGACAAAACAGAGGTGGCGGACCTTGCGGCGGCAGTCCGCCAGGCGCTCCGTCAGGAAAAAATCCGCCAAAAGGTGCTGCCGGGCATGAACATTGCGATCACAGCCGGCAGCCGGGGCACCGACCGGTATCCCGAGATGATGCGGGCAATCGTAACAGAACTGAAGGCCATGGGAGCAAGCCCCTTTCTGATCCCGGCTATGGGCAGCCACGGCGGCGGCACAGCCGAGGGGCAGGCGGGAATGCTGGAGAGCCTGGGCATTACCGAGGAAGCCGTGGGAGCTCCGATTCGCTCTTCCATGGAGGTGGTGCGGATCGGGACCAATACGGACGGCTATCCGGTTTATATTGACCGGTATGCCGCAGAGGCGGACGGCATTGTTGTTGTAAACCGGGTGAAGCCCCATACCAATTTTCGCGGCGAATACGAGAGCGGTCTCATGAAAATGATGACCATCGGTCTGGGAAAAAATATCGGCGCGGCGATATGCCACAAGCTCCCCATGGATGACATGCCCCACAATGTCCTCGCCTTCGGCTCGGCGGTTTTGCAAAACGCCAACGTCCTCTTTGGCATCGCCACAGTTGAAAACGCCGTGGATCGGATCAAAACGGTGGCCGCCCTCTCTGCGGAGGAGATTCCGGAGGGGGAGAAGCGTCTTCAGGCGGAGGCCAAGGCGTCCATGCCCAAAATCCCGTTTGACAATCTGGATGTTCTTGTGGTCGACAGGATCGGAAAGAATTTCAGCGGACCGGGCATGGACCCGAACATCACCGGAATATCCGGAAACCCCCGCCTGAAACTAAAACCCCGCGTACAGCGGCGCGTGGTGCTGGACCTGAGCGACGAGACCCACGGCAACGGGGTCGGAATTGGACTTGCGGATTTTTCCACAAAGCGGGCGTTTGACAAGCTGGATTTGGACGCCATGTATCCCAACTCCATTACCTCCCGTTCCCTCGCCGGCGGCAAAATACCGGTGATTCTCGGAAGCGACGAGCTGGCGCTGAAGGCGGCGGTCTATACATGCGGCAAAACCGCTGATACGGGCATTCGCGTGGTCCGGATTCCCAATACGCTGCACATCGCAGAGATCGAGATCTCCACGGCGCTTCTGGCGGAGGCTGAACAAAATCCCCAACTAGAGATCTTGACAGAGCCGTACGGCTGGACCTTTGACAGCAAAGGGAATCTTTTTTGACCAAGCCGGACAAGCCGTGCGAAGAGACGGCAAACCGCCCCGCCGCAAAGACCTGTTCACAAAACCCAAACGCACGGCTTTCGAGGAAATCCGCACCTTCGTCTTTTGAGGACAGGTCCCAATACAATCCAAATACAGAGGAGAACGGCATATGAAACTTCATTTTGAGTATGGCCACGGCCTGATGAGCGCCGATTTGCCGGACCGCACGGACGTGTTCATTCCCGGCGAGACAGTCAAAGACCCTCCCTGCCTGCCTCAAGACTGGGATACTCTGTACAACGCCACTTTGGAGAGCATCCGCAATCCCATTGGAATGGAACCCCTGCGCAGGCTGGCTCACAAGGGAAGCACCGTGGTATTTGTCATCCCCGATATTGTTAAGGGCGGCGTGCAGCCTACCAGCCACCGAAAGGTCGCCGTCCGGGCCTGTTTAAGTGAGCTGTATGCCGCCGGCGTGGAGAAAAAGGACATTCTGTTCATGATCTCCAACGGTCTTCATCCCCGGGCGACCACGTCCGAAATGAAGAAGATCCTGGGCGATGAACTCTTCAGCGAGTTCTACGATTCCGGCCAGATCACCTCGCACGACAGCGAGGACTATGCGCATATGGTAAATCTGGGCACAACCCCCCACGGCGACCCTGTTTTGATGAACAAGTACGTCTATGAGTGTGATGTCCCCATTCTCATCGGCCACACACAGGGCAATCCTTACGGCGGCTATTCCGGCGGCTATAAGCACTGCTCTACCGGCATCACCCATTGGCGCTCCATCGCCAGCCATCATGTGCCGCAGGTCATGCACCGTTCCGACTTTACGCCGGTCTCCGGACACTCCCTCATGCGTACCAAATTCGATGAGATCGGCATGTATATGGAGGAGAAGATGGGACATCCCTTCTTCTGCTGCGACGCAGTCCTGGACACCCATTCCCGCCAGATCGCCATTTACAGCGGTTACGCCAAAGAGATGCAGCCCGTCAGCTGGCTGTCAGCCAACAAGCGCACCTACGTCCCCTTTGCCAAAGAAAAGTATGACGTGATGGTGTTCGGCATGCCCCAGGATTTCCACTACGGAAACGGCATGGGCACCAACCCCATCCAGATGATGCAGGCCCTGTCCGCTCAGGTCATTCGCCACAAGCGGGTTATGAAGGAAAACTGTGTCATCATCTGCTCTTCTGTCTGCAACGGTTATTTTCACGACGAACGCTGGCCATATCTCCGCGAGCTGTACGAGCTCTTCCAGCATGACTATATGCAGATCCTGCCTGACATGAACCGTTACGGCGAGTACTTTGCCACCAACCAGGAGTATATCCGCAAGTACCGCTTTGCCAATGCCTTCCATCCCTTCCATGGCTTTTCCATGATGTCCTGCGCGCATATCGCCGAGATGAACACCAGCGCCATCTATATCGTCGGCGCGCAGGAACCCGGCATCGCCCGCGGCATGGGCCTGAAAACCCGCGCCACCTTTGAGGAGGCCCTGGCAGACGCAAAGAGAAAATACGTCGGCCCCAATCCCAATATTCTGGCTCTGCCTAAAACCTTCCAGGTTGGCGCCGTCCATCTCTGCATGGCCGATGATGATCTGAGCGGCGTGTAACAGCAAAAAGGCTTCATCGGAGAAGGCGTATGCCGCTTTTTCGGAGCCGCGCTTTTAAGAATTTTGCATCAAAGACTATAAAAAAGGGTATCAAGGAGCATGTTTATGAAGATTGTGGTACTGGATGGATACACGGAAAATCCCGGCGACCTGAGCTGGGATTCCCTGGGCAACCTGGGTGAATTAACGGTCTACGACCGCACCAGCCTCACCGACGAAGCGGAGATCATCGCCCGTATTGGCGATGCCGAAATCGTCATTACCAACAAAACCCCCATCAGCCGCCGGATTTTTGACGCCTGCCCCGGCATCAAATATATCTCTGTGCTGGCCACCGGCTACAACGTCATCGACACCGCCTGCGCCAGAGAAAAGGGCATCTGCGTGTCCAATGTGCCGGTGTACGGGGCCCGCTCCGTCAGCCAGTTCGCCATTGCCCTGCTGCTGGAGGTCTGTCATCACATCGGCCACCACAGCGATACCGTCTACACGGGCAAGTGGGAGAACTGCCCCGATTGGTGCTACTGGGACTATCCTCTCGTTGAGCTGGCCGGCAAGACCTATGGCCTGCTGGGCTGCGGCAGCATCGGCATCCATACCGCCGAGATCGCTAAGGCCCTTGGTATGCGGGTTGCTGCCTATGACGCTCGGGAAACCGAGGCCGCGCACGCCCTGGGTGTGGAATACGTCTCTTTGGACGAGCTGTTTGCCCAGTCTGACGTACTGGGTCTGCAAATGCCCCTGCTCCCCTTTAACACCGGGATTATCAATCAAGAGAACATCGCCAAGATGAAGGACGGCGTCATCATCATCAACAACAGCCGCGGTCAGATGGTGGTGGAACAGGACCTGGCGGACGCCCTCAACTCCGGCAAGGTGGCAGCCGCCGCGCTGGACGTGGTATCCACCGAGCCCATCCGCGGGGACAACCCTCTGCTGAAGGCAAAGAACTGCATCATCACGCCCCATATGTCCTGGGGGGCCAAGGAGAGCCGCCAGCGCATCATGGACTGCACCGTGGAAAACGTGAAGTCCTACATGAGCGGCGCCCCCAGCAACGTGGTAAATCCGTAAGCCCACGGAAAAATGTATCGTGACATAAGGTGACATTCCAAATGGCGATCCTCATTTTTACTGTCTGCCTGCTGGCCTCCGTGGCCGGAAGTATCTGCGGCATCGGCGGCGGGGTCATCATTAAGCCGGTTCTGGACGCATTAGGGATCATGAGCGTGAGCGCCATCAGTTTTCTGTCCGGTCTGACGGTTTTGTCCATGTCGGCGATTTCCGTTTTCAAGCAGCGGGAGCTCCACCTGGTCGATCTTCGGATCGGAAGCCTGCTGGCCATGGGCGCCGCAGCGGGCGGAATCATGGGCAACGCCGTGTTCCACACTCTGAAAACCGCCGCGGGCGACGAACGCCTCGTGGGGATGGTCCAGGCGCTGGTTCTGGCGCTTATCACATTGACGACTCTGCTCTACAATGAATTTCTAAAAAAACGGTCGCCGTCCTGCCGCGTCTATAAGGCGCCGGCATGCGTTGCAATCGGCGCTCTGCTAGGCGTGCTATCGGCTTTTCTTGGGATCGGCGGCGGCCCCATCAATCTGGCAGTGCTGAACTTTGCCTTCTCCTTTGACGCGAAAAAGGCCGCCGCCAACTCTTTGTACATCATCATGTGCTCGCAGGCATCCAGCTTTCTGACTTCCTGCATCCAGCAGACCGTGCCGGATTTCCCGCGGGTATATCTGCTTTTTATGGTCTCGGCGGGAATTATGGGCGGTCTCATCGGAGCCGGCGTGAACAGGAAAATCTCTGCCGCAGCCACAGATCATCTTTTTTCCGGTTTGCTGTGTGTGATTATCATGATTTGCCTCTATAATATCCGGCGTTTCGCCGGGTAGCTTTGGCCGAACTGGATAATGTCAAAGTCCCGCTCGGCACACGTTTGATTTCAAGCATTTCACCGCGGATGGGCGGCCCGAGACAGACCGCCTTTCACAGGGAGACGTCCCGCCGCCACCCCTTGCAGCGCGGACGGTCTCCCTTTGGCGCTTCATTCCTGACACTGCCGCTTTGCCAAGACCACAAAGAACCGCAGCCAGCTGTATCGCGCCTTACTGATTCCCCCATTCAGAATTTTAGCAGCACCCCGATTACAGCCGCACAGGCAATATAGACGATTGGATGAAGTTTGAGCTTCTTGATGGCAGCAAATGCGATTACGAAAAAGGCCAGCTTCTTAAAGTCGAATATGTCCAGAATCATACCGGTTTCCTGATAAATATCCATATGAAACATGGATACCTGAACTACACTGATGCCTGCAGCGGCGATGAGCCCCGTAACGGCAGGACGAAGTCCATAAAACGCAGAATCAACAATTTTGCTGCCGCGGAATTTCTCCAGATACCGGGACACCGTAGTAACAATCACGATGGAAGGCAGGATCGTTCCCAATGTGGCCGTGATCCCACCCAAGACTCCGGCTACGTTGCAGCCCACATATGTGGCCATGTTGATGCCGATGGGGCCGGGTGTGGACTCAGAGATGGCGATCATATCCGTAATAAGGGACTGTGGAAACCACCCGCTGGATTCCGACAAGCGCTGGAGAAACGGCAGGGTAGCCATTCCTCCGCCTACGGCGAAGAGTCCGATTTTAAGAAACTCCCAAAAAAGCTGAAGATAAATCATGCCGCATCCCCCCTCGTGCCTGCATCCCTTTTCATCCGTTTCGCCGCCACACCCAATAGGGCACAGGCGATAACCAGCAAAATAGGAGAGATTTTTGTAAACGTGCTCAAGATCAGCATCACAAGGCACAAAATAATCCCAAATATGTCTTTGACCCCTTTTTTCCACATGCTGATCACCGCATCAAGGATCAAAGCGGCCACACACACCGAAATACCTGCCAAGGCATATTGGACATAGATATTATCCTGAAATCCGGCCAGCAGAAAAGCGATTACAGAGATAATAATAATACACGGAGATACCATTCCCAAGGCCGCCGCCGCTGCGCCCGGCACCTTGTGCCGGCGGTATCCAATGAAAACCGACACATTGACCGCAATGATGCCGGGCAGACCCTGACTCAGGGCATAAAAATCCATGATGGTCTCTTCGTCCATCCACTGGCGGCTCTGCACAATTTCCCGCCGCAAAACGGGAAGCATGGCATACCCGCCGCCAAATGTGACGGCGCCCATGCGGAAAAACAGAATATAGATACCCAACAATTTGGAAAACACAAAAAAGATCTCCTTTTGCTATTGATTTGGTTCAGCGGAATACATCAGATTTCTTTTCTCGCATCCCATAGGGAAAACGGAGATGGAAATCTTGCGGTTTGTATGCAAAAAAGATATAATAGGCCCATAGAGCATGCCGCAAATACAATATGGAGGCCGCACGAGATGAAAGAAAACAGCCTAGATCACATTGACCAGCAGATTTTGGAACTGCTTACCGCAAACTCCCACGAATCGCTTATCTCAATCGCGGAGAAAGTGGGGCTGAGCCGGACGGCCGCGAAGAACCGAATCGACGCGCTGGAGCGCAGCGGCGTTATTGAACAGTACAGCGTGGTGCTCAACCCGGAAAAGATGGGGCGAAATGTATCTGTCTTTTTTGATCTTCAAGTCGCTCCCGCCTATCTGCGGACTGTGGCGGACAGTCTCTGCGCCGAAAAAGCGGTCACGGATATTTATCTGATGACCGGCTCCGGCAGGCTGCACGTCCACGCGGTGCTGGAGCTGAATCAGGATCTGGAGCAGTTCATGCTGGAAAAGCTCTATGCGCTGCCCGGGATCGAACATGTCGACAGCAATCTCATCATCTCCCGGATCAAGACCCGAAAAGGGATTCGGATCTGACCCTCAGCCCAGCAGCTCCGTCACCATGCGCCTGTAAATCTCTGCGCAGTTTTTGACCTGCCACGGGTGGCCATACTCGTTATCGGCGTGCATCCCGCCGCCGGAAGGACCGAATGTTACCGTGGGAATCCCCAGGCTTACCGCGAGGATATTGGAGTCGCAGACCGAGGCGTCATAGGCCACCGGCAGCTCCTCTCCAGTCACAGACTGAAACGCCGCCTGGAGCGTGGTAACCAGAACGTCGCTCTCCTCCAAAGCAAACGAGCGCATATACGGGGAAGAGCGGGGCTTTAGCCGCACGTCCACTTTTCCCTCCAGCCCCAGCTCCTTGGCGGCATTCAGGATTTGCTGAATGCAGAGCTTATCATCCTCACCGGGAACCACATAGCGATCCACAAAGATGTAACAGCTGTCGGGAACTACCAGGGTTCCCGCATTGCCGCCCTCCATGTAGCGCACACACCAGGTGCCGTGTTTCAAGGTGGGGTGCTTCAGGGTGGGAAGGGCCTCGATTGCCGCCGCCAGCCGGCCGCCAGAGATCAGGGCGTTTTCCCCTACATTCGGGTAATGGCTGGCGTGAGCGGCAACGCCATGGACTGTGACCTCAAAGCTGAACCGTCCTCTGAATCCGATGGCCACATTGTCATAGCGGCACTCGGCCATGATTGCCCAGTCCGCGGTGATCCCCTCTTCAACCAGCTGATAGGTGCCTTTGGACAATCCCTCTTCGTCAGATACAAAGCAGGCCATAACAGAGCCGCTGAACGCCTCTCTATGGACACAGTAATATTCCAGCGTCTCCAAAATGGCGGCAAGACCGCCTTTCATGTCCATGGAGCCGCGGCCATAGACCCGGTCCCCGTCCTCACCGGGGGTGGGCGTAAAGGGATCGGTATCCCAGTTGTCGGAAACGGCCACCGTGTCAATGTGGCCGATCAGCATCAGCGTTTTGCCCGGCCTGCCGCTTTCCAGAACCGTCCAGACAGAGGGCCGAACCTTCTTTTCCGCATCCTCGGGGAAGTAGCTGTAATGGGGCTCCAGCCCCATAGCCCGGAGCTGATTTGCGATGTAGTCAGCCAAATTGACCTCATGGCCGTTGACTGAGTTGATTCGGATCATGTCATACCATCGCTGAATGATTTTTTCCATAACTGCCTCCATTTTGTCAGGACTGCCGCCCGAAGAGGGAGGCAGTCTTTTTTGTAATATCCTCATGGGGGACAATCATACCTGAAAAAGGCGGCACAGAACCGGCTTTTCGTTATGGACTGCCGGTTCTGTGCCTAGGCATCCCCCAACGCCTTAATCTTTTGTCTCCGCCTGCTCTTTCAGCTTCGCCACACCGATGCCGGTGAGGTTATAGATAAACGACAGGACAATAGAAAGCCACAGCATCGGCGCAAACGCGGCAAAGCCGATATTGGCTACGCCCAGCGTGGTGGCTGTGTAGGAACCGGTTGTGGACCAAGGTACCAGAGGCGCCAAACCCGTGCCGGTATCCAGCATGGTACGCATCAGGTTTTTCCTGTCCAGACCATACTCGGGGAACATATCCTTTGTCATATCGCCGATTACAGGATAGGTCACATAATAGGCGCCGGTAATGCAGAAGAACAGGGCGTGCAGAAGCATTACTCCGGTGGCCATTGTACGGGAATTTTTGGCCACCTTCCGCACAAAGTCCAGCAGTACGTCCACAACGCCCGCAGTACGCAGAGGCGCTCCAAAAATACCGGCAGCCATCAGAAGGCCGATGGTGGAGAGCATACTGGTAAAGCCTCCGCGGTTGAGCATGGAGTCCACAACCTCAGATCCGGAAGAGATGGAATAGCCGGAATACATCGTATTCAGCAGCTCTGTAAGCCCCATGCCCTGAAAGACTATTGCAAGGACTGCACCCACGGCAATACCCGCTATGAACGTAGGCAGAGTGGGCTTTTGCAGAACAATCAGAACAATAACCACCACCACAGGAATGAGCATCAAGAGGTTCAGGCTGAAATTGCCGGACACCGTGGAGAGTATGTCCTCATAGACCTCGCCGCCAACGGTGCCGCCGGAAAAACGCAGGCCATAGATCAGGAAAAACACCAGAGAAACCAAATAAGCCGGGCCGGTGGAGATGAGGGCGTGTTTAATCCCCTCCATCATGGGAACATCGCAGACGGTAGAGGTGATCACAGGGGAGTCGGACAGCGGGGAGATCTTATCGCCGAAAAAGGCGCCGACCACCACCGCGCCCGCGGCAGCAGGCAGAGGCACGCCCAGTCCCTGCGCTACGCCCATGCAGGCAATGCCAACGGTAGCCAGGGTTCCCCAGGAGGTGCCCGCCAGGGTAGACATGAACGTACAGAGGATACAGGTAATCGGCAGGAACAGGCCGGGCGTGATGATTTTCATGCCCCAATAGATCATCACCGGAACCGTGCCGGAAGCCATCCAGGTGCCTACCAGAACGCCCACAACCAGCAGAATAAGCATGGCCACAATCATGGATGCGATGGTGTCTTTCACACCTTTTTGCAGCTCGCCGTAGGGAATGCCGAAGCAGACGGCCATCACGCACATAATGACGCCGTCCAGAGCCAGAACGATGCGGTTGTTGACCTTCAGAACCAATAGTCCTGCGATGATGACGGCGATGCCGACTGCCAGCATCAAAAGGGCTTGCCAGGGCTTTACTCTTTTCGGGGATTGGGTACTCATAGTAAGTCCTCCTCTCAAATTTGCACGGCTCTGCCGCGCTCTCGATTCTGTAAGTAAGCAAAAAACAGGCCAATTTAGCCGAATTTCTGATGCCATTGAGAAAATCGCTGCGGCGCCAGGAAAATTCACACACGCAGTATTCACCGGACGGTCATTTAACAGGTCTCTCAATCCAAAAACGGGCCGTTTTTTCGGGACGTCTGCGTCGAAAATCAAAATAAGCAGTTATAATAGACATTAGGAAAGTTATTTTCCGCCTTTTTAGTTGATATTAGGTGTCTTATATGGCATAATAACTTGTATAGTAAAATAGTTTTTATATTGCGGGATGATTTCCGGGAGTTATCGGGGTGTTTTGGGATGAAAAGGCAAAAAAATTTGTTATTAGTGACAAAACGGGAATCTGTCCGGCAGATGTACACTGCTGAGTTGGAAAAAGTCTTGGGAGGCCATCTCTGCATACGCTCATGCTCCAATGAAAAAGAGGCGGATTCACACATTGCCGACGCCGATCTGGTTCTCATCACCAATCCCTATTCTTTTCCATGGGCCCGGCGAAAAATGCGCCAGGACGCCAGCATTATCAATCTGATCTTTGCCTTTGAGCGGACGCGGGTAGAGACATTGAAGCGCTACCCTGTCGGCACAGAGGCGATTGCATGCTTCAACTTTTACTCCTCCGCCCACCAGGCCGTAAATGTACTTTACGAGGCGGGCGTTACAAATCTGAATCTCTACATCGACTATCCCGGAAACCAAAATCTGGACGGAAAATACATGGATCTGGCCTTGATTTCCGGCCAGACAGACAGACTGCCGCCGGATGTCGGCGAGGTGTTTGACCTGGGGCCGCGCCGTCTCTCCCTGACGACGCTGTTGGAAATCGCCGCAAAGGCAGACGTGCTGGACGACAGCCTGGAGGCGCAGATCGCCCAATATGGCGCGGATGTCAGTACGTCGGACGACTATCTCACACATTTTTTCTACAACTCTGCCGCGGCAGCTCTTCAGCTCAGGTCTGTGATGGAAAGCCTGGATGACGGACTGGCCATTTGTGACCATGAATTTCGTATCTTGAATCTGAATCGAAGCTTTTCCGCGCTTTTGAATCTGCCGGAGGGATTAATGGGACAGCGGCTGCAAAAATTTGACCTGGAGGGTGAAGTAGCCGACGCCATATTTTCCAGCCAGCCCTGCCAAAACCGTCTGTGCACGCCAAAGGTCTCCGGGCGCAGTGTAGTAGTTTCTCGAGAGACCATTAAACGTCCCGGAAGCAGCCAATCCCTTTTCCTGCTGCGAGTGAAGGATATTACAGAGCTCACCAACCTGGAAACCAGTCTGCGCCGGCAAATCGCAAAACGGGGACACGTTGCAAAACACACTTTTTCAGACATTAAAGGGGAAAGCCCGGCGGCTACCGTGTGCATTCAAAAAGCCCGGCGCATTGCCGGGATCGACAAGCCAACCCTTATTATCGGGGAGAGCGGTACAGGGAAAGAGCTCTATGCCCAGTCGATTCACAACGCCTCAGCCAGGGCCCGGTTTCCCTTTGTGGCGATGAACTGCGCTGCAATCCCGGTCACGCTGCTGGAATCAGAGCTGTTCGGTTATGATGAGGGAGCCTTTACCGGGGCGCGGCGGGGCGGTAAAGAGGGCCTTTTCCAATTGGCGCACAAGGGAACGCTCTTTTTAGACGAGATCGGCGAACTGCCCCTGCCGGTCCAGGCCAAGCTCCTGCGGGTATTGGAGGAAAAAGAGGTTATGCGGGTCGGCAGCAGGGAGCTGACAAGCGTGGACGTGCGTATCATAGCCGCCACAAACCGTGACCTGAATGCCTTGGTGAATGAAAAAGCCTTTCGTCTGGATCTCTATTACCGCCTCAACACACTCACGATCAACGTCCCTCCCTTACGGGAGCGCAGAGCGGATATATTGCCGCTTATCCAGGAATTTCTCCGCCAGGAGCACAAGGAACACGCAGAGATCGATCTTTCAGTACAAACCTTTTTGACACGATACGCCTGGAGAGGAAACATTCGGGAACTGCGCAACTGTGTGGAATATATGGTTCATATTGCCGACGGACCGATTGGAGAACAGCATCTGCCCGACTATATCCGCGCTGAATACCAGCAGGCAATCGAGGGCAGGGAATGGGCGGAGGAGCGTCTGAATATGCTGAGCCCCTCTGACCGGCAGGCAACGGCGGATGTCTTATCGCTGCTGAAGCGAAAACCCATGGGACGCCGCGCACTTTTGCAGGTTCTTCTGGAGGGCGGAGGTTATATGACAGAATACCGCCTGCGGGCGATTTTGAGCCGGCTGCGTCAGTTGGAATGTATTGATTTTGGCAGAGGGAGAAGCGGCTGCACCATAACAGCCGCCGGCGAGAAATTGCTGGAATCCCTGAGAAAATAGCCAATCGCCTCACCCGAAAAATCTCCGGCGCTCATTTCGGTTGTATCTCGTCTGTGTAAATGGTCAGATGGCATCATGACAGGGCCTTAACGCCTGCTTTGGCGTTTCGCGCCCAGAACATTTGCGGCAGCGGCAAATGTGTTGGAATCAACTGCAATTGGCGGGAAAATATCCGCTTTTCCCTGTTTAGAGGGAGGGAGACGGCGGTGCGGCTGAATTTTCCGCCAATTGGGACTTGAAAGGGCATCCTCTCATGTGTTATGGTTAAGCTGTCAAAAAGGTACTCTCCAGGCCGCCGGTTGGTCTGGAGAGTACCTTTTATCATTAGGCCATGTTTGAAAAAAGACAAAACGCCCAAACAGTGGATCTTGATCCGCCACTCTGCGTTAAATGTTCTTGCCGGGCGTCAGCCCGCCTGCAAAAATTTGCCTTGATTGGCGAAAACATCTCTCGCCGTTGGGCATTCCGCCTTTTTTCAAACAAGGCCTAACGTCCTGTCCTAAAATAAAGGACTCTGCCGGTCTGCTCCCATCTTCTTTCTCATAGTATTCCACCGTGTAGGACATGGATTTACCCTCTCTCCGCTCACATTATATGTGGTTTATCACATGATGCCAAGGCGGTTATTTACCCAGCGCAAAATGCGTTCTTGTATCGGCTGCCGGTCAAATATTTTCTGTCTGTGGCTGGAACTGTGGTCAAGGCGAACGTGAGCTGATAATCCCCATCGCAAAACCGCTCAAAAAGTTAAGAAAACCCGCCGCTTCCTCTCGGAAGCAGCGGGTTTTATGGTGGACGATACAGGACTCGAACCTGTGACCCCCTGCACGTCAACGCCAAAATACGATTTTTTGCAATATTTTTGGTTGTTTTTATACATTTCTACTCCAGAGCATTTGTTTTCCGATACTTTCTAAGCGCTAATTTTCCGCTGTTTCCAGCGGCATTTGTGGCTGGTTGTGTGGTCAGATTCATAGTACGCCCCAGCGGCCCTTCTGGCTGGAGCCCTCCCTCTTGATGGTACCATTCTCTTGCAGCTCTTTCAAGATTCGTAAAATCGTGTTTTTGGAAATGCGGAAATTCTCAACCAACGCACGCACTGTTACCTGTGGATCTTCCTGGATCGCAGAGAGGATCAGCTGCACTCTCTCAGTACAGCGGTTCGGTGCAGCATTTTTGGTCCCACTTTTGGTCCCATCTTTGGTCCCATTTGAGGGGAGAAACTGAGGGTGAATGAAGATCGTTGTGCAGAAAGACAGCCGCTCTGGGGCCGTCTCAAAGATTGGTTCCGGAGACCCATTACGTTCCAGCGCATTAAGGATTTTCCGGAACCCCGTGTTCCGCCCCTCTGTCAGGTGCATTTCTTTCAGGAAATCCCCGATACGGCGGTTGCGGTATCTCCGGTTGAATACCCGGTAGGTCCGCAGACCCTCCTCGGAAATGGACCGATCTGCTCCCGGATGACTGACGATTTCAATGCGGTCAGGAAGGATGCGGACCTCGATGGGCTCCCGTACGTCGTACCCCTTGTGATACACCGCGTTGCAAAGACTCTCCTCAACTGCCGCATAGGGATAATTGAAGAATCGTTCCGCCTCTGCCCTGTCCGGGAACTTGATTACCCACTCCTGGATCACGCTGCTTTGAATATATTGAAGCGCCTCCCGCAGCTGCTGGTGAAGCGGCCCCTTGAACGTCTTTTCGATAATCTGATCTCCGCCCAGGTCCTCCGGAAACTGGACCACATCAATCTGGACATAGGGAAAGAAACGATCCGGTTCCAGACTGAAGAACATCAGCCCCACATTCTTCGGCTTGGTGTACTCCGGCAGGGTGTTCACGATGTTCATGCTCCGGCACAGATCAAGGAAATCCATATGCCTGGATTCCTCGTACATGGAACTCTCCACCTCTTTGAGATACGCCTGAATCAGCGTGAGGTTCAGATCCGCAATGTCCGCCTCATGGTTCACACGGTCATCAAAAGCTCTTTGCTGGTATGCCCTTATCGATTGCACCAGTGTATTCAAAGAGAGGCAGCTCCCAGCCGGAGGAGAATACTGTGCAGTTCATTTGGCTTTCATTTCCGCTTTATCCATTTCATTTTCGAAAACCATTTGATTTGAAGAAGCGTTGGCGGTGTGCTGCTTGCCGCCACTTCCTCTGAACTCTGACCACTGGAACAAAGACTGGGGTTGCAGCCTGTTCTGGATAAGGCAGGATAAGTTCAAGATGATATTTCGAATGCTTTGCCGTACAGAGACAACAAAGTAAACTGTGATAAGTAATCGGCGATAACCTTATCCAGCCCCTGCCAGAGTGGGAGCGTCCGGCAGATATTTTTGCGGGGACAGGCGTTTCGCCCTGATTCCAGGCAGGCAACGGGGGCCAGCGGCCCCTCCATCAGTTCAAGAATAGACCTCACATTGTACTCCTCCGGGGAGCGGCTCAGCCGGTAGCCCCCGCCTTTTCCCCGCAGGGCGGTCAGCAGTCCGCCCTTTACCAGCTCTTTTACCACGATTTCCAGATACTTTTCTGAAATCTCCTGCCGGACGGCCACATCCTTCAATGGCACATAGCCGTCCCCCTGATGTTCCGCGACATCTACCAGAAAACGCAGCGCATACCTGCCCTTTGTGGAAATCATCATAAAAATCCCCTCCATTTTTCCTATTATACCACAAGGTTAATAGGATTTCAAGCGGTGCCATTATCCCTATTGACAAAGTAGGTTAGTAGGCATATAATGGGTCCAATTCATCGAGAGGGGATTTTCCCATGAGTTATAAATTTGAGACCTTGCAGCTCCATGTGGGCCAGGAGCGGCCCGACCCTGCCACCGATGCTCGGGCGGTACCCATCTACCAGACCACCTCTTATGTGTTCCGGGACTCTGCCCATGCCGCCGCCCGCTTCGGGCTGGCCGACGCCGGCAACATCTACGGGCGGCTGACCAACTCCACCCAGGATGTGCTGGAAAAGCGTCTCGCGGCCCTGGAGGGCGGTGTGGCAGCTCTGGCGCTGGCTTCCGGCGCGGCGGCGATTACTTACACTATCCAGGCTCTGGCCCAGGCGGGGGATCACATCGTGGCGCAAAAGACCATCTACGGCGGCAGCTACAATTTGCTGGCCCACACCCTGCCCCAGTTCGGTGTATCTACCACTTTTGTGGACGCCCACGATCTGGACGCTGTCACTGCCGCAATCCGGCCCAATACCAAGGCTATCTACCTGGAGACCTTGGGCAACCCCAACAGCGATATTCCTGACATCGACGCCATTGCCAAAATCGCCCACGCCCACGGCCTTCCTTTGGTCATTGACAACACGTTTGGGACACCCTATTTGATTCGCCCCATTGAGCATGGCGCGGACATTGTAGTCCATTCTGCCACCAAGTTCATCGGCGGTCACGGCACCACTTTGGGCGGCATCATCGTGGACAGCGGCAAATTTGACTGGAAAGCATCCGGCAAGTACTCCCCCATTGCCGCGCCCAACCCCAGCTACCACGGAGTCAGCTTTGTGGACGCCGTCGGCCCCGCCGCCTTTGTCACCTACATCCGGGCTATCCTCCTGCGGGACATCGGAGCGGCGATTTCACCCTTCAATGCCTTTCTGCTTCTCCAGGGAGTGGAGACCCTGTCCCTTCGGGTAGAACGCCACGCTGAAAACACCAAAAAAGTGGTGGAGTATCTGGCCAACCATCCCCAGGTGGAGAAGGTCAACCACCCCAGCCTGCCTGAGCATCCTGACCACGCCCTGTATGAGAAGTATTTCCCCAACGGCGGCGCATCCATCTTTACCTTTGAGATCAAGGGCGGGCAGGCGGAGGCCCACAAGTTTATAGACAATCTGGAAATTTTCTCCTTGCTGGCCAACGTGGCTGACGTAAAGTCCCTTGTCATCCACCCGGCCACCACTACCCACTCTCAACTCTCCTCCGAGGAGCTGCTGGATCAGGGCATCAAGCCCAACACCATCCGGCTGTCCATCGGTACGGAACATATCGACGACATCATCGCTGACCTGAAAAACGGCTTCGCCACCGCAGCGCAGAAATAAGAGGAGGAATCCGTTATGCCCAGCATCTACACATCTGCCGACCAGCTGATCGGCAAAACGCCCTTACTGGAACTGACCCACATCGAAAAGGAGACGGGAGCAAAAGCCCGTATTCTGGCCAAGCTGGAGTATTTCAATCCCGCCGGGTCAGTAAAAGACCGCATTGCCAAGGCCATGATCGATGAGGCGGAGGCCAGTGGAAAGCTGAAACCCGGCTCCACCATCATCGAGCCTACCTCTGGCAATACGGGAATTGGGTTAGCCTCCGTGGCGGCAGCAAGGGGCTACCGCATCATCATTACCATGCCGGAAACCATGAGCGTGGAACGCCGCCAGCTGATGAAAGCCTACGGCGCGGAGCTGGTGCTCACCGAAGGGGCTAAGGGGATGAAAGGGGCCATTGCCAAGGCGGAGGAGCTGGCAAAAGAGATTCCCGGCAGCTTTCTCCCCGGCCAGTTTGTCAACCCGGCCAATCCCGCCGCCCACCGCTCCACTACCGGCCCGGAAATT
Organism: Oscillibacter sp. 1-3; assembly: GCF_000403435.2. GTDB lineage: Bacteria > Bacillota > Clostridia > Oscillospirales > Oscillospiraceae > Oscillibacter. Next base: position 130,506 of record NZ_KE159711.1, read on the forward strand.
TGGACGGGCACCGAGGGGAAGGTGGACATCTTCGTGGCGGGCGTGGGCACTGGCGGCACCGTCACCGGCGTGGGACAGTATTTGACGGAACAAAACCCGGCGGTGAAGGTGGTGGCAGTGGAGCCAAAGGATTCCCCCGTCCTCAGCGAGGGCCGCTCTGGGGCCCATAAAATACAGGGCATCGGGGCGGGCTTTGTGCCGGAGGTTCTGGACACCGCGGTCTATGACGAGATCATCCCCGTGTCCAACGAGGACGCCTTTGCCGCCGGGCGGCTGGTGGGGCGTAAGGAGGGCATCCTGGTGGGCATCTCCTCCGGGGCGGCGCTCCATGCGGCAATTCAGCTTGCAAAACGGCCTGAGAACGCAGGTAAGACCATCGTGGCCCTGTTCCCGGACACCGGCGATCGTTATCTGTCCACACCGCTGTTTGAAGATTGAGCATAGAACGAACACGCCGGTGTCTTGACCGGCGTGTTCCTGTTCAGAAAGGATTTTTATGATTTACGCAGACAATGCGGCCACCACCAAAATGAGCGAGGCTGCGATCAACGCCATGACCGCCTGTATGCGGGACACCTGGGGCACTGTATGGGCTGGGCCAGCGGGCCAAGGAGGCCCAGGAGGACGCAAGAACGCGGATCGCCGCCTGCATCGGGGCCTCCCCCAGGGAGATCACTTTCACCTCAGGGGGCAGCGAGGCGGATAACCAGGCCATCCGCTCTGCCGCCGCGCTGGGGGCGCGGAGAGGGAAACGGCACATCATCTCCACGGTTTTTGAACACCACGCCGTTCTGCACACGCTGAAAAAGCTGGAGGGCGAGGGCTTCGAGGTGGAACTGCTCCCAGTCGGAACGTTGGGCACTGTCACCGCCCAACAGGTGTCGGAGGCCATTCGGGAGGACACCGCGCTGGTCACCATCATGTACGCCAACAACGAGATCGGCTCCATACTGCCTGTTTCGGAAATTGGCACGGTGTGCCGGGAGCAGGGAGTCATTTTCCACACCGACGCGGTACAGGCGGCGGGACATCTGCCCATCGACGTGAGGGCCCAGAACATCGACCTGCTGTCTCTATCCGCCCACAAGTTCCACGGCCCCAAGGGAATTGGCGTACTGTACGCCCGGCAGGGAGTGCCATTGACCAATCTGATTGAGGGCGGGGCCCAAGAGCGGGGCAGGCGGGCGGGGACAGAGAATGTCCCCGCCATTGCGGGCATGGCGGCGGCGCTGGAAAAATCCTGTTCACATATGGTGGAAAACGCCGCCAAGGTCTCTGCTCTGCGGGACAAGCTCATTTCCGGTCTCTCCCAGATCCCCCATTCCGCCCTCAACGGTGATCCGGCAAACCGGCTCCCCGGCAACGTCAGCTTCTGCTTTGAGGGCATTGAGGGGGAAAGTTTGCTCCTGCTGCTGGACGACTGGGGCATCTGTGCCTCCTCCGGCTCGGCCTGTACCTCCGGCTCTCTGGACCCCAGCCACGTCCTGCTGTCCATCGGGCGGCCCCATGAGGTGGCTCACGGCTCCTTGCGGCTGTCCTTGTGTGAGGAGAACACCGAGGGCGATATAGATGCGATTTTGAAAGCCGTCCCGGAAATCGTGGGTTATCTCCGCAATATGTCGCCGCTGTGGAAGGGCAAGGTCAGCGGAAAGAAAGAATTTATCTTGTAAGGAGGGGCTTACCATGGCACTATACAGCGAAACCGTGATGGATCACTTTCGGAATCCACGGAACGTGGGAGTGATCAAAGACGCAGACGGTGTGGGCGAAGTAGGCAACGCCGTCTGCGGGGACATCATGAAGATTTACCTCAAAATTGAGGACGGCATTGTCTCGGATGTGAAGTTTGAGACCTTTGGCTACGGTTCCGCCATCGCGTCCAGCTCCATGGCAACCGAGCTAATCAAGGGGAAACCCCTGTCCGATGCGCTGAAGCTCACTAACCAGGCGGTCACCGAGGCATTGGACGGCCTGCCCGCCCATAAGCTACACTGCTCCGTCCTGGCGGAGGAGGCCATCCAGGCGGCGGTGAAGGACTACTATGACCGGCAGGGTATCGCCTATGACCCAAAGGAATTCCCTGACTGCGGTTCCTGCGCGGGCTGTCATGGGTGAGAAAGCGATGATTGCCATGAGCGGCGGCGTGGATTCCTTCGTTGCCGCCTTTTTGACCAAGCAGGCAGGATATGACTGTATCGGTGTTACCATGAAACTGTTTCAAAACGAGGATATTAGAGTCAGCAGAGCAAAGACCTGCTGTTCTCTGGAAGATGTGGAGGATGCCCGAAGTGTGGCCCGACACCTGGGCATCCCTTATTATGTGTTCAACTTTTCTAGAGACTTCAAGGCTCAAGTAATCGAACGATTTGTTGCCGCATATGAGAGCGGAGCGACCCCGAACCCCTGTATCAACTGCAACCGCTATCTGAAATTTGAACGCCTCTTTCAGCGGGCCAGGGAGTTGGGCGGCGAGACCATTGTCACCGGGCACTATGCCCGGATTGAGAAACAGAATGGCCGGTATATTTTGAAAAAAGCCCTGGATAAAAGCAAAGATCAAAGTTATGCGCTGTATATGCTGACACAGGAGCAGCTGGCCCATATCCGCTTTCCCCTGGGAGAGTTGAGCAAATCAGAAGTTCGGAGTATTGCGGAATCTCGAGGATTCTGCAATTCCGAAAAGCCGGACAGCCAGGGTATTTGCTTTATCCTGGGTGGAGATTATGCTGCCTTTCTGGAACAGTATACAAGCAAACCCTATCCAACTGGCGATGTCCTTGATCTGTCTGGTCAAGTGATTGGGCGGCACCGGGGCGTTGTTCGATATACGACAGGACAGAGGAAAGGACTGGGCCTTGCCTTAAACAAGCCGGTATATGTCCGCCGCAAGGATATGACAGCGAATACCGTAACAGTCGGCCCGGAACAGTCACTGTACAGCCAGGAATTATGGGCCGATGATGTGAACTGGATTGCAAACGGCCATCTGTCAGCGCCAATGCAGGTTTATGCCAAAATTCGGTATCGGCAAACTGAGCAACCGGCCACAGTATGTCCTGATGAAAGCGGGAAAATTCGCCTCCTATTTGACAAGCCCTAACGGGCCATTACAGCAGATCAGGCGGTTGTACTTTATGATGGTGATACCGTTGTTGGTGGAGGAACGATTTGCCCATGAAAGGAAAATTTACTATTTTACGCCACGCCAATAAAGCAATCCTGGCAGACCTCTGTATCCTGATAAAGCATACCGTCAATTGACATCAGCCGGAAAAGGAAATTTACTCATGGGATGGTGAACCCTGTTTTTCCCATACTTCTCGTTTTCGCTCCGTCAGTTTTCGCTCAAACCGGTCTTTTCGCAAATCAGAGGGAACCGTGGTGGGATAATGTCCGGTAAAACAGGCATCGCAGCAGAATGGACTTCCCGTCAGCTGTCTCAAAGCCGAGACGGGCAGGTACCCCAGCGTATCGACGCCAATCACTCTGGCGATTTCCTCTGAGCTGTGACAGCAGGCAATCAGGTTTTCCTGGGAGTCAATATCTGTTCCATAGTAGCAGGGATTCAAAAACGGCGGAGCAGAGACGCGCAGATGGATTTCCCTGGCGCCCGCCTCTCGGAGAAGGGAGGAAATTCGCCCACTGGTGGTCCCCCGGACGATGGAGTCATCCACCAGTACGACTCGCTTGCCTGCCACGGTCTCCTCCACGGCGCTGAGCTTCAGCCGCACCTGATCCAGCCGGTGTTCCTGTCCAGGAGCAATGAAGGTTCGGCCAATGTACTTGTTCTTAATCAGTCCAATGCCATAGGGGATGCCGGAGGCCCGGCCGTATCCCAATGCGGCGTCCAGGCCGGAGTCCGGAACACCCACCACCACATCCGCCTCCGCGGGGTATTCCCGGGCCAGGAGTTCCCCTGCCCGCAGCCGGGCGGCATGGACGGATACACCGTCAATGACGGAGTCCGGACGGGAAAAATAGATGTACTCAAAGATGCAGGGCGCGGGCGGGTATTTACCGCAGTGTTCCCGGCGGGAGGTGACCGCTCCATTTTGAAAAACCAAAATTTCTCCCGGCTCCAGGTCCCGGATGAACTCCGCTCCCACAGCGCGCAAGGCACAGCTCTCTGACGCGGCCACATAGCCGCCGCCTGGCAGCCGTCCATAGCACAAGGGCCGGAAGCCGCGGGGATCCCGGGCGCAGATCAGCTTCTGGGGGGACATGAGAACCAGAGAATAGGCCCCCTCCAGGCGGCTCATCGCACAGCTGAGGGCCTCTTCGATAGAAGGGGCAGTCAGCCGCTCTCCGGTGACAATATAGGCAATGGTCTCTGTGTCGCTGGTGGTGTGGAAAATCGCTCCGGACAGCTCCAGCTTGTCCCGGAGCTCGGCGGCGTTGCTGAGGTTTCCGTTGTGAGCCAGGGCCATATGCCCCTTTTGATGATTGACCTCAATGGGCTGGCAGTTCCGCCGGCTGGCGGCTCCGGTGGTGCCGTAGCGGGTGTGACCCACCGCCATTGTTCCCCGGGGCAGCCGGTCCAGAATGTCACGGTTGAACACCTCGCCCACCAGCCCCAGGTCCTTGTGGGAGGCAAAGACGCCGTCATCATTGACTACAATGCCGCAGCTCTCCTGCCCCCGGTGCTGAAGGGCATAGAGCCCATAGTAGACGATCCGCCCCACATCGGCGGCTTTCGGACAGACGACGCCAAACACGCCGCACGCTTCATGAATTGCCATAGCGATCTCCTCACAATCAAAAAGGGGCAAAGACGTCCCTTGGAAAAGACGTCTTTGCCTTTTCCCGTATTTTATAGCGTTTTGCAATGTCTGTCAACTTTGATTTTTCACAAAAATCCGTCATCGCGCATTGACACAGCGGCGGACTTTACGGTATAATCTCTTCCAGAGAGAGCAAAGGCGCCCCCTCAGGGGGTGTCTTTGCTCTTTTTATGTCAGGTATTATCTCAATTAGCGGGCCTTGGGCCGAAAGGAGCGCAGAATGGAAGGATACACCAGAGAGGAGATCCTCCGCCTGATCCAGGAGGAGGACGTCCAATTTATCCGGATGCAGTTTACAGATCTCTTTGGACAGCTGAAAAATGTGGCGATTACAGTATCGCAGATTGAGCGGGCGCTGGACGGGGAGATCATGCTGGACGGCAGTTCTATCCAGGGCTCCGTCCGTGTGGAGGAGTCCGACCAGTATTTGAAGCCGGATTTGAACACGTTCGCCATCCTGCCCTGGCGTCCGCAGTATGGCAAGGTGGCCCGGATGATCTGCAATGTCCACAACCCGGACGGCTCTCCCTTTGCCGGAGATCCCCGGAACGTGCTGAAGCAGGCACTGCAGACGGTAGAGGATATGGGACTGGCCCTGAATGTGGGGCCGGAGCTGGAGTTTTTCCTCTTTCTCACTGATGAGGAGGGGAATCCCTCTACCAGGACCGCCGACAGAGCGGGATACTTTGACCTTGGTCCCCTGGATCACGGCGAGAGCACCCGCCGGGAGGTGGCTCTGGCGCTGGAGAAGATGGGAATCGGGGTGGAGGCCAGTCACCACGAGGTCGCTGCCGGACAGCACGAGATAGACCTGAAATACGCGGATGCCCTTACTGCCGCCGACAACATTATGACTCTCAAACTGGCTGTGAAGACCCTGGCCCAGAAGAACGGACTCCACGCCACTTTCATGCCAAAGCCCCTGCGGGATGCGGCGGGCAACGGGATGCATATCAACCTCTCTCTGTTCCGTGAGGGACGGAATATGTTTTATGACGAAAGGGATCCACAGAGATTGTCCCTTCTGGCCCGGCAGTTTATCGCGGGCCTTCTGGAGCACGCCCGGGGATTCTGTGCGCTGGCCAATCCGCTGGTGAATTCCTACAAACGAATGGTGGCGGGCTACGAGGCTCCCTGCTGCCTGACCTGGTCCTCCGGCAACCGCTCTGCGCTCATCCGAATTCCCGTTTCCAGAGGGCAGGGGACCCGCGTGGAGCTGCGGAGCCCCGACCCCACCTGTAATCCCTATCTGACGCTGGCGGCATGTCTCGCTGCGGGGCTGGACGGCATCCGGCGGGAGCTGGCGCCGCCGCCGGAGATTGCCGGAAACCTCTACCACATGTCGCCGGAAGAGCTGGCGTCGCGGGGAATCCGGAATCTGCCCTCGTCGCTGGAGGACGCCCTCCGGGCCATGGAGGCGGATCCGGTGGTAATAGAGGCGTTGGGGCCTTATGCTGCGCGGTATATTGAGGGCAAACGGCAGGAGTGGGAGGAATACCGAACACAGATATCCCAGTGGGAGCTGGACCGCTGCCTGATTACATGGTGAGCCGCAGATGGAGCGAGCGATTGTCGCTTTTGCAGATGAGCGCATCCGGCAAAAGAGCCTGTGCCTGCTGAGCAGGGAGGGCTGGGAAACCATGGCCTGCGCTTCCGGTGCGGAGGTGATCCGCATGGCCCGGCAGCTGGGCAGCGCCATGGTAATCTGTGGCTTTCACCTGCCGGATATGACGGCGGATACCCTGGCGGCGGAGCTGCGGGGAACAGCGGTGCTGCTGGTCATAGCCAGGGCTTCCTATCTGGACCTGTGCGGCGGAGAAAATCTCTACAAGCTGCCTCTGCCCGCCACACATGCTGAGTTCATGGCCTCGTTAAGGCTGCTTTTGGATTTTGAGAGCACACATCTCCGCCACCCTGTTTCCGGGAGAGGAGAAGAGGCCCAGCGGCTAATCCGAAAGGCCAAGGAGCTCCTCATGGATGTAAACCGCATGAGCGAGGAGGAGGCCCACCGGTTTCTCCAGCGCCGGGCCATGGACAGCGGCATGAAGCTGGCGGAAGCCGCCCGTTGGGTTGTGGAGTCTTACAATGTATGACGTTGGGTGAATTGTATAATTTTGCAAAAGTTTTTTGTGTAGATACTCTAATATCTTGTATCCCCCTCTATTGACGGAGCTGCCGGCGCCGTGGTAAAGTGTACCCATCACAAGGGCAAAGGCGTCCTGAGAGCGTGACTCTCGGACGCCTTTGCCCGTTTCATTTAAGGAGGGAGTACTATGTATTCATCTGTCAGCACCATCTGGGTTCTGCTGGGAGCGGCTCTGGTCTTCCTGATGCAGGCGGGCTTCGCCATGTGCGAGGCAGGCTTTACCCGAGCCAAGAACACCGGCAATATCCTGATGAAGAACCTCATGGACTTCTGCATTGGCACACCTACTTACTGGCTTCTGGGCTTTGGATTGATGTTTGCCGGGCCCGGGGCCATCATCGGAGGGCTGGACCCCTTCGTCCGAGGGGACTATTCCGCCGTCCTGCCCGCCGGGGTGCCCCTGTTTGCCTACCTCATTTTCCAGACGGTCTTCTGCGCCACGTCGGCCACCATCGTCTCCGGGGCTATGGCGGAGCGGACCAGGTTCATTTCCTACTGCCTCTACTCTTTCTGCATCTCCGCCTTCATCTATCCCGTTTCCGGCCACTGGATCTGGGGCGGCGGCTGGCTGAGCCGATTGGGATTCCATGACTTTGCGGGTTCCACGGCGGTTCACATGGTGGGCGGCGTGTGCGCCTGCATCGGCGCAGCTATCCTGGGTCCCCGGATCGGCAAATACGACGACCAGGGCAGGCCCCGGGCCATCCTGGGCCACAGTCTGTCCCTGGGCGCTCTGGGTGTGTTTATCCTCTGGTTCTGCTGGTTTGGTTTCAACGGCTGCTCCACCGTGGGCATGGAGGGGGATGATGTGATCGTCAGCGCGGGGCTGATTTTTGTCACCACCAACATGGCCCCGGCGGTGGCCAGTGTCGTGACTATGATCTACACTTGGGTTCGCTACAAGAAGCCGGATGTGGGCATGACCCTTAACGCCGCCCTGGCGGGGCTGGTGGCAATCACCGCCGGCTGCGACGTGGTCTCCCCGGCGGGAGCCGCCGCCATCGGCGCCATCGCCGGACTGCTGCTGCCTGTCTCCGTGAATTTCTTCGACTCCGTTTTGAAGATCGACGACCCGGTGGGTGCGATTTCCGTCCACGGCATCTGCGGCGCAGCGGGGACCATCCTCGCCGGCCTCTTCTCCACCAGCGAGGGTCTGCTTTACGGCCACGGCGCCCATTTCCTCCTGATCCAGTGTCTGGGCGCAGTCTGCACGGCCCTCTGGGCGGCGGTGATGATTACCATCGTTTTCCTGGTCATCAAGCACACAATCGGGCTTCGCGTCTCCCAGGAGGAGGAGCTGAAGGGCCTGGACATCACGGAGCACGGCCTGCCCTCCGCTTACGGTGGCTTCGCCTTCGTCTACGACGATACGCCGGACGGCCTGCCGGTCCCTGCAGCGCCCGAAGCCGTTCCCCTGCAGGAGGCGGTACCGGTGGAGACCGTGCCCCCCGCCGTCTCCGTCGAAGCATCCCGGGGCGGCGTGAAAATAACCAGAGTGGACATTCTTTGTAAGATGGAGCGATTCGACGCGCTGAAGCGGGCCATGTTCAATATCGGCATTACAGGCATGACGGCAACCAATGTCATGGGCTGCGGCGAGCAGCGAGGCAAGACGGAGGGCTACTTCCGGGGCGCCAAGGTGGAGGCCACCATGCTGCCCAGCATCCAGGTGTCCATCGTGGTCAGCAAGGTGCCGGTGAGTCTGGTGGTGGAAACCGCCCGGAAGGTGCTGTACACCGGCGCTTTCGGTGATGGAAAGATTTTCGTTTACAACGTGGAAAATGTGGTGAAGGTACGCACTGGCGGGCAGGGCTATGACGCTCTCCAGGACGAAGAGGCAAAATAAATCGGTGCGTATGTGAATGGAGAACATTCGTCCGCAGCGCATAAATGCACAAAGAGTGCTGACACAAAAAGAAATCTTTTGGCGCAGTTACTGAAAACGGGAGAATAGCCCGATATTTTCAGGAAAAAGCGTTGACAGCTGCGTATTTTTGCACGTATAATAAAAAATATGAGAGAGCAACGGGGCCTCCCAAGGGGTCCCGTTGCTCTTTTTTTATTTTGCCAGCGAACGGAGTGTTTTTTATGTCATTTGTGTCTCCGCTGTACAGCTCCCGGTTTGAGCACGACGCCTGCGGCATTGGCGCGGTTGTGGACATCCGGGGACGAAAATCCCACGGGACGGTGGACAGCGCTTTAAAAATCGTGGAAAAGCTGGAGCACCGCGCCGGAAAGGACGCCGCCGGAGAGACCGGCGACGGCGTGGGCCTGCTGCTCCAGGTGCCCCACAGGTTGATGGTAAAAGCCACCGGTAACCTCGGAATCGCTCTGGGGGGTGAACGGGATTATGGCGTGGGGGTGTTCTTCTTCCCCCAGGACAGGGTCAGGCGGGCCCAGGCCCAAAAGATGCTGGAGATCATTGTGGACAAGGAGGGACTGGAGTTCCTGGGCTGGCGGGACGTGCCGGTCCATCCGGAGGTGCTGGGGGAGAAGGCGAGAAGCTGTATGCCCCATATCTGCCACTGCTTCGTGAAGCGCCCGGAGGACTGTGCCCGGGGTCTGGAGTTCGACCGGAGGCTGTATGTTGTCCGGCGGGTATTTGAACAGTCCAATGTCAATACCTATATCCCCTCTTTCTCCAGCCGGACGATTGTCTATAAGGGAATGTTTCTGGTGGAGCAGCTGCGGCAGTTCTATGCCGATTTGACGGACCCGGACTGTCAGAGCGCCATCGCCCTGGTCCACTCCCGTTTCTCCACCAATACCTCCCCCTCCTGGGAGAGGGCGCACCCCAACCGGTATATTCTCCACAACGGGGAAATCAATACCATCCGGGGAAATGCGGACCGGATGCTGGCCCGGGAGGAGACCGTCTCCTCTCCCGTTATGGATGACGATATGGATAAGATTCTGCCTGTTGTGGACCAGAACGGGTCAGACTCCGCTATGCTGGACAACACCCTGGAGTTCCTGATGATGAACGGTATGGAGCTGCCTCGGGCCGTCATGCTCTGCATCCCGGAGCCGTGGGCTAAGGATAAGCGGATGGACCGGGAGAAGCGGGATTTCTACCACTATTACGCCACTATGATGGAGCCCTGGGACGGGCCCGCCGCCATCGTCTTCTCTGACGGCGACACCGTGGGGGCGGTGCTGGACCGGAACGGACTTCGGCCCTGCCGGTGGTATCTCACAGACGATCAACAACTGATTCTCTCCTCCGAGGTGGGAGTGCTGGATGTGCCGCCGGAGTGCATTGTAAAAAAGTCCCGCCTTCAGCCGGGACGGATGCTGCTGGCGGACCTCCGGGAAGGCCGGCTGGTGGACGACGCAGAGCTCAAATCCCGCTATGCCCGCCGCCAGCCCTACGGCGAGTGGCTGGACGCCAATCTGATTCACCTCCGGGACCTCCCCATTCCCAACAAGCGGGTGGAGACCCATCCTCAGGAGCTGCGGGACCGGCTGTATAAGGCCTTCGGCTACACCTATGAGGAGGTGAAGGATGCCATTCTCCCCATGGCCCGGGATGGGATGGAGCCCACCTCCGCCATGGGGGTGGACACGCCGCTGGCAGTACTCAGCGAGCGCCGCCAACCCCTGTTCAACTACTTCAAGCAGCTTTTCGCCCAAGTGACGAATCCCCCCATCGACGCCATCCGGGAAGAAATTGTCACCGACACCACCGTTTATGTGGGCCCCAGCGGCAACCTGCTGGAAGAGAAAGCGTCCAACTGTACGGTTCTTCAAATCCAAAACCCCATTTTGACCTCGGTGGACCTGATGAAAATTCGGCATATGGACCGCCCGGGCTTCCATGTGGAGACCGTTTCCCTGCTGTACTACAAGGGATCCCCTCTGGCCAACGCCTTGGACCGTCTGGTGGTGAATGTGGACCGGGCCTATAAGAAGGGCGCCAACATTATCATTCTCTCGGACCGGGGCGTGGATGAAAATCACGTGGCGATTCCCTCTCTCCTGGCGGTGAGTACCCTGGAGCAGCACCTGGTTCGGACCAAAAAACGGACAGCGGTCTCCATGGTTCTGGAGAGCGCGGAGCCCCGGGACGTCCACCATTTTGCAACGCTTCTGGGATACGGCGCCCAGGCGATCAATCCCTATCTGGCCCAGGAGTGCGTGGAGGAGCTGGTGGAGCGGGGACTGCTGGACAAGGAGTCCTCCGTGGCCGTCAGGGACTACAATGAGGCCATTCTCCACGGAATTGTGAAGATCGCCTCCAAAATGGGAATCTCCACCATCCAGTCCTACCAGTCCGCCCAGATTTTTGAGTGCGTGGGCATCAACAGGGCCACTGTGGACCGGTACTTCACCAACACGGTCAGCCGTGTGGAGGGCGTGGGGCTGGAGGAAATCGGAGAAGGCGTAGAGTGGAATCACAGTCAGGCTTTCGACCCTCTGGGTCTGGGTTTTGACTCCACGCTGGATTCCGCAGGGATTCACAAGCTCCGTTCCGGACCGGACAAAGAGGACCATATGTACAACCCGCGCACCATTCTCCTTTTGCAGAAGGCGGCGCGGGAAGGGAGCTATGAGATTTTTAAGGAGTACAGTGCCCTGGTGGATTTTGCCGACAAACCCCACACGCTGCGGGGCCTGTTGGATTTCCGTGTTTCGGAGGACGGGGGAATCCCCCTGGAAGAGGTGGAACCGGTGGAGAGCATTGTCCGGCGGTTCAAGACCGGGGCCATGAGCTATGGCTCCATCTCCCGGGAGGCCCACGAGTGCATGGCTATTGCGATGAACCGCATTGGCGGAAAATCCAACTCCGGCGAGGGCGGCGAGGCACGGGAGCGGCTGAGCAGTGACCGCCGCTCCGCCATCAAACAGGTGGCCTCAGGCCGCTTCGGCGTCACCAGTGAGTATCTGGTCAGCGCTGATGAGATTCAGATCAAGATGGCCCAGGGGGCCAAGCCCGGCGAGGGGGGGCACCTGCCGGGGAAAAAGGTATATCCCTGGATTGCCAGGACCCGGTGTTCTACCCCCGGCGTGACCCTGATCTCCCCGCCGCCCCACCATGACATCTACTCCATCGAGGACCTGGCCCAACTGATATATGATTTGAAAAACGCCAACCGGTTCGCCCGGATCAGTGTCAAACTGGTCAGCGAGGCGGGAGTAGGCACGATTGCCGCCGGCGTTGCCAAGGCCGGGGCGCAGGTGGTGCTGATCTCCGGCCACGACGGCGGTACCGGAGCGGCCCCCCGCAGCTCCATTCAGGGGGCGGGCCTGCCCTGGGAGTTGGGGGTGGCGGAGGCCCATCAGACCCTGATACAAAACGACCTCCGCCAGCAGGTGGTGATTGAAGCCGATGGCAAGCTGATGACAGGCCGGGACGTGGCAATTGCCTGTATGCTGGGAGCGGAGGAATTCGGTTTTGCCACTGCGCCCCTGGTGGCCATGGGCTGCTGCATGATGCGGGTGTGTAATCTGGACACCTGTCCCGCCGGTATTGCCACCCAGGACCCAGAGCTCCGGAAGCGGTTTTCCGGCAGGCCTGAGTACGTGGAGAACTTTATGTATTTTGTAGCGCGGGAGCTGCGGGAGTACATGGCCTCCCTGGGCGTACGGACCGTGGACGAGCTGGTGGGCCGGTGCGATTTGCTGCGGGTTCGGGAAAAACTGATAACTCGCCGGGCGGAGGCCCTGAATCTGGACGCACTGCTGCAAAATCCCTGTGGTGACCATGTGCCCCACTTCGACCCCGCCGCAGTCTACGACTTTCAGCTGGAGAGGACGGCGGATATGCGGGTGCTGATGGAAAAACTGGGAAAAAGTCTCAGGGACAGGAGGAGCGGGCGTCTGGATATCCGGATTTCCTCCACGGACCGGGCTTTCGGCACCCTGTTCGGTTCAGAGATCACCCGAACCTGCGAAAACGGCCTGCCGGAGGACAGCTATGTCATCACCTGCCGCGGCGGCGGCGGGCAGTCCTTCGGGGCATTTATCCCCAGGGGGCTGACGCTGGACCTGGAGGGGGACTGCAACGACGGATTCGGCAAGGGCCTCTCCGGCGGCAAGCTGATTCTGCATCCGCCGGCGGGGGGGACCGGGTTTAAGCCGGGGGAGAACATCATCGTGGGCAACGTGGCTCTCTATGGAGCCACCGGCGGCAAGGCCTTCATCAACGGTATGGCCGGAGAGCGCTTCTGCGTCCGCAACTCCGGTGCCTCCGCTGTGGTGGAGGGCGTGGGCGACCATGGCTGCGAGTACATGACCGGAGGCCGGGCAGTGATCCTGGGGCCCACCGGGAAGAACTTTGCGGCGGGCATGTCCGGCGGCGTGGCCTACGTGCTGGACGAACGGCATGATTTGTATCTCCGCCTCAATAAGGAGCAGGTTCAGGCTGCGGAACTGACAGAGGCCCACGATATTGCGGAGCTTCGTGCCCTGATTGAGGAGCATGTAGCCGCCACCGGTTCCCCCAGAGGGAAGCAAATTCTGGCGGCGTTCCAGTCCTATATTCCCTGCTTCAAGAAGGTCATGCCCAGAGACTATGACCGGATGCTTCGGGCTATTGCCCAGCAGGAGGAAAAGGGCATGAGCCGGGAGCAGGCGGAGATCGAGGCGTTTTATGCCACCGCGAGAGGATAAGGAGGGGTGACGATATGGGAAAGATCACTGGATTTTTGGAATATGACCGGCGGGAGCCGGCGGACCGCCCGCCGCTGGAGCGGGTCCGGGACTGGGAGCCCTTCCGCATCCCCCTGACGGCGGATGCCCGCCGGGAACAGGGAGGGCGGTGTATGAACTGCGGCGTCCCATTCTGCCAATCCGGCATCCAGTGGGAGGGGCGGGACTTTGGCTGTCCCCTGCATAATTTGATTCCCGAGTGGAACGACATGATCCATGCGGGGAACCCCTCTCATGCCCTGAGCCGCCTGCTGAAAACCAATAATTTCCCGGAGTTCACCGGGCGGGTCTGCCCTGCGCCCTGCGAGGAGGCGTGCATCTGCGGAATGTACGGCGATGCCGTGACCATCCGGGACAACGAGCTGAGCGTCATAGAGGAGGCCTTTGCCGCCGGGGCGGTGCGGCGCCGCCGTCCGCCTCAGTGGTCGGGAAAGAAGGTGGCGGTGGTGGGTTCCGGCCCGGCGGGCCTGGCGGCGGCGGACCAGCTGAATCACCGGGGCCACTCTGTCACCGTTGTGGAGCGGGAGGAGCGGCCCGGAGGGCTTTTGACCTACGGCATTCCCAATATGAAGCTGCCCAAGGACATCGTAAAGCGCAGAATTAACCTGATGACGGACGAGGGGGTCAGCTTTGTCACCGGTGTGGATGCGGCGGACCCCCAGGTGGCCCAGAGGCTGCTGCGGGACTATGATGCGGTAATCCTCTGCTGCGGCGCGGAGCGGCCCCGCCCCCTTGGATTGGAGACAGAAGGAATCTCCGGCATCTGCTACGGCACGGAGTTTTTGAAGGCCGCTGTGGAACAGCGGCAGTTTGGTAAAACGCCCGCCGTTCCCACAGCGGAGGGGAGGGACGTGATCATCGTCGGTACCGGCGACACCGCCTCCGACTGCGTGGCCACGGCCCTGCGGCAGGGATGCCGGTCCATTGCACAGCTGGTGCGCCGTCCGGAGGCAGACTACCTGCAAAACGGTGTTCTGCCCCGGGACTGTGCCCATGAGGAGGCTGCTGCCCTGTTTGGAGAGGATCCCAGGCGGTTTGGCGTGCAAATTAAGGAGATCCGTGTGGAGAACGGCGCACTGACCGCCGTGACCACCACGGAGGGAGACGCTCTGCCCTGCGGGCTCCTGATCGCCGCCACCGGCTTTGCCGGATGCGCGGGCGAAGTGTGCAAGGCCTTCGGCGTGGCCTGGGATGAGACGGTCCAGACTTCGGAGGGCGGCTTTGCCACCACCGTGGAGAAGGTCTTTGCCGCCGGGGATATGCGCCGGGGCCAGTCTCTTGTGGTATGGGCCATCGCGGAGGGGCGGAGTGCCGCCGCGGAGGTGGATTCATACCTCAATGGCTGCACCAATCTTGTACGGGTGGTATAGGTTCTGGAAAGAGAAATGCCCATCGTGGAAAGTTCATGAAAAAATTTTCGCGGCAGCGGAATTTTCCGGTGTTTCGGCCAAGATTTCTGAAATCCCTGAAAAATGATTGACAGGGCCCCGGCGAGGGCGTATAATGCCCCCATAAAGGCAAAGGCGTCTTTAGGGAGTATTCCCGGAAGGCGCCTTTGCCCTTTTTATGCGATGATCGCGGAAAGGGTGAACGAACATGGCAGCACTGCCAGAGTATTTCGGAAGTTTGGTATTTGATGATCGGGTGATGAAAGCGAATCTGTCCGCCGAAGTGTACCAGTCTCTTCGCAGGACCATTGATGAGGACGCGAGGCTGGATATTGGCGTGGCCAACGCGGTGGCCTCCGCTATGCGGGATTGGGCGGTGGCCCATGGGGCAACCCACTTTACCCACTGGTTTCAGCCCCTTACCGGTGTTACCGCCGAGAAGCACGACAGTTTTATCTCACCCGCTCCGGACGGCGGCGTCATCATGGAGTTCTCCGGCAAAGAGTTGATCCGAGGAGAGCCGGATGCCTCCTCTTTCCCATCCGGCGGACTGCGGGCCACCTTTGAGGCACGGGGCTACACCGCGTGGGACCCCACCTCCTACGCGTTTATCAAGGACCGGACATTGTGCATTCCCACCGCTTTCTGCGGCTACAATGGTGAGGCGCTGGACAAGAAGACGCCTCTGCTGCGCTCCATGGAGGCGCTGAACCGACAGGCGCTGCGCATTCTGCGCCTGTTTGGAAACACGGAGGTAAAGCGGGTAAGCACCGCTGCGGGCCCGGAACAGGAGTATTTCCTGGTGGACGCCAAGCTGTGGGAGCAGCGCCGGGACCTGCGCTTCACCGGACGCACGCTTTTCGGCGCCCGGCCTCCCAAGGGACAGGAGATGGATGATCACTACTTTGGCACGATCAAGCCCCGGGTGGCCGCCTACATGGAGGATCTGAATCAGGAGCTTTGGAAGCTGGGCATCCTGGCCAAGACCCAGCACAACGAGGTGGCTCCGGCCCAGCACGAGCTGGCCCCCATCTACTCCACCACCAATGTCTCCACAGACCACAACCAACTGACCATGGAAATCATGCAGAAGGTGGCTGCCCGCCACGGCCTGGTCTGCCTGCTCCACGAAAAGCCCTTTGAGGGCGTGAACGGCTCCGGCAAGCACAACAACTGGTCGTTGTCCACCGACACCGGCGTCAATCTCCTCTCTCCCGGCGAGACACCCTATGAGAACGCCCAGTTCCTGCTGTTTCTGTGCGCCGTCATCCAGGCGGTGGATGACTTTCAGGACCTGCTGCGCATCTCAGTGGCCACCGCCGGCAATGACCACCGCCTGGGGGCCAACGAGGCGCCGCCCGCCGTGGTGTCCATGTTCCTGGGGGATGAGCTGGCCGCCATTCTGGACGCCATAGAGCACGACGCGCCCTATACCGGCGTGAAGGCGGGAAAGGTGAAGCTGGGAGCGGACGTGCTGCCCCGGTTCCGCAGGGATACCACGGACCGCAACCGCACCTCGCCCTTTGCCTTCACGGGGAATAAGTTTGAATTCCGCATGGTGGGCTCCTCCGACTCCATTGCCTGTGCCAACATTATGCTCAACGCCGCCATGGCCGAGAGCCTGAAGCGTTTCGCCGATCAGCTGGAGGGGGCGGAGGATTTCAAATCCGCCTTGCAGGGCCTGATCCGTGATACCATTCGTGACCACAAGCGGATTATCTTCAACGGCAACGGCTACGATGCCGCCTGGATCAAGGAGGCTGTCGAACAGAGGGGGCTGATGAACTACCCCAGTACGCCGGACTGCGTTCCCCATCTGCTGGATCAGAAGAACGTGGATATGCTCACTTCGCACGGCGTGTATACCAGGGCAGAATTGGTCTCCCGTTATGAGGTTACTCTGGACAACTACTGCAAGACCATTGTCATTGAGGCCAGGACCATGGCGGACATGGCCCGCACCGAGATTCTTCCCGCCATACAGGCGTTTGCCGGCGAAACCGCAAGGGCGGCGGCCGGCAAAAAAGCGCTGAGTCCCGGCTGCGCCTGCGCGTATGAGACAGCGTTGTTGGAGAAGCTGTCCGGTCTCACCGATCAGATTGCCGCCAGGACAGCGGAGCTGGAGCAGCTGGTGGAAGAGCTGGCGGAAGCCAACGATATAAGGACGGAGTCCGAGGGCATCCGGGACCGGGTGCTGCCGCAGATGGACCGGCTGCGCCGGGCTTGCGATGAGGCGGAGACCATCACCGCAAAGAGATACTGGCCATTCCCCACCTATGGCGACCTGCTGTTTGGCGTGAGATAACAGGGGGAACGGGACCGGGCGGCAAAATTCTCTGAGAAGCAAAAAGCGGTTTGGCATACGCGGAGCAGCAGTTTCCGAACGGCTAAAAGACTTAGAGCCTATCCCGAAATTAGCCGTGCGCTGATCGTGCCGCAGATTTTTTGCCAAACAAGGCGATTTTTCGCAGGCGGGCTGACGCCCGGCAAGGAAAATCAACGCAGTATGGCGGAAAATATGCGGCACGAGCAGTGTGCGGGTAATTTTGGGATAGGCTCTTACAAAAAGCCGCGGAGTTCTGTCGACTGACAGGACTCCGCGGTTTTACATGGAACACAAAGATGACGGCCGTCATTTTTCTGGACACGTGGCCAATGATGTTCATATAGCGCAGTCCCTCCGCCGATTTCTTTTCGTAATGGGAGGTACCGCAATGTCACCAGAGGAAAAGGCCTTCAGGTAGAAGGACTACCAAAATCGTTTCTTCTTCATAATCCACAAGCAGAGGAACACGATCAGCGCACTGCCAATGATGACCGCTGGATATCCATATTTCCATGTCAGCTCCGGCATTCCGGTAAAATTCATCCCGTACCACCCGGCTACCAGGGACAGGGGAAGGAAAATCGTAGTCACGATGGTAAGAATCTTCATAATCCGGTTCTGGCGGATGTCTATTTCCGCCTGGAACAGCTCCCGCAGCTGCAGGCCGTATTCCCGGAGCAGCTGTGCCTCGCTGTTCAGACGCCCGATCCGCTTCTCCGCCATGTGGAACATACGAAGTTTTCTTTCGCTGAAGTACCCGTTTTCATTTTCCTGAAACTCACAGACCATATCGTCCAGCTGGGTGTAGTACCGCATCCAGCCGGCAATCTCCTTGCGCAGCGCCGTCATCCTGGGGTTAAACCCCTCCATCCCGCCGGACAGGACCTGATCCTCCAGCTGCTCCAGACGGTCTCCAATGCCTTGGAGGTGGTGCAAATCCTTGGCGATCAGCAATTCTATAAATTCATAAAAAAATCCGCCGATACCGTTTTCCAGGTGTGCGTTCTCTTTCCGGAGGCGCTGCACGGCGGAGCGGGCCGTCCCGGTATCATCGCACAGTACCACCCATCCGGGAGTCAGAAGATAGCCGAACGCGATGGGAACGCCGTCCCGTGTGCGCCTGGGGGTCACAATCGTTCCGCACAGGCAGTTGTGCCGGGCTTCCGCTTTGCATACACGGGCATCCCGCGCAGAGGGCGTGTGGCAAAGGACACGCTCCAGGCCGGGGATGGAGACGCCCCGCTCCAGTTCCTCCGACGTCAGCAGAACAAGGACATCCCCGTCCATTTTCTTCTCCAGCGGAGCCAAAGCCGCGCTGATATTGTACCGATTCATAAGATTGCCTCCCGCATCATGATACTGCCATTGTATCGCGTCCATCTGAAATGGTACACTAAAATATAAAATCGCATATTGTGTGAACAAATATTTGGTATTTTGTAAACGTCAGCACTCTTCTATTGGCAGTACTAATTTGACACAGTACAACAAAGCTGTTCAAAAGAGGAACGCCAAAAAGGCCTCCTCAACAGGGCATTTTCATGAGATGTAAGAAAGGCGCCCCGGAATCCCCCGATTCCGGGGCGCCTTTTTGTCAACGTGACCGGTTCCGAGTTTGGATTCCCGCTTACAGCAGCTGGACCTGATAGGCTCGCAGCCAGTGATCCATCTGCAAAAAGTAAGCGATCGTCTGAGGCCGGCTCATCAGCTGGCCATACCAGGGCCAGGGACTCTCGTAAGTCAAAAGATTCTCCAGCGCCTCCCGGCGGACCAGGGCAAAAAGAGGCGGGTTTCCGTCGTCCAGCAGCCGGCGCAGCCTCCGGGCGACCGTCTCCAGATAGATGGGATGAACGGTCTTGGGATAGGGACTTTTTTTCCGATGGAGCACGGATTTTGGCAGCCAGTCCGCCGCCGCGGACCGGAGCAGACCCTTCTCCTGTCCCCCAAGCTCCCGAAGCGCGGGCGGCACATTGTACAAATACTCCACAATCTGCCAGTCGCAAAACGGCACACGGACTTCCAGCGCGCTCCACATGCTCATGCGGTCTTTCCGGTCCAGAAGCGTTTGCATAAACCAGTCCATATTCAGCCGTGTGAGCCGACGGACCCGCTTCTGCTCCGGCGTATCGTCGTCCAGGCAGTCCGTCTCCGCCAGCGTCTTCTGCCAGCGCTGTCGGACAAACTCATCGGCGTCCAATCCCTGGGCGTACTCCGGCGTCAGGAAAGACGCCCGCCAAGCCGTGGACTGCGCCCAGGGGAATCCGTTCTCCGCCCGGACCGCCGGGTCCCGGAACCAGGGATAGCCTCCGAAAATCTCGTCGGCGCACTCTCCGGAGAGGGCCACCGTCACATCCCCGCGCACCTCCCGGCAGAACAGCAGCAGCGACGAATCCACGTCCGCCATTCCCGGAAGGTCCCGGGCCTCCGCGGCGTCATCCAAGGCCGCGGCCACCTGGACGGGATCTAACACCACATTGGTATGCAGGGTATCCAAACAGTCCGCCATCGCTTCGATATAGGGCCCGTCGGCGGAGGGCTGAAATTTTCCGGCGGTGAAATAGCGGTCATTCTCCCGGTAATCCACCGAGAAGGTCCTCAGCCGCTCCCCACGCTCTCCCAGGGTCTCCGCCGCCACGGCGGAAATCACGCTGGAATCCAATCCGCCGGAGAGGAAAGTTCCGATGGGCACATCGCTGACCAGCTGCCTTCGGATGGCGTCCCGGACCAGGCAGCGAACATGCGCCACGGTGTCCGCCTCATTTTCCAGGTGGGGCCGGGCGGTGAGTTTCCAATAGTTCCACAGCCGCAGGCCCTCCCGGTCAAAAACGCCGCACTGTCCCGGCAGCAGCTCCCGTACATTCCGGAAAACCCCCTGCCCCGGCGTCCGGCCCGGGCCGATCAGAAGCAGCTCCGCCGCGCCCTCCGCATCCACCTCCGGCGGAATATCCGGGTGCCGCAGAATTGCTTTGATCTCCGAGGCGAATACCAAGGTTCCATCCGCCGTCACCGAGTAAAAAAGAGGCTTTACCCCCATCCGATCCCGGGCCAGAAACAGCGTTTCCCCATCCCAGACCGCAAAGGCGAAAATGCCGTTCAGGCGGTCTACACACGCGGGCCCCCACTCCATGCAGGCTTTCAGCAGCATCTCCGTATCCGAGTGACCGTCAAACTCCCAGCCCGCTTCCGTCAACTCCCGGCGCAGCTCCGGCGTGTTGTACAGCTCTCCGTTGTAAACCAGGGTGCAGGTCTGGCCGTTTCGGCGGGCGGTCATGGGCTGACGGCCATTTTCCGGGTCCACCACGCACAGTCGGACATGGGCCAGGGCCGCCCGCGGGCTCAGGTAGATCCCGTCTTCATCCGGCCCCCGCCTGCGTAAGACGGACTGCATTTCCAGCAGCGTTTTCTCCCGCTCCCGCAGGTCCTGCTCAAAGTCAATCATTCCGGCGATTCCGCACATATGTTGTCCCTCCTAAAAAACGGGAGCTCGCGAACCATCGCGAGCCCCCTTGCTCGGTACAATCTATGCGCAGAGGCGGCAAAACGTTCCTGACGCCGCTGCGTGGTCCTGTACATGTTGAAAACCTTTGCAATGGGAACTTCGGCGCGATACCGCATATGTGAATCATGATTAAGGAAGCAGAGATAGAGTTAAGAGGCCATGTCTTCAAACTCTACCTCTGTTTTATTACATCATATTTTTGAATAGATGGGGTACAATCCTGATTTCATCAGCAATTCCCCGTATAGACAAAAGGCAGGTACTCCCTCGCCACATCGGCCAGCCGGTACACCCGCTCCACTAGAGCGGGTGTCTTGTCCATCATCCGATACCGTGGAAAGAACCGAGACAGATGCAGAGGGATGTTCCGGTCCACCGACGCCAGCCATTGGGCCAAGTTCCTGATTTCCTCCTCGCTGTCATTTTCACCGGGGATCAGGAGCGTGGTCACCTCCACATGGCATTGCCCCGCCGCCAAGGAGATGGAGCGCTTCACCGTCTCCAGATCACCGCCCAGCTTTCGATACCACTCCGGGGTAAAGCCTTTCAGATCAATGTTAGCGGCATCGATCAACGGGAGCAACGCCCGCCAGGGGGCCTCCTCAATGGTGCCGTTGGTCACCAGTACGTTGACCATACCCCGCTCATGGACCAGAGCGGCACAGTCCCGGACGTACTCATAGCCAAGCAACGGCTCATTGTAGGTGTAGGCTACCCCGATGCTGCCGTATGGCCGCAGCTCCTGCGCCTTACCGGCCAGCGCCTCCGGGGAAACCTCTGCTGTCTCAAGCTCCCCATCTCCACACATGGAAATCTCATGGTTCTGGCAAAATGGGCAGCGCAAGTTACATCCGAAGCTACCCACGGACAAAATCCTGCTGCCGGGATGGAACCGCCGCAACGGCTTTTTCTCAATGGGGTCCAGGGCCAGGCTGGTCACCTTGCCGTAGTTCAGAGGGACAATGGCCCCATTCCGGCAGGCCCTGGCCCGGCAGAAACCGGTCTGTCCCTCGGACAGGTCGCAGTGATGGAAACACAACTCGCAGATCATATGTGCCGCACCACCTCGAACCGCTCCAGGGTGTACTTCTCCCGGGAGTTGATGCCGCCCTTCTGCCGGGCAATGTCAATCTGCTGCTCCACCGTGTCTACGCCCTTCAGGTCGGGCAGCAGCAGTCCCCGGCGGCTGCCGCAGGAAACAATCACGCCGTACTTTTTCACGTCCAGCTGGTCTGGGGAGACAATCGGTTCCGGCTGGCCCAGCACGTCCACGCTGTACTCCAGGTTGTCCAACTCTGCCACAGTCACCGGCGGAAAGCGCGGGTCCCGGGCACAGGTGGAGACGGCATTCTGGACGATCTCCCAGGCTACATTTTCCGTGGTCGGCCCGGTGGTCCCGATACAGCCCCGGAGCTGGCCGTGGGCGTGGAGGGAGACAAAGGTCCCGGCGGCCTGCCCAGTCATCTCTGCGGGCAGGCCCTCCGGCAGACACTGCAGCCGCTTTCCCGTTTTCACAAAGGTCTCCAGGGACATCCGGGCCAGCTTGACCCAGGGGGCCTCGGAGGCCTTTTTCTCTGCCAATCGGGCTCGCTCCAGTTCCTCACACTGTTCCCCAAACCGGCGGCCTTCGTCCGGGCCGATGACAGTGAACGTGGCTACCCCGTAACCCACGCCGGTGACGCCCTCGTAGCTGAGGAGCTTTGATTCCACAGCCTGTCCGTCCAACGCACCGGCCATGATCTGAAAGGAACGCAGGCCGCACTCCGCCGCCCGTTCGCAGAGGGCTGGGTCCATGGTCAAAAAGCGCAGGAAATCCCCGGCGGCCATGGCCTCGGTGATCTGACGGTCAAACTCCGGCCCCTCCGGGGTGTAGCCGTAAGGGCCGTCATTTCTTAGCTTATGGGAAAGGTCTCCGCTGGCGACGAACACCGCTCGGCGGCCCAGGGCATCCACAGCCTGGGCGATGCACTGGCCCAGCCGGTAGTGATCCAGCGGAGAAAATCCGGACAGGCCGATGCGTAGGATGGGGCAGTCCAACCCGGCCTCCTGCAAAAAGTACAGAGGCAGAAAGGTGCCGTGGTCCAGGGACGGGTCCCGCTCGCCCAGCGTCCCGGCCCGCAGGCCGGCGGCCTCCGCACGGCGGATGATCTCGCGGCGCAGCGGGGCGTCATACTCTACACGCAGTTTGGTCTGGGCCGCGCCAAAGGCGGACATGTCTCCGGCGGCGCCACGGCCCGGTGAGATATGGAAATAGTCGGCGTACATAATCTGGTGGGGAGAGGTGATGATCAGCACCTCCGGCTTCCAGGCCGCAACTTGTTCCGCGGTAGCTTGGTAGGCATCAATGGTGGCCTGGACCTCCCGCTCCCGCCCGCGTCCCACCGCAGGGATAATCAAAGGCGGGTGAGGGACAATGATCGCACCCAAAATAGACATATCAGTTCCTCCCTGTCGAAATGTTTGCTGCACCAGTGTCTCCAAAGATAGAGCAGTACTTACTGACGGTTCAATTCCTCTTTCAGCCGCTCAATGACTTGCGCTTTCAGATTCTCGTCCAAGGCCGCTTTCACTTGCTCAATGGCCGCGTCCCGATCCCTCGCGGCTTGCGCCGCCCAGGTCTTGAAAGCCTCCTCGCTCATGTTCCCCTTCATGTACCTAGCATAGTACTTTTTATACGCTCGCTTGTAAAGTTTCCAGGTGTCCTCGTCCTGAATTTTTTTCTCAAAGACCGCCCGCGCCCCGATTTCCCGGCAGGTCTGCTCCGTCTCACCGGGGGCGATGCGCTCACAGTACATCGCCCGGTCTCCCTGCTCATGGAGAAACCAGCGCCCGCACAGCCGGCACTGCCGGGGCGCGCTGCCTCGAAGGATCGCCTTACCCAGCTCCACAAAGAGAAAATCATGCAAAGAGGAAAAGCTGTACCGCTCTGTCATAATTCCAATGTGGCCAGCCGTTGGATGAAAGGCAAAACAGACCGAACAGGTAGCCGCATGCTCCTCCGGACAGAGAAACACCGCCGCGTCTATTTCCCGATCTCTCACATAGGGCTTGAGATGACCGCCGAAAGTCTGAAGCTGCTGCTCCAGCTCCCGCATCAGAGGGATGCCGTCGTTGGAAACCTCCCCGATGTCCTCTCCGATGAAAAACGCCGTCACCGCAGAGCCGTATTTGAAAGGCCCCTGTTCTCCGATCCAATATTCTGTATCGCCAAAGTCCACAGTCAATGGAAAAGTAAGTCTCGGAAAATTCATCAGAATTTCTCCTCTCACAAAATAGACGATTATTTTAATCCAATATATTGACAACACCGCTTCGCTGTGTTACGATACCCCTGCGGATAGATAGACTATATCATGACAGGAATAAATCGTCAACCATTATCTGCACCTCGAAAACTGAATACCCATCACCAAAGACGATACTCACCGGGGAAGCGACGCCAGGATGCTGGGAACAGCCGAGCGCGCCAAGGTCGAGGAAAACGCCGTGGGGGTCAAACAAGGCCACAGGGCAGGAACGGGTACGGTGTATGGCCAATCAAAAGCAAAGACAGTTCGAATAAAAAGCCGCTGAACTGCTGCAACAGTTCAGCGGCCCGCCGCGTTTCGGAAAACACAGCTTGATCTGAGAACAGTCTAACAGAGCGGCCTCCGAAACGCAAGAAAAATTTTGAAGGAGGCACTGCAATGAAAATATCAAATTGCAAGAGTTACGATGACCTGCCCCTGTTCCTCAATGCAAGTATGGTATCGCAGGTGCTGGGTGTTTCGCCGTCCAGCGGTTACGAGCTGATGCACACGCCCGGCTTCCCAGTGCTGAGAGTCGGCAGCCGCATGGTGGTTCCTAAGGAGAAGTTCATCCAGTGGGTGGAGCAGAACACAACTGGAGGGACGCAGCAATGAGGCGGCGCGCAATGCCTATCAGCTGGCTCCGCCGTGACCCGCAGCACTACCGATTCGCTATGCCCAATTCGGTGTGGGAATACAAACTCAAGCCAATTGAGTTCCTAATTTTTTCCTATCTCTGCTATCGCCCCTCTACCAGTACACTCACTCCGGATGTAATTTCGGCAGGCATTCATATGACGGCGGATACAGTGAGAAAGCATCTGGCTGCTCTGGTAAGGAAAGGGATCGTCAGTGAAGATGGTACTCCTGCGCTCAAGTGTGAGGACGTAAAATTTTTCACTCTGCCCAACGAGGTATTCCTGCTGCGGCTTCCACCCTCTGCGTTTATGGTCTACGCCTACCTGCTGCTAATCGAGGACCGCCGGACGCACACCTGTCATCCCAGCTACAACACCATCGCCGCCGCGACGGGGCTGGCAAAGAACACTGCGATAAAAAGTGTCAACACGCTGTTGGAGACGGGGCTCATCACTGTGGAGTCCAGCAGCTATTTCGACAAGCACGGGATGAAGTGGAAAGGCAACAACCTCTACACAATTCTTCCGGTGAGGCCGGCGGTGGATACGTTTCACCAACGGCAGCTTCAACGTTTGGAGCTAGAGGTGAGGCGCAGACGTACCCTCCAACGGCAAAAGGAATACGACCGCCGTCACCCCAGAGATGCCTTGTGTGCCCCGATCCCCGCTTCAGCAGCACCTGACCCGTCCCAACGGTGCAAACCGCTGTGCGGCCCTTGAGAGGCGCAGGGCGAGGGACGAAGGAAAGCAGGATAAAGGCGCGGCGTCTTGTGCCGCCCCGCCGACCACTTCTGCCCGCAGTGCGGGCAGTTTACGGGGGACGGGGATGGCGTCACAGGCAGAGAAGAAAAAAGAGATTGAGGTCGCCCAAGGGCCAATCCCGCCTGCCGCAAGGCTTTGGGGCGGCGTCTTTGGGCAGAAACGGAGGGTTTATGAGCAAGAAAGAGGAAAATCGGTTTCCGCTGCGGCTGGATGATGTAACCCGGTGGAAAATCGAATGCTGGTACAAGAAGAGCGGCTGCCAAAGCCGGAATGAGTTTGTGGAGAGAGCGGTGAACTTCTACGCTGACTACCTGGCCGGTCAGGAGAACGGCGTCCTCCCGGCGGCCATTCAGTCCGCTATCGACGGACGGCTGAGTCTGCTGGAGGACCGCATGGCGCGGATCCTCTACAAGCTAGCCGTGGAAACGGACATGGGCATGAGCGCCGTTCTTGACTGCATCCAGGTGGACGCGGATTACCTGCGGCGGCTTCGCTCAAACAGCGTGAAGAATGTGAAAGCCACCAATGGCCTGCTGACCTTTGAGCAGAAGGAAAAAGAGTGGGTGCAGGGTGCGGAAGGTGATGATCAATGGCAAGGCTGATCGTCAAGAGCCCCTACATCAAGGGCGGCGGCGCCGGCGGTTATCTGAAGTACATCGGCACCCGCGAGGGTGTAGAACCGCTGCCCTCCGGCTACATGGAGTACATGACGGAGCGCCCGCGCTCGCACGGCCTCTTCGGGGACGAGGACAGCGTGGATATGGACGCCGCCATGAAAGAGCTGAACGAATACACTGGCAACATCTGGACACACATCATTTCTCTCAAGCGTGAGGATGCCGAGCGGCTGGGATACGATCACGCCGCCCAATGGCGAAACCTGATCCGTACTCACCGCAACAAGATCGCCTCCGCCATGAAGATCCCGCCCAGTGACTTCCGCTGGTACGCCGCCTTCCACGACGAGGGCGGCCACCCCCACATCCACATGATGGCGTGGTCTGCAAAGCCGGGACAGGCTTATCTCTCCAAAGACGGAATCAAGAAGATCAAGTCCGCGCTGACCAACGATATTTTCAAGCAGGAGATGCTCCACACCTATGAGCAGAAGTCCGCTTCCAGAGATGACTTGGTGCGCAGGGCCCGAGAAGAAATGAAAGCTCTGGCGCAGAAAATGCAGCAGGGCATTGGCGATCACCCTGAAGTGGAGACGCTGATGATGAGGCTGGTCAATCAGTTGGAAACGGTGAAAGGCAAGAAAACCTATGGTTACCTTCCCAAAGCCGTAAAGGAAACCGTGGATGAGATTGTTGATCAGCTGGAACAGCTGCCGGTTATCGACGAGTGCTATCAGATCTGGTGGAATCTCCAATGTCAGATCAACGATTTCTATTCCGAGAAGGAACGCCAGCGGCCACCACTGTCCCAGCAGAAAGAATTCCGGTCTATCAAGAACGCTGTCATACACGAGGCCGAAAACATTCGCATGGGCAAGATCACTTTTGAGGATGCGGATATGGATGAGTCCGCCGAGTTCTCTGACCTGTCATACGACTGCTGGGAACTGTGGATGGTGGCCCAAGATGACACGGCCTCGATGCCGGATAGAGATGAAGCGGCGGCACAGCTCATGACCAAAGCCGAGAATGGCAATCCTGACGCACAGTATCTTGTGGGCATACTCTACCGGGACGGCCTGGTGCTGATCCCTGACAGTGTGGAAGCCGCAGGTTGGTTTGAGCAGGCTGCTCGTCAAAGTGTGATTGCGGCACAGTATGAGTTGGGTGTGCTGCTTCTCTCTGATGATCCGGAAATCCATGATCCAGGATTGGGTGTGCAATGGTTGGAGTATGCCGCTCAAAACGGGAATGACTGTGCCGCCTATCGGCTGGGCAAAGAATATCTCAAAGGCGAGATCGTGGAAAGAGCCACCGCCAAAGCGGTGGGGTACCTCACCCAGTCCGCTGAAACTGGAAACCAGTACGCCCAATACGCTCTGGGCAAGCTCTGCCTGGAGCGCGGTGATAAGGTGGAAGCCCGTTATCGGTTCGCACAGTCTGCCGCTCAGGGCAACGAGTATGCTCAATTCTTCCTGGAGCGCTGGAACAGCCTGGAGCCGCCCTCGCTCATGCTGTCGGTTACCCGGCTGCTCCACCACATGGGCCGGATCTTTCAGGATCAGGCCCCAGCTCCGTCTGTCCCCGGCGGCATCCGGATCGACCGCAAGCGGCTGGCTCAGATCAGAGAAAAGAAAATCGCCATGGGTCACAAGGCGAACGATCATGACGAGCCAGCCCTTGGCCCGACTATGACGATGGGCTGAATTGCACCTGCGTCTCCAAAGAGGTCTGCAAAGATTTTTTGGGCAAATTTTAACAATTTATAGCCGTTTCTGCTCCATTTTATTTACTCTCCGGCACTCTTTGAAAACAGTGTTTCCACGTGTTCCACGTCTGTCTGTGGCTGGTTATGTGGTCAAGAAAATTGTCTCACCGAAAGAGACCGTCCACAAACACAACGAAGCACTGTGTAATTCGCTTGCTTTTCACCTCTGTATTTCTCCGTTTATCCCTATCGACTTTCGCCTCCTATTTCGGTATTGTGTTGCTTGCAAAAGCCCCACAAAACACTGAAAATTAGGAGGAAAATGTATGACCAACATGAAAAAGCGCATTGCCGCCACACTGACAGCAGCTATCCTCACAACTGTCCTCACTGTCCCCGCCATGGCAACGGAAACGCCCGACAAATCCGTCCGGGTGAGCAGTTACAAGGGAAGTACCCTGGAGGTAGGAGACCGTAGCGGACTCATCATCAGTCCCAGCGGTGCAAACTACACTGTGACTTCCAGCAACCCAGACACGGTAGCGGTGGAACAGGTGCTGACCTTCTGGGTTGCCATTGCCAAAGCGGAGGGGATCGCAGAGATCACCGTCTCCAACAGCGCTGGAGAACGTGGGACCGTAATACTGACGGTTGGCTCCGCAGCCCCCGCTGCGCCGGAAGCCCCCGCCAGCGGGGACAGCGCCGGCCTGACAGACAACCTGGAGATACGGCAGGAGATGATCTGGCTCATCAACCAGACCCGAAAGGACAACGGAGTGTCGGAACTGCCGGTCAGCGAGGCCCTAATGAATGCCGCCCAAGCCTGCTCCGACCGGCGCTACACATGGCATCACGCCCTGGAGGAAAGCCAAGCCGCTGTTGACGCCGGTTACCCCTATGGCTTCGGTGACAACCTCACCGTGTTCACCGGCACAGCCGACGCAGCCCAACGCGCTGTCGACAACTGGATCAACTCTCCTGGCCATTTCGAGACGATGATCGACTCCAGATGTGACTGCATCGGCGTGGGCATGACCCAGTACGACGGCATCACCTACTGCTATATGTTTGTCGGGATCCCCAACAGCGTCAACTTCTATGCATAAGAGAATAGTACTCAAGGAGGGCCGTCCAGGAAGCTGGATGGCCTTCTCTCATGGTGGTAGAAAGCAGAGTACAGGCAGAAAAATACAACACCGGGGAGCAGATTTACTGCTCAGATATTGCGTACCAGTAAACAAGGAATTAAACCCCTTTATCAGTCCCAAGGCTGTATGCACAAGCGGAACCGCCATTTGGTAGACAACAGCAGCGTGTGTGTCTGCTACCTCAACAAGGAGAACGGCGGGACGGCCTATACAGTGGACTATGCGGGAAAGAAAGGACTGGAGATCATCAACCTTGTCAAATCCTGTTCCCCGTTTTCGGCGGCGAAATGGCAACGGCAAAAATGCAGACAGTCAAGGGGACAGAGTGGAGTCCTTGACCGTTCCGGGCTGGGCTTATCGCAAAAAAATGACAGAAAGCCATAGGCTGGAGTGGTACTGGCAGCGGCTCTCAACCATCAGAACCATATCCGTTTTGTCAGTAGCGGTGTCGGTGATGTCCTGCACAAAATAGCCGGAAACGGGTGGGGACGGTGTTGCCCCTGGGGCGCTGTGTCACACAGTCCGAATTGAGAAGATTAAGCATTGAGGAAGAAATCCGCCAGCTTGAAAACAAGAAAAAGCGGCTCATCCAAGAGCAGAAAGAGCAAGAGCGCAAGGACAGGACAAACCGGCTCTGCAAGCGCATGGGGCTTTTTGAGAAGCTGCTGCCCGACACCATCCCGCTGACGGAGGAGCAGTTCAAGACCTTTTTGGAGCAGACCGTACTGACCGAACACAGCCGCCGCATACTGGACGGATTGACCGCCCAGAACGCCGCCACAGCCCCCGCACAGGGCGCAGGAACGGCGGGGAGGGATAACACCCAGCCTGCCGCCAAAACCGCCCATCCAGCACAGGAGGGCGGCGCAGACGGGAGCGCGGTGCAAGGGTAACGGGCTTGCGGAGTGAGGCCGGGGGTATTATCCATCCCCGGCCCCGTTGGGCGTTATTGTGCCGCTGTTCTGCCGGTGGATGTTGCCTTAATGCGCCTTAAAAACAGAGATATATTCATCATAGGCTTCCTTTATTTTTCTTCGGCAAATACTTTTCCATAAGGAAATGCACTTGCCCCTATCTCGTAAGGTGTCCGGTTCCATATTGCCCCCAAATCCAATACAATCCTCGTCGTATTCAATTAACCCTTTTTCTCCAGATATTGCAATTTCATTCGGACATTAGGTCAGTTTACAAGAGACTACACGCAGACCGTGAAACGGGCTGCTGACAACAAACGGCGCTATGCTCCCGGCAAGGGGCATAGCGCCGTTTTGTTGTGGGGGTATCCAAAGGGGGCGTAGCCCCTTTTGGCACACGACTTTGCGTAGCAAAGTGTAGTGTGTTATACGCTCTGTCGGCGTTGCCGTGAAAATGCCGTTGCCGCCGGGGAGGGCAAGGGTATTTGAAGCGGCAGGAGAACAGGCTGTGCTTGCGGGGCGGGAGGCCGCAGGCGCAGGGCTGGTTTCATCAGCAGACAGAGCGTATATGAAAGCCCCCGTTCCTCGTCCCCCGTTTGGACTTAGGGCCAACTTGGCCCGATGTTGTGTATAGACACTCGGCAAAGATAGCAGAACGGACGGAAACCGTCAAGGCTGAAATGAACGGGCTTGCGCCCGGCCTTGACCGCCGCCGTCCGTCCCGCTGAATGGGTAGACAAGACGGACAATCCCATACTGTGCTTGTCCGCCATCAAAGCTATTTTGGAGTTGTCCGACCTCTCAGAATTGGAATGGGCGGGAAGCCATTTTAGGGCTTTCCCGCCTTGATTACCCATCAGCAAAGACGGGCGAGACTGTCAACGGCGGTGCATTTATGCGCAGTTCATCTTGTCGTTGACTGGCTCGGCTGGCTTTGCTATCTCCCAGACGAGGAATTGTTGAAAGATGTTATAATGAAATCCAATATCTTTGTATTATTCCACTTTTACTTAAACCTACTGTATCAGAAATTTCGTTCTCCAACATCCCACCATTTTTAATAATCGTTCTTTGTGAAGCTACATTTCCTTTATCGCAGGTTAATAAAACCTTACTTTCTCCGAAGTCGCGACAAATGGGCAAAACCAGTTTTAGCATTTCAGACGCGTACCCTTTTTGCCTTTCTGATGGACGAATACTATATCCAATATTGCCCCCATAATTTTTAAGAAAATCCGATAATGGGTGACGAAAATCTATCATTCCGACAAGAAATTTGTCACTTCGTCTTACCGCTAAAAACACTTCTGATGGAACATATCCAGTTTTATACTTTTTTCTTAATCTTCCTTCAAAATCAATCCATTCATCAAATGAATAGACATCTTCAAGTCCTGCACAACCGTCAAAGCTATCCCCATTTTGTGACATTTCTTCTTTGTATGACATTACTTGTTCTGCATAAAGTTTACATGGCCTAACTAACATCAATCCACACATTACTTTTTACCTCGCAATTTCTCGATTGTCGCTCGCTATTTCCGTTTTCCCCGTTGCGGCACATAGCTTTTCGTCAACTCGGATTTTTGTACAATCCGGGTCAGCCATTGTTTTTCTTCCTCCGTCAGCTTGGTGTAGCGCAGTTTTGTCTGCTTACAGAACACCATCAACAGGTGTTCCGCCCGACTGCCCTTGAAGCTCGCCACTTCCTCCAAATCCCGCTTGAGTTCGTCCACAATGGTATTCTCCGGGGCGCTGTCGCTCCTGCCCCTGTGGGCTTGCCGTATGTCCTCCATGATAGCGTCAATATCGTGATGTACCCGGCTGCTGAAATAGTCGCCCTCTCGTACATGGGCAGCTTGCAGCACACCAGCGGTCTTGTCATGCTCCCCCGGCTGATACTTCTCCACGATTTCAGCCCTCGCCACGTCTACCCATGCGTTCAAGTTCTGTATCTGTGTGGCGGCGATACCCTCCACATAAATCTGTATATCGGCCAGCAGCTTCACAAAATCCGGGTGCGCCGCCAGCTCACAAAGCAAGGCGGTGTCAATCCGTCCGCTTTTCAACAATTCAATCATATCGTCACTCAAACGCAGGTCTGCAAGATCGGCGTTTGGGTGATTTCTCGTTTCGTTCAGCCCTAACAGATAATCAGCGGTCACGCCGTAAAACTTCGCCAGCTTGATAAGGGCATAATGGCTGATGTCCTTGAAGTCGTCCGCTTCATAGCTGCCCAGCGCAGACTTGGAAAGCTGTGTCTGCTCCGCAAGCTGTTCCAGCGTCAGTCCACGTTCCACACGCAGGTCTTTCAGGCGTTCCTGTATAGTTAAAGCCAAGCTATCCCTCCTTGCTTTGCCTCCTCGATAAACTGGGAGTTATCGGGCTTAACCTTCCTGTCGCTATGAAGCCGACTTGCGTGCGGTAACTTCTGCACAGACCAGCCCAGCTATATACTCTGCTGTTTCATTTGTTAACAGGAAGAACATTCCGTCATTACGGCATTTTTTATGTGTATCGCCATTCAAGGTATAAACAAAACCTTTCACACAGGTATCACTACAAGCATTAGGGTCAATAAGCCGCTTGCAATCACGAGAAGCAGTCATTTTCTTTTGCATATCAGCAGGCAGAGAAGCGAGTGTATCCTCATACTTGCCAGCATTGTCACCGTAAATTCGTGCCAAAACACCTGACTTGCGAAACACCCAATTCATTATTGTTTTCTTTTCTAGTTGGTATGAAGCCGCATAACCGCTTTTTACCTCCTTTATTACGAGGTCACAACCCTGTTCAATAAGTTTGTTATTAAGTTCCTCAACAAACGCTTGGTGTTCTGGCGCAACTGCCGATAGAAACTCTTTGAATAAAACCTTTTCTTTTGCCATTATTTTTTCCCTCACAACTTCATATTTATCGTTCTGCTTTTTTTCCATTCTACCACAAATCCGAGAGCGTGGAAATAGTGTGTTTTCCAGCGGTATTTCCAACCTTTCGGATATACGGGACGGGCGGTCAAAAAAGTGTAGACTTGTGTTAGTTCATCGATGGACAAGCACATGCAAGGCCATTTCCACCGTAGACTGGAACGAGCAGACCAAGGCCGAGGAATGGCGGGCGGCGTGGGCGCAGCTTTGCAACCGGGCGTTGGAGCAGTACGGACACAACCAGCGCATCGACCACCGCAGCTATGAGCGGCAGGGTATCGACCAGATACCCACCGTCCATTTAGGCGTTGCCGCTTCCGCCATGGAGAAGCGCGGCATCCGCACCGAGCGCGGCGATCTGAACCGGGAAATCGAAGTGACAAATCAAAAACTCCGGCAACTGAAAGCCCGTATCGCCAAGCTGCAAAAGTGGCTGAAAGAGGAACAGGAGAACACCGAGCCGCCTACCCTTGCCGACTATATCCAGGGCATTTTGAGCCGCAGGGCGCGGGAGGGGAAATCGCAGGTTTCCCAATCCATCTACAACCTCAAGGACGCGGCGAAAATGCTGAATTTCCTACAAGCCAACAACATCATGGATATGGCGGGGCTTGATGAAAAATTCAAGTCCATGATAGGGGAGCAGTTTGACATTCAGCATAAACTGAAACCCATTGACCGGCGGTTAGGCACTCTGAAAAAGCACATCGAGCAGGCCGAGATTTATTTCAAGTACAAGGGGAAAAAGCGTCTGACCGAGGCCGAGCAAATCCTGTTTACGGCGGCGCACGACTATCTGAAAGGCGTGATGAACGGCAAGACCGCCCTGCCAGTAAAGGCATGGAAAGCGGAGTATGTCCAGCTGACCGCCGAGAGGGAAACGCTCAACCGGCGGTATCTTGCATTGAAAGGGGAAGTGAAAGAAGCCGAGCAAATCCGCAGGAGCGTTTACAACATCTTGCGGCAGGAACAGCGGGAGCAGCAGCCCCGCAGGGCGCAGGATATGGAGCGGTAACAGACAGGGCGGCGGGGCAGTCAACATCTACCCTGCCGCCCATCCAACGGTTTTTTATATGCCGTTTCCGTTGGCGGCTGAGAATATATCAGAATTTCACTATTTATTTCTTCCGCTTTCCCTCATTAGAAAGATGTGGCTTACCCGCCTCTATTACGGTTGCCTCATCCAGGTTCTTCCCCAATAACTCCTGTATCTGGAACTCAGGCACCAGCTTTTTAGTCTTTGAGTAACTTTGTGAGGCATCAAAGGGGCGAAAAATAAAACCTGCTCCTAATTCTGCTCGGAGTTGTGGATCTATGCTCTCCTCAAAGTAGTTCACCACTTTTTGGCGCAACACTGGCGAGATGTCCTCATATACGGTTTCTGTCAGCTGGAGAACTATGGAATTACCCAGTTCCTCGGTTTTCCAACAGGGCGCATTTAATATCGTATCGCGCCCTAACATTTTGATATAGGGTGGGCCAAAATAGGTGCGCCACTTTAATGCGGGACAACGAATATCAAGTCGGTCCGGAATAAATGCACTGTTTGTATTTGTGCAGGGGATAGAACTGGTGTAGTCATAAACTTCGGCATGGACAGGGGAAAATAGACGAACCAAATCGTTGCAAAAATCAACAAACTGAGCCATGTTTTGTGCGTCCTTTTTTAAGAACAGTTTGGAAATATTTACGGAAATCATATTAAACAGAACAGAATTTGCCCAGTTGCTCCATCCTATATAATATCCGATTTTTCCAGGAGCCCTTCCTTTCATCATGAGTTGCGCATTGCAGGGACGGCTCTCCAGTTCCTCTTGAGAAAGGTCTGCGCCTTCGAACCAAGACAGAATTATTTCATCCTCTTTTTTATCATTGAATATCTGCTTCATAGGCTCATAATTACCGTACTTAAAGGGCCGGTAATTGGGGCCATAGGCATCAACCAGTCGAAAAAAATCCTGTGCAGCCTTCCTGTTATGAAAGGGTTTTGTTGTTCGAAGGCAAAAATCAATTTCTTGTCTTGCCGGAGTAATTAACGCCATCAGGGCACCCCCACAATTTTTATATTCACGTTGCTTTATATTTTCTGGATACCCATTTGTACCAGCCAGCCTTGCAGTTTTTTCACGGGAAAGCCGGTGACGGTAAATTTTTCTTCAGATTTGCTATGTATCGTTACTTTGGTAGCAAATAAATGTTTCCCAACTGTAAAGCCTCTGATTTCCGAAAGTTTAAGCTCAAATTCCATGTGGCTTGTCCAAGAAATACGAAAGCAAACTCTCTTGTTGGTAACAAAGATTGTACCACGCCACACGTTACATGAACTTCCCAGCACAGGCTCCCAATAGGCCATCATGCCCTGCCCAATCAATGCCTCGCCCGGTTCAAGTTGTATGTCTGCCATAGTTGCTCCCCCACGCTCCAAATTGTATTGCAAAGCCATATAGCACAGCCTCGCCGTTTCGTCTGAATCTTTATCTTAAGTATAGCACATCTCCCCGCCGCAGACAATCCCCGTTCTACGTCCGTTCCGACTATCCAGACAGTCAAGGGACGAGTAGTATTTTTTGCTTTGCAAAAAATCTCCACTCTAACCCCTTGACCGTCTGAATTTTTGCCGTTGCCATTTCGCCGCCGAAAACGGGGAACAGGATTTGACAATCCTGCCCCCCGCTTTCGTCAGATCCATTTTAACGGCAAAACCGTCTGCACTGTTGCGGCGGCTGACGGTAGGTTTTGCGGTGGCTCTGCCCCCGCGCCCCCGGCCTCTCCCAAAGAACAGGATAAGGGCAAATGCGTAACCGGGGAGCGTGGACATTTAGACCTGCGGCCCAGCCCCCAAACCTGCATGATTAGGGGCTTTCTGGGGCGCTCCAAGCCCCGGCGCGGGGTGGGTAAGGGTTTTATACTACCCACCCCCGAAAACGGCTTTTAACCGTCCACGGGGCTTTTCCCGCCTGATTTTTCCCATCCCTTGAAAAGTTCCTCTTGACAAAAAGCCTAAAGGACTGTTCAGGGAACTACCGGCCCGGCATGAGCTTTGCCGCCAAGCGGGATTACCAACGTGCTTCTAACATAGCCGGAGGATGATATTAGCCCTATGGCTTTGACGACAACCTCCTCGTGACGGCAGAAAGCAGAGCACAGGCAGAAAAATATAACGCCGAAGGCCACAGATTTACTGCTCAGATATTGCGTAACCGAAAACAAAGAATGAAACCCTTTCCGTTGACCCGCGCAAGATTCAGGCCGACTCTTGGCAAAACAATATAGGATGTGGTAAAATAGTATATCATTATCTGGAGCGCATGCATTATGAATAACGACAAAGTGTTTCAAATGAATTTCGGGAAAGTTTACGGGCTTCTGCTGGACAAGGCCACCAGGAAGGGCAGGACGAAGGCCGAGGTGGATGAAGTCATCTGCTGGCTGACGGGGTACAGCCCGGAGCAGTTGGAGTCGTTCCGCTCCTCCGGCCTCTGCTACGGGGACTTTTTCCGCAAGGCACCCCAGCCCAATCCGAACCGGGTGCTGATCAAGGGCGTGGTCTGCGGCGTCCGGGTGGAGGAGGTAGAGGACCCGCTCATGCGGGAGATTCGCTACCTGGATAAGCTGATCGACGAGTTGGCGAAGGGAAAGACGATGGAGAAGATTCTGCGGAAATAGGAGGAAGCAGCCATGTGGGTATGTCCCAAGTGCGGGCGATCATTCAAAAATGTGGACCAGAGCCACTACTGCGGGAAACCTCCGGCGACGATTGAGGAGTATATCGCCGCCCAGCCGGAAGAGGCGCAGGACTATCTGCGGCAGATCAACGCCGCCATCAAGGCCAGCATCCCGGAGACCAAGGAGAAAATCTCCTGGAGTATGCCCACCTACTGGAAGGGCCGCAACCTGATCCAGTTTGCGGCCTCCAAGCGGCACGTCGGCCTGTACCCCGGCCCGGAGGCCGTGGAGGCGTTTGCCGCCCAGCTGACGGAGTACAAGACCAGCAAGGGCACGATCCAACTCCTTTACAGCAAGCCGCTCCCGCTGGAGCTGATTGGGGAGATTGCGAAGTGGTGCGAGGAAAACAACTGAGGAGAGCTTAAACGTGGGTAAGCAAATCAATTATTGGCTGGGATACACAGATTTTTTGCAGATCGCACAGGCGGCATTAGATTGTGGTTGTGTTATTATCAAGCCCGTTTCTGAAAAACTGATTTATGGGCAGACGCTGGACATCGTTACAGAAAATCAGCATCGTTATTACTTCTACCTGCCAGAAGCGGGTGCATTGATGGAGCAGCAGATACCATTCCAAGACGGGAATTTGGTCGGCTATAGTGCCGCTGGCAATACGGTAATAGAAGCAGGTTTTTCCTTGGTTTATGACGAAGCGAAGAAAATAACTCGAAGCCGGTTGTTTGCAATTTCTGGATACTATGATGAAAGTAGGGAGTATATTCCCAGACCGGAGTGCCTGACGAAAACCTATAACAGATTAGCCCGTACAGTAAAAAAGGTAGCGCCATATACAGAATTAACCGATTATATTATCAGCACCCATGATAGCAGTTACCGGCAGGAAAAAGAGTGGAGGCATAAAGAATATGTTTCTCCCGCATACCTGGCGCTGAGAGCATCCCAGAAATATGAGTTAGTTTCCAGTCTTTAGCGTCTAATGCCTGCCCGCCTTCCATTGAGAGCGGGCAGGCATTTTCTGTGCTCTTAATTTTGCGGAAAATTTTTGTAGGATTTTGCCGTCTCCGGTGTATAGTAGGACATACGAACAAAAAGGAGGGAGTCATCGTGGAGGATACGCGGCTGGTTCACGCCCTGCAAAACCGGCAGAATGGGGCGATGGAACGATTCCAGACGGCGTACACTCCGCTGCTGCGGTACATCATCGCCCCCATCCTCCCCGACGAGCGGGATCGGGAGGAGTGTCTGTCCGATGTGCTGCTCCAGGTGTGGGACTCCATCGGCACCTTCGACCCGACCCGGGCCACCCTGACAACCTGGCTCACCCATCTGGCCCGAAACGCCGCCCTCAACCGCCGCAGGGGGAATGAGCACCGCAGAGAGGGCGGTACACTGGATGAGGCCATGCCGGACGCCGCCGACGGCCCAGAGCAGTCCCTTCTGAAAGCGGAGGCGGCCCGGGTCCTGTGGGCGGCGGTGGAGCGGCTGGGCCGCAGGGACCGGGAGCTGTTCCTGCGCAAATATTACTACTACCAGCCCACCGCCCAGATCGCAGCCGAATCCGGCCTGACCGTCCGGGCGGTGGAGGGGAAGCTGTACCGTATCCGCAAGCATTTACAGTCGGAACTGGGAGGTGTATTCCATGGATGAATTTGACCGTCTGCTCTATGAGGGCTCCGCCCAGCTGCCGCCGGAGCTGTCCGAGCTGAAGCCGCCCTGTCCGTGGAAAAAGCCCATCAGCCAGATTTGCTGGGGACTGGCTCTCGTTACCATCACCCTCAACTTTTTGGGCCTGGACACCATTCTGCCGGCGGTGGGGGCGGCGTTGCTGTGGCTGGGCCTGGCCCCCCTGCGGCGGGAGAACAGTGGATTCCGGTTCGCCTATGCCTGTGCCACTCTGTACGCCCTGCTGCGCTTGGCTGTTGTGTTGTTCCAGGCTACACCTTTGGATCATTGGCTTGCGGGCCTAATCGGTCAGGAGTGGAACACCACCACCGGCCCAGTGCCCCTCTACTATGCGCTGCGGACAGTCCTGATCCAGTTGGTTCTGGTCTTTGCGGTCGGCGGACTGTGGCAGGGATTGAAGGGGGTGTTCCATCAAGCCGGACAGAAGCCCCGCACCGCCGCTGCCGGAGGACTGGTCATGCTGGAGGTTCTGCTGCTTCCGATGGCCCTCGTTGGGCTGGAGGGATGGCTGCTGGTGGGACCCAT
>NZ_KE159711.1:169202-169754 GCF_000403435.2 Oscillibacter sp. 1-3
CCCAAGTGCGGGCGATCATTCAAAAATGTGGACCAGAGCCACTACTGCGGGAAACCTCCGGCGACGATTGAGGAGTATATCGCCGCCCAGCCGGAGGAGGCGCAGGACTATCTGCAGCAGATCAACGCCGCCATCAAGGCCAGCATCCCGGAGGCCAAGGAGAAAATCTCCTGGAGTATGCCCACCTACTGGAAGGGCCGCAACCTGATCCAGTTCGCAGCCTCCAAGCGGCACATCGGCCTGTACCCCGGCCCGGAGGCTGTGGAGGCGTTCGCTGGGCGGCTGACGGAGTACAAGACCAGCAAGGGTGCCATCCAGCTCCCCTACAGCAAGCCGCTCCCGCTGGAGCTGATTGGGGAGATTGCGAGGTGGTGCGAGGATAACATCTGAGTACAGACGAATCATTGTGCAGCCTGAAAGAACGCCTGCCCGCCTTCCATTGAGAGCGGGCAGGTTTTTCTGTGCTCTTAATTTTGCAAAAAAATTTTGTGGGATTTTGCCGTCTCCGGTGTATAGTAGGACATACGAACAAAAAGGAGGGAGTCATCGTGG
>NZ_KE159711.1:174879-303439 GCF_000403435.2 Oscillibacter sp. 1-3
GGCTATACCATGCAGCCCGCTCCTATGGCCGTCTCCAACAGGCTGGCCCTGGGGGTGTGGCTGGGCCTTCATCTCCTGATCATCGCCGCCCTGCCGCTGCTGTTCTCCCGCCTGCCCGCCGGTGTTCAGACGCAGGTATATGGTACAACTGCCAGCGATTCTCCTCTCCGTTCTGAACTGCTGGAGCTTGGCTTCCCGGAGGACATTTTGAGCCGGCTGGACGACAGCGAGCCGGTCCGGTTTGAGGGGGCCTATGGGCTGAAAAAGGAGGGGTATCGCAATGACGAAAGCGACCTTCCTGACGGGATGCCCAGCATTGTCACCGTGGAGGTTCCGGTGCGGGACGAGAAATACGGGTTCCGCACGGTCTACCTGGCCTATCTGCACTGGAATCCCAATGAGGCGTCCGGCGGCTATATGGAGGGCGTCCAGATCGCCCAGGACTACCAGGGCGTTACTGCTTGGACTACGCAGCCAGATGGAGTTCTGAAGTGGCAGGACAGCGCCGGGAACGCTTATACCATGCCGCTGAACTTCCGGTTTGACACGGACAACGCCGGAACGGCTTGCTATTACGCCAACTTCTCTCTGCCGGAGGATGTCAGCGGCCCCACGGAAGGTTTCCTGTTCTGGGAAGCGACGCCTACTTTTCCGGAGATCGTCTCGCTATACAATTTTTCCGTGACTGCCGCCCACAAGCGCAGCTGCTGGCAGTACCCCTACACCCTGCCGTCTGAACTGCTGGCCTCCAGCTTCCACGCGCCCAGCTGGCAGTGGCGGATGTACCAGTGGATCTCCGAGGGCCAGCTGGCCCCGGAAGGGCAGTATGATCCCGGAAAGTATTGAGACCGTTCAGCGTTCTGAATGAGAACGCACAGCCCCGTTCCTATATAGAACAGTTCGTCATCAGCCTCAACATCTTCCGTTACGATCACCCGTCAGACTTAGTTCTGGCGGGTTAGTTTTTATACAGCAAAAATTTTTTCGGCACATGAAAAATAAAATGTCGTTTTTGGACTCTGGAGGTTGTGGTAGATGGATGAGGGAGTCAGCGCATAAGGGCAGAGGAAAAACTGACTCAACAGAAAGGGTGGGCAAGTACAACATGAAAGAATCCAGCTACAAGAGCTACGATGAACTGCCGCTGTTCCTGAATGCGGCAACGGTAGCGAAGGTGCTGGGCGTCTCGGCACACCCAGGGAGGTGCGGATTGAAGTACAAGCAGTGGCCCAAGCGTGATCCAATCAAGAACTACTTCCAACTACCCAACGAGATATTCCTGCTGGGTCTGTCGCCCGGCGCTCTGGCTGTCTACTCCTACCTGCTCTGCTGTGAAAACCGTAACACCTACCAATGCTGGCCCAGCTACAGAACCATCGGCAGAGCGGTGAAGATGAGTGCCAACACCGTCCGCAAGTATGTGTGCGAGTTGGAGGAGCGCCAGCTCATCAGTACAGAGAGCACAACGGTCACCACCAGGGATGGGCTAAAACGCAACGGCAGTTTGCTCTACACCATCCGTCCGATCCAGCTGGCTCTGGATCAGTTCTACGAACAGCAGTTGGCGCAGATGGATGCAGTGGCTGAGCGTCAGCGAGTCGCACAGGTACTCGCTCTCCGCAGTGATAAGTGCGACTCAGCGTGACGGACTGTGCGCCGCTGTGTGGCCTCTCTGCTATCCGGAAGGTAACAAGCCGCCGCTCACCGCAGACACAGCCGTGTCAAAAGCGTGTGGCCGGTGTGTGCCATCCGGCGAAATCAGCACAACCGAAAGTGGCAGGTGAACCGGGGGGTCGAAAAAAGTGCAGGATAAAGGCCGGGGGTCGCTTATGCGTCCCCCGGCCAGCCACACCGCCCCGCAGAGCGGGTCGGGGCTTTTCCATAGGTGGTCGGAATTTCAACTTTTTGCTGTGGCAGGTGGTTGGAAATTGAAAAATCAGGGAGAGAATCGCCTGATTTCAGCATTCCGCAAGGTGGCTGTTACAGGTGGTTTTCCGGGATTTCAGTGGGGATCAGCGCTGGGGGCACTTTTCACCCCCTGGGGTCAAGTCGGGGGTCTGCTTCAGCTCAGCCCCTACAGCTGCCGTATTCTCGGCGGGTCCAGGCGGGGATATACTCAAATATTGCGCCGCAAAACAAAGAATAAAAGTCCTGAAAAAAGTAGTAGCTATTCCCGCCGAAGTGTGGTATGTGTTGGTGTTGCAAAGGAGGTAGCAGACATGAGAACGACTCTGGAGGATCTTTACTACGGCAACATCACACCCTGTGAGCAGCAGATGATACCTGGCTCAGAGCTGAAGCGGGCGGTGAACCGTGTCACCAAGTGTGAGGAACAGTTGATGGGACTCCTCAACGAGGAGGGGCAGGAAACTCTTACAAAGCTTATTCGGTCACAGCATGAGAGCAACAGTATCACAGCAACCGAGAATTTCATCCTGGGCTTTCGGCTGGGCGTCAGGATCATGGCCGAGTGCATGAATGACAATGACGGTGATATTCGGACTGGAGGTGAATGACAAATGGCAAAGCGCAGACCGTCCGGCGACGGCATGGTACGCAAGCGGGATGACGGTCGGTGGGAAGGCCGCATCGTGGTGGGCCACAAGGAAAACGGCGACTCCATCTTCCGCTACGTCTACGCTCCCACGCAGAAGGAACTGTCCGCAAAGCTCCGCCAGCACATCGACAGCTACCAGGGTGCCGACCTGACGGAGCAGAGCAGGATGACCTTGAGTGAATGGCTCGATCAGTGGCTGGAGAACATGGCGGATACTCTGCGGCCCAATACTCTGAGGAACTACCGCAGCTACATTGAGAACCACATCAGGCCCGGCCTGGGTGATAAGCAGCTGGCCCGAATCACACCGAAAGATGTGCAGCGGTTCTATGAGAAGCTGAGTGATTGTCTGGCCAGTGGTACGGTGCGCCGCATCCACACCACGCTCCACGGTGCGCTGAAGGCGGCACAGCAGGCTCACCTGATCGCCAGCAACCCGACCGAGCAGATCACCGCTCCCAGGTTCAGCTATGGAGTAAAGCAGATACTGACGGACGAGCAGCTGGATGTGTTCATGAAGGCCATTGCGGAGGATGAAATCTGGCACGACTTCTTCTACACGGAACTGACCACCGGCCTGCGGCGGGGCGAGATCTGCGGACTCAAGTGGGAGGATTTCGATGAGGTCGTCGGCACACTGAAAGTCTGCCGCACTGTATACCGGGAAACTGGCGGCGGGTTGACTGCTGGAGACACCAAGACCTATGCGGGTACTCGAAGGATCGTGCTGCCCGCCAGTACAGCCGCAGTCCTCAGTGAACGAAAAGAGTCCGCGCTGAGCGAGTGGATATTCCCCAACCCGCTGAAGCCGGAACAGCCCACCAATCCCGGCGCCGCATACCGACAGCTGAAAGCTCTGCTGAAGCGGGCTGGCCTTCCGAACATTCGCTTCCACGACCTGCGTCACACCTTCGCGACTCACGCTCTGGCGTCGGGCGTGGATGTGAAAACCTTGTCAGGCATCCTGGGCCATACCAGAGCAGCATTCACGCTGGACACCTACACCCACACCACCGGCGATATGCAGAAACGCGCATCGGAAGTGGTGGGTGATTTTCTGACAGATATTTTCGGAGAGGAGTTGAGACCGTGGGAAGAAAGCGCAAAAGCGGCGAGGGTACTGTCCGACTGAGAAAGGACGGCCGCTGGGAGGGGCGAGTGGTCGTCGGCTATGATGACAAGGGGCTACCCAAGACGAAGAATGTCCTTGCCAAGACCAAGGGGGAGTGCGTGGCGAAACTGGAATCGCTGAAAGAGTCCGTGGCTCCCGCAACCGCTGTCAAGGTCAGGGCAGATATGCCCTTCGGCGAGTGGATGACATTCTGGTAT
Source organism: Oscillibacter sp. 1-3 (assembly GCF_000403435.2). Taxonomy (GTDB): domain Bacteria; phylum Bacillota; class Clostridia; order Oscillospirales; family Oscillospiraceae; genus Oscillibacter. Next base: position 178,766 of record NZ_KE159711.1, read on the forward strand.
GAGACCTGCTGTAAACCCGCCGTCCGGCCAAACACACGGACAGGCTACGAAAATAATATCCGCCTGTATATCCGCCCAAGGCTCGGTGACATTCCTCTGAACAAGCTGACCACAAATGATATTCAGCAGTTCATAAACTGGATGAGGCAGGATGGCCGTAGTGAATACCGGGAGTCCAGAGGGGAAGGACTCTCCGCCAATACGATACGGCACTGCTGCGGCCTGTGCCGCAGGGCTCTGGAGAAGGCCGTCACCGAAAAGCTGATCGTGCGCAACCCGGCGGAGGAATGTAAGCTCCCACCGGCCAGACGAATGGAGATGCGGCTGCTCAGTCGGGAGGAGTTGCAAAAGCTGCTCATTCAGGCCAAGGCCGAGGGCTACTACGAAGTGTTCCTGCTGGAGCTGACCACCGGGCTTCGGGTGGGGGAGCTGATGGCACTCCAGTGGGACGACCTGAATTTCAATACCGGGGAACTACGAATCGAGCGGCAGATTTACCAGATCAAAGGTGAACTGCTGATACAGCCGCCGAAGAACAAAGCCTCCATCCGGACGGTGATCCTGCCACCCGCAGTGGTCACCGCACTGAAAAAATATAAGCAGACGGTTTTCTCCCGATGGATGTTCCCCTCCCCGAAGAAAGAAGATGCTCCGATAGCTCCGTCTGTCGCAAGTCATCGTCTGGCTAAGATCCTAAAACACGCCGGATGCAAAAAGGTACGCTTCCACGACCTGCGGCACGTTTTCGCTACCAATGCTCTGGAACATGGGATGGATGTCAAGACCCTGTCTACCGTCATCGGGCACGTCTCCAGTGCCACTACGCTGAATGTCTACGCCCATGTCACAAGCGATATGCAGAGACAAGCCGCCGCCAAGATCGACCGGGGTATCGGCAAGGCGGAAGTGGCGGAGTCCACATCGATAGCAAAATCCATGTCCACGATGACCGATTTTCGGCCTATCAGGGAGCGAAAGCGCCGGTGGGGAACCGGGTCTCTCAGTAAAAATCAAAACGGTCAATGGGTTGGACGCTATACGATCACATGGCCAGATGGAAGGTTGAAAACACGAAAGGTCTATGCCGCTACTGAGGAGGAATGCGAAAGGCTGCTGGCGGCGATGATAGCAGATATGAAATCGGAGGTAGCCGCTGAAAAGGAGCGGCTGACAGCAGAAAATAGAGCAAGTTGAGAACTGCGGCCCACTGGGACACCCCGGTGGGTCGGTTTTCTCTGTCTGTGGGCAAACATGTGGTCAGAGGGTAAATGCCTTTAATAGACAAGCGAAAGGAGTTGCAGAAATGGCAGGTTTGAGGGAGTTACCAAAGGCTTTCGCAGGTATAAATCTGCTCATTTTTGTGGAGTGCTGTTTGCGCTGATACCTGCAAAGAAAGACGGCCCCCATCAAATGATAAGTTTCTGATAACTCTGCCCTTTACCACTGGCTATTGGCACGGCGTGCTGGTATGTTGTGCAGTTGGAAAGGAGACGATTCCATATGAGCAAACGAAGACCGTCCGGCGACGGCATGGTACGCAAGCGGGACGACGGACGCTGGGAGGGCCGGATCGTGGTGGGCCACAAAAATAACGGCGATTCCATCTTCCGCTACATCTATGCCGATACCCAGAAAGAGCTGACGGCGAAGCTCCGTCAGAACATCGACGCCTACCAGGGCATTGATCTGACGGAGCAGAGCCGAATGACCCTCTCTGAGTGGCTGGATCAATGGCTGGACCGGCGCATGGCCGGGACCGTCCGCAGTGATACGCTGGATGGGTACCGGCGGGACCTGAACAACCATGTCAAGCCCCGCCTGGGGCAGAAACAGCTGACAAAAATTACACCCGCTGATTTGAATGATCTGTACGCCCATCTCCTGGAACACGGCCGTCTCTCCAGAAGGCAGAGCAGCGGCCTCGCGCCCGCCACTGTCCACGGCATCCACACGACCCTTCACCACGCGCTGAAAACCGCGGTGGAGGAGGGCCTTCTGCCTGCCAATCCCGCCGAGGGCGTGACGCCGCCCAAACTGCCGCGCAGTCCGAAGGGTATCCTCAACAACGACCAGCTGGACACGCTGATGGCGGCAATCAGTCGGGACCCGCTCTGGCACGACTTCTTCTATGTGGAGCTGACCACCGGCCTGCGGCGGGGAGAGCTGTGCGGTCTGAAATGGAGAGATTTTGACAGCGAGACCGGAACACTGAACGTCCGCCGCACGATCCATATGAAGAAAGGCGGCGGACTGAGCGAGGGAGACACCAAGACCTATGCCGGAATGCGGGCCATCCTGCTCCCCAAAAGCACGGTCCAGCTTCTGCGGGAGAGAAAACGCGCCGCGCTGACAGAGTGGATCTTTCCCGATCCACTCAAACCGGAAAATCCCACGCATCCTGGCGGCGCCTACCGGCGGCTGAAAAAACTCCTGGAAGAAGCCGGACTGCCCAATATCCGCTTCCACGATCTCCGGCACACCTTCGCCACACACGCCCTGGCCGGAGGGGTGGACGCCAAGACCCTCTCCGGTATTCTGGGCCACACAAAAGCCAGCTTCACGCTGGACACCTACGCCCATGTTACCGGCGATATGCAGCGTCATGCCGCAGGGATCGTGGGCGATTTTATTCAGGACATTCTCTAAGGAGGGGCTCATGGGAAAGCAGAAAACCAAGCGTGGAAACGGCAGCATCCACCTGCGGAAAGACGGCCGCTGGGAGGGGCGGGTGGTCATCGGACGCAATGAAAAGGGCCTGCCGAAAACGAAAAACGTCCTGGCGCAAACCCGCCGGGAGTGCCAGGAAAAACTCAAGGCGCTGAGAAACAGCATCAAGGGCGCTGTGCCAAAGCAGCCCAAAGCCGGCATAACCTTCGGGGCATGGCTGGATCACTGGTACCGGAGCGACTGCAAGCCGACGATCAGCCCCAAGACCCAGACCGACTATGAAAACCGTATCTACCAGCACATCATTCCGGAAATTGGACATATCCCGCTGACCAAGCTCACCTCCGCAGATCTCCAGCAATTCTATATCCGCCTCAAGCAGGGCGGACGGCTTCTCCAGCCGGAGAGGTACGGCCCCAGGCTGTCGGACCGCATGGTGAAATGCTGCCATGTGACCTGCCGCGCGGCGCTGGACAAGGCGGTGTCCCAGGGACTGCTTCTGAAGAATCCGGCCGCCGCCTGCAAGGCGCCCACGACCCATCCCAAAGAGATGCAGGTGCTGGCCCAGGAGGAGATGCAGCGATTGCTCATTCAGGCAAAAGAGGACGGCTGCTATGAGCTTCTGCTTCTGGATCTGACCACCGGCCTGCGCCGCGGGGAGCTGCTGGCGCTCCAATGGGATGATCTGGACTTCCAGACCGGAGAACTGCGGATCACACGGCAGGTACAGCGGATCCGGGGAGAACTGACAATCACCCAGCCCAAGACCCGATCCTCCAGCCGAAGCATCATCCTTCCGAAAGTGATTCTGGACATCCTGAAAAACCACCGTCAGTGTACGGGGTCCCGGTGGATGTTTCCCTCACCCAGGAAAGAGGATTCTCCCCGGGATCCCGCCGCCGTCCGGAAGAAGCTGTCCACCATCCTGGAGCGGGCCGGCTGCAAACACGTCCGCTTCCATGACCTCCGGCACACCTTCGCCACCAACGCCCTGGAGCACGGGATGGACGTCAAGACCCTGTCTGCCATCATCGGCCACGTCTCCAGCGCCACGACGCTGAACGTCTACGCCCACGTCACCGACGGGATGCGGCAGTCGGCGGCGGCAAAGATCGACTTCGCCATCGCCAAAGCGGAGCCCCGGCCGGATACGATGGTTCGGGAGAAGCCCGTCCGCACCAGTTTCCAGGCAGTCAAGGGTAAATACCGCAAGCCGGGGACCGGTTGTATTTCACGGATCAGAGATCAGCTCTGGGAGGGACGGTATTCTCCCAAGGTCAACGGCAAACGTATGACCCGGAATGTCTACGCCCACAGCGAGGAGGAGTGTGAGGAGAAGCTGGCGCGGTTGATCACGGAGATGAAGGAGGAGACAGCCCTCCTGCGAGCCCAGGCAAAAACAGGCTGAATGGAATGCGGCCGCCCTCCGGGACAGTGATTCCCGGAGGGCGTTTTTTCTCTGTCTGTGGCTGGAACTGTGGTCAAGGCGAATCCGGATAGACAACCGCCGCCGCAAAACTGCCTGATAAGTTGAGAAAAACCGCCGTTTTGTTCAAGAAACGGCGGTTTTCGTGGTGGACGATACAGGACTCGAACCTGTGACCCCCTGCACGTCAAGCAGGTGCTCTAGCCAGCTGAGCTAATCGTCCGTAATGGAACGAATATAGAATACACGAATATCCCCGGTTTGTCAACAGTTTTTTTCTTGTTTTTTCTTCTTAACTGGTTTATAGTGTAGAGAGACCTGCCCGAAAGGAGACCCCGCATGAAAATCATCGACGCCCATCTACATATTTTCCCCGACGGCGGCGCAGTTCCGGCCGCCTGCCAGGCGGAAAACATTTCCGCCCTCCGCCGCCTCTGGGAACCCCTGGAGATTATCCACGGCGTGGTCATGGGAAACCGCAGCCTGGCCCTGGAATACCACAACTACCCGGCGGACCTCCTCCACTACTGCGTGGGGCTGGACGGCAGGATGCTGACGGACGGCGAGACCACGCCGCCGGACCTGGACGGTCAGGTGGAGGCCCATCTCCGGCGGGAGCTGTGCTGCGGCATTAAACTCTATCCCGGCTACAACAAGGTCTCCCTGTCCGACCCTCTGTACCGGCCCATCTACGAGCTGGCCCAGTTCTATCAAAAACCTGTGGCAGTCCACATGGGCCTCACTGTCTTCCCCCGCGCCCATCTGAAGTACTGCCACCCCCTGGCTCTGGACGAGGCCGCGGCGGACCACCCCGGCGTCCATTTTGTCATGTGCCATTTTGGAAATCCCTTCCTGGAGTCTGCCGCCGCCGTGCTGGTGAAAAACCCCAACGTCTCCGCCGATCTCTCCGGACTGCTGGAGGACCCGGCAGACCTGGACGCCTGGTTCCGGGAACAGTCCGGCTACGCCTCCCTCCTGCGGACCTGGCTGGCCGCCGCCGGCTGTTGGGACCGGCTTTTGTACGGCTCCGACTGGCCCATCGTCGGTCCGGAGAAATATGTGTCCTTCATCCAGCGCCTGGTGCCTCCGGAGCACTGGGAGGCCGTCTTCTTCGAAAATGCCCTCCGGGTCTACGGGCTTCGCGGCCTGTCCCGGTAAGTCCTCCGCTATCGCTTTGGGCAAATGCCCACTTCCGGGAGCTTGCGCTCCCTGTCATTCTGCCGGATATGGGACAGGTTCCGGCAAAAATATTTGTCCATTCTATGGTCATTCATTTCTTTAATAAAATATGGCCTTTTTCTGAAAATGTGATATACTTATTTTCAATAACTGAAACATGAGGGTGAGAGATTTGTTGAGAAAAACTGTAATTGTACATATTCCCAATGAGCACCTGAATAACGCCGCCACATTTTTCATCAAAAAGGCCAATGAGTTCACCAGCCACATCACTGTCTCCCGGGAGAGCAACAGCGTCAACGCCAAGAGCCTGCTGGGCCTGCTCTCCATGCGGCTGGAGTACGGGATGCCCATCGACATCACTGCTGAGGGCGTCGATGCGGAGGAGGCTCTGTCGGCCCTGGAGAAAGTCCTGAATCCCACAGACCCCAACTGATTCTTTCTCGCAAAAAACCTCGCTTTTCAGCGAGGTTTTTTCACGCGTTTTACCGGCCAGGCATGTTAAAACATGTCCCCGATTCTCTTCCGTCCCGGCGGCCGCACTCAAGCGGCCCGGCACCGGCGCAGGCACTCCGCCGCCCCCTCTCCGTTCTCCACGGAGAAAAACGCCAGACCCTGGGCCAGGCCCCGCTGGCTGTCGTTCTGAATGTCCGTCTTGGGATGGCAGGCCCGCCAGCGGAGCTGCCGGTCCACCTCCTCAAAAAGGCACCCGCCCAGGATCAGGCAGTCCCCCGCCGTCCGGTCCCGCAGCAGCTGGAAATCGTCGATCTCCATCAGCTCCATATAGTAAAAGGTCCGATCCTTGGTCATCAGTATGGCCCTCTGGTCTGTGATCCAATACCGCTGCCCCAGCAGGCTGCGGCGCTCGATCACCGGAGAGAGCAGCAGCAGTACCGCGATCAGCAGAATCAGCGCAACGGCCCCGGCGCTCCACTCCCGGCCCTGGCCGGTGTACAGCGCCAGAAGCGCGGCAGTAACCGCCACCGTGCCAATCCATTTCCCGACAATTTTCCAGCCCTCCCCCTTCTCCAGAAGAGGGAACGGCGCGGTTCCGCTCTGCCAGCGGACCTGTTCACCCTGTCTTAAATACCCCTCAAGCGCTTGTTCGGCCCTCAGTTTTCCTTCCATCCTCTTTGTCTCCTTTCCAATTCGCAGATATTCCGGCGTCCTCTCCCGCCGCTTTTATGATACTACCGACACCCGTTCAGCCGCTGAGAAGGTATTGCCGCGGTCCGTTAATCTTCTGTCAAATTTTTAGCGGCAATTTAACGATTGATCTGTTATAATGGGTTTATGTCGAAAAAAGGCCGCAGCGGCCCTTTGGAAAGGAGTCTTCGCCTTGCGTCCCCCCAATACCATTTCCGCCCGGATGTTCCCCTTCTCCCCGCGGGATCTGCTGGTCACTGTCTGCATCCTGATCTGCGCCGCCGGGGTCTGCATCCTTCTGCGGGCAGCGGACACCAGCGACGGCTTTGCCTCCCCCATCTTCGTGCTGGCCGTTCTGCTGACCTCCCGCCTCACCACCGGCTACCTCTTCGGGCTCATTGCCGCCGTCCTGGGGGTCATCTGCGTCAACTTCATCTTCACTTACCCCTATTGGGCTTTCAATCTGACCATCTCCGGCTATCCGCTCACCTTTTTGAGCTTTCTGGCGGTGTCTGTCATCACCAGCGCTCTGACTACCCAGATCAAACGCCAGGAGCAGCTGCGGATCGAAAACGAGAAGGAGAAGATGCGGGCCAATTTGCTGCGCTCCGTGTCCCACGACATCCGCACGCCCCTGACCTCCATCGTGGGCTCCACCTCCACAGTGCTGGAGAACCCCGGCCTCTCCCGGGCGGAGCAGGAGACCCTGCTGGAGGATGTCCGCAGCGAGGCCCAGTGGCTGATCCGGGCAGTAGAGAATCTGCTGTCCATCACCCGTATGGGGGACGGGCAGGCCCGCATCACCAAGGACGTGGAGGCGGCGGAGGAAATTCTCGGAGAGGCGGTGCGGAAGTTCCGCAAACGCTGCCCGGAAATCTCCGTCACCGTGGAACCACCAAAGGAGCTGCTGCTGGTGCCCATGGACCCCATCCTCATTGAGCAGGTCCTGGCAAACCTGATGGAAAACGCCGCCGTCCACGGCGAGACCACCGCTCACATCCTCGTCTCCGCCCGTCCGGATGGAAGCTATGCCCGCTTCACTGTGGCGGACGACGGGCGGGGCATCTCCCCCGCCGTCCTGCCCACACTGTTTGACGGCACGCTGAAGCACAGCGAATCCCCCAAGGGGGACGGCAAGCGGAACATGGGCCTGGGCCTTTCGGTGTGCATGGCCGTCGTCCGGGCCCACGGGGGAACCATGGAGGCCCGAAACCTGGAGACCGGGGCGGAATTTTCCTTCCGCCTCCCGCTTTTGAAGGAGGAATCCGGCAGATGAACATTCGAGAAAAAATCCTGGTGGTGGAGGATGAGAAGAGCATCTCCCACTTTATCTCCACCATATTGAACTCCAACGGCTATGAGGCCATGCAGGCCCGCAGCGGCACGGAGGCCCTTTCCATGATCTCCTCCCACTGCCCGGACCTCATCATTCTGGACCTGGGACTGCCGGATATGGACGGGCTGGAGATCCTCCGCCAGCTGCGGAGCTGGTCCAGCCTGCCGGTGGTGGTGGTCTCCGCCCGCTCCCACGAGCGGGAGAAGGTTACCGCCCTGGACCTGGGGGCCGACGACTACCTCACCAAGCCCTTCGGCACCGACGAGCTGCTGGCCCGGGTCCGCACCGCCATCCGCCACACCCGCACCGCCTCCGGCAACGACGAGATCGCCCAGAAGGGCACCTACACCGTGGGGGAGATGACCATTGACTACAACAAGCACCAGGTCCTCATGCGGGGGGAAAATGTAAAGCTGACCCTCAGCGAATTCCGGATCGTGGCGCTGCTGGGCAAGCACGCCGGGAAGGTCCTGACCTACGACTTCATCATCAGGGAGCTGTGGGGCCCCCGGGCCGGAGGCGGCAACCAGATTCTCCGGGTGAACATGGCCAACATCCGCCGCAAGATCGAAAAAAATCCCGCCGAGCCGGAGTATCTCTTCACCGAGGTGGGCGTCGGCTACCGGCTGGCGGAGGGAAGCTGAACCGCGTTTTCATGGCGGCAGTGGGCAGATTGGTACAGCTTCTGAAACAAGGAGAGTGCAAAATGGGAGGTTGGGTCTTTTCCGTATTTTATGATATTGTCCGGCGCATCCCGCCGGGGACAGCGGCTACCTACGGCCAGATCGCCCGGCTGGCGGGGATGCCCCGCTGCGCCAGAACGGTGGGTTACGCCATGGCGGCATGTCAGGACCCCTCCGTTCCCTGTCACCGGGTGGTGGACCGCTTCGGCGGAACCAAGGCGGTTTTTGACATCCACGCCCCCGGCACCCAGCGGGCGCTGCTGGAGGCAGAGGGCGTCCTCTTCCGCCCTGACGGGACGGTAGATCTGGAAAAATGCCAGTGGAATCCAATATAGTGATAAAATCAGGCAACAAAAGAGCCGCCGGCGACGATGTCGCCGGCGGCTCTTTTATGGAACCGTCTCAGAACTCGTAGTCCACCGCCACCCGGTCCTCCCGAATGGACTTGCACAACGCGGAAACCGCCTTGTGGCGGGGGTCATTTTTGTAGGTCTCCAGATCCTGGAGGCTGGCAAAATCGCTGACCAGCACGGCGTCGTAGTTGCCCTTTCCCACATTGACGGCCACCTCGCACCGCAAAAGCTGGGGAATTACCCCCTGAAGGCCCCGCAGCCCCTCAAAAAAGCGGTTCTGCTCCGCCTCGGTGCCGGGGCGGAATTTCCACATAACGACGTGACGGATCATACTCTCCCTCCGTTTTGTATATTATATCATTCCAATAATCTAATATAATGCTCATTTTTCACTTTTCCGGTTGTATGCCTCGATGCCAATCCCCAACAGCTCAACGGCTCGCGTCAGCTCGGCGGCGTTTCTCACACAGGCAAGACGAATCTTATTCCGGCCCTGCTCGGGGTCGTCGTAGAACCCTGCGCCGGGGGCGTACATCATGGTCTCTCCCCGGTCCTGGAATTCATCCAGCAGGAAGTACTGGAGCTTCTCCGTGTCGTCCACCGGCAGCGTCGCCATCAGATAGAACGCCCCCTCCGGCGAGGTAAAACGCACACCGGGAATCTTCGCCAGCGCCACCACCGTGGCATCCTTGCGGGCGCGGTACTCCTCCCGCACAGAGGCGAAGTACTCCTCCCCCAGCGTCTCGTACATCCGGGCCGCGCCGATCTGGTCCAGGGCGGTGATGCACAGCCGTCCCTGGGCCCACTTCATCGCCTGGCCCATCAGCTCCCTGTTGCGGGAAATCAGCGCGCCCACCCGGGCGCCGGTGGTGGAAAAGCGTTTGGAGACGGAGTCAATGATTACTACATTCTCCGCCGCGTCGGAGTATGCCAGCATCGTCGCCTTCTCTCCAGTATAGACGATCTCCCGGTACACCTCGTCGCTGATGAGAAAGAGGTCCCGCTCCTTGGCGATGTCCGCCAGCAGGCGCATCTCCTCGCTGGAGAGCACCACGCCGGTGGGATTGCCGGGAGTGGTGACCAGGATGGCCCGGGTCCGCTGGTTAATCAAGGGCTCAATCCGCTCCCGGCTGACGAAGCGGTAGCCCTCCTCCGCCGAGGTGGGGATGGGGCGGATTCTGCCGCCGGTGACGTTGATAAAGGTGGTGTAATTGGGATAGAAGGGCTCCGGCACCAGCACCTCGTCCCCCTCGTCCAGGATGCAGGCCATGGCGATCTCCAGCGCCTCACTGCCGCCGAAGGTTGCCAGAATGTCCTCCTTTTCCAGGGAACAGCCCAGGCCCGCGTAGTAGGTCTGCAGGGCCTCCACATACCGCTCCTCGCCGGGGGCCGGCGGATAGGCCACAACAGGGGCGTCAAAGCCTCCCACCGCGTCGAAAAACGCCCGAGGCGTCTCCACATCCGGCTGTCCGATGTTCAGGTGGTAGACCCTGACACCCCGTGCCCTGGCCGCCATCTCCCGAGGATAGAACTGCCGCATGGGCGAGAGCCCGCACCGCTGAATTTTGCTGGATAGCTTCATCTTCCATTACCTCCTGGGCCGTCAGGCCCGCATATTCTCTCATAACGCAATGGGCGCATACACGGCGGCGCTCCGGAGCGCCGCCTGTGTACCGGGTTTGACGAAAAAAACGCCCCTGACAGCTGTCAGGGGCGAAAAATTCCGCGGTACCACCCTGATCTGTCCCGCCTCCTGGGTGGGACATCTCATGACATCCTGTAACGGGGATGGGCCGTCCCGCTCGTCGCGGGCTGCTCCAAAGTGGCTTGCTTTCTGGCGTGGGCTGAGGGCTTGCACCGATCCCCTCTCGCTGAGAGCCGGTTTCAGAAAGCTGGCTTTGTCATCGCGTTTGATGCACTCCATTATACAGGTTTGTGGAGATTTGTCAAGATGAAAGGCCGGTCTTTTTTTACCTGTCCTGGGCCGGGTGATCCTCCCAGTACAGGACAGCCGTCATGCTCTCCCTCCGGCTGCAGTGCCGCCGCAATAGCCTCCCAAAGCAGGCTCACTCAGGTCCTGCATGCTCTTCTGGCCGTTGGTGACATTCTCCGCACCCACGGACCACCGCACCTACAGCAGTTCTGTTCCCTCGGAAAGCCAGTAATAGAGGCCATTTTCCCGGGAGCCCTCATCTCAGCTTCACGCTTTTCATTCTTCCCCCTCCACAGGGAAGGGGGGAACGTCTGCCTCAGCGGCGGCGGGAGCGGCTCTGCCGCCCATCTGCAGCTCCTGCCAGCGCTCCTTGGTAATCAGCAGCTGCCGGGGCTTGGAACCCTCGAAGGGGCCCACAATGCCTTGCTGCTCCATCTGGTCCACCAGCCGTGCGGCGCGGGAGTAGCCCAGCTTCAAGCGCCGCTGGAGCATGGACACGGAGGCCTGTCCGATCTCCAGCACCACCTCCACAGCGGCGGGCAGCAGCTCGTCGCTCTCATCTCCGGCGGGCTCCACCTGGGCAGCGCCGCCGCCCTTGCCGCCTTTCTCCTTCTCCTGGACGGATTCCTCGATCTTGGCCAGGACCTCGTCGTCGTACTGGACCTCGCCGGTCTTCTTCACAAACTCCACCACATGCTCGATCTCCTCCGGGGAGATGAAGCAGCCCTGGACCCGCTGGGGCTTTCCGGCGCCCAGGGGGGCATAGAGCATATCGCCCTTGCCCACTAATTTTTCCGCGCCGATCTGGTCCAGGATAATGCGGGACTCCAGAGACGACGCCACGGCGAAGGCCACGCGGCTGGGGATGTTGGCCTTCATGAGGCCGGTGATGACGTCGGAGGAGGGCCGCTGGGTGGCAATGACCAGGTGCATCCCCGCGGCGCGGCCCATCTGGGCCACACGGCAGATGGACTCCTCCACCTCTTTCGCCGCCACCAGCATCAAATCCGCCAGCTCGTCGATGACCACCACTACGCTCGGCAGGGTCTCCATGCCCTCCGCGGTCTTTGCCAGCCGGTTGTACTCCTCCAGCTTCTTCACGCCGCATTCGGAGAATGCCTTGTACCGCTTCATCATCTCAAACACCGCCCACTGGAGGGCTCCGGCGGCCTTTTTGGGGTCCGTCACCACCGGGATCAGCAGGTGGGGGATGCCGTTGTAGGGGGCCAGCTCCACCATCTTGGGGTCCACCATGATGAAGCGCACCTCGTCGGGAGTGGACTTGTACAGCAGGCTGATAATCATGGAGTTGGTGCACACGGACTTGCCGGAGCCGGTGGTGCCGGCAATGAGCACATGGGGCAGCGTGGCAATATCGCCGATGACATTATTGCCGCCGATGTCCCGGCCCAGGGAAAATGCCACAGCGGACTTGTGCTCCGTGAAATCCCGGGACTCGATCACGTCCCGGATCAGCACCGGCGTCACGGCCTTGTTGGGCACTTCGATGCCCACCACAGAGATCTTATCCGGAATGGGGGCGATGCGCACGCCGGTAGCCCCCAGGGCCAGAGCGATGTCGTCGGCCAGATTGGTGATCTTGCTGAGCTTCACCCCCTGGTCCAGCACGAACTCGTACCGGGTGACGGAGGGACCGTGGACCACGTCGCCGGGGGTGGCGTCCACGCCGAAGCTGTTGAGGGTGTCCGTCAGGCGGCGGGCGTTGTTCCGCAGCTCCGCGCCGGCCTCCACGTGGTTCTCTCCCCGGCTCTGACGCAGGAGCGTGATGGGCGGATACTGGTACTCGTCCTCCCCCGCCGCCAGTTTCTCCTCGATCTCCGCCGTAACGGCGGCGGTCTGGCGGGCCACCTCGCTGGCGGTGGTGGTCTTCTCCTTCTTCGGCCTCTCCTGGACCGGCGGCGGAGCCGGCGGCTCAGGGGGCGCAGGCGCGGCAGGCGGCTCGGGAGCCACCGCGGTCTCTCTCACAGCGGGAGCGGGCTCCGGCTTCATCTCCCGCTCCGGCAGTTCCGGCGCGGCTGCCGCCAGCACCTGATCCGGCGTCCGCTGCTTCTCGGACTTGTGCCGGAAGAAGCCGGTAAACCGGCCGTCCTCACCCTCCCGCTCCGTGGGCTCCGGGGCGGGCTTCGCCGTCCCCGGCTCGTCATCCAGGGGGATGTCAATCTGCCGCCGGGGCCTGTCGGCGGCCCGCCTGGGCATCTCCAGAGGTTTCAGACGGATGGCAGGCTGTTCCGGCTCCGGCTGCTCTTCGTACTGGGGCCGGGAGCGGTGCTTTTCGATCAAAGCCCCCACGGTGAGCCGCAGGGCCGTCATCACCGCTACAACCAGTAGTCCCGTAAACAAGATCACAGAGGCAAACTTGGAAAACACGGCCACAGACCCGTTGGCCAGTACGCCACAGACCGCGCCGCCGGACTCCAGGGCAACGCCGTCCTGCCACAAATCCTTCAATACGCCGAAGGAGGCGGCATACTCCTTCTGACATAATCCCATGTGGACCAGAGAGCCGAAGAGCACCGGCGCCAGCAGAGCGCAGGTCACCCGCAGCTGCACGGGACGCCCCCGGTGGAACAGCAAAATCACCGCCGAGAGCAGCATGGCCGGGGCGCAGAGCCAGTAGCCGTAGCCGAAGAGGCCCTTGAGCAGCACGGCGAACCAGTCGATGAAAATGGCGCTGATACCGAAATAGCTCACCAGCACGGACAATGTCAGCACCAGCAGAACGATGCCCCCCACCTCCCGGCGGATGGGCTGCTTTGGAGGCGGCGCTGACTTTTTGGAGCGGCTGCCGCCCTTGCCGGATGTACTTTTTGTCGATGTGGATTTCTTTTGTGTTGTGGATGCCACGGTTCAAATACCTCCCTGGAGGATAAATGTATCAAATCAAGCCCTGCCTGAAAACAGGCCGATTCACAGCTATGGTTCCGGCGCTTTGTAGAAAAAGAGTCCTTCCGCGCCGGCCAGCTGCGCTGCCAGCTCCCTAAGCCGCTGATCCGGATTGCAAAGAATCATATAGAGATCGTCGCCGTTCAGAATCATCATCGCATCGCAGCCGGGGAGAATGATGTTCATATAGTCCCGCTTCCGCCAGTCCCCCTCAAAGCAGCGGCAAATCCATTCCACCAACTGCTCCGGCCGGGGATTTTTGGCAGCCTCGTCCCCTGCTGAGACCCAAAAATCGTAATAACAATACAGCTTCAATATGATACTGCAAAATTTCTCATTGAGCGCTCCTCTGTTCTTCTGAAAATATTCCTCGATTTCAAAGTAACGCCGGTCGTCCGTCTGGGGAACAGTGCGGGGGAAAATATCGATCAAATAGCGGGGCCGCTCCAGCAGCGCATCGATTTTTTCAATGATGCCGGTCATATCCGCCCGTTTTAGCTCTGAAACACCGTCAGTCCCAGGGTCACGGCACCGGCCAGCCAGCAGTAGTAGGCGAAGAAGCCGAATTTGCCCTTTTCGGCGATCATCTTCAAAAGCCGGATGCAGGCGTAGCCCACCACGGCGGCCACCAGCACGCCCGCCAGGTACACCGGCACCTCCTCCCAGGGGATTTCGGCTTCTATAGCGTCCTTTAAGCTCAAAATATTGGCACCTAGAATCGCAGGAATGGACAGCAGAAAGGAAAAGCGCACGGCGAACTTCCGTTCAAAGCCCACGAAGCATCCGGCAGTGATGGTGGTGCCGGAGCGGGAGATGCCGGGGCAGGTGGCCACGGCCTGGGCCGCTCCCACCAGCAGAACGTCCGCCAGCGTGGCGGTGCGCTCCGTCTTGCGGCCCTTGCGCACCCGGTCGCTGGCAAACAGCAGACAGCCGGTGACCAGCAGCGCCCCGGCCACAAAGTACATGTTGTCCCCCAGGCCCTCCACCAGGTCCATCACCGGCAGTACGGCGAACAGGGGCAGGGTGCCCGCGATAATCAGCAGAATCATCCGCCGGGCGGGAGGCACCGGCGAGGGAGTAGTGCCCCGGATCAGATCGCCCACGCCGCCGAAGAACTCCAAAATCATGTCCCGGATGTCCTGCCAGTAGGCGGCGAATACGGCCACCAGAGTGCCCAGGTGCAGCAGCACGTCAAAAAAGCCGGGGATCTCCGATGCTCCGGCCTGGCCCAGCAGATGCTCCGCAATGGCCAGATGGCCGGAGCTGGAGATGGGCAGAAACTCCGCCACGCCCTGGATCAGGCCCAGCAGAACCGCATGCAGCAGTGTCAATGTACTCACGCTCCTTTATGTTATGATACACTTGATGTCCATTTAGAGAATAGTATATCACGGACAGGCTGTAAATTCCAGTCATATTTCAGGGCGTTTTGGTTCCCAACGCACCGCCGGCTTTCTCCTCTGGCCGTTTCAGAAAACTTTGAAACGAATGAACGCCTGTGATATAATCAGCTTACATCCGCAACAGGAGGTATTCGAACGATGGAACGGGATGGCATCGTATCTGTATGGGCGGGGATTTTTGAAACCGATAAAGCCTTGATGGAATATGCGAATGAAATGAACATCAGTTTTGACAGCGAGGGAGCGGAAACGGTCTCTTCATTCAGCCGGGACTTTTTTGACGGAACAGACGCCTGGCCTTTTGACACAAACTTTTGGGAGCGCAGTCTGCATGCGTTCACAAAAGACCCGGAGATTTTGGTCCTTCCCTTTTCCGAAGGCACAGCCATCGGCCCCGCATTAAAGAAACATTTTCCTCACGGGCTTGAGAAATCCTATAACGCCGCGATTCTGGTATATAACTATGAATATGACTATGATGAGTATGTTCGTAATCCCAGCGCCCCAGTGACTTTCTTAGCCGCCGTACCCTATGATGAGGATTAGGCCATGTTTGAAACGCTGACGGAGGCCGGCCTGATCGCGGCGGAACAGCCGCAGGCGTCTCCGGGCATAAGGACGGCCTGCCCGTTGGTTGGGCAGGCCGTCCTTGTTTTCCTCACTCTTCGCCCAGTACCTCCAGGGCGCTCTTGGCGGCGGCCTGTTCGGCCTCCTTCTTGCTGTGGCCGGAGCCCTCGCCCAGAATTTTGCCGTTGAGCAATACCTCCGCCTGGAAGGTCTTGGCGTGGTCCGGACCGGCCTCTCCCGCCATGCGGTAGGCCAGCACCTGGTCCGCCTGACGCTGGACCAGCTCCTGCAGGGCGGTCTTGTAGTCCCGGCGGCGTTCCTCCACCACCTCTTCCCGCTCAGCCTCCAGAAGGCAGCGGTGAATCAGCTCCGACGCGGCAGCAATGCCGCCGTCCAGGTAAACCGCGGCGAACACCGCCTCCGTGGCGTCCGCCAGGATGGAGGTGCGGGTCCGGCCGCCGCCGGTCTCCTCCCCCCGGCCCAGCTTCAAATAGCTGCCCAGGTCCAGCTTCTGGGCCACCTCAAAGAGGCTTTGCTCACACACCAGGGCCGCCCGGATGCGGGTCAGGTCCCCCTCCGGCAGGTCCGGGTGCTGGAGGAAGAGAAACTCCGCCGTCACAAAGCCCAGCACAGAGTCCCCCAGGAACTCCAGCCGCTCGTTGCTGCGCAGGCGGGCGGCGCGGTGTTCGTTGGCGTAGGAGCTGTGGCTCAGGGCCTCCTCCAGCAGCGCGGGGTCCCGGAAGGTATAATTCAGTTTTTTCTCCAGTTCCTGCATGGCTGACACTCCAAAAGGAGGCCCCGCCGCGGAGGCGGGGTCCCAGTCTCTTATTTTACTTTGGCCGCGATGTAGTTTACCGCATCGCCCACGGTCTTGAGGCCGCCCAGCTCTTCCTCCTGGATCTCGCCCACCTCAAATTCCTCCTCCATGGCCATGACCAGCTCCACCAGGTCCACGGAATCGGCGCCCAAGTCCTCCTCGAAGGCGGTCTCCATGCTCACCTCAGCGGGCTCCATGGCAAACTGCTCCGCCACCAGTTCTCTCATTGTCTGAAAAATTTCCTCAACGGACATACGTCTCACTCCTTAGAGAATTATAGTCTGGGGTAATCATACGGCAAGGAGGCAGGCCTGTCAAGAGGATTTCAATTTTTTTCCGCGTTTCGTTCCACCTTCATCAAATTGATGTTGCTTTCGATGTCGGCGATGAAGCCGCTCTCGGCGTATTCCACAGCCCGGAGAATGGCGTTGGTGACCGCCCGGGCGTCGGAGGAGCCGTGGGCCTTCACCACGGGCCTGGAGATGCCCAGGAACGGGGTTCCGCCCACCTCGCTGGGGTCCATGAGCTTCTTCATCTTCGCCATGTCCCCCTTCACCAAAGCCGCGGCCATCTTGGTCTTCGTGCCGGAGAGGAACATCTTTTTCAGCTCTTTCAGCAAGAACTTCCCCACGCCCTCCACGGACTTGAGCATGATGTTGCCGGTGTAGCCGTCCGCCACGATGACGTCGGCCCCGCCCAGCATGGCGGCGTCCGCCTCGATGTTGCCGATGAAGTTGATCCGCCCGGCGTCCCCCGCCTCTTTCAGCAGAGCGTAGGCCTCATGGCGCAGGGCGTCGCCCTTCTCCTCCTCCGCGCCGATGTTCAAAAGGGCCACCCGTGGCCGCTCCATCCCCAGCACGCGGCTGGCGTAGTAGCTGCCAAGATACGCAAACTGCAGCAGGTACTCCGCTGTACACTCGGCGTTGGCGCCGCAGTCGCACAGGATGGCCCGCCCCCCCGCCGTGGGGATGACGGGACCCATGGCGGCCCGGCGGATGCCCCGGATGCGCTTGACCAGCAGCGTGGCCCCGGCCAGCAGGGCGCCGGTGGAACCGGCGGAAACGAAGGCGTCCCCCTCCCCGTTTTTCAGGAGGTTCAGCCCCACCGTCAGGGAGGAGTCCTTCTTCACCTTGAAGGCGATGGCGGGATCGTCGGAGATCTCCACCACCTCCGTGGCATCCCGGATCTCCACGCCCGCGGGCAGATTCTTCTCCCCGCAGGCCTCCACAGCCCGCAGCACCTCCGCCGCCCGGCCCACCAGGATAATGTCCACGCCATGGGCCCGGCTGGCCTCCAGCGCGCCCTGTACGATGGCCTGGGGGGCGTTGTCGCCGCCCATAGCGTCCACGATGATCTTCATTTCAGCACTTCCTCCTTGATCCCCTCGATCACGGCCAGCGACCGAGCCGAGAGCTCCGCGTTTTTATTTCTCTTCCCCTTCACCCGATGGTCCAGGGGCGGCATGATCCCGAAGTTAATATTCATGGGCTGGAAGGCTGTCACGGACATGTTGGAGATGTACAGCCCCAGGGCCCCGACGGCCGTCTCCCGGGGAAAGTCCACCGGCGGCAGCCCCCGCAGGCGACGGGCGGTCTCCACCCCCGCCAGAAAGCCGCTGGCGGCGGACTCCACGTACCCCTCCACGCCGGTCATCTGCCCGGCGAAGGAGATCCGCGGCTCTGATTTCAGCCGGTAGTACCGGTCCAGCAGCCGGGGGGAGTCCAGGAAGGTATTCCGGTGCATCACGCCATAGCGCAGGAACTCCGCGTCACGGAGGGCGGGGATCATGGAGAAGACCCGCCTCTGCTCCGGGAATTTCAGGTGGGTCTGGAAGCCCACCAGATTATACACCGTGCCCTCCGCGTTATCCCGCCGCAGCTGCACCACGGCGCAGGGCTCCCGCCCCGTCCTGGGGTCCCGCAGGCCCCTGGGCTTTAAGGGACCGTAGCACAGGGTGTCGCGGCCCCGGCGGGCCATGACCTCCACGGGCATGCAGCCCTCGAAGACCTTCTTATCCTCAAAGCCGTGGACCTCCGCCTCCTGGGCAGTGGTAAGGGCCTGCCAAAAGGCCTCGTACTCCGCCTCGCTCATAGGGCAGTTGACGTAGTCCGCCGTCCCCCTGTCGTACCGGGAGCCAAACCATGCCAGGTCCATATCCACGCTCTCGGCGGACACCAGGGGAGCCGCGGCGTCGTAGAAGTGGAGGGCGCTGTCCGCCCCCAGCAGCGTCTGGAGCCTGTCCGCCAGGGCGTCGGAGGTCAGGGGGCCGGAGGCCACCACCACCTCCCCGCCGGGGATGTCCGTGACCTCGCCCTCCACCACCGTGATGTTGGGGTGGGTTTTAATTCTCTCCGTCACCAGGGCGGCGAAGCCGTGGCGGTCCACCGCCAATGCGCCGCCGGCCTCCACCCGGGTCTCGTCGGCGCACCGGAGGATCAGGGAGCCCAGGCGGCGCAGCTCCTCCTTCAAAAGGCCCACGGCGTTTTCCAGCTGGTCGCTGCGCAGGGAGTTGGAGCAGCAGAGCTCTGCGAAGCTGTCCGTGACATGGGCGGGGGTGCGCTTTTCCGGCTTCATCTCGCAGAGGGTGACCTGGAGGCCCCGCTGGGCCAGCTGCCAGGCGCACTCGCTGCCGGCCAGGCCGGCGCCTATAACCGTTACGTTCATAAGGAATGCCTCCTTATTGTCTCGCCCCTGCGGGGGGACGGGGGTGTGACCGCCCTTCGGGCGGGGGTGGGTTTTGCTCGCCCTGACGGGCGGGGGGGATTTCAGCCATGATGATGGCTGGGCAATGCACCCCGCCCGTCAGGGCGAGACCTAGCCCCGCTCCTGGGAGCGGCCCAGCAGGTAGTCAGTTGTGACTTCAAAGTAATCCGCCAGCTTGATAAGCCCTGCAACATCCGGATAATGTGTTGCGGATTCATAGTATTGATATGCTCGCAGCGAAATCCCCAGATATTCCGCCATCTCATTCTGCTTTTGGCCTCTTTCGTTTCTTAATTCTCTCACACGCTGTGCAAAAATTTTCATACAAAACCTCTTGACATGAAAGTATCTTTCATATAATATAGATATGAAAGATACTTGCATTTCGGGGGTATTCTTTATGACAGACTTAATGCAAACAATTTGCTGCCACCTTCTGGAAAACCACTATAGGGAATTCCTCCCGCGGGAGTACTACTGGCACCTCACCCGCCTGGCAGAAAAACAGGAATCCGACCTCTTGGAGACCCTCTCCGACCTCCAGCAGGACCTGCTGGACCAGTACGAGTCAACCAGAAACGAGATGCGCAGCCATGAGCTGGAGGCCATGTTCCAGGCCGCATGGAACGCGGCCCGGGAGCTGGCTTAGTCCTCCGCCTTGGCGGCCTTCTTGGTGGCCGGCTTTTTGGCCGGCGCTTTGGCCTTCTTTGCCGCCGGCTTTTTGGCGGTCTTTTTCGCCGCTTCCGGCTCCTTCTCCACGGCCTTGGCGGCGCCCTCCGCCGCCTCCCCGGCCGCCTCGCCGGAGGCGGGCTTCTTGGGATAGCCCCGTTTGTCCTCCGGCAGGAAGTTGGGACACGCCTCGTTGATGCAGAAGGGCCGCTTGTAGCCCCGGCCCGCCTTCTTGAACATGGTGTGCCCGCACTCCGGGCAGTCGTCCTTCACCGGCACGTCCCAGGTCATGAAATCGCACTTGGCGGCGCCCTCCCGGGCCGTGGTATGCTCGCAGCAGTAGTACGTGTACTGCTTGCCCGTCTTCTTGCTGTTGCCGGTTCGCTTCATCAGCCGCCCGCCGCACTTGGGACAGCGGCCCGGCATCTCCACCACCAGCGGCATGGTAAACGAACAGTCCGGATAGCCCGGGCAGGCCAGGAAGCGGCCGAATCGGCCGGACTTCACCACCAGGTTCCGCCCGCACTCAGGACAAACTTCCTCGCTGACCTCGTCGGGCACCTTGATCCGCACGCCCTCCAGGTCCTTCTCGGCCTGCTGGAGGTTTTTGTCAAAGTCCCCGTAGAAGCCCCTCAGAAGCTCCCGCCAGGGGGCCTTGCCCTCCTCCACGGCGTCCAGCCGCTCCTCCATGTTGGCGGTGAAATGCAGATCCGCGATGTCGGTGAATTTGTCCTTCATCAGCTCCGTCACCACCCGGCCCAGGTTGGTGATGCGGAGGTACTTGCCCTCCTTAATGACATACTCCCGGTCCAGGATAGTGGACACGGTGGGGGCGTAGGTGGAGGGGCGGCCGATGCCCTGCTCCTCCATGGCGCGGATGAGCGTGGCGTCGGTGTAGTGGGCCGGGGGCTGGGTGAAGTGCTGGTCCCGGGAGAAGCCCTGGAGACTCAGCGTCTCTCCCTCCCGCAGGGCGGGCAGGGGGGACTCCTTCTCCTCTTTCTCCTCGTCCTTTCCCTCCTCGTACACGGCGGTGTAGCCGGAGAATTTCAGGCTGGAGGAGCTGGCCCGGAAGCTGTGGCCGCCCGCCTCCACCTCCACGGACACGCTGTCATAGACGGCGTTGGACATCTGGCAGGCCACAAAGCGGCTCCAGATCAGGCGGTACAGGCGGTACTGCTCATTGGTCAGGTCCTTTTTCACCTGCTCCGGCGTCCAGTTGACGTTGCTGGGGCGGATGGCCTCGTGGGCGTCCTGGGCGTTTGCCTTGGCCTTGTAGTGGATGGGCTTGGCGGGGCAGTAGTCCTTCCCGTAGCGGCCCTGGATAAAGCCCCTGACGGAGGACAATGCCTCCTCACTCAGGCGCAGGGAGTCGGTACGCATATAGGTGATGAGGCCCACGGTGCCCTCGCCCTCGATGTCCACGCCCTCGTAGAGCTGCTGGGCGATGGCCATGGTGCGCCGGGGGGTCATGCTCAGCTTCCGGGAGGCCTCCTGCTGCATGGTGGAGGTGGTGAAGGGCGGCGAGGGGCTGCGGTGCTTGTCGGTCCGCTTTACAGTTTTTACCAGGAAGGGGGCGTTCTCCGTCTCGTGGACCACGGCCTCTACTTCCTCCGCCGATTTCAGCTCCGCCTTTTTGCCGTTTTTCCCGTGGTACCGGGCGGCAAAGGGGATTTTTTTTGCCTCCTCCCCCAGGAGCTTGGCGTCCAGGGTCCAGTACTCCTCCGGCTGGAAGGCCTCGATCTCCCGATCCCGGTCGTCCACCATGCGGGTGGCCACGGACTGCACCCGGCCCGCCGAGAGGCCCCGGCGGATCTTCTTCCACAGCAGGGGACTGAGCTCGTAGCCCACGATGCGGTCCAGGATGCGGCGGGCCTGCTGGGCGTCCACCAGGTCCTGGTCGATCTCCCGGGGCTCCTGAATGCTCTCCTGCACCACCTTCTTGGTGATCTCGTTGAAGGTGACCCGCCGGGCCTTCTCGTCCGGCAGGTCCAAAAGCTGCTTTAAGTGCCAGGAGATGGCCTCCCCCTCGCGGTCCGGGTCGGTGGCCAGATATACGGTGTCCGCCGCCTTGGCGGACTTTTTCAGGTCGCTGATGATGTCCTCCTTGCCCTTGATGGGCTTGTAGACCGGCTCGAAGTCGTGCTCCAGGTCCACGCCCAGGACGCTCTTGGGCAGGTCCCGCAGGTGGCCCATGCAGGCCTTGACCTCAAAGTCCTTGCCCAGGTATTTGCCGATGGTCTTAGCTTTTGCGGGGGACTCCACAATGACCAGGCTGTGTTTTGCCATACTCATGAAACCTCCAGGCGCTCCAAAGGGGGCGCGTGTTGATGGAATGCTCGAATTAATAGCCGGACCCCGTCCAGGGGGCGGCCCGTGATCTCTACACCGCTCAGGGCTGCGGCATCCCCCTTGCGGGGCCCGGCAGCCCGCCGTTTTTGCGGGATTGCCACGATTTTACTCCGTCAGCGTCACGACACGGGTATACCGCTTGCCGGCGTGCTGGGCGATGCGGCCGTCAAGCTCCAGCAGGGTCAGGGCCGACAGCACCCGCCGGGCAGGGATGCCGGTCTCCTCAATGAGATCGTCCACCAGCCGGGGTTCCCCGGCGAGGGCCCGCAGCAGGGCGATCTGGTCGTCGGTCAGGCCGCTGCCGGAGAGGCTCAGGGACGGGGGCACGGCCCTGGGGGCCTCCGCCCGCTCCCGCCGGGCCTGATAGCCCAGGGTCTCCGGCTCCTCCCGGGCCTCCTCCAGGCGCAGCTTGTCCGGGAAGCGGCCGGCGTAGTGGTCCAGCACGTCCCGGGGCTCCGTAACGATGATGCCGCCGTCCCGCAGGATGCGGTTGCACCCCGCGCTGGCGGGGGCGTCAATGGGGCCGGGGACGGCAAAGAGGTCCCGGCCCTGCTCCAGGGCGGTGTTGCCGGTAATCAGAGCGCCGCTGCGCAGCGGCGCCTCCACCACCACAGTGCCCGCCGCAAGACCCGCCATGATGCGGTTGCGCACGGGAAAGTGGGACTTGTCCGGCTCAGTCCCCGGCGGGTACTCGGACACCAGCGCCCCCGCGGCGGCCACATCCTCGTAGAGGTAGCGGTGCTCCGGCGGGTAGACCACGTCCAGCCCGCAGCCCAGCACGCCGATGGGCACGCCTCCGCCCCGCAGGGCGCCCCGGGTGGCGGCGGCGTCCACGCCCCGGGCCATCCCGCTAACCACAACGGCGCCGCCTCTGGCCAGGCCGTAGCCCAGCTTCTCGCCGCAGGTCTCACCGTAGGGCGTGCACCTCCGGGTGCCCACCACCGTAATGACGGGCTCCTCATCAATGGCCGGCAGACGGCCCCGCACGTACAGCAAAAACGGCGGGTCGTAGATATTTCTCAGCCGGTTAGGGTACTCCGCGTCCTGAAACGTCAGGACCCGCAGCCCCAGCCGGCGGCAGTCCTCGAGAATCTTTCCGGCGGCGGCGAGGCTCTTGTTGTCCAGCGCCTCCGCCTGCTCTTTGGTAATGCCCTCTGTCAATAGAATTTCCCCGGCGTCCGCGTAAAACGCGTTCTCCGGGGTCCCAAAATGGCGCAGGAGAGCCAGCCGGACCTGGTTTGTCAGCCCCGGCAGCTCCGCCATCCAAAGCCAGTATTTCAGCATAAGCCCGCCTCCTTCGTCCTTTTTCTTTTCAAGAAAAAGAATCAAAAAGAAATCTGACCCGCTCTGGAAGCCTGGTGCAGCACCAGGCTCTCAGCGGCGGCAACGGCAGGCGGTCTGTATTGAGGCTGCAGACCGCGCTTGCAATCAGTCATTCCGCGCGCCCTCCCACAGCACCACGGCGGCGGCCGCCGCGGCGTTGAGGGACTCGCAGGTTTTGGACATGGGAATTTTAATCGTCCGGTCGCACAGCGCCAGGGCCTCCCGGGAGACGCCCCGGCCCTCGCTGCCGATGACGACGGCGCACCGCGTCAGATCCACCGTGCGCAGGTCCGCCGTGTCCTCCGCCAAAGCGGCGGCGTACAGGGGCAGCTCCGCCGCCCGCACCAGACGGACGGCCTCCTCCAGGGAGGTCTGGTAGATCACCCTCCGGAAGTGGACGCCCATGGCCGCCCGCACCGTCTTGGGGTTGTTCACGTCGGCGCACCCGGGAAGCAGGAATGCCGTCCAGCCGAAGGCGTCCGCCGTGCGGAGGACAGTGCCCACGTTGCCGGGGTCCTGGACGCCGTCCAGCAGCACATACCGCTGCCGTCCGCTGGCGTCCGGAATCAGCCTCTGCGGCGGACGGCGCCCCGTGGAGCGGCAGGAGAACACCACCCCCTGGGGGGTCTCCATGGGGCTGACAGACTTCATGACGCTCTCCGTCACCTCAGCCAGCCGCGCCCCGGCGGGAGCGCCGGCGACATCCGCCCCCGGCGTATAGAAAACCGCGGACACGGACGCGCCCCACAGCTCCGCCTCCCGGAGGAGCTTGGGGCTGTCACACAAAAACTCCCCCGTCTCCTCCCGGTAGGCTCTGGAGGAGGCCAGCTTCCGGAAATGGGTACACAGCGGATTGGTCTTGCTGGTGATCCGCTCCATGGCCGCGCCTCCTCCCGTAAATGTTACTGTGAAATCAGTCCAGGGGCTTCATGGTGGGGAATTGTTCCTCCACTCCGCATACCGTTACATAAGTTATCAAATCGTACCCATTCATACCAGTTTTCCAACTTTCTCAGCATATTGTTACTTAGCGTTACACAGTGTATTCGGTGATTTGTCGTAAAATCTGTCGTAAAACTCAGCTGATTTTGATTTTGCCCTCCAGGTTGGCAAACGATTCCATCTTCTTCTCTTTTGTGGCCTCGTTATACACGTCCATTGTAGTTTCAACATTCCAATGCCCCGTGATTTTCTGGATAATCTTGATATTCGGCTCGTTCTCACAAAGCCTTGTGCAAAAAGTGTGCCGTAGGTTGTGGACGGAGAAATGCGGTAACCGCACCGCTCCAGTTTCTCCTGCCTCAATGTTATAGTCCCGGATAATGCGCCAGATGGCCCAATTAACTAGGCCATGTTTGAAAAATGGCGGAATGCCCAACGGCGAGAGATTTTTTCGCCAATCAAGGCAAATTTTTGCAGTCGGGCTGACGCCCGGCAAGAAAATTTAACGCAGAGTGGCGGATAATGATCCACCGTTTGGGCGTTTTGACTTTTTTCAAACAGGGCCTAGATGTGGAATGAGGACCTCCTGAAAACGATTTTGGAAGATAAAGCCGGAATAGCCATCTATCTCGGATCGTGTAAAGCCATGCTCCATTTGTTTCAGCCTCTCGTCTAACAAGGCCCGCTTTACATCATCAAACATCGGAATAATGCGAATACCTGTTTTCGTCTTCGGGGTTGTGATGTGGACCTCCATATTCCCGGCTTCCGTGACTCGATGAATAAGGTTGTGGTTTACATTAATAATTTTACCTTTGAAATCGCAGTCTTCCCACCGAAGACCAAGGCACTCGCCTATCCTCATTCCAGTACCAAGCAACACGGTAAACAAGTTAGACCAGTGGCGGTAAGTTTGGGACCGTGCCACAAAATCAACGAATGCCTCCTGCTCAGGAACTGTCAGTGCGTGACGCTTGGGCTTCTCCCAGTCATGGCTCTTCTTGATTTCGGCGATCACCCCATCGGTAGGGTTGATACGAATCTAACCATCCTTGACTGCCACATTAAAAACCGGATGCAAAATTGTCTGGATGATTTCGACGCTGTTTGGCTTAAATCCGTGTTTCAGAAGCTCGCCATAGAATTTCTTTATGTCGCTGTACCTGATACTGGCAATATCCCGCATTTCAATATTTTCTTTGATGTATTTTGTGTACATATATTTATAATTTGTTCGGGTAGATGCCTTGAGCTCATACTTGGTTGCGATATAGTCTTCCCCAAAATCATTGAGCATCATCCTGGCAGCGGTAAATGAGTTGATACCATTTTGCGTATCACGGAGTACTTTTGCCTCCATATCCCTGAGAGCTTCACAGGAACGCTTCTTCGGCGGCAATTTGTCACTTGAAACTAATCTCCAGCTATATAGGCTCCTTCGCACCCCTTTCGCATCCACATACTTGTACTCATATTTTCCATCGGCACGCTGGCTCTCCTCTGTTCTGAGGAGACGGCCTTTGCTATCTCGTCTCTTTTCTGACATGGATACCCCTTTCAGAAAAGGACATGGCAGGGCTTGAGTATTATACCATGCCATTCATTGGATTTCAAGTAATAGAATCACATCATCAAATGGATTCACATTCATCAAGGTATGATTCAAATCTTTTGCGGCGAAAAAGCCGACGATTTCCATTCCATACAGATAAATTTTTGTCAGGATTTCTGTCAAGAAGATCTCGAAGTTTATGCTCCCCAATACCGAAATATTCCGCAACCTCCCGCACTGTCAACATGTATCGTTCTCCCAACGGGATCTGTTTCAACCTGCTCCAAAATCGCATATGTCCGCCGCTCCTTATCCACCGGCAAAGATTTTAGACATTCGATCTCGCCGTCAAAAATGGCCAGGTAGTATTCCGCAGGCACCGTAGCTTGGAAGGGCTGCTTGGGATCGTGCATCTTCATATAGAGGCCGAGATCTATCAGGGACGCAAACGGGGGCTGAAAAATGGTGATATGTACTTTTTTCTGCTCATTCATCTGAAATTCCTCCAAATCATTCCATGTTGACACTGAGGTCCAAGGCTTTTTTCTTGATCCTGGTGTATGGACAGCCCGGTTGTTTCCCAACCTCACCCTGGAGGCAGTTGGTCTGCGCACAGTGTTCTTCCATACAGCATCGACAGATAGAGCTGCCTATTATAGTCTCTGCTGGCAATGTATCGGGGCTTCGGTTCGCCTTGAATCTCCATAATCAAATTGCCGCCGCACCGCTCGCAGTTCAGTTCTGCCCACTGGACTGGCTTGGCTCTTTTTTACTCAATAGCCTCACCACAGATGGGGCAGAACTTCCAGGTCGGTTTCTCCTCCTTTTCATCCACAAAGCTCCACTGATCGGGGAGCCTGGGACAGCAGCCGGAGGTATGCGTGAAATCTTGGCGGCTTCTTTGGTGTTTGCTCAAGCACCGACACTCGGTGTCCTTGCATTGGCCGCACTCAACTTTGCCAGATAACGGCGGGAAATAGGGACGGCTATTTTGCTTTTCGCTCATTTTGTGTTCACTCCATTTCTGCACGATTTGTTTTGCCTGATGTCTCACAGACGGGCCTATATATAAACAAAGCGCATGAGCAAAACTGCTCATGCGCTTTGTTGCCTGATCGGCTACGATGTATCTATCATTATAGGGGCGGAAATAAAAAAGCGTCCAAAGGTCAATCGACCTCTGGACGCTTTGAAACACGGAAACAAAGACCGCTGGTGATGGGTCACGGATACTATAATGGTTATATTATAGCGATTTCTTCACAAAAAGGCAAGAGTAGAATTCTGAAAACAGCAAAACTATACCTCAGATAATAAAACAAGCTATTTCTTCAAGCTTCAATTTCTAAATGCAATCTCTCATGCAGTTTACAATTTATGCCTTGTATTGTCCTCTGGCTTTCCTATATAATTTGGACTAACGCTACCAAGCTCAGGAGACACAAGTATGGATAAAATTCTATTGCTGGAAGACGATGTGAGTCTGATTGATGGACTGACCTATTCCCTGCGGCGGCAGGGTTACGAATTAGACGTTGTCCGAACGGTCGCTGAGGCGCTTGCGCTTCTGCCCGACCTCAGCCAGTATGTTCTGCTGCTTCTGGACGTCACTCTGCCGGACGGAACGGGGTTTGAAGTCTGCGAACGGGTCAGGGCGCAAAATCATCTGATCCCCATTATTTTTCTAACCGCGTCCGACGAAGAAGTCAGCATCATCCGCGGTCTGGACAGCGGTGGCGACGACTACATGACCAAGCCGTTCAAACTGGGCGAGCTGTGTTCCCGCATCCGGGCGCTGCTGCGCCGGGCCGGTGTGGCCAAGCCGGCGCCATCGGAGATGATCCAATGCGGAGACACCCAAATCGACCTTCTGGGAAGCCGGGCCTACCTGGGCGGCAGGCCCCTGGATTTGACCGGCGCGGAATACCGCCTGCTCTGCCTGCTGGTACGCAACGCAGACCGCGTTGTTACCCGGGACACCATCCTCAGCGAGCTGTGGGACGACGCCGGGAATTATGTGGACGGCAACACCCTGTCTGTTTATGTGCGCCGCCTGCGGGAGAAGGTGGAGGCCGATCCCTCCCACCCTCTGCATCTGCTTACGGTCCGGGGCTTTGGCTACCAGTGGAAAGAGGTTTCGCCATGAGCTTTTATCAGGACAGGCAGATTAGAGCCTATGGACTCTTTCTGGCGTGCATCTCTGTGTGTATCGTCGGTATGGGAATGCTGCTGAGTTCGATGCAAATGAATTTGGCAAAGGATATCTATCTATCCCGCAGCGAGGCTATAGCGGCCTCCCTTTTAGCGCAGGATGTCCCCCACACGGTCATTGCCGCCGCGTTGACAAATACAGAAGTCAGTGAGGAAGGGACGGCTCTGCTCGCCATGGCGGGGGTGGATGCCACAGCCGAAAGCGGCCTGCTCCCCTTCTACGCGCAGCTCCAACGCTCCAGCCTCGCTGCCGCCGCCGGCATGGCCATCCTGCTGGTTATTGCCCTCTTTGCCGGAACCTGGGTGTTCTTTTCGGCGCGGAAACGCTTGTACAGCCAGGCAGACCAAGCCATCAGCGGCTATCTTTGCGGGGATTACTCCCAGCACTTGCCCCGAAGCAGCGAGGGTGCAATTTATCAGATATTTACCCAGGTGGAACAGCTGGCAACCATGCTCCAGGCCAAAACAGAAACCGAGCGTCAGGCAAAGGAATTCCTCAAAAAATCTATATCGGACATCTCCCACCAGCTCAAGACGCCCTTGGCTGCCCTTACCATGTATCAGGAGATCATTGCGGATGAACCGGAGCATCCCGATACTGTGCGGGAATTTTCTGCCAAAATGTCCGTTTCGCTGAAGCGTATGGAATATCTGATTCAAGCCATGCTGAAAATCACCCGGCTGGATACGGGGAATATCGTGTTTGAGAAGGACTGCCTCAATGTCGCCGCGCTAGTATCCCAATCCATCCGTGAACTGACGACACGGGCCGAGCGCGAAAACAAGCGGATTCTCGTTGACGGAGATGCCGGACAGCAGCTGGTATGTGACAGGGACTGGACCTGCGAGGCCATCGGCAATATCGTGAAAAACGCTCTGGACCACACCGGTCCAGGCGGAACTGTGCGCATCCATTGGGAGCATACCCCTGCCATGCTGCGTATTTTCATTACAGATAACGGCAGCGGCATCGCTCCGGAGGACATCCACCACATTTTCAAGCGGTTTTACCGCAGCAAGCGCTCCCTGGATACCCAGGGAATCGGGCTGGGACTCCCCCTGGCGAAGTCGATCATAGAGGGGCAGGGCGGAATCATCGCCGTGCAGAGCGATCCGGGAACCGGCACAACCTTCACCCTCTCCTTCCTTACAGAACTGTAAGCTGAAATTCACCTGATTGTAAGCTGCCTCTGCTATACTCTAGCGCAAGGAGGCATTTGTGCTATGAAAATTTTGACCGTACAGAACCTGTGTAAGACCTATGGCAAGGGTGAGGCAAGGGTTGACGCCTTGAAAAACGTATCCTTCTCCCTGGAAAAGGGAGAATTTGCCGCAGTGGTCGGCGAATCCGGCTCCGGCAAGAGCACCCTGCTCAACTGCATCGGCGCTCTGGACACCCCCACTTCCGGCGAAGTCCGGATGGACGGGCAGGACCTGTTCTCCATGGGGGAAGAAAAGCGTACCATCTTCCGGCGGCGGAATATCGGCTTCATTTTCCAGTCCTTTCAGCTTGTCTCCGAGCTGAATGTGGAGCAAAACATCATCTTTCCCCTGCTCTTGGACTATAAGAAACCAAAACCCGCCGCTGTCCAGGAGATTCTGGAGCTGCTGGGCCTGACCTCCCGCCGGAATCACCTGCCCAACCAGCTCTCCGGCGGCCAGCAGCAGCGGGTGGCCATCGGCCGGGCACTGATTACAAAACCTAAATTGATCCTGGCCGACGAGCCTACAGGAAATCTGGACAGCAAGAACAGCCGTGATGTCATGGAACTGCTGACCCAGGCGTCCCGGCACTACCAGCAGACCATTCTGATGATCACCCACAACCGAAACCTGACCGCTTCCGTGGATCGTGTTTTCCAGGTGGCGGACGGTGTGCTGACAGACTTGGGAGGGGAAGCGGATGAAACACTTTCTTGACCTGATCCCCATCTCAGCAAAGGTACACCGGAAACAGAACCGGATGTCCATCCTCTGCATTATCCTGTCCGTATTCCTGGTAACCACTATTTTCGGCATGGCGGATATGTTTATCCGCAGCCAGGTCTTACAGGCCCAGCGGGACGATGGCAGCTGGCATATCGGCCTGAGAAACATCAGCGCTGAGAATGCGGCGCTGATGGCGGCCCGGCCCGACATTGCGGTGATTTCCCCCTATGGTACTTTGAATTTTGGCGCCAATCTGGGCTATACCATAGGAGGAAAGGAGGCGGTGATCTTCGGCAGCGATGAAGCCCTTGTCACAAAAATTTTTCTTGATATGCTGACGGAGGGCGCTTACCCACAGGCAGAGGGCGGCGCGCTGGTCACAGAAAACGCCAGGGAGATGATGGACCTCCACATTGGGGACGAGGTAACATTGAACACCCCGAATGGGACTTCACTCCACTTTCAGATCACTGGATTTGTAGGGAACGCCTCCGGCCTGATGCGCAGCGACGCATACGGAATTTTCCTGTGTATGGAGGACTACCGCGCCATTTATCCCGACGTTGCAGAGGGGGAACCCTCCGATTTTGACATTATGTACTATGTCCAATTCTCCCATACCCGGGATATCCAAGGAAGCATCAAAAATCTCAAATCGGCCTTCCAACTGTCAGACGGCCAGGTATCCGAAAACACAAAGCTGCTGGGCCTGCTGGGACAGAGCCGGGACAGCTTTATGATGTTCATCTATGCGGCGGCAGGGATCCTCTTCGTTCTGGTCATGTCAGCAGGGATCCTGATGATAGCAAGCAGCCTGAACAGCAATGTTGCGCAGCGCATGGAATTTTTCGGCCTGATTCGCTGTATTGGGTCAACGCCCAGGCAAGTCATGCAGATGGTGCGCAGGGAAGCGTTCGGCTGGTGCCGCTTTGCGATCCCCGCCGGTGTGGCCTTGGGGGTCGTTGTGATATGGGTACTGTGCGCCATCCTTCGATACCTCAGCCCGGGCTACTTTGCGGCAATGCCCGCCTTCGGCCTGAGCCTGCCCAGCGTGGCCGCCGGCATCCTGGTGGGACTGCTTACCGTGATGCTCGCGGCCCGCTCCCCGGCAAAACGCGCCGCAAAGGTCTCGCCGCTGGCCGCGGTTTCCGGCAGCACAGGCGAAGCCCGGCCTGTCCGCTCCGCAGCCAATACACAGCTGGCAAAGGTGGATACCGCTCTGGGCATCCATCACGCCGTTTCCAGCCGCAGGAACTATCTGCTTATGACCGGCTCCTTTGCCTTGAGCATCGTTCTTTTCCTCTCCTTCTCCGTAACCGTTGACTTCATGCGCCACGCCCTGACGCCCCTGCAGCCCTGGACGCCGGATTTATCCATTGTCAGTCCGGACCAGACCTGTTCCGTGGACAACAATCTACTGGAGCGCCTCAATGAAATACCGGCAATCAAAGCGGCCTATGGCCGGATGTTTGCCTACGGCCTTCCAACGACAGGCAGCGGCACAGTATCCTCTCTTGATCTGATTTCCTATGAGTCAAAGCAGTTCGGCTGGGCCAGGGGCTACCTTCTGGACGGCTCCATTGAGGAGGTCCAAACGGAACCCGGCACAGGGCTGGTGGTGAAAGAGACCGCCAGCACAGTGCAGGTTGGCGATATCATCACCGTACAGGCAGGCGGACGGGCGCAGGAACTAAAAATCGCAGGGATCCTATCCGATTGCCCCTTCAGCAATGCCGCTGGTACAGGAATCGTCATCTGCTCCGAAGATACGTTCCGGCAAATGACGGGCCTGTCCAACTACACGGTACTTGATATCCAACTGAACAGCGGAACCTCAGACAGTGAGGTGAATGCGATCCATCGGATCGTGGGAACCCGGTACACCTTTTCAGATGAACGGCTTGGAAATAGCAGCACACGGGGCATCTACTATTGCTTTAATCTTTTTATCTATGGTTTTCTCGTCCTGATTGCCCTGATTACAATTTTCAATGTGGTCAACAGCATTGCAATGAGTGTCGCTTCCAGAACAAAGCAATATGGTGCGTTCCGGGCCATTGGGCTGAGCACCCGGCAGTTGTCCAAAATGGTAGTTGCAGAGGCGGGGGCCTACGCCTTATCAGGCAGCGTGGCCGGTACTGTACTGGGCTTGCTCACCAACAGGCTCCTGTTCGCCATGCTGATTGGGCAAAAGTGGGGCGAGCCGTGGGGCATTCCCTGGTCTGAGTTAGGGATCATCCTCCTGATCCTCCTCCTTTCTGTAGCATTGGCAGTATATGGGCCCATAAAACGGATCCATAGCATGACCATTGTTGATACCATTTGCGCACAGTGATATAACAGGAGGCAGATAATCCCAAGCCGATTATCTGCCTTTTCAATATGAAAAGCGTCTGCCATCTCATATTCTATTATGTGCGGATAAAGACCAAGAAGGCGGCCGGTGTGGAAAGGGGAACACACCGGCCGCCTTTGGTTATACGAGTTTGAACTTGAGGACGCGGACGATCAGTTTCGTCTCCAGCCGGCACTTCAGTTCCGGGTCGAGGTACCGGCACGGACAGCTGTGCTCGTCGTAGAGCGTGCGTGTGGCCAATGTCGCTATATAGCCCTCGAAATGTGCCAGAACTGAATTGATGGCGGTGATATCCCCATTGGTGGCTGCCTCAATGGTTTCGTAGGGCAGCAACTGCTCCTCAGTACGGGACTTAGCTTTCATAAAATCACGCCTTCAGAAGCTGTTTCATTTGGTCAAGGAATCGTTGACGGCGGCGCTGGATCGTAGAGCGCGGGATCCCCAGCAGCGTACTGATCTCCCGATCATTCAAATCCAGGAAATAGGCCAGCAGCAGAAGAAGATTTCTCTCCGCAGACTCAATTTGGGACAGCGCTTCTTCGAGGCGTTCATCCGCAATAGAGATTTGATGGCCCTGGGTCTCAAACACATAGTGGCTGCTGGGATAGTCGTCTGACATCCCAATCCGAAGCAAGGCATCAAATGGCATATCGGAAAAACATACCTCCCGCTCTGCCTGGCGAATCACCTGGCGCAAGTAGTCACAGCGCTCACCCCGAATCACCTTTTTGCAGTACACCTCAAACTGATAACGGATGCTGGTCTTCTGGGACGGTGAAAGTCCCAAGTCTTCACCCCCCTCCATATCCGCGGAGACGGTTGCTTGTCCCCTTTCACTCCTTTCCCCGGTGGACAAGGATTGATTTGCCCAGTTCAACCAGAGTGCATCCGAAATAAGAACATAAATTGGGCTATACCTGAGCTTCGTGAGAAGCGCACGAGTATTAAGCCGCTGCCAGTATGACATGCAGTTTCCCTCCGAGTGCATCTGATTTTTGGAGCAGACGCATTGGGGGCCGCGGCAGCGAATCAGAACGTGGGCATAATAAAATGAGCAGCAGACTTCGTGATCAGACACAAAATCTGCTGCCCGGATAAATACATTGAGCGACGCAATGGGATTCTGCGAGGCGGGAGAGGATCATCGCTTTTCGCTATCGTCTCCCGGTTTCTGCCCATGCGGAACGGTACAACGGAATCCCGCGGCTTATAAAAGGCCGTGTGCTGCCAAGTCAGATAAAGACTGACCAGCTCAATGTCACGGATCTTGTCGTCCATAACATTGCTCCTGTCCGTAATAAAACGGGCGGCACACAGGCGGCGGACATCATCCCATTTCTGATGCTCTGTGGCAGCATATGCTGCCGCCTTTGTCAGATGGAACTATTCAGTTGTAAGCTGTGTGAAAAGTGCAAATAATGTCAAAAATGAGCGCGGCCTCTATTTCGCCATCAGAATAGAGGCCGCACAATACTTTGTTCTCTTGTACCTGTTATTTGTCCCATACATTTGAACCTCCCATCCGTTTGAATTGCTGAGAATTTAGGGATAAACTGCCACAAAAGCAGTTTATCAGTCAGATGTATAGACCAAATCAAAACAGGATACGGATATTATATAATTTGGGAAAATACAGAGAAAAACCGCTCATCCCACTTGTGCCGGCTGGACTTCTGCTTATATCAGGTATTGCCCGGTCACGCTATTGGGGCTGCCGGCAATCTCCTCCAGCGTCCCGGCCGCGACCACACATCCGCCCGCCTCACCGCCGCCGGGACCCATATCGATGATGTAATCGGCGTTGCGGATCACATCCAGGTCATGCTCGATCACCACCACCGTGGCCTCGTGCTCCACCAGGGTCTGGAACACTCCCAACAGGATCCGCACATCCAAGGGGTGCAGTCCAATCGTAGGCTCGTCAAAGACAAAGACGGAGTCCGACTGGGTTTTGCCCATCTCGCTGGCCAGCTTCAGCCGCTGGGCCTCGCCGCCGGACAGGCTGGGTGTCTCCTCTCCCAAGGTCAGATAGCCCAAGCCCAGATCCTTCAGCACCTCCAGCCGCTGGCGAACTAATTTCAAATCTTTGCAGGTCTCCAGGGCCGCGTTGACGTTCATCGCCATCAGCTCCGGCAGAGAGCAGTCTCCACGCTTCACCTGATATGCCTCCCGTCCATACCGGGAACCGCGGCAATCCGGGCAGGGGATGGTCACATCAGGCAAAAACTGCACATCCAGGTCAATCGTCCCCGTGCCATCGCACACCGGACAGCGCAGCTTTCCGGTGTTATAGGAGAAATCCCCGGCCTTGAACCCCAGCTCCTTTGCGTCCGGGGTCCTGGCGAAAATTTTCCGCAGCTCGTCATGGACATTGGCGTAAGTGGCCACTGTGGAGCGGACATTGACGCCGATGGGGGTGGCGTCAATAAGCTTTACCTGACGGATACCCTCTGCCTCCAGCTTCAGGACGTGCTCCGGCAGCGTGGTCCCACCGGATAACGCTGCCAGTCCGGGAACCAAGCTCTCCAGAATCAGCGTGGTCTTGCCGGAGCCGGACACGCCTGTCACCACTGTCAGCCGTCCCTTGGGGATATCCACCTTCAAGGGCTTCACCGTGTGGATGGCAGCAGTGGAGAGGTGTATCCTGCCCAGTGCGAACAGCTCCCCGGCGCAGACTCGGTCCCTGACATGGATATCCGCCGTCCCGGCCAGGAACGGGCCAATCTGGGACGCCCTGTTTTGGGCAATTTCCGGGATAGTCCCCTGGGTCACCACCTGCCCGCCGTTGGCCCCTGCCTGGGGGCCCATCTCAATCAGCCAATCCGCCTGGGACAATATCTGGGTGTCGTGGTCCACCAGAATTACCGAGTTTCCATCTGCCACCAGATCGCGCATCACGCCGGTCAGTCCCACGATGTTGGAGGGATGCAGGCCAATGGAAGGCTCGTCCAGCACATAGAGCACCCCGGTGGTGCGGTTGCGCACCGCCCGGGCCAGCTGCATCCGCTGCCGTTCCCCGGTGGAGAGCGTGGAGGCGGCGCGGTCCAAAGACAGGTAGCCCAGCCCCAGGTCCATCAGCCGTTTGGCCACAGTCTGGAAGGATTGGCAGATACTCTCCGCCATGGGGCGCATCTCCTCCGGCAGGGAGGCGGACACCCCGGCCACCCACTCCATCAGCCTGGAGAGGGGCATCTGACAGGCCTGATCCAGGGAGATGCCCCGGAGCCTCGGTGCCCTTGCGGCCGCTGACAGCCGGGTGCCGCCGCAGTCGGAGCAGACGCCCTGCTTCAAAAACTTCTCCACCCGCTTCATACCCTTCTCGTCCTTCACCTTGGACAGGGCGTTTTCCACCGTGTAGGTGGCATTGAAGTAGGTGAAATCCATATCCCCCGCCGCGCCGCTGGTCTTGTTCTGATAGATGATGTTCTTCTTGACGGCGGGGCCGTGGAAGACGATCTCCCGCTCCTCCGCCGTCAGTTCCCGGAAGGGCACGTCAGTCCGCACCCCCATCTCCCGGGCGATGTCCTTCATCAGCGACCACATCAAGGTCTGCCATGGGGCCACCGCTCCCTGGTCGATGGACAGGGACTCGTCGGGCACTAAAGTGGATTCGTCCACGGTACGTACGATTCCGGTGCCGCCGCAGGTGGGGCAGGCCCCCTGGCTGTTGAAAGCCAGCTCCTCCGCCCCCGGGGCCCGGACCGATCCACCGCACTCTGGGCAGAAAAGCGGCTGTTCCGCCGCCACAGCCAGGGTGGGCGGAACGTAGTGCCCGTTGGGACAGCGGTGGCTGGCCAGCCGGGAGAACATCAGCCGCAGGCTGTTCAAAAGCTCCGTTCCCGTGCCGAAGGTGGAGCGGATTCCGGGGACGCCGGGCCGCTGGTGGAGGGCCAGGGCGGCGGGGACATAGAGCACCTCGTCTACCTGGGCCTTGGCGGCCTGGGTCATCCGCCTTCTCGTGTAGGTGGACAGGGCCTCCAGATAGCGCCGGGACCCCTCGGCGTACAGAACACCCAGCGCCAGGGAGGACTTCCCGGAACCGGACACGCCGGCAATGGCGACGATCTGATTGAGGGGAACATCCACGTCGATATTTTTCAGGTTGTGGACCCGCGCCCCGCGTACTTTTATGATTTCTGGCATTGCTGTCTCCTCCTTGGTATCCTGGTGCATCTGCTGTTCCTCCACATATAGCCTGCCGCAGTCCGAAGCACTGTCAGTATAATACCTACCCCAGCACTATCGCAAGACCATATCGCAAACTTAACCAACAGTTAAGAAAAGCTGAAACGCATCTGAACACATCTCCATTGCACGTTACAGGTCACTCGCTTATACTAAACTCAGGAAAGATAAAACAATCCACAGGGAGGAGACTGTCATGGAATTAAAACTCGGCGCCAATATCGCGGCGCTTCGGAAAGCAAAAGGCATGACCCAGGAACAGCTTGCAGCAGCTCTCGGCATCTCGCCGCCGGCGGTCAGCAAGTGGGAGACAAACGCTTCTTACCCTGACATCACGCTACTCTGGCCTTTGGCACGGGCGCTGGATACCAACGTGGATATGTTGCTGAACTACGAGAAAACACTGTCAAACAGTGAAGCGGAGCAGAAGATCAACGATATCCTAACGCTTGCCCGCACTAAGGACTGGCAAACAGCAGAGTCCATACTGCAAAACCTGCTGCATCAGTACCCTGCCAGTATTCCGTTAAAATACCATGGCGCTGGAGTTTATGCTGCCTTTCAGGCTGTCTGCCCTGACGCCAGTATGGAGGAACGGGGCGCCTGGAATCAGCGGCGGAAAGAATTGCTCCAAGCTGTCCATGCCAGCGGTTCCACGGAATTTTGGCAGTCTGCCGCGATAGCTTTGGCTGTCATGGCGCTTACGGAGGACGATTTGGACAAGGCTGAAAAGCTCCTGTTGGAGCTGCCCAGGCTGTCAGGTGATCCAACAATCATCTGGATGGAATTACACCTGCGCCGCGGCGAGCGGGATCAGGCGGTCGCAACGCTCCAAAAGCGGCTGCTGCATCTAACACAGCAAATGCAGACCTGCATGGTCTGCCTCTTGGACGAGAAACTGGGGTTCCCGCTTGAGACATCCATGGAGATCAAC
Organism: Oscillibacter sp. 1-3; assembly: GCF_000403435.2. Taxonomy (GTDB): domain Bacteria; phylum Bacillota; class Clostridia; order Oscillospirales; family Oscillospiraceae; genus Oscillibacter. The sequence continues at coordinate 216,333 of NZ_KE159711.1, forward strand.
AGGGTGATCCAGCAGTTTGAGTCCCTGTTCTTTCACCGTACCCAACTGAGCGGCATCATGCAGGTTGAATTATTCCGCCGTTATGGGCAGACACGGCAGATGATCGAAAGTCTCTGCGACTATCTGGATGGACTCAACGAGTCTTCACCGCCGCCCAACGAGATACTATTTCCATCAACATCCGCACAAACTGCGCATCAGGAAACCAATAAGCAACTGCGTCAAATTATTTATCTGGCAATCCAACAAGCGCGTCAGAACAATGAACACCTCAGCGATCCAAGGTTATGTGCGGCAATGGAGAAACTGAAAGACAATTTTCAAGGATAAAATCAAAAAACTCTTGACCTTCCACAAACCGGAAGGTGTACGATTCACATATGGAGGTAACCTATTATGAATAAGAAACGCTTTTGGCCGTTCCTTCTTCTCATTCCCTTGGCCATCGCTGTCATCGCAGGCTGGTTCCTGCTTCCGGATGCGCTGGTCATGCAGGTCAGTATGAGCGGACAGCCAAGCAAATCTATGCCCAAAGTCCTTGGGCTGCTCATTCCCATGGCCGCCGGTATGATAGGCGCTGCATATGCCTCCAGTGAGAGGGAGGAAAGAAGGCCGCGGGGCTTTATCATCCTTGCCCTGGTCGTTGTCATCTTGGTCGTCACCTTTGTTTTCAATCTCTGAGCGTAAAAATCATCGGCCCTGCACAATAGATGGATTGCACCTGATTTCGCACAGCGTGAAAAAGACAAATTTATATCTTATTTTGATGTGGTTCATATCTCTGGCATATAGACTACCTCATATGCGCTTTTCCGCAAATTCCCTATCATCCTACTTAACTAGTTGAAAGGAGACTATCCATGCTTCGCATTGACCACTATTCCAAAACTTACCCCGGCGGCAAGAGAGCCGTAGATGACCTGACCCTCCATGTCCGGCCCGGTGAGATCTACGGCTTCATTGGCCACAACGGAGCTGGCAAGACCACTACCCTGCGGGCGGTGGCGGGGGTGATGGACTTCACCGAAGGGACCATTACCATCGACGGCCATGATATCAAGCGGGAACCGGTGGCGGCCAAGCAGGTCACCGCTTTCCTGCCCGACAACCCGGACCTTTACGAGTTTATGAAGGGCATTGACTACCTCAACTTCATCGCCGACCTATATGACATCCCAGCAGACCAGCGGACCGCCGACATTGGCAAGTACGCTGATGCCTTTGAGCTGACAGGGAATTTAGGCTCTCCCATCGGCAGCTACTCCCACGGAATGCGGCAGAAGCTGGCCCTGATCTCAGCCTTCATCCGCCGTCCCAGGCTGCTGATTCTGGACGAACCCTTTGTGGGCCTGGACCCCGCCGCCGCCCATCTGATGAAAGGCTATCTGGCGGATCTGTGCCAGGGAGGCTCGGCGGTGTTTTTCTCCACCCATGTGCTGGAGGTGGCGGAGAAGCTGTGCCACAAAATCGCCATCATCAAACACGGGCGGCTGGTAAAATCCGGTCCTACGGCGGAACTGGTGGGCGATTCCTCCCTGGAGGACGTGTTCCTGGAGCTGGAGGGAGAAAAATGAAGAAGTTTCTCACTTTGCTGAAGGTGAGCATCCAGTCTATGCTGCTCTCCTCCACCAATTCCCGGGGCCGCAGCCGGAAAAAGGCAGCCACCGGCCTGGGCGCTGTCGTGGTCATTGCCGGCCTGGGCCTCTACCTCTCCGGTTTTTACAGCTACATGCTGATGCAGGCGCTGGCCCCCTCGCATATGGAGATATTGGTGTTCATCTTTATGGGCATGGCCGCCCTGGTGGGCGGGCTGCTGTTCACCACCTTCGCCGTCAAGGGCGTTGTGTTTGGCGGGAAGGACAACGACCTGCTGCTGAGTATGCCGGTATCCTCCACCCTGCTGATGGCCAGCCGGGTGACGGCCATCTACCTGGAAAACCTGCTGTTCTCAGCCTTTGTGCTGCTCCCCGCCGGGGTGGTCTGCACGATGCTGACCCAGAGCGGCGTGGGGCACAGCCTTCTCTTTTGGGTGCGGCTTGTCATCGCGGCCCTGACCCTGCCCCTGCTGGATACGGCGCTGTCGGTCCTGCTGGGGGCGCTGGTGGCCTTTCTGTCCGCCAGGGTATCCAAGGGAGCGCTGGGACAGAACATTGTGATGGGTCTGTTTCTGGTGGCGGTGTTCTATCTCTCCTTCAACCTCAACGGGATGCTCGGCAGCCTCGCCGCCAACCCTGCCGGGGTAAAAGACGCCCTCTCCTGGGCCGCGCCCCTGCTGTGGATGGGCGAGGGCATCATGGGGGACTGGGGACTGCTGCTGGCCTTTGCCGCCTGCTGTGTCATTCCCTTTGCCCTTGTGGTGTTCGGCCTGGGCCGGGTCTACCGGCAGGCAGTCACAGCCTTCGCCGCCCGATCTGCCCAGAGCAACTATAAGCTCTCCGCCCAATCCGCCTCCAGTCAAAAGAAGGCCCTTTTGCGGAAGGAGGCCCAGCGGTTTTTTGGAACGCCCATGTACTTCTGGAATGCCGGCCTTGGCCTGATTATGCTGCTGGCCGCCGGAGCGGCATCCCTGGTGATGCGGGAAAAGCTGCTTGCCTTTGTTGGTATGGAAGATTTCCCCCTGCTGCCCATGGCGGCGGCTGTGATCTGCTTCTGCCTGTGTACCTGTCCCATCGCCGCCCCCTCCGTCAGTCTGGAGGGGAAATACCTCTGGATTCTGCGGGAGGCTCCCATGCCGGGCAGTACGCTGCTGTGGGTCAAGGCAGGGTTCCAGCTGCTGCTCACCCTCCCCTGTACCGTAATTGCCGGGGCCTGCATCTCCATCGCGCTGGGGTTCCAGCTGTGGCAGGGGGCAGCGCTTCTGATCACGGCCCTGCTCTTCGCGGTAGGCCACGCCATGTTTGGGATGCTGATGGGCCTGACCTTCCCCAAGCTGGACGCGGTCAACGAAACCGTGGTCATCAAGCAGTCTCTGGCTGTCACCCTGGCCATGTTCGTCCCCATGGCGGCGCTGGCCGCGGCGGGCGGGCTGTACTGGCTAGGCAGTCAGACGGCGGGCTGGGCCGCGTTGGCCCTCCCGATCCTGCTGTTCGCCCTGCTGACGGCGGTGTGTGCCGCTGTCCTCTCCAAGCGCGGCCCGGTCATGCTCCAGGCACTGTAAAAGCAAGCCCCGGCGTTCACAGAATGGAACGCCGGGGCTATTATTATGCGATCCACTTCTACTCTACTGCCTCAATGGAGTCCACAATACTGAGCTTTGCAATCTTCCGAAGGGGGACAGCCGTGGCCAGCAGGCAGGCCGCAAGGGACAACACAACCGCCTCCGCCATAGGAATCAGCGGCGGGAAAACCAGCCGCAGTTCGTCCGTCGCCGCGGCTTCCACCAGTATGGCACATCCATAGCCTGCAGCATTGACGCAATGAGTAAGGCTCTTTCTTTCACCCCCGATTTCATGTCGCTATTGCGGCTATCACGATAATCACTGCAGCCGCAAAAATATGCCGTTTCCACGTCAAACGCAGATATCCTGCAAATTCACGTATCAAAGCGTTCAATGTGAAGTACCATTTTGTCTTTGCCCCAAACCCCACGCATTTCAGTCCCTGCTGTTTTGCCAGGAGCAGCGCCCGGAACACATGATACGATGTTGTTACGACTACGACCTTGGGCCGGTCTTTTTCCATTAGCCTGCTCGAAAACAGCAAATTTTCCTCGGTTGATCTTGATCTGCTTTCGATGATGACCTTCTCTATACCCACTCCCTTTTCTTCCGCATACCTCGCCATAGCCTCACCCTCGGCAATGTCCTCGCCCGGGCCCTGTCCGCCGGACATAATCAGTACCGCGCCAGGATTGCTGTGCAGCAATTCAATTCCTCTTTCAATTCGGGCGGCAAGCAGCGGCGTGACCCTGGTGCCGACCACTCCGGAACCCAGGACAACAATATAGTCCGCTCCCCGACGTTTTTTCCAATGGAGCAGATTCAATGCCGCGGAGAGCAAATAAATGGCCATCAGGGACAGCATATAAGCGGCGAAGAGACTGATGAACAGATAGAGCTTGGTGCCAAGCCGTCCCTTCTCCAGACCGCCGGCCATAGGCCAGACGGCCAGATAGAGGTACAGCAAAACAGAAAACAGCATAGTCAACAAATTGGACGGCCTCAGGCCCTCATGCCGGATTACCTTGATTCCCTCAACAAAAAGTGTGACTATTAAAATAACCGGAAACATGAGAACACAGCCTGCCGTCAGTACCAGCAGGGCCACCAGAATATTCATCCAAAGTTCGTGTTCCGCCAACCAGTTTGCGTACTCCGACAGGAGAAAAAACATCATAACTGCCGAACAGAGCAGCATTCCCAGCAGCGAAATGCCGCTCCACAATGTCCTTGGGTCATGTATCATAATCCAGGCAAAAACGCAGATTGAAATGCTCAGCAGAAAAAATGCGATTTGCAGCATAGCGGCGTTCTCACTCCTTTTGTCACATCTCTGGCCCTATGAGGCTTTTTGCGCAACCCACAGGGACAGCAAAACCGTGCTGTACGGCGGCTTGGTTACACCGCCGCACAGCCGGTATTTTTCAAAGTCGGTGGTTATAGCTCGTTGATGGTCTCCGTCACCGCCATATTCCGCATCCGCTTGGACGGGGCGTGAACTGCGGCCAGAGTGGCCAAAAGTACAAACAGCAAAATAATCAGAATAGATGATACGGGCAGCGTCCAGGTATAATAGGGGAAGTGGACGGTCACCAGCTTGCCATACAGCAGCCTGCTCAGCGGCAGCCCCACTCCGCAGCCTATGGCACATCCAGCCAGGGCGTAGGTAGCCGCCTCGGCGGCAATCATCCTGGTAAGCTGCCCGCCGTCCATTCCAACAGCCCGCATAGCCCCGTACTGCCTGGTTCTGGCGGATACGCTCATGGAAATGCTGTTGATGATGTTCAGCACCGTAATCAGGGCAATGATTGCCAGGAAGCCATAGATGAACAGGCTGAACGCAAAAAATGTGCTCCGGTCCGCCTCCTCCCGACGGTCCAGAAACTCATACCGTCCCCGCACCAGATCATGAATAGCCTCCGCGTCTTCATCCGTTGCGTTCGGTACCATCTGGATACTGGCAATGCTGTATCGTTCCTCGCCGGTAAGCCGGATGAAGGTTTCGTTGGAGCAAATCAGGATTACATCGCCATCCGTTCGCCCGCTGTTGGAAAAAGGATTGTAGGTCATCATTCCGGCGATCTCCACTGTACTGCCGCCCAGCGTCACCGTATCTCCCACATCCAGCGGAACGTCCTTGTCCCAGATACACAGGACATAGCCCTGATCTCCGTAGACCTTCTTCAGGTCACCGCCGCTGCGGAGGTCCCCGTCTCCCGGCACCCAGTCCAGCTGGATATCATCATAGGAGAGAATGTCCACAGTGTCCCGGTCCACTTCCACGCTGAACTCCGCCGGGATAGCGGCAGCAAGCCGCCGCCCGAAGACATTTTTGACGCCGGGCATTTCCCGCATCTGCTGCATCAAGTCAGGAGCAATCAGTTCCCCGTTTTCCAAGAGGTTAATGTCAATATCCGAACCGTAAGACTTTGTGGGCAGCATAATACCCAGCAAATCCACCAGAACGGAGAAACTGAGAAACAGAATAATGCTCAGGGCGAAGGACCCCGCCATCAGGAGCAGGCTTTTTTTCGATGACGCCGCATGGGAGACGCCCAATGCGGTTTCAATCTTCAGCAGACGGGTGTTGGCCCGCTGCGGTCTCTGCATTCCTGCATCCGCATTGCCGGACACCGCCGCCACAGGGGAGACCTTTGCGGCCTTTTTTGCCGGGGCCCGGGCCGCGAGGAGCACCGTCAGAATTCCCACCACAGCCCCACTGACCATTCCAATCGGGCTTATGCCGAAAACTGCCATTCTCGCAAATTCACCGCCTACAAAGCGGTGCATGAACGCGAGCACAAGCCAGGTCGCCGCTGTCCCCAGAATGATTCCGGCCGGGATCGCGGTTTTGCACCAGTTCAGCGCCTCCAGTTCCACAAAATGGATCACCTGCTTTTTGCTCATGCCAATACAACGCATCATACCGAAAAACTGCGTCCGTTGGGCAATCGCGCTGTTCAGACTGCCGGAGATCATCAGCACTCCCGCCAGCAGGACCAACAGGCAAAACACAATCACCAGCGGGTATACATTTTTTGCCATACGGTTTTCACTGGCCCCCACAGCCGCCAGAAGAATCATGTGTTCATTGACCTTGGCCTCCGGGAACTGCTCTTTGATTTCGGATAGGGTGCGTCTCGCGTTGGCCCTTTCGCTGAACTGTATATAGTAGGCGGGGTTTCCCGCATCTTCATTGGCGGCGAGGATTTCCCGGAAGGTCTCAATCTGAAGAAATGCGCCCACCTGTTCCCCCTTCACCGGCAGCGCGGTGCTTTCGCCAACACCGCTGTCTGTAGCATAGCGGCTGTTCCCGCTGCGAAAGCCGGTAATCAGGAGGTCATAGCTTCCGGCGGGAGTATCCAGGGACACACGGTCTCCCACATCAACGCCCAGCATCGTCTTGGCGTTGGGCGTGAGAATGACTTCGCCCTCATCCAAGCTGGCGCCCTCCGGAAAATAGGTCATAATTTCGGTCCGAAACGGGTCCTCCACGCCGCCCAGCGCCGTTTGGATACCGCCAATGGTATAGCTGCGATCTTGGTCGAAATTCACCATATCAAACCAGGATGAGGCGGACACATCGGGCCGCCGGGCAATGGACGCCGCATCTTCCTCCGATATATTTTCCAGGTTGATGTGCCAGTTTCCGCCCGCTTCTTTGACATTGGCGGTCTCAGACTGAATGAAAATATCCGCCATGCTGAAAATGCCCGTCACCAGAAATACGGCGAAAATAATGCACAGCAGGGTCATACGGTTCTGCCGCCGCCGTACCTTGGCGGAGATGGGGATTAAACTGAGATAGCTTCTCATGCCCGGCACCCCCCGAGGTCTGTCAGCACACCGTCCGATACCTGAAAGACCCGGTCCGCCGTGTGGGCGATGGCGGGGTTATGGGTAATCATGATGACGGTCTGCTCATACTTCCGGGCGGTTTCCTTCAGCAGAGCCAGGACCTCGCTGCTGTTCTGGGAGTCCAGATTACCGGTGGGCTCGTCGGCTAAGACCAGAGAGGGCCTGGTCATCAGCGCCCGCCCGATGGCCACCCGCTGCTGCTGTCCGCCGGAGAGCTGGCTGGGCAGATGCCCCCGCCGCTGTTCCAGACCCAAGACGTTCAGCAGCTCGTCCAGGTACCGCTTGTTGGGCCGCTGACGGTCCAGCAGCAGGGGAAAAATCATATTCTGCTCCACAGACAGCTCCGGGATCAGGTTAAACGCCTGGAAAATAAAGCCGATATTCCGGCGACGGAAGATGGTCAGCGCCTTTTCCTTCATGGCGAAGGTGTCCTTTTCGTTGATATAGACCCTCCCAGAGGTGGGGGTGTCCAGTGCTCCAATCATATTCAGCAGTGTACTTTTACCGGAGCCGGATTCCCCAACGATGGCTACAAATTCCCCTTTGGGAACGGAGAAGCTGACGTCCTTCAAGGCGTGTACCGCTGTTTCGCCGCTGCCATACGTTTTGCAGATGTGTTCTACTCGTAACAAGTCCATAAGTTTCATGCTCCTTTCGTCGTTGGACTGTACGAATACAGTAGCACACGAACCTTACTGTCAGATGAATTGCAGATGACTATTTTGTCATAATCGGAAAATTGATCGTAAAGGCCGTTCCCTGTCCCAGTTTGCTGTGAACCTCAATACTACCCTGATGTGCTTCAACAATCGACTTCGCCAGGGGCAGGCCCAGACCGACTCCCTGCGTATCCTTGGAAAAGCGGCTGCGGTAAAAGCGCTTGAAGATATGATACAAATCCTCCGAGTGGATGCCGCTGCCTGTATCTTCCACCGTGATCTGGGTCAAACAGGGAGACTGCTGCCACCGGACCAAAATACGGTCCCCTTGGGCCGTATGGTCCAAGGCGTTTTTGACCAGATTCCCGATCGCCTCTGCCAGCCAGGTCCGGTCACAGGAGAAGACCGTCTGCTCATCCCCCTCCAGTACAATTTCCTTTCCCTCCTGTTCCGCACGGAAGGAATACTGCCGCTTGATATGCTCCAACAGATCGAAAACATTCTCTGGCGACCGCTCCAGTGTGATGGCGCCCGCATCCAGCCGTGCCATTTTCAAAAGGCTCTGCACCAGCGATTCAATCCGGTCAAGCTCCTGCTCCGAGAGACTGGTAAACTCCCGGACTGTGGCGGCGTCCGCCGTTTCCTGCTGGAGAATCCCATTGTAAATATTCAGTGCGGCAATGGGGGTCTTGAGCTGGTGGGAGATGTCCGCAATCGTGCGGCGCAGAAATTCCTTGGCCCGCCGCTCACTGTCCGCATGGGCGTCCGCCATGGTCACCAAGGAGTTTACCTCGTGGAACAGGCGGTACATGGCGCCTTCCTCGCTGCACTCAATGCCGCCCTTCCGCCGGTCCAGGATATACTCCGCGATCTGATGGGCAGCGTTCTCCATGCTCTGCTCCTGATGCCGCAGACGGCAGACGGCCATCCCTAACGCAGCTGCCATACCGCATAGGGCACAGGAAAGAAACAGCACCACCGGAAATAGATTCATTCCAACCCGCCTCCCGCGTTCCACTTATATCCCATGCGGCGGACAGTGGCAATCCGTGTTGGTTTGGCGGGATCGTCCTCAATCTTTGCCCGCAGGCGGCGAATATAGACCGCCAACGTGTTTCCATCCACAAAGTTCCCCCTGCAGTCCCATAGTTTTCCCATAATCTGTTCTGCTGAGAGAATCATGTCAGGATGCTCCATAAAAAGCCGAAGGAGCTTATATTCTGCTGCGGTCAGTTCCAACGGCACGCCGTCTCGATAGGCCCGTCCCTCCAGCAGCTGGAGCGTGATCCCGTTGGAACAGAGTTCTCCGGGAGCTTGCTGGAAATGCTGGCTTCTTCGGAGGATGGCATTGATTCGGGACATCAGTACCGCCAGCTTGAAAGGCTTTGTAATATAGTCGTCCCCGCCGATGTCCAGTCCCATGATAATACTGGTTTCCGCATCCGATGCAGTTAAAAAGATGATGGGGACTGAGGAAACCTTACGCACTTTTTTGCATACCTCAAAACCGGAACCGTCAGGCAAAGTTACATCCAGAACGAGCAAATCATATTCTCCATCCCGCCAAATTCTATCAGCCTCTTGGATGGTTCGGGCGACATCCAAAGCATACCCCGCTTTTTGAAAAGCAAAGGAAAGTCCGTTGATAAGGCTCAGATCATCCTCCAGCAGCAATATTCTACTCATGCTGACACCCCTTTTCCTGTGCTTGATGAAGATATCAGCCATAGTATAATTCCGGAGACTTAGGAATGCAAGCCCGGTGAGATGATAGCAGAAAACTGGTTAGGCCGCGCCTATGGAATGGCCCAATATGGCGGTAAACCGTTATAACCGCCTTACCGGAAAATACATATAACTTTTTCCGGTCTTTGGGTCGGTAAAATCATGAACCGCACCAACCAACGGGATATGATGTTCCCCCAGATATTTGATTGCCTGGGAAAACGTATCATCTGCCTCACGCTCTACACAGAGATATTCATATCCAGGGACAACCCACTTGGTCCACCCTTCCGGGGCCTCGGCATCATCCCTACACTCAGCTCCTGCAAGATAAAGCCCATTGCGGAAGTCTTCCCATGGAAGAAAGGACCCGGAAAAATCAGACATTGCTCCCCAGATTCCAATAAGATTTCCCTTTTCATCCCTTTTAGCCAAATGCTGAACTTCTCCAAAATGAGAGTTTGCATCATCCCATAATCTCTGAATGAATCCAGCCCCATCTAAGGTTGATCCCTTTTTCCCAATGACCACAAAGGCTGCCTTTTCAAATCGTTCAATGTTCATTGCAATCTCCCCTTCGCTTCTCTATATCTGTTTTTCCGAGTTTTTTGCTCCAAGTTGATTTATCCGGCCGTACTGTCAGGCAGCAGCATATCCATACTCCCTTTTTTGAAATCCAGTCGAACAAGTTTTTTCCCATTCGGCAGAGGATATTCCAAGGCACCAATATAGCGATACCCAATACCAGACATGCTTTCGCGGAGCATATCTGCATCTATCTGATGATAAACCCGCTTCAGTCCATCAAAAACATGCAGGTACGGAGAATCAGAAACCCAGCTGACTCCAGTGTTAACTTGGATGACACAGGAAACATATATCGGCTCCACTTGCTGGACCACCTGCTGAAAACACTTGCAACCGATATATTCAACCAGCAAATTCGCAATTAGCAGCTCTGCCTTGGGCAGTTTGCCTGAGCACTTATGTAAATCGATGCACAGCAGTTCCAGTATCTTGCCAAAGTCCTGATATCTTATGGATGTCTCCGACAAATAGGCGGCGTTGATATCTACTCCATATACTTTTTTGATTCCACTGTCCCTAATATGCTCAAGGCCGTTCCCACCAGCAATCCCTAAAATCATGGTGCTGGATACAGGCCAAGCTTTAAGCTGTCCTTTAATCAATTTGTTCAAAGCCTGTAATTGCATAATCGAAGCAAGGGACATATGACTTTCATAATCAGTCAGGGTAATTTCATTCCATGGATTGTTATATACTTCATACTCCGTTTCCTTTTTCCAAAAGGTCCACTTAACCGCTGGGATATATCCTATTTTTCTATAAAACTCGCTCTCCCCTCCTGACATATGTGTGGCGCCTGATGCTTTCGTTTTTCGATACAATTCAGACAGTGCTGCCGCCGCAAGCCCTTTGTGCCGATACTCCGGAATTGTACAGAGAGGTTCCAAATACGCTAGTTTATTTTCTGGCGTCCACCACATCCCTGCCCAGCAAACATACACCCCTTCTTCATTCGCAACTGCTACGGACAGATTCTTCGTAGCGTGGGGAGCCACCTCCCGCAAATAGAAATTTTGCTGATATTGGTGATTCCATTCCCCTTGCTCCTTCTCGTGGTCAAATCCTTTCCAGCAGCATTCTCCAACTTTTGATGTATCTAATTCCTGCGGTCTTACAAAGTGAAAGCCTTCTGGTAATGGATAATCCAACTTGTTTACAAAATCAAACTGCATATTCCAGCTTTCTGATTCCTGCCTATATCCCAACCGCTTTGCGCCTTCCATTAGTTCATCCTGGCCACCAAAAAGGACTAAACGTATGCCTCCTCCTTCGTCTGGCATATTCTTAGCGGCATATTGTATCATCTCTTGTGCCAGTTCCCCATATCCCGACCGCAGGCAAAAGTAAATATCTGATAGAGGATTCTCATAGAAGCAGAAGGCTACAATACGCCCATCGCTCTCCCATATCCGATTTTTATAGGAATACGATATATCCATCCAGTAGGAGAACGACGAATAAGCGTACTCAAAAAACGGGGCTGGCACTCCATTTCTCCAGTCTTTTTCGTATATGTCTATTAAAAACTGATACACCTTACCGCAATCCGCCAATACACTAAAAGGCCTTGATGTGATACTTTTTTCTTTTCCCATAAAAATCCCTCATACGGCAAATAATTCATCACACGTTTTCAATCTTTTATTGCTCTGCCACAGTTTTTTTGATTCCTTTATCTGAGTTTACACTTATCCATATGGAATTTCATAAATTGTAGTTCCCTTTGCTTCAAAGGCGGTAATGGTCTGGTCAGTCACTGGGATAACACAAAGATGCACGCTCTCGCCAATGGCAAAATAGGGATACAACCCAATCCCGTCTTTATAAAACAATGCAGCGGGAATTGAGTCGCTGCTGTACCCTTGCTCATTAGGAAAGACATTTTGGTATGCCAATTCATTCAGTTTCGTATATAGTTCAACAATTTCGGCATCGTCGAAACTGGGAAATAACACTTTAATGGTATAGAAACAGGTCCGTTCATATAGGTGATACATGGACTCAGTATAACTGTGGTCATCAAAACTCAGCATAATTTCTTGCACATAGCTTTCGTCACTTGGAGTAAAGACTGATACTGTAGGGAGCGACCACATCGTCTCGTCCGGCGTAAAGTAATAATAGTTAGAAGCATACTTCGAGTGGATGGATGACTCATAAACAAATGATATCCACATAGAAGAAGGAAGCAGGTACCGGCTCTCATAATCTTCCCAGTAGTAACCATTAAAGCTGTCTATAAAATCATCTATGGAAAAAGAAAAAACAAGTTCGTCTTCCTGATAGTCCATAACTGCAGCGTCAAGCTCTCTGATTTCTGCCTTCTCCCGCAGGATGATTTGCTTTTGCATTTCTTCTTCGTCTATTTCCTCCCCCCATATTATCTCATTTGAGCCGCTGTCAAGGATGTTTCCGTCCAGATCCCAGAAACTCCATTCTAATGGAGGGTACCCACGAGACTCGGCCAACGGATCACCTATATCCGCTACATAACGCTCAAAGCCCAACCGTTTGCCGTAAAAAAGAGGATTCTTGTATTGATAGTAGTCTACTGTTACGCCTGAAAAGTAATCAACACAGGCAACCAGCTTAATATCATTTCGTACTGTGATGCGCTCTGCCCTATATGAGAGCACAGCAAAAAATGCTCCTCCAAGTATCAAGCAGCCCATAACAAAAGCAGACAGAACATTGATTAAAATGGAGATTGCACTGAACACAATTCGGTTTGCCTTTTCTGCATCAACTTTCTGCCGAAATGCGTTAAATTTCAATTTCCCCCAAAGGAGGACAATCCCAAAGCTGGTTATCCACAAAAAAATCAGCAGATTCCTATAAAAGTTCCTCAAAGTATCGCCTGTGATTCTTTCAATCACAGAAATAAAAATCCAGCACAGGGAAACGATTGCAACCGGGAGCACGCCCCAAACTAATCTGATAATCTTTACCATTGCAATATCTCCTGTGCCTTGGACTCAAAAGGCCGCTTATGCCCCAGGCTGCAATTCAATCCTCGGATAGTAGAGTGGGAGGTCTCCCGCAGCTGGAGCAGTAATCTCATTGGAAACATATTGAAAGCCTCCATTGGAAAGAGGACGAACCGTAAGGCGATGACTAAAAAAGTGGTCTGTCCTATGTGTTGGGCACAAAACGTCAACATCTATGGTTATCGTTCCATCGTCATTTATCTCATAGTTTCGTACATCAGGCACCAAGGTTCCATTATAAACGCAATTAGAGCATGTTATCGTCTGCCATGGGTAGCCGCTATTCAGCTCGCTATAAAGTGCTCTGGAGTGTAAAATATCCTCCGGTACGCTAAAGTAGGCGCCAATCACCGATTCAAACACAACTGCCTCTATATAGTGACATGACTGCTCTGAATCAAATTCACAAAGGCGATCTTCAAAGATAGCATTGTATTTTGAGCGATATAGGAACTCAAACAGGTCGTTGAAGTTTAGGCTCTCCCAATCATCCTCTGACCAATTTGCTGAAAAAATGTTGTTTCCATAATAACCAACGCTTATGATATAGTCCTTTGCAATTTTAACCAGTTCATTATTATCAGGCCCCATATGAATCAACCCGCGCCCGTTCCCCATCCACGGTGGAGCATACACACGTTCAAAAAGGAAATTACCCTTCTCTGTATAGTCCCAAAATGCCAACTCCTCTTTTCGCAGATTGCCTACACTGGCTGCATCATCACTCCAGGTTACGGATGCCTCTGTACAATATTTCCGATCATCCTCATAAGAGTATTTATGATAAAACAGGCTTCCATCTCTTCCAAGCGAATACACTACAAAAGCCGCAGAATCTCCATGTTCGATCTTTCTCCAAAAATCCAAAAATCCCTCTATATTTATCAGCGTTTCGCATTCATTATCCTCTACCTCCGCTGTTAATATGGGGACATTGCTTTCAGACAGGAAGTTTACAATCGCATCAAAATCGTCCTCCGATAAGGTCATAGTTGAAGTTGCATAAAGCGATGTGGCATGTTCTTTCAAAGCACTCTTATATAGATGTGCATAGCTCTCTGCTATAGCAGTGCATTCCATTACAATACGTTCCTGCTCCGATGGTTCTATCATTACTGCCCCCAGTAGCACGGAAGAAGATTGGTCAAAAGATCCATCGGCTTGAGAATTTGGCGTTGAACTTGATTTCTGCCCGCATGATACAAAGGCAAGAATAATAACCATCATTCCCAAAACATAGGTAAGTTTTTTTACTTTCATTCAGCACTGCTCCTCTGGCTTATCAATATTAGAAAGGTGAGACATATAGGTCATGGCTGCTATGGTGAAGATGACTTTTCTGATGCTGCCACATTTAAATCGATTTTAACGCAGGAATACTTCTTCCTGTTGCCAAAACTCTCACATAACCAGCTTTGTAACATCATGTAGAGTAACCAGCGCCATCATGCCCATCAGCAGCATAAAGCACGCCGCATTTACCGCCGCTTGCCACTTCTCCGGCACCTTACGCCTGAATAGCAGTAACGCCGCGGCGTCCACTAACAAAAAGAAAATCCTCCCCCCATCCAGAGCTGGTATGGGGAGCATATTCATGACCGCCAGATTGATGGCGATCAGTGCGGCAAAATAAGCGATATCCCTGGCCGCGCTGGCCGCAGACTCCGAGGCGGTTCCCACCTCCGTAATGATGGACACAATCCCCACCGGGCCGCTGAGTTCCTGCACGCCCATAGTTCCGCGAGCCAACTGAACCAGACTGAACCACATCTGTTGGATGAAATCCAGAGTCTGATAGCCAATAAACCGCAGCTTTGTCAAAAAGCTGGTGGGGATCTGCATTTCTCCGATCAGCAGACCGAAACGACCGGGCTGTCCGTCATAGGTCCCGCGGTAGAGAGGCAGGTCTTCCAGAACAATTTTTTTGCCGTTTCGTATCACCTCTATGTCTACCCCCTGTCCGTCATTAAAGCTCAAGAGCATGGCCGCATCTCCCCGGAGGTAGGTCCGCCAGCCATCGACCTTATAGAAAACATCTCCCACCATCAGGCCGCTCTCCCCCTCCAGCGGAAAATCCTCGCTGAACCCGGAGATTTGATCAACATAAAAGCCGCTTGCTCCAGCGAAAAGCATAGCGATGATAATCATTCCGGCAAGAAGATTCATAAAGGATCCAGCGGACAGGATGACGAATTTTTTCCAGAAACTCTGGCGGGTAAAGCTGCGCCTGTCTCCAGAGTCCTCGTCCTGCCCCTCCAGGGCGCAGAAACCACCAATGGGCAGAAGGCGGATGGAATACTGAGTTTCATCCGTCTCCCTGTGCCAAAGGCAGGGCCCCATGCCGACAGAGAACTCATTGACGCGCACACCACAAAGCCGTGCCGCCAGAAAATGTCCAAACTCATGGATTGTTACCAGAAAACCGAAAATAAAGACTGCTACCAAGGCAAAGACGATGATCATAGTTAACAATGCTCCTTCCCAAGAGGGGTCCTTATCATTATCTTCTATCCTTCAATTCTTGAAGCAATTTGCTGTTGACTGCATAATCTGCTCCAGGCGCAGTGCCTTCAGCATAATGATAAACTTCTTCCACTTCTTTCAGTGAGGCAAATACGCTTATGCTCTCTGCCAAAACGGTGCGGTCTGATGCTGTAATCAAGGTATATCCTGGTGCATCCGCAGCTTCAAAGATGGGTTTTCATAGATGCCAACCACAGTATAAGTCTTATCCTCTCCTACAGACAACAATTCATCTCCGGGGCGGTATGGAACATGCTGGCTGAGAATGTCATCACCATCCTGACGCAATCCAACAGCGAGATCAAGTGTATCGCCCACAGCACAGTCCAGGTTGATAGCCGATAACAAATGAGACGGCATCAGCACCTCGCTGCCATCCTTGGGCAGCCTGCCTGTAATCAGCTGGACCGGCACCATTTCATATGTCTCTTCATCAAAACCTGCAATAAATCAATATGGCTTATTGGTATCCTGGATACCTGAAAGCGTGACATAGCCGACATTATCAAAAGAAGCTACGTCAGTTACTCTGTCATCCTTCAGCAGTGTCTGCTCAAATACATAATTCGCATCAAAGTAACCCACATGCCAGCTCCCATATTCCTCCGTTAGATTATCAATATGCGAATCTGGCGAGGAAGACGCACCTAATGTGTTCCCTGCCAGAAATGTAACGGTAAGCGCGATACCCAAAATAATCCCTGTTTTTTTGTAATGGCTTCTTCCATCCCGAAAAACAGTTTTACCAGACATTTCTATCACCGCTCTCACTTCCTTCACACTGGCTCCACATTAAAGCCCCCAGTGCTTTTTTCAAATCCGTCAAATGCTGTTTCTCCTGCCTTTTCAGATATAACTTCACGAAGGGTCGCATCCACAGCTTTCGTACCTCTACTTCCTCAGTAAATGTCACCATACAGCCGCAGGCCGTTGACTCAAGTTTTCCAGCCCAATGCCCCGCCATGTTTTTATTTTCCATATCGAAGGCCCAATAGCCCGGTGGCTCGTGCCGGGTTACAGTGAAAAAAGTTGCAACCCCGCCTTTGGTATATTCCACAAAGGTCGTTTCTCCTGTAACCTCCACTCGTTCTATATCGCTGCGCCAATCCTGATGGTTCAAGTCGGTCAATACCTCCCAAACCCGTCTTACTGGGCTGGCCAGCTCCGCTTGTACAACTGATTGTGTCATAAACAATATCCTCCTGTTTTTATAGCGCTTATTGTCAATGTCATTGGTCTACCCCTGATTCCACAACAAATTTATACCCATACCCTACAACCGTTTGGATCAGTTCCGGGCGTGCCAGCTTACGGCGCAGCTGGCAGATGGTATTGCGAACGATATGATCGCAGTCAACAGGGTCCTCTTTCCAAACATGCTCATATATCTGCCGAGGAGACAGGACCCAGTTGGGATATTGGGCCAACAGGTAAAGCGTTTCAAATTCCTTGGGGAATAGCTGAAGCACCTTGCCTGCCAGCGTGGCCGTGCAGCACTGAGGATCAATCAAAAGATCTCCATGCTGCAGAGTGGGAATTCGTTCAATATTAGCAGGACCCAGCATAAGTACCCTCCTCTCAGTTCATTTGAGTATAGTAAAACATATAGGTTTTCTATTGCCGTATCTATCACCTGGAGACAACTGGAGTACTCTTGCTACCAATTACTGAAAGCAGCCGCAGGCGGGGATTCCCCCCCGCGCTGCGGCTGTCTTGCCGGGGCGTGGCTTTCGTACAGAAGACTGCGTCAGGCTTTACCGCTTTAGATTTCTCTACCACCATAACATTGACGCTAATGTTGTGATTGTTGTATCTTCATCATTTTGCGTTTCAGTTCTGCAAAAACGAATCCATTTCTCTTTTTCCGAAACATCGTCAACCACATAGCTGCAATGAAAGTCCTTTTTTATACAAAGAGCAGCCGTGTAATTAACATCAATGCCCAATATTTCTTTTAGCGTGTCAAAGGATAATATGACTGTCGCATTCCCGCTGTTTTCAAGATATTTTTGCAATTTATTATAATTATTCATTTGAACCCCCGTCCCATACCTTTTCTTAAAGTTTGTGTTCTCAGTCAGCGTCAACGGCAAAGTAGTAAAATCCGATACAGACCATTCCACTATAGACTGCACCGACCTACTCGACTTCTTTTGCTTTTCTATGCCTTGTTTGAAAATTGGCGGATGTCCAACGGCGAAAATTTTTTCGCCAATCAAGGCAAATTTTCGCAGGCGGGCTGTCGCCCGGCAAGAAAATTTAACGCAAAGTGGCGGAAAAAGATCCACCGTTTGGGCGTTTTGACATTTTTCAAAGGCGAGATAGTCAACACCTCTGCCCCGCCGCTTTGTTTTGGAGTTTCATTAGACCGATTAACTGGAAATTACAGATATCTTACGTATACTCTTGAATCTTCTCCATGCACATCTTTCATCATTCCAAAAAACTCATACCCATATTTCTCATATAGTCCATTATGATTTGTTGAAATATAAATGCTATTAATTCCATCTGCTTTTGTCAATGTTTCAGCGTAACTTAACAGCTTTCCAACATAACGGTGTCCTCTATAATGCGGAAAGGTATATACCCACCCAATCCATGGTGTTAATTCGGTTGGCTGAATATCGTCCTTATCAGCAAATGTGCAAAAAGAAATCAAATCTCCTCCCTCTGTCAACATAAGCACCTTTGTATTTTCACCGACATATTCCTTTAACTTTTGGTTTCTTAACAGTTCATATAAAAACCGACCTGCCCCCCAATCACTTTCTTTAATCTTTGAAAGCCAATATTCTTGGTTATCTGTACTGAAATATTCGATTATGTTCACAAAGTTATCCTCCTAACTCCGATTTAATAGAATCGCCGGTTGAGCGTCCTAAAAAAGCAAAAGCGGTACTATTCCGGGAAGAAAAAGAGGCATACACTAAAGACTCAGCTGTTCGTCAGCCTTCGGACCGGGGAGATCATTGCGCTGGCATTCTCCAGCGGAAGGAAGCACGATTTCCAGCTATCCAAGGATTCCTGTATCCATTTTGTCAAAAGGTTTCGTATCCTCTCGGAGCGTTACCGTAACCGGAGAAAGCGCTTTGCTCTCCGCTTTTCCTTAATTGCTGGTATCTGCAACTTTGACCGCTTAGCTTAATTTCGCAAGAGGTCTAATCTATACATGCGGATGTGATTCCTCGCCTTGGAAACCCATGCAGTCACATGGTTGGCTGGAACCCCAAGTAACTCACCAATTTCTTTGCTTGAGTATCCATCAATGCGCATACGAATGGCCCGGATCCCCTTTGCGGTGCTTCCGGTGGCTGTTGCTTCAGCCCGATCAAGCAAATTCATCAGTTCCCGGCAAGCCTCCTGCTCCTCCAGACTATCACGCAGTCCACCGCAGGGCAGTTCTGCCGGATCCGTGGCCTGTTCCCGTCCGCAACGCGCAGCATACTCCAACTGTGTGTAGATCTCGTTCTGAATCAGGCGGTAAGCATAAGTTGAAAAGGCGTTCTTGTATTCAGGTTGATAGGTCTGGACCGCTTTGCACAGTCCAATATACCCGATCTGCAATAGATCGTCATAGGTATAGATACAACCCCTGCCCAACGTGTGGACACAGTCCTTTATCACCTTACCCACAAGGCCCATATTCTCCTCTACCTTTACTCGCTGCTTCTCAGTAAGCGACAGCACAATTCATGAACACCATCCCGAAAGAGGATCACATTCTGATGGATTCAGACTATATTATATAGGCCCTATGACATTTTCTGCTGCTTAATGGTATTGCGGTCTATCTCATAGCAAACAAAACGCATTACAGGTATCCGCATACAAAATCAGTGAGAGTATGATAGCACATGGAATGTTAGATTTTCGTTAGTCAAAATATTAATCCCTCTACACCTACATTATACACCCAAAACTCTGACGCCGTATGTCAAAGTTTATTTTGCCAGAGAAATCAGGGATACTGGAAAGGGCTGCAACAAGATTATGATAACTCCATCCGTGGCACGTCGGATATGATTACCGCTATTTGTACGATCTTAGCACCATTTTTCAGCAGTTAAGCAACGATAGGAAATGCGATCATAGCAGGTACTACTCTAATCGCACCAACTAAGTAAAGACGGGAGACTTGCGGTAAATCCATTCTCATAGCTAATCATACGTCTAAGGATTGAATTATTTCTTCAATTCTCGTTTCCCAATCCTTGTCATATTCTACATTCGGCATGGTTGCGATAGCAGATAAACCATGAACTAAGGCCCACATCGCAATTATTTTATTTTGCATGACAGATTCTGGCATATCAATTTTGCGAAAGGTTTGTGTCGCAATTTGCTTCAATATTTTTAGCGGTGGAATTTCTTTTTCTCCCGCACAATCCAAAGATAAGTTGATCTGGATGTTTTTTCTGGAAAATAAAAAATCAAAATAAAGGGGATTTTTATAAAAGAATTTTACATAGGCAGTCCCAAGCATCAAGAGAATATTAGGGGTATCCGCATACATCTCTACTGTTTGTTCCAATGTCGACGTAAATAAATCCATAATGTGTTGTTGGATTGCGGCGATAAATTCATCCTTGCTATTAAAATGAGCATAGGGAGCGGCATTACTGACACCACATTTTAGAGCGACTTTGCGTAAGGATAAATTCTCCTCCCCCTCTGTATTGATTAACTCTAATCCGGCTCCAATTAAAGCATTCCGTAGGTTCCCGTGGTGATAAGGTCTATTTTCCATAGTAACCTCCAATCTTGACGATGATAAGATTATACCGTCAAAACTTAGCGGTGTCAAGTTCGGAATAGGTAATGAGAATAAATCAATGCGCTTATAGCAAGAGCCGCCTGGAACCTCTGAGGTTCTGGCGGCTCCTAACTATCATCAGCTCCGCTTAAATTTAGGGGTCTTATTTATATCGGTGCTCTCCAACCACCCCTTCACTCGAAAATTTTTCCCATTCAATTATTGGCAAATCGAATTTATGTATGACTGGCATAAAATGCCTCCGCACTTTGAAGATAGTATCCACTATCTGTTTGAGCCAGCAAAAAGATATTTGCTTCCAGCGATCTCGCCAGTGTATAGCTTATGGGGACAAGCCCATTTTCGTCCATCTCCTCACCGCCAATAAATTCATCATACTCGCTTATGCCACATTGGCCAGACCATCTGATCGAAAAATCCGGATACAGAAACCACATATTGTCATCAATCCCCGGAAATTGTCCAAAATAAAATCTGCACCACTCTTCTAAGTCAGCTCTTTCCGATGGTGCTTCTCCACTTTCAAGCAAGCCTAACGCACTGGTAATGACATCCGCTCTGGTCTACAGAATCTGATCTGGCACCGCATAGTCTAAAATGGTAAATTGGCGCTCATTGGAATCTTCACCCATGGAGTCCAGCATGGAGGATATCAAAATCTTTGCAGCCTCATCTGGAGTAACAGCCGCACCACTCTCACAGAAAAATACTGTTCCGCACGAGAGTGGACAGGTCAAATCAATATTCAATGCCGCAGCATCCATCCACTCTAAATCATTCTCATGCAGGTCATCCCATGCACGCCAGCTAGCTTCGTCGGCACCGAAGTTCCGAATTATTGTCTCTGGTGTCGTTTCATCCGAAGGCTCGGAAACCTTCACTTGGCAGCCGGCCAATGCAGTCGTCAAAATTATAGCCGCAACCAGAAATAGGAATCGTCTTCTCATATTCACTTACTTCACCGTTAAGTTTTATCCGAATCAACAATAAAGACACCCAGAAGTGCCAGGACATTCCTTTGGTTAAACTTACTCTTAGTCATAATTAGCTCCTTTCAAACATATACGGCTTAATGGTCTATAACACGACAAAACCCATCCCTTCTGCGGACAACAAAGTACTCACATAATTCTCGTCTCCAAATATTTATCTTGAGTGGAATCACTTTTCGTATTGGTATTTTGTAAAAAGCAGCTATTCCAACTCCTTCCTGTTTATGGCACATTGAAGCAACAATTTAGCAAAGAAATGGCAACAATCAAATTAAAAATTCCATCCTATCGTTTGATTCAGCTACCACTTAAATTGCCCCCACTTATAGCATATACCCAAAATTCTGACACCGTATGTCGAGGTTTTTCACTGCAAAACAACACCTGGCCAGACCAAGCAGATGCTGGTCTGGCCAGGTGCAGATTTCACGGTAACTTTTCCTCCAACTCCGTTCCGAGTGCTTCGCTGTCTCCAGACTTGGCAATCCCGCTCGCCACCATCAGGTCAGCCGGAACGGTGCTTATTGCCGCCTGCTCGTCTGTGCTCAGGCTGTTATACCACGTAAGCCACTCGATTGTCTCTTGAGACAGGGCCTTCTTCTCCGCGAGCTTATCCCCAAACTGGATATAGCCGTCCCCTGCCATAGCGCCTGCATAAGACGCGGTATCGGACACACTCTGCAGTTCGCTGCCATCCTCCTCGGAAAGATCAACTATGAAATGCTGAGCGACTTGCTGGTTAGCGCCCGCATTGGGATCGTCCTCCGGGGCAATGTCCGGCGCGCCAATGGCATTCTCCGGCACCCCCTTTGGGGTGCTGCTCTGCGCATCATTCCAATTCGGCTCGGCGTTAGGAAGTTCGGGAATGTCCTTATAGTTTTCCATATAGGGGCCCTTATCAATTTCAACTTTCCAATCTGCCGTGTCCAAACCGTTATGGGTATCAGCTTTGCCGTCCCCATCGGAAAGATTGATCTGACCCTGTTCAGCGGTTTGCTGGCTGGACTTCGCGCCCGGGTCATCCTCGGGAGCGATATCCGGGTTGCCTTCATTCTCGGGATTGCCGCTTGCGCTGGGTGCCCCCACCTGCTGGCTGGAGTTTCTGCCCGCTTCATCATTCTCGGGAACATCCTGGCCGCAGGCAGCCAGGGAGAGCAGCATCACAGCTGCAAGGAAAAAAGCAAAGATTTTTTTCATGATAGATTACCTCCTATGTCAGTTATTCAGTTGATGATCGTAATGTCCGCTGTACCGGCGATGATAGATGCGATGGTCTTGACCACGTCCGTCCGCTCGATCTGCTGGGCTGTCAGCTGGAAGTGTAGCCCACCCGACTCCCACTCAGCATTGATCACTTCCACCGTTCCAGCTGGCTCGCATGGACAGATACTCACGCCCAAAGTGACCGCTATGCCGTCAATATCCGTGGTCTGGCGCTCCTGCTCAGGCAGAACATAGTCCCATTGAGGGAGTGCTCCGATCCGGGAGGCCGACAGACTCAGGCCTTTGACGGCGTTGGTATTCTCGTACAGTTCCGGTGTGCCGTCCTCATAGTAGCCAGAATAGAAACCAAGGTTGGCAATATCGCTGATCACCGTGCCATCTGCCGCTGTTATCTGCTCCGCGGTATCGTTCCATTTTGCTGGAGACAGCCCATCCGGGAGCCAGGGCGGTGTAAGCCCCCGCTGATAATAGTCTGCATACGCCTGCCCGCTCAACGGAGTAATGGTGTAAACATCCGGGTCATACCATATATCCTCCTGCGGGCCTATTGCATCGTTGAAGTAGACCTGCCCCATATCTACAGTCACTTCCTCCGGGACGAACTCAGGCGGCTGGCTGATGTCAGGGGGCTCAACAACTGGTCCGGGCGGCGTGGGCCCAACGGGGCTGCGCGTATAGAATACCGTAGCGGCAACGATCAACACCGCAAAGCAGGCCGCCATAGCGCCATAGCGCCTTAATGCCGTACCAAAGGGCTTCCTCAGTGTCTTTTCTTCCGCCGCCTGGATGTACACCTCGTCTACATGCCCTAAACCCATCAGCAGGTCTTTCCCGTTCATAGATGGATTCCCTCCTTCTCCAAGAAATTTCTCAGATTGGTCCGGGTACGCAGCAGGGTGGTCTTCACCTTGCTCTCCCCAATCCCATATCGTTTGGCAATATCTTTCACGGAGTCCTCAAACCAGTACCGGCGCAGGAAAATCAACCGCTTCTCCTCAGTCAATGTCCCAAGGAATATGTTCAGCAGTTCCCCCAGTTCCCGGCTGTCAAAGGCGGCCTGGGCTGCAGCGTCCGGGATGCAGGTCTCCAACTCAGCGGTCAATTCCACAACCTCCGCCTGACGCTTTTGAGCTGTTTTCCAATCCAGCTTTCCATAGGCTGCAAACCGGCATATTTTTGCTAGAAACGCAAAGAAATACACGGGTCTCTGGGGCGGGATGGTGTTCCAGGCCGACAGATAGGTGTCGTTGACACTCTCCTCCGCATCCTCGCGGCTGTATAGAATCTTCATGGCCAGCCGCTGAAGCCTGCTGCCATACTTTATGCCGGTCTCTTCAATGGCCGTCTGGTCGCGCGTCCAGAACAGGTCAATGATTTTATCGTCTTCCACGGTCATATCCTCCATTTGGTGTTGAGGGCCTCTCACCCCTATAGTGGGATTCGGAGCAGTGCAGGTTACACCCACTAAAAATATTTTCTGTTTTTTCTTCCCACCTTGTGACTACAGGGTCGGCGTGATATAATAGTTGTCAATCCTTTAGAATACCAGGAGATGTACGATGGAATTAGAAACATTAGTCCGCAATTTCCGTAAAGCCATTGAAGACGCGCAGACCAATTATGAACCGGGCTCGTTTTTTAGAAAGTTCCCCACCAGACAGTGCGGGCATACTAGCGATATGCTGGCCCAATATCTGATTGATAATGGGATAGGCCCAATTACCTATGTAAGCGGCACATATTACGGTGATGATCCTGAGGATAGTTGGCACCACGCCTGGCTTGTCTTGGATGGATTAGTTATCGACATTACTGGTGATCAGTTCAGATATCATCCCGCCCCTCTAACCTTCAATATCCCCGTATACATAGGGCCGACTGCGGAGTTCCATCGGCTGTTTGAAGTAACTCCTGCCGGTTGTTCAGCACATCACGGTCTGGAGCGGCATTGGATCCACTACCATGACCTGAGAAGTTGGTATGAGACAATCCTGAAATACCTGGTATAAATCGCTGGGCGGTCATCCAAAACAGATGACTGCCCAGTTTGTTCATGCTCTATCGCCCCACACATCACCATCTACCGCCGCAGTATCCGGATGGATCCGCAGGATACCCATTTTCTTTTTCCTGGCGTACCCTACCATCTCCCCTTCACCGTCACTGACCGCTACCAGAAAGTCCGCATGGTCCACCAGGTAACGGTTTTGCTTGGCATAGTTCTCTGGATTGGGCTGGCTCCCTATCGTCAGCTGCTCTGTGCAGTTTTTCAGCAGCTGCTCCAACCGCTTCCGGCTGCGCACGTCCCACCTCGCGCTATGGCCGGGGGCCGGCAGCACGACAACCAGTTCTATATCCTCATAGCCTGGCTGCGCCTTCATCTGTAAGATTAACTCACCAGCCCAGATATGCACGCCTATGGAGCCGCCAATGTAAAACCGGCGAACGCCTTTTTCATTGTAGAGCCGCTTGAATTGCTCCTGCATAGCCTTTTTAATTTTCTTACACAGTGAATAATCCTCTTTGTAGCCGAATTTGAAGCGAGTCGGTTTGGGGCCTGTTACCGCACATGATCTTCTCATACTTTTCTGTTCTCCCTTTCAATGGTATAGTTCTAATATATACGCTTTAGATAATTTATTCTATCCATAGCCTGTTAATTTTTTGTGTTATAGCGGGTAGAATATTATCCATAGGAGGGGTGCAATGGAAGAAATGTTATTAAAGGAGATGGGGCAGCGGCTATCAGCGCGTAGGAAACAGCTCCGCCTTACACAGGAAGAAGTTGCAGAACGGGCCGACATGACAACTCAGACCATATCCACAGCCGAAAATGGCATTAAGGCTCTGCGCCCGGAAAACATCATCAAGCTATGTGGTGCTCTGAAGATCAGCGCGGACTATCTATTATTTGGAACAATTTCCAGCGACGATCAATCCGTTCTATTCTCTAAAGTATCCCAACTTTCTCCGGCGCAATACCGGCACCTGGAGGATATCGTCAACAGCTTTATCGCCGCTGTTATCCCCGATGATAAAAGCGAGGCATGACTGACCGTATGGCCATATGTCATACCTCGCTTTTGTTGTTGTGCGTTCTTTCCGTTTGACCGCATTGTTTAGTTTGCTGTCTTACCCCTGCTACATTTTAGGCCCCCACCCGGAGAAAGTCAAGAAAGGTGCTTCCAGAAATTGTATTAAATTGTCGCAGACAAAATGAAAATGCGGGGCAGACTGAACCACATCGTCAGTCATACCCCGCATTTTTCATTTTACTCAATGTTCGGTCTGCTCTGTCATAATAACCCACCGGAATCCGAACCGGTCAATCACATTGGTGGTACAGGAACTGTATGTGGTACTGTGGGGCGGATAAATTACCTCGCCCCCATTTTCCAGCACCTCAAATGCTGCTAAGACTTCCTCTTTTCTGCTCATGGTCACAGTCAACGATAATGCTGTACTGGGCCGGAACAGAATGTCCAGGTTGTCAGCCATCATAATGGCCGCCGATGTGGAGCTCCGCGTGATAGACGTAACCCTTTTGCTCCTCGGATAGTTCCCGCTTGAAATCCGACTGGTCTGCGTCCCGATAGTGGAGCAGGCAGTCCACTTTGGCGCCGAACGCCTGCTGGTAGGGTGTAATCGCCTCCCCGCATTTGCCATCAAAATTAAAATTCGGCGTTATGGTCGTCATTCGGTTTTACCCTCCCAACGCTTAAAGACTACGATTTCAGCATCAGAGCCATAGCCGCTGTACTCAGATACCATAAGGTATTGTTCGTCAGCGACGATCCCATAGCTCCTGTCGCTGCCCTGTTTGGGAAGTTGATACCCCAGATAAATCTTGTCACCATCCCAAAATTTCATGATTTCACCGCTTGGCAGTGTGTACGTAATGTTGATCACAGAGCCCTTCAAAGCGTAGAGTTCTCTCACCGGCGGCATATCTGGAATGCCAAGATTGTTGAACGCCGCCATCAGCTTGTCCTTCAGTTCCTGTAATGCGTTCTCACCTTTCCGGCAACACCCCGCAACAAGGCACGGCCTCCCAAAAGGAGCGCCGTTGGTTTCCGTACAGCCTGCACAGGCGCTGGTGAACTCACACTTCGTACAATCAGCTCCACAAATAGATCCCACAATTTTTCCTCCATAGTTTGATTTATTTTTTTGCTGGATACTTATATTTTAACAAAGAAATATGAACACCTTATGTCAAGGTTTTTAACCCCATAAACTGATTTGCTCTGCCACAGGCTTTTCTTCAAAGGTTTGCAGATAGGAGAATATCTGCTCCTTACTATGCACGATTCCATGCTTTCCACAGGTCTGATGGAACAGGCGCATCAGGCAGCCGCTGTTGGGACTGTCGATGATATACTGATTCCTGTACCGGCGCACATACCTCTCCTTCAATCCCGGAAACAGCCGGTCCAGTTGTGCGTAAAAGTATTCCCGGTTGCCCTCCCGCAGTGTAAGCCCCATACCGAAACAGAGCACTCCGTAGACCTTCGCCTGGATGCACAGGTTCAGGATACCTGATATGTTTTCCTCAGTATCGTTAATCCAAGGCAGGATTGGCGCCAGCCACACCACCGTGGGGATGCCTGCATCACGCAGCTGCTTCAAAACCTCAAACCGCTCTCTGGTGGTACAGACATTGGGTTCGATCTTCCTGCACAGTGCCTCGTCGTAGGTCGTCAGGGTCATCTGTACCACGCACTTGGCCCTTTTATTGATCTTTTCAAGCAGGTCGATGTCCCGGAGGATTCGATTGGACTTGGTGATAAGGGTAGCCCCGAAGCCATGTTCATATATGAGAGCGAGGGCCTGCCGGACATGTCCCAGCTCCAGTTCCAGTGGAATGTAGGGGTCGGTCATGGCGCCCATACCGATCATACATCTGCGGCGCTTCCGCCGGAGCGTATCCGCCAGCAATGGGATGGCGTTCCGTTTTACCTCAATGTCCTCAAAGGTATGCTCCATATGATAGCACTTGCTCCTGGAGTCGCAGTAGATGCAGCCGTGAGAACAGCCGCGATACAGATTCATGCCGTTTTTCGCAGATAAAATCCCTTTTGCATCCACATAATGCACGGGCTACCCCTCCCCGTCCGGTCAGTCTCTATATTTTTCATAGATAGCTCTCCCAAGCTCCGCCAACATGGGCCGCAGCTCTGGCGGCTCCAACACCTCTATTTCACTTCCAAAGGTCAACAGATATCTGGTCAGCCATTCATCCACCGGCATCCATACCGTTACAACCAGCACCCCGTCCTCACGTTTCACGGTCTCCGGATTGAACTCGTCATAAATCCGATAAGCCAGCGATTCTGGAAAGCGCAGGACGATTTTCTCATTATCGAACTGTGAAAAGTCTGTTTTGGGCGGGGGCGGATGCGGTGAAAACTGATCTTCCAGCATCTCTAGCTCCAGAATGCGGGTCAGTTTGAAGGTGCGGTAATCCTGCTTTTCCACACAGAACGCCTTCAAGTACCATGCCCTTGATTTATAGGAGAGCTTCAAAGGGTGTACGCCCCGGCTGCTGATGGAACCGTTGGCATTGGCGTAAGTGATGCGCACACTCCTGCGATGGATCACTGCTGCCTTCAGCCGCTCAAATTTCTCGTTATCGCTCCCCTCACCGCCCCAGCGGGAGAAGTCCACCTCCAGCCAGCTCTCTGTACTGACATCAAATAAAGCAGAAAGTTTATTCAAGGTATCCCTGTCCTGGACGCCAACTGTACCGCCCATGCTTTGCAGGGCCGCAAGGATCTCATGTTTCTCTGCCTCAGATAAGACGGTCCGATCCAGGACAAAGCTGCCCAGCAGACGAACGCCGCCGGTCCGGCCGGTCTCCGTGTAAACAGGGATCCCCGCTGCACTCAGGGCATCAATATCCCGGTAGATGGTCCGGTCCGATACCTCAAACTTCTCCGCCAGCTCATGGGCAGTGGCCTGCCCCTTTTCCAGCAGGTAGTAAACAATTTTGAACAGCCTGCTCTCCTGCATCAGTCATCACCTCTTGGGCGCAGTATAACACAAAAAACTGGACACCGGAAGTCAAGTTTTTTCTACTTCTCAAATATGATTATGCTTGTATTGTTCCGACATCTGAATTATAGTATGGTCAGGAGGGATCGATATGGACTACCTGACTGCCACAGAATTCTCAAAAAAGTGGGGTATCACCAGCCGCATGGTCGCCCGGTACTGTGAGACGGGAAGAATTGTTGGCACTCACAAAAAGGGAAAAACCTGGCTGATACCTGCCAGCGCAGAAAAGCCGCTAGACCAGCGCTGCAAAAAGCAAACGGTCAAAACAATCGTATCAGCAGGCGGTTCGCTGGAATCCAGTGGGGAGGCTGAAACTTATCATACCACCGACGTCTACCAAACCCTTGGCCTTACCCGCGAAACACTGCGCTACTATGAGGATGTAGGATTGATTCAGCCAAAACGGAGCAGTCAAAGCCAGTACCGAGAGTTCGATCTGTATGATATGTCCCGGCTGATGTCCATTGATTTCTTTAGAAAGCGCGGATTTTCGCCTGTAGAAATCCGGGAACTCCTGACGGCGGCGGCGCCGGAGGACTGTGCGGCCCTTATGCACAGCCAGTTGGATCTCTTAGATCGAAAAATTGCCCAGCTTCAGCAGATGCGCCATCGCCTGGTAGAAGCACAATCGTTTTGCGAATCTGTCCCGGATATAGCTGGCTCATTTTCAATCCGAGAACTTCCACTTTACTGTGTCCGGGAAACGCTGCCCTCAGTCTCCTCCTTTGGCGAGTACCGGAACCGGGTCCTGAAATTTCTCGACTTGGAACAGGAAGATATCCTTTCCAACCTGGTTCGCGCAATTTCGTTTGACGATACAGGCTATAAGGGCTCTGAAATGTATGTTGTGAAGCCTGCTGTCCGAATGAGCCGGGCAGAGACATTTCTGGAGCATGGGAAATGCCTCTATACCACCCTGATTGCTGACAATAATGATCCTTCTGTACCTGAGAAGATGTTTGACCTGTGCCATAACTGGGCAACGGAGCACAAGGCGTCTTTCCGGGGTGTAGTCTATATCTTCATTCGATTCGTTATGCTGAAGAAGACTACAGATCAGCATTTCTACGAGGTGTGGGTCCCACTTAAATAAAAAATTCCCTCTTGACTTGGGGGTTCCCACCGGCCTTACACTTTTTGTGTCAAGGAGGTGGCGATATTGAATCACAAATTATTGGGCAGGGATTTTGCGCTGGCAATCGCGGGTCAAATAGTCTCTCTATTTGGCAACGCGATCCTGCGCTTTTCCTTGCCGCTCTTTTTGCTCCGGGAAACCGGATCATCGGCTCTGTTTGGCATGGTGACAGCCTGTTCTCTCCTGCCGATGATCCTTCTCTCTCTGCTGGGCGGCGTATTGGCTGACCGGGTGAATAAGCGAAACATCATGGTGCTTCTGGACTTTTCCAAAGCAGGCATCATAGCGGGATTCTATTTTCTGGTGGGCAAGGCGCCAACAATCCCTCTGTTTATTGTTACCTTGATGCTTTTATACGGGATATCCGGGACATACCAGCCTGCTGTACAGGCCAGTATCCCGGCACTGGTTGCGAAAGATTACATCCTGACTGCCAGTGCTATCGTTAATCAGATCGGTTCTATGGCGAACTTTATTGGGCCGGTCATAGGCGGGTGGATCTATGGTCTGTGGGGGCTGGAGCCGATTTTAGAAATCAGCGTGGGTTGTTTTGCCCTGTCCGCAGTCATGGAAATCTTCATCAAAATCCCCTTCGTCAAGCGTCCGCGGGAAAAACCGGCCCTTCAAATCGCAAGGCAGGATCTGCTGGAAGGCTGCCGGTTCCTGCGTGTCGATCAGCCGGTATTCCTCAAAGTATCTCTGATTATTGCGGGTCTGAATCTGATTCTCTCGGCTATGATCACCGTCGGCATTCCGGTGCTGACTGTGGAGCATTTAGGGTTCTCCGATCAACTGCTTGGAGTCGCCCAGGGGCTGCTGGCGGCAGGAGGTGTGCTTGGCGGCCTATTGACTGCGCTCCTTGGCAAGCGGCTTCAGCCAGAGCGAGCTTATGTATTTCTGATCCTCTGCGCCATGCTCACGCTGCTGATGGGAGCGGGGATGCTCTGGAGCAATACTCCTTATTTGAAGTATCTGATTCTGTCGGGCACTGGTACCGCAATTACAATTTTTTCTACTATGTTCAGCATCCAAATGCTTGCGGTCGTACAGAGGGAAACGCCGGAACATCTGATTGGGAAAGTCATCGCCTGCATTATGACGCTGATCATGTGTGCTCAACCCATTGGGCAACTGACTTACGGGATTTTTCTTGAGCAAATAAGCGCCGTTCCCATCATAACCGGCGCAGGTGCAATCTCAATGTGTATTGCTCTATATGCAAAGAAAGTTCTAAGTGAATTGGGGGGAGTAACGAGCAATGGCTAATCCAATGATAGCAATGCGGTCAGTGACAAAAACATATGCAAGTAGAGAGGTTTTGCACCAAATCAACCTGCGTGTAGAGAGCGGGGCAATCTATGGGCTGCTGGGCGTCAATGGTGCGGGAAAAACCACCGCTTTCAAATTGCTCGCTGGTCTGCTGTACCCAACCTCGGGGGAGATTGTGTTTAACGGGCAGCCTATAACCATGAGGAGACGGGCGTTCTTAAAGGATATGGGTATTATGATTGAAACTCCAGTCTTCTATGAACATCTCTCCGCACTGGCCAATCTGGAGATACACTTGGAATACATGGGATGCAGCTGTTCCGGAATCCGCAGCGCCTTGGCTGCCGTAGGTCTTGGAGACGTTGATGGCCAGCCGGTATCCCAATTCTCACTGGGTATGAAGCAGCGCCTTGCCATTGCCAGGGCTATCAGCCACACACCCAAACTTCTGATTTTGGATGAACCGCTCAACGGTCTTGACCCTCTTGGAATACGGCAAATGCGTGATCTGTTTTTGTCCCTGGCACGGGAGCGCAATATGACACTTCTGATTTCCAGCCACATCCTCAGCGAAGTAGAGCAGATCGCCGACCGGGTAGGCGTGCTTGCGGACGGCTCTATCACGCAGGAGATCTCTATGCCGGAAATCAGAGCAGCCTGTCCAAACGGGCTGGAGGACTATTTTTTCAAAATTATGCTGGGAGGGAACACATAAATGCGGATACTGCGACTGGAGCTGCGAAAAACGAATATATGTCCCTACTGCATTGCGGCAGCAGCCATATTTCTCTGCTTGCTGGGGCTGTCTTTTCTATTTGCCTATGTACCGAAGCTGGAGTCTGGCAGCCAGAACAGCGCCGTACTCTTTTCTTCCTATTCTGGAATTATGGCCGTCAACGGCGCCATTGCGCTTATGGCCTTCTCCGCGCTGTCCTCCGCTATGGGATACCGGTATGTGATTCGGGAATACTGCGGTGCTCAGGCCATCTTACTGTTCAGCTATCCCATCAGCCCAAAACGTATCCTGACGGCAAAAACGCTGCTGTTGATGATGTTTACATCCATAGCGGCAATAGGCACGACGCTGTGCAGTTTCACTGCTTTTGCAATGGCAGCAAGCACATTTTCCTTCGTGGAGGAACAACTGGTACTTGCGCACTTTGTCACCGCGCTACGCAATTCTATTATGATAGCCTGCCTTGCCTGTGGTATTACTCTGTGCTCTATCCGCATCGGGTTCGCCCGAAGGTCCAATTCCATGACCGTCATCAGTGCCGTTCTGTTCAGTATGCTCCTGACAAATTTTGTGGCTGCAATTAACGCCTACTTTGCAGGGCTGCTTTTATTCACCGCTATTCTGCTGTTGACGGGTATCTTGCTCATGTGGAACCTGGCAAACAGTATGGACAGCATGGAGCTGTCCACAGCGAAAGGAAGGTATGAAACTTAATATGCGCCTCACTAAAATTGAAAAATCAATGATGAACACCTATCTGCTGCTTACATTTTCGATTGCTTGGGGGACCGAACTGCTGCTGATCCTTCTTTACCGCCTGCCGTTGTCCAGCAGTGCTTTCCTACAGGTACTGTACTATATCGGGCTTGGATTCGGCTGCGGGATGGCCCCCGCCTATGCGGCATTCATTGTGGAGCGGAAATGCCATGGGATGATGCTGCGGTCATTCCTGCGGAAAGTTATCGAAACGCACAGTATGAAACGGTGTCTAGGCGTCCTCCTTCTATTTGGTCTGATCCAATTCTGTGCCTGTACGCTTCAGGAGCGCTACACCGGCAATTCCTGGTACTTATTTGTTCTGTTTATGCCGCTGATGATTTATGGCGGCGGGCTGGAGGAGGTCGGCTGGCAGGGTATCCTCCAACCGCTGCTGCAAAAGCGGTTCCCGTTTCTGATCGCTGTGCTGATTGAAGGTGCTGTATGGAGCATATGGCATCTGCCCTTGTGGTTTATCCCTGCTTCATCACAAAGCACATACAGTTTTGCAGCTTTCACGCTGTTCTGCATTACTCTGGGCGCAACCCTGGCCGCAGCGCACAGAATTACCAAAAGTATCTGGGTATCCGTTCTGCTCCATGCCTGGTCAAATACCGTCTTGGGTGGAATGTATACTCTCACGTCACTATGCAGCTTTCCCAATATGAGGACTCTTACAATCAGTGTAATACAAATATTGGTAGTTATGGGACTAGCATATCTTATGAAAACAAAACCATAACAGCTGCTTGCTATAATTATCATACATTGGAGTGACCCACTATGAAGCCACCAGAAATAAAACGCCTACCCATTATCCAGTATCATGATCTCGTGATTGACCCACAATGCCACACTGTCGCACTATCGGGAGAAGAAGTCATCCTATTCCCAAAAGAATTCAATGTACTCCTGCTCTTGGCTCATTATCCCGGCTGGGTTCTTACCCCAACCCAGATCTATACATCAATATGGCATGAGGATCCGATTGACTGCAATCATATCATCCGTAATACAGTTTGCCAACTGCGGCGGAAGCTGGGCAATGCGGATTTAATCCAGACTGTTACTGGCTATGGGTACAAATTTACATACAGGTAGCAGCTGAACTATGGACCTCAATATTACTCAACTTGCACAACCTCCTATGCGGCATCCCCTGATGCCGCATAGGAGGTACACCTAATTTCATTAGTAAAAATCAAGGATCGCCAATACATCAGTCCTCTCGCAGCCGTTGAATGATACTCTCCATCCCGACCTTCCGGTAGATGCCTGATGGAATTATACCGCAAGGGATCAAAGTAGCCAATAAATAGAGTACCAAAGGTAGAACAGGGTAAGAGAATACCCCAAATTCCAGAGA
Organism: Oscillibacter sp. 1-3; assembly: GCF_000403435.2. Lineage (GTDB taxonomy): Bacteria > Bacillota > Clostridia > Oscillospirales > Oscillospiraceae > Oscillibacter. The sequence goes on from NZ_KE159711.1 coordinate 250,143, forward strand.
ATTTTGAATGAGTCCAAATAGAAGGACATCAGCAACAGAACCAAAGGTAAGCACCAGTATCATCGTAGAGACAAAGTACCAAAAGCCCTCCCACACAACCAACTGACACACCTGCCGCTTGGTTGCTCCTACTGCCTCCATCGCAGCAAACTCTCTTTGACGGTTCAACACATTTGCGCTCATAGTATTGATGAAATTGAGGATACCTATGGAAAACAGCACCACTGTGAGAAAGATAGACAGTTTTGACAGGGAGTCTTTCACCTCGGCAAGCGACTGTGCCAGTTCTATCTTAGATGTCCTTGAAATGGCCGGGATGTGCTCTGTTAAAGACATCACTTGGTCCAAAATGTTCTGCTCATATTTAGGTTTACTGTCAATCTTAATAGAGTAGATGATGGCGTCCGGCCTATACTGGTCTATGACTTTATTGGATACTACCAGCCACGGAGCCGCGCCGCCGTTCATTCCATCCCGCTCCAGCGGGAGCTGCCCCCTGATAGGCAACTGAAATTGCTGGTCTGTATCCATAACAAAAAAGGTTATCATATCCCCTTGGTGCAGCCCGTCCCCATTCATGCCTGTGGTCATCAAAAATTCCCCACGTTCAAAGGCATCAATATCCACCGGCGTTTCCGCCGACTGGTTATAGGCAGTGATTACATCACGATCCACGCCCACCAGCAGTCCCCAAAACGCCGCACTGGGATTGTCGATCCAAATCTGCGGATCCGTCGGTTCCACTCCATTTGACTTCTCAAACTCACTCTTGATCTGATACCAGTCTCCATATACCTCCTCAGAATACTGCTCGTAGATGGGAACAACCTTTGTGGTACGAAAGGCTTCAACACCCTCTATCCCCTGCAGTTGGGCTATAATTTCCGGCGTAAAGGACTGCTCCTCCTGGGGCGAGAATGAGGCCCGGCTCATATGGTTATATAGGGCGATGTCATGGGCAGTATTAAAGTTGACGTATTCATCTACCGACAGGCCATTCAGCACTGTCATACAGAGCAGGAAAGTCACACCGCTCAAAAAGAAGGTCCCAATCACAAAGAAAGCCTTGGTGGGATGCCGGAAAGCGTTCCTCAGCCCCATCCAAGGCATCGTAGCGTGATCGCTGGAGCGGCTGGTCTTTCGCTTAATGCCTTCCTCAGTGTAACGCAGCGCGGCCATGGGCGAAACAGCCAGAACCTTCCGCGCCGTCATGGCAAAACTGAAAAAAACTATTGCGCAGGAAAAAATGGCCGATACAACAGGTACCGCCCAATGGAGGTTTGCCTGAGTGAAACCTTCCAGCAAATTTCCCAACAGCAGGGGCACGATCCATTGCGTTATAATACAGCCGAGGAGCAACCCAGCGGGAAGAGCCATCAGCAATATCCGAGCCATCCGGTAATAGATTACCCGCTTTAACTGCTTGGGGGAGATTCCAATGGTCTTCAGTAGGCCATAAAACTGAATGTCCTTGGTAACGGAAATGGAGTTGATGTTGAAAATGATTAAAAAGCCATCTACCATAAAAAACAGGATGACCGCCAGGGCCAAAACCATATCCTGAAGCGACATCTTCCCGGCAGACAAAACTGTAACCGTCTGTTGCTCTGTCAGTCCAAGCTGATTGATGACCTGGTTCAAATCCCTCTGGCCACTGCCAGCCGAAACGGAAAATCCAGCGATTGACGCCGGCAATTCATGCTGTGCAAGAACCGCAGCGGACAGAAAGACCTTTTGCTTTGATGTCGTGTCAATATAGGATGTATCGGTATAGAAGCCACATAGATAAAATGTCTCCTCCTGCACCGCATCACAATCATCCCAGCCAACGGAAAATGTGATCTCTGTGCCAATCACTGGCTCAATCTCAAACCGTTCCAGTAGCCAGGTGGACAGCATGACCTCGCCTGCCTCAACTGGGTAACGCCCTTGTAGATTAGAAACCAGCGGACTGCTCCAGGTGTCCCAATTTTCAACCGCCCACAGGTCAATACTAAGACCGGACTGACCGGGGTTTCCAATCAGCCGTCCCAGTCTGTAGGAAGTATACAAGGGCTTCTGCACAAGATTACTTTCCTCCAGTTTGGTCAGCTGCGCAGTACTAGGGTTGGAGAAAATGATTTCCGTAGTCGTTCCATAACTTTTCAGAGTTTGCAGCGTGGAAAAATTCTGCAGATTAAACAAGACGCTGCAGGTGGCTGTAATCAGAATAACCACGATGATAGCTGCAACGGCAATCAACCGGTTTGTAGCACGGCTGTTGTGAAAGGAACGCTGGGCAACGATCTGAACTGACGATTGTGTTTTGATCAGTCTCTTTCCGTGTCTCATTCCTTGATCCTCCCATCCTCGATGCGAATGATTCGGTCTGCCAGTTGCGCAATGGCGTCATTGTGTGTTATCATAATGGTGGTCTGATGGAATTTAGTACTGGTGACCTTCAGCAGGGCAAGCACGTCCTCGCTGGTTCTGCTGTCCAGGTTTCCGGTGGGCTCGTCTGCTAGGATGATTTCCGGTTTCGTAAGCAGGGCGCGGGCGATGGAGACCCGCTGCTGCTGGCCACCAGAGAGGTTATTGGGGAGGCTCTGGAGCTTGTCCTGGAGGCCGAGGGAGCAGACAATCTCCTCCAAAAAGTCCTTGTCCGCTTTTCTTCCATCCAACTGCACAGGTAAGACGATATTCTCATAGACGTTCAGAATTGGTACCAGATTGTAATTCTGGAAAACAAAGCCAATATGGCGGCGGCGAAACACTGCCATCTGCTCCTCACTCTTTTTCGAGAGCCGTTTCCCGCCCACAATGATGTCCCCGGAGGTGGGCGTATCAAGTCCGCCCAACATATGGAGCAGCGTAGACTTGCCGGAGCCGGAGGTGCCGACAACCGCCACGAACTCCCCGGCATCTACAGAGAGGCTTACCCCATCGAGGGCCTTTGTGACATGATCTCCCTGCCGATAATACTTTCTCAAATTAGCTGTTTGCAAAATTGGGGTTTCTGTCATCATTAAGAACCGCCTTTCCTTGATTGGGAGATGAAAATACTCCCCATGCGTTACATGAGGAGTATAGCGGACAAATTCCAACTTTCTATCTACTTTTGAAAAAAGCAGTCACATTGGCGCCGGAAGGAGTGTTCTCAAGCCGCAGCCAGCCGCCATGATGCTCGCAAAGTATCTTGCTGGTGTAAAGGCCCAGGCCAAAGTGGTCCGCCTTTTCTCTGGTGAAATAGGGATCTGCCGCTTTTTCCAGACTGATTTTATCAAAGCCAGGTCCATCATCTGATACAGACAGCAGAAGGCCATCCTGCGTTTCTTCTAGGCAAAGCGTTACGGATGCAACGGCATACCGTATAGCGTTCGCAATTAGGTTGCTGTGTACCTGTGAAATCAGATCCCCGTCCAAAGTCAGCGTTGGCGAATTGACCTTGTTCTGCATGAAAAACTGTCTCCCCATTTGTCCACATAGAATCGATCCGCTTTCATGCAAAGAAGCAGCGAGAGTTTTCAGCGGTGTCTGCTGGCAAATGGGCTGTGTGTCCTCTAGCCGGCGCAGCTGGCTCATGGTATCCGCATAATGCTCCAGCCGAGAGATATGCCGTTGCATGGTGACAGCGGTGGCCCGAGTCTGTTCATCTCCGCCAGCCTGTAACATCTCGTTGTACCCCTTCAGAACAGTGAGCGGCGTCCGAAGATCATGGGCGAAAGCGGCGTTCAGTCGCTTTCGCTCCTCCATCTGCCTCCACATCTCTGAGAAATTTTGGGCCAGAGCCTCCCGCATAGTTTCAAAGGATGCGCAGAGCTGGCCCAATTCATCGTCTCTGTCGGAGGCTACGGTGAAATTCAAATCATTGTTGGAGATTTTTTCAGATGCGAGGCGCAACTCCGCAAGGGGCTTTTTCAGCTTATCCCGATAGAACAGCAGGGCTGCTGCTAAAATGCAAAGTGCGGAATAGACCGGTATTATGACGCCAGGGAAGGCCCGAAGAATATCGACCATTCGCTGATCCTTCGCGGAGAGCGGTACAAAATCTCTCCCGACATAACTTCCATCCCCCAGCCGCTCCCCCCGCTCGTTGGTCAAGTAGTATTTCTCCACAGTTTCAGGATATGCCTCATAAATCTCTTTGACTAAAAAATCGCAAAGATTTGAGGTGATCGCGCACAGGGCCAGCGCCAGCACAGCAGCAGCAGCAGTAACATAGCAGACGAGCGCCTTTCGCAAGGACATATTATACCAGCGACGTTTTACCGACTCCATTTATAGCCGCACCCCCAAACTGTTTCAATATAAGGCCGATCTGTGTGCGCGGCAATTTTTGTTCTAATCCTGCGGATATGCTCCGCTACGACGCTGCTGTCTCCCTCGCTGTCATACCCCCACAGTTTCTCGTAGATTCGCTCCTTGTCAAACACCTGACCGGGGTTTTGGGACAACAACTCCACAATGTCAAATTCCTTTTTCGTCAGGAGGATTTCTTCCTTCCCACAAAACAACTGGCGCTTGGCAAAATCTATCGCAAGATTTCCGACAAATCTTAGCCGGGTGTCTGCCTTGTGCCGTGCCTCCCGCCGTAGGTGGGCACACACCCTCGCCTCCAGTTCCATCAGCGAAAAGGGCTTTAGGATATAGTCATCTCCGCCAGCAAAGAAACCCTTCACCTTGTCCCGGTCCTCAATCCGGGCTGTCAGGAAGAGGATGGGGCAGGATACACGGTCCCTGATTAACTCGCAGACCTCCAGGCCGTCCATGTCCGGCATATTGATGTCAAGCAAAATAATGTCCGGGTTTTGCTCAACTCGCCTGAGCGATTCCATACCGCTATGGGCTGTCAGGGCCTGATAGCCATTTCCTGTGAAGAAACTGGCCAGCATGGAGACAATATCAGGTTCATCGTCCACAATCAATATTTTATAGTCCATTGCGGCACCCCCTTTAGATCAGTTTAGCATACAAGTTTCAACATTTTATCAACACACCGAAATATTTACTGCAACATAGCGGACAAATCAACTAAGCGGCACCAGTGCGTCCCCTGGTGCCGCTTATGAGGCTCAACTATTTCATCGTACCGGTTTGCCGGAGTTTCAGTCCAGGATATAGGACACATCAAAGTTAACGCTGACAGAAGAGGGATTCCCCACATAAATGGAATAGGTGCCAGTTTTGTTGATGCTGAAGGTTGCAGAACCGGAACCGCCAGTAACCGTGGTATAGTAAACCGTACCATTGGAGTCCTTCAAACCAATCTGCATATTGGACGAGGTGGGCGTGTAGTCTACGCTAATCGTAATCTTCTGGCCTTTACTCATAGACTGCGCATCATAGCTCCAGGATTTTCCAGCAGCCAACTCGCCGCTTGACTCCGGGTCAATGCCATCTCCATGGCTTTCAGTGCCGGGGACATAATCGGTCTGTTCAACGTCCCCGTCCGCCTGCAATGCGTTAGAGGTCGCCACATCACTAAAGTGGGAAAATTCAGGAGCGACCACAACAGCACCGGCCTGCTTCTCCAATACATTGACCATCTGCGCCTCGTTGCTTTCAATGGTGGAGAATAGGGCCGCAGTATCCACCTCGATCACGGCGGGCTCCGTCTGGGTGTCCCTGTTGGCGGCAAATGCGGAGGTACACAGCAGGGAGCAGACCAGCAGGGATACAAGGGCCAGGGGCATAAACTGTTTCTTCATTGCAAATAACCTTCTTTCAATTAGATTTATTTCAGCCGACTCGTCAGCCGTTTGAAACCGAATACGGTATTCTTCTATGATAGAAGTGGGAAAAGGAAGGCTATAGGTTACACTGTTTCATTCTTTTTTAGAAAGTTTTGTATGGCTCTCCTACCCCTGAAATGACAGGACACCGTCTACCAGCCGTGCGATCCGCTTGCTGTGCTGCGCCACGCTCAGGTCATGGGTGATCATGATAATGGTGTTTCCCATCTCATTGAGCCGCTGGAACAGGGCAAGGATCTCTTTGCCGGTCTGGGAGTCCAGTGCGCCCGTGGGTTCGTCCGCCAGAAGCAGGGTCGGTGCCGTCACCAGCGCCCGGGCAATCGCCACACGCTGCTGCTGGCCGCCGGAGAGCTCGTTTGGCTTATGGGAGATGCGCTCCCACAGGCCCACCATCCGTATGTACTCCTCTACCATTTTTGCCGCTTCCGTCCGGGTCTTCCCCCGGATCAGCAGCGGGAGCATCACATTCTGCAGCACGGTGTACTGGGGGATCAGATGGTACTTCTGGAAGATGAACCCGATCTTCTGGTTGCGCAGAGCTGTCAAGCCAGCGTCATTGCAGGTGTTCACATCCACACCGTCCAAAAGGTATTGCCCGGAGTCCGATGTGTCCATACACCCAATGATATTCATAAGCGTGGACTTTCCCGACCCGGACGCGCCCAGGATCGCCAGGTACTCGCCCTTGTTGACGGTCAGGCTGACCCGCTTCAGTACATAAAGCCGCTCGCCGCCGGCGGTATAGGACTTTTCAATCTCGCTCAGTGTTACAATGTTTTCCGCATCCATCCCGTCAGCCCAAAACCTCAATGGACTGGATGTTCATGTCCTCCCGGTTGTCCACAGTAACAGACACAACGCTCCCCTTCTTGACGGCCGACAGGACCGTCTCCTGACCGTCGCTGTAGAACTGGGTCCCTGCGGGGACTGTGAACGTCAGGGACTCCCCGGTATATTCCATGCTCTCCACGTTGATCGGCTCCTTCTGGGTCACAACGATGCCGCCCGGAAGCTCGACCGGCGCCGGGTCATCGTCACCGTCACCAGCATCATCGTCCGGCAGCTCCGCAAGGGCCAGCTCGATCTCATTGCCCACGATGCTGGTCACCTTTCCGTAGAGGGACTCGTAGTTCTCCTCCTCTCCGCCGGAGACATCGCCGTCCAGGACATCCGACTGATTGGGCTCCTGGGTCTGATCTCCACCGGCCTGGCTGCCGCAGGCGGCCAGCGTAAACAGCATCGCAAGGGTAAGCAGTAATGTCATCAGAGTTTTCATAGTGGTCCGTTCCTTTCAAAACAATTATTTTTATTTTAAGCCGCAGTTCGATGCCCTGGCGGACAATCTGGCTCCACAGCATAAAATCTTCTCACTCATATGTCAGCGCATCAATCGGTTTCAGTCCTGCGGCCTTATAGGCGGGATAGAAGCCGAACACCGCCGCAGTACCCACTGCGAAGAACAGTGCGATGACCCAGCCCTCCACGCTGGGTGATACCGCAATGCCGGTGCGCTGCATCAGCGGCATTGCCACAAAGCTCACCAGGACGCCGACAATCCCGCCAAAAAGGCCAATCTCAACGGACTCCAGCAAGAACAGCAGCAGGATATCCTTTTTCGATGTCCCCAGCGCTTTCAAAATGCCAATCTCTTTGGTCCGCTCTTTCACGGAAACAAACAGGACATTCATGATACCGATACCGCCCACCAGGAACACGATTGCGGCCACCGACACCAGCAGCATCTTCATCGTGCGGGCCGACTGCAGGGCCGCCTCGATACGTCCGCCGGCATCCTCAATGCCGTACATCGTGCTGTCCTCCAGCAGATAATCAAGTGAGCTTTTCAGCCTGGTCATGGCCTGGTCGATCACCTCGGTGCTGGTGGCCAGGCCGACCGCCTGAGGTATGGCGTAGTCATCCAGCATATCGCCGTTCTGCGCTGTCTGGAGGGGCAGGAAAACACTGTCGTCCGGAGACAGGCCCTGCAGGCCCTCGGACTTCTTTGCCAGGACCCCAATGATCTCATAGCGGGCGTTGTTGATGACCAGGGATTCCCCGACCGCGGCCTCCGGGCTGGCAAAGTTCTGCTGCGCCACATTATTGCCCAGTACCACCACACGGCTTCCATCCTCAAAGTCCGCATCCGCAAAATCGGTCCCCTCCGCTATGGGCAGCGAGGAGATCTCACTGTACCCCTGCGTCACAGCCGCAATGGTGAGGTCTTTCTTTTTCTGTCCGATTCGTGTCTCCTGGAACAGTGTGGTACGCAGATATATCCCCTCAAGGTAGGGGTTTTCCTCCAATATCACCGCCAAGTGTTCTGTGGAGATGCGCGGTATGCTGGCAAAGTCGAGCCTGTCACTGTATATGACATTAACATAGATCGTCTCAGCGGACATACTGGAATACTGCCGGGCCACCTCTTCCTCGCCGCCTTTGCCGATGGCGGTTACCAGGATGATGGTCAGGGTCCCGATAATAATGCCGAGAGAGGTCAGCAGGACCTTGGACTTGTTCTGGAGCAGATTCGTCCAGATCATGCGGAGCGTTTCTGTCAGCCGCATACACTCACCCCGCTACCACAACAATTTCGCCGGCGGACAGGCCGCTGGTCACCTCGCTGGTGCGCCCATCGGAAAAGCCCGTCTTAATCTCCCGCTCCTCATGGGAGCCGTCCGCCATCTGGACGATGACTGTCTGTTTCCCATCTGTCAGCGTAATGGCCTTATTGGCCAGGGTCAGAACATTCTCCACCCGTTTCTGGATGAACTTCACACTGCAAGTCATGCCCTGCAGTAGTTCTTCCTGCGGCTCGTCAAAGGCGATCTTCACCGTATATGTAACGCCCTCTGTCCCCTGGGTCGGTACAAGGTTTTTCTCAACCACCCGCCCGGAGATCGTGTTGTCCGGGTCCGCCACAAACTGCAGCTCCACCGCCTGGCCAAGCTCAACGCCGCCTATGTCCTCCTGCGGGATCTCCGCTGCCACGCATTTCTCACCGCTGTCCCCAATCGTCACCACGGACTTCCCGGCGGGGACGGTATCCCCCTCGGTATAGCTCACCAGTGTGACGACCCCATCCGCCTTTGCGGACAGTGCGGGAGTAGCGAGCAATGCCTGGGCTGCGGACAATTCTGCATTGATGCTTCTGATCTCCGCCTGTGCGTTCTCAATAGCATTGTTCAGTGTTTCAACGGTAAGCGCGTCGATCTGGGACTGCGTCGCCTGGTTGGCCTCCGTCTTTGATACCTGCGCACTATGGTTGGTCTCCAGTGTCTCCAGGGCAATACGCTGGGTCTCCAAATCAAAGTTGGCGGTATTTATATCCTCTATCGCTTTCTCAATCTGGCCACTCAGTGAGTCAATCTTCTCTTCCTTGGCAGAAAGCGCATTGATCTGTGCTTGTAGGTTGTCAATCTGACTCTGTTTTTTCTGGATATCCTCAGCAATCTGGGCCGAGTCCTCCATGGCGTCAATCTGGTCGTTGACATTGGATATGCTGCGTTCTGTGCTTCGCCTCTGTGAGCGGAGTGAGGCGAGTTGGTCGGACGGATCGGCTGTGGCATCAATCTCAGCCTTCAGGCGGGTTTCGTCGGCCAGGAGGTTCTCCAGCTGCGCCTTCAGGACCGAAAGCTGCCCGTTATCTGCCGCTGTCTCCGGGAAGAGCTCCGTCTCCGGCTGCTGCGTGGGCGGAGGGTCCTCTGGCAGGTCCGGGGTCTGCGTGGGTTCTGTGGTTGGGTCTGGCGTGGGCTCTGGCGCAGGAGACGTTGTGGGGACCTGCTGCTGGGCAGCCTCCAACTCGGCAATCTGCACACGGAGCGACGCGATCTGCTGCTGCACACCTGACAGGTCCTGCTCCAGCCGCTGTAAGTAGCTGATTGTATTCTCAGCGTCCCTGATCTGACGCTCAATGTCATCCAACTGATCATACAACTCCCTGCGCTGCTGGACCAGGGCGGCGATCTGCTGGTCGCCGGCGGCAGCGGTGTTGCTCGCCTGCAGCCGCTCCATGTCCTTTTTCAGACGCGACATTTGGGCCATCAAATTCTGTAAATCAGCGGAGGCGGCGGTGCCATCCTGTGACATACTCACCTGCCGCAGTTCTTCCTGTAAAGAGACGACCTTCTCCTGAAGCTGGGCGACTGTGTGCTCCCCATTCTGAATCGCATTCTCAATCTCCCGTTTGGAACCCTCATAGGCCGTTTCCTGATCCTGCTGGCCCTGGGTCTGACTGAGCACGCCCTCCAGCTGCATCTTCCGCTTATTGTTCTGGGCATCCTCCAACGCCCGCTGGGCTGCCTGCAGGGAGGCTGTCAATTCGTCTATCTTCTCCTGAAGCGCAGTTTTGGAATATGTGACCAGGGTATCCCCCGCCTTTACTTCCTGTCCGGCCTCAACCAGTATCTGGTCAATTTTCAAGTCCACATCGAAGCTATGATGGATGCCGGTGGCCTCCAGCAATCCGCTGCCGTCAAGTGATGCCGTAATCGTGCCGAGCTTAACGGGGTATTCCCGCCAGATCACATCGTCCTCCGGCTCTGCTTTGGGCTGTAAAAAAACCGCACCCATAGCTATGGCCGCCAACACGCACACAACTGCAATCAAAAATTTCTTGTGCTTCCGCAGGTCTGACAACTTCATTATAAAATGTCCTTTCTTCCAGGTTGAACGTGCTACCGCAAGGATACCAAACAGAATGTTAGATTTTCGTTAGAAGACAAAAAGAAGCAGGAGTCTCCAACCCCTGCCTCTTTTTTCGTTTATTGGCCACGGACTCAATCCGGGAAAAATATCATGAAACAGATACCGGCTCCTCCGCCGTTCTCGGCCGATATCGTTCCCCCTATCGACTCCACCATCGTCTTCACAATCGATAGTCCCAAGCCAGCACCACCAATCTCTCGGGAGCGTGATTTATCGACCCGGTAAAACGCATCGAATATATAAGGGATATGTTCTTGCGGAATGCCCGGCCCATCATCCAATACGCATACATAAATGCCGTCATCGCCCCGGGAGCCGGTGATGCAGATACTCCCCTCCTGTTTTCCGTATTTACAGGCATTTTCCATCAAGTTAAAGAAAACGCGATACAACAGCGCAGGATCTGCGGTGACGGACAGCTCGCCGCAAATCACAGAACAGCTCATATCCCGTTCGTCCAGCTGAGCAGACAACTCGCCTTGGATGGCCTCCATCAAAGGCTCCAGCATCACGTCCTCGTCCGTGTCGTGCCCTGGGTCGCTATTAGCTGCCAGTACCAGGAGGCTGTCTACAATCTTTGCGAGCCGGTCAATGCTGTCCAAGAGCTCCCGTCCGTTCTCCTGATAGTCCCCCAGCGTAGCCGCTCGGTCCGCGAGCAGCACCTGAACCCCAGTCTTCATGATGGTAAGCGGTGTCTTCAGTTCATGGGCCGCATTGGCTGTAAAGCTGCTCTGGCGCTGGAAGGCGTCCTCCAGCCGGGCCATCATACCGTTGAAACTGTGGGTTAGCCGCCCAACTTCATCATTTGCGCCCGTCTCCGCTATCTGCTCAGACAGTTTCTGTTCATCAATCCGTTCTATGGCCTCGATCAGCTTCGTCAAAGGGCGCAGCGCCCTGCCCATAATCAGATAGATAGCGATTCCGCCCAACAGATTGACAAAGATGCAGAGAATCACACTCGTAGCATTAAACTTGCGAAGCGTGATGACAGTATCGGCATTCTCCTGGCCCTGCGGTAAAGCATCCAAATCGTCACCGCCATACTGCGTCCCCCAGTAATCCTCTGACGATGAAATAATGCTCTCCACACTATAGACGGATACGACCGTCAATGCCACCGTACAAACAATCAGCGCAACCACTGATAAAAGCGCCACCCTCATTTGTAAACTCATATGTCTCATTGCGGCGCCTCCATGATATAGCCCTGCCCTCGGATGGTTTTGATATATTCGATCCGGCAGGCCATATGCAACTTCTTTTTCAACGAGTGGATATGGTAGCGTACAGTGTTGGAGAACGGATCAAACGTGTTGTTCCAGATGTGCTCTGTCAACTCCTCCGCACTGATTACCTGGTTCTGATGAAACATCAGGTACTCCAGAATACCGTACTCCTTGCGTGTCAAAACGACCTCTGTACCATGGAATGTGACCCGCTTGGCCTTGGTATCCAGACTCAGATCGCCCAGTGACACGGTTGAAGGCATCTGCAAAAACTCCCGGCGCAGCAGATTCCGGATACGCGCCTCCAGCTCCCCAAAATCAAAGGGCTTGATCAGGTAGTCGTTCGCTCCGTCATCCAGCCCCAGGATCCGGTCGCTCACTTTACTGCGGGCGGACAGGATAATGACTTTGATGCTGCCGTCAGTCTTCCGAATCTCCCGCAGGACATCCAGCCCATCCACTTTGGGAAGGTTCAGGTCCAGAATGATCAGGTCATAGCTGTTTACCCCATACTCATATAGGGCCGCCTCCCCGTCATAAACGGCATCCACCGCGTAGCCGCTGTTTTGCAGGCCCTTTGCAATATAGCCGGAAAGCCGCCGTTCATCTTCAACCAGCAAAATTCTCAAAGCTACACCCCCTTTTTCTTCTTATTGTACCAATCTGAGTGTTAGATTTTTGTTAGAAGCATCTTGCTTATGGAATTTTTGTTCCATCAAATTAAATAAGCCAAAATCTACAAAAAATGCTGTATTTAATTTGTTCGATGTGTTATACTGTATTTGTATCCAACGGAAGGGGTGATGGCATGAATTTGCGAAAAATCAGCTTTGGCAACTTTAAGTGTCTATATAATATAGCTTTTGAGCCTGGGAAAGTCAATGTGTTCATTGGTGCCAACGGTTCTGGGAAGTCTACAATTTTGGAGGCTATTGGACTGCTCAGCGCGGCCATGACAGATCGTGTTGACTCTGCAAGCCTACAAAGGAGAGGCGTTAGGCTAAGCATCCCCTCACTCTATAAGTCTAATTTTAAGGGGATTAGTCGTCAGAAACTAACAGTGGATCTCTCTTTGGAGTGGGATGATGATGACTCCTCTGATGTGTGCCAATATGACGTTCACCTCACAACCCCTACAGATAGCGACTATTGGAAATATCACGCAGAAGCATTTTTCCTCAATGGCATAAAAAAGTGGGGGCGCAGCCATGCCTCCCAGCAGCAAACCAACAATCATATTGGCTTCTTTTTAATTGACAACAACGAGGATTTGGCGGCAAGCCGAAAAATAGCACAGGACTTTTCCTCATATGGTATCTTTCAACCAAATACAATGACCCTGCGCGGAACAACTCCCGACCCAAACCAAACTACCCCTATCGGCCTGAATGGCGGTCGTTTGGCTGAAGCAATTGATGCTCTCATTCACGAAAAAGATGGCGATCTTTGTTTTGGTGATCTATACATGGATGATATCCTGGATATGATCGATTGGGCATCTGATATCACCGTAGGCGCACCTAAAAAGAGTACTATCAATTCCAACATCCCTTCTCCACGACAGGTTATTCAATTTGCAGACCGCTATATGAAAGCGTCTGCGCAGTTCACCGGCTACGATGCCAGTGAGGGTGCGCTGTATGTGCTGTTCATGCTGGCTCTGGCAATGCACCCGCAGGCCCCTTCTATTTTCTCCGTAGATAGTTTTGACCATGCCTTAAACCCCCGGCTTGCCAAGAAAATGATTCAGGTTTTCTGTGAGCAGGTCATTCAGCACAAGAAGCACGTTTTTCTGACAACTCATAACCCGCTGGTCCTGGACGGCCTGGACCTGTGCAATGACGACATCCGCTTGTTCGCTTTGGATCGGGACTCCAACGGTTATGCGCAAATCAAACGGATTCTTGTCTCCCAGGATCTGATCAACGAAGGCCAGCCCCTGTCCCGGCTGTGGATCAACGGCAGGCTGGGAGGTGTCCCTACGCTGTTATGAAAAATATCGGAATCGTATGCGAGGGTCCAACAGACTTTATTATTCTTCAAGCCGTGATTGATGCCATCACCGGGGAAAGCAACGGTTTTACCTCTTGCAGCCAGAGCCCGATGTAATTGGTCGGTATGAAAATGGTTGGAAAGGTGTTTGGAAATGGTGCATAGATCATGCCGACATCAAAAAACAGTTTATGAACAGTATCCAGCCTGCACTGGATCTCCTGATCATCCAGATGGATGGTGATGTCTCCAGGAAAGAAAAGCCAGCCCATTGCAGCTGTGACCCCACTGTATGTCCTGACAGAGAAAGTCTGAACCCTCTGTATTGTAACACGATAACCTGCCCGGTTACACTGCCCTGCAATAGACATAGCGCCCCTGTAACCGGCTACATAGATCATCTGAAAAGTTTGATTTCCTCTAAACTGATTGATATAGATGACACCTGTGTTGTGGTTCCCTGCGATAGTTTAGAAGCCTGGATTGTGGCAGCGTATGACGGCCCGAAGGATGTTGAGTCTTTTGAAGACCCTTGGAAACAAATTATTCTCAGAGGAGCTCCTTATCATGGTGTCCGGATTCCACGCCAAAAAAAGAGCGCCAAAGTTTTTAGAGAGTTTGCTCCAGTTGTCTGCCGGAACTGGCAGCAGGTAACGCGGCTCTGTCAGAGCGCAAGAGACTTTGAGCAAACTATCCGTTCCTTTACATAGCATAAAGCAACTATTTTAGAAGTCCCAATTCGACTTCGTGTTCCCGGTAGAATCTTCTAAATAAATATTTATATCAATGCAATAATTATACAACAGCTGCAAAAAGAGACTGCTCACCATAGGTGGACAGTCTCTTTTTGGCTTTCGTTATAATAAACAGTTTCACCATCTTGTTTTTGGTCATTGTTCTGAATTTCAAGAAATGAATTTTGAGAGTAGAAAAAGACAGCTACTCATGTTCGCTTATATTATCAATCATTCTGTTCGAGGGCTGAACAGTTAAAAGGCCTAATACATCATCGACCAAATGGAACATATAGCGTGTTGTACTGACTTCCTCTATGTGGTGTTGAACTTAAAAAACAGTTCAATACTTTTTTAGGAGGCATACATCATGCAGGCGAACATCATGCAGGCGAACATCATTCCTGAGAACATCGTCTTTAACAATTGCTATTCAGGTACAGAGTTTGAAAACAAAACGGTAGACTTTCTTCGACTGGCTGGACTCACAGCTAACAGAGTAGGTAAAGCTAATGATGGAGGTATTGACATTGAAGCGAGTGTGAATATTCAAGGGGTTAAATATTCATATTACATTCAATGCAAGTATTACAACAAGCCTTTGGGCAAGGGCCCAATTCAAGAGGTTTATTCTGGAGCGGCATTTTACAATAATATTGGAAAGCCCGTTGTCATTACCAATAACGAAGTGACATTCAATGCCAGAACTTATGCCAAAAAATTGGGTGTAGAGATCATTGCGGATTCTGAATGGGATGAAATTAAAGACACTTGTAATTCCAAGAAAGCAAAATATCAACATACTGGTTTATTGGGAATAATTATTTCGAGTGCAATTAAAAACGCAGAATACGCTAAACGATCTGTAGCAACTGAACAAGACCATATTGTACCAGAATTAAGTGATAAAGACGAGTACAGACTTCAACTCCAATCTGATTTTGATATGGCGGAGGAATACTTGAAGGAGGAGGAACGCTTACAACAAAAAGCTCTCAAATATCGGAGGATGGCACTCGAGCGGCAGAAAAAAGCGATTCTAGCAAGTCTTGACTATGGTTGAAGGGTAAGCACCGCAGAGGGTGCAAACAATTTAATAGCATTAGTAGGTTTTACAATGTCCGACTTCTTCAACGAAGCGTTGAAGGGTGGCCTTGATAGTTTGACAGCTGACCAACTGGATGAACTGATAATCATGGCACAAGCAAAAAGGTCGGAAAGTAAAGGGAAAAAGGAAATTAAAACGTCGGATAGTTGTCCATTCTGTGGGAGTATCAGGATTAAAAAGCATGGAAAGTCTAAAAAGGGTACTCCAAGAATAATTTGTAAGGATTGTGGTAAGACATTTTCGTCTGACATAGATATACTTGACCAAAACTCTCGTCTGTCAGATACACAACTTGCAGCTTTATATGTGGGGATTGTAGAGAATCAAACAATTGGGAATCTTGCTCAAAAGATGAATGTCAGTAGATCAACAGCGGCACAGCACAAATTAAAGGTCATGGACATTCTTTTTCAACGGATGATGGCGCAATATAGTGTATTAGATACAGAGGGGAAACATAATTTCAAATTTGAAGGTGAAGTGCAATGTGATGAATGTTTTTGTACTGTATCATTTAAAGGTAAACGCGACCCGGAGTTTTTCATATTCACATTGAAAAGATTTCCCAGGCATAACTGTTCCAACGCAGATCAAGAGGAATATTTGAAAAAGCATGGTCTATGGACGAGGGTAATATCAATACCAGGTTATTTAAAGGAACTGCGGGAGAACACCAAGAGATACAAAAGAGGAATCAGCAATGAACAGGCCTGTATTGTTGTTGCGGCGGATGATGAAAAGAACTTAATAGCAAAACCTGTTTCTGTTGGCAGATTAGAAACAGAAGATGTTAAAAAATTGTTATCAGGGCATTTTGATAGTGATAGCACTCTAATTACTGACAGTCATTCAGCCTATCCGATTTTGGCAAAGAGCGAAAATATTCGTCATGTTCAAATCAAAGCAGATAAGCACACTGAAGGCAGATATAATCTTGCAAATGTCAATGGAATTCATTCACAGATAGAAAAATTCATGCCAGAATCAGCAGAACGTATCCCAGCAACAAAGTATTTGAATCAATACATGGCTTTGTTTACATGGCAATGGATACATAAAGGTTTATCACTGGATGAAAGGGTTATTCTACTCAAACGTACTCTTGCAGACAGTTGGGATGATTACAAAGAATCCTATGACAGCATAAAATCTCGTCCGCTTGACATTAACACCAAAGGTCAATTCCCTAATGTGGTGTGATAATAATGATTTTGAAATGGGCCAGACACTGTTCTGGCCCATTTTTAATGATATCATGTAGGCAGTATGATATAATAAGAAAAAAATTTTTCAAAATAGGTGTCAGATTTTTGCCTAGAAGTTGTGTATATAGGTGGAAGGAGGATTTGTATGGATGATAATGGCATAATCCAGCTCTATTGGGATAGGAATGACCAAGCCATAAAAGTAACATCCGATAAATATGGTCATTACTGCAAAGCTATTGCAAGGAATATTTTAAACAATGAAGAAGATGCAGAGGAATGTGTCAATGATACCTATCTAAACGCCTGGAACTCCATGCCAACCCATTGGCCTGAACAGTTGGCAACATTCCTCGGTAAAATCACACGGAACCTAGCTTTTAACAGGTACAAGCACAATCATACCGAAAAACGCGGTGGGGAAAAAATAACACTTGTTTTAGACGAATTGACCGACTGCATATCGGACGTTGATGATGTGGAGCAAATCATTGACCGTCAGGAACTAATAAAGGCTATCAATTCATTCGTCAGAAGTCTTTCGGTAAGCAAGCGAAATATATTTGTACGGCGCTATTGGTATGCGGACTCAGTCACAGAAATTGCACATGACAATGGAATGTTGCAGGGAACCGTATCAAAGACACTGGAACGGACAAGAAAAGAGTTAAAAGCATATTTGACAGAAAGGGGCTTTGAGATATGAGAAAAGAAGATTTCTTTGAAGTCCTTGGTGAACTTGATGACGACATTGTGAAAGGGGCTAAAATAACTATGAAGAAAAAAATGAATTGGAAGGCTTGGGGTGCAATGGCAGCTTGCCTGTGCCTTATTGTTGCAGGCACTACTGCTCTTTTACAGCAGGATTCTTCAACAATACTCGGTGGAATTTCGATTCCCGGTACTGGCGGCACTGCTGGAATTGATGCCGGAAACAGCGATGGGATGACATCAACATACAGCGTTGCCGTATATCCTAGCACCGAGAGCGAAGAAAATGTAGAATCGGCAGAAGTGGCAAGCCTGACAGAAGAAGAAACCTTGGCACATCCATTAGCAGAACACCTTCCCAATCAGTTGCCAGACGGTTTTCACTATGGGCGCGGAAGCGTTTATAACACAACGATGAAAGATGGAACCCAGTATAATATGTTGAGAATTGAATACATTACCGGCGAGATACCAGAACCAGAATTTGCAGAGGACGGCGGAGAGGTTGTACCCAATCCGGAACTACTCGGAGACTCTTTTACTGTATGTGTTATGAACTATGAACCGGAAACTGATATAAGCATTTATTCCAGTCAGGAGGATATAACAATATCGCTTCTTGAAAAAGATGAGGCGGCTTATATTCATTCTGGAGATTACTATATTGGCGTTTTTACTGATACAGCGGAACTGGAAAATGTGTTAGACGCTTTGAGAAATATTAAGTAGATTCATGCCCTTGTTTTGAAAAAAAGCTGCTCCGATTTTGGGGCAGCTTTCTTCTTGAAATTTGCACACGCATCATGGACAAGATAAATTCAGATAATTTTGTAGAAATGAATGCTTATACACTAGAACATCGGATTTTAGTCACCGGGAACACAAAAGCGAATTGGGAGTTTTAGAAATGCTGCTTTCCTGTTGCCATAGCGCAGTTCTAACATACTATTTAGGAATGAACGGAATATTTTAACGGCGGTTCAAACTGAACCGCCGTTTCCTCTTGCAAAATAGGGGGTATCAAAGCCACCCATTTTAAGGACAGGGCGGTTCAGGAAGCCACCATCATGTCCTTTCCAATTTTTATGATATAACTGCCCGATAAACTGCAGTTTATCATACAAATATACACCAATATACTCCAAATTTATCTATCAAAGAGAACATACAAGGACTATAATCACATGGACCCATCGGAATGCAGATAGTTGCCTCTTCCCGCAAAACTTCATATGCCTTTTTTACATACTCTTCCCCGCCTTCGCCGAAATGAAAGCAAAATTGCATGGTATTTCCTACAACAAGGCCATCTGTCAATTCCGACACAGCCAATATCTGCCCATGAGCATTTAGTTCAGAGTGCATGTATCCACCATTCCCATCAGGGTACAAACCAAGAATTTCAGCTTCAAACGCTCTCTGATAGGTATGAACAGCCTCAGCGCTGCCTTTAACATATACTTGCATCATTGACCTTAACATATAAATATCCCCCTCAAATCCCGGCTATTGTTCTATGACAATCATCAGAAGCAGCGACATACTGTAGATGAACCGTTAATAATTTTGTATGTTGCTATTATATTATCATAGACACCCAGTAAATTCAATACAAGTCGGTGAAATCGCTTAAACGGTATCCCAACAACCATGGTCTTTAATAAAGACATACTCTATCAAATCTTGCAGAGTAAAAAGCTGCATTTGAGTTACCCCTTGGGATTACCAGTGTGCAAAATCTTTCGAGCATATCATGCGTTCTCTTGTATGAAAATTCCCTTCGTACATACCGAAGCAGGACACGGCAGCCGCTATCGTGGCTGTCGTGTCCTGCCTGTTATGTTTGTTGAATTTCCCGAATCAGGATGAATGGGGTAAGCTGCCGGTTCTGACCAGCCGGATTATCTACAATTAGCGCAAGGAGTTGATCCTGCTTCCAGTCTCTCAGCTGATTCCCTTTACCCAGCAGGTCTACATCCAGGTCGTTGGCATCCACAATCATCATAACAACTCCGGTCCGTTTATAAACCTCATTGCAGACCATGTCTGGATTCCTGGGAACGCGGATGCCGATGTGCTTATATTCTGGGATGTCTTCTCCGTAGAAGCCGTCCAATCCCCGGACCTCCTCTCCGAGGAGCCGGTAGAAAGTGCCGTGGATGCCCCGCAGCTTGTCCAGACCGGCTCGGACCGCTGCCCAGAGCACCCGGCCCAAACCGCAGGTGTTGATGGCAAACTGCATCTTCACCGGCAGGCCCATGCCCGGTCCCGCCGCAGTCTGCCGGACAAAGCGGGAGAGCAGCTTGGCCCAGAAGCCGGGGCGCACCTGGTCCTCTGTCACCACCCGTCCCTGACACAGGGCGATCACCTTCTCGCTGGAGGAAAGGATATCCCCTGGCTGATAGACGGGCTTAACATATCGTTCAACAAGGTCGATATAGCTTTCCCCCGCTTGGACGAAATGTGTGGTAATGGCATGGCGGGCATAGATTTTCCCGTTTGCCTGGATCAATACGTCCTTTCCCTCATTTGCGTAAAATTCCATCAGGACACTCCCTCCAAATACTCCTCCAGGCAGACGCCCAGGGAATGGATCTGCTCCGCGTCCTCGTGCCCCACATAGCGGTAATGCCAGGGCTCATAGATGATACCGGTGATCTCGCTTTTGTCATTGGGATAGCGGAGGATGAAACCATACTCCCAGCTGTGCTCCATCAGCCACTTCTGCACAGCGGTGCTCTCCTGGGTTTCATCCAGATGCTGATTATTGATGTCCACAATATCCACTGCCAGTCCCAACTGATGCTCGCTAGTACCTGGGACTGCCACAGATTTCCCTGCCTCCACTGGGGCGTCAGCCTCAGAGTATCCTTGTGCTATCAGGCGGTCAACCTTATTCTGGAACAACTTCTCCTGGTACTCCTGTGTACGGTAGGCGGAGCAGATGACTGGGGACAGACCATCCGCCCGGCAAGCGTCCATCATGGCCTGTAAATCCGGATAGCACCGGCTATCCACTGAGAGCCCGTTCTTCAGTTCTGTCAGGGAGAGAGAATAGTCTGTCGGCAACGGGTTCCAGGGGTTTACCAGAAGCAGATTCCAGCTATCTTTGTCTGGTGTGGTAGTTTTGGGGCTGCCGCTGGCCTCTGGCGATGTGGAACTGGGATCCTGCTGGGTGCCGACTGAAGGCTCAGGCTGCAGCGGGAAAAAATTTGGGTCAGTTTGGGTAGAAGCACCTTGCTCGATAACCTTGAGCGTGTCTGTGGCAGAATCCGGATTGGTCTGGGTGGAGCTATTGGGCTGATAAGCGGTTTTCGCCAGTGATGTGGAATCACCCTGCGCTGAGGCGTCCGGTTTGAATCCCATGATGCAAACCGCAAGCAGAAAGCAAAGAGCCGAAACAGGGAGAAACCAATTCCCCAATCCTCTGCTCCGTCTGCGTCTACGCCTGCGCACACGTTTGCCGCGAGACCGCATCATCACTTCTCCTTGGTTCATGATAAGCACCTTCTTTATTTGAGATGCCTTTATCATAGCGGGAGGATAGAAAGAACCATTAACATTCCGGCAACGAAACTGCATCATTTTACTTAAAGATCGCTAAGCCGCCAAACAGTTTCAGTTCCAGCTCACAGACATCCAAGCCGTCCTGCAAATCAGCCCCAAAAACGAACTGGTATAGAATGCCGCCGGAATCAATGCCTTGAGACTCCTCTTTCACACTGACAATTTCAATTCCATAGTAGCCCTGAAAGAATATGTTCCAGTTTGCAGCCAGGGCGTGGGCGGCATCCGTATCTCGGGGCGTAGGGCTGCTCACCAGAAACTGTACGGCCTTACCCGTCGTGTCATCAATCCACATCTGGTATGGCACATTCTCGCTGTACGAATAACAGTTCCAAACCAGTGCGGAGCTGCCGTCGCCGCCAATTAAGAGAATCGGTTCAGCTCGTCCCTCTGCGTCTCGTATCAGTGCCAAATCGCCCACAGACAATAGGTCCATGGCCTCCATTTCAGTTAGCACCGCCTTAGCGGCTTCGATTGCATCCTGTTCGGTGAGCTTTGTTTCCTCCTCCCACAGGATGCTGTTACACTCTCCTGCAATCAGGCGGAGAACCGGACTTACCCCAACATCCTGCTGGAGCGTCAGATTAACCGTATTAAGCAGGAACTCTTCCCGCAGGCTGCTGATCCGGCTGTCCTGCATTTGCGAAACTGCAAGGGGCATCGCCGCGCCCACAGTAATAAGCACGAGCGTAAACAGCGGGAGGATATATCGTTTGATTGTTCTCATGGCCGGCCCCCTCTTAGATCCACCGTTACGCAGGCGCCACCCTCTGGCCGGTTTTCAAATCGAATCCTGCCGTTGTGGAGAGCGGCAATCTCCCGGCACAGGGACAGTCCCAGACCGAAACCACCCTGTGCCCGGGACCGGGCCTTATCCACCCGGTAGAAGGCTTCTGTCAGATGCTCCAGCGCCTGGGGTGGGATCCCCCGGCCACTGTCCAGGACATGGATGAGGCAGCCGTCCGCCAGCATCTCCTGCCGAAACTGTATTTCCCCGCCCTGCTCTATGGCCTTCTGTGCGTTGTCTGCCAGGTTCAAGAGCAGGGACCAGACCAAGTCTGCATCCATCAGGCAGGCCCCCGCCTTGCATACGCAGGACAGACGAATCCCTTTGGCGGCGTACAGCGGCCGCAGTCTCTCTACCAGCGCCTCAATCAGTTCCGCCGGAGAGACTTTGGCGAAGGGCAGGTCATGCCGTTTCAGGACCAGGAGCTCCAACAGCTTGTGTGACAGGCTCTCCAGCCGTTTTCCCTCCGAATACAGGTAGTCCGCGGCCTCCAACTGCTCTTCCGGGGTCAACGTCCCGCTACGCAGCAGCTCCGCGTAGCCAATCAAGGAGGTCATAGGCGTTTTCATCTCATGGGCGAAGCTGCCGGTGAACTGCTCCTGCCGCTCCATCGCCTGGTGCAGCTCCTCCACAGCCCGGTTCAGCTCGGAGACGGTCTGCTCCATCTTTTCCGCCATGGTGTTGAAGTCCGTGGATACGGCTCCGATTTCGTCATTGGAGCGGACCCGCACCCGGCTGGCAAAATTGCCAGCGGCAATGGCTCGGGAGGCCCGGGAGAGCCCGCCCAGCGGGGCGGTCAGCAGCCGCGACACCGTGTAGGACAGCGCCGCGCATAGAACACACATCAGGAAAAATACCTGGAGATAGGTGTGCTGCTGGGCCTGCCGGGCTGTGTATAGAGCGGAAACATCATGGCTGGTAGTGAGATAGAGAACATCTCCATTGGTCTCGACTGCCCCGGAAAAGACCAGAAAGTGCGCCCCGGCCCCGTTGTCTAGGATGCGGAACAGGCAGATGCCAGGCGTAGGATCCTCAATGGACCAGGCAGTCTGAATCAATGAGGACTGCGTCCCTCTGTTCTCATACAGCACTTCATCCCCGGTAGACAGCCGCAGGGCCGACCAGGAGGCGCTGTTCTGCTGGTATAACTGCTCCATCGTCTTGACGATAGCGTCCCTGTCCAGGTAGGTATCCATGCTGTTGACGATCTGCAGGATGCCCCAGGCCATGCGGTAGTCCCCCAGCGCCGCCGTCTTTTCCCGCTCCAGAGAGTCCTCAAAGGATTCGGAGATCAGCAGACTGCCTCCGGCTCCAAACAAGGCGGCCAGCACCGCCAGCATACACAGGGTCATCTTCAAATGGAACTTCACGGCTCCACCTCCAGCCGGTAGCCGATCTTGTTCACCGCGCGAAGGCAGGTTTCCCATCCGGTCTTTTTGCGCAGCCGCTGGATATGGATGTCTACCGCCTTGCTGCCAAAGGGGTACGGTTCACCCCATACCCGCTCATAGATGGTTTCCCGATATAGGGCGCGGCGGGGGTTTCGGGCGAAGAGGAGCAGCAGCTCATACTCCGTCTTGGTCAGGCTGATCTCTGCCTCGTCCCGCCATACCTGCATGGATCTGGTGTCGATTTTCAGCCCGCCAATCTCCAGTACCATGTCCGTTTTTTGATACCGGCGCAGGACCACATCAATGCGGGCCAGCAGTTCGATGACCTCAAAGGGCTTGACGATATAGTCCTCCGCCCCCAGCTTCAGGCCCTTTACCCGGTCTTTGACCGCCGATTTCGCCGTCAGGAAGATGACCGGAACCTTCATTGGACGGATGTACTCCATCAGCTCAAAGCCGTCAATCTCCGGGAGCATCACATCCAGCAAAATCAGGTCATAGTGATGATCTACCAGCAGGTCCGCCGCAGCTGCGCCGTCAAAAGCGCAGGTACAGTGGTAGCCTTCCTTAGTCAGGCTGAGACGGATCAGGTTGGAGATGGGCTTTTCGTCCTCTACAATTAAAACTTGAAGCAAGATAAATCCTCCTTGGTCAAATATGTGGAACGCTCATAAAAAACATAAAGCAACATAACCGTTGCATTTCCCCTTTTATCTTATGTGGGATTTTATCGCTTGGAGGTTACATACTGAAAGGGCATTCGGCGTCATGTTACCTGATGACTATATAAATTGCGTCAAAATTTTATATGGAAAGCATATTATTTTGCATTGCCCATACCCATTGCCGCAATTAACATATGAAAGCAGCGGGGGTCCCCCCGCTGCTTTCACTAATTATTGTAGTCGTGTCATAATCTTGAAAAGATAATAAGTTCCTTCTGGCAATCCCAACTGATGCTTTACAATACAGCTCCGTTCAAAGAGCAAAAGCACCCTACTGTTTGAACTACTCACAAAACGTAAAACTTATCACATTTGTCACCACTTCATTTTTCTTGTTCAGAAATGTGTAGTATGCCGAAAAGCGGTCCAGCGCTGTAGCCCTTGCGCCAATAACGGAATTCTCAAGGGGAATCCATGATACAGAATAATCCGCAAGAGATAGTATTATTACGACCTCGGGAAAACCACAAGTTCTTTCTGAGAATCCCAGCTGATACTCTTCAATACAATTCCGTCTATGGAGCACAAGTGCATAATCTTGCTTATGCAGGTATCGACCTCATATTCTATAAACCGATCTTGATTTACATTACCACGCCAACAAGGCTGCCGCCCTTGTCCCGGAACAGGGCATTTTCCGGCAGCCTTTCCACATCAAGATACGAATGCGCCATCATCCCATCCAGGCGTCCCCAGTGGAAATGCTCATGAAAGCCAGTGTCAGCATTTTTTTGAAGAAAATTGCGGATTTCCTTGAACTGCACATTAAATCTGGTATTGCTGTAGTTTTCAACTGAGTACATTACAGCCACTCCTTCCCCTCGGCATAACAAACCTATCTCCAACTGCTGCAATCAGGGCAGCACCTTGATCAGCAGCAGCCGCCCGTTGCCCACAGAAACCTCCGCTGTCATCCCCGGCAGTACCTCGTTGCTGATACCATACTGATACTCACAGGTAATCTCCGCATTGGACAGGGGGAATTTCGCATTTTGGATGGTAATGCCCCTGGCCTGGCCGCTGATATTCAGCAGGGAGAAAAACGGATACCGGTCCTCAATGCGTACCGGACCGCTTGAAACAATCTCCATCTCAGAGTAATCATCCAGGGCTGCGGCATGTTTTCCCTGGGTATCCAGCATCAGCAACAGGGATACATTTCCCAGCGTGTGATCTAGCCGCCCGCCAATGACCCCGATCAGCAGGAAATCCTGAAAGCCGCGCTTCAGGGCCTCCTTTACTGCAAAGACCGTGTCGGTATCGTCTTTCTCGCAGGGGAGCACAATGGTCTCCGTGTCCAAATGCGGGTTCGTATGGGAATCAAAGTCGCCCACGATCAGATCCGGAGCAATGCCCAGCCCTTCCCGATGCTTCAGGCCGCTGTCGCAGCAGATATAAAAATCGTCCGCCCGCAGATAGGCACGAATACGGTCGTACCGTCCAATATCCGCACCGCCGATAATCACACACCGTCTCATACTCGGCTTCTCCCTTAATTGCTCATGTTCCAGGCCATCTCCCAGAAGGCCAGCTCATAACGGGAACAGGCAAGGAAGATATCTGTGAGGTGTTGAAGCTGCGGTTCGGTATAGTGTTGCGTCAGTTGATTCGTCATGTTCAGCAGCAGGACATTCGCTTCGCTGTAATGGGGATCAGCATAACCCTTTACCCAATCGCCATAGAAGGGATGATCCAGGGCTGCCGGATTATTCTTCACTATCTTCCGGGCGATGATCTCATAGCTGTAGGCACAGGAGAGGATAGCCGCCAAAATCTCCGCCTCCCCCTCCTCATAGGCCACTCGGAGCATATAGGAAGTGTAGGAGAGATTGTCCAGCGCCCGGGGGGTGGCCTCCAACTCCTCCCGGGATACGGCAAATTTCCCCATATAGCCCCGGTGAATGTCCATCTCACCCTCGGTGAGCAAGGTCACATACTTGGAGAATAGCTGAATGGTTTCCGGGCTTTTGGCTTTCGCTATTCCCAGAGCAAAGACTTTTGCATACTCCTCCAGATAGAGATAGTCCTGGATGATGTAATACTTGAACTTCTCCCGGGCCAGCGTGCCGTTCTGGATGCCCAATACAAATGGATGCTCATTATAGGCTGCCCAAATGTCTTTCGCTGCAGCTAAAAGCCGCTCCGTGGTCTTCATTGCTCCGCCTCCTTTGCATATTCGCCGGTGAGATTGAAATTGTGCTGCATGGGGCCCCGTCCCTTCCCCAGATCCAGCATAGCCCCCAGGGCGCCAGAGAGATAATCCTTCGACCGCCGGATGGATGTGGGCAGGTCAAAGCCCTTGGCCAGGTTGGCCGCAATGGCGCTGGACAGGGTACAGCCGGTACCGTGGGTATTGGGATTATCTATGTGCGCCCCATAGAACCATGTCCCTGCATGGTCCGCATAGAGAAAGTCATTTGCGTCGCTAATGTTGTGCCCGCCTTTCAGCAGGACTGCACAGCCATAGGTGTCACCGATCCACTTGGCGGCAGCTTCGATGTCCGATTGGCTGTGGATCGTCACACCGGCCAGGATCTCCGCCTCCGGGATATTGGGCGTGGCCACAGCCGCCAGAGGGAGCAGGCAGGTCTTTAGCGTGTCCAACGCTGCTTCCGAGATCAGCCGGTCACCGCTGGTAGCCACCATCACCGGGTCCACCACGATATTCTTCGCCCGATAGAAGCGCAGCCGTTCCGCGATTTTCTCAATCAGGCCGCAGGAGGCCACCATACCGGTTTTCACCGCGTCGGGCGGTATGTCCTCAAATACCGCGTCGATCTGCTGCCCGAGAAATTCAGGCGTCATCTCTACAATCTCCCGCACGCCGGTGGTGTTTTGGGCCACCAGCGCCGTGATGGCGCTCATGGCGAAAACACCGTTCATGGTCATCGTTTTCAGATCGGCCTGAATCCCGGCGCCTCCGCTGGGGTCGGTCCCAGCGATTGATAATGCTGTCTTCATTGCTGTGTCTCCTTTGCATTATTTTTATTGAGCGACGGAGAGTGGTGCCCCCGGTCCGCCGCTTGCAACGTTTGGTTAGTCGTGGTATTACTGTTCTACATCATCCTGCCGGAGGAAAGCATCTCTATTATAAAACGATATGATAAATGGGCCGCCCTGTCAAAATTTCGGGTGATCACATCCTGCCCATTCTCAACACTATTGTCTGATATAGTCCGAATTGCCAGAAATGGCACATTGTTCATATGGCATACATGAGCAACCGCCGCGGTTTCCATGTCAATACACACTGCGGTTGGGCTGATACGATCTGTAAATATATCCCCCGTAGTAGTAAGACCAAAATGGATTGGCCAATCGACTGTTGCCGCAGTCTGGCAAGCAAGGTCAATCATACGGCTGTCCGCAGGGAACACAGGACTCTCCAGAACTGGAAAATCGGAATAGATTTCGACATCTGTATCTCGAAATTCAGACGCGGTGCAGACAACGGTATCAAATATATTTGCTCCGCTTGACAACCCGCCTGCAATGCCTGAAAGCAAAATTGTATCCACGCTGTATCGATCAATCATTTGCTGTGCTGTGATGGCTGCGTTGATTTTCCCGCACCCTGAGTATACCGCTACGATATCTATTCCCTTGATTTTGCCGCTGTAAAAGGTGTGCATCGCATACTTCGAGACAGCCTTTTGCACTATATCCGGGATAAATGGTCTCAGTTCTTTTTCACAGGCGCATAAAATTCCAATCTTACCCATGTGAAACTCCTCTAAAAATCCTCAGCACTAACTTGAGAAAAATCCTCTATGTAGAAGTCCGCTAATGCACGGAGTCCTTCCTGGTTCTTTTCATGGCTGTCATATACCGCCGCTACCGGGAATCCGGCCTCTTTCGCAGTCCGAACGGCATAGAGAGCATCGTCAAACACGAGGGTTTCCTCCCTTCTGGTTCCCAAGAAGCGAAGGGTCGCCTCAAAAATGTCCGGCTCGTCCTTGCCGTGGCCCACCTCATTGCAGGTGAAAATCTCACCGAAACAGGACAGCACTCCGCACCGGTCCAGCCCGGCCTCCACCAAATGCCGGTCGGTAGCGGTGGCAATACACAGCCTGACGCCGTCCTGCCGAAGCCGCTCCAGGAGTTCTGCCACACCTGGTTTCAGCGGGACCTCGAAGCGGTAATACCGCTCCAACATAGCGTTGACTCCGTCCATGATCTCGTCGATGCTCTGTGTCACGCCATACTCGGTCTGGTAGTAGCGGGCCGCCTGGCGCAGACTCATATTCTTGAACGTCTCGTTCAAATTCTCTTTCGGCTGATACCCGATGGAGCGAAGATAGGTCTCCCCAATGGTGTCCCAGATAAACATGGAGTCCAGCAGCGTTCCATCCACATCAAAAATCGCACCGCGGATCCTCATACGTTCACCATCTTCTCCGACAGCGCCCGCAGCTCCCGGCAGGTCCCCTCAATGTCCTCCGCCGAGAAGATGGCCGACACCAGAGCCACGCCGTCCACGCCGCTGCCGGCCAGCCTGAGGATGTTGCCCCGGTTGATGCCGCCGATGGCCACAATGGGCACATCCACCGCGTCGCAGATGGCCCGCAAGGTTTCGTTGGACATCTGCTCCACATCGGTCTTGGTGCTGGTGGGGAACACCGCACCCAGGCCCAGATAGTCCGCGCCGTCCCGGACAGCCTGGCAGGCCTCCTCCACCGTGTGGACGGAGACGCCCAGAATCATATCGTCCCCCACCCGGTGGCGGACCTCGCCCGCCGCCAGGTCCTCCTGGCCCACATGGATGCCGTCCGCCCCGCAGGCGATGGCAATTTCCACGTTGTCATTTACAAGGAAGGGGACTCCATACCGGCGGCACAGGGCGCACAGCTCCTTCGCCTCCTGGATGAAGGCCATTTCGTCCAGTTCCTTCTCCCGCAGCTGCACACAGGTCACGCCGCCCTTCAGCGCCGCCTCCACCTGATCATACAAGGTCTGCTTCCCGGTCCAGGCCCGGTCGGTGACGGCGTAGAGCAGCATATGCCGCTTATCGCACTTCATACTTGGCTCCCCTCTCCAGCTCCGCCGGGGTGAGGCGGTACATGGCGTCGATGATGTAGTTCCGATAGGAGGAATTGCCGTCCAACTCGGTCAGCCGCCGGTGGGCGATCTCCCCGCACAGGCCCATGGCGCACACGGCGGCGGCAGCGGCCTCCAGGGGACAATCCGGGTTGGCGGTGACAAAGGCCGCCGTCAGGGCGGAGAGCTGACAGCCGGTGCCGGTGATGGAGGCCATCTCCGGACGGCCGTTGCGGATGCAGAAGGCTCGCTCCCCGTCCGTTACAATGTCAATGGCCCCAGTGACGGCAACGACCGCTCCGATCCGCCGGGCAAAGTCTTTGGCGAAAGCCACAGCCCCGTCCAGGTTCTCCTCCGTCACCTTGTCCGCCACATCGGCGTCCACACCCTTAGTGGTGCCGCTGCCCAGGGCCAGGGTCTTAATCTCCGAGATGTTGCCCCGGATCACCGCAAACTTTACCTCATTCAGCAGCCGAAGGGCGGTATCCGTCCGCAGGGTGGAGGCCCCCGCCCCCACCGGGTCCAGCACCACAGGATGGCCCAGTTCATTGGCCCGCTTCCCGGCGGCGAGCATGGCCGGGATGGTGCGCTGGTTCAGGGTTCCAATGTTGATGTTCAGTCCACCGCAGATGGCGGTAA
The DNA here is from genome assembly GCF_000403435.2 of Oscillibacter sp. 1-3. Classification (GTDB taxonomy): domain Bacteria; phylum Bacillota; class Clostridia; order Oscillospirales; family Oscillospiraceae; genus Oscillibacter. The sequence continues at coordinate 279,701 of NZ_KE159711.1, forward strand.
TCTCCACGGCGTCCTCCGGGTCGTCCGCCATAATGGGCGAGCCGCCGCAGGCCAGCAGCATATTGGCGCAGTCGTTCACGGTAACATAGTTGGTGATGTTGTGGACCAGGGGGGATTTCTGGCGGACATTCTCAAAAATCGGTTCAAACATGGTTTTTTACTCCCTTTCTCTGATTGGCAACAAAAAACAGGGGGCATCTGAATACGATGCCCCCTGAAAAAAGTAGCGTTTCCTACGACTTCCTCCGGCGGCATTATCCGCATCAGGTTCAAGGGTCGAAGGTCTACCTTCCTCTCAGCCTGTCACACAAGCTCCCCTGCTATGTTGTTTTCCACATTGTAATGCAATTCTTTTCCGGTGTCAATTATATTTTTCTTGGCTGCAAGTAAAAACGGATCACTATCGTTCCATACATCCAATCATAGCCAAAGCAGGTTTTCCACTAAAAGGTATTTAGATTGAATATCCCCCTTGCTTTTTCCGCTGTGTAAAAAGCAAAACGTACAGCGCAGGCCATACCACACAATGAATAGACAGTATGCCGGCATCTTTGATTGCTGCGCCTGTGTTTCCGGCGGACAGGGCCATAATGCCGTCGAAGGCGGGCTGGGATGGGACGAGATTGCAGAGGACCGCCGACAGCCCGCTGACCCCAATCAGAGCGCATAAAATGGGCACCGCGATAAATACCAGCATGATGATCTTGATATAGACCACACCGATCATCAGGCCCTCGGAGAGCTTGCCGGTAAACAGTCCGATCAGCGCCGCCACAAAGGACGACAGAAGAATCAGGGCCAGCATTAGTCCCCAATGGTTCCAGGACAGTTGAAAGCAAATACACGCCGTTATGATAGACGAAAGACTTCCAAAGAGAAATCCCACTACAACTTTCTGTAAAAAGTACTGGCAGGGCGTCATGGGCAGTATCTCGTTGACAAACGCCACGCCGTCCTCTTTTTCGGAAATGATGTTCATGGCGTTGAACGTACAGCCCATAAACATAGCCACGATCAGCACGGCGGGGATGAAAATGTCTTGAAAGTTTTCCAAAATATCAGGCCGATCCAACACCTGGACTTCTGTTTGTTCAGCGTTTTCTTGCCGCTCATAGAGGGTGGGCAGGGTAGCCGCCGCCTGCCGGAAAATCTCCAGCTCGTCCCCGCTGATTGCGGTTTTGAGGCTGTCTCCGTCTGCTTTTACGCCAATCACATTGGTAGACGGTTCGTTGATGGCGGCGGTCAGCTCCTCCTGGGTCCTGTAGGCCGTCACCGGGCCATACCGCTCCAGCCATGTAATTGTCTGCGGGGACAGATCATTTTCCAGTACGCCGAAGTGCAGTTCTCCCAGGCTGGACATATCAATGGAGCCCATGAAATTCAGCGCCCCGGCGACCAGGATGGGCAGCAGGAATGTCATCAGGCAGAATTTATCCCACAGGACACTTTTTAGCTGATATTTCAAGCCTTTCACCCCTCACCCCTCCTTTCCGATTTCCCGATGGAACGCAAGCCGCACCACCAGGAACAGCAGCGCAATCACACCGGCAGCGCCGGCATAATAGGCAGGGGAAATGTCTGTTCCGAAATAGGCATTTTTCAGGCCCATATAGACGTGATAGAACGGATGATAGCCGATCCAGTCAAGTTTGATGGAGGTGTTGGCCGACAGGAACACCGGGGTAGCAGCGAAAATAGCGATGACCAGGTAGGCCAGCGTAAACTGACGGAAATCTTTCAGCAGCAGGGCGCAGAGCAGTCCCACCAAGGCCATCATCAGGGAAAGAATGGCCGTCTGGAGCAGGACCGCAGGCAGCACCGCCGCTCCATCGTTCAACCCTACGTTCAGCAGGGTGAGCAGCACCGCAAAGGCCAGATCAGAGAGCAGGAACACCGCCAGCTTGGACAGGAGAAACAAATCTTTTCGCACCGGGAGAATGGCGTGGACACGAATGACCCCCATGCCCTTTTCCTTGAACAGTACGGCGGCGATGCCCAAAAATCCCACAGCGGCCAGCTCAAAAAACAGCAGTTCGCAGGTGATCTCTTTCCTTGCCTTTTGCTCCGGCGTGTTTGTACCCAGCACCGCCGGAGCTTGGCTGTCCGAAGGCCGCAGCAGGGACAGGGCGTAGTCGGCCCGGTGGCGGTCAACGTGTTCCGCCCCCTTGTAGAGTACCACCCGCACACCCCCGCCGCTGGCGTCCAGCCCCACACCGTTGGCGTCGGAGAGCAGGACGGCGTCCATAGCCTCCATAGAGGAAACAATCTGCACCAGGGGCGATTTTTCCGTCTGTGTCCCCGCCGGGTCATACAGATACACATTGTAGGGCGGCATCTGCATAAAGCGGATATAGCCCAGGTTCACATACGCCGTATAGAGGGCCAGAAAACCGATCGCCATCAGAAAAAACTTCCCAGACGCCAGCATCCGGCAATCCTTTTTGAACAGGGCGCAAAAGCCTTTTCCCATCAGGACAGCCCCCTCCCCGTGTACTGGATGAACATATCCTCCAAGGTCGGCTCCTGGGAGTGGATGCTGATAATCTCGTTGTGGGCAAAGGGAATGCCCGCCTCCAGCTCCGGTGCCTCAATGGTTTTTGTCTCCCGTTTTCCCCGGTACAGGTAGTCGACGACCACCCGGTGGTTGCTGTTTTTCTCCTTCAGACGCTTGGGCGTATCCAGGGCTACCAAATTTCCGTTGGAAATGAACGCCACCCGGTCGCACAGCAAATCGGCATCCACCATGTTATGGGTGGTGACGAACACCGTAGTTCCCTTTTTGCGCTCCTGCTCGATGATCTTTCGGAACAGAACCGCCCCGGAGGGGTCCAGGCCGCTGGTGGGTTCGTCCAGGAACAGCAGCCGGGGATTGCTTACCAGCGCCCGCGCCATGCTCACCCGCTGGCGCATCCCCTTGGAGTAGGAGGACACCGGCTTTTTCAAAAAATCCGGCTTAAATTCCAGCGTGTCCAGCAGCTCCCCCACATCCCGCCGCTGTTCCCTGGGGTAGAAGGAGGCGAAGTAGTTCAGGTTGTCCACGGCGCTTAAATTGGCGTATAGGTAAGGAAACTCAAACAGCACGCCGATCTTCTGAAAAAATTCCTGGCCGTGAGCGGCGGAGATATCCTGCCCGAACAGCGAGACCTTGCCGCCGTGGCCTTTTAATATCCCAGTGAGTATCTTTTGTGTTGTGGACTTCCCGGAGCCGTTGGGCCCCAGGAAACCGAAGATTTCTCCGTCCTCCACGGTGAAGTTCAGGCCGTGGAGGGCCTGCTTGTCTTTGCCGTAGGAGAACGTCAGGTTTTTGACCTCAATCACTCGTCGCCACCCCACTTTCCACGCTGATCTTTTCCCTGCTGGCGCTTGGTCCACCACTTCATGAACTTGATCTTGAAGGGGATGGAGATGACAAGCACCGCCCCAATCACCAGCCACCAGTACCACGCTAACCCAAAGAACATAAAAAAACCTCCTTAGTTGCAGCCCCAATTTTTCTTCCTGTTCCCGCCCGGGGGCGGGAACAGGGATTTGAATTGGAAGCTGTATGATAAGGAGAGTTTAAGGTTGCGGTGTGAAATTGGTGTGAGGCCGCTGTGAAATCTGCGTGAAATTATTCTGTGACGGGGATGGAGAACCAGAACAGCACCCCGTCCACCCGGTTTTCCGCACCGTAGGGCAGATTCTGCATGGACAGGATTTGCGCCACAATAGACAGCCCCAGCCCGGAGCCACTGTACTCCGCGCTGCTATCCCGATAGAACTTTGTCCAGATTTTGGGCAGGGCACTTTCTGGAATGGGCCGGCCTTGATTGTAGATAGAGAAATGCAGCATCCCACTATCCACTTTCAGTTCAAGCTGCAGAACGCCGCCAGGACACACATTTTTCCTGGCATTGACAATCAGATTACTTAAAACCTGCTCCATGCGCCGCTGGTCTGTCCTCACAAAAACCTTTTGATCCGGCAGCTCATATTGCAGCTCAAAATTGGTGTCCGGGGCGTCAATCAGCAGCCGCCCGGCTACTGTCTCCATCAGCTCTACAAAGTCAAAGCGGGTCACATTCAGACTTGCAGCTCCGCTTTCCAGCGCTGACAGGTCCAGCAAGGTTACGATCAGGCCATTCATTCGCTCCACTTCGGAGACAATGACCTGGGCGTATTTCTGCTTTCTGGCCTCGTCCATCTCGTCCTGCAAGCCCTCGGCATAGGCCCGGATGATGCCCAGCGGAGTTTTCATCTCGTGGGATAGACTGTCCACCAGTTCCTTGCGCTCGGCCAGCAGAAGCCGTTCCTTTTCCACATCCTTTTCGAGCTGGGTATTCGCATCCTCCAGACGGACAAGGGCCTGTTGCAGATTTTCAGCCATTGTGTTCAGGCTGGCAGACAGTTCCCCAAATTCATCGGTTGAAACGAGATTGCAGGGGGCGGAAAAATCCAGTCCCGCCATGCGCTTTGCGGAGGCGTTCAGTTTGTCAATCGGTTTCGTGATAAAGCGGCCCATGAAAAAGTCTATCCCTAAAACCAGCAGCATAAGAAAACCCAACCAAATCAAGAAAGAAGCATCCTCGCTGACAGGCAGACGGGTAGACAGAATATAGGAGAAAATCAGCACAATTCCCGCCAGCTTGGAGAGCATTACAATCTTTTTCCGCACTGTGCGGAGGGAAAAAGCCTCTTTCATATTGTTACCTCGAATTTATAGCCGGAGCGGATCAGTGTGACGATATGTCTGCCCTCGTCCCCCAGCTTTTGCCGCAGGGTCTTGATGTGGGTGTCCACGGTTCGGGTCGTCCCCTCGAAATCATAGCCCCAGACACGGTTTAGAAGCTGCTCCCTATTGAAAATCTGCCCAAGGTTTGCCATCAGAAAAGCGAGTAATTCATACTCCTTATGGGTCAACGAGATCTCCTGGCCGTCCAGATAGACCTTGTGTGCATTGGGATGGAGCATGATTTTCCCAGCAGTGATTGCCCCAGAAGACGCAGCAGAGGAGCGGCGCAGCAAGGCATTCACCTTGGCCAACAGCACCTTGGGACTGAAGGGCTTGGTCATGTAGTCGTCTGCGCCGTAGTCGTAGCCTTTCAGCTTGTCATCCTCCGCGCTTTTGGCGGTAAGCATGATAATAGGCATATCGCTCATTTCCCGCGCCATCTTGCAGACGGAAAAGCCGTCCAGATGGGGCATCATCACGTCTAAGATCATCAAATCCATAGGATGATTCTTCAACGTGACAAGGGCGTCTATGCCGTCGTTGGCAGTAAAGCAGGCGTGTCCGCCTTTTCGCATATAGTCTACGATAATGTCCTGCATGGCTTTTTCATCTTCGACAATCAGTATATTTGCCATAGTGCCTCCTGTGAATCACAAAGCCTTTATTTCAGTGTAGATTATATTAGGTATCAGCCAAAAAGGCAAGAGACTATATATGCGGCCAAATCCTGGGGCCAAACATCGTGGGGAAGGTGCGCTGGCTCAGTGTACCGATGTTGATGGTCAGCCGCCGCAGGTGTGCGGCAGTGGCCGGTTTCACATTCTATCAAAAGTGCAGCAAAAAACAGGAGGCACCCGAATACGATGCCCCCTGGAAAAGTAGAATTTTCTGTGACTCCCTACAGCGGCATTATCCGCATCAGGTTCAAGGGTCGAAGGTCTACCTTCCTCTCTGCCTGTCACACAAGCTCCCCCTACTATGTTGTTATGGGCGGATTATACACCTCTGCCCGCCTGCGCACAAGTACATTTTGATACGGCGATCCATACGGGCCCTCTATCCGAGTAATCCCGGCGCCTCATACAGCCTCAAAATTGAACACCTGGTCCCAGGGGAAGTTGGCGGAGGCCTCAATGCTATTGGGCCAGCTGCGGCACCACTCAGGGACCCGAGGCGTCTCAACCCGGTCGAGACTGGGTGTATAAGGCTTGATATCCAGCACAGGCGTACCATTGTCAGCGTCAATGTAGTCAAGCTGGATCACTCCTTGGTCAGCATCAATTTTGATAATCTCCGAAGCTGTCAAGGCAATGGGATTGGGCCGGAGCGGAGACCTTGTGGCGAACACGCCCATAACGGCGGGTGCGTTCTTATAGGGCTGCTCTGCCTGGAAAATGCACCGGTCTGCGGGATTGTCGCAGTTGCTGAACCACCAGAGCACGTTGATATGGCTGAAGCCGTCCAGCGCCTCCAGACCGGGAACATACTCCGGGAACAGCTTGATGAATATTCCGTCCTTTCCATTCTGAATCGTTCCAATGGGCCTTACCTGATATTCGTTCATACGAAAACCTCCTTTTTATTGGCAGGCCCAGTATAATACCTCACACTGTGTGAGATGCAATAGGGAAAATGAATTTTCTCCGTCTGCTTGCTGCGTGTCGTGAAAGATAAAGAAACGGTACAACCCGAAAGCTGCCCCGTTTCCCAAAACCATTCTAATATGTGTGCTGTCCTTACTCTCAAAGCCGTTTTACCTGGCTACCAGCGGTATTTGGAGCTCTGTGAGATATTTAGTCGGATCTGCCTCGTTCCAAGGTCCTCGATGCACGATCTGCCGTGTGGGACAGGTCATCTGATAAACGCCATGCTGGCCCAACCACCTGGCAAAGGCGAGGTAGGCCCCCTTGATATTGGAAAAATCGCCATACACCATGGTACTAGCCATGATGGGCACAGGCTCTGTCATACGGAACTGAAATGGCTCCACATCATCCATCAACTTATTCACGGGGGCGCATAGTTCGATGTCAACATCCTGCTCTTTGTACTCCGCATCGTGATAAATTGAGAAGGTCTCACCAGAGAGGGCTATGTCTTGCGTTTTTGCAAAAGCGCAGAGTTCCCTCCACAGTTCTCCTTCCGAGTAGTATGTGGGCACCACCCTGCGCAGGGAAAGGACACGGTACTCCGGTACTGACTTGATGGAGATATTATAATGAAGATCACCACTGTTGCCCAATATCTGTTCCTGGGCAACAGCTATTTTCTGCAGCTTTTCCTGATCAGCCCGTATGGCCTGCTCAATCTCCAGACGTTTTTCCGAGAGATAGTCAAGTAGCGCACTGTCATCCATCTCCAGTGCCCGGGCAATCTCTGAAACTTGAAAACCGCTGTCCCGCAGGTATCGAATCCGGTTAAGATGTGGAATCTGCTCCGCAGCATACAGTCGGTGCCCCGTCCATGAATCGACTTGCGCTGGTTTGAGAAGGCCCGCTTCATCATAGTACCGGAGCATCCGAATGGACACCTGGGTCAGCCTCGAAAATTCGCCGATCCGAAACACAGCATCACCTCCCTGTATCCTATTATACTGAAACTTCCCTATACCTCAATTCTGCTTTTCAATTACCCAAAAATATTGTACTTTCCGACTTGGGGAACAGCTAAGAAATGGCCAGGGTCAAGGACTTTCCTATCCCTACAGGAGATGCCTTCGCATTTTACGTTCTGTCCGCCTTTTCATACCTGCTCTTCAAAAATTCCATGTAATCCGTAAGGCTCTCCTGGGCCTTGGCCGGAAAACCAGCCGGGATTTGAAGCACATTGCGCTGGCCGCCGTATGGATTTGGATTGTCCGTCAGACCCAGCAGATAGTCAACGGAAACCTTAAAATATCTCGCAATCTCAATCTTGATCGCATCTGGCGGCTCACTTTTGCCCCGCTCATATGATGAAATGGAGTGCTTGTTTATCTTCAGTATCGCCGCCAATTCATCCTGCGTCAGCCCTGCATCCTTCCGCAGATCCAATAATCTCTCCCCTATCATCTGGAATCCCTCCTTTATGGCCTCATTATAGAATAATAAGTCCCTGCCGCTTTCATTATTGACAAAATAAACCCAACCTGATACATTATAGATAATTACTCGATTTTACGGCGCATGGTAGAAAATTATTCTTTCCCGTGGAGAGTCAGAAGGGGTGAGGCTTACATATGGATCATATTGCGGAATTGTCTGAGCTGGAGAATGAACTGGGCCAGCTTCTGCTGACAGAACAGGAATGCGCAGGTGTTTATTACCTGGTTGCTCAGCGTGATGATGAAGCTATCGCAACAGAGTATTACGCAGTCACGGATACGCCCATCATATCGCAGGAAGCAAGGGAGTATGGGAAAAAGCACTCCATCTTTTGGCTGTTCTCCAAGGCGGAGGATGCAGGCGGCTGGCGGATCATTGACTATGAGCTTGGAAGATACCGGGTTCAGAATCACCTCAATCAAGCGTGCAGCCTCCATGAAATTGCGCTCAACGCGGCCGAATTCCACCCGGAGTATTTTGGTACATACCCAGTCCCCTTCTCTTCACCGCGAGGGTACACCACTCGGTACTGGATTTTAGAGAATGGGATCTACTGGGTCGAGACAGACCAGTGTGAAGAATTTCTTACAGTCTGTTATCCTGTTTGGTCCACAGAACTATCCGGCTTGGCCATGCAGGTCGGTGAACAGCTGGAGCATGACAAAACACATGGCATACATCAGACTCTGGGCTACATATTTTTCTCTTCCAGTGTCAGCTGCATTCCCATCCACGAGTTGATGCAGACACGCACGAAGTGGGACGGAGCCGTGATAGACAAACGGGCCTTAATGAATGTGATATGGAGACGTATGCCTGAGTACGCCGTCCTCGCAAACAGGTGGGAACAGACCGGGCAGAATAGTATCCTCTCCGTGATCCTGCCGCAGTTAGAGTTTGAACAAGAGCGGGTCATACAGAACGACCATATGATCACCATGTTCCCGGATGCCGGCGAAGATTACCAGCTATTCAAAAAAGCGGGTGCTGCTGCACAGTCCACCCAAAATCCATCGACAGAATAACAAAGAAGCGGGCTGCCCATTCGTGGGGACAGCCCGCTTCTAATCTCTATACATATCCGGCATAAGGTGGTAAAATAGGGTCACGCCTAAGAAATCGGAGGTCTGCAATGAAAACAAATGAAGAACTGCGCACCAGCCTGCGAGCCATCGACCGCAGAAGCTACCCTGCCTATAAGTCTCTGGCGGGAAACTGGTCTTTCGGTAAATATATCTTGAATATCGAACACGTCCAGGGAGACCCCTTCGCCGCACCATCGCAACTCAGTGGGACGGTGGATAGCCGGACAGCGGGTTTCCCCACCGCCTGCTGGGAGGCCCCCTGGAATCGCACCGCCCTGGAGGATTACCTGCTCCGGCGCTTTGGCCGTCAGGCGGGGCGGTTCTTCCGCTTGGCCAGGGCTCCGGGAAGAGCGGGGTGCTGGCAGTGACCATTCCCGGCCAGGAGACACTGGAGCGGACGGACTGTGAGGTGCGCTCCGACGCTATGTTACTTATTCAGTTGTGATTGTGGTAATAGTTGACTGTTATTCTAATATTTAACCTAACTCCTTAAATTCTCCCTCCTGAATAGAAATATCAATATCAAATTTTGTGTTCGCGCCCGCAACTATCTTAATTCTATTGTTTCCACTTTCTATATTCAAAGTGCTTTGAATTGGCTCTGACATTTCGGTGTCACATTCAGCAATGATTGAAACATCTCCCTTGGGATTTATCAATACCAGTTTCATCTTTCCAGAGGAAACATTTATTATGTATGTTATCTCTAAAGATTTATCTTCCTCTGCGTCAAAAACCCATATGGTGTCCATACCCTCCATTTTTTCAACGCTTGCCGTAAAATGTCCGTCCTCTGCTGTTTGTTCATAAGTATTAAGATTATATGAATTTGTATTACTTGCTATTTTTATATCGTTGTCATATATGGCAACCATAAGATTTGCACAACCTGTCATTAAACAAACAACAATCATTCCTGCACCAAGCATTTGCACCAAGCATTTTTTTGTTTTCATAATGTGCCTCCATAAGCTATGATTTATTCAATTAAGATAGCTTTGCCCCCAACGTGGATCCTTCATGCGGATACGACCAATCATTTACCCAGCTCACATCATAGAAGCATTATAGAGAAAAAGCAATCAAAATTTCAAATTTATATGCAATCCATATCTTATTTTGAAGTTATTCATATTCTTGTCCACTATACTGGTGAAATCTCTTTCTTGGAGCGGGCGTTGGATCTGTGGCAGAAGGCGGGGGTATCTTTGATTCTGGTGGTGGGAAGCAGCGGAGCCTACTTCCATATTGCCAACTGTGTGGTGCAGATGGATGCCTACCACGCCAAAGATATCACGGCGCAGGTCAAAGCGGCGCTGGAAGGCCGGCCTGCACCCATGCTGTCTGCGCCAGGGTTCCATCTGCCTGCGGGCGGACGGGTTGTTGACCTGTCCGGCGACCGCCAGACCCGGAAGAACTACCGCGGAAACGGATACTGTCAAGAGCGGCTGAATGTCAAGCGGTTCGGGAAGACCGCCTTCTCCGCAGGGGACCTGGAACTGGATCTGCGCTATGTGGAGCAGCTGGTGGATGCCGGGCAGACTCTGGCTCTGGCTTACATGGTGCGCTACGCCCGGGAGCATCTGACGGGACAATCTGTGGAAGAAATTTCAGCAGCGCTGCTGCGGCTGGTGGAGTCAGGGGACCTTGGGGCCGTCTGCGGCAATGCGGTTGTCCCCGCCGGCCTGACGCTGCCCCGGCTCCAGGAGATATTTGCGTGTTTTAATCGCTGCTGAGAGAACAACAAGAAAATATTGCTCACTACGCAATTTAATTATGAAGCAAGCAGGCGCGGCAAGATCATAAATCTTACCGCGCCTGCTTACTTGAAATGCCCTGCTCAGCGAATGCCGGTCTTAATGAATTCAATCAACTTTTCCACATCGTCAAATTCATCATAGTCACCAAATATTCCCTCACGGTGATAAAGAATGCCTCTTTTTTCATTTGCTTCAAGACAATCCAACAGATGCGTCTCCCCATACCGTTTGGCAAACAGGGTAAAGGCGTAGGGCTTGATTTTATTCAGTAATCCTTTTTTACAGGTCTCTGTGCAGGCATAACAATGCGAAATGCCCCTTTCGGAAGAGCACCTCTTGTTTTCGCACTTATCCGCATCGGGACATCCATCCGACCCACAGCCATCGCATCTCACGTTCTCCGAGCACAAACAGCACGCAAGGCCACATCGTGCAACACCTAGTTCTCGCCGCATTTCCCCACCCCACCAAATCTTTTTACTGGATCGCGTCCTTCAGAGCTTTGCCAGCTTTGAATACCGGAGCTTTAGACGCAGCAATCTCGACAGGTTCCTTTGTCCGTGGGTTCCGGCCGGTGCGGGCCGCACGGGCCTTGACCTCAAAAGAGCCAAAACCGACCAGCTGAACTTTATTCTCCGCCTTGAGCGCATTCTCCACAACTCCAGTAAATGCGTTCAGCGCAATTTCACAGTCCTTTTTGGGCAGGCCGCTGGCCTCAGCCATCGCAGTAATCAGTTCATTTTTGTTCATAAACATTCTCCTTCTGTATAAAAAGTCGCTCGTGTAATTATAGCCGCCCCATTGGGAAAAGGCAACCTACATCTCAGAAATTCTTTATTCCTTACTATACTTGTCATAGCGGCACTGCTCAAATACAGCGTTTCCCAACAGTGTAATCGCCTGCGCAGGGCATGAACTGATGCAGCGATAACACATTGTGCAACGATCTCCCGCTGTTGCTTTGTGATTCTTTAGGGTGATGTTTCCCATTGGGCATATCTGGGCACATAGTCCGCAGCCCACACAGGCTTCACTGATTTTCAGCTTATCAGAGTAGTCCTTCGTCTTGCCATAATACCATAGGCGCTGACCCAAGAGGCCTGCTGCTCTGTTATAAAAGTTTAAGCCATCCCTTGGGTATTTGCCTTGCTTGATCTCTTGCGCACATTTTTCAATCTTTCTGTCCGCCGCTTTTATGATCTCCCGATTTTTTTCAACAGATCTTTTCAGCAGCTTCACATCGCAAATCGAATCCGGCATACAGATATGCAGGCCGCCAACGATACTCGCGCCACACTTTTTCAATAGCCGTGCAGAACATCCTGCTCCATCCCCGCTGAACAATCCCATTGTGGCAACACAAAGCACTTGCTTGTTTTTCCAAAGTTCCGAATTGTCTTTGATAAAGTTCCGTACCATAACTGGCGCATTGGAGAATTGAACGGGGTATGCCAATACAATAAACTCGTGCTGTGATAATAAACGCACAGTTTCTTTTCCCTCAATGGGAACTGCCTGCGCATTTTCATCCAATAAATAAATCAGCTTTTCGATACAGTGTTTTGTGTTCCCTGTTCCACTTAAATATACGCCAATCATAGCTTTGCCCCCAACGTGGATTCTTCATGCGGATACGACCAATCATTTCCCCAGCTCACATTGTAGAAGCATTATAGAGAAAAAGCAATCAAAATTTCAAATTTATATGCAATCCATATCTTATTTTGATGTTGTTCATATCCTTGTCCACTATACTGGTGAAACCTCGCTTGGCCTTCTACTTGGTGGATGGTGTATTGTGGGGATAGAAAGGAGTTGCTGAAAATGTTAGAAAGTTTGACTGTAACCCCAACAGCTATCATCATCATGGCGTTGGTTGGTCTGTTCACACTGGTACTACCGCTGGGGCTTGGAATTTTCTTTTGGCGAAAGTCAAAGGGGCGGTGGCGGTTTTTCTTCATTGGCTGTATCATATTCCCCGTCTTTGTGCTGATCCTGGAACGGACTGCACACAGCCTCCTGCTCTATGGCGCTCCTGGAGCAGTGCTGCAGGAAAACATCTGGCTGTATGCTTTTTATGCCGGTCTGATGGCGGGCGTTTTTGAGGAATGCGGCCGCTGGCTGGCTTTCAAGCTTTCCCTCCGATGGAGCCGAGGGCCAGGGGATGCGCTGATGTACGGCGCGGGACATGGAGGCATAGAGGCGATTCTGCTGGCCGGGATGACGATGTTAAGCAATATTACGCTCGCTTTGGCTTTGAATCGCGGCGGACTGGAAGCGGTAGAGGCTATGATGGGTCCTTTATCGGAAACGGGGCTGGCTGCCATCCAGGGCTTATGCGCTAACCCGGCAGGCATCTATTTCTGGACCGGTTTTGAACGGCTGGTGGCGGTGGGGCTGCACATCGCGCTGTCGGTACTGGTGTATGTCTCTGTAAGGCGGAGGGACAACTGGTTCTGGTTCCCCGCCGCCATCCTGCTCCACACCCTGGTAGATATGGTGACGATCCTTGCCAATGCCTGGCTACCCATTGCGGCTACTGAGGTGATTGCCGCCCTGCTGACTCTGGGCAGCATCGCCCTGGCCCGCAAAGTTTATATAGAAGAGAAAGAGGACAGCCTACCACCATTTTCCGGCTCGCACCCCTGAAGTGCTTTCTGAAAATTCTTTCCCATGCTATAAAAGAGCATTGTGTGAGAAGCACCCCCCAAAAGCACATGCTATGATAGGCCCATCAAACATAGGAGGTGCCAATATGCACGCATGGGAAACAATCGAACACTCTTTGGATTACATTGATGAGCATCTGGGGGAAGAGGTCAAGATCGAAGAGTTGGCCGGTATGGCCGCTCTCTCGCCATTTTACTTTCAGCGACTGTTCAAACGTCTAGTACACAAGCCGGTTCAGGAGTATGTCAAACTCCGTCGGCTGGCCAAAGCGGTAGAAGCCTTGCGTGATCCGAGCCGGAGGATACTCGATGTGGCTCTGGACTACGGCTTTTCCAGCCACGCCAATTTCACGCGGGCCTTCAAAGACGCCTACACAATTACCCCGGAAGAGTATCGGAAGGCGCTCCCTATGCTCAACACTTTTGACCGCCCGGAGGTCGCTGCCAACTATGTGCTGATTAGCGAGGGTGTTCCGCTGGTGGTGGGAGATATCGTCCTGGAGCTCGAACGGAAGAGTCTAACCGCACCGGAATCCTATATCGGGTTTGAAACCGCTGTCAGCATCGCCGCGCAGACGCCGGTCGGTGAGAGTACCGGCGTGGATGTTCCCGGCCAGCTCTGGCGCCAGTATCACACCGAGCGGAACGCCACTTCCCCAGGGATCCATACCGGGGTGGAACTGGGGATGTCGCACTCGGCGGATCCTAAGCTGGGTACTTTCCGGTATTTTGCTGGCGGATTGGCGAAAAGTGGTCCCGGCCCGCTTCCGGACGGCATGGTTCTGCGGGAGCTGCCCGCTGGCGAGTATGCCGTCTGTAAAGTGGAAGCAGAAGATTTCGAGACGCTGGTGACCGTTGCTCTGAACCAGGCCAGCCGGTATCTCTTTGGCACATGGCTTCCGCAGCACAGTCTCACGACCGAGCCGTTTTCGGCTGAAAAGTATTATCGGACCACGGAAGATGTAGCTTATATGGAGCTGTGGGTCATGCCCAAACCCACGCTCACCGCAGACGGAGCTACAACTGTGTGAGGACTCCAGAACAAGCCCGTCTTGCGCCTTGTCCACATACACCTGCACACGGAATCTTCCCTACTGGATGGTACCAGCCACAATAAAAAAGGGAAGGTGGTACAGATATAAAAACAGGGGCCAGAAACGACCTTGTTAACATGCGGTCAAGAGGCTGAAAAAGTATATGGAGCATTAGAGCTGAAGACAAGGTGGAAAAAATTCTCTGAAACCATCTTTGCAGGAAAGATTAACTATTAGAAGTCACCCCCGCCAAAATGAAGGACGGTGGAAAAAGTTAGATGATTCAAAAAGGGTATAGCAAAGCAGAGGTCCAGGAGGACCCCGGATAGCTATTGAGAGGAATCAGATCGCTGGGCAATAAGGCTGTTTGGATCTCCAGAGCGAAGATACGCCGCACCAGTTTCTTATAAGGCGACGTTGCTTGCCGTTTAGCACATTCCCCGGAAACAGTGCAAAAATGGAGTAGGTGCTTTTAGCGTGTGATAACCATTCACAAGGGTTATCCAAATTTTATTTTTAAGACCAAAGTAGTATTGACAAGAAATTAAGACTGTGGTAGTATATTAGCGTAGCCACTACCACAGTCTTAAAAAGGAGGTGTTACCAAATGGACATTAAGCTGTTTGCTTCTGAACTGAAAGTGATGTCCGTCCTTTGGCGCGATGGCGACGTTCCCGCGAAACATATCGCCAAACTGCTGACCGAGGAATTGGGCTGGAATGTAAATACCACCTATACCCTGATTAAGCGTTGCATTAAAAAGGGGGCTATTGAACGCTCCGAACCCGGTTTCATATGTCATGCGCTTGTACCGCAGGCGGAAGTACAGGAGGCGGAAACAAACGAGCTGATCGACAGGGTATATGACGGCTCTGCCGACAAGCTGTTCGCGGCTTTGCTGGGGCGAAAAAAACTGAGTGCCGAGCAAATTGAAAAGCTGAAACAGATTGTTGGGGATTTGGAATGAGGTGGTGCAAATGAGCTTTGCGGGGGCCGTGATGATTTTGGCAATCACCATCATACGCGCCCTGGCGATCAGCTTACTGCCCAAAAAGACTTTCCTGGCACTTTGGGGGATAGCGGTTGCGCGGCTGTTGCTCCCGTTCTCACTCCCCTCCACGTTCAGCGTATATTCGCTGATAGGCAGTCAAACTTCCGGGATTGCCGCAACAAAAGTCCCACAGATTAACAAGGTTTTGCCGATTGATACGATAGGGCAAATGGCTACTATGCCCGGTGTCAACGCCAATTTGAAATTGTAAGAAAACGCCGAAGAAATTTTGTAGTTTTTCGGCGGGGGGGGGGGTAACAGAATCAGTTATTTCCTTGCAGGAAAAGAGTATTTACGATTTGCTGTTTCTGGCGCATAAATTCCTTGCGCTCCTTCAGGCGGTAAGACTCACCCTTGATGTTGATAACGGTGCAGTGATGCAGTACACGATCCAGGATGGCGGAGGCGATGGTGACGTCGGCAAAGACCTCGTTCCACTGGGAGAAGGTTTTGTTGGAGGTGAAGACGGTGGATGTTTTCTCGTACCGCCTGGCAATGAGCTGAAAGAACAGGTTTGCACCCTGGATGTCCATGGGGAGGTAGCCGATTTCGTCGATGATGAGCATCCTGTACTTGGCCAGAACCTTGAGCTTGTCCGGCAGACGGTTCTCAAAATGGGCCTTCTTGAGCTGTTCAATGAGCTGGTGGCAGTTGATGTAGTAGGTGGAGAAACGGTGCTGTGCCGCCACCAGGCCCAAAGCGGAGGCCAGATGGGTCTTGCCCACGCCGGGCGGGCCGAGGAAGACCACATTCTCCCCGTTTTCCAGGAAGCGCATGGTAGCCAACTCATCGATCTGGCGCTTGTCGATGGAGGGCTGGAAAGAGAAATCGAAGTCGTCCAGGGTTTTCTTAATGGGAAAGCCAGACATCTGGATCTGCTTCTCATAGGCCCGTCTCCGCTTGGATTTGGCTTCTTCTGAGAAAATGTGATCCAAAACCTCCACAATGTTGAGCTTGTCCGCCACCGCCCGTTCCAGGTAGTTGTCCAGAATCTCCAGGGTGTTTTTCATTTTAAGGGCTTCCAGGTTTTCCCTCAGCCTGTCCATAGTAAATTCAGTCATACAGCACCTCGTCATATCTGGATAAATCGGAGGGCTTCAAGGGGAAATCTATTACTTTGCCCTGTTCCAGCAGAACATTTTCCGCATCTATTGTCTGTTTCAGCGTAATCCTTCTATAGTGCTGAGGATTGACAACCATGTCCTTCCTTTGATACGATATTCGATGCAGAGCGATCTGCTTTCCCTCATAGTAGGCGGCCAGCATACTGTCGAGGGCCACGACTGCCACATCTTTGCCGATGTACTCCGCTGGCACGGAGTACTGATTCCCGGCGTATGAGATGAGGCAGTCTTTTTGTACCCGCCTAAGGTTGATCTTGTCGATGATGTACTCACGGGAAAGAGGACTCAGCCCCTCTTTTTGCAGCCGCTCAAAGGGAATCTCGTTGGTGGTGGCATGGACTTTGCCATTGACCTTATTACACCAAGCCAAGGCTTGTCCATTCAAATCTGCCAGGCTGTTGTACTTGATCCCGACCATGAAGTTGTCCCGCACAAACTGCACCGTCCGCTCCACTTTTCCTTTCGTCTGACCACGATATGGCCGGCACAGGATGGGTTTGAATCCATAGAATCCCGCGAAGTCCTCAAACTGCCGGTTTAGTGTGGAGTCCTCCTGCTTCAAAAGCCGCTTGATGACTACCTGCTTCATGTTATCGTACAGAATCTCCTCCGGGTAGCCTCCGAAATACCGAAACGCGTTCTGATGGCACCGTATCAACGTGTTTGTGCTCATATCTGTGACAAATTCGATGTACCGCATCCTTGAGTACCCCAGAATCATGAGAAAGCAGTACAGCTTCTTCCACTTTCCGTCCTCGTATACCAGGTGATCCTCGAAGAATCCCCAGTCCATCTGCCCTTGCTTTCCTGGCATCGTCTCAAACCGCACCGTTGCTTTCTCATTCAAGTCCATCTTCCGGCTGCTCACATACGCCTTGACAATACTGTAACCTCCGTCAAACCCCATCTCCCGCAGCTTCTCCAGTATCCGCAACGCTGAATACGGCGCCTCTTCCAGCCACTCGTCCACGATCTGCTTGTACGGGTCCATCTTTGTTGGCTTGGGTTCGCTCAATGTGTACTCCGGCTTCTGCGGCGATTCCGCGTACCGCTTTGCCGTCCGCGGGTCCATGTGGTACTTCCGTCCCAGCTCCACATAGCTCAGCCCTTTTTGTCTGTCGCTTCGGATATCCATCCACTGTGCTCCTTTCATTTTCTGACTCCCTTTCCGGGCTCTTTCTCGCCCTGATTGGGAGTCTATCTTTTTCCCTTCACCTCCGCCACTAAACTACATTTTTTCCTCGGCGTTTTCTTACATTTTATCACTGGCGCTGACAGTCCGGCCAAGGGGAACCGGCCGCACAGACAGCCGCCTCGCTTCCGCCGTTGGGCGCTCCGGCCTAAGCGGGTTCTTTAATGTAGACATGGCCTGTTCTCCTTATGTCAGCACCTTGTAGTCAGTAGACATCGGGATGCTGAAAACATTTTGTTGAAGGCGGCTCATAAGGCATCCTCCTTGATTTCCCACTCTTTCATATTGAACTGCCAGAGAGGATACGCCTCGAAAGCGTTACAGGAAAAGCCAAGGTCTTCTTCTCCTGTTACTCTGCCAGCTGTTGCGCAGACCTCCCATTCTTCTCCTTGATCATTTACCAGAATCATACCGGCCTTGATCTCTTTTCCGTTTCTGTCTCGATATTCCATTCGTTTCCTCCCTACGTCAGCGCCTTGAAACCCTTGGGCGTCAGGATGTTGAAAATCATCTTATTGGCAATGGTCTCGTGGATCTCCTCGCCCATGTGCTTCCCATGGGAGTTGAACCGCTCCTCGCTTTCCCTGCGGACCACTTTGACAATCCGGCCTTTGATGATATGGGGTGAATCGCACTCGATCAGCCCGTTGATCATGCCGGAGCCGCCTACCAGCCCGATCTGGCTGATGGAAAGCGGCAGAAGGGGCCGCTTCTCACCATTGTCCAGTTCGCTTCGCCGGGACATCATCTCCGTAAAGCTGGCGGAACGCCGGAGCTGCTGTTCCAGCTCTTTCCGGTTAAATACCGCTCCCTGGAACATCGGGACCTCCAGGAATTGTTCCGGCAGGGCATACCGGTCCTCCGGCAGCTCCGTCAGGCTGGGGATGGCGGCGGGATCTTCCGCATACCGTTCCAGCCAAAAGGTATCCTGGGGCTCCCGGTCCCGGTGTTTTCGGATACCGAATACCGCCACTTGCTTGAACTTCTTAAACTCGGCGTCGGTAAAGCGCCAGACGGAGAGCCCGTCGAAGTTGTCTACCAGTACCCGGCAGATGTCCGGCGTCAGGCGGTAGTAGGGGATGACGTAAATCAGCAGTCCGCCGTAGGCCAGAGCCGGAAGGGATTCAATCAGCAAACGCTTCTCATGCCGTGACTTCCCGCCGCTCTCGCCCAGAACGGACAGATACGGCGGGTTCAGGAACAGCAGATGGAACGCCTCCCGGCTGATCTGGCTGAAAAAGAAGCTGCCGAAGCCCACGCGATGCAGTCTCGTTTGGGCTTCTTTCGCCCGGCTTTCGTCCAGCTTCACCCCGTAGGCGTAGCAGTTATTGCCCTGGGCAATCTGCCGCAGGGCCTTGCCGCACCCGCAGCAGGGGGCCCGGAGATTCGTGGTAACGCCCTCCGGGAACAGGATTCCGCGGAGCATCAATGCGATGTTGTCCGGGTCCGTGGGGTAGTAGCCCAGCTTGATATTGTTCATGAGCCGCCCAACAATGGCGGCGTTGGTAGTGCCCTCCACTGGAAGTCTTTGGGCAAAGGCATGGAGTGTGTCATAGACGGGCCGGTAATTGCCGCTCATGAGGTTGAAACCAAACAGGCCATCCCGGAGCTTTCCGGCGGTGGCGGCGGTCTGGTACTCCTCCGCCTCCGTCAGAAGCAGACGGGTCTCCCCCAGAACCTCCGCCAGATCACGGCGGACGCTCAGCAAAACGTCAAAGGCGTCCTTGGCGGCGGCGAGGTCCGCAGTCCGGTACTTTCCCACCCTGGCCTGCCAAACGACCAACGATTGGGACAGGTTCAGGAGGCGCTTTTGCGCCTCACGAAGCTGTTCCACCGCGTAATACTGCGGCCCGTCTCCCCGCAAGGGGGATGCGACGGCTCTAAGCGGCATAGCCGCTAAGAGTCCGTCCAAAGGCTGCCCGGTCGTATCGACCGCCGTCGTGCCGCCCATGGACGTCAGCCTCCTTTCTGAGCGCGCTGAACTTTTCCAGCAGCTCGGAGTAGGAAAGCGTCTGCAGATCCTTCACGGTCAAGAAGTTGTTGTGCCCGCTGGAGTAATCCCGGATATTGCGAACGGTCCGGTACAGCAGCACACGCTCCCTGTCACAGCAGGGCTGAGAAAGTTGGACATAGATACCGTTGTTCTTCCACATTCCGATCAGAGAGCAGTCGCCGGAGACAGCGATGCCGCCGGGATTGGACGAAACTGTGGCGTCCCGGAGACCCAGGTCCTTGGACAGCGCCCGCAGGAACACCTTGCCCAGGTTCAAAAAAGTCTTTTTCGCCCCGTTGGGGCCGCTCTCCCGTTCGCCCCAGATATACCCGATGTCCTGGCTCAGCAGGTCCGCCAGACGGCGCATGTTGTTTTCCTGAGATTTCACAGACATAGCAAGTCCTCCTTATAAAAATGGGCAAGGGGCCGCATGGTCCCTTGCCTTCAAAGACGGTCAAGCCGCCTTGTCTCTGTTTTTCGTTTCTTCGCTCGTTTTCTGTCGGATGACAAAGCGTTTTCCGCAGCAGGCCCGCAGATGGAATATCCCATCCGAACCCAGCACACCGCTGTACTTTCGTTCCAGAAGGGTTGTCCGCCCGTCTTCCGTCGTGACAGTCCGCTCCAGCACGAACCTCTCCCGCATAGCGCTCACGCGGCGGGGCAGTCGATGTGCCCGGCGGAGAGGTTGAGCACAGGGGCGTTCTCCTCCGGCATACTGGGGATGATCTTCAGCGTGTAGCCGGAGTCCCGCAGCAGCTTGAAGATGGCGGTGATTCGCTCCAGCTCTTCGTCCCTGGGCGCTTCCGGCCTCTGGGCAGGAGGCACCGCCTCTGCCTGCCGGTACTCAGCGCCCCGGACCTCTCTCTTCCGAGGCTGGGTCAGGGACATCCAGAGTGACCGCAGGGCCGAGGCCAGCAACAGCCGGAAGAGGCTCCGCTTTTTCGGCGCCAGGACGGCGACCTCCCGGGCGTCGATCTTCCCCACCTCATGCAGGGCCACCGCCAGCCGGTCCGCCGACACGTAGTCGGCGCAGAGATAGCAGGACACTGCGGCACTCTCCGAGGCAAACACCTCCGCCGCCTGGACCCGTTTGACAGCCAGCCGCAGGCAGTACACCGAGGCGGCCTCAATTTCCCGGACGCAGAAGTCGTCTGCCGAGATGGTCCCGGCAAGCACCAGGCCGCCGCCGCTGATGGTTTGGGCTTTGAGGCCGTGGGCCACGGTCAGGACGCCGTTTACCACCAGATGCTCCGTCTCCAGCGAGTCATAGTTCAAAGCCTGCCCCTTGGGGATGTACATCGTTTTCATGATCTTCTCCTTTATTTATTCTGATTTGGACGGCCAACCAGCCTGCCTTCGCGGTCCTTCACATAGTAGTGACAGTCAAAGACCATTCGGTAGTCCTCTTTTCCTGTTGCTCCACAGCTCTCACAGACCCACTCCTTAGTACGGAGTTCGTCCGTTACCTCATTCGCTCCATAGTGCAGAGAATTGCCGCAGATCGGACAGATCTCCGGCTCGTCGATAGGACCATCCTCCAGCCTGATGCCGCAGTGGGCGGCGTAGGCCAGCAGCTCAACGCTTTTCAAGCCGGCAAGATCCCTTGCGGCCTTTACCACGCCCCGAGCCTTATCCGCCGCGAAAAAGCCGGACAGCAATTCCGCGACAGAGGCATAAAGCTCCTGATCCGTACTTCGGGTAATCGTGTTCCGACCACACTGTTCAAATATCTCCAGGCCCAGGTGAAAGGTCACCGGGTCCTTGGAATAGAGCTTTTGAAATTCCTTGTAAGTCATCGTTCTCTCCATTTTTTTACGCTGCCATCAGGCCGTGGAGGCGTACAGGCAGTACCATGGCGAAATCGTTTCGGCCCTCCGCTTCCAAAATGATGGGGCCAAGTCCGCCGCTGAGCTTTATTCTCACACGGGCTTCCTCCTTGAATTGGTTCAGAGCGTCCTTCATGAACCACTGGTCAAAGCCAACCGCAAGTCCGCTCACTCCATCAATTTCCACCGAGGTGAAACACTTGGATTCCGTTCCGTCAAAGAACAGACGCCCTTCGCAAAAGCATGCCGTAAGGCGATGCTGTTTGGGCTGGAAACCCTCCAGATAGTCCAGCTCCCGCAGGAACGCCTTTGGTTGGGGAAACGTAGAACTCCTCCTGAAACTGCTTGGGTACAGCGTTATGCAGAGGGAACGTATCTACGCCCTCCTGATCACAGCAGATAGACACATTGTCCGAGGACAGCCAGATATGGTGCACCCCTATCTGCACAAGGGCATCGCTGTTATCCATGAGCTTCAAAAACGCCAGGGACTTTCCCCAGGTCATAAAAGGCCTTGGGAAAGTCAAGGCCGGGTCTGTATCGCAGGCAGCCTGGTGACCGTCCACGGTAAACACATCGTTCCCACTGAACTGGACGCAGGTCTGCTGTGCCCGCTCATTGCCCCCCGGGACTCACGCACAGCGTATTTCACCCGCTCGATCCGACTCAGCAGAGCCGCGGCGCTTGTGGTGAAGGACACCGCCTCCTCTTCCGGCCTGGGAAGCTCCGGGTGATCCTTGGAGGGGAACGTATCAAAGGTCCCAGACCTGTGGCCGCTGGTGAGTGTCACGGAGGGATAGTCCGACTCGCTGTCGTGCATCTCCAGTGTCAGCTCTCCCCGGTAATACCGGCAGGACTTTGCTACTTCCTGGGGTTTCTGGAACATGAAGGCGAAATCCTCCCCCAGGCGGGCACGGTCACAGTCAGCCAAGTGGTAAAGTCCGAGCCTGTCAGAAAACAGCGCCCGTTCCTGAACTGAACGAGAAGTCCCTCCAGGACAGGAATTTGGGATTTCTGAATTACTTTGCTCACGTTGTTCAGCGCCTCCGAGAAAGCGCCTGCGTCTACAACAGCTCTCATGCCGCCCTCCTCCTCTGTTTTTCCAAAACTGTCTGCATCTTCACCGTCCGGGTTGAGAAATCCGTCTACCGGACCAGGCTCTCGCCGTGGGCCAGGATACTGTACACCATATCCACCACCGCCGTGGCCGCCGTGATGTTGGCCGCCATGCTCTGGGGGGCGGAGACGGAGGCCTCGGTGCAGGAAAGCTCCGAGGGAAACTTGTCTGTATCCCGTAGCATCTCCGGCTGCACGCCGCCGATGGGTTTGAACACGGTATGTTCATTCCGCCGTACGCCGCAGACGATCTGCCCCGTAAACTCCCCGTTGCCGCTGTCGATGTACACTAGGCCTTGGACTGGTAAAACGCCTGATGGCAGAGCTGACGGGACTTGTTGTTGTCCACCGCGCCCAGCAGGATCACCATTTCTTTTGTCTTCTTATTAGGAGTTTTCATCCAGTTCCCATTCGTTGGGCTGGATCAGCTCCATCAAGGTCTCCAGCTTTTCAATGAAGGCGGGAACGTACTCTGCCTCCAGGCCAAACACCGTGGAGTAGCGTTCCGCCAGAACCCGGGCCTTGTTCTCGCCCAGGTCTGCCGGGGAGAAGTTCTGCCGCAGCAGGTTCTTCTCCTCCACCTTATCGCCGTCGCAGATGATATAGCGGGTGGGGCGGCCCAAAGCGTAGAGCAGGCGGTACAGATGAGGCGCAATATGGCCCCCGGTGCCTCCGGCGCCCAACTGGACGATTTTCACAGGTACATTCATCGGGTACTTTATAGCCGCGTCTCCGAGGCGGGAGGCAGGAACCCGCCGGGCCTTACAGGAAAATTGCGGAAGGGCTTTTTATGCTCCCGGGTTACATTCTTTGCCCACTCCTGGGGAAAATCGTGCCTCAGCCCTTCGATGACCTCGCCGGGGTCGATCTCCACAAAGGAGCCGCCGCAGGAGATCCGGGCCTTGATGTCCGGGAAAAAGCGGTCCAGCTCTCCCATCACCAGATACAGCCCGGTGCCCCGTTCGTCCCGGTCGTCCACAGCGGAGAAAAACGCCTCCATGCTGTTGTGGCTGTGGATGTCGGCGTAGTGTCAACGCCAATTTGAAATTGTAAGAAAACGCCGAAGAAATTTTGTAGTTTTTCGGCGGGGGGGGG
>NZ_KE159711.1:306204-405476 GCF_000403435.2 Oscillibacter sp. 1-3
CTCCATAAGAAATGCTTTATGGCGGTAAATGACCCCAACTATGATATTAACCAATTTGATGTAAAAGCTCAAAATAAAATCATCGGTTATAGGGAAAAACTGGTTATTTCACATACACGCAACAATCAATCTGCATTGATGGAGCGCCGTGTGCGGTGAAAGTCGCATGCACGGTGCGAAGCGGGGGAAAATCCGCTCTGACTGCTGCTCTCTCATGAGGGCAGTAAAAGCGGCGGATTACCTATCGCTATCTGATGATCGGCGCGTCCGGTGTAGGTAAAACAGCGTTTTTCCTGTACCCCAACATGGAGTACGCCTGCGCCAGCGGGATGAGTTTCCTGGCCCTTGACACCAAAGGCGACCTCGCCCGGAACTATGGCGCCGTGGCCTTACAGCACTACGGCTACAAGGTGGCGGTAATCGACCTGCGCAATCCAACCCGCTCAGACGGGTACAACCTCCTCACGCTCATCAACCGCTACATGGACATCTGCCGGGAACAACCGTCCAATCTGGCGGCGAGAGCCAAGGCGGAGAAGTACGCTAAAATCTTAGCGAAAACCATCATAAATCCGGAGGGAGATTCCTCAAACTACGGGCAAAATTCGTTTTTTTACGATGCCGCAGAGGGACTGCTCACAGCGGTGGTCCTCCTGCTGGCAGAGTATCTGCCGCCTACCGAGGAGGCTCCCCAGGAGCGGCGGCACATCGTCAGCGTGTTCAAGCTGGTGCAGGATCTGTTGGCGCCCAGCAAGACCGCCAAGGGCAAGAATGGCTTCCAGGTCATGATGGACACGCTCCCCGACACCCACAAGGCCCGGTGGTTTGCCGGCGCCGCCCTCAACTCGGCGGAACAGGCCATGGCCTCGGTCATGTCCACGGTGCTGTCCCGCCTGAACGCCTTCCTGGACTCTGAGCTGGAGCAGGTGTTGTGCTTCGACAGCGCAATTGATGCGGAGGCCTTTGCCTCCCGGAAGTCCGCCATCTTCCTCGTCCTGCCGGAAGAAGACCCCAGTAAGAACTTCATGGCCGGCCTGATGATCCAGACGCTCTCCCGTGAGTTATTCTCTGTGGCGGACGAGAACGGCGGCAAGCTGCCCAACCGGGTGGTGCTGTTCTGCGATGAGCTGGGCACCATGCCCGCCTTTGACATCCTGCCGTTGTTCAGTGCGGGCCGGTCGCGCAAGCTGACCCTTGTGCCAATTATTCAAAGCCTTGCCCAGTTGGAGAAAAACTATGGAAAAGAGGGAGCGGAGATCATCCAAGATAACGTCCAGGACACGATTTTTGGCGGCTTCGCCCCCAATTCCCAGACCGCCGAGGTGTTGTCCAAGGCTCTGGGGAGCCGGACAGTCCTCTCCGGCTACATCAGCACCGGAAAGGACAAATCCCAGACCCTGCAAATGACAGAGCGGGCGCTCATGTCCCCGGATGAACTGAAGTCCATCCCCAAAGGGCAGTTTATTGTTATGAAGACGGGGACCCATCCCATGCAGACACGGCTCAGGCTCTTCCTGGACTGGGGCATCTCCTTCGGTGATCCGTATCTGCTGCCGGAGCGGGCCGCACGGACCGTGGCCTATGCCAGCAAACAGGAGCTGGAGCAGGCCATCTTCCGCTGCCACCACGCGCAGCCGGCGGAGAGCGATACCCCTCCCGCTCCCCCGGTCCCTCCGAAAACTTTAGCCGCCAGTGGTGGAGCATCCTATGCCCAGGCCAGACGCACCAGGCGGGAGCCGCCTCCCCCTGTGGTCATCCGTACAGATGGGGGGCAGGAGTAATGGGATACTTTGAGAAGATCTACCAGTCCGACCTCAGCCATCGGGCCAGGGCGGTTTATATGTACCTCAGAGACCACGCCGACAGCGAGGGCAAGTGCTGGCCGGGGATACGGACGATTGCGGCTGAGCTGAGGCTCTCCCGCTCTACCGTCAAACGGGCCTTGGATGATCTGTGCAAAGCGGAGCTGATCTCCAAGGAGCGGCGCTTCCGGGAAAACGGGAGTCTCAGCTCAAATTTATACCGGCTGAAGTAGTGCGAAAAAAATAAGTTCTCCGCCAGGGGGGTATTGCGCCCTGGCGGAGAACCGAGGATGGGCCGCTGGTGGACCACCCAGAAGTGCCCACTTTAGGGAAAACTTTAGGACAGAGAAAGAAAAAACAGGACCCTCAATAATCCGAATTCAGCCAGGGCTTTTGACTGCAATGCAGCAGCCGGGAGAGTTCCTGGGCCTTGCCGTATGCGGAGACCGCTCCCAGCCGGATCATCCCCTCCAGCTCACAGGAGCCCATGAGCAGCGATGCTAGGTCTCCCTGCCCGCACGTCACAGTCACATCCGCCGCCGCGCCGTCCTTCACAATCGCCCAGCATCCGTCCGCAAAGCGGATGCAGATGCATTCGTCCCGATGTCCCATCTCGTCATAGTAACGGAACTCCGCCGCCAACCTCCCTGCGGGGAATGGACGGTAGGCTGTCTTTTCAACAAAATCCCGCACATCGACGATCTTGAACATCGTCCCCACCGCCGACACGTTGGTCTGCAAAAAGCCGAAGTCAATATACCGCTTTGATACGTCCTGCGGGTCGTGTAACAGGTGGTGGAAATCCTCCTCGCCGGTGCGGAGGACCACAGTCTGCGCAAGGTCCTCCTGTAATTTCAGCGCACCCAGCAGCGCCCGCAGTACGGCGCCGTTTTCATATACCAATTCCTCCACGGAGAGCCGGTTCTGGGTATAGTTGGTCTCACTGGCGCTCTCAAAGCGGAAGGCGGCATAGCCCAATAACATCCCGCCGTCATCGTAATACCCGATGCGGCGCACCTGGATATCTCCCCGCGCCCCGCGGATCTCCTCCTCATGCTTTTCAACCATGCCGTGGTTTTTCGCCGCGAACCGGTTATAGCAGGCTAGCGCCTCGTCAAAGTCCTCCGGCTGCATGAGGCGCAGATGTTTTCGTGTCTCACGCTCCGGGGCGGGGAGCACCGCGGTGGGCAGGCGGTATTCGTACAGCTTTCCCGCGAAGCCGTATCCCATCCGGCGGTAAAAGCCGATCCGGAAGGGAAGCAGCAGTGTCAAAAGCGCGCCGTTTTCCCTGGCGTAGTCTTCAAAATAGCGGACCATCTCCAGAGCCGCGCCCTGTTTCTTGTGCAGCGGATGCACCTCCAGCGCCATGAGTCCGCAGGCCGGCTGCATCCTTCCAAAGTAATTCATGGAGAACAGGATGAGCTTCATGGTGGCGATGAGTACGCCGTCCTCGAAGAGGCCCACCGTCTTCACCAGCCGGTCCTCCCGCAGCTCCAGCAGGTGCTTTTCCCGGTAGTACTGCCTGCACTCCGCGTCCAGTGTTTTGTACGCCGGATAGGAATTCAAATAGATGTCCAGATACGCCTCGATATCCGCTTCCGCCAGCGGCCGGATCTTCCGCGTTTGACAGGGGTTCTCCATGCCCATAACGATGCATTCCTCCGCTCTTTATGTGATGATGGCTTGTTCCCTGCATGGACAGGTTATGAAACGATGTACAATCACTCGAGTATTTTCAAGATATGACCATGCGTTTACCGTCTTAATTTGCTTCATCCATGAGTGAATGATAGAATCCCCGAAGCTCCGCGAGACTGGTTGTCCGGTTATGGATCGGGATCGACGCCCATACCGCGTCATGATAGCGTTCCTTCGGCTGATCCCGCAGCCGGGGATCGATGATAGAGACAATGCCCTTATCGGAAAAGCTCCGGATCAGCCGCCCGATCCCCTGTTTCAGCTTGATAATCATCTCCGGTACCCGGACATCCATCAGGCCGTCCTTCGCCAGGGACACCTTATGCTCAATGATGGGGTCCGGCACCGGAAACGGCAGGCGGAAGATCACAAGGTTTGAAAGGCTCTTGCCCCGTATGTCAATCCCCTCCCAATATGCGCCGGTCCCGAGAAGGACGGAATCCACATTGTTCCGAAACTCGGAGAGCACCTGGTCCTGGGATGCTCCCGGCTGCTGTATCAGTATTTTATATGGCAGATTCCTCTGCAAGAGGAGTGCGCAGACTTCTTCAAGATCAGTCTTCGCCGTGAACAGCACCAGCGCCTTTCCGCCGGAGATCTCCAAAATCTCAATCAGTCTCTCCACACCCCGCTGAATAAAGGCGCCATGATCCTCCCGCGGATGCGGCAGATCATCACAGTAATAGACCATGGCATGTTCATCGTATGGAAACGGAGACGGCTTCGGCTCAGACAAAAAGCCGCTCTCATCCAGAGGGAAGCCCGTATTGCTGATAAAATAGGCATACCGCTCCGGAAAGCTGCCCTGGGCGGCGTTTGTCAAGGTCGCGGACGTCAGGATGGTGCAGACATCCCCACGGAAATACAGATTACTGATGATGTCCCGGGTGTTCTCGGGACAGTAGACCAGCTCCGCGCTGTTCCCGCGCTTCTCGATCCAAAGCAGGCTGCTGCCCAGGTCAGAGACCATGTCGGAAAACTCCTCCGCCTTTGCATAGAAATCGTCCGCGCCGGAGTACCTGCCGCCTCGCCGCAGGTCAAAGGATGAGTAAACCTGGATGTTCTCCGAAAGGCTGTCCAGCGCCTCCGCCATGCCCGACAGCAGCGGGAGGGCCTCGGAATCGGCATGGAAGAAGAACCGTTCCGCGTATTTCATATCCTGTGCCGAATCCGCGATCTGACGCTGCATCTGCCGCTGCAGGCATTGGAAAAAAAGCGCGGACGGCTCTTTGCGCCGTATCAAGGTCCTTTTGAATATAGGGCTGTTCTGTTGGCATGACATCGTTCTGCGCCTCTTTGATCATTTTCAAAAGCCCGCTTTGGCTGATACGTTCCGTTGTGGCGCTTCGCACCTTGCCCTCCAGATTGTGCGCCTCATCAATCACCACCACCTCCACGGTTTTGTTGATCAGGCCATCCTGCCCTCTGAACAGCTTCTGAAGATGGGCGGTCAAAAAATCCTGGTTGCAGATGACGATTCCGTCTGTAAACCGAATATCCTCCCGCATCCTGCGGTACGCGCAGGGGTGGTGGCAATTCCAACACGAGTGACCATAGCGCAGGATGCAGAGCCGGTCCCATACGCCGGACGGCAAATCACCCGGAAAGTCTGCCCGGTCCTGACAGCCTTTGCCGATCAGCTCCCGCAGCGCGTCCGCCATCTCCGCGTCCGGACGGGCCAGATACTCGTCTGCCCGTCTCCGGCAGAGATAGTTCGTCTGTCCTTTGGCCAGTGTGACCTTACACTGTGTTTCCAGCAATTCCTGCAGGGCTGCGGCATCGTTTAACAGCTGCTCCTGCAAGGCAATCGTAGAGGTGGCAATCACCGCCGGTTTCCCGGTGTAATGATTATACAGCAGGAGCGGAACGAGATAGGCGTAAGATTTCCCGATTCCCACCCCGGCCTCAACCAGGATGTGCTGATCCTTTTTGAGGGCGTCAAGAATCTCAAAGGCCATGTCCTGCTGCCCTTCCCGCTCCTCAAAATCGGGCCGTCCATCAGCATCCCAAAAGAATGACGAGACCCGTTCGCTTATTTTATAGATCTGTTCCGCCCGCTCTCGAACCCGGTTCTTACGAGAAGCAAATGTGTTCCACTTGAAGCAATCCAAAAGAGCGCCCCCTAAGATACATACCCTCGGATGCACATCCCATGTGATGTGGCCAGCTGAATCCCCAAAAGCAGTTATAACGTTATGCTTGATTAATAGTTTCAAAAGGGCGGGATTATTGTTATGCTAGATTTCCTCATAGCCTATCGGTCTCCAGCTATCTTTAATACGGACGGTTTCTCCTTCTTTTTCTTCCTTATAATCGCTCAGAGGTATTTGATACTCCGCATAGAAATGCGCGTCACCGGTATGACATTCTAAAATAACTGTATATTGATCTGCGGTTTCATGGACATGCGGAACAAAAGGACCCGCCTGTCCTGGCACAGCTGAGGACACTGTGATATATTTATCTCCATCAGCCGCATCATACTTTATAATTACCCCAGTGGTTGACTTGTGCGCGGAGAAGAACCGCCTGATTTTTTGTTTCTCAGAATGGCAGCGGAAGGACCAGATAATCATGCTGCAAGTATACAGGCCCAATAGCACGATCAGTGTGATCATCAAAATCTGAATAATATCATATGGCGGGCGAAATAGTTCATTCCATATCTCTCTCGGCATAATATCATTCCCTCCACGTATAACTGTCGGAAAGCAGGTAAAGACATAGGGACTCAAGAAAGCGAATGTGTTAAAGCAGTAAAACTATACCATGTTCCGTACAGCTTTGCAATGCCTGGGCCTGATACCGGTGAGTCCTGTCCCGCTCCACCTCTGACAGATCGTCCCCTTGCCCATGAGAAAGCCTATGGACCTTTCAGATTAGATGCCCTTTGCGATGAACTGTATTGCACTTTCCCCTCATTTCATCTACAATGGAAAAGCGCATCCATCAGCCATGCAAGGCGAGACCAAAGAACAGAGAGGTAATTCATGAACCAAAGAGAAATCAGCGAACTGCGCCGCCGCTGGCGGCCTGAGAAAAGCGCCGTCAGCCGGGTCTACGGCTGCTTTGTCAACAGCGCAAGGAAGATCGTCTCCGACCTGGACGAATCCCTGGGCGCCATGCCCCAGGAGGAGGCGGAGAAGTATCTGGACCTTTTGAAAAAGGCCCTCTCCGGCGCCCTGGGGAAAAACCTCATCGACATCGTGTTTTCCACCCAGCAGGTGGCGGACAGCGAGGAGCACCGCCTCCTCTCCGCCCTGCGCGCCAGCGGTCTGAAAGACCGGGAGGCACGGAACGCTTTTTACCAAAAGGTCATCGGCAGCCTGGACATGGGGGACGACAGCTATCTCCTTCTCCTGGCCTGCGATGCCTACGATGTGCCCCGCCGGGGCAAAGACGGCGAGACCCAGGCGGACGCCTCAGACGAGGTGTTCACCTATATTGTCTGCTGCGTCTGCCCGGTGAAGGCGGGCAGGGCGGAGCTGGGGTATTTCCCCGGCGACAATGAGTTCCACTACACCGTGGGGCAGACGGTCTGCCCGCCGGAGCTGGGCTTCCTCTTCCCGGCCTTTGACAACCGGACGGCCAACATCTACAACGCCCTCTTTTACTCCCGCAAGCCGGATGAGCTCCACCAGGAGTTCATCGATGCCGTGTTTCACACAGAGCCGCCCATGTCTGCGGCGGAGCAGCGGGAGGCGTTCCAGGAGGCCCTGTCCGCCCTGGAGGAGACGTGCAGCGTGGAGGTGGCCCGGACGGTTCACGAGCGTTTGGCGGAGCGGATCGCCCAGCACAAGGAGAGCAAGGACCCGGAGCCCCTGGCGGTGACGGCGAAGGACATCGGCGGAATCCTGCGGGACTGCGGCGTCTCACAGGAGAAGGTGGATGCATTCAAGGACAGCTGCGACGAGCGGTTCGGCGCGGATACGGCGCTGAGTCCCGCCAACCTGATTGACGATAAGAAGTTTGAGCTCCGCACCGCCCAGGCCACGGTGTCCGTGGACCCGGCGTGCAGCTACCTGGTGGAGACCAGGGTGATTGATGGGAAAAAATACATCCTGATTCCTGTGGAGGAGGACGTGGAGATCAACGGACTCCCCGTCCGGTTCGCGGAAGGACAATAACGCAAGCTCCCCGGCCTGTACTGGCCGGGGAGCTTTGATATATTAAAGACATCTTAGCCCTGCGTAATCTCCCCATTCAGACTATCCTGCAGCAGATAGTGCGGTGAAATTTGCAGGGCATTGCAGATTCTCGTAAATAGCTGAATGCTGGGGACTTTTGAGCCGGACTCTATTTTTCGGATATGCACTGCTCCAACATCGCACAGTTCCGCTAACTTGTCTGAGCTGATCCCGGCTCGTCTGCGGACTTCATGTATGCGGTTCCCCAATCCTGCTGCATCCATCTAAATCTCTCCCGTAGCCTGACAGGCTCAATCCTGCTTCCGCGACAACCGACTGATCAAATTTAAGACCAACAGCATATCAGAGTCATTATCCCGGTAGCGGACGTAGAGATTAACGGGTTCCCTGTCCGGTTTGTATCGGGAGAATGGCATAAATTCCCGGCCTGCAACCTGGGGATTTCTCTTGCGTGATTATAAAGCGCACTCAATCGCTTCCTCTAAAATTCGGACGACATGATCTAGCTTCTGAGGCGGTACGGTTTTCAGTTTTTGAATAATATATTCAAACCCCTCTGGCGTCTCTCCAAACAGCAGCGTATCCGCCGAGATTTTAAGCGCCACGGAAAAAGCCCGTATCGATTCAGAAGATAATCCGGAACGGCCGCGCTCCACTTCCTGAATGAAATTGGTGCTGTAGCCGGACAACTCCGCCAACTGTTCGCGGGTTAGCTTCTGCGCTTTTCGGTTTTCCTTGATTCTGGCTCCGATTTCCACATTGATGGTTTTCAATTCTCTAGGCATGGCGTTACACCACCTTTAATAGTAGTGTAACCCCCAATTCCGAAACGCAAAACAGATACATATTCATATATATTTTAGTAGCAATACACCGTATTATATGTTACAATAGATAGGAATAGAAAATGAGATTGTCAGAAAACCTCTGACAATCTCACTTAAAACATACGACATCGTTGGGAGAACAGCCAATAATATTACACAGCTTCTCTAACGTGAGAAGGGTAATGTTTTTATTTTTCCTCAACGCGTCAAGTGTTTTATTGTCGATTCCCTTTTGCAGCAATTGATATTGCGTAACTTGCCTTTTCTGCATTGTCTCCCACAAAGGACTATAATCAATGATAGAAATCACCCGCATTATAATGAGATGATTTTATTATAGGTGGGTTCATTCTGCCTTGGTATTGTGGACATATTCACAATATGGAGCGACAAAAATAAGGAGAGAAAATGGATAGAGAAAAAGACTGGATTGCTCCCGCAGACCTCCCCTTTGACCTGCATGGCCTTGAACAGGAATACGGTCCGGTTGAGCGGGCGGAGATAAAATGCCCGGGCATCTATTATCTCCGCATCGCGCCGCCGGAGGATCATTTAACCAACGTATGGCTCTATATTGTCACAGAGGATGCCCACATCAGCAAAGAGGCCCGCCAATATGGAAAGCCGGTGTCTGAACATCCGGAACTCCGACTGTTTGAGCGCGAGAGCGGAGATTGCCATTGGATGGTTATTGAATACGAGATCCTGCGGTACCGTACAAAAAACAAACTCCCCCTGGGGGAGTTCGACAGCCTGCGCACCGCCTCAGCCTTTGGCATGGAGGTCTGCCCGGAGTATTTCGGGACTTACCCCGTGCCATCCCTGACGCCATGGGGATACACGGCCCGCCACAAGACCATCCACAATGGCGTTTACTGGATCGAAACTGACCAATGCGTATCGACTCTGGCTGTCTGCTGTGTAATCCGCGATGACTTCTCGAAAGCCGTCCTGGACCTTTCGGAAACAACCGAATATGACAGGGAACACGGCCTCGATCAGACCATAGGATACATCTTTTTCCGCGGAGATGATATCTGCCTCCCTCTCTTGGAACTGGTGCGGGGCAATGACCAGTGGGACTGGAGCCTGATTGACAGGCAAGCACTGATGAACGCCGTCTGGAGAAGTTTTCCCGAGTATGCCGCGGCTTACAATATGCGGGAACAGCAGGGAAAAAACGATTGCTTTGGTATGCTGCTGCTGACGTTTGGAATCGAGACTGAACTCCGGAGTTCATTGGAGAATATGATTGTACTGACGCCAGGTGTGGGAACTCAGTTTTTCAATTTTTTATAAAGGAGACGCTTTATGGAACACATTGTAACGGAAGACTATATCAGCAGCCTGCTGAGCGAGGCGTCCTCGGAGGTCCAGGAATTTCGGAAGTCCTGCTCTCCTGGCTATAGGACCGGCCACGAAAGTTATCTCCGTTGGCTCGAACACATGGGAACGCTTGGGAAGTGGGTCTATGCCCAATATACAGATGAAATATATAACGCCTTTCTCGACTATGAGGAACCGATCAATGATTACTTCTATGCGCAGGGACTCTTGGCTGCCGCCGGTACTCTTACAGGACAGGCTGTTCAACTGGCCGGTTTGGAATGTGTCCCTGGTTTCAGGGAGAAAAAGGAGGCTCTTGATCTGATCTGCCGCCGCTTTGTGGAGCAGCTGCCGCAAGAGGAACGAACTGAGTGCGCCGGCCAGTTTGCAGAGAGGATCGAGCGGATCAATGACTCCAGGAAATTTTTCTTTCTGTATGGGTTTGAATTGATGTTCATGCTTCTGAAACGGGCAGGATATAAAATGCCTGATGAGCAGCTAAAAAAATTATACAATTAAGAAAAACCCGCCTCTTGAACGCTGAAATCAAGAGGCGGGTTTTTTCTATTACAGCAGGAACTCACGCACAGCCTGATCTCATAAACCGAACAGCCAGCTCAGATAGGCGCCGGCTAAATTGGCGTAATACATTCGTACCGCCCTGGAGCGTATGTATTCCGGGGAATACCGTTACCTGCACCCCTATCACTCCAAATTATTTTTGATGGGAAAGGCTAACAGCTGATTCGGGGATAGTAGCGGCCCCTTTCCCAGGAGCAGGGAAAGGGGCCGCTGCTGCTGCGGGTATGTATATTTTATTCGAGCGTACCATCGGCGGTGCAGGAGATGGAGAGGTAAAGGATTTTCTGTACGCCGTTATACTTGAAGGACGCCCAACCATTGACAATTTCATCATCGCAAGTAGTTTTTCCATCAAGAAATAGCGCTCCGTTGTATCCCTCACCATCAATCGTGGCTTTCGTAGCTCTAACGGTAGAACCAGAGATATCAAAAGAGGCAGAGATGGTCGCAGATCCAATCAGAGTAGAGTTGTAATAAAGTTTGCCAGTCTTGCTCCCTCTAACCGTATCAGTGGATCGCTCCATCGAAGCACTTGTAATGGTTTCAACTGCATAGAAGCCATCGCCCAAGTCAATGACGTTTTCCGCAGGCTCGACAGCAAGTGCTGAGGTGCTGACCATGGACAGGATTACCATAACCAAACAAAAGAGCGTACATACCTTTTTCATGTTCATTCTCCTTTATATAAATTATCGGAATGTCTTTCTTCTGGGGTGTTCTCTAACCTGTTATCAAATTCATCTTGTGTAATTTCATATGGATTTTCCATGACAATAGTCGCAAAATCATTAACAAGCATTGATTTTTGATATTGTATGTACCAAAAAACCGAGATAACCACCGGTACGGCGATAATGGCCACCGCTGCCCCCCAGCGGATCAAACGCCGCCGTTTTCGGGCAGCCTTCACCGTGGCCTCATCCAGACCTGACAGCAGTTCAGAGACGAAGGCGTCAGGCTCACCGAAAGCGGCCACAAGGCCATCATAACCCGCTCCCGGGTTCTCCTGCTGGAAAACGTCAATCATGGCCGCGCACCGCTCCAGCAGCCGGCAACGGTCGGTTTTGTCGCAGACCAAGGTGCGCTTCACACGGGCGAGATATTGCCCGGCCGCTTTATTCTCCATCTCTCTTCTCACCTCCTTTCATAAGCCGTTCCATATTCTCGCTGAACCGCCGGTAAGTGGCCAGCAGGACGGACAGATGGGCCCGGCCCTCCTCCGTAATCTGGAAATACTGCCGCCTCCGCCCATCAGGGGCGGTTTTTTTGTACGCCTCCCGGATGTATCCGCACTCAATGAGGCGGTACAGCAAGGCGTAGGGGAAGGAGAGGTTCAGCGACTCGTCCGCCCGTTCCTCCAGGGTCTGGGTAATCTGGGCGGAGTGCATATCCTCCTCATTTAGCAGCAACATCACCAGCATTTCGATGACGGCTTTTTTTAGGTTTTCCTCCATGCCCTGGGAGGAACTGCTTCTCGGTGGCGACATCGCCCACCTCCAATGTCTGATCTTTCCTTTAACTGAAAAAAATTATAGCAAAAATTCCCGCTCCGTCAATATACTTTTTTCACAAAAATTATGATAGCAATTTTTTTATCTATTTATTCGTTTTTGTTTTGAATTAAAATTTCTATAAGACAAAAATTATTGTTGACAAATAATTTCCGGAATGGTAACGTATAGCCAGAGAGAGCCACAAGGCTCACAGAGAGAAAGGGGTGGGTCCCATGCAGAAGTGAACAGGCGCCCCGCCGCCGGAGGGCGGGAGCGCCGCAAAGAAAACCCAATACCCAAAACCACATGACAAATGAGAGGAGTTCGTATTATGAAGAAGATGAAGAAACTGACCGCCCTGCTGCTGACGCTGGTCATGAGCCTGGCCCTGGCCGTCCCCTGCTTTGCCGCCGAGCCCGCCGACGATGCCGTATGGCTGGAGGTGGGAGATTCGTACACCGTTGGCGGTTATACCATTACCATCAAAGAGGACACGCGGACTCCAGCGCAGAGAGAGGCTGAGAGACAGGCCCTTTTGCAGGAGGCACTTACCCGTGGGTTCCAGATCGGCGGCAGGTACTACTTCCTCAAAGCGGAAGAATACCAATATACATCGCCTTGGACCTATACCACGAGGTGCAATGCCTCTTACGGAGATACGCTGCACTACGATATTAGTAATTATAGCAAAGAGCAGAGTTCCGAGTTTACATTTTCATTGCAGGTGGGAAACGAGAAGCCGGCTAATGTCACGGTTGCCCCCGGGCAGAGCATCACTCCGGAGGTGTATGCGGAGGAGTCTACCGGCATCTACACGCCTATTAAGTCAACCTTTACGCCTGTTGGAGGGAGAATTTGGTTCTCTATCTCCATCTATCAGTACTGGCGGTAATTTATCAAGACAGACCATGGAGGTTTTACTATGAAGCGGTTTGGAACATTTGCCGCGGGCATGGCTGTGATGCTTCTGATCTGCTCTCTGGCGGGAGGCGCGTCGGCCGCCGGCGGGCAGGTGGAGTTCAACCGGGCGGGCATCTCCCTGTTCGGGGAGGACCATGTCCGTGCCGGTGAGAGCTACACGGCCCCCAACGGCCAGCAGGTGCCCTCTGTCATCACCTATGTTGACAATGCCGGAGGCAAGACCAACTATCTTTCCGTCCGCCAGATCTCCGAGCTCCTGAATGTTGATATAAACTGGGACGCCCAGAAAAACCGGGTTAATTTCGGTCAGGACCGCAGCGCGGATCAAAAGCTCACCATTGGCACAACGCCGCCCGAGGCGGGGTCGCAGAATACCGTCCATGGGCCGTTCACGGAAATTGACCCGGACAAGGCTGCCGGAAAGACCCTGACGGGAGTGCTCCAGGATAATACCAGAGTGCAGACCACCTGCGGCTATTCCACGGGCGGCACCTTTTATCCGAGCAATGGAAATTATATTGTGCTTACTGTTACCAACAACGGCTCTACCACACAGATTTCCAACGCGGGCCGGGCCCGCACTCTGGGCGGATTTGACACGTTTGCCTCTGTGCGTATTGCTCCCGGCGAAACGCTGACCAGGGCGTTCTACATCGCGGATGACGCCAAGGAACTGGAGAGCACCCTGTCCCTGGGCGTCTATGACGAGGGCGTCGCGGAGAGCGACA
This sequence comes from Oscillibacter sp. 1-3, assembly GCF_000403435.2. Lineage (GTDB taxonomy): Bacteria > Bacillota > Clostridia > Oscillospirales > Oscillospiraceae > Oscillibacter. Next base: position 319,730 of record NZ_KE159711.1, read on the forward strand.
TTACGGTCTCTTTGAAGCAGTACGAGTAAGCCGCTCCTGCCATATCAGGTCGCAGCGGCCCGCACGGAGGAGCGCATAAAAAAGTTCTATAAAAAATATGGGATATTTTTTGTGCCTCCTCCGTTTGCTCAATAGAACGGCGTAGGAGGACTTTCCCGCCGGAACAGAGAGGAAAAGCACTATGAAAAAACAGATACCATCTTTTTTTACTGGATTTGCCTCAGCGGTGCTGCTGCTGACTCTGTGTACCACGGCCCTGGCGGCCAGCGGCAAGGTGAGCTACAACTTCGCCAACGTTGCTCTGGGCGGGGAGACAAAGATCACCGCCGGAGCGGACATCACCGCCGCCAATGGGCAGAAGGTCCCCGGCACCATCCTCTTCACCGATGCCGCGGGCGGCAAGACCAACTACCTGCCCATCCGGGCCGTCAGTGAGCTGCTGGGGGTGGAGATTGGCTACGACTCCGCCACAAAGACCATCCTCCTGGGCGGCCAGCCGGCGGCGGAGCCGGCAGAACCGGCGTCCACGGCGGAGACCGTCTCCGGCCGCCAGTGGCAGCGGGAGCTGGATCCCACAAACGGCGGCATCTACTACGCCTGGCCCAGGCCCAAGGAGGTGCGGGACTACGATGCCCTCCCCACGCTTCGGCCCACCTGGCTGCCGGAGGGCTATCTGCTCCTGGGCGCAGGCGTTGGGAGGGAGGGCGTTCGCAACGACTCCCTCACCTGGACCTATGTGAAGGACGAGACCTCCGGGAGCAAGATCACGTTCACCTGCTACCGTCCCACCAACCGCTCCCGGGGCTTTAACTTCGGGGTTGGGCTCGATACCGCGGCTCTGCGGCGGGATGCCGTTGTTCAGAGCCGTCCCGCGGACTTTTACCAGATCCATGAGGACGTTACAGTTCTGGTCTGGGAGGATGCCGCCGGAAACCTCTTCTGGCTCCGGGGCACCCAGGACCAGGCCACTTATGAGAAGATCGCGGCCAGTGTGAAGGATGTGAAGGACGAGTCCCTGCCCGCCCTGACATTCGGCTGGACGCCGGAGGGGTTCACGCTGGACCCGGAGGGCGGCCTGACCATGTCCGCCGCCGTGGCGGAGACCTGGGCCAAGGTGACCCAGGGTCCTCCTACGAGCACCGACATGTTCTACTGGACCTACTCCCGGGAGGCGCTGTTTGGCCCCAAGAGTACCAAGCCGGAGAGCGTGAAGGTCAACGGCGCCCAGGCCCAATACTGGCCGGGGGATCCCGATGCCCGGAGCAACACCGCCTCCGTCAGCGGGACCGTGACCGCAGTCAGCACCTCTGCCGATCAGTTGGGGACCCTTCTCTGGACGGACCCGGAGACGAAGATTAACTTCCGTCTTGAGGCTCCCTTTGACCGGGACACGATGATCCGTATGGCCGAGAGCGTTTCGCCAAAATGACAAGGTCAATCCCGGCGGGAGATGTTCCAGCGTTCACAGGTTGTGCGTGTGGCTGTCCTCACCAATAGGGGGCAGCCATACCCACAGCGGTAAGAGCGGAAGGGGTACGTTCCAGGCAGAATTTCATCCCAACCGTATGCAGGTACGATATTTAAGGAGTATTGCATGAAAAACATCAAAAATTTCTCTTCATTTTTAGGAGGGGTTTTGACCGTCCTTTTGGTGGCTGGCTGCCTGAACACCGCATTGGCCGCTTCCGGGAAAGTGTCCTATAACTTTTCCAACGTTGCTCTGGGCGGGGAGACGAAGATTACCGCCGGGCAGGATATCACCGCCGCCAACGGGCAGAAGGTCCCCGGCACCATCCTCTTTACCGACGCCGCTGGAGGCAAGACCAACTACCTGCCCATCCGGGCCGTCAGCGAGCTACTGGGCGTGGAGATCGGCTACGACTCCGCCACGAAAACCGTCCTCCTTGGGAAGCAGCCTGCGGCTGCCGGCGCACTGTCCAGTTATGAGACGGAGCTGGAGGGACGGCTGGCGGAGGCCAGGAAGATCGCCTATCAGGACCTGGACAGCGCCTCAGAGGAAATGCGGGCAAAGATCCTGGAGGCCCGTGCGCTCATCATCAACAACACCGCATGGGTGGCCGATGGTTACACCGCCTCCCAGGTGGACCCGGACGGCAATGAGGTATCCCTCCCCCACTTTTCCGAGCTCTTCCCCGGCTGGGACCTCCCCAAAGCCTAAAACGCTCAAATTTCGATACGCTTATTGGAAGCGCCCAAAACCGTAAAGTTACACAAATAAATACAGGAGGTTTTACAATGAAACTCAAAAGACTGACATCGCTTGTGCTTGCCGTCGCTACCGTGTTCTGCATTTCCGCTTCCGCTATGGCGGCAGACCCCGCGTAAACCCAAATTGCAAAAGCCAGGGAAATTGCGTATATGGATGTGGACGCCGCTCCTGCGGCAATGCGGGAGGCTATCCTGGACGCCCGCGAGGTCATCATCAACAGCCAGTGCTGGGTTGCCGACGGATACAGAGGCTATTACACTGCGCCTGATGGGACCGAGACCGAAGTGCCCCATTTCTCCGAGCTGTTTCCCGGCTGGGACCTGCCTGCTGTGGACGTTAGCAATGCCCCGGCAGCAGCCGGTGCTGCCCGGATGCAGCCGGAAGAAACGACCCGGGTCAATCAGGTATATCTGAAAAATCCTTCTTCCTCACAGAATACCCCAGCTTTGACGTGTTCTACTTCATGAACGAGCTCCAGACAACCGTTACAGATCTGGATGCCGCAACGCGGACATGCACGGTTGGATACTCCAATATGTTCCTGGGCGTCTCTGTTGGCGTATTCCCGAATATGCGGGTTGGCAGCCTCGCAAGGATTGAGAATACCCCGGAAGATGTTGCGGCTGGCAACCCCACCCTTATCTCGGTGCGCGCCAGCACGAACAGCACGCCCGGTTACGGTACTTTTGAGAGCACCTGCTGGTAAAAATATTGAAACTGCCGGCCTGTTTAAATTGCAGGTCCGGCAGTTTCTGTATCATAAAAAAACAATCCGGCACTTTGCTTTGGCATAAAACCAAAATTCATAGATAGGTGGGGAGTTGTTATGAAAAGAATGAATAAAATTATAGCTATGCTGCTGGCAGCCGCAACGATTCTTTCCCTTTCCGCTATGGCTTCCTTCTCTCCCGAAGAAGTGGTTGTTGACCGCGCTCTGGAGGAGGTCACCGGACTCTATACCAACGTTTATGCAATCACTGATGCGTCCGCATATCTGCTGGATCAGACCACAGATGAGTACGGAAATACTGTCTATATGGTCGAAACATCTTTTAAGAGAACATTGAAGGCAGCAAGCGCATTGGAGATTCCCGCTATCATTGGCATGGTGGAGGCAAAGAATCAGCTGGAGGACCCGGCCGAAATTCAGGCTGCCGAGGAATACATTGCAGCCCGAATTGCTGATATGGAGGAAAACTATATCGGCGTTGAACAGGACACAAACGTTACGCTCCGTGTGACCATTCCTGCTGCTATGCCTGCCTCAGCGTCCCTGGGCGATGTTATCACATATGAAACGATTGGGGTCGACTGTGGCATCGGCGAAGAGGAATATGGCCCTCTGGAGGGAATTGCTCCCAGGAGCGCCGCTGATCAGCAGGAAACCGGCTCCGCACTGGTAACGGAGGCTGTAAACAGCGCAAGTATGATGGCTGCCAGGGAGACAACCCGGAATTCTGCCATTTTGGACTACAACCGTATCGCCGCAAGAAATTACGCACGATGGTTTTCATGCGATGAAGGAATCAGCACTGACCACCCCTCCTGTCACAATGGAAGATATGAATTTTTTGACGGGAACGATTGCGCGAATTTTGTCTCCCAGTGTCTGGAAAACGGCGGCCTTATCCGTGACAGCCAGTGGTATCCTTACAGCTCCTACTGGAACACGACAGGAAATAATGGTGCGGGTCTCCGGCAGTATATCACGAAAAACGATCTGTTCTTTAGAACGACCAACGTTAACAAGGCATTTGCCGGCAGTATTATCAATCAGCTGAAATCTAATGGCAGCAATGCAGGGCATGTTGGACTAATCGACCAAAACGATTTCTCAACCGTGACTTTCTGCGCACATACCAACTGCCGGAGTTCCAGGCCAGTTTCTTTCATTGGGTATAAAGACTATTATGTTCCCTACTATGATTCCTATGGCGGCGTCTGGGTCAATCCGTAACTATTTTCGCATCTGGCATTACTAACAGGAGGGAACTCTATGAGGCGTTTTTCATTTTTGCTGCCGCTGGTGTTGGCTGCAACCCTGACAGGATGTGGTGGACTTGGGGAAATTCCGCAATCCGGCGGGGCCGGGGAGATGGACCTGCCTAACAACAGCGTTCAGATCCAGATCACCGGCGATCCGGTCCAGGAGGAGCCGGCGGAGACCGCGCCGATGGTACTTCCGGTAGACCCAGCCCTGTCGGAGATTCCAGAGACTGGGACGGCCACCTGGACGCTGGAGGACGGAGTCCTGACCATCAGCGGCAGCGGTGTGCTGCCGGAAGCTTCCTGGGAAAAGGAATACCATGACGAAACCGTGCAATCTATCACGAAAGTCTTGATTGGAAATGGAATCATTGATCTGCCCTATTCCGCTTTTGGGGATCATGATTCATTGGTTTCTGCGTCCATCGGAGACGGATTTACCTATGTTCCGTCAGAGACGTTTATCGGGTGCACCAGCTTGAAGCAGGTCAGCTTTGGTAAAAATGTAACCTTCATTGACGGCGGCGCCTTTGAGCGGTGCGGCCTGGAGGAAATTGCAATTCCGGATACCGTCTCTTTCATCAACATCGGCGCATTCGCCAACTGCACGGATTTGGAAAAAATCTTAATCCCTGCCAGCGTTACCAAGATTGGAGAAGACGCCTTTAAGAACTGCGAAAAACTGACAATTTTCGCGCCGAAAGGGAGTTATGCGGAAACATACGCCAGAGAAAACGGCATTCAGTTTTTACCTGTTGACTAATCGCATTTCAATTCACATCAGTGCCTGTCCTATTCTCAAAGAGGCCGGAAACCGGTATCATACGGTTTCCGGCCTCGCAATTCGATTATCATTTTGTATACAAAACTTAAAGGCCATGTATGAAATGAAACATGTTTTTTCTTTATAGCCTTGACATATTGTGGTAACTAAAGTATAATCTCGGATAAGAACATATGTTCTATTTTGATACAAGCAAGCGTTCTAATAGTCTAAATCGTGGATCGCATGAAACAATCGAGTATCGGCAGTCAGCTAGTCGCTTTGAGGAAAACATGGAGGTGTTGAGTGCCGTATTTATCTGTGAGGGAAATTGAGAGTATCGCCCGTCGTGTAATCACCGCATATAGGAAACTGCCTTCCCTGGCAGGCCGGCAAGTAAGCATGGTTCAACCAGAGCTGCTGGTAAGGGATCTGCTCGGCCTGTCCATCGAATATCATGTGCTCTCCGCCAATGGCAACATTTTGGGACTCACCTCCTGTGGTGAGGTCGGTGTCCACATCTATGACAATCCAGATCACCCAGAGTATTTCTTTCTGGATGGCAAAACGTTGCTGGTCGATAGCAGTCTGATTGCCGGTGGAGCCAACCAGGGGCGGTATCATTTTACGCTGACTCATGAAGGGTGCCACCAGATCTTCCAAATGCTGTTTCCAAAGGAGTACGCAGGCTATACCTCACGGCGGCAAATCCATTACTGCAAATCTTCACCCGCCGCAGATGGTGGCTACTGGGAGGAGTGGCGCACCAATATCCTAACATCGTTCGTTCTGATGCCGGCGGACATGGTGCGGAGCAATCTGGAGGCATTTGGGCTTTATGGAAGGCCGCTGATGTTGAACCGGGTATTTGCCCGTTCCGATTACGACCGTTTCGTTGAAATGGCTGATTACATGGGCGTATCAAAGACCGCCCTCTCCATACGCCTCAAGCGGCTCGGTCTTCTGCGTGCGGATTATCTTCGGAACCCCTATGCCCTTGCCGATATTTACCCGGAAGAAGGAGAACTCTAAAACGTGCAAAGGAGGACTATTATGCCAAAAATCAATGTAAAAGAGAAAAATCCCACCCGCTACGCCCTGGCCGCCGCGGAGCAGGAGGCATTAAAGAAAACTTATTCCAGCACCATACAGATTGCACGGCTGTGCCCTTTCTGCGACCATAAGATAGAAGTCCTGTGCCGTGGAACTCACAGCGGGACCTACACGAAATGCCCCAACTGCGGGGAGAGCGTCTTTTTCCCGCCGATTGCGTTCCGGTTGACTTAAAACGGGAATTTCCTGACAACTGCATAATGTCCAAACAAGATTTGTGCCCCGGAGCCGCTTGATGCGTTGACTTCCCATGTGCCGCTTGGTTTTTGACCTCTGTTCTGAATAGAGCAGGGTGATACCAGCGTGGCAAAGGAAGGTCAGCAAATCAAGCGGTTCTTTTTATGCTCATCCGACTCCTGAAAGGAATCGGATGAGCATTTTTTATTGGCAGCCCTGGGCGGCGCAATACCCGTGACCACCAATCTCAAAAATCTTCCCCCAAAAACTTTGAGATTGGAGATCACAGCAATGAAAATTACATACCTGATCAACCAGGTACAGCCTGACGGCAGCACACGCCTTTCCGACGTATCTTCCGCCGAATGGCGGTCCGCAATACGCGAGAACGATGGACTTCCCCCAGAGCGGCAGCGTTATTTCATCCGCGACTATATAGCTGATGAGAATGACATGGACTGCATGGTAATCGAGGTCTCCGCCAGCGAGTATAGCCAATGGGATAAAGAGCGTTCCGCGGCCAGACGAAACCGGGAGGCAGGGAAGAACTTTCATGTATCTTCCCTGGATGCACCGTTTTCCGGTATGGATCGTACCATGGCCCGCTTGGAGCAGCTCCCAGATCAAACGCAGCTTGAATCTAAGGTCTGTGATTCTGTGCTGATGGAGGAACTGAAAGAAGCCCTGGCGGCATGGAGACCCTGGGCGGCAGATCTGCTGGGGCTGTATCTGAACGGAGAAAAGAGAGCCTGTACGGAGGTCCTCTCCCGAAAATATGGGGTCTCCCCACAGGTGATCCGCAAATATAAGCGTCAATTTGAGGATTTTGTAAAAAAGTTTTTGGGAGGTGTTTCGCTTTGAGACTTGCCACGCCCAATTATATAGCGAGAGGACAAACTGTTTCCTCTCTCTGCACTTTGAAAAACACCGCGTCTCGCGGTCATATCCGGCGACTGGAATACGTTCCCTGACGGACCCGCCTGAAAACGGGAAAGCGATCAGTCGGATGCGCCAAGACCACCTGTGCGGACAAAGTCCGTATAAAAGACGGCCAAATAAGGTGCCCAGCGGTCCCCATCCAGACGAAAACAGCCGTGGCAAGCTGTTTCGCAACGACTCCGTCAGAACACAATGATACTCCCGCCCAGCCACAGACACAAGCAATGGGGGCGGCTCGGAGAGATCCTCGGAGGGGTGAGATACCCGTGATGCGCGCCAGCGCAGTTCCAGACCGCCGCCCAGGGCTCGGGAAGTAGTGTCGAATAGAGCCGGCAAATAGAAACAAGAAAAACTGTGGGGCCGCTCCCAAATGCAAATGACTAGCATGTCTTTGCGCTCAAAGCGGAGCGGCCCCATTGAGATCAGAGGGAAACATACTATGAACAAACATAGGACAAAACTGATCCAGCGCGGCGATATTTATATTGCCAATCTCTCGCCAGTCACCGGCTCAGAACAGGGCGGTATCCGGCCCGTTCTGATTATCCAGAACAACACCGGAAACCGGCACAGTCCCACATTGATCGCCGCCGCAATCACGGGACACTTCAAGGGCAAATATCAACCCACTCATGTGCGGCTGAAAGGCGCCGCCTGCGGTCTGTTCCAGGACTCCACTGTCCTGTTGGAACAGCTGCGGACACTGGACAGATCCCGCCTGAGTGCGTATATGGGCAATGTCGGCGCGGATAAAATGCAGGAAGTGAACGACGCGCTGGCCATCAGCGTAGGGCTTGAAAATACATAAACAGTAGGAGGAATCTTATATGCAGGCGAAAAATGTCAATATTGATTACTGCGGAATCCGGAATCTGCTCCGTCTGCTGGCAGGGCAGGGCTTCACTGAGACGGAGCTGGAGAAGATCGCCGCCAGGATCGCACGGGCCACAGGTGCGGACATCATTTTTTGTTGAGTTTCACCACTCTGTTTCAATAGCTTTTGAACGGACAGTGTGGTATTGTGTGTTGCTGACAGGAGGAGGTGTGAACCATGAGCAGAAGACAGCAGACCGACGGAACCCTTGCGCTGGAACAGAAGAAAGTCATTGTCATAGAGGCCGCTCAAAGGCCGGAGGCGCAGAAGCTCCGTGTTGCCGCCTACTGCCGGGTCAGCTCCGACTCCAGCGACCAAATGAACTCTTTCGCCGCCCAGCTGAACTACTACACCACGCTCATCAACAGCAAGGACAACTGGACTATGACGGACATCTACGCCGATGCGGGTATTTCCGGCACCTCCGCAGAGAAGCGCCCGGACTTTCAGCGGCTCCTTGGGGACTGCCGCAGAGGGCGTGTGGACAAGATCCTGGTCAAGTCCATCTCCCGCTTCGCGCGCAACGCCGTTGACTGCCTGAAGACGATCCGGGCGCTGAAAGCCATCGGCGTGGGCGTCTGCTTTGAGGAGCAGGGTATCGACACCTCGGAAATGACCGGCGAACTGCTCACCGCCATGTTCTCCGCCATCGCACAGAAGGAAAGCGAGAGCATCTCCGGCAATATGCGCTGGAGCTATCAACACCGCATGAAAAGCGGAAAATTCATCACCTGCAAGGCACCCTTCGGCTATCATCTGAAAAATGGGATGCTGGAAGTATATGAGCCGGAGGCAGAGATCGTCCGCATGATCTTCGACCAATACCTTGCCGGACAGAGCAAGGATGAGATCGCGGCTCATGTCACCACGCTTGGAATCCCTACGAGGGACGGAAAAGAATATTGGCAGCATTCCTCCATCTCCTATATTCTCCGAAATGAGAGATATGTTGGGGACGCGCTGCTCCAAAAACGGTACACCACAGATACGCTTCCGTATAAAAAGAAAATGAATCATGGAGAGCGGGAGCAATATTACATGCCTCAAAGTCACCCGCCGATCATTGACCGTGAAACCTTCAACGCCGTGAGGGAGCTGCTGGACAAACGGTCGTTCACAATGCCAAGACATGAGCGTGATCCGCTGGCTCTCAAAATCACCTGTGGAATCTGCGGCACACCGTTCAAACGAAAAGTCTGCAATCAAAAAACCTATTGGGTCTGCCGGAAGCACTATAAGGATAAAACCAATTGCCTCATGGAACAAATCGCAGAGGAGGAGATCCACACCGCATTCCTGCGGATCTACCACAAGCTCCGGCTCCATGGGGAGCCGATCCTCAAGCAGATGATCTCTGACCTCCAATCCATCCGGGAACGGCGGATGCTGTGGAGCATGGACATCATTGAATTGAACAAGAGAATATCCGATATCAACGATCAGGATCGAATGTTGGCCGACATGAACAAATGCGGCCTCGTCGATCCTGATATTTTTATATCCAGAAGCAATGATCTGGCCCATCAGCTCCGGGCCGCGAAGCTGGAGAAAGAACGCATCCTCGGAGCGGACCATGACGATACCATTCCCCGAACGCGGGAGCTGATGGAAACACTGGAAACCCTGCCGGAGTTCCTGCCGGCCTTCGACGGCGAGATCCTCACGGATCTGGTAGATGGAATTACAGCGGACTCTGGCAATATCCTGCGGTTCCGCCTGAAAAACGGGCTGGAGCTGACCGAGCGTGTAGAGAGGAGCGTGAGATGATGGCAAACCGGAAGCTGCCCTTCGGGTATGAAATGCGGCGGGGAATCATCTGCGTCAAAGCGGCAGAGGCTTCCATTGTCAGGGAGATTTACGCCGCATATATTCGCGGCATGTCGTACCGCCAGATCATGGACGGCCTGAACGCCCAAACAGTTCCTTACAGCGAGTCAAGCAGGTCCTGGAACAAAAACATGGTGGCGCGAATCCTCAGCAATGAACTCTACACAGGCAATGCGTCCTATCCGGCAATTCTGTCCGCTGAGGAATACCGACACGCAGTCAGCGCAAAACCTGCCACAGGGGTCCCGACTGATACGAGCGGGCAAGCAAAAGCAGTCCGGATGCTTTCCAGATGCGCTGTCTGCGGCGGTACATTGGCACTCAGTGCAAATAAGCATGGGTGGGCCCGATGGAACTGTCCCTCATGCGGCGGCATATCCGCTGACGCGGTTATGCCGGATACAATCAGCGCATTGACACACATTGTCTCAGCAATCAGGAGTGATCGCAATATGGTGCAGGCGCCGCCTCATCAGGAGAATCACGCTCAAAGTCTCCTGGACCAATCGGAAAAGGACTTTGATTCAGCAATTCACACGGAGGAGTTCAATGAATCAACCGCCAGGACAAAAGCAGTCTCGCTGGCAGCCGCCCGATTCAACACTCTTAGCTCCGATGACTACGAGACCATACGGATACAATACATATTGAGCACGACGGAGCAGAGCGGTGGATTGGATACCGTTCTGCTCCGTCAAATTACCTCCGCCATCCTGATCTTACCCAATGGGGAGGTCAGCTTGAAGCTCAAAAACGGACAAATCATAAAAGGGAGTGATCACACATGACAAAAACCATCCCCAGCACCAGACCACAGCTCCGCGTAGCCGCCTACTGTCGGATCGCTAACGGCGAGGACCAGGCATCCATTCTCGAAGCACAGAAGGCGCATTACACTGAACGGATCAGTGCCAATCCCGACTGGATCATGGCAGGCATCTTCGCAGATACCGGCGACTGCCGCTCTAAACGCCCGGAATTCCAGAAAATGCTTCGCAAGTGCAGGCAGGGAAAAATCGACCTCATACTCGTCAAAACCATCTCCCGGTTCGCCCGCAACGCCAGTGACTGCTTGAAGACTGTCCAGGAACTGCGGGAGCTGGGTGTTGCAGTGGTCTTCGAGAAAGAAGCTGTAAACACGTCAGACCCCGACTCCGGCTTGTACATCTCCATAATGGGCGCCATCGCCAGGGCAGAAAGTGAGTCCATATCACATGGCCCCTGCGGTATCTGTACCTGCCGCTTCCACCACGTGATCACAAGCAGCCCCAGAAAGGGGACATGGAAGAAAACAATCCGCTTTCCTGGGCGTCCGGAAAAAACGATTATTGTCAGGATGGAGTGATAGCATATGACAGAAACCATGCCCAGAGTCATCGTCATCCCACCCAAGCCGGAACTGGCCCGCTCCAGGACCGTCCAACGCCAGCTGCGCGTCGCAGCCTACTGCCGGGTATCCACGGATGACGAGGAGCAGCTTACCAGCTACGAGGCCCAGCAGACCTATTACACCGACAAGATCATGACCAATCCCCAGTGGACCATGGCGGGGATCTTCGCGGACGGGCCTGTTAAAATAGGACTAAATCAGAAACACCCCACAGCAAGGGGCGCACTGGTTTAGTCCTGTTTTTATTCTATGAACATAGAAGGAGGCCAAAATGAGCAAAAAAGCCAAAATCACGGCAATCTGCAACCAGAAAGGCGGAGTTGGAAAAACTGTAACAACGGTCAATTTGGGAATCGGGCTGGCACGGGAAGGCAAGAAGGTCCTCCTGGTGGACGTAGACCCCCAAGGTTCGCTTACCGCCAGCCTGGGCTATCAGCACCCGGACCAGCTTGAAGGGACCCTTGCCGATGTGCTGGGATTTATCATTACGGACAAGCCTGTACTTCCCGGAATGGGTATCATCCATCAGGCAGAGGGCGTAGATCTTCTTCCCGCCAACATTGAGTTGTCCGGTCTGGAGGTCACGCTGGTGAACACCATGAGCCGTGAGACAATTCTGCGCGAATTTCTGAACAGTGTCCGGGAACAGTACGATGTGATTCTGCTGGACTGCTGCCCGTCCCTGGGTATGCTTACCATCAATGCCTTAGCCGCTGCTGACGAAGTAGTCATTCCCATGCAGGCGCACTATCTCTCCATCAAGGGCCTCGAACAGCTTATCCACACCATATCAAATGTGAAGCGGAAAATCAACCCCCGTTTGGATATTGCGGGTATTCTCATAACCATGGCGGATATGCGGACCAACTACTCCCGCGAGATCGTGGAGCTGCTGAGAAACGCCTACGGCAGCGGTGTGCGGATATTTGACAGCATTATCCCTCTATCCATCCGAGCGGCAGAAACCAGTGCGGAGGGCCGGAGTATCTACCTCCATGACCCTGCCGGTAAAGTCTCCGCTGCGTATGCCGCGTTGACGCGGGAGGTTCTGGCATGAAAAGCAGCGCCAGCAAGATACAGTTGACCGGTTATGACGCTTTGTTTCAGACAAGTGGACCGGCAGAGGTCAACGATAATCTGGTGCAGGAGGTCCCTCTGTCAGAGCTGTTCCCTTTCAAAAATCATCCCTTCCAGGTACGGGATGATGAAGCGATGCAGAAAACAGTGGAGAGTATCGCACGAAGCGGCGTTCTCTCTCCCGGTATCGTCCGCCCCCGGCAAGAGGGCGGCTATGAGATCATAGCGGGCCACCGGCGCAAGCGGGGGAGTGAGCTGGCGGGTAAGGCCACCATGCCGGTACTCGTTCGGACACTGGATGATGACGAAGCGACTATTATCATGGTGGACAGCAACCTCCAGCGGGAGAAAATCCTGCCTAGCGAAAAAGCCTTTGCCTATAAAATGAAACTGGAAGCCTTGAAGCATCAGGGTCAACGGCGTGATCTCACTTTAGAACGCGGCGTTCCAAAGTTACCAGCGCGAGAAAGGATTGCACTGGAAGCAGGAGAAAGCTGTGGCTTGGCAATTACTCGGTACATAGCTTTGACGAAGCTGATCCCGCCCCTGTTGGTCTTGGTGGACGAAGATAAACTGTCGTTCAGCACAGCCGCCGACTATATTTCCGCTCTGACAGCGCAGGAACAGACGAACCTTGTATCGGTGATGGACAAGCTGAATCTGATTCCAAGCAAAGGCCAACTTGTAAAGATCAAGCAGCACAGCAAGGACGGCACCCTGACCCCCACCGTCATTGAAGCCCTTTTGAAAGCGGAACATCCCGCCGCTGTACAGGTAGTTTTAAAGCAAACGAGGCTGCGCCAATACTTTCCGCAGACCTACACCGCCCAGCAAATGGAGGAAGTGATCGTGTCTTTGTTGGAAACGTGGAAAATTCAACATTTATAGGAAAGGGGTCTTAACATGGCTGATTTACAAATGGTGCTTTCAGAGGCTGTCAAGCTGAACCAGCGCATTGCGCAGTTTCTCAAATTCTCTACCTACCCGGACTATGATGATTTGAGCGGCCTCGACATTGATTTTGCTGATGGCGAGCAGCTCCTTCTCCTGGAGGAATTGCGGCGTATCACGGACCGGCTGGCGGATGTGCAGGAGTACATTTCCTATCTGACCCAGCCCATCACCGAGGTCAGCACCCTACGGAAAGGGTCCGCTGGGAAATATCGGACCGCCAAAGGTCACTTCTACGACTGCCGAAGCACAGTTGAAGCCCTGGTGACGGACGAATACCACGATGTTCCCTACTGGACCCGGACCGTTGTGGAGCACAACGGAGAGGATTATTACCTCGTTGGGTACAAGGGCCTCCCCATGAACGGGCTGTGTGTCCGTGTGAGATCGGCAGCATAATCAATCAGACAAGCCCATCCGCAACTGACTAAAATTCAGTTGCGGGTGGGCTTTTTTGCGTTTACGGCCAAAATGACAAGCGGCAGAAGCATGAGCGCCCTGGTGACTATCAACAGTCACCAGGGCGCTTTTTTGTTTTTCCGCACATCACAAAGGAGGCAATCACTATGCCGTCAAATCTGAACCTGGACTACTATTACGGGACCGAAGCGGACCAGTACAGCTTTTACCGCATCCCCAAGACCCTGCTGACAGACCCCCGCTACAAGAGCGTTTCTATTGAGGCCAAGGTCCTCTACGGCCTGCTACTGGACCGTATGGGGCTGTCCATCAAAAACGGCTGGATGGACAGCGATGGGCGTGTCTACATCTACTTCACCCAGGAGGACGCTATGAACCTCATGGGCTGCGGCAAGGACAAGGCCACAAAGCTGTTCCGAGAGCTGGACAAGGACGGCATTGGCCTGATCGAGCGGAAGAAGCAGGGCCAGGGACGGCCCACGCGGATTTACGTCAAGAACTTCGTCCTGCCCCCGGAACCCGGCCAGCCCCAGAAGCCGGGACAGACCCCGCCGCCTCCGGCTCCCCAGACTGCGGAAAATCAGCGGTCAAGACCGCTGGACAGCGCCGCACTCTTGACTGCGGAAATTCCGCAGTCTGCACCGCTGGAAACACGCGGTCTTGACTGCGATTTTTCCGCTCCTAATAAGACTGAAAAGAAAAATACTGATCTGAACGATACTGACCCATCCATCCTTCCCCCTACCCCCGCGCCGTCCACCTCTCCCCCTTCTGGTCGGCCCAAGAGCCGGATGAGGATGGATGAGATGGACAGATACAGAGAGCTGATTCAGGAAAATATCGACTTTGACCTGCTCCTAACCGAGCATCCCTACGACGCGGACACGCTGGAGGGCTATGTGGAGCTTATGGTGGAGGTCTGCTGTTCCCGGCGGGACTTCATCCGTATCGCCGGAGAGGAAATGCCCACCGGCGTGGTCAAAAGCCGGTTCCTGAAGCTCACCCATGAGCATATCGCCTATGTTCTGGACAGCCTGAGCCAGAACACCACGCTGGTGAAGAACATCAAGGCGTACACCCTGGCGGCGCTCTACAACGCGCCCACGACCATCAGCCAGTATTACGCATCCCTGGTCAGCCACGATCTGGCCCAGGAAGCGGCTGGAATATAAACCGGACAGACGAAGGAGGATTTCTGTATGGCAAACAAAATCGACATTCTGGTGGTAGAACCCGGCGAGGCTCCCCGCCCCGCCCAGGTGGAGGACACGCTGGAAGCCTTTCAGCAGATTGTGGGCGGGCCTATCGAGGCCGGGTGCTACCTGCCCCAGCGGGTCATGCTGATTTGCAACAGCGAGGGCAAGCACATGAAGCTCATGCCCAACCGGGAGAATCCCATGGACAGCGGGGACTTCATCGCCGGGACCTTCCTGCTGTGCGGCTTTGAGGGGGAACGCTTCACCTCCCTGACCCCCGCCCAGCGGCAGGAATTTGAAGCCTATTTCGCCACGTCCGGCCCGGAGGGAGGGGATAAGGATTGACCCACCGCCACCTGCTCCGCCGCCTGCGGGTCCCGCCTTAGTACATAGCGGCTCAAACTGCAATCACACAAAATTCAGAAAGGAGACTGATCGTTATGAAAATACAGCGAATCGTCACGTTGCTGTGTACTGCCGCGCTGCTTCTGTGCGCGGCCTCGCCCCCCGCCCTGGCTGCGGACCGCTCCGCCGCCTGCTACTATCCGGTGGAAGTGGAATCCTACACCGCCGGGGACTTTGACCAGCCCCGCATCCGCAAGGTCTATCAGCTTTCCCGTTCAGACGATCCCGCCGGTATTCCCACAGAGGATTTTGAGGAATACGGCAGAACCTTCCACCTGATGGAAATGACCCGGAAGGATGAGATCGGCGTGGATACCCAGCCCCTGACCAAGACCGTCACCACGGACAGCGCCACCGGCGATCTGGGGGAGATTTTGAAGCAGCTTGCCCCGGAGATCGAGGCGGAGACGGAGGACGGCTATGCCGGAATGCTGAAGCTGGACTACAACAGCGTCCAGGCGGAGGTCAAGGGCTACAAGACCTCCACCCGGAACCTCTCCGCCAGCCGGACCTATCCCAACCTGTCCGACGCGGACCTGTCCCTGGTTCCCAAGACGGTGACAGAGGGCGGCAGGACGCTGACGCTGGCGGATGTGAAGTGGTCCGATTCCACGAATATGGAGGGTGAGGATGTGGTGGTGCGCTATACCGCCACCGCCAGCTATACCGGCTCCGTCACCAGCCGCTATGCCACCGGCTACACCGTCACAGCGGACTACACCGGCGAGGTTGCCAAAACCAACTGCGAGATCGTGACCTATACCGCCATCTTCGGCTGTACGGATGTGCCCTATCACGATACGAAAACCAACGCGCCCCAGGACAGCGGCCTGACCGGGGCGGATACGTCTCAGGAGATGCCCCCTGCGCCCCAGAGCGGCCCCGCACCCTCTACAATGCTCTCCGTACTCGGCTGTGCAGGCGGCATTGCCGCACTTTTGGCCGCTGGCGGGTGGAGCGTGATGAAAATGAGAGAAAGGAGATCAGACACTTGAAGCTGCGAACCTATTTGAAGGCCCTGCTTATTTCGTCTCTGCTGGTGACATTGTTCGTCTCCCCGGCCAGCGCCCTGGAGTACGACTTTGATGGAGCGGACGATTATCTGTTCGGCAAGCCCACCTCCCAGGAGGTCATTCACCGGGAGGAAGAAGATCAGAACACGAACCGGAGCAAGACCGCCGCCCGGATGCCGCCCGGTTTCGGAACGCCCACCAGCTACCTCCCCAACTCCGGCGAGTACCTGACCCCCAACCTTGCCCCCGGCGGCATGGACGGCGGGCTGGTCAACAGCTTGGGGAATGTGGACTACACCACCCTGCCCAGCGTGGACGGCTCCGCTCTGCCCAACCTCCCCGATCACAGCTTTTCCACCAGCACCTGGACGGGGAGCGGCGGCGTTGGCTATACGGATGTGACCCAGGACAGCTACTATACGGACGGAACCCTGGGCAGTCTGCATATTCCCGCTATTGGCCTTACCGCCAAGATCGTCCAGGGAACGGACAGCGCGGCGTTGACCAAGGGCGTGGGCCATTTCACCGACACTAGCATTTGGAATGGCAACGTCTGTCTGGCCGCTCACAACCGGGGCACCAACTCCTATTTCGGGAAAATCCATACGCTGAGCATCGGGGACAGCATCACCCTCACCACCAAGGAGGGGACCCGCACCTACTCTGTCACCAGCGTGGAGAAGGTCAGCGAGACGGACAACAGCGGCACCGCCTCCACCAGCGACAACCAGATCACCCTCTATACTTGTGTGAGGAATGAGCGGGAATACCGCTGGTGCGTGAAAGGCATCGAAAGTTAAGGAAAAACTTTCGCAAAACCGCTTGACAAATATTTCCATTTCTGCTATGATATACTTGGTTAGATGTTGCTAACTCCCGGATAGACAGAAATGGAGGCGTCAAAATGAAAAACAGGTATTTCACTTTCGTAATGGGTATGCTGGTTGGAGCGGTGCTGTTCGGCGGTGGGACCGCCTATGCCGCAGGGGTCATAGCGGAATTATCTGTCCAGCCCATCTACGTGGACGGCCAGCAGGTTCAGATGACCGCATACAGCATTGGCGGCAACAATTATGTGAAGCTGCGGGACATTGGACAGGCGGTGGGCTTCAACGTATACTGGCAGGACGGCGTTCAGATTGACAGCGACGCGCCATACACCGGCACAGCCCCGGCACAGACGGATTCCATTCGGGTGAGCAGCTACAAGGGGACCACCTTGAAAGCGGGGGAAGGGAGCGGCCTGATCGTTTCGGAACCGGGCTGTACCGCAGTCTCCAGCGACCCCGCCATTGTGCGTGTAGAAAATGTGCTGGGCTACTGGACGGCCAAGACGCAGGCTCCTGGTAAGGCCACCATCACCGTGACCGCCCCGGACGGGCGGACAGGGAGCGTGACAATTACCGTGGAAGCGGACGGTCCATCCTCTCCTGCCGGTGAAACCAGCTCCGCCCTGGCGGACAACATGGAGATTCGCCAGGAATTGATTCAGCTTATCAATCAGACCCGCAAGGCCAACGGCGTGGCGGAGCTGCCAGTCAACGAGGCCCTGATGGACGCCGCACAAGCCCTCTCGGATCAGCGGTATTCCTGGCACCACACCCAGGAGGAATGCGAAGCTGTGATTGACAGCGGCTATCCTTACGGTTTTGGCATAAACCTGACGGTATTCACTGGTGTTGCCGCAGAGGATGCAGCCCAACACGCCCACGAAAACTGGCTTAATTCTTCAGGACACTTTGAAACCATGATAAAGCCAGACTGTGACGGTATTGGCGTGGGTGTGACTGAAAGCGGCGGCGCAACCTACTGTTATATGATCGTTGGCAGACCGAACACCCACAATCCCTACGAATAACTGAATACGGATATGGAAAGGTCTTTCAGCCCCATGCTGAAGGGCCTTTTCTTATACCGCAAAATGGAAAGGAGTTTTTTAACATATGAAAAAAATCCGGTTCTCCCTCACCCGCATAACGGCTATGCTGTTGGTGCTGGTGTGTATCTTGGGCTTGCTGCCTGCCACGGCGCTGGCGGCAAGCCCCAGCTCCATCAAGATGGACGACTGTACTCATAACGGGGTCAAATATGAATCCCCGGCTCTGGGCACCTGCCATCTCCACCAGATGCACTTTGGGCTTAATGGAAAGAGTACCATGGGCTTCTGCGCCGAGAAAGGCAAGGGCATGGGCTGGTCCCTGGAGGGCCACACGTGGGGTAATCCCCAGTCCATTTCCGATCCCACCGTTAAGACCATGATGGCCTTTTTCTACGCCCACTCTACCGGCGTATTTACCGATCAAGCCCACGCCCTGAACGTGGATGATGTGTGGGACAGCGACTACACATGGACGATGAACGCCTGGGTGCAGGCGATTGTCTGGCGCTACAAGGCCGGTCTGCTGGCAGACCCCGTGACCGCTTGCGCCGAGGAACTGCTGTACGTCTATAACAATCTGGAGCATACCAGCTATACCAGCATTGACGATACGATGGACGGCAGATCGTTCCGTGACCGCGCCCAGTATATCCTCGACCTGGGGGCGCAGGGCGTATGGGGCGATTGCGCCGTCTATGAGTACGCTTACACTGGCCCCGGCTCTAACTATCATCCGGCCAGCGACGTACAGGCCATTATGATTGGGGAACTGAATATCACCCGTGAGAAGTATGATCTCACTGTCAAGAAGGTAGACAGCACCAATCCCAACAAGGGCCTGCCCGGAGCGAGATTTAAGGTGACTTCTGAAAACGGCACCTACTCCAAGGAGATCGTAACGGGTAGCGGCGGAACCTATACCTTGTCCGCCCTGGAAGCGGGCACTTACGCCGTGACTGAATTGGAGGCCCCGGAGGGCTATGAGATCGACAACGCTGGCCCGCAGTATGTGGTCCTGCCCAGCAATGGCAATAACACCGTAACCGTCACCTTTGCCGACAGCCCCGAAATCACCGGCGAGGGCAGTATCCGCAAGGTGGACGCGGATGACCCCACCAAGGGCCTCGCCGGGGCGGTCATTAAAATTGAGGGCGTGGACAATGATTTTACTGGAACCTTCATCACCGGCGAGGGCGGCTATCTGACCGACGTTCCCTGGAAGGATATGCCCATTGGCAGCTACACCGCCGAGGAAGTGACACCCCCGGAGGGCTACACCAAAAGCCCCGATGTGAATAAGACTAAGCAGTCCTTCCGCTGGGACGGCAAGAGCGACATTGCCCTGGTGTTTGAAAATGACGCCAAGGTAAAGGTAAAACTTATCAAACTGGATGACAGCGACAATCCCCTCCCCGGCGCGGTGTTCAACATCATCAAGGACGGCCAGATTGTCGGCACGGAGGCCACCAAAGCGGACGGCTCCATTACCGTCACCGATGTGACCGAGGGAATGTACGCTTTTGTGGAGGTGAGTGCCCCGGCTCCCTACGCCACCCTCACAGAGCCGGTCATCGCCCATGTGGATCAGGCCACTATCAACGGCGGCGGCACCGTCACCGTGACAGCCTCCGACAAGCGGCTCCCCAACCTGACGATTCTGAAACGGGACGCGCAGACTGGAGATGTGATCCCCAATACCCATTTTGAGATCAAGGGCATCCACTACGGCTACCACAACGATGTGACTACCGGCGCAGACGGCAGGGCCGTCCTCTCCAATATCCCCGTGGACAGCTATGAAGTGGTTGAGAAGTCCGTTCCCGCCCCCTATGTGGTGGGGGATGAACCCACGCAGACCATTTGGCTGGAGGCTGGTGACAATAAGGAGCTGATTTTTGATAATTTCAAACAGCCTCTTTTGAAAATTACCAAAATTGAAAAGGGTACGGGCAATCCCATCCCCGGTACGGTGTTTCTGCTGGAAGCCATTGACGGCGATTACCGCCACGAAGTTACCACCGAGGCCAGCGGCTCCGTGGAGCTGCGGGTTGCTCCCGGCAGTTATCGCGTAACGGAGAAGTCTGTCCCGGAGCCGTACTGTATCAGTGATGAGCCAACCCAGACCATCAGCTTGAATGGCGGCGATGAGAAGGAAGTCATTTTTGAGAATCTTAAAAAGCCGGAGCTGACGATCTCCAAGGTTGACGCTGACAGTGGTAAGCCTGTCCCCGGCACTGTGTTCACCGTAAAAGCTATCAACGGGGACTATCAGGACGATTGGACTACCGGCGAGGACGGCAAGGCTACCCTGCGGGTTGCCCCCGGCACATATGAGGTGACGGAGAAATCTGTACCCGCGCCCTATTATCTGCCGGATAAGGATAAAGACCGTGTGCAGACAATTTCCTTGCACCCAGGCGATGAAAAGACGCTGGTTTTCCGCAACCACAAGGCCCCGGAGCTGACCATTTTTAAGGAGGACAGCGTGGCGGGCGCTCCTATTGAGGGGGCCAAGTTCCACGTCACCTACACCAGCAACGGCGAGGCGGCGGAGGCCCCCGGCTCCATCGACTACGGGTATATTTTCACCGATGCCAGGGGCGAAATCAAGGTGCATGAACAGGGAAAGAAGATGTACCCCGGCGAGTACACCGTGACCGAGGTGGCCCCCGCCCCCGGCTTTCAGATGAAGGAACCCACCACGCAAAAGGTCATTATCCACGGCGGCGAGAGTAAGACCCTGACCTTCCAGAATGAGCCGCTGAATGGAATTATTGTGGAAAAGTACGACAGCGTGACCCACGAGGCTCTGCCGGGATGCACCTTCCAGCTCCGCTATCTGGGCGGCACTTCCGGCACGGGCGGCACTGTCATCGGGCAGAAAGTGACCGGGAAGAACGGCACCGCCATCTGGACGGGGCTGCAAAGTGGAACCTATGTGGTGGAGGAGGTAGACCCGGCTGACGGGTATTCCATCATCAATGCCTCCGAGACGGTGTTTCTGGCCGACAGCGGGGAGCAGAGTGTCATTACCGTCCGCTTTGACAACGCCCCGGACGGGATTTTGCTTGTCAGAAAGGTATGCTCCGTCAACCCCAGCATTACACTCCAGGATGCCGAGTTCAAAATCATGTACGCGGACGGTAGTCTGATCGGGGACAGCAACGGCATTTACCGCACCGATGAAAACGGCGAAATCCGCATCCCCGGCCTGAAACCCGGCAAGAGCGTGGTAGTTACGGAAACCCGCGCCCCTGCCGGTTTTATCATCGACACCCAGAGCCAGACCGTACAGATCAAGGAGGGCCGTACTGTCACCCTTGCTTTTAAGAATCAGCCGAAAGGCTCCATGATTATCCAGAAGCGGGACAGTCAGACCGGCCAGCCCCTCCCCGGCGCGGAGTTCCGGGTGGCTACCGCCGCAGGCTGTGAGGTTGGTCTGGACGGTGTGATCGGCACGTCCACATTGACGCAGAACGGCCTCTTTGTGACCGACAGCAACGGCGAAATCCGCGTTACCAACCTCGCACCGGGGGCCTATGTGGTGACGGAAACCAAGGCCCCGGCAGGGTATGTCATGGACAGCCCCAGCACCAACGTGGTCATTGGGGCCAACGGCGATACGCAGACTATCATTATCACCAACACCCCCAAGGGCGGGCTGATCGTGGAGAAGTACGACAGCGTAACGAAACTGCCCCTCTCCGGCGCTCAATTCAGAATCACCAACGCCAACGGGGAGCTGACCCCGGACAATGAGGGCCTGACCAGCAGCAACGGCCTGTACACCACCGACCGCAGCGGCCAGATCGTCCTGTCCAAGCTGCTCCCCGGAACCTATGTAGTGTCCGAGGTAAAGGCCCCGGACAATTATCAGGCGGACCCCACCCCGCAGACTGTGGTGGTCAATGCCGGGGATACGCAGACCCTCCGCTTTTACGATGACCCCCTCTGCACGTTGACCATCCTCAAACGGGACGCTGTGACCAAGAAGCCGCTGAAAGGGGCGGAGTTCCTGGTCCGGGACAGCGAGGGCCGGGCCATCGGCCCCAACAATGGCCGGTATATCACCGGGACGGACGGAACAGCGACAGTCTCCGGGCTGGCCCCCAACGCCACCATTGTAGTGTCCGAGAGCAAGGCCCCCACCGGCTATATCAAGGATGAAACCCCGAAAAATATCGTTGTCCGCACCGGCGTTGCCAACAGCCTGATTTTTGACAACGAACCCGCCACCACCCTGATTATCCGCAAGTTCATTGAAGGCACTGAAAATGAACCGCTTTCCGGCGTGTGCTTCAAGGTGGTGGACGGCTCCGGGGCCGCTGTTGGCCCGGACGACGGAACCTACTACACCGATAAGGCTGGTGAGATCGTTCTGGGCGGCATTGAGCCGGGAACTACCGTGATTGCCCGTGAAATCAAGACTGTGGAGGGATATGTCCTCGATGGCACTCCCCAGGACATTCTCATTAAGGCCGGACAGGTGCAGCAGCTCACCTTCTGGAACAAGCGGGCTGGTACGCTGGTCATCCAGAAAAAGGACAGTGTTTCCGGCAATCTGATCGCCGGGGCGCAGTTCCAGCTCACTTATACGGGCGGCGGCTTTGTTGATAACGCCAACGGCCACCTCTCCAGCAACGGCCTGTACACCACGGACGACAAGGGAGAAATCCGCGTTTCCGGCGTGACCGGGACTATTGTTGCCAAGGAGGTCAAGGCGGCTCCCGGCTATGTGATCGACCAGTCCACCCAGACCCAGACCGTCACCGTCAACCCGGAGGACACACAGACCCTTGTTTTTTTGAATGAGCCTCTTTGCAGCCTGACCCTGACCAAGCTGGACTCCGTGACCGGAAAGCCCGTGCCCAATACGGAGTTTACCGTGAAGGACGGCAACGGGAACATCATTGGCCGCTATGTCACGGGGAAGGACGGCACCGTTGTTGTGACGGGCCTCGTTCCCGGCAGCACCGTTGTTGTCACGGAGAGCAGAGTCCCCGATGGATACGTGCTGGATACCACGCCCAAGACCATCATTGTCAAAAACGGTTCTGGAAACAGTATTGTCAATGGCGGAAGCGGAAACGGCTCTGGCAGCAGCGGCGGTAGCTCTGGCGGCAATGACCTTACTTTCGAGAACGACCCGAAAATGACGTTGACTATCCATAAATATATCGAGGGCACCGCCAATGAGCCTTTGGCTGGCGTGGCCTTTAAGGTAGTGGATGGCTCCGGCAAGCCTCTGAACCCCGATGGAGGCATCTACTACACCAACAATGCCGGTGAAATCGTGCTGGAAGGGCTGGAACCCGGCACTACTATCACCGCACAGGAAGTCAAGACGGTGGACGGCTACGTTCTGGACGGACGGCCCCAGAGCATCAGGATTGAAGCTGGTAAGGCGCAGAACCTGACCTTCTGGAACAAGCCCGCTGGTTCTCTCATTATTCGGAAACTGGATAAGCAGACCGGGAAACCGCTGGCAGGTGTGGAATTTGAGCTGACCTATGCTGGCGGCGGCTATGTGGACACCGATAACGGGCACCTATCCAGCAAGGGGCTTTACACCACCGATGACCACGGCGAAATCCATATTTCTGGCATCGTAGGTACAGTCATAGTCAAGGAAACCCGGCCTTTGTCTGGATATACGATTGAACCGGGCCGGGAGAGCCAGACCGTTACGGTCAATCCGCAGGAGACACAGACGCTCACCTTTTACAACATTCCTGCCAATACCCTGACAATTCAGAAGTATATTGATGGCAGCAGGAATGAACCTCTCGCTGGCGTGGAGTTTCTGGTAACGGACAGCACTGGCGCTGTGGTGGGGCCGAACAATGGCTATTATACCACGGATAATGACGGGCGCATTGTGATCTCCGGCCTTACACCCGGCACAACCATCACCGCTAAAGAAACCAAGACGGTGGATGGATTTATCCTGGACGGCCAGCCCCAGAGTATCGCCATTAAGGAAGGCGAAGCGCAGTCTTTGACCTTTTGGAACAAGAGAGCTGGTGGGCTGGTAATCCGCAAGCTGGATTCCGTCACCAAGCAGCCGCTGTCCGGTGTGGAATTTGAGCTGACCTATGCTGGCGGCGGCTATGTGGACACCGCCAACGGCCACTTGTCCAGCAATGGCCTGTATACCACCAATGCCAACGGAGAAATCCGAATTTCCGGCGTAGTGGGTACTATCGTGGTCAAGGAAACCAGGACGATTCCCGGCTACACCATTGACGAGGCCACCCGGACGCAGACGGTGGAAGTGCGCCCGGAGGACACGCAGACCCTCACCTTCTACAACGCTCCCCAGCAAACCCTCACCATCCAGAAGTATGTGGACGGCACCACCGATCCCATCCAGGGTGTGACCTTCCTCGTCACCGACAGCTCTGGTGCGGTTATGGGGCCGAACAACGGCGAGTATATCACCGATAGGAACGGGCGCATTGTTCTCACCGATCTGACCCCCGGCACAACCATCACCGCCAAGGAAACCAAGACCGCCAGCGGCTATGTGCTGGATACCACACCGCAGTCCATCCTCATCAAGCAGGGGAACGCGCAGAGTCTCACCTTCTTCAACAAGGCCGAGGGCGGACTGGAGCTTATCAAGGTTTCCGAGAGCGACAAATCCAAGCGCATCCCCGGCGTGTCCTTTGAGATCAGGAAGATGGACGGTGCGCTGGTGGATACCATTACCACCGATAAGCAGGGCCGCGCCCATCTGGACCTGGATGCCGGAGACTACTACGCTGTGGAGATCGAGGCGGCGAAGGGTTTTGAGTTGGACGCTACCCCCACCTACTTCACCATCCAGGACGGCAAAGCCACAACCGTCACCATTACCAACAAGGCTTTCAGCGGCATTTTGATTCATAAGACCGACAGCGTGACCGGGAAGGGCATCCAAGGGGTAACATTCCTGCTGTACGACAGCGCTAACACCCCCATGGGCCAGTACACTTCCGACAACAGCGGGTACGTCTACATTGAAAACTTGACCACCTCCGGCCGTTACTACCTGCGGGAGCTGGAAAACGAGGGCTATATCCCCGATACGCAGATGAAAACCGTGTATGTCACTGCCGGAGAGACCACGCTGGTGGAGTGGAAGAATACGCCCATTACGGCGCAGATTCAGATCGTAAAAAAATCCGCTGATTACAACCCCACCAACGGTCTGCCGGAGGGGACGCTGCTGGAGGGGGCCGTGTTCGAGATTTACGATAAGGCCAGCAATCTGGTGGATACCATCAAAACCGACAGCCGTGGTCTGGCGGCGTCCAAGCCCCTGCCCCTGGGCCGCTACACCATTCGGGAGGTCAAGGCTCCCGCAAATTATGGTGTGAACGATACGGTTCTCACTGCTTATTTGGAGCATGAGGGCCAGATCGTGCGCTTTGAAGTGACCAACAAGGCATTGACCACCGGCGTATCCATCACTAAGACCGGTCCCAAGGAGGTCATGGGCGGACAGCCGGTGCGCTATGTGTTCTCTGGCATCGCTAACAGCTCCAATGTCCGTCTGGACAGCTTCTATTGGAGGGACACCCTGCCTGCGGAGGTGCGGCTGGATACCGTTGTTACCGGAACCTATAACCGCCCTGGCAATTACAAGATCGTTTACCGGGTCAACGGCGGCGAATATCAGACATTGGCGGATAACCTGTCCACCAGCCGGAATTACACCCTGGCTGCGTCTCCTGTTGCCCTGGGGCTGGCCTCCAATGAGCGAGTGACCGAGATCATGTTTGTGTTTGGTCAGGCCCCCGCTGGCTTCGCCCAGGTGGAAAAGCCCTACATCTATTGCACCGCCCGTTCCGGCCTGCCTGCCGGAGCCTTTGTAAATAAGGCTGATGTAGGCGGCGTTTACAATGGCGAGTGGATTCAGGCGGTGTCCCGCTGGGTGACGAACATCTACGGGAAATCCACCACACTGCCCCGGACGGGCTATTAACTCCAATTAACCACACATCATTCGTTTGCCCCGGAAGGACTTGTTCCTTCCGGGGCTTCTTTTTGCGTCTAAGGAGGTTTAATTGACGAAAACAAACGAAAACGGCAACTTTTATCACGCTGTCAGCCTGAGCGGTGGAAAAGATAGTTCGTGCGTTTTGCTCCTGATGATTGAGAAGGGAATGCCCATTGACTGCGTACTCTATGCGGATACCGGCATGGAATTTCCTGAAATGGAGGAACATATTGCCAAACTGGACAGTTTGCTTTTTCGGGAGCGTGGCATCCATATCACCACTTTGCGCCATCCCCACAGCTTCGAGTGGATGATGTTTGAGATTCCCCAGCAGCAAAAACGGGCTATTGAGCGCCGTATCGCGAAAGGTCAGCCTTTGACGGGCTATGGCTGGCCCGGTATGAGGGTACGCTGGTGTACTGGACAGCGCAAAACACACCTGATTCGGAAAGAGGCCAACCGGCTGAAGCAGGAAAAGGGGAAGAACGCCCTGCACTATATTGGAATCGCCGCTGACGAGGCCCACCGATGTAAAGATGATCCGCAGAACCGCTATCCCCTGGTAGAGTGGAAGATCACCGAAGCCCAGGCGTTGCAGATTTGTTATAGCCGGGGCTTTGATTTTGGCGGGCTGTACGAAATCTACCGCCGTGCTTCCTGCTGGTGCTGTCCCTTGCAACGGATTGACGAGCTGCGGAAACTGCGGACCCATCACCCGGAGCTGTGGGCGCGGCTGCGGGAGATGGACAACCGGGCACGGGCTATGTTCGGCCCCGGCCCTCTGGGACAGTTCAAGAAAGATTGGAGCGTGGAACGGCTGGAGGAACGCTTTGCCCGTGAGGAAAAGGCAGGGCGCAAGTGACACATCACCTTCTCCGCCATCGGGTAGTCCCACCTTGATTTTTCCCGCTCATATAACACAAAATTACGAAAAGGAGGCAGGCCCTTATGAACTATGAAATAAAGCGTCCGCTGATGAAAGTGATCGACAAATGCCTGCTGGACCACGCTGCCGCTGTCGGCACAAAAGAGGGCGGGCCGGACATTGAAGATGTGTACCGGCTGCAAAACTTGTCTAAAATTCACTACTATTTGAAGGAGGAACATGACTTTCTGGCCGATGAAGTAACAGCCCTGCTGCAATTTACTGACCCGCTGACCGTGGCGCTGGAGTGCTGGAAAGAACAGGACCACCCATGGGAGTTTCCCATCTGCGACATACTCTATGCGATCAAGGCGTATGAGCGATTCCCACTGGTGAACCCGGCTGGCTATGTCCAGCAGAAGGTGGATCAAATCCAATCCCTGAAAGACCGGCTGGACCGGAATATGTCTGACTTTCGGGCGGAGCTGCTGGGCATGGACAAGATGGAGATCATTGCCATGAGTGCAGAAATCTCCGCCATGCAGGGAGCGCACAATTTTATGAAGAAATACTTCAAATTTGAGCCGGGTAATGCTGAAATTTTACTCCGAATGGAAAACCCCCTGAAATTTGTCGCGACCCAATGGCGGTCTGATGTGGCTGAACTGTTTGATATGAACGCTCAGGTGGGAGAGGCGATTGTGGAGGCGGGCAAGGAGGCCGCAGTCCTGCGGTATTTTGCTGCGCCGGAACAGAGACAGGCTATTTCCGCCGAAGTGCAGGCCACATTGCAAATGCTGGTGGACACCGACCTGAAGCTGTACGGCGAGGTAACGGGAGATACCTTGGAGGCGATCCAGACACAGGGCTTTCTTTTGCGGGACGGCGCTTTGATAAAAGCGGACCCGGTACAGATTGGAGAGGTCCAGAGTGGACGGGAGCCTGCCGCAATATCTGATTCGGTAAAGCCCTCTCTGCGCGGCCAGCTCCACGAAAAAATGCGGGAAGCGGGTCAGCGCCCGCCCCCGTCAGAACATCCCAAGGGCGGCGAGGCTCGCTGACCCCGCCCGCCGCCGCTTGCAGGAAGGAGGCAGATCACTATGCAGGACGAAGTGCGGGATAAATCCGTTGCCCTGGCAATCAAGGTGGGCAAGACCGGCGGCAGACTGACCGCCGATCTGCTCAAATGGGCGATACGGAAGTATCTGGCGCAGTCCCAAAACCCGAAAATCCACCATGGCAAACAGAGCGTGAAGCAGCTTGTGGGCCAGGGGACGGGCGTGAAAAGCATTGATATTACCGCTAAAAATATCAAGTCATTTGAAAGTGTGGCGAAAAAATATGGCGTGGATTTTGCTCTAAAAAAGAACCCGGAGAAGGGTGAATACTACGTCTTTTTCAAGGCACGGGATGATGACGCCATGAAAGCCGCCTTTGCCGAGTACACCGCCAAGACCATACGCCGCAAGGCCCCGGAGAAGCCCTCTGTCCGGCGGCAGCTCGCCCACTTCAAGGAGGTTGCAAGAAGCATGGCCCAGGATACCGTCAAGGACCGGGACAGAGGGGAGCGTGGACTGTGAAATTTGACTTAAAAAAATTCCTGATTCTCAACTTCCCCTATGCACTCATCTTCTGGTTCTTCAACCGTGTGGGCGAGGGCTACCGGCTGGCCGCTGGCGCAGATATGGTGGCAAAGGGCATGGGGGCGATCTCCGGCCTGGGGGAAATCATATCCAGCAACCCCCTCCCCAGCTTCCACCCCCAGGACCTTCTTGTGGGGCTGATCGGCGCGGCCTGCATCCGGGCGGCAGTCTACATCAAGGCCAAAAATGCCAAAAAATACCGCCACGGGGTCGAGTACGGGACAGCACGTTGGGGAACAGCGGACGATATACGCCCGTTCATAAATCCAAAATTTGACCAGAACATACTCCTGACGCAGACAGAGCGCGTCATGGTGGGCCGCAACAAGATTCCTAAATACAATATCAACAAAAATGTTCTGGTTATTGGTGGTTCTGGCTCTGGAAAGACACGATTTCACATTAAACCAAACCTCATGCAGATGAACGCCACCTATATTGTCACGGACCCGAAAGGTACAGTTTTGGAAGAATGTGGAAAAATGTTGCAGCGAGGCGGGTATGAAATCAGAGTGTTAAACACCATCAATTTCAAGCAATCCATGAGATATAACCCGTTCAAGTACATCTACTGCGAGAACGACATTCTGAAGCTGGTCAACTGCATCATGGAAAACACCAAGGGCGAGGACAGCAAAGGCGGTGAAGACTTCTGGGCGAAGGCCGAAGCCCTGTACTATCAGGCGTTGATAGCCTACATCTGGTACGAAGCCCCGGAGGAAGAAAAAAACATGACCACACTGCTGGAAATGTTAAACGCCTCAGAAGTGCGGGAAGATGATGAAAACTTCAAAAATGCCGTGGATTTGATGTTTGAACAGTTGCAACAGCGTGACCCCGAACACTTTGCCGTCCGGCAGTATGTCAAATACAAAATGGCAGCGGGCAAAACAGCTAAGTCAATCCTGATTTCCTGCGGCGCTCGGATGGCTCCCTTTGACATTAAAGAGGTCCGTCAGCTCATGGAGGGCGACGACCTGGAGCTGGACAAGATTGGGGACCGGAAAACGGCGCTGTTCTGCATCGTCTCCGATACGGATATGACCTTCAATTTCATCTCAGCCATGGTCTACACGCAGATGTTCAACGTCCTGTGCGACAAGGCTTTAGAGAACGGCGGCGCATTGAAAACCCACGTCACCTGCCTTCTGGACGAGTTCGCCAACCAGAAGATTCCCAACTTCCAGCACCTCATCAGCGTGATCCGCTCCCGCGAAATTTCCGCCCACATCGTAGTGCAGACGCAGAGCCAGCTCAAGGCGGTCTACAAGGACCATGCGGAGACAATTATCGGCAACTGTTCCTGCGTTTTGTTCCTCGGAGGCAAGGAAAGAAGCACCTTAAAGGAGATTTCTGAAACTTTAGGGAAAGCCACAATAGACAGCTATAACACGTCCGATACCAGAGGAAGCCAGCGGAGTATGGGCGTCAACTACCAGAAATTAGGCAGGGCGCTCATGGACGTGGACGAACTCGCGGTGATGGACGGCGGCAAGTGCATCTTGCAGGTGCAGGGCGTAAGGCCGTTCTTCTCCGACAAGTTTGACATTACCAAGCACCCGCAGTACAAGTATCTGCTGGATTCCAGCAAGAAGAATTACTTTGATATTGCGAAGTTCCTGGCCCGCAGGCTGACAGTGAAGCCGGATGATGTTTTCGAGTGCTACGAAATGGAAGCTCCGTCCTCCGGGGATTCCCCCTCCTGACGGGGCGGCTCCACTCTCTCCAATGCCGCCGCCTTTAGCTGGCTAACCCGCTTTGTATCAACGAAGTGCGTGGCATACCACCGCTCAATCTCTGGATCGCCGCTCTTGCTGAACCGAAGGGGGATCACCGGCTTATGCCCCTGACCGCCCTTTTTCTTTACGCCCCACCGTTTATAGTAGCAGAAAGACGGCTTTAACCCCGCCTTTTTCGCATACACCCGCATCTGGTGCATGACGGTAGACAGCTTGCTTAAATTGGCCGTACAGACGCGCTCCAAGTAGGAGACGCGCCCATACCGCCAGTTTTCATAGTCCTTTTTGGACAAATAGCCTATTTCCATCAGCACATCCACCGGAGCCGCAAAGCCCCGGTCCCGGCATTGCCGGTACATGGCTGAGTTTACCTTGCCAGTCAAATCTCTATTATTCATGGAGAACCCCATTTATCTGTGTTGTCTGCATTATACGACAGAAACGGGTATTTGTAAAGGCTGGCACAACCTTTGACCGTCTAGCCGGACAAGCTGCTTTTGATCGCTGTTACTCAAAAGCCACGTTCCCGGCCCGGTAGCGCCGCTGACTGACACCATCAGTCGGCGGCGTTTCATATTTCCGGGAAGTTTTCCCGCTGACACTTTCAAACAAGATTTTTGCAACAATTATGGAGGTATTTTAATGGAATTTTTCACTTCTGCTATCGACACTTTGAAGGTTCTGGTAATTGCCCTCGGCGCTGGCCTGGGCGTGTGGGGTGTCATTAACCTGCTGGAGGGGTACGGCAACGACAACCCCGGCGCGAATGCTCATGTACGGTAAAGAAGCAAGCAACCGAAAACAAGAGATAGACCGCCAGCACCACACTATTCCGAACCAAAGAAACCAAAGACCAAAAGACAAGCACCGTGGAAATGTGTATAACTTGCTATTCCGTCATGGAAAAGTCCATTCACAGAACATGGAAAAGCTAAAGGGCAGCTTTCCCACATTCTGCAAACAGACTTTCCCACAACTCCATAAGACAGCAAGTTATGCACATTACACACAGTGCCGACTACTACGGAATCCCTCTTTATCTCCACACAGATTATTTCTTTTATGGCATATTCCAACTTGCGTCAATAGAATAAATAAGCTGGATTATTTTTTCCTTTGGGGTAGAAAAATTATTCTTAATCCAAAGTGAGATTATTGAGAGGCAGCCTTGAATATGATATGTCGCCATATAGAGCATTTCTTCTGAAACGGAAGATATATTTTCTTCTTGCATCCATATTTCAAGATATTTTTCTTCTATGATGTCATACATATGCTCTTGAAATTTGTGGTCAATTCCCTTTCCGAAAAAAAGCAAGCGGCTTAGGGCAGGATTTTCATAAATATAATCAATAATGGAATTATAAATATTTTCGTAATGACCTGCTGGATTATCGTTAATAAATTTAGTGAACTCAGATATAGCGTCATGTTCCATTTGCTCATATAAGTCATACACATCATGGTAGTGCGAATAAAAAGTAGCTCTATGTATGTCTGCCTTGTTGACTAATTCCTGTACTGTAATTTTTTGAAGTTCCTTATCAAGCATTGCGTCAGCAAGAGCAGACTGTAATGCTTTTATTGTCTTTTTGACCCGCCTATCATGTTTATTCATAGTTTTCTCCTTTAAACAACAGTTTCGAGCGGCAGTGTCGTTTAGGCAACAATTATAGATAAAATTGAAGATAGAAAAACGACACATGTTATAGTATACTGCTCGTTGTACGGATATGTCAATCTGAATACTATAAAATTCCAAGGCAATGGAGGTAACCATGACACAAAAACAAATTGAACGCAAATCACTAATAGTAAGCTGCATTGTAAACTTAATAATGGCAATAGGTGGATTTTGGATTTTTTCGATAACAAATATTCAAGCTCTGTTTTTAGACTGTTCCTTTTCAATGATTGCTTCTTGCTCTTGTTTGGCAGCATTGGAAATTTCAAAAATTAGTAATAAAAAGACAAAGAATTACCCGGACGGTCTTTATTTTTTAGAGCCATTATATTCTATTTTTAGAACTTTATTAACATTGGTGCTACTGTTTTCTTCTGTTGCTCGTACTGCAAAAGCAGCATGGGGGTATTTTGCATATGGCGTTGGAACCCCTTTGATGATTGAACCTGTAATTCCTTATGAGATACTTATGTGTATCATATGTTTTGGGCTGTCTTTTTTTAACAGAAGCCAGAGCCGTAAAACTAATGATTCCAGTACACTTTTAGCAACAGAATCGAAAGGAAATCTTATCGACGGCATATTATCTTTGGGCGTAGCACTGTCTGCGTTCTTGATAAAACTGATAGATATTAACGGAAGTTTGGGTTTCCTTCATTATACTGGAGATTTTTTTATTACGACAATTATAGTCTTGCCTGCAATAAAAGAACCGATAAGTGTTTTCATATCTTCTTTCCGCGAATTGTCAGGAGGGTTGACAACGAATCAGGAACTAAAAAGAACAGTTTTCCAATTTGTAGAAAAGAATCTTAGCGGTATTATGACATTGCAAAAATGTGACATATATAAAATTGGTATGCACATAAAAGTTTGCATTTATATTACCAATAACATTGATTATAAAAAAATACAAACTGTCAAAAGGAATATCTTGAAAGATATATGTCCTATTTACGAAAATGCTGAAATTGTTTTTTGTGAATGGTAATATGTGATACCGGGAGAAGATAATTAAAGGAGCGAAACGAGTTAAGACCTACGCATAAAGTTGTCGCTCCTTTGAATTATAAACAAGCAACCGTAAACCATGCACCGCCCCATGTGGGAGAAAGGGGGAATCATCTATGCCTTGCACAGAAGCATACAGGGAACACATCATGTATACGTTCAACGGCTTTTGCAAGACCGTCATACGTTATGCAGCACTCAACGCATGGCGTGACAGAAGCAGACAGCGGCAAAAAGAAATATCCCTTGAATACCTCACAGAAGAAAAGTTTTACCCTTTAGGCACAACAGACGAATATTTTGAAGCACCCTACGAAGAACACCCTATAACGGTATGTGGTCAGACAGTTATCCTCACCAATGGAGAGCTTGCCGCCGCCCTGTTATCCCTACCACAGAAAAACCGGGAAATCATATTCCTTTACTTTTTCGGGGAGTATACACAACAGGAAATCGGGAAAATGTACGGACGCTGCCGGAGTACGACCGGGTATCAAATTCGCAGGACATTAAAACTCCTGCAAAGAAAAATGGAGGTGCTTTCACATGGGGAATCCGAACCTTTTGCCCTATGAAACGATTGTCCGGGCGACCAACGGAGAGCCGGAAGCCGTGGACGAGGTTTTACGGCATTACAGCAAGCAAATCCGAATCGCCGCCATTGAAAACGGGCATATAGACAGGGATACCGAGGACAGCATAAAACAGCGGCTTGTCACTGCCCTGTTTAAGTTCCGCTTTGATGAACAGAAAGTATAAGAAATCGCTTTCATTTTTTGAAAAACGGATATATAATAAAGCAACGACAAATCAGAATTTGAAAGTGAGTTAAAATATTATGGATTTAAGGAAAATAGAAAATTTTATTGATAAACAAAAAGTTAGTTTTATATGCTCTATTGATGATGAAAATTGTCCTAATATGAAAGCAATGCTAAAACCCCGTAAAAGAATAGGGCTAAAAGAGTTTTACTTTTCTACTAATACTTCATCTATGAGAGTAAAACAATATAAAGATAATTCAAGTGCTAGTATTTACTTCTATCACAAAGGATTAATTAAATATGTTGGTGTTATGTTAAAAGGTAAAATGGAAGTCTTAACAGACCAAGAAACTAAAAACATGATTTGGAAAAAGGGCGATACAATGTTTTACAAAAAAGGTGTAACTGACCCAGATTATTGTGTTTTAAAGTTTACTGCTACAAGTGGTAGATATTATTGTGATTTGAAAACAGAAAATTTTGATATTAAGTAGTTACTAAATTCCAGTTTGTGGAATTATAGCCAGCTAAAAACTGAATAACCGCCGCTACATAGAACGGCACACCAAGACAGGAAATCAAGAAAAGGTTTCCTGTTTTTTTGCGTCCATTTTTGGCATTTTGAAAAATTGTCAGTATTATACCGTGCAAGGGGGACTGAAAGAAATTCTCTCTCTTGTTTGGCAAATCCGCAAGCTGTCCGTGGAGGGCAGGCAAAGGAAAATCCCACCTGTTTTGTTTGGCAGTTTTCAATTTTCGGTGGTGTGGGAACTGAAAGGAAAGTGAAGAAATTTCCGCAAATCTCCGTCATTTTTGCTTTGCGTGGTGTTGTAGGTAGTAGGGGGAGAAATATCGCCGCAGCTTTGGCAAAATCCCCGCTTGCGGCACTAAAAGTATTGACAGAAGCCAGCACAGAGGAAACCGACACTTTTTAAGAGCAAGATTCTACCACAGTACCAAATTTCGCCTACCGGCTCATTTTGTCCTGCGGGAATCTTGTTGGGGTTGCCACCCCAAGCCCGCCTTTTTGCGGCTTACGCCGCTTGAAAAAATCCACCCATGAAAGGAGGTTCACAGCCATGAAAAGATACAACACGCCCCACCGCCACCGGGTAATCAAAACACGCTTGACCGAGGAAGAATACGCCGAGTTTTCCGAGCGTGTCACCCTCTGCAAAATGAGCCAAGCCGAGTTTATCCGGCAAGCCCTTACCAAGTCAAGGATATGCCCGGTCATTACCGTTTCCCCGGTCAATGATGAATTACTCTCTGTTGTGGGAAAACTCACAGCCGAGTACGGGAAAATCGGCGGCAACTTGAATCAGATTGCCCGCTGTCTGAACGAGTACGGCGCACCTTATAACGCCCTCTCCCAAGAAGTGCGAGCCGCCGCAGCAGAGCTTGCCGCCTTGAAGTTTGAAGTCTTGCAGAAAGTAGGTGAAGCCGTTGGCAACGTTCAAACATATCAGCTCTAAAAATGCCGACTATGGAGCTGCCGAGCAATACCTAACCTTTGAGCATGACGAGTTTACCATGAAGCCCACCCTTGATAAAAATGGGCGGCTTATCCCCCGTGATGATTTCCGCATATCTTCCCTTAATTGCGGCGGGGAAGATTTCGCCATAGCGTGTATGCGCTCCAATCTGAAATACGGCAAGAACCAAAAGCGGGAGGACGTGAAAAGCCACCATTACATTATCAGTTTTGACCCCCGTGACGCACAGGACAACGGCTTGACCGTAGACCGGGCGCAAGCATTGGGCGAGGAATTTTGCAAGGCGCATTTCCCCGGACACCAAGCGTTGGTATGCACCCACCCGGACGGGCATAACCACAGCGGCAACATTCATGTGCATATCGTAATCAATTCATTGCGGATTGAGGAAGTACCCTTGCTGCCCTACATGGAAAGACCAGCCGACACAAGGGAGGGCTGTAAGCACCGCTGTACGGACGCAGTTATGGAGTATTTCAAAGCGGAAGTCATGGAGATGTGCCACAGGGAAAACCTCTATCAGATTGATTTACTCAACGGGAGCAAGAACCGCATTACCGAGCGTGAGTATTGGGCGAAGCGGAAAGGACAAGCCGCACTGGATAAAGAGAACGCTTCCCTTGCCGCCGCAGGTGAGCCGCCCAAACTTACGAAATTTGAAACCGACAAAGAGAAGCTGCGGCGCACGATCCGCACCGCCCTGTCCTCTGCTACCTCTTTTGAGGACTTCTCCGGGAAGCTGTTACAACAGGGAGTGACCGTCAAGGAAAGCCGGGGGAGGTTATCGTATCTCACGCCGGACAGGACAAAGCCAATCACCGCCCGGAAGCTGGGTGATGATTTTGACCGTGCCGCCGTACTGGAAGCACTCTCCCAAAACGCACAGAACGCCACAAGAGCCGCCGAAAAGCCCTTACCCAAACAGGAATACCCCCGCAGCATAAAAGACCGTTTACAGCGTAACAAAGCCGCCATAAACGCCCCGAAGAATGACGGAGTACAGCGCATGGTAGACCGGGAAGCCAAGCGAGCCGAGGGCAAGGGCATAGGATATGACCGCTGGGCGGCTGTCCACAACCTAAAGCAAATGGCGGCGACCATAAGTATTTACGGGGAATCCGGCTTTTCTTCCCCGGAAGAACTGGAAGCCGCCCTTGCCGCCGCCAGTGCGGGCTTGCATGAAACCACCGGGAAACTGAAAGCCGTGGAAAGCACTTTACGGGAGAAAAAAGACTTGCAGAAGCAGCTATTAGCCTATATCAAGACCAAGCCAGCCCGTGACGGATTGCGGGCGCAGAAAACAGAGAAAGCCCGGAGAGCCTACCGGGAGCAGCACGAAAGCGAATTTATCATTTCCGAATCTGCCGCCCGGTATTTCAAGGCACAGGGAATCTCCAAGCTGCCAGCGTCCAAAGCATTACAGACCGAGATTGAGCAGCTTACTAAAGAGAAAAACGCCCTTTACAACGAGTACCGGGAGAAGAAAGGGAACGTCCGGGAATTGCAGACCGTCAAGGGCAATATCGGGCAGATTTTAAGACGTGAGCCGGAACGGGGAAAGGGGCGGGAGAATGAACGGTAAACGCCCCTACATGGACTACCGCCAGTACCGGGCGGCGTGTCGGCTTGTGCATGAGTGCTGTAACTACGATAACGGCAACTGTATCTTGCTGGATAACGGCGAGCCTTGCGTGTGTGTGCAGAGTATCAGCTATTCGCTTCTCTGCCGCTGGTTCATTGCCGCCGTGCTGCCGCTGGACGGGAAACTGGAAGCCGCCCTTTTGCACCGGGCAGACAGGAAACGCTGTACCGAGTGCGGCGGGTATTTTCTCCCCAAGTCAAACCGGGGGAAATACTGCCCGGATTGTGCCGCAAAAGTGCGCCGCAGGAAAGAAGCCGAGCGACAGCGGAAAAGATACCACCTTTCTACGCATTTAGGCTATGAAAGAAGCCCGTAAATCAAGGCTTTTTTGACCGCCCTCAACGGGTAGGCGGTACATTTATCCTTTACCCCCACAAAAGCCGCTTTAATTGCGTAACAGAAGCCACAGAACAGACCAAAGGAGGAACGAATGGCAGACAACCGCAAATATTACTACCTAAAGCTGAAAGAGAGCTATTTTGACGAGGACGCTATCGTGCTGCTGGAAAGTATGCAGGACGGTATGCTCTACTCAAACATTCTCTTGAAGCTGTACCTAAAATCACTGAAAAACGGTGGAAAGCTCCAACTTGCCGAAAATATCCCCTACACCGCACAGATGATAGCCACAATCACCCGCCAGCAAGTCGGCACAGTGGAGAGGGCTTTGCAGATTTTTATGAAGCTGGGGCTTGTAGAACCCTTGCAGAACGGGGCTTTATACATGAGCAACATTGAACTCTTAATCGGTCAGTCCTCTACCGAGGGGGAGCGCAAACGCCGGGCAAGGCGGGCTTTGCAGGAACAGAAAGCCTTGCCGGAAGCCGTGGCGGACAAACGTCCACCATATGGGGCGGACATTTGTCCACCAGAGATAGAGATAGAGAAAGAGATAGATATAGAGTTAGAGATAAAGAGAGAGGGAGAGATAAAAACAGGACAGACAGCCCCCGCCCCTTTTGGCAGATATGAAAATGTATTCCTGTCAGAAAGAGAGCTTGCAGAGCTGCAAGAGGAACTTCCCGGCAAATGGGAGTATTACATAGACCGCTTATCCGGCTATATCGCTTCCAGCGGGAAGAAATACAAGAACCATGCCGCCACTATCCGGCGTTGGGCGGCTGATGACAGGGCAAAGGGGAAGCCGAAAAAGGGAATCCCCGATTATTCCTACAAAGAGGGCGAGAGCCTTTGACAGCATAGACACAACGCCCTGTAAACAGGGCGTAAAAGACCACGAACAAGGAGGAACGATTTTATGTGTGATTACGATAACGCTATTTTCCGGCTTGCCACGGCACAGGAAACAGAGCCGGAGGACTACATAGGCGAGGACGGGCTTTTATACTGCGGGAAATGCCGCCAGCCCAAAGAAGCCTACTTCCCGGAGGGTAAGACGCTTTTCGGGCGTGACCGTCACCCCAAAGAATGTGACTGCCAGCGGAAACGCCGGGAAACGCTGGAAGCCGCAGACCGGGAACACAAGC
Source organism: Oscillibacter sp. 1-3 (assembly GCF_000403435.2). Classification (GTDB taxonomy): domain Bacteria; phylum Bacillota; class Clostridia; order Oscillospirales; family Oscillospiraceae; genus Oscillibacter. The sequence goes on from NZ_KE159711.1 coordinate 358,285, forward strand.
ACCGGGAGGAAGTGGAACGGCTGAAAAGAAAGGGCTTCACAGACCCGGCTATGCGGGAGTGGACGTTTGGGAATGACAACGGCAAATGCCCCCAAATGGTGAAAGCCCGTGCCTATGTGGAACAATGGGAGCAGATAAAGGACGGAAACCACGGAATGATTTTGTGGGGAGAAGTCGGCACAGGCAAGAGCTATTTTGCCGGGTGTATCGCCAATGCCCTCATGGAGAAAGAGGTTTCCGTGTGCATGACGAATTTTGCCCTTATCCTCAATGACCTTGCCGCCAGCTACAAGGACAGGAACGAATACATATCCCGCCTTTGCAGCTTCCCTCTGCTTATCCTTGACGATTTCGGCATGGAGCGTGGCACGGAATACGGGCTTGAACAGGTTTACAACGTGGTTGACAGCCGATACCGCAGCAGAAAGCCGCTGATAGTCACCACAAATTTGACGCTGGAAGAATTGCAGAACCCGGAGGACACGCCCCACGCCCGGATTTATGACCGCCTTATTGAAATGTGTTCCCCTGTCTGTATTACCGGGGAGAATTTCAGAAAAGCCAAAGCAAGGGAGAAAATGGAGCAGCTTAAAACGCTGCTGAACAGAAAGGAGAGCCTATGACCGACACCCCCAACAGAAGCACCGCCACTACCGCCCGCCGCCCGGATTGCGTGACCGAGGTACGCCGGGGGAATACCGTCCTTGTGGTTTCCGGCTATTTCAAGCAGGACACTACCGCCACCGCCGCCGACAAGATGATGAAAGTGCTGGAAGCGGAAAGCGCAGCCGGAGGGAAAGCCGCCCACGCCATATAAAGTGACATTCCTTGCTAAAGTTTATTCGACATTATGTGCCATAAAGTAGCAAAAAGGACTGTACAGCCAGCCCCGCCCTATGGTATAATAGACATACGGAATAGTGGGCTGGCTGTCGGAAACGGAGGAATCTATGTCAAGACAGACCACCACAACACTTATCACCGCCCTTTATCCGAGATTATCCCATGAGGACGAGCTTTCCGGGGAATCCAATTCCATAAGCAACCAGAAGCGAATCCTTGAAAACTACGCAAAACAGAACGGCTTTTCAAATCTGAAATGGTACACGGACGACGGTTATTCCGGGGCAAATTTCCAAAGACCCGGCTTCCAGTCCATGCTTGCCGACATTGAAGCGGGGCTTGTTGGTACAGTCATAGTCAAGGATATGTCACGGTTAGGGCGAAACTATCTTCAAGTGGGAATGTACACGGAAATGATTTTCCCACAGAAAAACGTCCGTTTCATTGCCATCAATGACGGCGTTGACAGCGCACAGGGCGACAACGATTTTGCCCCCTTGCGTAACATTTTTAACGAATGGCTGGTGAGAGATACGAGCAAGAAAATCCGGGCGGTAAAACGCTCAAAAGGCATGAGCGGGAAGCCTGTCACAAGCAAGCCCGTGTACGGCTACCTCATGGACGAGGACGAAAATTTCATCATTGACGAGGAAGCCGCCCCCGTGGTGAAGCAGATATACAGCCTTTGCCTTGCCGGGAACGGACCGACCAAGATAGCCCGTATGCTTACGGTGCAGCAGACACCTACGCCGGGAACGCTGGAATACCGCCGGACGGGAAGCACACGCCGCTACCACCCCGGCTATGAGTGCAAGTGGGCGACTAACACCGTGGCGCATATCCTTGAAAACCGGGAGTACACGGGCTGCCTTGTGAACTTCAAGACCGAGAAAGTGTCCTACAAGGTAAAGCACAGTGTAGAAAATCCCGTGGAGAAACAGGCGGTATTTGAGAACCACCACGAACCAATCATAGACCGTGACACATGGGAGCGTGTGCAGGAGCTACGCAAGCAGCGCAAACGCCCTAACCGCTATGATGAAGTGGGCTTGTTCTCCGGCATACTGTTTTGTGCGGATTGCGGCAGCGTCATGTATCAGCAGAGGTATCAGACGGACAAGCGGAAACAGGACTGCTACATATGCGGCAGCTACAAGAAGCGCACGGCAGACTGTACGGCGCACTTTATCCGCACCGACCTGTTGACCGAGGGAGTGACCGAGAACCTACGGAAAGTCACCAGCTATGCCGCCAAGCACGAAGCCCGGTTTATGAAGCTGTTGACCGAGCAGACCGAGGACGGGAGCAAACGCCGGAACGCCGCCAAGAAGAAAGAACTGGAAGCGGCAGAAAAGCGGATTGCGGAACTCTCCGCTATCTTCAAGCGGCTGTATGAGGACAGCGTGACCGGGCGCATATCGGACGAGCGTTTCACGGAACTGTCGGCAGACTACGAAGCCGAGCAAAAGGAACTGAAAGAACGTGCCGCCGTTCTGCAGGGCGAGCTTTCAAGGACGCTGGAAGCCACGGCGAACGCTGAAAAGTTTATGAAAGTGGTACGCAAGTACACCAGCTTTGAGGAACTCACCCCTACCCTGTTACGGGAGTTTGTGGAGAAAATCGTAATCCACGAATCGGAAGCCCTTGACGGGAAACGCCGGGGGAAGCTCCGCAGACAGGAAATCGAAATCTATTACTCTTTTGTCGGCAAGGTAGAGTTGCCCGACTAAAGCCCGACCCGTCCGGCAGTCAGCCGGACAGGGAACGGCAAAATTTTTTACACTTCTTTTACTTCTTTATCTCACATAAGCAAAAAGTCAGGGCATGAAACAGCTCATGGCGGGCGGCGGTGTGGCCCTGATCGGTATGCAGCTCATCCCCCTGCTGGCGAACCTGTTCGGCTAAGAGGGCGTAGCCAATGCTGAACATCCTCGACATAATCACAGACTGGATCAAGGGCATCCTCCGGGACTGCATCATGGGCAACCTGGACGGGATGTTTGACCAGATCAACAGCGAGGTCGGGGAAGTTGCGGCAAACGTGGGGACGACCCCGGCGGCATGGAACGCCGGGGTTTTCTCCATGATCCGCAATTTGAGTGATAACGTGGTGGTTCCGATAGCCGGGATGATTATCACCTTTGTCCTGTGCTACGAGCTTATCAGTATGCTCATGGAGAAGAATAACTTCCACGACGATGTATGCTGTAAGCGATGTATTTCAAATGCATCAAATACAACGTACAGTCAGCTCATTTGCGGCAGAATGATATGACTGGTGAAAGGAATGAGGGAAATGGCTGAATTGACTTATACGAGAGTTGGAGACTACTACATCCCCAATCTGCTACTTGACCCCGAACCAGAAGCAGAGAAATTCTATGGCAAGTACGGCGATCTGCGCCGAGAGTACATCCGGGAGCATCGGCCCGCGCTGTGGGCGTCCTTGGTGAACAGCGGCAGACTGGACGATCACCTGACCACAATCGAGCGGCTGGCAGAAATTAGGATGGACAAGATGCTGCCGCAGATGATGGAGGCCGCTGGCGTAACTGAGGAACTGAAAGCTCGCAACCAGATGGCGTGGTTAGGGTTGGTAAATAATTGCAGGGCCAGGGCCGAAGAAATTATTTTCACAGAACTGATATATATTTGAAATCCTCTGAATTTCACAATTTTAACAATAAAAGGTCGTTGCTTATTTTGAGTAGCGACCTCTTATTGTCTGCTCTAAATGATTCATTTTGATTTTACAGGTATTTCAATCTGCACGATAGAGTCCTCAATCTGGTCGATTACGTTTATATTGATAATGGCTTCATAAGAGAATCCTGATAAAACAAGACCATGTTCTTTAACATAATCAAATATCCTTTGGTAACACAGCTCAGGGCTTTCCGCCGCGTCTCTATAAAACGCCCGCACATAATTCCCGGCTGGTTGGATGTGTAATTCATCGCTTTTTGTGGGAGACGGAATTTCAACAAAAAGTTTAGAATAATCCTCGAATCTTCCATTTTTCAGGCTATCTACCGTAATCATTGTCCCATAAGAAAAATCATGCAAGTTGCATAATTGGTACTTTTTCCTTTCGGCTGAAATTATCTCCACTTGTTTATCGAACGTAGTGTTTCGATTGATGTCCACGGTAACTAAACTGCGCGCCTTTTTCTGCACAATACCGATTTTCGATAAATCCATTGTCAATAATGTCTGCATATTCTGGCAATGGTAGGACAACGTTTTCCGCAGTGCCTTTAGATGGGCTATATTGCGGTCTATATCTTCAATTTTCTCTTGCATAAGCTGCTCCATGCTGGAGGCGCAACGTTTTTTCATAAAATCCTGAATTTCGCTAATTGGCAAATTCAGCTCCCGTAGCAGCAGAATTGTTTCCAAAACAGGACTTTGCTCGTAGCTATAATACCTGTATCCATTTTGGGGATGGATAAACGCTGGATGGAAAAGGCCAATTTCATCATACCACATCAGAGTTTTTTTGTTTATGCTATGCAGGGACGCAAATTGACCGATTGTGAGCAATTTTTTATTTTTCTCCATTTTTCAAAATACCTCTTGACTGTACAGTTACTGTACGGGTTATTATATCGCATATGCCGGAGAAACACAAGAAAAAAGGAGAAAAATAATGGAAAATGAAAACGCCTATAACAAGCCGGTTACGTTGGGGAACATCCTCAAATTCGCAGTCCCCACCATTGCAATGGCTGTCTTTATGTCTTTTTACACTATGGTTGACGGCCTGTTTGTATCAAATCTGATCGGTACAACCGCACTGTCTGCAATCAATCTGACAGCCCCTGTGATTCAAGTGATTACAGCAATTTCCACTATGCTGGCAACTGGCGGAAGTGCGGTCATCATGAAAAAGATGGGGGAGCAAAAGCAAAAAGAGGCAAGGGAAGATTTCACGTTCTTGATTTTAGTGAATGTGGTTGTTGGCCTGGTCATGACGGTGCTTGGGTACTCTCTGATGGAAACTATTTTTGGGAGCATGGGGCTGTCCCCGGAGGTCGCAGGCTATTGTACCTCGTATCTCAGCCGCTATCTTCTCTTTACAATCCCAATCCTGCTGATGAACAATTTTGCTCTGTATATGATCGCCTCTGAAAAAGCAACCCTGTCCCTGATTTGTTCCGTGACAGGTGGCGTACTGAACATCGTGCTTGACTATGTATTTATCGGCCTTTTGGACATGGGAATCGGCGGTGCGGCCATCGCCACGGGCCTGGGCTACTCTGTGACTGCCGTTGTAGGTCTGGTTGTGTCCGGAAACAAACAAAGCCTCCTTCACTTTACAAGGCCCGCTTTCCGATTAAGGGTTCTTGCAAGTGCAGCTACAAACGGATGCTCAGAAATGGCGACCACTTTGGTCATGGGAATCATTACAATGATGATCAATGGGGCCATGCTCTATTATGTTGGTGAAGATGGAGTTGCCGCCGTGACCATCATCACATATATACTGGTATTCGCAAGTTCCCTTTACACGGGGTATTCCTATGGCATCGCTCCTATGCTCAGTTACTACTATGGTGAGGAGAACTACGGGAAGCTAAAAAAGCTGGTTTCCACCAGTCTGAAAGTGATTGCTGTCATTTCTCTTGTGACAGTGGCAGCGTCCTTTGCCGCAACAAAGCCCCTGGTATCTATTTTTGCCCGACCGGATAATCCAGTCTACGATCTGGCTATCACTGGAAATCGAATCTGTACCCTGGCGTTGTTCTTTATCGGTTTTAATATCTTTGCCAGCGGGATGTTTACCGCATTGTCCAACGGTATTGTCTCCGCAATCCTCGCCTTCTCTCGCTCCTTTGTATTCATGCTGATTACCATGCTGATTCTTCCCGCAGTTTTGGGTGTAACTGGCATCTGGCTGGCTACACCAGTAGCAGAGACGATGGCGATGGTATTATCGGTGTTAATGCTCGTGAAATATCGGAAGCGGTATCAATACTAAGGGGGTACCGTCTTGAACGCAGAAAACCGCAACTTAAATATAAGCGAGAAGCACAAAAGTTTATCCGTCGCTTTTCTGTAGCTATCCTAAAGGAGATTTGAATGGAGTACAGTGTATTGACTATCGGAATACCCGATGAGTTATTTTCTAATTTGAAAAAGCTGATAGTCCAATACCGTCTGCGCTTTATTATGTCCCCCACAGTTCATGCGGCAGGCCAGATGTTAAGTCACCAGCCTTTTCATTTGCTGATGGTTAACCTGGAATATCTACGAAGCATCCAGCAAACGGACTGGTTGATAGGAATACGGCGTATCAGTTTTGTGCCAGTCATTATCATCTCGGACACACCAGAAAAAGATATGAAGGGAATGATAGAACTTGGAGCGGATATGTGTGTTTCTGGAAAATGGCCCTACTCCATGATAGCAGATTTAGCTTACGCTCAACTGCGGCGTTACACAGAATATAATCATTACAGAGATCCCGGTGGAGCTGAAATATCTCCCTTCCAAGTAGGTGATATTTTCATAGACCCAGCACGACGCATTGTAATGGTTCAAGGACGATCTGTAGATCTCCGTCCCCGCGAATTTTCTTTGTTGCTATACTTTATGCAAAACCCCAAAATCGTGCTGACCGCAGAGCAGATATGTGAACACGCATGGGAAATGGAGGGCAGCTATAACCGGGGTGTTTCTGGCCCGATTGCTCTTTTACGAAAGGGCATTGAACCAGACATATCGAATCCTTGTTACATCGAAACGATTCCCCGTATTGGTTACCGCTTTACTGCGTATCGTGACGAAACTTGCGATGATTGTAGTAGTTCTGTAGGACTTTTGTAGGAGTTCTGTAGGGCTTGTATTGTAGAATACTTCCATCATACAGGAAAGGAGTATTCACATGAGGACACCGCCTCCAATTTTGAACAAGCAGCGAATGACCGCTATCCCAAGAAACGGGATAGCGGTCATTTTTTGTTCGACATGAAAGTCACTGTTGCCTGATTAAATCCTGTTTTCCACTTTTTCTCTCAAATCAATTTTACAGAAATGGAGCAATGTCAATGGATAAAAAAGAATCCCTGTTGAAGCAACGTGACGAAGCAAAAAAGGAAGCCGCCCAATACGAGAACCAGGTAAAGATTTTGCTGAACAAGCAGAGGGATGCAGAACGCCACGCTCGGAACCACCGCCTGATTGTGCATGGCGCGATCATGGAGGGCGTGTTTCCCTTCACCGCCAGCATGGACGGCGAATCGCTCAAGGCGTTTCTGATTGACCTTTCCCGTCTGCCGGGAGCAGAGGAAACGGCGGAAAAGGCGCAAAAAATCGCCCCCACAAACTAAAGTCCGTTCTTAACGGCGCACTTATACACCGTTCCGGTGTCGTGCGCCCTGCCGGGGGCTGTTGCGTCCTGCGGACGCGATGGGGAAGTACCTTCCCCAAACCCCTTGTGCGCCAGCAAAAACGAAACATCCGCTTTGTGTCTGTTCTGTTTCCGCTGGCCTGTTATCCCCCGCTGTTGACTGTGGAGGAAGGAGGAAAACCACATAGCAATTTTTCACTGTCCCATTCAAATCATCAAGCGGAGCGTAGGCCGTTCGGCTGTCGCTGCTGCCGCCTACCGGAGCGGCGAGAAACTGACAAATGAGTGGGACGGCAAGACCCATGACTACACGCACAAGCCCGGCGTTGTCCATACGGAAATCATGCTCCCCGCCCACGCCCCGCCGGAGTTTCAAGACCGTTCCACGCTTTGGAACTCCGTAGAGGAAATCGAGAAGTCCAGCGACGCCCAGCTTGCCCGTGAAATCGAAGTTGCCCTTCCCGTGGAACTGTCCAGAGCGGAGCAGTTGGCACTTGTTCGGTCATTTGTCAAAGACAATTTTGTAGCAGAGGGAATGTGCGCTGACTTTGCGCTCCATGACAAGGGTGACGGCAACCCTCACGCTCATATCATGCTGACCATTCGCCCGCTGAAACCAGACGGACGCTGGGGGCCGAAGTGCCGGAAGGTTTACGATCTGGACAGCCAAGGCAACCGCATCCCGGATGGTAAAGGTGGCTGGAAGAATCACCGGGAGGACACCACCGACTGGAACAATCGAGAGAACGCCGAGAAGTGGCGGGCGGCGTGGGCCGCTTATGCGAACCGGGCTTTAGAAGCTGCTGGCAGACCGGAGCGCATCGACCACCGCAGTTACAAGCGGCAGGGTGTTGATAAAATCCCTTCCATCCACATGGGCGTTGCCGCCAGTCAGATGGAGCGGCGGGGCATCGCTACGGAGAAGGGAGACATTAACCGCCAGATTGCCGCAGACAACAAACTGCTGAAGGAGATCAAAGCCCGCATCACCCGGATTTATAACTGGACGAAAGAGCAGGCTGGGACCAAACAGCCCCAAGATGGCAGTAGCCTTATGGCCCGGCTTTATGAAGCCCAGGCCAAGGTCAACAGCAACAAAGCCCGTTCCCGTTCCGGCAAGATTAAGGCCCTTCAAGACAATGCAAAGCTACTCGCTTTCTTGCAGTCTAACGGCATCAATTCCATGCAGGAACTTTATGAAAAAGTCTCTGCTATGAACAAAGATTATTACAATCTCCGTGGGCAGATTGTCAGTGCGGAACGCCGTCTTGCTGTCCTGGATGAACGGCTGGAAATGTGGGCGCAGTACGAGAAGTACAAGCCCATCCGTCAAAAGCTGGACAAGGTGAAACCGGGCAGGCGGGAGCAGTACCAGCAGAAGCACAGAGACGAGTTAGCGTTATTCGATGCTGTCTCCGTTTTTCTGAAATCGCTGAAAGAATCCGGCGAAGCGATCACGCCCAAAGCGTGGCGGGCCGAAGCCGCAAAATTGACCATGCAGAAAGACGCAGACTATCAGAAAATGCGGGCTATGCGGGATGAAATCAAAGCTGTTGAATCACTCCGCAAGGCCGCTGACCGTCTGGCCCATGAGGGCCAGCGCCAGCAGAGGGAAACCGAACGATAACACTACGATTTTTACGAAAGGATTTTGCAATTATGGATATGACCCCATGGGAACGCCGCCAGAAGATTTTGGAGACGCTGTGTCTCCGGCGGCAGGATACTTACAGAAACCTGTCACATGAATTTAACGTCAGCACCGGCACGATTCGCCGGGACATTGTGGTGCTGACCTGCTCCTATCCCCTCGAAACGGTGAGGGGCAATCACGGCGGGGTCAGAGTGGCAGAGTGGTTCCACCTTGACCGCAGGGCGTTGAACTCTGCGGAGATCACTTTCCTCCGCAGGCTGGCGGAATCGCTGGACGGCTCCGACCGTGAAATGCTCAACCGCATTATTACCGTATTTTCGCATTGAGGACAATTACCATGCAAATGAAAATTAGCGAAATCAAAATCAACCCAGGGCGGCGGGACACCCAGCAGAGGAACGTGGAGGAACTGGCCCGGAGCATTGCCGCCGTGGGCCTGATGAATCCCATCACCGTCACCCAGGACAACACGCTTATTGCTGGCCTGCACCGATTGGAGGCTGCGAAGCTGCTGGGCTGGACGGAGATTGAGTGTACCGTCAGCGATGCGGACGGCCTGCAAGCGGAGTTGGCAGAAATTGACGAGAACTTTGTTCGGGCGGGGCTGTCCCACCGGGAGTTGGGCGACTTGCTTCTGCGCCGGAAAGAACTCTATGAAGCCATCCACCCGGAGACACGCCAGGGCCAGCGCAACGGCCAGACAGCTAAAAACGACAATTTGACGGTTTTAGCGGCAAAGCCCTTTTCGGAGGATACCGCCGATAAGCTGGGAATCAGCAAACGCACCGTGGAGCGGCTTGTCCAGACCGCCGCCAATCTGACCCCGGAGGCCAAGAAAACCATCCGGGACGCTGGCGATAAAATCACCAAAGGGGATGCGCTGAAAATTTCCAGACTGCCCCCTGACCAGCAGGCGGAGGCCGCTGCCGTTCTGACCATAGCCCCGCCAACACCGAAGCGGCAGAGGATGGCGGACGGTGAAGATGCGCTGCGCGAGTTTAAGCTCCTATGCTCCCGCTATGTTTCCGACATCAAAGCCCTTCATCACCGGGCAGATGTTTTCGCCAGAATGTCAATGTCTCAATTTGACGAACTGGGCAATAGCGCATATTCCATCACGGAAGCAATCAAGGAACTTTTTGAGGAAGTACATGAAATCCGACACGAAATGGAGAAGGAACATGAAAACTGACTATATTACCAGCGGCTCCACCCTGCCGCCCTACATGGCGTATCCCCGGTTCCTGTTGGGCATGAATATCCGGCTGACGGCGAAAGAGGTCTACGCGATCATGCTGGATATGACGTTCAATTCGGATATGGTTCAGACCGACCGGCGCGGGCGGCGGTATCTGGCGTTCTACAACAAGACCATTGCGGCGATCATCGACCGCACTCCCAGCACTGTGGCACAGTCCCTGCGGGAGTTGGAGGACGTTGGGCTGGTGGAGAAGGAACTGATCGCCCTCCACACTCCCTATCACATTTACATCAAGTTACCCGCAGGAGAAAACGTGCCGTGATTGTCCACATGAACTATCAGCAGTACCGCACCGCCCGCAGACTGGTACATAGCTGCTGCAACTATGATTGTGGGAATTGTCTGCTTCTGGACGGTGGCGAGGAATGTATCTGCCCACAGAGTATTACCTACTCGCTGATCTGCAAATGGTTCCGCGCCGCCGTCCTGCCCCTGGACGCTGGCTTGTGCGCCGCCCTGCTCCACCGGGCAGACCGGAGGAAATGTGTACTCTGTGGCGGTTACTATCTGCCGAAATCCAACCGGGCGAAATACTGTCCTGATTGCGCTGTTACTGCCCGTAGAAGGAAAGAAGCGGAACGCCAGCGCAAACGTTACTACGATTCTACGCATTTAGGCCCTAAAAAACCATGATTTTTCAAGGTTTTCCGGGGTGCTGTCAATAGGGGCCTGATACATTCCCTATCTGACACCCCGGAAGGCCCTCAGAGAGCCTACAACGGCGATTCTACAAAGGAGTTTTTACCCTATGGCTGAAAACAGGAGATTTTACTATCTCAAACTGAAAGAAAACTTCTACAACAGCGAGACAATGGTTGTGCTGGAAAGTATGCCGGACGGCCTGTTGTACTCGAATCTGCTGCTGAAAATGTACCTTATGTCACTGAAAAGCGGCGGAATCCTCATGCTCAACGAGCATCTTCCCCACACCGTCCAGACCATCGCCACCTTCACCCGGCACCAGATCGGCAGCGTGGAGAGGGCAATCAAGGTGTTCATGGAATTTGGCCTTGTGGAAGTCCTGACAGACGGCGCTTTCTACATGGCCGACATTCAACTGCTAATTGGTCAGTCCTCCACCGAGGGGGAGCGGAAGAAGCGGGAACGGAGCCGGTTGCAGCGTCAAAAACTGCTGCCCTCCGGCAAAGTGGACATTTGTCCACCCATAGACCCGGTGGACAAATGTCCCCCTATATTAGAGATTAGAGATAAAGAGTATAGAGATAAGAGTATAGAGAATAGAGAGGGGGAACGCGCCCGCACGTTGGGCCGTTACCAAAATGTTTTTCTGTCTGCTGGTGAACTGTCCGAACTGCAAGCCGACTTTCCTACCGTCTGGCAGGAGTACATCGAAAGATTGTCCGAGTACATGGCATCCACGGGCAAACAGTACCGGAGCCATGCCGCCACCATTCGCCGTTGGATAGCGGATGACCGCCGCAAGGCCGCCCCCCCTGCCCGTGACCGGGATTATAGCGTCAGCGAGGAGGACACCGTATGATGGAACTGACCGAGGAAATCCGAGCCGTCATCGACAAGACCACTGCTGCCATGAAACTGGGAGAGGGCGAGTACATAGCCCCGGCTGATGGGCTTGTCCATTGCCGGAAGTGCGGCGCACCCCGGCAGACTGTCATTCGCTCCCCCTTTGGCGGCTATATCGCTCCCCGGTGTGTCTGCCCTTGCCAGCAGGAGAAAGAACGCCGCCGCAGAGAAGCCGAGGAACGCCGCCAGCGCATGGAGCGTATCAGGCGGCGTAAGGCCCAGGGACTTCAAGACCGCTACCTCTACGGCTACACATTCGCCCATGACAACGGCGAGAAACCTGTTATGGCGAAAGCCCACGCCTATGTCAATCACTGGCCCCAAGCGTTCAAGAAGAACATCGGCCTGTTGCTGTTCGGTGACGTTGGTACGGGCAAATCCTTCCTGGCCGGGTGCATAGCGAACGCGCTTTTGGAACGGGACGTACCTGTACTCATGACCAACTTCCCCACCATCCTGGCCCGCCTGTGCGGGACGTTCGGAGAGGACAGGACGGCATTTCTGAACAGCCTGGGAGACTATGACCTCTTGATTATAGACGACCTGGGCGCGGAGCGCAACACCGAGTATGCCCTTGAGCAGATGTTTTCCATCATCGACAGCCGATACCGCTGTAAAAAGCCGCTGATCGTGACCACCAATCTGAAGCTGGACGAATTGAAGCACCCGCCCGATCTGGCCCATGCCCGTATCTATGACCGGATTTTAGAACGCTGCGCCCCTATCCTCTTTGCCGGGAAGAACTTCCGGGAGGACAATGCCGCCAGCACCAAAGCGGCGGCGCGGCGTATCGTGTCACCTGATAATCAAAAAAATTGAAAGGAGCAGCCTATGGCAAAAATGAAAGCAGTTACCCCTACCACATCCACCCCGCAGGCCAAGCGGACATTGGAGAAGCGTATCGGCCACACCACCTATGAGGTGCATATCTGCTTCAATGAGCAGAGCAAGGAGAGCATGAATGATAAAATCTGCCGCCTTATCAAGAATCAAATTGCGGATAGCCAGTAAAAATTGCAAAAGGCAGTTGGCATCACGCAGATTTTGTGATATATTGGTGTTGCCGCAAATGAGCTGGCTGTCTCGAAAGGATGGCGCATTATGACAAGACAGCCAGAAAAGGACACCGCAATCTACACCAGATTGTCGCGCGACGATGAATTACAAGGTGACAGTAACTCCATTATTCATCAAAAGGAACTGATTTCCAAGTATGCTGCTGACCATGGTTTTCGGAATATCCGCTTTTTTGTAGATGACGGATTCTCTGGAACAAATTTCCAACGTCCGGGTTTCCAGGAAATGCTGTCCGAGATTGAAGCCGGGAAAATCGGAACCGTCATTGTCAAGGATATGTCCCGGCTGGGCCGTGACTATCTGAAGGTTGGATTTTATACAGAAATTTTCTTCCCTCAGAAGGGTGTCCGCTTTATCGCAGTTAATAACGGAATCGACAGTGAAAACCAGCAGGAAACGGATTTTACCCCGTTTTTGAACATCATGAACGAGTGGTTCGCAAGAGACACCAGCAAGAAAGTTCGGGCCATCAAACGCGCCCAGGGCATGGCTGGAAAGCATACTGCCGTTCACCCGCTCTACGGCTACAAGAAAGACCCGGACGATCCGGAGAAGTGGGTTATTGACGATGAAGCTGCCGAGATCGTCCGGCGTATCTTCCGTATGACCATCAATGGCAAAGGCCCTTATGAGATTGCCACAATTCTGGAAAGAGAACGCATCCTCTGCCCGTCTGCCTATCTTGCGGAGCGCGGCGCAGGAAACCGGCGCAACAGCGATTTTGCCGACCCCTGCCGCTGGTGGGGGACTACCGTTTCCTACATCCTCAACCGCATGGAATACATGGGCCATACCGTCAATTTTAAGACGGAAAAGACCAGCTTTCGGGATAAGCGGCGGCATCTCACCCCCAAGGATAGCTGGGTGATTTTTGAGAACACCCAAGCACCGATCATTGACGAGGAAACTTTTCAGACGGCGCAAAAGCTGCGCAAAACCGGACGCCGCCCTACCAGCCTGGGAGAAGCCAATCCGCTGACTGGACTTCTCTACTGCGCCGATTGCGGAGCGAGACTGTATAACGAGCGTGGGGACAATGGCAAGGGGCATTTCAGAGATTCCTATGCCTGTTCCAGCTATCGCAAACGTACCAGCGATTGCACCATGCACTTTATCCGCACCGAGGTTGTGCGGGACTTGATTCTGTCGGCTCTGCGCTCTATTTCAGAGTATGCCAAAGCCAATCGAGAAGCCTTTGAACGGTTGGTAATGGACACGACCTCTGACCGCCAGACACAGCAAATGAAGGAGAGCCGGAAAGCCCTGACAGACGGGCAACGGCGATATGATGAACTGGATGTGCTAATTCAGCGCACCTATGAGGATCACGTTGCGGGTAAACTGACAGACAAGCGATTTCTGAAACTTTCCCAGCAGTATGAAGCGGAACAGGAGCAGCTTGAAAGCGAGTTGAAGCGTCTGGCCGCTGAAATGGAAACGATGCAGGAGCAGACTGGCAGGGTGGACAAGTTTATGGCCTTGGTTGACCGCTACACCAGCTTTGACGAGTTGACCACGCCCATGCTCAATGAGTTTGTGGAGAAGGTCGTTGTCCATGAGCGTGTGAGTGTAGGCCGATACAAGCGTAAGCAGAGGGTTGATGTTTATTTCAACTTCATCGGGCTGGTGGAACTGCCCACCGAGCCGGAGGACGAAGCCCCCGCTGCCGCAGAACCGCCCCAGGAGCGGTATGTGGCCGTGAATACCAGCTTTGCCCCGCTGGGCGAGTACCTTTCCCAGCAGACGGAGAACAGCGTTACCCTCTCTTTCGCAGACGTTGAGCGGGTGATCGGAAAGCCCCTCTGCAAATCGGCGTTCAAATTCTACTCCTATTGGTATCCTGGCGGCAACCGCCCGATCTCCAATGTGATTTACAACGCTGGCTTTGATGTTGACCGGGTTGACCTCAAAAATCAACTGTTATACTTGATTCGGGCCGCATAACTGAACATTTAGCAACCCAACCGGACACAGTGAGCAATTCGCTGTGTCCGGTTTTTGCGTTTATTTGAAAAACATACTTGACAAAACGCACTGGACTTTGAAACCTTCGCCATCTACAAATGGATTCTCAAGGCGTTTGTCGCCGTGTACCTCGTCACCCACACCTTTGATATTACCATGGCAATCTTTGAGATGGGCCAGAACGTGGTACAGCAGAGCGCCGGGATTATCACCGGCACCACCAGTCTTGACTTTGCTGCGGTGATAGGGGACGTGTCTACGCAGTTGGAGGCCATGGAGCTGGGTGAGTTGTTCGGACTGCTGGTGGAAACCATGCTGCTGAAACTCACCATGCCTATTCTGTCCTTCTGCATTATGCTTGTGCTGGTGGGCCGGATGATAGAAATTTACATCTATTGCTCCATCGGCGCGATTCCCTTCGCCACCATGACCAACCGGGAGTGGGGGCAGATGGGCAACAACTACCTGCGAGGACTCGTGGCCCTAGGGCTGCAAGGCTTTTTTATCATGATCTGCGTGGCGATTTATGCCGTTCTGATCGGGCAGATCACCACCGGCGGCAGTATTCATGTTGCTATCTGGCAATGCGCCGGGTACACGGTGCTGCTGTGCTTCTCCCTGTTCAAAACCGGCGCGGTCAGCCGGTCTATTTTCAATGCACATTAAAATGAGAAGGAGGATTGCAATTTGAGCGAGAACAGAGCGCCGGAAGCTGGTGCGGAAGCCCCTTCCGTCCCTGGTGTGGACGTGAAAATCTATCTGCCCAAGGACCCGGACAAGGACCATGGCAAGCTGCTGGGCTTCGCCAGCGTGAACCTGGGCGGCGTGTTCGCCGTCAACAACATCCGCATCTACAACACGGAGAAGGGGCCGTATGTCTCTATGCCCAGCACCAAGGGGCAGGACGATAAATACCACCCCATCTGCTGTCCCACCACCAAGGAAATGCGGCAGGCTTTGAACACCGCTGTTTTGAGTGCGTATGAGAAAGCAGTGGAGCAGGAGCGCCCCCCCTCCGTGCGCGGTGCGCTGAAAGAAGCCGCAAAGGAGGCAGCGGATCGGCCTGCCCCCGCCCCTCAGCGGGCGGCGGACAAGGGGGAGCGGTAACGTGCTGTCCCTGATCCCTGTTTCCCTGAAAGAAGCCAATGCTTTTGTAGCCGCCCACCACCGCCACCATAAGCCCGTCACCGGCCACAAGTTTTCCATTGGCTGTGCGGCAGAGGGACGGCTGGTGGGCGTTGCCATTGTGGGCCGTCCCGTGAGCCGCTATCTGGACAATGGCCTGACGCTGGAAGTGACCCGGCTCTGTACCACGGGCGAGAAAAACGCTTGCAGTATGCTGTACTCTGCGGCGGCGAGGGCGGCAAAGGCTATCGGCTACCGCAAGATCATCACCTACACGTTGGACACGGAGGCCGGAGCCAGTATCCGGGCAGCGGGCTGGACGTGTATGGGGCAGGCAGGGGGAAAACGCTGGACCGGCAAACGCTGTCCCGCTGTGGACCTCTGCCCGCCGCAGATGAAATTGCGGTATGAGAAATTATTATAAAGGAAGGAGACGTTCATGGACGCAGAAAAATTGAATCAGGCACTATATGATAAGATGGCGGCGGAACAGGAGCGGTTCAAGCACGGGCTGTTGGGCATGACAGCGGAGGAAGCCCTGAACCATGCCTATGAGTACGCCATGCGGGAGGATATTCTGATGTCGTTGGAGGTGCAGGACCTCCCCGCACCCCAGGCGGCAGCGTTGCTGGAATCCCCCTGCCCTCTGGCGGATATTTACAAGGACTTCCGGGATATGGAGACGGGTCACATGGACAATATCCGGGAGTGTATTGAGGATAGGGCCGAAAGTCTAATGGAGGCCCAGCGGGAAACTGCCCCCATTATCCCGATTTATCCGCACACCGGCGAATATGCCAGGGAGCATGGAGAGTTGGACGCTTTCCTCGCCTCCCTGGAAACGAATGTTGCCTGCCGGGATGCTATTGAGACGGCAATTGGGGAGGGCTTTGATGGAATGAGTCTCCATGCTGACACAAAGGGCGTACTGGCGGTGTTTGGTGCGGAACGTGTAAGTCATGTACTGGCTGCTACCCTTCAAGGTATAAGGAACGATCCCCGTGTTTCCAGCGGCAATCAGGCGTGGGCGGCAACTGTCCCCATGTTTGATACCGTGAGCCGTCACCGAGACTATCTCATCACAAGCCATCCTGGTGTTTTAAGCATCTTCGTTACACAGACACGGAAGGAAATGGACGCTATGCAGAAACAGACGGAGAAGAAGCCCTCCATTAAGGCCCAGCTCGCGGCAAAACCCGTCCCCGGCGACCAGCCCGCCGCAAAACCGAAAGATCGGGAGGTGCGGTAAATGCCCTTTGTCCCTGTCCCGAAAGACCTCGCCAGAGTAAAGACGAAGGTGGCGTTCAATCTGACCCAGCGGCAGCTCATATGCTTCGGCGCGGGCGGTCTGATTGGCGTACCTACCTATATGCTCACCCGGAACAATCTTGGCAACGAGGCGGCGGCTCTGCTGATGATCGGCCTCATGCTGCCCTTCTTCCTGTTCGGCATCTACGAGAAGGATGGACAGCCCTTGGAGAAGGTGCTGGGCCACTTCATCCGGGCACAGTTCCTCGCCCCCAAGGTCCGCCCGTACCAGACCGACAATCTGTATGCCGCCATGGAGCGGCTGAATCATCATGAAAAGGAGGTTCATGCTATTGCAAAAAAAGCAGGAAAAGCAAGCAAAAAATCTGCAAGCGGCAAAAAGACAGCACAAAAAAGATAAGGCCGACCTGCGGGACACCATCCGCCTGACCCCTGACGCCAAGCTCACCAGCCGCCAGAAGCGGCGGCTGTCCGCTTCCGTCCAGAAGGCCAAGCGAGACGGCAAAATCCCCCGCACCGCCCAGCAGACCATCCCCTACCGGGAGATGTGCCGGGACGGTATCTGCGTGGTGTCGGAGCGGTTCTTCACCAAGCAGGTACAATTCTACGACATTAACTACCAGCTCGCGCAAAACGAGGATAAGAACCTGATCTTTGAGAACTGGTGCGATTTTCTCAACTACTTTGACAGCTCCATCCGCGTCCAGTTCTCCTTCCTCAACCAACCCGCCGATATGGAAGAACAGCGCCAGTCCATCCATATCCCCGATCAGGCGGACGCCTTCAACTCCATCCGGGAGGAATATTCGGATATGCTGCAAGGCCAGCTCTCCAAGGGGAACAACGGCCTGACCAAGACCAAGTACATCACCTTCGGCGTGGAGGCGGACAGTCTGAAGGAGGCCAAGCCCCGGCTGGAACGCATCGAGGCGGACGTGCTGGCTAACTTCAAAACCCTGGGGGTCCGGGCGCACTCCCTCAATGGCTATGAGCGGCTGGCCGTCCTTCATAAGATGTTCCACCCGGCGGACAACCAGAAGTTCCGCTTTGCCTGGGACGCCATCTATAAAACCGGCCTTTCCAGCAAGGACTTCATTGCCCCGGACAGCTTCACCTTCAAGAATGGCCGGATGTTCCAGATCGGCAGGACCTACGGGGCAATGTCCTTCCTGCAAATCCTGGCCCCGGAGCTGACCGACCGGATGCTGGCGGACTTCCTGGACCTGGAAAGCAGCATGGTGGTCACGCTGCATATCCAGTCCATCGACCAGAGCGCCGCCATCAAAAATGTGAAGCGGAAGATCACCGATTTGCAGAAAATGACCATTGAGGAGCAGAAAAAAGCAGTCAGAACCGGATACGATATGGACATCATCCCCTCTGACCTCGCCACCTACGGCGCGGAGGCCAAGACGCTGCTGGAAGATTTGCAGAGCCGGAATGAGCGGATGTTTCTCGTCACCATGCTGGTGATGAACACGGCGGAGACGCGGCAGAAGCTGGAAAACAACGTATTCCAGGCGGCGGGCATCGCTCAAAAGTACAACTGCGCCCTGCGGCGGCTGGACTACCAGCAGGAACAGGGCCTAATGTCCTCCCTCCCCCTGGGCCTCAACCAGATCGCCATTCAGCGGGGCCTCACCACCAGCAGCACAGCCATATTCGTGCCCTTTACCACACAGGAACTTTTCATGCAGGGTGAAGCCCTCTATTACGGCTTAAACGCCCTTTCCAACAACTTAATCATGGCAGACCGCAAGAAACTTAAAAACCCCAACGGCCTGATCCTCGGAACCCCCGGCAGCGGCAAGTCCTTCTCCGCCAAGAGGGAGATCACCAACGCTTTCCTGATTACCAAGGACGATATTGCCATCATAGACCCAGAGGACGAGTATTCGCCCCTGGTGCGGCGGCTGGGCGGGCAGGTGATTGACATTTCCCCCACCTCCGACCAGTACATCAACCCCATGGACATAACCCTCAACTACTCGGAGGATGATAACCCCCTGACGCTGAAAAGCGACTTCATCCTCTCCCTCATGGAGCTGATTGTGGGCGGCAAGGCCGGGTTGGAGCCGGTGGAGAAAACGGTGGTGGACCGCTGCGTCCATATGGTCTACCGGGAGTACCTGCAAGACCCCCGGCCTGAGAAAATGCCGGTGCTGGGGGACCTCCACGCGCTGCTCTGCCAGCAGCCGGAACCGGAGGCCCAGCGGCTTGCCACGGCGCTGGAAATTTACGTTTCCGGCAGTCTGAACGTATTCAACCACCGGACCAACGTGAAAATCAACAGCCGGATCGTGTGCTACGTCATTAAAAAGCTGGGGAAACAGCTTAAAAAGTTCGGTATGCAGGTGGTCCAGGACCAGGTGTGGGGCCGGGTCAGCGAGAACCGGGAAGCCCACAAGTCCACCCGCCTCTACATTGACGAAATGCACCTGCTTCTCCGCGAGGAACAGACCGCCGCCTACACGGTGGAGATTTGGAAACGGTTCAGAAAATGGGGCGGGATCCCCACCGGAATTACCCAAAACGTCAAGGATTTGCTTTCTTCCCGCGAAATTGAGAACATTTTTGAAAACTCCGATTTTGTGTATATGCTCAATCAGGCGGGCGGCGACCGGCAAATCCTGGCGAAGCAGCTCAATATCTCCCCTCACCAGCTTGGCTATGTGACCAACTCCAACGCTGGCGAGGGGCTTTTGTTCTTCGGGAGCGTCATTATCCCCTTTGTGGACCATTTCCCGAAGGATACGGAACTCTATGAAATCATGACCACCCGCTTGGAGGACCTTGCGGCGCAGTAAAGGAGGTGCTGACCCATAGACCCATTGCAGAGTAATGAGACGATTCAGCAGTTTATGAAGCTGCTGGAGGAAAACAACCGGCAGGGGCAGGCGCAGGATTTGTCTCTCCTGATGTTCTACATGGACGGCATGACCCGGCAATTCGAGGCTGTATCCCAGGAATTGCAGGAGGTCCGCCAGCAGCTTGCCCAGGCCCAGGAATCCCCGGCGAAAAAGGCCATTGGCCGAATGGTGGAAGCCCTGGGGCACAAGGTAGAGCAGGCGCGGGAGGCACTGGATGATCTGCGGGAGAGAATCACGGATTGCGCCAAAAATGCTGTGGAAAACTTCAAGGAGGCGGGTGTGACCGCATTGGATAAGGCCGTGTCCGCCATTGAAGTCAAAAATGTGCTGGAATCCTTGCAGGAGAAGATCAGTGGCATGATTGCTGACACGAAGCAGAACATTGAAAAGGTGGAGAGCATCGGCCATGAGCTGCGGAGCGTGGGCGGTCATTTGAAGAACGCCGGACGTACCCTGACCGGCAAGGAGGCGCAGACGGTGGACGGCGGGCAGGAGGGGCGTTTTCAGTCCGTGGTGCTGGCCCCCATGCGGACCACACAAAAGCTGCTGTCCGGCATGAACAACGCCACCCTTGCCGCTATCGGCGGGATGGAGAGTTTGGAGCTGTCGGCGGAGGCCGCACGGGAGGCGCGGACGGAGCGTCAGGCGGAGAAAAAGCCCTCCATCCGGCAGGCATTGGCGGAGAAACGGGCGGAAGCCGCTGCCCAGCCCGCCCCCGCGCAGGATAAAGAGCATAAGGCCCCGGAGGCGGCTCTATGAGCGGCAAACGGTTCCAGTCCAGGGCGAAAACGGTGCAGAAGCTGGGCCGGGACGGTCTGGTGGAGCAGAACATGGCTACTGGTGAGGAAAAGCGCGTCAGCCAGCGGACGGCGGATGTATCCTTCGGTCCGGCCCGTCCCCAGGAACAGGCGGCGGGCCACCGCGCGGTTCAGCGGAGCGGCGGCGATTCCGTTTCCCCTGGCAAGAAACGGCGGAAACAGCCCCGGCCCGTCCAGCAGACAGCGGAGGAAGCGGTCTACGCCGCCCAGGAGCCGGTCAGCGTACCGGATACTCCTGTCCCGGAGGTTTCCTCCATGCGGATGGCGGCGGACGCGCCCATGATGGCTGCTCCCGTCACCAGCGAGGACCCGCCGCCCCCGCCGCCAACCTCCCGGAGACGGCGCAGACGGAACAATCGTAAAAAATCCAAGCAGCGGCAGGCGGCGAAGCTATCCCCGGATGCCGCCCGATCTCTGGACGGCCAGCCCATGCGCGGCGCTGGTGACGCCCCCATGCAGAACCGGCCTCCCGGCAAGGGACAGAAGCCCCCGGTGAAGCGTCCGCCCCGTCCGGTAGAGGGCGGTGGGCGGCTGCAATTCAAGGATGCGGAGGGCGAACGGCCTGTTTCAGATGGTGAGCCGCCAGCAGATACCAAAGCCAGAATGAAAAAACGGCAGGCGCGGCGGTTTGCCCCGGATGCCGCCCAGCCTGCGGCCCCCGGTGAACAGCGTCCCTCCCGCCTTATGGACGATGGTGGCAGACGGCTTCATTTTGAGGATACAAAGGAATCAGCCCAGACCCCTGACGCTGAACCGTCTGCTGATGCAAAACGGGCGGTAAAGAAGCGGCAGGTGATGGACCATGCCGCAGATGCCGCCCACGCCCAGCCGGAGGACGGTCAGCAGGAGGAACCGTCTGTTTCTACTGACGGTGAGGCGGACACCCGCCAGCGGGACAGCCCCCAGCCGGAACCCAAGGCCCCGGAGCTGTCCGCTGTGCCGGATGATCGTGGAGCGTATCAGAAACGGCAGGCGGCAAAGTTAGCCGCCCACTCCGCCGCGCCCATTTCTTCAGAGCGGAAGCGGCTGCAATTTGAGGACCCGCCGCCCAAGGCTGGTGATACTTCGTCCCAAGCCCCCGCGCCCAAGGAGGACGCCCAGCCGCCCAGCCGGAACTATCAAAAGGCCGTGCGCCGGGTAGAACGTGCGGAGGGTCAGGTGGAACAGGCGCGGGAGCATCTTCCCACCAAGCGCCGGTTATCCTTCCAGCCGGAGGTGGAGGTTGAGACGGGCAGGACCCGCCGCCGTCTCCACTTTGAGCAGGAGGTTTTGCCGGAATATAGACCACCCTCTCTGCCCGCCCGCGCCGGTGGCATGGCAAAGACGGCGGCGGTGATGAAGCTCCACGGCAAAATCCATGAATCGGAGCGTGACAATGTAGCGTTGGAGGCCACCCACAAAAGCGAATTATTTATGGAGCAGGGTGTGGGCCGTGCCCTGCGCTGGCAGAGAAACCGCCGCCGCTCCAAGCCCTACCGCGCCCTGCGCCAAGCGGAGCAGCGGGTGGCAAAGGAAAATGTCAAGCTGGCATGGCAGACTGCCCTCCGGGACAACCCGGAGCTGCGGCGCAAAAATGCCCTCGCCAAGTGGATACAGAAGCAGAAGATCAAGCGGAAGTATGCCCAGGCCGCGCATGAGGCCAAGCAGACGGCGCACTTCACCCAAAACGTGGTCCACGCCACCGGGCAGATCGTCCGGGCGGTCCAGCAGTATGTAGCGGCACGAAAATCTCTGCTGCTGGTGGTGGCAATGCTGGCTATGGTGGTGGTGTTCTTCTCCGCTGGCATGACCTCCTGTACCGCCATGCTCTCCGGCTTCCAGTCCTCCTATATTTCAGCGTCCTATATAGCGAATGAGCAGGATATTTGCAATTCGGACCTTTACTACACGGAAATGGAGACGGATTTGCAGATAGACATTGACAAAACGGAGGAAAATTACCCCGGCTATGACGAATACCGCTACAACATCGGGGAGATCAGCCACAACCCCTATGAGCTGATGGGCTACCTCTCCACCATGTTTAACGCCTTTACCTTTGAGCAGGTCCAGGCGGAGCTTGCGCGGCTGTTCGGGGAGCAGTACACCCTTACGCGGGAGGTCATTGTGGAAACCCGCTATGACGGCAACAGCAACCCCTATGATTGGTATGTTCTGCAAACCACCCTGACCGTCCGGCCCCTCTCCGGCATTATCGCCGGAAGCCTGTCCGCCGGTGAGCAGGCGGACCGCTACAACGTGTACCAGCAGACCCTCGGCAACCGGCAGGCGTATGGGAACCCCTTTGACTTCCCGTGGCTGGGGTACGTCTCCAGCAGCTACGGCTACCGGGTCCACCCCATCAGCGGGGAGAAGAACCTGCACCGGGGCGTGGACATTGCCGTGGCTCAGGGGACCCCCATCAAGGCAATCCATGACGGGCGGGTGATCTCTGCCGGGGACGCTGGCAGCTACGGACTGTGCGTGGTGATCGAGGACGAAAAGGGCTATCAATCCCGGTATGCCCACTGTTCCAGCCTCTCCGTCAGCGCAGGCCAGGAGGTCAAGCGGGGGGACGTGATCGCCGCCGTGGGCAGTACCGGCAACAGCACCGGGCCGCATCTCCATCTGGAGATCATGCTGGACGGCAAGTACCTGAACCCCTACTATTTCGTGGACACCGGCTATGACGGCTCAACTGCTGGGGCCATTCCCGGCGTACCGGGCGGACCTGTCATCCCGGACTACCCCGGAGAGCCGCCCACCAACGACACATTTGCTGCAATGCTGGCCGAAGCTGAGAAATATCTTGGCTATCCCTACGTTTGGGGCGGCAGCAGTCCCAGCACATCCTTTGATTGCTCTGGCTTTGTGAGCTGGGTTATCAATCACAGCGGATGGGATGTAGGGCGGCTGGGGGCGCAGGGCCTCTATAACATCTGCACCCCTGTATCCATGGCGAACGCCCAGCCCGGTGATCTCATTTTCTTCTGGCACACCTATGACGCGCCGAACCCCAACGGCGTGACCCATGTGGGCATCTATGTGGGCAACGGGCAGATGATTCACTGTGGGGACCCCATTTCCTATGCCAATATCAACAGCAATTATTGGCAGTCAAAATACTATGGAATGGGCCGTCTGCCCTGATTTTTACAACATTTTTGAAGGAGCGTGATATATGAGAATCGGTTTATGCGATATTGATTCCCATAACTTTCCCAACCTGTGCCTGATGAAGCTGTCCGCCTACCACAAGGCGCGGGGCGATCATGTGGAGTGGTGGACCCCGGAGGGCCTGTATAACCGGGTTTACAAAAGCCGGGTGTTCACCGATACCTACTCCCAGGACACCATTACCGTCACCAACGCGGACGAGGTGGTCTGCGGCGGCACGGGCTACGGTCCCGGCCCCAACCTCCCGGACGAGGTGGAGCATACTTATCCCGATTACAGCATTTATCCGCAGTTTTCCGGTACTGCTTACGGCTTTCTCAGCCGGGGTTGTCCCCGTCAATGTGGGTTTTGCATCGTTTCCGGGAAGGAAGGGCGGCAGAGCGTCCAGGTGGCGGACCTCTCCGAATTTTGGGACGGCCAGAAGGAGATCAATCTGCTGGACGCCAATCTGCTGGCCTGCCCTGACCATGAAAAGCTGATTTTGCAGCTTACGGAGAGCCGCGCCTATGTAGACTTCTCCCAAGGGCTGGACATTCGGCTCATCACCCCGGAGAACGTGGCTTTGCTGAACCGGGTGAGGACTAAGGCGGTGCATTTTGCCTGGGACGACCCCGATATTGACCTGACCCCCCACTTCCGCCGCTTCCTGGAGCTGACCAACATCAAGAGCGACCGCAGGCGGCGCGTCTACGTCCTGACCAACTACGGCAGCACCCATGAGCAGGACCTCTACCGGGTGGAAACCTTGCGGGGCATGGGCTATGATCCCTATGTGATGGTCTATGACCGGCCCAGCGCCCCGCCCATTACCCGCCAGCTCCAGCGGTGGGTGAACAACAAGCGGATTTTCCACACTGTCCACAATTTTGCCAACTATATCCCCGGCAGGATGGGAGGTGTTCACCGTGCGTAAGCCGAAGGAAACGAAACTTGATAATCTGAAAGCTGATCTTATCCGGGCGAAGGAGAAGGCCAGCGAGTGGCAGGCCCGCGTCCGGGACATTGAGCGGCAGATCACCGAGCAGGAAAACCTTGAAATCATCCAGGCTGTGCGCGGTATGATCTCCGCGCCGGAGGACCTGCGGGCCGTGCTGGATATGATCCGGGCGGCAAATGCGCCGTCCACAACCAATTCTGGAAAGGAGAATTGAACCTATGAAAACAAAATCCCTGCGGCGCATGGTAGCTCTGCTGCTGTGCGTGTTTTTGTGCCTGGGGGCGGCATTTTCCATGATGGGCGCGGCCTATGCCGCAGAGGTGGAGCCGTCCGGCATCAAAGTAGAGATTACCAAGCCCCCCAACCGTACCAGCGGAAGCGCGGATGTGGGCTACTGCATCACAGATACTGCTGGAAACGGATTTGCCAGCGCCAAAATCAAGGTTGGCCTGGATGGTGAGTGGCAGGATGTGACCGGCAATCTGGAACGGTGGGAGGACCGCTACACCGGGCGCATCACCATTACAGATAATTGCCCCGTTACCATCCGCGTCACAGGAAACGACGGCAGTATCTATGAAAAGATGTGCTACATGGACTGCTTTGCCCAGGGTACACATATTTTCATGACCAATGTGATGGTGGATAACCCCGCAGTCAAGGGCGATGGAGGGAAAGCGGATAAGGCCCCCAGCCCCAATCAAGCGGAAACCAATACTGCCACAAAGCCCACGGCCACACCTCTTAAAGCACCCGCTTCCTCCAGCACGGACCCCCAGGAGAAGCCGGACACTACACCCCGTCTGCCCACCGCGCTGACCCCGGACGGGCAGGGCACATTGGTGGACAATGTGACGGACCAGGACAGCAAGGAATTTTTCACCTTCACCACCCCCAGCAACAATACCTTTTATCTGGTAATCGACAAACAGCGGGATAGCGAGAACGTCTATTTCCTCAACGCCGTCACGGAGTCCGATCTGCTGGCCCTGGCGGAGAAGGATAAAAAACCGGAGGGCAACAACGTGTCCGCTATCCCCGACCCGGAGCCGGTCTGCACCTGCAAGGACAAGTGCGCCCCCGGCGAGGTCAACACCGATTGTCCCGTCTGCGTCCTGACCATGATGGACTGTACCGGCAAGGCCCCCGCTGTGGACCCGGATACCGACCCGGAGCCGGAAAAGCCTGAGAAGGACGGTTCCAGCGCCATGATTCTGGTGGTGATCGCGGCCCTGGCCGTGGGTGGCGCTGGGTACTATCTGAAAATCTGGAAGCCCAAGCACGACTTGGACGATGCGGAGGACTTTGACGAGCTGACCGGCGGGGATGAGGAAACCGTCAACGAGGATGATCTGGAACCCGCCCCCCGGCGTGTCCCCCGTGACGAACCGGAGGAACCGGAGTACCCGGAGGGCTACGGCTACGAGGAACCGGAGGACGATGAATGACCCGTTTCACCGACAGCCCCTATGAGAAAATGATGCAGCAGGTTCCCACGGAGCGGCGGGAGGTCCACGGACCTCCCGCCCTTCCGCCCACTCACCCCTGCCACGGCTGTCCCTACCGCCGGGACGCGCCCTGTCTGGGCGTGTGCTACCGGGACCTGCTGCGGAAGAAGTGATGGCGCAAATACAATATCAGTTCCGCAAACGGGACGAATATTTCACGCCCTCCTATGCGGTCTATCCCATTATGAAGCGTCTCAGACCGGGAGCCGTGATATGGTGCCCCTTTGATACGGCGGACAGCGCGTATGTGAAGGTATTCTTCCGCAATGGGTTCCGGGTGATCTACGGGCATATCCAGACCGGGCAGGACTTCTTTCAGACAGACACGCCGGACTGCGACTATATCATCAGCAACCCGCCGTACAGCTTGAAAAATGAAGTGCTGGAACGGCTTTATGCCATTGGAAAGCCCTTTGCCATGCTTATCAACTTCCAGGGCATTTTTGACAGCCAGAAGCGGTTCCAGATGTTCAAGGAGCGCCGGGTGGAAATGCTCTGGCTCAGTCCGAGGGTGGCGTACATGACCGAAGGGAGACAGCCGCGCCAGGGCGTACCCTTTCAGAGCGGCTATCTTTGCAGCGGGATATGCGAAAATCAGTTGGAATTTGAATATCTGGACAGACAGGAAAAGGAGTGATACGAACGCGGTTAGTGATTTCAGAAAAACCCAGCGTTGCAATGTCTTTGTCGAAGGTGCTGGGGGCAACGAGCCGGAAGGACGGGTACATGGAGGGCGGCGGCTGGCTGGTGAGCTGGTGTGTGGGCCATCTGGTAGAGCTGGCTCCGGCTGACGCTTACGACCCCCGCTACTCCAAGTGGGCCTATGACGATCTCCCCATCATCCCCCAGCCGTGGCAGTTCCAAGTGCTGCCGGATACCAGGAAGCAGTTCAACATCCTGCGCCAGCTTATGAGCCGGGATGATGTGGACACGGTGATCTGCGCCACCGACGCGGGGCGGGAGGGCGAATTGATCTTCCGGCTGACCTATGACCTCTGCAAATGCACGAAGCCGGTCAAGCGGCTTTGGATTTCCTCTATGGAGGAATCCGCTATCCGCAAGGGCTTTGACAATCTGGCAGACGGCCGGAAGTACGATAACCTCTACGCCGCCGCCCTCTGCCGCGCCAAGGCGGATTGGCTCATCGGTATCAACGGCACTCGCCTTTTTACTACATTATATAAAGGTAAGACGCTGAACGTGGGCCGGGTGCTGACCCCCACACTCACGCTGCTGGCGGAACGGGAAGCGGCGATTGAGCATTTCAAGAAGGAAAAATTTTACACCGTGGAGCTGGACGCACAGGGCATCCGGGCCTCCAGCGGCAAATTCAATTCCAAGACGGACGCGGAAAAGCTGCGCTCCGCCTGCCTGGGCAAGACCGCCGTGGTCCAGTCCGTCACCAGGAAGGACAAGACTGAGCGGCCACCGAAGCTCTACGACCTGACAACCCTTCAGCGGGAGGCCAACCGCCTTTTTGACTACACCGCCCAGCAGGCCCTTGACTACCTCCAATCCCTCTACGAAAAGCGGCTGGCAACCTACCCCCGAACGGACAGCCGCTATCTGACCGAGGATATGGCGGAGGGCCTGCCCGCTCTCTGCGCCACCGTGGCAGGTGCGCTGTCCTTCATGGTGGGCCAGCCCCTCCCGGTACACGCTGCCCAAGTGGTAGACAGCAGCAAAGTGACCGACCACCACGCCGTCATTCCCACGGCGGAGATCGCCGGTGCTGACCTTGCCGCCCTGCCCACCGGGGAGCGGAACATCCTCTACATGATTGCCGTCCGGCTGCTGTGCGCCGTGGGCGAACCCCATACCTATGCGGAGACTGCCGTCACGCTGGACTGTGGCGGCACTTCTTTTATGACCAAGGGCCGCACAGTGGCGGCGGCGGGCTGGAAGGGGACCGAAAAGGCGTTCCTTTCCACGCTGAAGCAGAAAGCCGAGGAACCGGCCCCATCTCTCCCGGTGCTGTCCGATGGTCAGCGGTTGGAGGGTGCGGACGCTCTGTTGAAGCAGGGCACTACATCTCCCCCGGCACGATTCACCGAGGACACCCTGCTCCCCGCAATGGAAAACGCCAGCGCAGACGACTTCGCCAAACTGGAAGACGTGGAACGGACCGGGCTGGGCACACCCGCCACCCGCGCCGCCACCATTGAAAAGCTGGTGAAATCCGGCTTTGTGGAACGGAAGAAAAAACAGCTTCTTCCCACGGAGAAGGGACTAGCACTGTCCTGGGCCATGCCCGACCAGCTCAAAGCCGCCAAACTGACAGCGGAGTGGGAGGACCGGCTGGGGGCCGTGGAACGGGGCGAGCTGGCCCCGGAGGACTTCATGGCCGGGATCACCGCCATGCTCACCGGGCTGGTCCGGTCCTACCGGAATGTGGCTGTGGCCCCGTCCCCGCTCTCCGAGTCCGGGCGGGCGGGAATTGGCAAATGCCCCCGCTGCGGTAAAAACGTGGTGGAGGGCAAAAAGAGCTTTTACTGCGAGGGCTACCACGATACCCCCTCCTGCGGCTTTGCTCTGTGGAAGAATGACCGCTTCTTTACCAGCAAGCGCAAGGAGCTGACTAAGAAAATCGCCGCTTCTCTCTTGAAAACCGGGCGTGCGGCTGTCACCGGCCTGTTTTCCGAGAAGAAGGGCGTTTTCTATGACGCCACCGTTGTCCTAAACGATGACGGCGGCAAATTTGTCCGCTTCAAGCTGGAATTTGACAACAAATCTACCGAAAAGAAAGGAAAATGAGAATGAATAATAATATTTTTGACCGCCGTTTGAAGGCGATTCTGTCTGCCAGCGGCGTGGAGCGCGGGGAGCTGGCCCGTCACCTGGGCGTGTCCGTGCCCACGGTCAACCGCTGGCTCAACGGTATCAGCACCCCCAACGCCTACCAGCTTCGGGAGATCACCCACTACTTCGGTATGCCCTACGACTGGTTCCTGGAAGCGGACGGCGGCGTCCCCAATGCGGATGATCTGGCCGTCAAGCTGGGTCTGTCCCCGGAGACGGTGGAGGCCCTGCTGGAGCTGGCTGGCTCCGAGAGCGAGGAAGTGCTGACAGCGGTGGACGATGCCGTCTGCGCCGTGATCGCCACCATCAACGCCGTGTACGACGATCTGCTGGCGATTGCCGAGAACAGCGGGGGTTGAGCCTATGCGTGATGTGGAACAGGTTATTGCGGGGCTGAAAAGTGAGACGATCCGCGAGATTACCAAGGAAAACGCCCGCCCCGAAGCTCAGTTGGCATGGTATTGGACCTATATCGGTTCCCTGGATATGGCCCAGCAGTTAGGGCTTATCAATGACGCGCGCCGTCAGGCGCTTTACAGGGAGGTGGAGCAATTCAAGCCCGCATATGAAGTAAAGGTCCCCCAGGAGGTGAAGCCGAACCATTTGGCGGCGGCTGAAATGAGCGTGGAGGGCAACTACAACCAGATTGACGGCATCATCAACAATGAAGCCCCCAAGCCGCCCTCTGTCCTGGATAATCTGCGCCAGTGCCAGGAGGAAGCCGGGAAGTCCCAGGGCGGGGCCGCTCCCCCCAACCGGGACCCGGAGAGGTGACGCCATGCGGCTGACCAATATTGAGAAGGAGACGGTCATCAATTTTAACGAGGCGGAACGCACAGCCAGCATCTACACCCACAACGAGGCTTTGAAGCATCAGCTTTTGGAGCTGTGCCAGACCCACCCGGCGCAGGTACGCCAGACCGCCGCCAACGCCTGGGGCGGGCTGACCTTTGAACTGCCCAAGAAGTGGCTGCGGGTAACGCCGCCCCGTGTCCTCTCCCCGGCGCAGAGGGCCGTGCTGGACAGAATGAATCAGAACAAGCAAAAGGACGGCTGACCGTCCAAACCGCCCGGAGTGGGATGATTTATCCCCCTCCGGGCCTTTCTATACTGAAATAAGGAGGTTTTATGGCAAGCACAGTAAAATTAACATCGGAATTGGCCGCTCGGACCGCCCATGCCGTCACGCAGGATGTGGAGAGCTGGAAACAGTATTTAACGACGGCCTCCCGGCTCTATAAATACCGTTTTGATGAGCAACTGCTGATCTACGCGCAGCGCCCGGACGCTACCGCCTGTGCGGAGATGGAGCTGTGGAACAATACCATGCGCCGCTGGGTCAAGGCCCGGTCCACGGGGATTGCCCTGATTACAAAAGATGCGCGGGGCAAGCCCAAACTGCGGTATGTCTACGACGTAGCGGACACCCGGCCCGTTCGTGGGGCAAAAACACCCTACCTGTGGGAAATGACGGCGGAAAAATCCGGCGCTGTTGCGGAGGCGCTGGAACGGCAGTATGGACCCACGGAGGAAAGTGACATTGGCTGGACGCTCATGGAGCAGGCGAAACGCGCCGTGAGCGAGGTTTACCGGGACCACTTGGAGGACCTGCGCTATGACGTGCGGGACAGCTTTTTGGAGGAACTGGACGACCTCAATCTGGAAGTACGCTATAAAAACCTTCTGACCGCCAGCGTCCAGTACACCCTCCTGACCCGCTGCGGCCTGGACCCCAGCGAGTATTTGGAGAACGAGGACCTTGCGGGCATTGTCGAGTTCTCCACCCCCGCCGTCCTTCACCATTTGGGCAGCGCCGCCAGCAAAGTCTCCCTGGACCTTCTGGAAGAAATCGGGCGCGCCGTCAAGACCTATGACCGGGAACAGGCGAAAAATAAAGAAAAAAATATTGAAAAACCTCTTGCAAAATCGCCTGTGATCGACTATACTAAGGCCAAGGAAGAATTTAACACTGTAAAGCGCGAAAGTGAAGAAAGGAGCGTTATCCATGACGATGGAACTGACTTACAAGCAGGCGGGCGATTACCTGATTCCCGACCTGGAAGTGGACGGAGCGGACGAACGGGAGGAAATGCCCCTGGACAAGTACGGGATGCTGCGGGAGACATTTCTGGAGGAACACCACCCAGGGACGCACACCTCCATGCTGCTGACGGGGCGGCTGTACCCGCACCTGCGGGAGATCGACCGGCAGGCGAGGGAGCAGGTGGACCGGATGGTGGCCGACTTGAAGAAGCAGAACGGCGTGGACGAGGCGATGAAGGCCCGCGATCAGATGGGATGGGTCCAGGCGGTGAACAGCTTCACGGCCCAGGCGGAGGAGATCGTGCTGGCGGAGATCGTCTACAAGTAAATCAGGAACAGCAGGAGACGGCGGGCGAACAGCCCGCCGCTTCTGCGTCTGCGGAGGAACCGCCTACCCCTGGGTTGCCGGACCTCTCGCTGTTCTCCCTGTTCCCCACGGTGGAGGAACAGATTGAAAGTATTGCCGAAGCCCAGGAGGAGGACCGGCGGACAACCCAGCAGCATACGTCTACTCCTTCCGGTCAGGTGCAGTCTGCGGTCATTGGCCGCACCCTCACCTGCGGCGGCAACGAGAAGCACAGCATTGAGCGTATTGTAGCATTTTTCCAGAAGGGTCCCACCGGCTCCGATGCTGCCTCTTTTATGAAAAAGGAGTTTGGGGAGGGCGGCAAGGGCGTTACCATTGGCGGGCAGGAATATTCTCTGTGGTTTAACAGCGAGGGCTTCCGCATCGCGCCGGGACGGTCTGCATTTGGCCCTGGCAGCACACTCATATCCTGGGTGAGCGCCGCCGCTATGACCTCCAACCTCCTGCGGGATGGAACATTTGCTACGCAGGATAAAATTGACGCAGCTCCCGACAACGAAGTGCGGGAACTGGCGGAGAAACTGTGGTATCTCCGCCAGGATTTCAGCGACAGTGCAAAGGAACTGAACCTTATGCCCATCATTTCTCAGCACTTCTTGGGTAAAGGTTTCCCGGACGATACAAAGGAGATTTCTGAACTGCTGAAGCTCCCGGTTCACCGGCAGCAAATTTGGCGGGAAGTGGACGCATTTCTGGATAAGTACAGATTTAACTCGAACCTCCTGCGCTTTCATAAAATTCATGACCCGGTTTACCTGCTCACAAGTATCGACCGTTTATCTGCGGTAAAAGAGCAATATAAGGCGGTAGAGGGGTTCGCCCCGGCAAAGGCCAGCTTCATCACGGAGGACGAGATCACCCGCCTGCTGACCGGAGGCCCCAGCATTGCCGAGAGCAAGCTGCAAATATACTCCTATTTTGTCCAGGGCCACAACGCCAAAGAGTGCGCTGATTTTCTGAAAAGCAGCTATGGCGAAGGTGGACGCTGCTATACCGGCTATGACGAGAACTATGGCACCAAGGGAATCCGTTTCACCCGTTCGGATGAGGAATCCGGCTATAAGGGCTATGATACGGTCACGCTGAACTGGAACCAGGTGCAAAAGCGTGTCCGAGCCTTGATTGACAGCGGGCAGTACCTCAACGATCAGGAAAAGGCGTACCTTCCGGCCTATGAGAAAGTAACCCTTGCCCGGAGGATTTATCATTTTTACAGTATGGACCCCAACCGAACCAATCCCCCCAGCAATGATATGGACGCCGCCGTGAAGAAAATCCGGGCCATTCTGGAAGCTGATGATTCCAAAAAACACTCTAAACTGTACGGCGAAATGTTCACCATTATGGCTGCTGTTTCCCCGGACAGCCCGGAGTACCGGCGGATGATCCCCGCCCTGCGGGATATGGAGACGTTCACGCGGGGTGAATATTCTCTGTATGAACCTCTGCCGGAAGCTGTTTTGCAGGCGGAGCGCCAGAAGAAGCAGGTGGCAAAAGAGGTCAAGCGAAAAGCCCCCGCGCCCCAACGCACAACTTCCGAGGCCCCGCCTGCTTCCGGGGACCGGCTGGCGGCTGCGGCCCGTGCCCTGGCGAACAAGCGGCGCACCCCGGCCCAGGAGGACCAGAGCGGCCAATTCAGCTTGTTCTCCCCGGCAGCGCCCGCCCCGCTGGAACCGGAACCCTCTGCCCCTCCCCAGGCGGCAGAGCATGAGGAAACCTCCCGCTCTCCGTGGTGGGATGGCTACAAGGAGATCAAAGAGGCAAATCCCCACAATATCGTGCTGTTTCAAGTGGGCGATTTCTTTGAGATGTTCGGTGAGGATGCCAAAACCGCCGCTGCCCTGCTGGACCTCAGCCTGACTACCCGGCCCATCGCCGGTGTCGGGCGTGTGGAGATGTGCGGCATCCCCGCCCATGCGGTGGAGCAGTATGTTGAAAAGCTGCGGGAATTTCATTCTGTGACCCTTGCGCCCGTTGAGGCGCAGACCGGGGAGCGTCGGTCCAGCACCTTGCTCTCCCGGCAGGAACAGGCGATTCAAGACAGCGGTGAACAGGGCTGGAAAACTACCGTTGCCGAGCGCAACTATCAGACCACGGTAACTGCGGAAGAAGCGCCGCTTCTGGCAAGGCTCATGCAGACCAATGAAATCAGTGCCGCGCAGTTTAACCATGAGAACGGCGAAGTTACATTCAGCTTCCCGGCGGCGGACCGGGACGCGGTTGAAAATCTGATCGCAAAACTGAGGGCGGAACTGGAAAAGGCGGTGGCGGCAAGTTACGCCACTACCAAGCCCCAAAAGCCCGGACGGACCAAGGTGGAGCTGAATTACCGCAATTTTGTGAAGCTGTTCCCGGAAATCGCCAGCGGTGAGTACCGCTATCTGCGCATGGAGGCAGGCGAGGACGGCGGGGCTATGATGCCCCTCCACCTGGAATGGATTGACACGGACGTGATCGCCGTCAGCCATACCTATACGCAGAACGGCGACTTCATGCGCGACCCGGAAATGACCTTCCGGGTGGACCGGGAGAAGGGAACCATGGAACCGCTGACCTTCCGGCAGGACGGCTCTATTCAGATTTATCAGGAGGTCTACCCGGAACCCGGTAAGTGGATTCCCAAGCTGCACCGGGATTTGAACACCTTTGCCCAACAATGGCTGAAGAATATCAGTGAGCAGGGCTACCACAAGCGGGAGGCCGTCATGGTCCGGGACGGCGAGGACGTGCGCCTGACCTTTGACCAGGACGGCAGGGCGGTGGAAAATGACAGTTTAGGCGATAATCCTACTGTCAGGCAGATATATGAGCATTACACGCCCATAGTCAAAAATATGGTTCTGGCGGATACGGCGTATCAAAACGCCTGCGCCAATTCCGACCAGGACCTTGCCCGTTTGGAGGGTAACGAGGCAATCAAGCGGGCGGTGCTGGCGATCAATGAGACACCGCTGTTGAAGCAGTATTATGATAATACCGCTTTCCGTAACCGGCTCCATCAGGAGATTATCAGCGAAACCTATTCCACAATCTCCCAGTCCCAGCCGGAGCAGGCCGCAAAAGCACCCGTCTCTATGGATTCCCCGGAACGGTTTGAAATTGTCCGCCTTTGGGGAAACGGCCCCTTTGGTATTTATGACAATGCACTGGAACGCTTCTATGCGGAAGGAACCCAAACGCTCCAATTCGTAGAGCGGGGCAGCGCGGAGAATTATCTGGCGAATATCCACCGCGTCACCGGGCGGGCGGTTCCCCCGGAGACTTCCGCAGAGTGGGTGGTCACTCCGGTTACGCTCTATGAAACGGCATTGAAAATACTGGACCGGGCAATCGGGAACAGCAGCCTTTCCCAATATCTGCGGGACCGTGATCTGGATTACAATGAAGCGGCGGACACGCTGAATGCTGAAATGCCCGATCTCATGGAGGCGGCGAGGGCTTATCCCGACATTCTTGCCGCGTTCCATTCTCTCCCGATGTTCCGGGAGTGGCTGGTAGAGGACCTCATGGAGCGCCGTTATCAGGACGTGATTACGGACCCGCGCCTTGCGCCGGAACGGTATGCCGACAGCCCGGACGCACCGGATTGGGCGCGGGCTGTCCCCGCTGCGGACCGTTCGGAGCCGGAACAAGCGGAGGCCGGTGTAGAGATACCCCCCGCGCCGGAGACAGTGCCGGAACCAACCGGGGTAGGTGCGCCGGAGCAGCCGGAAACCCCTGCCGCTGTCCAGTCTGAACCCAATCTCACGCCCAATGTTGACGAATATCTGGACTTGAAGGCCCGATACCCGGACAAGCTCGTTGGCGTCCAAGTGGGGGACTATATGCTGTTCTACGGGAAGGACGCCGAAGCAGCGGCCCCCGCCATGGGGAAGGACCTGCTGACGCGGGATATTCCCGGCCTGGGCAGCACCTTTGTCACCGGAACCTCCCTGGGCTGGCAGTCCGCATTGACGGACCTGCTGGAACATGGTCATAGTGTGGTTCTGGCCCAGCCCGACCCCGAACGCGGCCCGGACGCGCCCTATGAGATCATCAAGGAGCGGAGCGCGGCGGAGTTCATCCCCCTGGGCATGGAGCTGACCATGGACGGGCGGCGCATGAAGATCGACAGCGTGGACTTCCAGGCGGGGACCGTCAGTCTGCTGGACTTGGATATGAAGGGCTGGTTTCCCATTTTCCGCTCAGAGCCGATTCCCTTTGTCCGGGAATTTATAGAGGAAGCCCAGCGAAGAGAGGAATACACCATTGCGGAGGTGGCGGCACACCGTCAACGGATGGAGGCCGCTGATGAAATCCCCATAGGCATGGAACTGACGGTGAACGGACAGCGCGTAAAAATCCACAGCATAGACGCGGAGCATGATGTTGTCCGCCTGAAAATTCTGGATACGGCCTATTCCTATCTCCAGCGGTCCATCCAAGCCGTGCGGGACCTTGTTGCCAAAGCACGCGCCGCCGTTTTGGGCGTGGATGATTCCGTACCTCCCCCGCCTCCCCCCGAACCGGAGCCGGAACAGGTGGAGATTGACGGTGGGCAGGTGGTTCCGCCCCCTCCGCCAGCTTCCCGCCAGCCGCGCCGGGAACGTCATAATTTCCAGATCACCGATGATAACCTGGGTGTTGGCGGCGAAAAAACGAAATATCAGTACAATGTGGCGGCTATCCGTACCTTGAAGCAGATCGAGGCGGAGAGCCGCCTTGCCACGCCGGAAGAACAGGAGATTCTCTCCCGCTATGTTGGCTGGGGCGGCATTGCCGGGGCGTTTGACCAGAATGACCCCAAGTGGGCGAAAGAATACGCCGAGCTGAAGGAACTGCTGACCCCGGAGGAATACAAATCCGCCTGTGCCACGGTCCTCAACGCCCACTATACCAGCCCCACGGTCATCAAGGCCATGTATCAGGCGGTGGAGAATATGAATTTCCAGCCGGGGACCGTGCTGGAACCGTCCATGGGCATCGGCAACTTTTTCGGCCTCCTGCCGGATTCTCTGGCGTCGGCGAAGCTGTACGGCGTAGAGCTGGACGATCTGACCGGGCGCATTGCCCGACAGCTTTATCAGAACGCCGATATTACCCTTGCCGGTTTTGAACAGACAGACCGGAAGGACTTCTATGATCTGGCCATGGGCAACGTGCCCTTTGGTCAGTACCACGTCAACGACCCCGCCTATAACAAGCTGGGCTTCAACATTCACAACTATTTCTTTGCCAAGGCGCTGGACCAGGTACGTCCGGGCGGCATCGTGGCCTTTGTCACCAGCCGCTACACCATGGATTCCAAGGATTCCACCGTGCGGAAGTATCTGGCGGAGCGGGCTGACCTGCTGGGCGCGATCCGTCTGCCCAACAACGCTTTCAAGGCCAACGCCGGGACCGAAGTGGTGTCCGATATTATTTTCCTGCAAAAGCGGGACCGCCCCGCCATTGAGCAGCCGGGATGGGTGCAGGTGGGTGAAAATGAAGATGGATTCAAGATCAACAGCTATTTTCTGGAACACCCGGATATGGTGCTGGGCACGGCCACCTCGGAGAATACGCAGTACGGCAGGCAGGATTACACCGTTGCGCCCATTGCCGGGGCGGACCTCTCCCGGCAGCTTGCCGGGGCCATTCAGAACCTTGCCCCGCCTGACCGGGAGCTGCTGGAGATTGAACCGGAACAGGAGGGGGAGCTGGAATCCATTCCCGCCGATCCCTCTGTGCGGAATTTCAGCTACGCGCTCTCGGATGGAAAGCTGTATTTCCGCGAAAATTCCCGCATGAAGTCCGTGGACTTGGGCAAGACCCCCACGGAACGGGCCATGGGCATGATCGCCATTCGGGACTGTGCCCGGAAGCTCATTGATTTGCAGTTGGAAAACGCCGGGGACGATGTAATCAAGGCGGAGCAGGCCAAGCTCAACCGCTTTTATGACGCTTTCACGAAAAAACACGGCCTGTTGAGCAGCCTGGGCAACAGGAGGGCCTTTGAACAGGATTCCTCCTACCCGCTTCTGTGTTCCCTGGAAGTGCTGGACGATGAAGGAAATTTGGAGCGCAAGGCGGATATGTTCACCAAGCGCACCATCCAGAACCGGCAGGCCGTCACCAGCGTGGACACGGCGGTGGAGGCCCTGGCGGTATCCATTGGCGAGAAGGCCCGCGTGGACCTGGAGTATATGGCGGGGCTGATGGGCGGACCTGAGAAAATTCCGCAGATCGTGGAGGATTTGAAGGGCATTATCTTCAAGGACCCCGCCACCGGCCCCTTTGATTTTGCCGGGGGCGGCGAAAACTGGTCACGGGGCTGGCAGGCGGCGGACGAATACCTCTCCGGCAATGTCCGGGTGAAACTGGCTCAGGCCCGTGCCGCCGCAGAGGATAACCCGCAGTTCGCCGTCAACGTGGAGAAGCTGGAACAGGTACAGCCCAAGGACCTGACCGCCACGGAGATCAGCGTCCGGGTGGGCGCGTCCTGGATTGACCCGGAGATTTACCAGCAGTTCATGTTTGAGCTGCTGGGAACATCGGAACGTCTGCGTGAGAAGAAGATTCAGCTCCGTTATTCCGATTCCTCCGGCGAGTGGCGGGTCCAAGGAAAGAACGAGGACAGCCGGGATAATGTCCGTGTCCACACTACCTACGGCACCAAGCGCGTCAACGCCTATGAGCTTTTTGAGGCCGCGCTGAACCAGCGGGACGTGCGGGTATTCGATAAAAAATGGATAGGCGGCGAGGAAACCCGCGTTCTCAACGAGGAAGAAACCACGTTTGCCCAGCAGAAGCAGGAGGCGATCTGCGAGGCGTTCAAGGAGTGGATTTTCAAGGACCCGGAGCGCCGGGAGGCGCTGTGCCGGAGGTACAATTCGATCTTCAACGCGACCCGGCCCCGTGAGTACGACGGCTCCCATATCCGCTTTGCGGGCATGAACCCGGAAATTTCACTGCGGCCCCACCAGCAAAACGCCGTGGCCCATATCCTCTATGGCAAGAATACGCTGCTGGCTCACTGTGTCGGCGCGGGCAAGACCTTTGAAATGGTTGCCGCCGCCATGGAGAGCAAACGCCTGGGCCTGTGCCAGAAATCCCTATTCGTCGTCCCTAACCACCTGACGGAACAGTGGGGCGGCGATTTTTTGCGCCTGTATCCCGGCGCGAAGGTGCTGGTGGCCACCAAGAAGGACTTTGAACCCCACCGCCGCAAGAAGTTCTGCGCCCGGATCGCCACCGGAGACTATGACGCTGTTATCATCGGCCACAGCCAGTTTGAGAAGATTCCTCTCTCTCCCGAACGGCAGAGCGCCGTCATCCGGGACCAGATTGACGAAATTATAACCGCGATTGAGAGCGCGAAAGAGGAAGATGGCGACCACTTTACCGTCAAGCAGATGGAAAAAACCAAGAAAAATCTGGAGGCTAAACTGGAAAAGCTGGCGGCGAAGGAGAAAAAGGACAATGTGGTGACGTTTGAGGAACTGGGCGTAGACCGTCTGTTTGTGGATGAAGCACATTCGTTCAAAAATTTGTTCCTCCACACCAAAATGAGCCGTGTGGCGGGCATTGCTCAAACGGACGCGCAGAAGTCCAGCGATATGTACGGCAAATGCCGCTACATGGACGAAATCACCGGCGGGCGTGGTATTACTTTCGCCACGGGGACCCCGATCTCCAACAGTATGGTAGAGTTATATACCATGATGCGCTACCTCCAGTTCGACACGCTGGTGGAAAACGGACACCGCCATTTTGACAACTGGGCGGCGGATTTTGGCGAGAAGGTCACGGCTATGGAGCTGAAGCCGGAGGGATATACTTTTTCCAGACGGTAAAACTAACTTCTCTAAACTGAAAATCTACATACAGAAACGGAGGTGTAAAAAATGTCAAAAAAGGCAGGAAAAGCGAGGATTACAGCCCTTTACGAGCGCCTTTCAAGAGATGATGACCTGGTTGGGGAGTCAAATTCAATCACCAATCAAAAGAAATATCTGGAGGATTACGCCCGTAAAAATGGCTTCACCGCCATTCGCCATTTTACGGATGACGGTTATTCTGGAGTTAATTTCAACCGTCCTGGCTTCATGGAAATGATAGCCGAAGCGGAGGCCGGGAACATCGGCACGATTATCGTAAAAGACATGAGCAGGTTTGGAAGAAATTACCTGCAAGTAGGATTTTATACGGAAATCCTGCTCCCTCAGAAAGATGTGCGCTTTATTGCCATAAACAACGGCATTGACAGTAATAGCACCTCTGAGAACGATTTTGCCCCGTTTTTGAATATAATGAAGAACACGAGGCATTTGGGAGGGGTAAACTGCTAATTTCTCTCCAATTCGACAAATCAGTGTGCAACAATCAAATATCGCTGCTGTTACAGAATGTTTCCGTCTGGCTGCTGATGCGGTCAGGTGCTTTTTTTGCCCGATCACACCAGCCCAACAAAACGGTAGTAGATTTTAATGTCCTGGTGTCTTTGACCGTCTATGATGGTTCGTTCTCCAACTTCAATGCGGTCAATCAGTTCTTCAATGATTTCCCGGTTCAGTTCCTGCAAGTCCAGATACTGCCGTATGGTTCCGGCCCACTGGTGGATATTGGCGATGTCCTGCTGGGCTTTTCGTTCCCCGGCTAACAGACTGTCCACGCGTTCCGATTTCTGGATGCGTTCCTGCTCGTTCTTTTGAATCAGAACCGAGAAGGAATCGCCGCTGATTGCCCCGCTCACCTTATCTTCATAAAGTTTTGCGGTTATCCCTTCCAGCTCCTCCAAACGCCGCCGCAAACGGCTGATTTCCTGTCGGCTGTCCTCCGGTTGTGCGGCGCTTGCGGATTGTATATGCTGTTTCAGCTTATCCAGTACAGCAGCTTCATCGGCTGCTACCGCTTTTCCATGCGCCCGGATTTCACTCAGCACCAGGTTTTTCAAGCTGATCTCAAAAATCCGGTGCCAGGAGCAGATGCTGTGCCCGGTAGTGGCAAACCGGGAGCAGAAATAAGAAGTATAGTGCTTGACAGTGCCATTTTTCCGGCGCTGTGTTTCGCGGGCGGCAACCAGAGGATGCCCGCAGTCCGCGCAGACCAGCTTTCCGGTAAACAGAGATGCTTGGGGCGGCGTATTGTTAGCGGAAATCTGTTTCGCCGCCTGATTGATTTTCTGGACAGCCTCCCACAGCTCCGGCCCGATAATTGCCTCGTGCGCGCCCTCATGGGAAATCCATTCCGATTCCGGTTTCCTTATCATGGTCTTATCCTTATAGGAACGGGAACCGGTGCAATTCTGTGTGAGCGTACCGGCATAAACATCATCGTTCAGAAGGCTTCGGACGGTTGCGTAAGCCCACAACCGGGAATACTTGCAGCTGCCATTTCCGTAATGGACCGCCCAGTACCAGCGGGGAGGGAGAATCCCTTTCTCATTCAAAGCAGCAGCGATTTTCCCATAGGCCATGCCGGACTGACGCATCTGGAATATCTGCCGCACAACAGCGGCGGATTCCCCGTCAATGACCAGCTTGTGTCTGTCCTCCTCGCTCTTGCGGTATCCGTAGGGAGCGTAGGCGGCAAGATACTGGCCGCTTTTCTTCTTGGCATGAAGCACCGACTTGACCTTGCTGGACAGGTCCTTGAGATGGTAGTCATTCATCAGACTGCGGAAGTGCAGCATATCGGTGTTGTCCCCCTCGCTGTCCAGGCAGTCCAGAACCGATACGAACCGGCATCCGAGGGAGGGGAAAATGACATCCGTATAACGGCCCACCTCCACAAAATCCCTGCCTAAACGGGAAAGGTCCTTTACCAGAATCAGGTTAATCAGGCCATGCCTTGCGTCCTCCAGCATTTCCAAAAATCCGGGCCGCTGAAAATTGCCGCCGCTGTACCCATCGTCCTGATAGGTCTTGACCTCGATCCAGCCGTTGAGCATGACGAATTTGGAGAGGATTTCATATTGGTTCTCAATGCTCACCGATTCATCGCTGGGGATATAGCCCTTCGCTTTTGCGGAATTGGAGGCGTCATCCACACTCAGGCGGCAGTAGATACCGACTTTATATTGCTTCGCCATAATCCTGCCCCCTTTCCTGTGCCAGCGCCCCGTCCACATTCCCGACATAGCGGTAGTAGACCTTGACCTCACAAATCCGCTGCCCGTTGACCTTCTGGGTATCGCCAACCTCGATCCGGTCTACCAGTTCAAAGAGAATGGTTTCGTCCAGTTCCGAGATTTCGGTATAGCGCCGGATAATTTCCAGCCAGCGGTCGGTATCCACCTGGTTTTCCAGGTGCGCCCGGACTTTCCTTTCCAGTTCCGGGACTGCCTCCGCCTTTTCTGCCCGTTCCGCTTCATATTTCTGCATCAGGGTCTGAAATACCGTCTGCGGGATGGAGCCGGTGCATTTGTCCTCGTAGAGATTCTGCATCAGGCGCTCCAAATCGGAAATACGGGCTAAGGAGGATTTTAATTCCTGCTCATAGGAGAAAAGCCGGGTGTGGGATTCCTTCTCCTTCAGCCGGAGAATCTCGCCCATCAGCCGGTCCGGGTCATATTCCGCAAAGCGGGCCTTTTCCCGGATGTCCTCCAATACCAGCTGGGTCAGCACCGTTTCATAGATGGTGTGGATGGTACACGCGCCCCTTCCGCTGCGGGAGTAGTTGCCGCAGATGAAAGAGCTGTACCGTCCCGGCCTGCCATCCTTATAGGTGAATTTTTCGATGTGGTTCCGCATTTTGAAACCGCAGTCGGCGCAGTACACAAGTCCGGTGAAGATGCTCTTGCAGCCATCGGACGGGGCGCTTTTCCGCACCTTCTTTTTGCCGATACTGGCTACGGTATCCCACAGTTCCCGCGAAATAATGGCCTCGTGGGTCCCCTCCACCCGAATCCACTCGTCCTCCGATTTATTGACGAGCTTGCGGGATTTATAGGAGAGTGTGCCGCTTTTGCCCTGTACCATGTTCCCGATGTAGACCTCGTTGCGGACCATGTTTTTTACCGTCTGGTCGGCCCACTTGTGGTTGACCCTGCGGGGGTCGCTCTGGCCCTTGCGCTGGTAGTACAGCACACCGGGCGGCTGAATCCCTTCTTCATTGAGCGCCACCGCGATGGCGTGAAATCCCATGCCTGATGCCCGCATCTCAAAGATACGGCGGACAACCGGCGCGGTTTCCTCGTCAATCACCAGATGGTGCTTATCCAGCGGGTCGCGCCGGTAGCCATAGGCGGGGTAGGTTCCCATGAATTTTCCGTTTTCGGCACAGGCCCTCTTGACCGCCTTGACCTTCTTGCTGGTGTCCCGGCTGTAAAACTCATTAAATAAGTTCAAAAAGCACATGACATCGGTGCTTCCGTTGTCACTCATGGTGTCAATGCCGTTGTTCAGCGCGATGAACCGGCATCCAAGAGAGGGGAACAGGTAATCCGTATATTGCCCAAATTCGATGTAGTTGCGGCCAAAACGGGAAAGGTCCTTCACCAGAATCACATTGATCCGCTTGGCCTTTGCGTCCTCGATTAACCGCCTGACGCCTGGGCGGTTGAAGTTCGTGCCGGAGTATCCGTCGTCGATATAGACATCGACCTCATTCCAGCCGCGCTGCCTGACATAGTTTTGAAGCAGCAATTTCTGGTTCTCAATGCTGACCGATTCCCCATCACGTTCATCGTCGTTACTTAACCGGCAGTAGATGCCCACGTTGTATGTTGTATCCATCATCTTTGTTTTACCTCCCGACCATCTCAGAATCCATACCTCGTGCGGCAAAATGGCTCCGCAGGTTTTACCCTGCATGAATATCTTACCGGAGAATCCACCGCCGCGCAATGATACGGCAGGCCGCGAGGCTTTCTGTTATTTGGAACCGCTGGCAGCTGGAATGGCTTCCGACATGGCGCGTCTGACTGCCAGCTGTTCCAGCGTCTTTCCCAGGTCCTTTTCTCCCGAAAAAAAGCTGGTGACGCGATAAATGGTTTTCCCGATCCGCACCTCTTTGTAGGAGCTTGTCGGGGTTGTCTGTTTGGTCATAAAGACGCACCTCCGTTCAAAAATTGTTTTTACTCTATGGTTAAAAAGCAGCCGTATCGAAAGATAAGGGCGGCGGTTGCCGCTGGATACCGTCCGGTACGGCTGCTGCAATTCTGTTTGGATGGTTCGTCATATTTGCCACGCCCCCTGACGATGGGGACATAACAGGCCGCTCCCGGCAGAGCTGTCATAACTCCGCAGTGCCGTTTTACTCGTGCGCCGCAGGGTTCCCCCCAAGTCTTTGGCGGGCCGTGAGGAAGTATCTTTAAGCCCCCGCACCATCATCGCGCCCGGAACGCCATCTCCGGGTTTAAGGCTGGACGTAGATCGCTCGGATTGCCTGTCTGTCATCACCTCCTGCAAGCAA
The DNA here is from genome assembly GCF_000403435.2 of Oscillibacter sp. 1-3. Classification (GTDB taxonomy): domain Bacteria; phylum Bacillota; class Clostridia; order Oscillospirales; family Oscillospiraceae; genus Oscillibacter. The sequence goes on from NZ_KE159711.1 coordinate 402,249, forward strand.
CCGTCCTGGCGGCGCGCCTTTTCCGCTTCGATACGGGTTATGTACCTGTTATGCCGTATATTCAGTTGTCAAGCTGCAATGAGGGGCAAGAGGACTTGTCCCTTCAATGTGTAGGCATTGGGAAAGGCGATTTGTTAAGCCTTTTTCAAAAAAATCTTGATTTTATTTATTCGCTGTGTGATTGCACTCCGGGAACAGTTCCACAGCCTTGCGACATCGGCCTGCCGGTATCCGTCCACAATGAGCAGGGTCAGCAGTTCCAGATCGTCCTCCGGCAATTTGCAGAGCCGCCGGTACAGCAGTTCATCCTCCAGGGAGGACAGCCAGCCAAACCGCCGGGAATCCACATCGCCGGTGTCCCAGGTGCAGGACAGGGATTCAAATTTTCGGAACAGGCAGGACTGCTCGCTCTCGTCCTCACACTGTTCGCTGGGAAGGGCCTGTACGCGGTTCTGATAGGTCCGCTGGCTGCAAAACCAGGTCCAGTCATATTCCTTCATGGCCGCGATCTGCCTATCGTCCATACCGGCTGCGCGGTATTCCTGTTCCAGCCGGGTCCATTCTGCATCAAACTTCCTTTTCTCATATCCATAGTGAAATCCCATAGTTTTCCTCCATTTCGATTCAGGCGTGGTTGACGGGTGAATCGAATGGAGGTGGGGACCGGCAGCGGTACACATCGGGAGGTTTTCCTAAAAATCGACAATAAGAAACGCCAGCTTCTCGCAATGAGAAACTGGCGCAACAAAAAACACCATGATTATGCTGATTTATATGGATTGATAATACTGATAGATAACTATAATATCCCGGAGGAGGGCCTATGCTTTTTTTAATTGATATATGTCATAGCTATTACAAATGAATATTGCAGACATGGCGGTATCCTCCTATACACCGCCCATGCTGATTGCTGAGGGTCATCTGGAGGTCTGCTTTTTAGCAAAAAGAAACGGCGGCCTTGATCTACTCAAAACCGCCGTATCCGTCAATGATACAGGAAAGCGCAAGAAATCCTCTGCCCGTCAGCGGTTTTTTTCTTTTCCCCGCTGTGGAGGCAGATGTTTGGATATGTAGGCTCGTTTCATTCCACAAAGAACAGAACCCGCCGGGCCAGCTCCGGGATATTTACCGGGGCGGTTATATAGTCGTTCACGCCCTCATGCCGGTATTCATATTCCGTGGCAAGGTCGTTGTTCTCGGTGAGGATAAAGAACGGCAGAAGCCGGACAGGGGGATTCTTCATTTGGAACATCCCTGCCACCCGCCGCAGCGTATGAAACAGCTCCATTGCTGTGCCATCCGGCAGTTCCAGATCGCACAAGATCAGGTCTATTTCCTCATCCTCAAAAATCCGGCACTTGGCCTCCCCAATCGAGGAAACCAGAATCAGGTCAAGGCCCTTTTGCAGCATAGCAGCCCGCAGCACTCCGGCGCTGGTATCTTCCGCATGGACAAAGAGCAGCTTATGAAAAGTTGAATCTGGTTCGCCGGATAACTGCCGGTAGGCGTATTCCACCAGCTTATCTTGCAGCAGCAGTCCTTTCATTTTGTCCATGCACAGCGTCGCGCCCCGGCGCATAGCCTCTTGTTCGTAGTCGTCCTTGTCATAGCAGGACGCCAGAATAAAAGGCAGCTCCTTATCTGCGGCCCGCACCTCGTCCAGAAAGTCCATGCCGGAACCGTCCGGCAGGTCGAGATTACAGCAGACCACCAGCGGCATTTCCTCTTGGATGGCGGCCCGCGCTTCTTTCAGTGTACAAGCCGTTTTCACCGGGTAGCCCCGGTGCTGTAAGTATTTTTGCAGACACCATGTATAGGTGTCGCTGTCGTCGATCAGCAGTATCTTTTTCATGTGTCCTCACCCCCAATATTGATTTACCACAAGCATAAACTACAAATGTTACACAAATGTCCGAGGTGCCTTTGATTTTGAAAAAAAACAGGCTGAATTGTTACAACGCTCGGACATTTCAAAAATTTTTTTGAGAAAAGACGAAAAAGGCGGAGCAGCACACGCCGCCCCGCCGATCCCATACTATTATTCCATCGCCCGCATTTGTTCAATCAGAGATTGTTTTTTCTGTCTGCGGACTGTCCATACAGACAAAATCAGCTCCATTCCGAACAATACCAGAATGAACAGACCCATTTCCAAAACCGGGAATTTGTAAGGCACTACTTTTCCGGCAAAAGCTCCTACACTAAATTTGCTGCAAGCAAAGATGGAAGCCGGAAGCCCAACGATCAGCGTCGCCAATGTTGCAAAGAATGCATAGCACAGCCCCTCGCAGATATTCATTTTACATAGCTGCTTTTGGGTCAGTCCGATGGAACGCAAAACACTGTTTTCCTGTTTTCTGGACATTTGATTAGAGAGGGTCGTGTTAATTAGGTTGATAACGCCAAAGAGGAATACCAGCCATGAAAGTACCTCCATACTGCCAAATACAAAAGAATTTATATTTTTTTCATACTCAATTACAGTGTTAATATCATCTAATGCAATATCCGTATGAGCGGATATAATATTTTTTAATTCATCCCTCACATGATCCGCTTTTTGGGGATCACTTACAATGCTCCATGAATAATCGAAAGAGGTGATTTCCGGGTGCAGCTCATGGAACAATGCTTCCGGTGCAAATTCCAATACACCGTCAAAGTGATGTGTTCCATGTCCATTATCCAGATTATTGTTAAACACCCCGGATATAGTAACCGGAATGGTTGATTTCCCGGAGATAAGTTCAGCTGTTTCTCCGACACCTATATGTTCACGGTTACTTGTTGCCGAATCAATTAGGATGCTGTGTGTATCCGTCGGCATAGTGCCCTCTATCAATGAAGCTTCAACCTTAGAATAATTTTGATCAGTCAGTATATCACACATACCACCATATTCAATTCCGTTGACGTTATAATTTATATGAAGGCTTTGCCTTTTTGCAATCACATCGGTTACACCGTCAATAGACAAAATTTCCTGTTTGAGTTCCTCATTCAGTGGATTTCCTGCTGCCATAACTTCTTGTTCCGTCAACTTAGAATCCAAATAAATTTTATAGTCACCGTCCGGGAAATATTGTCTTGCAAGCGCCTCTGGGGAACGCAGCAAAACAATGGAGGATACCACAAGCAGGATAATTCCACCCAAACTCAAAGACGCTATAATAGAGATTGTCTTTTTGCGGTCACGCTTAAAATTCGCAATTCCCATTGAAACAG
>NZ_KE159712.1 GCF_000403435.2 Oscillibacter sp. 1-3
CTGAGGCGGACCTGATGGCGCTTCGCCACCTTTGGTGAGCATCCGCAGCAGCTCCGCGCAAAACCGGGAATCCCGCAGACTGACATCCAGCAGGGCCGCCGTCAGCTTTTGTTTCATTTTCATAGACCCCCTTTTTTCTGCTCATGAAAATGCCCCGTGCTGTATCGGGCCAGGGCACATTTTTTATTCATTGCCCCCCTTTTCTCTTTTGTCTAAAATTCTCCCGGAAACAGGCCGTGTCAGGCTTTCACCAAAGCTGTGTAAAGGTCCAGGCCGTCATCCTCCATCCGCTGAACGGTCTTCTCCCCGAAGTCCTCCGGAGGCAGCGGCGCGTCCTTATCCAGCTCATAGCCAAGCCAGCAGCCCCGGTTGATTTCCCATGCCATCTCATCAATGGACATGAACTCGCGGCATGGCGCAAAGTCCATCAGCTCCTCCATGCGCTCCGGGCCGATGCACGCCGCCACCTCGCGCACCGGGAGCCATGCCTGCCATGCAAGATGCGCAACGCATCGCGCAACGATTTCTGCTTTCTCATACTGATTCATGTTCAACAACTCCTTTCATTTACCAACACTTCTTTATCATTCTGCTATTTATCACTAAGCCTGTTTTTAGCTATCACCGCTCCCTTCTTTTTGGTTTGCATCAATATACGCCATAACACATTGACGAATGAAATGACTGTCATAGCGATATCCGCTTTTTCGGAGGGCCTGTTTGAACCGTGCAAATTCCTCGTCATTCAGTGCAAAGGAAAACCGATGCCTCCCTAATTCTGCACACTCACCTCCCATCTGCCGCCAGAATGGCTCTAAATGATACTTCTTCAAAAGAATGTTCAACTGTGACGGCGTTACAGAGAGTTGTTCCAATACCTGCTTTTTAGTCAGGTGCGTACCGCTGCATTGAAGGACTTTTAATTCATCTGCATAGTGGTCTGAAACCGGCCTGTCGCTGAAAACTGTTTCCGAAGAAACGCCTGCGAAAGACTGCAATAAGGCATACCGCTCTGGAGATGCTGTCCCCCATTTGCAGGCCCGATTGATAATACAGACATCCCCAAAGATATCCTCCATCACCTCCGGGCTGTAATAGTCAGCCATATCCTGATAAAGCCGTTTTGCATCCAGGATGACATTGGGGCTGTGATTTTGAATGACGCCGTAGCCCATGTTGGACAGACAAGCGGCAATGTGGTTATGATTTTCCGCAATAGCTGGTTTTAGAGGCAAAGTCTCATATTCCCATAGAATGGAGGCGACTGTCCTCTGCCAGAGAGGAATATCTTTGCATTTATCCAAACAGAGAACCTGGGCTTCTAATGGATAAAATGTGTAACCTAAGTGGGAAGGCTGTATTTCTTCCAAAACATAGAGACTGCATTTGTGATTTGGGCAGATTTTCAAAAAAGGAATTTGATGTTCGATGTGCCAATAGGCCTCTCCATAAATGGCACGGTCCTCTTCCGCACATTGAGGGCAATACCGTGGCCGCCACTTCGAGAGATTAGCTGAGCGCCTCAGGCTGGTGATTGTCGGAGTTTCCCCCAGGCAGGCTTTTTCGAGTAAGGCAGTCTTTTTTTCTGCCAGGAAAAATCTTGTGTAGTACGGGAACAGTGTGTTTTGAGTAATGACAGCTTCAGGAAGAAGCCAATCGGATGGCAGCTGTTCAATTACCTGTCGGATGGTACTGTTAGGAAATATAGAACTGATAGCAGCAGTAATCCGGCCTGGGAACAGTTCTCGAATTGTAGTCTGCTGTTTGATGTTCCCGGAGCGGACATGATACCGGCACAGGACGCTGTACCACCACTCTCCTGGGTAGGGCATCGGGAAATAAGTCAGCATCGTTACGTATCATCCGCCAAATAAGACATGGCATAGCCGTAAACCATCTGGAATTGCAGTACGGCCCGAGCCTTTGCCTCATCCAAGGTTCGGAAGGCTCTCACAAAGGAATCAGAGCCGGAGCGAACACGTTCAAAGAGTACATACAACTCCACTCCCTCCAACATACAGCCCCGTTCATCCTCTTTGTACTGAAGGAGAATAGTATAATACCGGCCCCCGCTGCCATCGGGAAGCTCCAGGCAGGCCGCATAGCCCATCAAACCATTCCCCGGCATATTATTGGGATACAGCGGCTTCCACTCCATGTCCTCCGGCTTGAGGGCCTTCGCGTACTCAACCATCTTCTGAAGCTCCATTTTCATCCTCTCTTTCTTTTCCCAAAAGATTGAACCGTGCCAAATGCTCCAGCATATCCGCCCCGGCCTTGAACGCGGCCAGAAGGTCCTGTTCCTCCCGAACGGCAGCCTTTCGGCCCCGTTTTTTAGCGTAAAGCCGCTTCCTCTCGACGGGCTTGCAGCCCGCCTTCTTGCAGCCCGCCATGAGGCCGGCCGGGGACTTGCAGCTCTCCTCAGCAGGCTGGATAGGCTGAAAGCCTATCGGGGGAAAGTCCGAGAGATAGGTGCCGCCCGCATAGGTTTTCGGAACCTTTATTGCCAGAATGTTGATTGCCTGCTGCATTATCTTCGCATCGATACATGGCCGGCCCATCAGAAAAGCCTGGGCCTGACTCTCCTGGAATATCTTCACGATATATGCCGGGATGCCGCCGGACCAGTCATAGAGCTTGTTGGCCAGGGCCTCCGTCAGCTCCGCCCGCTCCGGTGTCAGCTGGTACTGCCATAGCAGCTTCAGGAAATTCCGGTAAACCCCATCCGGCTTCAAGGGCAGGAGGCGGATGCCCCGGGTCCGGCGCTTCAGGTGCTCCTGGCTGGTGAACAGCTCCTCTGCCTGCGGCGTCCCTACAAAGAAAACCCCTGTGCAGGTGTCGTTGGTCAGCTCCACCAGGAACTTTATCAGCGGCTTCACCTGCTTGTTCTTTTGGGCTGTCACAACGGCGTTCTGTATCTCATCCACCAAAATCAGCCCCACATGGTGGGTCATGCAGAGGATTTTTACCTGCGCCGCAATCGCCGAAGCCGCCGCAGAACGGAGGGCGGTCAGCTGATGCAGATAGTTTGAGCCAATGGCCCGGTCCAGCGCCGCCACCAGATTCAGAGCCAGCGTCTTCACGGAGCAATCCGAAGGGCACTCCACTCTCAGATATAATACCTGCTTGCAGAAGAACGGCTGGCCCTCAAAGTCCGTATGCTCAATCACCTGGGGCATGGTGTCCAGGCAGCGGCGGATAGTAGAGGTCTTTCCAATGCCGGGGACGCCTAAAACAGAGCCGGCCGCCGCTTGTGTCGCGCAGCAGGTCCCGGCATCTCCCCGGAAAAGAGCGTTTGTCTGCCGGATGCCTTCCAATACGGTTCGTGTCGTGTAGGTCGTCCGAATTGCCCGGTAAAGCTGGTCGTACAGGGTGTACATATAATCCATGGGGATAAAGATGCTGGAGAGCAATGCCAGCCCCTCCAAAGAGGGCGCGGCTGGCAGCGGCGGCAGGCTCTGGACTGCCTGCGTCAGTTCTTGCGGCGCCAGCATTTTCGGCATGGCCGTCAGAAGGGGATTGCCCAAATCCTTATTCACTCCTGCCGCCTCCTTTCCGCCTCTTTCACAATTTTCTGAATCCCCTGAATTGTCTGGATGCTGGCTTGAGTCTCTGCCGCCTTTGCCTGTTTCCGGGCCTGCCGCTCCTGCTCCCGGCAAATCTCCGCTTCCGCCTGGGAGAGGCCCTGGTACTGCTGCTGGTTCGGGGCCAGGGGAATCCGGGAATCACGGTCTTTACCAATGAGGAAAACCGCGCTGAGGTCCAGGGTGTCATAGGCCAGAGTGTAGGTATCTCCAACATACAGGCCGTCCATGTTCTGCGGAACATAGGATAAAGCATGAAGCCGGAACCCCTTGCGAGTCAGTTTGACTTCCTCCCGGGGGAGAGACAGGACATGGAGTTCTTTGGAAGGGACATCCTGTACCTTCCAAACGGTGGCAGAGGTGGTGGCTGAACCGGTGGCGGAACCGGTGGCTGAAAGCCACCTCATGGCTTTCAGCCATACTTGGGCGGGTGTCATTCCGCTTTGAAGAACCCGTCCGCTGTTCAGGTAGATGACACATTGGATGACAATTTGGGTAAATTCCTCCAACGTCAGAACCGCCTGGCTCCGGTAATCTACAGCCCACCGCTCCTGGGCATCCGGTTCGATTACCCCCTTTCCACGGAGGAGCGGCTTGTATCGCTGCTGGAGCAAATCGAAGGCTTTTTCTACCAGGCCCTTTCCGTCTGGGCGGAACGGCGGCTGAATCAGCAGCTCCACTCCATACCGCCGGCAAAGCTCCTCCATCCGGGAACCGGTAAATTCCCGCCCTTTATCCGTGATGATTTCGCTGGGAAGCCCCTGGGAGGGCCACTGCTCCGGCTGGATTTCGATACCGTATTTCCGGCAGAAGTCCACCTTGCCGCAGGCCGCGTTTTCCAGACAGGCCATGACCGCCCGCTCTCCGGCCTCATAACCGACATAGATTCCGGCAATCAGCTGGGTAGCGGAATCAACCGCCATGTAAATCTGCGGCCTGCCCACGATGCTGCTCCGGTCCAGGCTGGATACCAGGTAAAGGTCTCCCTGCGTGGCGTCCATCTGGTAGCTCCCCGGGCTTTCCCGCCAGCGGGAGGCCGAACCAAACGCCGGGCGGCAATTCCGCTGATAGTGGGAGAGACCGTCACGGGCAATGATTTTCTGCGGCTGCTTGTGGTAATTATGGGCGTAGAAGTAGTGCTGGAAGCTGGACCAGGTAGGCGCATCTGGCAGCAGGATGCCCTTGGCATCCGTGTATTTTTGAACCAGCATCATTTCATATGCCGCACGGAGGGAAAGCTTTTTTGCGGAAAAGTAGAAGGTGCGAATCGCCCAGTCATAGACCTTGTTTTCAGATGGTTCCCGCCGTCTCTCCTGCATGAGTTTCCCAGTGGCGAGATAGCGGTAATAGAGCCGGAGGATTCTCCGGGAAGTGGTGCCGTTCCGCCCGGCGGTCTCCTTGGCGAGGGCTGAGCGGTATGCCTTGTCCGTGATGCAGCGTGAATCGCCTAAAAGAAGCTGAATCAGGCGCAGGCGTTTGACCTGCCCTGGACTCATGAGGCTTTCAGCCTCATGGGGGCTAAGAGCCTCATGGGGGCAAAGGGCCTCAGTGAGGCTGGAAGCCTCAAGGGGGTTAAAAGCCTCAATTTGAGCCACAAAGAAGGGCTCGGCCGGAGCTTGGCAGGATATCAGCCAGGCCCCCGCATCCTCCTGGAGCAGAACATGGAAAACCTCCCCGTTCCGCTCCACATACCGGTTCATGATTTCACCTCGCTTTTGTTGGATTGAACCCCAGCAATGGGGAAATTTCATAGTCGCTTCGGTAGTAGAAATAGTAGGGTTTTAGGCCGTCATCAATGCAAATGACTTCCCCTGGCCGCACATCCAGTCCGGGTATGATTTGTGATAGGCATTCCTCCTTAACGCTCGTGTAAAATTGCTTTGCGGTCAGCCCGGTGGGCACCTCCGTGCGTGGGCAATAGTGATTGCTTATTGGGCAAGGGTGTCTTCTGTTATCCTGACGCAAAAGAAATTCCAGCCACTCGCTTTCTTCATCCTTGAAGCCAAAGACGCGGCAAACAGCAGGGGAGAGCCGCCTGGGGCACCACTTGGGAGTCTTGAATTTGGGAGCGGAGCGTGGAAACCGCTTCGGCTTTCGTCTGGGAAATCCGGAACAGTATCTTGTGGCGTTCAGGGTATGACTTCCAACTGTTTGATAAAAGGGACATTCCTGGCAGGTAGGGTCGTAGAATTTCATGGCATTGTCTCCCTTGGGCCCAGATACTGGCAGATAATCGGCGACTCCGGCTCCCCATACGGCTGGATAGTCGCATGAGGCTGGGTAGTCATCCGAGACTGTGCTGCTGCTATTACAAAAAGAATGAGAGCGGCCAGAGCAAAGAACCCGATGATGCTAAAGGCTTTTCTTATAATCCACCACCTCGACTTTCCATTCCACCGGATGGCTAAAAGCCACCCCCATCCAGTACCGCCGGGAGAGTTCTAACCGCTCGATTATCGCCTGCTTTTTCAAGTCCTCCAGCCGTACCAACTCCCGGACAGCCTGTTTTCCGTCTGTGTAGACCAGGTGAAAATCTGAAACCCAGGCCGTTTTGAAGTAGAGCGGACGGATGCCCCAGGGGTCTATCTGGTCTGTCAGCTCCAAGGGTACACAGGCTTCATAAGCGGCTACCCAAAGACGGTCCTCCAGATACCGAGCATAGGCAAGCGCCTGCTCACTATGGAGACAAATCATCTTCTGATTTTTTTGACTGAAAAAGCGATACTCGCGGGCTTTGAGATTTGCTTTCTCCATGAATCCTCCTCTGACGGTATCGGACTGCGGGACGCCGCATTGCCCACTTTTGGGGATTTCTCTTTTGCACAAAAGGAAAAGTCCCCGCTCTGTGCCGGTTATGCCCACTGCCCGATACTGCCCGGAATTAGAATTAGCTTGAGCTTTTTTGATTTACCTCGCGTTTTTTGAGTTTCATTTCCGCAGCTTTTAGAATTAGCTTGAGCTTTTTGCAGTTGGCTCGTCTAATTGCCACGGTCACATTTAGACTGCACATCCCCCCTATATACGGATTTTTGCTGGTTTTCAGTACAAATTTGCTGTTTCCCCCCCATAGAAGTGGAAGCTCGAATTAAATTGAGCTATTCCAAAAAGCTCATGTTAATTCCAATTAGTTTGAGCTACTCTGTTCTTCTCCCTTTTATTTCGCTCTCTTTCTCCCTCTTATCTTGGCCCAGCACGCGGCTTTCAGCACGCGGCTTTCAGCCGCAAGGGGCCTTCAGCGCACGACTTTCAGCCGTATAGATAAGAGAAAAATCAGAAATCACGGTTTTCGGCCGTGTAAACCGTAGTGTTTTCTCCTGGCAGGTACAGCAGCCATGGACTTCGGCTGTATTGCGGGCCAGGCAGGGTTTTCAGCAGGGAAAAAGAAGAAAAAAGTCAGAAAACCAGGCCATTTCGGCGATATATTCAAATATGGCTGCGGCTAAAAGTCACAAGAGAAAGCAAGAAAAGGCCCGGGGCAACAAGTCGTTACCTCGGACCTTTGTGGCTGCACACAGCGTTCAGCTGCAAGCCACTTGCGGCTGAACGCCGTATGCTGAAAGCCATGTGTGGTCATTTTATTTGGGACACTCTGTCCGTTTTGCGGGGGTGGGGGACAAACAATCAGCCCTTCACCATGGAGGCGATCTCCTCGGCGAAGTTCTCCTGCTTCTTCTCAATGCCCTCGCCCTTCTCAAAACGCACAGCGTCCTTGAAGGTGATGGTGCCGCCCAGGGACTTGGCGGCGGCGGCCAGGTACTTCTCCACGGTCAGGTCCCCGTCCTTCACAAACTCCTGCTGGAGCAGGCAGTTCTCGGTGTAGAACTTGTGCAGCTTGCCCAGGACAATCTTCTCCCGGACCTGCTCAGGCTTGGAGGCCATCTTGGGATCATTCTCCATCTGGGCCATCATGATCTTCTTCTCCTCGTCCAGGACGTCCTGGGTCACCTGGGCCTTATCCCAGAAACGGGGATTCAGCGCGGCAATCTGCATGGCCACATCCTTGCCGGCCTCTTCCACCTTTTCGGCGGGCAGGTCGGTGTCCAGATTCACCAGCACGCCGATCTTGCCGCCGGCGTGGACATAGGGAACGCAGACGCCGCCCTCAAAGCGGGCGAAGCGGCGGACCTTGATGTTCTCACCGATGACCAGCACCATCTCCTGCTGCTGCTGGAGTACGGTCAGGTCAGTGCCGTTGTACTTGCACTCCATCAGAGCGTCCAGGTCGGCGGGATTCGCCGCGGCCACAGTGGCGGCCACACCCTTGACGAAGTCCACAAACTTCTCGTTCTTGCCCACGAAGTCGGTCTCGGCATTGACCTCCACCACGACGCCCACGCCGTTTACAACGGCAGCATAGGCCATGCCCTCGGCGGCAATGCGGTCAGCCTTCTTCACAGAGGCGGCCAGGCCCTTCTCGCGCAGGTACTCGATGGCCTTGTCCATATCGCCGTCAGAGGCGGCCAGAGCCTTCTTGCAGTCCATCATGCCCACGCCGGTCTTCTCGCGCAGGTTCTTTACGTCAGCAGCTGTAAAAGCCATTTTATTGTTCCTCCACTCTATAATAAATCACAAGCGCAGTCCAGAGCCGGATTACTCGGCGTCAGCCTTCTCGGGCTCCTCAGTCTGCTCGCCCTGCTTGCCCTCCAGCACGGCGTTGGCCATGATGGAAGAGATCAGCTTGATGGCGCGGATAGCGTCGTCGTTGCCGGGGATGACGTAGTCGATCTCGTCGGGGTCGCAGTTGGTATCGGCAATGGCCACCACGGGGATGCCCAGCTTGTGGGCCTCGGCAATGGCGTTGCGCTCCTTGCGGGTATCCACGATAAAGAGGGCGCCGGGCAGGCGCTTCATCTCCTTCACGCCGCCCAGGTACTTCTCCAGCTTGGCGATCTCGCCCATGTGCTTCATGACTTCCTTCTTGGGCAGCATGTCAAAGGTGCCGTCCTCCTGCATGGTTTTCAGCTGGTTCAGCCGATCCACACGGGTGCGCATGGTCTTGAAGTTGGTCATCATGCCGCCCAGCCAGCGGGCGTTGACGAAGTACTGGCCGCAGCGGTTGGCCTCCTCGCGGATGGCGTCCTGGGCCTGCTTCTTGGTGCCCACGAACAGCAGGGCCTGACCGCTCTCGGAGAGCTGGCGGACGAAGTTGTAGGCCTCCTCCAGCTTGCGCACAGTCTTCTGCAGGTCCACAATGTAGATGCCGTTGCGCTCGGTGTAGATATAGGGAGCCATCTTGGGGTTCCACCGGCGGGTCTGGTGACCGAAGTGGACGCCCGCCTCCAGCAGGGCCTTCATGGATACGACGCTAGAATTTGCCATAGTGTTTGTTTCCTCCAAATCTGATTTAGTTTGACCTCCGGCGGCTTCAGCCTCCCCGCTAACCCGAGACGGGCACAGGCGGGAAGTCCACGCGCCGTGCGGAATGCTGAAATATGATACCACATTAAAATACAGAATGCAAGTATTTTTTCCCAAAACCGCTGGAAAATATGCCGCACATCCAGGGCCTCAACACCTTCTCCGGCGCTTTTTCTCCAGATTTGGGTCCCGGCGCTGGAAGGGCTTGTCGATCAGGATAATGTCGTCCCCGATGCGCTGGATGCAATCCCAGGGAATGTAAAACTCCTCTCCCCTGCCGAACAGGCCGAAAAACAGCTTCGGCCCGCTGACCACAATGGCCACCACCTGTCCCTCCGGCACTTTAATATCAACGTCGGAGACAAAACCCAAGCGGCACCCGTCGCAGATGTTGATGACCTCCTTGCGCTGCAAACCTCGAATCCTGCACTGCATGACGCCCACCTCCCCTTAGACCCTGTGCCCACAGAAGTTCATACTGTCTATGAATACAGGCTCTTCAACCTATGCGGCGTACAGAATGTCCCATGCCTGCCCCTGGTCCACAAAGCGACAAAACCTCCCAGTATAGGAAAAAACGCCGGGGGAAATACTGAGTGCAGGTTATTTCACCACATAAAAAAGACAGTGGAGGAATCCGGTTTTATGCAGGGAAAAGTAGAGATCGCGGGGGTCAACACCTCCAAGCTCAAGGTCCTGAAAAACGAGGAGACCATGGCGCTGCTGCGCCGGACCAAGGAGGGGGACCAGGAGGCCCGCCGCCAGCTGATTGAGGGAAACCTCCGTCTGGTGCTGTCCGTGATCCAGCGGTTCTCAGGCCGGGGCGAAAACGCCGACGACCTCTTTCAGGTGGGCTGTGTGGGCCTCATCAAGGCCATTGACAATTTCGACATCACCCAGCCGGTACGGTTTTCCACCTACGGCGTACCCATGATTATCGGCGAGATCCGGCGCTACCTCCGGGACAACAGCGCCATCCGGGTGACCCGCAGCATGCGGGACACGGCCTACCGGGTGCTCCAGGTCCGGGACCGGCTGCTGGCGGAGTCCCAGCGGGAGCCCACGGTGGAACAGATCGCCAAAGAGCTGGACATCCCCCGGGAGGACGTGGTGTTCGCCATGGACGCCATTATGGACCCGGTGTCCCTCTATGACCCGGTATACTCCGACAACGGCGGGGACACGCTCTGCGTCATGGACCAGGTGCGGGACACCAAGAACACCGACGAAAATTGGACGGACCGCATCGCCCTGAAGGACGCCATGAAGCGGCTGGACGACCGGGAGCGGCGGATTTTGTCCCTGCGGTTTTACGAGGGCAAGACCCAGATGGAGGTCTCCGCCGAGGTGGGCATCTCCCAGGCCCAGGTCTCCCGGCTGGAGAAAGGCGCCATCAACACGATTAAAAAAAATATCTAAGCCTGAACGGAGGGCCGGCGAAACACCGGCCCTCCGTTCACTGTGTTCACTATTTAATATTTGCCCCAAGCACCGCCAGAAACTGCAGCAGGGGCCGCCACAGACCCGGGTGGTGCTCCAGCAGGAACGACTCCGCCTGCGCCCTTGTCAATCCGTCGCCCCAGAGGAGGACATGGCTTCCAACGGCGTTATAACCCACGGCGGTTTCTCCCACCGCAGCCACACCTATGGCGATCTTCCCTCCCAGGGCCGTCACACCTCCGGCACACCACAGGCCCAGAGCCACGGGGCCAAAGGCCGCCAGTCCAAAGGCCAGACACCCCAGTGCAAGAAGCCCCGCGCTGATGACCCCAATACTGACGACGCCAACACTCATTATTCCCAGGGACAGCACCCCCACGGCAATGTTGCCGATGGCTATGATCCCCCTGGCCGCATCCCTGAGCCGCATTTGATTGCCGCTGAGCCGGATCGACACCAGCGGCAGGCCCCGGATTTTCGTTTTGCTGTCCCAAGACCAGACCCGGAAAAGGCGGGAGATCTCCTCCACCTGCGCCTCCAGCTTTGCCGTGGAGGCAGACTGGCCCGCAGGGCGGTCCTGCTCCTCCAGACAGTCCTTCACCAGATAGTCCACACTGACGCGAAACAGCTCCGACAGCGCCACCAGCTTGGCAAGCTCCGGCTGCGCCGCGCCGCTCTCCCATTTGCTCACCGACTGCCGGGTCACGCCCAGCCGCTCCGCCAGCTGCTCCTGGGAGAATCCCTCCCTCCGGCGCAGGTCCGCCAGCTTCTTTGAAAAGTTCATCCGGTATTCCACCTTTCTGTTTGATGGGCTTATCGTATGCCAACGGGCGGAAAAAGACAAGAACGCGGCGGTTGGAAGTTTGTCAACCACAGGTTGCATACGTTGGGGCGCAGGCTGTACAGGGGTTCTCTCCTGGCCCTGTCCACCGCTGAAAGTGAAAGCATTCCCCGCACTCAATAAAATTCCCGCTTTCCAAACAGCGCCCGCAGGCGCTCCCGGTCCAGTACACGGATGGAACGGTAGCCCTGGCACACCAATCCCTCCTCCTCAAATTTTCGTATCAGGTTGGAGACGCTCACCCGGCTCATCCCCGTCACCGCCGCGATCTGCTCTTGGGTATAGCGTACCACCGTATGCGCATTCCCCGTGTTGGAGAAGAGAAAACAAGCCAGCTTCGCGCTGTTTTGAATGAACTGCGCATAGAATATCCAGCTGGACAGCAGCTCGATCTTTTTCATAAACAACGCCAGCAGCTCAGCCCAGTTTTCCCGCTCCGCGGCACAGGCCCGCAGCAGCGTGTCCAGATCCATGCTGTACATCAGCGAGTCTGCTGCAGCGTCTGCGCAGACGATCCGGACAGCGGGGCGGCCCACAGCCTCTTCTCCCACCAGATTGCCCTTTTCCACAAAACACAATGTCCGCTCTATACCGTCCGGATACAACAGATATGCCCGCACTTTGCCGCGCTCCAGAAAATACAGCTCCCGGGCGGGACTGTCTTTCAGAAAAATCTGCTGTCCGGCGCAAAATCGCCGGGGAAGTCCATACTGGCGGAACAGATCCGGAATATAGCGCATCGCGTTTGCCTCTTTTGCCTTCACAAAGCCGCCTCCCCGCAAACCGCACAAAATTGCCCTTCTATATTTATACACTATATATAAACTTTCCAACTTTGTAAAGCATTTTACAATTTTATTCAGGAATTTATTGAAAAATAAGAGCAGATCATCCAACGGGCAGATAAAACGATCAGGAGGAATGACAGCATGGCAGCCTTTACAACAAATGACGGCGTCTCCATCCACTATGAGGTTCAGGGCACGGGAAAGCCCTTGGTCCTGCTCCACGGCTGGGATCAAAGCGGAAAGGCCTTTTGCAACAACATCTCCGCGTTGGCGGAAAAATACCAGGTCGTCACGGTTGACCTGCGGGGCCATGGCGAATCCGGCAAACCCTCCTATGGCTACCGGATTTCCCGGCTGGCCATGGACGTAAAGCAGCTTCTGGATACCCTGGAACTGGAGGAGGTCTCTCTTCTGGGCTGGTTCATGGGCTGCTCGGTAGTCTGGAGCTACTGGGACCTGTTCCGAGGCGACCGGCTGAGTAAACTGATCCTGGTAGACGAGCCTCCCCTGTGCCTAATCAACTCCAGCAACCCGGACGGCTTCTCCAACAACTCCGACCTGGAGGACCTGAAGGAGGCGCTGCTGAAGGACACCGTCAACGCCACAAAGGGCTTTGTGGACATGATGCTGTACACGCCGGAGGGAAAGGCGCGGTACAGCCAGCAGACCCTTGAAGAAAGCCTGAAATTCCCAGCCAGGGAGTGCGCACATCTCTTGCTGAACCACGTTTACACTGACTGGCGCGACGTAATCCCCACCATCACCCTCCCCACTCTGGTCATCGCCGCCAAAAACAGCCATGTAAAGGTGTCGAACAACCAGTGGACACACGCTCACATCGCCAATTCCCAGTTCAGGCTGTTTGAAACCGCCCACATGATGTTCATGGAGGAAGCCGGCGCGTTCAATGCGGCGCTAATGGAATTTATCGGCTGAGGCCGGAAAGGTTGGAGATCACTTATGAAACAAATCGGTTTTCTGGGGCTGGGCGTAATGGGGCTGCCCATGGCCATCAATCTTGTGAAAAGGTCCGGCTGCTCCGTGCTGGGTTACGATGTGCTTCCCGGACAGATGGATGCCTTTCGGGCGGCGGGCGGCGCTGCCGCAGGGGACCCAGCGGAAATTTATCAATCCTGTGACATTATTTTTCAAATTCTGCCCACACACCCGATCATCATCCACTCCGTGGAGCAGGCGATCCAATATGGAAAACCCGGCAGAATTGTGGCGGACCTCTCTTCCACCGCGCCGGACATTATCCTGGATCTCTTCCAAAAGGCGCAGGCAGCGGGAATGTCCCTGGTAGACGCCCCTGTCAGCGGCGGAAACCCCATGGCTGAGGCCGGAACGCTGGCGATCATGGCCGGCGGTGAACGGGATGCTTTTGAGACTATAAAACCGCTGCTGTCCTGCATGGGTACACCCGTATATACCGGAGGCTCCGCCAGCGGCAGCGTGACAAAGCTGGTAAACAATATGATCGGCGGCGCAGTCCTTACGGCCATTGCCGAGGGCTATGCGTTCGCGGCCAAGGCCGGAATCGATCTCCAGACGACATTTGACGCCACCCGAGGCGGTTTTGCCGGAGGACCGCTTTACGACAACAAGGTCCCGAAACTGATCCGCCGGGATTATAAGCCCGGCGCCAGAATTGCCGTTCACCGCAAGGATATTCTCAACGCCAAGCACTATGCCCACCGGCTGGGGGTGGACCTGCCCATAACCGACGTGGTACTCCACGTTATGGACTGGATGGCGGACAACGGCCATATTGATGAAGACCAGATCGCCATGGTCAAGTATTATGAAGAGAAGATGGGTGTAACGGTGGGCCAGGATTCCAAATCCAATTGAGACACGCATCCAGCGCAAAGAGCGGAGGCCGGCAGCCTCCGCTCTTTCACCTAGGCCTTGTTTGAAAAAAGTCAAAACGCCCAAACGGTGGATCTTTTTCCGCCACTCTGTGTTAAATTTTCTTGCCGGGCGTCAGCCCGCCTGCGAAAATTTGCCTTGATTGGCGAAAACATCTCTCGCCGTTGGGCATTCCGCCATTTTTCAAACATGACCTAGTCCGCTTCCAGCGGGATTATGGCATCACCCCAGCGGACAGCGGCCGCCTGCTCTATGTTGACGGGCGTATCAAAAGGTCCGTACGCCTCGCTCCAGTCCTCCCCTGCGCTGCCCACGCTATTTGCCAGCGAGACCTCGCTGCCGTCCTTCATCACAACAGCCAGCTCCGCACTGGGCCAGACACCCTCCACAGGATCGGACCAGCTGTAGCGAATCCGCATCCCGAGGGGCGAAATGCGCAGATACTCCAGGGTCATCGTCCCGCAGTCCTCGCTCTCCACTGTCACACCGGCAACATCCGGCGTCCTGCTCTCCACGCCGCCGGAGTGGGCGCCGATGTTGAAGTCCCAGCTGCCGGTAAGGACCGGGGTATACACCTTATCGGGAGACTGGACCCACAA
Organism: Oscillibacter sp. 1-3; assembly: GCF_000403435.2. Lineage (GTDB taxonomy): Bacteria > Bacillota > Clostridia > Oscillospirales > Oscillospiraceae > Oscillibacter. The sequence goes on from NZ_KE159712.1 coordinate 14,483, forward strand.
TCCGGGGATATGGAGGATCTTGTCGGTCCCGTCGGAGAAGTCCACACCCTCGGCAGGCCAGAGCCGGAGAACTGCCGTGAGGACGTTGTCCTCCCCGGTGCGGGGCATCCACGCAAACTCCCTGTTGTTATAGAGCTCCTGCCCGTCTCCGTCCATCAGAGAGATCTTCTCTCCCGGCACATCACCAAAGAGCTGATAATATCCTTTCTCCTCGCCGTAGTCCGGCAGGACTGTGCCTTCCGGGGCCCGGATCTCCAGCATCAGATAGTAGAAGTCCCGGTCTCCGAAAGCCGCTAAAGGCGTCATCACGGTCCCATTGCTCTCCGCCGCCGGAAGCGTCTCCGGCGTGGCGCTGAGGCTGTCGATGACCGCCTGCTGGCCCTCGTCCAAATGCCCGAAGTACCGCTCCCACAACGGCCCCGCCGCAGCAGCCGCCGTGCCAACCAGCACCGCCGCGGCGATGGCCACCGCCATCATCTTCCGGGGCCATCGCACACTCCGGCGGCCTCTCTCAGCGCTCTGCGCCCTCATCAGCTGCTCCGCCAGCGCCGCCCGGCCCTCCGCCGTATAGCGGATCCGGTCCAGCTCATTCCGATAAGCACTGTTGTCCATACATACCTCCCAGCATAATTTTCAGCTTCTGCTTTCCCCGGTAGAGGTAGGTGCTCACCTGCGGGGCCCTGCAGCCCATCAGGTCCGCGATCTCCTCCACCTCGTACTCCTCGTAATACCGCAGGTACACCGCCTGCCGGTATTTCTCCGGCAGTGCCTGCACCGCCCGCAGCACTGGGCTGTCCTCCACTTCCGGCAGCTCCACCGCCGCCTCCCCAGCGCTCTCCAGCGGTACGCGGCGGCGGGCCCAGGCGGACTTTTTCAGATCCTTGCAGCAGTTCACCGCCACGCGGAGCACCCAGGCCCTCTCCTGTTCCTCCCCGTCAAAGCGGCGGGGACTGGTCAGCAGTTTCAGCAGCACGGTCTGGCTGACATCCTGGGCGTCCTGCATACTGCCTGTCCAGGTATAACCGATGCGCAGTACCGTATCCGCCCAGCGGGCCACCATATCCTCGGCCTCCTGGCGGGAATATGAAATCTGTTCCGTAGTATCATCTCCTTTTGATTGGCGCCTTTCACTGATAAAACGAAATGATGCGGATCAATCTGACAGATTTGGCAGAAAAATCTCCCCGCAACTGCCCGGTTGCGCAGCTCGGTTGGTGGACGCTACCGCCCCGCCCTGCTATAATTGCCTCAATACAAACGAGGAGGAAGCGCCTATGAGCATTGCCGAGATCATCAAATCAGCCCGGGAGGTCCGGGGCATGTCCCAGGAGGACCTGGCGGAGAGACTGGAGGTCAGCCGTCAGGCGGTGAGCAAGTGGGAACTGGGGACGTCTGTGCCAACACCGGAGAACCTGAAAATTCTGGAGGAGGTCCTGGCGGTCACGTTTGAGACAGGGGAAAACTCTGCTGTCCCTGCCATGCCGCGAAGACTGCATCCGTGGAAAATCGCCGCCATCGCCTTGGGCGGGCTGATGCTGGCGGCGCTTGCGTCCATCGGCCTGTATTTTTCTATGCCCAATCCGGAGCAATCCCCTGCGGACCTGGAACCCGCCATCACCGGCGTCTGGTTCTTTGATGAGGCAGGCGCCCCCCTGGAACCGGACCTGGGGGACGGCTGGAAGAGCTTTGCCGTGGGTCAGCGGGTCTACCTGCTGGTGAGCTTCCGTCAGGACGCGGAGGCCAGTGTCTACGGCGCTGCGCTATACGCAACCCCCACTGGAACGGAAACCTATGACTGCCGGGAACAACTGGCGGTACAGGCGGTCGGTGACTGCCCCTTCGCCCTCTTCCCACTGGACTTTCCATCGGAGACTATGGTTCACCTGGATGTGACATTGGAATGCAGCGGCGGGCATACTATCACGCAAACCCTGAATGTGACGGCAGTCGCCGCCAGTGAGACGGGCAGTGAGAATTATGAATTTGAAAATTTCATGGAGGTGCCTGCGGAGGGATCAGCGGTCGGTGAAACGCTCGTTGATTTTTGTATTTTTTCAGTACGCGGATGAGAGGACCCGTAAAATAATAAGGCCAAGCCAATCGCCAAAGTGCATACAGCAAATATCAAAATTCCTGACAACCAGGCCGGCCCCTGCAGGAAATGCGCCGGGGCCGCCGCACCCGGCGGCCTGGTGCTCACAATTTTGAAGACCGCTATAGATGGCAGGGAAAGAACGCGGTTATTATGAGAGCGCAAGGTCTTCTGACTCAGCGGGAATTTTCCCGTCAAGCCGTGTGCGGCGGCTATTGATACAGCTTCAAGAGCCTGTTTACATAAGACAAACTTGCAAATTTCCAGGCAAATTTCGCACTAAGCCGTGGGTTTGGACTTATGTAAAAGGCTTAAAATAAGCGGGAACGGCCCTTCCCAGGCCGTTCCCGCTTATTTTTATCCCTCTTCCGCGATCTTCCGTCCCATCAAAACACCCATAATGGAGGCCATCATCAGTCCCCGGGTCCAGCCAGAGCTGTCCCCTAGACAGTGGAGGCCCTGGAGGCTGGTGTTGAAATCCGTGTCCATCTTCACCCGGTTGGAGTAGAATTTCAGCTCTGGAGAATACAGCAGCGTCTCTGTGGCGGCAAAGCCCGGCACCACATAATCCATGGCCTTAATGAAGCCGATGATGTTAATCATGGACCGGTAGGGCATGGCGGCGGTGATGTCCCCGGCCACGGCGTCAGGCAGCGTGGGCCGGATGTTGGACTGGGCCAGCTCCTTCTCCCAGGTGCGCTTGCCGTCCAGGATGTCGCCGAACCGCTGGACCAGAATGTGGCCGTTGGCCAGCATATTGGTCAGCTCGCCCACCTTCTGGGCGTAGGCAATGGGCTGGTTGAAGGGGACGCTGAAATTGTGGGAACAGAGAATGGAGAGGTTTGTGTTGTCGCTTTTCATCTCTTTATAGGAGTGGCCGTTGACTACCGCCAGGTTGTTGTCGTAGTTCTCCTGGCTGACAAAGCCGCCGGGATTCTGGCAGAAAGTGCGCACCTTGTTCTTGAAGGGCTGGGGATAGCCCACCAGCTTGGACTCATACAGCACCCGGTTCACGGTCTCCATGATCTCGTTGCGGACCTCCACCCGAACGCCGATGTCCACGGTGCCGGGGGCATGGGCGATGTTGTGCTCGGCACAGAGCTTCTCCAGCCAGTCCGCCCCGCGGCGGCCGGTGGCCACAACGGTATGCCTGGCGCAGATCTCCAGGTCCGTCTTCCCGTCAGAAATCCGCACGCCCTTGCAGACGTCGTTCTCCAAAATCAGGTTGCTGCACTCATAGCCGAAGTACATCTCTACCCCGTTTTCCTGGAGGAACCGTTCGATGGCCAGATAGATGGCCTGGGCCTTCTCGGTACCCATGTGGCGGATGGGGCAGTCCACCAGCTTGAGGCCCGCCTGAATGGCCCGGCGTCGGATCTCCTTCCGCTCCTCCTCGTGCTCCAACCCCTCGATGTGGGTGTCCGCGCCGAACTCCAGGTAGATCTTGTCAGCGTAGTTGATGGTCTCCTGAGCCAGGTCTGGGCCGATGAGATTAGGCAGGTCGCCGCCCACCTCATAGCTCAGCGACAGCTTTCCGTCGGAAAAGGCGCCGGCGCCGGAAAAACCGGTGGTGATGTGGCAGTAGGGCTTGCAGTTCACACACTTGCGGGTCTGGGCCTTTGGGCAGCGGCGATTCTCCACGCTCTGTCCCTTCTCCACCATGACGATTTTCTGACGGCTGCCCTTCTTTAGCATCTCCAGGGCCGTAAAGATCCCGGCAGGGCCCGCTCCGACGATGACAACATCTGCTTTCATAGCTGTCTCTCCTTCTGTTTTCTATTCACTTCGCTGATAACTCTACCCCATGTCGCACCAATGTCATAGGCGGCACCGCCCGGGGCAGCTTCACACAGAGGCGCATCTGGGGCGTCCGGGGCTCCTCCACAATCTCTCCCGCCTCGCTTCGCATCTCCGGCGCCGTCATGGAGAAGGGGCGAAGATCCGGGCCTACCAGCTCCACGGTGTCTCCGGTGCGGAATTTATTCCGCAGGGACAGCACCGCGTTTCCCTCCCCGTCGCAGTCCACCACAACGGCGGTCACCTGCCAATCCCGGATATAGCGGGAGTTTTCATAGTACTGCCCCGGCGGGCCGTAGAAAAAGCCGGTGGCGTAGGGCCGGTGGCTGACGTGCTCCACCTCGTCCCTCCACACGGGGTCCGGGGGCTCCCCCGCCGCCGCAGCGTCCAAACAGTGGCGGTAGGCCCCGGTGACGATGGCGGCGTAATAGGCGGACTTGGCCCGCCCCTCGATTTTCAGACTGCTCAATCCAACGGCGCACAGATCATCCAGGTGGTCGATCATGCACATGTCCCGGGAATTCAGGATGTACGCGCCCTGGCCGTCCTCCTCAATGGGGAAGTATTCGCCGGGGCGCTTTTCCTCCATCAGAGCGTAGTGGTAGCGGCAGGGCTGCGCGCAGGCCCCCCGGCTGGAATCCCGCCCGGTCATATAGTTGCTGAGTAGGCACCGGCCGGAGTAGCTGACGCACATGGCTCCGTGAACGAAGGCCTCCAGCTCCAGATCCGGCGGCGTCCTCTCCCGAACGGCTCGGATCTCCTCCAGGCTCAGCTCCCGGGCCAGAATGACCCGGGAGGCCCCCAGGTCATGCCAGGCCCGGGCGGTCTCGTAGTTGCAGACGCTGGCCTGTGTGGAGACGTGCCGCCGGCACCGGGGAGCGTACCGCTCCGCCAGGGTAAACGTCCCCAGGTCCGCCGCGATCAGGGCGTCCACCCCGGCGTCGTTCAGCCGCTCCAGATGCTCCGGAAGGCGCGCGATCTCCTCATTGCGGGGCATGGTGTTGATGGTGCAGTGGACCCGGACGCCGTGGGCATGGGCGTAGTCCACCGCCCGGGGCAGATCCTCCGGGGTGAAGTTCCCGGCAAAGGCCCGCATACCAAATTCCGTGCCCGCCAGATACACGGCGTCCGCACCGTAGAGGACTGCCATTTTCAGCCGCTCCATGTCCCCTGCGGGAGCCAGCAGCTCCGGCTTTTTCTCCTTATCCGCCATACTGGTCGCTGTTGACAAAGTTCAGGAAGCTGTTGTAGTCGGTGAAATAGTGGTGCTTGTGATCCGTCCCCAGAGCGTAATAATAGTAGTCGCTGGAGGTAGGATACAGCGCTGCGTTAATGGAGGTCATGCCGGGGTTTGCAATGGGCGTAGGCGGCAGACCCGCGTATTTGCGCAGGTTGTAGGGGCTGTCCGTCTCCAAGTCCGCATTGGTGATGGCCCCCTCGTGGTCCGGCAGGGCGTAGAGCAGCGCGGCGTCAATCTGGAGCATTCCGTAGGTGCCCCGCTTGTCGCCGGGGCCGTTGAGGCGGTTGTAGATGACGGAGGCGATCATGGCCTGGTCTGTGCCGTCGGTCTCCCGTTCAATGAGGGAGGCGATGGTGACAATCTCCTTCATGCTGCGCCCAGAGGTCTCCAGCTCCTCCTGGACATCCTCGCCCATCATCTTCTGCTCAAAGTTCCTGATAAGCCGCTCCAGGGCGCTCTGGGGATTGTGGTTTACATAGAACTGATAGGTGTCCGGGAAGAGATAGCCCTCCAGACGGCTGATGTCCTCGGAGTCGTTATCGATGAAATCATAATTGAATTCCGCCGTCCTGGCGGCCTCCAGAAACTTCTCCTCCGTATTGACACCCTTCTCCGCCAGCAGGCGGATGATCTGCGCCACGGTGTAGCCCTCCGGAATGGTGACGTCCACCGTCTCCGCGCTCATGCTGCCGGAAGAGCTGCGCATCCCGGAGATCAGAGCATGATAGTCCATGTCGTTGTTCAGCCGATAGGTGCCGATGCCGATCTTGTCCTCAGCCTTGGTAAACTTGGCAAAGAGCTTGAAAAACCACTTGTACTGGATCAGCTCCGCCTCCTGGAGCTTGTCCGCCACAGTGTCCAGGGTGTCATCGGCGGAGATCTCCACCGTCACCTCCATCTTTGCCCCCCGGTTGAAGGCGCACAGGTCCGACGCCAGCAGCCATCCCACGCCGGCCATGGTGGCCGAGGCGGCCACCACAATCAGCACATAGAGAATCACCGCCAGCAGCGGGTTCATGCGCCGCCGCTTCTTCCGGCGGCGGGCGCTCTGGTTTTGTTGGGGACGGTCCGCCTGGCCGCGGCGCACCTGAGCGGCATCCCAGCTGGCGGTATCTCCCTTTCTAAAATCTGCCATTGAAACCTCCATACCCGGCGCCCGGCACAGCCGGGCCCGTCCGCTTTTTAAGCTGAATTATTTTTTCAATGGCCAGGCTCCAGCTGGAAACCCGGCGCATAGAATATCCCAAAGTCTTTAAGAGAGGTGTTTGAAATGTGTTTTAACAACGGAAGCAACAACTCCTGCCTGTGGATCATCATCATCCTGGTCCTGTTCTGCTGCTGCGGCAGCAGCAGCGGCGGCAATTCCTGGGGCTGCGGAAACTGGGGCGGCTCCTGCGGCTGCGGCAATTGGAACGGCTGCGGAAACTGGAACGGCTGCAACTGCGGCTGTAACTGCAACTGTGGCTGTAACTGCAACTGCGGCTGCAACAACAACTGCGGTGACAGCTGCTGCTGACCACCGGGAAGATGGGGCGCGAAAGCGCCCCGTCCTCTTCGCCCCAAGCGGGACAGGCCGCCTATTTTCTCCGCCCCGCCCGCCTCACATGGACCAGGAACACCGGCAGCTTCATCATGCGGCCCAGCCGCCGGGGATTGCTGCACAACCGGTAAAACCACTCCAGACCGTGGTCACACCAGAACTTTGGAGCCCGCTTTACCGTACCGGCGAACACGTCTATACTGCCGCCCAGACCGCAGAGGAGACGCGCGCCGGTAGCCAAGCCGTTTTTCGCCATCCAAAGCTCCTGCTTCGGCGCGCCCAGACACACAAACACCGTATCCGCTCCGCTCTGCCGGATGTTTTCCACAATGGGGCCGTCCTCCTGAAAGTACCCGTCGTGGAAACCGGCGATCCGCAGTCCCGGATACCGCTCCCGCAGCCGCTCCGCCGCCGTCTCCGCCACGCCGGGCTTGGCCCCCAGCAGATAGAGGGACATCCCCTCCCCCGCCATCTTCTCCAGCAGTCCGGCGGCAAATTCCACTCCGGGCACCCGCTCTTTCAGGGGCGTGCCCAGCATGGCCGCACCCTTGATGACGCCGATGCCGTCCGGCAGCACCAGTGCCGCGCCGTTGACCGCCGCTCGAGCCGCCGGGTTCTCCCGGCAGACCTCCACAATCTCCGGGTTGGGCGTCACCACATAATGGGTGCCTCCGGCATGGAGCAGCTCCATGCCCCGCTCCGCCGCCTCGGACAGCGTCAAATTGTCAAAACCGACGCCCAGTACGTCAACGCGCACGGTATCACCTCGCATACATACTCATACAGTTTGTAAGTATAGCATAAGTTCTGGTAAAAAATCAAGAGGGACGCGCCGCGTCCCTCCTTTTTTCTCTTTGGTGGCAATCACACCTGAAAACCTGCCCGGCTTTTCAGAAGGTTAAAAAATGAGGTAATTCCCAGCGGGCGCCCCTGTCCCCAGGAGTTTACCCATACAATGTTCCACAAAAAAGCCAAAAGGCAGAAAAGTCCAGCCGTGGCCAGCGTGAGCAATATTCCAAACACAGCAAGCCTTTTGCGCAGTTCTTTTCCGGAAAGCGCTTCCATGGACACGTTCCGCCACTCTCCGGCATCATCGCCTGAAAAGGCATAGATCGCCGGAATGCCCTGCGGACCGGTGCGGAGCACGCGGGAAGCCGGATATACTACCCGGATCATATCCCCCGCTTGAAAGACTCTCTCACAATCGCGGTCCCGGATGTAAAAACGTTCGGGGCGCGTCAAATGCTGGTAACTTGACCGCTTCATATGCTTAGGCAGAACGGTTGTTACCTCATATGTCCTTTTCCGCTTTTGCGTCACACGCCCCGTTTTTACCAGTACGCTTCCTCTGAGCAGCGACAAAATGCCCCGCAAATACCACAGCGCCCATACCGCGGCAACAGCCCACAGCGCAAAAAACACAAGGGGAAACACCAGCAGAAGGAGCATCTGACCGCCATACGTCCTGCTTCCATGGAGAATGGCTGTAACCGCAGGATCAATCACAGCGAGGCAGTACAGCATCAAACCCGATATATCTAACAGCAGAAAGATCGTGTGCTTCCGCACAAAGCGCCTGTACCTGCTTCTATACCGGCTCTTGACAGCGCTCACTGTTCTGCCCGCTTCTTCTCCGGCAGCTGGGCCAGCACCACGGCCGCCAGCATCAGCACACAGCCCAGGTACTCCTTCCCGCTCATCTGATTGCCGAAGGCGATGGCCCCGGCAATGGTTGCAAATACAGACTCCAGACTCAGCAGCAAAGACACCACCGTGGGATTGGAGTCCTTCTGCGCCACGATCTGCAAGGTATAGGCAACGCCGCTGGAGAACACGCCCACGTACAAAATGGGCCAGGCGCAGACGCGGATGGCCTCCCAGGTAGGGGATTCCGACACCAGCATTCCCACGGCGGAGAGCACCGCCGCCACCAGGAACTGGATGCAGGACATCTCCACGCCGTCCACCTTTTGGGTGAAGTGGTCAATGACCAAAATGTGGCCCGCGAAGCAGAAGGCGCACAGCAGGATGTAAAAATCACCGGCGGCGATGGTGAACTCCTCGGTGATGCACAGGCAGTAGAGCCCCGCCACGGCCAGCACGATACCCAGCCAAATGCTCCTGGGGGCTTTTTTCTTGAGGAAAAGACCCAAAATGGGTACAATGACGATGTACAGCGCCGTGATGAAGCCCGCCTTGCCGGGGCTGGTGCTCTCGATGCCCTTTTGCTGGAGGTTGGCGGCCACCGTCAGCGCCACACCGCAGCACACGCCGCCCAAAATCAGGTCCTTGCGGTATGTCGGCGCGGACCGCTCCGCCTCCTCTCCGCCGGCCTTCCGCCGCATAAGGCGCAGCGCCGCGCACAGCACCAGCAGAAAAAGGAACGCCACCGCCGACCGTGCAGCGTTGAAGGTAAACGGGCCCACGTAATCCGCTCCCACGCTCTGAAACACAAAGGCCGTGCCCCAGATCAACGCCGCCGCCACCGGCAGTACGTTCTGTCGAATCCAATTTGTTCTCATGTCTTGTCCAATCTTCCTTCCTGTGATATACTGCCAAATATAATATCATGAAGGCGGGAAATTGGCAAGCCTATCCTCTCCATATCTTCACCCCGCCGGGAAGGAGCTTCCATGGAGTTCAGAGCCATGAACGAGCAGGAGATCCGGGACTGGTATGACCGGGAGTTCATCAGGACCTTTCCCCCCAACGAGCAGAAGCCTCTGCCCTTTATCCTGGATCTGATTGCCGGCGGACGGTACACCCTCCTGGGGCTGTATGACGGCTCCTCCCTGCTGGGCTACGCCTCCCTCCAGACCAGCCCGGACCGCCCAGGCTATATCCTGCTGGACTACCTGGGCGTCACCGCCGCCCGGCGGAACGGCGGGCTGGGCAGCCGTATCCTGTCTCTTTTGGAGGAGCGGTTTGGCAAAAACACCTGTCTCATCATCGAGGCGGAGAGCCCCGTCCCCGGCAGAGACGAGGCGGAAAACGCCCTGCGGGTCCGGCGGATCGGCTTTTACGAGCGGTGCGGCTGCCGGCGGGCCTATGAGATAGGCGCCTGCGGCATCCGGTGCCAGGCGCTGACCCTGGGAGATCCGGGAAATCCGGATGCCCTGACGGAAGCCCACCAGGCCATTTACGGCCCCGGACGCCCGGACATCACCATCCCTCTGGGGCTGGACGAGACCCCCGCCCCCGCCCACTGGGGCAAAGACACCTGAGAAAAAGGAGGAGCGGCAATGCTTCTTTTCGACATGGACGGCACACTCATCGACTCCAACCGCGTCTGGAAGGACGTGGACCGGGAGTTTCTGGCCCGGCGGGGCCTGCCCTATACCCGCGCTTATTACGAGGGCGTGGCCCACACCATCTTTCCCCTGGCGGCCAAGTTCACCAAGGAGTTCTGCCGTCTGCCGGAGTCCTGCGAGGAGATCATGGCGGAGTGGATGCTGCTTGCCAAAGACGCCTACGCCCACGTGAGCGTAAAGCCCGGCGTCCGGGCGTACCTCAAGCAGTGCCGGGCCGAGGGCCGGCGGATGGCGGTGGTGACCTCCAGCGTGCCGGAGCACTGTCACATGGCCTTGGAGAAGCTGGACCTGGAGAAGTACTTTGAGCGGATCAGCTTCGCCCAGGAGCTGGGAATGGACAAGAAGCTGCCGGACGTATGGCTGGCGGCGGCAAAGGTTCACGGCGTTCTCCCAGAGGACTGCACCGCCTTTGACGACAGTCTGGCTGCCTGCCGGGGGGCCAGGGCCGCAAAAATGCGGGTAGTGGGCGTATACGACAGCTTTTTCAGCCACGACGAAAAGGAGATGCGGGGCTTTTGCGACGTGTATATCAAAAGCTTTGAGGAGCTTCTTCTGCCGGAGCGGAAACGGAGATGAGCGCCTTGGAATCCCTGGAACAGGCTCTGGAGGAGGCCCGGGAGGGCGGCGATCTGATGGAGGCTCTGACCTTTGACCGGATCACTGCGGAGGCGCTGGATCTCTCAGAGCTGACCTGCAGGCGGCTCTCCTTCCGCACCTGCCGGTTCACCGGCTGCGATTTCAGCGGCGCGGCGTTCTACGACTGCGATTTCACCGGCTGTCAGTTTGCGGAGTGCCGTTTCCCCGTCAGCTACTGGAAGACCTGCCGCCTCACCGGCTGCAAGGGAGACGGCGGCGACTTCCGCCGCGGCCGGTTCAAGGACTGCGCCCTCCGAGAGTGCGTATTCCGCTATGCCAACTTCACTGGCACCGTCTGGGAGCGGTGCGCCCTGGCGGAGTGCAATCTCACGGAGTCCGCCCTGGCGGAGTGCAAAATCTCCAAAACCACCTTTCAGACTGTGGATCTCACCGGCGCGGAGCTGTTCCGCACCCCCCTCAAGGGGACGGACCTCTCCTCCTGCACGCTGGACCGGGTGTCCCTGTCGGAGACCTGCGCCGAGCTGAAAGGGGCCAAACTCCACGCCGGTCAGGCCGCCGTGGTGGCACGAATCCTGGGCATTGAAATCGTTCCATGACGCAAAAAGCGCGCCCCCGGCGGGGACGCGCTTTCCTCATTCACAGCTTCTTCATGTGGCTTCCGGCAAATTTCAACATCAGCCGCTTGGGCTTCTCCACCCCCTGGAACTGAACGGTGACCATGGCGTCGCCGGACATGGGCTTGACATCCAGCACCGTCCCCTGTCCAAAGGCGGTGTGCTCCACCTCGTCCCCTGGCCGCAGCTCCAGCATGGGCGCGGACGCGCCGCCTTTGGCCGCCGGACGCTGCGGCGCGGCTTTGGCCACCGTCTCCCGGTAGGAACGGACCGCACTGCCGGCCGTTCTGCTTCCGTAGCCTCCATAAGAGGCGCCGCCATAGGGGGGCATGCCGCTGTCCCAGCCGCCTCCGGCTCCAGCCTCGCCGCCGAAACGGGGCTCCGTCTTGCCCTCCCAGCGCATATTGTCCTCCGGAATCTCGTCCAGAAACCGGGAGGAGCGGTTGCTGCTGGTGCGTCCGTACAGCATCCGCTGGCGGGCATTGGTCAGCGTCAGCTTCTCCTTGGCCCGGGTCATGGCCACGTAGCACAGCCGGCGCTCCTCCTCGATCTCCTCCTGGTCATACTGGGCGGAGCTGCCGGGGAATATCCCCTCCTCCAGGCCCACCACGTAGACCAGAGGAAACTCCAGGCCCTTGGCAGAGTGGATGGTCATCATGGTGACGCTGTCGTCCCCGCCCTCCAGGGAGTCCAGGTCCGTGTACAGGGCGATCTCGTTCAAAAAACCGGAGAGGGTGGCATCCTCCGGGTCCCGCTCCAAAAAGCCCAGGATGCTGGATTTCAGCTCCTCCACGTTCTCGATGCGGCCCCGGCTCTCCAGATCGTTCTTCTCCTCCAGAACCTTGACATAGCCGCTCTGGTCACACACAGCGTCGTAGAACTCCGGCAGGGCCAGCTCCGCCCCCTGGCGGCGGAGGCCGTCGATGAGGTCGGCAAATTTCAGGAGCTTGGCCTTGGCGGCTTTCAGCTCCGGGAAGAGGTCCGCGTTGCGGATGATCTCATACAGCGACGCCCCCTGGGCCGCCGCCAGGTCCGCCACCTTGTCCATGGTGGTTGCGCCAATACCCCGGGCGGGGCTGTTGACAATCCGCCGCAGCCGCAGATCGTCCAGGGGATTGTTCAGCACGCAGAGATACGCCAGCATGTCCTTGACCTCCGCCCGGTCGAAGAACTTCATGCCCCCCACCACCTTGTAGGGCACGCCGTTGCGGCGCATGGCGTACTCTAAGGCGTTGGACTGCGCGTTCATGCGGTACAGCACGGCGGCGTCCCGGAACTTCCGCCCCCGGTTCACCGCCATCATGATGTCCCCCACCACAAAGTTTGCCTCGTCGCTCTCGCTGAACGCGGTCTTGACGGTGACGGTCTCACCGCTGCCGTTGTCCGTCCACAGCGTCTTGCCCTTGCGGCCCTCGTTGTTGCGGATGACGGCGTTGGCGGCGTCGAGAATGTTCTGGGTGGAGCGGTAGTTCTGCTCCAGGCGGATCACCCGGGCGTTCTTGTACTGCTTTTCAAAGCTGAGGATGTTCTCGATATTGGCCCCCCGGAAGCGATAGATGGACTGGTCGTCGTCGCCCACCACGCAGAGGTTCTTCCGCCCCCCCGCCAGGAGGCTGGTTAGCAGATACTGGAGGTGGTTGGTGTCCTGGTACTCGTCCACCAGTACATAGCGGAACTTGTTCTGGTAGTAGGCCAATACCTCCGGCTCCTGCCGCAGCAGCGTGACGGTGTGGTAGATGATGTCGTCGAAGTCCATGGCGCTGGCGGAGCGGAGCTTTTTTGCGTAGGCCGTATAGACCTTGGCCACCCGGCTCAGCTTCCAGTCAGCCTCGCTGTTGTGCTGAGCGGCGAAGTCCTCCGGGCTCTGGTACTGATCCTTGGCGCTGCTGATGATACTCAGAACGCTCTTGGGCGGAAAGGCCTTCTCATCCAGGTTCAGATCCTTCAAAATATCCTTGATGACCCGCTTGGAGTCGTCGGTGTCATAGATCGTAAAGTTCTTGTCAAAGCCGATCCGGTCGGCATCCCGCCGCAGGATACGGACACAGGCGGAGTGGAAAGTGGAGGCCCAGACATCGTTTGCCATGGGCCCCAGACGGGCCGCCAGGCGGTCCTTCAGCTCCCCCGCCGCCTTGTTGGTGAAGGTGATGGCAATGATCTCCCAGGGACGGGGCACGTCCACGGCGCACAGGCGGCGGGCCCGCTCCGCGTCCGGCGCCTCCGGGCGCTCCGGAAAATTCTCCAGAAAAGACAGGTCCTCCCTGGAGGCCCACTCCGGCACCTCCTGGCAGTCGCTGCCCCTGCCGTAGGTCAGCAGGTTGTAGACCCGCTGAATGAGGACCGTGGTTTTGCCGCTGCCAGCCCCCGCCAGCAGGAGCAGCGGTCCCTCCGTGGTCATGGCTGCCTGGCGCTGCATGGGGTTCAGGCGCCGGAGATCCTGGGCAATGACCGCCTGCCGGGCGGCGATGTAGCGTTTGTTGAAATCAGTCATATGTTCACCAGTTTTCTATAATCTCAAAGACCATTTTAGGACAAAAACCGCCGGAGGTCAACCGCGGTTTTTCAGAACGACCGTCTCATATCCCATTTCTCGCTTCTCAGCTTGCTGCCGTTCAATGCCGCCGCACAAAATCACTCGTCAAAAGATCTAAAACGGGGAGCCGCCTTTACAGGGGCCCCCAAAAAAGTTACTGATGGTTCTTCATATATTCCGCTTTCACTCTATCAATTGTTTTCCCACCGATTCCAAAATTTTTATCTGATACTTCCTTGATGGTCGTCACGAAGAATTCTTGCGGAACTTTCATAATTTCAGAGGATACTTCTGTCAAGCGTCTAATCAATTCTTCCTTTTGTTCATCCGATAATGTACCGCTTTCAACCGTAATATATGGCATATGTTCTCCTTTTCAAACAGACTCTAGTACTACAAAAATTATATGGTGAGCTATAACGCAATTTAATTTTTTGAACTTGCAGGAATTTTAGGGCAGCAGGACTTCCTGCTGCCTCTTGTTGACTGGGACGGAGGTTCATGGTACTCTGATGGTGTATCTCAATATTTTCCTGTATGGGGAAGGATGGTGAACCTTTGAAAAAACAACTGTCAGCATTGCTGGCCCTCTGCCTGGGAACCCTCTGCGTCCTCTCCTCTCTGGCCTGGAGGAGGGCGGAGAGGCAGGCGGCGGAGTGGAAAACCCGCGCAGAGGCGGCGGAGCGCCGGGCCATCCAGGCAGAAACTGCGCAGGAAGACTCCGAGGCCCAGCGGCGGCTCCTGTCGCTGGAGGACGATCCCATTGCCGCCTTTTTCTCTCCCTTTCCATACAGCGGCGCTACCGCACGCTATCTCGCGACCCTGGAGACCAACGCCTACCGGACGGAGCTGGAAAACGCCGCCGAACTGCTGGGGAATAACAATGACGGCGTCCCCGTTGACGCTTTTCTCACCTTCATTGACGCGCAGGCGCAGTCGGAGGCAGATGCCTGGACCGCCTCCCTTGAAGCGCAGGGTGCTATGACCGCCGGAGCCTGGGCCCATGTCGACCAGTGCCAAACGGCAATTTATCGCTTCGGCGCATATACGTTGATCTCCGCCTATCAGCGGACCGGGGAATCCTATTCCTTTCTTTTCAGCTCAGCGGACACCCGCCAGACCTTGCTGGAGGCAGGCTTTCAGGAGGAGTATCTCCCTCCTGACGAACAGATCAACAAGTGAAAGAGGGGACCGTACCATGTATGAACTGATTCAGGCCGCAGAGCACACCTATTACATCCAGTGTCCCGCCAAGATGGGCATCTGGAAATTGAACGGCACTGACGCCGTCCTCATCGACAGCGGCAACGATAAGGACGCGGGGCGGAAAGTTCAAAAGATCTTTGACGCCCAGGGCTGGCGTCTGACCGCCATCCTCAATACCCACGCCAATGCAGACCACAACGGCGGCAATGCCATACTCCAGCAGCGGCTGGGCGCTCCCGCCTTCGCCCCGGGGATCGACGCCGCAATCACCTCCCACCCCATTCTGGAGCCCACCTTTCTCTACGGCGGTTTTCCATGCAAGGCTCTGCGAAACAAATTCCTGCTGGCCCAGCCCAGCGACTGCCAGCCTCTGACGGTGGAAAACCTGCCGCAGGGACTAACCATGCTCCCCCTCCCCGGACATTTCTTCGATATGTGCGGCTTCCAGACAGCGGACGGCGTCTGGTTCCTGGCGGACTGCCTCTCCGGCGCCAACATCGTGGAAAAGTACCATGTGAATTTCATATACGACGTGTCCGCCTATCTGGACACTTTGGACAAAGTCTGCTCCCTGGAGGGCCGCCTCTTCATTCCCGCCCACGCGGAGCCGGCGGAGGACATCCGCCCCCTGGCCCAGTTGAATCGGGCCAAAGTTCTGGAAATCTGCGAGCTGGTCCTCCGCTTCTGTGAGACGCCCGCCAGCCCGGAGGAAGTTCTGCAGAAGATCTTCTGGCACTACCAGTTGTCTATGGACTTCAACCAGTATGTACTGGTGGGAAGCACAATCCGCTCTTATCTCTCCTATCTGTTGGATCAGGATGCTCTGACCGTAGACTTCACTGACTGCAAGCCGCTTTTCCATCGGAGCTGACAGCGTTCAAAAGATAAAACAGGAGCCATTCCGTGGGATGGCTCCTGTTTTTCGCTTGTAAAAAGCTTACTTCGCGGCCTTGGCGGCGCGGATGGCCTCGGTGAGCATGGGGGTGACCTTGAACAGGTCGCCGCAGATGCCGTAGTCGGCGATCTCGAAGATGGGGGCGGTGTCGTTCTTGTTCACCGCGATGATGCACTCGGAATCCTGCATGCCGGCCTTGTGCTGAATAGCGCCGGAGATGCCCAGGGCGATGTACACCTTGGGGTGCACGGTCTTGCCGGTCTGGCCCACCTGATGGTCGGCGCTGAGCCAGCCGCTGTCGATGGTGGCGCGGCTGCCGCCCACGACGCCGCCCAGCTCGGCGGCAAGCTCCTCGGCCAGCTTGATGCCGCCTTCCACGTCCTTGCTGATGCCGCGGCCCACGGACACGATGAAGTCCGCGCCGATCAGGTCCACCAGCTTCTTGGCGGCCTTCACCACCTCGGTGACCTCGGTGTGGATGTCCGCGTCGGACAACGTGAAGGCGGGCTTCTCAATCACGCAGGCGGCGGCCTTGGCCTGGTCGAAGGCGTTCTTCTTCATAACGCCGGGACGCACCGTGGCCATGCAGGGACGGAAGCGGGGGCAGATGATGGTGGCCATCAGGTGGCCGCCGAAGGCGGGACGGGTCATCTTCAGGTTCCGGTCCTCCATGTCCCACTTCTGGCCGTCCACGTCCAGAGTGCTGCTCTCACGCAGGAACTGGATGTAGTTGGCCACGTCGATGTCCAGGTGGGTGCAGTCGGCGCACAGGCCGGTGTGGAGGCGGGCCGCGCAGCGGGGGGCCAGGTCGCGGCCGATGTTGGTGGCGCCGATCAGGAACGCCTCGGGCTTGAGCTCCTCAATGACGTCGCAGATGACCTTGGCGTAGGCGTCGGTGTTGTAGACGGCCAGCTTCTCGTCCTCGCAGACATAGACCTTGTCCGCGCCGTAGCCGCCCAGCTCCTTGGCGGCAGCCTCAATGCCCTTGCCGCCCAGCAGCAGTCCGCAGACGTTCACGCCCAGCTCGTTGGCCAGGTCGCGGCCCTTGGAGATCAGCTCAAAATCGGTGGGCATCAGCTTGCCCTCGCGCTGCTCGCAGAACACCCATACATCCTTGAAAGCAGCAATATCCGCGCTGTTGAAATTAGACATAATCGTTTATCCCCTTTCTCAGATGATGTGCTTCTTGGCCAGAATCCCGGCCAGCTGCTCGCAGGTAGCCTTGTCAGCGCCCTCCAGCATCATGCCGGCGCCCTTCTGGGGCGGGGTGAAGCTCTTGAAGATGTTGGTGGGAGAGCCCTTGAGGCCGATGGTAGTGGCGTCGATCAGGGGATCGTCCTTCAGATCCTCATAGCCGAAGGTGGTCAGGGGCTTGCTGTACGCCTCAAATACGCCGCCCACACTCATGTAACGGGGCTCGTTGAGCTCCTTGATGCAGGTAATCAGGCAGGGCGTCTGGGTCTTGATGGTCATATAGCCATCTTCCAGCATCCGCTTGACGGTGACGGTGTTGCCGTCCTTGGTGATTTCGGCGGCGTAGGTGATCTGGGGCAGGTGCAGCTTCTCCGCCATCTGGGGGCCTACCTGAGCGGTGTCGCCGTCGATGGCCTGGCGGCCGCACATGACAATGTCGTCAGACTCCACGCCGATGCGGTTCACTGCGGCGGCCAGGATCTGGGAGGTGGCGTAGGTGTCGGAGCCGCCGAACTCACGGGCGGAGACCAGAATGGCCTCGTCGGCGCCCATGGCCAGGGCCTCACGGAGCATCCCGGCGGCGGGAGGGGGCCCCATGGTGACCACGATAACCTTGCAGCCGGTGGCGTCCTTCATTTTCAGGGCGGCCTCCAGGGCGTTCATGTCGTCGGGGTTGGTGATGGTCTGCATGGAAGCGCGGTTCAGGGTACCGTCGGGATTCACAGCGACCTTGCCGGAGGTATCGGGAACCTGCTTAATAGAAACAATGATCTTCATTTTACCTTTACCTCCTATCTTATTTCACGCCCAGGTTGCTGGCGATGACCATGCGCTGGACTTCAGATGTACCCTCATAGATCTCGGTGATCTTGGCGTCGCGCATCATGCGCTCCACGGGATACTCACGGGTGTAGCCATAGCCGCCGAACAGCTGCACGGCGCGGCGGGTGACGTCGGAAGCGGCCTCGGCGGCGAACAGCTTCGCCATGGAGGCGTCCATGGAGTAGGGCTCGTGGTTCTGCTTCTTCATGGCAGCGGCGTACACCAGATACTGGGCAGCCTGCATACGGCAGTGCATGTCGGCCAGCTGGAACTGGGTGTTCTGGAACTGGCTCAGGCGGCGGCCGAACTGGACGCGCTCCTGGGTGTATTTGACAGCCTCGTTGACGGCGCCCTCGCCCAGGCCCAGAGCCTGAGAGGCGATGCCGATCCGGCCGCCGTCCAGGGTCTGCATGGCGATCTTGAAGCCCTTGCCCTCTTTGCCCAGCAGATTCTCCTTGGGAACGATGCAGTCCTCAAAGATCAAATCGCAGGTGGAGGAGCCGCGGATGCCCATCTTCTTCTCGTGCTTGCCGGTGGAGAAACCGGGGAAGTCCTTCTCCACGATGAAGGCGGAGATGCCGTGGTTGCCCTTGGACTTGTCAGTCATGGCGAAGACCACGAAGGTGTCGGCCACATTGCCGTTGGTGATGAAGCACTTGGAACCGTTGAGGACATAGTGGTCGCCCTCCAGGACGGCGGTGGTCTGCTGGCCGGAGGCGTCGGTGCCGGCGTTGGGCTCGGTGAGACCGAAAGCGCCGATCTTCTTGCCGCTCAGCAGGTCGGGCAGATACTTGCGCTTCTGCTCCTCGGTGCCGTTCTCAAAGATGGGAGCGCAGCACAAGGAGGTGTGAGCGGACACGATGACCGCGGTGGTGCCGCAGACCTTGGCCAGCTCCTCCACGCACATGGCGTAGGAGAGGACGTCGCCGCCGGCGCCGCCGTACTCCTTGGGGAAGTAGATACCCATCATCCCCAGCTTGGCCATCTTCTTGACGGTCTCCATGGGGAACTCCTCGGTCTCGTCGACCTCCTCCGCCAGAGGCTTGACTTCGTTCTCGGCGAAATCGCGGTACATCTTACGGAGCATCAGCTGCTCATTTGTCAGATGAAAATCCATACCTTTTACTCCTTTTCAATCAGGTTTTACTTGGAATAATCAAAGAAGCCCTTGCCGGTCTTGCGGCCCAGCTCGCCGGCGCGCACCTTCTTGCGCAGCAGCAGGCTTGCGCGGTACTTGGGATCGCCGGTCTCGTTGTACAGCGTCTCCATGATAGCAAGGCACACGTCCAGGCCAATCAGATCGCCCAGAGCCAGGGGGCCCATGGGATGGTTGGCGCCCAGCTTCATGGCGGTGTCGATGCCCTCGGCGCTGGCCACGCCGGTATCCAGCAGGTCAGCGGCCTCGTTAATCATGGGAATCAGGATCTTGTTGACCACAAAGCCGGGGGCCTCGTTGACCTCCACGGGCTCCTTGCCGATCTCCTTGGAGAGGTTCCAGATCACATCGAAGGTCTCCTGGGTGGTCTTGGCGCCGCGGATGATCTCCACCAGCTTCATGCTGGGGACGGGATTAAAGAAGTGCATACCGATGACGGGGTGGCTGAGGCCGTTGGCCATCTCGGTGATGGACAAAGAGGAGGTGTTGGAGGCGAAGATGGCCTCGGGCTTGCACATGGCGTCCAGCTCGCTGAGCAACGCCTTCTTGGTTGCCATATCCTCCTTGACGCACTCGATAATCAGGTCGGCATCGGCGCAGGCGGACTTCTCCTCCACCAGCACGTTTGCCAGCAGGGCGTCGGCTGCGGCCTGCTCCATCTTGCCCTTCTCAACCCGCTTCTGAAGAGAGGCGGCCAGCTTGTCCTTGTGCTTCTGGGCGGAAGCGACGGAGCTGGCATACATCAGGGCGATGTGGCCCTTCGCCGCGAAAACCTGGGCAATGCCGCTGCCCATGGTACCAGCGCCAAAAATTGCTACCTTCATGTGTGTTCCTCCTGTTATTTCAATTTTGTGCTTCGATTTTCTGTGGAGCGTACGGGATTTACCGAGTCCGTTCAGCCTACGGAAAATCGCAGTAAACCCGCACTTTGCCAATTTACTGACAATGTTATTATAGGGACCCCGGCAGCAATTATCAAGTGGAAAATGCGGCTATTACTGCCCCTTTTCTGCTTTTTTACATTTCCCACAAATTACTCGTTAAATTTTATGCAATTTTGTTAATCACTTAACACATTCTCCCCGTTCTGCTGCGGAAAACCATTTACACAGTCCATTTCCTGTGATACAATGGCGAAGCTTATACAACACCTTGTGGTCTGATATTTTGACGCCCCAGGAGGATTTTCCATATGCGCATGCGAAAAAAAAAGAACCTGATTCCCCGGATGGAGCGGTGCGGAGACCGCCTGATCCAAAATCCCTATGATCGCAGGGGACATTGGCGGGAGCTGATGCCCCAGGCCCGGGAGCTGCGGCTGGAGCTTGGCTGCGGCAAGGGCCGCTTCACCGCCGGAACAGCTGCGGCGGAGCCCGATGTGCTGTTCGTCGCCGTGGAGCGGGTGCCGGATGCCATGGTGGTGGCCATGGAGCGGTGCGCGGCAGCGGGGCTGTCCAATGTCTATTTCATCGACGCCAATGCCGACCAGCTGCCCTTCTTCTTCGCCCCCGGCGAGGCAGACCGCATCTACATCAACTTCTGCGACCCCTGGCCCAGCGGCCGGCACGCCAAGCGCCGCCTGACCCACGGGAACTTTTTGAAGCTCTACCGCCAGGTGCTGAAAGAGGGCGGCCAGATCCATTTCAAAACCGACAACCAGGGGTTGTTCGAGTTCTCTGTGGAGGAGATCCCCCAATTCGGCTTTACCCTGTCGGAGGTTACCCGGAATCTCCACGAGCACGGCCCGATGGGGGTCATGACGGACTACGAGGCCAAGTTCCATGAGCTGGGCCAGCCCATCAACCGGCTGGTGGGCACTATGGTCCCCTGGACAGAAGTCTTCCCCACCGACATCCGGCGGGTCCGGGAGCGGTGGCTGGACGCCTTCGCCGAGGGCGTCTCCGAGGCGGACCTGGGCAAACATGTGCTGGCGGACGGAAATTACCTCTGGCACCTCTTTTCCTGGAAGCTGGCTCCCTGCCTGGAGGGTGAAGACGCCAAAAAGGCTTTGGAGGAGGCGCCGGAGGAGGACCTCTACCTATTTTATAATGAGTATCCGCCTCAGGGAGCGTCCCGGGTGCGGCCCGTCTCCAAGGCGGAGGCATTGTCTATGCGCCCGCCGGAGGCCACGGCCGGGGCGGACTGGTATCTGGTGGACAGGGATTTCACCTGGACCTACGCCCACACCCATGAGGCCCAGTGCGGCCCCTACTTCTGCCGTCCGGCGGAAAACTGAAAATTTCAAATCTCCGGCAAGCGCCGCGCGATCATTCGCGCGGCGCTTGTTCGCATGCTCCCATCTCTGTTACGCTTTTGGTTTTTTTGTTACCATTTTGCGGTTGACATCCGTCTACCTTTCTGCTATGGTATAGGTAGACAACCGTATACCAAGGAGGTGTGTTTATGAAGATCAATCTCTCAGACAGCGAATGGAAGCTGATGAACTGCCTGTGGAGCCAGTCTCCACGCACCATCACGGAGCTGACGGCAGCACTGAAGGCGGCCACCGGCTGGAGCAAGAACACGGTCATCACCATGCTCTCCCGGCTAGAGGCCAAAGGGGCCGTGCGCCATGAGGAGGGAGCGCGGGCCAAGCAGTACTTCCCCGCCATAGACCGGCGGGACGCCGCCCGGGCGGAGACGGAGAGCTTCCTGGGCAAGGTCTACGGCGGCAGCCTGGGACTGATGATGAGCGCCATGGTGGAGAGCCGCCAGCTGACGGAATCAGACATTGCGGAGCTATCGGCCATTCTGGAAAAGGCGGGAGGCGAGACAACATGAAGGAGATTTTAATCACATCCTCGGCGCTCATCGCGGCGCTGCTGCTTCTGCGGCGGGTGTTCCGGAAATCCATCTCCCGACGGGCCCAGTACGCCCTGTGGGCCCTGGTGCTGGTGCGGCTGCTGGTGCCCGTCAACCTGCCCGCCCTGGAGCACAACGTGCTGACGGCGGCCTCGCCGGTGACAGAGCGCGCGGAGTCGCTCTATATCGAGCCCAACACCGCCTCTATCTATGGCCAAGGCGGCGCACAGGTCGTCGTACCGGAGATTCCCCAAGTGGCAGTGGGCCCTGCCACGCCGGACAACACCCTCACCTTTTCCACACAGGATGTCTTCAACACCCCGGTGGAGGCTGTCACAGTATACCAGCGGCAGATCGCCCTGGAGGATCTCTTCCGCCCCGTCTGGTACGGCGGCATGGCTCTAATGGCGGTCTGGTTCCTCCTCTCCAACCTCCTCTTCTGGCGGAAACTGCGGAAACACCGGACGCCCTATCCCGTGGAAGGCTGCTCCCGCCGGGTGTATCTGGTGGAATCGGGCCTGCCCTCCCCCTGCCTCTTCGGGCTGTTCCACTCCGCCGTCTACCTGACTCCCGCCGCCGTCTCCTCACCGGAGGCCCTGCGCCACGTGCTGGCCCATGAGGAGACCCACGCCCGCCACCTGGACCCCCTGTGGTCCCTCCTGCGGGCGGTGTGTCTTGCGGTATACTGGTTCAACCCGCTGGTGTGGGCCGCCGCCATTGCCAGCCGCAACGACTGCGAGCTGGCCTGCGACGAGGGCGCTATCTGCGTCCTGGGCGAGGCGGAGCGCATCCCCTACGGCAAAACCCTCCTCTCTCTGATCCCCGTACAGCGGGGGCCCGCCAACCCCCTGCTGTCCGCCACCACCATGACGGCGGGGAAAAAGCAGCTGAAAGACCGCGTCACCCGCATTGCCGAGAGCCGCCGCACCATGGGCATCGCCCTCCTCGCGGTAATCGCCATGGCGGTGGTGGTGTGCGCCGCCACCTTCACCGGGGCGGCTACCAAGGGACCGGAAACCGCCAGCGGCGGCAACCCCCGGGCCGACGGTCCCCTCACCGGCGATGAGCTGGGGTATTTCAACGAGGAATTTTTCAACGGCGAGGGTTTCAACATCCACAACCAGTTCCTCTCCTCCACCTATGAAAAGCCGGGGGACATCGATCTCTTCCAGCTCTTTTACAACGGCACCGGCCTTCCGGCGGAGACGGACGAGGCGGAGCGGCAGGCGGCAGCCCAGGGCGAGGACCCGGACGTCGCTTTGACCAAGTGCCCCGCCGAGGATATGGATACCGTACTGAATCTAAATGCCAATATCCCCCTGTCCGCGACAAACCAGGCAGGGCTGGAGAACTTCACCTATCTCCCGGACTATGACGCCTACTACCACTTCCACGGGGACACCAATTACCGGGGCACTGTGGACATCGTCTCCGGAGAGCGTGAGGGAGCCCTGCTCCGCCTCTATTATGAGGACCGATTTATGGACGACGGCTGGAAGTGCGTCACATTGCGGGAGGCTCCAAACGGGGAGTATTGGTTCTCCTCCAACCTCCTCTGTGAGCGGCCCGCCGTCCCCACGGCCTATCCGGCGGGAGAGCCCTGGATGACCATCTCTCTGGAGGGACTTGCGCCCTATGCGCCCCAGGCGCTGGAGGTGGAGCGGCGCGCCCCAGAGGACGCAGAGCGGATTTTGTACCAGTTCTTCGTAGAGGAAACCGGCATCTATGACCCAGAGGCGGAGACGGTGACCGACGCCAGAAGACTGGTGCTCTACCAAGCCGTGGACGGCGCCATCCGCGCCGCCGTGGAAAGCCAGACTCTGGACTGCTTCCTCACCCTTCCGGAAAACGTCAGTCCGGAGTACGCCGCCAGGCATGTCAGCTCCTTCCACGACCTGCTTGGCCACAGCGGCGTGACCATCTCCTATCGGGCGCAGAAGGACGGCGAGTATTACACCACCTTCAACGACTACTACACCGTGGACAGCGGCGGTACGCCGTATCTGCTGGCACGGGCCTACGGCGAGTCTGTGGCCGAGGCGGACCTGGACGGCAATGGGGCATGGGAACTGGCATCCTCCGGCATTCACGACGCCCAGATCTTCTTCCAGCGGGACGGGCAGCTGTATGAGGCCAACATCCCCGCCCTGCTGGCGGAGCGCTGGACAGCCCCCGTCTCCCTCTATCCCTCTTACTGGAACAAATACGGCCGGTACCTGTACCTCAGCGCCGAGATTCCCTTCCCGGATGCTGTTTTGCCGGGGGATTTCGGCGGCGGCCAGGCCACCGGCACCGCTGTGCGGCAGGTGTACTTTGACGGGGAAAACCTGCAGCTCTACAAGGATGAACGGGCCGCCATCGACCATGTGATAGAGGGCATTACGGCTCCGGAGGATGTGCTGGAGGCCGCCAGGCAAATGGTTCACGACAGCTACGAGTATGCCCGGATGCACACCGGCGTCACCGGAGGGGACGGAGAGATGTGGGGCACCCCGGCGGAGTACGACGACTGGCGGCTGGAGATCGTGGGCGGCCCCTGGACCGAGACGCTGGGCGGGCTGACCTTTGAGATCTGGAACATCAACTATGAGTTCCACACCACCACGCCGGAGCGAGTCATTCTGGCGGGGGGCAGTTACCTGACGGAGGACGCCTGGCACTGCAACACCTACCCGGAGTGCACCTATCTGTACTTCCAGCTGATGGAGGACGGCTCACGGCGCTATCTCTACTCCGCCATGGAGAACGACTGCTCCCCCGGCATGGAGATGTTCCGCACCGACATGACCTACACCCTGGCCGAGATGGGCGTACTGCCCCTGACGGAGCTGGAAGGAGAGGTGCTGGCGGACATGATCCTGATGAACGAAGCCTCCTTCCTCAACCGCATGGCGGAGCGGGAGGACGGCGAGACCGTCATCGACCATCTGCGGAGTTATCTCATCTCCGCCTACGGCGGCGCGCTGGACGGCCTCATCGAGATCAATATCGCCTTCTCCAGCAGCGGCCTGAGCCACGAGGAGCTGTACCAGTATTACACCCGGAGATTTGACGAAATGTCCTCAGACTTCACCGAGGGCGGAGCGGCCCTGTGGGAGCGGCTGACGGATCAGGAGGCCGCCCCGGCGGCAGGCCCTCTCCGTCCCACCCTGGCGGATATTGAGGCCCTGGTCCCGGCGGAGGTGGCGGAGGCGGTCTTCCAGCTGGGCCAGGCCAATCTGGTCGAGTTTCTGCGGGAGCCCGCCCTGTACGACGGGTGGCGGCTCTCCGGCCTCACCCGGGTGACGGGCTTTTCCACCTACGGCCTGAACCTGCCCGTCTACTCCGCAGGGTTTGAGCTGCACCCCTCCCAGCCGGACAAGGTGGTTCTGGCGGGGGGTATGGACTTCACGGAGGACGGCTGGGTTAAGGGCTTGATGTCCACCTCCCCCTATCTGCTGTTCCTGCTGGAGGACGGACACTACACCCTGCTGGAGAGCGATATTCCCCATGACCTCTCCACAGATTCTCCCGGCTTTCAGGCGGAGATCGCCCGGGCGCTGCTGGAAAACCAGCGTCTCCGCCCCTCCCAGATTGACGGGGAAACGCTGCTCTCCATGCTGGGTACCCGCACCCTGAACCTTCTGGGGACCTACCCGGAGGAGGAGCAGGAGGCGGTCCTCACGGCCCTGGACGCCTTCCACAACAAAGGCCCCCAGGAACTGCAAATGGATCTGCGGGACAAAATCCAGACCACCGTGTGGACCCAGCGGGACCTGGACGAGCACGGCGCCGCCCTCTTCGCAAAGCTCCTGGAACACACCGGCATCCACGCCTTCGGCCTGGGAGAATCTCACTCCGACCTCACCAGCGCCATCTACGCAGCCCTGCGCTACTGGCGGCAGAACGCCTCCGCCCACGAATACGACCACCACAGCGTGGCCTACTATCTGCTGGACACCCAGTGGGGCGGCAGCAGCTGCACAGTCTACCTCCTGGTGTCCTTCGGGGACTATGAGCTGACGGAGGGCGGCTATGAGCTGAGTACCGGCGGCAGCACCGCTATGGCCGTCTCTTTCTCCTATGTCAACGACCGCTACCAGGCGACGGAGATCTGGCAGCCCCATGGCGGCGGCCTCTACGGGCCGGAGATCCGGGCCTGCTTCCCGGCAGCGGCGGCGGACATTGTCTTCTCGGACGGCCCGCAAAGCGAGTCGATCAATGAGGCGCTGGACTCCTTTCTGGACATGGACGTGAAGGCCTGGTACAAGGCCTATCAGCGGGATCAGGCCGCCGCCTGACCATCCGCCGGGGCGGAAAAGCCCGCGCGGGTCAAGAAGGGGCTTCCCTTTTCCCTCCGTTTCGGGTATACTGTAGCCATCAACCCCCAAAACAGGAGGAATTTACCAATGAGACAGCTCTTTCTTCTGGCCGCCGTCATCTGCTTCGGCATGGCCGCCATCAAGTTTTTTGCCGCCCGCTCCACTCCCAATGCCCCCGTCCCCAGGAAAACCAGCCAAAAATACCTCACCCTGACGGCGGAGGAGGCCAAAGCCCGGCTGGATGAGGACGACAGCATAATCCTGCTGGACGTGCGCACCCAGGAGGAGTTTGACGAGGGCCACATCCCCGGAGCCGTGTGCCTGCCCAGCGAGGACATCTCCGCGGATCTCCCCCTCCCCTTTGACAAGGACGCGGAGATTCTGGTCTACTGCCGCTCCGGCCGCCGCAGCGCCGAGGCCGCGGAGAAGCTGGCGGACATGGGCTACGCCAACGCGGCGGACTTCGGCGGCATCATCGACTGGCCCTACGAGACCACCACGGACTGACACGCAAAAAAACCGGGAGGCATGGCAATCCATGCCTCCCGGTCTTTTTAGAGTTTTCCCTGCTCCCGCAGCAGCTCCTCCAGCAGCTCCACCGAGGTGACGATCATAATGTTGCAGTGGGTGGTGATGTCCAGGCGCTGGGCCGCCCGTGTCTTTTCCGAAAGACCCGGACGGGCTTTCAGCAGATCCCCGCAGCGGGTATGTCCGAAAGTTTCAAAAAAGCGCCGGCGGAAGTCCTTGGCCAGTCCATAGAGCTTCCGCTTGGCCTCTCTGTCCCCCTCGTCCGTATAGGGGAACAGGATACCCAGCACCAGCAGCGCCCCGCTGACGGCTCCGCAGGCCTCCTCATGGCTGCCGCCATAGCCGCCGCCAAAGCTCCCTGCGGCGGCAAACAGCTGCTCCGGCGTCCAGCCCGTCAGGTCCGCAAAGACAGCCGTCACAGACTGTGCACAGTTGTATCCCTTCTTGTGATATTCGTACGCCAATGCGCAGCGATCCATAGATACCATCCTCTCATAGAACCCGCACCAGCGGCCGCTGAATACAGGTTTCGATTTTAATAAAAAAATATTAAAAAGCTGTATTCACAGGTGGGGAATACTGGATGTATTGCAAGAAAATTTAACGAAGAACGGCGCGAAAAGACCCGTCCGGACGGCGTTTTACGCCTTTGAACACAGCTTCTAATAACAAACCTGCCACAGACCAGTGCGCGGTATACAGTGGTCTCGGCAGCTCAAAAAGCCCGGCGGGGCCAAAGCGGCTCCGCCGGACTTCCATGTACTCTTACTGGGTTACGTCCTCCCAATCGCCGGCCCCGGCCTGTATGTCCTGTCCGCTCCGCGCGGCGGATGTCTCCTTAATCATGGTGGTGCGGCCGTTGAGCCGGCCCCCGTCTTCAACGACAAAGGAAACGGTGGTCACATCTCCCACCACAGAGCCTGTCTTCTCCAGCCGCAGATGGTCGTGGGCAATGATATTTCCTTCCACGCTCCCCGCAATCCGGATGACGTCCGCCTCAATGGGGCCCTTGATGACACCGGTATCGGACACAATCACATAACCCTTCAGGCTGATCTCTCCCTCTACTTTGCCCTCGATCTGGACCACACCATCGCCCCGCAAGGTACCAGTCACGGTCAGATCCTTGGCGATCACGGTATTGGTGTGAGGTTCCGGAAGCTGGGGCATCTCCTCCTGCTCCTCCGGAGTGTACTGATAATCCGTCTGCTCAGCTGCCTTTGTCTGTCCTCCAAACAATCCCATATCCTTCGGCCTCCTTTTGTTCATAGGGGTTTGACTGTCTTTCAGTATACCACAAAAAACAGATCCTTCAAGGCTTTTTCGTCGAACAAAGGCAAAAGTTTTGCGGCTGTCACACTTTTTTTATAAGAATTTTGTAAATTCTCTTGACAATAGGGTATTCCCTTTGTATAATACACATGTTAAAGCCATAATATATGATGTATGGCCCTTAAAGTATCCTGGAAAAGCCGGATACCTCGGAGGGAGGGAAATATAGATGTCTGAGATCCACGTGAAGGAAAACGAATCCATTGACAGCGCACTGAAACGTTTTAAGCGCAGCTGTGCCAAGGCTGGCGTTCTGGCCGAGGTTCGGAAAAGAGAGCACTACGAGAGTCCCAGCGTAAAGCGGCGCAAGAAGTCTGAGGCCGCCCGCAAAAACAAAAAGCGCTACTATTGATCTTCGTCTCAAAAAAGGGGCCGCGCCTATGGCGCGGCCCCTTTTATCTGAAACGGAAGGCCATGGAGTCCAGATTGAATCGGGAGCGTTCCCAAGTGCGCATCTCCTTTCTTTCCTGCTTCCCCCCTCACCTCCCGCTCTGAGGAAAGAGCTTCCCAGCGATGTCCTTCACCTCCGGCCACATGAGAAAGGCCGCCGTGAAGCCCATGGCGTTTCCGGCGCGCAGCTTCTGAGCCAGAGTGTCCGCATCGTCAAAGAGGACGAAGTGGGTCTCCCCCTCCCGGCTGTATGTAAAATACCGGGCGCACAGATCACGGGAGAAAAAGACCGCAGGACGCTCCTGCTCTGTCAGCCGGAGGAAAGCCTTTTCCGTCAGGGGCTCTCCCTCCCCAGAACGGGCCGGCAGGCGAAAGTCCATCCGCAGCCGCTGAACATCCAGCGCCAGGCGGGACGCGCCCCCCTGGGCCGCGGCGGCCTCCTGAAGGCGCTGGGAGAAGTTTCCCCCGGAGATGGCGGTACACAGCAGCGGGATGCCCACCGGCGTGGCCCGGGCGTAGCTCTCCGGCAGGTACAGCGCCCGCCGTCCGGCGGACAGCGCCTGCCCCAGCCGCTCTACGAACGCCAGCCGGTCCCGGCGGGGCCGCTCCTCAAAGTCCAGCAGGACGCCGCCGTATCCCCGCCGTCCGCACTCCCGCAGCACCGCCGCGCACAGCGCCTGTGGGTCCTCGATCAGGGGCGCCTCCCGGTCGCTGACGGACAGCAGCCCGCCCCGGGTCTGGAGCAGCAGGTTCTGCCGCAGCATGGCGGAGCCCGGGCCGATACGGTAGGCCACATGGGCGAAGGCGCGGCCGTACTTCCCCGCCTCCCGCAATTCCTCCGGTGTCACGGCCAGATAGGTCTGCATGGTGATCTCCCCCTTGTGTGAATGGGCTTCAACTGTTATACTGTAAATAAACTATGCGAATAAGGAGGCGCCTATGCCCTTTTCCCTGATCCCCCGCCAGGTCTTTGACCGCTATGGGGACGTCACCGCTGAATATTTGAAGGAGCAGAATATCACCCTGCTCCTCAGCGACCTGGACTTCACTCTGGCCGCTAAATCCACCCGCCGACCGGATCAGGCTCTGCGGGACTGGATCGCCGGACTGTCGGCGGAGGGCATCACCTTCATGATCGTCTCCAACAACCGCTCCGGCATACGGGTGAGCGAGTTCTGCGCCGATCTGGGGGTCTCCTACCAGGGCCGCGCCGGGAAGCCCTCCACCAGGGGCCTGAAGGCCGCCATGGCACAGGCCGGGACGGACCGGGCCCACACCGCCATGCTGGGTGACAAGCTCCTGACGGATATGCTGGCCGCCAACCGGGCCGGAGTGCTGGCCCTCATGGTGGAGCCGGCGGGCGGAGCCATAACGCTGTGGCAGAAGGTGCTCCACGGACTGCAGGCGCCGTTTAAGGCGATGAGCCGAAAGAGAAGCCGATAAAAGTTTTGCCAGCTTTTTCAAAAGCTGCGGGGGTCCAGGGGACGGCGCTCCCTGGAAAGACCGCGAAACGAAGCGAGCAAGCAGCCGCCAAGGCCGCACAAAAAACCATATCGCATATCCCCCTTTTCTCCACGGGAAACCCAAACCGCCGGCAAGCTCCTGATTGAAGCTGTCCAACCCGGGTCCGTTTGAGAAAACCCAAATTTTTTCACTTGATTCTGTCCGATCCGCGGAAAAATACTTGCAATACGGGACAAGATACGGTAGAATAGGGATGATCAAATTACCAGATCATAGAAAAGACAGAGAAAATGTCCTCCCGCAGGTCGTTTTCTCATAGATTTGTGAGGAGGGTATTATTATGCCTACAATTTCCGCCGGCGATTTCCGCAAGGGTATGATCTTCGAGATGGAGGGCAAGCCCATGCTGGTGGTGGACTTCCAGCACGTCAAGCCCGGCAAGGGCGCCGCTTTCGTGCGCACCAAGTACAAAAACGTCATCACCGGGGCCATCCGCGAGGAGTCCTTCAACCCCACCGCCAAGTTCGAGCAGGCCAGCGTGGAGCGCAAGGACGCCGAGTACAGCTACAACGACGGTGACCTTTACTACTTCATGGACCCCGAGACCTACGATATGTCCCCCCTGAACCGTGACGTGCTGGGCGAGGCTTTCAAGTTCATGAAGGAGAACACCGTCTGCAAGCTGGTGAGCTACAAAGGCAGCGTGTTCACCGTGGAGGTCCCCAACTTCATGGACCTGGAGGTCACCGAAACCGAGCCCGGCGTGAAGGGCGACACCGCCACCAACGTCACCAAGAAGGCCACTCTGGAGACCGGCGCCGTGATCCAGGTGCCCCTGTTCATCAACGAGGGCGAGAAGATCCAGGTGGATACCCGCACCGGCGAGTATCTGGGACGCTGCAAGGAGTGAAATGAAAGGGGGGACTGACGTCCCCCCTTTAGATTCCCCTTGTTTTGCCAATGTCTGGGGACAGACGGGTCAAGTTATCTTCACCATGTACAGAAGGTAAATTGCCCCGCAGGGGCAAGAGAAGCCCTGCTGGAGGGCGCCGCGGTGAAAATGATTCAAAAATCTTCTTCCGTCTCCGGCGGAAGAAACGGGAAAACCCAGCATTCCCCCGATCCCCCTCCCTGCGCCTGCGGGCGCAGAGAAACGGGGGAACTGCAATATCATACCATCTTCAATTATTTGATAAACGAAAGGAGCTGCTGTTATGGAAATCACTGAGAAAGTCGCTTACCTGAAGGGACTGGCCGAGGGCATGGAGCTGGATACTGACAAGAAGGTCGGCAAGCTGCTGGCCGCCATCATCGACACCCTGGACGACATCGCTCTGGAGCTGGAGGACATCAAGGACGAGCAGGCGGAGCTGGCTGACGGGCTGGACGCCGTCAGCGACGACCTGGAGGACGTGGAAAACGTGGTCTTCGACGAGTGGGACGACGAAGAGGACGACAGCGACTACTACTATGACGACCTGGACGAGGACGAGGAGTGCTACGCCACCACCTGCCCCACCTGTGAGGAGACCATCTACTTTGACGAGTCCGTTCTGGAGGACGGCGAGGTTCTCTGCCCCAACTGCGGCGAGCGGCTGGAGTTCGATCTGGAGGACGAGGACAAGGAAGACGAGGAGTAAGCTCTCCGCAAAACGCATCAAACCGCCCGGCGCTTACTGCGCCGGGCGGTTCTCATTTTCTGCCGCCTCAGTGCTGCTGCCGCAGGCTGCAAAGCCCCGCACCGATGGCGGTGGCAAAGGTGGCGTTCTCCGGGATGATATAGCGGAAGCCGTACAGCTTCTCAAACAGCTGGAAGTTGAGCTTCACCTGGGAGAGGGTGGTCATGGAGCCGGTGAGGATCACCGTATCCGCCCCGCAGGCCTGGCAGGCCAGCACCGTCATAGTGCCGATGGCCTGGAGCACCAGGTTCACCACGCCGGCGGCCAGGTCGGCGGGGGCCGCGTCCTCCGCCAGGTTGCCGAAATTGGCGGCGGTCATGTCCGGGTCCAGGGTAGCCGCCGCGTTTTTGGAGATGTCCCGAATGGTCAGATCCACATGGCCCAGGTCCCCCTGCTCCGCCAGACGCTTGATCTGGCCGAACCGTTCCATGTCCACCAGCTTGCGGCAAAGGCCCCCCAAAGTGCCGCCGCCGATACCGCTGCCGCACAGATGGCGGACCGTGCCGTCCCGCTCCGCCCAGAGGAAGGCGGTGCCGGTGCCCATGGTCACCACCACGCCCCGCTCCTGCTCCGACAGGGAAAGCGCCCCCGCGCAGCTGGCGGAGAACTCGTCCACCCGGCAGGTGGGCAGGCCGTAGATGTCCCCCTCTACATAGGAGGTGCCCACACCGGTGAGAACCACCCGCTCCACATCAGTGAGGGCCAGGCTGTTGGTGGTCAGGTAGTTACCAAGTGCGCCGAACAGGCTGGTCACCTGATCCTCCGCCCGAACCCGCAGCATGGAGATCATGCCGCCGTCCGGCCGCAGCCCCACGATCTTTGTAGTGGAACCGCCGATGTCGATCCCCAGAATTACGCCCATGTCCATCGTCCCCTTCCCTGCCGGCGGGCAGGCCGTCCGCCGTGTCTATCTGGAATATTCCCATCATAAAAGAGCGGGACCTGGTTGTCAATGTGAATTTGACAAAAAAAGAAAAAGCGATTGCTTTTCCCGCCCGGGGGTCTTATAATACATCTAACTTTGACCGGCGGCAAGCGTCCGCCGGAAAGCAGCGGCCGCAGCAGGGAAAGCCGCTGTGTGTGGAGGCATTTATGAAAACGGAAGAGAAACTGAACATGACCATGCTCTGCGACTTCTATGAGCTGACCATGAGCAACGGCTATTTCCAGGCGGGCTTTCAGGACCGGATCACCTATTTTGACGTCTTTTTCCGGGATGTTCCGGACAAGGGCGGCTTCGCCGTATGCGCGGGACTGGAGCAGCTGATCGACTATATCGAAAACCTGCGCTTTGAGGAGGCGGACATCCGCTATCTTCGGGGCCGGGGACTGTTCTCTGATGAATTTCTGGAGTTTTTACGCCGCTTCCGCTTCACCGGGGACATCTGGGCCGTACCGGAGGGAACACCCATCTTCCCCGGGGAGCCCATCCTCACGGTCCGCGCCCCCGCCATACAGGCCCAGCTGATCGAGACCTTTGTCCTGCTGACGCTGAACCACCAGAGCCTCATCGCCACCAAGGCCAACCGCATCGTCCGGGCGGCCCAGGGGCGCACTGTGCTGGAGTTCGGCTCCCGCCGGGCCCAGGGAGCCGACGCCGCCATCATCGGCGCCCGGGCGGCCTATATCGGCGGCTGCAAGGGCACGGCCTGCACCCTCTCGGACCAGCTGTACGGCGTCCCCGCCGGCGGCACCATGGCCCACTCCTGGGTCCAGATGTTCGACAGCCAGTACGAGGCCTTCAAGACCTATTGCGAGATTTACCCCACCAATGCCACGCTCCTGGTGGACACCTACAACGTGCTGAAATCCGGCGTGCCGGACGCCATCCGGGCCTTCAACGAGGTTCTGCGGCCCAGGGGAATCACCAAGTGCGGCATCCGGCTGGACTCCGGCGACATCGCCTACCTCACCCGTGAGGCCCGGAAGATGCTGGACGACGCCGGCTGGAGGTCGTGCCAGATCTCCGCCTCCAACTCCCTGGACGAGCACCTCATTCAGGATATGATCCGCCAGGGCGCGGAGATCGACCTCTTCGGCGTGGGCGAGCGGATGATTACCGCCCGCAGCGAGCCGGTGTTCGGCGGGGTGTACAAGCTGGCCGCCGTGGAGGACGGCCAGGGGAACATCATTCCCAAGATCAAGGTCAGCGAAAACGTGGGCAAGATCACCAACCCCCATTTCAAAAAGGTCTACCGCATCTATGACAACGCCACCGGCAAGGCGGAGGCGGACTACATCACCGTCTGGGACGAGACGGTGGACGAAACCCGGCCCCTGGAGCTGTTTGACCCCCAGGCCACTTGGAAGCGCAAGACCTATACCAATTTCACCGCCAGACCCCTGCTGTGCCCGGTGTTCCAGGGCGGAGCCCTGGTCTATGACCGTCCCACCCTGCCGGAGATTCAGAAATATTGTTTGGCGCAGGTGGATACCCTCTGGGACGAGGTCAAGCGCTTTGAAAACCCCCACACCTACTATGTGGATCTGAGCCAGAAGCTCTGGGACATCAAGCAAAGCCTCCTGCGGGAGAAGCGCTGAGCAAGCTGATTCCCCCACGGCTCCGCCTTCGGCGGAGCCGTGGCTTTTCCAGGATTGTTCACAG
This sequence comes from Oscillibacter sp. 1-3, assembly GCF_000403435.2. Lineage (GTDB taxonomy): Bacteria > Bacillota > Clostridia > Oscillospirales > Oscillospiraceae > Oscillibacter. Next base: position 48,581 of record NZ_KE159712.1, read on the forward strand.
AAAAACGGTTGCGCGCCCGCCTGTTTTTTTGTATAATAAGAAGCTGGCATGAAAACCTGAGAGAGATAGAGAGGAGGCGGAGACCATGCACAAAAATCTGCCCAGGACCACCGAGCGGACGGAGCGGCGCATCTCCGCCGCCACCAGCATCGGCATGTGCGCCCTGACGGTGATCGCCCAGATCGCCACCACCCTGTTTCTGACCCATTTCCTGCAGGAGAAGGCCACCTATGTCTACTCCGTTTTGGAGCTGGCCGGCGTCATCGTGGCCATCCGGGTCTACCAGCGCCCCGGCAGTCCCACCTACAAGCTGGCCTGGATGTGCCTTCTGCTGGCCCTGCCGGTATCCGGCATGCTCCTCTTCTGCCTGTGGGGCGGCACCCATCAGGCCAAGAGCCTGAGCCTGCGCAGCATCCCTCTCATCCCCCTGCGGGAGGGCCAGCGCCTTGCCAGCGAGAAAAATCTGGCCCAGCTGCGCCGCCAGTCCCCGGCCTGGGGGCGGCTGGCCGCCTATCTCCAAAAGCGTGGCTTCATCCTCTACCGGGACACGGACGCCCAGTATTTCGGAGACGGCGCCGCCTTCTTCGAGGACCTCATCGCCCACCTGAGCCGGGCGGAGACGTATATCTTCCTGGAGTACTACATTCTGGCGGAGGGCCAGCTGTGGGACCGGATCTTCTCCGTTCTGCGGGAACGGGCCGCCGCCGGCGTGGAGGTCTATATCATCTTCGACGACTTCGGCAACCTGACCCGCCTGTCCGACGAGACATTGCAGGCCATCCAGAACGCCGGAATCGAGGTGGAGGTGTTCAACCCCGTCCACCGCTATGTCAGCCGCATCTACTTCAACTACCGGGACCACCGAAAGATCGCCGTGGTGGACGGGCACTACGCCTGGACCGGCGGCATCAACCTGGCGGACGAGTACGCAGGTCTGGTCATCCGCTTCGGCCACTGGAAAGACAGCGGCGTGCGGATCGAGGGCGCGGGAGCCTGGGGCTTTGCCGCCCAGTTCATCCAGATGTGGCAGATGATGGGCCGCACCCTGCCCAACGAGGAGGATTACTACCGCTCCCGCCACCAGATGCCCCAGTCCTCCGGCTTCTGCCAGCCCTTTACAGACGGCCCTCTCAATAACCCGGACAACCCCATTGAGGAGACCTATCTCCAGCTGATCTCCTCCGCTCAGCGGATGCTGTATATCACCACCCCCTATTACGCCGTGGAGGAATCCATGCAGAAGGCCCTGTGCATCGCCGCCGATGCGGGGGTGGATGTGCGCCTGCTGATCCCCGGTATTCCGGACCACCACAAATTCACCTATATGGTGGCGGAAACCTACTGGGGAGAACTGCTGAACCACGGCGTAAAGATCTACAAATACACCCCCGGCTTCCTCCATGCCAAAAGCGTCTTGGCAGACCGGGAGACAATGCTGATCGGCAGCACCAATATGGACTACCGCACCTTTCAGCTGCACTATGAATGCGGCGTGCTTTTGTATCATATGCCGGTGGTGGAGCAGCTGATGGAGGATCTGGACCGCATCATGGCGGAGAGCACCCTTTATACCATAGAGGACTGGAATAACCGGGATCTCTTCCGGAAAATATTCTCCTCCCTCTTCCGGCTGGGAGCGATATGGCTGTGAGCCTTCAAATTGAATTCAATTTCCCGCCGGGAGCGGAGAGAGCAGGCGCTTTGCCCCCGGACCTCTTATTTCCTTTTTTGATCTCTTTCCAATCAGGAGAAAACCGCCATGTCCCGTGAACTTACCCCCCGGGAGACTGCCGAGCGCAGTCTCATCAAGACCTACCGAAAGTCCCTCTGGAATCCCTTTATCGCCGCGGTGAAGCGGTATGAGCTGGTCTCCCCCGGGGACCATATCGCCGTGTGCATCTCCGGCGGCAAGGACTCCATGGCGCTGGCAAAGCTCATGCAGGAGCTGCAAAGACACACGGACCAGCCCTTCTCCCTCACTTTTCTGGCCATGGACCCGGGGTACAACCCCGCCAACCGGCAGCTGCTGGAGGCCAACGCCGAGGCTCTGGGCGTTCCCCTCACCGTATTTGACAGCGACATCTTTAACGTAACTACCCAGGTGGAGAAAAATCCCTGCTACCTGTGCGCCAGGATGCGCCGGGGCTGCCTGTATGCCCAGGCCCAAAAGCTGGGCTGCAACAAGATCGCCCTGGGGCACCACTTCTCCGACGTCATCGAGACCACTCTTCTGGGCCTGTTCTACGGCGCCCAGCTCCAGGCCATGCCCCCCAAGCTCCACAGCAAAAACTTCCCCGGCATGGAGCTGATCCGGCCCCTGTACTGCGTCCACGAGGACGCCGTCACAGCCTGGAAAAATTACAACCAGCTGCGGTTTCTCCAGTGCGCCTGCCGCTTTACGGAGGCCCGCGACGCCTCTGGCGACGGCATCGGCGAAAGCAAGCGCCAGGAGATCAAGCTGCTGCTGCGGCAGCTGAAGCGGGAGAATCCCAACATTGAAAAAAGTATCTTCCGCGCCATCCACGGCGTTCAGCTGGACACCTTCCCCGGCTTCAAGTACCGCGGAAGCGCCTATTCCCTTTTGGATGTCTATAATTCAGGCGCCGCCCTTCCCCAAAACGGCGCCGGACAGGAGTGATATATATGGATTACTATCGCTGCGAAAATCCGGACTGCGGCTTTGTGGCCGAACGCGAGGAGCCGGATGTCTGTCCCCGCTGCGGCGGCACGTTCTTTGTCGCCCTGAACGAGGAGGAGATGACCGCCGGAGACTGGGTCTCCATGGGCAACCGGGCTGTGGACGAAAAGCGGGAGACCGACGCCCTGGCCTGCTATCAGCGGGCGGCGGCCCTGGGAGATCCTCTGGGCCTGACCAACCTGGGCTGGTGCCTGGAGGCAGGCATTGGCGTGGAGGCGGACCCCAAGCAGGCGGTACTGCTGTACGCCCAGGCCGCCTCCCAGGAGTACATGCCCGCCCTGACCAATCTGGGATACTGCTATACATACGGCATCGGCGTGGAGACCGACGAGGCCAAGGCCCTGGAGTGCTTCCAGAAGGGCGCGGAGCAGGGCTTTCCCCGGGCCCAGTTCCTGCTGGGTGAGGCCTATCGCCGGGGCGCCGGCACGGAGGCGGATGACGCCGAGGCCGCTAAGTGGTACCAGTCCGCCGCGTGGCTGGGATACCCGGCTGCGCAGACGGAGCTGGGCCGCTGCTTTGAGTTCGGCAGCGGCGTGGAGGAGGATCTGGAGCAGGCGGTGAAATGGTACCGGGCCGCCGCCGAGCAGGGCAGCGCCCCCGGCCAGTGCTGCCTGGGCTTCTGCTACGAATCCGGCCGGGGCGTGGAGCAGAGCTGGGATGAGGCGGTGAAATGGTACCGCACCGCCGCGGACCGCGGTTATCCCCGGGCCCAGTGCAACCTGGCCTGGTGCTACGAAAACGGCAAGGGAGTGGAGCGGGACTTCACCGAGGCCGCCCACCTCTACCGCGCCGCCGCGGAACAGGGCTATCCCCGGGGGCTGGTATGCCTGGGCTTCTGCTACGAGCGGGGCCAGGGCGTTCCCGCCAACAAGACAGAGGCGGCCGCCTGGTACCGCAAGGCCGCCGAGGATGGCGATGAGGACGGCGCCTGCTGCCTGGGGTACCTCTACGAGACCGGCGAGGGTGTGGAACAGAGCTGGACCGAGGCGGTAAGCTGGTACCGCAAGGCGGCGGACCTGGGCCTGCCCCGGGGCCAGTGCAATCTGGCCTGGTGCTATGAGCACGGCGAGGGCGTGGAGAAGTCCCAGGCAGAAGCTTTCCGCTGGTATATGGCCGCCGCGGAGCAGGGCTATCCCCGGGGCCTCTTCAACGTGGCCCGGGACTACGACTACGGCCTGAGCCAGCCCCAGGACCAGGCGGAGGCCTGCCGCTGGTATCAGAAGGCCGCCGACGCCGGCTACGCCCCCGCCATGTGCGATCTGGGTGTGTGCTATGAGCGGGGCGAGGGCGTGGAACAGAGCTGGGAGAAGGCGGCGGAGCTGTACCGCAAGGCCGCCGACATGGGCAATCCCCCCGGCCAGTGCAACCTGGGCTATCTCTACGAGGTGGGCCGGGGCGTGGAGCAGAGCTGGACCGAGGCTGTCCGCTGGTACAAGGCCTCTGCAGAGCAGGGCTTCCCCCGGGCCATGTGCAATCTGGCCTGGTGCTATGAAAACGGCAAGGGCGTAAACGAGAATCTGACCAGGGCCCTCAATTGGTACCGCAAGGCGGCGGAGCGGGGCGACCCCCGGGGCATGTTCTGCATGGGCTACTTCTACAAGCGGGGACAGGGCGTGGAACAGGACCTGCAGACCGCTGTGACATGGTACAAAAGGGCCGTGGAGGCCGGCTCCCCCCAGGCCATGTGCAACCTGGGCGTATGCTACGAAAACGGCGACGGTGTGGAGAAAAACCCCGCAGAGGCCGCCCGGCTGTACCGTATGGCCGCGGACAAGGGCGACGCCGCCGCCCAGTGCAACCTGGGCTTCCTGTACGAGGAGGGCCGGGGCGTGGAGCAGGACTGGACCCAGGCGGCGGCCTGGTACAAAAGGGCCGCCGTCTCCGAGTATCCCAGGGCCATGTGCAGTCTCGGCGTATGCTGTGAGTTCGGCCACGGCGTGGAGAAGGACGTCAAAGCCGCCGCGGCGTGGTATCACAAGGCGGCGGAGCGGGGCGACCGGACAGCCGCCTGCAATCTGGGGTACCTCTACGAGACCGGCGTGGGCGTGGAGCAGAGCTGGACCGAGGCCGTCCGCTGGTACAAGACCGCCGTGGACCAGGAGAGCCCCCGGGCCCAGCACAATCTGGCCTGGTGCTATGAAAACGGCAAGGGCGTGGAGCAGGACCTGGCGAAGGCCCTGGAACTGTACCGGGCCGCCGCGGATCAGGGATTCCAGGAGGCCGTGGAGGCCCTGGAACGCCTCAAGGACGCAAAGCCTGAGAAGAGGGAAAAGGGCGGCTTTTTGAAGGGATTTTTTGGCGGCGGCAAGGGAAAATAAATTTCGCAAAAAATTGTCTCAGAAAGTTGAAAAAAACTCTTGACAAAATATCACTTTTCTGTATAATAATATCTGTTCGCTGAGGTGAACAGATACAGCGGGTTTGTGTAAAGGTAGCACAGCAGACTCTGACTCTGTATGTGAGGGTTCGAATCCTTCACCCGCTGCCAGCTCAGAAATTCCCATCGCCGCTCCGTTTCCGACTTCGCCGAAAACTGCGCTGTGATGGGAATTTCTTCGCTTTTCACCGCGACTCGCTCCGCTGGACTCGCGGTGGAGGGGGACGGGAATGCATGTCTTGTCTAAGACCGTTGAAGCCAGTGCAATGCAATGGTTTCAACGGTCTCATTTTTTTAATATTACAAAAATATAGTAAATTTAGGTATCTGCCGGCATACTGGAATTTTCACTATTCCAGTGTTTGAAACTTAGAAGCTGTACCAATGGGCGGCCATGCGCAGATTGGCGAGAAAATTTTTCCGTCAAACTGCGTGCCGCCGCCTATTGGCGCACAGCTTCTTAGAACGCCTCTTCCCTCTTCATCCTGTCATGCAGTACCTTATCCTCTGGGGCGTGTCCTGCCCGGACAGTCTATATTCCATCAGCATACGCCGGCCCCATTCATTCTCCTTGCGGGGCAGGCCCCTCTTGGACAAACGGCGTCTGCCGCCTTTGGTCAGTCTGAATTTTGAAGCTGACCGAGGCGTAATTTACACCGCTGCTGCGGGCAATGGGGCCCAGGAGTATGCCGTAATTGACCCGTATGCCGCTGCTGACGCTATAGATCAAGGAGGCGGCCAGGGTCATCAGGACGACGGAGCTCCTTTTTCCATCAGTACCTTGGAGAGTCTTTGACATCGTCATAATATGCCTCCGGGCCAATTTCCGCAATTCTCTGGTTGATCGCAACGTGACGCTGACAGAGATTTTCATCCAATCCAGTATGACCGCAGGGGAACTCCGGGCAGTCGCAGCAGAAATCCACCCGCTTTTCTTGGGCGCAGGATCGAACTTTGCAGTTTTTATTAAATTTGCATTTTTCCACCCGGCACCCTCCGCAGTGCAGTCCGCAGGGGGCCAGCCGTTCTTTTACATTCGGCGCGCTCATACCGGCTCTTCTTTCTTTGCGGCCGGAATCATCGTGGCCAGCATTTTGGCAGCGGGTTTCCCGCTGTCCGCGTCCGTAACCTCCGCCTCAGTGATGACTGGGGAGCTTCCTGCCTTGACGACGGAACCGGCGGCAATGATTTTTCTCCCAGTGACTGGCCGCAGAAGATTGATCTTGAATTCCACAGTCAAGACCTCCTGCCTCTCCGGAATCACCGTCAGCGCGGTGTAGCCGCAGGTGACGTCCGCGATGCTTGTAACTACGCCGCCGTGAAGAAAGCCCTGCTGCTGAGTGAGATCTTCTCGGCGCCGGCAGGAGATTACCACCCTTCCCAGCTCCACAGATTCCAGTTCCGCCCCCAAAAGCGCCAGAAAATTCTGGCGGTCGAAGCTGGATCGGATTCGTTCGTACAGCGCTTTCATGCCGGCATCCCCTCGTTGGCAAACCAGCCCTTGCACACGTCCACCCACCCGGCGGCACGGGCGTGCTCCTCCAGCTCCGCCATCGTCAGGCGGATGGTGGCCATGTCCGTTCCGGCGGCCGTGTGAATCACGGAAAACCGCTTGAGGGAAGCGTCCAGATAGATCTCCACGCCCTTCCGCACCGCGAAGGGGCAGACGCCCCCAGGGGCGTGGCCGGTCAGCTCCTCCACCTGGTCCCAGGGGATCATCACAGGCTTTTGATGAAAGCGGGTTTTGAACTTGGAGCTGTTTACTTTAGCGTCCCCGGCCATGACCACCATCACCGGCCTGCCGTCCACCAGGAAAGACATGGCCTTTGCAATCTCGGCCGGGGCACAGCCGATGACCTGGGCGGCGTGCTCCACTGTGTCGCCGGTCTGCTCCCTCTCCGTGATGCGGCCGGAGAGCCCGGCCTCCTCAAAGTAGGCTTTTACGGATTCATAAGACATTTTTTCGTCCTCCTCTTGCGTTCCAGATGGATGTAGTGTACACTATCGCAAGAGATAAGTAAAACGGAAAAGTCTTATAATATCATTAGAAAAGGTGATGGTTTTTGTGAACCGTTATCTCGCTCTGCAAAAAATCGTGGAGCTGGGCAGCTTCACCCGGGCCGCGGAGGCCCTGGGTTATACCCAGTCCGCCATGAGCCAGATGATCGCGTCGCTGGAAGAGGAGCTGTCCATTAAGCTGCTGATCCGCTCCCGCACCGGGGCCCAGCTGACGCTGGAGTGGGCGGAGCTGTACCCCTATGTAGAGCGGCTGGTGTATCAGTATTGGACGGCGCAGGAAAAGGCCGGCGAGATCAAGGGCCTGGAGACCGACGTGGTCCGCATGGGGACTCTGGCCAGCATCTCCGCCCACTGGCTGCCAGATCTGCTGCGGGACTTTCAATTCCGTTATCCTGCTGTGGAGTTTATGATTCACCAGGGGGACTATACATCCCATTCAGGAGTGGATCAAAACCGGGACAGTGGACTTCGGCTTCGTGAATCCCAGAGCCGTCTCCGGTTTGGAAACCCTGGTTTTGAAGGAGGGCGCTATGCTGGCGGTGCTGCCGGCGGAACACCCTCTGTCGGAGCTGGAGACTGTGCCTCTGAAGCTGCAGGCGAAAGAGCCGTTCATTCTGCTGGAGGAGGGCCATTATTACGAGCCCCTGAAGGCCTTTCGGTCGCTGGGCGTAACGCCTAACGTCAAATACACCATCCACGACGACTACGCCATCATGACCATGGTGGAGGTGGGGCTTGGCCTTGTTTGCAAAATGTCGGAATGCCCAACGGCGAGAGATATTTTCGCCAATCAATGCAAATTTTTGCAGGCAGGCTGACGCCCGGCAAGAAAATTTATCGCAGAGTGCCGGATAAAGATCCACCGTTTGGGCGTTTTGACTTTTTTCAAACAGGGCCTAGGCGTCAGCATCCTGGCGGAGCTGATCCTGCACCGGACAAACTACCGCCTGGCTCTGAGGCCCACGGTTCCGGCGGTGAGCAGAACCATCGCCGCAGGGTATCGGGACAGGAACAGTCTGCCCATTGCCAGCAAGTATTTCATTGACAGTTTGGTAAAACGCGCAGAGGAACTGCCGTAATCTGCCGCAGCGTTTCCATGGCTGAAACACAAAACCCGCGCGGCCCGGCCTGTCAAGCTGATTTCCGGCATTTCGGATTCACGCAGCGCCAATGACCGCTTAAAAATGCCAAAATCTCCGCTTTTCCGCCGCTCCGCGTCGATTTTCTTGCGCATACAAGATATACAGGAAACTGGCAGTACCAATTCAAAACCTCCGGCTAAGCCGGAGGTTTTGACTGACTGGCGAAAAATCTCCCGCCGTTTCGTATTTCGCCATTGATCGAGCACGGCCAGGCAGCGAAATAGAAAGTATGTCATTTGATACTACCAATGCGGAATCTTATCGGGTATACTACGTTAAAATGGATTTGTTAATCACAGCCGATGTAAAAGAGAGGTGTACAATTTCATGAAAGTATACGATACGCGGAAAGAAAAGGGAACCCTGACCGCTCTGATTCTGGTTGAAGCCAAGGAAATACGCCGGGACGGAGATCCCGGCGAGGCGCTGGAAGCGGCGGTCCGCGGCGCAATCCAGAGTTTCGCGGACACATATGACCTAAAACTCATGTTTACCAGGGTGCTGTCCGCAGACGAGCAGGAGGACGGCACGGTTATGGTCAGCTTTGAGGCCGCCATCGCGCCGGAGATTTCCCTTGGAGATTACCGCGGCATCACGGCGTCCGCTTCATCCGACGAGGAATTCGAGGAAAAGGTCCTTCTGCAGGCCGCAGAGGATCTGGAGGTTGAAATTCCCGCGCTTTTCGTTGAGCGGGAGTGGGAATCTCTGGAGATGCAGAAAAAATCCGACATGCTCCAGAGCACCGCCCTGAATATGCTGGCTGATCTCCACGCCATTCTGCGTTCCGGCATCCGCGAGCTGACCCCGGACTACGACGAGGAGGACGTCTGGGCCAGAGCCATCCAGACGACACACGACATCTTCCGCGGAAAAGAGATGATCATGACCATGGAAGAGCTGGTAACGGTTGTCGGTAAGGTCCTGGTGGACTACGGCGACATTGACGAGGCATTCTGCATCCAGCTGGAACGGATTGTGGACCAACGCATGAATGAGCGGCAGAAACTGACGGCGGAGGCCCTTGCCGGCGAGGTATTCACAGCCTATCTCCACAGCGCAAAGCAGACGGAAGAGGATTGGCGAGAGGCGAATTACTCCGAGGCAGTGGAGTCGGCAAAACGGAATCTTCTGCTGGACGCGGTCGCAGACGCGGAAAACATCCCTGTCAGCGAGGACGAAGTGACTGCGGGCGTCCAGGAGCTGGCCGAAAATTTTAGAATACCCGCGGAGGCCGTCCGGGCGGAGATCGGCAGCGAGGCCATCCGGTTCCATCTCCGTCGGGAAAAGGCCCGGAAGTTCATCGTCTCCAGCGCCGTACGCATCGAGGCCTGAGATCAGTCAAGGGGCATCCCGATGTAATACATATGGGAGCGCAACTTGTCCTCATCACGAATACAGATAAAGCCATTGATGTTTTCAATGAGGCTCAGGTCCTTTAATTCCTTGATGGTTCTCGCTACGGTAATACGGCTGACCTTGAGCATACCGGCCATCAGCTGCTGGCTGATCCGCTCTTTAATCAAAATCTTGCCGTCGTATTCCACACCGGACCGTCTGGCATAGGTCAGCAGCATATTGCAAATCTTCCACTCCACGCTGTATGTCTCCGCCTCCCGCATCCGCCGGGAGGTCTGCAAAAGGGCCCGTTCCGCGTCGATGAGCATCAGGTTGGTAAACCGCAGGTCGGACTGCAGAAATCCCTGAATGACCCGCCGGGGAACACGGACCAGCCGCGAGGGCGCGGTTGTTACAAAGGAGAGGTCCGGGACCGTGTCCAGCACAGTTGTCAAATGAAAGAGCAGCGAACCGCTGCGGAAGAAATTGTAGATCTGTTCATCGCCAAAGGCGGAAATATGAAACGCTTTCACTAAACCGTTCTTTAAGATATAGCAGTCCGGCAGCCTGCTGTCCCCGAGAGAGTAAAGGACATAGTCCTTTGGAACATCCATCACCTCTCCATAGGGCTCCAACGCGGCGATCAGGCTCAGGTGCGGCGCTTCATAGTCATCCGGCGGAATATTTCGCTGTACGCTTTCATAGGCATTGGGTTCCATGCGTCTCTTCCTCCCTGTTCGTATACCGGCTGTGATGATTATAACATACTCATTCGACTGATTTCAACAAACTGGAAAGAAGTTATGCTGAAAAAGGAGGGCTGTGTCAGCCCTCCTTCCTTTATATAATTCTAAGCGCAATACGGAACCCGGTAAATGCGTAGCAGGCATAGGGCCTGAAATAGCAGCGGGCAGTTTTAGGGAAAGAACACCCGGAACCGCACCCGCTCAAATAGGGCTCGTCAATCTGCTCCTGCGTCCACTCGTCCACATTGCTGAGCACGTCATAAAAGCCGTTTCGCTCCCTGCTGTGGCTCTCACAGGCATGGGGCATCTTTCGCCCGGCCGTTCTGGACTCCCGGACCGCCGCCGCCTCCCGGATCTCGCGGGGCGTAAGAGTCTCCGTCTGCACCAGCCAGGCCAGCATAGTATCCATCTCTGCGGCATAGGGCAGATGCGCGCTCACATCCGGTCCGCCTTCAAAGCGTCGGGCCGTCTTTACCGCGGAGCGGAGGCTCATGGTAACAGGGACTCGCCTCGCCACGCTGCAAGGCTCCCCGTCGTCGTCCAGAGAGACCGGATAGCGGCTCATGTAGAAGCCTCCGTATTTTTCGATGCTCTCCATCTGCCCGGCCAGCTCCTCCGGCACCTTCAGCGAAGGCTCGCCGCTGTACTTGAGCTCCTTCCGCGTGCCGAACTGCCTGTCGTAATGCACGCCGTCCTGGGTTCCGTCCGCCCGAAGGGCGCCGACGGGAATCCAGACGAACTCGCTCTCGCTCTCAAACTCGTTTTTGATATAGCGAATCACAAAACCGCTGTCCCACTCGCCCCGAATATGCTTATACCCGGCAGGAACATGGGGATGCTGGTACGTCTCCTGCGTCATAATGAATTCTCCCTTCGTTAATCCGGTCTCCCAAGCGCCGGCGTGCCGTTATTTCCCGATTTTCAGCCAGTGAATGACAGACTCCATATAATCAACGCACTTCCTGCAGGCGAATTGACTGGAGGTCCGTTCAGCCACCTCCTCCGCAGAGGCCGCGCCATGTTCCACCGCATCGCGCAGCTTGGAAAACGTGATGTCACAGCAGCGGCAGATCACGGTGTCCTCCCGCAGCTCCTCAAAGGGAACACGGTGACTGGCACGATGCCCATGGTGGTCATGCTGCTCATGGTGGTGGTCATGGTGGTCATGCTCGTGACGGCGGCAACGCTCCGAATATTCCATAGAAAAATCTCCCTTCTACTTATGGTTCAAACTATTTCTACCGCAGAAAACATCCCGCGGCAAGCCTCACAAGAAATGATGTAGCAAGTGATACAGATATTTCAAATGCTATTCATTATCATCTGCCTGTTTTTTGATATTTGTAATTTCTATACAATTTAGGTACCGTAGCAAATCCCTTGTAATTGGTGAATAGAGAACATAAAGGAGGAAATCAAGTGGTATTACCTGAATTTGAGTACTTGGTACCCACTACCATCGAGGAAGCCAGCAATCTGCTTGTGGAGCTGGGCAGCGGCGCCAGAGTGATGGCCGGAGGCACCGATACCATCCCCCCCATGAAAGACGGCGCCCTGAAAGCCGATTACGTCCTCAGTCTGACCCGCATCCCCGGTCTGGACTATCTGGAGTATGACGAAAAAGAGGGACTGAAGATCGGATGCCTGACCAAGCTGTTCGACATCCAGACCTCTCCGCTGGTCCACGAGAAGAATCCGGCAGTCTCTCAGGCGGCCAAGTACGTCGCCTCCACCCAGGTCCGCAACCGGGGCACTATGGTGGGCAACATCTGCAACGCCTCCCCTTCCTGCGACACCGCTCCCATCCTGATCGCCTGCGACGCGACGATCAAAATACACGGCCCCGAGAAGCCCCGGGAGGTCAAGGCCGTCGACTTTTTCAAGGGCGTTAAGCGCACCTGCCTGGAGCGTGGCGAGATCGTGACCGGCATCGTAATCCCTCCCCTGGCTGAAAACGAGCACTCCGCGTACATCAAGCACTCCGTCCGCCGGGCCCTGGACCTGGCCATCGTAGGCGTGGCCGCCTGGGTACAGATGGACGGCAGCGTCTGCAAGGACTGCCGCATCGCCCTGGGCGCCGTGGCCACCACCCCCATCCGTGCTTATGAGGCGGAAAAGGTCCTCATCGGCAAGGCGCTCACCGACGAGCTGTTGAACGAGGCCAGCATCATCGCCATGCGCAACTGCCACCCCATTTCCGATGTCCGCGCGTCTGCGGAATACCGCAGGGACATGATCCGCGTCTTTGTAAAGCGCAGCATCAAAAAAGCGTTGGAAGGCTATGAGGAGGGTTCGATATGAAACGCATTGTAACATTTACGCTCAACGGAGAGCCGAAGGAGGTCATCACCGAGGACAACACCACACTGCTGGACCTGCTGCGGGACAGCCTGGGCCTGACCGGCACCAAGAAGGGCTGCGAGGAGGGCGAGTGCGGCGCCTGCACCGTGATGATCAACGACCGGCCTGTAAACAGCTGCATCACGCTGGTGCGCGATGTGGAGGGCTGCAGTGTGGTGACCATTGAGGGGCTGGAGAAAAACGGCGTCCTGACCCCGCTGCAGCAGCAGTTCATCGACAACTGGGCATTCCAGTGCGGATACTGTACCCCCGGCATGATTATGTCCGCCACCGCTCTGCTGAACCGGAATCCCCATCCCACCGAGCGGGAGATCCGGGAGGCCATTGAGGGCAACCTCTGCCGCTGCACTGGCTACGCCAAGATCATCGACGCCATTCAGGCCGCGGCGGCAGCTACAAATTGGGAGGCTGAGAGTAAATGAACAGATACGCCGATAAGAACTACTTCCGGAAACCGGAGGACTACCGCCTTGTCAGCAACAAGGAGAGCAAGTACGTCCACATTGAGGCCTACGAGAAGGTAACTGGCCGCGCAAAGTACGCCGGCGACTACCACGCCCCCAACATGCTCTACGGCAAGGCGAAATACAGTGCCCATGCCCACGCCAAGATCCTCTCCATCGACACCAGCAAGGCGGAGGCTCTGCCCGGCGTGAAGTGCATCCTGACCGGCAAGGACTTCGGCGATGTCCGCCAGGGCGGACACGGCAAGGGCGCCGGCTTTGACCGCGGCGTCAGCGACGGCGACGAGGAGGTTTTGTGCAAGGAGGAGGTCTGCTACTACGGCGATCTGGTGGCGGCGGTCTGCGCCACCAGCGAGGCCATCGCCAAGAAGGCCGTGGACCTGATCGAGGTGGAGTACGAGCCGCTGCCCGCCCATTACAATCCCTTGGATGCCATTAAGGACGGCGCCGCTCTCGTTCGCTCCGACCTGCAGAGCAACATCGGCAACAGCAGCTTCACCAAGGGCACCGTCAAGGGCAAGGACTTCGACGAGGAGTTCGCCTCCGCCGACTATGTGGAGGTGGGCGACTACACCGCCCACAAGACGGTCCACGCCTGCATCGAGCCCCACGCCTGCTATGCCACCTATGACTCCATCAAGGACCAGTACACCATCATCCCCAGCACCACCAGCTCCTGGAACAACCAGTATTGGCTGTCTCAGGTCTTTGAGATGGACGAGTCCCACTTCCATGTGATCCGCCCCTTTGTCGGCGGCGGCTTCGGCGGCAAGTCCAACTGCGCCCCCCACTACTTTTGCGCCTGCAAGATGGCCCAGCGGACCGGCCACCCCGTCCGCTTCGTGCTGACCCGTGAGGAGGAGTTCTTCACCATGCACGGCCGCCATCCCTTTGTGATGCACATCGAAACCGCCTTCAAAAAGGACGGCGAGATTCTCGCCAAGAAAGCCCGCTACTATCTGGACGGCGGCGCTTACGGCAAGGGCATGGTCGCCCCCGTGAAGCTGAGCGCCCTGTGGTCCGCCTTCCCCTACAAGATCGACTGCATCGACTTTGAGACGCGGCGCGTCTACACCAACAAGGCCATCAACGGCGCCATGCGCGGCTATACCGCCTGCCAGGTTCAGTTCGCCAACGAGGTTGCCATGAACCGCACCGCGGAGGCCCTGGGCATCGATCCCCTGGACCTGCGCCGCAAGAACGCTTTGGAGCCCGACTACAAGTCCCCTGCCGGCCTGGTGGTCACCAGCTGCGCCATGAAGGAGACTCTGGACGATGCCCAGGCCTACATGCATTGGCCCGAGAGCAAGAACAGCCTGAAGCCCGGCGAGGGCATCGGCTTCTCCAGTGTCGCCTTTGTCTCCGGTACGGCCTCCCCCATCCTGGAGACGCCCCAGCAGATCCAGACCAACGCCACCGTCCGTGTGGACTTCCACGGTGTCGTCTCCGTCTACTCCAACCTGCATGACAACGGCCAGGGCGCCGATACGCTCAGCGTCATGATCGTCGCCGAGGAGCTGGGCCTGGACATGAACGATGTCAAGCTGGTCCAGACCAGCACGTTCAACGCCGGCTACGACTCCGGTGCCTACGGCAGCCGCGTCACCTTCTTGGGCGGCAACGCCGTCCGCCGCGCGGCGGTGGAAACGAAGAAAAAGCTTCTGGAGGTCATCGCCGCCAAGTGGAGCGCCGATCCCGCCACGCTGGATCTGATCGACCACAAGGTGGTCTGCCGCGATATGGGCAAGGAGGATCTGGAGATGCCCTGGAGAGAGGCTGTGTTTACATACATGGCGGCCAAGGGCGGCGACGAGCTGATCGGCGTCGGCTCCTACTATCACCGGACCAATTCCGCCCAGTACCACGGCAAGCCCTCCAACTACGCCCCCTCCTATGTCTTCTCCACCAGCGCGTGCCATCTGGACGTGGACATGGAGACCGGCAACATCGACATCCACGACTTCTTCTTCGCTCACGACTGCGGCCAGGCCCTGAACCCCAAGGCCGTGGAAGGTCAGCTGGAGGGCTCCATCTACTCCGGCATCGGCTACTCCATCTTTGAAGAGATCAAGGAGCGGGACGGCAAGATCATCAATCCCACCTTCCGCGATTACCGGATGCCCACCGCGCTGGATATGCCGCCCATTCATACAAAGTACGACTATCCCCCCGATCCCGAGGGCCCCTTCGGAGCGAAGGAGTGCGGCGAGGGCACTGCCGCCCCCATCGGCGGCGCGGTGGCCAACGCCATCACCCAGGCCACCGGCCTGCGGATCAGCTCCCTGCCCCTGGACCCCGAGCGCATCTGGAAGATGCTGCGGGATCAGGGCAAGATCAAAATCTACGACTGAGCGCGCGCAAGGCGGAAACAAGCGAGGACCTGTTCCTCGCTTGTTTCAAATATAAATGATCTGCCCGTGATCTCACAAATCAAAAAAATCTATCTGTGTGGAGGGACTAATCAATATGTCTGAAAATTTAGCTTCCAACGCCGCCAGGCAGCAGTACCGGCCCGGCGTACAGGCGTGGCTCTGCGCCATCGGCGCGTGGCTGTTCCATCTGATGGGCTGCGTCTCCCTGAGCATGATGACCTCGATCCAGCGGGCTATGGCGGAGGAATTCGCCGCCGGCGACTCTTTCCGCTCCGCGCTGACCTCTGTGTTTGTTCTGGGCAACCTGATTCTTGCCCTGCCCATGGGCTCCTTCATCACCAAGCATGGCTACCGCAAGATCGGCTATGCCTCCTTCGTGTTCGGCATCATCGGCGGCCTGTTCGGCGCCTATGGCTGCAGCAGCGCAGCCGCGATGCTGCTCTGCCGCCTGATCCAGTCCGTCAGTTACACAATTCCCGTTTTGATCGGCAGCTGGATTATCACCTCCTGGTTCCCCGCTGACAAGCAGGGTCTCGCCATCGGCCTCTACGGAAGCGCACCCGCCTTGGGCTCCTTTATTCCCCTGCGGGTCTACAATATGATCAAGGGCATCAACCCAGACGCCACATGGCGCTCCCTGTTTGTCTTCTGCGCCGTTTTGAACGTGGTGGCCTTTGTGTTTTACCAGTTCTGGGTGAAGCCCGGTCCCCTGTTCTCCGAGGATGAACACAATGAAAAGGAGGCGGCCAAAGCCGCCGCCAAGGCCGCCGCTCCCAAGGCGCGGTTCAGCGACATTGTGAAGGTCCCCGAGATCTGGTGCTGCGTCATCATCATGTTCTTGTACTCCGTCACCATCAAGGGCTTTATGCCCTTCTCCAGCGAGATCTTCATGGATAACTGCGGCTGCGATGAGCTGACCGCCAACAATATCTCCAGCGTCTGGGCCGGCGTAAAGGTCTTCGCTCCCATTATCTTCGGCTTCCTGTGGGGAAAAACCCGCAAGTTCCAGGGCTGGTTCGCCTGTTTGTACGTGGCCATCTACTTTATGGGTCTCGCCGTGGCCTTCCAGCTCAACAGCGTCTCCTCCGCATGGCTGTTCTGCGCGTTTGTCGGCGCCACCGCAGGTGTTCCCGCGTTCTTGTACTGCATCCTGCCCATTTTTGCCGGCGGCAAGGACAAGCTGACGCTGACGCTGACCCTGTACTCCATCGGCGGCACCTACTTCGGCGGACTTCTGGGCCCCTATATGATTACGTTTGCAAAGCTGTTCGGAGACGGCGGCTTTGGTTCCGTGGCCGTATTCACCCTGATCTGCGGCGTTGTGGCCGTGATTGCGGCGGCCTACCTGGCAATCCGCATTCAGAGACGGATCAAAACCAATACCTGGCCTGCCGTCAGCGCCGGACGCCGCCATTGATCCCTCCCCTTCGGCAAAAACCCCCTTCGCGCCTCTCTCGCATACGGCAGGCTCTAATCCCACCCCTGACGGCAGCGCACGTCTCATCTGCCGCCGGCTCAGTCCGGCATGAATGAAGCGGGAAAGCAGGATGTATATGCACAATCACCGCCCCCTTTCCACCGTGCAAAAGCGCGCCATTTTCGCGGCCTGCGCCGCGGCTGTTGTGGCAATGGATAACTCGCTGGGCAATTCCATCTTTGCCTATATCGTGGAGGACTACCCGCAGGTGCCCCATTCCACCCTTTACCTCTTCCAATCAATCGGCCATGTGATCGGCATGATCGCCGCGTTTATTGTCGGACCTCTGACCATGCGGGTATCTCCCAAGAGGATGATTCAGTTTGCCATCACCGGCATGATCGGCGTGGGCATGGTCTACCTCCTCTTCGGCGGAAAATGTCCCTATTGGGTGATGATCGCCTGTGCGGCTGTCGACGGCATGGAATCCAGCATCATCAGCTGCCTGCCCGCCGCAGTGGTGGCTGTCCACACCAACAATATCCATCAGACAGTGAAATACTCCGGCTATGTCCACGCCTGTACGATGGGAGGCGGGTTCTTCTTCTCCCTGCTGGGGGGCTGTATCGGCTCTATCCACTGGCAATGGGCCTATTCTCTGTATCTCATCGCAGTGCCCATTCTGCTGGTCGTCATGCGCTTTATGCCTGACGATATGGGGCAGGTACGCCTCAAAAATCGGATGGACCAGAACTTTTTCAGGCACCTCCGGAAGATTCCGCCAATCGCCCTGCTGATTTTTCTGCAATACTTCCTGTTCTACGTCTGCGCCTTTACCTACAAAGCCGTCATATCCGAGTACATCATTCACATCTATTCCCTGGGCACCTCATTCCAGGCAGGCGTCGCCAACTCGGTTCTGACACTTGTAGGCGGGATTACAGGGATTTTCTTCGGCAGGGCCTCCCATGTGCTGCGGCGCTGGCTGGTGCCGGCGCTGACGCTGATGATGACCTTCGGGTACCTGTCCATGGCGGCCTTTACCTCCTCCATGCTGGGCTGCATGCTGGGTACGATGCTGCTGGGCGTTGCGAAGGGCGGCATGATGCCCGCCGTGGTGGGCGAGCTGTCCCTCCGTCTGCCGGAGGAGGTCGTTCCCCTCTGCGTCTCTGCACTGGTTGGATTCATGAATTTGGGAATGGCCTCCTCGACCTACATCATCGATCCCCTGGCCGCCGTTTTGGGCGCGGAGGACATTCCCCACAAAATCGCCGCGACGCTGATCGCAGGCCTGTTCATCACATTGACCGCCGCGGGCATTTTTGTGGCGGGCGGCCTGCGGTGCAAGGAGGAAAAAGATCCCAATCAGCCTCTGCGCCTGTAAACCGGCGCCTGCCCGAAAATCACGATCTCAAACAAGTCCCCATTTAATGAAGGAGGAAATGATATGTCCAAGACCTATATGTACGTCAGCAGCTGGAACGAATTCGTCGGCACTCCCGGTATCGGTCTGCTCGAATACAACCCCGAAAACGGAGACATGACCAAGATCGCTGATCTGGAGGAGACACTGACCTGCAACTGCACAGCGCTGGATAAAAAGAGAAACATCCTCTACATCACCAACGAAATCAAAGAGAATCCCGACTACGTGAAAGGCGGCGGCGGCCTGATTTACGCTTATAAGATCGATCCCGCCACCGGGTATCTGACCCAGATCTCCCGCGTCCCCGCCTGCTGCCCCTGCCCCGCCTATATCAGCCTTGACCCCACCGGCAGATACCTGGTCTGCGCCAATCACTCCAGCTTCTTCGCGGTGACGAAAGCCGTCCAGAAGGAGGACGGCACCTGGGGCATGGAGGTCGTATACGACGATGCGACGGTGGATCTGTTTGAGCTGAACGAGGACGGCACCATCGGCGCCCTGGTGGACGTCTCCAAGCACACCGGGCGGAAAGAGGCGTTCATCCTGCACTCTCATCCTCACTCCGCGATTTGGGACCCCAGCGGCAGGTTCTTCGCCTGCTGCGACAAGGGAGACGACCACATCTATATGTACCGCATTGACTACGCCGCCAAGAAGCTGGTCAAAATGTGCGAGCCCTATCACGATGCGGAGAACAGCTGCCCCCGCTACTGCGTATTCCATCCCGCCAAGCCCTTCTTCTTCGCCAATCACGAACGGGCCATCAACGTCAGCGCCTTCCGTTATGACGAGGGCGGCCACCTCACGCACATCAACACCGTCAACTCTATTCCGGAGGGCTTCCCCCTGCCTGAGATCAAGGGCTTCCTGCCCGGACAAAAGCCCGGACAGCAGGGCATGGCAATCTCCGCCGACGGCAAATACATCTACAATGTCATCAACGGCAACGGCGCCGACGCGGTTTCCGTATTCCAAGTGGACCAGGAGACCGGCGCCATCGCACAGATCCAGTTCCTCCGGGTGGAGGGCAAGTGGGCCCGGGGCTGTGCGCTGTCGCCCGACGGCAGATTCCTGATTGTCAGCTGCCTGACGAGGACGGCGCCGTGCTGTCCTTCCGGGTCCAGGACGATGGAACCCTGGCGCCCACAGGCTTCCGGGCCAGCGTTCCCGGCGGCTCCTACATCACTTTCTACGAGGCGGACTGAGCACCTGCGCAAAAAGCGGGACCGGCAAATCCGGTCCCGCTTCTTACACCAATGCATCATTCGATACAATAGCTCTACTGGTACTTGTTTTAAGCATGAAAATATCCCATTATATAGACATGATCCACCTACCTTTCCCCGAAGCACTCCATGTGCTTTTTTCAGACGTCCGTTATGTAATTGAGTAAATATCGAGGTGATACCATGAAATTCGCAGCGGTCATCGCGGCGGCGGGGCTCTCCTCCCGAATGCGTGAATTCAAACCCATGCTCTGCCTGGGAACAATGACGATTATCGAACGGGTAATACAAAACCTGCGGAGCGCAGGGACAGAGGAAATTGTGGTCGTAACGGGTTACAAATCGGAGCTGCTGGAAAAACACCTTGCCTCCCGCAGCGTTCGCCTCTGCAAAAATACGCACTACGCGGAGACCAAAATGCTGGACTCCATCTGCCTGGGACTGAAAACGCTGCGCACGTCCTACGATGCGGTCTTTATCACACCGGGCGATGTGCCGCTGGTACGCACAGATACGCTCCGGCAGATGGAGACAGCTGGAGCCGGCATTGTCCGGCCGGTGTGCGGCGGACAGCCGGGACACCCGGTGCTGATTGCCCGGGAATACATTCCGCAGATCCTGAAATACCGAGGCAGCAAGGGGCTGCGGGGCGCCATGGCGGCTCTGCCGCAGCCTGTCACGGACATCGAGGTAGATGATTCCGGCATCACCATGGACGCGGATACGCCGCAGGACTTTCGGGCGCTGCGCCGGCAGGAGATGTCCATCCACAACACAGGACAGCTCTGGCCGGACATCCATATCCATATCGCCAAAGGGGATACTGTTCTGACGCCGGAGACGGCCCAATATCTGGAGATGATCGGCCACACGGGTTCTATTCAAAATGCCTGCGCCTGTATGCACATGTCCTACTCCCGGGGCTGGACCCTCCTCAACAAAATGGAAAAAGAGCTGGGCTATCCGCTGGTGGGCCGGTACGCCGGCGGAAGCGGCGGCGGCGGAAGCACCCTGACCCCCCGGGGCCAGCAGCTGCTCACCGCCTATCAGGAGTACCGCGATATTCTCCACAGGGCGGCGGAGGAATTATTCCAAAAGGCGTTCACAGCGGATCTGAACGGACCAGATCAGGGAACCTGCCATGAAAACAGTCTATCTCATCCGTCACGGTGAAGTTGCATTTCCCGGCGGAGTCAAGAGGTGCATCAGCGGCACAGATCTGCCGCTGAGCCCTGCCGGAAGGGCCCAGGGCCTCGCCTTGCGGAAATACTTTGAAGACATTCCCCTCTCCGGCGTTTACCACAGCGGCCTGCTCCGGGCAAAGGAGACCGCCGCGCTGCTCTCCCCCAGGGCGGAGGAGGCCGCGGGACTGGAGGAGCTGGGCGTCGGCCTCTGGGAGGGCCGGACTTTTCAAGAGATCCGCACCGTCTTTCCGGAGCTGTATCAAAAACGGGGCGAGAACCCGGAGCGATACCAGATCCCAGGCGGCGAGCCGCTCCAGAAATGTCTGGACCGCGTATCCCGCGCTCTGCGGACACTGCTGGAGAGGACCGCGGGCGACTTTGCCGTCGTGGCCCACGCCGGGGCAAACCGGCTTCTCCTTTGCAGTATGCTGGAACTGCCGCTGCGGAATTTTCTGACAATCCCCCAGCCGTATGGGTGCGTCAATCTCATCCGCGCGGAAGCCGATAACTTTTCCGTCCGGGAAGTCGGCCTCCTGCCATCCCCCGCGGAGGCCATTGGAGGGTCTTATGACGCAGGAATTGATTGAAGAGCTCTACAAAAGGAGAAATACGCCCCTTCCCGTCCAGCGCCACTGTCTCGCCGTGGCGCGGCAGGCGGACCATCTGGCGTCTCTTCTGGAGGCGCGGGGAATCCCCCTGTGCCGCGAGAGACTGTGGGCCGCCGCCATGCTGCACGACGTCGCCCGAGCGGAGCGGCACCACGCAGCGGTTGGAGCCGCCTGGCTCTCGGAACTGGGCTATCCGGAAATCAGCGGGGCAATCGCGTGCCACCACTGGCTGAGCGAGACGCAGACACGCCAGATCTCTGAGGCAAGCGTTCTGTATCTGGCCGACAAATTGATCTCGGAGGACCGGGCGGTCTCTCTGGAGGCGCGCTTTTCCGGAAGCCTCCAAAAGTGTCTGAGCGAAGCCGGCCGGGAAATGCACCGGCGGCGCTACGCACAGGCCCGAGAGGTGGAACGGCTGATTATGGAAGCGATTGAAGGGGAACACCCCAGCCGATCAAAAAGGGAGAGAGTGCACTGTGAGACAAATTTTTGAACATTTAGACAGCAGACTGCGCAAGGCCAGGCCCGCTATGCTGGCGGCCGTCATGGAAGAGCACGGCTCCGCTCCCCGGGGCCGCGGCGCGATGATGCTGGTCGGCCGGGAAGGTCGGCTCGTTGGAACCATCGGCGGCGGCGCCGTGGAGAAGCGGTCTGTGGAACTGGCGCAGTCTCTGCTGCAGGAAGAGCGGTCTGCAACCCATGATTTCTTCCTTCATCAAAACCGGCGGGAGGACATCGGGATGATGTGCGGCGGGGATGTCTCCGTGCTGTTCCAGTACATCTCCCCTGCCGTACCGGAATGGCAGGCGCTCACCGCACAGCTGCTGACCCGGCGCGAATCTGCCGGCTGGCTTCTTCTTCCCCTGGAGGCCGGAACCCCGGTTCTTCTGGACGGCAGCGGAGGCTGTCTTGTCGGCAGCGCTCCGGAAGCTGTACAGGACCTGATGAAAAAAACATGTATCCGTACACAGAGCTGGTTTTCCATTCCGCTGATCCCCCAGACGCGGGCGGTGATCTTCGGAGCCGGTCACATTGCGGCGGAGCTGGCCCCTCTGCTGAAACAGGTGGATTTTCAGGTCACGGTTTTTGACGACCGCCCGGAGTACGCGGACAAGCTTCGCTTTCCCACGGCGGACGAGGTGATCTGCGGAAGCTATGAGGAGATCGGCGGGAAGCTGTGCCTGGACAAAGAGGATTACGCAGTGGTCATCACAGAGGGCCACCGCCATGATTTTGTGGTAGAGCGCCAGCTCCTGGCCCATCCGCCGGCCTACTTAGGCGTCATCGGCTCCAAGACGAAGACGGCCGCAGTCAATCAGCGGCTCCTGGACTGTGGGTTCAGCGAGGCCGATCTGGCGCAGGTTCACGCCCCAATCGGGACGAAGATCAAGGCGGTGACTCCGGCGGAGATTGCCGTCAGCATTGCCGGCGAGATGATTTTGGTTCGGGCCGAGCGCAGGGAATCCCAGAAAAGCGGCGGCTGTCCTATGTCCGGCTCCCAAAGCCGTGATCTCCTCCCTTGACTTTTCACTGAAAGCTGATATGATGAGAGCATCGTTAATCTTAAGCGAGTATCACGAACGGAGGTGTTTTTGTGCGGGATAGCTGCGGCAGAGCCATTGACTATCTGCGTCTGTCGGTGACAGACCTGTGCAACTACCGCTGCCGGTACTGCATGCCGGCGGAGGGCGTGCCGAAGCGTCCTCACAGGGACATATTGTCCGTGGAGGAGTGTGTGGAAATCAGTGCGGCAGCGGTGCGGTGCGGCGTGAAAAAAATCCGCCTCACTGGCGGAGAGCCTCTGGTGCGGCGGGGTCTTTTGGACATCTGCCGGGGACTGCGGGCTATCCCGGAGCTGGAGGAGCTGTGCCTCACCACCAACGGAAGTCTCTTGGCGGAACTGGCCGCCCCACTGCGAAAGGCGGGAACGGACCGGCTGAACATCAGTCTGGACACGCTCCGCCCGGACCGCTTTGCTGCAATGACCCGGCGGGGACATCTGGAGGACGCGCTCGCCGGCATCCGGGCGGCGGAGAACGCCGGGTTCCGGAATTTGAAGCTGGACACCGTCCTCATCGGCGGCTTCAACGACGACGAGATCGGAGATTTTGTCAAGCTCACCGCGGACCATCCCTGGGAGGTCCGGTTTATCGAACTGATGCCAATGGGCCCCTGCGCCCATTGGGAGAAAAGCCGCTTTCTCCCTGGAGAGACCGTCCTGGAGAAAATCCCCGGGCTGCAGCAGATCGAATCTCAGGGCGTAGCCCGGCGGTACCGCCTGCCGGGAGCGAAAGGGACCGTGGGGCTCATCTCTCCCCTGAGCCACGACTTCTGCGGCCAGTGCCGCCGCATCCGGGTGACGGCGGACGGCAAATTAAAGGGCTGTCTTCACAGCCGCGAGGAAATATCCCTGCGGGGGCTTCACGGTGCGGAGCTGGAGGCCGCGATTCGCTCCGGCATTCTGCAAAAGCCGCAGCGGCACTATCTGACCGACCGCCCCAGTGACACCCCCAGAACCATGAATCAGATCGGAGGCTGAACCATGCCGGAATTGACCCATTTCAACCAGCAGGGCCGGGCGAAAATGGTGGATGTAACGGAGAAGGCCGTTACCCACCGAACCGCCGTGGCCGCCGGGGAGATCCACATCTACCAATCGACCATGACCCACATCAAAAACGGCACCCTGAAAAAAGGGGACGTACTGGCGGTGGCCCAGGTGGCGGGCATCCAGGCGGCAAAGCACACCTGGGAGCTGATCCCCATGTGCCATCCCCTGCCCCTGACCGGCATTGACATCACGTTTCGCCTCTCGGACGAGCCGTGCATGGTGGAGATCTCCGCCGCCGTCACATGCACCGGCGTCACCGGCGTGGAGATGGAGGCCCTTGCCGCCGTCTCCGCCGCGGCGCTGACAATCTACGATATGTGCAAGGCCGTCCAAAAAGATATGAAAATTACCAGCATCCGCCTGCTGGAGAAGACCGGCGGCAAGAGCGGCGATTACAGAGCGGAGGAATGAATATGGCAAAGGTTCTGTCTGTAAATATCAGCGAAAAAAAGGGCGAGCAGAAGCACCCGGTTCCCGAGATCCGATTGAAGCTCCGCCACGGCATTGACGGGGACGCCCACGCCGGGGACTGGCACCGGCAGATCAGCCTTTTGGCCGACGAGAGCGTGGACACCATGCGGGCGGCCTGCCCCATTCCGCTGGACGCCGGTGTCTTCGCGGAGAACATCAACACTGTGGGAATCGATCTGAAATCGCTGCCCATCGGAACCCGCCTCCGTGTCGGCGAAACCGAGGTGGAGGTCACACAGATCGGCAAGGAATGTCACAGCGACTGCGCCATCAAAAAGGCCGTGGGCAAATGCGTCATGCCCACTGAGGGAATTTTCGCCGTGGTGGTCAGAGAGGGCACTGTCCGGGCCGGAGATGAAATCGAGGTGCTGAAATGAAACTGATTCATACAACAGACGCTGTGGGCCACGTGCTGTGCCACGACATGACACAGATTATCAAGGGCGAGTACAAGGACGCGCGCTTCCGCAAGGGCCACGTGGTCCGGGAGGAGGACATCCCCGTCCTGCTGTCCATGGGCAAGGAGCATCTGTATGTCTGGGAAATGGTTCCCGGCATGGTCCATGAAAACGACGCGGCAGAGCGGCTGTACGCCCTCTGTGCCAATGAAAACATGGATCGCAGCGGAGTCAAGGAGGGCAAGATTGAGCTCACCGCCGCCTGCGACGGGCTGTTCCGGGTGGATTCCCGGCGGCTGATCGCAGTCAATTCCATTGAGGACATTATGATCGCGGCCCGCCACGGAAATACCGCCGTCCGCAAGGGAGACAAGCTGGCGGGCACACGGGTCATCCCCCTCATCATCCAGGAGGAGAAGCTTCTGGCCGCCGAGGAGGCGGCAGGGTCACTTCCCCTGCTAGAACTGCTGCCCTATGTCAGAAAAACCGCCGCCATTGTGGCCACCGGCAGCGAGGTGAAGTCCGGACTGATTCAGGATACGTTCACTCCGGTGGTCAAGGACAAGCTGGCCTCCTATGGCATAGAGACATTGACGACGGCCTATTCCGGCGACGGTGTGGAGAACGTGGCAAACGCCGTCTCCGAGGTCCGGCAGACCGGGGCGGAGATCATCCTCTGCACCGGCGGCATGAGCGTGGACCCGGACGACAACACCCCCGGCGGGATCAGGGCCAGCGGCGCCCGAATCGTCTCCTACGGCGCGCCGGTACTGCCAGGGGCTATGCTGCTGGCAGGGTACTATGACGACGGAACACCCGTGCTGGGCCTGCCCGGCTGCGTCATGTACGCCGGGGCCACGATCTTCGACCTGCTCCTCCCCCGGATCGCCGCAGACGTGGAGATTACACGGGCGGACATCGCCGCCATGGGCGAGGGCGGTCTGTGCCTTGGCTGCAAACCCTGCCACTGGCCCAATTGTCCCTTCGGAAAATAATCGCTCCAGCAGACCGGGCGGCAGCCTGCCGCCCGCTTTTCCAAAAATCGTTCATCGCAGTTAAGTATCACGCTTTGTGTCCCCACACT
This sequence comes from Oscillibacter sp. 1-3, assembly GCF_000403435.2. GTDB lineage: Bacteria > Bacillota > Clostridia > Oscillospirales > Oscillospiraceae > Oscillibacter. The sequence goes on from NZ_KE159712.1 coordinate 74,520, forward strand.
TGCAAAGGGCAAGAAAACATATTAAAATCAGGAAGGGAAATCGACATCATGAAAAATAGAATCATTCTGCCTCTGCTCCTCTGTCTGCTTCTGACCGCCTGCGGCGGAAAGACCAGCGCCCCCGCGGCGTCCTCCGACCCAGCTCCCGCGGCAAACGGGTCCGTGGAGCCCGCCGCGGACCCCGTAGAGCTCTATGTCTTCGCCGCTGCCTCCATGACGGAGACTCTGGACCAGATCATTGCGCTGTACAAGGACGCGGCGCCCAATGTGTCCATCACGCCCACCTATGACTCCTCCGGTACGCTGCTGGACCAGATTCAGCAGGGAGCCGAATGCGACCTGTTCATCTCCGCCGGCCAGTCTCAGATGAACGCTTTGGACGAGGAGAGCGCCCTGCTGGAGGGCAGCCAGCTGGACCTGCTGGAGAACAAGGTCACGCTGTCCGTACCCGAGGGCAACCCCGCCGGGATCGAGAGCTTTGACCAGCTGGCGGAGAAGCTGAAAAACGGCGATGTGTTCCTGGCCATCGGCGACAGCAGTGTTCCCGTGGGCCAGTACACCCAGAAGATTTTTGCCTACTACGAGATCGACGAGACGGCCGCCGCCGGCTGCCTGACCTATGGCTCCAACGTCAAAGAGGTCACCACCCAGGTCTCCGAGGCCACGGTGGACTGCGGCATCATCTACGGTACGGACGCCTTCTCCGCAGGTCTCACAGTGGTGGACGGCGCCACCGCCGAGATGTGCGGTCAGGTGATCTATCCTGCCGCCGTACTGGCAAACAGCGCCAATCCCGAGGCCGCCCAGGCCTTCCTGGACTACCTGACCACCGCTGACGCCGGTGCGGTGTTCGAGAGCGTCGGCTTCACGCCAATGAACTGAGTTTCCCATAGGGCGGGGCGGCCTGCCCCGCCCTGATTTCTGACATCTGACCGGAGGTGACGCTCTTGGATTGGTATCCCCTCTTGAATTCCCTGCGCATTGCCGCCATCTCCACAACGGCGGTATTCTTCCTGGGAATTTTCGCGGCCCACTGGATCGCAAAGCTGCCCCCATCGCTCAAGGGCCTGCTGGATGTGGTGCTGACCCTGCCTTTGGTACTGCCCCCCACGGTGGTGGGCTGGTTGCTGCTGGTGCTGCTGGGACCGAGGCGACCGCTGGGCATGTGGGTGCAGGCGGTCTTCGGCGTCCGGCTGGTAATGACCTGGTGGTCCGCCGTCTTTGCCACTGTCGTTGTGGCGTTTCCCCTGATGTACCGCACCGCCCGGGGCGCTTTTGAGAGTTTTGACCGCAGTCTGGCCGACGCCGGACGAACCCTGGGCCGCTCCAATACCTGGGTATTCTGGCGGGTGCAGATGCCGGTCTGCCGTCAGGGCATCCTGGCAGGCACCGTCCTGGCCTTTGCCCGGGCTCTGGGCGAGTACGGCGCCACATCCATGATCGCCGGATACACCCCGGGCCGCACCGCCACCATCTCCACCACCGTCTACCAGCTCTGGCGCACCAATGATGACGCCGGAGCCTTCCGGTGGGTGCTGGTGAACGTGGCCATCTCCGCCGTTTTTTTGCTGGCGGTAAACCTGCTGGAGACCCGGCAGAGAGGGGGCGGGCGCTGATGCTCTCCGTGGACATCCAAAAAAAGATGGGCAGTTTTCAGCTGGAGGTCCAGTTCGAGGCCGAAAACGAAACGCTGGCCCTCCTGGGCGCCTCCGGCTGCGGGAAGTCGGTCACACTGAAATGTGTGGCGGGAATCCTGACGCCGGACGAGGGAAAAATCGCGCTGGACGGCGTGACACTCTACGACAGCGCCGCAAAGGTCAATCTGCCGCCCCAGCGGCGGCAGGTGGGCTATCTCTTCCAACAGTACGCCCTCTTCCCCAACATGACCGTCCGCCAAAACATTGGGGCGGCCATTCTGGATAAAAGGGCGCGTAAAACAGAGACGGACGGCCTGCTGCGCCGGTTTCAGCTGGAGGAGGCGGCGGCGCTGAAGCCCCGCCAGCTCTCCGGCGGGCAGCAGCAGCGGACGGCCCTGGCCCGCATCCTGGCCTCCAGACCCAGGGCGATTTTGCTGGACGAGCCGTTTTCCGCCCTGGACAGCTATCTGAAATACCAGCTGGAACTGGAGCTGACGGAGACGCTGGAGGATTTTCCGGGCACGGTCCTCTGGGTCTCCCACGACCGGGGCGAGGTGTTCCGCAGCTGCCGCCGGGTTTGCGTGCTGGACCACGGAAAATCCCAGCGGACACTCACCCTGCGGGAGCTGTTCCACCAGCCGGAGACGGAGGCCGCCGCCCGCCTCTCCGGATGCAAAAACTATGCGGACGCCGTCCCCAAGGGGACCGCCGTGTTCCTGCCGGAGTGGGGATTGACGCTGGACTGCGGCAGGCCGGTGCCGGAGACCGTCCGCAGGGCGGGCATTCGGGCGCACCACGTCATGATTGTGGAGGGACCTGGCCCCAACGCATTCCCCTGCCAAGTGGCGCGGGTCATCCAGGATGTATTCGCCGCCATTGTGCTGCTGCGGCCCGAGGGCTCCGTTCCCGACGCGCCGCTTTTGCGGATGGAACTGGACCGGGAGGCCTGGGCGGCTGTATCAAACAAGGACAACAGCTGGATTGCCATCCAGCCAAGCGACATTCTGCTGCTGAAATAAGGAGGAACGACGATGTATTACGCCGCTGTTTTAACCGTCAGCGACCGCAGCTTCCAAGGCGAACGCCCGGACACAGGCGGCCCCCTGGTGGCGGAAACGCTGAAAAACGCCGGATATGATGTAGTGAAAACCGCTGTTGTGCCCGACGAACAGCCTCTGATTGAAGAGGCCCTGCGGACCATAGCCGACAGCGGGGACGTCCACCTGCTGGCAACCACCGGCGGCACCGGCTTCGCCCCCAGGGATGTGACCCCGGAGGCCACCATTGCGGTCTGCGACCGCCTCACCCCCGGAATTCCCGAGGCCATGCGCTATGCCTCCTTACAGATCACTCCCCGGGCAATGCTCTCCCGGGCTCAGGCGGGCATTCGGGGCAAAACCCTGATTGTCAACCTCCCCGGCTCTCCCAAGGCCGCTCGGGAGAATCTGGAGGCAGTCCTCCCCGCTCTGGCCCACGGTTTGGAGATGCTCTCCGGCCGGCCCGCCGACTGCGCCGGAACAAGCAGCCAAAGCACGCTCTAATTTGAGTTGCCATTTCAAAAGCAAGTGTGGTATAATTTATTTGCGCTAGAGTCTGTTTGAAGAAGCTGTATTCATAGGTTGGGAATGCTGGATGGGCGAGGGATTCCCGCGCCTGCGAATACAGCTTCTAATACATCTATGGGATATTGCAAATTCCGGTCAAAGGAGAATGTCCATGCAGCTGCAGCAGTTGATCTATTTCATGACGGTTGCCGAGCAGGGCAGTTTTAACAAGGCGGCAGAGAAGCTTTTCGCCACACAGCCCAATCTCAGCAAGGCTATCAGCAACCTGGAGAGCGAGCTGAAAGTAAATATCTTCTACCGGACCAACCGGGGCGTTGAGCTGACGGAGGATGGGAAAAAGCTTTACCAATACAGCCGTACCATCAGAAATCAGATGGAGCTGATTGAGGGTCTGGCGGTGAAGGAGGCGCCCCGGGTCTTGTCCGTCGCCTCCTATCCCATTATCACCATGGGACGTTTAATGAGCGAATTCTACAACTGCCACCGGAGGGAGCCAATCTCCCTCAAGCTGACAGAGGAGCGGATGTACCGCGTCATTGAGATGGTGGAGAGCGGAGAGGCGGACATCGGTTTTGTCATGAGCAATCAGATGCAGCTGAAGGAACTGCGCCACATGATTAACTTCAAGGGCATTGAACTCCACATCCTCGGCATGGACACCTGGTATGCCAACCTTGGTCCTGCACACCCCCTGTACGACCAGAACGAGGTAACCATGGAGGAACTGCTGCAATATCCCTTTGTCCGCCGTCCGGACGATTACTTCTCCAATTTGACCCACTATCTGGAAATTGACGGCGTGCGTCTGACCAACTTTACACAGGTGGTGTATCTCAATGACACCAGCGCAATCCTATCCCTCCTCCGGTCCACGGACGCTTTCCGCTTTGGGCCGGGATTGAGTGCCGGAGATTTTTCCGCCTATGATATTCGTACGATTCCGATCCGCAACTGTAAAATTCAGATTACCACGGGGTGGATTCGGCGGAAACGGGAAACCCTGAGCAGTGAGGCGGAGGACTTCGTGGCCATGCTCCAAAAATTATACCCCCTTTCTTTGTGATTTTGACGAAAAAACCTGTGATTTCTTCGCGAAGCCCTGCACCAGATGGTGCAGGGCTTCATTTTTTTGCGCAAAGCGCACAATTTAAGCAGCAAAAAATCGTATAGAATTGCCATTCCCGTCATTTATAACCGGGCTATAACTTTTTCAGCTTAGACAAGAGCGAAAATTTCCCGATAAAATGAAGCCAACAAAAGAGAGGGCGGTACGAAATATGACAGGAATTGCGGCGCTGACGATTCTGCTTTGCATCTATGCAGCAGGCGAGCTGATCGCCCAAAAGACCAAGGCAATCTTCTCTCAAGTACTTGGAATTGCAGTGATTCTGCTGGCGGGTTTCTGGAGCGGCATCCTGCCGGAGACGCTGATTGAGGACGCCCAGATCAGCGGCTTTGGAAATCTGATCGCCGGAATTCTGGTGGTCTCGCTGGGCACCACAATCGACTTTCCGGAGATCAAACGGCAGTGGAAAGTGGTTGTGATCTCCCTTTGCTGTGTGATCGGTTCCGTGGCAGCCATAATTCTCATCGGCGGGCCGGTCATGGGCATGGAGATGGCGGTTTCAGGGGCGCCGATTTTTGCGGGCGGCAGCGCGGCCACGCTCATTATGACCACAACCCTGCGGGAGAAGGGGCTGGAGCTGGCCGGAACCTTCTGCATTGTCCTTTATGTGACGCAGAAGTTTATCGGCGTGCCAATCGCTTCACTGCTGCTGCGGCGCACGGCCGTGCGCTTCCGGGAGGAGCCGGCTCTGGTGGCCCAATACAGCGAGCAGACTCAGGAGACTGCGGCAGGAAAAAAGCGGGGACTTCTGGAGCTGCCGCCCCTGTTTGCCCGGCCCTCCGTATACCTGGCGAAGCTGGGCATTGTGGCAGTTATCGCCAACTGCACAGCCAGGCTGACCAACGGCGCGGTTCACTATTTTGTGCTGTGTCTGATTATGGGCGCGTTGTTTTTCGCGCTGGGCTTTTTGGAAAAGGGCATTCTGTCCAAAACCCAGTCCAGCGGCCTGATTACCTTCTTTGTGACGATTCTCATTTTCTCCAACCTGGCCAGTACAACTCCCCAGCAGGTGGTCAGCGTTCTGGTGCCCCTTCTGGCGGCGGCGCTGCTGGGTGTCGTCGGCACGGTGGTCGTGGGGTTCATCTGCGGCAAGCTGCTGAATATTCCCTTCGGCCTTGCGGTGTCCCTGGGGATCTCCTGCACCTTCGGATTCCCCACTACCATGCTGATTCCCCAGGAGGTCTCCGAGGCCATCGGCCGGGACGAGCGGGAAAAGGCCGCGATTTTGAACTACTTGCTGCCTAAAATGCTGACAGCGGGCTTTGTCACCGTCACGATTGCCTCTGTACTGATTGCCGGTTTCGTAGTCAACATGCTGTAAATCAGTGCCTGTATTCGTAACCGGGAGATACGGGATTGGCGGGAACTTTTCCGGCAGACATGGAGATTTTCAATAGCCATACCGACGCACGGCAAGGAAAATCAACGAAGTATGAGGGAAAAACGCCAAGACAGCGTTCAGCGGTTGTGAATACAGGTTCTAAGAAATAAGGGAGGATACTATGGAGCAGATTTATGGACAAATTCGCCAGTATATCGACGAACAGCGTCAGCCCATGCTCTCGCTGTGGGAAGAACTGGTGAACACGGAGAGCGGCACCGGCCAGATTGAAGGCGTAAACGCGGTCCGCGGAATTCTGCGGCGAGAGATGGAGCAGGCGGGCATTCAGACCCGGACCATCCCCATTGAGAATGCGGGGGATATGCTGATCGGCGAGTGGAACACAGGGAGCGGCAAGGCGCCTCTTCTGCTGATCGGCCACATGGACACGGTTTTTAAGGAGGGCGCAGCAAGGGCGAATCCTTTTCGCGTAGACGAGAACGGCATGGCCCACGGCCCCGGCGTTCTGGATATGAAGCCCGGCCTGATTATGGCGCTGTACGCGGTAAAGGCCCTGGCGGCGGTGGGCTGGAAGGAGCGTCCCATCAAATTCATCTTCGCCAGCGACGAGGAAAACCTCCATATGTTCTCCAACGCCAAGAAGGTCTTTGCGGAGGAGGCGGAGGGTGCCATGGCGGCCTTCAATTTTGAGACCGGCTATATGGACAACCGCTTTGTAGTGGGCCGCAACGGCGGCGGTCCGGTAATCATCAATATCCACGGCGTGGCGGCCCATTCGGGCATCGCGCCGGAAAAAGGGCGCTCGGCAGTACTGGAAGCGGCCCACAAGATCGTGGAGATCGAGGCCCAGAACGACATTCCCCGGGGACGGCTCATCAACTGCGGCATCGTCAGTGGAGGCATCGGCGAGAACACGATTCCGGACAGCTGCACCATCCGCATTGGCATCCGCTTCCCCAACATGGCGGTTGGGCAGGAGATCTTTGACATTCTGCGCAGAGCCACAGGCCATAATACCGTGCCGGACACCACGGCCGAGCTGGACCTCAGCCGGGTCATGCAGTGCATGGATACCACAGACGGTGTGATGGCGCTGTTTGGTCACCTGAAAAAAACGGCGGCGGAATGCGGCTTCGGAGAAATCGACTGCTTCCGGGTGGGAGGCCTGTCGGACTCCGGCATTACAGTGGCCTGCGGTGTGCCGACGGTGTGCGGCATGGGCCCCCGGGGCGAGGGCAATCACACCCCCAACGAGTATGCCGACGTGGAATCATTCTATCAGCGCTGTATTCTGGCCGCCTGCGCGGCGTACACGCTGCGGGACGATTTCGCAGAGGGATAAAAGAGAAGGAGGAACACACGATGGAAAAAAACACAGAGCAAAAGGAGAAAATTGGTATCGGCGCATGGATCGCCCTGATTTTCCTGATCCTGATCCTGTCGGGCGCGTTCCGCACGGCGGAGGGTCCCATCAAGGTGCTGGACTTCACCAATTTGTCCGGTTCCTTCGGCAGAATCGGCGACACCGGGGCGAACCTGATCGGCTCCGGCGGCACCGGCGCCAAGGACGGCTTCATGGCGGGCTTCAACTTGATTCCCCCGGTGATGTTCTTCTGCGGCCTGCTGGCGGTATTTGAGGAGCTGGGTGCCTTCAAGGCGTCGGACGTTCTGTTCCGCCCCCTGCTCCGCCCCCTGATGGGCATTCCCGGCAAGTGCGGCATCGCCTTCGTCTCCAGCTTCACCGGCTCGGATGTGGCGGCGGTCATGACCCGGGACTTGTACGACGCCGGCGACATTACAGACGATGAGCGGACCATCTTCACGGCCTATCAGTACGCCGGGTCCGCGTGCATCAACAACACGATCACCGGCGGCGCGCCGCTGGTGGCCATCTGCCCGGTGGCCCTTGGGCCCTGCATCGTAATCATGTTTGTCTGCAAGCTGGTGGGTGCGAATATTGTCCGCCTGGTGCTGAGACTCAAGAAAAACAAAGGGTGAGGAGGAACGGAACTATGCGTGAACAGAAAACAGCCGCCGCTCCGGCGAAGCAGAAGGTCTCCATTGTGGACGTCTTTCTGAAAGGCTGCGCCAAGGGCTTCAAGGTTGGTATCGAGAACATCACCCCAGCCATGATCCTGGGCTATGTGCTGGTTTACATCCTGCGGGAGACCGGTTTGATGGATCTGCTGGGCATCGTCATGTCGCCGGTGATGGGCCTGTTCGGCCTGCCTGGCGAGGCCTTTGCGGTGCTGATCTCCGCCTTCTTCGCCAAGGCCTCCGGCTGCGCCACCGCGGCCTCTATGTACGAATCCGGCGCCCTGACTCTGGGCCAGGCCTCTATGATGCTGCCCGCCTGTATTCTGATGGGTACGTTGATCGGCCACTATGCCCGCATTGTGCTGGTGACCGGCTCCAATAAAAAGTACCATCCGCTGATGATTCTCGTCTGCCTGTTCGACGCGGCGCTGAGCCTTGTGATTATGCGCGTTATCCTGGCGATGATGGGCGTACAGTAACAAAGGAGGCGGACCATGAACTTATCGAGGCAACGCGGGCTGCAGCTGGAGGCGTTTGGAAGCATTTTGATCGTAACCGTCATGCTGGCGGACCGGTTCCTGTTCAGTATTCAGGACGGCTTCATTTTGACCTGCGCGGTGATTTCCGCCGTCGCGCTGACCGCCGGCATTCGGACGGTGAAGCGGGCTGACGGAGAGCATACGGAGGCTCAGCGGCTCATCGGATAGCGTGTTTCACAATCTATGAAGCTGTATTCATGGATGCGAATATTTTCAATGCCCAGGGCATCTCCTGTGTGGGCGTTGCCACCGGGTACTACAAAAATCACACCTAAAAAGAATATCTTGTTCTGAAAAATTTCTACCATGCGGGCGATCTGGCTGCGGCGATGATCGGGTGTTATGGAGAGCGGGACTAGGCCGTATTTGAAACATGGCAGAACGCCCGGCGTACCTTTTTCCGCTGCGGCGCGTTAAAAATTCTTGAAATACACAACAGAGTATTCCTGCGAATTTTGCCTTGCCCGGCAAAAGTTTTCTCACCGCCGGGCATTCCGCCATTTATCAAACAAGGCCTAAAGAACATATCAATTGACGCACGGCATTCGATCAAAAGCCGGCAGCAGCCGGAATCCCAAAATTCTTTTGAGAGATGCTGTCCGCCAGCCGTCACAGCCGGCGTTCCGGCGGCGGCGACCGGAGTATCCTATAAAAACGGCGAAAGCCATATTTATGGAGGCAAGCAACATGGACAACAAGAAACTGGAAAACTATCCCCTGAACGTTCCCGCCCCTCACCACTTCACCTTTGCGGTCCGGGACGTGCCCCATGTCACCATCGAGCAGCGCGAGCGCGCCCTGAACGCCACCCACTGGAATGAGTTCGCCTTCCCTGCCGGGATGCTGACTGTCGACATGCTGTCCGACTCCGGCACCACTGCCATGACCAATCAGCAGTGGGCGTCCATGTTCCTGGGCGACGAGGCCTACGGCCGCAACACCGGCTACTATGTCCTTCTCGACGCCTTCCGCGACATCTTCGAGCGCGGCGGAGAAAAGAACTGGAAAAAGGCCATCGATCTGGTGCGCACCGACTGCCGCGACGTGGACAAGATGATGGATGAGCTGTATCTGTGCGAGTATGAGGGCGGTCTTTTTAACGGCGGCGCCGCCCAGATGGAGCGCCCCAACACCTTCATCATCCAGCAGGGCCGGGCCGCCGAGTCTGTGCTGATGGAGATCGTGAAGAAGATCCTGGCCCAGCGTCATCCCGGCAAGGTTTTCACCATCCCCTCCAACGGCCACTTCGACACCACCGAGGGCAACATCAAGCAGATGGGCTCCATCCCCCGCAATCTGTACAACAAGGAGCTCCTCTGGGAGGTTCCCGAGGGCGGCAAGTACGAGAAGAATCCCTTCAAGGGCAACATGGACATCGAGAAGCTGGAGCAGCTGATCCAGGGCGTGGGGCCTGAGAATGTTCCCCTGATCTTCACCTGCATCACCAACAACCCCATCTGCGGCCAGCCTGTCTCCATGGCGAACCTGAAAGAGATCAACCGCGTGGCCCATAAGTACGACATTCCTCTGGTGTTCGACACTGCCCGCTGGGCCGAGAACGCCTACTTCATCAAGAGGAACGAGTCCGGCTATGAGGATAAGTCCATCGCTGAGATCACCACCGAGATGTTCTCCTACTGCGACGCCTTCACCATGTCCGCCAAAAAGGACGGCCACGCCAACATGGGCGGTATGCTGGCCTTCCGTGACCGCGGCCTGTTCTGGAAGAAGTTCTCCGACTTCAACGAGGACGGCACCGTCAAGACCGATGTGGGCGTGCTGCTGAAAGTCAAGCAGATCTCCTGCTACGGCAACGACTCCTACGGCGGCATGAGCGGCCGCGACATCATGGCACTGGCCGTGGGTCTCTACGAAAGCTGCGACTTCAACTACATGGATGAGCGCGTGAAGCAGTGCGAATACCTGGCCCAGGGCTTCTACAAGGCCGGCGTGCCTGTGGTTCTGCCCGCCGGCGGCCACGGCGTATACATCGATGTGGACCGTTTCTTTGACAACAAGCGCGGCCATGAGACCTTCTGCGGCACCGGCCTCTCCCTGGAGCTGATCCGCCGGTACGGCATCCGCGTCTCCGAGCTGGGCGATTTCTCCATGGAGTATGACCTAAAAACCCCCGAGCAGCAGGCGGAGCTAGCCAATGTGGTCCGGTTCGCCATCAACCGCAGCCAGCTGACCCAGGAGCACCTGGACTACGTCATCGCCGCGGTTGCCCAGCTGTACAAGGACCGTGAGAGCATCCCCAACATGCGCATCACCTGGGGCCACAAGCTGCCCATGCGCCACTTCCACGCGTTCCTGGAGCCCTATCCCAACGAGGAAAAATAATTCCACAACGCAAGGTGACTGCCCGGCGCAAAAGGCGCAGGACAACCATCATCAGACAAAGACAGCGCCCTGAAGGGCGCTGTCTTTGCGGTTATTATTGGAGCCCTGGACCGTAAAGTAAATGTAGTGTTTTTACCGCTTGCTCAATTCCATATAGGCCGCAAGCAATAAAAATCTCTCTTGTGTCAGTCCATTTTCCTCTTTATACATTTCAGTCTGAAAGCTTTCTTACAATAAAGCGAGGGCAGAACTGTGAACAGTCCCATCAACCGCGCAATACTCCTGCCCTCATTCAATTATATCAGCGGTCGGAAATCAAACTGCGTACTTCCCGGCATAATGCAGTAATTCTATTAAAATTACCCGCAGCAATGTCGTCTTTACTGCAAAGCCAGCTGCCGCCCACCGCATGGATAAACGGAACGGACAGGTATTCAGCCACGTTTTCCCCATTCACCCCTCCGGTGGGAATAAACCTGACATCGCCAAACGGCCCGGACAGCGCCTTCATCGCCTTTAATCCGCCGTACACATCGGCAGGAAAGAATTTAACTACATTCAGCCCCAGTTTTTTGGCAGCCATAATTTCAGAGGGAGAGACACAGCCGGGAATCACAGCCATCCCTCTCTCCCTGCACCAGGCTGCCATCTCATCATCAAAACCGGGAGAGACAATGAATTTTGCCCCTTGCTCCGCTGCCTGCCGGCACTGGTCCAGATTCAAAACAGTACCTGCTCCCACCAGCATAACGGGGCAGCTCTCTGCCACGGCGCGAATTGCGTCCGGAGCTGCAGCGGTCCGAAACGTAATCTCCATCACATCCACGCCGCCGTCCAGAAGGGCCTTGGCAGCGGGAACGGCGTCTTTTGCATTTTCCAAAACGACCACGGGGATTACCCCGGCACGGTGTAAACGTTCCATAATGTTCATGCGATTTACGTCCTCTGTTCATCTAGATTTTGTCCGAAATTGGAGAAGAAAAAATTGGGGGCCGTGCAATCATCCGCAGAAAGCCCGGCAGGCTGCTAAAATGGATTGCATCGCACAACGGAAAATCCGCCGTTTTGTTTTTTGGATAATTTCAAGCAAGGCCTAGGCCCTGTTTGAAAAAAGTCAAAACGCCCAAACGGTGGATCTTTATCCGCCGCTCTGCGTTAAATTTTCTTGCCGGGCGTCAGTCCGCCTGCAAAAATTTGCCTTGATTGGCGAAAATATCTCTCGCCGTTGGGCTTTCCGCCATTTTTCAAACAAGGCCTAAACATTGTAGGTCGTAGCAGCGGTACTTCCTCCATGACCGGTCCAGTTGGTGTGGAAAAATTCTCCCCGGGGCCGGTCTACCCGCTCGTAAGTATGGGCGCCGAAGTAGTCTCTTTGCGCCTGCAGCAGATTGGCCGGCAGCCGCGAGGTGGTATAGCCGTCAAAATAACTCAATGCCGAGGATATGGCTGGGACGGGAATCCCGTTCTGCACAGCAGTAGCTACTACCTGACGCCAGGACGGCACCAGGTCTGTAATTGTCTTTTGAAAATAGGGGTCCAGAAGAAGATTGTTCAACGAGGGATTTCTATCGTAGGCCTCTTTGATCTTGTCCAAAAATATCGAGCGGATAATACAGCCCCCGCGCCACATCAGGGCGACGCCGCCGTAATTCAGGTTCCAGCTATAATACCGCGCCGCTGCACGCATAAGGCTGTATCCCTGGGCATAAGAGATAATTTTGGACGCGTAGAGCGTCTGGCGGATCGCCTCCACAAAAGCCTCACGGTCGCCTGTCCAGGCTGGAGGCTGATGGGGAAAAGCGGCGGCGGCCTGAACCCGCTCCTCCTTCATAAAAGAGAGGCAGCGGGCAAATACTGCCTCGCCGATCAGCGTGAGAGGCGTTCCCTCATCCAGCGCGGCGATGCCGGTCCATTTGCCAGTTCCCTTTTGCCCGGCTACATCCAAGATCTTGTCGATAACATAGCCGCCGGTGTCATCCCGGCAGGCGAAAATATCACGCGTGATCTCAATCAGGTAGGAGTTGAGCTCCGTCTCATTCCAATGCCGAAATATCTGATAGAGCTGGTCATTGGTAAGTCCCAACAGCGCCTGCATCAGATGGTAGGCCTCGCAGATCAGCTGCATATCGCCGTACTCAATACCGTTATGTACCATCTTCACAAAATGGCCGGCGCCGTTCTCTCCCACCCAATCACAACAGGGAGTTCCATCCTCCACCTTGGCGCAGATACGCTGAAAAACAGGCTTCACAGATTCCCAGGCTTCCGGGGAGCCTCCGGGCATCAGGCTGGGACCCTTCAGCGCGCCCTCCTCGCCGCCGGAAACTCCGGTGCCAATGTAGAGCTTTCCCTTAGATTCCACATAGGCAGTTCTGCGAATCGTATCCTGAAAATGGGAATTGCCTCCGTCAATAATGATGTCGCCGTCCTCCAGCAGGGGCAGCAGCCGGTCAATCATATCGTCAACAGCCTGTCCGGCCTTAATCATCAAAAAAATTTTCCGGGGATACGAAAGACAGGCGGTCAGCTCCTCCAACGAGTGACAGCCAATGATCCTCTTTCCACTCCCGCGCCCCTGTATGAAAGCATCAACCTTTTCCGAGGTTCGGTTGCAGACCGCCACGGTAAAACCATGGGATTCCATGTTCATGACCAGGTTTTCCCCCATCACAGCCAATCCAATCAAACCGATATCAGCTTTTTCCATATGCGGCACTCCTCCATTCTTGTGATGATATTGTCTCTTTTTCCAAGATATATAAGCCAAAGTTTTCAAAATATATATAATATGGCCACAAAAGGTCTATTATTCCGAATAAATATCCGCTATGATTTTACAAAGGGAACAATCCCAAAAGAAGATTGACAAGGAGGCAGCGATGATGACTGTGACAAGGGCAATTGACAGGCGAACGCCGTTTCAGCGCGCCGACGCTTAAACAACCCGATGCTGGAGCGGTTTCCCAAGGGCAAATGCCGCCGCGTTTTGCGCGCAGATCACTCCCACCGCGTTAATCGCCTCCCTGGAATACATCCCCACATGGGGCGTGATGATCACGTTGTCCAGCGTCAGCAGCGGATGATCCGCCGTAACCGGCTCATGCTCCACAACATCCATGGCCGCGGCGGCAATGTGGCCGCTGACCAGCGCATCATACAACGCTTTTTCATCAACAATGCCGCCCCGGGCCGTATTCACCAGAATAGAGCCCTCTTTCATAGATGCAAGCTCACTTTTTCCAATCATATTATGGGTTTCCTCTGTCAGCGGCATGTGGACTGAGAGATAGTCACAGCCGCTCAATACCTCAGCAAAGGTGCACAGCGTCACATAGCCCGCGAACTCTGCAGGAATCTCTGTGACATAGGGGTCATAGGTGAGGACGCTCATGCCAAAGCCCTTCGCCCGGCGTGCTACGCATTTTGCCACCGCTCCGAAGCCCAGAAGTCCCAAGGTCTTATAGCAGACATCCACACCAATCACCGACTGCGCCACATTTTTCAGCACGTTGAGACTGGAACGCTGGATATTGCGGGCCGCCGACAGCATCAGCCCAAAGGTGAGATCGGCCACTGCGTTGGAATTGGTTCCCGGCGTGTTGCACACGGCAATGCCCAGCTCCCTCGCCTTCTCCAGATGGATATTGTCAAGGCCGACACCGTGTTTGCAGATGATCCTCAGCCTTTTGCACCGTTCCATTGTCTCCTGGGGAAACTCATGAGCGCCAATAATCAGCGCGTCATAGTCCGGAATTATCGCCTCAAAGGCGGCCTGGTCAAAAGACGCGCCGATATTGGTGACCTCATAACCCGCCTCCGCCAAAATGTCATATGGGGTATGGTCGATTTTTCCAAAGGACCGCGATGTAATCAAAACTTTTTTATTCATGGCTCTTCCCTTCTTGGACGTCCTTATCGGCTCAACGCTGCGGCGTAGGCGCTTGCAATGGCGGTAATCTCCTGAAACCTGCCCTCTTTCACCAGCTTGGAGCTGACCAGGTTTCCTCCAACCCCCACACCGGCGGCGCCCGCCGCAATAAACTCCGTGCAGTTTTCCACTGTCACACCCCCCACAGCGATAATGGGGATATGCCTGAGAGGCGCTTTGACAGCCTTCATATAGGCCGCCCCCAGAACGCCCGCAGGAAATATTTTCACAAGATCCGCCCCCAGAAAATAGGCGCGCTCTACCTCTGTGGGCGTCATTGCCCCGGGAATCGACACCCTGCCAAGGCGTTTCGTCTCCCGAATGACCTCCTCATTGACATTGGGAGAGATTATATATTCCGCGCCGGCTTCCGCTGCCAGACAGACCTGCTCCGCCGTCATAACAGTGCCGGCGCCCACACAGACATTTTCTCCAAGCGTCTCCCGAATGACACGGATAGCGGCCGGCGTATCGGCGGTCCTCTCTGAACCGGACGGATCAAAGGTCACCTCAATGCAGCGGACGCCGCCTTTCTGCAGGGCCAGCGCAAGACCCGCGATTTCCGCGCCGGAAATTCCCCGGACAATGGCGATGAGCTTATCCTCTATAATTCGATCAAATACTGCTTGCGACATTTTCTCGCCTCACAATGATGTTGTTTTGTTCTCAGATCCAAACAGGTGACAGGCCGCAAAATGGCCCGGTGATTTCTCCTGCAGCTGCGGACAGCTCGTCCGGCACTCCGCGCGGGCATGGGGACACCGCTTCGCAAAGCGGCATTCGTCTCCAGGATTAATCGGGGAACTGACTTCCCCTCTCAGCAGGACCCGCTCTTTTTTCGCCCCCACCTTCGGAATGGGAATGGCGGAGAGCAGCGCCTTGGTATACGGATGTATCGGATTGGTGAACAGCTCCTCAGCGGGGGCCTTTTCCACCGTCTGCCCCAGATACATTACCATGATTTCGTCAGAGATATGGTTCACAACCGCCAGATCGTGGGTGATAAAGACGTACGTCAATCCCAGCTCTTCCTGCAGTTCCCTGAGCAAATTCAGAATCTGGGCCTGAATGGAGACGTCCAGCGCGGAGACCGGTTCGTCGCAGATAATGAGCTTTGGCTCCACGGCAAGGGCCCGGGCGATACCGATGCGCTGGCGGCGTCCGCCGTCCAGCTCATGGGGATAGGCGTTAATCAGCCGTTCCGCCAGCCCCGCGATGCGCATCAGCTCTATGACACGCATCTCCACCTCTTTCTTGGTCCGGTACTTTCCGGTAACTTTCACGCCCTCCGCAATTGTCTGCATGACGGTGCAGCGGGGGTCCAGGGAGGAAAAGGGGTCCTGAAAAATGATCTGGATGTCGTTGCGCTTCGCGCGCATCTCCCGTTTGCTCAGTTTCATCAGATCCCTGCCCTCAAAGAGGATCTCACCGCCGGTGGGTTCGATCAGCCGCATCACGCAGCGGCCGGTTGTGGACTTTCCACACCCGGATTCGCCGACAATGCCCAGGGTCTTACCCCTTTCAATGGTAAAGGTGATGTCGTCCACAGCATGGAGGACTCCCCGGTTGGTTTTGAAATACTTCTTCAGGTGGTTGACTTCCAAGATGTTCCCCATCGTCACGCCTCCTCTCTGTGAATCCGGAAAGACGGATCGTCATAAGCCGAGCACAGGACCTTGTGGGTAGCGCTGAAGCTGCGGCTGCTCTGCGGCTTGTCGATGCACGATGGCTTCGCATAGGGACAGCGCGGCGCGAAGGCGCAGCCCGCGGGCAGTCTGGTGGGATCAGGCATCAGCCCCGGAATCGGGCGCAGCTTCGCCGTCCGGTCCGCAATGTTGGGCAGGGAGTTAAACAGCCCCTCCGTGTAGGGATGCTTCGTGTGGTTGAACACCTCTTCCAGCGTCCCCTCCTCAATGATGCGGCCGGCATACATCACCGCCACCCGGTCACAGATCTCGGCAATAATCCCGAGATCGTGAGTAATAAAGATCATGGAGGTATCAAGCTTTTCTTTCAGGCCGCACATCAGATCCAGCACCTGGGCCTGGATGGTTACATCCAGCGCCGTAGTGGGTTCATCGGCCAGCAAAAGCTTGGGATTACACGCAAGGGCAATGGCGATAACCACCCGCTGCTTCATCCCGCCGGAAAACTGGTGGGGATACTCGCCGGCACGCTCTCTTGGAATTCCTACCAGCTCCAGCATCTCCTCCGCCTTGGCGCCGGCCTCTTTCCTGGAACACTTCTCATGCAGCAGAATACTCTCCGCGATCTGGTCGCCCACGGTGAATACGGGGTTCAGACTGGTCATGGGGTCCTGAAAGATCATGGATACATCGCCGCCGCGGATCTGCTCCAGCTCCTTCGGAGCGGCGCTCAGCATATTCTTTCCGCATACCCGGATACTGCCGCTTTTGATAACACCCGGCGGGTCCGGCACTAAATTCAAAACGGCCAGCGCTGTGGTGGTCTTTCCGGCGCCGGTCTCACCGACGAGGCCCAGAATTTCACCTTTTTTCAAATGGATGGAAATACAGTTGACCGCCTCTACGATTTCATCCTCTGTCACAAATTGAACCGTCAGGTCCCGAATGTCCAAGACCTCATCCTCTGCGGCCGGGGACTCTCTTTTCACTTCTATCATACCGGCACCCTCCTAGTTCTTCAGTTTCGGGTCCATGGCATCCCGCAGGGCGTCTCCCACCAGGTTGAAGGCCAATACCGTAATCATAATCGCAAGGCCGGGAAACAGACAGAGATAGCTGTATCCCACGATATAAGTCTTTCCGGCGGTCAGCAGCGCCCCCCACTCCGGCATAGGCGGCTTGATGCCAATGCCCAAAAAACTTAAGCTGGATGCGGAGATAATGGCGCTGGCCACCCGCAAAGTGGTCTGTACAATGATCGGAGAGAGGCAATTCGGCAGGATATGCTTAAAAATAATGTACAGATCCGTCTTGCCAAGCGCTCTGGCGGCCTCCACATACTCCTCATTTTTGACGGTAAGCACAGAGGCCCTGGTAATCCGGGTGAACTGCGGCACCGCCGCAATACCGACTGCAAGCATCAGGTTCCCCGTTGTGCGGCCCAGAACGGAGACAATGGCGATGGCCAAAAGAATGGACGGGATTGCGGAAAAAACATCAGAGATCCGCATAATAATCGTCTCAACGGCTTTTCCGTAATACCCCGCAACGGCGCCAAGGGGTACGCCGATGACAGCGGACACCATAACGGCCACAAAGCCAATGGCCAGAGAGTATTTTGTGCCGTATACCGTTCTCCAAAAGAGATCCCGTCCCATCTCATCAGTTCCGAAGAGGTGTTTGGCGCTGGGAGCCTGGAGCTTTTCCAGAACGTTGATGCCGTTGATTTTCTCCTCCGGCAGCCAGATGTCCACCGTCAGGGCCACAAGAACCAGGACCGCCAGAATTCCCAGGCCGAGGATCGCCCCTTTGTTTTTTCTGAAGCGATGCCAAATCTCTCCCGTTTTGCTCTGGCCACGGTGAATATTTGAAGCAGATTGGGTTTTCATGCCTGAACCCCCTCCTTCTTCTCAGCTCTTGCGCGTCTCTTCCCGCCGCTGGAATATTGCGCCCGCAGACGCGGGTCGGCAAAGGCGTACAGAATGTCCACCACCAGCTGTACAATGCTGACCATAACCGCCGTCAGGATGATACAGCCTGTCACCAGAGTGGTATCACGCTGGTTGACGCCCTCAATGACCAGCCTGCCCACCCCGGGCCAGGAGAAGACGTTTTCCGTCACAACGGCGCCCCCCAGGGCCTTCCCCATCTCAGTGCCCACCACAGTAATGATGGGAATCAGAGCGTTGCGCAGCGCATGGACATTTATGACCTTTTTCTCAGGCACACCCTTGGCCCGCGCCGTGCGCAGGTAATCCTGCCGGATCACATCCAGCATGCTGGAACGGGTAGTACGGGTCATGGTGGCCATCAGGCCCGTTCCAATCGTAATGGCGGGAAGGATCAGGCTCTTGATGCCCTCCAGATTTCCGCCGGACGGCAGCAGGTTCAGCTTTTGAGAAAACACCACCGCCAGCATCAGTCCAAGCCAGTAATTGGGCATAGAGAGTCCCACCAATTCCCCTACCATAGAGGCGTTGTCCACCAGGGAGCCCCATGGTTTTTGGCGGAGACAATGCCCAGCGGAATGGAAAAGAGGATGGAGAGCAGCACGGATGCACTGGCTAGTTTGAGCGTAGCCGGAAGGCGCTGCAAATACAGATCCCAGACATCCTTCTTATAGATCATGGAGCTTCCCAGACTGCCGTGGAACAAGTTCTTCATGTAGATAAAATAGCGGTAAAATACGGAGCGGTCGTAGCCGTACTGGTGATAGAGCTCCGCCAGCTTCTCTGCGGAATAGTCAATGCCGATCACATCCAGCGCGTTTCCCTGGGCGCTGTCCATCATGATATAGACGATAAAAGAAACGCCCAGAACAATCGGGATCAGCATGACAACGCGCCTTAAAATATATTTGTACATAGATGTATCTCCCCCAATGGTTTCCAGATAGGGTAACGCCGCACCGGTCTGCGGAAACAAGAAGCCGTATTCATAGGTGAGGAACGCTGGATGGACGAGGGATTTCCACGCCGGTCGAGGGAAATTTTCGCAGAAATACTGGATGTACTCATTAAAAATTTAATGAAGTACGACGCGATAACACCCGCCCGGACGGCGTTCATCGCCTGTGAATACAGCTTCTAAGAGAGTCGGGAGCGCCAGTTTTCAATTGAACAGAAAATGACGCTCCCGGTATTCAGTTATCAATAGGGCGCTGTTTGAAAAACTCAGGCAGGAACGCGGACATAGGTGGACTCCGGATAGCCGTCGTTGGCCCAGATAATACCCTCTGTCTCGGCGAGCTGGGCGCCGTCACGGGAACCATAGTAGACGGGAATATAGACGGCCTGGTCATGAATATAGGTCTGCACGGCAACGTAGTTCTCTTTGCGAACGGACTCGTCGCTGGAAGCCGCAGCCTTCATCAGAAGATTCGTGACATAATCGTCGTCCAGAATGGCACGGTTGTTATTCGACCCCTGCACAAACATCCGGTCGGCGGCGGAGGGCCAGCTCTCCAGAGGCACATTGTACTGAATCATATCATAATCGCCCGGCTCGGCATATTTGGTCATGGCCAGCACGCCGGCAGAGTCGCTCTCAATGATCTCAATATCAATGCCAATGGCCTTGCACTGGGCCTGAACGGCGAGGCACATGGTGGAGTTGACCGTCTTGGAGTAATTGGACAGCAGCTTCAGCGTGGGGATGTCGCCGCCAGAGACTTCCTTGGCCTTCTCAAGAAGTTCCTTGGCATGTTCAATGTTAAAAGTCAAGTCCTCCTGAAAATCACCGGCGCCGGCACGGAAGGGCGTATCATATCCCCAGAACGCGCCGTCAGATTCCACAGCGCCAGGATCGCCGTAGGCAGCGATAATCTCCGCATTGTTCATCGCACAGGCAATGGCCTGGCGCAGATACAGGTTATCGGCAGCCTTGCCGTTTTTCATATTGAAGCCGATATAGTACATTTTGGCAGGGCCAATACCGGCGCCGCTGCAATAGGTCAGTCTAGAATCTCCCTGAACAACGGCGACATCCGTCTCGCCAACGGTCATAAAGGCGGCGACCTCCTTATTCTGCAGGGCAATCAGACGCGAGGAGGACTCCTTGATATAACGTAAAATCAGCTGTTTGGTAACGGGCTTTTCTCCCCAGTAATTGTCGTTGCGGACAAACACATAGGTATCGCCATCAATTGTGTTATCCAAATCGTATGCCCACGGGCCGGTGCCAATGGCGGTGCCATAGTCCGGGTCCGCCTCGCAGGACTCCTTGTCCACCACGCCGGCATAGAGGGTATTGGTCAAAATGTAGGGGAAGTCAGAGTTGCCCGCAGAGAGATGCACATCCAGGGAGTAGTCATTGATGATCTCACAGTGGTCGTAGTAACCGGCAATATTGGCGTTGGCGCTGCGGGCCAGGGTGAACTCGACATCCTCCGCAGTAAAGGGGTTTCCGTTTTGGAAGACAACACCCTCACGAAGGTCAAGATGCAAAACGTCGCAGTTCTCCCCTACCCATTCCCAGGCGGTGGCAAGCGCGGGCTCCAGCTCCTTTGTCACCTTGTTGTAATTAATCAGCTCATCGTAAACCATCCGGTTAATAATGGGGAAGGTATTGCTGGCCGGATCATAGGAGCTTGGCAAAACGTCGATTGCCAGGGTAACCTTTTCGGCATAAGCCGGATCTGCAGAAATATCCTGTGCGGGCTGCCCCTCTGCCGGCGGCTGCTCTGCTGTCTTTTCACCGCAGGCAGAAAGCCCCGCGACCATCAGCATGGCAAGAATCAGGGACAAAAATTTCTTCATTCTGAAAATCCTCCTTAAAGTAAATTTTATTTTTACATCTTGAACGATGTAAAAAACGTGTTTTATTTTGTTCTATTTTGTTTTACTTGTTATCATATATTATAATATTATGATTTATTTTATCAATATTGTGATAATGTATGATTCCTTCTTTGCTTTTTTATCGTTTTCAACAAAAGCTCAGCCGCTCAAAAGCTCACCTCATATCATTTCTTTTTTCAGGCTTTTGCAGATTTTGTTTGATTATTTTGAAAAGACATGATAATATTATACATACTGTACGGCATAATACATATTGATTTATGTTTGTGTCCGCACCCCCTATCATTTTGTTCGGAAAAGGTGTTGCGGTATGATGCAGGAAGTACGTCAAGCCAGTATCTTAAATATTTTGCATGAAAACGGGTCTGTCAAAATCAAAGACCTGGCTAAGCAATTTGATGTCTCCATTGTCACAGTCCGCCGGGATTTAGATGAATTGGCCGCCGATGGACTGGTTACAAAAGTTTATGGAGGCGCGGTAATGCCTCAGCGATACCGCGCAGGCTGCCTGCAGATTTTGGACGCCTCCGCTTCCTCACACCGCCGGGAAAAAGAATTGATCGGTGCCGCGGCCGCCGCTCTGGTGCAGGAGGGTGAAACGATCCTTCTGGATATTGGAGAAACCGTTTTAGAGGTTGCAAAAAATATTCGGAACTATCAGAGCATCACGATACTGACGCCCTCTGTTCCCGTTTTGACAGAGATGTCCAGTACAAACCTGCCAATCTACTCTTTGGGCGGCTGTATGCGAAACCGGGAGATGGCTTTCTATGGAAGCCTTGCCCTGTATGCCCTGAACCAGTTCTGTGTGGACAAGGCTTTTATTGGCTGCGGCGGATGCACCATTGCCCACGGCATTACGGATTACAGCTCTGACAGCGCAGAGCTGCACACCGCCGTCGCCCAGCGTGCCAAACAGTCGATTTTGGTAACAGACAGCAGCAAATTCGGACGTGATGCGTTTGCGGTTATTGGTCCCATCGACTGTGTTGATATGGTTATTACAGACAGCGGAATTTCCGCCGAATACGCAGAAGCGATCCGCAGCATTGGTGTCGATTTGAAAATTGTAGATGTAAAATGAAAGAAGGGCAGGCATATTGAACGGTTCAGTTAACCGTCCAATATGCCTGCCCTCCTTTTATCAGGAAATGTTTTGCACACCGGTTTTTTCCGGTGTGCAGACGTTTGCGATACTTTGTAAAACGGAAACCTGAAATAGCTGTTTTTCAAACTTCGCCCGGCATAGCTCACCTCGTCGTTTATTAGGCCTTGTATGAAAAATGTCAAAACACCCAAGCGACGGATCTTTTTTCGCCGCTGCACATTTTGCCATTTATCAAACAAGGCCCAGATGAAACCATGATACACGATTTCAAGCGGCGCCGCGCATTGGTAAAGAAAAACGAGACGAAAGAATATACCGGAAAATGGTCTCGATTTTCTTTACCAATGCTCCATCCGCCGTATTCTGTGCTATACTATAGTCGTTCAAGGATTTCAACAAAGAATACATTCCTTTGGAGGTACGGATATGGATTTGATGGAAGCGATGAAGAGCCGGCACTCTGTGCGAAGCTACAAGGATCAGGCGATTTCCGGCGACACAAGGCATGAATTACAGGCGTTTATTTCTCAGCTCAATCAGGAGAGCGAACTGAATATGCAGCTTATTTTGAACGAACCCAAAGCGTTCAGCGGCCTTCTCGCCCACTATGGAAAGTTTTTCGGCGCAGTGAATTACATCGCTCTGGTTGGGGAGAAAGGACCGAAACTGGACGAGACCTGCGGATACTATGGGGAAAAGGTCGTACTGAAGGCCCAGCAGCTGGGGCTGAATACCTGCTGGGCAGCACTGACTTACAGCAAGGTCAAAGGGGCTTTCCAGATAAAGAAGAACGAAAAACTGCGCTGTGTGATTGCCGTGGGCTATGGTGCAACCCAGGGCATAGGGCACCCGGTGAAACCCATCGAAAAGCTCTGTACGGCAGACGGCCCGCTGCCCCCATGGTTCCGGCAGGGCGTGGAGGCGGCACAGCTGGCCCCCACCGCCATGAATCAGCAAAAATTTCGTTTTTTGCTCAAGAATGACGTGGTATCTGCGGAGCCGGGGAGCGGCTTCTATACCAAGGTGGACCTGGGCATTGCCAAATGCCACTTCGAGATCGGCGCAGGCGGCGCAGACTGGCGCTGGGCACGGTAAGGACACAGGTAAGAACAACGCGATTTAGCGCAGGAATCCTGACGGAGGATCTCAAGGCAACGCAGCGCTGTCCTGGCGGTAAGAATACTCCAAAACGGCGCTTTGCCATTTTTCAAACAGTTCTGCCGTTCGTGTTTATACACGTTGATTCATCAGCTTTTCATCGGAATCCCCCAATAGCGGTTACGCACACCAGACATCTGTCAAAGAAACAGATCATCTGCACAAATGATATTCAATCGAAATATTGGCCAATCTATACGAACTTTTTTGAGGATTCCATGTCTTTGCCTGAATGGCATATTCCTTTATATCGTCATATCCTGACGGTATTTTCCCCTTTATCCGCTCTTCTTTACCCAAAAAAGAGCTGTCCTGTAATTGAAAAACCAGATCCACAATTGTCTGCGGAAGTTTTTGCACATCAACCTCGCCTTCAAATACAATTTCTCCAAAGGTATCGGAAGATACCAGATCATTTCGCTGATTGTCAAATATAAAACATTCATTGCACCAATACAGGCGCACATGGCCAATTCCATAAAGAGTGAAAAAGAAATCCTCTTTTTCACCATCCAAAATAATGTGAACAAAGTCATTTCGCTCATGTACTATATGGAGCTGATCACCAAAGACCGGACGTAAACATGTTTCATAAAATGTTTCGAGTTCTGCTATGTTCATACCCCATATCCCCGCAAGCTTGTAAATTGATTTGATTTATTTTAGCATACCAATTCGCCGGCAGCAAGTCACTCAGCGAATTTGCCGGAGCTATGAATCACCAGCACAAAAGCAAAAAGGCAATCTTTATCAAAAACGAAAAGGATGTGTTCCCATGGCTCTGTCATACGTTATCAGGGAAACCGAGAACTTTTATCCGCTTTCCGTGCTGTGCCATGAAAGCGGGATGGAAATTGAGATCGGTGAGAACCCGCCGGACGGCACGATAAAAATGTGGCGGATGGATGACGTGAAAACCGGGGAGCTGATTGCTTCCGTCACACTGCAGATCAGGGATCACGTCTATACCCTTGGCACTTTAGCTGTCAGGCAAGACCGGCGAAACGAGGGATTTGGAAAGGCCATGCAGGCCGTTGTGTTTGAAGAGGCCCGGCGAATGGGGATTAAAGAAATCTGGGGCAGCGCAAAGGTGCCGGATTACTATTACCGTCTGGGCTGGGAGCGCATGGACTGGGACACCTCCCCCAAAGTGGGCGTCAGCTGTCAAAGCTGCGCCAGCCGGGGCCGGCAATGCTTCCCCGCCATCATAAAAATGGCGCTTTGAATTGATGAAGCACGCGGCGAATACCATAGGGTTACAGACAGTCAACACCCCTGCCCAGCCTGATCATTTAGTCAGATTGGGCAGGGGTATTCCGTCTAAATCATATCCAATTTGCGGCGCAGTTCTGACAGCTCCTCACCGGCAGAAGTGCCCATATCCTCCAGCTCTTCGACGAGAACCCGGCATTCCGCTGCCCGCTTTTCCTCCAGCAGCAGCCATGCCATCTGGAATTTTCCATACACAAAGGCCTCCGGATGGCCGGCCAGTGCGGAGACGGAGAGGTATACCTGCAAAAAGAACTCCTTGCGGTACAGGGGCTCATCGCGCAGCAGCCGCTCTGTCATCCGGTCCAGAGCCGCCGGATAGTTTTTACACAGGATAAACAGGCATATTTCCGCATACTCCCGGAAATAGCGGGTGTCTTCCGTCTCCCGCAGCGGAGAATTCTCCGGCGCCAGGCTATGTATCAGCTCTCCCAAGGAATACTGTTTCGTGTACTTCCGCTGTACGATCAGCTCCATAATGCCACCGCTCAGGCTGTCCCAGTCGTCTTTCAGCAGCGCGGCCTGCAGCCCGGCCTCTCTGGAAAAGAGGTCGAGGCACTCCGTTTGGGCGGCGGCGCAGCACCGGGGAGAGATAACCTTCAACACAGCGCATATATCGGCGGCGGAAGCTCCGCCGGTCAAGGCCTGCCTCGTAATGCTCCGCACCAAATCATACCATTTGTCCCGGATGGGGTCGCGGTAGGTCAGCGCCATCGGCGTCAGGGGATGGGAGGTAATGCGGGCGCATTCCCGCATCTTTTCGCCAACGGACAGGCTGGACCGCTCCAGCGCCTCCAAGGTCTCCGCCATAGAGTGGAGATGGACGTTTTTCAACCACTCCTGCTTTGTGGAATCAAGGGCCTGGTATCTCTTTAAGAAGGACTCTATGATCTCATAGTAGGCAATATTTCCGTCAAAACGGAGAGGCGAATATTTGGAGGAGATGCTGCTGGGCCGGATACGGTAGTGGTACAGGGCGGAATTGTCAATCCCGATGCGGCCGCAGGAATCGATGTACCGAAGCATAAACATGGTATCCGTGCCGTAGGGGTAATTTCTTTCCGCTATATCCGCATACTCCAGAGCCTGAAACAGCCCGGTTTTTATAACGGAGCCCCAGAAGGTGCTGGGAAACGTCCAAACCTGGGGATAGTACTGTGCAAACTGTGCCCGGGTTAGAACAAGGCGCTGGTCCAGCTTCCGCAGGATATAACTGCGGCCAGACGCTTCCAGATAGCTGGCCGTCCCGGTGAGCGCAATATCCAAGTCGTTTTCCTCTAAAAAACCCACCAGCCGCTCCAGATAGTCCGGGTCCCACCAGTCATCGGAATCGATAACCGCATAGTAAGCGCCTGCGGCATATTCACGGGCAAGTTCAAATCGGAGGGGGCGGGGAAGCTGGTTCTCACGGTAGTGGATTAAACGGATGCGCGGGTCTCTTGCCGCAAAGGCATCCATCAGCTCCGAAGAGCCGTCCGTGCAGCCGTTGTCAACCAGAATATACTCAAAATTGGTGTAAGTCTGGGACAGCACGCTGCTGATGCACTGCTCCAGATAGGGCTTTGTATTATAGGCTTGGGTATAGATTGTCACCATACGGCTTGTACGCTCTGCCGCCATGAAAAAACGCCTCCTCTCGATGCAGGACGAATTTACCGCAGCGCGTCCAGAATTTCGGGATTGAATACGGTTTCCGCATAGGCGGGGATGCGTTCCTCCAGCGTTCGCCGTACTTCCCTCTCCCGCTGCCGCAGCCGGTTGAAAGCATCCAGCAGCGTCGGCGCGTCCAGGGCGGCGGCATCCAGCACAAATGCCTCCTGACCCAGGTCTGCGGCAATCCCCGCCGATTTCACGCTGTACCCAATGGCCAAAGCCGGCACACAGGACGAATATGCCGCAACACAGGCGTGGGTGCGGGAAGCCACGCAGAGACCGGCCTTTGAGATGATGTACTTCAACTCCGCCGCGCTCAACTCCGGCGGGGCCATCCACATACGGCCCCCGCTCTGGTACAGCGGTTCCAGCGCCTCCCGGTCATTGTCCGCCGCGGCCAGTACATGGGGCACCAGCGCAATATTCCAGGATGTATGCTCCAGAATCTCCCGCACCAGGGCCTGGAATGCAGTCAGGATCTTAGGGTTTCGGCGGATTACCAGCGGACTGAGGTTCAGCACTGCATAATCCCCCTCTGCGCCGCAGGGCGTCGGGTTGGAAGACAGGGAGAAGGCGATGTCCGCCACCTGCACCGCGTTTGTCAGTCCACACTCCCGCAGTGCCCGGAGGGTAAGCCCCTCCCGGACGGTGATGAGATGGTGCGTGTCCAGGGCCCGCAGCATAGAGCCGTCCAGCATGGACGGCTCTATGGAGCAGCTCCATAGAATGCTTCTCGCCCCCCGCTCCAGGGCTGCGTAGTGGATGGCCGCGTACCGCTGCCAGTTTGGATAGCAGTACATATCTCCCCCCACGCTGAGACAGACGGTCTCCGGCGTGATTCGTTCAATCGCAGCGGCATAAATCTCCTCGTTGGTCCGGCCCGACAAATTGCGGCCCACAATCTCGTCGGCATCCAGCCCGAATTGACAGTCCTGCTCCGGGAAATGGGAGGCCAGGGTAATTCTGCAGTCCGGGAAGTATTTGCGCAAAAGCGCAATGTCACAGCGGACGGAGGCCTCAGAGCCGTGGTTAAAAGAGCCGCCGTGTCCGTAGAGAAGATAGTGTCTGGCCATTTGTCTCACTTCCTGTCTGAAAACGCGCCGGCGGATATGCGGTACAGGATTCCCTCTTGCTCCAATGATTCCCGCATGTACTGAAAGGCACGCCGCGTCGCGCCGGTTATCCGCTCCGGGTGGTAAATTTCGCTGGAAAGCTGCACGGCCCCGGCGGTCTCCTTGCAGATTTGAAGAAAACCGTCTATCTCCGCAGGCGTGTCATTGATTCCCGGAAGGAAAATATATTTCAGTACAATGCTGCTCTTTCGGATTGCCGCGTAACGGCGCAGATTATCGCAGACCCTCTCCCATGCATCTGTGCCTTTTACACGGCGAAAGGTGCCGCGGGTACCCGCATCCAACGAAGTGTTGACAATTGCATCGCCATATCTCAACTTTTCCGCGATTTCAGGAACATAGACAGAGCTGTTGGTCAAAACCGACACGGTGGCGTCTCCAAGGGCATGGAACATTTCCGCCCGCTTTGGGTGAACGCCGATCTCTCCGCTGTTAAACTGGACGTGAATGTCCTCAGACAGCATTCCTGCCTGGTTATACGCAGAAAATACCTGAACAAAGTCCAGACCGTTTTGCAGTTTTGGTTTGTTTTTTGCAGAGGCAATACAGTAACAGCACTGAAAATTACAAATGCCGCCGCCGCCGAAGTTTATCATTTCAATTTTTCGTGCCTTTGGGAAAAAGGATTCTTTCATATCGCTGCAAAAGTCACACGATGTACCGTTTCCCAATTGCTGGATGGTATTCTGCCGAAGTTGATTCTCGATTAAAACAAGCTGTTCAACATTGGCAGAGGCTGTTGCTTCTATACGGGGAGGTGTAGCCCTTCCAATTGCATCACAGCAAAAACAAAGACCCGTATCGTCTGTATGCAGATAATTTTCCAGGTACCGGCAACTTGTGCGGCGTTCATATGGGACATAGTTTATAATTTTTTCCGGAATGATGCCAAGCCCGATGAGAAACTGGATACCAGCGGCCCTGTTCAGGAAATTTGTGACAAGCCACCACGCATCCGGAAATTGTTCTGCGGCATCGCGCGGAGAAATAATAGACATTCCATCCAGTTTCTTTCCCCATAGTACCGGACTGCTGTCAGACAGCGCTGTTGGCCGGAGACCAAAATGCCCATCCAGCCCAGAAAGGGCCAGTAACGCCGCATCCCCGCCGCAATCGTAGATAATGACTTTTTGTCCCTGCCGCAAAAGCTCCCCTGCACGCGCAACTGCTCTCACGCCTTTTTCTCCGTATAAGAGGGCAGAACCGGCTGTTCACCGGCCTCATACTGCACCGCCACAGGCACGGGTTTTGTATCGTAGGAGAGCCAGCCATTACAGTAATAGCAGGCGGTTAAAGGGTTCTTTCTCCAGTAGAGCGCGTTCAACCGCTCAAACAAAGCTTCCGGCGAATCAATATTCAAAAGATCAACAACATCTTCGCCGTCGGATTCATACATTCCCAAAGCATATGTATTGGCAGCAAAAGGACAAATAGAAACTTTTCCATGCAGAGTATAAAAGAATGCGCCGGCTGGCTGGCAGCAGCGATTGTAACGTTCTTTTGTCTGCTGTTCATCACTGACCGTCTCCAGCGCCCGCCCAATATCTTTCCAACGCTGCGCATGAACCCGGACTTTAATATTCCGCTGAAAACATATATCCTCCAATTTTCGATAGTTTTTTGATAATTCGCCATAATAGGAAACCCGGATTACAATTTTGGGATTCTCCAGCTGCTTTAGCACAGCTTCGCTTGGAATTACAGTTCCGTTTGTCAGGATATTGATATGCTCCACTTCCGGTGATGCACATAGCATCTCCAAGGCCTTGTCCAGATATGTGCAGAGGAAGGGTTCACCGCCCATGACATGGAACCTGCGGAACCATTTCAAAGAAAGCAAATGATCAATTACCTGTTCGGTTTGTTCCCAGGGCATTTCTGTACGGTTTGTGAAATAGGGTTTCAGGGCAAGACAATTTTTGCAGCGGAGAGTGCATTGATCTGTTAAATCCAAATTGATAGACCGGCTCATCATCTGTTTTTGGGTTACATAGCCAACGCCGCGAATCATGTATTCGTCAATCCACTCATATACCTGAAAGGAATCTACTTCGTCCCGGAAGGAATAGCTCTCGTCCTCGCGGTTTAGATGCCTTGTAATGAAAGCGGCAGCCGCATTACAATCCATATTCAACAGCAACGGAATTGGAAACAGTATTGTCTGATAACCCAAGGCGTTTAGCTCCTCAATACTGTCCTTATCCAGAGTATATGCTTCAAACAATATAGCTGCATTGGGAAAGCGGCGGCTGCACTCCGCCGGGGAATAGACGGGATGTCCGATATACTCAGTATTTTGTTTCGAGGGGTCGTTGTCACTGAAACAGAGAAATTCCACTCCCATCTTTTCCAATGTAAAGGCACAGAGCGCGCCGTTAATTCCGGCACCATGCAAAATCAGATTTCCGCTATGCTGCTTAAAGTCCGGAAATACAACTCCTTCAAAATCCTCCATATGCTCATAGATGTACCGCATAAAAATACCTCTCTTTCATAATAGATGGAGCAGTCCCGCTGTCTGAACCGCTGGAGAAACCATTTTATCTGGATGTATTTGCGGCGTTCCGTAACAGCGATGGCAAATATCAATATGGCTCCCCTCTTCAAAGCGCTGCAATCCCACACGAAGCCGTTCATGCAATCCGTCTGGCGACAAACAGTCAATGCTGTTCTCCGGCGTTGCATGAAAAATCCCCAACTGACACAGATGTGCGGCCTTGCAGCACGGAAAGAAAAAGCCGTTTGACAATACCCGGTACTTTATTCCTGTACAAGCCTTATATTTTCGAGCAGCCTCTTCCTCGCTGCATGGGTCAATTAAATGCTGCCGGTTTTCGTACCATTCTACATAATTATCCAATTCATACTTAATACTGTTCTTTTCAAAAAATTCTATCAATTCTCGCTTTCTAATTGATAATGTGCCGTAATCGCTGATTCGCGCAAAAAATCTGGGATGCTGCATCAGGGGAATCAGGTTCTCCTTTGGGATCAGAGTTCCGTTTGTAACAATGGAAACCTGTTCATTTTTACTGATGGAAAGGGAAAATTCCAAAACTTTTTCCAGGTCAGGATACAACAGTGTCTCCCCGCCCAGCAGAGAGATTTCATGGAATTGTACCCCGGCATACGACAGCAGATTTTCAAGGGACCGAGTGATGATTTCTGGTTCATAATGTTTGGGGGATACATAGTAGGGAACCATGGCCGAACAGTCCAGGCAGCGCAGATTACACTTTTGGGTTAGGTAAACTGTCAACTCTTGAAAATGAACAGGTTTCTGAGCCGAGAGCATGGTAATCAGATAGGACGTAATCGTCCGCACCGCCCACTCCTCCGTCATTCGCTCTCCAGTTTTCCCCCAGCCGGAAAAGTCGACGTCTACCAACAGCGGAACGCTGTCCAATATTTCACGGGGCTTATGCGCCTCCAGCAGTTCCA
Source organism: Oscillibacter sp. 1-3 (assembly GCF_000403435.2). GTDB lineage: Bacteria > Bacillota > Clostridia > Oscillospirales > Oscillospiraceae > Oscillibacter. The sequence continues at coordinate 105,244 of NZ_KE159712.1, forward strand.
CTATGCTGCGGTGATGGATAGTGGTAATCAGTACCGGCACGCCCGGGTAGTCCCGCTCCAGCTCCTCCGGTGAGATCACCGGATGGCCGCAGTGAGTTCCCCCGGCCCGATAGGTGTCGCAGAAGCAGAGGTATTCAATTCCCCGCTGCCGCAGCACATAGTCCACCACCTCGGCCACTTTTCCCGCACCGTAGAGAATCAGCCGGCCGCCGTATTGCTTTAAGTCCGGCCGGACAATCTCCCCAAACTCCGCTTTGTTGGAAAATGAGTACATATGGTATCAATCTCCTTTCTGCCCATTGGCACTCCGCTCCAGCTGCTCTGCCGGCAGAAACCTTTGGCTGTCCGCGCACAGTCCGTTGCAGTACGCGCAGGAATCAAGAGCAGACCGGCTCAAAAACTCCCGCAGATCCTCCCGGCGCGCCTTCTTCGTCCGCCCAGGGCGGGCAATCTCCAGGCAGTCCGCTGCAATCCCCTGCTCATACAGCAGCCTGGCTCTGGCACAGGGAAACAGGATGCCGTCCACCATGCAGATAAAAAAGTCCAGCTTTGGCACCATGCAGCGGGAAAACAGCGCCTGTGCCGCCTCCGGGCTGTGCTTCCGGCTGAAATCACCGTAATCCACCCATCCGTCGCAGTGGGGATTATCCGTGTACTCCCGCACTTCAAAGGGAATCCCGGCGCCCCTCAGCCGCTGGGCCGCCTCCTGCGCCTTTGCCGACATGCGGTAGCGGTCCACAATCACGTACACCCGATCCCCCCAGCCCCTCAGACTCTCCAGCAGCGGTTCGCCGGGAATCAGGGTGCCGTTGGTGGTCAGCCGCAGTTTTTCAATGCGCTGGCCGTACTGTCCGTGCAGATAACGGATCAGCTGATGCAGGTCCGTCCGCAGCAGCGGCTCTCCGCCGGTGAGATCAAACAGGCCGATTCCGTCCGCCGTATGGAACAGCGCGTCAATCTGCGCTGACAAATCCGTAAGAGTTGGATGATAGGGGGTCTCGTAATAGGGGGCCTGCTCCGCGCACAGCCTGCACCGCAGGTTGCAGCGCAGTGTCACAGGGAGGCAGAACCGCTTAATTTGCAGGGTCTGCGGCGGGTTGCTCCGTAACATATTTCTCCATCCACTCCTTTTCAAAGGGTAAGGTCTCCGGCGCGTTCAAAAACGCCGCCCGGTTCGCCGTCAGCTCCCGGGTCATGGCCGCCAGCTGGCCCTCGCAGTCCCGCAATTCCAGCCGGTGAATTTTCTCCACCATGGAAATCATGAACGACCACTGGAAATATTGAAACGCCGCCGCGCTGCCGGGAAATTTTCCGCCGAGCCACGCGGTGCGGGTATGATAGGCCTCCAGATATTCCTCCAGCGTCTCCGGCGTTAAACGCCGGTGGTCGGTGGTCCAGGCGGAATTGTTGCCCTCGTGCCGGTAAAAGGTGTACTTGGGAAGGCCGTGGTACGCCACCCGCTCCGCCTCCGCCAGCAGCCGGTACATCATGGCGATGTCGTCGTACGCCCCCTCCTCGGGAAACCGCAGGCGCTCCATCAGCTGCCGCCGAAAAAGCTTGGTGGGAAAGGCCATGGTGTACTTTTTCCGCCACATCAGCTCAATCAGAGCCTCCTCCGCATTCATGACCCTCCTCTCATCAAAGACCTTGTCTGCCGCGCCGCAGATGGCCACATCGGCGTTCTGTTCCGTCAGCAGCTCCAGCAGAAATGCCAGAAAATCCGGCTCTGCCCAATCGTCGTCGTCGATGAAGGCGATATACTCACCGCCTGCCGCGTCCAAGGCAGTATTGCGGCCTGCGCCGATGTTGCCTCGTTCCCGGTGAATCACCCGGATACGGGCGTCGCGCGCGGCATATGTATCGGCAATCCAGCCGCTTCGATCTGTAGAGCCGTTGTCTACGATGATAAACTCAAAGTCGTGATACGTCTGATTCAGAATGCTCTCAATGGCACGGGGGACCAGGGACTCACGATTGTAGGTCAGCATGAGGACTGAGATCATACGGCTTCCTCCCAAATTTTCCAGGGCGCGCGCTCGCCGGCCCACAGGCTTTCCAGCAATCCCTTGTCCCGCTGGGTGTCCATGCACTGCCAGAAGCCGCCGTGCTTGTAAATGCCAAGCTTTCCCTCTCGCGCCAGGGTCTCAAAGGGGGCACGCTCCAAAACGCACGCCTCCTCGGCGCCGAGATAGTCAAATACGCCCGGCTCCATGACCATAAAACCGGCGTTGATCCAACCGCCGTCCTCTCTGGCCTTCTCCCGGAAGCCGGATACGGTGGTTCCCCCCTCGTCCAGATCCAGCACGCCGAACCGCCCGCCGGGCTGGATGCCTGTCAGCGTCACAGTTTTGCCGGAGGTTTGGTGCTGCGCCAGCAGGGCGCGCAGGTCCACATCGCTGACTCCGTCGCCGTAGGTCAGCATAAAGGTCTCATCTCCTATGTACCGCTTGACCCGTTTGACCCGGGCGCCGGTCTGGGTGTTTAATCCCGTGTCCACCAGCGTCACTCGCCAGGGCTCCGCCACATTGGCATGGACGGTCATTCGGTTTTCTGCCGAAAAATCAAAGGTCACGTCGGAGCGGTAGAGATAGTAATCCGCGAAGTACTCCTTGATGATATGGCCCTTATAGCCGCAGCAGATCACGAAATCGTGGAAGCCGAAGGAGGAGTAGTACTTCATGATATGCCACAGGATCGGTTGACCGCCGATTTCAATCATGGGCTTGGGCCTGAGATGACTCTCCTCGCTGATGCGGGTACCCAGGCCTCCGGCCAGAATCACGACCTTCATATTTCATCCCTCTCAATCAGATGGGCCACCTTCCGATATGCTGGGCTGGCCTTCAGCGCCGTCACCGCCGGATCATCCGCCGGACAGGCCGCCAGAACCGTCCGGACCTTCTCCGCCAGAGCCAGTAACTCCGGACTGGGCGGCGGGGTTTGAAGCTCCGGCGTATTCTTAGTCAAAAACTCCACCATGGGCATCATAGCCGCACAGGAGGCAAGACCCGTCCGCAGAAGCCGCGCATAAGACGGCGCGTCTCCGCTGTCCAGGGCGTCAAATGCCTGGACGCAATACCAGCCGAATCGGTGCATGGGCGGAAGGACAAAGATCCGCTCCTCCCGCAGAACCTCCCCGGCGTAGCACAGCGGCAAAAAAACTCGCTCCACCTCCACAAATCGGCGGGCCAGCGCCATCTTCTGCTCGACATCTTCCCACTCCTGCATCGCCGCAAACACCAGCCCGCGGCTCCAGCAGAGCTCCTGCGTATTTTCTGCTGACACGGCCCCGGTTAAGGAGATCAGTTCAAAAATATCCCCGCATCCGGCCAGCCCCGCGGCCAGCAGATCCATGATCTCGATATTCAGCGTTCTGCCCTTTAGCGGGAAGCGGACGCCGCGCCTGATGGCATGATCCAGGGCCTCCGGGGGAAACACGGTCCAATCCTCCACGGTGGCGAGCAGCTGCTCTAAACGGGAGACGTCCTCCGTCTCCAGAATTGCGGCGGCAGTTCCAAGCTCACATTTGCCGGTCAATGGCAGCAGCACGGTATATGTATGCCGGAAAAAGAATGATTTCTCCTCTTCCCTTTCCCTGTTTTCAGCTCGAAAGGCCGGGAGCATCGTCTCACAGAGGATTCGCTTCCGCTCTTTCGCCCTCTTTCTGTCCGGAAGCGGTGCGGAGATTCCATCCCAGACGGCGGCGGCCAGGCCGGCGGTATCTATCCTGGTATTCATCTGCAAATTCATCAGCGCCTGGGCCAGTTTTCCCGTGGTGCCCTGATCCAGCGCGGAAAAATCCAGGCACATCAGCAGTTCACGGGCTTCCTCCGCCCGCTCCAGGTTTCGGTAAGCATCCGCCAGGGCAATTTTCATGGCCTGCTCTTTCAGCGGCGCGGCTGACTGGACCGCGCTGCGCAGACGCGCGGAGGGGTCCAAACGGCCCGCCCGGTCCTCCTCCAGGGCCTTCAAATAGATCTCACCCCGGCGGGCGGCCTCCTCAAATTCATCCCGCTCCAGGAAGTAGGAAAAAGCCTGGAAGGCCACGTCTATCTGAATAAAGGCGGAATTGGGGAACCACTCCTCCGCCTTTTGAATCCACTCGCCGCGCTCCGGCAGCTTGTTGATCCCGGCGAGGGTCACGGCGTAGCGCAGAATTGGCGGGCCCAGCATCTCCCAATAGGGCTTTCTCTCCTCCACCAGCTTCACGGCCTGGCGGAGAATGTCCAGATAGTCCGGCTCGTTCCGGCCGCTCTCCACCATCTGGAGGTAAACCATCAGATTCTCCGGCTCCCGTTTCAGCTTCTCCCGCAGCAGCGTCATGTTCCGCGCCTGCTTCCTGCGGCCCGCCTCTCCGTTTGTGTTCATCTCCACATATCCGTCGTGGTGCAAAACCGTATGCCGCAAAAGCGTATTCGGGACCTCCCTGCCGGGCCACTCCCAGCGCTCGTGGATCGCCCCCACATAGCGCGGCCCCTCCGCCATACAGGCCAGACGGGTTGCAAAAAAGTCCAGGTACGAGCCGCTAAAATCATAAGTGCTGTAATTTCTGACAACCACCGCGCCCAGCACATACGGCCTTCCGTCCCAGCTGCGCAGAAAGGCTGTCAGTTCCGATATATCCTCATCCAGCCACTCGTCAGCGTCCACAGTGAGGCACCAGCTTCCGGAGCAGCGGTCCAAAATGGCATTTCGGGCGGCGGCAAAGTCATTGCGCCAGGGAAAATCGATCAAAATATCCGCATACTGCTCCGCCACCGCCCGGCTTCCGTCCGTGGAGCCGGTGTCAGCCATTACCACCTCGCAGGGGATGGCCTCCCGCAGGGGCCGGAGGGACTTCAAACACCGTTCCAGACAGCGGATCTCATTCTTAAACATAATGCCGATGGATAAAACAGGCTTTTTCTCCATAACATCTCTCTCCCACATTCTTCCGTGTTGCTGGGAAAACCGCCGCCGAAACGGCGGTTTTCCCAACGGCATGGAAGCGGGGCGGGCCAAAAGCCCGCCCCGCTTTGGCTGGGTCTATGCGGTTTGTTCCAAAAACAATCCGTGCTGATTAGCCGAGGAGCTGCAGCACGCCCTGGGGAACAGCGTTGGCCTGGGCCAGCATGGCCTGGGCGGACTGAACCAGGATGTTGTTCTTGGTGTAGGCCATCATCTCCTCGGCAACGTCGGTGTCGCGGATGGTGGACTCGGCGTCCTGGATGTTCTCCGCCATGACGCTCAGGTTGTTGGCGGTGTGCTCCAGACGGTTCTGGGTGGCGCCCAGATCGCCGCGGACAGAGGAGACCTGGTTAATGGCGTCCTTAATCTTCTGAATGGCGTTGGAGGCGTCCTGCGCAGTGCCGATGTTCAGGCCGTTCAGGCCCAGAGCGGTTCTGTGCATGTCGCCCACCTTGACCTGCAGCTGGTTGAAGCTGTCGGAGGTGTCGCCGATCTGCAGCTGCAGGGACTTGGCGTTCTTCTGCAGGTCGGAGATCTCCGTGGTCGTGGTGTTGGCAATGGCCTTGCCGGTCTTGATGGTGCCGGCGATGCCCTCGCGGGTCTTGAAGAGCTCGTTCTTGGCCGCGTCGCTGGTGTCCGTCTGGGCCAGGGTCAGCTCGCCGTTGGTGTTGACGCCGGCGCTCCACACGGTGCCCGCGCCGTTGATGGCGTTGGCCAGCTTCTCCATCACAATCTCGGCACTATCGGTATCCTTGACATTTACAACAGTAGCACCGTCAACCTCTTTGAAGTTGCTGTCGTCGCCCACGGCGATGACGAAGCTCTTGCCGTCGATTTCAACGGTAACGCCGTCATCCTTGCCGGTTCCCTGGATGCCCAGGTTGGCGGCGGTGATGGTGGTGTTGGCAGGCGTGCCGTCCACCGCGACCTGGCCGCGGACCATGTTCAGGGCGCCGTCGTTCCACTGGGTGTTGACAGCACCGGCGCTTGGGTTTGTTGTAACCTTCAGGCTGGGGTCCAGATCGGCATCGTCAGTCGCGTCGGTGGGATCTTCGGCCATCTCAATGGTGATCTTGCCATCCGCATAGTTGATATTGAAATCGGCGGGCTGCGCGGCACCGGACAAATTCGCTCCAGTAGTGCCGCTGCCAATCGCGGTTTTGAGGGCGGCGTCAATATCCACCTTGCCGTCAGTAACGTTGGCAGTGGTAGCCGTCAGAGTGATAGTCTTGTCGGCAACCGTGATGGTCAGGGTGTCGCCGGCAGTAGCGCCCGTCCACTCCAGCTTGGAGGTGTCGATCTCCAGCTTGGTCTTCTGGACTTCCTTGCCCTCCACATAAGTGACGGTATCGGTACCGATTGGACCGGTGGTGCCGCTGCCCAGCAGCTTGTCTTCGCCCAGAGCGGTCATGCTGCCCAGCGCAACCGTGGTGGTGGTGACGGGCTTGGCGTCGGCGTCCAGAGAGCCGTCCAGCAGCTTGATGCCGTTGAAGTTGGCGCTGTCGGCGATACGGTCGATTTCGTCCAGCAGCTGGTTGACTTCCTTCTGCAGGTTCTCGCGGTCCACCTCGTCCTGATAGGTGCCGTTGGCGGACTGGGTGGCCAGATAGTCCATGCGGTTGAGCATGTCCTGGATCTCCTGCATGGCGCCCTCAGCGGTCTTCACCAGGGAGATGCCGTCCTTCACGTTCTTCTGGGCGGCGTTCAGGCCGGTGATCTGAGCGCGCATCTTCTCGGAAATAGCCAGGCCCGCGGCGTCGTCGCCAGCGCGGTTGATCTTATAACCAGAGCTCAGCTTCTCCAGGTTCTTGCTCAGCGCAGAAGTGTTGGTGTTGTAGTTGCGGTAGGCGCTCATCGCCATAATGTTGTGTTGAATCCTCATTTTAATGCTTCCTTTCAATAAAATGTTTTCGGGTTATGCGTTTCCGGCGCGCCGGAGCTTCCTTTTACCGGCGCTGGTGTGGAGCGCCCGTTTCCTGGTATCTGGCCAGACTGCCAGGGCGTGGCGCGGGACTGTATTTCAGCCGGTTCGCGCAACCGGGTGAAATCGTAAATTATGGGGCCGCAAGGTCCTCCTCCCAAAAGGCGGGAATCACGCGCTCAAGCTGCGTGCGGAGTATTTCCGCCTCCTCGCCGCAGCCCTTCTCCTCCAGCCGCTCTATCGTCTGCTTCATCTTCCGCACGGCCTTCTCCCGGTCGTCATTCCAGCGGAAAATCTGATCGCGGTAGTACCGCCCCTTTTTCCCGGAGGGCGGCAGCAGACAGGCGGGCCGCTCCCTCCCCTGCTGCTCCAGCACCGTGCCCCGCACAATCGGGATCTCCCGCCCGGCGTGGACGGCCAAACCGGCCCTTCCGCCCGCAATGCGCGTCAGCTGGACGACAATGTTCTCGTTGATGACCAGATATTCCTCGGGAAGCAGAGATAATTTCAGCATACGATTCTCCTTCAGCGCATTCCGGTGTGCGCTCCTTCGCATCACCGTTTTTTCTGTACGGTTGTCATCGTCATAATATTGTGGACCCCTGTTTCCAGGCTTTGGACATGCGCACATATCCGCTCGTTTCCCACTCCGCGGTCCGGAAAACGCTGATTGAAACAGAGCTGTCATTCAATTCCGCTTCAATCAGCGTTCTCCCAACCGGAACCATGGGCTTTCACCGGCGTCCCGGCCGGCATAGCTCTGGGTTTTCTATCGGGTGATCAGGCGCTGACGCGCCGTTCCTGACTGCCAAAATACCGGGCCAGTCCCTGGGCCTTGATGTTTTTCGCCGCATTGACCTCCCGCCGGTGCGCTGCGCCGCACTTCGGGCAGGTCCAGAGATCCTCTTTCAGCCCGACGGCATCCCGCACCAGTCCGCAGGCGGAGCAGGTCCGCGCGGTGGGAGCGTAACGGTCCACCACGATGAGGGGCTTTCCCTGCCGCTCCAGCTTGTAGCGCAGGCACTCCCGGAACATCCCGTATCCGGACTCCAGCGCGTTCCCATAGACCAGCTTCCGGGCAATATCTCCCAAGTCGTCCCCCCGCACGCACACGGCCTCCCAGGCGTTGGCTATCCGCCGGGATTCCTTGTGTACAAAGTCGAGACGCTGGTTGGCGATGTGCTCATGCAGCAAACGGTACTTCCGGACCGCCTCCCGGTAATTTTGGGAGCCGGGCTGCATCCGGCTCAGCCGCCGCTGCAGTCTGACCAGCTTTTCCTGCGACTGCTTCATCCACCGGGGGGGATCTGCCGTGCTGCCGTCGTCCGCCGCATAGAAATGCGAAACGGAGTAGTTCAGTCCCACCGTCGTCTCGGGGGCCGGAACGACGGGCTCCGGCTCTTCCGCCGCATACGCGTACAGGATGCAGCAGTAATACTTCCCCGCGCGCGTCTTCTCCACAGTGATCCGCTTGAGATCCCAACCGTTTTGGGGCCGGCGGTGGAATCTGGCCCGGACGATTCCGGCCTTGGTCATGCGGATGCCGTTTTTCGTCAGGTAGATGGTGGGGCCGGATTCAAACACATGGTTGCAGGCCGTGAAGGAGTCCCGGTCGTTCTTTTTCCTTTTGAAATGGGGGTATCCGAAGGACTCCGGATTTTTGAAGAACACACGAAAGGCCTGAGAGAGCTTGTTGTGCTCCTGAATGAGGGCCTGATTATCGACCTCTTTCAAAAAAGGCGCCTCTTTTTTGTACTTCGCCGGCGTCGGAATAAAGTGGGCGTCCGTCTCGGCGTAGAAGCGCTGCTGGTCTGCCAGCATCTGGTTCCAGATGTAGCGGCAGCATCCGAAGGTTTTTTCAAACAGCTCCGCCTGCTCCGCCGTGGGCTCAAGACGCACCTTGATCGTGGTGTACTGCGTCTTCCCGCCCTTCCTGGCAGCGCCTTTTCCATACATCCGGCCGTCTCCCCCCTCAAATTCTGCTCTTGAGACAGCGCTTCTGATTTTGTTATGGTGTACCTTTTACGAACCAGAGGGCTTTGCTGTCTACACCTTTATCATCGGCGGTCTATTCAGAAAATTAAGGGGTTTTCAGAAATTTTTTTGAACACTCATTTTCAGTTTGAAAAGGTACACTTTTACAAATCAGAGGGCTTCTTTTTTTCTGTTCTGAAATCCGGGCATTATCTACGAGAGATTTTTCGCAGTCATGACGATCTGATGCGGCTATCCTTTGTAAAGGAAGCCCCGCTTTGATTTTGGATAAAACAGTTTTCCAATCAAGGCCTGTTTACTCTTGGCAAACCAAAAGAAAAAGATTATAGTATGTATCATAGAAACCGTAAATGCAGCAAAAAACACCTGCGTTTCTAAGAACAGAGCAAAACCGAGAGATTGCCCCGTATTTTGAACAGAAATGATACCGGAGGGCTTGTATATGCTGAGAGTTGTCCTGGCAGACGATGAAAACAAGATCATACTGCTGCTGCAAAAGCTGATTGACTGGGAGTCTTTGGGCTACGAGATCGCCGGAACCGCTAACGACGGTCTGCGGGCCCTGGAGCTGGTGCAGGAAAAACAGCCGCATCTGCTGATTACTGATGTGCGTATGCCGGGATGCAGCGGAATCGAACTGATTCAGCGGGCAAAGGACTTGCAGCCAAATCTGCACTTTATCGTCATCAGTGGATACCGAAAATTCGAATATGCCCAAAACGCCCTGAAATACGGCGTAGAGGATTACCTGCTCAAACCCCTGAAACAGGATGAGCTGACCGGCATTCTGCTGCGTCTCAAGGACAAGCTGGGCGAGGAGGCCGCCCTGGAATTCCGCCTGCGGAAAAGCGGCGAGCGCCAGCAGGAGCTGCTGATTGATGCGCTGAAAGCCGCGGCGGACAGGCAGAGCCCCTTTTTAACCGCGGAGCAGCTTCAGTCTGGATATGGACTTCATTTTCCGGAATCCGGGGGTGCATTCTTTGCGGCTGTGGTGAAGCCGGATGTCGCCAATGCCGCCCAGTACCAGGACGGCTATCAGATCATGATACGCCATGCGCTGGAGGCCGTTCGGCGGGAGCTGCGGGCACTGACGGACACATACGCCGCCGCGGCGCGGCGGGAAGGCGTTCTGGCGTTTGCGCGTGTGGGTGAATACCAGGCGGTGGAGGTACAGCAGTGCTTCACCAAAATCCGCAAGGAGATTGAAAAGCAGCGGGACCTGTTCTGGACAATCCGCTGCACGGCCTGTTTGGGCAGCCGGAAAAGCCGCGTCGAGCAGCTGGATGTCTCTTTGCAGGAGGCGCTCTGGCTCTGCCGGGACCGCCTGTGTCTGACGCAGAGCTGGCGCGACGCGGAGAGAGAGCCCCCGGTCTTTGACCGGCGGTATCAGATGGAGACCGCACGGAAAAAGAGCTTTCAGGTGGCGGCGGAATGTCTGGATGAAGAGCGCATGAATCAGGCGCTGGGCGAAAGCTATGACTCCGTGCTGTCCCAAACGGATCTGAATGGGCAGATGCTGGAGGACTGGTTTTATCAGGTGCTGGAGGCGTGCCTCTACGGTATGCGGCAGGTCGGCCGGGTGGATGAGCGTTTTTCCGCGGAGATGGAGGATCGTTTCTGGCACTGTGCGGACGCGCAGGACGTGCTTCAGGCGCTGAGGGAGGGGCTCTGCCAACAGATCAGGCACCTGCGGGACGAGCGTTCCCTGCGGGAGACGCGCCCTATCACCGACGCCAAGCGCTATATCCAGCAGCATTACCAGGAGGCGCTGCGCCTGGAGGACGTCAGCAGCGCCGCCGGTTTCAACGCCACGTATTTTTCCACTCTGTTCAAAAAGGAGACGGGACAGAATTTTATGGACTACCTGACGGATCTGCGGATCGGCAAGGCCAAGGAGCTGTTGTCCGGCTACGATCTGTCCGTCCAGGACGTAGCGGAAATGGTGGGCTACCGGGACCTGAAATACTTCTCCAAGCTCTTCAAGAAAGTCACCGGCGTCAGCCCGTCGGATTATAAAAAGCTGTACAGGTAGGTGATACCATGTGGCTGCGGACCATGAAAAAGCTCCGCGGGGCGCTCCGGCGCTACCGCAATGACCGTGACCTGGAAACCGTTCTGCGGCTGGACTGGGAGGAGGAGCCGGCGCTGCGGGATTTTTTCTCCGATATTGAAGAGCGCCTGCACGGCGAGGAGATTACCAGGCTGCGGCAAAAGCAGGCGGAATACCTGGCGCTGCAAAACCAAATTAACCCTCATTTTCTCTATAACGCGCTGGAGGCGATCCGGACGGACGCGCTGCTGGCGGACTGCGGGGACATCGCCGAGACCACAGAGGCGCTGGCTACCTTTTTCCGCTACACCATTTCCAATGTGCAGGAGTACGTCACATTCTCGGACGAGCTGGACAACACGGAGAACTATTTCACCATCCAGCGGTGCCGCTTTGGCGACAAGATCTCCATGGAGCTGGATATGGAGAACGAAAAGCTGCTGGAGGCGCGGATGCCGAAGCTGATTTTGCAGCCTCTGGTGGAAAACGCGGTATCCCACGGTCTGGAGGGCAAGCTGGGGTACGGCGCCGTCCGTATCGTTGTGGAAAACAGCGACAAGACGCTTTTTCTGCGGGTGCGGGACAACGGCGTTGGGATACCGGACGAGCAGGTGGAGCGGCTGAACCGGCAGTTCGCGGGGGATACCGGCGAGACGGCGGGACAGCAGCGGGGCGGCATCGCCCTGCGTAATGTCAACAGCCGCATCCGCCTGATCTTCGGCGAGGACTATGGCCTCCGCATTTTCAGCGCGGAGGGGATCGGTACGGAGTGCTGTGTGACGCTGCCGCTGCTGTTCCAAGAGGAGTAAGGCCATGAAAGAGGAAGTGATACGGATCGAGCACGGCTGCTTCCAGCGGGAGAACCTGACATACTGTTTTGATATTTCCATCTCCAGAGGGGAGTGTGTCGGCGTATATGTGGACGACCACATCACCTCCGGCACGGCCTATCTGGACATCTTCAAGGGCGGTACCCGCATGAAAAACGGCAGGGCCTATACCCGCGGCCGCCGGGTGAGAACGCCGGAGCTGGAACGCTGGCTCCAGCACAACAGCATGATCGTGGACAAACACCGCTTTGACTCCGGGGAGCTGACTGTGCAGGACTTTGTGGTCCCCCTGGGAAAGCTAATGGACTGGCGGCAGAGAAAGAGCGCCGAGCAGCGGCTGCGGGCGCCGGAGTCCGCGGCTGTGCTGCGGCAGATGGAGCTGGATGTTCCTCCGGACATGAAGCTGGCGGAGCTCTCCATGCTGGACTATTACCGGCTCTGCGTTTTTCGGGTATGGTTCTGGAGGGGTGAGCTGCTGCTTTTGGACCGGCTGACGGAAATCCTGCGCCAAAGAGATCTGGAAAAGCTGATGCGGTGCGTCCAGCTTCTGCTGGAGCAGGGGGCGGCGGTGATTGTGCTGGATCTGGACGATATGTTTATGTGCCGCTATTCCGATCGGATCGACGTGGTGAAAAATCGGAAGACCTGTTACCGTCTCTATCCGGAGGAATACGGGGAGCAGCTGTACGAAATCCTGGGCTGGAAGTGCCGCGGCAGCAGCGTGGGACAGACCGGGCGGCAGGGCGGCGGCCGAGTCGTGTTTCAGGCATCCGGCCTGGAGCTTCCCGGAATGCCGCCCCTGGATTTTCAGATCCAGGGCGACGAGATCGCCTTTCTGCGGGACGAAAATTACAGCACGGCGGTCAGTCTGCGGGACCGCTTTCTGGGCAGCCAGCGCTGGAACGGCGGAATATTTCACCTGAACGGGACCGCTTACACCCCCGACGAGCTGTCAAAGCTCATCGGCACGGAGATCGGGATTCAGCTGGAGCGGCCGGACCGCCCGGGTGGGATGCTGTTCGATAATTTGAGCGCGCTGGACAATCTGAGCGCCTGCCTGCTCCCCAAGGCCGGCCGGCATATTGCAGGCCGGCGGGTCATGGAAAACATCTTGGAGGAGGCGTCGCAGTGGTTTCCAAAGGAGGATCTGCAGCGTCCACTGCGCACATGGCCGCTGCCCCAGCGCCTGCGCTTTTCCTACTACAAATGGTATCTTTTGAATCCACGCCTGCTGATCTGCTTTTTCCCGTTTGCAGGTCAGGAGCCGGCGCACCATGGCATGATTATTGACATGCTTGTAACCTGCGCGGAAAGAGGCATGGCCATATGGGTGATTTCCTCGGGGATCGACGCCATTTGTGAAAAGGCAGGGAATGAGGCCTTTCGCAGACGTCTGTACTATATCAACTGAAAAAGGCCGTTACATCAAGCCGCATGAGAATCCGCGCGTCAAGCAGCTGTACAACAAAAAGAGCTGAGAAACAAATCGTTTCTCAGCTCTTTTCTGTGCGGCCGGCGGCGGTATTTCAACAGCGCGCCGGCATGGGGAAAATAGGCAGGCCGGTCTCAGTCCATCCATAAAGGGCGTTAGAGCCGCTTTTCCAGCCATTGGTATTGGGGGAGATTGGGACCCCGATGCCAGGGATTGCCCGGCAGATGACGGATGACCCAGATAATATACATGTGATAACCGGGAGCGGTCACTTGAGGGTGCATCGCTCCGTGGGCCAGAAGGGAGAAGCTGCGGTCCTTGATCTTGTAGACGTGATCTCCCACACAGCAAAAGCCAAAGCCCTCCGGCCGGTCCACCCGGTAGTAGTAGACCTCCGGCTGGGGATGCTCATGGGGCGGATAGCCGCACCACTTACCGGGGAGGGGATACGTCTCTCCCAGCACCAAATTGGAATAGGGCGCGGTCTCATCGTCAAAGACCGTGGTGACAGTGCGCTCACAGGTGCCGCCGCAGATCTCCGCGCAGGAGGTGACATTGCGGATGTCCTCTGCAGCGTAAAACCGGGCGGGAAAGTCCCGCTTGTTTTCCGTGGAGACCACAAACACCTCGCTGGGACAGGCCGCCCGAAGTGTTACCGCCGTGTTCCGGGGCACATGGAGGGCACAGACCTCCGCGCCGCCGTCAAAACAGCTCTCCCGGCTGCCGGAGACAGTCTCCCCGTTCCAGCAGAACGTGACCTCGCCCTCGATCAGCAAGAAGGCGCACTCCTGACCGGGGAGGAGAAATCGCTTTTCCCCTCCCGCTTCCAGGCGGATGACGGAGGTATCCATCAGAGCGTCGGCAAAGGGACCGTCCACGGCGGTCAGGGACTGCACCCCATCCGGCCCATAGGCCGGATAACCAAATTCCCGGTTCATCACTTGCCCAGCAGCTCCCGCTCAATGCGCTCCAGCGCCTCGGGGGCCTGACGGTCCATCTTCTCCGGGAAGCCAAAGTAGCTGACGCAGATGATGTTGTCGCCGCCGGCCTTGGGAGCGTCGGCTTTGAGCTGCTTGTTGGCAAAATCCATCTCCCGCAGGGTCTCGAAGATGCCGTCGAAGTCCACCTCGCCCTCACCCATGGCGGTGTGCTGGTGAATGGTGACGTCCGCCCGGCCCCGCTGGTTCAGCCAGGGGGGATTGAGGATGTAGCGGCAGTCCTTGGTCTGGTTCCATGTGTCGGCCAGGAGGACGTGGGTCAGCTCGTCCCCGGCGTATTTCAGCATGTGGCGCACGTCGCCCTTGCCCTGGTCGTAGAAAAAGCCGTGGGAGGCGGAGTAGACATAGCCCAGGTTCTTGGAGCGAAAGGACTTGACGATGTCGCAGGTCTCGTCGTTGAGCTCGCAAAAGTCGTAGGGGTGGGACTGGATCTCCACCCGCAGCCCCTCCCGCTCAATGATGGGCAGCAGCTCCTCCATGGAGCGGAAGAACATGCCGTTGCAGATCTCCTGCTGGTTGGGGTCGCCGGAAAACTCAGTATTGATGACGGGCACGCCCATGTCCACGGCGATCTGAATCATCCGCTTCCAGTTTGCCACGGCGTGCTGGCGCTGCTCCTCGGTGGGACCGGACCAGCGGTAGACCACGATAAAGCTGGAGATCTCCACCCCTGTCTCCTTCAGGGCCTTGCGGTACTCCTCCTCGCACTCCTTGGAGAAGAGAGGGTGCTTATAGAAGGGGTTAATCCGGGGATGGGGAGACTGCTCAATGTACTTGTAGCCCCAGTCCGCCACCTTGCGGACGTAGTCGCGGATGGGCATTTGCTTGGCCAGAACGTCAACGTCAAATGCGATCTTCATATGCGGTTCCTCCATTCTGATTTTTATCGGGTCCATAAGATCCGGCACTGCCTTGCTCTATTGTTTATATCATATCTTATTTTTACGGAGCTTCCAATGAGGGATTCTGCGAAAAAACTGCGAATTCCTGCTATTTATTCTTGCTGCGGAAAACGGCCTGTGGTATGCTGAAAAGGAAAGGATGGTGCGGGATATGGACATTCCGGAGGCAGGCGTGCTGAACAGCTCTCTGCGGTATTTTTTTACACCGTCGTCCCTGGCCAGCGAGTTATTTTACTATCCGACCCGGGCGGGCCGCTATTTCTGCGATCACCGCTATGCGTTTGACCACCGTGTGGAAACCGCCCGGCTGGCCAGCCATCGGCTCAACCTGATGCTGATCTGCGTATGCCGGGGAGAGCTGCGGTTTACGCTGGAGGGGGAGGCGGTGACTGCCATGCCGGGGCAGACCGCCCTGTTTGACTGCCGGCGGCCCCATGAATACTCCGCCCGGGACGACACGGAGTTCTACTGGCTGCTGTTCAACGGCCTGAACGCCGAGGCCCTTTACCGCCGCATTTTACAAAACAAGGGCGGGCACCATGTTTTCGCGCCGGCGGGCTTTCCGGAGATTGCGCGGGGGATCGGAGAGCTTGTGAGCTCTTGTGAAAGCGGCGAGCGCATGAGCGAGGCCGCCTGCTCCCAGCTGATCCACCGGCTGCTGTGCGAGCTGCTGCTGGGCGGGGAGAGCTCTGGCCGGGAGGAGAGCCGGGCGGTCAGCGAGGCCATCGGCTTTATCAACCGCAACTTGTATCGAAGCATCACCGTGGGGGACGCGGCGGCCGCCGCCAGCTTCAGCCCCGCCCACTTTTCCCGAGTGTTCAAGCTCCAGACCGGGTATTCTCCCTATGAATATATCCTGCTGCGCCGCATCGACGCTGCCAAACACCTCCTGACCTCCACCCGGCTTTCCGTGAAGGAGGTCGCCTATCAGGTGGGCTACAACAGCGAGGAAAACTTTATCCACTCTTTTCGGAAGAAGGTGGGTGTGACGCCCGGCGTTTTCCGCAGCGTCCCGGTCTGAAAATCGGCGAAATGCCGGCGCCCGTTCCGCCGGACCGGGGCTGTCGGATTTCGTGTAGAAACAGCGCGGTTCCGGCGGGAAAAGATCCGTCGCTTGGGCGTTTTGACTTTTTTCAAACATGGCCTAATAAAAAAGGGGGGAAACGTTTCGTTTTCCCCCCTTTTATTATGGTCTTTTCAGGTTCACCGCTGGGACCGCCTGGGAACAAATTACTCGTAGTCCGCCACGTTGGAGGCGTCGATCCAGGTGTTGTCAGTGACCAGAACATTGGTCTCCAGCGTGCCGCCGCTCAGCAGGGTAACAGCCGCCTCAATGCCGTTGGCAGCCATGGCGCCGCCGTTCTGGGACACGGTTCCGGTGATTCGGCCGTCCTTGATGGCCTCGAAGCCGTCGGGCGTTCCGTCAACACCGGAGATGATAATCCCGCTGTTCGCGCCGGCGGCATTGCCCGCGCCCACGGCCATACCGTCATTCTCACAAATGATGGCATCCAGGTCATAAGCGGACAGCCAGCTCTCCACAGTGGACTGGGCCTGGGCGGTATCCCATGCGCAGTCGGCGGGAGAGACGACCTGAACGATGTCGGGATAGTTGGCCAGGATATTCTCATAGCCCTCCATGCGCTGCAGACCGCCGGCGTCCGCGGAGGGACCGGTCAGGATGGCGATATTGCCCTTGCCCCCCAGCAGATCGGCAACCTGCTGCATTTCGGTCTCGCCGGCCTTGACATTGTTGCCGTAGGAGACGGCGGAGATACCGGCATCCTCCCAGTCGGTGCAGGCAGAGATGATGTTGATGACCACAACGCCGGCATCAGCCGCGTTCTTGGCGGCGTCCCGCAGGCCGTCGGGATCGACAGGCTCGAACAGGATGGCCTGGTAGCCCTCGGACACACACTGCTCAATCTGGCTGATCTGGGTGGCGGCATCCTGGTCCGCGCTCAGGATCTTCAGCTCAACGCCCAGCTCCGCGGCTTTGGCCTCGGCAGCCTCGGTGACGGCAATCTGGAAGGCGTTGGTCTGATGCTGCTGGATCAGCGCGATCTTGTAGGCGCCGTCCTCAGCGTCAGCGGGCGTGTTGTTGTCAGCCGGGGTGGCCGCGGGGCTGCTGCTGCAGCCCGCCAAGACAGCCAGCGTCATGACGCTGGCCAGCAGCATTGCGAGAAACTTCTTCTTGTTCATGTGATTTTTCCTCCTTAAAAGCTTATATGTAAGAGACGGCGGACAGAACATCCGGCAATTCTCTTGACACCAAATCAGTTCTTCTTGCTCTTGCCTTTAATATCCAGCAGCACCGCCAGAACGATAATGGCGCCCTTGACGATCTTCTGCCAGTGGGACGATACGCCCATGATGTCCAGCCCGTTGGCAATCACCGTGATGAGCAGGCATCCCACCACGACTCCCCAGGGCTTACCCACGCCGCCGGACATGGATACACCGCCCACTACGCAGGCCGTAATGGCATCCATCTCATAGCTCTCCGCCGCATTGGGCTGGCCGATGGTAACGCGGGACGTCATCAAAAAGCCGCTCAGACCGGCCAGAAGGCCCGCGATAGCAAACGTGGAGATGCGGATTTTCGTCGTGTTGATGCCGGATACCCGGGCCGCCAGCAGGTTGCCGCCGCAGGCGTAGACCCGCCGGCCATAGACGGTCTTCGCAAGCACGAAGGAGCAGATCACGATGATGACCACGAGGAAGACCGCCAGCATCGGGATTCCGAAAAGCGAGGAGGCTGCGACAGCCTTGTACTCCGCGCTGATTCCGATGACCGGCTTGCCGTTGGAGATCAGCAGCGCCAAGCCGCGGACGGCGGTCATGGTGCCAAGGGTCATGATAAAGGGCGGCAGGTCCCCCACGGCCACGCCTACGCCGTTCACCACGCCCACGGCCAAACCAGCTATCATGGCGACAATCAGCGGTACGATCAGAGGATATTCCCCCTGCCCCAGCATGGCCGCCAGAACGCCGGTGAATGCCACTGTGGAGCCCACGGACATATCGAAGCCTCCGGCGATAATCACGAACATCATGCCAAACGCCAAAATGCCGTTGATGGACGCCTGCTTGAGGATATTGACCAGGTTGCCGGGCTGAATGAAGCTGGGCTTCAGGCAGGTCAATACGATCACCAGCGCGATAAAGATCACGAAAATGAAATACTCGCTGAGCAGCGCCTTTGTACGTTTCGTCTCTTTCATAGTTTCCCCTTCCTTTACACCTTGATGGCGGAGGCCAGTGTCATGATGCGCTCCTGAGAAAACTCTTCGCGCTTGACCTCACCGGAATAATTGCCCTCGCACATGACAGCGATTCGGTCACAGATCCCCATCAGCTCGGGAATCTCCGACGAAATCATGATAACAGCCTTTCCCTGCCGCACAAGGTCGCCCAGCAGCAGATAGATGTCCCGCTTGGCGGCTACGTCAATTCCGCGCGTCGGCTCGTCCAGAATGATGACGTCCGGCTCGTTCAGAAGCCACTTTGCAATAACCACCTTCTGCTGATTGCCGCCGGACAGATTGCCCACAATCTGGTTGCCGGAAGGCGTTTTGATATGCAGCTTTTCGATGTACTCCTGAGAGGCGCTGAGCGCCTTGGCCCTATTATATAAGCCGTGGGTCAGCAGCTTTTTAATCGCCACCATAGCGATGTTGTCGTTGACTGATCCGCTCAGGTTCAATCCGGTGACCTTTCGGTCCTCAGTGATGAGGGCTACTCCCTCCTTGATTATATCCCGCGGTGAAGAAACCTTCACTTTCCTGCCCTTTATGTAGATCTCGCCGCCGGAGAGCGGCTGCATGCCGAAGATACCCTCCACCAATTCGCTGCGGCCGGCGCCCACCAGGCCGCCGATGCCCAGGATCTCGCCCCGGCGGACGGCAAGGCTGACATTTTTCACTTTCTGATCCGCGCGGACGATATTCTTTGCCTCAAAAATTACCTCGCCCACATCCACTTCCAGCTTTGGATATACATCCGTGATCTCCCGTCCGACCATCATTTTAATCAGCTGGGTCTCGTCCAGGTTTGCCGTAGTATCTGTGCCGATGTACTGTCCGTCGCGGTATACGCTGACCCGGTCGCAGATCGAGAATATCTCCGCCATGCGGTGGGAGATGTAGATGATGGCAACGCCCTTTTCCGTGAGCCTGCGGATATGCCCGAACAGCAGCTCCACCTCGCGCTCCGTGATGGCGGCGGTGGGCTCATCCATGATAATGACCTTGGCGTTGATGGAGATCGCCTTGATGATCTCGATCAGCTGGCACTGCGCCACCGTGAGATTTCGCAGCGTCTCCCGGGGCGACACATGCAGGCCGCACTCCTCAATCAGTTTCTGGGCTGCCTCGATCTCCGCCTTCTTGTCCACCAGGCCATTTTTTCGCAGCTCGCGTCCCACAAAGATGTTTTCATACACGGTCATATCCAGAATGGGGTTCAGCTCCTGGTGGATCATGGCGATTCCCGTGTCCATGGCCTCCTTGGGGTTTGCCGCATGATAGGGCTTTCCATCAAACAATATCTCGCCGCCGGGGTCCCTGGTGTAAATACCCATCAGGATTTTCATCAAGGTGGATTTTCCGGCGCCATTTTCCCCCATCAACGCATGGACCTCTCCCGGCTTTACCTGCAGCTGTACATGATCAAGTGCGACTACGCCCGGAAAGGTTTTGCTGATATTTTTCATTTCCAGCACATATTCCACGCATTTCTCACTCCTCACACATGATTTTGAATCACATTTTAACGGATTTCATTCCATTACAAAACGTCCTTTTTTCATATGATGGGGGAGATTATTTGGGAATTTCACAAAAACGTTATTTTATCCGAAAAAGCAAATGTTTTTTGGAATAATTGCATAATAAAAAAGCAGAATTGCCGTTGAAAATGCCGCTGTGGTCTGGGCAGAAGATCAAAAGCAATTCCCGCAGTCTCTTTGGACCTGTTTGATAAATGGCAAAATGCGCAGCGGCGAGAGATTTTTTGCCGGTCAAGGCGATTTGACGCCAGCCTGCTTTGTGTATGGCAGGAAACATCAACGCGGAGCGTCGGAAAAAGATCCACCGTTTGGGCGTTTTGACTTTTTTCAAACAGGACCTAGTCTCTTGTGCCGGCTTTTTGTCATCACATAGGAAACAGAACCATCATCGTTAAGGGTTGCAAATTATACCCTTTCTCTTTTACAGGTTCGCCGGTCTGTTCTTGTGTCCTTCCCTCTACAACAAAATCCGGAGGAACGGCAATCGTTACATTCAATAAACCAGAGTCAATCTCCACATCGCCCGCAAACAGGGACAGACCCCGAGAAAGCTGGACGCTTTCTCAGGGTCATTTTATTCCCGGGCTTACACTGTTCCCCGCAGTACCGTTCAAGCCGTTGGCAAAACCCGCAGGTAAGTTATCTTTCAGCAGCGCCGCATATCCCACTTTCCGCAGGATCATCGACATACGCCTTGAAACGGCTCAATTTTTCCGCAAAATGATTTAACGAGCTCTTCAAGCGCCTTTCCAGTCTGCCTTGATCTCCCGGACATCCACATGGGTGAACCCCTGCCGCTCATAGATCCCCACGCCGCCCCAGTCCGGCATGATCTCCCGGGCATAGGCCGCCACCTGGGCAGGAGCCACGCCCTTGACCACAATGTCCGCCGCCGTCCCATAGCAGTGCTGAGACTGGGCCGCGCCGCCAACGGCGGCGTTCTTCTGCGGCGTCCGGTAGCCGCTGTTGATGGTTACTGCCTTCCCGAAATGGCTCCGGATAGATTGTAGCACCATCACAAGTCGCGGGGCCACCAGCACGGCGTCGGAGCCGTCGGAGCAGGCGAACTCCTTAACCGTAAAATTGGCGGACAGCTTTTTGGAGCTGTCCTTGGTCTTGCTGTAAGCGTTGATCTCAACCATGGGTTTTTCTCCTTTCGGTTCTTCGGGTTCCTGGTCCAGGTAAACCAGGATCAAATGCTGCACCTTCCGGGAACTGGTGATCTTCTGTCCGGCAAAATCGCACTGCGCCGACCCGCCGCCGTCCAGCATCACGGCCTGGGTCCACCCGGCCTTTGCCAGTTCGTCCCGCAGACGCTCTGGCGTTTTTCCGGAGGTGGTGCAGTAAAGGTCCAACTGGTCGCCTTGCAGGCCGATAGCGCTTCGGGGGCGGATTCCACCCTGGCCGGGATCGTAGGTCAGCTTTGCCAGGGAAACACCGTTGATGATTAGAGGCGTGCACGCAATATAGTTTCGGCGAGGACAGGGCAGGACCTCCATGCGCATATCCTTTCCGGTGTCCCAGGACAGCCCGTAGACAGTGTAACCGGGCTTGGCAATTACTTTCCCATCCGCCTTCAAGTGGCAGTTGACGGCGCCGGTGGACATATTGTAAAGCGTGCCGTTGATGATGTAATCCGCCCCGGTGGCCTTTTTGATGGCCGACAAGGACTTGCGTGGGCTGTTGATGTATACCTGCACCCGCCGGATAGCCGTCAGCGGAATGGCGGTCTGGCACAGGTTAGGCATAGTCAACCTCCGGCAGTCCCGCCACGCTGGTCAGAAGGGACAGCGCACCCGCCAGTACGGAGGCCGAGGCGACGGCAACCCAGCTGACGTCCGTCAGCAGCACCGCGGTGCCGATGGTGGCGACAGCGGTCTGCGCCACAGTCTTAATTGCACGAATACCCGCAGCCTTCATCCATTTTTTTGTGTGTTCGCTCATAATTTTTCTCCTTTCATTTTCAACCCAGCCCCGGAGTGCCGGCAGCGGCCCACGCCACAACGGCTCCCGCAGCCAGATAAATCAGCTTGTCCACCATCCCGTCCCAGCGCTTTCCAGGCTTCTCCGCCAGGGCGCTGACAGTGGCTTTTAGCTCATCAAGCTTCTCGTCGATGTTTCTCAGCATAACACCCTGAGAATCTGTGGACCGCTCCAAGGCGTTCAGACGGTTGAACATCTCTCGGTGCGTTGCGCCGTGTTGGCGGTTTGCCTCCTCCAGCGCATCTACCCGGGGAATCACCGGGCAGGATTCCATGCAATTGTCAGGCATTGGCTATGCCCCCTTTATTCTGTAATTTCCCAATCTGCCGGGGAATCCTCCGGAGAGAAATTGGTGTCCCGCAGGCAGCGGTACATACCGCCGTCTGTCCAAATCATGTACTCGCCCGCCCGGTACAGGTCGTGAGCCCCCTGGACCGGCACAAAGGGCCGGGCCGTCTCCGGGCTTGTCCCGTGAAGGGGGCGGTTAAATGTGTACCACGCCGCCTCCCCGGGGCGGATGTCAGGATAGACCGCGTTGTCGTAGTCGGAGAAGCACTCCCAGGTCTGGTCTCTGGCGTTGTAACGCTCGCCCTGCCTGTGGTCCCCGGGAGCCCACTCCGGGTACAGACCGGAGGCTCGGAGCCGCTTGTCGTCGGTATCGGCCAGGGTCTCCAGCTGGAGCCGGGCCAGATAGATGGCGCTGGCCAGCGCCGCCATGGGATCGCCGCTCATAGGCTCAGCCCCCTTTCAATGGCCGCCTCCAGGGCGTCCAGACGCTCCTCTGGTCTTTTCACAGGCTTTGGGATCGGCAGCAGCGCACGGTCCGCGGCAATTTCCTCCTCCGTACGCCGCTGCACCCGCTCCCCGTCCTAGCGGTACAGCGGGATGCTGTCCTCTGTGTACAGTACCGGGTTTTCCTCGCCGCCGGTGAACAGCCGGAACTGGTAGCCGTCCTGGTCATTGATGCAGACGGCTCCGGCCGGGTCTCTCTCCGGGTGCGGACCATCGCTCCAGCCTTCCGTAATTCGGCCGCTGGAATCAACGGTAACATAGTGCCGGTTATAAGACGTCTCAAGATCCAGCTCCGGAATCACAATGCTGTTTTTCAATTTGTTCATACGGGTACCTCCTTACAGATTTGCGTCAAGGATAATCCTGCCAGGGTTAGCACTATTAGAAACTAGTGCATATATGCTCCCAAGCGTAACTGTGCCATATGCTCGGAGCACAATTGTTTGCAGATCGGACCCAACCAAATCCAAATTTGATACATCTACTCTCTGCGAAGTTGGTGTGCTCATGTTGAGATTTAGTTGGAAAGCTCCATCTACAATAACGGCAGGTGTCTTTCTCATACAAACAGGCAGATGATGGATTACACGTACTTGGTCTGAGGCAGTTGCAAATCCTAGCCCAAACGAGTGTGAGCTGTAAGTTCCCTCGTTGAGCACCTGTTGATACCTTTGGCACTTTGCCAGTTCTGTTGCCTTGTTAGGTGGTGGATCGGCCAGAATCCAGTTGCCGGCAGCGTCTTTGCGGGCTAGTGTTTGCTTATCGCCAAGTTCCACTTTTGCGGCTATAACCGGCACAGCTTCCCCATCTAAAGACGGACGATAAACACGAAACATCTTGAGACCGTCAGATGGAGCGTAGGCGGCAAGTGCATACCTAACACCTCCAACGGAAGTATCAAAAGAACCAGCTGTTTGATAGTCTTGTGTAAAGGATAAAAGGGTCGTACCAATCAGGGCCGAAAAAGTGATCTGTCTTTGACCACCGAACCGGTTGGTTTCTATGGACTGTTCCAAAATGGCGTTTGCGATTCCGAGTAAATAGATTCCCTCGTTTTCCACCCATTTTGTTGCATCCGCTGCATAACTTTTCCACCGGTCAAGGCCATATACCTTGCTACCCCAGGTTACCCCCGACTGGATTCTTCGCTGGTTGATGGGATCCAGAAAGTACCAGTTGTCCAGAAGATTTGGATTTGACGCGGAGACGTACCCTGCCTCCGGCACCCACGGAGCGGACCCCATCAGCGCTTGAAACGCCGCCTCGGTTCCGGTGTACCCGCCCGCTACGGCATAGTCGTATGCGCTCTTTCCGTCCTGCCCAGAAGGGCCCGCCGCTCCACTTCCGCCTCCTGCTACTTTGATCCTTTTGCCGGATGCATCTTTAATGTATACTCCCATAGTGACCTCCTTGCATAATCAAAACGCGTATGTGATTTTGATCGAGCCTAGACATAACTCTATAGCACGTCTGTTCATCACTGTGGGTAGCGGTGCCTTCGGAGCTTACCTTAGCCCATCCATTAACTTGACATGATCCATCATCGATTACAACCAGCTTGCCAAGAAGGCCTACGGCGGACCATTCGGGTCGTTGAGACCTGGGAGCATACGGTTTAGTATGATCGTAGTCAGGGTTTACTTTATGCCTTCTTTCGGTGTGCTCTTCCCGTATAACATAAGTTATAGTTTCCTCCGGATTGTCGGGGTTGACTTCTGTGCGAACTTCTTCCGGAACCAAGACATCCTCAAAGATTGGCCGGCCATAAATATCATACAGATACATGTCATGCCACTGATCGTCATGAGTGTCACCTACCACAGAAGGATTGCCAGATGTTACTCCAAGGATAAACGTATCCTTGTCTGTTGCGATTCTGATCTTCTCTCCATCGAGAGTTACAAACAATCCTATCCGATCTTGGCTATCAGGATTACCATCCGTCCACTCAAACATCTCTGCATAGTCAGCACCTGTAGTAAAATACTGCCCAGTAACATAAG
This sequence comes from Oscillibacter sp. 1-3, assembly GCF_000403435.2. Lineage (GTDB taxonomy): Bacteria > Bacillota > Clostridia > Oscillospirales > Oscillospiraceae > Oscillibacter. The sequence continues at coordinate 129,886 of NZ_KE159712.1, forward strand.
CCCCCTGAGAGGTAATCCTGAATGCATTGGCTCTAGCGTCTACGTCATTACCATTACCTACAACAAAGAGTCCATCATTTGGAATGTTATACTTCCCTACAACAACTTGCGCTGCGTACGCTGTTTGTGAAATAGTATGTATACCCATCGCCACAGACGCAAGGCCGTTTGCTGTAGTTTCACTTCCAAATGCTACTGCAAACTGGTCCAGTGCTGCACAACGACGCCCAGATACATGGGCTCCCTCTACAATAGCTGTGTGGCTCGTATCTATAATAACTGCAGGTGTGCCAATTTCCGTGTCGAACTCTATAGTTATTTGTGTAGATGAAGAATCCTTACTTAAAACAGTAGCACTACGCATTGGGCCACCGGAATCAGTGATAGCACTGACCGTAGCACCTATTGCAATCCTGTTGAGCATGCTTGTGGCTTGGGAGGATTTTTCCGCAGTGCAGGTATAAGTTTTCTTATTAGATGTTGTCGCCGTAACCACCCTGAAAAAGGCGGATATGCCGATTGCTACGGACTGTATACCTTCTACATGGCTTGTCCCTCTGCAAAAACATGAAAAACCCTCAGCATGGCTAGCGATAGCCGCAGCTGTACTATAAACACCTTCTGCGTGAGCATAATCTTTGGAAGCAGTAGTATACGATCCCTCAGCATGGGAACCATATCCAGAAGCAGTGGTTCTAAAACCCTCAGCATGACTGGCTGTTTCAGATGCTATTGTCAGACGTCCCTCTGCATGGCTAGATGGACCTTCCGCAACCGATCTGTCTCCCTCGGCATGAGAGTAATCTCCTCTTGCTGTAGTAGAGATTCCTTCCGCATGGGCACCGAATCCAATTGCAGTGCAGCCGGCCATGTTTGAAAAAGCACCACCCTCCGCGTGAGAGTTCTGCCCGCTGGCTATTGTACGTCGTCCTTCTGCGTGAGCCTGTAACCCACTGGCAACAGTATTAGAACCCTCTGCGTGAGAGTTCCGCCCGCTGGCTACGGTAAAGCTGCCCTCATAATTCAAAGCGGCGAACTGCAAATCATCCTTTACCGCAATCTTAACGCGATAAATGCTAATGATCGAACTATGTGTATTCGCGCGCCATGTGTCTGCAATCCCGGTGCTTGTAAGTGTCACGCTGTTGTTTTCCCCAGCGGACAACCAACGAACAAACTCTCCATCCACTTTTGAAAATCCATATCCGCTGTTTGCTGGGTCTGCCTGTTTATTTTCGTTAAAATATTGATAGGATAAAAAGTACAGACTCTCCGTATCCAACGTAATTGGTGTGGGCAGCGTATAGGACGGATCGCTATCATCAAGCTGCACTCCCTCGCACACAGTCTCCAGGATCTCCGCCTCAACAGGGAGCCCGTCAATTTGTATGGGCTCATCAGCCTCCTCGTCAAACTCAATCACAAAAGGACCAGTGCCTAAGACATCAGGCGGAGTCATCGAGCCACCCGCAGGCATAGTCACAATATCTTCGGGTGTGGGCACATCATCCATTTTTTCATCCACGTACTTAAAAACATCAGTGTTGCGGTTTTCCGTATCATAGATGCTTTTCAGCATATCGCCGGAACCGGTTCCGTCTGCTCCGTTGTAAACTTGAAAGGAGTAGGTGGTGCCGTCGGTCAAGGTGATGGTATAGGTATCCACTGTCCCTGCTGCGCCGGTGCCCGCTGTGCGCTCAACGCTCTGGATGCTGGAGCCTGGGTCTCCCTTCGCTCCTTTTGCTCCTTCCGGTAATCCAAAAGCCAGATGCACAACACCGTTTTCTGTGGTCTTCGTGGCGCTGGCGGGCTCCCCGGCAGGGAGGGTATCTGCGGATACCTCCATATCCTCAATGGCCTTCCGCGCCGTCTCTGCTCCCTCTCTGGCGTCTTTTGCGGCCTCAGCGCTGGCGGCGGCGTCCTCCACGGCATCTCCCACGGCCGCAACGGCCTTCTGTGCGTCGTTCGCCGCGTTCTGCGCGTCTTCCACATACTTGGAAACTCCGGCCTGCGCGTAACGCTTCCACTGCGCCCCGGTCATGTGCCGGGCCTCCCCCTGCTGCTCCACCGGGATCAGCGTCTCGTCATAGAGATCCGCAATCCCGGGCAAAGAACCTATCGCGGCCTCCTGTACGGCCTCCAGGCCACCGGTGGTTTTGTCAGCCATGCTTTCCCTCCTGTCTCTCTTCCAGATTCTCAGCCAGCTTGTAAGCCTCCCGCAGGTGACGCCGGGCCTCTGCCATAACCTCGATCATGTCTCCCCGGACGGGGATGGCGTCCATCAGCTTATAAGCCGCATTCATTTCCTTTTTCAGCTCTTCCACGATTCCAGCTCCTTTACTCGATTGTTCAGCTCCTGGATTTTTGCCACCAGCAGAGGAATAAACTCGCCGTATGTCAGGCCGTAGAAACCGTCTGTCTTCCCAATAATCACACTGTCCTCCGAAGAGATGCCCGCCGCCGTCTCCGCGTCCCGGTACTCCTGGGCGATAAACCCGAGGTGCCTCTGGTCCCCGCCGTCCTTCCGCAGGAAGCTGCACGGTTTCAGGCGGTCAAGCAGAGGGAGGTACTTTTCCGCCACATCATAGCGGACTTCCTCTTTCTTCCGAAGGTCGGAGGTGATGGTAAGCTCCGTGCTGGCGTTGATCTTACGGCTGGTGTCCAGGGTGATGTTGACCGCCGCCACAACCTCCGCTGTAGGAGAAGTCAACCGGGCTCCGCTGTCTGTCACTACAACCTGGTAATTGTCGTTGTAGTTGAGCATTCCCATTCCGTAGGTCCTGTTTCCGTGGAAATCATAGCTGGTCACATATCCCAGCGTCCCCCCAATGGCGTTGGAGTTTAGGGACTCGTACACGTCCATTGCTCCGCCCAGGCGGATGTATCTAGCGCTGACTTCTCCCGTCTGAATACAATCACCGCTGATGATGGTCTCACCGCTGGACAGGTCGTCCTCAAACACAACCTGCCCCTTGAACTTGATTCTCTCCGACGCAACCTCAATTCCGTCCTTGTAGAGCTTGATCCACGAGGAGGAATTTCCGTTTTCCACACCAAGAGTGATGCTGTTGACGGTCTGGGAAATTGTGGATACAGAGGCATCCAGCCCGGACACTCTCAAGATGATCGACTCTGCAGTCTGCTCCAAGGTGGAAACCTGCCCGTTCAGGCCGGTTACCTGCCCCTTGATGCTGTTCAGCTCCACCGTAAAGGAGGAGGACAGGCCCTGGACCTGGTTTGCCACCTCCAGCCGGATCTGCTCCGCCGTCTTGGTGATGCTGGAGCGCGTCTCCGCAATCTTCCGGTCAAACTCCCGGCTCATAGGGCCTCCGGCGGGGTATTCGTCCTCCAGCTCCGCTTCGCCGGGAGCTGTGACACTGGGGAATCCGCTTCCGTCGTCGGAGAGGCGGGAGATCACGGAGTACACGCCGCCGGCCGTGATGCCGTCCCCCAGCTCCGCCGCCGGGTCAAGCCCCGCATCCCCTGCGGAAAACATCTGATAGCGGTATCCCTTCACCTTCGCCAGAATGGCGTTTACCATCGCCTGCGTGGCATGGGGACAGTCCGCCTCAAGCTCCATGCCGGTGTCGTCTCCGGCGGTCAGTACACTCTCGTCATCCACTTTCAGCGTCACCCGGGAAATGGGAAGCTGTCTTCCGTTGTCTTCAACGCTGGTGATGTCGTCGCCCACAAAGAACCTATACAAGGATTTTCACACCTCCCAGCGTAATGGCGCTGCCGTACTCGGTCACAAGGTAGCTTGTCTCCGGCGGAATGGACAGCAGCGAAACCAGCAGCAGTTTTCCCTCGTCCGTCATGATCCAGTTTCCGCCGTGGGCGGCGGCGATAAAGCGCAGCTCGTCCCGTATGGTGTAGTCGTTGGCCGGATAGTCAATGGTGTACGCCGGGTTCAGGACGGTCCTGGGGTCCAGCTCCACCTCCATCATTCGGGCAAACTCCGCCGCCGCTGCCGGCATATTCATGGGAAAGGTCAGACTCTGGTCCGGCGTCCACACCGCCTCCGCCTTGCGCATGGCGTCATAGGCCTCTACGGTCCAGTATCCGCTATCGTCGCTTCGCCGGTTGGCGAAGAAGATCCCTTTGGGCAGCCACTCCGTCGCCTGCTCTCCCTCCCGCAGTCGGATGAACCTCTTGATGGCTGCCGTCCGGGGAATGTCCTTTGCGAAAAGAGATATGGTCAGCTTGGCCGTGGAGGCGTTACCGATTCCAAACTGTTCGTACAGGCCGGATTCCACCGTGTGGGATACCTCCTGCTCGGGTCCGTACCAGGTCCCGGCGATGTCAAAGGCATATTCCCTTGTGACGTCCCGGGAGCGGATCAGGGTTTTCCACAGTTCACTTGTGCTTTGTGCCATATTCCGCCTCAAATCTCATGTAAATTGAACGAAATGCCGTCCCACAGCAGATTCCCCTTGTCGACGACCTGCCGAAGCTTTGCCGGGAACTGGGAGCAGTAAAACTCCCTGATCTGCTCCCCGTGGAGGTCCCGGTATTTCACGTTGAAAGTCGCCGCGTGCAGGTCTGTGTCCAGCTGCGCCGCCAGAGCCTCCGGCATGGGCAGCATTTTGAAGGTCAGATTTCGCTTCTCCGTGATCTTGTCCCGGCGGAGCTTGCCGCTGCGGACGCGCTTCGTCTTCTCGCTGTCCAGGTCATCCCGGCTCCAGTCGTAGCCGTCGTCCGCGACGTAGCGCGTATAGTCGTGTCCGTTGATAAAAAGAACTGTCATAGCACACCTCAAAACAGCAGGGCAAACTTGCCGGACTTCGTTGTGATGTCGTTGATCCCGTCCCGGGCGGTGCGGCCCAGAACAGCCTTGTCCACCATAATGACCTGCCCGGCCTTGACGGCCTCCAAGAGGGATTGCAGAAGCATGACCACCTGTCCGTCCCCGCCGCCGGATTCCTCCCGGACGATCTTCCGGATCAGGTCCTCCGGGGCCTCCAGATTTCTCCCGTTCCTCTGGTCGCCCAGCACCGCCATAAACTCCCGATTGGGCGGAATGACCGCGCCCTGGGCGAGGCGGGGAATTTTGGCCTCCGGAATAGTTGGGATTTTTCCGTTTGGAACTCCAATATATTCAAGCCCCTTTGAGAAAAGCCCATCTCCGATCAACCCATTTATTTTTCCAATCAGAAGGTTGATCCCCTTGATAATCAAGTTGATCGCTCCTTCCAGCACAGAGATTATTCCGTTCCAAATAACCGCAAAGATATTTTTAACACCTTCCCAGGCGAGGTCCCAATCATTGGTGAATACGCCAGTTAAAAACTGTGTAATTCCCGTAAAAATCCGCTTGACGGAATCCAGAATGTTTCCAAGCGTTTCTTGTGTACTGCCGAAAAATCCTGTGACAAAACCTTTTGCCGCTTCGATGATACCGTGAAATCTGCCGCCGGTTTTTTCGTCCAGCCATTCCAGAAAGCTCAACAAAGAATCCTTGATCCCGTCTATCACGGCGAAAACAACCGTTTTTAGGCCGTCAAAGATTTGAGATATACCCCCGAGAGCCTTTTGAATATCTCCTGCGAAGATTCCCGTGAAGAAGTCAACAAACCCCTGCATAACGGTTCGGATTCCCTCCAGAAGCTCCTCTCCGTGCCCGGTGGCGATGGTAATCGCCAGAAGCGCCGCCGCAATTGCCGCGATCAAAAGCGGAATCCAGGACCCCGCCATAAGGGCAATTCCCGCGCCGGTTGCAAGGATTCCGGCAATAGCAAGCAGCATATTTTGTAAGTTCCACCCGTTTTGCATTGCGTCCCGAAAACCCGTCACCAACATCACGATTCCGCCCACCACCAGCGCTATTCCGGCCGCGACGGGGCCCAGGGTGATATACAGTCCCGCCGCCGCGGCCGCAAGCCCTCCGACCATCTCAATCAGGTTCAGCCAGTCCACACCGTTCTCCCACGCGTCTGTCAGACCGTGCCAGAATAGCAGTAATCCGCCAACCGTCAGCAGAACGCCGCCCAGTTTGGTAGCGATCTGACCCAGAACGCCCGGAAGCGCGGTCCCGATTTTCCAAAGCAAAAGTCCGGCGGCAATTAATCCCACAAAGTCCGCGATCTCCCGCATACGCTCCTCGATGCCGTCCATATTATCCGCCCAGGAGAAGTCCGGCGCGATCTCCGCGGAAGCACCTCCGCCGCCATTGGAATCCTCTGTGCTGATTTGGTTGATCTCATCAAACCCCGCCAGGGAGCCGGAGGCCTCGTCCGCCGCCGAACCGACGCCGGAAATGGCCTTCGCCTCTCCGTCCAGCGCCTCCGCTCCATCCGCGGATTGTTTGATGGTCTTTCCAAAAAGCGCAGATACCATCGCTGCAACGGCGGTAACAACCTTAAAAAGGACGTTCAAAAACACGGTAAAGGCCGGTATGATGGCCTCAATCAGCGGCTGTGCCAGCGTCAGCAGCGCACCTTTCAGTTGAGCGATGGCCTGCCGGGCCTCATCGTTGATCTTGATGTACTTCATGGCCAGCTGCTGAAAGGCGGTTAAGGCTTTGGAAGTGATGTTCAAATCCAATGCGCCCTTATCGAGGCCAAAGAAGCTCTTGGCAAGCCGGCCGATGACGTTTTTAGCCGTGGGAGGATCTGGTTTATCTCCATCCTGCTTTTTGGCATCTTCATCAATCTGCTGTGTGAGAATTCCGGCCTCTGTTTTCATTTCTCCCAGCTTTTGAGTAGAAGCGTCTATTTTTAGGTTGTAGCTGTCAATTGCGTCTTCCGTTTTGTTCCATTCGGCCTGCAGAGCGTTGACGCGTGTCTTCTGCTCATCATACTCCTGTTTAACGGAAGAAATCTGCCCGGCATGTGATTCCCGCTGTCCAATGTCGGCGCTTTTATCCTTTGACAAATCGCGGATTTCTGCAAGCCGGTCTCTGATTTCCTGCAGTTTTGCTTTTTCAGCATCCAACTCTCCAGCCTGGAAAAGGCTTTTCTGCGCCGCCTTTTCCTTCGCTTTTGTTATATTGGCAATGCCCTTTTCCACCTTTTTGATATTGCCGCGCAGCTTTGCAAGCCGCTTTTCGGCCTGATTGACATTTATATCAACATCAATAACAACGCTGCCGTCTGCTGTTGAGTTTGCCATAGCCTAATCACCTCTCAAAGTTATTTCTAAAACCGCCTGACATAGTGCGGCATATATGGTATGCTATAATCATCTTAAAGGAATGAGGCCGCAGATATGGGAACCGAAATCGAACGGCAAGACACTCGGAAAGCTATGGCGTACGATATAATTCAAATTCTCAAAGAGAACCCCGAAAAACAAAGCTATACCACAGAAGAAATTGAAAAAATCATACACGTCTATTTGACTACGGCAGACCAAAAGTGACGGAGCGGGACCGTGAAACCGTCCCTTCTCCTCGAAGGGCAAACATGGCAGAGCAGAAAGAAACGCCGCAAGGGCGGTATCATAAGGCACATACCGTAAACGTCAATATTCGGCTTATGAAAAATACTGAACAGGGCATTATTCAAAAGCTGAACAGCGTCCCCAACAAGGCCGGATATATCAAGGCTCTCATTCGGGCAGACATCGGGAAGCATCCCATCAACACGGCCAGTCTTATGCGCTGGCCGTGTTTCTACGTCCCGCCCCACTCCTTCATCAGCGCATCATCCGCGCTGGTATACTTCCGCTTGAAGTCCACCAGGTGCCGGTTCTTCCGGTACCACTCCCGATCAGACTTGTCCAGCTGTTTCCCCCGCGCCAGGTGGTCCCGAATACGGACCACCTGGGCAAGGGTGCAGTCTCCAATCTCGTTGTAAGCCGCCAGGAACGTCCACCAGTGCATATACTCCAAAGAGCGGACCTCCCGCCCCACCACGCGGTTGATGGGGGCGATCATCAGGCTGTAATCCTGTTCCCAGTCCACCAGCCGCGGGGACTTGTGGGGCGCGTCGCCGGAATCGCAGTTGATAAAGCGCACGCCCTCGTTCAAAGCGTCCTCATAGTGCTCCGGCGGCATATCGTCAAAATCCGGGTACAGGCCGATGAGCACCGCCAGCGCCCGCTTCTGCTCGTCCGCCTCCGGGTCGGAGAGATCCGTCAGGATGTCCAGAATACAGCGATAGTCCGTCCGAATGGGATAGGAAGCCCCCTGGACTTCTACGCTTTGTGGAAGCTCCCAATTCATTTGTGATACCGGGCGGAGTACTTCTGGTATTTGGCCTTGTACTTGGCAATACGGGGGTCCGCCTGCTTCTGAATGTCTCCGATGTTCGCCTCGATCTCATCCAGGATGGCCAGCATCAGGTTCAGCCACACAGGAAATCCGTTGGCAAACGCACAAAGGCTCATATCTCCGAACACCGCCGCGCAGACCGGTGCGTCAAACAGGCCGTCCAGGACCTTCTGCATCTCCTCATCGCGCCGCCGGGCCAGGGAGAACGCCCCTGCAGGGTCGTTCATCTCCTCCGCCTTCTTGGCATAACTGTCCTGGAGCTTCCCCATCTCGTCAACAGCGTTGTAGAACCGCTCCGCAAAGGCGCGGTCTGCCGGGTTGAAGGAGACCTCGCATTTCCCGTTGAGAGAGTATGAGACTACGCCAGAGTCAAAGGTAAGCTCTCTCATGGGTTAGTCCTCCGTCGCAGTGGCAGACGCAGCGGGCGTAAAGGTCACAGCCCCGCCAGCGCCCTTGCTGACGGTCCCGACCGTGCGCTCGCCGCCGTAGGTGACGTCCACGGGCATTCCCAGGTTTCCGCCTCCTTCGCCGCCCAGGCTGGAGGGCTTGACCATGCAGGCGGAATAGCGCTCGGCAAACGCCGCCTCTTTACTGCCGCTGTAAAAGTGCGCAATCATCACGTCCATGTTGGTCAGAGCCTGGGCGTTCTGCTCGATAACGGCCAGCTGATAAATCTTCTGCTGTGCCGCGTCGCCGCCGTCCAGGTCCCAGGGATCAAAGCTCTGGCTCATGGTGGGCTTTTTCATGGTGGTCCAGGTGTTGCCAAGAATGTCCTGGCTGGAATCCTCGCTCCAGTCGTATTCAATGGAGCTGTCGGTGGTCCGCCGCCCAAAGGGGCTCCACACCGGCGAGGAATCCGTTCCGGTGTTCAGGTAGGCAATCATCAGCTCCCGGGCAATGGTCTGGCCGGGGGTCGTGTTGAAATTGTTGTCAGCCATTTATATCACCTCATATGTCATTTTCATTAAAATCTGGTGGTCCTCATCGCCGTTTTCGTATTCGGCGAACTTGGAGGATCGGGTAGTGGCTTCCACCCGCATAGCCCGGATACCGTTTCCCAGGTCCGGCGTCCCACGCTGTACCCAATCCCCCAGCCGGTCCAGCAGCTCATCCGCTTTCAGCCGCTTGTCCGGACTGGTGGTGTTGCCGGGGACTGAAGTGCCCCCTGTCAAGTAGACAAAACAGAGAAAAAGAAAGGCAGGAATGGCAATGAGATAGCTTTTGCCTCTATTTCACCCCAGCTGCCAAGAATTCCATAGGCGTCACACACCCAAGCTTTTTTTGGTATCGTTCATGGTTGTAGAAATAGATGTATGCGGCGACCGCCTCGCAAAGCTGGCTGTAGTCATCAAAATGATGTAAATAGTACATCTCGGATTTCAAAGTACCCCAAAATCCTTCCATGGGCGCATTGTCCAGGCATTTTCCTGGACGGGACATACTTTGACAGACACCGGCCTCCTTCATCCTTTTTTGAAAGGCGCGGCTGGTATATTGTGCGCCCCGGTCGCTATGAACCAGCGGATGCGCATCGGGATACTGCCGGAACGCCCATTCAAAGGCTTCGAAGACCAAAGCGATGTTATTACGCTGCCCGAATGAAAAACCTACAATATTCCTTCCGTACAAATCCAGGACTGCGCACAAATAAGCTTTTCCGCTTGTCCCATATTTGAATTCTGTTACATCCGTCAGCCACTTTTCATTTGGTTTCTTTGCCGCAAAGCCCCTGTTCAAAATATTTTCCGCAAGATATTCATCCGAAGACTTCTTCCTGCGTGTCCGCTTTCTTCTCCTGCATACAGAGCGGAGGTCAAGGAGCCGCATCAGCCGGTATACCCTCTTCAGATTACACTTGATTCCATACCGTCGTTCCAAAATGATCTGCATCTGCCGGTAACCGGGAACGCCGTGCTGGCTTTGGTATATTTCAACAATTAGATGAGCCAGCTTTTCGTCTTCCCTCTGCTTGGGACTTGCCGCTCGGTTGAGCCATTTGTAATACCCAGCCCGGCTGACGCCTGCTGCCATACAGAGCTTGCACACAGGCCAGTGATACGTCTCATGCAGTTCCTTGACGGTTTGATAGGCCGTTTCATGCCGGACCCCGCTGAAGTCCGGCAGCTGATTTCTGGGCCAGCATATCTGCTGGTATCTCTGCTGTACCGCCATTTTCATTTCCAGTTCCAGGCTGTTCATCCGCAGGCGCTGGTTCTCCGCGGCAAGGCCGGACGAACGATGGTCACCGTCCAACCCCTCCAAGCCTGCCTTGTGGTATCGCTGTACCCAGCCATAAACCTGCTGATATGTGAACCCGAAGCAAGCCGCGGTCAGCTTGTAGTTTTTTCCATGAGTGATGCAATACTCCACCGCTGCTTTACGCTCTTCATAAGATACCATGGTCAACGGAACACTCCTTCTGCCTCCGGGAGAACGGAATCCTTTTTGACCATTATACAACTTAATCCACTGTTCCAGCTGCGATCTTGACCGCAGCTGATATTTTTTGCAGACTGCCTCTATACTTATCTGACCGGACAGATACAGCTCTGCCGCCTGCTGCTTTACGATTGCGGGATAGTGATGATTCCCCTTCCGGTGACGCAGCCCTTCCTCACCAAACAGATCATAATTCTGAAGCCATTTCTGTAGGGTGCTGCGCTGCACCCCAAATCTTGCTGCGATTTGATTCAGGCTCCCGGCTCCGGCATAGCACTGCTTCACTGCATCGATCTTTGTTTCCGCACTGATTGCTGACATAATGATGCTCCCCTTCGAGTAGTCTGCAAGTTTTTCTCGCTTTGTCTACTCTATGGGGAGCATATCACTGGAGGACTTCGCCCAGGCCGAAATCACCGCCGTCAAGTTCTCCTCTCCGTATCTGGACGGCCTCCTCCCGCTGGATACAATCACTGTGGAAGACGCCAATACGCTGGCGCTGTGCCTTCAGGAGATGGAGCAGGAGGACGGGGAACTGATGAAGTTCTGCGCTGTTCTGGAGGTGGAACAGCCGGGTGCCTTCACGGAAGCCGTCAGCATCGCCATGGACCGGGACGACTATGAACTGGTCCCGGAGGACATGGATGAGTATGGGAAACAGGTACTCCGCCGCACTGGGGCTGACGATGAAGTCATTGATACCATCGACGGGTATATGGATTTTTCCCGTCTGGGCGAGGACTCCATGGCAGAGGACGGCGTCCGGCGGACGGAGTTCGGTCTGGCGCGCCGTCTGAGCAAGCCTTTTCCTCCCGCACCGGAGATTGGGCAGGCGATGATGTAAAAAGTTTTTGTAGACTTTCGCCGGGAGTTGTGGTATCTATTGTTGCTGACCAAAAACGAAAGGGAGTGAAACCGTTGCAAATCAACATTTACAAGGACAAAATGCTGGGGGCTCGCCTGTTCGGGGCCTCGGTGCTGTACAGTGCCGCGCCCATCCCCCGTGAGGATGTGCCCCAGGGCTGGTACTGTTACGACCTGCGGGGTACAGCCCGGCATCCGGACGAACCCCACGCGCTGGTGGATCTGGCGGAGGAAAACCATACCGGTTCGATCCTCTCCTGTCTGCCGCTGAAAAAAGCCCGTTCCCAGTTCCGGCTGGTCAAGGATATGTTCCAGATGACCGGTACAAATCCCAGCTTGGCGGAGTTCTGTGCTGAGGAAAAGATCCGCTGCCCTGAAACGCCTATCCGCCATCAGCTGTGCCCCGCATCCCCCGAGGATGCGGGGCTTTTTTATGCTCAGACGCCGGAGAGGGATAGGAAAGGGCCCCCACCGGAGCCCAGCGCAGCGGGTCCGGTGGGGAAAGGAAGAAGGAACGAAGCGGGTGGAGTTTTCGCCGCCAGGCGGAAACGGAACAGAGCGGAGTTTCTTCTGACGCGGTGGCCCAGAGGCCCCGAAGAGCTGAACACCCAGGAGTTCCGGAATGAGCTGGACAAGGTGGTGAATGATCTCCGCAAGGGCGTCCTGAAAGACCTCCCCTCCATGCGGCGGTACTGCTATGGCAGTAAGGGCGCCATTGCGGGCGGCTCCTGCTGCCAGAACTACGGCTTCACGCTGGAGACAGGACGGTATCTCTACCGCCTGCGTTGCAATCCCATAGAGGGCGACTACCAGTGCTACCTCAGTTGTTTCGATAAACAGGCTCAGCAGATGGGACTGACGGAACAGGGGGGCGCCAGGCGATCCAAAACGCCGCTGAGCCCACACTCCCCCATAGCTATGAGTGGTATGTGATCGAACACATCAACACGCCTGAGCGGCAAGTGACCCACCAACTCCCGCTGGAGGAGGCCATACAGTTATACGCCGGTCTTGACTGCGAGGACAAGCGGCTGGGGGTCACCAAGGACGGCATCGCCGCGGTGGATCTGGCCATCCATTGGGATGGCCGGGAGTGGCTGTCAGAGGACCGGCTGAGGATGGACGAATTCAAGGATGACCCGGTGGCGGCGGAGGCTGCCGCCCGTCTCCGGCAGGTACTGGACGAAAGCCCGGCTGTCGGGCGGGTCACCTTCGCCAGCGGGGAACGGTGGAACTATACTGACCCAGAGAAATATCTCCAGGCCGTCCGTGAGGAGCTGCCCTGCCATGCCGCCACCGGCTTCCGCTGTGAAACCCTGACGGATAACCCGGAAGTCCGCAAGGCCGTGGACGATATGCTCTGCGGCCTGTATGGGGAGGAGAATCCCCGCCAGATCGAGGACTACGGTGGTACCGGCATGACGATGGGGGGTATAGGCTGATGAGTGAATCAAATCGGATTTTATACCCCAGAGCCACGCTGGAACATTGGCTTGGCCGCGGAGCCTCCCAATCTTCTTATAACCTGGATGAGTTTCTGAAACTGATTGAGCCGACCTATCAGGTGTATGAGGAGTACATCCGAAGATGTGTCGCTGGTCTGACTACAGTCGCCGCACAGCGGGCAGTGCTCCATCAGGAGGAAGATATCACAAAACTGCGGGAGATTATTCTGAAATTGGTGCCATTCTGGGGCTTGGATGGAGGCGCCTACGCGGATAAAGAAACCTCCATCCAGCTGGAACGGCAGTACAGAGAATCATTTGACCAGGCCGTGTCAGCCGCGCGGAGATCCGGTCTGCCAGACAGCTCCAAAAAGGATATTTTAATCGCATTGGAAATTCACCGTCAGGAGTTGAAAAACGACGGCGAACTGGATAACTGGATCGAGGAATGTGTGTCGCTGCAAAGACAACTGCGGTCAGAGTGGCAGATGGACGCTGACGCCCCCCGGCAGCAGGCGATGGCGCAGATCAGAGATTCCCATCCGGCAACGCCAGCAATGGAGGGTATGAGTTGATGAAAGACCTTGTTCAATGTACGGTTTCCCGTGATGATTTCCAACGCTGGCTGTACTGGGGAAAGACGCCTTTAACAATATACAAGGGCGAGGAGGCTGTCACGATGCTCCTCAAGATCGAAAAGAAGCCGGTTGACTATCTGTACCAGACTGCCGTGGAAGCAGATGGCTGTATCTCCTGGAAAAACGGCCTGACGTTTTGCGGTGTACACGACATCGGAAAAAAGACACTGTATCTGACGAAGGGCCTGTCAACTATTCTTACAGACGGGCAGGCCCCGTTTGCGGCCAGGGCCATCCCCTCTATGGTGGATGAAATATGCGCCAAAATCAATCAGCGCGTGGAGGAGATCATCGCGAATGACCGGAGCAACCTCCCCACACAGATAGTCTCCAGCGGACAAGCGAAGCGCGATCTTCAGTATTATCAGGACTACGGTGCCAAAGAAACGGTAATCTGCCAAATTTTTGCCAACCAGGCGCCAGATGGGCAGTTCCACAGCGACTATATTCTGAATGAACTGCCGGAGGCCGCTTTTATGGCCTGGCTCCAGGACCCGGAGGGCTTCATTGAGACAGAGGCGGATCAGCATATCAAAATCAATCAGGAGAAGTTTCTCCTGCAATTTCTGAAAGATGACGCTCTGTTAGCGGAATATCAGGCGCTGATGCAGGATACCGAAAATCCCATCCACCGAATGAAAGCCATCACAGAGGCGTTAAAAGCCAGCGGCGCTAAAACGGTGACCGTTACGGTTGAGAAAGATGGCATGGAACTGACTTTCAAGACGGCGGCAAACTCCCTGACAGGCCATAGGAATTATTACAGCACCTATGATATCCCCGCACAGGATCGCCGTGAGTTTGAGCAGCTGTTTGGCCGCAGCGCCAATTACTGTGCGGAGGACATCACCAGAATTACCTACGGAAAAAAGACGCTCTATGAGGCGCCGCCTATCCAGGCTGAGGATATGGCGGAACGTATTGAAATGGGAGGAATGCAGCTTGGATAACAGAGAACAGACATCGCCGGCCCAGGGCGAAAACACCCGCAGCTATACCGTCGATGAACTTCTCGCTCAGATGGAGCCGCAGTATCAGGCATATAAAAACACGATGCGCCAGTGCATCGCTGGCCTGACGGAACACGCCGCCCGGCTTGCCGCACAGGGTCAGGAAGAACAGCTGCCCACATTCCGCAGACTGCTCACAGATATGGCTGAGTTCTGGGGATTGGCTGAGGATGACACACCCAAGGGATACCGGGAGATGGTGGAGCAAATCGGCAGTACATTCGATCAGGCGGTATCCGCCGCCAGAGACTCCGGCGGCGCGCCTGAGCTGAGTGAACAGACCAGACAGAATATCCTCAGCGGCTTGGAACTCTACGCCCAAGAGATGCGGGCCAACGATGAGGAGCTGGAACAGTGGGCAGCGGAATGCGACAGCCTTGCGGGAGGCCTGAAGAAACAGTGGTATCCGGCGCAGCCGGGGATGGAAATGAGCAAGTCCGATTTCTGGGAGCTGATCGCCGGAGCAAAGAAAGAATGCGGTCAGAATATGGACGCATCCAGCCAGTGGCTGGCCGGGCAGCTCATTGCCCGCGGCCCCCAGCAGACACAGGACTTCCACGACATTCTGAACGGATACATGAATCTATCGTATCAATACGGACTGTGGACCGCCGCCTCGCTGATGTGTGAAAACGGCTGCTCAGACGACGGCTTCATCGACTTCCGGGCATGGCTCATCGCCCAGGGCGAGGAGGTCTACATGGCGGCGTTGGCTGATCCGGACTCTCTGGCAGATGTGGAAGCCTATGGAGGCTGCCAGTTTGAGGAATTACTCTACACTGGAAACGAAACGATGAAGCATTTGACCGGCAAGGACGCCTATGAAAACACGGACCCGGACGCATACAAAGCACTGGTAGCGGAGTTAAAAAAAGGTATTACCTATGGAGAAGGCGTCGACTACCCCTACGAATGGGATGAGGTTGAGGAGTATCTTCCCCGCCTGTGTGAGAAGTATTTGGAACCGTGCGCTGTCGAGTTCCATCTGAAGTCTCATCACACAATTTGGTTCTCCGACTGTCCGGACATTCAAAAGGCGCGTGAGGGCGGGCCCCCGCAGAGGAACGGGCCGCAAACTGATATAAAAATGGAGGGAATGTAAATGGACCGGATACCAAAAGAATGGCTGGATTTTCTGCGGGAACAGTTTCCAGTGGGCAGCCGGATCAAGCTCCGCGAAATGAAAGACGACCCCCACCCGGTGGAGCCGGGGAGCATGGGGACGCTGAAGGGCATCGACGACGCCGGCCACTTTCTGGTGAACTGGGACAGTGGCCGCAGCCTGAACCTGGTGCTGGGGGCGGACAGCTTCTCTGTCCTGCCCCCGCCCCTCCAGACGCTGAAGCTGTACGCCCCCATGACCGCGGAACTCTTTGAACCCGATGAATACGGCGGAATGGATGAGGATGGTACTCCTTTGGACGGGCGGGATCTTCGCCACTACGCGGACAGCATCCTGGCCGCCCTGATCCGGGAACGGATGCCGGAAGAAGCGGAGCGCGGCATTATGCACTGGTACGGCAAAGATGATGCCGTGGATCGCAAGGTCCGATCCGCTCTCTTCACCACAGAGGAACGGGAAGGCCGGCTCTGGGCGGTAGCGGAGTGCAAGGCAACAGAAGCGCTGACCCCCGCGGAACTGGACACTCTGACCGATTATCTGAGCGGGCAGATGTCCGATGGCTGGGGCGAGGGCTTTGAGCAGCGTGATATTGGCATCGGAGATGGCTGTGAGCTGTATGTCCACCTGTGGCAGAGCAAGAACTGGAGCATCATGCCGGAGCAGGACCGCTTCGATCCCCACTTCTCTGAGCGGCTCCCGGACATGTGCTTCTCTGTCCTGCCGGAGGATGACTCCCTGATCTGCATTACCAGAGGCGCCGGCTATCAGGTGTCGGAGAACAGCAACGAGAAACCCGGTCTGAACCGGCACATAGCGGACTACCGCAATCAATGCCGCGGAATCAGCAAGGCTCAAGAGCAGGCCATGCTGGGCGGCTGCCTGCGTGGCTGGGACTCCCCCGCTGCTGATCCCAGGCACTACATCCAGGAACAGGCGCTGATGAAAAAAGCGGCTTCTGAACAGAAGTTGGCGGAGGGACTGCCGGAACTGTGCTTTTCCGTCCTGCCCAGCACTGGGGCGCTCATCTGTATCAAACGGGGCGAGAGC
>NZ_KE159713.1:0-12389 GCF_000403435.2 Oscillibacter sp. 1-3
ATAATCACCTCGTTTCTTGGTATGAAAAAAGGGAGAATGTGACCGGAATCAACATTCTCCCTTAGAAACGATATGTGATTGTGCAATAATCTGTCTTTTGTGAGGTTAGCTTTTGAGAGCCATCTCGCCGCAAACCCGCATGAATACTGGATTTTTGCCTGTTTGCTTTCCCTTCCCCAATAACCTGTGTTCAACGAATATTATGCCAAAGACACGAGTAATAAGATTCGGGCGGTATTCGATTCACGCATGAAAGACGGGAAGCGTTGTTCGGGCAGTATTCCCTATGGCTATAACCGGGTGGAGGGCGATAAGCAGACGCTTGTCGTTGACCCGGTCGCCGCCGAGGTGGTGCGGCATATCTTCCAGCTTGCCAACGAGGGCAAAAGCTCACGGACAATCGCCGCCATACTGACCGAGGAAAAGGTCTTAATCCCTGCCGCCCACGCAAAGGAAAACCATCCAGAACAGTACCATGGGCAGAAATACACGGACAAATATCTCTGGTCGCTGTCAGCGGTTCAGAAGATTTTGAAGCGGCAGGAATACCTTGGACACACCGTCCTGCACAGGTCTGTTGTCACGAACTTCAAGCTGCACAAGCGCAGGGAAACCGATGAAGCGGAACAGTATGTGTTTCCCAATACGCATGAGGCCATCATTTCGCAAGAGCTGTGGGACAGCGTTCACCGCAGAATAAAGCGGGTAGAGCGGGCCTCCCCCTGGGGCAGTCAATATAACCGTCTGAGCGGCTACCTTTATTGCGCCGATTGCGGCAGACGTATGACCTTGCAGACCCATCACAGTAAGAAAGACGGCTCCATTCAGCACTCTTTCCGCTGCGGCGGGTACGCCAGCCAGATCAACACCTGTACGGCCCACTCCATCAGCGCCAACAATGTGGAAGCCCTGCTCCTGTCTGCGGTCAAACGGCTTTCACGGTTTGTCCTGCAAGACGAGGAAGCGTTTGCGGCGGAACTTCAATCCCTGTGGGCCGACAAGCAGGAAGCGAAGCCCCAGCAAAGCAAGCAGGAATTGAAGCGATTGCAGACCCGATATGACGAGCTTTCCAGACTTGTGCGGGGGTTGTATGAAAATCTCATGTCCGGCCTGCTCCCCGAAAGGCAGTACAAGCAGCTTTCGGCGCAGTATGACAGCGAACAGGCAGACCTTGAAGCCAGGATGGACAAGCTGAAAGCCGCCGTTGCGGAAGAAAAGACAAAGCCCCTTGATATTGAGCATTTCATTTCCCTGATACGGAAATATAAAGACCCCGCCGAAGTGACCGATATGATGTTCTCCGAACTCGTTGACAAGATCGTTGTCTATGAAACGGCGGGGACGGGAAAGGCCCGGACGCAAAAGGTCGATATTTACTTCAACTATGTCGGGAAAGTCGATATTGCCTACACCGAACAGGAGTTAGAGGAAATCAGGGCGCAGGAGGAACAGGCTGAAAAGGAACGGTTAGCCCGCCAGCGGGCCAGGGAAAAGGCATATCGGGAGAAGCGCAAGGCGGCGAAGATTGCGGCGAACGGCGGCGTGTCTGTCCCCCCGAAGGTCTGCCCCCATTGCGGCAGGGAGTTTACCCCGGCAAGCAACCGGCAGATATTCTGCTCTGACGAGTGCTGTTATCAGGCAAGGCAGGATAAGAAAAAGGCAGAACGGGAAGCGGAGCGTGGAGAGCATTATTACCGCCAGCGCAAATGTGCTGTGTGCGGCAAGCTGTTCTGGCCTACGCACAGCCAGCAGACACTTTGCTCCGATAAGTGCCGCAAAGAGAAGCACAATCAAGTTACCTTGAAAGCCTATCACGACAAAAAAGCAAAGGAGAACGCACAATGGAACACTTCATCAAAGACGAAAGAACAGGTATCAGCTACGAGCTTATCGGAGACTATTATTTCCCCTGCCTTGCTCCCCCAGCCAGCCCGAACATCGGCAAGTACGGCAGAATGAGGTGGAGGTATCTGAAAGAGCACAGACGGGCAATTTATTCTCAGCTTGTATTGTCCGATAAGCTGGCAGGGCACCTTGAAGAAATCGACCAGTCCGCAAACGAGATGATGGAACGGCTCATAAAGGACATGGCAGAGCGTCAGGGCGTGACGGAGCGGCTGAAAGCCGAAAATCAACTGCGCTGGGTGGGAATGATGAATAATATCCGCTCTGCCGCCGAGGAAATGGTCTTGAACGATTTGATTTACGCATAAGGCAAAAGGAAGCTGTCATTGAGAGGTGGCAGCTTCCTTTTTCGGGAAGTAATCAAGAAGTCATTAAGTCCCTTGTGTAGTGGAAGGAATTAAAATCAATAACACCTCGACAAATGGGAAGTTTTCTCTTATTGAGTTCGGCACACTTCGTCCCGATAGAAACGGTCACCCTTGGACACCGTAATCAGCTCCCCCCGGTTTTCCATAGCCTGGATACGCTTGGCAATCCACCAGTCGCCGATACCCAGTTGGTGTCGCCCAATCACCTCACCAATAAGCTGAGCCACCCGAAAGGTTCCATCAGGGATATGAGCACGAATAAATGGGTCGTAGAAGTCCTCCCCAACACTGTGCAGACGCCCATTGACAACAGCACGCAAGGGCGCATTTTCCTCTCGAAGCTGTGACCACTCCATAGCGATAGCTCTGCGAACATTTTGGGGGATTTCCCGCTCCAAAGGCAGATACGCCGCCCAGTCTCCCGGAGAAAGTTCTCCCCAGTTCAAACAGGATTGCACTGTGCCATCTTCCCATGGCATCCACCGGGGCATTTCTAAAGCGGTCACAGGGCAGTTACAGTCCCGTAGTTGCCAAAGCACATCATAAAACCCACACAGGGAGTAAGGTGCGTTGCTGTACCAGATTCGCACAGCCTCGCCGTGTTTTCCACCCTCCAAAAGCCGCTCTCTGTCCCGCTGGCGTTGTTCCCAAAGCATATCTCGCTGGGCATAATCGTCCGGGTCGCAATCTGGGAGTGGGAAATCGCCCCCCAACCAAGCGGTAAGCAAATCAAACCGGGCCTTCTCCACATCAGGGCCGCTTATGGGGCCGATGTCCAATCCAACAGACGGGCATAACACATCCCCAGGGTCGCCGCCCACGGGCCGCGCCCGGCGGTTTTCTGCCTCCCATTGGGCCTTGAGCTGGGCCATAGCCTGATCCTTCTCCTCCTGAGTAGGTTCTCGCTCTCCGTCACCGAAAATAAATCCGATTGGCCCATCATCCCAACTGGACGGCCCCCAATGTGTGGCCAGCTTCAATGACCCACACTCACTGTCGGAAAAAACTATTTGTAGCATGGTAAATACTCCGTTTCAAATTGCCATTTAGTTTTTCTCAACCTTAAATTCTACAGTTCTAAACTCGAAGCCGCTTTCTTCTGGCTCTGTTCCGTCTGGCCGTTCAAGTCCTAAAGTATCATAATACTCATTTGTAAATGGAATTTGTTCATAGGGGAAATCGCTTTGCAAATCCTTGATATATTCAAACGGGGTATCTATCGGTGCTATACCTGTCCCTTTGCGAATTGTACTCAAGGCACCTTCCACTTCGGGCCGAACTCTCCATTCCTGTTCTTCTGGACTATTAACAAAATTCTCAAACCTTTTTTTATCCCACCAAATAATCTGTTGCAAAATATTTGTATTACCAGTGGCGAGTATCAGCCCCAAGAAATCGCAGAAATTACGGGCAATTGGATAGACATTGTAATCGCAGCAGGTTTCCGGGTTGACGCAGAACACCATATCTCCAAAGCTCTTAATAAAGCAGTAGTGTATGCCATTATCCCAGCCAATGATTTCCGCTCCAATAGGAGTGCAAAAATACGGTGTTTGCGTTCCCGCTTCTAAGCCAATCCAGCTACCATCTATCTTCAAGTTTTTATATTTTTCATAAAGCAGGTTCATT
The DNA here is from genome assembly GCF_000403435.2 of Oscillibacter sp. 1-3. Taxonomy (GTDB): domain Bacteria; phylum Bacillota; class Clostridia; order Oscillospirales; family Oscillospiraceae; genus Oscillibacter. The sequence continues at coordinate 3,903 of NZ_KE159713.1, forward strand.
TAGGTACCCCCGTAAATTTAGCGTTTGTCGAATCACTATGGATATAGTATACCACCAACCCAAGCGACATTCAACCCCCATCAAAGCACACATCTGAGCCGGAGAAAAGCACCGTAGCGATACGGTGCTTTTCTGTTGCCCAGGGCAGCAAAATCAACTGAAAGGAGGTCGCACAATGACCCCAAACGGAAGCAACGACACGGTTACTTTGGAGATTATCAGGGCGAGCGAGGTCACGCCCAGGGAGGTGAAATGGCTGTGGTATCCCTATATCCCATTCGGGAAGATAACCCTGCTCCAAGGCGATCCGGGCGATGGCAAGAGCAAATTCATGCTTGCGCTGTCTGCCCTGCTGACCGATGGGAAGCCCCTGCCTTTCCAAGAGGTAGAGGAAGCAAGCGAACCCATGACGGTGATTTACCAGACCACGGAGGATGATGCAGACGATACGGTTGTGCCGAGGTTTATCGCTTCCGGCGGCAATCGTGATAATCTTATCTTCATCAAGGAGAATGAAAAGCACCTGACCTTTGGAGATGACCGGCTGCGACAGGCAATCGAACGGTACAATGTCAGGCTGCTCATTCTTGACCCGTTGAGTTCGTATATCGGGGAAGATTGCTCCATGAACGACGCCAACAAAACGAGGACGGAGCTGAACCACCTTATCAAAATCGGGCAGGAAACGGGCTGTGCAATCGTTGTTGTGGCGCACATGAACAAGAACAGGGATACCTCCCCGCTGTACCGAACCAACGGCTCAATCGACATTGCCGCCGCCGCAAGAAGTATTCTGGCGGTGGCGAGGACGCAGAACAAGGAGAACCTTTCGGAGCGGTATATGGTGCAGGTGAAGTCCAATCTCGCCCCGACCGGCAACGCCATTGTCTTTGAAGTGACCGACAAGGGCGTAAACTTCCAGGACGAAATTGAACTGACAGCGGACGAAGCCTTTTCCCTTTTTGCCCCAAAGCTGGGCAGGCCGAGCGAAAAGGTAGACGGCGCTGTTGCGTTTCTGAAAGAGCTTCTTTCAGACGGCAGGCCGCAGCTTGCTGCCGAGTGCGAAGTAAAACTTGAAGCCGCAGGCTTCAAGAAATCGACCATCAAAAAGGCCAAGAAGAAAGCCGGCGTTCACTCGGTGAAGGAGGGCTTTCTTTGGTACTGGGCTTTGACGATGGGCGAAAAACCGAAAGAGGAACGGCAGGCAGTCACGGCGGATGACGGCCTGCCGTTTTGAATTGAGGTTTTAAGGGAGGTCAAGGGGGGAAAGCCCTTGCCCACGACATCTTTGCGGCGAAGCCGAAAGTGTCATAGTGGGTTACACACATTCGCAGAATGTTGTGTAACGGCGCTCCCCCGCCACCTCTCGGAAAGGAGGAACCGATGGCAAAAGAACCAAGGCCCGATATGAGCTGCGCCCGTGTGAAGCAGTACAAGTCCTCCGACATTGGGGCGGCTGAACGGCACAATGAGAGGAAGAACGAAAGCTACGACAACATCAATGTCGTGCCGGAGCGGATACCCCTCAATGTCCATTTCTGTGACCCCGGCGGGAAGTCCTATATGGAAATTCTGCGGGAGATGGAAGCGGATGGGGCAATCAGCCTGCGGGGGCTTCGGCAGGACGCTACCCTTTTTGACGAGATTATCATTGATGTGAACACGATGTACTTTGAGCGGAACGGCGGCTATGACTACGCCAGGGAGTTCTACGCCGAGGCGGTGCGCTTTCTGGAAGATAAGTTCGGAAGCGAGAATGTCATCTCCGCCGTCATGCACGCCGATGAAATCAACCGGGCGGCAAGTGACGAGTTGGGAAAGGATGTGTACCACTACCATCTTCACGCCGTTGTCCTGCCTGTGGTTGAGAAAGAAATCCTGTGGAGCAAGCGGTGTAAAGACCCCGCCCTGCGTGGGACGGTGAAAGAGGTTATCCATCAGATCAGCCACTCCAAGAAATGGGCTTCCGATATTCCCCTCACCGATGAACACGGCAGGGCAATCCTGCGGAAGAACGGCAAGCCGAAGTACCGGGCGTCATACAGCGTCCTGCAAGATGAATTGTTTGAGCATATGCGGGAGCATGGCTTTACCGACTTCCAGCGTGGCGAGCGTGGCAGCACTTCCGAAAATCTGAGTTCGCTCCAATATCAGATTAAACAGGATACCAAACGGCTCTCCAAGCTCCAAGAGAAGGTTGCAAGGGAGCAGACCAAATACCAGGCGGCCCACGAGGTCAGCATGACCCTCAGCGACATTGACAGCATGGGTCAAAAGACCATCACGGGAAAGGTCGCTATCAGCAAAGAGGACTACTCCCAGCTTACCTCGCTGGCAAAGGAGGGCATTACCAGCCGGAACGAGATTCACAATCTGAAAGAGAACGCCCGCTATTACCGCCAGCAGTATTCCAGGGCTTCATCGGCGTTGCAGAAAGCGCAGGAACGGTATGACGCTCTGAAAGAGAAATGCCAGCCGTTTCTGGACGCTATGGAGCATTTTCCCGATGTTGTGCGGGTGTTTGTCAGCAAGGTCAGGGAGTTGTTCAGCGTCAAGGAAGCGCAGGAGCGGAGAGAAAAGGAGGAAGCGGAGCGCAGGCGGCAGGCCGAGCGTGAAGCGAGAAAACAGAAGAACAGGAGCAAGGGTTGGGAGAGATAGCCGCTTCGACTACACTCCCGACTTTTTGACTTCTTCACCTGTTCTAAACTGAACGCCCAGGCGTCGAAACCGGGCTTTCGCTGTCGGAAGCCCACGATTTTTGGAAAGGAGCACTATGGAAAATCAATATTCTATCCGTATAGGAAACACCAATTTTATTGTCAGTGTGAAGCAGTCCGAAACGGCGAAAAAGCCCATGGATACAGCGTTTCGTGGCCTTTGTGTCCATGAAGTTTTAGGCGATTGCTTTGCTTCTGACAAGTTCAATTTAGAGGAAATCAAAAAATCCTCTTGACAAACCGTCCCCGGAGGGCACGGGCTTTCGTACCAAGACCCGGTTCGCCAAATTCTACAATCTCCCGGAGCTTATTAACATTTGGAAAGAGGCCGCTGACATTCAGACGGCGGATATGCTGAAGCTCCCCACCCCGGAGGCGGAGTACATCACCGTCACCACCGAACCCAGCAGCTTTCAGCAGGAAATGGTGGCGGAGCTGGGCGAACGGGCGGAGGCCGTGCGGAACAGAGAAGTGGAGCCGGACGAGGACAATATGCTGAAAATCACCTCGGATGGCCGCAAGCTGGCTCTGGATCAGCGTTTGCAGAATCCCCTCCTGCCTGACGACCCGGACAGCAAGGTCAATGCCTGTGTCAAGAATGTCCTGGCCGAGTGGCGTGACAGCGCGGACATTCGGGGGACCCAGCTTGTTTTCTGCGACCTCTCTACCCCCAAAAACGACGGCAAATTCAACGTCTATGACGATATTAAGGCCAAGCTGATCGCCCAGGGGATTCCCCCGGAGGAGATCGCTTTTATTCACGACGCCAACACCGAAGCGCAAAAGGCGGAGCTGTTCGCCAAGGTACGCCGGGGGCAGGTGCGGGTACTGATCGGAAGCACCCAGAAAATGGGAGCTGGCACCAACGTCCAGGACCGCATTGTGGCGTCTCATGACCTGGATTGCCCATGGAGGCCCGCTGATTTGGAGCAAAGAGCCGGTCGGTCGCTGCGCCAGGGCAACATGAACAAATCGGTCAAAATGTTCAAGTACGTCACCAAGGGCACCTTTGACGCCTACAACTGGGGGCTGGTGGAGAACAAGCAGAAATTCATCGGTCAGATTATGACCAGCAAATCCCCCGCCCGGTCCGCTGAGGATGTGGACGCCACCGCCCTCTCCTATGCCGAGGTCAAGGCCCTGGCTACCGGGGACGACCGTATCCGGGAGAAGATGGAGCTGGATGTGCAGGTGGCGAAGCTGAAAATGCTGAAATCCAACCACACCGCCATGCAGTATGAAATGCAGAACAAAACGCTGAAATACTATCCGCAGAAAATCGCGGAAACGAAGCTGTTTATTGAGGCGCTGGGGAAGGATTTGCCCATTGTCCAGGCCCATCCGGTGAAGGACGACGCTTTTTCCATGACCGTCATGGGCCAGACCTTCACTGAGCGCAAGGAGGCGGGCGAGGCCATTATCAAGGCGTGTCTGCTCATGCCCGACCCGGAGAAGCCCCTCGACCTGGGCGAATACCGGGGCTTTCCCATGCAGCTTCATTGTACCGGCTCCAAGTTCAAGATCACGATGAAGCAGCATTTGACCTATACGGCGGAGCTGGCCGATGATCCGGTGGGCAATGTCACCCGTATCAACAACGCCTTGGAGGGTATGGCCGAAAAGATCAAGGGGCATGAGAACCATCTGGAGAGACTGGAGAAGGAGCTGGTGAACGCCAGGGAAGAATCTGAGCGGCCATTTCCCAAGGAAAATGAGCTGGCGGAGAAGTCCGCCCGCCTGACCCAGCTCAACCGGGAGCTGGAAAAGCCCAGGACAAAGACGGTGGAACAGTCCCAGGATGGTGAGGACGAAGCGGATTTGGAGGGCGGCGAGGCCCCCGCGCCGGAGCCGCCCGCCCTTACCGTGCTGAGCGGTGATAAGCCGTCCATCCGGGCGGCGCTGCGCTCCTACGTTCCACCCGCGCCGGTGGCTGCTGGCGCGGAAAGAGATCAGCGAAGGGAGGCGGCACTGTGAGAAAGTACGAGGGCCGGACGGTGGGCCTTTACACAAAGGTGTCCCCGGAGGAAAAGGAGGTGATTGACCGGAAAATGGCCCTGCTGGGGACGATGAATCTGCGGGCGTACCTGCGGAAAATGGCGGTGGACGGATATGTGGTCCAGTTGGATATGTCCAGCGTGGTGGAGTTGGTGAAGCTCCTGCGCTCCATTTCCAGCAATGTGAACCAGATCGCCCGCCGCTGCAACAGCACCCGAAATCTCTACGCCCAGGACGTGGAAGATTTGCGTCAGGGCTATACGGAGGTCTGGCAGGGCATCAACGACCTGCTGAAGAAATTTGAATCGCTGTGACTGCGAGGGCGGCGGGAGCGTGTATTTTGCGCTCTCGCCGCCTATTTTTACTTGAAAGCCTATTTTCAAAATGCTTATCCTGTGTTATGATAAAAAAGTTATTTGGAATTGATGTTTTTGGGATATAATTTTCCTGATTAGATTCAGCGGAAAATATTACATCAAAAAGGAGCAGTTATCATGGATGAGCAAAACACGAAGCGCACCCGCCGCACCCCCCAGCAGATGGCCGAGGCCGTTGACAGCAAGATTGAAAAGCTGAATCAAGAGCTGGAATCTCTTGCCGCTAAAAGAGACGCCGCCAATGAGGACTTCGATAAGAAGGAGACGGCTGTTAAGGAGCGGATCGCGGCTTTAGAGCAGAAGAAAAAGGACATTCTCGCTCCCAAACCGCCGCGCAAGCCCCGTAAGACCAAAAAGCAGAAAATCCAGGATTTGATTAAGAGCGCCAGCAAAGCCGGATTAAAGCCGGAAGAAATCGCCCAGCGGCTTGGCCTGGACCAGCCGGAGGATTGAGTGTTCCGGTAATCGCCGGGTATGACAAAATTGAATACCAGCTTTTAACGTGAGGGACGACCCAAGTGTCGTCCCTCTATTTTTTGCAAGAAAGGGTGAATGAATGCCAGGAGTAACCAAAGAACAGATCGCAAAAGCAAAGGAATGGGATTTATTATCCTATTTGCAAACCTACGAACCCCATGAGCTGAAACGGAGCGGCCCTAATGAATACTGCACCCGGACCCATGACAGCTTGAAAATCTCCAACGGAAAATGGTGCTGGAACAGCCGGGGTATCGGGGGCCGGACGGCGCTGGACTATCTGATAAAGGTCCGGGGTATGGACTTTGTGGGCGCGGTGGAGGCTCTGTGCGGCTACCGCGCCCCGCCACCCCAGGAGCGGCCCAAGCCAAAGCCTCCGAAGCCCTTTCAACTCCCGGAGGCCAGCCGCTTCCCTGCCGCCATGCTGTCCTATCTGCAAGGCCGGGGGATTCACCCGGAACTGCTGCAAGCGTGTATGCAGGCCGGTACGCTCTATGAGAGCCGGAAATATCAGAACTGCGTCTTTGTCGGCAGGGACCCGGAGGGCTGTGCCCGGTTCGCCTGTCTCCGGGGGACACGGGACAACTTTCGCATAGATGTGGAGAGCAGCGACAAGCGGTACAATTTCTCTCTGCTGGCCGCTGACCCGGAGTGTCCCCGGCTGGCGGTGGCGGAAAGCCCGATTGATGCCCTATCCCTGGCCTCGCTGGTGAAGCTGTCCGGGGGTGAGTGGCGGGACAGCCATTACCTATCCTTGGGCGGGACCGCGCCTCGCGCCATGATTCAATTCCTCCACGATCATCCCCACGTTACCCAGGTCAGCCTATGCTTGGATAACGATAAGGCGGGGATTATGGGCATGGAGCGGCTGGAAAACGCCATCCAGGACAACCCGGAACTGTCCCAGCGGGTGAAGCTGATTTACCGCAATCCGCCACCTGCGGAACATGGGAAGGATTACAACGAATTTCTCTGCGCTCATACCAAAGCAGTGCGAGAACAGCGGCAGAGGGAGCCAGCCAGATAAATCACTTGCCCGATGAAGCAAACGCCTCAAACAATTTATTCATAATATCAACTGCAATTTCAAACTGTTCGGATGGAAGTTTACTCAGACGGTCAGAAATACCGTGAACATCATTTTCGATTTCTTCTCCAAAAAGAATAGAATCGCTGGAAATAGAGAGTGTTTGACAAATGCGTATTAATGACCCGATGGAAACCCCAACAACTCCCCGCTCTATATCTGAAACATTTTTTGTTGCAAGGGAAACCAATTCTGCGAACCTATCTTGCGTCAGGCCAGCCGCTTCTCTTGCAATACGGATTTGATTGCCGATTCTCACATTGATTTCTTTTTTCTCTCGCACATCAGCACCACCTTTCACCTTTAGTTTATGTAATGGTGGTGTTGACAACAACACGGTCTGTGCTTTATAATTTATGGTGTTTATAACACGATTCAAAAGCATGGCCACAACAGGGGCGGGAGATAGATTGCTGTACGCAGGAAGGAGGCCAAACCATAGCAATCTCCAACATACTCCCCCGGAAGATTATGCGGAACCGGACCCGGCAACAGTCTATGGCGGACCGGCACGACTATGACCAGAAAGCGGAGAAAACCCAGGACGGCGAGCTGGTGTCCTCGTTCATGTGTTCCCCGGAAACCGCCGCAGAAGAATTTGAACTTAGCAAGCGGCTTTACTTCCAGATCACCGGACGGAGCCAGCCCGTCCACCGGGACGTTATCATGTACCGGGTCATTCAATCCTTCAAACCAGGAGAGGTCAGCCCGGAAGAAGCCAACCGGATCGGCTATGAGCTGGCGATGAAACTCACGGAGGGGAAACACCAGTTTGTTGTGTCCACCCATGTGGACAAGGCCCATATTCACACGCACATAGAATTTAACAGCACCAATCTCAACTGTGACGGAAAATTTGTAAACCCCAAGGATTCTTATCTGGTTCTCCGGCGGCTCAATGACGATTTGTGCAGGGCGCACGGCCTGTCCGTGATTGAGAACCCGAAGCCGAGTAAAAAAGAGCGGAAGCAGAAGGAGATGGAGGCGGTCAGGCATGGGCGCAGCCACAAGGAGCATTTGCGCCAGACCATTGACCGGGTACTCCCCGACTGCCGGGACTACGATGATTTTCTTGCGAGGATGCGGGCCGAGGGCTATGAGATCAAGGAGGGCAAAGCGCTGTCCTTCCGCGCCCCCGGCTGGGACCGTTTCACCCGCTCCAATAAGCTGGGGGCCGACTACACCAGGGAGGCCCTGCGGGAGCGCAGCGCCCACCGGGGCGGGCGGTCTGCGGCGGCGAAAAAGCCCGTTCCCCACGCTGGCCGGAAAGTCAATATGCTCATCGACATTCAAGCAAAAATGGCGGCTGGCAAGGGCGCTGGTTATGAGCGTTGGGCGAAGATTTTTAATCTGAAAGAGGCGGCGAAAACCCTTAACTTTCTGATTGAGAACGGCCTGACCGACTATGATGAATTGGCGGCACGGGCGGAACAGGCCGGTGATCGCTTTGACGAGGTTGCCCGCCGTATCAAGCAGTTGGAGGGCCGCATGGCCGAGGTTGCCCAGCTCAAGACCCATATCATCAATTACTCCAAGACACGGGAGGTTTATGCTGCCTATAAGAAGTCCCGCCACAAGAAGGAGTTTCTGGCGGAGCATGGGGATGAGATCGCCAAGCATGAGGCGGCGAAGAAAGCCTTTGACGCATTGGACGGCAAGCCCATTCCAAAGGTTGCCCAGCTTTCCCAGGAGTACACCGCTTTGCTGGCGGAGAAGCAGGAGCAGTACGCGGAATACAAGGCTCTGCGGCAGGATATGATCGCCTACCGGACGGCGAAGCAAAACGTAGATAAAATTCTCGGATTAACACCGGAGGCTCAGGAGCAGAATAGAG
>NZ_KE159713.1:12469-48436 GCF_000403435.2 Oscillibacter sp. 1-3
CGCTGCAAAGCAAATACCATATCCGGGGAGCGTTCAAAAAAGCCCTCTCCCTTTTTCCAGCTCATGCCGCACCTGCAATGCTGCAAGCCGATAAACTGCTGCTTCATTTTCCTGCCGCAGTTCGGACAAATCTTGTTGCTGCGGCCCTTCTTCCGGGGCGTGGCCGGAGTTTTCTTTTTGGGCGGCGGGTCCTCTGGAATCCCATGCTCCTGGATGCGGGTTTCATATCGGGGCAGTTTGGAGAGGAACTCCCGGTGTACCTCGTCATAGGGAACCCATATCGCAAGAGATTTTATCTTATCGTAGATTCTGGCGGTGATCTTTTCAGCAGCTTCATCCCCAGGCATTTCCCCGTGTTCCTGGTAATGCTCACAGACGGCCCGGAACATCCATTCTGAAATTTTCGCCTTTTGCTTCTGCCGCAAATCCTTATAGGTTTTGTTTGGCTTGGCCTGCATTTTGTAAGCAAGCGAATGGTGGTTTACCTTCATAAAATGTTTCATCCCTGCTGGTCAATATGCTGAGATTATATGCCGATAGCGGGGACCTGTCAATCGTCTGCTCATAAAATCAGAGCGGGTTAAGAAATTCTTTCTTCAAACGGTCAACCACGTCCAAAATGGTCTTTTGTTGGCTTTCGCTCAAATCGTCCAGATAAAGATAAGAGCGATTTTCCATCCCCAGCATATAGTCCAAGGACGTATTGTAAAGCACCGCCAGTTTGACAAGCTGCTCCACGCTGGGAGTGATGGTATTGCACTCATAGCCGCTGATTGTAGCCCGTGTCACTTCCAGCCGGTCCGCAACATCTGACTGTGAAAGCCTTTTGCCCTCTCGCAGTTCTTTCAGTCGTATTCCAAAATCATAAATAGCCATACCGTCACCCCCTGACTGTGCCTTTATTCTACAAGACGGATAGCAATTTTAACTTATCATTTTTATCTTAATTACGACATTTATAATTGACAGTCTGCCACAGGCAATATAGAATATTCGAGAAACCATCAAAGGGGGAGGTTTTTAGATGGTAGGTACAACCTGCGCCTTCACCGGCCACCGTCCGCATAAATTTCCCTGGAAGGACAATGAGGCGGACCCACGGTGCATAGCGTTGAAAGAAACCCTGGCGAGGCAGATCGCAACGCTGGCCGGGGCCGGGGTGACAGAGTATTTTACCGGAGGCGCGGACGGAACCGACTGCTGGGCGGCGGAGATCGTGCTTGACCTCCGTGAGAAAAATCCCGCGCTGAAACTCCGCTGTGTCCTGCCCTATGGAGGGCAGGCGGACAGGTGGAGTGATTCAGCGCGGGAGCGGTATCATTCTATTCTGAAACAGGCCGATTCGGTTGACTATGTGAGCCGCCAATATTATGACGGCTGTATGATCGACCGGAACCATCGGCTGGTGGAATCAGCTGGCTTGCTGCTGGCGGTTTTCAGTGGAGTGCGGCGCAGCGGCACCGGCGCAACGGTCAACTATGCCCGGAAGTTGGGGCGGGAGATTATCTTGATTGACCCGCTTACCCGGTCTGTGACCCATGAGGGGGGCGGAGCATGAAACGGTTTCCTCTTTTGCTGCTGGTAATACTGCTGTTCATTCTGGCCGGGTGCGGAGCAGATCAACACACGGCCCCGGATAATGAAACCAGGTATTCCTCCAACACATCAGACGAGGACTGCTATCTGTGCGGGGGCGGCATCGAAAGCCTGGTTCCGTCATATTGGGGGCAGGACAATATTGCGCTCATCAGCTTAAATACCTTTGAGATCAAGCCGCTTGAAATCAACCGCTATGACAGACTGAACGGGCAGTTGATTGAAGAATATGCTGGCGTTGTGTCTTTCGGTGGCGGTGGCAGCACGGACGGCGGATTCTCTGCCAGTTTGATGTTAGATTATGACCGGGGGTACGCCACTGGCTCTGTGGACTTTCTCGCCGACAAAACCCTGGACGTGGACAAGGCCGCTTCTTTCTTGTGTGCTGACTGCTTGAATGAGATTTTGCCGCAGAAGGCCAGCCAGTGTTTTGGTGTTGGCGCTATCAACCTTGCTACAAAGGAAATCCAGTTGTTTGAAGAAAACCTTGCCGGGTTTGGCCTGGAAGATTTTTATATCGACTGCAATCTGGCAGAACGCAAGAACGGCGATTCTCGCCAGATGGATATTTTAATTTTTTACTGCCCAATACGGTATGAGGAAACGCCCTGAAAGGGCGTTTCCCTTCCTGCGCGGATGTGCAGGAATGAGCGACCGAAGGGAGCGAAAAGCCACGCCGTCAGGCGTGTTCGACTGGACGCAGAGCGGCCAGTCCGGGGCTTGGGGGGACCCCAACGGGCGTATTGGAAAATCCGAAAAGGATATTCCAATACATTGCTCGCCTACGTTATAGGAACGTTATTACTCAATGCCCCACAACGTATGAGTGTGCCGCAGCGACAATATCGCCAACGCCATTCAGCACAATGGACGGACGGTAGGCATACTCTTTCAAAGTTTCTGGTGTAGAAACGCCGGAAAGTACTAATACAGTGGACATACCGCTCTCCATACCAGAGATTACATCGGTATCCATCCGATCTCCTACCATGACAGCTTCACCGGAGTGGCAGCCCAGCAGCCGCAGGCCAGTCCGCATCATCAGCGGATTGGGTTTGCCGCAGAAATAGGCCCGTGTTCCGGTTGCCATTTCGATAGGAGCGGTCAAAGCGCGGCAGGCCGGTGCAATACCATTTTCAATCGGGCCGGATACATCAGAGTTTGCCCCAATGAGTTTTGCCCCACCCATGACCAAATTCGTTGCCTTTGTCAATGTTTCCATGGAGTAGGTGCGTCCTTCTCCAACCACCACATAGTCAGGGTTCACCTCATTCATGGTGATGTCTGCATCATAAAGTGCGTTGAGAAGTCCGGCTTCTCCGATTGCAAATACAGAGCAGCCGGGAGCCTGTTCCTTCAGAAATGCGGCAGTTGCCAGAGCGCTCGTATAAAAATGATCCTCAGACACATCTAACCCCATACGAGCCAGCTTCTGGTGCAGTTCCTTTGGCGTGTATCCGCTATTATTGGTCAAAAACAAAAATCTCTTGTTTTCTGCCTGGAGCCACTGAATAAATTCCACAACACCCGGAAGGATTTTATTTCCGTGATAAATGACGCCATCCATATCACAGATAAAGCCCTTTTTCGCATTGAAATCAAGTAAACATTTTTCTTCCATATCATGACTGCCTTTCATGTTTATTTTTGCCTGCTGGTCAAAATCTGATTATAAGATGTGTTTGTAAAGTCTACAAGGCTTTTTTTGTGAAATCCATGTAAAGGCTTCTTGCTTATATCAGAATTTTACAAGGATTTTTCAAAACCATGGTAGCAAATATTACATCCAGAGATTATTCTGGATGTGTCCCAGGCGGACAAACACTACTCTTTAGGAGGAAACAGGTAAATATGAGAAAAATCTTTGCTATCGCATTGGCTTTGGCGCTGACAGCCACTTTGTTTGCTGGCTGTTCCGCTACCGCCAAAAACGGAAGCACTGGCCCTGTTCAGACAAACGCAGGCGCGATCAACACGCTGGCGAGCCAGACTGCCTCTGACCAGACCATCAAGGCACCCAAGTATGTGTTCCTGTTCATCGGAGACGGCATGAGCTTTCCCCAGTTCCAGTCCGCGGCGGACTATCTCGGGGCCATGGCCGACAGCGACTATATGCAGGCAGTTCCCAGCCTGGACGACAACCAGGGTGCGGTGCTGGACGGCCCCAAGCCGCTGAATTTCATGGGCTTTGAAACGGTTGGTTCCGTTGTGACCTACGATTCCAACAGCTTCGCTCCCGACTCCGCTTCCACCGCCACCTCTATCGCCACTGGCTACAAGACCTACTCCGGCTCCATCAATGTGGACGAAACAGCCACCAAGGTTTATGAGACGATCACCGAGAAGGTTCACGAGCAGTTGGGGATGAAGGTGGGCATCATCTCCTCTGTCAACCTGAACCACGCCACTCCCGCAGCCTTCTACGCCCACCAAGCCAGCCGCAACAGCTACTACGAGATCGGCCTGGAACTAATCGACTCTGGCTTTGAGTATTTTGCTGGAGGCGGACTGAAAAAGCCCACCGGAGCGGACAAGGACAAGGAGGATCTGTATGCCTTGGCAAAGCAGGCGGGCTACAACGTGGTAAAGACCCAAGCTGAGGCCGATAAGATCACCTCCGGTCCTGTCATCATTATCGACGAGCATCTGGCCGACTCTGATGCCATGGCCTATGAGCTGGACCGGACAGACAAACTGTGGTCCCTGGCCGACTATGTGGAAAAGGGTATTGAGGTTCTGGACAACGACAAGGGCTTCTTCATGATGTGCGAGGGAGGTAAGATCGACTGGGCCTGCCACGCCAATGATGCCGCCTCCACCATTCACGACACCTTGGCCCTAGCCGACGCGGTGCAGGTAGCCATCGACTTTGCCAAGGAACACCCCGATGAGACTCTGATCCTAGTTACCGGTGACCACGAAACCGGCGGTCTGACCATCGGCTTTGCCGGAACCGACTACGACACCTACCTCTCCCTGCTGGACAGCCAGAAAATTTCTTTTGCCAAGTTCGACAGCGATTATGTAGCCGCTTACAAGGAGAACAAGACTGATTTCAACACCGTCCTGGCCGACATAGAGAAGCTGTTCGGCCTGAAAGCAAAGGGTGACACCGGGGACAAGCTGGTACTCACCGAGTACGAGCTGGGCCTGCTGAAAACCGCCTACGAGAAAAGTGTGAACGAAAAGGATACCGGCATGGTCCAGCAGGCGGAGTATGTGGCCTACGGAACCTACGAGCCGTTAAGCGTGACGATTACCCACATTCTCAATAACAAATCCGGTGTATCCTTCACCTCTTATAGCCACACCGGACTGCCGGTCGCCATGTTCGCTGACGGCGTGAACGCCGATCAGTTTGATGGATACTATGACAACACGGAAATCTACGAGAAGCTGGCTACGATGCTGGCGGTAAAATAACCGCTTACCCTCTGCTTTCTCATAGAGAGGCCGCTTCTGCCTGCCGGTAGGAGCGGCCTCGACCCTATCAGAAAGGGACAATCAATTATGAAGCTATTCCCAAGCGCATCCATCCATTATCAGGCCCCGATATGGGCCTGCCTTACCCTGATCGTTGTACTGCTGGTTCTTCCAACGGGCTTTGAGGGAAATCTGGTTTTTCAGGAATCGGACATACGGCCTGCGCTGGTATTGTCTACGGATGAATCCTCCATTGTTGACACCGGGCTTGTGCGTTCCGGGGAACAGCGGTGTCAAGTGAAAATTTTAGGCGGCTCTTTTCAGGGGCAGGTTGCCGAGGGAAGGAATATGCTGAACGGCTCTCTGGAACAGGACAAGCTGTTTTCCACAGGTGACAAAGCCCTGGTGCGCATCAACTTCCTGGATGGGCAAATCCTGAATGTTTCCATGATCGACCACTATCGCACCCCGTGGGAACTTTTGCTCGCGGCACTGTTTATCCTTCTGCTGGTTGTTTTCGCGGGCTGGACCGGTCTGCGGGCGGTACTTTCCTTCATTTTGTCCGTGCTGATGATCTGGAAGGTGTTGGTTCCGCTCTATTTGAAAGGCTGGAATCCCATTTGGGTAGGGCTGGGGATCACTCTGGTGCTAACGGTCTTGATCGTCAGCCTGGTATATGGTTTCGACCGCCGCTGTGCCGCCGCTGTCTCCGGTTCCTTCTTAGGCATTCTGGTCACCTGTGTCATGGGCGTGGTTTTTACGAACCTTTTCCAAATCCACGGAGCGGTTATGTCTTACTCGGAGAGCCTGCTGTATGCCGGATACCAGCATCTGAACCTGACACAAATTTTTATGGCCTCTATTTTTATCGGCGCGTCAGGGGCTGTTATGGACTTGTCCGTGGATATTACCTCCGCTGTCTATGAGGTCGTTCAGAAACAGCCAGCACTCAGCCGCAAAGAGGCAATTCGATCCGGTCTGAATGTGGGCCGGGCCGCTATGGGAACGATGACAACCACATTGCTGCTGGCATACTCCGGCGGGTATGTAGCTTTGCTGATGGTGTTCATGGCCCAGGGAACGCCGCTGACCAATGTCCTCAATTACAAATATGTCGCGGCGGAACTGCTGCATACGGTGATTGGTTCTTTTGGACTGGTGACAGTGGCCCCATTTACGGCTCTGTGCGCCGGAATATTTCTGACCAGTTATGACAGCTTCTCTTTGAAGCAATAGCTGAAGCTGTTCACAGGGCAATATCCAACCGCACAGGCTGGCCGGTGTCGGCTGGCCTTTCATTTTACATAGATTTTACATGACCTTGCTAACAGATTTTACACGCACTTGTTAGAATAAAAACGTGAAACTAAAAGAGAGAGGAAATCAGCTTTATGGATATTTTCAATGTGTTGACTCTTATCGGCGGATTAAGCCTGTTCCTGTTCGGCATGAGCGTTATGGGACAGGCCCTGGAGCGCAGGGCCGGAGGCCAGCTCCGGACGCTTCTGGGGAAGCTGACTGACCGTAAGATCGCCGGACTTCTGACCGGCATGGGCGTTACTGCGGTCATTCAAAGCTCCTCGGCAACTACGGTCATGGTGGTTGGCTTTGTCAACTCCGGAATCATGACCTTGAAGCAGGCCATCAATGTCATTATGGGGGCCAATGTTGGGACCACAGTCACGGCATGGCTGTTGAGTCTGGCTGGGATCGACAGCGGGAACCTGTTTATTAAACTATTGAAACCGTCCTCCTTCACGCCGATTCTGGCGCTCATTGGCATCATCTTTTATATGTTCTGCAAGAACGCGAAGAAAAAGGACACCGGCATGATCCTGCTCGGCTTTGCCACGCTGATGTTCGGCATGGAAACCATGTCCGGGGCCGTTTCCGGCCTGCGGGATGTCCCGGCGTTCCAGCAGATGTTCATCATGTTCAAAAATCCGCTGCTGGGCGTACTGGCGGGCACGATCCTCACGGCCATCATCCAATCCAGTTCTGCTTCCGTGGGCGTTTTGCAGGTATTAGCGGCAACTGGTCAGGTTTCCTACGGCGCTGCGATTCCCATTATCATGGGGCAGAATATCGGCACCTGCGTGACGGCTATGATCTCCTCCGTAGGTGCGAACAAGAACGCAAAGCGGGCCGCTCTTGTCCATCTTTCATTCAATATCATCGGAACGGCGGTCTGGTTGGCGGTGTTCTGCGTTCTAAAGGCGCTGCTGCGGCCTGTCATTCTGGACGAGCCCGCCTCTCGCCTGGGCATCGCCGTGGCCCACTCGGTATTCAATGTCCTGTGTACGCTGCTGATGCTGCCCCTGTCCAGTTTTCTGGAGAAGCTGGTCACCATCCTCGTTCCCGATGATAAGCGGTCGGACGCGGTGGCGGAGCTGGACGAGCGCCTGTTTGCCACTCCGTCTATCGCCCTGGAGCGGTGTCATACGGTGGCGGCGGAGATGGCGGAAACCGCTGTTGCGGCCTTGAAAGACGCAATGGTCTCTCTGCGAAGCTATACCCCGGCGCTGGCCGCATCTATACGGGAAAAAGAGGATAAAACAGACCATTACGAAGATATTTTGGGAACCTATCTTGTGAATCTGAGTACCCGCCAAATCAGCGAAGCCGACAGCCGGGAGGCGGCGAAGCTGCTGAAAATGATTGGCGATTTTGAGCGGATCGCGGACCACGCCGTCAACATCCTGGAATCCGCTGAAGAACTGCGGGACAAGGAGCTCCGTTTTACGGAAGATGCTTCCTCTGATTTGACCGTGGTTTCCGCAGCGGTTCGGGATATTCTGGACTTGTCCCTTAATGCGTTCCTTCACGATGATCTGAACGCTGCCTCTATGGTGGAACCGCTGGAGCAGGTGATCGACCAGTTGAAGGAACAGCTACGGACACGCCATATCCTTCGTATGCAGAAGGGCGACTGCTCTATTGACGCAGGTTTCGCATGGTCTGATCTGTTGACTAGCCTGGAGCGCACGGCGGATCACTGCTCCAACATCGCTGGGTGCGTGATTGATATTGCCCATGGCAATATGGACATCCATCAGTCCCTGCGCGCATTCCGCACTGGCAGCGAGGATTTCCGTCAGCGATTCCAGGAGTATCAGCGCAAGTATGTCCTGAATGGATATTTCGTACAGAAAAGGCAGGAAAAATAAACTTTACAATCACACATAAAACTTTACACAGGTTTTACCAAAGCTGACTTTCGCATTTTACATTCAGGCGGTATTCTTATTCTTGTGGACGGGAGGATAGGCAGGTGGATCGCTGATCCCCCAGGATACACTACAAATCAAACGGGAATAGGAGTTATTTGTCATGAAAAAGAAAACACAGAAATTGATTGGCCTGGTCATGGCTGTTGCCGTGGTTGCGTCTATGCTGGCCGGATGTTCCCAGAAGCTCTCCGGTACGGTGGCTACCGACGGCTCCACCTCTATGGAGAATGTGATCGGGGCGCTGGGCGAGGCGTTCATGGAGCAGAACGACGGCGTGACCTTTACCTACAACCCCACCGGTTCCGGCTCCGGCATCAAGGCTGTCCAGGAGGGCCGCTGTGACATTGGCCTCAGCAGCCGCAATCTGAAGGATGAGGAAACAGCCAGCGGCTTGACGGCCACCGTCCTGGCCTATGACGGCATCGCCGTCATCGTTCACCCGGACAACCCCGTGGCCGACCTGGACGTGGAAACCATCGCCAAGCTCTACACCGGCGAGATCACCAACTGGAAGGATGCAGGCGGCAGCGACGCGGCCGTAGTCCTCATTGGCCGGGAGGCTGGCAGCGGAACGCGGGACGGCTTTGAATCCATTACCGGCACCGAGGATGCCTGCCAGTACCGCCAGGAACTGACCTCTACCGGCGATGTGATTACTGCCGTCTCTCAGAATCCGGACGCTATCGGCTACGCTTCTCTAGCTTCTGTCAGTGACAGCGTAAAGGCCCTTACCGTGGGCGGCGTGGCTCCCACCGAGGACACCGTCAAGGACGGCAGCTACGTGATCCAGCGTCCCTTCGTGCTGGTGACAAAGACCGATGCCAAGCTGTCCGAGGCCGCCCAGGCATTCTTCGATTTCGCAACCTCTGCCGATGCCTCTGACTTTATCAGTAAGGCCGGCGCGGTGGCGGCGAACTGAACCCCTCTCGTGGAGCGGCGGCTTTCTCTGCCGCCGCTCCTACCCATTAGGAGGCTCAATTTATGGGAAAACATCAACGGTTTATAGAAAACCTGATTCACGGGATATTCCTGTTCCTGGGTCTGGTCACGGTGGGCTGTGTCCTGCTTATTACGGTATATCTGATCCTGTCCGGAATCCCTGCTATCCGGCAAATTGGCCTGCTGGACTTCCTGTTGGGAGACACCTGGGAATCCACAGCAAAAGAACCGTCCTTCGGAATTCTGCCTTTTATCTTGACCAGCATCTATGGAACTGCCGGAGCTATTCTCTTTGGCGTACCGGTTGGCTTCTTCACGGCGGTATATCTGGCAAAGCTGGCCCCGCCAAAGGTGAAAGCTGTGGTGGAATCTGCTGTCAGTCTGCTGGCGGGCATCCCCTCGGTGGTCTACGGTCTGGTAGGTATGCTGGTGCTGGTTCCGGGAATACGGCAGCTCTTTCATGTGCCGGACGGGGCCAGTCTGCTGGCGGCGATCATCGTGCTGGCCATTATGATCCTGCCTTCCATTATTAAGGTGTCTGTCACTGCGTTAGAGGCGGTCCCGCAGGAATACGAGGATGCCTCCCTTGCTCTGGGGGCTACACCCATCGAAACCTACTTCCGCGTATCCGCTCCGGCAGCAAAAAGCGGCATAGCGGCGGCGGTAGTACTGGGGGTGGGCCGGGCTATCGGAGAGGCTATGGCGGTGATGATGGTGTCCGGCAATGTGCCTAATATGCCGTCCCTGTTCCAGAGCGTCCGTTTTCTCACCACGGCAGTCGCCAGCGAGATGGCCTATTCCAGCGGATTGCAGCGGCAGGCCCTGTTCTCTATTGCCCTGGTTCTCTACCTATTCGTGCTGCTGCTCAATGCCGCGCTGAATTTCTTCCTGAAACGCAAAAAGGAGGGCTGACCATGCAAAGCAACTGGATCACGACCAAACGGAAGGGTTACATTGGCCTGATGAGGGGCTTGATGGCACTGTCCACAGCTCTGACCTGTGGAACTGCCCTGTTCCTGATTGGATATGTTCTGATAAAGGGACTCCCCAGTATTACCTGGGAACTGCTCTCCACAAAACCAAGCTATCTGGCGGGAACGATTGGCATTTTGCCGGATATTTTGAACACAGTCTATATCATCGTAGCTACGCTGCTGATTGTACTTCCCCTGGGAGTGGGTGCGGCCATCTATCTGACAGAGTATGCCTCCAGCCAGAGGTTGGTGACGGTCATTGAGTACGCGGCAGAAACCCTGTCCGGCATTCCGTCCATTATCTTCGGGCTGGTAGGGATGCTGATTTTCGCCAACAGCTTCGGTTCCTGTCTGCTGGCCGGGGCATTGACACTGGTTATTATGAACCTGCCTACTGTCATGCGTACCGCACAGGAGAGCTTGAAAACCGTGCCGCAGAGCTACCGAGAAGGGGCTTTCGGCCTGGGAGCCGGAAAATGGCGGGTCGTTCGGACGGTAGTACTCCCTGGCTGTGTGGATGGGGTAATCACTGGCTGTATCCTGTCGGCGGGCCGCATTTTGGGGGAATCGGCGGCGCTGTTATTTACAGCGGGATTCGCTCATGTTCTGAACGGCTTTCTCAGCGGCCTGGGCAGTCCGGGAGCCACCCTTACTGTGGCGTTGTACCTCTACACCAAGGAGCCGGGGCCGGGTGGCGCACAGGCATCCTTTGCTATCGCCGCGATTCTGATGGCACTGACGCTGACCATCAATTTTGCCGCAGTCCTGGTTGGCCGGATCTTCAAAAAAAGGAGAGCGTTATGAGCAGTATTGTTACCGCAAAGGATTTGTGCCTGTGGTATGGGACGGCCCAGGCACTGAACAATATCAATATTGAAATTCCGGAGAAGAACATTACCGCCTTTATCGGTCCCTCCGGGTGTGGGAAGTCCACCTTTCTGAAAACACTGAACCGGATGAACGATTTAATTCCTGGCGTGAAGATCACCGGCGAGGTGCGCTATGGGGAGCAGGATGTATACGCCTCTGGCCTGGATGTGAACTTGCTGCGGAAGGAGATCGGCATGGTGTTCCAGAAGCCCAATCCCTTCCCCATGAGTATCTATGACAACATCGCCTACGGTCCCCGGACCCATGGTGTCCGCAACAAGGCCAAACTGGACGATATTGTGGAGCGCTCCCTCCGGGGGGCGGCAATCTGGGACGAGGTGAAGGACCGACTGAAAAAGAACGCCCTGGGCCTCTCCGGAGGCCAGCAGCAGCGGCTTTGTATCGCCCGCGCCCTGGCTGTGGAGCCGAAGGTGCTGCTGATGGACGAACCCACCAGCGCCCTGGACCCCATTTCCACTTCCAAAATCGAGGAGCTGGCGATGGGCCTGAAGGAGCAATATACCATCATCATCGTGACACACAATATGCAGCAGGCCGCCCGCATTTCGGACTATACCGCCTTTTTCCTGCTGGGGGAATTGATTGAGTACGGTGAGACAGAAAAGCTGTTCTCCCGGCCGGAGTGCCAGAAAACGGAGGACTATATCACAGGGAGGTTTGGATAATGCGGAGCAAATTTGACGAGCAGCTTGCCCTGATGAAAAATGAACTGATTCAAATGGGCGCACTGTGCGAGGAGGCGATCTCCCTGGCGGCAAAGGCTCTGACCGAGGGGGACAAGACCCTGGCGGAGAAGGTCGGGCCGCTGGACGGGGAGATCGACCAGATGGAGCGGGATATTGAGAGCCTGTGTTTGAAGCTACTGCTCCAGCAGCAGCCGGTGGCCCGTGACCTGCGGCAGATTTCCGCCGCGCTGAAAATTATCACGGATATGGAGCGCATCGGGGATCAGGCGTCCGATATTGCGGAGATCATTCTGGCCATGCTGTCAGAGGGCTATGTCCCGGAAGATGTGGGCCATATCCGCGAAATGGCGCAGGAGACAATCAAAATGGTCACAGAGAGCGTGGATTCATACGTCCAGCAGGATATAGAGCGGGCCAGAGCCGTGATTGCTCACGATGACACCATTGACCGCTATTTTACACAGGTCAAAGCTGTGCTGATTCAAAAAATCGCGGAGGCGCCCGCAGTCGGGGAGCACGCGCTTGACCTGCTGATGATCGACAAATACCTGGAGCGCATTGGTGACCATGCTGTCAATATTGCAGAGTGGGTTATCTTCTCCATTACCGGGAATAAGAACGGGCAGGCACATTGATGGTAAGGAGTGTCTGTGGTATGATAATCTCGCTCGGAAAGGGGGAAAGAACATGATTTTTTGCGTAGAAGATGATGAAAGCATCCAGAGCCTTGAACTCTATGCGTTACGAAGCGCGGGATTCGAGGTCAGGGGTTTTGTGGATGGCGATTCTTTCTTGGAGGCGATTCGCACAGAAATACCCCAGCTTGTTATTTTGGATGTCATGCTGCCCGGAAAAAGCGGTGTTGAATTGCTGAAGCTGATGAAGGAATCCAGTGCGACCCGTGAGATCGCGGTCATCATGGCAACGGCAAAGGGAGCAGAGTACGATAAGATTCAGAGCCTGGACCTGGGGGCGGACGATTATCTGGTCAAGCCCTTCGGCATGATGGAGATGGTATCACGGGTCAAAGCGGTACTGCGCCGGTGTCACCCCAGGCAGAATCCAGAGATCCTGGCTGCAAACGATCTGGTGATCGATCTGGCGGAGCATACCGTCATGGCGGGCGGTGAGCGGGTTTCCCTCACCTATAAAGAATTTGAATTGCTACGCCTGTTTATGTCCTCCCCCGGTGTTGCGTTCACCAGAGAAAAACTCCTGACCAGCATCTGGGATTCGGACTATTCCGGTGAAACCAGGACTGTGGATATGCACATCCGTACCCTGCGGCAGAAGCTGGGAAGTTATGGAGCAATGATTGAAACGATTCGTAATGTCGGCTACCGGCTGGAGGTAAAACCATGACCAAAAGAATCTTTCGGTCCATCCTGTGTGTAGCGGCGGCGGTACTGCTGGCAAACCTCGTCATTGTCATGGGATGTTTGTATGACTACTTCGGTTCCGTTCAAGAGGCGCAGTTAAAAGACGAACTGCGGCTTGCGGCTTATGCGGTGGAGGAAAACGGACAGGACTATTTAGAACACCTGTCAGAACGCGATTACCGCTACACCTGGACCCCGGACTACCGCCTGACCTGGATTGCGTCTGATGGCACAGTCCTTTTCGACACGCTGGATTCCGCAGAAAATATGGAAAACCACGGAGATCGCATTGAGGTTCGGGAAGCATTTGCGAAAGGTGAAAGCAGCAGCATCCGTTACTCCACCACACTCACAGAGCGGACGCTCTACTATGCCAGGGCATTGAATAACGGAACTGTGCTGCGCATCTCCATCCGGCAGGTGACGGTATTGGCGCTGGTTCTGGTTATGCTCCAGCCTATTCTGCTGGTAGCGATTCTTGCAGTCATTCTCTCTGCTGTCCTTGCAAATTGGATGTCCAAGAAAATCGTCCAGCCCCTTAATTCACTGGACCTGGATCATCCGCTGGAGAATAACGCCTACGAAGAATTAGCGCCCCTTCTCAGCCGCATCCATCAGCAGCGTCAGCAGATTGCCGCACAACTTCACAGCTTGAAAAAGCAGACAGATGAATTTGCACAAGTGACCAGTCACATGAAAGAGGGTCTGGTTCTTCTTGACAATGCAGGAAAAATTCTAAGCATCAATCCAGCGGCACAGCAAGTTTTTGGAGTGGAAACATCCTGCAATGGACAGGATTTTCTGACCATAGATCGAAGCCGTGATCTGCACTTCGCCATACAAACAGCAGTATCCGAAGGACACAGTGAGGTTAGGTCGGAGCGAAACGGGCGGGAGTTTCAATTTGACATCAGCCGGATCGAATCGGAGGAGGCCTTTGTTGGAACGGTGCTGTTGGCCTTTGATGTGACGGAACAGGCATTTGCGGAGCGGAATCGCCGGGAATTTACCGCAAACGTATCCCATGAGCTGAAAACGCCGCTGCAATCCATCCTGGGCAGTGCGGAACTGTTAAAAAGCGGGATGGTCAAACAAGACGATATTCCCCATTTTTCCGGCCTTATCCACACAGAAGCCGCACGGCTGGTAACATTGGTAGAGGATATTATTCACCTCTCTCAACTTGACGAAGGCATGGTTTTACCCCAGGAGAGCGTGGGCCTCTTTGAAGTAGCAAAAAATGTGACAGACACCCTTAGCGATACTGCCGCGCAGAAGTGTGTTAATGTCTTGGTTTCAGGTGAGAATATCTGCATAAATGGTGTGCGCAGTTTTTTATATGAAATGATCTTTAACCTCTGTGATAATGCCATTAAGTACAATGTTGAGGGCGGAACTGTAAAGATCGTTGTCTCTAACAATGTAAAAGGTGCATCAATTACAGTAAAAGACACCGGAATTGGTATCCCGCCGGAGTACCAGTCCAGGGTGTTTGAACGGTTCTTCCGAGTGGACAAGAGCCGCTCAAAAGCGTCCGGCGGAACCGGGCTAGGTCTTTCGATTGTTAAACATATTGCACAATATCACAACGCAACAATCAACCTATGCAGTCAGGTTGGGGAAGGAACTACAATTACTATTGTATTTCCCCCAACTTGAAAAACAACCGTTCAAGTGTGGCCAGCAGAGGTAAGATTGTTCTTGTCCTGCTGGCTTATTTAATGATCTTCATTATTTCCCTCTTGAAGCCCAAGTAACTGTTCTGCAAGAAAGTCCAGCATATTAAGCAACACCATTTGATTAGCACGACTGCAAGCCCTAAACTTTCCAAGGAAACGGTTGATTTCTTCCTCATTTTCGTCTGGCTCTACATTGAACAGGTTACTTGTTGTAAGGCCCAAGCGATTTACAATCGGAAAAAGAATCCCATAGGACGGATTAACACTCCCGTGTTCAATGCCTTGAATCATCTTGATCGAAACGCCGGTTTGGTCAGAAAGTTCTTGCTGTGTTAGTTTGTAAGCCTTTCTTGCCTGTTGGACCCGGTTGCCCAAATATGTGCGAATATCCATCGGCATAGTTTATCACCTCGGATATATTCTATCTTACCGATTTTCATATTTACATTCCCGAATAGCTCCTATTTAATAGGTAAAATCTTACTCTTTATATGAAATAGTGAACCCCTGTTGAGTGGCCATAAAAAAACGGCTCTCACAGCAGGGGCTTATCGTGCATCCACCTGTGATTAGTCCGTTGGAGGAAATCATGGGTGCTTTTCTTGTTTACAACAGATTTGGTGATTCACCAAAAAAATTGTTGTCCCCCATGAGGATTACCCTAGAATAAAAACCGCAAAATTTGACCTTTTTAGAACGTGTTATCCTGCTGATAATCCGGCAGGGAGACAAACCGCCAGAGAGTATAGGAAGCTCTCTGGCGGTTTCTTTTGTCGGTTTAGATCGAAATACGCTTGCATCCTCCGGTGCCGTGGGCCTCCACGAAAATCTGAAAGTCCATCACATTTAGATTTTCGGAGGGAGCGCAATGCAAAAAATTCGAGTGTCTAAAATTTCCTCTACAAACTTTGGGGAATGGGACAAAAGCTGTCCCATAAGTTTTTTAGCATCTCCCCAGGAGCATCGAAGGGGGGTGAGCGCATGAGCAGTCCGAGCGAACGGCGGCAGGAGTTGTTAGAGGTACTGTGCCGCAGAAGGCACGATACATACGACAATCTGGCCTTTGAGTTCAATGTTTCCAGAAGAACGATTCGCCGTGATATAGCGATACTCATGTGCTCTTACCCCATTGAGACTTCCAGAGGATACGGTGGAGGCGTAAGGGTTGCGGATGGATATTATCTCCATCGCAGAACCCTTAACAAAAAGCAGGTCGCATTACTTATTAGGCTGCGAGTTCAGCTTGATGGAGACGATTTGAATACGCTCAACAGCATCCTTCGCCTTTTTGCTCCTTAACGCATATCCCCCAGCACCTTGACAAACAGCGGGACAAGCTCCCGTTCATATTCAGTATGTAAGTGCTGCATCCTGCATCAGCCGTTCAATCGCAAAGACTACCTGCGGGCCAGGGCCGGAGGAAAGGAGGTGATCCCTTCCGCTCTCTGCCCGTCAAAACGATAACATCAAAGGTACGAGCGACACCTGGGCGGCTGCCCGGCGCTGGCAACGCCGCAGACGCGGGATGCACCGCAAACACCCGTATCGCAGGGTAAAAGGGAGATGCTGGGGGAACGGCCTGGGCAGCTTAGTCACCTGCCGCCACCGTCTGCTGGCACTGCGCCGCCACGCCAAAGGCGGGCTTGCATACTCCCGTGCCGGGGGAGAGCAGTAAGGCGGTCATGCCGCCCGATAATACGGCACATATTTTTCTGAAAGGGTATTCCAGGGAACCCGCGCCGGTCACATTTCCTCACAGAATGAGGACACAGCCAGGACCGGCGCGGCCCTTCCCGCCCACCGGATGAAAGACCTGGAGCCATAGGCCAACTGCGGCCCCAGGTGTTCCATCCGGTAAGGATGAACGATAACAGGCCGAGGCCAGGGAGGTGAAAATATGCTTGTTCCAATCAGTGAGATCAAGATCAACGCCGGACGGCGGGAGGCAGACCCGGAGGGAGTGCAGGAATTGGTGGACAGTATTTCCAAGGTGGGCTTGCTCAACCCCATCACCATTGACCGGGAGCATACGCTGATCGCCGGATTGCACCGGCTGGAAGCGGCAAAACTGCTGTGCTGGACGGAGATTGAGTGTAATGTCAGCAGTTTGGAGGGCTTACTGGCAGAGCTGGCGGAGGTTGACGAAAATGTGGTCAGAAAGGGCTTATCCGCCGTGGAGTACAGTGATCTGCTTCTGCGCCGGAAAGAGATTTATGAAGCTCTCCACCCGGAGACAAAGCATGGTGGTGACCGCAAGAGCGAAAAAATCAAAAGTGCAAAATGCACATTTGATTCTGAAAAATCTTTTGTAGATGATACGGCTGAAAAATTAGGTGTGGACCCCAGCACCATTAGACGCCAGATTCAAACCGCAAAAAATCTGACTTCCGAGGCAAAAGACATTATCCGGGACACCGGAACCAAAATCACGAAGAAGGATGCTTTGAAGCTGTCCCGGCTGGGACCGGAGCAGCAGAAGGACGCAGCCAGCCAGTTAGCGGCGGGGGAAATCAAATCCATGGGCGAGTACCATCCCGCCCCGGCAGAGCCGGAAGAACCGCCGCCCCCGGAACCGGAATCGCCGCCAGCGGCTCCGACTGTACCCTCTGTTCCCTACTCTCTGGGCGATAAGCATTATGCCAGCATAGAGGAATCCATAGCCGACCTCAAAAACCCCAATAAAGATTGCAGCTATAACCCGGACACGCTGCTGGCAGATATTGACGGCTTTGTAGACACCTTCCACAAGAATTTCGCGTGGTATAGCGACCCCTTCTGCACAGTCGTTTTCCCAGACATATCTCCGGTGCAATTTGATTTTGTACGTCAGCGTTTTGCGACCATTTCCTCCGCCATGGAGGATTTATTGAATTTAATGGAAAGGAATATGAACAAATGAGCTATCGGAAAAAGCGCAGTTCCTCCAAAAAGGAACCCCTGGAGCAGCAGACCACCATCCCCGAAGTAAAGTACCATAACCCCGGCGTGAGCCGTGATCTCTCCACCGCCAAGCTGACCTCCGGCCTGCCCTATCAGCGGCCTGTGGAGACGGAGGATGTGGACAAGCTGATCGCCAAGTGGAACCCTTGCCTGCTGACCCCCATTGTGGTCAGCTTCCGGGACGGCAATTTCAATGTGGTGGACGGACAGCACCGGATCGCCGCGATGCGGAGGATGGCGGGCGGCGGGGATGTGATCGTCCCTTGCATCATCTACACCGGCCTGACCTATGAGCAGGAGGCCGAACTGTACTATATGCTGGACCGGACCAGAGGGAAACTGCGGCTGGGCCACGCTACCAAGGCTCTGGTGGAATCCGGCGCGGATGCGGAGATCATTGATGTGAAACAGCGGATAGAGGACGCTGGCTTTACCTGGGCGCTGGACCGGCCCACCGGGGAACCATTTGAAATTGCTACCACCCGCGCCGTCATCAACGCTTACCGGCTCCTGGGCGGCGCGGCCTTCTCCCGGATGCTGGGTTTGATTGCCGGAGCGTGGCATGGAACCCCCAGCTCTCTCAAAGGGTCCATCTTCTCCGGCATGGCGCTGTTTGTCAAGACCTATGAGACGGAGCTGGTGGACCAGACGTTTATCAAGCGGCTGTCTGCCGTTGACCCGGATGAGATTATACGGCGGGGCAAGGTGGACTTCTCCACTAATAAAGCCGCCCTGCGGTTTGCCCGTGTCATTCTCAGTAAGTACAACGGCCACCAGCGCGGAGGCCGAAAGCTGCCCTACCGCTTTAAGGGCTGATACATCACAAATCGCCGCAGGCTGGGAACAGTCTGCGGCGGCTCGCTGCCGGCTGTCTGGAATGGGGACAAGCCGCGCAAGCATAGTTTAGACCAGAGGGGAGGAAGTACATGGAACAGCCAATTTATACCGAGGAACAGGTCAGAGCCATGCAGAATGTGGACATTCGGACGGTGGACCCCGCCGGACTGCGGGATATTCGGGATGTGAAGGTCAATACCGACCTGCCCAAGCGGGAGCGGATTCTGGATTTCATCCGGCAAATCGGCAACCCCTACTGCTACCGTCACGGGAAATATGTGGTGAAGGTCAGCTTCACCGACACGGACGTGACCCTGGAGGACCGGATGCTCTCCTACATACGCTCAAAATGCTGACAGGAAACTTTTTTGCAAAACACTCTGGACATTAGCCGGAAGTTATGTTAATGTGATAGACAACAGGACAAACCGGCGCTCCCCTGGTTGCTAAAGTGTTTTGCTGATTGACTTTAACGATCAGGAGAGAAGAATATGAAAATTTCCGATGAACAGGTATGGAATACCTGCGGTTACGTTCGCCTTTCCCGCGAGGACGGCGACAAGGAGGAAAGCAACAGCGTTACGGGTCAGAAGGATTTGATCCGTGACTATATGGCGCGCCACCCGGAGCTGCGGGAGTGCGGCATGAAAGTGGATGACGGCTACACTGGTTCCAATTTTGACCGTCCGGCCTTTCGTGAGATGATGGCCGAGGTCAAGGCTGGCAAGATCAACTGCATCGTGGTCAAGGATTTGTCCCGCTTCGGCAGGGACCACTTGGGCGTGGGGGAGTATCTGGAACAGTTATTTCCCTTCCTTGGTGTGCGTTTTATCGCAATCAACGACAACTATGACAGTCTGCACAGCAACGTGGAATCTGATGAGCTGGTCATCCCGTTCAAAAACCTCATAAACGAGGCATATTGCCGGGATACCTCGGTGAAAACACGGAGCCAGCTTGAAATCAAACGCCAGCGCGGAGATTTCATCGGCTCTTTTGCTGTTTTTGGCTACCGGAAGGACCCGGAGAACCGCCACCGCCTGCTGGTAGATGAATACGCCGCCGGTGTGGTACGGGATATGTTCAAGTGGAAGCTGGAAGGAATCAGCGCGGGCGATATTGCCGACCGCCTTACAGCGGCGGGCATCCCCACGCCTATGGACTACAAGCGGTCCCAGGGGATGCGCTACTCTACGTCCTTCCGGCTGAAAGAGGAATCCGTGTGGGATGCCGGGATGGTGCTGCGGATTCTGAAAAATCCGGTCTACATCGGCGTGTTGGAGCAGGGGCGCGTGACCACCCCCAGCTATCGGGTGAAGCGGCTGGTGGTGAAGCCCCGCGAAGAATGGGCGGTGGTGGAGAACTGCCATGAGCCGGTCATTGACCGCTATGACTTTGAAAGCGTTCAGAAGGTGCTTGCCCTGGATACGCGCACCAGCGTCAGCGGCAAGGCGGTGGAGCTGTTCTCCGGCATGGTCTACTGCGGCGAGTGCGGCGGGGCCATGATACGAAAAACCGTCCCCACCGCCAAGAAGAAGTATGTGTACTATGTGTGCGCCGCGCACAAGAACGAAAAGCGCTGCTTCTCCCACTCCATGCGGGTGGAAACGCTGGATGAGATCGTGCTGGACGCATTGAGAAGATACATCCAGGATGTGATCGACCTCTCTGACCTGCTGGAACTGACCGACACGGCCCAGCTTCAGCAAGCGGGTATGCGAAAGCTGCAAGGCCGTTTGGAGAAGAAACGGGAAGAAATCGACCGCAATCAGGCCCTTTTGCGCTCCCTTTATGAAAGCCTCGCTGACGGCGTGATCAACCGGGACGAATACCAGGATTTGAAAAAGACCTACTCCCGCCGCCGTGCCGAGGCGGAGGAACAGGCCGAGGCCATCCAAGAGGAAATGAGCCGGGAAATGGGCAATTTTTCGGAGGGCCGGGGCTGGATGGAGCAGTTCCGCAAGCACCAGAACATTGACGCTCTGGACCGTACCATCATTGTATCGCTGATTGAGCGTATCCTGATTTTCCGTGACCGCCGTGTGGAGATCGTCTACCGCTGGCACGATGAATTTCACTGGCAGATGGATTTGCTGCGGCAGGCCCAGGGAACCCTTCCCGGAAGGGAGGCGGTCTGAAATGGCGCGGACGAAACGCAAGGTCAATCCCGTCCTGCCGGTAGCTGTCCAAGCGGAACAGCCCCGCCGGATTTATCAGGTGGGCGGCTATGCCCGCTTGTCGGTAGAGGACAGCGGAAAGCCCGGAGCGGACACGATCAGCACACAGCGGGAATTGATTCAAAGCTACATTGACGGCCAGCCGGATATGCGGCTCTATGACCTTTACTGCGACAACGGACGGACGGGAACGAACTTTGACCGCCCGGAGTTTGAACGGATGATGGAGGATGTTCGCTCTGGCAAGGTAGACTGCATTGTGGTGAAGGATTTATCCCGGTTTGGCCGCAACTACCGGGAAACCGGCAACTATCTGGAACGGATTTTCCCGCTCTTGGACGTGCGGTTTATCGCCGTCAACGACAATTTTGACACGCTGACCGCCGAGCGGACCCAGGACGGCTACATAGTGCCGCTGAAAAACATCATGAACGCCGTTTACAGCAAGGACATATCCAGGAAGATTCTTCCGGCCATTTCGACCAAGCAACAGAAAGGAGAGTTCATCGGTTCATGGGCGGCATACGGCTACCAGAAGTGTGCCGGTAATGCCCACCGGATTGAGCTGGACCCAGAGACTGCGCCGGTGGTGCGTGAGATATTCTCCCTGCGTCTGACGGGGATGAGCTATCAGCGGATTGCCCGGACATTGAATGAGCAGGAAGTCCCTTCCCCCGGACGGTATCTCTGCTTGAAGGGGGCGGCAAAGTGCGAATCCTATGCCAATTCCCGGTGGACCATAGCCTCCGTAAAAAAAGTCCTGACCGCCGAGGTCTACTTGGGTCACATGGTCCAGGGACGCAAGCGGTCCGGCTTCTCCGAGGGGAAAAAGCCCTACTATGTGCCGGAATCCGAGTGGGTGATCGTCCGCGACACCCATGAGCCGCTGGTGGATGAAGAAACCTTCCGTGCGGTTCAGAAAATGGCCGTAGAGGCCAGCAGCGCCTATAAGGAGCGGCTTGGATGTCATGACGCCTTGGGGACGATCCCCAATATCCTGCGGGGCCTGATCTTCTGTGCTGACTGTGGCCGTCCATTGGTGCGCTACAAATGTGTTACGAACAAGGGAACAAACCTTTACTACGTTTACATCTGTCAAAGCCACTCTAATGATTTGGCCTCCTGCCCCAAGAAGTATTTCCATGAGACGAAGCTGATTGAAATTCTTTGGGATACCTTGCGGCGTGAGATCGCGCTGGCTGAAAATCTGGACAAGTTGGTACGCCAGTACAGTAAATCCGCAAAGGCGGTCAGCCGGGAGGCGGAGGCCAAGAGGGAGATCGCCGCCGCAAAACAGGCTTTCAGCCGTGCGGAAATGCTCTATGATAGCTTGTACCAGAATTACGCCGACAAGCTGATGACCGAGCAGGAATACACGGAAATGAAGCGGCAGTACCGCTCTGATATGGAACAGGCGCAGGCCCGGTTGGATGAGTTGGAACAGCGGCAGAGGGACGAGCGGCAGCGGACCACGGAAAACCCCTGGCTTACCGCCTGCGGTCAATTCAAGGAAGAAACCGCGCTGACGGAGGCCATGGCTCACGCTCTGATTGACCGGGTGGAGATTGATGGGGCGAACCGAGTTTCCATCACTCTGCGCTACCGGGACGAATACAACGCCCTGCTCCAGATGCTGGCGGCAGAGGGAGAGGCGGTGTCCGCATGAGCGTTATCACCGCAAAATATATCCGCTTGTCCTCGGATGATGACAGTTCAAATTTGTATACAGGTGAAAAACTATATCCGACACCAGGAAGGGGTGTCGTTTTTTGCTATTGAATCGCTCCAACGAATTTGTAATAGATAGTGATGGTCTTTTCCTTGCCGATGCGGTTGCGGCCCATCCCCGGCGTTTCGTAAATCGTGATGCGGTCAATCAACTCGTTCAGCATGAACCTGTCCAGTTCCTCAAAGCTGGTGTACTTCTGAATGAGCTTGGCAAAGCGGTCAATATCAGCTTTCGTGTCCCGCACCTTCTCCAACGCTTTCTCCATATCAGCAATGGACAATCTAAGCCCAGCCCGCTCCGCATCATAATCCGCAATAAACATGGAAAAGATATGGTCCGGCAATTTGCCGTTCATATTGTCCTCGTAGGTCCGTTTCAGCTTCACATCCAGATCGGCCAGCCGCTTCTTTGCGGATGCAAGGTCACGATTCATCTTCGCCGCCTGCTTCTGCTCGTCCGCGCATTTCAGTTCCATCAGCTTTTGCGCCGCACGCTCACTGTCCTCGCTGAACAACTTCGCGTTGCGGCGAATGTCCTCCTGGATAACCTGATAGAACGTGTCGTAATTGATGTAGTGGCTGGAGCAAGCCAGCTTTCCAATGGAGTGGTGCTTTCCGCAAATAAAGTAGGTGTACTTTCCGTTGGAGGTGGTATGCTGCCGCATGGCCGTCCCGCAGCCCTCGCAGTAAAACAGACCGGAGAACAGGCGGGGTTCATCAAGGGGCTTGATAACCTTTTTCCGTGCCTGCATTTTCTTCTGCGCCTCATCAAACAGTTCCCGCGAAATGATTGGCTCGTGCATATCGGGAACAACGATCCAGTCCTCTTTGGGGATCGGCTCCCGCTTCTTGCTCCGGTAAGACGGTGTGTATTGCCGCCCCTGCACCATGCACCCCACATACATCTCATTCTTCAAAATGGAGCGAAGATACGTCTGGCCCCAAAACCGCTTCCGCACAAATTCACCGTCCCTGGCGGGGTCGTGCTTGCGGAACCGGGCGTACTCGGCAGGAGACAGGATGCCCTCCTCATTCAGCACCGTGCAGATGCTCCGGGACCCCATCCCCGCCGCGCTCATCTCAAAGATACGCCGGACGATGGGCGCAGTTTCCTCATTGATAATCAGCTTGTGTTTATCATCAGGATGCCGCAGGTAGCCGTAAGGGTCCAACGCCCCCAGGTACTCGCCGCGCCGCGCCTTGGCATGGAGCGTGGACTTAATTTTGGTGGAAATATCTTTGGCGTACATATCGTTCAGGATGTGCTTGAAAGGGGTAATGTCCATGCTGCTGGTCTGGTTCAGCGTGTCCACTCCATCATTCAGGGCGATGTAGCGAACGTGGCGCTCCGGGAAATAAATTTCCGTGTACTGACCGCAGAGGATATAGTTGCGGCCCAGGCGAGACAGGTCCTTGGTAATGACCAGATTGATGCGGCCCTTCTCAATGTCCGCAATCATCCGCTGAAACCCAGGACGGTCGAAATTCGTACCGGAAAAACCATCGTCAATATAGGTGTCCACAACTTCCCAGCCCTGTTTTGCTACATATTCGGCCAACAAAGCCCTCTGATTTCCAATACTCATGGATTCGTGATCGGCCCCATCCTCGGAAGATAATCTACAATAGATGGCGGCACGATAGTTCTGTTGTTCTCTCATTGAAACTGCCTCCTTATCAGCCAGAGAAACAACAGGGTTTATGTACGACTGTCAGGAACAGTGTAACACATTAAAGTGCGAAAGTCAAGCTGCGCCGCCTGTTGCTTCAAAAATTTCAGCGGGACCTATCCCGCCGTTTTCTCAAAAAGAATCTTCTTGACCGCCGCCTCATGGATGACTTCGCTGGCGGTTTTAGTGCCGGTGAACACACTGACCACATGAATAATGTCTCGTCCAATTTTCAGACGGTAGCCTTGCTCTGCATGGTTGTCCACCACCGTTTTTTGCTCGTTCCACATATCGGGCATATGTTGACCTCCTTGTAAAAGCAACCGCCGCAGACTTTTTTGTCTGCGGCGGCATGTAATATCAGCCCTTGAAGCGGTAGGGGAGCTTGCGGCCCCCGCGCTGCTGGCTGTTGTACTTGTCCCAAATGACACGGGCGAAGCGGAGCGCGGCTTTATTGGTGGAGAAATCCATCTTGCCCCGCCGGATGATCTCATCCGCGTCTGCCAGGGACAGCCGCTTGATAAAAGCGGCGTCGTCCAGCTCCGCTTCATAGGTTTTGAGAAACAAGGCCATGCCGGAGAGCATGGAGGCTTTGAGAGAACCGGGCGCTCCGCGCCACGTCTGAGCGATCAGCTCCAGCATCCGGGAGAAGCCAGCACCGCCCAACAGATGGTAGGCGCTGATAACGGCGCGGGTGGACATGATCTCAAAGGGTTCGCCGGTGGGCTTGTCCAGCGCCCACACAAAGCCCGCGTCCTCAATCCGCCGCTTCACATCCACGATTTCCGCGTTGCTGCCGGATTCCAGCAGGGCCTTGGTCGCGCTGGAAAGCCGCAGGTGTCCCTTGGCCTGATCCAGCTTGTAGTACAATTCCGCCTCCTGCTCATAGGTCAGGCCGTAGTAGACATGGCAGAGCATATCCACGTCCTTCCCGCTGTTTTTCTTCCTGCCGCCGCAGACGCGGTGCTGCCCGTCCACCAGATTATAGCGGCCATCCCGGTAGCTGACCACCAACGGGGTCAGCAGGCAGGGGTCCCAATGCCGCACCAGTCTATCCACCACGCGGTCAAGCACGGGCCGCTGGTAGGGCTGACCAGAGTACAGGTCTGCGGTGGAGAGAATCTTTTCCTCCCACTGTACGCCGTCCATCATGCCGCCGAATGTAGTCTGCCGGGGATTTTCCTGCTTCTGCCGTTCCGGGGCAGAAGGGGTTTTCTTATGTCGCTTCATTTTGTGCCATCCTTTCAATTTTTTGATACATTTCATCTAAAGTCTCATGAACAAACCGCACCTTCTGACGAATCTGCTCCAGATGCTCCCGCGTCAGGACCGGCAAAACCGCGTCATATTCCTGGCCAGTGTAGTTTTCCATGCTCTGGCAGAACCGTTGCAGAAAATACGAGAATGTTACGAGAAAGCTGTCCGGGGTGCAGCGGCGGTCCTTGTCCGGGTTCTTCAAGTCAGCGGCCAGCTCTTGAATGGAAGGGCAGCGGCCCTCCGGGGCAGAAGCCGGTTCGGGGGACTCTGGCGGCGGCGCTGGCAGGTTCGGTTCCGGCGGCATCTTCTGGTGCTGTTCCTCTGCGCCCCCCGGCTCTGCCGGGGAAGGGTGGTATTCGTCCACTGAGCGAATCGTGCCCGCCGCCAGTTGGCTGGCTGCTTCTTCCTGCTGTTCCGGGGTAAGACGGGAGAGTTTCAGCATATCTTTTTTCTTGACCTTTTCGTTTGCGCTTTGAATAGTTTGTTTTGCTTTTGGCGTTAAATCCCTTGCAAGTTGAAGATTTTCTTCAATAGTTCGCTTTGAAATGCCTGTTTTTTCCGAAGTATCCCTCACGAATGATTTTGACGTGAGCGCGCTTGGCGCGCTCACGTTATTCCCAACTGCGAAATTCATTCCATTTGCCTGGGAAATGCCGACTTTCGTTTCTGGATTTAGAGCTTCATAGATTTCCTTTCGCTTGTTTAGCAGTTCGCCTTGGGCAATGCAGTCAGGCCCTCGACGAACCAGATTTTCATCAATTTCTGCCAATTGTGCCAGCAGGCCGTCCAAATTCTTGACCGTACACTCGATCTCCAGCCATCCCAGCCGCTTTGCCGCCTCCAGCCGGTGCAGTCCGGCAATCAAGGCATAGTCCTGGTCGATGGTAATGGGATTCAGCAGCCCTACCTTTGAAATGCTGTCTGCCAGTTCATACACCGCCCCCGGGTCCACCTCACGCCGTCCATCTTTGACTTTGATTTGAAATATTGAAATTTTCATATTCTCACCTCCCCGACCCATGGCCGTGTTATCGTTCATCCTGCCAAATGGAACACCTGGGGCCGCAGTATACCTATGGCTCCGGGTCTTGCATCCGGCCAATGGGCGGGATGCCCCGCGCCGGTCCTGGCTGTGTCCTCGTTCTGTGAGGAATCGTGACCGGTGCGGGTTCCCTTGTGAGCCCTTCCTGAAAAATGTGTGCCGTATTATCAGGCGGCATGACCGCCTTGCTGCTCACCCCCGGCACGGGAGTATGTAAGTCCGCCATGGCGCGGCGGCGCGATGCCAGCAGACGGTGGCGGCAGGTGACTAAGCTGCCCAGGCCGTTCCCCCAGCATCTCCCTTTTACCCTGCGATACGGGTGTTTGCGGTGCATCCCGCGTCTGCGGCGTTGCCAACGCCGGACAGCCGCCCAGGTGTCGCTCGTACCTTTGATGAGATCGTTTTGACGGGCAGGGAACGAGGGTCCACCCCCTTTCGTTCGTCCCCGACCCGCAGGTAGTCTTGGCGATTGTGCGGCTAATGCAGGATGCAGCACTTACATACTGATTATGAACGGGAGCTTGTCCCGCTGTTTGTCAAGGTGCTGCCAGTGGGTTAATGGGCTGCGAGTTGAAGAATGATATTATCCATCATTTTGAGTTTTTCGCCCGTGAGCTGCGCCCTCAAATCCATAAGCAGCGCAGCTTCTTCCTCCCCCAGCAGTTTACGGCGGACAGGGTAGCCATCCGCCAACTTAACGCCACCGTTGCGGCCACGGGTGATCTCAATAGGGTAGATGCACATGAGCGCGATAATGTCCGTGCGAATGGTTTCCACGGAAACACTGAGTTCCTGCGCCAGATAATGGTATGTAATCCGCTTTGCAACGGATAGCATTTCCACGATCATCAGGCGGCGTTCGTATACGCCCATGTACTCACCCCCTTCCTCTCCGGCCCTATAAACAATCCTAACAGGAATACACCAAGGCTCACTTGGTGATTTAGAAAAAAGTTTTGAAAAATTTTTGGACGTGTAATTTCCGCCATTTTCTTACCTCCGAAAATCTGAATGTTCTTAGGGTCCAGCTTCAGATTTCCGGGGCGGGGCGCGGGCGGCATACCATTTCCCGACCGGAAGAAAAAGATTTTTGCTTTTTTCTCCAAAATCAAACGAGGAAACGGATAGGCCGTAAAAACTGCCGCCTTTTTTCGATAGGCTTCTACAAAATTCCCTATCGTTTGACAGGGGATTTTGTAGAAAACTGTCGAGGAAAAAAAGGACCGCAGACAACAAGACCGTTGTCTGCGGTTTTTTGAACATATAGAGAGCAGGCGGGCGTTGCCGCCGCCGCTTTGCGGCCTTAATCCGCATAATTTGATCTGTTTATAGCGTGTCCTCCCGCCAGAAGGGGCAAAAAAGAAAAGGCGGCAAGGGATTTCTGCTCCCTTGCCGCCTTTCGCAGCTTGATACACTGGATTCAAACAGTAGAAAAATGTGGGTAGTATTAAGATTTCTTCGCGGGGTCACTTATTTTTCAGGTAGCTTCCTCCAGATGTTCGATAAAGTTTTTCAACATCTGCGCCACCTGCGCCCGTGTGGCCTGCCCCTGGGGACCTAACCGCCCGTCGCCGTAGCCGTTCAAAATGCCGTTCTCCACAGCCCAGCGCAGGGCCTCCATGGCATAGCCGCTGATCTCGCTCTCGTCGCTGAAATGCAGCTCCTTATTCGTGGCTGCGGGGCTTCCAGCGTACCGCCAGAGCATGACCGCCAGCTGCTCACGGGTGATGGGGTCGTCGGGTCCGAACATTCCGTTGCCATAGCCGCCAATGATTCCCATGCTGGTGGCCCACCGGATAGCCCCAGCGTACCACGCGCCCTCCGGCACATCGCCGTATTGCAGCAAATAATCGACAAGCGGCCTGCCCTCTTTGTTAAAGAGGATTTGGGCGAATTGGGCGCGGGAGAGGTGGTTATCCGGCCCGAACTGGCCGTTGCCATAGCCGCCCATCAGCCCATGCCGCAGAACGTAGTCCACCGCCTCGTGATACCACGTCCCCACGCTCCCCAGGTCGGTGAAGCTGCGGGAGGGGCAGCTTGCGCCGCCGTCACAGGGCTTTTGCGTATCGTCCGGCAAAGGCACGAAAGTAGCTTTTACCGTTACGGCCCTGCTGGGCATGGTAAAGGTGTACTTCCCGCTGCCCTGGGCCGTCAGCTTGATTTTATTTCCCAGGCTGTCAGAGACGGTCAAGGTATCCAGCACATAGCCGCTGTCCGGGGCAGCCGTCAGGGTGACGGTACTGCCGCCGCTGGCATTGACACGGTTGGAGGACACTTTGCCATGCTCCGCTTTCTCCACGGTGACAGCGTAGGCGCTGGAACTCCAGCCACCGCCGCCATGATTGCCGCCGGTGGAAGGATCAGGCGTGGTCGCGGGGGCCGTCCAGCCTACGGAGATCGGGGACAGGCCGGTCACGACAACTTGTATTCCCTGGGCCGAGTTTTTCACCTTGTCCGGGGTAAATACCTCCGTAGCACCGGGGGTCTTGCCAAAATCAGAGGTAGTGAACATATGCACTACGGTAAAGCGGTAGCTACTGTTGGTGCCGCTGGGATAGGGCAGGGTGACAGTCAGGCCCCCGGTCGGAAAATTGTCTTTCGTGGCCGGGGTCCAGGTCACGCCTCCGTCTGTGCTGACCATCAGCGTTACATTATAGACGGCGGTATTGGCCTGGGGGATGCCGGATGTGGCCTGGGTGATCTCTGTCCTCATAGCCGTCTCCAGCCTTTCGGGAGTGTTCAGCGTTTCAATGTCCTTCAATCCGGCAGGAACCTGGGAAATGCCGGTTTCCATGACCAGCTCAAATTTCGTGCCGCCATCGTCGGCGGGCGGGTCCGGCAGGATGATTACTTCCTTTGTCTCCACGGTGCAGACTGCGTTTGCCGGATGATAACTGTTGTTCCCCGCATAGGAGGCCGTAAAGGTGTAGGTCGCGGTGCTGTTGGGCAGGGTGGCGGTCCAGGTGTTGCCTGTTCCCTTCGCTACGGTGATGCCGCCAGAGCAGGTCACGGTGGCCGAACCGCCAGAGGGCAGGCCGGTCAGGGTCAGCACCACCGTACCGCCGCCAAGCAGAGTGTCAGAGGATGGGGAGAGTTTCAACGTGGGACTGATTTTATCCACGCTGACGGTGCAATTCGCTGTCGTACCGTTGTGGTTCCCATCCCCAGTGTAAGTGGCGGTGAAGGTGTAGGACGCGCCGCCAGCGGGCAGCTCCGCCGTCCAGGTATTGCCGCTCCCCTTCGTCACGGCAATGCTGGCTTCGGAACAGGTCATACCGGCTGAACCGCCAGAGGGGAGGCCGGTCAAGGTCAGCGTCACCGTGCCGCCGTTGGGCAGAGTGACAGGGGACGGCGTGAGGGTCAGGCTGGGCGTAGCCTTGCGGATGGTCACGGTGACGGTACCGGAAGCAGTGCCATATTCTCCGGTATCCGTCGGGGTGAACACAACGCTCTTGACCCCGCTGTCGGCCACGTTAGTGAGGGCCTGCCCTCCGGCAAAGCTCCAGCTCCCCGCAATGGTCCGTCCGTCCAGCGTGGCAGTGCCGGTGATCTGGCTGCTGCTCACCGAACTGCCGGTGTAGGTCACGGAAATGGGATTGACGGTCAGGGTGGGGATTCGCACATTCGTCACGGTGACGGTGATCGTCAGATTAAATGCGTTGTAATTGGTGGATTTGATCACGGGAATGGTAATCGTGCCGGTTTTTCCTACCCCTGCGTTGTCCGCCAGCTTATAGGTCAGTATGGTGCCGCTCACGGTGGGAGTGCCCTCAAAGATGCTGTTGGTATCCGTAGTGGTAATTGTCCCCAGCACATAGCCCTCCGGCAGCAGATTCTTGAGATCATAGGTCTTTTCTCTGCCGTACTTGCCGGATGTACTGCCAGCTTTCTCACCGGTGTAATTCACCTTGGAAATAGTCACATCCACCTTCACGGGGGCGGTGCCGTTGTAGTTGTCCGTATCTGCGATCTTGTACCAAACTGTGTAGCTGCCTGCGTTGGTGCCGGTGGGGATGGTCGTGGAGTAAGTTCCCGTTTCTGCCAGGGAATACACCACTTCGCCAACACTGGCGGTTCCCGCCGTGACAAGCGCCTGGGCCGCTCCTGTGTAGGTTAGCCCGGTCTTGCCAGCTGGAGCAGTCGCAATAGAAGCGTTGGCCTTTTCAATACCGGCAGTCGTACTTGCAGGGAAATTGATCTGGTACTTGTCAGCGTTGGCACCGCTGATACTGGCCCCGGAGCTGTCCACTGTGACCGTCTTGCCCGCTCCAGCGTTGGCATTGGCAAAAGCTCCCGTCACGCCGGAGATTGTAATGCTGTCGCCAGCCAAAAGCCCCGTTGTCACTTCTGCGGTCACGGTGGCGCTGGTGCTGCCATCGTAGGTTTTATTGGCGGCGGTCACAACGGCGGTGACAGGTTTTTTCGCCGCCTCAAAGGTCAATGCGGCCTCGGCATCCTCATAATTGCCGCCGCCAGCCTTGACCGCCTTGACCGTGACGCTGCCCACGCCGGTGATCGTAATCTCGCCGGTACTGCTCACAGTGGCGGGGCCGGTGACGCT
The DNA here is from genome assembly GCF_000403435.2 of Oscillibacter sp. 1-3. Taxonomy (GTDB): domain Bacteria; phylum Bacillota; class Clostridia; order Oscillospirales; family Oscillospiraceae; genus Oscillibacter. The sequence goes on from NZ_KE159713.1 coordinate 43,479, forward strand.
CCACGTTACCGCGCCCTCGCCGGAGCCGCCGCCGGTGGTCAGTTGAAACGTATCGCCGTAGGCGGTGGTTCCCGGCTTGCCGGTGATGCTCAACGTGTCTTGCAGTTTCTTGGTGATCGTGAAGTTTTGGGTAGTCTCGGCGATCTCATAATTGCCGCCAGGAGCGTCCGTGACCGTCACGGTGCCAATACCAACGTGGATATTTTCGCCGTAGGAAAGCGTGTATTCGGTGGAAGCAATCTCTTTATCCCCATCCAGCGCCTTGACTGCATCCCCGCTAGGCTGGATGGCGGAGCCGGTGTACTCGTAGCTGTCCGGCGTGATGGTGACGGTAGGCGTGACCGCCTTGCGGCTGATGACCACGGTTTTGGTGGCAACAGCCGTCTCAGTATTGTCTGTTGCCGGAATCGTAGCCGTGAGGGTGTAGGTCCCGGCGTTGAGGGGCGCAGCATCCCAGGTGAACCGTACATCGTCAAAGGCCGCGCCGGTAATGGTGAGATCACCTGCTGCCGGAGTGCCAACCTCCTGGCCGTCGTAGGCTTTGTCAGGGTTGTAGCCGCTGTTGAACGCGATTGCTGGCTGGGACTTGGTAATGGTCCCCGCCACGGAGGCAGTGGAGGAGGCAAGCCGGTAATTGCCTGCGTCCGCCCCAGTCAGGGTGATTCCGCTGGCGGTGATCGTATTCGCCTCATTCACATTGGCGCTGTTATAGGAAATATTCGCCGCCTTAGCGGTTACGCTCTCTCCGCTGACAACATCGGTCAGCGTGAGGGATAATCCCGCCGGAGGCTCCGTGGTGCCGTCGTAAGTTTTGCTGGTCGTTCCGGTAAGCGCGGCGGTGATTTCCTTTGGCGCGATTTCAAAGGTCGTTTCCGCCGTACCCGAACAGGAACCCGTTCCCGTGAGGGTAACGGTGGCCGTACCGGCGTTGGTGTTGTTCGAGTACGATACGGTGTAGTCCGTGCCCTGGGTCAGCGTTTTGCCGTACAGGGTCACGGTGACGGCGGGCGTTTGCGCCTGTCCGTTGTATGTAAGCCCATCGTTGGAGACTGTGACTGCGGCGTCCGCTAAGTCAAGGCCCCACAGGGCGGTCAGCTTTGTCACTGTGGACGGGACATTATCGCCCGCGCTGTATAACACGCCATTATCGCCCTTCCACCCGCTGAGCGCAGGCTTCCCGTCCGGGACAGTCAAGCCCTCGCCGCTGGGGGCTTTGAAGTTCTCCCCGGACTTCACCACGATGTCGCAGGGGCCGCTCCTCCCCCAGGTCCCCCCAATTCGGCCGCCGTTCAGATCCAGCGTGACAACGCGCAGCCCGGAGCCCAGTGTTCCAGGGGCCGGGAGCTCAAGGACGGGCCGGTATCCTGACTGTGCGCTCCCCCCAGTTGCTTGGGAACTGACCATACGGCGGGCCGAGTTTGAGCCATACCCTCCCCGTTTTACACGAGACGACGTACTAGTGCTATCCTGTCCCCAGGAGCCTATCCAATCCCAGTTCTTGATGTGCTCGTCTGACTTATTCAGAATCATGTCCCACTCGTTGCTTTGTGGAGTTCCACGCACATTCTTGCCGGAACCAGTACTGTCACTCCCCCCCGACGGTGCGCGCATAGTATAGCTCACGCCGCCGCTGGTGTACGGTGTACCGAAAATCAAGCTTTTGTTGTTCAACTCAGTCCAGGGTACGGTATGGGTCACATTGTAGTCCGCGATAAACAGACTGTGGCCGTATCGGTTAGTGTCGGCATATTCTTGAGTGGTCGCTTGTGCGCTTGCCAGCTTATAGGCGTTGACCACTCCCGCGTAGGTAAAGGGTACCCAATGGAGAGTGGTGTCCGGCATGGCACTGTTTACCGTTCCAGGAATCTCCGCCCCGGACAGGTCGAACCAGTAGATGCCGCCAGGGGCGAGGGCAGGGAACTGTATCAAAGCAAGCGAGGCCGCGTCACTTGCGAGACTTCCATATCTGTTGGCAACAACGCACCGATACCAGCCGTCCATGTTCACGGTTGCCGCAGCTATGGTATAACTGCTTTCTGTCGCGCCGGAAATATCTTCCCAAGGGCCGTCAGCGCCGCCCCGGCTTATTTGCCATTGATAGGTAAACGGGATCGTATCCCTGGCGGTCATGGTAAAGGTCGCCGCTTCCCCTGCGCGAACAGTTATACTCTGGGGCTGTTCCGTAATCGTGGGCAGCGCTGTCCAGCAAGCGGTCAGGGCTGTTACTGTGGACGGAATATCCTCGCCCGCCTGGTATAGCGTACCGTTACCGTCTTCCCAGCCAGCGAATCCCTTCCCCTCCGGGGCGGTCAGGCCCTCGCCGCTGGGGGCCGCAAAAGCCTGGCCGGACTTCACCACGATGCGGACGGGGCCGCTCTGCGCCACGTTGGACGTTCCGGCTTTGCCGCCGTTCAAATCCAGCGTGACAACTTTCAAGCTGTCAGAGGCCAGTTGGTCAGGGGCCGGGAGTTCAAGGACGGGGCGAAAACCGACGTTCACGAACCGATTCGTAGCAGTGTAGTAGCTCCAGTTGCGGGCCGAGTGAGACCCCCGAACCGCACGAGTCGATGTGCTAGATGAGTTGGTATCCTGCCCCCAGGAATATTCCCCACTCCAGTTTTTGATATACTCGTCTGACTTATTCAAAATCTTATCCCACTCATTGCTTTGCGGAATACCGCGCTCGCGATCACCGGAACCAGTAGAATCGCTTCCCGCCGAGGGCGCACGCATGGCGTAGTCCACGCCGCTGCTGGCGTAGGCTGTGCCGAAAATCATGCCTTTATTGTTCAGATCGTCCCAGGATACGGAATGGATTACGTTGTAGTCCGCGATAAACAGGCTGTGGTCGTATCGGGAAGTGTCGGCATATTCCTGGGTGGTCGCTTGTTCGCTTGTCAGCTTATAGGCGTTAATCGCTCCCGTATAGGTAAAGGGCGCCCAATGGAGGGTTGTGTCTGGCATGTCACTGTTTACCGTTCCGGGAATCTCCGCCCCGGACAGGTCGAACCAATAGGTTTCACCGGGGGTGAGGGCAGGGAACATATCCAAAATAAGCGAGGCCGCGTCGCTTGTGAGACTTCCATATCTGTTGGAAACAACGCACCGATAGTTCCAGCCCTCCATGCTCGTGGCTGCCGCAGTTATGGTATAACTGCTTTCTGTCGCGCCGGGAATATCTTCCCAAGAGCCGTAAGCGCCGCCCTGTCTTACTTGCCATTGATAGGTGAGTGGGCCTGCGTCGCTGACGGCTATGGTAAAGGTCGCCGCTTCCCCTGCGCGAACAGTTATACTCTGGGGCTGCTCCGTAATCGTGGGCAGCGCTGCCCAGCAAGCGGTCAGGGCTGTTACTGTGGACGGAATATCCTCGCCCGCCTGGTATAGCGTACCGTCACCGTCTTTCCAGGCATCAAACCCCTTCCCCTCCGGGGCGGTCAGGCCCTCGCCGCTGGGGGCTTTGAAGCTCTCCCCGGACTTCACCACAATGTAGACGGGGCCGCTCTGCGCCGCGTTGGACGTTCCGGCTTTGCCGCCGTTCAAATCCAGCGTGACAACGTTTAGACCGTCAGAGCCCAGGGCGTCAGGGTCCAGAATTTCAAGGACGGGGCGAAAACCGACATAAGCAATCCGATACGTCGCATTGTAGTGGCCGAAGCTGCGGGCCGAACGATACCCCCGCGCCGCACGATTCGATGAATTATCAGCATATGTGTCCTGCCCCCATGAGAGCATATTACGCCAGTTATTGATATATCCAGCATTTTTATTCAAGATCTCGTCCCACTCGTTGCTTTCCGGAATGCCGCGCTCAGAATTACCGGAACCAGTAAAACCGCTTCCCGCCGAGGGCGCACGCATGGTGTAGTCCACGCCGCCGCTGGCGTAGGCTGTGCCGAAAATCATGTTTTTATTGTTCAACTCGTTCCAGGTTACGGAATGGGTTACATTGTAGTCCGCAATGAAAAGGTTGTGGGGGTATGGAGATACTGAATCGTCCGTGCTGACACCCTCAACAGTACGGCTATAAGCATTGACTGCCCCCGCATAGGTAAAGGGCACCCAATGGAGGGTGGCGTCCGGCACGGCACTGTTTACCGTTCCGGGAATCTCCGCCCCGGACAGGTCGAACCAGTAGGTTTCACCGGGGGTGAGGGCGGAAATCCGTTCCGTTACAAAAACCGCTCTGATGGTCACGTTTTCAGCGGGCATGGTGAAGCGGTTGTCAACGATTGTCGCGTCGCCGGATATAACCGCCCATCCCTCGAACCAGTAGCCGTTGTCCGCCTCGGCGGTCAGTATAATTTCTGTTCCCGGAATCGCAGAGTTCAAGGAAGCGGAAGCTGTGCCGTTTCCGCTGGTTTGCACGGTTACGTTACGTGGGGGCAGAGACTTCCACTGCGCGGTCAACTCTGTCACCCCGGCGGGAACTGTGTCTCCCGGCTCATAGACATTTCCAGAACTGTCTGTCCAATTAGGAAAAGATTCCTTCCATTGAGCGGTCAGGCCCTCGCTGCTGGGGGCGGTGAAGCTCTCGCCGGACTTGACCACGATATTGACGGACGCCGTGTCGGACGTTCCGGCTTTGCCGCCGTTCAAATCCAACGTGACAACTTGCAGGCCAGAGGTCAGAGCGTCAGGGGCCGGGAGTTCAAGGACGGGGCGAAAACCGACGCGCACGTCCCGAGTCGTAGCAGAGCTGTTGCTCCAGAAGCGGGCCGAGAGAGACCCCCGAATCGCACGACTCGATGTGTAAAATGAACTGGTATCCTGCCCCCAGGAATATGCCCCACTCCAGTTTTTAATATACTCGTCTGACTTATTCAAAATCGTATCCCACTCGTTGCTTTCCGGAATGCCGCGCTTAGAATTACCGGAACCAGTAAAACCGCTTCCCGCCGAGGGCGCACGCATGGTGTAGTCCACGCCGCCGCTGGCGTAGGCTGTGCCGAAAATCATGT
>NZ_KE159713.1:48446-51486 GCF_000403435.2 Oscillibacter sp. 1-3
AGAATTACCGGAACCAGTAAAACCGCTTCCCGCCGAGGGCGCACGCATGGTGTAGTCCACGCCGCCGCTGGCGTAGGCTGTGCCGAAAATCATGTCTTTATTGTTCAGATCGTTCCAAGACACTGTATTGGTCACGTTGTAGTCCGCGATGAACAGGCTGTGGTCGTATTGGCTATTTTCGGCATATTCTTGGGTGGTCGCTTGTGAGCTTGTCAGCTTATAGGCGTTGATTGTCCCCGCGTAGGTAAAGGGCACCCAATGGAGGGTGGCGTCCGGCACGGCACTGTTTACCGTTCCGGGAATATCCGCCCCGGACAGGTCGAACCAATAAGTTTCGCCGGGGGTGAGGGCAGGGAACTGCTCCGCTGCCGCCGCCACAGGAACCTCGGCTCCAGCCTGTTCATCCAGCGCCGCCAGCGCGGACACAACGGCCTGATAGCGGGAAATATCCAGCTCTCCGGCCTCCTCGTCCGTCAGCTCCGCCCGCGCCCCGTCAATGGCGGCAAGCTGGGCCTCCGCCCCGGCACGGTTGCCGGCGGTAACGTCCTCCGCGTCCGGGAGCGCATCGAGCATCTCCTGCACCGGGCAGATACGGCAGTCATAACCGCAGGGCTGGCCGGGGTCAGCGGGGACATAGCCGCACTCGCCGTCATGCTCATGCAGACAGGGAGCGCCCTCCGCCGCCGGGGTATAGGCACAGCCCTCGTCATGGACGGTCTGTCCGTCCTCCCCCGCTTCGGCGCAGCCCATATCACAGGGAATTTCCTCCGCCGCCTCCGCAAAGCCGCAGTCCCCGTTATGGACGTGGCCGCAGGGCTGGCCCTCCACGGATTCTATGTAGCCGCAGACTTCATAGCTGTGTTCGGTGTGGTGTGGGCAAAGGCCCCCGCTGTCCGTCTCCAGCGCAAAGGTCGGAAGCGGCAGCAAACCCAGCACAAAAACGCAGGTCAGGAAAACAGCCAATACTCGTTTCATAAGTCATACCCTCCATTCCGGGCGCTGCCCGGTTGTTGACAACATAGTTTTCGTTCTGTTGTGGTCTGGGAATACCCGCAAATTGGATTGCCTTTATTATACCTTGTTTTTGTAGAAAATGACACCCCCATTTTCTTAAATTCGCATAGCAAAGCTGGCGCGGCAAAAAATTGTATTTGTCCCGCCTGCTTGTCATGCCCAAATACCGATTGGCACTTGATTTTTTTGCCCTCGGTATGTATAATTTAGGAAGTATATAATGCCTCAGAACGGCATGACCACAACAGAACGAAAATTCTGTTGTGGTCTTTTTTTCGCCCTCGACAACAGAACGAAAACTATGTTGTAAGGATCAGGCCCAGCCGCTCAACCTGCCGGGCGTGGACAAGGCCGCTCTCGGCGGTGTAAATGCGGGTGGTGGTGACGCTGGAGTGGCCCAAAATATCCGCCAGCCGGGACAGGTCTTTCTCCAGCGAATAGTAAGTCCGGGCGAACAGGTGGCGGAGGTTGTGGGGGAACACCTTCCCCGGCTCCACCCCGGCGCGCTCGCAGAGGGCTTTCATATCCCGCCAGATGTTGGAGCGGTCCACGGGCTTGCCCGTCCGGGTGACAAACACCGGCCCGGCGGTGATTTTCTGTTTCTGGAGATATTTTTTCAAAAGCCGCCGCAGCTGGTCCGGGAGGAACAGGACGCGGCGCTTGCCCTTGTTGACGATCTCCGCCCTGCCCGTTCGGACCGCCTCGGCGGTGATGAATTTCAATTCGGATACCCGGATACCTGTGGCGCAGATGGTTTGCAGAATCAGGGCCAGCCGCTCATTCTCGGACTGTTCCGCCGCGTGGACGAGGCGGGCGTACTCGGCGCGGGATAACTCCCGACCCTCGTCCCGGAACAGGGCCTTTTGGATTTTCAGCAGCCGGACGGACAGCTCCCGCCAGCCCATAAAGGCCAGGAAGCCGTTGACCGCCGCCAGCATGGAGTTGACCGTGGCCGGGGCGTGGGCCTCAATGAGCTGGGCTTTCCAGCCGATCAGCGCCGTCTTGGTCAGCTCGCCGCCGTCCAGGAAGTCCCGCAGGGCGTGGAGGTCGTGGGCATACTTTTGCAGGGTGGCGGGGCTTCGCTCCTGTTCCCGCAGATGTTCTATGTACCGCCGTATCAATTCCGGGGTGAGCGTGGGATGGTTCTGTTTCCGCATGGGAAGGTCCTCCTTGTTTTCGATACGCATATTGTACCGGATTGAAGGCGCTTCTTGCGAAAAAGATGGTCCTTTTGCGTTGGAACGCGGGAACGGAGACGCAGGCAGCCGGAAAGTTCCTATAACACGGGCGAGCAATGTATTGGAATATCCTTTTCGGATTTTCCAATACGCCCGTTGGGGTCCCCCCAAGCCCCGGACTGGCCGCTCTGCGTCCAGTCGAACACGCCTGACGGCGTGGCTTTGCGCTCCCTTCGGTCGCTCATTCCTGCACATCCGCGCAGGAAGGGAAACGCCCTTTCAGGGCGTTTCCTCATACCGTATTGGGCAGTAAAAAATTAAAATATCCATCTGGCGAGAATCGCCGTTCTTGCGTTCTGCCAGATTGCAGTCGATATAAAAATCTTCCAGGCCAAACCCGGCAAGGTTTTCTTCAAACAACTGGATTTCCTTTGTAGCAAGATTGATAGCGCCAACACCAAAACACTGGCTGACCTTCTGCGGCAAAATCTCATTCAAGCAGTCAGCACACAAGAAAGAAGCGGCCTTGTCCACGTCCAGGGTTTCGTCGGCGAGAAAGTCCACAGAGCCAGTAGCGTACCCCCGGTCATAATCTAACATCAAACTGGCAGAGAATCCGCCGTCCGTGCTGCCACCGCCACCGAAAGACACAACGCCAGCATATTCTTCAATCAACTGCCCGTTCAGTCTGTCATAGCGGTTGATTTCAAGCGGCTTGATCTCAAAGGTATTTAAGCTGATGAGCGCAATATTGTCCTGCCCCCAATATGACGGAACCAGGCTTTCGATGCCGCCCCCGCACAGATAGCAGTCCTCGTCTGATGTGTTGGAGGAATACCTGGTTTCAT
>NZ_KE159713.1:54161-68835 GCF_000403435.2 Oscillibacter sp. 1-3
ACAACAGAACGAAAACTATGTTGTAAGGATCAGGCCCAGCCGCTCAACCTGCCGGGCGTGGACAAGGCCGCTCTCGGCGGTGTAAATGCGGGTGGTGGTGACGCTGGAGTGGCCCAAAATATCCGCCAGCCGGGACAGGTCTTTCTCCAGCGAATAGTAAGTCCGGGCGAACAGGTGGCGGAGGTTGTGGGGGAACACCTTCCCCGGCTCCACCCCGGCGCGCTCGCAGAGGGCTTTCATATCCCGCCAGATGTTGGAGCGGTCCACGGGCTTGCCCGTCCGGGTGACAAACACCGGCCCGGCGGTGATTTTCTGTTTCTGGAGATATTTTTTCAAAAGCCGCCGCAGCTGGTCCGGGAGGAACAGGACGCGGCGCTTGCCCTTGTTGACGATCTCCGCCCTGCCCGTTCGGACCGCCTCGGCGGTGATGAATTTCAATTCGGATACCCGGATACCTGTGGCGCAGATGGTTTGCAGAATCAGGGCCAGCCGCTCATTCTCGGACTGTTCCGCCGCGTGGACGAGGCGGGCGTACTCGGCGCGGGATAACTCCCGACCCTCGTCCCGGAACAGGGCCTTTTGGATTTTCAGCAGCCGGACGGACAGCTCCCGCCAGCCCATAAAGGCCAGGAAGCCGTTGACCGCCGCCAGCATGGAGTTGACCGTGGCCGGGGCGTGGGCCTCAATGAGCTGGGCTTTCCAGCCGATCAGCGCCGTCTTGGTCAGCTCGCCGCCGTCCAGGAAGTCCCGCAGGGCGTGGAGGTCGTGGGCATACTTTTGCAGGGTGGCGGGGCTTCGCTCCTGTTCCCGCAGATGTTCTATGTACCGCCGTATCAATTCCGGGGTGAGCGTGGGATGGTTCTGTTTCCGCATGGGAAGGTCCTCCTTGTTTTCGATACGCATATTGTACCGGATTGAAGGCGCTTCTTGCGAAAAAGATGGTCCTTTTGCGTTGGAACGCGGGAACGGAGACGCAGGCAGCCGGAAAGTTCCTATAACACGGGCGAGCAATGTATTGGAATATCCTTTTCGGATTTTCCAATACGCCCGTTGGGGTCCCCCCAAGCCCCGGACTGGCCGCTCTGCGTCCAGTCGAACACGCCTGACGGCGTGGCTTTGCGCTCCCTTCGGTCGCTCATTCCTGCACATCCGCGCAGGAAGGGAAACGCCCTTTCAGGGCGTTTCCTCATACCGTATTGGGCAGTAAAAAATTAAAATATCCATCTGGCGAGAATCGCCGTTCTTGCGTTCTGCCAGATTGCAGTCGATATAAAAATCTTCCAGGCCAAACCCGGCAAGGTTTTCTTCAAACAACTGGATTTCCTTTGTAGCAAGATTGATAGCGCCAACACCAAAACACTGGCTGACCTTCTGCGGCAAAATCTCATTCAGGCAGTCAGCACACAAGAAAGAAGCGGCCTTGTCCACGTCCAGGGTTTCGTCGGCGAGAAAGTCCACAGAGCCAGTAGCGTATCCCCGGTCATAATCTAACATCAAACTGGCAGAGAATCCGCCGTCCGTGCTGCCACCGCCACCGAAAGACACAACGCCAGCATATTCTTCAATCAACTGCCCGTTCAGTCTGTCATAGCGGTTGATTTCAAGCGGCTTGATCTCAAAGGTATTTAAGCTGATGAGCGCAATATTGTCCTGCCCCCAATATGACGGAACCAGGCTTTCGATGCCGCCCCCGCACAGATAGCAGTCCTCGTCTGATGTGTTGGAGGAATACCTGGTTTCATCATCCGGGGCCGGGAGTTGATCTGCTCCACACCCGGCCAGAATGAACAGCAGTATTACCAGCAGCAAAAGAGGAAACCGTTTCATGCTCCGCCCCCCTCATGGGTCACAGACCGGGTAAGCGGGTCAATCACGATAATCTCCCGCCCCAACTTCCGGGCATAGCTGACCGTTGCGCCGGTGCCGCTGCGCCGCACTCCGCTGAAAACCGCCAGCAGCAAGCCAGCTGATTCCACCAGCCGGTGGTTCCGGTCGATCATACAGCCGTCATAATATTGGCGGCTCACATAGTCCACCGAATCGGCCCGTTTCAGAATAGAATGATACCGCTCCCGCGCTGAATCACTCCACCTGTCCGCCTGCCCTCCATAGGGCAGGACACAGCGGAGTTTCAGCGCGGGATTTTTCTCACGGAGGTCAAGCACGATCTCCGCCGCCCAGCAGTCGGTTCCGTCCGCGCCTCCGGTAAAATACTCTGTCACCCCGGCCCCGGCCAGCGTTGCGATCTGCCCCGCCAGGGTTTCTTTCAACGCTATGCACCGTGGGTCCGCCTCATTGTCCTTCCAGGGAAATTTATGCGGACGGTGGCCAGTGAAGGCGCAGGTTGTACCTACCATCTAAAAACCTCCCCCTTTGATGGTTTCTCGAATATTCTATATTGCCTGTGGCAGACTGTCAATTATAAATGTCGTAATTAAGATAAAAATGATAAGTTAAAATTGCTATCCGTCTTGTAGAATAAAGGCAAAGTCAGGGGGTGACGGTATGGCTATTTATGATTTTGGAATACGACTGAAAGAACTGCGAGAGGGCAAAAGGCTTTCACAGTCAGATGTTGCGGACCGGCTGGAAGTGACACGGGCTACAATCAGCGGCTATGAGTGCAATACCATCACTCCCAGCGTGGAGCAGCTTGTCAAACTGGCGGTGCTTTACAATACGTCCTTGGACTATATGCTGGGGATGGAAAATCGCTCTTATCTTTATCTGGACGATTTGAGCGAAAGCCAACAAAAGACCATTTTGGACGTGGTTGACCGTTTGAAGAAAGAATTTCTTAACCCGCTCTGATTTTATGAGCAGACGATTGACAGGTCCCCGCTATCGGCATATAATCTCAGCATATTGACCAGCAGGGATGAAACATTTTATGAAGGGAAACCACCACTCGCTTGCTTACAAAATGCAGGCCAAGCCAAACAAAACCTATAAGGATTTGCGGCAGAAGCAAAAGGCGAAAATTTCAGAATGGATGTTCCGGGCCGTCTGTGAGCATTACCAGGAACACGGGGAAATGCCTGGGGATGAAGCTGCTGAAAAGATCACCGCCAGAATCTACGATAAGATAAAATCGCTTGCGATATGGGTTCCCTATGACGAGGTACACCGGGAGTTCCTCTCCAAACTGCCCCGATATGAAACCCGCATCCAGGAGCATGGGATTCCAGAGGACCCGCCGCCCAAAAAGAAAACTCCGGCCACGCCCCGGAAGAAGGGCCGCAGCAACAAGATTTGTCCGAACTGCGGCAGGAAAATGAAGCAGCAGTTTATCGGCTTGCAGCATTGCAGGTGCGGCATGAGCTGGAAAAAGGGAGAGGGCTTTTTTGAACGCTCCCCGGATATGGTATTTGCTTTGCAGCGCAGGAAGGTCGGGAAGAAAGTCAAACAGTGCCCGGTGATCCGCTACCGGGAGAGTGAATAGAATCCAGCATGATTTCAGCTAATAAAAAATCTCCCGTGCCAGCGGCACGGGAGATTTTTATAGTCACCGCTCTGGCCTTTGATCTCTATTCTGTTCCTGTTCCTCCGGCATGATGCCGAGGATTTTGTCCACGTTCTGCTTTGCCATCCGGTAGGCGATCATATCCTGCCGCAGAGCCTTGTATTCCGCGTACTGCTCCTGCTTCTCCGCCAGCAAAGCGGTGTACTCCTGGGAAAGCTGGGCAACCTTCGGAATGGGCTTACCGCCCAAAGCGTCAAAGGCTTTCTTCGCCGCCTCATGCCTGGCGATCTCATCCCCATGCTCCGCCAGAAATTCCTTCTTGTGGCGGGACTTCTTATAGGCAGCATAAACCTCCCGCGTCTTGGAGTAATTGATGATATGGGTCTTTAGCTGGGCAACCTCGGCCATGCGGCCCTCCAACTGCTTGATACGGCGGGAAACCTCGTCAAAGCGATCACCGGCCTGCTCCGCCCGCGCCGCCAATTCATCATAGTCGGTCAAACCGTTCTCAACCAGAAAGTTAAGGGTTTTCGCCGCCTCCTTCAGATTAAAAATCTTCGCCCAACGCTCATAACCAGCACCCTTGCCAGCCGCCAGCTTCGCTTGAATGTCAATGAGCATATTGACCTTCCGGCCAGCGTGGGGAACGGCCTTTTTCGCCGCCGCAGACCGCCCGCCCCGGTGGGCGCTGCGCTCCCGCAGGGCCTCCCTGGTGTAGTCGGCCCCCAGCTTATTGGAGCGGGTGAAACGGTCCCAGCCGGGGGCGCGGAAGGACAGCGCTTTGCCCTCCTTGATCTCATAGCCCTCGGCCCGCATCCTCGCAAGAAAATCATCGTAGTCCCGGCAGTCGGGGAGTACCCGGTCAATAGTCTGGCGCAGACGCTCTTTGTGACTGCGCCCATGCCTGACCGCCTCCATCTCCTTCTGCTTCCGCTCTTTTGTACTCGGCTTCGGGTTCTCAATCACGGACAGGCCATGCGCCCTGCACAAATCGTCATTTAGCCGCCGGAGAACCAGATAAGAATCCTTGGGGTTTACAAATTTTCCGTCACAGTTGAGGTTGGTGCTGTTAAATTCTATGTGCGTGTGAATATGGGCCTTGTCCACATGGGTGGACACAACAAACTGGTGTTTCCCCTCCGTGAGTTTCATCGCCAGCTCATAGCCGATCCGGTTGGCTTCTTCCGGGCTGACCTCTCCTGGCTTGAAGGATTGAATGACCCGGTACATGATAACGTCCCGGTGGACGGGCTGGCTCCGTCCGGTGATCTGGAAGTAAAGCCGCTTGCTAAGTTCAAATTCTTCGGCGGCGGTTTCCGGGGAACACATGAACGAGGACACCAGCTCGCCGTCCTGGGTTTTCTCCGCTTTCTGGTCATAGTCGTGCCGGTCCGCCATAGACTGTTGCCGGGTTCGGTTCCGCATAATCTTCCGGGGGAGTATGTTGGAGATTGCTATGGTTTGGCCTCCTTCCTGCGTACAGCAATCTATCTCCCGCCCCTGTTGTGGCCATGCTTTTGAATCGTGTTATAAACACCATAAATTATAAAGCACAGACCGTGTTGTTGTCAACACCACCATTACATAAACTAAAGGTGAAAGGTGGTGCTGATGTGCGAGAGAAAAAAGAAATCAATGTGAGAATCGGCAATCAAATCCGTATTGCAAGAGAAGCGGCTGGCCTGACGCAAGATAGGTTCGCAGAATTGGTTTCCCTTGCAACAAAAAATGTTTCAGATATAGAGCGGGGAGTTGTTGGGGTTTCCATCGGGTCATTAATACGCATTTGTCAAACACTCTCTATTTCCAGCGATTCTATTCTTTTTGGAGAAGAAATCGAAAATGATGTTCACGGTATTTCTGACCGTCTGAGTAAACTTCCATCCGAACAGTTTGAAATTGCAGTTGATATTATGAATAAATTGTTTGAGGCGTTTGCTTCATCGGGCAAGTGATTTATCTGGCTGGCTCCCTCTGCCGCTGTTCTCGCACTGCTTTGGTATGAGCGCAGAGAAATTCGTTGTAATCCTTCCCATGTTCCGCAGGTGGCGGATTGCGGTAAATCAGCTTCACCCGCTGGGACAGTTCCGGGTTGTCCTGGATGGCGTTTTCCAGCCGCTCCATGCCCATAATCCCCGCCTTATCATTATCCAAGCATAGGCTGACCTGGGTAACGTGGGGATGATCGTGGAGGAATTGAATCATGGCGCGAGGCGCGGTCCCGCCCAAGGATAGGTAATGGCTGTCCCGCCACTCACCCCCGGACAGCTTCACCAGCGAAGCCAGGGAGAGGGCATCAATCGGGCTTTCCGCCACAGCCAGCCGGGAACACTCCGGGTCAGCGGCCAGCAGAGAGAAATTGTACCGCTTGTCGCTGCCCTCCGCATCTATCCGAAAGTTGTCCCGCGTTCCCCGCAGGCAGGCGAACCGGGCGCGGCCCGTAGGGTCCCTGCCGACAAAGACGCAGTTCTGATACTTCCGGCTCTCATAAAGCGTACCGGCCTGCATACACGCTTGCAGCAGCTCCGGGTGAATCCCCCGGCCTTGCAGATAGGACAGCATCACGGAAGGGAACCGGCTGGCCTCCGGGAGTTGAAAGGGCTTCGGAGGTTTCGGCTTGGGCTGTTCCTGGGGCGGCGGGGCGCGGTAGCCGCACAGAGCCTCCACCGCCCCCACAAAGTCCATACCCCGGACCTTGATCAGATAGTCCAGCGCCGTCCGGCCCCCAATACCCCGGCTGTTCCAGCACCATTTCCCATGGGAGATTTTCAAGCTGTCATGGGTCCGGGTACAGTATTCATGAGGGCCGCACCGTTTCAGCTCATGGGGTTCGTAGGTTTGCAAATAGGATAATAAATCCCATTCCTTTGCTTTTGCGATCTGTTCTTTGGTTACTCCTGGCATTCATTCACCCTTTCTTGCAAAAAATAGAGGGACGACACTTGGGTCGTCCCTCACATTAAAAGCTGGTATTCAATTTTGTCATACCCGGCGATTACCGGAACACTCAATCCTCCGGCTGGTCCAGGCCAAGCCGCTGGGCGATTTCTTCCGGCTTTAATCCGGCTTTGCTGGCGCTCTTAATCAAATCCTGGATTTTCTGCTTTTTGGTCTTACGGGGCTTGCGCGGCGGTTTAGGAGCGAGAATGTCCTTTTTCTTCTGCTCTAAAGCCGCGATCCGCTCCTTAACAGCCGTCTCCTTCTTATCGAAGTCCTCATTGGCGGCGTCTCTTTTAGCGGCAAGAGATTCCAGCTCTTGATTCAGCTTTTCAATCTTGCTGTCAACGGCCTCGGCCATCTGCTGGGGGGTGCGGCGGGTACGCTTCGTGTTTTGCTCATCCATGATAACTGCTCCTTTTTGATGTAATATTTTCCGCTGAATCTAATCAGGAAAATTATATCCCAAAAACATCAATTCCAAATAACTTTTTCATCATAACACAGGATAAGCATTTTGAAAATAGGCTTTCAAGTAAAAATAGGCGGCGAGAGCGCAAAATACACGCTCCCGCCGCCCTCGCAGTCACAGCGATTCAAATTTCTTCAGCAGGTCGTTGATGCCCTGCCAGACCTCCGTATAGCCCTGACGCAAATCTTCCACGTCCTGGGCGTAGAGATTTCGGGTGCTGTTGCAGCGGCGGGCGATCTGGTTCACATTGCTGGAAATGGAGCGCAGGAGCTTCACCAACTCCACCACGCTGGACATATCCAACTGGACCACATATCCATCCACCGCCATTTTCCGCAGGTACGCCCGCAGATTCATCGTCCCCAGCAGGGCCATTTTCCGGTCAATCACCTCCTTTTCCTCCGGGGACACCTTTGTGTAAAGGCCCACCGTCCGGCCCTCATACTTTCTCACAGTGCCGCCTCCCTTCGCTGATCTCTTTCCGCGCCAGCAGCCACCGGCGCGGGTGGAACGTAGGAGCGCAGCGCCGCCCGGATGGACGGTTTATCACCGCCCACAACGGAAAGCGCAGGCGGCACCGGCGCGGGGGCGCTGTCACCATCTAAATCCGGTTCATCATCGCCGTCCTGAGATTGTTCCTCCGACTTGTGGTCAGCTTTCTCCAATTCCCGGTTAAGCTGGATCAGACGAGCCGATTTCTGCTGTAATTCATCCTCCTTGGGGAAGGGCCGCTCCGATTCCTCCTGGGCGTTAGCCAGCTCCTTTTCCAACGTCACCAGACGGGCCTCATGCGCTTTGATTTTTTCGGCCATACCTTCCAGGACGTTGTTGATACGGGTGACATTGCCCACCGGGTCATCGGCCAGCTCCGCAGTATAAGTCAAATTCTGTTTCATGGTGATTTTGAACTTGGACCCATCACAATGAAGCTGCATAGGAAAGCCCCGGTATTCGCCCAAATCCAGCGGCTTTTCCGGGTCGCTCATGAGCATACACGCTTTGATAATGGCCTCGCCCGCGCCCTTCCGCTCCGTGAAGGTCTGTCCCATGACGGTCATGGTAAACGCATCGTCCTTGACCGGATTGGCCTGCACAATGGGTAAATCTTTCCCCAGCGCCTCAATAAACAGCTTTGTCTCCGCAATTTTATTCGGATAATATTTCAGCGCCTTATCCTGCATTTCATACTGCTGGGATGTATGGTTGGCTTTGAGCATTTTCAGCTTTGCCACCTGCACATCCAGCTCCATTTTCTCCCGGATACGGTCATCCCCGGTAGCCAGGGCCTTGACCTCGGCGTAGGAGAGGGCGGTAGCGTCCACGTCCTCAATGGACCGGGCAGGGGATTTCCCGGTCATGACCTGCCCGATAAATTTCTGCTTACTTTCCACCAGACCCCAGTTGTATGCGTCAAAGGTTCCTTTGGTAACGTACTTGAACATTTTAACCGTCTTATTCATGTTGCCCTGGCGCAGAGAACGGCCCGCCCGCTGCTCCAAATCAGCCGGACGCCATGGGCAGTCAAGGTCATGGGAGGCCACGATCCGGTCCTGGACGTTAGTGCCAGCGCCCATCTTCTGCGTACTGCCGATGAGGACGCGCACCTGCCCCCGGCGCACCTTGGCGAACAGCTCCGCCTTTTGCGCTTCGGTGTTGGCATCGTGGATAAAGGCGATTTCCTCCTGGGGGATGCCCTGGGCGATCAGCTTCGCTTTTATATCGTCATAGACGTTAAATTTGCCGTCCCCCTTGGGCGTGGACAGGTCGCAGAACACTAATTGGGTCCCCCGAATGTCCATGCTGTTCCGCCACTCGGTGAGAACATTCTTGACGCAGGCGTTGACCTTGCTGTCTGGGTCATCCGGCAAGAGGGGGTTCTGTAAACGCTGATCCAGAGCCAGCTTGCGCCCGTCAGACGTGATCCGCAGCATATTGTCCACGGACGGGTCCACCAGCCTGTTACGCACAGCGTCCGCCCGGTCAGCCAGCTCCGCCACCATCTCCTGCTGAAACTTGCTGGGTTCGGTGGTGACAGTGATGGGGACAGCCTCCGGGGTTGGCAGTTTCAACATATCCGCCGTCTGAATATCAGCAGCCTCCTTCCAAATGCTGATAAGCTCCGGGAGATTGTAGAATTTGGCGAACCGGGTCTTGGACCGGAATCCGGTTCCCTCCGGTTTCAGCTCCATAGCCGTCACCTTCTCACCAAAGTCCGCCGCCCAGGAATCAAAGTGACGGTGGCCGTTCCGTTCCAGCGTGTCAAATTGGAGGTAGCGCATCATGGTATACAACTCTACCATACTGTTGGAGATCGGGGTCCCCGTGGCGAAAGTAATACCACGCCCGCCGGTGATCTCGTCCATGTAACGGCATTTGCCGTACATATCGCTGGATTTCTGCGCGTCCGTCTGAGCGATGCCCGCCACACGGCTCATTTTTGTGTGTAAAAAGAGGTTCTTAAAGCTGTGCGCCTCGTCTACAAACAGCCGGTCAACGCCTAATTCCTCAAACGTGACCACGCTGTCCTTTTTCTCTTTTGCCGCCAGCTTTTCCAGCTTGGCCTCCAATTTTTTCTTGGTTTTCTCCATCTGTTTGACGGTAAAGTTGTCTCCATCCTCCTCCTTTGCTTCACGGATGGCAGTAACAATTTCGTCAATCTGGTCCTCAATCACGGCCTTCTGCCGTTCCGGGGAGAGGGGAATCTTTTCAAACTGACTGTGTCCGATGATAACCGCGTCATAGTCTCCGGTGGCTATACGGGCGCAGAACTTCTTGCGGCGGGCGGGTTCAAAGTCCTTCTTGGTAGCTACCAGAACCTTCGCTCCTGGATAAAGACGTAAAAAATCGCCGCCCCACTGTTCCGTCAGGTGGTTGGGGACGACGAACAGGGATTTCTGGCACAGGCCCAGGCGCTTGCTCTCCATAGCGGCGGCAACCATTTCAAAAGTCTTGCCCGCGCCGACACAGTGAGCCAGCAGCGTATTCTTGCCATAGAGGATATGGGCCACGGCGTTTTGCTGGTGGGGCCGCAGGGAGATTTCCGGGTTCATGCCCGCAAAGCGGATATGGGAACCGTCATACTCGCGGGGCCGGATGGCGTTGAATATGGAATTGTACTTCCTGCACAGAGCCTCCCGGCGCTCCGGGTCTTTGAAAATCCACTCCTTAAACGCTTCACAGATTGCCTCCTGCTTCTGCTGGGCAATCGCGGTCTGCTTCTCGTTGAGGACGCGGACCTCCTTTCCGTCCTCCCATTTTTTATCAAATATCCGCACATCCCGCTGGTTCAGCGCGGCCTCGAAGATTTCATAGGCGTTGATGCGCTTGGTGCCGTAGGTGGTATATGCGCGGACGTTATCCGCGCTGTCCTCGCTCTTACCCTGCACCCGCCATTCACCGGACGTATCGGAGTAATCAAGACGGATTTTCTTCTCCCGCAGGCGCTCCGGCGTTTGCAGCAGCTCAAACATAAACTGTTGGTAATACTCCGGGGCAACCCAGGACGCGCCCACCCGGACACTGATCTCCGAAGCGGTCAGGTCCTTGGGTTGTATCTGTTCCAGCTTCTCCGCGTTGACGGCGAACTCCGGATACTGTTCGGCGGCGGCGCGGGCCTGGGCCAGCTTCACCCGGACATTGCCGGAGAGGTATTCATCCGCCGTCTGCCAGCCCCTTGCCCAATTTTCGCCGCCCTCTGCCAAGTCGAAGGGGCCGGTGTCGGGGTCCTTGAAAATGATGCCCTTCAAATCCTCCACGATCTGCGGAATCTTATCGGGTCCACCCATCAGACCTGCCATATACTCCAGGTCCACGCGGGCCTTCTCGCCAATGGACACCGCCAGGGCCTCCACCGCCGTGTCCACGCTGGTGACGGCCTGCCGGTTCTGGATGGTGCGCTTGGTGAACATATCCGCCTTGCGCTCCAAATTTCCTTCATCGTCCAGCACTTCCAGGGAACACAGAAGCGGGTAGGAGGAATCCTGTTCAAAGGCCCTCCTGTTGCCCAGGCTGCTCAACAGGCCGTGTTTTTTCGTGAAAGCGTCATAAAAGCGGTTGAGCTTGGCCTGCTCCGCCTTGATTACATCGTCCCCGGCGTTTTCCAACTGCAAATCAATGAGCTTCCGGGCACAGTCCCGAATGGCGATCATGCCCATGGCCCGTTCCGTGGGGGTCTTGCCCAAGTCCACGGACTTCATGCGGGAATTTTCGCGGAAATACAGCTTGCCATTGAACAGTGCGTAGCTGAAATTGCGTACAGAAGGGTCGGCAGGGATAGATTCAACCTCTTTGCCGTCCTCCTGCTCCGGCTCGATCTCCAGCAGTTCCCGGTCAGGCGGGGCAAGGTTCTGAATGGCCCCGGCAAGCTGCCGGGAGAGGTCCGCCCCGGCAATGGGCGCAACGGTGTAATCCTGCCTGCCGTACTGCGTATTCTCCGAGGTGGCCGTGCCCAGCACCATATCCGGGTGTTCCAGAAAATAGCTGTTGATCTTGAATCCATCTTCATTTTCACCCACCTGCACCCATCCCGGCTGCTCAATGGCGGGGCGGTCCCGCTTTTGCAGGAAAATAATATCGGACACCACTTCGGTCCCGGCGTTGGCCTTGAAAGCGTTGTTGGGCAGACGGATCGCGCCCAGCAGGTCAGCCCGCTCCGCCAGATACTTCCGCACGGTGGAATCCTTTGCGTCCATGGTGTAGCGGCTGGTGACAAAGGCCACGATGCCGCCCGGACGTACCTGGTCCAGCGCCTTGGCAAAGAAATAGTTGTGAATGTTGAAGCCCAGCTTGTTATAGGCGGGGTCATTGACGGGGTACTGGCCGAAAGGCACGTTGCCCACCGCCAGATCATAGAAGTCCTTCCGGTCTGTCTGTTCAAAACCGGCAAGGGTAATATCGGCGTTCTGATAAAGCTGTCGGGCAATGCGCCCGGTCAGATCGTCCAGCTCTACGCCGTACAGCTTCGCCGACGCCAGAGAATCCGGCAGGAGGCCGAAAAAGTTGCCGATGCCCATGGACGGTTCCAGCACGGTCCCCGGCTGGAAATTCATATTCTCCACCGCCTGATACATGGCCTTGATGACCGTGGGGCTGGTATAGTGGGCGTTGAGGACCGTGGCACAGGCGGATTTGTATTCCTCCGGGGTCAGCAGTTCCTTCAGCTCGGCGTATTCTTTCGCCCACTTGGGGTCATTCTGGTCAAACGCCCCGGCAATGCCGCCCCAGCCAACATAGCGGGAGAGAATCTCCTGTTCTTCCGGCGTGGCAAGGCGGCTCTCCGCCTCGATCTGCTTCAAGGTACGGATAGCCGCCACATTGTACTGATATTTCGTTTTTTCGCCGCCAACACCCAGGTTATCATCGGTGATCTGGAAGTTATGGCGTTCCCGGCGCGGCTGGCGGGAAGCTGGCGGAGGGGGCGGAACCACCTGCCCACCGTCAATCTCCACCTGTTCCGGCTCCGGTTCGGGGGGAGGCGGGGGAGGTACGGAATCATCCACGCCCAAAACGGCGGCGCGTGCTTTGGCAACAAGGTCCCGCACGGCTTGGATGGACCGCTGGAGATAGGAATAGGCCGTATCCAGAATTTTCAGGCGGACAACATCATGCTCCGCGTCTATGCTGTGGATTTTGACACGCTGTCCGTCCACCGTCAGCTCCATGCCCACGGGGATTTCATCAGCAGCCTCCAGCCGTTGACGGTGTGCCGCCACCTCCGCAATGGTGTATTCCTCACTGCGCTGGGCTTCCTCTATAAATTCACGCACAAAGGGAATCGGCTCTGAGCGGAAAATAGGAAACCAGCCCTTCATATCCAAGTCCAGCAGGCTGACGGTCCCCGCCTGGAAGTCCACGCTGTCGATCTTCATGCGCCGCCCGTCCATGGTCAGCTCCATGCCCAGGGGGATGAACTCCGCCGCGCTCCGCTCCTTGATGATCTCATAGGGCGCGTCCGGGCCGCGTTCAGGGCCAGGCCGGGCCAGAACCACACTATGACCATGTTCCAGCAGGTCCGTCAATGCGGACTGCCAGCCCAGGGAGGTTCCGGTGACAAAGGTGCTGCCCAGGCCGGGAATATCCCGCGTCAGCAGGTCCTTCCCCATGGCGGGGGCCGCTGCTTCGGCGTCCTTCCCGTAGAACAGCATATAGTCCCCCACTTGGACGCCAACGAGCTTGTCCGGGTATCGGGCCTTCAAGTCCAGATATTCGTCAACATTGGGCGTGAGATTGGGTTCAGACTGGACAGCGGCAGGGGTTTCCGGCTGCTCCGGCGCACCTACCCCGGTTGGTTCCGGCACTGTCTCCGGCGCGGGGGGTATCTCTACACCGGCCTCCGCTTGTTCCGGCTCCGAACGGTCCGCAGCGGGGACAGCCCGCGCCCAATCCGGTGCGTCCGGGCTGTCGGCATACCGTTCCGGCGCAAGGCGCGGGTCCGTAATCACGTCCTGATAACGGCGCTCCATGAGGTCCTCTACCAGCCACTCCCGGAACATCGGGAGAGAATGGAACGCGGCAAGAATGTCGGGATAAGCCCTCGCCGCCTCCATGAGATCGGGCATTTCAGCATTCAGCGTGTCCGCCGCTTCATTGTAATCCAGATCACGGTCCCGCAGATATTGGGAAAGGCTGCTGTTCCCGATTGCCCGGTCCAGTATTTTCAATGCCGTTTCATAGAGCGTAACCGGAGTGACCACCCACTCTGCGGAAGTCTCCAGGGGAACCGCCCGCCCGGTGACGCCGTGGATATTCGCCAGATAATTCTCCGCGCTGCCCCGCTCTACGAATTGGAGCGTTTGGGTTCCTTCCGCATAGAAGCGTTCCAGTGCATTGTCATAAATACCAAAAGGACCGTTCCCCCACAACTGGACAACTTCAAACCGCTCCGGGGAATCCATAGAGACGGGTGCTTTTGCGGCCTGCTCCGGCTGGGACTGGGAGATTGTGGAATAGGTTTCGCTGATAATCTCCTGATGGAGCCGGTTACGGAAAGCGGCATTATCATAATACTGCTTCAACAGCGGTGTCTCATTGATCGCCAGCACCGCCCGCTTGATTGCCTCGTTACCCTCCAAACGGGCAAGGTCCTGGTCGGAATTGGCGCAGGCGTTTTGATACGCCGTATCCGCCAGAACCATATTTTTGACTATGGGCGTGTAATGCTCATATATCTGCCTGACAGTAGGATTATCGCCTAAACTGTCATTTTCCACCGCCCTGCCGTCCTGGTCAAAGGTCAGGCGCACGTCCTCGCCGTCCCGGACCATGACGGCCTCCCGCTTGTGGTAGCCCTGCTCACTGATATTCTTCAGCCATTGTTGGGCAAAGGTGTTCAAATCCCGGTGCAGCTTGGGAATCCACTTACCGGGTTCCGGGTAGACCTCCTGATAAATCTGAATAGAGCCGTCCTGCCGGAAGGTCAGCGGTTCCATGGTTCCCTTCTCCCGGTCCACCCGGAAGGTCATTTCCGGGTCGCGCATGAGATCGCCATTCTGCGTATAGGTATGGCTGACGGCGATCACGTCCGTGTCAATCCATTCCAGGTGGAGGGGCATCATGGCTTCGCCCGCTTCCATGCTCAAATAGCGGTATTCGCCGCTGGCGATTTCCGGGAACAGCTTCACAAAATTGCGGTAATTCAGCTCCACCTTGGTCCGTCCGGGCTTTTGGGGCTTGGTAGTGGCGTAACTTGCCGCCACCGCCTTTTCCAGCTCCGCCCGCAGCCTTGCAATCAGATTTTCAACCGCGTCCCGGTCAGCCGCCGAAAAGCTGAATGTAACTTCGCCGCTCTCATGGTTAAACTGCGC
>NZ_KE159714.1:0-2500 GCF_000403435.2 Oscillibacter sp. 1-3
TCCGCCGAAGAAGGCATGCACCTTGTAAATTAAACAACGTAACGAAAA
This sequence comes from Oscillibacter sp. 1-3, assembly GCF_000403435.2. Taxonomy (GTDB): domain Bacteria; phylum Bacillota; class Clostridia; order Oscillospirales; family Oscillospiraceae; genus Oscillibacter. The sequence goes on from NZ_KE159714.1 coordinate 49, forward strand.
GAAAGCACCAGAGTTCGTGGTCTTTGTAGGCCATGACGAAAAAGAGCCAAAGTTCCGGGTTGAGTCAATTACCGGAGCGGAGGCAAGAGATGAAGCTATGACAAATAGCTCTATGAAGGTTTAAACGGTCCTGAAAGGGGCTGTTTGAATACGAATTTATAGAGAGTTTGATCCTGGCTCAGGACGAACGCTGGCGGCGTGCTTAACACATGCAAGTCGAACGGAGCACCCCTGAAGGAGTTTTCGGACAACGGAAGGGAATGCTTAGTGGCGGACTGGTGAGTAACGCGTGAGGAACCTGCCTTCCAGAGGGGGACAACAGTTGGAAACGACTGCTAATACCGCATGAAACATTTGAACCGCATGGTTTGAATGTCAAAGATTTATCGCTGGAAGATGGCCTCGCGTCTGATTAGCTAGTAGGCGGGGTAACGGCCCACCTAGGCGACGATCAGTAGCCGGACTGAGAGGTTGACCGGCCACATTGGGACTGAGATACGGCCCAGACTCCTACGGGAGGCAGCAGTGGGGAATATTGGGCAATGGGCGCAAGCCTGACCCAGCAACGCCGCGTGAAGGAAGAAGGCTTTCGGGTTGTAAACTTCTTTTAAGAGGGAAGAGAAGAAGACGGTACCTCTTGAATAAGCCACGGCTAACTACGTGCCAGCAGCCGCGGTAATACGTAGGTGGCAAGCGTTGTCCGGATTTACTGGGTGTAAAGGGCGTGCAGCCGGGAAGACAAGTCAGATGTGAAATCCCGCGGCTCAACCGCGGAACTGCATTTGAAACTGTTTTTCTTGAGTACCGGAGAGGTCATCGGAATTCCTTGTGTAGCGGTGAAATGCGTAGATATAAGGAAGAACACCAGTGGCGAAGGCGGATGACTGGACGGCAACTGACGGTGAGGCGCGAAAGCGTGGGGAGCAAACAGGATTAGATACCCTGGTAGTCCACGCTGTAAACGATGGATACTAGGTGTGCGGGGACTGACCCCCTGCGTGCCGCAGTTAACACAATAAGTATCCCACCTGGGGAGTACGATCGCAAGGTTGAAACTCAAAGGAATTGACGGGGGCCCGCACAAGCGGTGGATTATGTGGTTTAATTCGAAGCAACGCGAAGAACCTTACCAGGGCTTGACATGGAGAGGACCGCTCTAGAGATAGGGTTTTCCCTTCGGGGACCTCTCACACAGGTGGTGCATGGTTGTCGTCAGCTCGTGTCGTGAGATGTTGGGTTAAGTCCCGCAACGAGCGCAACCCCTATTGTTAGTTGCTACGCAAGAGCACTCTAGCGAGACTGCCGTTGACAAAACGGAGGAAGGTGGGGACGACGTCAAATCATCATGCCCCTTATGTCCTGGGCTACACACGTAATACAATGGCGGTCAACAGAGGGATGCAAATCCGCGAGGAGGAGCGAACCCCCAAAAGCCGTCCCAGTTCGGATCGCAGGCTGCAACCCGCCTGCGTGAAGTCGGAATCGCTAGTAATCGCGGATCAGCATGCCGCGGTGAATACGTTCCCGGGCCTTGTACACACCGCCCGTCACACCATGAGAGTCGGGAACACCCGAAGTCCGTAGCCTAACAGCAATGAGGGCGCGGCCGAAGGTGGGTTCGATAATTGGGGTGAAGTCGTAACAAGGTAGCCGTTCGAGAACGAGCGGCTGGATCACCTCCTTTCTAAGGAGAACACGGCATATGAAAAAGGATGCCGTAATCCTGGTCAGCTGGAGCTGGAGTAGTTACGTTGTTTAATTTAGAGGGTGTATGCTGTGGGAGGCGGGAGGCAAGACCAAAGACGGGCCTGTAGCTCAGCTGGCTAGAGCGTACGACTGATAATCGTAAGGTCGGTGGTTCGAGCCCACTCAGGCCCACCAAAAGTCCAAAAGCAAGCGACGAGAGCCGGGGATATAGCTCAGCTGGGAGAGCGCCTGCCTTGCAAGCAGGAGGTCGCCGGTTCGAACCCGACTATCTCCACCATTGAGATCAAATCGAAGCATTTGATGAGAATCAAGTGTTTCGATCTGGCTTCAAAAGAGCTGGAGGCGCACCTTGAAAACTGAACAATGCAACACAAGTGATAAGTAAGGCAACAGAGAGGCGCCATACGAGAGTATGGCAAATTTAATTGTGGAACAGCGTCTGGAAGGACGCAGGGTAACAATTACAATTTCAACAATCTGTGAAGCCTGCATAATTCTTGAGAGAACCATTTTCTCTGACACGTAGGAGAGAAGGCCAGAACTGTTCCGCTGTCCCCAGCCGAATGAAAGCCCAGTGAAACGGGTTTCGTTCGGAGAGGAGGAGCAAGGGAGCGGAATGGACTTAGCTCCGACGATAGGTCAAGCTGAAAAGGGCGCAAGGGGAATGCCTTGGCATCAGGAGCCGACGAAGGACGTGACAAGCTGCGATAAGCCGCGGGGAGGAGCAAATATCCCTTGATCCGCG
>NZ_KE159714.1:5000-33691 GCF_000403435.2 Oscillibacter sp. 1-3
GGACCGGGATGGACATACCTCTGGTGCACCAGTTGTTCTGCCAAGGGCATAGCTGGGTAGCTACGTATGGACGAGATAAACGCTGAAAGCATCTAAGCGTGAAACTTCCCCTAAGATGAGATCTCTCACCTCGAAAGAGGGTAAGGGCCCAGGAAGACTACCTGGTAGATAGGCCGGAGGTGGAAGTGCGGCAACGTATGAAGCTGACCGGTACTAATAGCCCGAGGGCTTGACCTACAAAGAAGAAATGCAGGCGGCCTGAAAGGCAGGAGTGTTGTATTGTTCGGTTTTGAGGGTGCGGCAGGCGCAGTCTCAGAGGGATGCGGGAGAGGAAATGCACCTTTAGCTCAGTTGGTAGAGCAACTGACTCTTAATCAGTGGGTCCCCGGTTCGAGTCCGTGAAGGTGCACCAGCCTTAGATCGGGTGTGCCCGAAGGGCACACCTGGTTTGAGGGAGAGAGGGATAGCGCATCTAAAGCAGACAAAGCGGCCCGTTGGTCAAGTGGTTAAGACAGCGGCCTCTCACGCCGTTAACATCGGTTCGAATCCGGTACGGGTCACCATTCTTCTCTTGACAAAGCGGAATGAAAAGTTTATAATGCAGATTGTTCTCCGGATTTGCCGGATAACATAGAGGAGCAGCGAAGCGGTACGAGTTCCTGGTGAGACCGGGAGCGAGGGAGGCACAGGTTGCTCCGAGGAAGTTGGTGCCGATTAGGGCGAGGGTCCACCCGTTCCCATTCCGAACACGGCAGTTAAGCTCGTTCCTGCCCACGATACCTGGCTGGCGACGGCCCGGAAAAATAGGTGGTGCCAACACAGGTCTTGGTTCAATAGAGCTGGGGCCTGAATATTCCTCCTTAGCTCAATGGTAGAGCACGCGGCTGTTAACCGCGGGGTTGTTGGTTCGAGCCCAACAGGGGGAGCCAAAGTATTGCCGCCACTCGGCGTGGCGGCAATACTTCTCTGAAAGCAACGCCGACACGGGCCTTTAGCTCAGTTGGTTAGAGCAGCCGGCTCATAACCGGTCGGTCCCGGGTTCGAGTCCCCGAAGGCCCACCATATGGCTGATCGCCACGGGGATAACCTCATGCGAGATAGGGGTATAGCTCAGCTGGTAGAGCAGCGGTCTCCAAAACCGCGTGCCGAGGGTTCGAATCCTTCTGCCCCTGCCATAAAAGTCTTTACAACTTTGGTTGTATGTGATATAATAGTCGAGCCATAAATGGCCCGGTAGTTCAGTTGGTTAGAACGCTAGCCTGTCACGCTAGAGGTCGACGGTTCGAGCCCGTTCCGGGTCGCCATTTATGCTGCTGTAGCTCAGTAGGTAGAGCGCATCCTTGGTAAGGATGAGGTCGGCGGTTCAAATCCGCCCAGCAGCTCCAGAAAGTCCAGTTTTTCCTGTGGGAAAGGCTGGATTTTTCTTGTATTTCAGCACTTTTCCCGCTGCTTTGGATTTTTGAATTTGGATTTGACCACACAACCAGCCACAGACAGAGAAAAACGGCTCACCGGGGGGATATCCCACTCGTTGAGCCGTAGATTTTTGTCAGCCTGCTTTCAGACGCTCTCTTTCAGCGTCGATTTCCGTTTTCGTTTTTGCTATCATCTCTGCCAGCAACTTTTCACACTCTTCCTCACTGTGAGCGTAGATATTCCGAGGGCGCTTTTTGCCGTCGGGCCAGATGGGAGAGTAGCGTCCTTCCCAGAGCTTCTCGTTGATCTGGGTGACGCACCCGGTCCCCGCCTTACGCCGCTGGCCTTTATGGGCTTGGAATGTGCTGGAAACAGGCTTTCGAGGTGCTGACTGACTCTCTGCTTGTAGCTCAGTTTTGCCGATACCCTGGTCGATTTTTACCGCCGCTGTACGGCGCATCTCATCGGTAACGTGAGCGTAGATGTTCAGTGTGGTGCTACTGGAGACATGGCCGATAATAGTGGACAGGGTCTTGATATCCATCCCATGCTCCAGGGCAGTGGTAGAAAATGTGTGCCTGAGATCGTGAAATCTGATTTTCTTACATTCTGCCCGTTCCAGAATGGTTTGCAGTCTTTTGCGAACTGCAGCTGGGTCCCTGGGCGAGTCCTTGCTAATTGGAGAGGGGAACATCCACCGGGAGCTCATAGTTTCCTTGTAAGCCTTAAGGACATTCAGCACAGGAGCTGGAAGGATCACGCTGCGGTTGCCTGCCTTGGTTTTGGGTGGGGAGGTTACCAGCTTGCCTTTGACCCGATGGACTTGCCGCTCTACCCGGAGTTCCCCGGTGCGGAGGTTGAGGTCATCCCATTGGAGAGCGCATATCTCGCCCCGCCGCAGTCCAGTGGAGAGCTCCAACAGGAGAACCTCAAAGCAGTTGTCCTCCTTGGCTTGGATTAGCAATCGCTGGATTTCTTCCGGGGTCAGCACCTGCATCTCTCTGGCTTTGGCGGAGGGAAGGCGGCAGCCATCAGCTGGATTGCGGAAGAGGAGCTTTTCAGCAACGGCCTTGTCCAGTGCGGCATGGAGGGTGGTGTGGACGCCCCGAACAGTCTGGTCGGACAGTCCTACACCATATAACTCAGTTCGAAGCAGTCTGCCGCCTTGCTTGAGTTTGGCATAGAACTGCTGGATGTCGTTGGTGGTCAGCTTGTCCATTTGGATGTTTCCCAGTGCCGGAATGATGTGCTGGTAGATGCGGCGCTCATAAGACATTTGGGTGTTGGGCCGAAGATTGGATTTCTTATAGGTCTGATACCAGATATCCAGCCAGTCTCCCAATAGGATTCCAGGCTTAGGCTGTTCGGGAGCAGGAGCCTGGATGCTGTCCCTCAGTGCTTTGAGTTTTGCGATACAGTCCGATTTGGTCTTTGCCAGAACATTTTTGGTGACGGGGAGGCCTTTATCGTCGTAGCCGACGACTACCCTCCCCTCCCAGCGGCCGTCTTTTCTCAGGCTGACGCCGCCGTCTCCCCGCTTTCTGCGTTTTGCCATGGTTTCATCTCCTTTCCAAGATAGGCAGTCAGGAAACCGCCAACGATATCAGCGGCTCGCCTCTGCATATCACCAGTAGTATGGGTGTAGGTATCCAGAGTGAAGGACGCTTTAGTGTGCCCCAGGATTCCGGCCAGAGTTTTGGCGTCCACTCCGCTGGACAGCGCATGAGTTGAGAATGTGTGTCTGAGGTCGTGGAAGCGGATATTTGGCAATCCAGCCGCTGACAGAAATTTCTTCAGTTGTCGATAGGCACTGTCAGGATTCATAGGGGCCTCTGGCCGGAGCGGATCATGGAATATCCAGGGAGAGAAGGATTTACGCTTTCGCTCTCTCAGCAGTTCCACTGTGCTGGGTGGCAGGACGATCTTCCGTGTGCCGGCGTAGGTTTTGGTATCCCCAGCCACCAGCCTGCCGCCCTTTTCCCGATGGAGGGTGCGGCAGACTTTCAGGGTGCCGCTACGCTCATCGAGGTCGGTCCACATGAGTCCGCAGATCTCACCTCTGCGCAGACCGGTGGTCAACTCAGTGTAGAAGAAGTCATACCAGAATTCATCGGCTTTGATCGCTGTCAGGAAAATATTCAGTTGTTCCTCGGTTAGAATCTTCATAGGCTGGTGAATTACCTTGGGCGGCTCCACCTCGTCAGCGGGATTAACAGGAATAAGTCCCTGATCCCTCGCCGCTTTAAGTGCGTGGTGGAGTGTGGTATGGATTCCATGGACAGTGGTGCTGGAGAGTCCGGAACTTTGACTGGAGCGAGGCTTCATTCTGCCGTTTTGCTTCAAGGTTTCGTAGAGTTTTCGGAGGTCAGCCACTGTCAGTTGTGTGAGTGGTTTCGCTCCCAGGCGGGGCTTCACGTGGTTTTCCATATCCCGGCGATAGTGTTCCAGCGTGCCAGGCCGGAGAGTGACCGCCATTTGCTCCAGCCATGTGTCCAACCATTCCCCGAGAGTCATTTTGCTTTGCTCCGTCAGGTCAATGCCTTGGTAGGCGTCGATATTCTGGCGGAGCTTTGCGGTCAACTCTTTTTGATTATCAGCGTAGATGTAACGGAAGATGGAATCGCCATTTTCCTTGTGACCCACCACAATGCGGCCCTCCCACCGACCGTCGTCTCGCTTACGCACCATGCCGTCGCCAGACGGTCTGCGCTTTGCCATTTGTTATTCACCTCCAGTCCGAATATCACCGTCGTTTTCGTCCATGCACTCGGCCATTAGCCTGACTCCCAGCCGGAAGCCCAGGATGAAATTTTCCAGAGCTGTTATGCTGTCGATCTCATGCTGTGACTGAATGAGTTTTGTGAGGATCTCTTGCTCAGTTTCACCAAGTTGCTTCATGAGCTGTTTTTCATAGTTGGTGACACGATCCACTGCCCGCTTCAGTTCTGAGCCGGGTGTCATCTGCTGCTCATTGGGTGTGATGTTGCCATAGTAGAGATCTTCCAGTGTTTTTCTCATCTTCACCTACCTCCTTTACAGCAACACACAATACCCTAACCGTACTTGAATAGCCATCCCTTTTGAGAAGAGTTATCAAAAACTTATCATTTGGGAACTGCTGATTCTCTTTGGAGACAGTGGTGCAGTTGACAGCTATCCCATCGTCATCGTCCAGCTCGGAGTCTGCTCCACATGGTCGTCCAGTTTGTGCCCCATGGCGATCTTCTTTTCTCTGAGCTGTGCCAGCCGCTTCCGGTCGATCTGGACACCACCAGGGATAGTCGGAGTTGGCATCTGCTCTTGGAAGATACGGCCAATGTGATGGAGCAATCGAGAGACGGACAGCATGATCGAAGGCGGCTTCAGATTATTCCAGTGGTCCAGGAAAAATTGAGCGTACTCATTCCTCCGTGCGGCTGACTGTGTAAACCAGTAGTGGGCTTCCGCTTTATCACCGCGCTCCAGGTACAGTTTGCCCAGAGCGTATTGGGCAAACTGATTTCCGGTCTTGGCTGACTGGGTGAGGTACTCCTGTGCTTTGGCGGAGTCTCTCTCCACGACCTCACCATTGAGATACTCTTTGCCCAGACGGTAGGCGGCGCAGTCACTCCCATGGTGGGCGGCATACTCCAACCATTGGATTCCCAACTCAGTGTCATGCACCTCCGCATCGTCGGTCAGGTACAACTGCCCCAGAGCGTACTGCGCTGCGACCATACCTTGCCAAGCCGCCTGATCGAACCAGTATTGAGCCTCCACACTGTCCGGGATCAGCACTGGGCCGTCCCGGTAGAGCCTTCCAACAAGATACTGCGCATCAGGGTCACCGCTTTCAGCTTTGCGGATCAACTGTGCCACTGCTTCATCTCTATCACCCATCGGGGCGGTGTCATCCTGTGTGACCATCCACAACTCCCGGCAGTCGTGTAACAGGTCAGAGAAATCTGTGGTTTCCTCCATCTCCTCATCCTCAAAAGTGACCTTGCCCATGAGGATGTTTTCTGCCTCTTGGACGACCGCATTCTTGATGGAGCGGAACTCCCTCTGCTCAGAGAGTGGTGGTCGCTGGCGTTCCTTCTCCGAATAAAAATCTTCTATTTGACACTGGAGCTCCCACCAGACTTGATAACATTCATCAATGACGGGCAGCTGCTCCATCTGATCAACGATTTCATCCACGGTTTTCTTTACCGCTTTGGGAAGGTAGCCGTATTTTTTCTTGCCCTTCACTGTCTCCAACTGAGCGACCAGTGTCACCATTAGCAACTCCACCTCTGGGTGGCTGCCGATGCTCTGTCTCATTTCCTGTGCCAGAGTTTTCATTTCATCTCTGGCCTTGCGCACCAGTTCATCTCTGGAGGAAGACTTCTGCTCGTAGGTGTGGAGCATCTCCTGCTTGAAAATGTCGTTGGTCAACACAGACTTGATTTTGCGAATACCATCTTTGGAGAGATACGCCTGTCCCGGTTTCGCTGACCACGCCATCATGTGGATGTGGGGGTGGCCACCCTCGTCGTGGAAGGCAGCGTACCAGCGGAAGTCGCTGGACGAGATATTCATCGCGGCGGCGATCTCGTTGCGGTGAGCCTGGATCAGGTTGCGCCACTGGGCAGCGTGGTTATATCCCAGTCGCTCGGCGTCCTCCCGTTTAAGGGAGATAATGTGCGTCCAGATGTTTCCAGGGTATTCGTTCAATTCTTGTGCTACTGCATTCATGTCTACGCAGTCCTCGTCACCGAAGAGACCGTGGGAGCGTGGACGCTCTGCCATATACTCCATGTAGCCAGCGGGCAGCAACTCCACGCCCTCACGGGTACCAATGTACTCCAAGTAGCCTCCAACTCCACTGCCGCTGATGTAGGGACTCTTGACGATCAGTTTTGCCACTGGTCATCACCTGCTCCATCGTCCAGTTGCTCCCTGGCTTTTTGCTCGAAGGTCAGCAGACCGTTGGTGGCCTTCACATTTTTCACACTGTCTGAGCGTAGCTTCCGTAGGTAGTCCGCATCTACCTGAATGCAGTCGAGGACAGCACTCATGCCCATGTCCATCTCTACGGCCAGCTTGTAGAAAAGCCGGGCCAGTCTGTCCTCGAACATCCCCAGCCGCCCGTCGATGGCGGACTGGATCGCTGCGGGGAGAACACCGTTCACCTGTCCGGCCAGGAAGTCCGCATAGAAATTTACCGCCTTCACCACGAATTCGTTGCGGCTCTGACAGTCGTCCTGCTTGTACCAGCTCTCAATTTTCCAGCGGGTCACATCATCCAGCCGCAGCGGAAATCGGTTGTCGTTCTTACTATTCATCATAATCCCTCCTTTTCGGCCCAAAGACATCATCCCAAAGCTTTGGAACAGGCGGATACGGCCCTTGGGTGACCTCAATTTGTAGTTTCTTCTGTATTTGTGACCTCACTCTCGTCCCCCGTAAACTGCCCGCACTGCGGGCAGAAGTGGTCAGCGGGGCGGCACAAGACGCCACGCTTTTATCCTGCTTCTTTCCGTCCCCTCGTACACTGGCGTTCAACTGGTGCACAGTGGCTTGCACTGTTGGGGCGGGTCAGATGCTGCCGGAGCGGAGCCCGTGGCACACAGGGCCGCTCTGGGGTGACGGCGGTCGTATTCCGCTTGCCTTCGGAGAACCCGTCTGCACTTTGCCTCCAACTCCAGTTGACGGAGCTGCCGCTGGTGGAACGCATCTACCGCCGGCCTCACTGGTTGAATCGTGTAGAGGTTATTGCCCTTCCACTTCATCCCGCGTTTGTCGAAGTAGCTGCTGGGTTCCACAGTGATGAGGTCCATGTCCAGAAGTGTGCCGATACTTTTCATTACAGTGTTCTTGGAGACTCCAGTTGCGGCGGCGATGGTGTTATAGCTGGGGTGGCAGGCGTGAGTCCGCCGGTCCTCGATCAGCAGCAGATAGGCGTAGACCATAAACGCAGAGGGCGGAAGCCACAGCAGGAAGACCTCGTTAGGCAGAGTGAAAAATTTTTCGCTGGTGATGCACTGAACGTCCAGCGCAAGAGATCGTTCGGCAGTGACGAGTCCTCTGTCCACCAGAGCCTCCAGATACTTTTTCACTGTGCTTGTCGTCATGTGGACATCTGTTGCGATTACTTCTGGTGTGAATGTACCAGAAGGACGATGATAGCAGAGATAGGAAAAAATCACGAACTCAACCGGCTTGAGCTTGTACTCCCACACCGCGTTGGGTACGGCGAATCGGTAGTGCCGCGGGTCACGGCGTGGCCAGCCGATAGGCATTGCGCGCCGTCTCATAGCTGTGTTCCTCCAGCGGTATTTTGTTTCACCCACTGGATGAATTTCTCCTTGGGTACGACCATCCTGTTACCGATTTTCAGAATCGGGAAGCCCGGTTCGTGCATCAGTTCGTAGCCGCTGGAGGGCGACACGCCAAGTACCTTTGCTACCAACTCCGCATTGAGAAACAGCGGCAGCTCACTGTAGTCTTTGAATTGAGATACTTTCATCTTGTTTCCTTTCTTCTGCTTTTGATTTTGGCCACGCACCGTACACCTTCCTGCCCCAGGTCATCTGCGGCGTTTTCACCCTGTTGGCACGCTCACTCCGTCTATGGAGGTTCTGGCGTTGCTTCTCCCAGGGAGTATGAACTCCGGTGGTGGGTATTCAGTTGTCGAGGTGCAGATAACAGTTGACTATTTTTTAATTATGTGATATAGTCTACTCGCTGATGTGGCTATCGTAACACAGCAGAACGATATTGTCAATAGATAAAAATAAAATAATAGTCTATTTTGCGAGAGGAGAAATCCTGATGAGTTTTCCAAAACTGACTTTCCCGCTGACTGTGGACTTTGGGGATACAGAGTATTGGATCAGGGAACAGGGGCCTTTCAAATACGGCACTGCGGTGACAGCGTTTTTTGTCGGAGAGGATATTGGGCCTGTTTCCAACGACGGCATTCCTTTGATGCATGAGTTGGAGCATCAGCTTCAGACCTTTGGCAGTCACCTCCAGCCCTATGTGAGAGAGCGGGCAATAGATGCAGACTCCTTTTTCTATCCAGAGGAGCAGTCCGTCAGCAACTCCATGTGTTTTGCCTTTCATGTAACAGGCTCAGGCACAGGAATCATGACAGAGCGATACACGTTTTCTTCCCTGCATGATTTCCTCTATGTGGAGCTGGGCAAGGCAATCCTTCGCGGCAATGCGCCCCGGCAGTGCCGCCTGTGTGGACGCTGGTTCCTCCATGAGCAGGGAGACCGGGCGATGTACTGTGAACGCATCGCTCCCGGTGAGGAGAGCAAGACCTGCCGGGAGGCCGGGGCGCGGGCGGTCTTTGAAAAGAAAATTCAGGACGAGGACACCTGGAAAATTTATAAGCGAGCGTATAAAAAATACTACGCCCGCTACATGAAAGGGAATATGAGTGAGACCGAGTTCAAGACATGGGCTGCTCAGGCGGCGATTGACCGGGACACCGCAATTGAGCAGATAACGCCGAAGATCGACACAGTGCTGAAAGCACAGATCATCGAGTGGCTGCGGGAGGAATTGAACCGGCTGTGAGCACATCCTTATCCTTGTAGACACAGGTGCAATGTGTAACGATAGTATTCGCTATTCTGATAGAGACCCTTAATCATAAATGAACTGGGCAGATTGAAAAAACGCCCGGTTTATGCTACAATTTGATGTATCCGACACAGTTCTGAAAGACGTGGGATTGTAAACATAGGAGGAAACCGTTTTATGGCTGACATAAAGAAAGAGCAGGAGCGCGAGGAACTTCACCGGGCGATCTGGGCTATCGCCGATGAACTGCGGGGCAGCGTGGACGGCTGGGACTTCAAGAGCTATGTGCTTGGTACGATGTTCTATCGGTATATCTCGGAAAATCTGACGGAGTACATCAACGCCGGGGAGATTGCCGCCGGGAACGACGGCTTTGACTACGCCCGACTCTCCGACGCGGAGGCAGAGGAGGCTCGGGAGGGACTGGTGCAGGAGAAGGGCTTTTTTATGCTGCCCTCCGAGCTGTTCTGCAACGTCCGGGCCAGAGCGCCCCAGGACGAAAACCTGAACGAAACCCTGGAAAGGGTCTTTCACCACATCGAGGACTCCGCCAAGGGCAGCTCCTCCGAGCAGTGCTTCTCTGGGCTGTTTGACGACTTCGACGTGAACAGCAACAAGCTGGGGGCCACTGTCGCCAAGCGGAACGAAAAGCTGGTGAAGCTCCTGAACGGCATCGGCGGCATGAACCTGGGCGAAGTCCGGGGACACAGCATCGACGCCTTCGGGGACGCCTATGAATTTCTGATGACCATGTACGCCTCCAACGCGGGAAAGAGCGGGGGCGAGTTCTTCACGCCCTCCGACGTGTCGGAGCTGCTGACCCGGCTGGGGACGGTAGGCAAGACCAGGGTCAACAAGGTCTACGACCCGGCCTGCGGCTCCGGCTCCCTGCTGCTGAAGGCCACCAAGGTGCTGGGCAAGAACGGGGTGCAGTTCGGCTACTTCGGGCAGGAGATCAACATCACCACCTACAACCTGTGCCGCATCAACATGTTCCTCCACGACGTGGGCTTTGACAAATTCGACATCGCTTGCGAGGACACGTTGACCACCCCCCAGCACTGGGACGACGAGCCCTTTGAGCTGATCGTCTCCAATCCGCCCTACTCCATCAAGTGGGCGGGGGACGAGGACGCCACCCTCATCAATGACCCCCGTTTTGCCCCCGCCGGTGTGCTGGCTCCCAAGTCCAAGGCCGATTTGGCCTTTATTATGCACTCCCTGTCCTGGCTGGCGGCAAACGGCACGGCGGCGATCGTCTGCTTTCCCGGCATCATGTACCGGGGCGGCGCGGAGCAAAAAATCCGCAAATATCTGGTGGACAACAACTTTATTGACTGCGTTATCCAGCTCCCGGCCAATCTGTTTTTCGGGACCAGCATTGCCACCTGTATCATGGTGCTGAAACGGGGCAAGGCGGACAATAAGACGCTGTTTATTGATGCCTCCGGCGAGTGCGTCAAGGTGACGAACAACAACCGGCTGACGGCGGAGAATATAGACCGCATCGTGTCCGTGTTCGCCGGGCGGGAGGAACTCAAACACTTCTCCCATTTGGCGGAGTACAGCGAAATTGCCGGGAATGACTACAATCTGTCCGTCAGCGCCTATGTGGAAGCCGAGGACACGCGGGAGAAAATTGACATTGAGAAGCTCAACGCTGAGATTGAGGAAATCGTGGCCCGGGAGCAGGTTTTGCGGGACGAGATTGCAAAAATCATTGCGGGGATAGAGGGATAGCCAATGCCAAAGATTGATAGAGATAAGCCGCTGCCACCTCATACAAAGCTCGACTATTATGAGTGCTATGCAAAAATTGTTTTAGAAGATTTATTTCCCGTTTTCATCAGTGAGTTGCTTCTAAAAGATAAACCTGACCTTCAAGATATACGAAGCCAAGTAGGAATTGAGGTAACAATTGCCGAAATATCAGAAACTATAGAGGCCCAAAGGCTGTACTCTACTTTACATGCTGTTGATGATGTAACCCAATCGAGAAATATTGAACGTATGGAGCAATGTGGTGCAACATACAAAAGCGGTATTCTTTTCGGGCCAAATGGTTCAGATGAGTTTATTTTGATTAACCGTGCGATTGACAGCAAGATAGAAAAGTTGCAAAAGGGTGAATATGGTAAATTTAGCGAATATCACTTGTTTATATTTTCTTCAATCTTGGCATCTGAAACTATGTTAAACGATGAGCTTGAATATTTGGAGCAAAGAGAGATTGCTGACTATTTCAAGAAGATTTATATTCAAATTCCAGGGGAATTGCTATATTTTGACCTCATTAAAAGCACATATGAAGTTTTTAGCGTTGATACGAACAAACAGTTTGATTGGGCAATAAAAGCACGGCAAATGGTGGAGGATGGTGAAAGTCAATGAGCAGACTGGAGGAACTGATTGCAAAGTTTTGCCCAGATGGGGTGGAGTATAAAAAGCTGGGAGAAATTGCTACCATCTCAAGAGGCGGAAACCTTCAAAAGAAAGATTTTTGTTTGGCAGGTGTCCCCTGTATCCACTACGGGCAAATCTATACCAGATACAGCCTGTTTGCTGATAAAACTTTCTCTTTTATCAGCGAGGATTGTGCCAAAAAGCAAAAAATGGCATATCCCAATGATATTGTTATGGCTGTCACCAGCGAAAATATTGAGGATGTTTGCAAATGTGTGGCCTGGTTAGGGGATGGAGCAGTTGCGGTCAGTGGACACACGGCTATTATTCATCATAGCCAGAATGCAAAATACCTAACTTACTATTTTCATACAGAAATGTTTGCCGCCCAAAAGCGGAAACTTGTCCATGGAACAAAGGTAATGGAAGTCACGCCAGATACCCTAAATACGATAATAATCCCCGTCCCCCCTCTGCCCGTGCAGAGTGAAATTGTCAATATTCTTGACAATTTCACGGAGCTTACAGCGGAGCTTACAGCGGAGCTTACAGCGGAGCTTACAGCGAGAAAGAAACAGTATGAATACTATCGTGACAAACTGCTGACCTTCGGTGTCCTGGGGGGGGGGGCAAGTGAATGCGTGTGGCGGACGCTCGGCGAGACCTGCTATCTCAAGGCGGGAAAAGCAATTTCTGCGCATGAAATATCTTCGGAGAAAACTTCCATATATTCTGTGCCTTGCTTTGGTGGTAATGGCCTGCGTGGTTATGTGCGAACGCCAAACCAACAAGGCCACAAATTACTGATAGGCCGACAAGGTGCATTATGTGGCAATGTCTGTTATGTAACAGGCGATTATTACGCAACAGAACACGCTGTTGTTGTAACAGATAAGGGGCAATTTAATAGTCGTTTTCTTTATCATTTGTTGGTATATGAGGATTTGAATCAATATAAAACAGCAGGAGCGCAACCAGGGCTTTCGGTGGCAAGATTGGAACTATAACTGTTCCAGTACCAGATATGTATATTCAAAATAGGATTGCTCACATATTAGACCGCTTTGACGCCCTCTGCAACGACCTGACCTCCGGCCTGCCCGCCGAGATCGCGGCGCGGCAAAAGCAGTATGAATATTACCGGGATAAGCTGTTGACGTTTAAGGAGAAAGTATGTTAGATCCAGTAATAGACCCGACAATGAAGGGAACGATGCTTCCTGCTCCGTTGATAATTAAAGACTTTGTTCATGGCGAAGATAAATGCAATTACGAATTATATTTACTTGAACTTATCAATACATCCAAATGGTTTTCAGAAAAATATCCAGGTGGTTTTCAAAAACCGGCTTCAGAGTCAAACGGTGAGTGCGATGCTATCAACGAAAATTATCAATTAGATTTTAAGCTCTTGGCCAGCAAAACTGCGCTACAAGCAAAGAGCATTTTAAGCTCTCAAATATATACTGAAAATGGTGTTACATATTTTTGTACAAGCAAGGTTGACGGTAGTGTTCAATCAACTCGAATTTTTGCAGCATTCAGAAGTTTATCCTTGAATGATTTGATTGAACTTAGAAGTTCCAATATTAAAGAATATGGCATTAAAAATGATGTGCGTACAGCATTGAAAATTTTTGAGACGAAAAAGAATTTGCTGCTTTTCTTCCCATATAGGTTTACATTTGAAAAGCAACACCTGCATGATGAAGCTATCAAATCTATCACCGAGGCGCTGAATCATGATTTTGGAACCGCGTTTTTATTTCGGAATCAATATGCAAATGGGTATGATACTTTTTTGACTTGTATCTATGAAGAGTCTTTCCTAATTTACTGTGTTTGTGCTGGAGAACTGCAATTATGCGATTCAGTTGCAACCAATGAAATCATGACATTTACAAGATTATTAAATGATTATGGGGATTGGTGGAACTAAATATGAGCTATTTCAACATCGTTGCCCAGACCACGGAAAACACGGTAGTAACTGAATACGAGCCGGTCAAGACCCGCTCCGACAGCTACCAGAGCGAGGCCGCGCTGGAGAAAGAATTTATCCGCCTGCTCCGCGAACAGGGGTATGAGTATCTGCCCATCCACTCCGAGGCGGAGCTGATTGCCAACCTGCGCAAAAAGCTGGAGGAGCTGAACGGCTACACCTTCACCGGTTCGGAGTGGGAGCGGTTTTTCAGCGAGTGCATCGCCAACGCCAACGACGGCATTGAGGACAAGACCCGCCGCATCCAGGAGGACTCTGTGCAGGTCCTCCGCCGGGACACAGGCGAGAGCAAGAACATCACCCTCATCGACAAGAAGAACATCCACAACAACCGCCTCCAGGTCATCAACCAGTATGTTGTCGGCAAGGCGGAGGGGGCGCGGTATGACAACCGCTATGACGTGACGGTCCTGGTAAACGGCCTGCCCCTGGTCCATATCGAGCTGAAGCGCCGGGGCGTGGCTATCCGGGAGGCGTTTAATCAGATCGACCGCTACCAGCGAGACAGCTTCTGGGCGGGCAGCGGCCTGTTTGACTATGTGCAGATCTTCGTCATCTCCAACGGCACGAACACCAAGTATTACTCCAACACCACCCGCCGCAACGCCATCAAGGATGCCTCCGCCTCTGCCGCCAGGAGGAAAAAGACCAGCAACAGCTTTGAGTTCACCTCCTTCTGGGCCGACGCCGACAACCGTATCCTGCCGGACCTGATGGACTTCACCCGGACATTTTTCGCAAAGCATACCCTTCTGAACGTGCTGACCCGGTACTGCATTTTTACCTCAGAGCAGATGCTGATGGTCATGCGGCCCTATCAGATCACCGCCACCGAGCGGATTTTGAACCGGATTGAAATTGCGAATAATTACAAGAAATACGGCTCCATAGCGGGCGGAGGGTATATCTGGCACACCACCGGCTCCGGCAAGACCCTCACCAGCTTCAAGACCGCCCGTTTGGCCTCGTTATTACCTTACATAGACAAGGTGCTGTTCGTGGTGGACCGGAAGGACCTGGACTACCAGACCATGAAGGAGTACGACCGCTTTGAGAAGGGTGCGGCCAACTCCAACACCTCCACCGCAATTTTGAAAAAGCAGCTAGAGAACCCCGACGCCAGGATCATCATCACCACCATTCAAAAGCTCTCCACCTTTGTGGCGAAAAACAAGGGCCACGCTGTTTATGACAAGCACGTTGTGATTATCTTCGATGAGTGCCACCGCAGCCAGTTCGGGGATATGCACACGGCCATTGTGAAGAATTTCAAAAAATACCACCTGTTTGGTTTCACCGGCACACCGATTTTTGCGGTCAATGCCAACAAGAGCGGCAACCCCCAGTTCCGCACCACCGAGCAGACCTTCGGCGACCAGTTGCATACCTACACCATCGTGGACGCCATCAACGACAAGAACGTCCTGCCCTTCCATGTGGACTACTACAGGACCATGGGCATGGACGAGGAGATGATCGACGAACAGGTGTGGGACATCAACCGGGAAAAGGCGTACATGGCTCCCCAGCGGATCGAGCTTGTCACCCGGTACATCTTGGAGCACTTCGATACAAAGACCTATCGCGGGGATAAGACCTATGTGTTCAACGCCCTGACCAATATTTCAGAAGTCGCCTCCGCTGGAAAGTCCCAGGTGGAGGAGATCAAACGAAAGCAGCGGCTCAGCGGCTTCAACTCCATCTTTGCGGTGGCCTCCGTAGACATGGCGAAGCTCTACTACGCAGAGTTCCAGCGGCAAATGGCGGCGGATCCAAGCAAGCGCCTGCGGGTGGCTGTCATTTACAGCTACGGGGCCAACGAGGCGGAAACGGACGGTATTCTGGACGAGGAGAACCCGGAGGACACCTCCGCCCTGGACCAGAGCTCCCGTGATTTTCTGGAGCAGGCCATCCAGGACTACAATGAGATGTTCCACACCAACTATGATACCTCCAGCGACAAGTTCCAGAATTATTATAAAGATGTGTCCCTGCGGATGAAAAACCGGGAGATCGACCTGCTGATCGTGGTCAATATGTTCCTCACCGGCTTTGACGCCACCACGCTGAACACCCTGTGGGTGGATAAAAACCTCAAGATGCATGGCCTGATCCAGGCATTTTCCCGCACGAACCGTATACTCAACTCCATCAAGACCTTTGGCAATATTGTCTGCTTCCGCAATTTACAAAAGCGGGTAGACGATGCCATCGCGCTCTTTGGGGACAAGCAGGCAGGCGGCATCGTACTGCTGCGGAGCTTTCAGGATTATTTCAGCGGTTACACAGATGAAGACGGCGCCGAGCACCCCGGCTATGAGACTCTTATCCATAAGCTGCTGACAAAATTTCCGCTGTCTGAACCGCGGATCGTTGGGGAGCAGAATGAAAAGGACTTCATTTCTCTTTTCGGCGCGATCCTGCGGATGCGGAATATCCTGACCTCCTTTGACGAGTTCCAGGGCTGTGATGTCCTGTCTGAGCGGGACTTGCAGGATTATCTGGGCCGCTACCAGGACTTGAAGGACGAGTGGGCCGAGCGGAGGAAGAGAGGGGAAAGCTCCGATATCGACGACGATATCGTCTTTGAGGTAGAGCTGATCCGGCAGGTGGAAATCAATATCGACTACATTCTGCTTCTGGTAAAGAAGTACCACGACTCCCACAGCGAGGACAAGGAGATATTGATTACCATTCGGAAGGCCGTGGACGCCAGCCCGGAGCTGCGGAGCAAGAAGGCTCTGATTGAGAGCTTCATTGCCGGGATCAATGATGTGGAGGATGTTTTCCTGGAGTGGCGCGACTTTGTGATACGGCAGAAGGAGCAGGAGCTGGCGGCTATCATCACAGAGGAGCGGCTCAAGCCGGAGGAAACCCGTCAGTTCATCGAAACCGCACTGCAAGCCGGAGAGATCAAAACCACCGGAACAGATATTGATCGGCTGATGCCGCCGGTGTCACGCTTCGGTGGAGGAAATCGTGCGGCGAAGAAACAGGGGGTCATTGACAGACTAAAAACATTCTTTGATAAGTTCTTCGGGGTTGTTTGAATGCCAGTTTTTATATTTATACTTTATCGTGTTATACTTTTCTGTCCGCACTCTGTTTTTCGCCACCAGGAAGGGCTGTCCAGTTTTCTGGACAGCCCTTCCCGATTGATATTTGGTTACGCATAGAAGTTGACGCTGTTAGGTATTCCAACGAACATATAGCAGTAGGTGATGCCATCGTGCTGAGTCACGCCCACACCGATACAGTCGCATCTGGGATCAATCATGGTTTCGAAGTGACCGGGGGAGTTGATCCAGTTGTCGACGGCGCGTTGGGCGGCGTCGGCTGTGCCGGTGAACACGGTGAGATTGGACCCGAAGCCGTAGGGGTAGCCAGCGTCAACAGCGGCCTGACTCTCCTCCGGGGCGTGGTGCCAGGTGTAGCGCCGGTTGGAGCAGACTTGAGCGGCATTCATCAGGGATTCACTGACTGGTAGCTCCGGCACCCCGTTGTCCTTTCGGGTCTGGTTGATGAGGCGGATCATCTCCTGCCGTGTCTCCAGGTTGTCCGTCAGGCTGGCGCTGTCTACGCTGACGGGAATTTCCGGTGCAGTAGGGACTTCCGAGCCGACCGTCAGTGTCACGCTCCCGCATTCCCCAGCGCTGTTGGATGCGGTGATCACTGCGGTTCCCGACCCCTTGGCGACAGCCACCCAGAAGGTCAGCACCTGCTCCACCGCCACCGTGTCCGGGTCGCTGGAGGTGACGGTGTACTCTGTACCACTGGGGCCGATGATAAGGCCGCTGCGCTCTCCCACCTCCAGGGTACTGCCCTTGTAGCTGCTCACCCGGATAGGCGGGGCCTCCGCTGCCGTGGCGGGGATGGTGAGACCGATAGTGAGGGCGGCTGCCGTCAGCGCGGTGGCAATGCATTTTTTCATGCTGTTCATACTTTTTCCTCCTGTATTTCGTATTTTGTGGTGCTTTTGCAAGCAATACAATACTGGAATGGAGTCCGTAAGTCGAGTGATTTTCGAGAATAAAATGTAGAAATACAGAGGTGAAAAGCAAGCAAATTACATAGTCGACAGGATTTTAAGAAATCTGCTTATCATTGTAGACGGAGGTGCAATTCATCGCTTGATACCTCCCCCAGAGTTGACAGTCGGTTTAAGACAGTCTGATTCAAATTTGACCACTTTCTTGGCTTGGAACAATATTGCTTCAGACCTGGAACTCCAAGCGCCGCAAGGATTTCTGACCACATAACCAGCCACAGACAGGCGTGGAATATACGGAAACCCTGTTTGTAAAGAGTGTCGGAAAGCAAATGAAATGGAGCAAAAACGGCTATAAACAAGCGAAAAATATACAAAAAATATTGCCATGGCAGTTGGTAAGGATGAGGTCGGCAGTTCGAATCTGCCCAGCAGCTCCAGAAAACTCCCGAAATCGCAGGATTTCGGGAGTTTTTGTTGCAGTTTTGCAAAAATTTATGTGGGTCAGAATGTGGGTCAACCAGTCTGACCCACACCGTGACCCACACGGCGAAATGTCCGGAGAGGGACAAAGAGTGCCAGACAGGAAGTTCTGCCTTTCTGCCTGGCTTTTTGCGTCCTCTGTGGGTGGTTTTACATGACCTGCGCCATAAAATTCCCCATGGTCTCCGCCGCCTGATCCTGCATCTGCCGTGTTGCGTGGGTGTAGGTGCGGAGGGTGAAGCCCGCGTCGTAGTGCCCCAGCATACTGCTGACCGTTTTCACGTCCACGCCATTTTGGAGAGCCAGGGTTGCGAATGTGTGTCTGAGGTCATGAAAGCGGATGTGTTCCAGTCCAGCGTTTTTCAAAATCTTTTCGTGGAGCTTCACCACGGAGTCCGGGTGGTACATCTCTCCGGTCACTGGCGAGGGGAACATGTACTGGTTGTCCGGGTGTTTGCTGTGTTCCTGGATCAGCAGATCCACCGCATCCTGTGGAATGGACACCTGTCGCACTGAGGTCTCCGTCTTTGGCCTGGAGAGCATCACCTCGCCGCTGGGGTTGCGGACATACTGCTTGCTGACGGAGATGGTCTTGTGTTCTACGTCGAGGTCACTCCAGAGGAGCGCCACCAGCTCACCTTTGCGCAGACCGCTGACCAGCTCCAGATAAAACATAGGCAGGACATCTCTGGCGTCGGCTGCGTCCAGATAGGACTTGAGGTGCTCGGGGAGGAGCGTCTTCATCTCCACTTTCTGTACCTTGGGAGCGATGCAGTCATCAGTGGGGTTCCTGGGAATCAGCCGTTCTTTCACCGCTCTCTCGAAGGCGCAGTGGAGGGTGAGGTGGACGCTCCTTACTGTGGTACTGCTTAGGCCAGGGTTGCCCTTGCCGCTATGTGTCTGGACTCTGCCGTGCTCCATCAGGTCTTTGTAGAGTTTCTGGAGATCACGGGAGGTCAGCTTCTTGAGCTTGATCTTTCCGATGCAGGGAATGGTATAGGTCTCGATAATCAAGTAGTAGCGGTCTGCCGTCGCTGGCCGGACGTTGGGCTTGGCGTAGAGTTCGTACCAGCTGCGGAGCCAGGTAGCTACCGTGTAATCCTCACTGCGGCTCACATCCAAACCTGCATTCTCCTGCTGGGCTTGAGCCAACTTTTTCTTGACCTCTGCCTGAGTTTTGCCGAGGACGTTTTTGATGATCCTTTTGCCAGTCTCGGAATCGTACCCAGCGGTGTAGCGGCCCTCCCAACGGCCATCCTTTCGCTTGCGAATATTGCCTTCACCGTTTGCTCGTTTCTTTGCCACTGTTATTCACTCCCATTTCTGATGTCGCTGTCATCTTCGTCCATGCACTCCGCTACCAGTCTGACACCCAGCCGGGAGCCCAGGATGAAATTTTCGGTTGCTGTGATACTGTTAATCTCATGCTGTGACCGGATAAGCCTTGTGAGAACGTATTGACCATCCTCATTGAGGAGTTCCATCAGCTGCTCCTCGCACTTAGCAACACGCTCCACCGCTCGCTTCAGCTCTGAGCCAGGTGTCATCTGCTGCTCGCAGGGCGTGATGTTGCCGTAGTAGAGATCTTCCAGGGTTTTTCTCATTTCCACCTACCTCCTTTGCAGCAACACACAATACCCTAACTCCGTGCCAATAGCTACCCCCAACCAGAAACTTTTTTGAGAACTTTTTTCCGGTGGGCTTTTATCTTTGTATCGGCGTGACAAAAATTGATACGCCTACATCCCGCCCATGGTCATGCCAGTTTGCGTCTCCCCATGATCGTCCGGCTTGTGCCCCATGGCGATTTTCTTTTCTCTGAGCTGTGCCAGCCGTTTGCGGTCAATCTGAATACCACCGGGAACAGACGGAGCCGGGACCTGATCCTGAAAGATACGACTTATGTGGCGGAGCAGCCGCGTGACGGACAGCATCACCGAGGACGGCCTCAGGTTGTCCCAGCGGTCCAGGAAGAACTGAGCGTACTCGTTCCCCTGAGAGACTGACTGTGAGAACCAGTAGTGGGCCTGCTCGCGATTCTGCTTGTCCAGATACAACTTGCCTAGAGCATACTGGGCGTACTGGTCCCCGGTTTCAGCGGACTGCGTGAGGTACCCAACTGCTTTAGACATATCCTGCTCCACGATTTTACCCCTGAGATACTCTTTGCCCAATCGGTAGGCCGCACGGTCACCCCCATTGTGGGCGGCATACTCCAGCCACTGGATTCCCAAATTAGTGTCATGCACTTCTGGATCATCGGTGAGGTACAGCTGCCCCAGAGCGTACTGCGCTGGCACATGACCCTGTTGGGCTGACTGATCGAACCAGTATTGGGCTTCCACGCTGTCCGGGATCAGCACCGGACCGTCCCGGTAAAGCCTGCCAGTGAGATACTGCGCACAACGGTCACCGCTTTCGGCCTTACTAATCAGTTGTGCCGCCGCCTCATCTCTGTCCGCCATCGTAGCGGTGTCGTCTTGCGTGACCATCCAAAGCTCCCAGCAGTTGTATGGCAGGTCAGAGAACTCTGTGGACTCATGTCAGCGCCAGTGATAAAATGTAAGAAAACGCCGAGGAAAAAATGTAGTTTAGTGGCGGAGGTGAAGGGAAAAAGATAGACTCCCAATCAGGGCGAGAAAGAGCCCGGAAAGGGAGTCAGAAAATGAAAGGAGCACAGTGGATGGATATCCGAAGCGACAGACAAAAAGGGCTGAGCTATGTGGAGCTGGGACGGAAGTACCACATGGACCCGCGGACGGCAAAGCGGTACGCGGAATCGCCGCAGAAGCCGGAGTACACATTGAGCGAACCCAAGCCAACAAAGATGGACCCGTACAAGCAGATCGTGGACGAGTGGCTGGAAGAGGCGCCGTATTCAGCGTTGCGGATACTGGAGAAGCTGCGGGAGATGGGGTTTGACGGAGGTTACAGTATTGTCAAGGCGTATGTGAGCAGCCGGAAGATGGACTTGAATGAGAAAGCAACGGTGCGGTTTGAGACGATGCCAGGAAAGCAAGGGCAGATGGACTGGGGATTCTTCGAGGATCACCTGGTATACGAGGACGGAAAGTGGAAGAAGCTGTACTGCTTTCTCATGATTCTGGGGTACTCAAGGATGCGGTACATCGAATTTGTCACAGATATGAGCACAAACACGTTGATACGGTGCCATCAGAACGCGTTTCGGTATTTCGGAGGCTACCCGGAGGAGATTCTGTACGATAACATGAAGCAGGTAGTCATCAAGCGGCTTTTGAAGCAGGAGGACTCCACACTAAACCGGCAGTTTGAGGACTTCGCGGGATTCTATGGATTCAAACCCATCCTGTGCCGGCCATATCGTGGTCAGACGAAAGGAAAAGTGGAGCGGACGGTGCAGTTTGTGCGGGACAACTTCATGGTCGGGATCAAGTACAACAGCCTGGCAGATTTGAATGGACAAGCCTTGGCTTGGTGTAATAAGGTCAATGGCAAAGTCCATGCCACCACCAACGAGATTCCCTTTGAGCGGCTGCAAAAAGAGGGGCTGAGTCCTCTTTCCCGTGAGTACATCATCGACAAGATCAACCTTAGGCGGGTACAAAAAGACTGCCTCATCTCATACGCCGGGAATCAGTACTCCGTGCCAGCGGAGTACATCGGCAAAGATGTGGCAGTCGTGGCCCTCGACAGTATGCTGGCCGCCTACTATGAGGGAAAGCAGATCGCTCTGCATCGAATATCGTATCAAAGGAAGGACATGGTTGTCAATCCTCAGCACTATAGAAGGATTACGCTGAAACAGACAATAGATGCGGAAAATGTTCTGCTGGAACAGGGCAAAGTAATAGATTTCCCCTTGAAGCCCTCCGATTTATCCAGATATGACGAGGTGCTGTATGACTGAATTTACTATGGACAGGCTGAGGGAAAACCTGGAAGCCCTTAAAATGAAAAACACCCTGGAGATTCTGGACAACTACCTGGAACGGGCGGTGGCGGACAAGCTCAACATTGTGGAGGTTTTGGATCACATTTTCTCAGAAGAAGCCAAATCCAAGCGGAGACGGGCCTATGAGAAGCAGATCCAGATGTCTGGCTTTCCCATTAAGAAAACCCTGGACGACTTCGATTTCTCTTTCCAGCCCTCCATCGACAAGCGCCAGATCGATGAGTTGGCTACCATGCGCTTCCTGGAAAACGGGGAGAATGTGGTCTTCCTCGGCCCGCCCGGCGTGGGCAAGACCCATCTGGCCTCCGCTTTGGGCCTGGTGGCGGCACAGCACCGTTTCTCCACCTACTACATCAACTGCCACCAGCTCATTGAACAGCTCAAGAAGGCCCATTTTGAGAACCGTCTGCCGGACAAGCTCAAGGTTCTGGCCAAGTACAGGATGCTCATCATCGACGAAATCGGCTACCTCCCCATGGACATCCAGGGTGCAAACCTGTTCTTTCAGCTCATTGCCAGGCGGTACGAGAAAACATCCACCGTCTTCACCTCCAACAAAACCTTCTCCCAGTGGAACGAGGTCTTTGCCGACGTCACCATCGCCTCCGCCATCCTGGATCGTGTACTGCATCACTGCACCGTTATCAACATCAAGGGTGAGTCTTACCGCCTGAAGGAGCGCAAGGAATTTATGCGCCAGAAACAGCAAATCGTAAATACTCTTTTCCTGCAAGGAAATAACTGATTCTGTTACCCCCCCCCGCCGAAAAACTACAAAATTTCTTCGGCGTTTTCTTACAATTTCAAATTGGCGTTGACACACGGTACAGCAAGAAGTATCTGGCGGAGCATGAGGAGGCCCTGGCCTCCTATCGGGCGGCAAAGGCGGTGATTCATGACATTCTGGACGGGGCCAAGCTCCCCAGGATGGACGCGCTGAAAAAGGAGCGCCGGGAGCTGGCGGAGCGGAAGAAAAAACTCTACGCTCAATACCGGGCGGCGCAGCAGGAAATGCGGGAGGCGGTGGCGGTAAAGGCCAACGTCGATCATCTCCTCGGCCTGCCCGGCGGGCGGGAGAGTAAGGCCCAGGAGCGTTAGCAACGGGGCCGCAGACAGAAGCCTCTGGACACGGTGTCCAGAGGCTTCCGGCGGGTTTGGGGTGCAACCCCAACAAGCATTTTCGCAAGGCGAAAATGGCGAGTGTATTGAC
This sequence comes from Oscillibacter sp. 1-3, assembly GCF_000403435.2. Taxonomy (GTDB): domain Bacteria; phylum Bacillota; class Clostridia; order Oscillospirales; family Oscillospiraceae; genus Oscillibacter. Next base: position 27,993 of record NZ_KE159714.1, read on the forward strand.
ACTCGCCCTGCTTGCCGTTTGTGCGCTCCCCTGGAAACCCCCGCGAAAAAGGCCGGAGGCGTTCTTCCTACGCTTCCGACCTTTCACGGGCCTTGCGGATGCCCTCTGCGGCCCCCTCCATGATGATAAGTTCTTTTTCGTCCATGCCGTTCAGCATACGGTCAAGGTGTTTCCGGCGCTCGTCCTCTCCGTTGTGCCTGTCCGGGTAGAAAAATTCATCTACGGAAATATCCAAAAGGGTGACGAGCTTGTAAAAGGCGTTGAGGCTGGTGTGCTGGCCTCTGTTCTCAATATACATGATGGAGCGGGGGGTGAGGTCTACAAGCTGGGCCAGATGCTCCTGTGTCCAGCCTTTGGCCTTGCGTCTGCGCTTGATTTCTTTTCCCAAGGCGCGACAGTCCAGGCGTTTTTCGTATTGGTACATTCTCACATCACCCTTATATTATTTTACATTTCAGGGGCGAATATGAGAACGAAGCACAATTTTATATTTTAGTAGTATTTTATTTCGCCATCCTTGATATGACTATGCTTTTAGAGTTATAATGATTAAAAACTCTTTACTCTAGCATTATGCGAGAGTTTATAATAAATCAAGGAGGCGTATTTTTATGTTGCGAATAGGAGAGTTTTCAGCCCTTTCTCAAATTAGCATTTATATGTTGCGGCACTATGACGAAATTGGTTTGCTTACCCCAGAGAATATAGACAGGTTTACCGGGTATCGCTATTATAGTGAAACCCAGTTGCCTATTGCCAACAAAATACGGGCATTAAAGAGCATGGGTTTAAGTCTACCGCTTATAAAAGAAATTTTGACAAACTATTCCGAGGACTATGAGCTAAAAACATATCTGGAAACTCAAGCCGTATATCAAAAGGAAAAAATAGATTTGATGCAACGGCAGTTGACTTTAATAGAAAGTACAATCAGGCATTTGGAGTCCCCATCTCCAATCTCATCATATAGCGTAGCCTTAAAGGAATTTCCACAACACAATGCTATATGTTATCGCCAGATTATCACTACACCTGATCAGGAAGGAGTTTTATGGGTCAAATTGGCCGAGGAAACAAAAAATCTATGTCTACACTACACAAGTCCTCAATGGAATATAGCGATATTCCACGATGGACAATTTATCGAAGAAAATTTAGATGTCGAAGTGCAAAAGTCGGTTGTTGGGATATATCCTGATACCGGTTTAGCAAAATGCAAAACAGTAGAAGCGTTTACTGCTGCTACACTCACGTTTAAGGGACATTACATGAATTTGCCAATAGCAAACGAGGCAATCGCACGATGGATAACTGATAATCATTATAAAATATCCGGCCCACGTTTTAATATATACCATATATCCCCCAAAACAGAAAACTCCTTTGACGATATGATAACAGAGGTATGCTTTCCAATTCAATCAGAATAAAAAAGGTGCCGCAGTATGCGGCATCTTTTTTTGAAAAATCCCTTGACCCTCGGATAATGCAAGGGTTTACAATGCGGCTATGAAGGAGGAATGCAATATGGATAGCTTAAAATTACCGCATCGGACAGCGGACTATCTCTGCCCCGTCAATGGCTTGTGTGACATTTATGAATGGAAAACAGGAAAGCGAATACCCGAAGAATTGCTTTTCTTTTCCCGCCCCGGATTTCAACTTATATCACAGAAACGGGCGCTTTGCCCCAAAATGGTCTTTTTCGGCCAAGGCAGCATTGGTAAGGATCAATTCAAATACTGGCAGGGGTTAATTGGCTACAATCTGATAGCCGGAGAAGGGAAATCTTTCAAAACAACTATGGCTCAGATAAAATCTTTGTTTGAGCAGAATATACCCATAGTTCTGTTTGGCATGGATATGTACCACTTACCATATCATACAAATTTTTATCATACACAGCACATCCCAGGCCATGTCGCACTTATGGTTGGCTTGAATGAAGAAAATATATATGTGCATGACAATTCCAAACAAGGCGTTCAATGTATTCCGCTCAACGATTTACAACTTGCATGGGCCAATGACTATATTGGGATAAGCAAAAAGAACGCCTACTTTGCTATTGATATGCACCATCCAAATCTTGATATTTCTGCCATTGTGCAACAAGGACTGGCACAAAACGCTAACCTATATCTAAATTCACCAGTAAATTTTATCGGTCAGCGCGGATTAGACCGGCTTATTAAAGAAGTTCCGTCTTGGGCAGATACATTTTCAAAAGATGTATTGGAAAAAATATATTTGCATTTGATAGAGTTTTCCGGAAGTACAATACCAGAATTACCGAAAGAAATCAGCGGGGTTTCCTCTGGCGTAGTAAACCCACATCAAGGCGGACGGGATAAACTTGCCGCAGCTTTGCACAGATATAAAGATACTTTTGGTGTTCCTGAATGGGAAATTGCAGCAAACCATTTCCTTGCGAGTGGCTGTATTATTGAAACGATTGTGCATGAATGTGTGCAGGATGTTTGTAAAGGAAATTTTTCGTCCTCAAAAAAATATATCCCACTATTAAAACAGCTCCAGCAAAGCGAGTCGCTTGCATTTAGAAATTTGGAGCAATCACAGATACATAAAAAAAGGCGAATACTTGAGCATAGTTTGTAAGATGTTTTTGCCACTGAAACAACGGCAAATAAAAAAACCGTTGTTTCGGCGGCTGGTATCTGTGCGCTTAAACAAAGTATGGGTAGCCCTACGGCGGTTTTGAAATAACAAATTTCAAGGCCGCCGCTTTCTTTTGAAAAAACGGAAAACGGAGGGTGTGTTAAAGTCGCCCATTTTTAAGGACACGGCGGTATCCGGGAGGTATCGTCATGTCCTTTTTTATTCTGGCTCCCCCTAACTTGTCAAAAAAAGTATAGCCCCTCCGCCGGGTTACTCCGGCCACAAATGCGAAATTTGCCAGTACATAGAGAACTATGTCACTTCACGCGCCCGCACAGTACAACGCTGTGCGGGTGCTGTCGTTTCCTGCCGGCTCTGGACACCGTGTCCAGAGGCCCAGGGCGGTCCTCCCAGGTGCCGCTCTCCGCCTGCTCCTCCATTTCGATTTGTCCCTTTCCGCCCCGTATCGAAATGGAGGTTACTTATGACAACTATCAAATTGAATAACTACTATCCCCACCTGACCGAGCGTATCACTATGGAAGTGTCTGACGAGATCGCCGTGACCCTCTCCATCGGGGGCCGTATGTGTGACAGCTACAAGTGCCGCAAGCGGGAGCGCGGCGAGTGCTCCCTGGACAGCACCCCCGGCTTCGAGGCTGATGTGACCCGGCCCCCGTTGACCCCGGAGGAGATCATGGAGCTGGCCGAGGACCACGCCGCCCTCTATGCCGCTCTTGGCCGTCTCCCGCCTGTCCAGGCCCGGCGCGTCTACGCCCGTTTCATCCTGGGGAGGCGTGTGACGGCGATTGCCAGGGCCGAGGGAGTGAATAAAAGCCAGATCACCCGCTCTATTGAGTTAGGCTTAAAAAATTTGCGGGATATTTTGAAAAATCCCTGCTGACCGGCGCAACAAACCGCTAAAAATCCGACTGATAGGTGAGGAGGGACAAGCCTCCCGCCGACAACTGAATAGACAGTATTCCAGGCACAAAACCCGTGTGAATAGCGACAAAAGGCGCGCCGCCAGGATGGGAGCTCCGAGGAGGTGAACAGGGAGCGGACCGAGCGATCAACGCGAACCTTTGACCCAGCCCTGGCAGGCCGGGCGCGACGACAGCGCGGGGGATAATGAAACTTGCTCACGCCCTCCCATAGACTTGCGGGGGAACTCTGCGGTATGCGCCAGCCCTCTCCACGGGGGCAGCGGTACTGTGGAGCTATGACAGCCGGAGCCATCGGCGGCCTGGAATACTCCCCGCGCTGGGGGTGCGTGGCAAATACAGCGTACAACAAAAACCATGGGGGCCGCCCGCCTGGGTCCTGCCTGTCTTGCAACAGCCCAAACCTTTCCCGGCGCGGCGGCCCCGTTCGTGGATCGAAATGGAATACCCTGCTGGCCTCTGGACACCGTTGTCCAGACGTGGAGCAAGGTTGAAAGGCAGCACTTCCGGGTGCTGCCTTTCTGCGTTTCCCCACAAGACAGCGGGAACGAGAGGCAATCAACATCATTCTGGAGAGGAGGGCGCTATGGCCGATACCGCCGCAAAAGAGGAGTACACCTATCAGGTGGACAAAATCAAGTTTATTGTTACGCCTGTCTACAAGGAGGAGGGCGAGACGATGGGGGACATTCTCTTGAAGCTGATGCTGGCCGAGCTGGACCCGGCCTGACAATTTCCGAGACATCCTTAACATGGGCGGCCAAATGAGGTATAATATAAGTAGGATAAAACCTCTTGTTTGGCGGCTGGAAAGGAGGAAATTATGAAGCTGTCAAGCAAGAACAACGAGTTAGGAACGGCTGCCCTGTACTGCCGTTTGAGCCGGGACGATAACATGGATACCGAGTCCAACAGTATCAGTAATCAGAAAAAAATTCTCCAAAAGGCCGCAAAGGAAAAAGGCTATACGGACACCTTGTTTTTCGTAGACGACGGGATCACGGGCACGACCATGAAGCGGCCCGGCTTCCAGAAGATGATCCAGGCCATAGAGAACGGCTATATTTCGGCGGTGTTTGTTAAGGACCTTTCCAGGCTGGGCCGGAACTATATTGAGGTGGGCCGTCTGACGGAAGAATTTTTCCCAGCCCACGATGTCCGGCTGGTGGCTATCTCTGACGGAGTGGATAGCGACGAGGGCGAGAATGAGTTTACCCCATTCAAAAATATTATGAAGAACACGAGGCATTTGGGAGGGGTAAACTGCTAATTTCTCTCCAATTCGACAAATCAGTGTGCAACAATCAAATATCGCTGCTGTTACAGAATGTTTCCGTCTGGCTGCTGATGCGGTCAGGTGCTTTTTTTGCCCGATCACACCAGCCCAACAAAACGGTAGTAAATTTTAATGTCCTGGTGTCTTTGACCGTCTATGACGGTTCGTTCTCCAACTTCAATGCGGTCAATCAGTTCCTCAATGATTTCCCGGTTCAGTTCCTGCAAGTCCAGATACTGCCGGATGGTTCCGGCCCACTGGTGGATATTGGCGATGTCCTGCTGGGCTTTCCGTTCCCCGGCTAACAGACTGTCCACGCGTTCCGATTTCTGGATGCGTTCCTGCTCGTTCTTTTGAATCAGAACCGAGAAGGAATCGCCGCTGATTGCCCCGCTCACCTTATCTTCATAAAGTTTTGCGGTGATCCCTTCCAACTCCTCCAAACGCCGCCGCAAACGGCTGATTTCCTGTCGGCAGTCCTCCGGTTGCGCGGCGCTTGCGGATTGGATATGCTGTTTCAGCTTATCCAGTACAGCAGCTTCATCGGCTGCAACCGCTTTGCCATGCGCCCGGATTTCACTCAGCACCAGGTTTTTCAAGCTGATCTCAAAAATCCGGTGCCAGGAGCAGATGCTGTGCCCGGTAGTGGCAAACCGGGAGCAGAAATAAGAAGTATAGTGCTTGACAGTGCCATTTTTCCGGCGCTGTGTTTCGCGGGCGGCAACCAGAGGATGCCCGCAGTCCGCGCAGACCAGCTTTCCGGTAAACAGAGATGCTTGGGGCGGCGTATTGTTAGCGGAAATCTGTTTCGCCGCCTGATTGATTTTCTGGACAGCCTCCCACAGCTCCGGCCCGATAAT